>CAWFQR010000002.1:0-1566315 GCA_963818035.1 uncultured Solirubrobacteraceae bacterium
CGACTGCAAGGAAAACGGCTACGGGATCTTCGTGTTCGTCCCGTACGTCTCTGCCAATGTCGCGGCCAACAAGATCAGCGGCTGCACCGTCGGCCTCGCCGCCTACGGCAGCGCCGTCGCCGGACAGGGACCGACGTTCTACGGCAACACCGTGATCGGCACGGGCGCGAAACCGGCCGCGGAATATGGCGCGTACCTGACCACGGACCAGCTCGGCTACGAATTCGGGGATCTGACGGCGACGCTGACGCAGAACACCATCGAGCACTTCGGCACCGGTGTGTTCGTCACGCAGAGCAACCCGACCGAAGGCCAGCCGGCCGGCGGCCAGGCGAACGTCACAGCCCACGAAAACACGATCGAGAAAAACACCGCGGGCGCCGTCGGCGAACCCGGCACCTCCGTCGAAGCCCAGGAGGACTACTGGGGATGCAAACAGGGCCCGAGCAGCGCGAAATGCGACAGCGCCACCGGGACCGTGGACTACACGCCCTGGCTGGTGGCTAGGCCGTAGGGATCATCCGGCGTCCGGCAGAGGGGCCGCTGCGGCGGCCGCCCGGCCGCCGCCTGCCGGTCGGCTCGGGAAGCCGACCGGCAGGCCGCCACGGCGAGGGCCGCGACGATCAGCCAGACGGAGGGGATGAGGATCAGGAGGAGTGTGAGGAGCACTCTGCGGAGCAGTCTGCTCCAAGCTCCTCAACAGTCCCTGAGCGGCGCCTGAACACGGGCTAAAGCTTCGTCCGGCGCGGCTCGCGCGCAGCGCTGCCGCCGCTCGAGGCGGCAGGCGCACCGGGCCGTGCCGGGCGGCCGTGAGGTCGCCCGGCACGGTGAGCCGGAGCCCTAGTAGGTCAGGCGCGGGTCGACGTACAGCCCGGCGATGTGATCTTCGCCCTTGCCGAGGTTGGCGTAGACGAACCGCACTTCGCGGACGCCTTCTTCCTTCCCGCCAAGCTGAGGCTGTACGTTGAACGGTGCTGAGAGTTCCCAGCCCTTGCCGGACTTCGCGTTCAGCGCGCCGACGGGCCGCGGGGCCTTCGTGCCGGGGTAGTACACGCCCGACCTGGACCGCGCCGCCGCCCAGACGCTTTCCACCCAGGCTCGCGCCGTCGGGTAGAGGAGCGTCACGCACGTGGGCGGGCTGATCGCGACCGCCCCGGCGGGCAGGTCGAAGACGCCGCCGCCGCTGCCGTCGGGACGTGTCCCTTCGACGACGGAGGCGCCGTTCAGCAGTTCCCAGCCTTCGCCGGTCGCAGCTGATTCGCTGCCGTTGACGAGGGTGTAGTAGTTGCTGTCCCCCAGTTCGGTGAACGGCTGAAGGAATGTCTGGCCGGGGCACACCGCCAGTTCGGCGCTCACCTTGGTGGCGACCGCCTTCGGAGCGGCTACGACGGCTTCAGCCGCCTTGGGTGCTTCCGCGGCGTTCGCCGCGGCCGGCATGTACAGCGCGATCACCAGCGCCACGGATGCTCCCGCGACGCATGCGACCGTCCTGACGATACTGCTTGCCGTGTGGCGAAACGAAGACATCCTGTCCTCCGTGACTCCACTGGCGGCCGAGCTATCTCAGGGTTGAGACCTCTGGCTTTGCGTCCCCGCCTCGCGACGGGTTTGCCTTTTGCAGTGATGGGGTTTACGCCTTCCACATCGGCGGGGGCACCGGCGAGTGTGAGCCGCGCGCCGCTTTTCTGGACGGCCTCGATTGTCATCCAGCCGACAGCCCTCGGCGGGGGACCCCGAGCGGGTCCTCCCACGCCCGGCCCGAACGGCCAGCGGACCTCGCGCGCGGCTAAGGAGGGCGTGGGTGGCGCCGATACGTGCAGGGAAATGGCGCTCGATCCGACACTCGAGGAGCAGGAGCTGCTCGCCGACACCCGCTCTCGCGAGCATTCCGCGATGACGCGGCGTGAACTCGCTTCCGGGCTGGTGGCGACGGTGGCGCTGCTCGGCGTCGTCGCCGCGATGTGGGTCGCGGCGCCGGTGCACGATCTCGATGCGGGACCGCTCGCGCTGGCGACGATCGTCCTGATCGTGGCCAGCCGTGTGAGGTTCGACACGCCGCTCGGCTTCACCGTGCTCACCCAGCTCGCGTTCGTCCCGCTGCTGTTCGCGGCGCCGCCTCCCGTCGTGCCGGTCGCCGTGTCGCTGGCGCTGGGACTCGCGCGGCTGCCTGACGTGCTGCGCGGGGAGACGCGCCCTCGCGGCTCTCTATGTCTCCGGGCAACGCCTGGTTCGCGGTCGGCGCCGCGGCGGTCTTCGCGTTCGCCGGGCGCTCACCCGCGCACGCCGGCGTCCGGCTGCTGCTCGCGGCGCTCGCCGCTCAGTTCGCCGCCGACTTCCTCGTCTCGTCCGTCCGCTACCGCTACGTCCGCGGCGTGTCGCTGCGCGCGCAGCTGCGGGAGACATGGGTGTACGCGATCGACGCCGCGCTGTCGGGTGTCGCGCTGGTCGTCGCCCGGCACATCATCCGAACCGCGGTCGCGCTGGCGCTGCTGCCGCTGCTCGGGCTGTTCGCGGTGTTCGCCCGCGAGCGCCAGGAGCGCCTGGAGAGCCTGCTCGAGCTCAACAGCGCCTACCGCGGCACGGCGCTGGTGCTGGGCGACGTGGTCGAGGCCGACGACGGGTACACGGGCGAGCACTGCAAGAGCGTCGTCGCGCTCGCGCTCGCGGTCGGCGAGCGGCTCGGCCTGAGCGCCGAGCAGCGGCGCAACCTCGAGTTCGCGGCGCTGCTGCACGACGTCGGCAAGATCGCGATCCCGAAGGAGATCATCAACAAGCCCGGCAAGCTCGACCGCGGAGGAGTGGGAGATCATCAAGACCCACACCGTCGAGGGGCAGCGGATGCTGGAGCGGGTCGGCGGGTTCATGCGCGAGGTCGGGCTCGATCGTCCGCTCCCACCACGAGCGCTGGGACGGCGGTGGCTACCCCGACGCGCTGGCCGGCGAGCAGATCCCGCTCGAGGCGCGGATCATCACCTGCTGCGACGCCTGGAACGCGATGCGCACCGACCGCGTCTACCGCCGCGCGCTCAGCCACGAGATCGCGCTCGCCGAGATCCGGGCGAACTCCGGCACGCAGTTCGACCCGATCGTGGCCGAGGCGTTGATCGCGATCGTCGACGCCGGCGCGGCCGACGCGCCGAAGCCGGCCCCCGTGCCGGTCCGCGCCGCGCGCTCGCACGAAACTTCGGCGCTGAACGCCGGAGTCGCCGTCGAGTAGCCCTCGTCGCGCGCCGGCGACCCCGATCGGGCCGCCGAGCACCGCGACCCCTCGCGTCCCCGACGGCAGCCATGCCGAGATCCCTGCGCCCTATGATCGGCGCTGGATGCCCGAGCGCAAGCGCCTTCTGATCCTCGGCTCGACCGGCTCGATCGGGCGGCAGGCGCTCGACGTCTGCGAACGCTCGCGAGGAGCTCGAGCTGGTCGGCCTCTCCGCCGAGCGCTCGTGGGAGCCGCTGCGTCGAGCAGGCGCGACGCGCACGGCGTGGAGCGGATCGCGCTGGCCGACGCCGACGCCGCGGCGCGCGCCGCGGAGAGCGTGGACCGGCGGGCCAGGTGCTGGCCGGGCGCCGAGGGGCTCGTGCGGCTCGTCGCTCGAGTCCGGCGCCGACCTCGTGCTGAACTCGCTCGTCGGCTCCGCCGGGCTCGCTCCGACCGTCGCGACGCTCGGCGAGGGCATCGACCTGGCGCTCGCCAACAAGGAGTCGCTGGTCGTCGGCGGCGAGCTCGTGACGGCGCTGGCGGAGGCGACGGGCGCGCGGATCGTGCCGGTCGACTCCGAGCACACCGCGCTGCACCAGCTGATCGCCGGGCAGCCGCCCGGGCGCCGTCGAGCGGTCTGACGATCACCGCCAGCGGCGGGCCGTTCCGCGGCCGCACCCGCGCGGAGCTCGGGGAGGTGACGGTCGAGGAGGCGCTCGCCCACCCGACCTGGGCGATGGGCGGCAAGATCACGATCGACTCGGCGACGCTGATGAACAAGGGCCTCGAGGTGATGGAGGCCCACCACCTGTTCGGCACGCCCGTACGAGCGGATCGACGTCGTCGTCCACCCGCAGTCGCTGATCCACGGGCTGGTGCAGCTCGCCGACGGCGCGATGCTCGCGCACCTCGGGCCGCCGGACATGCGGATCGCGATCTCCTACGCGCTGCACGGCGGCGAGAGCGTCGAGCTGCCGATCGAGCCGCTCGACCTCGCGGCGGTCGGCCGGCTCGACGTTCGAGCCGGTCGACCTCGACGCGTTCCCGTGCCTGCGGCTCGCGCGCGAGGCCGCGCGGGCGGGCGGCACCGCGCCGTGCGTGCTGAACGCCGCCAACGAGATCGCGGTGCACGCGTTCCTCGACGGGCGGCCTGCGCTTCCTGGAGATCGCCGGAGGTGATCGAGCGGACGCTCGACGCGCTCGGCGGCGCAGCCGGTGCGTGACCTTCGACTCGCTGTACGAGGCCGACCGCGAGGCCCGCGAGCTCGCGCGGCGAGGCGGTCGCAGCGCTGCGCTAGCGGCGCCGCCGATCGCGCCGGGCTCGCCCGCGGCAGAGCGATCCGGCGTGCCTGCCACACTGACCGCGTGAGCTGGGTACTGACGCTCCTCGGGATCATGGCGCTGATCGTGCTGCACGAGCTCGGCCACTTCGCCGTCGCGAAGGCCGTCGGGATGCGCGTGGAGCGCTTCTCGCTGTTCTTCCCGCCCGACGCTCGTTCGGGATCAAACGCGGCGAGACCGACTACGCGATCGGCGCGATCCCCGCGGGCGGCTACGTGAAGATCACCGGCATGAGCCCGGTCGAATCGAGACACTCGACCTGCGCGTCGCCGACCGCGCCTACTACATGCAGCGCCGTGGAAGCGGATCGCCGTGATCCTCGCGGGCCCGGCGTCAACATCCTGATCGCGTTCGTGCTGTTCTGGGCGGTGCTGCTGAGCGGCAGCCTCGCACGGCGCGATCGCGCTCGAAACCTCGATCCGGGCGTGCGACCGTGTCAGCAGCGAGCCGGTCGTCGCGGAGGTCGAGCCCGGCAAGGCGGCCGACGGGGTGCTGCGATCCGGCGACCGGATCGTCGACCGTCGACGGCCAGCGCGGCGACGCATCGAAACGCGTCGCGCGCGGCGATCGACGCCCACCGCTGCGCCGGCGCTGCCGTCGACGGGCTGCCGGGCCGCCACGCCGGTCAGCCTGACGGTGCGCCGCGGCACGGTCGAACGGTCGCGCTGAGCGTCTACCCGCGCTATGACAGCGCCGACGGCGAATGAAGCGACGATGCTGATCGGCTTCGTGTTCGGTGAAGCCGCCGCGTCGCTTCGGCGCGCTCGGCTGCGGCCGGCGCGGCGATCACGCGAGATGTGGCACACGACGACCGGCACGCTGAGCGGCTTCGGCAAAGCGCTGACCGAGCGCAAGGAGCGCAAGCAGCTGCACAGCATCGTCGGGATCACCGAAGTCGGCCAGGAAACCGTCGCCGCCGGCGCGGGCTACGCGTTCGTGTTCCTCGGCTTCCTCTCGCTGGTCCTCGCCGTGATCAACCTGTTCCCGTTCCTGCCGCTGGACGGCGGCCACGTGCTCTGGTCGCTGCTCGAGAAGCTGCGCGGCCGGCGCGTCTCGCTGAGGCGATGTACCGCTACAGCTCGGTCGGGATCGTGCTGTTGCTGTTCCTGGTCGTCAACGGCGTCAGCAACGACATCAGCCGCCTGGCCGGCTGACGCTCCGCGCGCCGGCCGGGGGCCCGCTCACGCTGACCCAGCTCTTGACGAGCGGGCCGAGCCGCTCGGGTCGGGCCGGCCCGAACAGCGCTTCGAGCTCGCGCCGGCGAGAGCAGCGAGATCTCCTCCCAGCCGCCGGCGGCGCCCGAGCCGCCAGTAGGGGCGGCGCAGCCCGAGCGGCAGCCAGTGCGCGAACGGGCAGCAGCGCGTGCGGCTCGATCGGGAACGAGCGGGCCGGCGTCTGCACCATCCAGCCGCGCCCGACGCGGCGCAGCTCGGCCGCGAACGGCGCGCGCCGGCGCGGGGGGGACGTGCTCGATCACGCTCGAGCAGTAGACGAGGTCGAACTCGCCGTCGGCGAACGGCAGCCCCTCGCTCGCGTCCGCGTGCACGAACGGGCCCGGGGTAGTGCGGGCTGCGCGGCGAGGTCGGTGCCGGTGATGTCGAGGCCGCGGCTCGAGCGCGCGCAGCCCGAGCACGCCGCAGCCGACGTCGAGGATCCGCGCGCCTCCGGCAGCGAGGCGCGGGGAAGAGCGCGCGTGGCGGCGCGCCGGGCGCGCTCGGCGAACGGCCGGCGAGGCGCGCGAGCGGGCCCCGGGCGGTGGCGTAGACGCTCGGCAGCGACCACTGCCGCAGCCATCGCGGCGGCAGGCCGAGCCGGCCGGCTACGCCGACCGGGGCCGCCGGTGGTCGCGCGGCCGAGCTGACCCGGACGTCCGGCGAGGCCAACTAGAATCGGCCCATGGCCTCAGAGCGCCAGATCCTCGTCGGCGCGTGCCGATCGGCGGCGGCGCGCCGGTCGCCGTGCAGACGATGACGAAGACCGAGACGGCGAACCTGCAGGCGACGATGGACCAGATCCGCACCGTCGCCGAGGCGGGCGCCGACATCGTGCGGGTCGCGGTGCCGCGCGAGCAGGACGCCGAGGCGCTGAAGACGATCGTCGCGCGAGTCGCCGATCCCGATCATCGCCGACATCCACTTCAACCACACGCTCGCGCTGAAGGCGATCGAAGCCGGCGCGCACTGCGTGCGCCTGAACCCCGGCAACATCGGCGGCCCCGAGAAGGTCGCCGAGGTGATCGAGCTCGCCAAGCGCACGGGCACGCCGCTGCGCGTCGGCGTCAACTCGGGCTCGCTGCCCAAGCACCTGCGCCAGCTCGAGTACGACAACCCCGTCGAGGCGCTCGTGACCGCGGCGATCGAGACCGTCGAGCTGATGGAGCGCCTGGACTTCAAGAACTTCAAGGTCTCGATGAAGTCGACCTCGGTGCCGAACACGATCGCCTCCAACCGCATGCTCTCCGAGCGGATCCCCTACCCGCTGCACCTCGGCGTGACCGAGGCGGGCACGAAGTGGTCGGGCTCGCTGAAGTCGGCGGTCGGCCTCGGCACGCTGCTCGCCGACGGCATCGGCGACACGATCCGCATCTCGCTCTCGACCTTCCACGCCGAGGAAGAGGTCAAGGTCGCCTGGGAGATCCTCAAGGCGCTGAAGCTGCGCGAGAAGGGGCCCGGTGCTGATCGCCTGCCCGACCTGCGGGCGGCTGCAGTTCGACATGGACACGCGTCGTCGCCGAAGTCGAGCAGCGCCTGGAAGCCTACGAGGACCCGATCGAGGTCTCGGTGCTCGGCTGCGCGGTCAACGGCATCGGCGAGGCGCGCCACGCCGACTTCGGCATCACCGGCGCCAAGGACATGGGGATGATCTACTCCAAGGGCGAGCCGCTGAAGAAGGTCCCGACCGAGCAGCTCGTCGACGAGCTGTTCAAGGAGATCGACCGCTACTACGCCGCCGGCAAGACCGTCCAGCGCGACGAGAGCGCCGCCGCCGAGGCGCGCGCGTGGCTCGCGGAGAACGAGGACGAGACCGCGATGACGCCCGAGCGCATCGCCGCGCTGGAGGCGGCGGCCGCCGAGAACGACGAAGCCGCCGGCGCAGGTGCTCGAGTCGATGCTCGAGCCGGCCGGCGCCGGCGCCGGCACGGCGCTCGACGAGGCCGTCTCGCCCGTCGCCGGCCGCCGCTTCATCGCAGCTGACCTGAGCAGGCCACATGTGGCCTGTCGGAAGCGCCGCATGCGGCGTTCGCACGGGCGGGCGCATGCGCCCGCCCGCCCCTCGCCATGTGCGAGGGGCCCGTCAGAAGATCAGCGCTCAGCCGGCGGCGGCGAACCGCTCGGCGACCTTGCTCCAGTCGACGACGTTCCACCACGCGTCGATGTAGTCGGGGCGCCTGTTCTGGTACTTCAGGTAGTAGGCGTGCTCCCAGACGTCGACGCCGAGCAGCGGCGTCTTGCCGTCGGAGATCGGGCTGTCCTGGTTGGCGGTGCCGACGATCGCGAGCCCGGAGCCGTCGTGCACGAGCCACGACCAGCCGGAGCCGAACTGGTTGACGCCGGTTTCCTTCAGCTTCGCCTGGAAGTCCGAGAACGAGCCGAACGCCGAGTTGATCGCGTCCGCGAGCTCGCCCTGGGGCTCGCCGCCGCCGTCCGGGCTCATCGTCTCCCAGAACAGGCTGTGGTTGTAGTGGCCGCCGCCGTTGTTTTTGACCGCGCCCTTCTTGTCGCCCAGGCTGTCGAGGTTCTGCAGCACCTCCTCGACGGGCTTGTCGGCCCACTCGGTGCCCTCCAGCGCCGCGTTCGCCTTGTCGACGTACGCCTGGTGGTGCTTGTCGTGGTGGAATTCCATCGTCGCCTTGTCGATGTGCGGCTCGAGCGCGTCGTAGGCGTACGGAAGCGGTGGGACTGTGAATGCCATGGGGCTCCCTTCCCGGGTCGGCTTGGTCGAGTCTCTTAGCTGCGGGCTGTTCTATCAGAGGGCGGATGAGCGTCCACGCCGCCGCGCGGGCTAGGCTTGCCCGGATGCAGAGCGCCAGTCAGCCGGTGCCCTCCGGGCGCCCGGGGCGCCCCGCCGCCGCGACACGCGAGGAGGCGCTGGCGCTCGCACGCGCCCGCTTCCTGGCCGGAGAGCGGATCGACGTGCAGGCGATCGCGCGCGAGCTCGGGCTCGCCCGAGCGACGATGCACCGCTGGTTCCACACCCGCGAGATGCTGCTCGGCGAGGTGATGGCCGCGCTCGGCGAGGAGCGCATCAACGTGATGCGCGAGCGCGTCGGCGGAAGCGGGCCGCGGGCGCTGCTGGACACCTTCGACGCCTTCAACCGCGAGCTCGCGCAGGCGGCGGGCCTGCGCGCGGTGCTCGCGCAGGAGACGGAGCTCGGGCTGCGGGTGCTGACCTCCGGCGCGGGCCTCGTGCAGCCGCGGATGGTCGCCGCGGTGCGGGCGCTGATCGAGCGCGAGGTCGCACGCGGGGTTCGAACCCGCGCTGGAACCCGACCTGCTCGCCTACGCGATCGTCCGCCTCGCCGAGGCGTTCCTCTACCAGGACGCCGCCGCCGGGGTGACGGGCGACAACCGGCGCCTGCGCCAGATCGAGGCTGCGCTGCTCGGGCTCGACCCCTCGACGTGAGATTTGAGTCTTTTCCCGTATTCTGACTAGAATAGGTTCGTCAAAGCGACGGGGGGATGGACGTCGCACGAGGAGAGGGGAACGAGGGATGAGCAAGTCAGCTCGTGGTACGCGCATCGCATGCCGGGTGCGCGGCGCTCCTGGCGCTCGCGATCGCGCTCGTGGCGATGCTCGCCGCGGCCGGCGCCGCGTCGGCGAAGACCAGCACCGTCTGGCTGTGCAAGACCGGGCACGCGGCCGGACCCGTGCCTGGAAAGACCGCACCGCGACGGTCGTGCAGCTATGCGGGCACGACCCGCCAGGAAACGGTCCAGAACCCGGTCAAGCACGGCAGGCCGCAGGTCGACTGCTTCTACGTGTACCCGACCGTCTCCGAACAGGAAGGCCCGAACGCGAACCTCGAAATCGAACCGCAGGAGACGCAGATCGCGATCGACCAGGCGTCGCGCTTCTCGCAGGACTGCCGCGTGTTCGCGCCGATGTACCGGCAGCTGACGCTGAAGGCGATCAACAACCCGGGCGAGGTCACGCCGGAAGCCGAGGTGAAGGCGTACCTCGGCGTGCTCGACGCGTTCCTCGAATACATGCAGCCACTTCAACAAGGGCCGCGGCGATCGTGCTGATCGGCCACTCGCAGGGCGCGCTGATGCTCGAGCAGCTGATCAAACAGAACGTTCGACCCGAACCCCGCGCTGCGCAAGCAGCTCGTCTCGGCGATCCTGCTCGGCGGCAACGTGCTGGTGCCCGAAGGGCAGCTCGAGGGCGGCACCTTCCAGAACGTTCCCGCCTGCACGGCCGCGGCACGAGACCGGGTGCGTGATCGCCTACTCGTCGTTCCTGAAAGAACCGCCCGAAAACTCGTTCTTCGGCCGGCCGTCGAGCCCGCTGCTGGGCGGCTCGCCGCCCCCGGGCAGCGAAGTCGTGTGCGTGAACCCGACGCTGCTCTCGCAGAACGGGTCGGTCGGCAACCTGCTGCCGTACGCGCCGACGACGCCGTTCCCCGGCTCGATCGGCGCCGGCTCGCCGGTCCCGACGGCGCCGACGCCGTGGGTCGAGAGCGTCGGCACGGCGACCGCTCAGTGCAAGCACCAGAACGGTGCGACGTGGCTCAACGTCGCGCCGAAGGAAGGCCTGCCGACGCACGGTGCAGGAAGAACTCGCCGCGCACAACGAAGTCGCTGAGGAACTGATCGGCCCCGAATGGGGGCTGCACCTCTACGACGTCAACATCGCGCTCGGGAACCTCGTGAACACGGTCGCGATCCAGACGCAGGCCTACGGGTTCGAAAGCTAGGACCCGGCTCACAGGCCTGATCGGACCTCCCGCGAGCCGCCCGTAACCCTCCACGGGCGGCTCCGGGAAGGACGTCGCGCGCGTCTCGGCGGACGCGGCGCTTTCCTTATACGCTCGACGCGCCCCGCCGCGAAGGCGGGCCGAGGAGCGCCATGACCCGTCTGAGCGAATACCTGCTGCCCACCGAGAAGGAGGCCCCGGCCGACGCCGAGGCGATCTCGCACAAGCTGATGGTGCGCGCCGGCCTGATCCGCCAGATCGGCGCCGGGATCTGGACCTGGCTGCCGGCCGGGCTGGCGCGTGCACGAGCGCGCCGTGTCGATCATCCGCGAGGAGATCGACGCGATCGGCGGCCAGGAGATGCTGATGCCGGTGCTGCAGCCGGCCGAGCTGTGGCGGCGCACCGGCCGCTACGGGATCGACGCGCTGTTCAAGCTCGCAGGACCGCAAAGGCGCCGACCTCGTGCTGGCGATGTCCCACGAGGAGGCGGTCACCACGCACGTCGCGCAGGTCGTGCGCTCCTACCGCGACCTGCCGCTGATCCTCTACCACTTCCAGGTCAAGGAGCGCGACGAGCCGCGCCCGCGCGCCGGCGTGCTCCGCACGCGCGAGTTCATGATGAAGGACTCCTACACGTTCGACCGCGACGTCGAGGGGCTGGAGCGCAACTACGAGCTGCACGCCGGCGCCTACGGGCGGATCATGGAGCGCGCCGGGCCTGCGCTGGTACGCGGTCGAGGCGGACGTCGGGATGATGGGCGGGTTCGGCGCGCACGAGTACATGGCGCCGTGCGCCGCCGGCGAGAACGAGGTCGTGCTGACGTCCTCCTACGCCGCCAACATCGAGGTCGCGACGCGCCGAGCCCGGCGCCGGTCACGCTGCCGGAGGCGGGCGAGCGCCCCGAGGCGGTCTCGACACCGGGGCTGACGACCGTCCGTGACGTCGCGGCGCACCTCGGGCTGCCCGAGGGCGCGCTGCTGAAGGCGTACCCGGTCGTGATCGAGGCGCGACGGCGCCTCGCGGATGGTGCTCGTGCTCGTCCGCGGCGACCACCAGGTCAACGAGATCAAGCTGGCGCTCGCGCTCGGCGCGGAGAGCCGTCCCGCGCGCGCCGAGGAGATCGAGGCGGAGCTCGGGCCGCCGGGCTTCATCGGCCCGGTCGGCGATCGCGCGAGGAGATCGAGATCGTGCTCGACCGGGCGGTCGCCTCGGGCTCGCCGGGGGCGTACGTGACCGGCGCGGGGCGCGCCGACGAGCACCTGCGCGGCGTCGTCCCCGGGCGCGACTTCTCGTTCCGCGAGGTCGACGTGCGGACGGTGGTCGCGGGCGACACGATCGCGGGGGAGCACGGTGACGATCGAGCCGGCGATCGAGGTCGGCAACATCTTCAAGCTCGGGACGCGCTACTCGGAGCCGCTCGGCGCCACGTTCCTCGACGAGCAGGGCCGCGAGCAGCCGATCCAGATGGGCTCCTACGGGATCGGCCCGGCGCGGATCGTCGCCGCCGCGGTCGAGCAGTACGCCGACGAGCACGGCATCTCCTGGCCGCGCGCGCTCGCGCCGTTCGACGTGCACCTGGTCGACGCTCGGCAAGGCCGGACACGCCGGAGCGCGAGGCCGCCGACCGCGTCTACGCGGTGCTCGCGGAGAGCGAGCTCGAGGTGATCTACGACGACCGCGACCTCGGGCCGGGGGAGAAGTTCGCCGACGCCGAGCTGCTCGGCTGCCCGCTGCGGCTGACGGTCGGACGGCGCTCGCTGGAGTCCGGGGAGATCGAGGTCCAGGTGCGCCGCGGCCGCGAGCAGGCGGCGCCGCTGTCGCTCGAGGCCGGGGCCGAGGAGCTGCGCAGCGCGGTGCTCGAGCTGTGGCGGAGCCTCCCCTAGGGCCGGCCGGGGGCCGCGGCGCAGGTCCGCGTGGCGACCGCCTCGGCTGACCTTCGCGCGCCTCTCGGGCCTCGACCGCTCGGGACCGCCGCCGCCGCAGACGCAGGCGGGGGCGCCGCTGAACCCGTGGACGGTGCCGAACGCGATCGGGTTCGCCCGGCTCGCGCTGATCCCGGTGTTCCTGGTCGTGGCGCTGAGCAGCCACGACGGTCGCGACGCGCTCGCGGCGACGCTGTTCGGGGTGATCGGATGGGGCGACTACGCCGACGGCATCGCCGCGCGCGTGACCCGCCAGTACTCGCGGCTCGGGGCGCTGATGGACCCGGTCACCGACCGCGCGCTGATCGTCTCGGGGGTCGTCGTCGACTGGCGCTTCGAGCTGCTGCCGCGCTGGGCGCTGGCGGTGCTCGCGGCTCGCGAGCTGGCGATGCTGGGGCTCGCGCGCTACGGCCTCTCGCGCGGCGTCGACCTGAGCATCAACTGGCCCGGCCGGCTCGCGGTGGCGCCGGTGATGGGCGCGCTGTTCTTCCCGATGACCGGGCTGCTGGGACTCGGCGAAGTGCTGCTCTACATCGGGGTCGCGCTGGCGCTGCTCGCGCTGGTATGTACGCGGTGGAGGGGCGGCGCAGGCTGGCGCGCAGGACCGCGCGGAGCCTCAAGCTCAGCCTGACCCTTTACGGCTATACTGGCGGCCCGGCCGAACCGGCGTCTCCCGCCGGGAGACGCGGCGCCGGGCTGGGTGGGACCCGATAAGGCGAGGAGAAGAGACAGCACATGGACGAGACGTTCCCCGACCTCGGCACGCTGACCGACGTCGAACTCAAAGACGTGATCCGGCAGCTCACCGAGGAAGAGACCGAGATCTCCTACAAGCGCCGGATCCTTCACGGCAAGATCGACATCCTGCGCGCCGAGCTCGTCAACCGGCTCCGCAAGCAGCACGACGGCGGCGAGATCGCGATCACCGGCGACGACGTCCAGAGGCTCACCGACATCCTCGCCTCGCGCGGGAACGATGCGCGCGAGTGAGGCGGCCACGGTGACGGACGCGAACGCTGGCGGCGCCCCGGGTAGGCGCAGCGATGGCGATCCACTGCACCGAGTGCGGCTTCCTCAACAGCGAGGGAGCCAACTACTGCCAGCGCTGCGGCGCCCTGCTCGAGCGGGCGCCGGAGGCCGGCTCCGGCGGCGACCCGGTGACGGCGACGTACCGGATCGACGAGACCGGCGACCTGGTCCCGGTCGAGATCGGCGAGGTCACCGCGACCGGGCCGGCGCTCGTGATCCGCGCCGGCGGCGGGCGCGAGGGCGAGAGCTTCCCGGTCGACGGCGAGCGGATGTCGATCGGGCGGCGACCGGATTCCGAGGTGTTCCTCGACGACGTCACCGTCTCGCGCGACCACGCGCTGCTGATTCGCCGCGGCGACGACTGGTACCTCGACGACTGCGGCTCGCTGAACGGCACCTACGTGAACCGTGAGCGGATCGAGTCCCAGCGCCTCGGCGAGGGCGACGAGCTGCAGATCGGCAAGTACAAGCTGACGTTCCACGCGCGCTGATGGCGCCGGCTACACCGAGCCCCGCAGAGCAGCTCGAAGCCGACCTCGGCCCGCAGGCGCAGGACCCGGGCAAACGGCCGAAGTCGCTGACGATCGGGGCGGTCTGCAAGGCGCTCGCCCAGGAGTTCCCCGACATCTCGATCTCGAAGATCCGCTATCTCGAGGACCAGAAGCTGCTGACGCCGAGGCGCACCCCCGGCGGCTACCGCCTCTACACCCCCGGCGACGTCGCCCGGCTGCGCACGATCCTGCGGATGCAGCGCGACGAGTTCCTGCCGCTCCGCGTGATCCGCCAGGAGCTCGCGGCGGGACGCTCCGGCGACACCGCGCTCGGCGCGACCCCGCCCGCGCGCAGCGGCCGCGAGACGCCCCGTGCGTGGCGGCCGAGCGTCAGCGTCAGGCAGGCCGCGGGGGCCCTGTACTCGCTCGAGGACGTGCTCGAGGAGACGAAGGCCGAGGCGAAGCTCGTCAAGGAGCTCGAGGAGTTCGGGGTCGTCAAGGGCGAGATGCGCGGCGGCGTCCGCTACTTCGACGAGACCGAGCGCGAGATCATCGCCGCGGTCGCCGAGCTCGCCCGCTACGGCGTCGGCGGGCGCAACCTGCGCGTGTTCCGCTCGTCGGCGGACCGGGAGGCGAACCTGCTCCAGCAGATCCTCGCCCCGGCGCTGCGCTCCCGCAACCCCGAGCGGCGCAAGGAGGCGGTCGACGCGCTCGAGAACCTCGCCGCCGTCGCCACGCACCTCAAGCATCTGCTGCTGATCAGGGACCTCCGCAAGATCGTTCGGTGAGCGGCGCCGGGCACGAGCGGCTGCGGTCGCTGATCCGGGAGATCCCGGACTTCCCGACGGCGGGGATCGTCTTCAAGGACCTGACCCCGCTGCTCGCCGACGCGGGCGCGCTGCACGAGGCCGTCGAGGCGCTCGCCGAGCTCGCCCGCCCACTGCAGGTCGACTGCGTCGTCGCCGCCGAGGCGCGAGGCTTCCTGCTCGGGCCCGGCGCTCGCGCTGGAGCTCGAAGCGGGGTTCGTGCTCGCCCGCAAGCCCGGGAAGCTGCCCTACGAGACGGTCAGCGCCGAGTACCTGCTCGAGTACGGGGCCTCACAGCTGGAGGTGCACACCGACGCGATCTCGCAGCGGGGCGCGCGTGCTCGTCCACGACGACTTGCTGGCAACGGGCGGCACCGCGGCGGCGCTGTGCGAGCTGGTCGAGACGCTGGGAGGGACCGTCGCCGGGTGCTCGTTCCTGATCGAGCTGGCGTTCTTGAAGGGAAGGGAGCGGCTGGGGGGGCGGGAGGTGCACGCCCTCCTCGAGTTTTGAGGATGCCGCAGGGCTCTCCTCGAGTTTTGAGGATGCCGCAGCAGGGCGGCTCCCCTCGGGTTTTGAGGACGCTGCTCGGCGGCATCCTCAAAACGTCGGCGGAGAGCTTGGCTGGCGAGCGCGCGCGGCCCGGGGACGCTCGGGATGGCGGATGCTCGCCGATCGAGGCTGCGCTTCGTTGGGCGGCTGCGTTGTCGGTCAGTCCTCACCGGATGAGTCCGTGGATCGGGGCTTCGGGGAGCCGGGCACATCGGCGGGCGGGGCCTGGCTGATCCGCCGATGCCTGCTCTCGTCTCGCGGGGCCTCGACGACTCACGGAGGCGCCCCGCCGGGCCGGCGTTGTGGCGAAGCCCCGCCCGGCGCCTCCGTGATCTCGAGGCCCCGCGAGGCCTCCGCGCATACGATTGCCTGCCATGCAAACCGCCCGTGCCTCGCGCACGATCCCCGCACCGCCCGGCGACCTCTGGCGCGTGGTCAGCGACCCGTACCATCTGCCGCGCTGGTGGCCCCGCGTCGAGCGGGTCGAGGACGTCTCCGACGGCGCCTTCACCGAGGTGATGAAGACCCGCGCCGGCAAGACCGTCCGCGCCGACTTCGACCTGCTCCGCGCCGACGAGGGAAACGGCACCGTCGTCTGGGAGCAGCGCCTGGAGGGAACGCCGTTCGCCGGCGTCCTGTCGCACTCGGAAACGGAGCTGCAGGTCGCCCCCGGCACGGCATCGGCGTCGAGCGAGGTGACGATCGAGATGCGCCAGGAGCTGAGCAACCGCGCGAAGCAGCCGATCGGCTCCGAGCGCGAGCGCCGCCGCGGTGGCCACGTCCCGAGCCTCGGCGGCTGGATGCTGCGCCGCGCGGCCAGGCGAACGATCGCCGAGGCGCTCAGCGGGCTGGAGCGAATCAGTGGCTGAACCGCCGCAGATGCGGTTCTGGGGGTGGGGCGAGGACGCCCACGCCGGTCACGGGCTGCCCTCGCACGCGCGCGGCTTCCTCGACGAGGCCGTCGGCACGAGCGCCGCACCGCGCCCGCCCGTTGCGCTCGATCAGGTCAGGCTCCCGCCCTCGCAGCTCGACGGTGACGCCCGCGCCGCGCTCGCCGCGGCGGTGGGCGCCGCCAACGTCCGCGACGACCACGCCGAACGGGTGCTGCACGCTGCCGGGAAGGGCTACCCCGATCTGGTGCGACTGCGCGCGGGTGAGCCGGAGGGCGCACCGGACGCGATCGTCCACCCGGCAGACCACGAGCAGATCCGAGCGGTCCTCGCGACGTGCGCCGAGCGCTCGCTCGCCGTCGTCCCGTTCGGCGGCGGCACCAGCGTCGTCGGCGGCGTCGCGCCGCTGCGGGGCTCACACGCCGCTGTGATCGCGCTCGACCTCGGCCGGCTGTCGGGCATCGTCTCGCTCGACGAGGAGTCGGTGACGGTCACGGTCGGGGCGGGGACCCGCGCACCGGCGCTCGAGCGCGAGCTCGCCACGCGCGGCCTGACCCTCGGCCACTACCCCCAGTCCTATGAGTACGTCTCGCTCGGCGGTTGCGCGGCGACGCGCTCGGCCGGCCAGGCGTCGACCGGCTACGGCGCGATCGACAAGATGGTGCTCGGGATGCGCCTCGCCGCGCCGGCTGCCGAGCTGGCGTTGCCGCCACTGCCGGCGAGCGCCGCCGGCCCGGGCCTGCGCCAGCTGCTCGTCGGCTCGGAGGGCACGCTCGGCGTGATCAGCGAGGTCGCGCTCCGGATTCGCCGGGCGCCCTCCGCTCACGCCTACGAGGGCCTGTTCTTCGAGAGCTTCGAGGCGGGCCGGGAGGCGCTGCGCCGGCTCGCCGCCGAGCACGCGCTGCCGGACGTCGCGAGGCTCTCCGACGAGGCCGAGACGAGGATGTCACTGGCGCTCGCGGGGAGCGGCGGCGCGAAGGGCGCGCTCGGTAGGCGCTACCTCTCGCTGCGCGGTTACGCCGGTGGCTGCCTGGCGATCGTCGGGTTCGACGGGAGCGAGCAGGAGGTCGCCGCGCGGCGGCGTCGCACGCTGCACCTGATGCGCCGCGAGGGAGCGCTCGCGGTCGGCTCCTCGCCTGGGCGCGCGTGGCGCGAGGGGCGTTTCGCGGCGCCGTATCTGAGGGACGAGCTGCTCGGCCTCGGCGTGATGGTGGAGACGCTCGAGACTGCCGGGCAGTGGTCGGCGCTCGACCGGATCCACCGGGACGTGGTGGGAGCGATCGAGCACACGCTCGAGGCACAGGGCACCCGCGGTCTCGCGATGTGCCACGTCTCCCACGTCTACGAGAGCGGCGCGTCGCTGTACTTCACCTTCATCGCGCGCCAGCGGGAGGGCGCAGAGATCGAGCAGTGGCAGCAGGTCAAGCGCGCGGCGAGCGACGCGATCGTCGCGGCCGGCGGCACGATCACGCACCATCACGCGGTCGGGCGCGATCACGCCCCATGGATGCGCGACGAGGTCGGGGAGACCGGGCTCGCGGTGCTCGGCGCCGCCAAGGCGGAGCTCGATCCGACCGGGATCATGAACCCCGGCAAGCTGCTCGCGGCGGGCTGAGCCGCAGCCTCACGGCGCCGACTCCTAGCCGCCGAGCGAGAGGGTGCCGCGAAGCACGACGCGGCCGGGGTGCTTGGGGCGCGTGCTGGTCTCCTGCGTGAGGAGGATTTCTTTGTACTTCCCGGCGTTGCTCGGCAGCAGCGCGGCGCCAGCGAGCTTGTGGTTCGCGCCGACCGGTGGGCTTTTGCTCAGCGGCAGCGAGCTCGACGGCGAGTTGTAGAGCCAGACGGCGTAGAAGAAGCCCTTCGTCTCGGGGATGTGTTCGGCCTGGATGTAGAAGGCCTTTTTTTCGCCTTCCGAGAGGATCTCGACGGCGCCGGTGCTCGCGCTGTGGGCACCGGGGGAGGGGTGAAGTGCGATCCGGCCTTCCTGCTTCGGTCCGGTCGTGCTCGTCGAGGAGGTCGAGCTGGTGCTCGTCGTCTTCGGTCCCGAGGAGCCGCTCGAGACGATCACGATCACGACCACGACGACCGCGACCGCGAGCACGGCGAGCAGGATCGCCCCGCCGCGGCGCGAGCTCGCCGCGGGCGCGCCGCCCGCGGGAGCAGCGGGTGCCTCGGCCGCGCGCGACAGGGGGTAGGGCTCCTGTGGGGCCGGGTCGTCCGCATCGGGGATCTCCGGCAGGTTGCCATCGGCGAGGGGGCCCAGCTCGGCGACCAGGGCGCGCGCCCAGGCTCGCGCCTGGGGCGAGCCGGAAAGCAGGTTGCGCGTGCGCAGCCTCTCGCCGGCCAGCGGCTGCTGGCCGAGCAGGTACTCGCCGATCTCCTCGCGCTCGCCCGCCCCGAGCTCTCGCGCCTCGCGCGGCGCGAGCACCGCCAGCGCGGCGTGCGCGCGGTCGTGCACGGCGCGCTCGGCGATGCCCAGCAGCTTCGAGACCTCGGCATAGCTCTTGCGTCGCTGCAGCAGGAGGGACAGCGCCGCGCGCCGGTCTGCGGGAAGCTCGTCGAGTCTGCTCATGGTTGGGGTGTCACCCGCTGAGCGGGCAGCTCCGGCGGGCTCGCACGGAGGACCGTAGGCTATCGTGGCGGCGCGATGGCAACACCGAGCGCCGAGCAGATGCGGGACGCGGTGAGCGGTTTCGACCGGCTCTACGGGCTCGAGCTCCTCTCCTTCTCCGAGACCGAGGTGGCGGGCCGTGTCGCGGTCCGCGCCGAGGTGAAGCAGCCGGCGGGACTCGTGCACGGCGGCGTCTACGCATCGATCGCCGAGTCGCTCGCCTCGATGGCCACGCACCTCGCGGTGGCCGGCGAAGGCAACATGGCGGTCGGCCTCTCGAACAGCACCAGCTTCATGCGGCCGGTGACCGAGGGCACGGTCCACGCGAGGGGCGTGAGGCTGCACCGCGGCCGCACGACCTGGGTCTGGGACGTGACCTTCACCGACGACCGCGATCGGGTCTGCGCGGCGACGCGCATGACGATCGCGGTGCGCCCGGCCGTCGCTCGCGGCTGAAGCGGGCCCGGCTAGCGCAGTGGCCGCACGGTCGCCGGCAGCTGGGCGCCGAGGGGCTTCGAGCCGAACCCGGTGTTGGGGCGGCGCGGCGGGAGCGGTTCGCCGGGGCTGATCGGGCGGTTGATCGGGACCGCGGTCTCCGCGGCGGCGCGGGCGAGCGCCGGGGTGTTCGCGATGATGTCGAGCACGACTTCGCCGGTCGCGATCGAGATGTTCCGGCCGCCGTTGGCGAGCACCGCGGTCGTGCCGCGCATGCTTCCGGGCCAGCGCCGGCGTGTCGCCTCCGGGCACGAAGCTGTTGTCCGGCGAGGTCACGACCCGCAGCGGGGGCGTGCAGCTCCCCTCGCCGCCCTGCAGGCACTTGCCGTACTGCACCATGAACGCGCCCGAGATGTCCTTCGAGGCTTCGGTGATCGAGAGGCTCCCGAAGTGGTCACCGAGCCAGAACACGGCGTAGGGCGAGATCACCATCCCCTCGAGCTCGTTGTGCGGGATCGGCTTCGTCTGCACCGCGTTGCCGCAGGCGCCGATCGCCAGCGCCGCCGCGACCGCGGCGGCTGCGGCCGCCGCACGGGGGAGGGCGGGCCCTCGGCGATCGGCCGCTCGCGGCACCCTCAACCCCGGTAGCGGTTGGTGATCGGCATCCGGCGGTCGCGGCCGAACGCGCGCGCCGAGATCTTGATCCCCGGCGGCGCCTGCCGGCGCTTGTACTCCGCGAGATCGACGAGCCGGATCGCGCGATCGACGTCCGTCTCCGGCAGGCCCTCGGCGATCAGCTGCTCGCGGCTGCGGTCGAGCTCGACGTAGCCCTCGAGAATGCGGTCGAGGACCCCGTAGACCGGCAGCGAGTCCTCGTCGCGCTGGTCGTGGCGAAGCTCCGCGGACGGAGCCCGGGAGATGATCGATGCAGGGATCGGGGCCGCGGCGCGGGGCGGCTCGCCGGGTCCCGCGACCGCCCCCGCCGGGGAGTTGCGCCACTCGCAGAGCCGGTAGACGAGCGTCTTGGGAACGTCCTTGATCACCGCGAAGCCGCCGGCGAGATCGCCGTACAGCGTCGTGTAGCCAACGGACATCTCGGACTTGTTGCCGGTGGCGAGCACGAGCCAGCCGAACTTGTTGGAGAGCGCCATCAGCAGGTTGCCCCGGATCCGCGCCTGCAGGTTCTCCTCGGTGATGTCCTGCTGGCGCCCGGCGAAGGCGTCGGCGAGGCCGTGCTCGTACGCCGACATCACGCTCTGCGATCGGCAGCTCGAAGACCTCGACCCCGAGCGCGGCGGCGAGGTCGCGCGCGTCCTGCTGCGTCGAGTCGGAGGAGTAGGGGGAAGGCATGATCGTCACGCTGACCCGCTCCGCGCCGAGGGCGTCGGCGGCGACGCAGGCGACGAGCGCCGAATCGATCCCGCCGGAGAGGCCCAGCACGACGTGGGCGAAGCCGTTCTTCTCGACGTAGTCGCGCAATCCCAGGCACAGCGCGGCGTGGACCTCGGACTCGACGGGCTCGAGCAGCGGCGCCACGGTCCCGCCCGGCGCGCCTGAGCCGTTCGCGGCGGGCGCCGGCAGCTCCGCCAGCCTGCTCACCTCGGGCGCGGTTGCGCCGCGCGGCGGGGCGGTGGCTCGCGTCGCGCAGGCGCGCGGCCGCGGCGGCGCCGAGATCGACCTCGCAGAGCAGCATCTCCTCGCGGAACTGCGCCGCCCGCGCGATCGTCCGGCCGGTGTGGTCGATCACGACGGAGTGTCCGTCGAACACCAGCTCGTCCTGGCCGCCGACGAGCGCGCAGAACGCGACGCACGCGAGGTTGTCGCGCGCGCGCTGGGCGAGCATCCGCTCGCGCTCCAGGCCCTTGCCGGCGTGGTAGGGGGAGGCGGAGATGTTGACGATCAGCGTCGCGCCCGCGATCGCCTCGTCGCTGGCCGGCGGGCCCGGCTCCCAGATGTCCTCGCAGACGCTGACGCCGACGGTCTCGTCGCCGAGCGTGACGATCCCGCCGCCGGGACCCGCCTGGAAGTAGCGCTGCTCGTCGAACACCCCGTAGTTGGGGAGGTAGACCTTCCGGTAGATCGCACGCAGCTCTCCGCCGGCGAGGACGGCGGCGGCGTTGAACACGTCCTCGGCGCGCTCGGGGAAGCCGACGATCGCGGTCACGCCGTCGGCGCGGGGCGCGAGCGCCTCGAGCGCCCTGCGCGCGTCGGACAGGAAGTGCTCCTTGAGCAGCAGATCCTCGGGCGGATAGCCGGTCAGCGCCAGCTCGGGGAACAGCACGAGCTCGGCGCCGGCCTCACGCGCGGCGTCGATGCCATCGCCGATCCGCTGCGCGTTGCCTGCGATGTCGCCGACGGTCGCGTTGATCTGCCAGAGCGCCAGGCGCAAGCTACCCCGCGCTTGCCGGCTTCGGCGCCGGCGAGCGGCGAGCGGGCGCCTGGCTGCGTTTCTTCGCCGCCGCCGCTTTGCGCTTTCCGCGGGCGCCGGCCGGTCCCAGTCCTGCGGCGCGATACAGCGAGGCGATCGCCCATTTCAGATCGTCGGCGATCGCGTCGAGATCGGGCAGCGCGTCGTAGTCGCCGAGCAGCCCGAAACCGAGGTGGCCGTTGTAGCTCATCACGGCGATCCCGAGCGCCTGGCGCGCGGCCAGCGGGACCACCGGGTAAAGGTGCCCCAGCTCGCGGCCGAGCAGGTAGAGCGGGAACTGCGGGCCCGGGACGTTGGTGACGACGAGGTTGAAGAACTGCTGGCGTGCCTGCAGCCGCGCCGCCTGGCTGAGGATCGTCGGCGGCGCGAAGCCGGCGAGGTTCGTCAGGACCTGCGCTCCGACCGCCTGCCCGGAGCTCTTGAGGTCCTCCATCGCGGCGGCGATCGTCGTCAGCGACTCTGCGGGGGAGGCGATCCCGACCGGCAGCGGCGCCCACATCGCCGCGACCTGGTTGCCGAGCGCGCCGCGGTCGGACTTCGGGCGGACCGAGACGGGCACCATCGCCTTCAGCACCAGGCCGTCGGTGTCGAGGCCGCTACGGCGCAGGTAGCGGCCGAGCGCGAGCGACACGGACGTCAGCACCGCGTCGTTGAGCGTGCCACCGAGCGAGTCCTTGATCGCTTTGAAGCGGCCGAGGTCGGCATCGATGAAGGTGTATCGGCGGTGGGGTCCGATCTCGACGTTGAACGGGCTCGGCGGCGCGGGCGAGCGGACCCCCGCGAGCGTCGTCGCGCCGACGTTGACGAGACCCTCGCGGACCTGCGAGACGGCGCGGCGAGGGGCGCGGAGCAGCGCGCGCGCTCCCCGCAGCATCTCGGTCGGCATCGTGCCGCGCTCGACGAGCGCCTCGCCGAGCAGCTTCGCCGCGCCAGGGAGCGGCTTCGCGCTCCACGGCGCGGCGGGCGCGGTCGGCGCCGGCTCGCGAGCGGTGTCGAACAGCACGGTCGTGATGTCGACGCCGGAGATGCCGTCGACCAGCGCATGATGGGTCTTTGCGATCAGCGCGAAGCGATTGCCCGACAGGTTCTGGACGAGCCAGATCTCCCACAGCGGCTTCGAGCGGTCGAGCCGCTGCGAGAACAGGCGGCCGGCCAGACGCTTCAGCGCCGCGTCATCGGCCGGCTTCGGGAGCGCGGTGTGGCGGATGTGGTAGTAGGGGTTGAAGTGGGGGTCGTCGGTCCAGACGGGCCGGCCCTGGCCGAGCGGGACGTGGGCGAGCCGCTGGCGGTAGCGGGGGACCAGGTGCAGCCGCGACTGGACATGGTCGACGAGCTCGCGGTGGCTCGGGGCGCGGCCCTCGAACACCATCACCGACGCGACGTGCATGTGCGCCGCGGAGTGGTCCTCCAGATGCAGGAAAGTCGAGTCGAGCGCAGTCAGACGATCCGGGTTGGGCATTGCTCCGATTGTTACCCATTTCGCCGATCGGCGAGGCGCCCTCGCCCGCAGGCGCGCGGGGACCTCGGCACGGCGCTGCGCGTGGCGGCGTCTAAGCGCCGAGTTCCATGCGCAGCGCCTGGAGCAGCAGGCCGATGCGGATGTGGGGCCGGCGGTCGCTGGCCCTGACCCTGACCGTCGAGTCGTCCGGGCAGAGCACCTCGACGATCACGCAGACGTCGCCGATTTCGCACTCTTCGCCGTGGTCTTCTTCGATCGCCTCCATCTGTTCGGCGACCACCTGCCCGAGCTTGCTCTGGTCCAGCGTCATCGCGCGCCCTCCTGTCGATCTTCCCGGCTCCGCCGGGACCGCGTCTTCGGGGAGGGACGGTAACGACCGCGGCGGGCGCCACCCGAGCCGCCGATCCAGACGGGCGGGGTCGTGGGTAGGTGGCGTGGATGCGCGACGACCAGGACCGGACCTTCTCCCGCGAAACACACACCGGCCGGGTGGGCCTCTGCGAGGCGCTGCAGACAGCGGCGCCAGCTTGGGGTGGTCGTCCACGACGGGCGCTGCCGGCTCCCTCTGCGGTGCTGATCGTGCTGGGGGCGTGCTGATCGCCGTCGACCGGCGCGCGCCGCGGGCCCCGCTCGCGTCGGGATGCGGGATCGCGGTGGCGATCGGACGGGCTGATCAGAACCGACCGAGAGCGCTGAGCCGACCCTGCCGCGCGGGCGTACTCACGTTCGTGCAGGCCCCGCGGCGCCCCCGCTCATAACCTGGGATATCCCTCATTTGCAGGATGTTTTGTGCGGCCTGCAACTTCCGTCCAGTGTGACCCACGTCACACAGGCGGCGCCGAGCGCACCCTAGCCTCCGAACAGTTGTTCGACTCGCCGAGTCGCCTCCGTTGATGGGGGCGAGCGGGGGAACCACTGCCGGCCTCGCACAGCGACAGCCGGATGGGGCGAATCCAGCGCTCTTGCGCAGGTAACGCCCGGCCGACACGCGTCCCTTACGCCTGCGGCCGGCCGTGAGCCCGACAGCTAACCCCGTAGGCGGACCTAGGAGGTCTGTAAACCACATGTTCGTCCCTGCGACGCCCGCCGTCCAGCCTGCGCTCGCGCTGGCACCGGTCGGCGTCGCCTCCTCGGCACCGGCGATCCTCGCCGCGCCGCTCAAAACCACCCTCGAGGTCCGCAAGCAGCAGCTCAACGTGCTCGCCGGCGACGCCGCCTACGTGGCCGGAACGCTGCTCGAAGGTCGCCATTCCGGCGTGGCCGGGCGCGTGATCGACCTGCAGCAGCTGATCGGCCGCGGCTGGCGCACGGTGGCGAGCTCTCGCACGCGCGGCCACGGTCGCTTCCGGATGACGTTCCGTCCGGGACGGATCGGCACCCGCCTGCTGCGCCTGCGCTTCGGTGGCGCGGCGACCGCGACGGGCTCGCACCGCCGTCTCGGCTCGCTGAACGTCTACCACCTCGCCGGCGCATCCTGGTACGGCGGCGGCGGCGGCACCGCCTGCGGCGAGCAGCTGACCAGCACGATGCTCGGCGTCGCCAACAAGACGCTGCCCTGCGGGACGCTCGTGACGCTCCGCTACGGCGACCGGACGGTCCGGGTCCCGGTGATCGATCGCGGCCCGTACGTCGAAGGCCGCGAATTCGACCTCACAGAAGCCACGAAGCGCGCGCTCGGCTTCGGCGACACCGGCGACGTCTGGAGCACGAACTAGAGCCGCCCCCGGGGTGGGAGCCTTCGTGCAGGGGTTGGGTTTCCCGCGCGGGGACCGTTCAATCCTGTGGATGTCCCCCGGTTCCCGACCCGCGCGCACCCAGGTGTGGCTCGACAGCCTCGGTGAGTGGACGTGGCCCGGCGAACGGGCCACGTCCGCCGAGCTGGTGATGCCTCCTTCCTGGGTGCCCGCCTTCCCGCCCGCCGCGGGTCCCGGCGCCACCCCGGAGCTGCGCTGGCACCGGGGCCGCACGCTGCTGATCGGCCTGCTGCTGAGCATGCTCGCCGCCGTCGGCGCCGCGCTCGCGCTGCACTCACAGCTCGGACTCGGGACGGGGCCGACCGCGATACCGGCCGCTCAGCGCACCGATCTCGTCAAGCCGCTGCAGTCGCTGCCGGGGGTCGAGACGGTCAGCACCGACCACGCCGGCAGCCGCATCGAGCACGCCTCCTACCGCTCGACCGCACTCGGGCACACCGGCTCCTTCTACGTCTACCTGCCGCCCGGCCTGCGCGCCGGCGCCGCCTCGAGGCGCTACCCGGTGCTCTACCTGCTGCACGGCAACAGCCAGTCCGCGACCGCGTTCCTCGAAATCGGGTTGCAGGAACAGCTCGACACGCTGATCGCCCAGCACGCGATACCGCCGATGATCGCGGTGATGATCCAGGGCGGCCCGGGCGCCAACAACTGGCGAAACCTCGGCGTGCTGCACTACGAAAGCTACGTGCTCGAAGTCCAGGAGCTGATCGACCGGATGTACCCGACGGTCGCCGCGCGCAGCGGCCGTGCGATCGCCGGGCTGTCGATGGGCGGCTTCGGGGCGATGGAGCTCGCGCTCGACAACCCCTTCCGCTTCGGCGTCGTCGAGAGCTGGCTGGGCTTCTTCAACGGTCTCGAAGGGCAACTGCGGCTCGACCGTCACACGATCTCGAAGCTCGGGCTGCATGCGTTCGTCTACGGCGGCGCCGAGGACAAGATCGCGAACCCGTCCGAGGATGCGCCGTTCGCGGCGCAGCTCCGCTCGGAGGGCGCCGAGGCGACGAGCGCGGTCTACCCGGGCGAACACAACCTCGAAACCGTCCAGGCGCACCTGCCGGCGATGCTGACGTTCGCGGGTCGCGCGCTTTCCGGCGATGCGCATCGCTGAGCGTCGCGGCGCCTCTGCACGCGGAGCCCTCGCGGGTGGCGCGTTCGCGGCGGGAGCGTTCGCCGGTGGCGCCATCGCGATCGGGGCGATGGCGATCGGGCGGCTGGGCGTCGGCCGGCTGACGGTCGGACGCTTCGCGTTCAAGCGGGGGCGCGGCGAGAGCCTCGCGATCGACTCGCTCGAGATCGGGCGGCTGCGCGTGCGCGAGCTCCAGCTCGATCGACGCGACACGCCAGCCTGATCGCGCCCAGGATGATTCCTGGCCAGCCAGCCAGTACTATCCGCCGATACCCCGGGAGGCGACTAGGGAGGCCCCGATGGCGTCAGTCGAGAGCGACATCCGCAACGTCGAAGTCACCGACGAGGAGCTGTGGCAGGACGGGCCGCCGCATGCGGTGTTCAAGGAGATGCGCGCGAAGTGCCCGGTCCACTGGACCGCTCGCATCCCCGAGTTCCCCGAGGAGGACGGCTTCTGGTCGGTGACGACCGCCGACGACGTCCACGCGGTCAGCCGCGACTGGGAGACCTACTCCTCGGAACTGGGCGGGATCACCGCCGCCGGCGTGCTGCCGCTCGAGCTCACGCGGGCGATGTTCATCGGCATGGATCCGCCCAAGCACGATCGCGTCAAGGCGCTGTTCCAGCGGGGCTTCACGCCAAAGCGCATCGCCGACCACGAGGAGCGCATTCGCGAGATCTCGATCCGGGTGCTCGACCGCCTCGAGGGCCGCGAGACGGCGGACCTCGTGACCGACGTCGCCCAGCCGGTCGTCGCGCGCGTGATCGGCAGCTTCATGGGGATCAGCGAGGAGGAAGACGCGATCTGGGCCGAGCTGATGAACTCGGTGCTCGGCGGCGGCGACGAGGACCTCAACCCCGAGGGGATCGACGCGATCATGGGCAAGCTCGTGCCGGAGATCTTCGAGCGCTGCAAGAAGCTGATCGACGAGCGCCGGGACGCCCCGAGCGACGACCTCACGAGCGTGCTCGTGCACGCCGAGGTGGATGGCGAGAAGCTCGAGGAACACGAGATCGTGATGGGCTTCTTCCTGCTGATGGCGGCGGGCAACGACTCGACGAAGTCGACCTACTGCAGCGGGATGAGAGCGATCATGGAAGACCCCGAGCAACGCAGCCTGCTGCTCGACGATCCGTCGCTCGTCCCGGACGCGGTCGAGGAGGCGCTGCGGATGTTCCCGGCGTTCGCGCACTTCCGGCGCACCGCGACGCACGACACCGAGCTGCACGGGCAGGAGATCAAGGAGGGCGAGAAGGTGGTGATGTGGTACGTCTCCTCGAACCGCGACGAGACGCGCTACGAGGACGCCGACCGCTTCGACCTGCGTCGCCGAGCCGAGCACCAGGCGTTCGGTGCGGGCGGGCGGCACTTCTGCCTCGGCACCGCGCTCGCGCGGCTCGAGCTCCGGATCCTGATCGAGGAGACGCTGAAGCGCTATCCGGACGTCGCGATCGACGGCACGGCGGCGTACACCGAATCCCCCTTCATCAACCAGCTGAAGACGCTGCCGGTCCGGCTCCACGGCTAGTGACCCGAGTCAGGAGCTCGGGGGCCGGATCGATGGTCGAGTCCAACTAGGTGGCGGCGGGTCCGGAGCTGCGCACGCCGCGGCTGCTGCTGCGGCGCTGGCGGCCGTCCGACCGCGAGCCGTTCGCGCGGATCAACTCCGACCCGGTGGTGATGGAGCATTTCCCGGGTCTCCAGTCCGCACAGGTCAGCGACGAGATGGTCGACCACTTCGAGCAGGCGTTCGAGCGGCACGGGTTCGGGCCGTGGGTCGTCGAGGTTCCCGGCGAGATGCAGTTCGCCGGCTTCGTCGGTCTGATGCCGGTCGGTCCGGACATACCGTTCGCGCCGGCGATCGAGGTCGGCTGGCGGCTGACGCCGGCGGCGTGGGGGAGGGGGATCGCCCACGAGGCGGCGGTGGCGGCGCTCGGCTTCGGGTTCGGCCGCGCGGGGCTCGAGGAGATCGTCGCGATGACCACGGTCGGCAACGAGCGCTCGCGGCGGCTGATGGAGCGGCTCGGCATGACCTACGACGCCGCTGCCGACTTCATGCACCCGCGGATCGCGCCACAGGACCGGACCGCACCGCACGTGCTCTACAGGCTTGCGGCGGCGCGTTGGTCTGCACTTGACATCGATGCGAACATATGTTCGCATGGGTCCGAGGCCTTGGAGACCGGCGACTGAGCTCGAGGGCGCGCTCGAGCGGGGGGATCTCCGCTACGCGGTGGCGCTGGCCGAGGAACTGCGGCTCGCGCGCGGCCGCCCGATCGAGCTTCCGCTCGCGGCGCGGTTCCTGCCGCTGATCGCGGCGGCGAGCCCCGGCGAGTACGACGCCTACGCGCTGCGCTGGCTCGCGCGGTGGGTCGCGGAGACCGGCACTGCGACGATCGAGCAGGCGGCCGAGATCGCGGCCTCGCTCGCGGACCTGCCGGTCGAGCCGCGGATGCTCGACGCGATCACCGCTGCGCTCTGACGCGGGCCTATGCTGGGCGCCTGATGTGCGGCCGCTACACGAACACCGCAGGGCCCGAAGAACTGAACGACCGCTTCCGCGTCCCGATCGCGAGCGACGAGGGCACGCACCGCTTCAACGTCGCCCCGACCGAGCAGGTGCTGACGATCGTCGCGCCGAAGGGCGAGCCGGCCGCGGAGCTGATGCGCTGGGGGCTCGTGCCTTCCTGGGCGACCGAGATCAAGGGCCCCCTGATGATCAACGCGCGCGTCGAGACCGTCGCGGAGAAGCCCGCTTACCGGCGCCTGATCCCGCGTGCCGCACGGCGCGCGCTGCAGATCGCGGACGGCTACTACGAGTGGCTCAAACCCGAGCACCGCTCGCAGCCCCGACAGCCGTTCCACTTCCAGGTCGACGGCGGCGTGCCGTTCGCCTTCGCCGCGCTGTGGACGCCGGCGAAGGTGGGTGGTGAGTGGCTCCGCAGCGTCACGCTGATCACCTGCGACTCCGCCCCGAACCGCGTCGCCGCCGCGATCCACGACCGGATGCCCGCGATCCTCGCCGACGAGGAGGCGCAGCGCGCGTGGCTCGACCCCTCCGTCGGCGCCGAGGAAGCGCTCGAGCTGTGCGGGGCGCTGCCCGCCGAGCGGCTGAGCGCGCATCCCGCCAACCCGGCCGTCAACAACGTTCATACGGCGGTCGACGGGCCGGAGCTGCTGGTCGCGCCGGGCTGAGGCGGCCGCAGGTCAGCTCAGATCGGACGCGATGTCGTGGTCGTACACGTAGATCGCGAGCCCTTCGGGGAGCAGCGTCGAGGCGACCGGGACGCCGAAGGCCGCCGGCGGGGTTTCGATTCTCTCCGGGACGTTCACGCGCGCATCGGTGATGAGGAAGGTCCGTATCGCCCGTCGCGGCCGGTACCAAGAGCTGATGCTCGCGGTCGGGTAGGGGCAGATCCCGGTGGGACAGGGCTCGATCGGACGCACCTGCAGGCGCAGACGCGTCTCCCACGTGATGGGCGCGGCGTCCCAGTAACCCGTGTAGCCGACCGTCGCCCGATTCGCGACCGCGAACCGCTCGGCGGCCCCGGCGGCCTGCTGGGAGGGACCGACCCCGTCGGGCAGCACGCCGGAGTCGAGCACGCCGCGGAGGTTCAGGCCCACGAACGCGACCGCTCCCGCGATGACCAACGGCCGCGTCCGCGGATCCGTCGCGGCAACGGCGACCAGGGCGGCGAGCGCCGGCCACGCCGCGATCACGTAGCGCGCGTTGCCGGCGCTGCCGGAGAACGAGGTGAGGGCGAAGGCGAGCAGCGTCAGCACGAGCACCAGACCCCAGTAGGCGATGAAGATCTCGCGCGCCTCGCCTCCTGCATCCGCGCGCTCGGTCTTCTCGGCTCGCGCGGTGGGCCGGCGCGCGAGCGCTCTCAGTACGAGCGCGAGGGCGAGCAGCGTGAGCGCGCCGGCCGCGAACGTGAACAGGTTCCCGCCGCTGACCGGGCCCCCGAAGAAGTCGCCGCCGCCGAGCCCTGCGAGCGCGCCCGCGACGTTCCCGAGGTTGCCGACGATCGCTTCCGAGGCGACGAAGTCGACGGGAAACGGGGCATGGACGATCCGTTCGTGTTCGAGGATGTGGGTGCTCAGCAGCCCCAGTCCCCACCGACGCGGCTGCGGTGACGACGGCGAAGATCGCCAGGTCTCTCCATACGCGAGCGCGGAACAGCGCCCAGCAGAGGACCGGAGCAAGGACGAACGGAGCGAGACCGCTGGAGAGCAGGAGCTCGTCGCTCACGCCCAGGCTGGTGAACAGCACCAGCGGGATCCCCGCGAGAACCGCGGTGCGCCGGAGGCGCGCGGAGCCCGCGCTGCGGTGAACCAGCAGCAGCGCGCCGCACAGCACCGCGACGTGCAGCACGACCGCGCCGTGCGCCTCCGGTACGTAGACGATCTCCCGGAGCGTTTCCCCGCTCGCGAGCATCACTGCGGCACACAGCAGCGCGGCGATGCGGCCGAGCACCCGAGCGGCGCAGACGCAGACGGCGGCGATGCCGAGCAGCGTGAAGGCGACCGGCGCCGCCTCCCACACCGCGCGATAGCCGGGCAGGCCGTACGTGGCACGCATGAACAGCCACGGCTCGTACCAGGGCTGGTCGCCGAGGTTGACCACGGCTCCGGGCGGCGCATGCGCGGCGAGCGCCGGGAGCACGAACGCCGACGCGTTGTCGGCGTTCAGGTACAGGCTGCGGATCACGGCGCCGCCCTGGGCCAGGAGTACGACCAGGCTGAGAGCGGCCCCGGCGAGGAGCAGCCCGGCGAGCCATCGCTCGAGCCCGGCCCGGCGGATCCGTTCGAGCGCCGTTCGGCGGCGAGGGAGATCAAGCGCCGCTGATCCAGCGCCGCGGGTTCTCCACGAACACCGTCTCGAACACCCCGTCGTCCATCACGCCCAGCTCGCGCAGCGCCGGCACGACCTCGTCGAAGACCAGCGTCATCGACCAGTTGCGGATCGCGCCCTGCGCCTCGAACGCCTCCGCCGCCTCGGGCGGGAACCAGTCGATCGACGCGCAGAAGTCCTGCGAGATGATCACCCGCTCGGCGTGCCCGCGCCGCAGCAGCTCCGCCGTCGTCGCGTTGCGCCGGTCGATCGGCATGTACATCTCGAGCCCGTAGCGGTCGAGCCCGACGTAGACCCCCTTCGCGAGCAGCCCCTCGATGTAGTCGAGGTCGTCGCTGTCGCCGCAGTGGGCGATCTGCACCCGCGAGAGGTCGACGCCCTCCTCCTCGAAGATCTCGACCTGGCGCGGCCCGGTCGCGACCGCGGGCATCGAGTGCGCCATGATCGGCGCGCCGGTCTGGACCGAGGCGCGGGCGCAGGCACGATGGATCTTCTCGACGTGCTCGGTGACCCCCGCCGCGTCCGCCGCGCACTTCAGGAACGCCGCGCGGATCCCGGTGCCCTGGCATCCCTGTTCGATGTCCTCGACGAAGTGGTCGGCCATCACGTCGACGTCCCGGTTCTCGAAGTAGTGGGGGAGGTAGTCGTAGCTGTAGATCCCGGTGCAGGCGACGATCTGCACGCCGGTCTCGTCCGCGACCCGCTTCATGAACCGGACGTCGCGCCCGCCGAACATCGCGGTCGGGTCGAAGATCGTCCGTACCCCGCGCTGCTTCGCGTCGCGCACAGCGAGCAGCGCCGCGTCGAGCTCGAGCTGCTCGTCGTAGCGCCCCGGCCACTGCTCGGCCACCGCCTCGTCGCGGAACCGCACGTGCTCGTGCGCCAGCACCACTCCGAGCTCCTGCGCGTCGACCGCGCCCTGCACCGTCTGCACCTCCGTCACCGTGCCTCCTCTCTCGTGTACCGGGCCTAGCGGAGCGCCGGGCCCCACTCCGTCTCGTCCTGCAGCTGCCGCTTGAGGATCTTGCCGCCCGGGTTGCGCGGCAGCGGCTCCGCGCGGAGGGCGACGTACTGCGGCACCTTGAAGTCGGCGAGACGCTCGCGGGCGTAGGCGATCACGGCTGCGACGTCGAGCTCGGCCCCGGCGGCGGGCACGATCACGGCACCCACCTTCTCGCCCATCATCTCGTCGGGCACCCCCACGACGGCGGCCTCGCCGACGCCGGGGGCGCCTGCGAGCGCTCCTTCGACCTCGATCGAGTAGACGTTCTCGCCGCCGCGGTTGATCATGTCCTTCTTGCGGTCGACGATGTAGAGCAGCCCGTCGGCGTCGACTCGCGCGAGGTCGCCGGTGTGCAACCAACCGTCGACGAACGTCTCCGCCGTCGCCTCCGGCTTGTTCCAGTAGCCCTGCACCACGTTCGGGCCGCGCACGAGCAGCTCGCCGACCCCGGAGTCGTCCTCGGCGTCGAGCGCGAGATCGACGACGGGCATCGCGAAGCCGACGGAGTCGGCGTGCTCGGCCGCCTCCTCGTGCGGCAGGAACGAGGTCAGCGAGGAGGTCTCGGTGAGGCCGAAGCCGTTGCCGACGCGCGCGCCCGGGAACGCCTCCATGATCCGGTGGACGAGGCTCTCGGCGATCGGCGCGCCGCCGTAGGAGATCCAGCGCACCCGGCTGACGTCGAGCTCGGCGAACCGCGGGTGGCGGATCACCGCGTGGTAGATCGCCGGCACCGACACGATCTGGTTGACGCCGTGCTCGCCGACCGCGGTGAAGAATCCCTCGAAGTCGAGCGGGCCGGACAGGATCTCGACGCGACCGCCCAGCTCCAGCAGCGGGATCAGCTGGCTGTTGCAGCCGGTCACGTGGAACAGCGGCACCGACACGAGCGTCGAGATCTCGGGGCCTTCGGCGCGGTCGATCGGGTTGCAGCGCAACGCGTTCTCGCTGTTCGTCAGGAAGTTCCCGTGCGAGGTCATCGCGCCCTTCGGGAAGCCGGTCGTCCCGCTCGTGTAGAAGATCGCCGCCAGCTCGTCCGGAGCGATCTGCTCGGCCACGACCTGCTCGCCCTCGGGCAGCGTCGCGCCGGCCGCGAACGTGTAGCGGGCGCCCGAATCGCCGATGACGTAGGCCGCCTCGTCCTCGGTGAAGCGCGTGTTGACGGGGACCGCCGCGGCGCCGAGCATCTGAGTCCCGAAGAACGCGAGCACCCAGTCGATCCCGTTCGCGAGGCGGATCGCCACGCGATCGCCGCGATCGACGCCCTCCGCGCGCAGTCCGCCCGCGACGGCGGCGGCGCGCTCCCAGAGCTCGCCGTAGCTCAGCTCAGGGCCGCCGACCTCCCGGAGCGCGATCGCGGCGGGATCGCGCTCGACGCTCGTGCGCAACATCGCGACGAGTGAGTCGGGACGGCCGACGTAACGGGCGCGGCCGTCGGCGTCGCGCTCGACGCCGGTCTCCTCGAACGGGTTGCGACCGCGTGGCAGGGGCTCGGGCACTTCGTCTCTCCCTCCTCGTGGAGCCGTACGCACCGGCGTGCGGCACGGGCCGGGCAGCCAGAAAAGTAACGCAAGTGGGCTGCGTCGGCCGGTCTTCCGGGCCGCGCCCGTCGGCTACGGCAGCGCGACGCGATCGATCTCCGCGCCCTCGCGGCGAGGATCGATCAGGATCTTCGCGTGGCTCTCGGGATCGCCGAGCGCCGCAAACGCGTTCTCGACGCCGTCCAGCCCGACGGTGCCCGTCAGCAGCGGTCGCGCGTCGACCTTCCCCTCGGCGAGCATCTGGAGCGTGTCGCGGAACTCGAGCGGCGTGTAGCCGATCACGAACCGGAGCTCGATCTCCTTGTTGACCGCCATCGCCGGCCGGAACCGGTCGGCGCCCATGCACACGCCGGCGACCACCACGCGCGAGAACAGCGGGGCGGCGCTGACGATCTGCTCGATGATCCCGGGCACGCCCACGCACTCGAACGCGACCGGCGCCGGGGGCCTGATCCCTAGCGCATCGATGCCGCGCCAGACCCTGTGCCAGGCGATCGGCAGCCGCTCGAGTTTCTCGACCGTGTCGAGGGCCAGCTCGGCGGCGTCCTGGATACCCCGCAGGTGCTTGCGATCTCCCGCTGCTGCAAACGGCTCGACCGTGGCCGGGTCGACGGTGACGGTCGCCCCGCACCGCTCCGCGAGCGCCCGCCGCCCGGGGGCGGGGTCGCTGGCGACGATCGTGCGAACTCCGCGCGCCTTCAGCATGCAGATCACCGCCAGTCCGATCGGGCCGCAGCCGATCACGACGGCGGTGTCGCGCTTCTTGATCTCGCTGCGCCGCACCGCGTGCCAGGCGACCGCCATCGGCTCCGTGAGCGCGCTGAGCTCGGGCCCGAGGCCGTTCGGCACGGGCAGCATCAGCGCCTCCTGGGCGAGCACCTGCTCCGCATACGCACCGGGAGCTGACTCCGACAGGCCCACCGCCTGCATCCCGGCTGCCGTGCGCAGCAGCGGCAGCGCGACCACGGGACTGCCCTCCGCGATCCGCCGGCGGCAGCCCGGTCCGTACTCGGCGACCGAGCCGGCGAACTCGTGGCCGAACACCACGCGCTCGTCGGAGCGCATGAAACCGCTGTAGCCGGCCTCGGCCAGCACGTCCGCCAGCTCGTCGCAGTGGTTGCGCGCATGCAGGTCGGAGCCGCAGATCCCGCAGCGCAGCACCTCGAGACGGACCTGGCCGCGACCCGGATCGGGAGGGTCTCGCCGCTCGACGGCGAGCTGCCCGCGCTCGCATCCCACCGCCTTCACGACCGCCGCCTCCGGATCGAACGCGGGCCGGTCATCGGCCGTCGCACCGCGCGGCGATCTGCTCGATCGTCCCCATCGTCCGCGTCGTGTTCGCGCCGAGCTGCCGGGCGAGCGCGGCGAGATCGAGCGAGGACTCGGTGACACCGCCGGCGGGGAGCCAGTGCAGCTCGCGGCCGTCGATCACGAGCGCGTCCTCCGGCCCCGCCAGCGCCAGCGCCGCGCGGCGCGCGGACGCGCTCGGCGCCGCGCCCAGCAGCATCACCTGATGCTTGCCGCCGAGCCGCTCGGTCTGCTCGGCGGAGAACGGGCTCCGCGCGGCGATCGCGCGCAGCTCTTCGCGCGATCGCAGGAAGGTCGGCACCTCGTAGCCGAGGCGGTCGTGCAGGCCGGCCTCGATCAGCTCCCCGAGCTTGCCCTCCGGGAGCCGGCGGGGGGAGGTGAACAGGACGTTGCCGCTGGCCCTGAAGGTGCTGACGTCGTCCAGCCCGAGCGACTCGATCGCCGCACGCAGCTCGTCGTTGGTGATCCTGCGTCTGCCGAGGTTCATCCCTTTCAGGAAGGCGACGTGGTCGGGCACGACGCGAACGCTATCGCCAGGGCCGCGCTGATGGGACCGTCCGTCGATACCCGGCTTCTCGGGACTGCTCCTGTTCGTGGGCGCGCGCGCTGCTGCTCGCGTTCCCCCGGCCCGCCGCGGCGCTCGCGGGCAGTCGCTGGGCGCGGCGCTCAGCGTTCAGCGCTCGGCGATCGCGCTTCGCAGCGCCGACGCCAGGTCGCCGCGGTCGCCGACCTCGACGCGACCCAGCCCGAGCCATCCGGCCATCAGCGTCAGCTCGGAGGCCAGCTCGGGAGCGATCGCGCCCCGCTCGGCCCTGTCCTCCGCGAAGGCGCCGAGCACCCGCAGCGCGCCGCTCGCAGCGTCCGCCTTCAGGTCGACGCGTGCGACGAGCTCCTCGCCGAGCAGGAACGGCAGCACGTAGTAGCCGTAGACGCGTTTCGGCGCCGGCGTGTAGATCTCGAGGCGGTAGCGGAAGCCGAAGATCCGCTCGGTCCGCTCGCGCCGCCAGATCAGCGAGTCGAAGGGGGAGAGGAGCGCGCGGGCTCGGACCCGCCGCGGCCGGCGCGCGCCGGGCCACAGGTACGCCGGCGCGTCCCAGCCCTCCACCGCGACGCGCTCCAGCTCGCCCGCGTCTGCGAGCTCCGCGACCCGGGCCTTGGAGGCCGCGCGGGGGAGGCGCAGGTAGTCGCCGATGTCGGGCTCCGTGGCGACGCCGAGCCGCCGCGCCGAGTACCGCACGAGCTCGCGCTGGGCGTCGTCCTCCGGCGGCGTCGGCGCGGCCAGCACCGACGCCGGCAGCACCCGCTCGGTGAGGTCGTAGATGCGCTCGAAGTTGTGCCGGCGCGCGGCCGTCACCCGTCCCTCGAAGAACAGGTACTCCAGCGCCGTCTTGCCCTCGTGGCGGTCCCACATCTCGGTCGCGCCCGGTGCGCGCGCGAAGCCCGTGTCGGCTGCCCGCAGCGGCCCGCGCGCGGCGACCATCTCGAGCACCTGCTCGATCAGCTCCGCGCGGTCGCGCCCGAGCCGGCTGACGCTGCCCCAGGCCTCGAGGTGGACCCGCGCCATCCGCCAGCGCAGCAGCGGGTGCAGCGCGACCGGCAGCAGCGACGCTTCGTGACCCCAGTACTCGAACAGCTCGCGGCGGTCGGGACGGCTCCGCGCGGCGCGGCCCACGGAGGCATGGACCGCGAGCCGGTCGAGCAGGGCGCGGGGATAGGGGCCGAGCCGCGAGAACGGCGGCAGGTAGTGCGAGCGGCAGACCGCGCTGACGGAGTCGAGCTGCAGCAGCCCGACTCGGTCGATCACGCGGCGCAGGTGGCGTGTGTCGATACGTCCCGCCGGCCTCGGCTCCGCGAAGCCCTGCGCGGCGAGCGCGATCCTGCGCGCCTGCGCGGAGCTCAGCCGCTCCACTCCGGCGGTTCGCTCAGGCGGCGGCGCCCGCGCCGACGCGGTCGGCGAGGATGCCGGCCAGGCGCGCGCGGTGGCGCTTCGCGCCGCCGAGCAACGCGGCGTCGATCTGAGCGCGCTTGTAAAGCCAGTGCACGTCGGCCTCCCAGGTGAAGCCGATCCCGCCGTGCATCTGGATCGCGCTGGCGGTGACCTCGCGGCCGGCGCTCGAGGCGCAGGCCTTCGCCATCGCGGCGGCCTCGGCGAGGCCCTCGGGGTCGGCGTCGGCGGTCCAGCCGGCGAAGGCCGCGGTCGAGCGGGCCTTCTCGGTTTCCAGCAGCATCTGCGCACAGCGGTGCGAGACCGCCTGGTAGGAGCCGACGGGGACACCGAACTGCTTGCGGTCCTTGACGTAGTCGACGGTCATCCCCAGCGCCCGGTCGCAGACGCCGACGAGCTCGGAGCTGACCGACACGAGCGCGCGCCCGAGCCCGGCGCAGGCGCCGCCGTCGCCGACGGGCTCGGGGTGGGCGGGATCCGATTCGACGACGTTCGCCGTCGAGCGGGTCGGGTCGACGGAGTCGACGGGTGTGACCTCGGCGTCCTCCGCTGCGACGATCCGCCCCGACCCGTCCTCGTCGATCAGCACGAAGACCGCTGCCTCCGCACCGCCGACGACGAGCTCGGCCGAGCCGTCGCTCGCGGCGCCGAGTGCCCCGACGATCTCACCGGAGGCGAGGCCCGGGAGCCAGCGCTCGCGCTGCTCGTCGCTGCCGTCCTGCTGGATCACGGTCGCCGCCAGCGCCGTGCCGAGAAACGGCACGGGGGCGAGCACGCGGCCGAGCTCCTCGCAGAGGATCGAGAGCTCGATCTGGCCGAGCCCCTGGCCGCCGTGCTCCTCGGCGACGGCGATCCCGGTCCAGCCGAGCTCGGCGAGCTCCTTCCACAGCGCCTCGTCGGTGCGGCGCGCCTCGGCGTGCTCGCGCACCCGCTCCGGCTTCGCGCGCTCGGCGAGCAGGTCGCGGGCGGTGCGCTGGATGTCGCGCTGGTCGTCGGAGAGCCCGAAATCCATCTAGGCCGCCTTCAGGCGGGGCAGGCCGAGCACGCGCTCGGCGACGATGTTCTTGAGCACCTCGGTCGTGCCTCCCTCGATCGTGTTGCCGCGGGCCCGCAGGAACTCGTAGCTCCAGCTCGTCCCCGAGGTGAGCGCCTCGGGACCGACGATGTCGACCGCGAGCTGCGTGAGTCGCTGGTTCGTGTCCGACCACAGCCACTTGACCAGGGAGCCCTCGGGGCCGGGCTGGCCGTAGCGCTCGACGTCGGTCAGGCCCTTCCAGGCGAGCAGCCGGATCGACTCGCAGCGGGTGTGCAGCTCGGCGAGCTCGTCGGCGTACAGAGGGTCCTCGAGCAGCCCGCGCTCCGCGGCGACCGCGATCGTGTCGTCGAGCAGCTGGCGCAGGCGGATCTGGAGCGCGAAGCCAAGACCGGCACGCTCGTTCATCAGCGTCGTCAGCGCTACCTTCCAGCCGTTCCCGACGCCGCCGACGACGTTCGCGTCGGGGATCCGCGCGCCCTCGATGAACAGCTCGTTGAACTCCGCCTCGCCGGTGATCTGGCGCAGCGGGCGGATCTGGATCTCCTCCTGCTCCATGTCCATCAGGAAGTACGTGAGGCCCTTGTGCTTGGGCGCGTCCTGGTCGGTGCGGGCCACGAGCATGCACCACTTCGAGTACTGCGCGCCGCTCGTCCAGACCTTCTGCCCGGTCACGATCCAGTCGTCACCGTCTTTGACCGCGCGCGTTTTCAGCGATGCGAGGTCCGAGCCGGCCTCCGGCTCGGAGAAGCCCTGGCACCAGATCTCCTCGGCGGAGAGGATCGGCGGCAGGTAACGCTCCTTCTGCTCGTCGGTCCCCCAGACCATCAGCGTGGGGCCGCCGAGCAGCACGCCGAGCGTGTTCGCCGGCAGCGGCACACGAGCGCGGCCGATCTCCTCGAAGTAGATCGCCGACTCGGTCAGGCTCGCGCCGCGGCCGCCGTACTCCGTGGGCCAGGCCGGGGCGGCCCAGCCGGCGTCGTAGAGGTATCGCTGCCAGTCCCGGCGCCACTGGTAATGGGCGTCCTCACCGCCCTCCGTGGGCGGCGCCTCCGGCTTGTTCGCGGACAGCCAGCCGCGAAGCTCGTCGCGGAACGCCGTCTCTTTGGGGCTGAAGGTCAGATCCATGAGGGTGACTCAAACACTACCCGAGCGCCGCCGGGCAGGCGCTGCCGCCGGCCGGCCTAGTGGGAGTGCGTGGCGGCGACCGCCTGGCAGCGGCGCACGAGCCGCGCCCGCGAGGCGAGGAGCACCTTCGAGCCGGGCACCATCGTGATCTTCGCGAGCAGGTGGTGCAGTCCGGCCTTCAGCGAAGAGCCGTCGACGGTGAGCGAGATCGCACCTTTCGCCGCGCTGTGCGCGGTGCGCCGCCCGAGCCGGTGCCCATCGAGGTAGAAGATCACGCTTGCCACGCCGGCTGATTTGACGCTGATCGTGAAGTGGCCACGCACGCAGCGTGCCGGTCCGAGCAGCGAGGGCACGGCGAACGAGGAGAAGCTCAGCACACCGGTCTTGGAGCTGCTCGAGCCGCTCTGCGAGGTCGTGCTCGATCCCGCGTTCGAGCTCGAGCTCGACGTCGACGTCGAGCCGGTCGAGTTCTGCGTCGGCGTCGAGCCGGTCGAGATTTCTTCGCCCGGCAGAATCGGGCTGATCACGACGCCGCTCGAGGTGCGCGAGATCGAGCTCGTGGACGGATCATGTTCGGGTCTCGCCGTCGCGCTGGCGGCGTTGGCGAACGCCCCCGCGACCTGATCGGCCGAGGTCAACGTGTGCCCGCAGAACCATGTGGCGGTGCCGCGGGGCGCGATCGCCTTGACCGAGCCGCCCATCGCGCCGCCGTCGCAGCCGGGGTCGCTGAAGCCGACGAACGTCAGCGGCGTGTTGCCGGTGTTGGTCGCGACCGTCTCGTAGTCGACGGTCTGACCGACCGCGCCGCTCAGCGTGCCCGCGCCGAACGGACCGCTCAGCGACTGCGTCGTCTGCAGGCTGAACTGCGAGACCGGCCCGCAGCTGAGGACCTGGTTGATGCTGAACGACTGCTTGACCCCGCCGGTCTCGAAGTGGGCGCGAATCCCGACGGTGGAGGCACCGAGCGGAGCGACGATCGGGATCGTCTCGGTCGCGCTCGAGCCTTCCATCGCGAACGAGCCAGGGTCTTCGATGTAGGTCAGCAGTGGCGCGGGGAGCTGTTTGAACAGCACCTTCTGGAAGACGAGCTGCTTGTCGGCGGGCGTCGCGTCGAAGTTGTTGAACTGCACCGTGATCGAGGTGCACGTGATCCGCACGACGGCGTGTTCGTTTTCTTTGTTGGCGAGCCGGATCGCCGCGCGCAGTTCGTCCTTCTGGAGCTGTTCGGAGTGGTGCTGCGCTTTGACTTCTTTCTGGGCCGATCGGGCGGCTTCGCGCTGCAGGCGGCGCGCTTCACGTTCGGCCTTGTTGGTGGCGCTCGCCAGCGCGCGTTCCGCCTGCCGTTCGGCGCGCGCAGGGCTGTCGCTCGCCTGCCCGGTGGGGGCCAGCGCCGCGAGCGCGAGGATCGCGAGGATCGCGAGCGCGAGCAGCCGGTTGCGGCGCACGCGAGACGTGCTTCGCCGACCGTCACCTGGGCGTCGAGTTGCCTTGCCTGTCCTGCGCTTTGGGTCCCGTTCCATGGGTGACCTCTCCTGCCACATTCCTGTTTGTCTGTCCGCGCCTTCCCCCTCCAGGAGATGCGGCTAACGCCAGTTAGAAGTGTCCCGGTTGTTAGCCCGCCGCTCGGATCATCCTTCGCGGGTGATCTTCGGGGTAGGCGAGGGGTGACGCAACGGGTGATGCAGGCCTCACCCGTTTTGCCTCTCGGGACGATACGATCCCCGTCGATGACCGACCCTCGCACCATCACCGTGGCCCTCGGGCGGTTCGACGACCTGCTCGCGCGGGGCCTGCGCGGGCTGATCGAAGACGACCCGCTGCTCGAGCTCGTCGCGGAGGACGTGTCCGCAGCGGAGCTGGCGATGGTGCTGCGCGCCCGCTCGCCGCGCGTCGCGATCCTCGACGCCGCGCGCCTGCGCAGCCCCGCCGACGTCCGCACCCTCACGGCGCGCCACCCGGCGACGCACCTGCTGGTGCTCGCCGAGCGACCGTCGGGCGTCGAGTGCGCGCAGCTGCTCGCGTTCGGGGCGTCCGCCTGTCTGGCGATCGCGACGCAGGCGCGCGACGTGCTCAACGCGATCCACCTCGCCTCGCGCGGGATGCAGCTGACGCCCCGCGACGGCCACGGCGTGGCGCGCGGCTCGGGCCTCCTGACCGCGCGGGAGGCCGACGTGCTCGCGGGACTCCAGCGCCGCCGCTCGAACGCCCAGATCGCCGCCGACCTCCATGTGAGCATCGAGACCGTGCGAACGCACGCGCGCCACATCTACCGCAAGCTCGGCGTCTCCTCCAGACGCGAGCTGCTCGCTCCGTCGACGCTCGCCGAAGGCGGCTTCGACGAGCCGGCGCCCACGCGGCTGGCGGGCGTTCCCGACTGACTCGCGATGCCTCCCGGAGGCTCCGGACGCGGCGGTAGATTCGCTGTGTGGACGGGCCCGACTCCGAGCTGAACGTCGCCCACCTCGACGCCGACGCGTTCTACGTCTCGATCGAGCTCGGGCGCCGCCCCGAGCTGCGAGGACAGCCGGTCGTCGTCGCGGGCTCCGGGCCACGGGCGGTCGTCACGACCGCCAGCTACGAGGCGCGCCGTTTCGGGGTCGGCTCGGCGATGCCGGCATCGCGGGCCAGGCGGCTGTGCCCGCAGGCCGTGTTCCTGCCGCCCGACTTCGTCACCTACCGTGACGTCTCCTCGCGGATGATGGGCATCGTCCGCGCCCACGTCGAGCGGGTCGAGGTCGTCGGCCTCGACGAGGCGTACCTGCTGATCGACGGCCTGTTCTCGCCGCGCGCCGCGATGCGGCGGCTGATCGCGCAGATCCGCGCCGAGGTCGGCATCACCTGCTCGGTGGGGATCGGCCCGAACAAGCTCGTCGCGAAGGTCGCCTCCGACGCCGAGAAGCCCGCGGGGTTCGTGGTGCTGACGCGCGAGCAGGCGTGCGCGCGCTTCGCCTCGCACCCGCCGAGCCTGGTGCCCGGGATCGGGCCGAAGACGGCCGCCCGTCTCGCCGAGATGGGACTCGACACGCTCTCGGCGCTGGGCCGCGCGCCCGAGGAGCTGCTGGTCTCGCGGTTCGGCCCGAACCACGGCCGCGACCTCGCGCGCCGGGCCCGCTTCGAACATGCCGGTGCGGTCAGCTCGGCCCGCAAGGTCGTCTCCGAGTCCCGCGAGCGGACCTTCGACACCGACATCAGCGACCCCGGCCGGATGCGCGGGGCGATCCGCGAGATGGCGGCGTCGCTGTGCGAGAGCCTCGAGCGCCATCAGCGCAGCGGCCGCACGATCGGCATCAAGGTCCGCCTCGACGACTGGACGACGGTGACCCGCGCCCGTACGGTCGAGTCGCCGACCCGCGACGTCGCGCTCGTCACCGCCGAGGCGCTGCGCCTGCTCGAGCGCTATGACCCGCCGCGCCCGGTGCGGCTGCTCGGCGTGCGCGTCGCCGGCCTGACCGGCGGCGAGCCCGAGCCCGACGCCGGCGCCGCGGCCGATCCGGGCCAGCTCGCGCTGCCGGTGTAGCATCGCGCCATGGCGCTGGTGCGTGTCGGCGAGATCGAGCTGGACGTCGAACGTGGCGGCTCGGGTCCGCCGCTGCTGCTGATCATGGGTATGAGCGGCACGGCGCTGCACTGGGGCGAGCCGTTCCTGCGCGACCTGCGCCGCGACTTCGACGTGATCGCCTACGACCATCGCGGCGTCGGCGCGAGCACGCGCCTCGGCGAGGAGCGGCTGACGATCCCGGCGATGGCGGCGGACGCCGCCGGGCTGATCGAGGCCCTCGGCCTCGACGCGGTGCACGTCACCGGCATCTCGATGGGCGGGATGATCGCCCAAGAGCTGGCGCTGTCGTTCGGCGAGCGCGTCCGCACCCTGACGCTCGGCTGCACCTACTGCGGCGGCCCCGGCAGCGCGCTCGCCGGCGAAGACGTGATGCGCCGTCTCAGCGAGGCGATGATGTCGGGCGACCGCGAGCTGGCGATCCGCACCGGCTGGGAGGCGAACGTGTCGCGCGCGTTCGCGGCGCGGGACGAGCAGTGGCAGGCGTTCGCCGCGATCGCCGCGCAGCGGGCGGTCGCCGTGCCGGTCGTGATGTCGCAGATGCAGGCGATCCTCACCCACGACACCAGCGCCCGGCTGCCTTCGCTGCAGATGCCGACGCTCGTGATCCACGGCACCGACGACGAGATGCTGCCGGTCTCCAACGGGCGGCTGATCGCGTCGCTGATCCCCGGCGCCCGCCTGGAGATCCTCGACGGCGTCGGGCACCTGTTCTTCTGGGAGCGGCCTGAGCGCTCGGCCGAGCTCGTGCGCGAGAACGCGGCGGTGGCCGCCTGAGCGCGCCCGCCGAGCGGCCCGCGCCGCTCGAGATCGACGCCGGCGGCACGGCGCTGTCGGGGGAGGTCAGCGGCGAGGGGGTGCCGGTCGCCCTGCTGCACGGGCTGACCGCGACGCGCCGCTACGTGGTGATGGGGTCGCGGGCGCTGCAGCGCTCGGGACACCGGGTGCTCGCCTACGACGCACGCGCGCACGGCCTCTCGGCGCCTGCCGCCGACGGCGACTACGGCTATGGGCGCCTCGCCGCCGACCTCGGCGCGGCGCTCGACGAGGCGGGGATCGAGCGCGCGGTGCTGGCGGGCGCCTCGATGGGCGCGCAGACCGCGGTCCGCTTCGCGCTCGAGCATCCCCGGCGTGTCGCCGGGCTCGTGCTGATCACGCCCGCGTACGACCCGGAGAGCTTCGGCGAGCACGAGGAGCTCGCGGCCTGGGACGCGCTCGCGGCCGGCCTGCGCGAGGGCGGGGTCGAGGGGTTCGTCGGCGCCTACCGGCTCGACCGCGTCGCCCCGACCCTGCGCGAGACGATCCTCACGGTCCTGCGGCAGCGGCTCGCCGCGCATGCCCACCCGGGCGCCCTCGCCGACGCGATCGAAGCAGTGCCACGGTCGCGGCCGTTCGTCGCGGCGGGGGACCTCGAGGCGATCGCCGTGCCGGTCGCCGTCGTCGGCAGCCGCGACGGCGCGGACCCGGGCCATCCGCTGGCGGTCGCCGAGCGCTGGTCGCGCTGGATCCCGGGAGCGCGACTGGTGGTCGAGGAGGACGCGGATCCGCCCCGCTCGCCGATCGCCTGGCAGGGGGGACAGCTGTCGAGGGTGATCGCCGAGATCGCAGCAGACGTTCGTACGTGATAGCGTACAGCGATCGTGACCGCGTGCAACTGGGACGGAACCTCCTACGACCGCATCTCCGGGATCCAGCAGGGCTGGGGCGCGGAGGTGCTGGAGCGGCTGCCGCTGAGCGGTGACGAGACCGTCCTCGACGCCGGCTGCGGCACCGGCCGCGTCACCGAGATGGTGCTCGAGCGGGTCCCGCAGGGCCGCGTGATCGCGGTCGACGCCTCGCCGTCGATGGTCACGAAGGCGCGCGAGCGCCTGGCGGCGCGCTACGGCGAACGGATCGATGTCGTCCAGCAGGACCTCGCCGAGCTCGAGATCGACGAGCAGGTCGACGCTGTGATCTCGACGGCGACCTTCCACTGGATCCCCGACCACGAGCGGCTGTTCGCCTCGATCCGCGCGGCGACGCGCGAGGGCGGCCGGTTCGTCGCGCAGTGCGGGGGAGAGGGGAACATCGACGTGCTCCGCGGCCGGGCGCGCGAGATCCTCGCGCGCGACCCGTACGCCGAGCACTTCCGCGGCTGGCGGGCGCCATGGAACTACGCGGGCGCCGAGGTGACCGAGGAGCGGCTGCGTGGCGCCGGGTTCGCGCACGCGCGGTGCTGGCTGACGCCGGCCCCCTCGACGCCGGACGAGCCGCGCGAGTTCCTGCGCACGATCGTGCTCGGCCCGCACGTCCAGCAGCTCCCCGAGGAGCTCCGGGACCGCTTCATGGACGAGATCATGGAGGAGCTGGGGGGGACGGTCGTGATCGACTACGTGCGCCTCAACATCGAGGCCACGGCCTAGACGCCGCGCTTCACGGCACGCGTGCCGTGAAGCTCCCGACGGGGACGCTGACCGAACCAGGGCCTTCGGTTCCGCCGCCGCCGATCGCCTGCTGCAGGGTGACGGTCCCGTGGATCACGCCGGGGCGCAATCGTGGCCCGAGCTCCCCGCCGGTGCGCGTCACGGTCGCGCCCGCCGCCACGTCTTCGCCCACCTCCTCGAACGTCCGCACGCCCGGGGGCATCCCGGTTTCGTGCCAGCTGATCGTGTAGATGCGCCGCGCGTCCGTGATCGCCAGCGGCACGCGGAAGCGGATCGTCAGCACCGGTCGCCCGCCGCGGCCCCGGCGCACGCTCGCGTGCACCGCGGCGCTCGCTTCGGCGGCGCTCGGCGCGTGGCCGACGTTCGCGTACCCGTACGGCTCGGGCAGTGACGGCGTGCACGCGTAGGCGCCGCCGATCCAGCTCTTGGCGGTCAGGTGGCAGGTCGCGCCGTCCTTGTAGTGGATTTCCTTGACCGGGCCGTCGACGGGCACCACGTCGGCCGTGCCGGCGCCGGCGAAGTTGAGCAGCTGGTGGGGGGACGCGCGGGTCACGAACAGATACGCGCCCTCCGGGCCGACGGTGTCGAGCGTGTGACGCGACCCGCCGAGCACGTAGGTGATCGACTGGGCTTCGGGGCCGAGCAGCCCGTAGTAGATGTTGCGCAGGTCGGCCTGCCGGCAGATCGCCGCGGGGCGCGCGCCGTGGGCTCGTTCTTCGGGCGAGAGGCGAAGCCCCTTTTCGTAGGGGCCCGCGGTCGAGGGCACGCATCCCGCGGAGCGCCCGCCGACTCCCGGCCAGGCGCTCGCCGGGCGATCGTCGGCGACGACGTTCGTGAACAGGCGGTGGTGCGCGTCGAGCAGCGCGCAGCCGTCGACGTCGGCGGCGACCGGCAGCGGGTGGAAGCGCCCGTCGTCTCCGAACGCGAAGTCCTGACCGAGCGCGCCGAGTTTGCCGTCGACGATGCGGCCGAACTGCAGGCAGCCGGCGCCGCGACTGGTGGCGAGCTCACGCAGCCCCCAGGGCGGCCCGCCGGCGGGGTCCGGCGCCGCGATCGGCAGATCGTGCACGCTACCCGGCAGCAGCGTCCCGTCGCCTTCGTGGGGCCGGCTCAGCTCGGAGAACGGGAGCTTGGCCGGGGCGCCGACTTCGATCACGCCGCCCGCCGCGAGCGCCCCGAGCACCGCGATCAGCAGCGCCGCGAGCAGGATCGCGAGACGCAGCGGGCGCGCCCGCCGCGAGCGCGGGAGCAGCGGCGTGCGGTTGCCGTCGCCGGCCTCGATCCGGGTCCACAGGGCGGCGCGCAGCGCCGGGTCCGGGGCGAGCGAGCGCGCCGGGTCCGCCGCGGCGAGCCGGGCCATCACGTCGGCGCTCGCGAGCCTGCTCACAGCGTCGACCCCGTCTGTCCGGCCAGCTCGCCCGCGCCCGCGCCGTCCTCGGAGAGCACACGCGCCAGTCGCCTGCGCGCGCGGTGCAGCCGCACCGTCAGCGAGCCGGTCGTGCACCCCATCACCTGCGCGGCGGTGCGGTGGTCGAGGCCGTCCCAGGCGACCAGCAGCAGCGCTTCGCGATCGCGATCCGGCAGCGAGGCGAGACCCTGGGCCAGCCGGGGGTCTGCTGGGTCGAGGGCTCCCGAAGGCTCGGGGGTGGGCTGCTCGGAGCGCAGCCGCTCGTGCAGCGCCTCACGGCGGTCGCTGCCGCGGCGCTGGTTCGCGGCCAGGCGGCGTGCGATCCCGAGCAGCCACGGCAACGGGTCGCCGCGCCGCTCCGAGCGCCGGCGCCAGGCGACGAGAAACGTCTCCGAGACGACGTCCTGGACGGCGTCGCCCTGCACGCGACGGGCGACGTACCGCAGGACCGGCTCGTAGCAGTCGTTGAAGACTCGTTCGAAGTCGTCGGGCGACGCGCTCACACGGACTTAAGTGTCCGTCACGGCCTCCGGCATTACATCGGAGCCGCGCAGCAGCTCCTCGTAGCGGCCGCCCGCGTCCGCGAGCTCGTCGTGCGTGCCGCGTTCGACGATCCGGCCGCCGTCGAGCACGAGGATCTGATCGGCGTCGCGGACCGTCGAGAGCCGGTGCGCGATCGCGATCGTCGTGCGCCCCCGGGAGAGCTCGTCGAGCGCCTGCTGCACGGCCCGCTCGGTCTCGTTGTCGAGCGCCGAGGTCGCCTCGTCGAGGATCAGCACCGGTGGGTTGCGCAGCACCGTGCGGGCGATCGCCATGCGCTGCTTCTCGCCGCCGGAGAAGCGGTAGCCGCGCTCACCGACGAGCGTGTCGTAGCCGTCGGGCAGCGAGGCGATCAGGTCGTGGATCTGGGCAGCGCGAGCGGCCTCCTCGATCTCCTCGTCGGTCGCCTCCGGGCAGGCGAAGCGGAGGTTCTCGCGGATCGAGGCGTTGAACAGATAGGTGTCCTGCGAGACGAGGCCGACCGTCTCGGCCAGCGACTTCAGGGTCGTGTCGCGGATGTCGATGCCGTCGATCGCAACCGCCCCCAGGGTCGGGTCATAGAGGCGCGCGACGAGGTAGGCGAGCGTCGTCTTGCCGGAGCCCGTCTCACCGACCAGCGCCGTGGTCGTTCCGGACGGGATCTCTGCGTCGATCTCGCTGAGCGTCCATGGCGTCCCGTCCACGTAGCGAAACGACACGCCGCTGAGTCTCACGTCACCGGGTCCACCCGGCAGCGGCTGCGCGCCGGGGTTCTCGACGATGTCCACGGGCAGATCGAGATACTCGAAGATGCGCCCGAACAGCGCGAGCGAGGTCTGCACTTCGAGGCCGACGGAGAGCAGCGACTGGATCGGGAACAGCAGCCTCGTCTGGAGCTGGGTGAACGCGACGACCGTGCCGATCGAGATCACGTAGCCCTGTGAGCCGAATTTGAGGCCGCCGATCAGGTAGACGAGCGCCGGCATGACCGCGAAGCTCATCTGCACCGTCGCCATACGCCAGCGCCCAGCCATGCGTGCGCGCACCTCGAGATCGGCGAGTTCGCCGGACTCGGCGCTGAAGCGCCGGACGAGCTCGGGCGCTCGGCCCATCGTCTTGCCGAGCAGGATCCCGGACACCGAGAGCGACTCCTCGACGAGCGTCGACATGTCCGCCAGCCGCCCCTGGCGCACCGACTGGATGCGCCGGCGTTCCTCGCCGACGCGCCGTGTGAGCCAGACGAAGAACGGCAGCAGCACGAGCGAGAACGCAGCCAGGCGCCAGTCGAGCAGGAACATGCCGACGACGGTCGCCGCGACCGTCGTCACGTTCTGCACGATCGAGGTGGCGGTCGAGGTGACGACGCTGTCGATGCCGCCGATGTCGTTCGCGATACGCGACTGCACCTCTCCCGTCCGCGTGCGCGTGAAGAAGGCGAGCGACATGCGCTGCAGGTGGGCGTAGACCGCAGCACGCAGGTCGTGCATCACCCGCTGGCCGACCTGGTTCGAGATCCACGTCTGTGCGACGCCGAGCACACCGGTGATGATCGACAGCGCGATCAGCCCTGCGACGAGCTCGGCGAGCAGCGTGGTGTCGTGTTTCGGGTAGGCCTCGTTGATGATTTCGCGCAACAGGAACGGGCTGATCACGCCGAGCGCCGAAGCGAGGAAGATCAGTCCGAGCAGGCGACCGAGACGGGCACGGTACGGACGGAAGAGTCTCGCGATACGGCGGAGCGAGACCGGCGCCGAGGGTATGTCCTCCGGGCGCAGCTGCGGAGAACCACCGTGGCGGCCTTCTCCCGACCGCCCCATCGAGAAGGGCTGCGCGCTCACCGTTCGACTGTAGCGGCGGGTCCTCGTCGAGCGGCCCCGCGGGGCCGCGGCGCCCCTAGACTCCAGGTGCTGTGTCGGCCGCCCGGTTGGAACTCTCTCCCGAGCAGATTCGCGTGCTCGGCTGCCTGCTCGAGAAGCAGCGCACGACGCCGGACGCCTACCCGCTGTCGCTCAACGCGCTGCGGCTGGCTTGCAACCAGTCCACGAACCGCGAGCCGGTCGTCAGCTACGACGAGGAGCAGGTGCGGGACGCCGTCCACCGCCTCGAGCGACGGTCCCTGGTGCGCTTCGCGAGCGGCGCGGGCAGCCGTGCGAGCAAGTTCCGGCATCTGCTCGCGGAGCGCCTGCCGATGGACCGCGGGGAGGAGGCCGTGATGTGCGTGCTGATGCTGCGCGGGCCGCAGACACCGGGCGAGCTCAAGCAGCGCGGCGAGCGGATGCACCCGTTCGCGGGGCTCGACGAGGTCGACGAGACGCTCGACCGACTGATCGAGCGAGGGCTCGTCGAGCGGCTGCAGCGCCGGCCGGGGCAGAAGGAGGAGCGCTACCGGGAGCTGCTCGGCGGCGCTTCCGAGGACGGCGACGCGGCCGACGAGCTCGCGCTCCGCGCTCCAGTGCCGGCACCCGCCGCCACGAACGGGAGCAGCGACGGGAGCCTCGCCGAGCGTGTCGCGCGTCTCGAGCACGAGGTCGCCGAGCTGCGCGCGGCGATCGAGGAGCGAGTCGCATGAGCCACGCCGCGCTGCTGCTCGCCACATCCAGCTCGGACACCGCGACGGGCGTAGGGATCCCCGTGGCGATCGCCGCCGGGCTCGTCTCGTTCCTCTCGCCCTGCGTCCTGCCGCTCGTGCCGGGATACCTCTCGACGGTGATCGGCGTCACTCCGCGCGACCTGCAGGAGGGAAGGGTCGGCCTGCGGAGGGTGCTGGTTCCGAGCCTGCTGTTCATCCTCAGCTTCTCGGCGATCTTCATCCTGCTCGGCCTCTCCGCGACAGCGATCGGCTCCTCGCTGAACACGCACAAACACACGCTCCAGCAGATCGGGGGAGCGCTGATCCTGCTGATGGGCGTCGTGTTCCTCGCGACCCCGTTCGTCGGCCTGCTGAACCGCGAGTGGCACTCCGAGACGCTGCTGCGGCTCGCCGGGCGCGGCGGGCCGCTGCTGGCGGGGGCGGCGTTCGCGATCGCGTGGACGCCGTGCACCTCGATCACGCTCGGAGCGATCCTCACGCAGGCGGCGATCTCGAGCTCGGCGGCGCACGGCGCGCTGCTGCTCGCGTTCTACTCGGCGGGGCTGGCGATCCCGTTCCTGCTGATCGCCGTCGCGTTCGAGCGGATGACGAACGCGCTCGCCGTGGTGAAGCGGCACTTCCCGGTGATCATCGGGTTCGGCGGGCTCGTGATGATCGCCCTCGGGGTGCTGATCCTGACCGGGGAGTTCACGATCCTCAACAACAAGGCGCAAGAGCTGACGAGCGAACTCGGGCTGCCCTCCAGCTCGGTCTGAGGGCGGCGCGCTCGCCGGCCGTCAGGACCCGGGTGCTGCCGCCAGGCGGTCCGACGCGCCCGCCCTGTAGCGCGCTTCCCAGGCCTCCTGGTTGCGCTTCGCGTCGAGCACGAACGGCGAGTAGCCGATCGCTTTCACGATCCCCTCGTTGATCGCCGACTCAGGGAAGGGGAGAGGGCGCATCACGTCGACGAACAGCACCACCCGGGTCTCGTCGGTGTCGTTCCAGACCTCGTGGTTGAAGGTGTCGTCGAACACCAGCGAGGACCCCTCCTCCCAATGGCGGTAGTCGTCGCCGACGCGGATCCGGCAGCTCTCTGCATCCTCGGGGACGATCAGGCCGAGGTGGTAGCGGAGCACGCCCTTGTAGGGACCGCGGTGGTCGAGGATGTGCTTACGCGGCGAGAGGATCGAGATCATCGCCGTCTTCATGCCAGGGATCTCCCGCATCAGCTTGGCGGTCTTCGGGCACAGCTCGACGCCCAGCTTCGCCTCGAAGCCGTACCCGTAGATGAAGAACGTCTTCCAGCGGTCGTCGTCGGTGATCTCGATCTGGTCCTTGGAGATGTCCTGGAAGTTCGCCAGCGCCTCGCGGTTGTCGAGCAGCGCCGCCGCCTCGTCGCGGATCACCTCCCAGTTCGCCTCGATGTGCTCCACCCACGGGAAGCGCTCGAGCGGGAAGAACGTCGCGTCGCCGACGAGCGAGCGGCGGCCGATCCACCGCTCGATCGGCGCGAGGATCGCTTCGCCGAGCTTGATCGTCAACGCCACAATCCGATCCCAGAGCGACGTCTGTGTCATCTCCCACCTGCTTTCTCTTCGCCAGCGAACCAGTTTATGGCCTCCGCGGACGCGTCGGCAGTTGTTTCGATTGTTAACGCTCGGCTTGACAGTCACGACGAGCCCTATAGCTTGCCCCGAGGAGACGCAGGGACGAGCGCGACCGGTCCTCGCGGCAGGCGCGCTGTGCGTCGCATCGCTCTCACTGGACAGGACATGGAGGAGGAGGGATGAAGAGATCGGCAAGGATCGCGCTGGTGGCATGCGTTGCGGTGGCAGTGGCGCTGATCGCACCGGGTTTCGCGTCTGCGGCGAAGGGACTGTTCGTCAACGGATCCGGGACCGTGGGCACCGACAAGAGTTGCGCAAGCCCCGGGTACACGACCGTGCAGGCGGCGGTGAACGCAGCCGCCTCGGGCGGAGTGGTGAGCGTGTGCCCGGGCACCTACACGGAACAGATCCAGATCGAAAAGCCGCTCAAGATTCAGCTCGCCGAAGGCGGCAAAGCGACGTTGCAGCTGCCCAGCACGCCGGCCGCCTCGACGACCAGCTGTGACACGGCTGAAGGCATCGAAGCAGGCCAGATCGACGAGGTCTCGATCTGCACTGCCAGGAAAGGTCACGCTCACGGGGCTGAAGATCGACGCCCTTGCGCCGATCGAAACCTGCGCCGGCCCGCTGAACGCGATCAACGTCGGTGACGGCGCCGTGCTCGCAGCGAGCACCGATGAGATCGTCGGCGCGGGCTCGACCCTCGCCGCCTTCAAAGGCTGCCAGCACGGCCTCGCCGTGCAGGTCGGTTCCGGCAACAGCGAAGTCGGTCACGCCACGCTCAAGAACGACTCGTTCACCGGATACGAGAAGAACGGGCCGACAGCATCGAACGCCGGCTCGACCATCTCGATCAAGGGCAGCGTCATCAAAGGTGAAGGCCCCAGCCCGTACATCGCGCAGAACGGCGTCCAGATCGCGTTCGGCGCGAAGGGCACGGTCAGTGAAAGCACGATCTCCGGTAACGAGTGCGAACTCTCCGGTGTGTGCACGTCCAGCAGCGAAGAGGCCACCGGGGTGCTGCTGTACGGCGCCGCGACCGGCACGAAGGTGAGCGAAAACACGATCACCGGCAACGACATCGGTGCGTACTACGCGTCGACGAGCGCGACGCAGCCGACACACCCCGAGGTGAAGTTCGCCTACGACAAACTGGAGTCGAACCGCTACCAGGGCTTCGTGCTCGAACAGGGTGACGCCGCCCTGACCGGCGGCTCGATCACCGGGACCGGCGAGATGGGCATCGAGCTGATCCAGTCGGCCTCGCAGCCGTACGGCGTTCGCTCCGCGGCGAAGGAAATGACGATCGAAGGCCAGAGCGTCGCGGCGGTCGACGTGGCGACCGACGGCTCGCCGAGCGACCCGCCGGGCACGTTCTCGATCGAGAACAGCTCGATCTCCAAAAACGCGGCTGAAATCGTCAACCCCAGTTCGAACTTCGTGATCACGACGAGCGGGGACAGCTGACGGAAGAGGAGTCCTGAGGGAGGTGTGGGGGGCCGCGATGCGGCCCCCCACACCGGCCTCGTAGCCGGAGTTCGGACGCGCCAGCCTCGAAGTCCCATCCGAGGAGGCTGCGATGGAGCGGTTGCTGCTCGGCGCCGGCGCCGTGATCGGCGCTCGCAGCGCGATGCGCAGAGGGCGATCGAGGACTCCTGCGCAAGTTCGTCGGCGCCGGGCTGCGCGGCGAGTTGCGTGGCATCTGGACCGCCGGCCCGCCGTGGGCGATGACGATCGTCGTGCGCTTCGACGACGAGGCCCTCGCCCCCGACGGCGAGCGCCTCTACGCGAACCGCGTGGCGATGGTGCTCGCACGCGCTGGGGCCGCGTGGTCGAGCAGGAGGACTTCTACGAGGACACCTCGCGGATCCTCGAGTTCGAGCGGGCGCTGGCCGAGCGCGGGATCGTCGCGGTCGGGGGCTGAGACCCCCTGAACGACACGACCCCGGGTGGCTCTCGCCGTGCCCGGGGTCGCGCGTCCAATCAGGAGGGAGTTTCTACGCCGCCTCGCGGAGCGCTGCCAGCTCGGGGCTCTCGGCGAGCTTCTTCAGCGCCCGCTGCTCGAGCTGTGAGGCACGCTCGGCCGAGAAGCCGAGCCGCTTGCCGATCGCGGTGAGCGTCTGCGGCTCCTCGCGACCCGTTCCGAATCGCAGGGTCAGGACCTTGCGCTCGGTTTCCGGGAGCTGGGAGATCGCACGGTGCACGATCTCCTCACGCTCGTGCTCCCACGCGGTGTCCTCGGGGGCCTCCGCGTCGGAGGGGAGCAGGTCGCCGAGCGCCGTGTCGCCGTCCTCGCCGATCTGCTGGTCGAGGCTGACGAGCGCCGCACGCTGGTGGCGCACCTCCTCGACCTGGTCGACGGGCAGCCCGGTCTCGGCCGCCAGCTCCTCGAGCGTCGGCTCGCGGCCGAGCCGCACCGACAGCTCGCGCTCGACGCGGCCCACCTTGCGGGAGCGCTGAGCGACGTGGACCGGAAGGCGGATCGTGCGGCCGGAGTTCTCCAGCCCGCGCTGGATCGCCTGGCGGATCCACAGCGTCGCGTACGTCGAGAAGCGGAAGCCCTTGCGCCAGTCGAACTTCTCGCTCGCGCGGATCAGGCCGAGCATGCCCTCCTGGACGAGGTCCGCGAGGGGCAGGCCCTGGTTCTGGTACCGGCGGGCGTTCGATGCGACGAGGCGCAGGTTGGAGTTGACGAGCAGTTCCTTGGCGTGCAGGTCGCCGCGCTCGATTCGCTTGGCCAGGTCGATCTCCTGGGCCGGAGTCAAGAGGGGGTAGCGGCGCGAGTGCGCGAGGAGCTGGTCGACGGACTCGGGGATGAACGTGTCGGGCGTGCCTGCCTCGATGCGCTCGATCGGGCTGTCCAGCCGCGCGGCGGCAGGACGGGCCTGAGAAGCGGCCTCGACGTCCTGAGTCGCGGGATCGAGCTCTATTGTTGTGGTCTGGGGGGAATCTGACATGGGGGGCGTCCTTCTTAATCCGATGCTTGAAGTCGGAATTATACGCCTCGATAGTTGCGTTGTCAATTATCCTTGGTGGAGTGAGTGTCCTTGCTCGTTCGACGTCGAGCACATGCTCCCCTGCAACGCGGACACTCCTGAAAATGCCCGCGCGATCGAGGGATGAAACCCGCCTGGACGCCCGAAAGAGCGTTCTCTGCGACGGTTCTTACGCATCGGCACGGCCTCGTGGATCATTGAACCCCGCGCGATAAGCTCGGCGCATGGACCTCGACCTCTCCGGCCGCGTCGTCGCGGTCACCGGGGCCTCGTCGGGGATCGGCGAGGCGACTGCGCTCGCGTGCGCGCGCGCCGGCGCCGCGGTGGCCCTGGCCGCACGTAGGGTCGACCGCATCGAGCAGCTCGCCGATCGCATCCGGAGCGAGGGCGGCACGGCGATCGCGGTGCAGACGGATGTCGGCGAGGAGGAGCAGGCCGGGGAGTTCATCAGGCGGACGGGCGCCGAGCTGGGACGACTCGACGCCCTCGTCAACAACGCCGGCGTGATGCTGCTGGGCCCGATCCCGGGCGCCCCCACCGAGGAATGGCGCCGGATGATCCACGCCAACGTGTTCGGTGTCCTCTACTGCACGCACGCGGCGCTGCCGCTGATGCTCGAGCAGGGGTCAGGGCACATCGTCAACGTCAGCTCCGTCGCCGGACGCTTCGCCCGTCCCGGCTCCGGGGTCTACAACCTCACCAAGTTCGGCGTCGGCGCGTTCTCCGAGGCGCTGCGCCAGGAAGTCGCCGAGCAGGGCATCCGCGTGACGCTGGTCGAGCCGGGGATGGTCGCGACCGAGCTGGGCGGCCACAACCGCCCTGAGGTCATCGAGGCGATGCGCGCGATGTTCAAGGACATCGAGCCGCTGCGGGCCGAGGACATCGCCGACGGCATCCTCTACGCGATCGGCTCGCCCGAGAACGTCGCCATCAACGAGCTGCTGATCAGGCCGAGCCGCCAGGTTCGGTAGCGGCAGCTGCTGTCAGGACGCGGCCGCTGCGCTTCAACTGCGCGACGGGCGCGCTCGAACGCCGGGTCCGGCCGGCGCGATCTCGAGCAGCTCGCCGCCCTCGTGGTCGACCTGAAGGGTCGTGTGGTCGAGCCCGAACCGCTCGTGCAACGCCGCCTCCATCTCGCGCCGGGCGCCGTGGCAGTCGGTCGCGGCGGACACCATCACGTGCGCCGACAGCGCCGGGAAGCCGCTCGAGACCTCCCACACGTGCAGGTCGTGGACCTCGACGACGCCCTCGACGGCGACCAGCGCGCGTCCGATCGTCTCCGGGTCGAGGCCGACGGGCGCCGCCTCCAGGAAGATCCGCGCGGACGAGCGCACGAGCGAGGAGCCCGAGCGGACCATCAGCCCTGCGACCAGCAGCGAGGCGATCGGGTCGGCCCGCTGGAACCCCGTCGTGATGATCACCAGCGCCGCCACGGCGGTGCCGAGGAATCCGAACAGGTCCGTGAGGACGTGCTGGAAGCTGCCCTCGATGTTCAAGCTCGAGCGATCGGCGCCCGCCAGCGTCAGGGTCGCGACGACGTTCACCGCGGCCCCCCCGAGCGCGACCGCGAGCACCAGCGGCGCATGCACGTGCGGTGGCGTCACGAGCCGGTGGATCGCCTCGTAGACGACGAACGCCGCGATCACCAGCAGCGTCACCCCGTTCGCCTGCGCCGAGAAGATCTCCGCGCGGCGGAACCCGAACGTCATCGCCCCGCGCGCCGGCCGCGCGGCGAGCCGCATCGCCGCCAGCGAGAATCCCAGCGCGCCGGCGTCGGTGAGCATGTGGCCGGCGTCGGAGAGCAGGGCGAGCGAGTGGGCGAGGACGCCCGCGACGACCTCGCCGGCCATCAGCAGGACGATCAGCGCCAGCGCGCGGCGCAACCGCGGCGCGTCCGCCGTCGTCCCGTGCGCGTGGGCGTGGCCGCCGTGGTCGTGTGTCACAGGTCCACGATACGTCCGCGTCATGCGGATCGCCGCCGGCGAGCCGTTCTACCGCCGCTCTAGTCTCTGGCGATGGCGGCGGGCGTCGAGCAGAGCAGCAGGGGAGCGAGCCGGACGACGCTCGTCTCGGTCGCGGCCGCCGCCGTGCTCGTGGCGCTGAAGCTGGGCGTCGGGCTCGCCACCCACAGCCTCGGGCTCGTCTCGGCCGGGATCGAGTCGAGCGGCGACGTGATCGCGGCCGTCCTCACCTTCTTCGCGGTCCGCCTCGGCGGCCGTCCCGCCGATCGCGGGCACCCCTACGGCCACCGCCGCGCGGAGAACCTCGGCGCGCTCGGCGAGGCCGCGATCCTGATCGGCGGCGCGCTGCTCGTCACCGTCGAAGCCGTCACGCATCTCGCCGACGGCGCCCGCGCGCCGGAGATCCGCTGGTACCAGTTCGCAGTGATCGGGGTCGCGCTGGCGATCGACCTCGGCCGGATGCGCGTCTCGCGTTCCGCCGCCAGTCGCTACGAGAGCGCCGCCCTGCGTGCGAACGCCTGGCATTTCGGCGCCGACATGCTCGGCTCGGCCGCGGTGCTGGCCGGGCTCGCCGCCGCCGACGCCGGCATGCGCCAGGGCGACTCGATCGCGGCTCTGCTGGTCGCCTGCATCATCGTGATCGCGGCGGTGAGGCTGCTCGCGCTCAACGCGAACGTGCTGATGGACCGGACGCCCGCCGGCGCGAAGGCTGCCGCCGAGGCGGCGATCGCCCGGCTCGGCGGCGAGATCGAGCTGAGCCGGCTGCGGCTGCGCGAGTCGGCCGGGCGCTACTTCGCCGACGTGGTGGTGTCCGTGCCCGCCGGGCAGGCGCTCGTCGAGAGCCACGGGGCGGCCGACCGCGTCGAGAACGCCGTCCAGGCGGCCCTGCCGGGCAGCGACGTCGTCGTCCACGTCGAGCCGCGCAGCAGGGGGCTCGAGCTGCGCGACCGGGTGCTCGCGATCGCGCTGTCCGAGCCGCTCGTCAAGGAGGCGCATGACATCGCGGTGTTCGAGGACGGCGACCGCGCGAGCGTCTCGCTGCACCTCAAGTTCCCCGACGAGCTCGACCTGCGCACCGCGCACGAGGCGGCCGAGCGGGTCGAGGCGGCGATCCGTGCGCGCCCCGGCGTCGAGGACGTCCAGACCCACCTCGAGCCGCTCGAGCGGCCGTTGCGCGTCGACCCCTCCGCCGAACCGGTCGACGAAGCGGCGGCTGCCCGCGCCGCGAGCGAGCTCGTGCGGACGCGCACCGGACGCGAGCCCGAGCGCGTGCGGCTGCTGCCGACCGAGGCGGGGCCGGTGTTGTTCCTGACCCTGGCCGGGCGCGACGGGGAGTCGCTGGCCGACGCGCACGAGCTCGCGGGGGAGCTCGAGGACGACCTGCGTCAGCGCGTCGAGGGACTCGCCGACGTCGTGATCCACACCGAGCCCTGAGCCGCCCCGCCGCAGCGTAGGATTGACCGCGCGGAGGGAAGGAACCGCTTCCGCGGGCGTCTTGGACCTGCGAAAGCCGACCGAACCGGAGGAGCGACCTTGATCACGCACCCAGCAGCCCGACCCAACACACGCCGCGCACCCCGGCGGCTCGCGATCGTGCCGGCGATGGCCGCGCTCGCGCTGCTCGCCGGGTGCGGGAGCTCGTCCACGAACAGCGGCTCGACGTCCACGCCGTCGACGACCGCCTCGACCCCCGCGACGACCGCGTCCACGCCGGCGACGACCTCGACGCCCGCAAGCACCGGCACGGCGAGCTCCTCCCTCAGCGTCTCCGCGGCGCCCGGCGGGCAGCTCGAATACAACACGAAGTCGCTGACGGCGAAGGCCGGGAAGGTGTCGATCGCTTTCACGAACATGGCCCCGCTCGGTCACAACATGACGATCGAATCGGCCTCCGGGCAGACGATCGGTGCGACGCCGACGTTCCAGGGCGGCACGAAGACGCTGAGCCTGAACCTCAAGGCCGGGACCTACAAGTTCTTCTGCTCGGTGCCCGGGCACCGGCAGGCGGGAATGGAAGGGACGCTCACCGTCCAGTGAGACGAGTCTTCTTCGTGGGCGGCTCGCCGGCCGCTCACGAAAAGGACGCCGTCTCAGCGAATGCCCGGGGACGCCTCCCGGGTGTCGGCGGCGAGGCCCGGACGCGCTCCGGCCCGCCGGCGGCTCAGCGCGTCGCCGCTTCGAGCGAGCGGCGGGCGCTCTTCGCGCGATACAGGTCGGCGTCCGCCTCGCGCATCAGGTCGGTGGGCGAGACGTGCACCCCACAGGCCATGCCGATGCTCACCGGCACACCGCCGTCGAGGCCGATCTCGGGCATCCGGCGGGCCGAGGCCGCCTCGTGCAGGCGGTCCGCCGCGGCACGGCCGGCTTCCTCGCCGGCCTCGAGCACCGCGACGAACTCGTCGCCGCCGAGACGCCCGTAGACGTCCTCCGCGCGGAACGTCTCGCGCATGCATTCTGCGAGCGCGACCAGTACGCGGTCGCCCGCCTCATGGCCGTGGCGGTCGTTGACCTGCTTGAAGCGGTCGAGATCGATCATCAGCACGGTGATCGACTCGCGGCGCCGGCGCGCGTGGGCCCAGGCCCGCGCCGAGTCCTCCTCGATGCCGCGGCGGTTCAGCAGCCCCGTGAGCGCGTCGGTGCGGGCGATGCCCTCGAGCTTCGCCGACAGCCGGGAGAGCCGGGCGCGGTCTGCGAGCGAGCGGGCGAACAGCGCCAGCAGCAGCGTGCCGAGCAGGGTGACGAGCGCGAACACGAGCCACGGAACCTGTTCGGAGAGCCCGTTGATGGAGACGTAGAGCTTGCTGTTCGGGACCTCGAGGACCATCTGCCAGCCGGTGCCGCCGACGGGCGCGACCGTGAAGGTGCTCGGCGTCGCGGCGCCCGGGACCGAGCCGAACGAGCCGTGGCGGAGCGCCTTCGCGAGCGCCGGGTTCGCCTGCGCGAGCGTCACCGACTGCCCGGCGTCCGGACTCGATGCGAGCAGGCGTTCCTGCGTGTCGATCAGCGCAACGTCGTGTTGGGGGTACGCGATCGCGTGCGCCACGAACGCCTGCAGCTCCGGCCCGCCGACGGGGTAGTCGGCGCTGAACACCCGCCGGCCGTGCGGCGTCTGGAAAGGCACCGCGAGCGCGATCACGGGTTCGCTGTTGACCTGCGAGAAGACCGACCCGGAGACCGAGGTCTGCCCGTGCTCGGCCTCGGCCAGCTGCGTATAGCCCGCCGCGACCTGGGTGCCGAGCAGCGACGGGTCGTGCGGGATCACGTCGAGCAGCCTGCCGCGCGCGTCGAGCAGCAGCGCCGAGCGGCTACCGAAGGCGGAGGCGATCGCGTCGAAACGTGCCGGCGCGACGCGCTTGCCGGCGAGCAGCCGTTCCCCGGTCACGCGCTGGCGTTCGCCCTGCTGGCCGAGGTACGTCGAGACGAGCATCGCCGACGCGGTCGCGCGGAGCCTGAAGCTCTGTTCGATGTGGCCGCGAGACTGCTCGCCGGCCCGCACGATCGTGAGCGCGAGCGCGCCGAGCACCGCGACGAGCGCCACCGCTGCGAGCGCCAGCGAGCGTACGCGTCGCCCTGACCGGCTCGAGGAGTGCGCCATACCCCCGGAATCGGCTCTGGAAAGCGAAACCTTTAGCTCGCGCCGTCAGTCCACGGGCCGCCGTGGCGCGAGGCGGCGTGCGCCGCGACGGCGACCGTGCAGGCGAGGATCAGGGCCAGGGCGAGCGCCGCGGGGACCGACACGTCGAGCGCGAGCAGCCCGCCCGCGAGGGCGCCGAGCAGCATCGCGAGCACCGACAGCAGCCGGCGCGTGACCATCGCCGCTTCGCCCCGCGAGGCCGAGGCGACTCCGGTCAGCGTTTTCGTCAGGACCGTGGTTGTGAGCTCCGGGACCGCGACCCGCCCCGCGGCCGCGTTCTGGACGCCCATCGCCACGGCGAGCACGGCCGTCAGCGCGTAGCGCACCCCTCGCGGCTCGGGGGCCGCGGAGGCGAGCGCGACGATCAGCGCAAGGGCGATCAGCAGCGCCTGGGTCGCGCCGGCACCCCTCACGAGGTGTCCGCGGTGGCCGCCGAGCGCGTCGCCGATGCGGCCGCCGAGCCGGCGCGCCGGCGAGGAACGCCGCGAGCGCGATCAGCGAGCTGACGGCGGAGAGCCCGCCGGCGCCGGCCAGCGCGAAGCCGAGGAACACGACGTTGCCCGTCATGTTCGCGACGAACACGTGACCGAGCCGCAGGTAGCTGGCGGCGTCGACGACCCCGGTGAGCAGCGTCAGCGCGACCATCATCGGAACCAGCGGGCCGTGACGGTCGCCGCGGCCGGGGAGCAGCGCCTGGCGCAGCGCCGAGATCACTCCAGCCAGGCTACGTACTCGTCCGCCGACGCGCGCTCCGGCACCCGCTGCTCCTGCACCGGGTCGCCGAGGTAGAGCAGGCCGACGACCGTCTCGCGGTCGCCGATCCCCAGCAGCGCCCGTCCCCGCGGGTCGTCGAGCAGCGGCACGGAACGCCAGTAGCCGGCGAGCCCCCGGTCGTGCGCGGCGAGCAGCACGATGTAGGCCGCCACGGCGGTCGCGAGCAGGTCCTCGCGGTCCTGCTCGTCGTCGCCCGATCGCACGGCGCTCACCGCGACGAGCGTCGGCGCCCGCCTGAGCTTCGCGGCCGCGCCCGGCTGCAGCGACTCCGCAAGGTCCGTCAGCGCGGCACGGGTCCGCTCGCCGAGCACGCGGAAGCGCCACGGGTTCGTGAGGTGGTGGTTCGGCGCCCAGCGCGCGAGCTCGAGCAGCTCGCGCAGGAGCGGCTCGTCCACCGGCCGCGCGCCGTAGGCCTTGTGGGTGCGCCGCGTACGGATAGCCTTCTCGACCTCCACGCGACCACCCTAGAAGGCGTGGGCGCCGCGATCCCACGCCCCCTCAGCCCTTGACCGTCGCCGAAATCGTCTGCATCGCCCTCGCGGGTATGGCCGCCGGGACGATCAACACGGTCGTCGGCAGCGGCACCCTGATCACCTTCCCGGTGCTGCTCGCGTTCGGCTACCACCCGGTGACCGCGAACGTGTCGAACACGATCGGGCTCGTGCCGGGGTCGGTGTCGGGTGCGATCGGCTACCGCCGCGAGCTCGCCGGCCAGCGCTCGCGGGCGGTGCGCCTCGGGGCGATGTCGGTGACGGGCGGGATCACCGGCGCGGTGCTGCTGCTGGTGCTGCCGGGCTCCGCGTTCAAGGCGATCGTCCCGGTCTTCATCGTGATCGCGCTCGCTCTGACGCTGCTGCAGCCGCGGCTCGCGCGTGCGCTGGCCCACCGCGAGATCGAGCTCGACCGGCCCGGACACCCGGGCACCGCCTTCGCGGTCTACCTGACCGGCGTCTACGGCGGCTACTTCGGCGCGGCGCAGGGGATCATCCTGCTCGCGATCCTCGGCGTGGCGCTGCCGCAGGACCTGCAGCGGACGAACGCGCTGAAGAACGTCCTCGCGGGCCTCGTCAACGGCGTCGCCGGGCTCTACTTCGTGTTCGCCGCCCACGTCGACTGGGGGCCCGCTGCGCTGATCGCGGCGGGCGCGATCGCCGGCGCTCAGCTCGGCGCCCGCTGGGGGAGGCGGCTGCCCCCCGGCGCGCTGCGCGTGCTGATCGTGCTCGTCGGCATCTCGGCGATCGTGCAGCTTCTGACGCGCTGAGGCGGGTAGGTTGCCCGGATGAGCGACAACGGCAACACCCCCGGCGGCGCGCTGGTCGTGTTCGGCATCACCGGCGACCTCGCGAAGAAGATGACGCTGCGCTCGCTGTACCGCCTCGAGCGGCGCGGACTGCTGACGGTGCCGGTGATCGGGGTCGCGGTCGACGACTGGTCGGTGGACAAACTTCGCGAACACGCGCGGGAAGCGATCGAGGCGAGCGGGGAGAAGCTCGACGAGAAGGTCTTCGAGGCCTTCGCCGCCCGCCTCTCCTACGTCAGCGGGGACTTCGACGACGCCGCGACCTACCAGCGGGTGGCGAAGGCGATCGACGGCGTCAGCGTGCCCGTCTTCTATCTCGAGATCCCGCCGTCGCTGTTCGGGCGGGTGGTCGCGGGACTCGACGGGGCGAAGCTGCTCGGCGACGCCCGGGTCGTCGTCGAGAAGCCGTTCGGCCACGACCTCGCCTCCGCCCAGGCGCTCGCGGCCGAACTGCACGAGCACCTCCGCGAGCCGCAGCTCTACCGGATCGACCACTTCCTCGGGAAGATGGGGCTCGAAGAGTTCCTGCACCTGCGCTTCGCTAACTCGATGCTCGAGCCGGTCTGGAACCGGAACTTCGTCGGCTCCGTCCAGATCACGCTCGCCGAGGAGTTCGGGGTAGAGGATCGCGGGCACTTCTACGACCCCGTCGGGGCGCTGCGCGACGTCGTCGTCAACCACCTGATGCAGACGCTCGCGGCGGCGACGATGGAGGCGCCCGGCCGGCCCGGCCCGGAAGCGATCAAGGATGCGAAGGCCGCGGTGTTCGGATCGATGCCGGCTGCCGACCCCGCCGACTACGTGCGGGGGCAGTACAGCGGCTACCGCGAGATCGAAGGCGTCGCGAAGGACTCCGAGACGGAGACGTTCGCCGCGCTGAAGCTCCACATCGAGAACTGGCGCTGGGCGGGAGTCCCGTTCTACATCCGCGCCGGCAAGAAGCTCGCGGTCACGCAGACCGAGCTGCGGCTGGTGTTCCGCCACGCGCCGCGGCTCTCGTTCCTGGGGACCGGCGGGCGGCTGCGCGAACCCAGCCAGATCGTCGTCCGGATCGACCCGACGACCGGGGTCAGGATCGTGCTCGACGCCCACCGCGCCGACAGCCCCGGTCCGGCGCCGATCGAGCTCGACATGGAGTTCGCCATCGAGGGCGGGGAGGACCCGACGCCCTACGAGGTGCTGCTCCACGCCGCGCTGATCGGCGACGCCACGCACTTCACCCGCGAGGACGGGGTCGAGGAATGCTGGCGGATCCTCGACCCGCTGCTCGAATCGCCACCCGCGGTCGAGGTCTACGAGCCCGGCAGCTGGGGACCGGCCGGCTCGGAGAAGCTCGCTGCGGGCGCCGGCGGCTGGCGCGGGCCATGGATCGGCCTCTGAGCGGCCGCTCGGCGGACCGGGCTCAGGCGAGCTGCTGGACGATCAGGAAGACGTTCAGGCCGGTGATCGTCAGCGCGCACAGCCATGCCCCGGTGCGCATCAGCGGGCCGCTCACGTAGACGCCCATCACGTCCCGGCGGGAGGTGAGGAGCGCGAGCGGGATCAGCGCGAACGGGATCCCGAACGAGAGGACGACCTGGCTCAGGACCAGCGCGCTCGTCGGGTTGACGCCGATCGCGATGACGACGAGCGCAGGGATCATCGTCACGACGCGGCGGACGAGCAGCGGGATCCGCACGCGGATGAAGCCCGCCATCACGACCTGGCCGGCGTAGGTGCCGACGCTCGCCGAGGAGGCCCCGGAGGCGAGCAGCGCGACGGCGAAGGCGAGCGCCGCGCCGCCCCCGACGAGGTGACCGAGCTGGGCGTGCGCCGCGGTGAGCGATTCCAGGCCGGACAGCGTCGGGGTGTGGAACAGCTTCGCGGCGACCGCCAGCATCGCCAGGTTGACGACGCCCGCGAGGCCGAGCGCGATGATCACGTCGATCCGCTCGAAGCGCAGCACGCGGCGCCGCTCGTGCTCGTTGCGCACGGGCACGCGGCGGCCGGTCATCGACGAGTGCAGGTAGACGACGTGGGGCATCACGGTCGCGCCGATGATGCCGACGGCGAGGTAGACCGATTCGGTGCCCTGCAGGTGCGGCACGAGTCCCTTCAGCGACCCGCTCGCGGAGGGGCCGATGCTCAGGGCCTCGTAGACGAAGCCGGCGAACACGAGACCGAGCAGTCCGCTGATCGCCAGCTCGAAGCGACGTACCCCGCGCCGCTGGAGGCCGAGGATCCCGAAGGCGATCACGCCGGTGATCAGCCCCGCCGGGAACAGGGGCACGCCGAACAGCAGGTTCAGACCGATCGCCGCTCCGAGGAACTCGGCGATGTCGGTCGCGGCGGCCATCACCTCGGCCTGCACCCACATCGCCCATGAGACGGCGGCGGGATAGCGTTCGCGGACGTTCTCCGCGAGCCCGTGCTCGGTGACGATGCCGAGCTTCGCCGAGAGGTACTGGATCAGCATCGCCATCAGGTTCGCCAGCAGCACGACCCACAGCAGCAGGTAGCCGAACCGCGCGCCGCCCTGGACGTTGGTGGCGAAGTTGCCCGGGTCGACGTAGGCGATCGCGGCTACGAAGGCGGGGCCGAGCATCGCGAGCATCGCGCGCACGCGGCCTTTCGCGAGCACCTCCTCGAGCGGGCTCGGCCCGCGCAGCGGAACGGTGCCGGCGTCCGGGCCCTCGAGCACGGGGACACGGGGGGGAGGCGTCACGCCGGCTCCTCGGGCTCGACGCGCATCGCCTGCGCGAGCCCCTCGCCGAGCGGGTGCGTCTGCTCGCCGAAGCGCACGAACAGCGGCCCTCCGAACGGCTGGCGCTCGACGACCTCGAGGTCCTGGCCGATCGCGATCCCGAGCTCGGCGAGGTAGCGGAGCATCTCGGGATCCGAGTCGGAGACGCGGACGAAGCAGCCCGTCGCGCCGACCGGCAGCTCGTCGAGCCGCACCGTCTCGCGCTCGTCGAGGTCGTGGTCGGGGGTGGGGATCGGGTCGCCGTGGGGGTCGACGGTGGGGTGGCCGAGCTTCGCCGCGATCAGCGCCTCGAGATCCTCGGAGATGACGTGCTCGAGCACCTCGGCCTCGGCGTGGACGCGGTCCCAGGGCATCCCCAGGACGTCCGCGAGGTAGCTCTCGAGCAGGCGGTGGTGGCGGATCGTCTCGAGCGCGATGCGACGGCCGGAGTCGGTCAGGCGCACGCCGCGATAGGGGACGTGGCTGGTCAACCCGAGCTCGTCGAGGCGCTTGAGCATCGCCGAGACGGACCCGGGGGTGATCGCGAGGCGCTCGGCGAGGGTCTTGGTCGAGACCGGCTCGTCGCGGCGCGATTCGAGCGAGAAGATCGCCTTCGTGTAGTCCTCTACAGCGGGCGTGCGGATCGCTTCCTTGGCGGCCATGAGAATCAGATTATGGCACGCCAAACTTTTTTTCAAGCGTTGGGCTGGGCTTTGCTCGGCCGCGGATGCGGGGCACCCGAGGGGCGGAGCGCCGGCGGACGGCGCCGACGGGGGCGAGCGAGCACGGCGATGATCTCGGCGGGCCGGGCGCCGCCCCCTGGGGGGTCGACGGTTGTGCCGAGACCGGCGTGAGCTGGGGCGCTGAGCGGGCGCTCAGCTCAGCGGCTGCGGCGTGACGCTGCGCGCGCCCTGCCGGTGCGTTGAAGCACGGCCGCGATTCGCCGCTGGGCCGTCGCGAGACGGCGTTCCTCGGTGGACTTCGTGATCGCACCGCTCGACAGCCGTGCCTGCAGGCGCTGGCTGACGGCGGCGAGGAGTGCTTCCTGCAGGCCCTTCGCCGACTTGCCTGGGGTCGCGTCCGCGACCTGCGCGAGCGAGTGGCCGCTGCGAAGCTCGGAGGTCAGCGCCTTGCGGCCGATCCCGAGGTAGGACAGGGCGACGGCGCGCAACCGGGCGGGTGATGCGCCGCTCCCGTGGAGCTTCGCGTGGACGAGCTTCTGGATGCGGGCGGGGAGCTTGGCGCCGGCCGCCTTCAGGCGCTTCTGACCCGCTGCTTCGAGCGCGGCGACGACGCCGGCTTCGCTGTGGCCCGGTGTCGCTGCCGCCACCTGGGCGAGGGTCTCGCCGGAGGCGAGATCCCGGCGCAGCTGGGCGCGGGGGATCCCGAGGTACCTCGCCGCGACCGCCACGGCGCCGCCGCCTCGGCGGCCCCGATGGAGGGAGGGCCGCGAGGTGGTGGAGGTCGCGCCGAGGGCGACCGCGGTGCCGCCCGCGAGGACCGCGACGAGCGCGATCACGAGGGCCAGACGTCGTTTCGGGAGCGTTCGCACTGGAACGAATCTGACACGAGCGCCTAAAGATCCGCTCAGGCCGGAGAATGGCGGGGAATGGACGAGTGGGCGGACGAGGATCACGTGGCGCACTACCGGGCGCGGGCGGCCGAGCCGTTCGCCGGGATCGCGCCGGACGCGGCGCTGCTGGAACAGCTGCCCGAAGGCCCGCTGCGGGTGCTCGACCTCGGCACGGGAGACGGCCGGTTGCTCGCGCTGGTGCTGGCGTCTCGGCCGGGCTCCAGCGGGGTCGGGATCGACCGCTCACCGGTGATGCTGCGCGCCGCTCGCGAGCACCTGGCGGAGGTCCCGGGCGCCTCCCTCGTCGAGCACGATCTCAGTGAGGAGCTGCCGGACCTCGGCCGGTTCGACGCGGTCGTCTCCTCGCTCGCGATCCACCATCTCGAGGACGACCGGAAGGCGAGCCTGTACGCGGAGGCGCACGCCGCGCTCGCGCCCGGCGGGGTGCTGCTGAACTTCGATCACGTCGCCTCGGTCAGCGAGCGGCTTCACCACGCGTTCTTCGCCGCGATCGACGAGCCGCTCTCTCGCGAGGATCCCTCGGACCGCCTGCTCGACGTCGAGAGCCAGCTGCGGATGCTGCGCGCCGCCGGGTTCGACGAGGTCGACTGCCACTGGAAGTGGCGGGAGCTGGCGCTGCTGGGCGGCGTCAGGGGGCTCGGCGCCGGCTAGGCGTAGGGCGCGTCCCCGTTACCGAACGACCAGTTCTCCTTCGCGACCTCGACGAGGTTGATCGTCACGTCCTCGCGGCGGATGCCGAGGCGCTCGTGGAGGTTGTCGGCGAGCGCGGCGTAGAGGGCCTGCTTCGTCTCGGTGGTGCGACCGGCGTTGAGCGTGATCTGGATCACGATCGCGCCAGCAGAGCGCTCGATCCCGAGGTAGTCGGGGCTGATGTCGAGGTTCCCCGGCTCGTGCTCGGTGAGGATCTGGAAACGGTCCCCCTCGGGAACGCCGGCGACGTCGTGGAGCGTCTTGTAGATCGTGTCCAGCAGGCGCCTGCGGTACTCGGGCGGGTGGCCTGCGGGAATCTCGATGCGGCTCAGCGGCACGCGCCGGACACTACGACATCGCCGACCCGCCGGACATCGACCGGGGCGGCGCCGACGGGGCCATCCGCATGCCTCCGCGGGAGGCGCCGAGCATCGGGACGCTCGCGGGCACGGCGGCGACCGCGAGGCCGAGCACCACGAGCAGCGCCGCGATCGCGCGGACCAGGACCTCGGGGCGCGGCAGCGTCCGCTCGGCCGCGATCGCGACCGTGAGCAGCGCCGTCCACGCGAGGCTCATCATCCCGAGCGCGTAGAGCGCCGCCATCAGCGACCAGCAGCAGGACACACAGCAGACGCCCCGGCGCAGGCCGGCGCGGAGCCCGCCGGCGGCTCCGCGAGCATCGAGGACGTCGACGCGGGCGCGGCAGCGGCCGAGCCAGCGGCTCTTGGCCGCGGTCAGCTGGTAGACGCCGGCAGCGGCGACCGTGGCGCCGGCGAGGTACCGGCCCCAACCGTCCCATCTGAGCGCGCTCACGTGGAGCGTCCTGACACCGGCCACGGCGCCGAAGCCGGCCACGCCCGCGAGCATCCAGACGAGCGCGTAGCCGGCGAGGAACGAGAGCGCGGAGGGGAGAGGGGAGCGATCGGGGCCGCTACGCAGACGGACCGCCGCCGGCGCGATCACCGGCGCCATCATCGCGGCGGTCATCAGCGCCCAGGTCGGCACGAACCATGCGAGTGAGCCGGGATCGCCGCCGGGGACCGAGCTCATCCCGGCCATGCGGCGGGCCAGCAGCACCCATCCGAGCGCCGCGGTCGCGAGCATCGCGAGCGCGGCGAGACGGGCGGAGGCCCGCCCGCCGGTGGCCCGCGCCGACGCCGTCAAGGCGACGCCGGTCACGACCGTGGCCCGTACTCGTCGTGGCGCCGGATCCACATCGGATCGGGCGGGTCGCCCTCCCGCCCGCTGGGGACGCGGTCGAGGATCCCGTAGTAGGCCATCACGGTCTCGAGACCGCGGGCAGATGCGGTGTAGGTGAGGAACACGTCCTCACCGGACCTGGCGAACACGCTGAGCCCGGGTCCCTCCGACATGTAGCCGGCCGGGTCGGTTCCGCACTCCGTGGCGAACTTGCGGACCGGCGCAGGCGGATCGGCCGCCCAGGCCGCGACCTCCCCGCGGGTGTGCGAGCGCCCGAAGTCGAAGTTGAAGTCGCTCGTGTGGCTCGAGGCCCAGCCGAAGCCCCAGCCCATGCGTCGCCGGTAGTCGAGCAGCTTCTCGATCGGGGCGCGGGAGACGCAGATCATCGTCACGTCGCGCGCGCCGAGCAGCGGCACGACGCCGTCGAAGCTGTCGGCGATCGACGAGCAGACGGGGCACCCGGCGTCGTAGTCGGGGCCGAACATGAAGCTGTAGACGACCAGCTGGGAGCGTCCGTCGAACAGCTCCGCGAGCGTCTTCCTCCCGCTCTCGGTGTCGAACTCGTAGGGCTTGCCGATGCGGACCCACGGCAGCTGCCGGCGCTCGCGGGCGAGCTCGTCGCCGAGTTTCGTGTGCTGCTTCTCGCGTACGAGCAGCCGGTCGCGTGCGGCCTGCCACTCGTCGTGGCCGACGATGTTCGGAGCGCTCATCACGTCCTCCTCTCAGGACCGGGGCGCGGCCAGCGCCGCGCCGTCCCGGGCAGCGGTCTTGCGCTCGATCGCGAAGGTCTCGCCGGTCTCGAGCAGGGTCTTGAGCTTCGAAAGGACCTGGGGCCAGCCGCCGCCGATCATCCGCACCGTGGTGCCGTTCGGGACGAGCCGGTCGTGGATCACCGTCAGCTTCACGGCGTTGCCGGCGGGCTCGATCTCGAAGGTCGCGCGCGAGCGCGGCTCCGCGGCAGCGGCGGCGAACGCCTCCTCGCCGGCGCCGGCGGCGCGTCCGAGCTCGGGGGTGAAGGTGTGCCAGGTGTAGGAGAGACGGCGCGGGGGGTCGGACTCGAGCACGACCTGCTCGGGGTCCTCGATCCGCACGCCTTTGTTGGTCCAGACCATCGGCGAGCCGGGCTGCCAGTCGGTCTCGAAGGTCAGGTCCCAGTAGCGCTCGGTGAAGGCGGGGCTGGTGAGCGCGTCCCACAGGCGCTCGGGGGTGGTCTGGATGTAGGTGGTGTAGACGAACGACGGGGTGTCCATGGCGGGGCCCTCCAGGGCTCGTTTGAGGTCGGAGAGCGCGTCGACCCGCCGCTGGTCGTAGCGGTGGATCCAGCGCTCGGAGATGTCGCTGATCGGGGCGGGGTTGAGGTGGTGCAGCTTCTCCCTGCCTCGTCTCACCGTGGTCACGAGGTTGGCCTCCTCGAGCACGGCGAGGTGCTTGCTCACGGCCTGCCGGGTCATTCCCATCTCCGCGCACAGCTCCCGCAGGGTCTGGCCGTTGCGGGCGTTGAGGCGGTCGAGCAGGCGCCGGCGGGCGGGGTCCGCGAGGGCGCGGAACACATCGTCCATCGGCTCTGTCCGGTGATTGGCAGCCATGAGGTTGCCTAACTATAGGCAACCTTGGCATTGCATGTCAAGGTCGGGCTGACCGGGAAGGGGTGGGGAGAAGTTGCCCTCACGGGACGCGTGGGCGCCTCTTCCGGATAGCTTCTCCTCCGAGGCGACGAACAGGAGCGCGACGGGTCGTCGGGGCGAGGGCGTCGAGCGCCAAGGGACATGGAGGAGAAGAGGAAGAGGAGGAGGGATGACCAGATCGGCAAGAACCGCGCTGGTGGCATGCGTTGTGGTGGCGACGGCACTGATCGCACCAGGCATCGCGTCCGCGGCCAAAGCACTTTGGGTCAACGGATCGTTGGCGGCCCCGGGCAGCGACCTGAGCTGCGCGAGCGCCGGGTACACGACCGTGCAGTCAGCGCTGAACGCTGCAGCGCCAGGTGCGCTGGTGAACGTCTGCGAAGGCACTTACACCGAACAGATCCAGATCGTGAAGCCTGTCAAACTCGCGCTTGCCACAGGGGGCAAAGCCACCCTGCAGTTGCCGAGCACCCCGGCCGCGTCGACGACCAGCTGTGACACGGCGGAAGGCGTCGAAGCAGGTCAGATCGACGAGGTCTCGGTCTGTACGGCGGGCAAGGTCACGATCAGCAGGCTGAAGATCGACGCCCTCGCACCGATCGAAACGTGCGCCGGCCCGCTCAACGCGATCAACGTCGGTGGCGGCGCTGAGCTGACCGCGACGATCGACGAAATCGTCGGGGCTAGCACGACGCTGAGCGCCTACAAGGGTTGCCAGCACGGGCTCGCCGTACAGGTCGGCTCCGGCAACAGCGAAGTGGGTCACGCGACGCTGAGCGATGACTCGATCACCGGCTACGAGAAGAACGGTCCGACCGCGTCGAACGCGGGCTCGACGCTGACAGTCACAGGCAGCCTGATCGAAGGCGAAGGAGCGAGCCCGTACATCGCGCAGAACGGGATCCAGGTCGCCTTCGGGGCCAAGGGGGCGATCAGCGAAAACACGATCTCGGGCAACGAGTGCGAAGTCTCCGGCGTGTGCACCTCCTCGAGCGAAGAGGCGACCGGGCTGCTGTTCTACGGGGCCGCAGCGGGCACGAAGGTGAGCGACAACACGATCTCCGGCAACGACATCGGCGTCTACTACGCGTCGACGAGCGCCACGCAGCCGACAAGGCCGGAATTCAAGTTCTCGTCCAACAAGCTCGAATCCAACCGTTACCAGGGCTTCGTGCTCGAACAGGGCGATGTCTCGATCGGCGGTGGCTCGATCACCGGGACCGGCGAAACCGGCATCGAGCTGATCCAGTCGGGCACGCAGCCGTACGGGGACCACTCGTCGGCGAAAGGGATGAAGATCGAAGGCCAGAGCGTGGCGGCGATCGAGGTGGCGAGCGACGAATCGCCCAGCGACCCCGCGGGCACGTTCTCGATCAGCGGCAGCTCGATCGCGAAAAACGCAGCCGAAGTGATCAACCCCAGCTCCAACTTCGTGATCACGAAGAAAGGAGATAGCTGAGGGAAGAGCCGGTGCTCGGCGTAGCGAGATAATCGATGCCGTGCGTCGACTACTCGCGAGCGCCGTAGCCGCAGGTCTCGTTGGCTTGGCTGGCTGTGGAAGCGGAGCAAGGTCGACGAACGCGCGTCAGACGAGTGCGACTTGCCCCAAGGGTGAGGTCCTTCTCGTTGAGCGGAACCTGACGGGGACACGGTGTGCGCCCCTGAAAATCGACCGGACGGTGCGGTTCGAGGTCCCCGCTCCCGGGCCCTGACGGCCCCAAGGTCGACGTCGATAATCGATGCCGTGGCTCACTTGAAGCTCACTCGCGATGATGCGCTGGCGAGGCTCAACGAGCATGTCGGCCAGACGTGCGAGTTCGGCCTGTGGGTCGGGGCTCCACCGGTGCGAGGTGCGACGGCTATTGAGGTCCCTGGCGACCCGATTGGGTCCACGGCAAGCTCGAGCGGGTTCTGCCTGCCGTCGAAGACTGGTCATACCGAATCGGGACGTTCGGGTTTCAGCTCCCGCCACTACCGGGGTCGATCACCGAGAGAGACTGTGGCCTCGATTTCGAGCTGGCCGCCGGCCTGATTCTCCGTCTCGCGTGGCCGGATGCGAGTGGACGGCCCTGCTAGCTGTCCACGCTCGATAATCGATGAGGTGGTGAGTCGTGGAACATTGCTCGCGTGGCTCGTCCACTACTCGTGCCCCTGCACAACGAGGCTCTTGGAATCTCGATATCGGCTGACGAGATCGACGAGGTCGCGGAGGAGTGGCCCTATGCCGAGAAATGCCCGCGATGCGGAGAGGACCACTACCTGTCGCTCGACGAGCTCCATGCCGATCCAACGGCGATGGTGGCGACGGCTCCGGGTACGAGAGCCGCGTGTCCGTCAGGCTCAGACGACGCAGGCAGGCGTGCGCTCGATAATGGAGGGGCGTGAGCTGGGCCGGTGGCCGACGGCCCCGCTCACGCGCTGAGCGCCGGGTCAGGACCGAGGAGGGACCTCCGAGGGAGGAGCGCCGCTCCGCGCTACGCGTTGTCGCGGGACTCGCGCCGGCGCCACGAGGTCCTCGGATTCCTCGACGGGGGCCCCCGCGGCGCAAGACGTCGCGCTCGATAATCGACGGTGGGATGACTACTTCTCAGACGGGACGACGACAGCCCTACAAGTTCTGCTGTGCGTTTTTTTCCCACGTAGCCGGGTAGTCGTGTATGCTGCCTGCCGATGACCTTGGTAGGCTCGTCACGCAGTCGCTTAGCCAGACCTCCGAACCGGGAGGTTCCGTCTGCGCTCGCCTCCCGCTCGGCTCGGAAGCCCTACCCGACCTCGGGTACGGGTAATGCGCGCCAGCGCAACTAAGCTGGTCGCACTCTGGCTCGTCGGCGCCCTCGTGGCGCTCTGTTGGCTCGGTAGCGAACTCGCGCACGCCGAATCACCGGTCAACGTAGAAGCGGCTAGCAAAGTCGCGACCAAATCTTTCGCCACCGAATATGAACCGAGCGCAACGAAGGCGGCGCTCGTAAATCTCGATGGGAACTTCACTCCAAAGCAGCGGAAGTGTGCACGCTCCACATATACGTCAACGGTGTGCAGGTGAGCGCGGCGCAGTCGTACACCGGTGGTACTGACCAGGACGACGGTGGGCAAGCGTCGATCCTGGTGGGCGCCGGCAAGAAGTGGCAGGTAACGCAGGGTGAAGGCTGTACGGGCGGGAACGCGTACCTTGCCGCCAGTACCACAACGTTCACTGGTGGTGAAGGCAAAGAAGGTAAAGAAGGGAAAGAAGGAAAAGAAGGGAAAGCTGGCGCCGAAGGAAAAGAAGGCAAAACGGGCGGCACTGAACTGACCGCCTTCAATGGGACGCTAAGACGGAACTCGCCGACTACACCGAAACGATGAACGATGATGTTTGGGCGGTCATCGGCGTGGCGCTCGGCGGGATGGTGATGCTCCTGTTCGTGAAAGGCTTCTGGCGCCGTGGGTAGTTGGGCTGGGTTCCCGTGGACGACGCCAAACCGCTGACGGAGAGATGGAGGCTGGCGACAGCCTCTTCCAGTAATCCGAGGCGGCTGTGGAAGCGCATGTCGTACGGGAGCCGCTGAGTGCATGGCTGTCGGCGTTCTTAAAGGCGCGGTCCGGGATGATCGCCGCTGTTAACTTCGGCGCTGGTAGCGAAGTGGCGATCTACGCGTTCTTCTCCACACTCGTGCTCGGATTCTGGGTGTGGGTTGTGATGGCGGCGATCGCCGCCGTAGAAGGGTTCCTCAATGACTGACCGGAAGGGCATACGGCTGCCCGACCTCCGGTCGGCTGAACAAACGAAGGGAGGTGAAATAGTCAATGAGGAACCTCATCGAGGTAGCACGCAATCGAGCCGTTCTCGCGACTTCGGTCGTGGTCGGCGCGGTCTTGGCGCTCCCTACCGCCGCCCTGGCGACGGAATCGGAAGCCGCGACCAAATCGAAAACCGTGTTTGAAGCGATCGCTTCGGGGAAGTGTCGCACGACCTCCGCACACGATCACTACGTCGCCGATGGTCGCGTCGCCGTCGGTGTCCTCTTGGGCATTCGCAGATGCGGGGCTTCGGCAAATAGCACGCGGCAGGGGGTGGCGAGTGACCGTGACGGGTCTGCTCGCCGCCTTCCTGGCGGTTCTGGGCGTTGCTGCCGGCGACGGCTAGTGCGCACCGGACGTGGGCTCCTAGACCGACCGGTGGAGGGTTGGTAGAGAACGAAGACGGTACGTACTCACTCTGGGGTGAAGGGATGGAAAAACCACTCCGGACCTACACCAAAACGGAAGTGGACCGCATGGCGACCGAGGACGAGGCAATGGCGCTAGAGGCCGGCGAAACGGGGCAGGACCCGGCGGATTTCATGTCCGGCCTCACCCACGATCAAGACGTTGCCGTACAGGAAATGGTGAGGAAACTGCAGACCGGGAAGCTGTACCAAGGCCCCGACGAAGCGGCTGTAGGGGACGGACTGGTCGAGCAGGCGGAGAACGACGGGTTCCTCGCCAAGGTCCCAGACGTGTTCGAGGCGCTACCAACGGGCGCGCTGATCGCGGCAAACACATACGTGTGGGAGAAAGTCGGCAACGATCTTGAGCGTGTGTTCGGGATCGGTACGACGGCTAAGGGTGAATACGGTGTCCAACCCACGTCGTCGGAACGCAAGATCCAAATCTTCACGGGCGAATCGCGGATACCCCACGTCGAACCGAAAGAATGTCGGAAAGCCGCGTTCTCTGGGGATCCCGGCATACCGGAAGGCGACCTGTGTATCTCCGTGGAAGTACATTACCACGAGGAAACACAGACTAAATCTAGTCCGGAAACAACGTGGAAACGCGCCTCCGCGTACGAAGTGTGGACGGATAACGTGGGCGAATACCATTCTGCGCCGAAGTGCCCCCCTACCATCGGGAGCGGCACACGACGCCATCTGTTTGGCTTCGATGCGGGAATCGAGTGTTACCAGTACGAAGGCGAAGAAACACGCTTTTACTGGAACCTCTCCAAGGTCCGCGATCTCATGTTTCCCGCTGGCTCGCACCCGAAGGCCAAGAGCGAAGGCGGGAGCGTCGAATACTCGACCCACGCCGAAACTGCCGAAGCTGAACCCCAACGCGTGCCCCCTGTCAAATCGGGGACGACACTCACCCCGCCGAACCCGCTAACGGTCCCCGTGCCCGACCAAACGTACGTGTTCCACGAACGCGAAGAAGAACTGCCGGGCATCAACGAAGAAAACGAAGAACAAGACGAAGAAGAACGCAAGGCGGCACCGATCCCCACTCCGCTTGAAATCGAAATCCCCGCCCCCGGGCAGAACGAACTCGCCACTACCTACGTGAACACGCTCCATTCGGACGGGTTCACCAAGGTTGAAGAAGAGGTCCTCCCGCAAGATGACATCGATCCGCGAACGGGACCTAACGATGTTGCGTACACCGACCCCGCCGAGGGCTCCAAGGTCAACCCGGGCACACTCGTAACGGTGGAGGTTAACCCGGAAGATGCGCCGGCTCCGGAAAGCGGCGGCCACATGACCGGACCGACCCTACCCGGGATCCACTTCCCCAACTTTGAAGCTGCCTGTCGCAACTTCCCGTTCGGCGTCCCGTGCTGGCTTGTTCAAGAGTTCGAAAAGTGGTCGGGAACTGCGGAAGCCCCTAAATGGACGGTGAAAATTAAGGGGATCGACTTCAATCTCGACCTTTCGCCTCTCGAAAGCGCGATGGAAATCGTAAGACCTATCCTGCTCGCGATGGGCACCATCGGCATCGTCCTGACGTTCTTCCACTTCGCAATGGGCGGCACTGGACCGGCTCCTGGTGGAAGCGGTGAGGGCGACGACTGATGTTCGGTCTCCTAGAACTGGTCGAGGAAGGGTTCGAGGCGATCGGCACCTACATCCTGTACGGGGCCGAGACGCTTATCAACCTGCTCTTGGAAGGCTTCGGCGCGATCCTTACCGCCGCGTCAGAAGCGCTCCCGGGGCTACCGGAAACGTTTGCACCCCCCACGATCGTGCGCTTGGCTGAACTGGTTTTTTCCGGTGGGGGGCGTGCTAGCGGTCTCGGGCACGATGCTCAGCGCCTACGTGACGTTCCTAGGGGTTCGGTGGGTGTTCCGCAAGGCCGGCATCCTGGCGAACCCGGTCGCTGCCCCGGACAGCGGAGGCCGGACGGCCGGCCGAGCCGCCGGCCGAAGGCCGTCGGACGGCCGTGCGCAACGCCACTCCTACTGCTCGGAAAATCGAACGTGATCGAGCTGATTACGGATCCCCCGGAGCCGGCAAGTCGTTCTACGCCGTGCGAAAGGTGGCGGATAGTGTGACCCGTGGACGAGTCGTCGTGGACGAACGTCCCCCTGCGCGACGACTGGGCAGAAGTGATGGCGCGACGTGGCTGGCATCGCTTCATGGGGCGCGAACACATCCGAGTAGGGCGTGAGCGCTACGAAGACCTGGTGTTCGTAGCCGAGGACCTGCACGAGCTACTGAAAGATCCGCGTGGCCGGCGACGGCGAGGCCCGAGCCGACATGGTGCTGGATGAGTGTCACCGCTGGCTTAACGCCCGCACCTGGGACTCTGGCATAGGTAAGTCGAAGGACGACGCCGTGAGAGAGCGGCTAGAGACTCGTTCGCTTCTTCTCAGGGCACCGCCACTATGGCTACAACGTGTACCTCATCACGCAGGATGAGCAGAATATCGACAAAGATATACGCACCTGTTTGAGTACCTCACGTGGCTAAAGAACCTGAAGCGGGTGAAGATACTCGGGATCCCGAGTTTCCGATCAACCTGTTCGTAGCTGTAACGACGTGGAATGACAGGGCGCGCAGCAAAGCCGGAGTCACGACGTTCATGCTCGAGAAGACGATCGCACGGCTCTACTTGACCGACGCCATGGCAAGCGTGGATCTACCCGAAGACGTGCGCTGGATGCCACGGGGCTACCGGCCAGAAACGGAGGCCGCAAGTGGCTAGCTCGTTCCTCTACTACGCGCTTCACTATGTGATTCTGCGAACGCTCTACGACGGCGCCCGCGAAGCGGGCGTGAGCCCTGTCCTCCTGGTGGTGGGCGCCGTCGTGGGGCTCCTGGTTCTGGGCGTGCTCGGACGGTTGTTCCGAGGCTCGGGCCGGTACGGAGGTGGTCAGAGCGCACGACGGGCCTACCGAGTCACGCTCGCGCGAGAACAAGCACGCAGAGACGCGCGAGAACGCCGCGCAGAACAGATACCGTCGCCGTGATGGTGGCGGATGTTCGGCGGAGCGGCAGCGTTCGTAGGGTGGACGTTGCTTGTACTTCAAGCACAGATGTGGCTGGAATACCTGACGCTCTCGTGGCCGGCGATCTGGTGGCGACTTGGGGTTGCACTACCACTCGTCGGGTGAGCTGGATGCGATGGCGCGTTAGCGGTCGGGAAGGCGAGCCGGAGGCGAGCCCTTGATGCTGTTTTGTGCACTCAGTGGCCGTGTCTGAGTCTGGGTGGCCGAAGTGCAGAGAATGTGGTGAGTTTCTCTGGCGCGAAAAATGCGGACGGCCACGGTGTCCGGGTAATAGTGAGGCGCACTTGCGTCGACATGCCCACCGGATCGCTGCCAACGTGTCGTCGTTCAAGGGCGATGTCGTGATGCTCACGATTACTGCGCCTGGCCGCGATCTCCTGAGTCACGACGGCGCGATCGTTCAACCGAGCTACGCGGAACCGTGGAATCGGACATGTATGGACCGCTGGTCGCGTATGCGAAACGAGGCCCGCAAACACGCGGACCGGGAAGTGAAGGGCGCGAGGAACGGGATCTTGGCGGTGGTGCCCGAGCTACAGGCTCGGGGCGTACTCCACTTGCACGTCGTACTCGGTGCAGAAACGGTTATGGAGCGTCGCTGGTGCGAGCGGTTCGCGCTCGCTGCCGGTCGAGCACTCTCCGTCACGGCTTCGGTCGTGCGTCGCACGTCGGGCGTGAGTGGCTTCGATCGGGCAGCGTCGCCGGCTACGCGTCCAAGGTGGCCAGCTACTTCGTAAGGGCGGTGGTGTCCGCACGCTGTGGGAGGACGGGACGTTGCCCGGCCGGTGCTACTACGTCAGCCGCCGGTTGACCTCGAGCACGGGCTCACGATCAGGATGCTCCGTCGCCGCGGCGCGTGCTGGGCCAAACAGCGTGTGCGGATCCCGCTGCCGGCAATCGCTGAGTGGGTGTGCTGGGAGCGTGCGCTGGGCCGTGAGCTCACGCTGCTTGAGCTCGGCTGTCTTTCCCGCACATGACGTTGCTACGCTCCGACCATGCCGGCGACTCTCGATCCGATGATGCGCTCGATGATCGCTCCGGAGCGCGCGCGAGAGTGGCTGCGATGAGCCGAGGCGGAACTCGCTCGTGCACGGCACGCTGTCGAGCTTGGATGCCCTCAGGAGGCCCGTACGGCGTCTCTCGCGGTCACGGAGAACATGAAGGGGCTTCGCCGCGACCTACGGCTGCCGGCGCTCGCAGGGCTTCGCAGGCGCTCTTAGCCTTCCCTCGGTGCTTCCCCGCCCGAGGAGGCTCGCGCGAGCCGGCTAGGCGAGCGGGAGGGGCGGGGTGAGGCGCGCTTGTCGCGCCGCTCTCATGGGTGGGGATGGGGCCCCGCCCGCTAACTTCGTAGCTCGCGCGACCGCTGAGCACGAGCCCGACCGCCGCCACGCCGGACGGTGAGCATCGGGGGGAGTACACGGCGCCGCCGGCGCCGGCGAGCCCGCTCGCGAGCCCGCCGGTCGGTTACGGTTCTTCACGCAATAGGTATGTTGAAATCTCGCTTGGCCACCTGGATCCTTTAGCCCTAGTCCCTTGGTCTAGAACGTCGCTCAGGATGGTGGAGGATGCGTGACGCTGTATCGCGGCAGGGGGTTGCGGCCCTGATCGAGGCCCAGCAGCGCATAAGCCACAGCGGCTTGCGTCGACACTCCGCGAAGCACTTCGCGGGTAGTAGCGCTGCACTTCGATCGCTTCCATGCACGTAAGTGCTCGGCGTTCTGGTTAATCGGTCTACAGCAGAGACATGCGGTGGTCGCGCACCGCCTGACGACATCGTTCACGATCGGCGGTGAGGGTGGCGCCGTCCTGGTCGTGAGCGGCGGGCTGATCTTGATCGTCGGACTGGTCGTGCTGGCGCGAAGATGGGTGTTATGAAAGAGTATGGTAGATGGGCGTGCGGATTCTAGCAGGTAGCTTATTCGGCGCTGGCTATATCGCTTTTAGGGTTACAGTTAGTGATTGGATGATTACGTCTCGGCTATAGCGCTAGGGCTTGAACTCGATATGGCAGCTGTAAAAGGCGATCTCGCAGGACTTCTTGAGAGTGATGGCGCGCACGCGTCGGCTCTATGGAAGACTTCTTGTGACGCGACTCTCGATATCGATGCTGTTCTTCATTAACTGCCTCTTTCTGATGGCTTGTGGGGTGCTTAGCGATCAAAAGAGGGGAAGGTAATAAGGCAAGCGTAGGCGGAGCGGCAGCGCGAATATAGGGAGCACATAGGAGGAAGGTTGTCAAATGGCAAACAAAAGTGCAAGAAGATAGCGCAGCACGACAAGAATGGCATATCTGAGGGATTCAAGGAATTAGAACAAAGTAAGATAGCGGACAGTATGGCACGTAACGCTCTTAGGATGGGACGGCGACTACTACGTCACGTGGTCGGTCACATGGGTCAACGACTCGCACATATCAAACGGATCTAAAGCCAACTCGCGGATACAGCCGCTAGGCGAGTTCATGGCACAGGCGCTCAGCGAAGCCATTGTCAGACGGGAGAACCAAACTCGCACGGGAAAACGGAGCGGTTACGCCTCGAAGCAAGATGTTGCGCCAATCCATGGACGGCGCAGATACCGACACTGTCCTGAAACTACGTGATTTGCAGGCATTTCTCGCTACGGCTCGATAATCGATGGTCGGTGGCAACCCGACTCAGAAGTAATCTTGTCGTGTGTTGGTTTGAATGGTTGGGCTCGGAGAAATGAATGTGCTAGAGCCGGAAGGAGCTTGGAGCCAGAGCGGCGCGCACGCCTTGACGCGTGGGTGGACAAGTGGGGTCCTCTCGCCGATCGCGCATGTGGTCGGCTGGTTCATCACCGGCTTAGTGTTGTTAATAAATCTTGAGACTCGGCGACGGGGCTCAACGAGCGCCCGCAGTTCCGCTCGATAATCGATGTTATGTGAACCTGGACATCTGTCGTTCAGGTCCGACCCCACCGACCGGCTGCGCTCCGACTGAGTCGACCGCAGCCGAGAAAGCCGGCAGCACGCCTCTCGGTTCCCGACCCGAGCGCACGGCCCCGTCGCCCAGAACCTCGAGTTCGGCCGATCCGGCTCGTCCACGTCGCGCTGTCTCGAGGCTTTGGGTCTGCACGCGTGCCCCGCGCTGTGCTCGCACAGGCTTATGTCCCCTTCTGCCGCGGGCTCCATCCCTGCCGGCCACCCGAGCTTGTCCTAGCATCAGCCTCCCAACCCGACGAGGAGGCTTCAGGCACATGGCAAACGTTCTCTACACGGCAGAGGCACAGGTCTCCGGTGGCCGCGCCCACGGCCACGGCCGCACCACCGACGGCGCGCTCGAGGTCGATCTCAGGCTCCCCGCCGAGCTGGGCGGCCAGGGCGGCGGCACGAACCCCGAGCAGCTGTTCGCCGTCGGCTACGCCTCCTGCTTCGAGGGCGCGATCGGCGTCGTCGCCAGGCGCCTGAAGGCGGAGGCCGACGACGTGACGATCGACTCCAAGGTGAGCCTGTACCCGAACGGCCAGGGCGGCTTCCTGCTCGGCGTCGAGCTCGACGTCTCCCTGCCGAGCGTCGACGATCCGAGCACGGCGAAGGAGATAGTCGAGAAGGCACACGAGGTCTGTCCCTACTCGAACGCGACCCGCGGCAACATCGACGTGAAGCTCACCGCCAACGGCGAGCCCGTCGGCTGACCGTCAGCGGCGCGGCGGCCGCGATGCGCGTCCTCACCTGGAACCTGTTCCACGGACGCGCGTTGCCGCCGGCACGCGGCGGACTGCTCGAGGCGTTCTCGGCTCTGCTCGCCGGGTGGCCCTGGGACGTGGCGCTGCTGCAGGAGGTGCCGCCCTGGTGGCCGCCGCTCCTCGCGCAGCGATGCGCCGCCAAGCAGCGCACGGCCTTGACCTCGCGCAACTCGCTGCTCCCGGTGCGGCGCGCGCTCGCCCGCCGCCGGCCGGAGCTGATGAAGTCCAACGGCGGCGGCGCGAACGCGGTGCTGGCCCGCTCGCAGATCGCCGAGCATCACGTGATCCGCCTGCGATCGTGGCCCGAGCGCCGGGTCGCCCAGCTCGCCCGCCTCGACGGCGGGTCGTGGGTCGCGAACTACCACGGCAGCACGAGGGTGCCTCTCGCCGAGGACGAGCTACGCCGTCTGACCGGGCGGCTCGACGCCCTGGCCGGTCGCGCGCCGGCGGTGCTCGGCGGCGACCTCAACCTTCGCCACCCGTCGGTGCCGGGCTTCCTGCACGTCGGCCGGAGGGACGTCGATCACCTGTTCTCGCGTGGCATCGCCCCGGCCGCCGAGGCTCTGGTGCGCGATCGCCGATCGGTCGCCGAGGGAGCGTCGCGGGAGCTCTCCGACCACCCTCCGCTCGAAGCCGAGCTGCTCTGATCAGCGCCCGCGCGTCGGCAGCAGCTCGCGCGCCGCGCACGGGCGCGCTCGCTCCGATCCAGCTCCGGTCAGCGCCCGCGCATCCGCAGCAGCTCGCGTGCCGCCCCCGGCACCGGGCCGAGCCCCGCCCGCGCCTGCTGCAGCCCCGCCCGCAGCTCGGCGTCGCCGACCTCCACCGGCAGCATCGAGTCCTGCAGCGTCCCCAGCTCCCCGTCGGCGGCAACCGCCTCCCCCACCGCCGCGTCGACCAGGCCCTGGAGGCCGCGCGCCGGCGCGCCTTCCGGCGCCGGCACGAACTCCCGCCCGGGCAGGCCGTATCGCGCTGCGAACTCCGCGTGCGTACGACGCAGACCGCCGTACGCGAGCTGCACCGGGCGGAACAGCCGATCTTCCAGCTGCTCGGCGGAGCCCTCGTCGAGCAGGTCGTAGGCGCCGCTCAGCAGGCCGATCGCGACGGCGAGCCGGTCGGCCGCCCCGGCGATCACGGCTAGGACCTGGCTGCGACCGGCAGCGTCGGAGAAGGACACCGCCTGAGGTTAGCCGCGCCCGTCGCCGCCGCCCGCGAGCTCCGTTGCGCGTGCGAGCACGTCGTCGAGCATCTCCGGTGTCAGCTTCCCCGTGAACGTGTTCTGCTGGCTCGGGTGGTAGCACCCGAGCAGCGGCCACGGCTCCCCCGCAGCCTCGGCGCCGTGCCCGAACCGAGGCCGCGGGCGCGCCACGGGGAGCTCCGGGCGCAGCTCTCGGCGCAGCCGCAGCGCCGCGTCCCAGGCGAACGCGCCGAGGCACACCGCGACCCGCACCTCCGTGAGCAGCTCCGCTTCACGCAGGCTCCACGGCAGGCAGTTGTCGCGCTCCGCGGGCGTCGGACGGTTGGCCGGCGGCGCGCACCGCACGGCAGCGCCGATCCGTGCCCCCTGCAGCCGCAGCCCGTCCCCGGCCCGGACCGAGTGCGGGCTGCTCGCGAGCCCGGCGCGGTACAGGCCCGCGTAGAGGAAGTCGCCGGAGCGGTCGCCCGTGAACATCCGCCCGGTCCGGTTCGCGCCGTGCGCGGCGGGGGCCAGCCCGAGCAGGAGGATCCCCGCAGCGGCGTCGCCGAACCCCGGCACCGGCCGTCCCCAGTACGTCTCCCCCGCGAACGCGGCCCGCCGCTCGCGCGCCACCTGCTCGCGCCACTCGACCAGTCGCGGGCAGCGCCGGCAGCCCGTGATCTCCTCGTCGAGCTCCGCGAGCTCTTCTGCCTCCGCTGTGCGCACGGACCAGTAGTACCATCGCGAGACGGATGGAAACCTGGGTTTGGGTATTGCTGCTCGCGGCTCTGATCAAGCTCCCGATCGCCGCTCTGATGCTCTGGATCCCGTTTCGCTATGACGAGGCCGCATATCCGGACCCGTCCGACTCCAGTGAAGACGAAGGCGGCTCGAAGGCGCTGCCGGGCGGCCCGCTGAACCCGCACCCCCGCACGCCGCTGCCCCGCCACCCGCGGCGCGGACCGCATGGCTCGCCGACCTCGCCGCCGCGTGTCCGCTCACCGCTGCGCGGCCGGACGACGGTGCGCGCCGTCGGGCGCTGAGGACGACACTGCGCCTTTGCGGCGCCCGCTGATCAGCGGTTCTTCTTGCGCGCCGCGCGTGCCCGCCGGGCTTTTGCGCGGCGATTGCGGTGGCGCACCGTGTTGTCGCGCCCGGTCCGGCCTTCGACCGTGTCCTCGGCGCCGGCCGGCGCGACGCGGCGCGCGTCCCTGACGATCACGAACGCGATCCCGATCAGCAGCACGGCGGCCGCGCCGATCGCGATCAGGATCGTGTGGTTGCTGTTGTGAGGTTCCGTTTCGGTCGTCGTCGTGGTCGTCGTCGTGGCGGTCGTCGCCGGTTCTTCCTGCTGGGCTTTGCTGGAGAGTTCGTTGAAGGCGTTGCCACCTTCGACGGACGCCGCCTGCGCAGCCGGCGCGGACAGCGCGAAACACGCGATCAGGCCGATCAGCGCGAGGAGCCGCACGCGCGTGCGCTCGGCTCCCGCTCTGCGGAGATCCCTCTCGGACACGCCGCGAGCATACCGGCGCCGCCGACGCCGGTCCGGCGGCGCCCGCCGCCGAGCCCTAGAATGCCCGCCGATGGCCCCGAAACAGCGGCAGGTCCGAATCGAGCAGCGCGGCGCGATGGCCGCGATCCAGGCGCTCGAGCAGCGCTCCGACGAGGAGCTCGAGGCCGAGACCAAATACAAGGCGGCGGCGCTCGCGATCCTCGGGGCTCGCGCCTCCGAGCGCTTCGACGCCGAGGCCGCACGCGGCTACTTCCAGCGCGCGCTCGCCGCGGCGCGCCCCCAGGAACGGATGCAGCTGCGCCGGATGGCCGACGCGTCGCTGGCCCTCGCCGAGCGGCGCGCCGGCGATCTCAAGACCGCCGTCGAGCGGCTCGGTCAGGAGGCGCCGAGCGGCCGCCAGATGCTCGCGCTGCGCGCGATGGGCCTGCTGATCCCGCCCGCGTCGGCCGGTCTCGTCGCGCGCATGCGCGGCGTCCTGCTGATCATCCTGCTGATCATCGTGCTGCTCGCGATCGGCCTCGGCATCGTCGAGCTCGTATCGCTGCCGTTCGGCGGCATCGGCCTCGCGCCCGGCGTCCTGCTCGGGCTGTTCGTCGTGATCGCCGCGCTCGCTGTCGCCGCCGCCATCGGCCGGCGGCGCCGCGACCGCGCGCGGGCCGCGCCGAGCGGCTGAAGTCCCGATCGAGGCGCTCCGCGGCGCCGCGGAGACGAACCTCTAGGCTTGCCCCGTGCCGGACCCTCTCTGCCTGATCGTCAACCCCTCGGCCGGCGGCGGCAAGTCCGCGCGGCTCGCGCCGGCGGTGCTGGCCGAGCTGCAGCGCCTGGGGATGGAGGCGCGCCGCGTCGACACCCGCGACATCGACGATGCGCGGCGGCTCGGCCGTGAGGCGGCCGCGGCGGGCGAGACCGCTGTGGCGCTCAGCGGAGACGGCCTGATCGGGGTGCTCGCCGACGAGCTCCGGTCGGTCCCCGGAGCCGTGCTCGGCATCCTCCCCGGCGGTCGCGGCAACGACCTCGCGAGGGTGCTCGGGATCGCCGAGGATGCGATCGAGGCGTGCGCGACGATCGCCGGCGGCGTCGTGCGGGAGATCGACCTCGGCCTCGTCACGGAGGAGTCCGGCGGCCCCGGCCGGGCGTTCGTCGGGATCGCATCGGTCGGCTTCGACAGCGACGCGAACCGGATCGCCAACGAGGCGCCGGCCTGGCTCGGCGGTCTCGTCTACACCTACGGTGCGCTGCGCGCGCTGCTCTCATGGCGTCCGGCGCGCTTCGAGCTCGAACCGGACCCGCCGAGCGAGCCGATCGCGATCTCCGGCTACTCGATCGGCACCGGCAACTCCCGCGCCTACGGCGGCGGGATGTACGCGGCGCCCGGGGCGATGCTCGACGACGGGCTGCTCGAGGTGATCGGCATGGAGCACGTCTCGAAGCTGCGGTTCCTCGGCGAGGTGCTCCCGCGCGTGTTCAAGGGCACTCACGTGGACCTCCCGTACGTCCACACGCATCGCTGCGCGGAGGTCCGGATCAGCTGCGACCGGCCGTTCCAGATGTACGCCGACGGCGACCCGATCGGGGCGCTGCCGGTGCGGGTGCAGGCGCTCCGCGCGGCGATCCGGGTGCTCGTGCCCGCCGCCGGCAGCGAAGCGCTGAGCCCGACGGCGGCGACCCCGCCCGCCTGATGGCCTCGCTGCTCGGAGCGAAGCTCGCGCTGGCCCGCGGCGTCGGGACGCTGTCTCGCACCCGCGGCTCTGGTGCGACGAGCCTGCCGGGGAAGGTCCTGATGAGGCTCGAGCCCGGGGCGATCGCGACGCTCGGCGCGCGCCTGTCCCGCGGCTCGGCGCTGGTCTCGGCGACCAACGGGAAGACGACGACCGCGGCGATGACGGCTGCGATCCTCGAGCGTCACGGGCTGCGCCTCGTGCACAACCGCGCCGGCGCGAACATGGCCGGGGGCGTCGCGACGACCCTGCTCGGCGCCGCGCGGCCGCGCGGCTCGATCGACGGCGACGCGGGCCTGTTCGAGGTCGACGAGCTGTGGCTGGCGCGCGTCGCGATGGAGCTGCGCCCCCGCGCGATCCTGCTCGGCAACCTGTTCCGCGACCAGCTGGACCGCTTCGGCGAGCTCGAGGCGATCGCCGACAGCTGGCGCGAGATGCTGCTCGCGAGCGACGCGACCGCGGTGCTGAACGCGGACGATCCGCTGCTCGCCGACCTCGGGCGGGACCGCCCCGGCGTCGTCTACTTCGGCGTCGAGGACGACTCGCTCGCGCTGCCCGGGCTCGCGCACGCCGCCGACGCGAAGCACTGCCGCAACTGCGGCGCGCCCTACGTCTTCGACGCCGTCTACCTCGGCCACCTCGGCCGCTACCACTGCCCCAGCTGCGGGCGCGCCCGGCCCCGGCCCGAGGTCGCGGCGCGCGAGGTCGTCCTCAACGGCGTCCACAGCGCGGAGTTCACGCTCGTCGCCCCCGAGGGCAGCGTCCGCGTCCAGCTCGGGCTGCCCGGCCTCTACAACGTCTACAACGCGCTCGGCGCCGCCACGCTGGCGCGGGCGCTGGGTGCGCCGCTCGATCAGATCGCCGCCGGGCTCGAGGCGACGCGTCCCGCCTTCGGCCGGGCCGAGACCGTCGAGCTCTCCACGCCCGCGGGCCCGCGGACGATGCGGATCATGCTCGTCAAGAACCCAGCCGGCGCCAACGAGGTGCTGCGGACGCTGGCGCTCGAGGACGGCCGCCACGAGCTGCTCGGCGTGCTCAACGACCGGATCGCCGACGGGCGGGACGTCTCGTGGATCTGGGACGCCGACTTCGAGCTGCTCGCGGGCCGCATCGCGCGCGCCGTCTGCAGCGGCACCCGCGCGGCCGACCTCGCCGCCCGGCTGAAGTACGCCGGCGTCGATCGAGGAGGCGATCGAGATCGTCCCCGAGCTGGCGGCGGCGCTCGAGGACGCGGCCGGAGACGGCGACGGGCCGCTCTACGCGCTGCCGACGTACACCGCGATGCTCGCCCTTCGCGAGCTGCTCGTCGCGCGCGGGGAGGCGCGCAGCCAGTGGGAGTGACCGCGCCGCCCGCGCGCCTGGTGTGGCACGACCTCGAGTGCGGCGGGTACCGCGCCGACCTGCCGCTGTGGCGCCGCCTCGCCGGCGGCTCCGCGCGGCGCGGCGCGCAGGGCGCCGGCGTGCTCGACCTCGGAGCCGGCAGCGGCCGCGTGACGCTCGACCTCGCCCGCGCCGGGCACCGGGTCAGCGCGCTCGACCGCGATTCCGTTCTGCTGGCTGCGTTGCTCGAGCGGGCCGGGGACCTCCCCGTCGAGGCGTTCGAGGGCGACGCGCGCGACTTCGCGCTCGACCGCCGGGACTTCGACCTGTGCATCGTGCCGATGCAGACCGTGCAGCTGCTGCGCGGCTCCGATCAGCGGCTCGCGCTGATCGACTCGGCTCGCGAGCACCTGCGGCCCGGCGGACTGCTCGCGTGCGCGATCGTCGCCGACGTCGAGGAGTTCGACAGCCGCGACGGGGCGATCGGCCCGGCGCCCGACCGCGTCAAGCTCGGCGACACGCTCTACATGAGCCGCCCGATCCGCGTGCGGCGGGTCGGAGGGCGGCTGCGGATCGAGCGCGAGCGGCTCGTGATCGGCGACGGCGATGCGGAGCCGACCGCGCCGGAGCTCGACGTCGTCGAGCTCGAGCTCGTCGAGCCCGAGCGTCTCCGCGGCGAGCTGCGCGAGGGCGGGATGAAGCCGCTCCCGACCCGCCGGATCGCGGAGACCGCCGAGCACTCCGGCAGCGAGGTCGTGATCGCGAGTGCCTGAGCGGACCCTGCGCGTCTGCGCGCTCTACCCGGACCTGATGAACATCTACGCGGACCGCGGCAACGTGATCGTGCTCGAGCGCCGCTGCGCGTGGCGCGGGATCGGCTTCGAGCTGACCGCCGCCGGCCTCGGCGAGCGGCTCGATACCTCATCGTCCGACCTCTACTACATCGGCGGCGGCCAGGACCGCGACCAGCGGCTGTGCGCCGAGGACCTGCTCGAGACGAAGGCCGACGGGCTCCACGAGGCGGCGGCGCGCGGCGCGATCGTGCTCGGCGTGTGCGGCGGGTACCAGCTGCTCGGGCGCTCCTACACGCTCGGCGACGAGCGCATCGAGGGGGTCGGACTGCTCGACCTCGAGACGGTCCGCGAGGACGGCCCGCGGCTGATCGGCAACGTCGCGATCACGCCGGACGGGCTCCCCGGCGTCCCCGGCGGCGCCGTGCTCGCCGGGTTCGAGAACCACGGCGGGCGCACCTCGCTCGGAGCCGGCCAGGCGCCGCTCGGACGGGTCCTGCGCGGGTTCGGCAACGACGGGCACAGCGGCACGGAGGGCGCCGTCTCGGGAAACACGATCGGCACCTACCTGCACGGCCCGCTGCTGCCGAAGAACGTCTGGTTCGCCGACTGGCTGATCGCTCGGGCGCTCGGGCTGGATCCCGGCGAGCTGACCCCGCTCGGCGACCAGATCGAGGCGGCGACGCACGAGGCGGCGAAGCGCGCGGCCGGCGTCTGAGGCGGGCGTCAGGCTCGCAGCGCGGGCGTGAAGGAGATCCCGACGATCACGCCCTCCGGTGCCTGCAGCCGTGCGACCGTCTGCCCCCACGGCTCCTCGCGGGCCGGATGCAGCAGCTCGTAGCCGCGAGCGGAGAGCTCCCCCACCGCGTCGCCGACCGCGTCGGCGCTCGCGACATCGAACTCGATGCTCGCCTGCGGCACCGGCCGGCCGGCGGGCCACTCGGGCGTGCCGAAGCACGCTTCGGCGGCCTGCGAGAGCGGCCACACGCCGAAGTGCCGGCAACCCTCGAGCCGCTCGGTGTGCCGGTAATCGCCATCGCCCTCGAGCGGCAGCCCGAGAGCACCCGCGTACAGCTCGGCGCTGGCACCCGCATCCGGGGCGATCACCGCGATGCCGGCGAGGAACTCGACGTCCACGACGGCCTCAGGCGACCGCGAAGCGCGCGAAGCGCTCGGCGAGCCTCGCCGGGACGAGCGCCGTGACCCGCACGCCCTCCGCGGTGTCCTCGCGCGTGACGTCGCCGGCCAGCTCGTGCAGCTCGGCGAGGCTGCCGCCGTCGGCGTACGGGACGAGCAGCTCGAGCGGCCTGAGCGTGTGCGCAAGCTCGGCCTCGATGCGGGCTTCGAGCTCGGGCAGACCCTCGCCCGTCGCGGCACTGATCAGGGTCGCGCCGGGGTAGTGGAGGCGCAGCTCCGTGCGCTCGGCCTCGTCGAGCAGGTCGGCCTTGTTGAGAACCAGCAGCCGCGGCTGCTCGCCCGCGCCGATCTCCTCGAGCGTCTCCTCGACGGCCGCCTTCATCTCCGCCGCGTGCTGCTCGCCGCCGGAGGCGTCGAGCACGTGGATCAGCAGGTCTGCGCGCTGGGTCTCCTCGAGCGTCGCGGCGAACGCGTCGACCAGCTGGTGGGGGAGCTTCGAGATGAACCCGACGGTGTCGGTCAGCAGGTGCGCGCGGCCGGCGATCCGCAGCGTGCGGGTCGTCGGGTCGAGCGTGTGGAACAGCCGGTCGCGGACGCCGACCTCGGCTCCGGTCAGCGCGTTCAGGAGCGTCGACTTGCCGGCGTTCGTGTAGCCGACGAGCGAGATCGTCGGGATCGCGGCGCGCTCGCGCTCGGCTCGCTGCACCGCGCGCGTGCCCTTGACGTGCTCGAGACGCCGTCGCAGCACCGCGATGCGGTTGCGGGCGAGGCGGCGGTCGGTCTCGATCTGGGTCTCGCCGGGGCCCCTGGTGCCGATGCCGCCGCCGAGTCGCTCGAGGTGGCTCCACAGCCCCCGCATGCGGGCCATGTTGTATTCGAGCTGGGCGAGCTCGACCTGGAGCTTGCCCTCGGCGCTGCCGGCGTGCGAGGCGAAGATGTCGAGGATCACGCTCGTGCGGTCGATCACCGGCAGCCCGATCGCCTCTTCGAGGTTGCGCTCCTGGCGCGCCGTGAGCTCGTCGTCGCAGGCGATCAGGTTCGCGTCGGCGGCTTTCGCCTCCGCCTTCGCCTCGGCGACCTTGCCCGGGCCCAGGTAGCTGTTCGGGTGCGGCGAGTCGCGCCGCTGCAGCATCTCGCCGACGACGCCGACGCCGGCGGTACGCAGCAGCTCGGCCAGCTCCTCGAGGTCGTCGCCCTGCTCGAGCGCGCCGACGCAGAACGCCCTCTGCTTCGCGCGCTGTCCGGGCTCCAGCCCGTCCACCCTCGTGCTCTCTGTGCTGCGGCCGCTGCGGCTCCTGTCCATTCCCAACCGATTCTAGGAGGTGGGGCGCGGCCGCAGCCGCGGAAGCTACGCCGGGGCCAGCTTGCCCAGCCGCTGCACCGCCTCGAGCAGCCGCTCGTCGGGCGTCGTCAGCGAGATCCGGAACCACCCCTCGCCGGCGGGACCGTAGATCGCGCCGGGAGAGACGACCACCGCCGCCTCCTCGAGCACGTGCTCGGCATACGCGGCGGAGGTCGCGAAGCCGTCCGGGATCGGCGCCCAGATGTAGATCGTCGCGTGCGGCTTGCGGACGCGCACGCCGATCTCCCGGAGCGCGTCGCAGACCAGGTCGCGGCGGCGGCGGTAGAGCTCGATCATCGAGGCGACCTCGGCGTCGGTGTCGGGCGACATCGCCGCGATCCCGGCCAGCTGCACCGCCTCGAACAGGCCCGAGTCGATGTTCGTCTTCAGCCGCCAGTACGTCTGCAACGCCTCGGCGTTGCCGACCAGGAACGCGCAACGCCAGCCGGTCATGTTGAAGCCCTTCGACAGCGAGAACACCTCGACGCCGACGTCCTTCGCGCCGGGCGTCGCCAGGAACGACGGCGCCCGGTAGCCGTCGAACACGATTTCCGAGTACGCCATGTCGTGCACGACGAGGATCTCGTAGGAACGAGCGAAGTCGACGACCTGCTCGAAGAAACCGTCGGGGACGATCGCGCCGGTGGGGTTGTTGGGGTAGTTGAGGTACATCAGCTTCGCGCGCCGCGCGACGTCCTCGTCGATCGCGTCGAGGTTCGGAGCGAAGCCGCGCTCGGGGTCGAGCGCCATCAGCACCGGCTCCGCTCCGGCCAGCCACGGGCCGCCGGTGTAGACGGGGTAGCCGGGGTCCGCGGCGAGCGCGTAGTCGCCGGGGTCGAGGAACGCGAGGTTGAGGTTGAAGATCGCCTCCTTCGCGCCGATCGCGGGGATCACCTCGCTCGCCGGGTCGAGCTCGACGTCGAAGCGGCGCGCATAGAAGTCGCGCACGGCCGCGCGGAAGTCGTCGCGGCCGCGGTTCGACGGGTACTGGTGGGTCGCCGGCTCTGTCACGGCCTCCTGCATCGCCTCGACGACCAGCGCCGGCGTCGGCCGGTCCGGGTCGCCGATGCCGAGGCTGATCACGTCGATCCCCGCGGCGCGCTTGTCGGCGATCTTCCGCTCGAGCTGCGCGAACGCGTACGGGGGGATCTTCTCGAGTCGGCTACTCGGTTTCATGCAGCTCCTTTTCGAACTCCTCGCTGATCGTCCCGGCGAACACCGGGCGCGCCCAGCCTGTCAGATCGACGCGCAGATCAGGCGCCACCTCGACCAGCAGCTCGCCTCCGTCGAGGGCGACCGAGACCCGCCCCGGCAGCGCTCCCTCGCCGAGGTCGTGAAGGTGCGCTACCGCGGCGCCGGTCGCACCCGTGCCGGAGGACAGCGTCTCCCCCACCCCGCGCTCGAAGATGCGGGCGCGGATCGTCTGCGGGTCGATCGGTGCGTACCAGGAGACGTTGGTCCGGTTCGGGAACAGCGGCGAGGATTCGATCGCCGGCCCGATCGCCGGCAGGTCGAGCGCGTCGAGCTCCGCCAGGCCGTCGACGCGGATCGCGCACTGCGGGTTGCCGATCGAGACGTGGCGGAAGCGCCACTCGCGCCCGCCGCTCTCGACCGTCCCGATCCCGTCCGGCGCGCCGCCGGGGTAGTCGGCCGAGGTCAGGCTCGCGCGGCCCATGTCGACGCGGCAGGTGTCGGCGCCCGTGACCCGGGGCCTGATCCGGCCCGCCGCAGTGCCGATCGAGAACTCATCCCGATCGGTCCAGCCGCGCGTGGCGCAGATAGAGGATCGCCTCCCGCGCGCCGTTCCCGGACAGCTCGGCCTCCGAGCCGTCGGGGTTGAAGATCCGCAGGTCGGCGACGTCGCGCGGGGTCCCGGGGCGGCGAGAGCAGCAGCACGCCGTCGGCGAACAGCCCGAAATGACCCTCGCAGAGCCGGCGCACGCGCTGCCGGGGTCAGCTCGAACGGCAGATCGCGGCCTCGACGATCAGGTAGTCGTTGCCGAGCGCCTGCCACTTCTCGAAGCCCATCGCCATCAGGCGTCGGAGTCTAGGATCTCGCGCGCGACCTCCGCCGGGCCGCGGCCGGTCACGTCGATCACGCGCACCCCGGGGAGCTTGCGCATCCAGGTCAGCTGGCGCCTGGCGTAGTTGCGGGTGCGGCGCTTCATCCGCTCGACGTCGCCCGCCAGCAGGTCCTCGAAGCCGAGCGCCTTGGCGGCGGTCTCGGACACCCCCGTGGCGGCGGCCCTCAGCACCTCCTCGCGCGCGCCGGCCGCGACCATCTCCTCGACGCGGGCGTCGATCGCCTCGTAGAGCCGCTCGCGGTCCATCGTCAGGCCGGCGAGCAGCGTCGGGTGGCGCAGCTCCGTGCTCCACAGCTGCGAGGGGCCGTCGGGAGGCTCGAGCTCGCCCAGCTCGAACAGCTCCAGCGAGCGGACCACGCGGTGGCGGTCCATCGGCTCGATGCCCTCCGCGGCCCACGGCGCGAGCTCGGCGAGCCGCGCGTGGAGCGCCTCGGGGCCGACGCGTTCCAGCTCGGCGGTGAGGCGCTCGCGCACGCCGCGCTCGGGCGCCGGGCGCAGGTCGAGCGACGGCCAGCGCGGCACGGAGGTAGAGGCCGGTGCCGCCGACGACGATCGGCCTCCGATCCGCCGCGAGCAGGTCGTCGATCGTCGCGTGGGCGAGCTGCGCGTACTCGCCGGCGCTGAACGTCGCGTCGAGCGGCAGGAACGAGATCAGGCGGTGCTCGAGACGGGCGCGCTCGCCGGGCGAGGCGGCTCCGGTCAGGGTCTCGAGCCCCTCGTAGACCTGCAGCGCGTCGGCCGAGACGGCGACCGGATCCTCGCCGCGGGCGCGAAGCAGCTCCGCGAGCTCGATCGCGACGGCGGTCTTGCCGACCCCCGTCGGGCCGAACAGCGCGATGATCTTCATGCGAATAGGCTCCCAGCCCGTGCAGATCTCCGGGTCGACAGTGCTCCTGACGGGCGCCAGCGGCGGCATCGGCACCGCGATCGCGAGGGCGCTCGCCGGGCCGCGGCGCGACGCTGATCCTGACGGGCCGGCGCAGCGACGTGCTCGAGCCGCTCGCGGCGGAGCTGGGCGGCCGCGCGCTCGCCGTGGACCTCGCGGAGCGCGCGGCGGTCGAGCGGCTCGCCGAGCAGGCGGGCGACGTCGACATCCTCGTCAACAACGCGGCGCTGCCGGCGTCCGGCGAGCTCGAGTCGTTCACGCTCCCGGAGATCGACCGGGCGCTCGACGTGAACCTGCGGGCGCCGGTCGTGCTGTCCTCGCTGCTGATGCGCGGGATGGTGCGAGCGGGGCCGCGGCCAGCTCGTCTTCATCTCCTCGCTGTCGGGCAAGGCGTCGACGCCGCGCTCCTCGCTCTACAACGCGACCAAGTTCGGCGTGAGGGGGTTCGCGAACGCGCTGCGCGCCGAGCTGCGCGAGACCGGCGTCGGCGTCACCACCGTCTTCCCCGGGTTCATCCGCGACGCCGGCATGTTCCACGAAGCGGACGTGAAGCTTCCGCCGGGCGTCGGCACGCGGACGCCCGGAGGACGTCGCGAGGGCGGTCCTCACCGGGATCGAGAAGAACCGCGGCGAGGTCGACGTCGCGCCGCTGGCGCTGCGCGCGAGCACGATCCTCGCCGGCGTCGCTCCGGAGACCGCGGGCCGCCTCGCTCGCGTCCTCGGCTCCGACGCGATCACGCGCGACATGGCCGCCGGGCAGACCGACAAGCGCTGAGCCGCCGCTCAGAACAGCGCCTGCTGGCCTTCGGCCTCGCGCGAGGGCGAGCGGCGCGGCGTCCGCTCGATCCGGTCGCCGGGTCTCCGCGCCGCCCGCGCCACAGCGCGCCGGGCGGCCACGACTTGCGTCTGACCATCCGCGCGAGCCGCTCGCGTTCGGGCTGGGGCGCGTACGCGCCGCGCCTGTAGAGCTGCTCGTAGCGCGGCACGAGCTCGGGCCGCTTGTCGCGCATCCACCCCATGAACACGTCGCGCACCGCGCCGCGGAGGTGCAGCGCGACGCCGGCGACGCTGACCGCCCCGGCCTCGTCGGCCGCCTTCAGCAGCGGCTCGACCTGGTGCGGCGAGTCGTTGATCCCGGGCATCAGCGGCGCGATCAGGACGCCGGTCGGGATGCCCGCGCGGTTCAGCTCGGCGACCGCCTCCAGACGCGCCCGCGGGTTCGGCGTCCGCGGCTCGGTTTCGCGCCAGGCCTTCTCGTCGAGGGTCGGGATCGACAGGCACGCCGTGAAGCCCTCGACGCGCTCGACGAGCTGCTTCATCAGCGCGATGTCGCGAAGCAGCAGCGGCGACTTCGTCAGGATCGAGCACGGGTTGCGGGCGTCGAGCAGCGCCTCCCAGATCCCCTCCATCAGCCGGTAGCGGCCCTCGACCCACTGGTACGGGTCCGTGTTCGTGCCGAGCGCGACGTGCTCGCCGCTGCCACGAGCGGACGGGCGAGCCCCGCCCTGCAGCGCCTCCGGCGCGTTGACCTTGACGACGATCTCGCGCTCGAAGTCGCGGCCGGCGTCGAACCCGAGGTATTCGTGCGTCGGGCGCGCGAAGCAGTTGTGGCTGACGACGCCGTCGGCGATGAAGTCTTCGGTGCCGGTGGTGATGTCGTACATCCGCATCACCATTCCGAGCGGCCGGATCGCGACGACACCGGAGGCCCGCGTCGCTCCCCGAGCGCCGCGCCGACGATCGCGCGCTCCCGCGTCGTCACCGGATCGCGCGACGCCCCCGTCGGCGTGGGCGCGCTCGCGATCTCGCCCTCCTGGGCCCGGCCGCGCCCGCCGGGCCCGAGCAGCACGGCTGCCCTCGATCAGGTGCGGGCGTTGCGCCGGTCCCCACTTCCGCGCCGACGACGTGCCTCCAGCCCGTCGTCGGTCAGGAACCGGTGATCTGCCGCTCGCGGTCAGCTTCGTGCCGTCCTCGAGCTCGACCTGCCAGGCCGGCTTGATGCTCGACCACTTGGCGAGGACCGAGGTCTCGACCAACCGCCTTCGGCCGCCCTCTCGCCTGGTGCCGACGATGCGCTCGCCGACGCGCAGATCTTCGAGCCGGCGGGTCCGCCGCCGGCCAGGAGCACCGCGGTGTCCCCCGCCATGCAGAAGTTGCAGGCGTGAGCGCATCCGCGGTACGGGTTCACCGTCCAGCGGAACGGCATCTGCGAGGCCTCCGGCACTTTGTTCAGCACGGTCTTCGCCCGCACCTCGTAGAACCTCGTGTCGAGCGCCTCGGGAGCGTCGAACCGCCGCACGGCGACCGGGTCCCGGTAGCCCGGGAGCGCCCGGCTCTCCTCGGCCTCGATGCTGAGATTGCTCCAGCGCACGAACATATGTTCGCATAGCGATCGCGACGTCTCGGCGGGGCGTCGCTTATGCGCCTCATACGAACCTCCCAGCAGACGCTGAGCGACGCGCTTTGCGGCCCCTTACCGGCGCGGTCGACACTCGCTCCGTCAACCAGATCGACCGACAGGAGGTCACGATGCTCGTCTCGAAGATGCTCGCCGCCACGATGGTCGCCGGTCCGCCATCGCCGCCGGAGGTCGCGGGTGCCGCGCGGCCGCCGGCGCCGCGGCGGCCGGTCGCGGTCCAGGCGCGTGCCGCGCCTGGACGGGTTGCGCCGCGTCCGTGCGGGGCGTCGTGGCTCGCGCGCTGCTGCGACCCATTGAGCCCCTTCCGCCCATTCGAATCTCGGCCAATGATCGAAATAGTTTTCCGTCCACATCGCCGGGGGCCGGTCACTCTCCAGGCCGGCCCCGCCGAGGGGTCCGCATGGAGGTCGGGAAACCCGACATCCGTGAGCGAACGAGCGGCGCCCGCCACCTGGCTGTGCCGCGACGACTTCGATCGCGAGCGACTGCTCGACATGGAGGGCCGGGTCGCGCCTGCGCGCCGCCGGACCTTCGCGATCCTGTTCGTGGCGATCGTCGCGGTCGCGCCCTGGCTCGGCTGGTGGCCGCTGCTGTTCCTGCTTCCCGCCGGCGCCTTCTTCGCCGTCGCCGACCACTTCCTGCCGCGGCTCGCTCGCCCGGAGCTGATGATGTTCGCCGCCTGGGTCGGCAGCGAGCTGATGATCGCCGGCGCCGTCGCGCTGCAGGGCGGCGCCAGCGTCGCGGCGACCGCGTGGCTCGCGATCCCGGTGATCACGCTCAGCACGCGCTTCTCGGTGCGCGGCGTCGCCGCGGGGGTGACCGTCGCGTGCGTGCTGGTGCTGGCGGTCGGGTTCGGCATCCACCCGGCCCGGGTGATCGCGGATCCCGATCTCGTGATCGCGCCGCTGGCGCTGATCCTCTGCGTCGCTGTGCTCTCGACGCCGCTGATGCGCTCGGACATCCAGCACCGCAACGACTCGGTGATCGACCAGCTCACGGGGATGCTGAACCGCAAGGCGCTCGAGGTGCGCGTCGCCGAGCTGCGCCAGCAGTCCGCGGTCACGGGAGAGCCGGTCGGCGTGATCGTCGCCGACCTCGATCACTTCAAGGTCGTCAACGACACCCACGGGCACGCACGCGGCGACGTCGTGCTGCGCGACGTCGCCTACCTGCTGCGCAAGCACCTGCGCGCGTTCGACCTCGCCTACAGGCTCGGAGGCGAGGAGTTCCTGATCCTGCTGCCGGGCTCGGACCTGGCGAAGACCGCCGAGCTGGCGAGCCGGGTGCGCGAGGGGATCGGCGCCGGAATCGTCGCCGGCGGGATCGCGGTGACGCTGAGCATCGGCGTCGGCGCCTCGACGCCCGGGACGGCGTTCGACTACGAGCAGGTCTTCGCGGCGGCCGACGAGGCGCTGTACCGCGCGAAGCGCGCCGGGCGCAACCGCGTCGAGCTCGCGCTCGCGTCGGCGGCGCCGGCGCTGCCGGCTGCCGCCTAGCGATCCGAGTCGGAGGTTGGCCGCGAAGTTCGCCGCGCGGACGGTCGTGCCCGACGGTTCGACGGCGGGCCGGCGTGAGGGCTCGCCGTCGGGCGTCAGCGCGGGCAGGCGCCGGGAGACGCCGTCGAGCTCGTGCCCCCGGTCACCGGGCCCCGAGCGCGATCACGCTGCGGATCCCGTCCTGGGCCTCCATCAGCTCGAAGCCACGGTTGACCTCGTCGAGCGTCAGCCGATGCGAGACGAACGGGTCGACGTCGATCTCGCCCGCGAGCCAGCGGTCGATCAGCGCCGGCACGTCCTCGCGGCCCTTGAGCCCGCCGAACGAGGATCCGCAGACGCGGCGGCCGGTGATCAGCAGGCGCGGCACGACGTCGAGCGTCTCCCCCTTGCCGGCGACCCCGCACACCGTGCACAGCCCCCAACCCATCCGCGCCGCCTCGACGGCCTGGCGCATCACGGAGACGTTGCCGGTCGCCTCGAACGTGTAGTCGGCGCCGAACCCGCCGGTCATCTCGAGGATCGCCTCGACGGCCCCGTCGCCGCCATCGATCAGGTCGGTCGCGCCCTGCCCGCGCGCGAGCTCCAGGCGCTCGGGCGAGAGGTCGACACAGACGATCCGCTCGGCGCCCTGGAGCCGGCAGCCGGCGACCGCGCCGAGGCCGACCATCCCGGCCCCGAACACGACGCAGGTCGAGTCCGGGCCGGACGGCGGCGGTCCTGATCGCCGCGCCGAGCCCCGTCGAGAGCCCGCACGCGAACAGGCATGCTCCCTCCAGCGGCGCCTCCGGATCGATCTTGGCGAGCGCGATCTCCGGCATCACCGTGTACTCCGCGAAGGTCGAGGTGCCCATGAAATGACGGACCGGCTCGCCGTCGATCGAGAGCCTCGTCGTGCCGTCGGGGAGGAAGCCGAGGTTCTGCTGCTCGCGGATCGCCAGGCAGAGGTTCGTGAGCGGGCTCCGGCAGTGCACGCACTCGCCGCACTGCGGTGAGAACAGCGTGACCACGTGATCCCCCTCGGCGAGCAGCGCGACCCCCTCGCCGACGCGCTCGACGACGCCCGCGCCCTCGTGACCGAGCACCGTCGGCGCGTAGCCGGAGGGATCGACGCCCGAGGCGGTGTACATGTCGGTGTGGCAGACGCCGCAGGCGACGAGCCTGACGAGAACCTCCCCCGGGCCCGGGTCCGCGAGGTCGACCTCGCGGACGGCGAGCGGCTTCCCGAACTCCTCGAGGACTGCGGCGCGGATCTTCATCGGGCTCCTCCCGTCGTGTCCGGCGATCCTATTGACGGCAGCGCGAGCGCGGCCGTGGCCGTCGCGCGGATCAGACGTGCGGCGCGGACCCGCGCCGCACGAACCGCGAGATCGGGAAACGCGAGCCGCCCGACGGCGGGCGCCTCGATCGCGAGGCGCCCGCCGCAGCGGGGGGCTACACGAACGTCCGGAGCTCGATCGCTTCTTCGTTCGCCTGCGTTCCCGACATCGCGAACCCGGAGAGCGTCGCCGCGCCGCCGCCGATCGACGTCGAGGGCTGCTCGCCCGCTTCGCAGGGCTGCGCGCATTCGGGGTCCTGGGTGCCGGACTTGTGGATCCGGAACTTCTCGCCTTCGCCCTTCGCCATCCTGTCGTCGCGCACGGGGTGCATCATCGACTGGGTGATGACGACGCTGGTGCCGCCGCATTCGAAGCTGGCCAGCGTTTCGCCGAGCGCCGGCGTCCAGCGGATCAGCGCTTCGCCCTGCTGCGTCGTCCGCACGATCTCCGGCATCCCTTCCAGCGGCGAGAACGCGACTTCACCGGCTGCGGCGCCGACGGTCTGGCACGAGGCGGACGACATGCGGCAGCCCGTCAGGACGAGTTCGAGGCTCTCACTGGAGGTGCCGGTGACGTCACCGCTCGCTTTCGAGGCCGCACATTCGATCACCGGCTGCGCGCGCTTGCCGCCGGCGGTATCGAGGGTCAGCGCGACCGACCCGGTGGAGGCCTGGAAGCCGGGTTTGCTGCCCGGGCCGGCCAGCCAGTGGTAGGCGGCGCCGCTCGAAACGGGCGTGTTGCAATGCGAATCGGAGTATCCGGCGCCGGTTTCGCCCTTCGGCGCCTTCACACAACGGCCGAATTCCGGTGCGATCGTTTCGGCGCCCGCCTGCGCCGCGAACGCCAGCGCCATGCTCGCCGCCAGCGCGACCGCGATCGATGCTCGTCTCATCTGGAGTCCCTCGCTCTCCTGGAGCCGCCGCGCCTTCCCGGCGGCAGTTGGCGTGCGGCGTCCCTCGCGCCGCTTGGCCACTGTAGTCACGACCAGCAGCAGCTGTCAATCCTCCGGGCGCGCGGCTCCTCAGAGGATGCGCGCGAGCAGCTCCTCCTCGCCCGCGAGCGTCTGGCTCGTCGCGGACTCGATCCGCACCTGCGCGAGCTCACCCGGCGCGGCGAGCCCGGTGAAGTTCACGACCTTGTTGTGGGTGGTGCGGCCGCGCAGCCGGTCTGGGTCCTTGCGCGAGACGCCTTCGACGAGCACGTCGAGGGTGCGCCCGACGAACCGCTGGGCACGCGCCCGCGCTTCGCGCTGGACGAGCTCGACGAGGCGCTCCATGCGCTCGACCTTGACCGGGTGCGGGACGAGGCCCTCGGTGATCCGCGCCGCCTCGGTGCCGCGCCGGGGCGAGAAGACGAACGTGAACGCCGAGTCGTAGCCGACGCGCTCGACGACGTCGAGCGTCTGGGCGAAGTCCTCCTCGGTCTCGCCGGGGAAGCCGACGATGATGTCGGTCGTGATCGCGGCGTCGGGGACGTGCTCGCGGATCAGCGCGACGCGATCGAGATAGCGCTCGCGGTCGTACGTGCGGCGCATCGCCTTCAGCATCCGGCTCGACCCCGACTGCAGGGGCAGGTGGATGTGCTCGCAGACGCTCGGCAGCTCGGCGTGGGCACGGATCACGTCCTCCCGCATGTCCTTGGGGTGCGGGCTCGTGTAGCGGATGCGCCGGATCCCGTCGATCGCGTCGAGCGCATGCAGAAGCCCGGCGAAGGTCGGCTTCGCACCGTCCTCGCCGCGGGCCAGATCGCGGCCGTAGGAGTTGACGTTCTGCCCGAGCAGGGTCACCTCGCGGACGCCGTCGGCGGCCATCCCGCGGACCTCCTCGACGAGCTCGGCGAACGGGCGGCTCGCCTCGCGCCCGCGGGTCGAGGGCACGATGCAGTAGGAGCAGGCGCAGTTGCAGCCGACGCTGATCTGGACCCACCCCTGGAACGGACGCTCGCGTCGTGCCGGCAGATGGCCGGTGAAGCCCTCGAACTCGAAGTAGCCCTGGGCGGTGAGCGACTCGCTGGTGAGGAACTCCGCGAGCCGGTGCACCTGACCGGGACCGAACGCGACGTCGACGAACGGGAAGCGCTCGAACACCTCGTCCTTCACGGACTGCGCCCAGCAGCCGCCGACGCCGACCACCACCTCCGGCCGTTCGCGCTTCAGCCGCTTGGCCTCGCCGAGGTGGGTGATGAAGCGGCTGTCCGCTGCCTCGCGGATCGAGCAGGTGTTGAACAGGATCAGCTCGGCGTCTTCCCGCGCCGGCGCCTCGCGGTAGCCGAGCGACTCGAGCATGCCCTTCATCCGCTCGGAGTCGTGCTCGTTCATCTGGCAGCCGAAGGTGGTGAGGTGGTACGCCTTGGCCACCAGCCAAGAGTACCGGCGGTACCCTCCGACGAGATGATCGAGGAGGACCTCCCCGAGCTGCCCGAGCGCCCCGAGAGCGAGCCGCTGCCCGAGGACCGGCCCTACACGGAGCTGTTCGGCCTGCCGACGATCATGTTCCTGATCGCGCTGTTCGCGATGCTCAAGGGGATCTACGAAGGCAGCGCGGGGTTCACGATCGTCGGCGCGGTCGTCGCCGGCGGCGTGCTGCTCGCGATCGGCTTCTCGATGGTCGTGGCAAAGCGGGAGGACCGGCCGCCGCGCTAGCGGACCGGCGCCACAGCGGGGCGCGGATCGCCTACGATCGGCGGATGGCGAAGAAGAAGCTCAGCGAACGCTCCGTGCCGGGAAAAGCCGCCGCGCTCACTGTGATCGCCGCGAGCCTCGGCGTTGTCGCGAGCGCCGAGCGCGACCTGCAGCGACGCACCGACGCGCAGGTCCGCGGTAGCAGGACGCTGTGGCGTCTGGTCAGCCTGAACGCGCTCGGCGCGGGGGCGTACCTGCGCTTCGGCCGGCGGCCCTGAGCGTTACGCCGCCGCCACCACCGGCTCCGGCACGATCTCCACCGGCGCCGCCTCCTTGTCGCGGTCGATCGGCGTCACCAGATCCCGCGACAACCCGAGCGCCGCGTAGATCTTGCCTTCGATCTCCTTCGCCAGCTCCACGTGCTCGTCGAGGAACGCCTTCGCGTTCCCGCGCCCCTGCCCGAGCCGTTCGTCGCCGTAGGAGAAGAACGAGCCCGACTTCGAGACGATGTTGTGCTCGAGGCCGAGGTCGATCAGGCACCCCGACGTCGAGATCCCCTTGCCGAACTCGATGTCGAACTCGGCCTGCCGGAACGGCGCCGCGACCTTGTTCTTGACGACCTTCACGCGCACCCGGTTGCCGACCGCCTCGGTGCCGTCCTTGAGCGTCTCGATCCGGCGGATGTCCAGGCGCTGCGACGCGTAGAACTTCAGCGCGCGCCCACCCGGCTGCGTCTCCGGCGAGCCGAACATCACCCCGACCTTTTCGCGGATCTGGTTCGTGAGGATGCACAGCGTGTTCGTGCGGTTCAGGTTTCCCGCGAGCTTGCGCATCGCCTGCGACATCATCCGCGCCTGCGCGCCGACCGTCTGGTCGCCCATCTGCCCCTCGAGCTCGACCCGCGGCGTCAGCGCCGCGACCGAATCGATCGAGACCACGTCGACCGCGCCCGAGCGCACCAGCATGTCGGCGATCTCCAGCGCCTGCTCGCCGTAGTCCGGCTGCGAGACCAGCAGCTCGTCGATGTCGACCCCGATCTCCTTCGCGTACAGCGGGTCCATCGCGTGCTCCGCGTCGATGAACGCGCAGACCCCGCCGAGCTTCTGCGCCTCCGCGAGCACGTGGTAGATCAGCGTCGTCTTCCCCGAGGACTCAGGCCCGTACAGCTCGACGATCCGCCCGCGCGGGACGCCGCCGATGCCGAGCGCCAGGTCCAGCGACAGCGCGCCCGTCGGGATCGCCTCGCAGCGGACCTGCGCGCCCGGGTCGCCCATCCGCATGACCGAGCCCTTGCCGAACTCGCGCTCGATCTGCGTCAGCGCGCCCTGAAGCGCGGCGTCGCGGGCCTTCGCGGCCTTCTCCTGCTCGTTTGCGGCCATGGTCGGACTCCTCCGGGTCGGGATCGGGGATGGAAGTTAGATGCAGGGTCGGACGGAACGCACGAACAGCTGTTCGCATCCGAGCGTCGTTTTCCCCGGCTGCGCCGTATTGCGTCCAGTCGGAGACACGGAGGTCAGATCTCTGCCCCACGGCGCCGATGAGGACGCGTTCCGGGCGCTCGGGCCGGACACCACCGACACGCGAGGTCATCCTTGGCTCCACACCGCCGCCCCCGCCGCCTCTCCCCTTCCCGCCGCCCCCTGGCGGCGGCGATCGCGCTGATCGCGCTTGCGCTGACCCTCGTGGCCGCCGGCACGGCCGCCGCCCGGCCCGCTGTGACCCGTACGTCCCGCCACGTCCCGGTCTGCCGCTCGAGGAGCGCCGCGCGCCGCTCCCACCGCTCCACGCGCTGCGCGGGGCGGCATCGCGCCGCCGCGCGCAAGCGCAGCCCGTCGGCCAGTCACCGCCATCCCGCCGCCAAGGGCGGCTCCAAGGCGCTGGAACTCGTCGCCGCCGCCTGCGAAGACGGCGAAGCCCCGACGCGCTCGGCCGGAGGCGCCTACGCATGCGAGGACGGCTCGACGCCGTCTTGCGAAGGCTCGACCCCCGTTCGCGCAGCCGCCGACGGCGAGCCGCTGTGCGCGGTGACCGCGGCCTCCCGGGAATCGGAATGCGGGAGCGAAGCAGGGTGTTCCGGCGTCGAATTCAGCTGCAGCGACCCGAGCGAAGGCGCGGAAGCCGGCGCCGGCTGCGAACGCCCGGGCGGCGAAGAAGAAGCGCCCGAAGCGGGCTCCGAAGCAACCGACGAATAGACAGTCGCCGGCGCGCGCCCGCCGCCACGCCGGCTATCCCATCAGCGGGGCCCCCTCGAGCCGTTCGTAGCGGGCGGCTCCCGGGTCCAGGTGGGAGCGGTAGAGGACGACCTCCTCCGCGGTGAAGCGCAGCGAGGGCGTCGGCGGCGGCGGCTCGAGCGGCGGGTCGCCCTTCGTGCGCGCGACCGTGAGGTGCGCGCGGAAGCGCCGCGGCACCGGCAGGCCGGCGACCGCGCACAGCGCCTCGGCGACGCGCCGTTGCAGGCGGGCGAGCGCGTCGCCGCCCTGCACCTCGACTGCGAGCGCGCGCGGGCGCCGCGGCGGGAGCCAGACCGGCGCCCCGGTCTCGAGCTCACAGGCCGCGGCCCCCTCCGTGGACGCCGCCAGCGCGTCGGCGAGGTCCTCTATCTCGTCCGCCGGGCGCTCGCCGAGGAACATCAGCGTGACGTGCAGCGACTCCGGTGCGATCACCCGGGCGCGCAGGCCGCGGGCGCGCAACGAGGAGCGGGCCCACCGCAGCAGCTCCTCGCCGAGCTCGGGGGGCGGGTCGATCGCGGCGAACAGCCGCACGGAGGCGCCGCGAGACATCGTGGCGATGCTAGCCGCCCGTCCGTCAGGCGCCGTCGCCCTCGAGCAGCGCCCGCCGCACGAGGTGCAGGGCGACGGTCGTCGCGCGGTCGCGCACGTCCGCGCGGCCGCCCGGCAGCGTCACCGACCGCGTCACCCGCGTCTCCCCCGGTCCAGCGACGCTGAGCCAGACGAGCCCGACCGGCTTCTCCGGCGTGCCGCCGCCCGGGCCCGCGACGCCCGTCACGCCGACCCCCACCGAGGCTCCCAGCTGCCTGCGGGCGCCGTCCGCGAGCGCCAGGGCGACCTCCTCGGAGACCGCGCCGTGGCGCTCGATCAGCTCCGCCTCCACGCCTGCCAGCGACGTCTTGACGTCGTTCGCGTAGGCGACGATCGCGCCCCGCACGTAGTCCGAGGAGCCGGCCAGCTCCGTCAGCCGTGCCGCCACGCAGGCCGCCCGTGCACGACTCCGCCGTGGCGATCGTCAGCCCGCGCGCTCGCAGCATCTCGGCGAGGTGCTGGTCGATCGTGCGCCCGTCCTCGGAGAACATCGTCTCGCCGTAGCGGCGGCGCATCACCTCGCGGAACTCGTCGTAGACCGGGGCGCGCGCCGGCTCGTAGCGGGTCACGACCTCGAGCTCTCCTCGTTTCAGGCACGTCGTCACCTCGAGCTCGCCGAGCGCGACGCCCTCGCGTTCGGCTTCTCGTAGCGTCTCCGCCAGCTCGGACTCCGGCACGCCGAACAGCCGCAGCGTCTCCTGGCGATACTCCGTCGCCCGCTCGAGCACCGCGCGCATCCCCTCGGTCTCGACCGCCGCCGTCCACATCGGCTGCAGCTCCCGCGGCGGCCCCGGCAGCACCACCACCGTCGGGGTGGGCCGTTCCCTCCCCGGGAGGCACGACGAGTCCCGGCGCGGTCCCGACCGGCTCGAGCACCTCGGCGCCGACGGGAACGGTCGCCTGCTTGCGGTTCGCCCGCTCGACGGCCTCCGGGTCGATGTTCGGCCACCGTTTCATCAGCGGCGCGACGATCGCCGCGATCCGTCCTGAGAGCGCCTCGTCGAGCACCATCTCCCGGCCCTGGAACCCGCCGACGACGGCCGCGGTGAGGTCGTCGGCGGTGGGCCCGAGCCCGCCGCTCGTGATCGCGAGGTCGAGCTCCTCGCGCGCCATGAACTCGAGCGCCGCGCGCATGTCCTCGGGCCGGTCGCCGACGATCGCGATGTGGGCGAGGTCGACCCCGAGCTCCCGCAGCCGCTCGGCCAGCCACGGCCCGTTGCGGTCCGTGACGCGACCGGTCAGCACCTCCGTGCCGGTCACGACGATCCCCGCGCGTGCGCTCACTTGCAGGTCGGCTGCTGGGCCGCGGACAGCGGGCGGCGGCCGCGCGCCTTCGTGATCGAGTACCCGATCGCGCTGCTCGAGGCCGGCACCGGGCGCGGGCGCCCGTCGATGTAGAGCGTCACGGCGTTGTTCCCGAGCGTGATCTCAAAGCGCCTCGCATGGTACGTCGGCGTGCTCTGGCCCGCGGTGAGTTCTTCGCCGGGGATCAGCTTGCGCCCGTTGTCGCCGATCAGGCAGACGTAGACCCCCGAGGTGGGCGTCAGCGACAGCGAGACGATGTCGTTCGGCGCGCGGGTGGCCGTCGCCGGGCCCGTGTGGCCGTGCTTGGTCGTGGTCTTGGACGTCTTCGTCGTCGCGGTCGTACGCGTGCCCTTGTTCTTCGAGCCGCCGTTGGTCGCGAGCAGCACGATCAGCACGATGATGATGACCACGATCGTTCCCACCGCGAGCGCGTAGCCGCGGGAGGGACCCGGATCACGGCCCGAGCGCCCCTGCCGCCCCTGCGAGCGGTTGCGAGCCGGGGTCGAGACGATCGGCTCCGGCATCCCCTCGCTCGGCCGCTCGTGGTGCAGCCGGTACTCCTCGACGAGCGCCTTGCCGTCTAGGCCCAGCGCCTGCGCGTACGTGCGCAGGAAGCTCTTGACGAACGTCGGCCCCGGCAGCAGGCTCCACTCTTCGTTCTCGAGCGCGCGCAGGTACTTCGCACGGATCTTCGTCTCCGCCTCGATCTCGGACACGTCGATGCGCTCGCGCATGCGCGCCTCGCGAAGCGTTGCCCCGATCTCCGGCACCGGCGCGGATTCTATCCGCGCAAATTGCGCAGTTACGGACTGACCGCGGCGTTGCGCCGGCGCTACTCGGCCGGCGCGCTCGCCGGAGCCGGCGCCTCGGCCTCGCCGAGCGCCGCCAGGATGCGGGGCAGGTCCCCCTCGGTGATCAGCACCTGCCGCGGCTTCGAGCCTTCGTAGCCCGAGATCACGCCGCGCCGCTCGAGCATGTCGATCATCCGGCCGGCACGGGTGTAGCCGAGCCGCAGGCGGCGCTGGAGCATCGAGGTCGAGGCCGTCTGCATTTCCGCGACGAGCCTGATCGCGTCGCTCAGCAGCGGGTCCTCGTCCGGGTCGAGGTCGCCCTCGCCGCCGCCCTCGGGCGCCTCCGGCTCGACCTCCTCCAGCAGCTCCTCGCGGAGCTCCGGCTCGCCCTGCTTGCGCCACAGGCTCGTCAGCCGCTCGATCTGCGCCTCGTCGATGTAGGCACCCTGGATGCGCTGCAGGCGCGAGCTGCCGACCGGGCTGAACAGCATGTCGCCCTGCCCGAGCAGCGACTCCGCGCCGTTCTGGTCGAGGATCACCCGCGAGTCGGTCTGCGAGGACACGGCGAACGCGATCCGCGACGGCACGTTCGCCTTGATCATCCCCGTGATCACGTCGACCCGCGGGCTCTGGGTCGCGAGGACCAGGTGGATGCCGACCGCGCGCGCCTTCTGCGCGAGGCGGATGATCGAGTCCTCGACGTCGGCCGGCGCGACCATCATCAGGTCCGCGAGCTCGTCGATCACGCAGAGGATGTACGGCAGCGCCGGTTCGCCGCGCTTCGCCCGCGCCTTGTTCAGCTCGATCAGGCCGCGCGTCCGCGCGAGCGACATGATCCCGTAGCGCTGCTCCATCTCCTTGACCAGGTTCTGCAGCGCGTTCGCCGCCATCCGCGGGCTCGTGATCACCGGCGTCAGCAGATGCGGGATCGACTCGTAGTGGTTGAGCTCGACCTGCTTCGGGTCGACCAGCACGAGCCGCACCTCGTGCGGGCTCGCGCGCAGCAGGATGCTCGACAGCATCGCGTTGATCGCACCGGACTTGCCGGCGCCGGTCGTGCCCGCGACGAGGATGTGCGGCATCTTCGCGAGGTCCGCGCCGATCGCCTTGCCCGCGACGTCCTTGCCGAGCCACACCGTCAGCGGCGACCAGTCCTTCGGCGGCTGCTGGAAGACGTCGCCGAGCCGCACCATCTTGCGATGGAGGTTCGGAACCTCGACGCCGACCGCCTGCTTGCCGGGGATCGGGGCGAGGATGCGGATATCGGTCGACGCGAGGGCATACGCGAGGTCGTCCTTCAGCTGCGCGACCTTGCCGACCTTGATCCCGGGCGCGAGGCGCAGCTCGTAGCGCGTGATGTGCGGGCCGGCGACCGTGCCGATCACCTTCGCCTCGACCCCGAAATGGCCCAGCGCCTCGACCAGCGCCGTCGCGGTGCGCTCCTGCCCGGCGGTGTCCGGACGCGTCTGCTCGCCCGTCGAGCGGGTCAGCAGCTTCGAGGCGTCGGGCATCTCCCAGACGAAGTCCGGGTCGTCGGTGACCGCGCCGCGCAGGCGCCCCTGGGGCGTGAGGTCCGCCGGGTCCGCATGGGCGACCCCGGCGATCTGCTCCTCCTCGGCGTCGACCTCCGGCTCCTGCGGCTCGAGCTCCGGCTCGGCCGGCCCTGCGCTCGGCGTCCGCCTCCGGCTCGCTCGCCAGTCTCGCCGGCGAGATCGCTCGGCTCGGGCTCCTCGTCGAGCCAGTCGTGCGACGGCGCCTCGACGTGCGTCGCGCGGACGATCAGCTCGCGCGGGTCTGGGTCGGGTGGCTGCAGCGGCTCGTCCCCGAGGTCGCGGAGCAGCTCGCGGCGCGGCCCGGCGGCCCGTTCCGGCGGAGTCCCGAGGCGGCGGACCATGCGGGTCGTGTCCAGCAGCCCGTGCCCGGTCGCGCGCAGCGCCGTCGCGAGCGACGCGCCGGTCAGGAGGATCGTGCCGACGACCAGCAGGAAGACGACCAGGATCGCCGACACCGACGTCCTGCACGAGCGGGCGCGCGAGCCGGTAGAGCGCTTCGCCGAGCAACCCGCCGTGGCGCTGGAGGTGCTCGCTGCTCCACGCGACGCCTCCGGCACCCGGCCCGGAGCTGACGCCGAGCGTGCCCGCCGCGAGCGCGAGCGTCACAGCCGGCGAACACGCAGGCGAGCCCGGTGCGCAGCGGGCGCAGCGCCGGCAGCACCGGGCGCAGCAGCAGCACCCCGCCACCGAGCACGAACGTGACCGGCGCGAGCACCCGCGCGCGTCCGAGCGCCCAGCCGAGGCCGACCGCGAGCGCGTGGCCCGCGCGGCCGCCCGGCGCCGGCGACCCGGAGCCGTAGAGCACGAAACCGACGAACACGCCGAGCGCGATCAGGGCGAGCCCGAGCACGTCGCGCTGGCGCTGCTCGAGAACCGGCAGCCGCAGCGGCCCGAGGCAGCGCCGAGCGGCGAGCGGCGCCGCCCGCGGCGCGAGCGCGCGGGCGGCTTCCGCCGTGCAGACCCGCCGGCCGGTCGACGACCGGCCGGCGCGCGTTTGGAAGTCGTGGGCATCTCGCGCAACTTCGACGCCGGAGGCGCGGAACCTGCCTGCGCCAGAAGACCCGTTCCGGCGTTCCCCCCGCCGCGCGTCTTACCATCGCTTTAGTCCCGGCGATTACATAAAGACCATGAACGAGTTCAATCGCACCGCACGCGTGCTCGTCGTCGAGGACGACGAGGAGATCGCCCAGGCGCTCCAGCGCTCGCTGAGGATGGAGGGCTACGAGGTGAGGATCGCCGCCGGACGGGGAGATCGCGCTCGAGCAGAGCAGGGCGTTCGCGCCCGACCTCGTGATCCTCGACCTCGGCCTGCCGAAGATCGACGGCCTCGAGGTCGCCCGCGCGCTGCGCACCGACGACGACGTCCCGATCCTGATCCTGACCGCGCGCGACGCGCTGGAGTCGCGCGTCGAGGGTCTCGACTCCGGCGCCGACGACTACCTCGTCAAGCCGTTCGAGCGCCAGGAGCTGCTGGCCCGGATGCGCGCGCTGCTGCGCCGCCGGCCCCCGCGCGGCTCGGCGCCGCTCGGCGTCGGCGACCTGACGCTCAACGCCGACACGCACGAGGTCCAGCGCGGCGAGCGCGACGATCGAGCTGACCCAGCGCGAGTTCGAGCTGCTCGAGTACCTGATGCGCAACGAGCGGATCGTGATCTCGCGCCAGCGGCTGCTCGACGAGGTCTGGGGCTACGACCCGTTCTCGACGACCAACACGATCGAGGTGTTCGTCTCGAACCTGCGGCGCAAGCTCGAGGCGGAGGGCGAGCCGCGCCTGCTGCACACGATCCGGGGGGCCGGCTACGTCCTCCGCGCGTGATCTGCTCCGGCGCCTGACCGGCCGGCGCGAGCCCGCGAGGGGCTTCGCTCCGAGGATCTCGGCCGCGTTCGACCGGCTGCCGATCCGGCTGCGCCTGGCGACCGTCTCGGCGCTGCTGACGTTCGTGATCCTCTGCGCGTTCTCGATCGCGATCGGTTCGCTGACCGTGCACCGCATCCGCTCGGACTTCAACCGCCAGGTCGCCGACTCCGCACACGACCTGCCGACTCACGTCCGGATCAGCGTCGAGCCGCTGCGGATGGGGATCCCGCTCGAAGACTTCACCGCTGACCACGCCGTGATCAAGGTCCTGACGCGCGGCCTGCGGGTCGTCGCGCAGCAGCCGTCGAACGCGCCCGCGCTCGGCCTCCCCCAGCTCAACCGCGACGGTGACCGTCGACGGCTACCGCGTGATCAGCGAGCTCGCGAGCGTCCACGAAGCCTCGACCGGGCGCGTCGATCTGCTGCGTGATCCTGCAGTACGCGCGGCCCGTCGGCCCGACCGAGGCGACCGTCCATCGCGTCGAGCTGTTCCTGCTGCTCGGCGTGCTCGCCGGCAGCGTGCTGGCGCTGTGGGCGGGATGGCTGATCGCACGGCGCGCGATGGAGCCGATCGCGACCCTCACCTCGACCGCCGCCGAGATCGCCCGGACCCGCGACCCCTCGCGGCGGATGCCCGAGCCGCAGGCCGACGACGAGGTCGCCGAGCTGACCCGCACGCTCGAGGGGATGCTCCGGGAGCTCGATGCCGCGCGCGGCGAGACCGAGTCCGCACTGACGCGCCAGCGGCGGTTCGTCGCCGACGCCTCGCACGAGCTGCGCACGCCGCTCACGAGCGTGCTCGCGAACCTCGAGCTGCTGGCGGAATCGCTGCACGGCGAGCACGGCGAAGCAGCACGCTCGGCGCTGCGCTCGTCGCGGCGGATGCGTCGCCTGGTCGCCGACCTGCTGCTGCTCGCCCGCTCGGACGCCGCGCGCGAGCAGCCGCACGAGCGCTGTCGACCTGGCGCGAATCGTCGTCGAGGCCGCCGCCGAGCTGGGGCCGATGAGCGAGGAGCACGAGATCTCGCTGCACGTGCTTCCCGCGCACGCTGATGGGCGTCCGCGACGAGCTGCTGAGGCTGACGATCAACCTGATCGAGAACGCGATCCGCCACACTCCTCCCGGCACCGAGATCGACGTCCGCACCGCGACGCTCGCGGACGGCCGGCGTCGAGCTCGTGGTCGCCGACAACGGGCCCGGCGTGCCCGCGGACATCGCCCCCACGCTGTTCGAGCGGTTCGTCCGCGGCAGCGGCGACCGCGGCGGCTCGTTCGGCCTGGGCCTCGCGATCGTGCAGGCCGTCGCGACCTCCCACGGAGGCACCGTCGCGCTCGAGCAGCCGGCGCCCGGCGAGGGCACCGGCGCCCGCTTCGTGGTGCGGCTGCAGGGGACGCCGGAGGAGGTCGAGGCACCGCAGCCGCGCGGAGCCGGTGCTCGCCGACCGCTCGGCGTAGCGCGGTGGGCGTCCGGTCAGCCGAGAACGCAGCACCCAAACGTCGTGCGGCGTCGCGACCGCAGCTCGGCCGTCTGCGCGTCCAGCGGCGCGAGGGCCGAGTCAGGCAAGGACGCAGGGAGCGCAGTTGGCCCTGCCAACGAGCGACCGAGGACACCGCCCGACGCCGGCCCTCGGGCCGCCGGGGCTAGACCTCGACTACGACCGGCAGGACCATCGGCCTGCGCTTCAGCCGGTCGTACACCAGCTTCGCGAGGTCGTCGTGGAGCAGCTGCGTGAGCACGTCGACCTCGCGCACCTTCTCGGCGGCCGCCCGCGTCAGGGTCTGCTCGACGGTGTCGCGGATCTCCTCCATGAGCTCGTCCGCCTCGTCGAGGAACGGGACGCCGCGGAAGATCACCTCCGGGTCCGCGACCGAGCTGCCGTCCTGCTCGGCGATCGTCACGACGACGATGAAGATCCCGTCGGCCGAGAGCATCCTGCGGTCGCGGAGCGCGACGTCGGCCGGCTCGCCGAGCTCGACCCCGTCGACGAAGATCATCCCCGCCTGCTGACGGTCGCCGAAGCGGGCGCCGCGCGAATCGATCTCGAGCGGCAGCCCGTTGTCGCCCTGGAAGATGTCCTCCGGCGGCACGCCGACCGCTTCGGCGAGCTGCGCGTGCAGCCGCAGTCGCTTGAAGTCGCCGTGGAACGGCATCACGTACCGCGGCCGGACGAGGTTCAGCATCAGCTTGACCTCCTCCGCGTAACCGTGACCCGAGGCGTGGACCGGCGCGTCGCGCGGCGTGATCACGTCGCAGCCGATGTGGTAGAGCCGGTCGATCGTCTCGTTCACGGCGCGCTCGTTGCCGGGGATCGGCGTCGCGGAGAAGACGACGGTGTCGCCTTTCTTCAGCTCGACCTGGCGGTGATCGCGGTAGGCCATGCGGCGAAGCGCCGACAGCGGCTCCCCCTGCGATCCGGTCGAGATGATCACGACGCGGTTGTCGGCGAGGTCCGCTGATCTCGCGCGGGCCGACGAGCATTCCTTCGGGCACCTCGATGTGGCCGAGGTTGCGGCCGATTCCGACGTTCTTGCGCATCGAGCGCCCGACGAGCGCAACCTTGCGCCCGAGCGCCTCCGCGGCGTCGACGACCTGCTGCACGCGGTGGATGTTCGACGCGAAGCTCGTCACGACGATGCGCCCGCGGCAGCGCGCGAAGACCTCCTCCAGGTGCGGGCCGACGACAGACTCCGAGGGCGAGAAGCCCGGCCGGTCCACGTTCGTCGAGTCGCCGCACAGCAGCAGCACGCCCTCGCGCCCGAGTTCCGCGAGCCGCGAGACGTCGGCGGGAGCCCCGTCCACGGGCGTCTGGTCGAACTTGTAGTCGCCGGTGATCAGGACCGTGCCGAGGTCGGTACCGAGCGCGACCGCGGTCGAGTCGGGGATCGAGTGCGTCATGTGCACGAGCTCCAGCGTGAACGGTCCGAGCTCGATCGATTCCCCCGGTTCGGTCTCGACCATCTCGACGTCGCGCAGGCGGTGCTCGTCGAGCTTCGAGCGTGCCATCGCGGCCGTCAGCGGGCCTGCGTAGATCGGTGCGTCGAGCTCGCCGCTGAGCTCGCGCAACACCCACGGCAGCGCGCCGAGGTGGTCCTCGTGGCCGTGCGTGATGACGATCGCCTCGACGTCGGAGGCGCGCTCGCGCAGATAGCTGAAGTCGGGCAGCACGAGGTCGATGCCGACCATCTCGGGGGTCGGGAAGCGCAGCCCGACGTCGACCACGACGATCCGGCCGTCGTGCTCGACGACCGTCATGTTCTTGCCGATCTCGCCGAGGCCGCCGAGCGGCAGCACGCTCAGCGTCATGCGCCGGCTCCGCCGCGGCGTGCGGTCGTAGGGGCCGAGATGCGCGTCACGCGGGTGCGCCGGCCGGCAGGCCGTGGCGTTCGAGCATCTGCCGGATCGTCTCCGTCTCCTCCGGCGTGGCGGGGACGAGCGGCAGCCGCAGCCCTCCGGCTTCCAGGCCGAGCAGGTTGAGCGCCGCCTTGACGCAGGTCGGGTTCGAGGTCAGGAACAAGGTCTCGTAGACGTCGCGCAGCGACGCGTCGATCTCCGCCCGCTGCTCGGGCTCGTCGAGCATCCGCCGCATCTCGCTGCCGACGACGTGGCTGGCGACGCTGATCACCCCGGCGCCGCCCATCTCGAGCGTTCGCAGGAACGTGAAGTCGTCGCCGGCGTAGACGTCGAGGCCGTCGATCGGCTGCAGCTCGTCCGGGTTCGACTGCTTGACGCCCTCGATGCCGGGGATCTGCGCCAGCTCGGCGAGCAGCCCGGGCGGGATGTTGGTCCCGGTACGGGACGGGATGTTGTAGAGCAGCGTCGGCTTGTCGGTCGCGCCGGCGACCGCCTCGTAGTGGCGGCGGAGCCCGAGCGGGCTCGGACGGTTGTAGTAGGGGGTCACGGACAGCACGGCGTCGACGCCGAGCTCGGTCGCACGTTCGGTCAGGTGCACGGCCTGGCGGGTGTCGTTGGTGCCGGTCCCGGCGATGATCGTCTTGCCCGGCGGGCGCTCGGCGACGGCGAGCCCGATCAGCCCGAGCTGCTCCTCTTCGGTCAGCGTCGAGGCCTCCCCCGTCGTGCCCGCGACGACGAACCCGTCCGAGCCGTTGTCTGCGAGATGCGCCATCAGCGCGACGAACGCGTCCTCGTTGACCCGGTTGCGGTCGTCGAACGGGGTGACGATCGCGGTCAGCAGCGTGCCGAGGTCTGGCATGGGGCTCAGTATCTCACGCGCGACGGGCGGTCCCGGGCGTCGACGTGCCGAGGGATAGGAGCACCGGCGGCCCGGGCGCCGAAGGGCCGGCCGGGATCTCGACGAACGCGCCGGGGCGCGGCGACTGTGCGATCACGCGACGGCGCGCTTCCCCTCCGCGGCGCCTGGACACCTCGATCGGCAGGTCGACCGACGCCGCCGCGATCCGCGCGTCCCGAAGCGAGAAGCCGATCAGGCGCGGCACCCTGTTGCCGAGGACGAAGCGCCCGTCGAGCATCCTGTATTCCACGCCGCCGCCGCCGGGCGCCTCCCCGATGCCCCCGAAGGGGCGACCGTCGAGCGCTCGCCCGAGCTCGATCGTCACGGGCTGCGAGCGCGGACCGGGACACGAGATTTTGCCGGGGCCGCTGTATACGGCCTGTTCGGCGCTCACGTGAACGACGATCGCCGCTGCGCTCTGGCTGACGCGAACCCTCAGGTTGCGCGATCCGCAGCTGTCCTGCGTCACGGAGACCACCACGGCGCGTTCGCCCGGCTCGACAGAGGCGGGGTTCCATCGCGGCGTATAAGCCTTCCATGTCGGGGTCCGCACTTCCGGCGCCGCGGCCAGCGCTGCACCGCTCATCGCGCCCCAGACGGCGGCGCCGATCCCAGCGACGAGGGATCTCGAAGCCCGCACGATCGGCACTCTATCCGCCGCCCGAGAGGCCATATCCGGCGCGCTAGCCTGCCACCCGTGCGCGTGGCCTTTGCGACCTGCTCATCGTTCCCCGACGGCGTCGACGAGGAGCGTCCCGTCGCGGCGGCGATCGGGGCCGAGTTCCTGCGCTGGGACGACCACGGCGTCGACTGGCACGCCTACGACCGCGTCGTGATCCGTTCGACCTGGGACTACACGCTCCGCGCCGGCGAGTTCCTCGCGTGGTGCGAGGCGGTGGGACCGGCGCGGCTGCGCAACGACCCCCGTCTCGTCGCCTGGAACGCCGACAAGCGCTACCTCGCGGACGTCTCGTGCGCGACCGTCCCCACGGTGTTCGTCGCGCCCGGCGATCCGCTGCCCGAACTGCAGGGCGAGGTGGTCGTCAAGCCGAACGTCTCCGGGGGAGCGCGCGACACCGGCCACTTCACCCCGGCGACCCACGACCTCGCGGCAGCGCTGATCGACACGATCCTCGCGAGCGGCCGCGTCGCGCTCGTGCAGCCCTACATGGCCGCGGTAGCCGAGCGCGGCGAGACCGCGCTGGTGTTCCTCGGCGGGGAGCTGTCCCACGTGCTCCACAAGCAGCCCGTGCTGGCCCCGGACGAGGTGGCGCCGACCGTCGGCGGCGACGGTCCCGCCAGGGCGATGCTGCGCGAGGACCTCGTCGGGCCGGGCGAGTGCCGCGCCGAGCAGCTCGCGCTCGCGCAGACGCTGCTCTCCGAGATCGCGAGCCGCTTCGGCTCGGTGCTATATGCGCGCGTCGACCTGGTCGACGGGGACGCGGGCGAGCCACGGTTGATCGAGCTCGAGGCGATCGAGCCGAGGCTCTACCTCCAGTTCGCGCCGGGCGCCGCCGAGCGCCTCGCCGCCGCCGTGCTCGCCTCCTGAGTCACCGTCAGGCGCCGTCCTCGATCCCGACGGCGCGAAGCGCCTCGGCCCGGCTCGGGAACGCCTCGAAGCGCACCCGGCGCCCGTCCGAGATCGTCCACACCGTCGCGACTTCGCGCTCGACGTCGACGTCGCTGTTGCGCCTGCGGGCGTGCTCGTGGAGCACGACCACGACCCGGTCGCCGGCCTCGATCATCTCCTCGACGTCCTGCGAGTAGTCGTTCCAGATCGACCAGTACCGGGTGACGTGACCGACGAACTCGCCGCGGCCCGCCCCGCGCAGTGGGAAACCCTCGATCGGAAACGCCTCGATGTCCCATTCGATGTCCGGGTCGAGCGTCTCCATCCAGGTGACGATCCTCCCGGCCGAGCGCTCCTCGAAGCCGCGCTGCACGACCTGCCTGTTGGTCTCCGACATCGTAAATCCCCCGTTCCTCGCTGCCGGAACGAGTATCGCTCAATCGCGGGGCCGCGCTCAACCCCCAACCGGATGCCGCTGACCGGCTAGGTCGCCGCGCCGGGCGCGGACCCGGTAGCGCGGCTCGCGAGCAGCGCGAGCAGACCCGTCTCGCGCCGCTGCGGGAAGGGCGCGCCGCTCGCCATCGTCGCGAGGGTGACCTGGGCGCGGCCGACCGCGAAGGTGAGCACTTCATAGAAGAACGTGACCGGCACCGTCCGGGTCGCGCCGGCGATCGGGACCGAGTAGTCGGCGGTGAAGCGCAGGCTGACCCCGCCTGCCGCCGAGGCGCCGCTGGGCGGCGGGATCTCGACCGGCGCGACGCCCAGGCCGGAGAGGGTGATCCGGATCGTGTGCCCGGCGACCGAAATCGAGCCGGCCTTGCGACCCTGCGTGTCGAACTTGCGCCGCAGGCACGCCACCGCCGCGGGCTTGCGGAGGAGCGCCATGGTCGCCGCGGTTTCCTTCTTCAGCGCGCCTGCGGAGGCCATCATCTCGACCGAGGAGCTGACGCTGGCGGTGTAGAGCCCGTGACCGGCGACGAACCGCGCGGAGGTGCTGCGCTCGAGCGGTTTCAGTTCCGGCGTCGACGCGCACGAGCCGAGGTGTTCGAAGGCTCCGAGGTGCAGCGACGGGTGTTTTTCCCGGGCGGTGGCCTGGAACCCCGGCACGTCGGCGGGGCGCAGGTTCACCCGCCTCGCGAAGCTCGCGAACGTGCTTCGCGTGGGACCCGCGAGGTCGGCGTTCGCGGTCGAGGCGGTCGCGCGCGACGGAGCGGCGGCAGTGCTCGTGCTCGAGGCTCCGCTGCCGCTGCCGCAGCCACCCGCGAGCAGCGCAAGCGCCGTGCACGCGGGGACGGTGAGTCTGCTCGGGCGTCGCATCGGGATCTCCCGCCGCCGCAGCGACGGGTCGGTTCCCATCGGCGGCGCACAGGGCCCGCGTTAGCGTCGAACGAAGGTCTGGACGACAGCGCTTCGTCGCGAGATCGGTCAGCTCTCGAACAACAGGCGGTCGAGCCCGACCGTCAGGGGCTCGCGAAGCTCCCCCACCCTGCGGACCGCGAGCAGCACTCCCGGCATGAAGCTCTCCCGCCCGATCGTGTCGTGGCGGATCGTCAGCGTCTGCCCGACGTCGCCGAGCACCACCTCCTGGTTCGCGACGAGCCCGGGCAGCCGCACGGAGTGGATCGGGGGCTCCTGCCCGGACGCGGCGGCCATCAGCTCGGCGGTGCGCTTGGCGGTGCCCGACGGGGCGTCGATCTTCGCGTCGTGGTGCAGCTCGATGATCTCGGCCTTCGCCATGTGCGGCGCCGCCTCGGCGGCGAAGCGCATCATCAGCACCGCGCCGATCGCGAAGTTCGGCGCGAACAGCGCGTTCGCGGAGGACTCCGCCGCGGCGACCGCCAGCGGCTCGAGGTCGAACCCGGTCGTGCCGATCACGACGTGGACGCCGCCGCGCAGCGCCGCAAGCGCGTTCGCGAGCGCCGTGTCCGGGCGCGTGAAGTCGACGAGCACGTCGGCGCCGCCGAGCACGTCGTCGACCGCGACCCCCAGCAGCGGGTCCGCGCGGCCGCTCAGCTCCATGTCCCCGGCGCCCTCGACGGCGGCGCAGACCGTCTCGCCCATCCGCCCGGCGGCCCCCGCGACTGCGACCCTGATCACGCCTCGCGCGCCTCCAGCTCGCCCTCGCCGAACGGCGCGATCGCCGCGCGGAAGGTCTGCTCGTCGGGGCCCACCCCCGCCAGCGACATGCGCTCGGGCGCGAACAGCTCCGCGGCGAGCGCGCGCAGGTCATCGAGCGTGACCGCGTCGATCCGCGCGATCACCTCGTCGGTCGAGAGCACCGGCATGCCGGCGAGCACCGCGCCGCCGAGCCGCCCCATCCGCGCACCGGTCGACTCGAGGCCGAGCACCATCCTCCCCTTCAGGTTCTCACGCGAGCGCACGAGCTCCCGCTCGTCCGCCGGTTCCTCGACACAGCGCCGAAGCTCGGCGGCGACGACCTCCATCGCCTCGACGACGTTCTCGGGCCGGGTGCCGACATAGAGGCCGATCTCGCCGGCGTGCGCGTACATGTTCGCGTAGGTGAAGACCGAGTACGCGAGCCCCCGCTGCTCGCGGATCTCCTGGAACAGCCGCGAGGAGGAGGTCCCGCCGAGGATCCCTTCGAGCACGCGGAGCGCGAAGCGGCGCTCGTCGTCGCGCGCGAGGCCGGCTCCGCCCGCGCAGACGTGGAACTGCTCGGTGTCTTTGCGCAGGAAGCTGCGCCGCGGCGCGAACGCGGGGGCCTCGCGCACCCGCGCGATCGCCTCGCTGACGGCCGCCGGGACGGCGCGGCGGTCGTGGCCGCGCTCGGCGGCGCGCGTCATCTCGACCAGCGCGTCGTGCTCGACCGAGCCGGCGGCCGCGACCACGATCGCGTCCGGGCGGTAGCGCTCGGCATGGTAGGCGGCGAGCTGCTCGCGATCGACCGCGGCGACTGTCGCGGCACTGCCGATCACCGGGCGCCCGAGCGGGTGCCCGGCGAACACGGTCCGCCCGATCTCCTCGAAGACGCGGTCCTGCGGGTCATCCTCGTACATCGCGATCTCCTCGAGCACGACCTCGCGCTCGGCGTCGAGCTGGCCGAAGCCGGGTCGCCAGACCATCTCCGCCATCACGTCGAACGCGCGCTCGAGGTGGCCGTCGAGGACGCGCGTGTAGACGGTCGTCGACTCCTTGTCGGTGCCCGCGTTGATCTCCGCGCCCATCTCGTCGAAGATCTGGTCGATCTCCTCCGAGCGGTAGTGCTCGGTGCCGCGGAACAGCATGTGCTCGAGCAGATGGGAGATCCCGGCCTGCTCCTCGCGCTCGAGGCTCGAGCCGGTGTCGACGAGGAAGCCGAGCGCCACCGAGCGCACCTCGTGGATGCGCTCGGTGACAACCCTCACGCCGGAATCCAGCGTGGTCATCCTGTGCTCGGACACGCTGGTCCGAGTGGCGGCGTCAGTCGCGGTCGCGCCCATGACGCGGGCGGCCAGACCCGCGGTCGGAGCCCTCGCGGCGTCCGCCGCGGTCGGAGCGCTCACGGCCGTTGGACGAGCGCCGTTCGCGCGAGCCGCCCGAGGGCCGTCCGCCACCTCCGCCGCCGCTGCCGACACCTGCCAGCTCCTCGACCGACTTGCCGGCGATGTCCGGGTCGTCCGAGCGGCGCAGGCCGATGCGGCCGCGCTCGCGGTCGACCTCGACCACGCGCACTTTCAGCTCGTCGCCCTTGTTGAGCACGTCCTCGACGGTCTCGACACGCTCGCCCGGCGAGACGTTCGAGATGTGCAGCAGGCCGTCGGTGCCCTTCGCGAGCTCGATGAACGCGCCGAACGTCGTCGTCTTGACGACCTTGCCGTCGTATTCGTCGCCGACCTCGACCTCCTTCATCATCATCCTGATCCGCTCCACGAGCGCGTCGCCGAGCTCGCCGTTGGCCGAGTAGATCAGCACCTGGCCGTCGTCGTTGACGTCGATCTGCGATTCGAACTCGTCGGCCAGGCCGCGGATCGTTTCGCCGCCCTTGCCGATCAGCAGGCCGATCTGCGAGGGGTCGATCTGGATCGTCTGGATGCGCGGCGCGAACTGCGAGAGCTGCTCGCGCGGCGTCTCGATCACCTCGGCCATCTTCCCGAGAATGAACGTCCGCGCCTCCTTCGCCTGCGTCAGCGCGTCGCGCAGGATGTCGAAGGTGACGCCCGTGATCTTGATGTCCATCTGCAGCGCGGTGATCCCGCGCTCGGTGCCGGCGACCTTGAAGTCCATGTCGCCGAGGTGGTCCTCGACGCCGGCGATGTCGGTCAGGACGACGTAGTCGTCGCCCTCTTTGATCAGGCCCATCGCGATCCCCGCGACCGGACGCTTGATCGGCACCCCGGCGTCCATCAGCGACAGCGAGGAGCCGCACACCGAGGCCATCGACGAGGAGCCGTTGGACTCGAGGATGTCCGAGACCACGCGAATCGAGTACGGGAACTCCTCGATCGACGGGATCATCGGCACCAGCGCCCGCTCGGCGAGCGCGCCGTGGCCGATGTCACGGCGCTTGACGCCGCCCATCCGGCCCGCCTCCCCGACCGAGAACGGCGGGAAGTTGTAGTGGTGCCAGTAGTACTTTTTCGTCTCCAGGCCGAGCGTGTCGAGGCGCATCTCCTCCTTGAGGGTGCCCATCGCGACGACGCTCAGGGCCTGCGTCTGACCGCGCGTGAACAGCGCGGAGCCGTGCGTGCGGGGAAGCACGCCGGCCTCGATCGTGATCTGGCGGATCTCGTTCTCGGAGCGGCCGTCAGGACGCTTCTTGTGGACCGCGATCCGCTCGCGGATGATCGACTTCTCGAGCTTGTCGAACGCGAGCTGCACCGCCTGGCGACGCTGCTTGGCGGCAACCAGCGCCTCGTCGCTCGATCCCTCGGGCGCGGCGGGGCCGTACTGCTCGAGGATCTCCTCCTCGACGGCCTTGGTCGCGTCCTGGCGCTCGAGCTTGTCCTCGACCTGCGTCGCCGCGTCGAGCTTCGCGCCGTGCGAGCTGCGGATCTGCTCGAGCAGGTCCGCGTCGACCTGGATCGGCTCGAACTTTTTCTTCTCCTTGCCGACTTTGGCGGCGAGGTCGCGCTGAAGCGCGCACAGCTTCTTGATCTCGGCGTGGGCGATGTCGAGCGCGTCGAGGATCTCCGCCTCGGGGATCTCGTTGGCGCCCGCCTCGACCATCAGGATCGCGTCCTCGGTGCCGGCCACGATCAGGTCGAGGTCGGTCGGCGTCTCCGCGTCCGCGAGCAGGTCGGGCTCGGGCGGGTTGACGACGAAGTTCCCGTCGATCTTGCCGATCCGCACGGCGCCGACCGGGGTCGGCAGCGGGATGTCGGAGATCATCAGCGCCGTCGAGGCGCCGTTCATCGCGAGGATGTCGTACGGGTGCACGTGATCGATCGACAGCGGGATCGCGACCAGCTGCGTGTCGTAGCGCCAGTCTTTGGGGAACAGCGGCCGGATCGGCCGGTCGATCATGCGGGCGGTCAGCGTGCCCTTCTCGCCGGGGCGGCCCTCTCGCTTGAAGAACGAGCCGGGGATTTTGCCCGCGGCGTACATGCGCTCCTCGACGTCGACCGTGAGGGGCATGAAGTCGGTGTCGCGGACGCCTCCTGCGACTGCGGTGCAGAGCACCATCGTGTCGCCCTGGCGGACGACCACTGCGCCGGAGGCCTGCTTGGCCATCCGTCCGGTCTCGAACGAGATCTCGCTACCGGCGATCTCCACGGAGACCCGCGTAACTGCGTCGCTACTCATATTTTCTGCCTTCCTGGGCCGCAGTCGGTGGCGACCCTCATCTCTTTTTTCTCTCGGTATCCCGAACGGACGGAGCTTAGCGGACGCCCCCCGGCCGCCCGCTCAGAGGTGGACGAGGCCGCCCGCCGGCGCCGGCGCGGACCGGTCAGGCCGCGGGGCCGTCGCCGAACGCGGCGACGACGCCCTGCGCCAGCAGGTCCGGGCCCGGCAGCACGCCCGGGTTCTCGGCCTCGTAGCTCCAGCGCACGACCCCTTCGGGGCCGGTGATCACAAGCGCGCGCTGCGAGAAGCCGCCGGGATGAAGCACGCCGAAGGCGTCGCTCGCGGCGCCCTTCGGCTCGAAGTCGGAGAGCTGCTCGGTGCTGACCCCGAGCTTCTCGCGGAACGCCGCCTGGGAGTAGACCGCGTCGCAGGAGACGCCGTAGAGCCTGATTCCACGCCTCCCCAGATCCTCGACCAGCGGCTCGTAGAGCTGCAGCTGGTCGGTGCAGACGGGGCTGAACGCGAACGGGTAGAAGACGAGCACGCTGCCGTGGCCCTGCAGGTCGTCCTGCGTGAAGTCCTCGCCGTCGGCGGCCTTGAGAACGAACGCGGGCGCCGGGGCACCCGGCTCGATCACGCTCATGACCTGGTGCTCCCGGGCAGAGCATGCAGTGAGGGGGCGTCGAGGCCGACATCGGGCTCCGGCCAGATCACCGTCATTCGATCACGCTCTTGAGCGGGACGTGGATCGAGCGGACCGAGGGCGCAGGGAGCGACCTGTGCTCCTGGCACACGAGCGACCGATGACGCCGGCCCGCGAAGCATCCACGCTCCGTTCAGCGGCGCAGGCCGAGCTGCTGGATCAGCTCGCGGTAAGCGTCGAGGTCGCTGCTCCGCAGGTAGTCCAGGAAGCGGCGGCGACGGCCGACGAGCATCAGCAGCCCGCGCCGCGAGTGGTGGTCCGCTTTCGCGCCGCGCAGGTGCTCGGTGAGGTGGTTGATGCGCTCGGTCAGCAGCGCGATCTGGACGCGGGTGTTGCCCGTGTCGTTCTCGCTCTCCCCGAACTGGGAGACGATTTCGCGCTTGCGCTCGCTGGTGATGGCTGTCATCGACTCGGGCACACTAGCAGACGCCGGGTGCCCCGCAGGCCGCGCAGCGCCCGCCTCACAGGGCGCTCGCCGTCAGCTCCCGGGTCTGCGCGACGTCCGCGTGCATCTGCTCGACGAGCGCCTCGGCGCTCTCGAACCGCCGCTCACCCCGGAGCCGTGCGAGGAACTCGAGCGTAAGCGTCTGCCCGTAGAGGTCGCCGTCGAAGTCGAGCAGGTAGGCCTCGATCAGCTCGCCGCGGCCGGTCTCGAACGTCGGCCGCACCCCGATCGAGACCGCCGCCGGACGGACCGTGCCGCCGGCGGCGTGGCACAGGCAGGCGTAGACGCCGTGGCCCGGGCACACCAGTGCCTCGTCGGGCACCAGGTTGGCGGTCGGGAACCCGAGCTCGCGACCCCGCTTGTCGCCGTGCGCGACGACGCCGTCGAGGCGGAAGGTCGCACCGAGCAGCTTGTTCGCCTCCACGACGTCGCCGGCGCCGAGCAGGCCGCGGATGTGGCTCGACGAGACGATCTCCCCGTCGATTTCGAGCAGCGGATGCACGGCGGTCTCGAAGCGCCCGTCGGCGGCGAGCAGCGCCGGGTCGCCCTTCGCGCGGTTCCCGAAGCGGAAGTTCTCCCCGATCGAGACGCGGCGCGCACCGAGCGCGCCGATCAGCACCTCGTCGATGAAGTGCTCCGCGGAGAGCGCCGCGAACGCGGCGTCGAACGGGATCACGACCATCTCCTCGACCCCGAGCGAGGCGATCAGCTCGGCCTTGCGCTCGGGGCTCGTCAGCAGCCTCGGTGTGTGCTGGGGCGCGACCACCGAGACCGGGTGCGGGTCGAACGTCAGGACGCTGTCGGCGCCGGCGATCACCTGCCGGTGACCGAGGTGCACGCCGTCGAAGGTCCCGACGGCGACGCTGCGCTCGGCACCGCGCTCGACGTCGGGCAGACGGGTGACCTTCACGACGGCAAAGCGTAGATGTTCGCCGTGCTCGCCGCCGGAGCGATCGCGGTCATCCGGCGGCCAGCTCGAGCGCGCGGGCCAGCTCCAGCCACGACCCGTCCGCCGGCGGCTCCCCCCAGCTCGTCCCCCGGGGCGGCGGCCCGGCCGCGTCGGCGACGGCGAACGGCCCGATCGCCGTGCGCCGCAGCTCCACGCAGTACGCGTCTTCGAGATCGGCGATCAGCGAGCGCACGTAGGTCCCCGAGCCGCAGTCGATCGCGAACGCCGCGCGCGGACCCTCCGGCGAGGGCGCCTCGTCGCGCCACAGCTGCTCGAACCGGGTGACAGTCACGATCCGCTCCGGCATCTCCAGCTCCTCCCCGCGCCGTGCCCGTCGGTAGGCCCGCTCGCCGCCGACCTTGACCGCCGAGTAGGCGGGCGGCCGCTGGCGGATCTCGCCGGTAGGCAGCACCGGCGGGTCGGGGGGCACGCGCCCCGTCTCGACGATCTCCCCCTCGGGGTCGCCCGTGGTCGACGTCGCGCCGAGCCGCGCGATCGTCTCATACGACTTCGGCAGCCCCATCAGCAGCGACTGCGCCTTCGTCGCCCGGCCGATCAGGATCAGCAGCAGCCCCGTCGCGAACGGGTCCAGCGTGCCGGCGTGACCGACCTTCGGGGGTGGGTGGGCTCCATTTCGGCCGAGCGCGCGGCGCACCGCGGCGACCGCGTCGTGCGAGGTGATCCCCGCGGGCTTGTCGAGCAGCAGGACGCCGTCCATCGGCGCGGTCCCGCTACGCGGCCGCGGGCGCGGGGCTGCCGTCGTGACGCGAGCGCAGCTGCTCGGCGATCGCGGCCCGCAGGAAGTCGATCAGCGCCCCGTCGGTGAGGCTCGTCGTGAAGCCGGCGGCGCGGCGGTGCCCGCCGCCGCCCTGTGCGCGAGCGATCACCGACACGTCGACGTCGTCGTCGGTCGCCCGCAGCGAGACTTTGTGCTGCCCCTTGCGCTCGCCGCTCGAGAGCTCGCGCACGAGCGCCGCGACCTTCGTCCCCTCGAGCGCACGCAGCTGGTCGATGATCCCCTCCGAGTAGCTCTCCTCCGCGGCTGCGGCATGGAAGTCCTCGGCGGTCAGCGAGGCGATCGTCAGCTCGCCGTCGTCGAAGCGCTGAAGCTGCGCGAGCGCGAGCGCGAGCAGTGCGACCTTCCCCGTCGGCACGTCCTCGTAGAGGCGTTTGTAGACCCCCGCGACGTCGACGCCCGCCTCGAGCATCGCCGCGGCCATCTGGTGCGAGCGGGGCGTCGTGTTCTCGTACATGAAGCGGCCGGTGTCGGTGATCAGCCCGACATAGAGCGCCTCGGCGACGGCTCCGCCCGGCGTCACGCCGAGGTCGCGCATCAGGCCCCACACGATCTCCGCGGTGCACGACGCGGCGGGCTCGACGAGGTTGACGGTGCCGAAGCCGGTGTTGTCGTGGTGATGGTCGATGTTCAGCAGGTGCCTGCCGCCGCGCAGCTCCTCGGCCGCGATCCGGTCGATGTTGCCGCAGTCGAGGAAGATCACGGTGCGCTGCTCCACGTCGGCGGGCGGCTCGCTGACGAGGTCGTCGAGCGGCAGCCCGCGGTACTCGCGAGGCAGCGGCAGGTCGTGGGGGGAGATGAACATCTCCGCCGGCTTGCCGAGCGCCGCGAGCAGGCCGTGCATGCCGACCAGCGAGCCGAGCGCGTCGCCGTCGGGATGTTCGTGCGTGACGAGCAGGAACCGCTCGTCCTCGCGCAGGCGGTCGAGAATCTCCTCGCGCGCAGCGCGGCTGACGCCGTTCGGCGGCGGCGCCCAGCTCACGAGCCCTGCTCCTCGATCAGCCGTTCGAGGCGCAGCGCACGATCGGTCGTGTCGTCGTAGACGAACTGCAGGGTCGGGGTGCGCTTGAGGCGCAGCTCGCCCGCGATCCGGCCCTGCAGGAAGCCGTGGGCGCTCTGCAGGCCGGCGAGCGTGTCCTCGCGCTCCTGCTCCTCGGACGCGCCGCCCTTCGCGCCGAGCACGCTGACGTACGCGTGCGCGTGTCGCAGATCTGGGCTTGTTCTCACATCGGTCACTGTCACGAATCCCACCCGTGGGTCCTTCAGCTCTGCCAACGCGTCTCCGATGACCTGGCGAATCGCCCCGTCCACTCGACGCATGCGTCCCGTGGCCATCTTCTCTCCAATTCCTCGCCGGAGCGCCCGTCCCTGCCGAGCAGCTCAACCACGCGGGCCGGCCGTTGCCGTCGCCGGCGCGCTACAGCTCCCGCTCCACCTGCCTCGTCTCGTACGCCTCGAGCACGTCGCCCTCCTTGAGGTCCTGGAAGTTCGTCAGCACGATCCCGCACTCGAACCCGCTCGTGACCTCTTTGACGTCGTCGTTGAAGCGTCGCAGGCTCTCGACCGTCGTGTCGTAGATCACGGTCCCCTCACGGACGACCCGCACGCTCGAGCCACGCAGGATCCGGCCCTCCGTGACCTGGCAGCCGGCGATCGTGCCGATCCGGGACGCTTTGAAGAGCTGGCGGACCTCGGCCTGGCCGAGCGGCGTCTCGACCTCCTCGGGCGCGAGCATGCCCTGCATCGCCGCGCGCAGCTCCTCGATCGCCCGGTAGATCACCGAGTAGGAGCGGATCTCGACGCCCTCGCGCTCGGCGACGGCGCGCGCGTCGCCCACCGGCCGCACGTTGAAAGCAAGGATCACGCCCTCGGAGGCGGCGGCGAGCATCACATCGGACTCGTTGACCCCGCCGACGCCGCGGTGCACGACGTTGACGTTCACCTCGTCCTGCGGGAGCTTGGCGATCTCGTCCTCGAGCGCCTCCAGTGCTCCGGCGACGTCGGTCTTGATGACCAGCGCGAGCTCCTGGACGGTGCCCTCCTGGGCGAGCTTGAAGACGTCTTCGAGCGAGACCTTGCGGCCCGAGCGGCGCGCCAGGGCCTCGGTCTTGAGCCGGTTCGCGCGCTCGCCTGCGAGTTGCCGGGCGCGGCGCTCGTTCTCGACCACGCGCACGTGCTCGCCCGCCTCCGGGACGCCGTCGAAGCCGAGCACCTCCACCGGCTGGCCGGGCGTCGCGCGCTTCAGCTTGACGCCGTTGAAGTCGTGCATCGCGCGGACCCGCCCGAAGTTGGCCCCCGCGACCAGCGCGTCGCCGACGCGCATCGTGCCGCGCTGGATCAGCACCGTCACGACCGGCCCCCGACCCGGGTCGAGCTTGGACTCGATCACGGCTCCGGAGGCCTCGGCGCCGGCGTTCGCGCGCAGCTCCTCGAGGTCGGTGACGATCTGGATCGTGTCGAGCAGCGAGTCGAGGCCCTCGTGGGTCTTCGCGGAGACGTCGACGAACTCGGTTTCGCCGCCCCAGTCGGACGGCTGGAGGCCGTGCTGGGTCATCTCCGTGCGGACCCGCTCGGGCTGCGCGCCCTCCTTGTCGATCTTGTTGACGGCGACGACGATCGGGACTTCCGCCGCCTTCGCGTGGTCGATCGCCTCCTCGGTCTGCGGTTTGACGCCGTCGTCGGCGGCGACGACGATCACCGCCAGGTCGGTGACGCTCGCGCCGCGCGCGCGCATCGCCGTGAACGCTTCGTGGCCGGGCGTGTCGAGGAACGTGATCTCCTTGCCGGCGTGGCGCACCTGGTAGGCGCCGATGTGCTGGGTGATGCCCCCGGCCTCGCCGGCGGCGACCTCGGTCTCGCGGATCGCGTCCAGCAGCGAGGTCTTGCCGTGGTCGACGTGGCCCATGATCGTGACCACCGGCGGCCGTTCGATCAGGTCCTCGTCGCGGTCCTCGTAGACCGGCTCCACCTCGACGTCGTCGGCGGCGTGGACGATCTCGATCTGCTTCGTGAACTCGTCCGCGAGCACCTGGATCGCGTCGTCGGAGAGCGTCTGCGTGAGCGTCGCCATCTCGCCGAGCGACATCAGCTTCTTGATGATCTCCGGCACCGCGACGCCGAGGTACTCGGCGACGTCCTTGACCGTCGAGCCGGAGTTGACGCGGATCAGGTCGGTCGCCTCCTGGGCGGAGGTGTCGATCGGGGCGATCGTGTCGTCGTAGGTTCCGCGGCGGCGCCGGCCCCGGCGCGGCCGGCGCTGGGGCTGGTTGGACGGTCCGCCCTGCTGGCGGCGCGAGGCCTGCGAGTCGATCACGACGCGTCGCCGGCCGCCCGGGCCGATGTCGCCCGGGGTGCGCTCGCCGGTGCGCGAGTCGCGGGTCGGGCGCACGCGCTCGCCGCCGGGTGCGGCGGCAGCCTGGGGCGCGGCCGCCTGCGCGTCGGCGGGCGCGGCCGGGCTCGGCTGCGCGGGTGCGGCCTGCGAAGCGGGTTGGGGCGGCGCCTGCGCGGCGGCCGCAGCCGGGGCGGGCGGCGCAGGAGCGGCGGCGGGCGGCGCGGGTGGGGCCGGCTCGGCCGCTGCGGGCTTCGGGGCGGGCGCCGAGCCGTTGCCGGAGGGTGCGCCGTTGCTCGCCGCGGCGCCGTCGAGCCCGAGCGCCTTCAGCGCTGCGTCCTCGTCGACCGAGGAGGCGGCGGCCTTCGCCTGCACGCCGGCAGCGGCGAGCTTCGCGAGCAGCTCCTTGCTCGTGATGCCCTGCTCCTTGGCGATCTCGTGTACGCGCTTCTTGCTCATCGGCCCACCGATTCTACGAGCTTGGAATCGAGCGTCACCTTCGCACGCAGGGCGCGCGGGAACGCGTTGCGCCGCGTCGCCGCCTCGAGGCAGCTCGAACGGGGTGCCTCGCGATCGCCGTCGCGGCAGAGGTAGGCGCCGCGGCCTCCGAGCCGCGCGCCGGGATCGGGCACCGCGAGACGGGCGCCGCCTTCCGCGCGACCGTCGAGCGCGACCCTCAGCAGCTCCTGCTTGGCGGCCTCACGGCGACAGCCGACACAGGTTCGGCGCGGCCCGTCGCCGCGCGCGTCGCTGAACGATGTGGCGATCCCCCCGGCTCGCGCGGCTATGTCGCCGGCTCCTCGGCGGCTCCGCCGGCTGCCGGTTCCACGGCCTCCGGGGGTGCGCCGGTCTCCGCGGCCAGCTCGTCGGCGGCGTCGCTCTCGAGCTTCTCCGCGACGTCGAGCTCGGCCTCCTCCGCCGACTCCTCGGGGTCGGCCGCGATCACCGCGGCGTCGGTCTCGCCCAGCGGCCCCTCGTCGAGGATCTGCTCCTCGCGGACCTCGTGCTCGGCGGCCTCGCCACCGTCGTCGCCGGACACGGCGACCGACGGCTCGGCTGGCGCCTCCGAGCCGCTGACCGCGAGGTCCGCGACGTTGTCGCTCGCGATCTCGGCGAGCGCCTGGTGCGTTTCCAGACCGCAGTAGCGCGAGCCGGGAAGCGAGGCGTTCGGGCAGCGCCGGCCGTTGGAGAGGATCGCCGCGCAGCGGCCCGTCACCTCCTCCTCCTCGTAGCCGTGCTCGGCCTCCTCGGCGGCGAACTCGGTCTCGGAGCGGATGTCCACGCGCCAGCCGGTCAGCCGGGCGGCGAGGCGGGCGTTCTGGCCCTCGCGGCCGATCGCCAGCGAGAGCTGGTCGTCCGGCACGATCACGGTCGCCTGTTTGGCGTCGTCGTCGACGAGCACCTCGCGCACCCGCGCCGGCGAGAGCGCCTTGGCGACGAAGCGGGCGGGCTCGTCGTTGAAGGGGATGATGTCGATCTTCTCACCGCGCAGCTCGGAGACGACCATCCGCACGCGCGAGCCGCGCGGGCCGACGCAGGCGCCGACCGGGTCGACGCCGTCGGTGTGCGAGACGACCGCGATCTTCGAGCGGTAGCCGGGCTCGCGCGCGACGTTCGCGATCTCGACGAGCCCGTCCGCGATCTCCGGGACCTCGAGCTCGAACAGCTTCTTGATCAGCTCGGGGTCGCGTCGCGAGACGATGATCGCGGGCCCCTTCGTCGAGGGCGAGACCTCCTTGATCACGGCCTTGATCCGCTGCGAGTGGTCGTAGCGCTCGCCGTCGACCTGCTCGGACTTCGGGAGCAGCGCCTCGACCCGTTCGCGCAGCTGCACGAGCGTGTAGCGCGAGTCGGACTGCTGGACGATGCCCGTGATCAGCTCGCCGACGCGGTCGCGGTATTCCTCGTACATCATGTCCCGCTCGGCCTCGCGGATGCGCTGCAGGATCACCTGCTTGGCGGTCTGCGCGGCGATCCGGCCGAAGTCGTCGGGCGTGACGTCTTCCTCGTCGATCTGATCGCGGTATTCGGCGAACTTCGCGGGGTCGATTTCAGGATCTTCGGGCTCCCGCATCTCCCCCGTCTCGGGATCGACCGTGGTGCCCTCGTCGATCGTCTCGACGATCAGGTGAGCCTCGAGGCGCTCGGGGATTTTCAGTTCGATCACGCGGAAGTCGGCGGTCTCGCGGTCCATTTCGACGCGTGCGTACTTCGCGGAGCCCGGCTGCTTCTTGTAGGCGGACAGCAGCGCATCCTCGAGCGCGATCATCAGCTTCTCGGGCTCGATCCCCTTCTCGCGGGCGAGCGCGTGCATGGCCTCCAGGATCTCGCGTGACATCTCTTGGCTACTCCTCGATCAGGTTGGAACGGCGGATCTCCGCGTACGGGATCGCGATGACACCCCCGTCGGCTGCCAGCGTGACCTCCTCCTCGGAGGCCCCGACCAGCTCACCGGTGAAACTGCGCACGGCGTCGGTGCGCTCCCCGGCCTCGCGCTGCACCTGCCGGGGCTGGCGCATGCGCACCCGCGCCCTGCGACCGACGAAGCGGCGGTAGTGCGCGGGCTTGGTCAAGGGACGTTCGATGCCCGGCGAGGAGACCTCGAGCGAGTACCGCTCGCGAAGGTCGGCGAGCAGCGTCGTGACGCGTTCGCACATCGCCAGGTCGACCCCGTCCGGGTGGTCGATGAAGACCCGCAGGCTGCGTCCGCCGAGCACCTCGGCGAGCAGCACCTCGATCTCCGGCTCGGCGTCCGCGAGCCGGTCTTCGATCTCTGACTGGAGGGTGGTCATCGCTGTCTGCAAAGTGGTCCTTACATGAAAAAAGCGGGCGGGCGCCCACTCTCGGTACTGCTGTCGCCGCATCGGCGGCGACACGAAAGCTGTCCGTCGAGCATAGCATCGGCGTGGTTCGCCGACCACGCCTGGAGCGCCCGTTGCGCGGCGCGCTCAGGCGCGTTCGGCGTCGCGCCGCGCGAGGTCCCGGTACAGCCTGTAGTCGGTGCGATCGGGCCGCAGCGAGCAGGCCAGCGCGAGCGGCTGGCAGGCCTCGCGATGACGCCCCAGCAGCTGCATCGAGCGGCCCAGGCAGAACAGCGCGTAGTCGTCGGTCGGCGTGGTCGAGGCGACCGCCTCGAACTCCTTCGCGGCTCCTTCGTAGCGCTGCGCGTGGAACAGCGCGCGACCGAGCGCCTCGCGGATCGAGGCCTTGTCGGGCTCGAGGTCGCGGGCCCGGCTCAACGGCACGATCGCAGCCTGATGGTCCCCGTGCTCGAGCAGGTCGCACCCTCGTGTGTAGAGCTCGTAGACGCTGTCCACCGGATCAATTTAGAGCAGCGCCGGACCCGGGCCGGGCGGGCAGGCTCGGAGCATCCCGCGCCCTGATCTCCTCGACGGCGTCGAGGATCGCCGCCGCGACGAGCTCCTTGCGCGGCGCGCGCGACGTGGCGCTCGGCCGGCCCGGCTTCACCGCCCGCGGTGATGATCGTGACCGCGTTCTCGGCCGAGTCGAAGCCGATCCCCTCGGCGGCGATGTCGTTGAACACGACCGCGTCGACCCCCTTCGCCGCGAGCTTGGCGCGGGCGCCGGCGAGCCCCTCGGGGCCGTGCTCGGCGGCGAACGCGACGAGCGTCTGCCCCGGGCGCCGGCGCGCGGCCAGGCCGGTGATCACGTCGGGGGTCGCCTCGAGCACGAGCTCGAGGCGCTCGCGGCCGCCCTTCTTGATCTTGCCCTCGCGGGCGACCGGCGCGAAGTCGGCGACGGCCGCCGCCATCAGCAGCACGTCGCAGTCCTCGAAGGCACGCTCGCACGCCTGCTGCAGCTCGGCCGCCGTGCGGACGTCGACGCGCGCCACTCCGGGCGCGACGGGCAGCGCGACGTTTGCGGCGATCAGCGTGACCTCGGCGCCACGCTCGCGGGCCGTCGCGGCGAGCGCGAGGCCCATCCGGCCGGAGGACGCGTTGCCGACGTAGCGGACGCTGTCGATCGGCTCGCGCGTGCCGCCGGCCGTGACCAGCACCCGCAGCCCGTCGAGCCGGCCGGTCGAGACGGCGCCGTTGCTCGGCGGGCTCTCGATCGCGGGCGGCGTGGCGGCGAGCGCGCGCTCGCAGGCTGCGAGCAGCTCTGCCGGCTCGGCGAGGCGCCCGACGCCCTCCTCGCCCTTCGAGGCGAGGCGACCCGTCCCCGGCGGCACGATCGTCGCGCCGCGGGCGCTCAGCGTCGCGAGGTTCGCCTGCGTGGCGGGATGCTCGAACATCTGGTTGTTCATCGCCGGCGCGATCAGCAACGGCCGTCGCGAGGCGAGCGCGCAGCTCGTCAGCAGGTTGTCGGCGTGCCCGCCCGCGAGCTTCGCGATCGTGTTCGCGGAGGCGGGGGCGATCAGGAACACGTCGGCGTTGGCGACGAGCTCGAGGTGGCTGATCGGGTCGTGCTCGGGCAGCGGCTGGTCGGGGAAGGCACCGCGCATCGGGTCGCGCGCGAACTCGCTGATCAGCGAGGGCGCGCCGCTCAGCGCCTCGAACGAGGCGGCGCCGACGAACCGCCGGCTGGCGGGCGTCTGCACGACGCGCACGGCGTGGCCGGCCGCGCTCGCCAGCCGGATCAGCTCGAGGGCCTTGTAGGCGGCGATGCCGCCGCTGACGCCCAGCAGGATGCGTGCCATTCCTGGAGAAGTGTCGCGCGCGCGAGGGCCGCGCTCAAGGCCTGCGCCCGCGGTTGCGGTTGGCGCTAGCGTGCCGGCATGGTGCCAGAGGGCCACGAACGGGTGCTCGAGACCGTCCGCGCGCGGTTCGCCGGGACGACGTTCAGGTGGGGCGTGAGCGGCTCGGTCGCGCTCGCGCTGCACGGCCTCGAGGTCGAGTGCCGCGACCTCGACCTGCTGACGACGGCGACGGGAGCGCCGCGCGTCGCAGCGCTCCTCGGGGGCGACACGCTCGAACCGCTGCGGTTCCGCTCACGCGGGGGCCTACGCGGGCACATCGGCCGGGTGCGGCTGCGACTCGGTCGAGCTGGAGATCCTCGGTGACGTGCAGAACCTGCTTCCCGGCGGCGCTTGGAGCGAGCCTCCGCGCCTCGCGGAGCGAGGTCCGGCCCCTGATGCTGCGCGGTCGATCCGTGCCGGTTGTGACCCTCGCCGCGCTGCGCGCGGCCTACGAGGCGATGGGGCGGCCCGAGAAGGTCGCGCTGATCGACGCCGCAGAAGCGCGGAGCTGACACCGGTGCGAGCGCCGCGCGCCGTCGGGCGCGCAGCTGCCCAGCGGGCCTACCGGTAGTGGTACTTCATCTTCCCGGCAGCTACCTCCTCGAGGGCGATCGTGAGGTAGTTTTTCGAGGCCGTGTCGACCATCGGCGGCGGGAACTCGTCGAACGTCCCCTCACCGAGGTTGTGGTAGTAGCTGTTGATCTGCCTCGCGCGCTTCGCGGCGACGATCACGCTGGCGTAGTTCGAGTCGACCTGCTCGAGCAGGCGGTCGATGCGGGGAGAGATCATGCGGTGGTGGGCCTCTCTGTCAGAAGTTTGCGCTGCGGCTCGATCGATTCTAGTTGACCGGCCCCGGCGGACCGGTCCGCGCCACCGGAACCGAGCGGGCGTAGCGTGTGACGCATGCCGCCGGAGAGGCGCGCTCAGCCGCTCTCGTGCACGATCCCGACGAGCTGCTCGAGCGCGTCCTCGAGCCGGTCGTTGACGACGACATGGGCGAACTCAGGCTGCGCCTCGAGCTCGCGCTCGGCGACCTCCAGCCGCCGCCCGACCTCCTCGGCGTCGTCGGTGCCGCGCCCGACGAGCCGCGTGCGCAGCGCCTCGAGCGACGGCGGCGCGATGAACACCTGGACCGCCTCGGGCATCGCCTCGCGGACCTGGCGCGCACCCTGGACCTCGATCTCGAGCACGACCGGCACGCCCTCGGCGAGCCGGCCCTCGAGCTCCGAGCGCAGCGTCCCGTAGCGGCGGCCGGCGTAGTCGGCGTGCTCGACGAAGTCTCCGTCCTGCACGCGCCGCTCGAACTCCTCCGGGGTCAGGAAGTGGTAGTCGGCGCCGTCCTGCTCGCCCGGGCGAGGCGCTCGCGTGGTCGCCGAGACCGACAGCTCGAGCTCTGGGAGCCGCTCCATCAGCCCCCTGATCAGCGTCCCCTTGCCGACCCCTGAGGGTCCGGTTATGACAAACACGCGGGCCACGGAGCGGGGAGGCTACCCGCAGCCTCGGCGGTCGCGGCCGCGCGTGCGGGTAGCTTGACCGGCGCGATGATCGTGCGAGACGCCGAGCAGCGAGACCTCGATCAGCTGCTCGAGGTCTACGCCGAGGCCGACTTCGGGCGAGGCACCGGCGACGTCGAGCAGCCGCGGGCGGCGCTGCGGCGGATCCTCGGCGACGAGGCCCACCGCATCTGCGTGCTCGTCGAGGACGGCGCCGTGCTGGGCGCGGCGGACCTCGTGCTCGTGGACAACCTGACGCACGGAGGCCGGCCGTGGGCGATCGTCGAGAACGTCGCCGTGAGGACCTCGGCGCGGAGCCAGGGGGCGGGCACCCTGCTGATCGAGCACCTGCTCGAGGTCGCGCGCGATCACGGGTGCTACAAGGTGCAGCTGCTCTCGGGCAAGCAGCGGACCGACGCGCACCGCTTCTACGGGCGGCTCGGCTTCGAGCCCGTGGCCGAGGGCTTCAAGATCTACCTCGACGGCACCTGAGGGCGGCCTCTCGGCGAGGGGACGGCTCGGCGGCACGTCCGCACACCGCGAGCGCCGAGAAGCGATGGCGCGTCCGCCGGACGCGTCAGCGGTCGCCGGACCGACTCGAACGTCTGCTCAGTGGTGCAGCAGCGAGATCAGCTCGGAGCGCTGGCGCTCGGACAGCCCGCCGATCGTCTTGCTCGGCGCGATCCGGCAGTGCACGAGGATCTTGTTCACCTTCACGCGCCCGTACTTGGGAACGGCGAGGAGCATGTCGAAGACCTTCGCGGTCTCGACGTACTCGGGCGGGTCGAGCAGGAGCGAGTGAATCGAGCGCCGTCCGGCCTTCAGATCGCGCTTCAGCTGGGCGCGCTGGATGCGGATCTCGTTCGCGCGCGCGAGCGCGTCCATGCGCTGATTGAGCGACCTCTCGGGTGCCGCTTGCGTGTTCGTGGAGGTTCCGCCTGGCGCCGTCACCATGGGCGGCGAGTCTACAGACCGCAAGACCTCATGCAACAGAAAAGCGCCTAATTCACCTCGACCTCAGGCTGAGGTGCAGAGGGATCGAGGCTGCTGGACGGTGCCACCCCGGTTTGCAGGGCTTTTAGCGAGCTTTCCCGCAGTTCGACAGCGATCCTGGCGCCGGCCCTGGGTTCGCGGAACGTCTCGGTCCCGACGGCCACGAGCGTCGCGCCGGCGGCGAGCAGATCGCGGGCGTGCCGCGCGTTCTGGACGCCCCCCATGCCGACCACCGGAACCCCGACCCGCGCCGCGACCGCGGCCACCTGGGCGAGCGCGACCGCGCGGATCGCGGGGCCGGAGAGCCCGCCCGTGGCGCCCCCGAGCCACGGAGTGCGAGTCCCGGGCGCGAGCGCCATCGCGCGCAACGTGTTGATCAGCGACACGGCGTCGGCGCCGCCGGCCTCGGCCGCCATCGCACAGGCGGGGACGTCGGCGGCGTTCGGCGTGAGCTTCACGATCAGCGGCTTCCCCGTCCGCCCGCGCAGCCCTGCGACGACCGCCTCGAGCTGGGCGGGGTCGGCTCCGATGTCGAGGCCCGTCCGCACGTTCGGGCAGGAGACGTTGAGCTCGATCGCGGCGATCCCCGCCGGCTCATCGCACGCCTCGACGAGCCGCGCGAGCTCCTCACCGGTCGACCCCATCACGTTCGTGATCAGCGGCACCGGATGCGACACCCCGTCCGCGGCGCACGCGGGATCGCCGCGCAGCGTGGAGATCTCCGGCAGGTCCTCGGCGAGGTAGGCGGCGAGCCCCTTGTTCGGAAGGCCGATCGAGTTGACGAGCCCGCCGGGCGCCTCCCAAAGCCGCGGCGGCGGGTTGCCCGCGCGCGGCTCGAGCGTGATCGTCTTCGAGACGTACGCCGCGAACGGGAAGCGGCCGTCGAGCCGGGGGCCGAATGCTCGCCGCGCGGCGAGCGCGTCGAACGTGCCGGAGCCGTTGACGACCGGGTGGGCCAGATCGAGTCCGCAGAAGGAGACGGTCACGCCGGGGCTCCGGCGTGGGCGTCCACCCGCTCCAGCTGCGTGGCGTCGATCACCGGCCCGTCGACGCAGACCCGCAGGTAGCCGCCGCCGCGCCGCGGCACGACGCACCCGTAGCAGGCGCCGAAGCCGCAGGCCATGCCGGCCTCGAGCGCGAGCTGCGCCGGCACCGACTCGCGCTCGCAGATCGCCCGCACGCCCTCGAGCATCCCCGCGGGCCCGCACGAGTAGACCGTCGCGTGCGAGTCGGCGGCGAGCTGGCGCTCGAGCAGCTCGGTGACGAGACCGTGATGGCCGGCGCTGCCGTCGTCGCTCGCCAGCTCGGCGCCGTGCAGCAGCTGCGCGCCGGGTACGCGGGCGCGGTCGCGGAAACCGAGCAGCACGGTCGCGGGTTCGCCGGCGTCGTCGAGGGCGTCCTGCAGGATCGCCAGCGGCGCGATCCCGACGCCGCCGCCGACGAGCAGCGCGCGGCGGCCTTCCGGCCGGCGCCGTGAAAGGGCGCCCGAGCGGGCCGAGCACCTGCAGCTCCTCCCCCTCCCCCAGCTCGCACAGCCGCCGCGTGCCGGGGCCGACGTCCTCGAGCAGGTAGCTGGACTCGCCGTCGCGGTGACGGGCGACGGAGAAGGCGCGGGACAGGTAGGGGCGCTCGTCCTCTCCTCCTCCCCATCTCTCCGCGGCCGCGAGCATCGCGAACTGCCCGGGCGCCGGCGTGCCCATCCCGGGGTCGGAGACGCGGAGCACGTTGTAGGCGCCGAGCCGCTCGTTGGCGATCACGCGCACCGCGCGGCGGTCGAGCCCGGCGGCGGCCGCGTCCGGCACGGCGCTCACGCCACGCCGGCCGTCTCGGCGCTCGCGGCCGGTTTGCCCCCGTTCGTGATGCGCTCGCGTGTCCCATCCGGCCGCGCCATCCCGTGCAGGTCCTGCAGGCACATCACCTCCGGCTCGCCGTCGATCCGGGCCCGCGCCATCGCCCGGGCGGCGGAGACCCCGGCGGACAGGGTCGTCAGGCAGGGGACCCCGTGCGCGACCGCCGCGCGGCGGATCTCGCCGCCGTCGGCGCGGGCGCCGACGCCGGTCGGGGTGTTGACGACGAGGTCGACGTCGCCGCGTTCGATCCAGTCGACGACGTGCGGGGAGCCCTCGCCGATCTTGTTCAGCCGCGTCACCGGCACGCCCATCCGCGAGATCGCCTCGGCGGTGCCGCGCGTCGCGACGATCCGGAAGCCGGCGTCGTGGAGCGTCTGGGCGATGCCGACGCCGCCTGCCTTGTCTTCGTCGGTGACGGTGATGAACGCGGTGCCCTCGGTCGGCAGCGGCACGCCGGCGGCGGCCTGCGCCTTCGCGAACGCGGTCGGGAAGTCGCGGGCGACGCCCATCACCTCGCCGGTCGAGCGCATCTCCGGGCCGAGCACGGCGTCCGAGCCCTCGAAGCGGTCGAACGGAAGCACCGCCTCCTTGACCGAGATGTGATCGCCGAAGCCGACGCCCTGGCGCTCCTGCGGGAGCCCCATCGCCGCGAGCTTCTCGCCGAGCATCACCCGGCAGGCGAGCTTCGCGAGCGGCAGGCCGACGGCCTTCGAGACGAACGGCACCGTGCGGGAGGCGCGCGGGTTGGCCTCGATCACATACAGCTCCCCGGCGTGGATCGCGAACTGGACGTTGATCAGCCCGACCACGCCGATCTCGAGCGCGATCGCCCGCGTCGCCGTGCGGATCTGCTCGAGCATCTCCTCGCCGAGCGAGTGCGGCGGCAGCACGCAGGCGCTGTCGCCCGAGTGCACGCCGGCCTCCTCGACGTGCTGCATGATGCCGCCGATCCAGGCCTGCTCGCCGTCGCACAGCGCATCGACGTCGACCTCGAGCGAGTCCTCGAGGAAGCGGTCGAGGAAGATCGAGTTGTCCGAGCTCGCGGCGCCGGGCGCGAGCTCGCGCTCGAGGTAGGTCGCGAGGCCCTCGTGGGAGTAGACGATCTCCATCGCGCGGCCGCCGAGCACGTAGGAGGGGCGCACCAGCAGCGGAAAGCCGACCTCGCCCGCACAGCGCAGCGCCTGCTCGATCGAGCGCGCGGTCGCGTACGGCGGCGCCTTCAGCCCGAGCCGCGAGAGCACCTCGCCGAAGCGGCCGCGGTCCTCGGCGAGGTCGATCGCTTCGACGCTCGTCCCGAGCAGCGGCACCCCGGCCTCGGCGAGGCCCGCGGCGAGCTTCAGCGGCGTCTGCCCACCGAACTGGACGATCACCCCTCGCAGGCCGCCGCCTCCGCGCTCGACCTCGACCACCGCGAGCACGTCCTCGAGGGTCAGCGGCTCGAAGTAGAGACGATCGGAGGTGTCGTAGTCGGTCGAGACCGTCTCCGGGTTGCAGTTGAACATCACCGCGTCGAGACCGGACTCGCGAACCGTCATCGCCGCATGCACGCAGCAGTAGTCGAACTCGATGCCCTGTCCGATCCGGTTCGGGCCGGCGCCGAGGATCACGACCGACTCGCGGTCCCCTCGCACCACCTCGTTCGAATCGGTCCCGCCCGCGCTCCCAGCCGGAGTAGTAGTAGGGCGTGCGGGCGGGGAACTCGGCGGCGCAGGTGTCGACCGAGCGGAACGAGCGCACGCCCTCGAACGGGCCCTCGGGGTCGCGGGCCAGCGCCTCCAACTCCCGCAGGAACCAGAGGTCGATCGAGGTCGCGGCATGGATCGGCTCGATCGGCGGTGCCCCGGCCCAGCAGCTCGAGGATCGTCTCGAAGCGCGTCGCGCGCGGCAGCTCGAGGCTGTCGAGCAGCTCCTGGTCGGAGCACTGCTCGAGGCGCGGCGGCTTGTCGAGCTCGCGCGAGCGCAGCGCCTTGGCGAACGCCTGCTGGAAGGTGCGGCCGATCGCCATCACCTCGCCGACGGACTTCATGTGCGTCGAGAGCGTCGCGTTCGCGTCGGGGAACTTCTCGAACGCGAACCGCGGCCACTTCACGACGACGTAGTCGATCGTCGGCTCGAAGCAAGCGGGCGTGACGCCGGTGATGTCGTTGTCGATCTCGTCGAGCGTGTAGCCGACCGCGAGCCTTGCGGCGATCTTCGCGATCGGGAAGCCCGTCGCCTTCGAGGCGAGCGCCGAGGAGCGCGAGACGCGCGGGTTCATCTCGATCACGAGGATCTCCTCGGTCTCGGGGTTGACCGCGAACTGCACGTTCGAGCCGCCCGTCTCGACGCCGACCGCGCGGATCACGGTGATCGCCTGGTCGCGCAGCTTCTGGTAGAGGCGGTCGGTGAGCGTCTGCTGCGGGGCGACCGTGACCGAGTCGCCGGTGTGGACGCCCATCGGGTCGACGTTCTCGATCGAGCAGACGATCACGACGTTGTCGGCGCGGTCGCGCATCACCTCGAGCTCGAACTCGCCCCAGCCGATCACCGACTCGTCGAGCAGGATCTGGGTGATCGGCGAGGCTTCGAGGCCCTGCGCGGCGATCCGCTCGAAGTCCTCCTCGTTGCGGGCGATGCCGCCGCCGCGGCCCGCCGAGCGTGAACGCGGGCCGCACGATGCAGGGCAGGCCGAGCTCGGGCAGCGCCGCGCGCGCCTCCTCGATCGAGGTCGCGATCGCGCTGCGCGGCATCCGCAGGCCCGCCTGCTCCATCGTCTTGCGGAACAGGTCGCGGTCCTCGGCGCACGCGATCGCGTCGTTGTCGGCGCCGATCAGCTCGACGCCGAGCTCCTCGAGCGTGCCGTTCTCGTAAAGCGACATCGCGAGGTTCAGCGCGGTCTGCCCGCCGAGCGTGCCGAGCAGCGCGTCGGGACGCTCGCGCTCGATCACCTTGCGCACCGGCCCCGGCAGCAGCGGCTCGACGTAGGTCGCGTCCGCGAACTCCGGGTCGGTCATGATCGTCGCCGGGTTGGAGTTGACGAGCACGACCTCGTAGCCCTCCTCGCGCAGCACCTTGCAGGCCTGCACGCCGGAGTAGTCGAACTCGGCGGCCTGCCCGATCACGATCGGCCCGGAGCCGAGGATCAGGATCTTCTCGATGTCGGTGCGCTTGGGCATCAGACGGCGTGACTCCTGTCCTGAGCCCGGAGGGCTCCTTCTCTATCCATCGTCTGCCGGGGAGTCATGCCGCCGAGCTCGCGATCCGCTCGAGGAACCGGTCGAACAGGTACAGCGAGTCGTGCGGCCCGGGCCCGGCCTCCGGGTGGTACTGGACGGTCCCGCCCGGCACGTCGAGCAGCTCGAGGCCCTCGACGGTGCGGTCGTAGAGGTTCACGTGCGAGAGCGCGGCCGCGCCGAAGTCCGTGTCCCAGCGCACCGGCTCGTCGCCGTCGATCGTGCGCGCCCCGCCCGGCGCGAGCGCCGCGAAGCCGTGGTTCTGGGAGGTGATCTCGACCTTCCCGGTCGCGAGGTCGCGGACGGGGTGGTTGGCGCCGCGGTGGCCGAACGGGAGCTTGAACGTCTCCAGCCCGACCGCCCGGCACAGCAGCTGGTGGCCGAGGCAGATCCCCCACACCGGCTTGCGCCCGACGATCTCGCGGACGGTCTCGACGATGTAGCCGAGCGCGGCGGGGTCGCCGGGCCCGTTCGAGAGGAACACCGCGTCCGGGTCGGAGGCGAGCAGCTCGGCGGCGCTGGTCGTGCAGGGGTGCAGCTCGACGGTCGCGCCGCGTGCGGCGAGCTCGCGCACCATCGACGCCTTGATCCCGGTGTCGATCACCGCGATCGTCGGCCCGTCGCCGCCGCCGTGGCGCTGACATCGACTCCGGCGTCACGACCCGCGCGAGATCCTGCCCGGCCATCGGCGGCTCCGCCTCGATCAGCTCGCGCGCCTGCGACGGGGACACGCTGCCCGGGAAGACGCCGCCGCGCATCGACGCCGGCCTCGCGGATGTGGCGCACCAGCGCGCGCGTGTCGACGCCGGTGATCGCCTGCACCCCGCAGTCGACGAGCCAGTCGAGCCAGCCCCGCTCGGCCGTCGGCGCGTCCTCGCGGTTGCGCGCCTCGCGCATGATCGCCGCGCGCGCCCACGGCCGCTCGGACTCCATCGCCTCGGCGCTGACCCCGTAGTTGCCGATGTGCGGGTAGGTGAAGGTGATCAGCTGGCCGGCGAACGACGGGTCGGTCATCGACTCCTGGTAGCCGGCCATCCCGGTCGTGAACACGACCTCGCCGACCGCGTGGCCCTCGGCGCCGCAGACGAGGCCCTCGAAGGTGGTCCCGTCCTCGAGCAGGACGTAGCCGGGCGCTCCGCTCGGGCTCACTTGACGAGCGCCTGCACTTCCTTGAACTCCGGCGTGCCGGCGCGCCCGAGCAGCTCGAACAGGACCGTCTCGACGGTCGAGACGACGGCGCCGGCGCGATCGAGCCGGTCGAGCCCGCGGTCGTAGTCGAGCCGGTGGCGCGAGCCGACCGCGTCGGCGGGGATGTGGACCTCGACCCCCCGCGAGAGCAGGTCGTGCGCGGTCTGGCTCACGCAGACGTGCGTCTCGATCCCGCAGACGACCGCCTGGTCGCGTCCGGCGAGCCGGAACCCGTCGGCTTTCGCCGCCGAGAACACCGTCTTCTCGATCACCGGCTCGTCGCGCACCCCGACCTCGGCCACGGTGTGGCCGAGCCCTTTCGGGTACTGCTCGCTGACGAGCGCGGGCACCCCGAGGATGCGCGCCGCCTCGAGCAGCTTCGCGCACTGCGAGGCGACCGTCTCGAACGTCTCGTAGGAGCGGAAGCCCTCCTGCACGTCGACCACGATCAGCGTCGTGCGCTGGCGGGAGAGCAGCCCCATCAGGCCTCCACCAGCGCGAGCGCGCGGTCGCGGTGGGCGACGGCCCCGGCTGCGAGCGTGAGCAGCACGCGACCCTGCAGCTCGCGGCCGGCGAAGCAGCAGTTCTCCGAGCGGCTCTCCCAGCCGTGCTCGCCCGCCGTCCAGCGCGCGTCGAGGTCGGCGAGCGCGAGGTTCGCGCGCGCGCCCGGGTGCGATCCGCGCGAGCGGCAGCCCGAACAGCGCGGCGCCGGCCGTGAGCCGCTCGACGAGCAGCGCGAGCCCGATCACGCCGGGGACGACGAGGCCCGTGTGGAGCGCCGCGAACGCGGTCTCGAGCCCGGTCGTGCCCATCGGCGCCTGCTCGAACGGCACCTCCTTCTCCTCGCGCGCGTGCGGGGCGTGGTCGGTCGCGACGCAGTCGATCGTGCCGTCGCGCAGCCCCTCGACGAGCGCCAGGCGATCGGCCTCGCTCGTCAGCGGCGGGTGCATCTTCATCCGCGTGTCGAGCGTGCGCACGTCCTCGTCGGTCAGCAGCAGGTGGTGCGGGGAGACCTCGGCGCTGACACGCGCGCCCTCGCGCTTGGCGGCGGCGACGGCGCGCACCGAGCCGGCGCAGGAGAGGTGCATGAAGTGCACGCGGGCGTCCTCGTCGGCGGCGAGCGCGGCGTCGCGCGCGACCATCGTCGACTCGGCGACCGAGGGGATCCCGGCGATCCCGAGCGCGGCGCTGACCGGCCCCTCGTTCATCGCGCCGCCGCGCGAGAGCGTCGGGTCCTCCTCGTGCAGCGCGAGCACGCCGCCGCACAGCCGCTGGTACTGGAGCGCCTTGCGGAGCATCCCCGCCGAGGCGACGGGCTTGCCGTCGTCGGTGAAGCCGACCGCGCCCGTCGCGCTCAGCTCCGCCATCTCGCTGAGCTGCTCGCCCTGCAGTCCGCGCGTGATCGCGGCGAGGAAGCCGACGGGGATCCGCGCCTGGCGCGCAGCCGCCTCGCGCAGCGAGCCGAGCAGCGGCGCCGAGTCGAGCACGGGGTCGGTGTTGGGCATCGCCAGCACGCCGGCGTAGCCGCCCGCGGCCGCGGCGCGCGTGCCGGTCTCGAGGTCCTCCTTGTGCTCCTGGCCGGGCGTGCGCAGGTGCACGTGCGGGTCGAAGAACGCGGGGAGCAGGCGCAGGCGCCCGCCACCGTCGATCGGTCTCGCGCGCCGTCGGGCGCCGCGAGCGAGCCGGGCTCGCCGACCTCGGCGATCTCGCCGCCGCGCACCAGCACGTCGCGGCGGCCGTCGAGGCCCTCGCGGGGATCGAGCGCGCGCACGTCGCGCAGCAGCAGCTCGGCGGGCATCCCGGCCCCGCCGACGAGCGGCTCGGCGGCGCTCACGCGTCCCTGCCCGACTGCGCCCCGACCGGCTCGCCGCGCGTCTCCGGCTCGCAGCGTCCTCGCAGCCGTCGGGCGCTCCTCGCGCCGGGAGCCGGCGAGCAGCTCGTAGAGCACCGCCATCCGCACGACCACGCCCGCCTCGACCTGGGCGGTGATCACGGCCTGCGGCGAGTCGACGACCTCGCCGGAGAGCTCGACGCCGCGGTTGACGGGCCCGGGGTGCATCAGCACCTGGTCGGGACCGAGCCGGCGGCCGTTGACCTGGTACCAGGTCGCGTACTCGCGCAGCGACGGCACCCACATCTCGGTCATCCGCTCGCGCTGCATCCGCAGCGCGTAGACGACATCGGCCTCGGCGAGATCGTCGAGCGTGTAGCGGACCTCGCAGCCGAGCTCCTCGATGCCGCGCGGGATCAGCGTCGGCGGCCCGGCGACCGTGACGCGCGCGCCCATCTTGCGGAACGCGAGGATGTTCGAGCGCGCGACCCGCGAGTGCGCGACGTCGCCGACGATCCAGATGCTCGCGCCGTCGATCGAGCCGAGCCGGCGGTGCAGCGTGTAGACGTCGAGCAGCGCCTGGGTCGGGTGCTCGTGCTTGCCGTCGCCGGCGTTGACGATCGCCGCCGCGCACCAGCGCGAGACGAGCTCCGCGGCGCCGGCCCACGGCGTGCGCAGCACGATCGCGTCCGGCTTGTGCGCGGAGAGCGTCAGCACCGTGTCCTTCAGCGACTCGCCCTTCTCGACGCTCGAGCCGCTCGCCGCGAAGTTGACGACGTCGGCGGACAGGCGCTTGGCGGCGAGCTCGAAGGAGCTGCGGGTCCGTGTCGACGCCTCGTAGAAGAGGTTCAGCACCATCCGCCCGCGCAACGCGGGCACCTTCTTGATCTCGCGGTCGGAGACCTCCGAGAAGCGTTCGGCCTGGGCGACGATCCGCTCGATCCCGGCGCGGTCGAGATCCTCGATCGAGAGCAGGTGGTTCATGCCCGCGCGGCCTCCGTCTCGGCGATCGAGACCTCGTCGACGCCGTCGAGCTCGCGGACGCGGACGTGCACGTGCTCGTTGCGCGCGGTCGGCAGGTTCTTGCCGACGTAGTCCGGGCGGAACGGGAGCTCGCGGTGGCCGCGGTCGGCGAGCACGGCGAGCTGGACGCGCTCGGGGCGGCCGTAGTCGAACAGCGCCTCGATCGCGGCGCGCACGGTGCGGCCGGTGAACATCACGTCGTCGACGATCACGACCGTGATGCCGTTGACGTCGAAGTCGACGTGCGAGGCGTGCAGGACCGGCGCCTCGGGCCGGGTCGAGACGTCGTCGCGGTAGAAGCCGATGTCGAGGTCGCCGAGCGGGACCTCGGCGTCGAGCAGCTCCTCGAGCAGCGCCTGCAGCCGTCGTGCGAGGTGGGCGCCGCGACGGTGGATGCCGACGAGCGCGGGGACCTCGTCCGGGTTGCGCTCTGCGATCTCGTGTGCGATGCGCGTCAGCGCGCGCCGCACCTCCTCCTCGCGGAGGACCACCTTCTCGTTCGCGTCCATCGTTTCCTTCCTGGCCTCACGGGACCGGGTTAAAGGATCGGGGCGGAATGTATCAGGGGGAAGCGACGGCCTCCGCCCGCGCCGTGTCGGCCTGGCCACCGCCTGCGGCGGCGGCTGCCCCGCTCCCGCGCCTGCCGGTCGGCCCAGCGCTCGAGGCTCGCCCGGCCCCGCTCGGGGAACGGCACGACGATCGTGTCGAAGTCGCGAGGCGTCTCGGTGTTCGGGAACACCGCGCGCGCCTCGTCGCGCAGCTCGCCGCCCGCGTATCGCGCGGAGACGTGGGTCAGCGCGAGCAGCCGGACCTCCGCGTCTCGCGCCAGCTCCGCCGCCTCGCGCGCGGTGCTGTGGAGGGTCTCGCGGGCCCGCTCGGCCTCCTCCTCGGCGAACGTCGCCTCGTGCACGAGCAGGTCGGCCTGGTGGGCGGCGATCGCGAGCGCCTCGCAGGGCGCGGTGTCGCCGGAGAGGACGAGCTTGCGCCCCTCGCGCTCGGGCGCCGAGCACCTGCTCGGGCGTGACGCCGTCGACCGTCTCGCCGCGCTGCAGCCGGCCGAAGTCCGGGCCCGGCGTGACGCCGAGGCGCTCGGCGAGCTGCGGGTCGAGGTGGCCGGGGCGCGGGTCCTCGACGAGCACGTAGCCGTAGGCGGGGTCGCTGCGGTGGCGGACCGGGACGGCCGCGATCCGGTAGCCGTCGCGCTCGACGGCCTCCGCCGGCCCGACCTCGGCCAGCGTCAGCTCGTAGGGCAGGCGGCCGAACGCGACGCGCATGTTCGAGACGAGCGCCTTCAGCCCCGGCGGGCCGTAGATCGTGAGCGGCTCCTCGCGGTCGCGCAGCGCGAACGACTTCAGCATCCCCGGCAGCCCGAGCCAGTGGTCGGCGTGGAAGTGGGTGATGAAGATCGTGTCGAGGTCGGCGAGACCGACCGAGCGCAGCAGCTGGCGCTGGGTCCCTTCGCCGCAGTCGAACAGCAGCTTCTCGCCGCCGCGGCGGACGAGGATCGCGGGCAGGCCACGGCGTGCGCTCGGGACCGAGCCGGCGGTGCCGGCGAAGAAGATCGAGAGGTCCATCTCCGGGCAACGGTAGCGGGACCCGCCCGCCCGGCGAGCCCGATTCACCCACGCCCCGGAGGGATCGACTAGTGTCGGGCACGCTGGATCTTTCGAGCACGGGGGCAGGTCGCGGTGCGAGCTCGAGATGTCTGTTGGACCTCCGCCGGCGGCGCTCGAGCCGCCGGATCGCTCGGCGCTGCACGCCGTCGCGTGTGGGCGCGCGGCCACCCCCGTCTACGGACAGGAGGAAACGATGAGGCGAATCGTGATCATCGCGGCGCTCGCGGCGACGTGCGCGCTGCTCACCGCGGCAACCGCGTACGCGTCGGTGCCGCGCTGGTACTGGGCCCCGCCGCTGGAAGAAATCCCGGCGGGCAAACCCGTCCCGGTCTCGACGGCCGGCACCATCACGCTCACCGTCCTATCGGCGGCGGGCAAAAAACTCGGGGTCGCGAAGTGCACGATCGCCGACCGTGAGGTGATCGAAAACCCGGCGTCCGGAGGCCCGGGAACGGACTCGATCCTGAGCTTCTCGCTGGCGAACTGCGCGTCGAAGGTGATGTGCGCGACCGGCGCCCTGGCGACCTTCAACGCGGCCGGGTTCCCGTGGCCGTCGGTGCTGATCGCCGGAACCCCGATCCTCGACGAAATCAAAGGGGTCGCGATCGAAGAGCTGTGCGGCGGCGCCGTCGTGGGCGTCTTCACCGGGGTCCTGAAGCCGGCGGTCAAAGGCACGGCGCTCGACTTCACCGGCGCGGCATCGGGCACGCTGGTCGACGGGGGCGGCGAAACGATGACGCTGAAAGGCGCGGACAAACTGACGGGGCCGTCGCCGAAAACGAAAATCAGCGCGAAATAGGGACGGTCGGGAGCGCCCGCGCCCGTCGAGGGTGCGGGCGGCTCGGCTTCCATCGGGCATCGGTGAGACCCGCTGGAGGAGCCGCTCTGCGCCACCGGCCGGATGTCGTGGTTGCGGACGGCGACGTAGCCGACCACGACGACGAACAGCACTCAGCCCGGAACGGCCCCTGAGGCGCGGGAGGCGACGCTTCCCCCGACGTGCTCCGCCTCGAAAGCGGAGCCGCGATGCAGGAGCGGCACTTCTTCGGGCGGGGTGCACGCTCGCTGGCCGGGCGCGAAGGTCACGGGGAACACGAGCCGCGCACCCATCGCCCAGGGTTCGACGTCGCGCGCGGGCCGCATGCCCGAGACCCGGAAGACGATCTCGCCGGGCGCAGACGCGGGAGCGCAGGAGAACTGCATCGTGAACGCCTGGAGCACCGGCACGCGCGCGCGGAGTCGCGTTTCTGCTTCGCCCGGTTCGAGCCGTTCGACGCCGGGTTCACGCGGTATGCCGAACCAGGAAAGGTGGTCGCTGCGTTCATAGGTTTCGTCGACCGTGACTTCGGCCTGGTACCGGTAGGGCGTGTCGATCTCGAGGCCCGACTGCGGGCCGGTCAGCCGCACGCAGACGCCGGGCGCGTACGCGACGCTCTCGCCGCCGGCGCACGGCGCCGCCGGCATCTCGGGGAGCTTGGGGAACGACGCGAGCACGACTCGGCGGTCGAACTCGTAGATCAACCCGCTCGCCACGGTGAACTTCGCCCGGACGATCACCGTGCGGTCGATCGGTCGGGTGAAGTGGATTTCGGCGCCGGAGACGAACGCGATGTGGATCGGGTGAACGCCGGCCTTCGTGAACACAGCACGCCCGGAGGCGACGGTGCCGATCGTCGGGATCTGCCACTGGATCGTCAGTCTCCCCGCCGCCGGCGCGCGGAACCGCTCGGTCAGGCCTTCGCGGCGGGTCAGCCCCGGCTCGGCCCAGGACCTCGGCGGGGGCTTCGTCACGGCGCGCAACGCGGCGAGGACGGTGCCGGATTGCGCGAGCGTTCGCGTCGGGGAGCCGTCGTCGGTCCTCGCGGGGGCGGGCCCCGCGGGGAGCAGCAGCCAGATCAGCAGCGAGGCGAGCGCCCCGCCGCCACGTCGGAGCATCGGGTGGGTTCTACCCATTCGGCGAGGGGCCGAGTCCCCCGTTCGGCCAGCGCGGGGCTCCCCGGTTCGCGGATCCTGCCGGCCCGGAGCCGGTCAGGGCGGAACGGGACAGACGCTGCCTTCCGGGCGCGGCCCGACGGACGATTCGAAGTTGGCCGGCGTCGCCGCCGGCGACCGAGCGGCCTCGATCAGTTCTGCGGGACCGACGGGTCCCCAGCCGATGCAGGAGGGCTTCCCCGCCCCTTCGCTCGCGTTGACGTATCCGTAGTGCTGCTGCGCCCACGCGACCTCGTTCCCCTCGAGGGCCAAGCCTTCCAACCTCACCGCGCCGTGGAACGTCGCGATCGTCTGCGTCGCGCCCGTCGCGAGGTGAAGCACGTCGAGCGCGGTTCCATCCGCGTAGGTGGAGAAGGCGACGTTGCCGTCGGACAGCGACCCACTCAATTCTCCGAAGCTTCCCAAGGAACGACCGATCCGCGTCGCGCGATCGCCCCACCATCCGAACTTCTGGCCGGTTCCCGGCCCGGGGGTCGGCTGTACAGCGGTGACGAGGATCTCGCCTCGGGCGTCGAGCTGGGTCTCGGCGTAGCTCGTGATCGTGTGCCGCGGGGAGGTCACGCCGTAGAGGAGGCGACCGCTCCGACTGTCGAGAACTTCCACTCCCAGCGGTGCTTCCCGGGGCGTTCGAGATGCGGTCCCCTGCGTGAGCCGACGGGTCAATGCGAGACGCGAGCCGGCGGCTGTGAGCGAGAAGGCGCCGGAGGCCACCTTGCGGATGACCTGCAGATCCTGCGTGCCGAGGCGGGTGCGCACCAAAAGCTCCGCGGCTCGCGGCCGCAGGCTCAGGCACCCCGCGCGCACGACGGCGTAGACGCTGCCGCGGGAGACCGTGACCAACGGGCCTTCTTCCTCGGGGGGAAAGCCTTCGTCGGCCTCGGCATCGACGGGCGGGCATCGATGGAGTCGCCGAACTGTTGAGAGGGTCCCCCCGACTCGCCCCGCCCGTATCGGTGGAGCGGCGACGACCATCCAGCCTTCGTCGACGTGGACCTGTCGCAGTTCAGCGTCGGGGACGAGCAGGCGCGGGCCCGTCGTGCTGCTGAGAAACACGCCTTCCTGCCCCGAGGTGGTGCCCGCCCAGAGGAGGCCGCCGTCTACCAGCTGCGGACCGCGGGAGAAGTTCGGGGCGGAGATGACGGGCAGAGCCTGCGCCGCAGCGGCGCGCAGGACGATCAGACCTAGGAGCCCGAGGAGGCAGACGATCCGGAGCAGCGGTGCCGTCCGCCGCGAGCGCCGCCGGTCCTCGGCCCTGAGGAAAACCATCGGGGGAGTCATCCCGAGAAGGACCGTACCGCGCGGGATCCGCACGGCGACTGCCCCCTGGGCGGATCCTCCCGTCGGCCGCGGTCTGGGGGGAGACGGCTCGGAGCCCGTAGAATCGGCCGTCCCGCGCCCGTAGCTCAGTGGATAGAGCGCTCGCCTCCGGAGCGAGAGGTCGCAGGTTCAAATCCTGCCGGGCGCGCTGGAGTTTCGGTCCTCCAGAGGCGCTCCACACGGGTTATGGAAGCGCCGGCTGCCGAGGCGGACTCTCGGAGGCTCGCCGTAGCCACGGCTGGCGGTGGCGCGCTCAGTGGTCGGGTGGCAGTCGCTTCGCGCTCATAGCGCCGAGCCAGCCGCGGACAGCGAGTCCAGCGCCGGCGAGCCACAGCGCGCCGCCTATGACGACGAACGCAGCGCCCACGAACGCGAGCGCAAGAAGTCCAGCACCCAACGCAACGAGTCCGGCTGCGAGCGCCATGCTGCGCTGAACCCCGAGCCAGCGTGCAGCGGTCTCCAGCGCTTGTCCGAAGGACCGAGATACCACGATGGGCTTCTATCCCATACCGGAGCAACGTGTCTCGTCGACGCCGTGAGGCTGACACAGCAGAGCATGGGTATTCAGCGCCAGGCGTTGATTGGCCCGATGGCGTGCCCCTCCGAATCCCATCACTCGAATTGCGCACGTTGCTCTTGATCTCGCTCGGCTCGCCGATGAGCCGGGAGACTCGATCGGCCCCGAGGCCGAGGTGGCCTCACTGGAGCGCGTGCGGCCTTCTCGGGGGATCTAGGGTCGAGAGGACCTATACCCGCCTGTCGAGCGCGGCTCGAGTGGCGGCCGCGGTCGCAGCGAAGTACTCGCGCGGATGGATGAAGCCCCACTCGCGGAACCTCACGCCTACGCTGACGGCGCGCCGGTAGCCGAAGCAGGCGAGATAGAGCGGTCGGACCCACATGACCCGCTCGAGTCGGTCCAGCTCCACGTCGGTGAGCTCGACGTGGCGGCGATAGGCGTCGACGACCGCATCGACCCGCTCCTGGTTCGCTCGACGCGGGTTCCATGATCCGGTTCCCCAGATCAGGTACGCGAGGTCGGCCAAGCGCGGTCCTCGCCCCGACGCCTTCCAGTTGATCGCGACAGCCCCAGCCCTGCTGAGGACCGCATGGTCGGGGGCATGCAGCAGATTTCCGTGGAGCAACGCTTCCGGAAGCCCGTGACCGTCATCAGCCGAGCGCACCGCCTGCCTGAGTCGTTCGAAGCGCTCGCGCTCGGTGGGCGCGACCTCGATGTCGACCGCGTCCAGGAACGACAGGGCGGCCAACAGATCCTGACGCGGCGTCCCCTCACGGCTCGGATCCTCGCCGCTCGCTCCACCCGGGCGGCTCGCCGCCTCCCCGAACGGCAGGGCGTGCAGCCGTCCGAGCAACTCGCCCATCATCGTGAACTTCTCAGTGCCGTCGGGCAGCTGCTCACCCTCCACGAACCTCGTCACGAGCACCGCGCCACCTTCGAAGTCGGATACCGCATCGGGTACCGCCAAGCGCTCCGCCGGGTACCTGTGACGCTCCAGGAACCCGAGGATCGCGGCATCACCCTCCACCCCGACCCGGGGGCGGGCAGGCGGAAATGCTCGAGCCACCCACGGCTCACCGTCACTCCGGTCGACCCGGAAGACATAGCTCTTGTGAACGCTCAGCCTCGTCGCAGCGACCGCGGAGATGCCGTAGCGGCCACGGAGATGATCGAGCAGCCGCTCAGCGGCAGGCTCGTGGTCGATGCGGCGACCGAGACCCTCGAGATCCACCAGCGCCTGCGTGTAGCGCTGTCCGGTCTCCTCGGCGTGTCGCCGAACGACCTTCTTGAAAGTCGCGTCCCTGGTCATCAACAAGCCTCCTCTGACGGCCCCCGTCCCCCAGTGACGCGGCATCCGAAGAAATGGCCTGTGCATCGATGACCGAGAGGGCGCATCCCCTTCGCCGACAGGACACCGACCGGGGCGGAGATCCCAAGGCTCGGCGACCGGTCGCCGCCTGGTGCACACTATTCCTGACGCGTCCGGAACCTGTCAAGCATTCCCGTCTCCAAGCAGCGCCGCCGGGACGGATCGGCCCCCATGACAAGGAGAACCGCCGCCACGACGTGAACCTGCGGCCCCGCGAGAGGGCTCCGGCACGCGACCGCGCTTTGAGAGGATCACGCTGTGTCACAAACCCGGCTGCTCATCCGTCTAATACACGTATGGACCAGGCCTCCCAGAACGACCGAGACCTGCTCTTGGCCGCCCGTCGCGGCGACGCCGAGTCCTTCGGAGCGTTCTTTCGCAAGCACCACGCGGTCGTCCTCGCCTACCTCGCCCGCCGGGTCGACGAGCCCGAAGTCGCCGCCGACCTGCTCGCCGAGACCTTCGCCTCGCTGCTCGCGGTCGTCAGCGATTCCAGGCGCAAGCTCCCCGCGAGCCCGCCGGGGTGGCTGCTCGTCACCGCCCGCAACCTGCTGATCGACAGCCACCGTCACGGAGTGGTCGCCGAGGCGGCGCGTCTGAAGCTGCAGCTCGCGCCGCTCGCGCTCGACGACCGCGACATCGCGCTCGTCGTCGAGGCGGGCGAGGACGAGGAGCTGCTCGGGCGCATCTACGAGCTGTTGCCGGTCGAGCAGGCCGAAGCGGTCACCGCGCGCGTGATCGAGGAGCTCGACTACGACTTCATCGCCGGTCGCGCGAACACCAGCGAGGCAGTGATCCGCAAGCGCGTCAGTCGCGCGCTCGCCACGCTCCGAGCCGCAATGGGGAGCTAGAGGATGTCCACCACCTTCATCGACCGCCTCGAAACCGACCTCGTCCGCGCGTGCGGCGAGCAGAGCGCCCCTCGGCTCTCCTGGCCGGCCCCTCTGCAGCGGCTCTCGCGCCGCGCGAGGCTCCGGATGCTGGCCGCGCTGACCGCCCTCGTCGCGATCGCCGCCCCGGCGATCGCGATCGGCGTCGCCCCGATCCTGCTCGATTTCAGGGGCCAGCCGGTGAGCACGGTGCCCGGCGCACCGCCGGCCGAACAGCTCGCGCTGCTCGGCATCCTGCGCGATCCCCCGCCGGGGACCTACGTCGACCCGGCGACGCTCGGCCGGTCGATCCTCCCGGGCGTCCACGGGATCCGGTCGAACTACATCCGACTGCTCCCGCCCGCGCCCGGCTTCCCCCGCCAGCTGCTCTACACGGTCACCAGCGCCGACTTCGGGCCTGCGCGGTTCGATCCGGCGGTCGGCGCCTACGTTCCGACCGAAGCGAGCAACCTGATCTGCGTCCAGACGGTCGAAGCCCACGGCGTCGGCGGGGATTGCACCGACACGAGTGTGCTGACCCAGGGCGACTGGCGGGAGAGCGCCGGCCTCCACGGGTACGGGCTGGTTCCCGATGGCGTCGCCACCGTCGTCCTGCGCTACCCCGACCACCCCGCGCAGACGGAGACGGTCACGGACAACACGTTCTCGTGGCAGGGCTATCCCGGGCCCGGAGGCCCGATCACGAACGGCGGCGGGCAGCCGAGCCCCGGCCCGACCCCCGAGATCCCGTCCAGCATCACCTGGCTGAACGCCGGCGGCGGCGTCATCGCCACCCACGTCAATTCGTTCGCTGCCCGTCGCTCGCATTGACGCATCTGCTCTCCGGCGCCGCCCGGCCCCCGCGGGCGGCCCCGATCCGGCGCCGGGCCGAGTCCACTATCGAGACGGGTTCGACTCTTTACACACGCTTGAGCAGACGGGCGTAGAAGCTGTTGATGGCATCGAGTGACGACGACGAGCAACACGCGACTCGCAAGCAGCGCCGCGAGGAGGCCCGTGCCGAGCGCAGGGCAGCCGAGCAGGCCGCCCGCGCCGGGGCGGCCCGCGGCAGGCGCCTCGCGCAGCTGGGCGGCGCCGTCACCGTCGTCATCGTCGCGATCGTCGTGATCCTGATCGCGACCGGCGGCGGCAAACCCGAGGTGCCGCCCTCCACCGGTCCGGGCGCCAGAGAGCAGGTGGCCGCCGTCACCAGGCTGCTCGCCGGGACGACGCAGAGCGGCAACACCCTCGGCAGCCGCGACGCCCCGCTGACGCTGCAGTACTTCGGCGACCTCGAGTGCCCGGTCTGCCGCGACTTCACCCTCGGGGCGCTGCCGGCGATCATCGAAAAGTGGGTCCGGAGCGGGAGGCTGAAGATCGAATACCGCTCGCTCTCGACGGCGACCGGCAACGCCGAACAGGGCGGCGCGGAGCCGGCGGGGACGTTCGAGAACCAGCAGCTGGCGGCGCTCGCAGCGGGTCAGCAGAACAGGGCCTGGGACTACATCGAGCTGTTCTATCGAGACCAGGGCGACGAGGGGAGCGGCTACGTGACCGAACGCTTCATCCAGAACGTGGCACAGGAGGTGCCGGGTCTCGAACTCTCGAGGTGGACGACCGCCCGCACGGACCGAGGGCTGGAGGCGCAGATCGCGGCCGACGCCCGGGCGGCCGACGGCAACGGCTTCAGCAGCACCCCCTCGTTCCTGATCGGCAGGAGCGGCGGCCGGCTGCAGAAGTACGAATACGGCTCGCTGACAGACCCGTCGGGGTTCGAAGCTGCATTCGAGAAGGCGCTCGCGAGCTAGCGGGGCCGACGTGCCGGCGACGCCGGGCTGAAACGACCGGCTGTTCGCAACCTGACACGCGGGCTGCCTCTCCTCCGGCCGCGCGTCCGCTCGTGACGCCCTGCAACTAAGGCTTTCAGGAACGGGAGCCGACAGGTTCAGCATGCGAAACCTCGCGCTCCGCCTCGCCTGCCTGCTCGCGCTGACCTCCGCCGCGCTGACCGCCTCCGCCGCGCTGGCGGCACCGACGCTCACCGAGTACCCGCTCACCACCCCCGACCGCGGCCCCAACGGCGTCGCGCTCGGCGCCGAAGGCGACGTCTGGTTCGCCGAGACCGTGGGCCCCGGCGCGATCGGCAGGATCACGCAGGCGGGCGAAATCACCGAATTCACGACTGGGCTCACCGGCGGCAGCCAGCCGACCGGGATCGCCAGGGGCCAGGAAGGCGACCTCTGGTTCACCGAGTTCGCGAACCCGGGCCGGATCGGCAAGATCACCCCTTCGGGGACGATCACCGAGTACCCGACGACGACGAGCAACACGCAGCCGGACGGGATCGCGCTCGGTCCCGAAGGCAACCTGTGGTTCACCGAGGCGGCCAACCCCGGCCGCATCGGCAAGATCACGCCCTCGGGCAGCATCACCGAATACCCGACCCCGACGACGAACAGCCAGCCCGACGGGATCACGCAGGGCCCCGACGGGAACATGTGGTTCACCGAGTCGGGAGGGAACGGCGCGATCGGGCGGATCACGCCCGCCGGCTCGATCACCGAGTTCACCAAAGGCCTGACCGCCAAATCGCAGCCGGGCGGCATCGCCGCCGGACCCGACGGGAGCCTCTGGTTCACGGAGACGGCGGGCCCGGGCCGCATCGGCCGGATCACCGTGGGGGGAACGATCACCGAGTTCTCCAGCGGCCTCAGCGCCAACTCCGAACCCCTCGGCATCACCGCGGGTTCGGACGGCGCGATGTACTTCACCGAGTACAAGAACCCGGGTCAGATCGGCCGCGTCACGACCTCCGGCGCGATCACCCAGACCGCCACGACCACCGGCAACAGCCAGCCCCAGGGGATCGTCACCGGCGGCGACGGGAACCTCTGGTACAGCGAGGCCGGCAACCACGGCAAGATCGGCGTGCTCACCGTCGCTCCGGGCGTCGGCGCCGGCGCCGCCACGAGCACGGAGCGCACCGCCGTTCTGAAAGCGCTCATCTCGCCCGACTCCCAGGCGAGCACCTACTACTTCGAATACGGGCCGACGAGCGAATACGGCAGCCGCACGAGCACCGCCTCGGCCGGCAGCGGCGCCAGCCTCGCGCCCGTCGCCGCCTCGATCGGCAGCCTCGAAGAAGGCAGCACCTACCACTACCGCGTCGTCGCCACGAACGCGAGCGGCACCACCTACGGTGCCGATCAGACCTTCGCGACCGCCGAGGCGCCCGGCGCGCAGACGCTGCCGGCAGGAGCGGTCACGCTCACCTCCGCAGCGCTGAACGGCAGCGTCGTGCCGCACGACCAGCCGACCACCTACTACTTCGAATACGGCCCGACCACCGCCTACGGCCACGAAGTGCCCTCCGGCGGGAGCGAAGCCGGATCGGACGGCTCCACGCACGAACTGTCCGCGACGGTCGAAGGACTCACCCCCGACCTGCCGTACCACTTCCGTATCGTCGCGACGAACTGCGGCGGTTGCGCGGAAGGCACCACCTACGGACCCGACGCGACCTTCACGACCGCGACACCCCCCGCTGCCGCGACACTCGCCGCCACCGATGTGAGCTCATCCGGTGCGACCCTCAACGGCAGCGTCGACCCGCTCGGCGCGACCACCAGCTACTGGTTCGAATACGGCGAAACGGCCTCCTACGGGAGCCGGGGCGCGGTCACCACGATCGCCGGGACCGGCGGCGAGCAGGCGGTCACGGCGGCGCTGTCCTCGCTGCAGCCCGGGACCGTCCACCACTACCGCCTCGTGGCCTCGAACTGCCAGGGATGCGTCGCGGGCACCACGTACGGGAGCGACAGGACCTTCGTGACCGAACCGCTCACGCTCGGCACCATCCTGCTGCCGGGGTCCGGCGTCGCCCGCCCCCTCGTGAAGCCGCCCGCGATCGGCACGATCGCGCTCGTCAAGATCGTCTCGGGGACCGTCACCGTGCGCGGGCCGGGAGGCGGCACGATCTCCCTCCAGGGCCCCGCCGACATCCCGATCGGCTCACGGTCGACACGCGCCATGGGACACTCGAACTGTCGACCGCGATCGACGCTCGCGGTGACACGCAGACCGCGGCCGTGTGGGGCGGGGTCTTCACCCTCGGACAGTCGCGCACGGGCTCCGGCATGACGACCCTCACGGTCGCGCCGCATCCGCGCTGCCGTGTCTCCCCGCGCCCGGAAGGCCGCGACGGCCGCGAGCCACCGCGCCGCGGCGACCGTCGAAACGTTGTGGGCGCACGACAACCACGGTCGCTTCAGCAGCCGCGGACACAACAGCGTCGCGACCGTGCGCGGCACCTGGTGGGGCACGACCGAAACATGCGCCGGCACGCTGACGACCGTGCGGCAGGGCCTCGTGAGCGTGCGGCCCCGGCACGGCCGCACGGTGCTGGTCCGCGCGGGCCACAGGTATCTGGCGCGCGCATAGCGCACCCCGCACTGCGATGAGCAGGCTCGGTCCGCATTCGATCAGGCGACTCGGCCTTCTTGCGGCCGCCGCGGTCTCGATCCTCGTCGGCCTCCTCGCCTGGCAGGGCTCTGTGCTCGGTCGCCTGGAAGGCGAATCGATCGACGCGCGCTTCGCGATCCGCGGCAGCGCCGTGCCGTCCGACGTCGCGGTCGTCGCGATCGACGAAAAGACCTTCTCCGACCTGCACCAGCAGTGGCCGTTCCACCGCGCCCTGCACGCGCAGATGATCGACCGCCTGCACCGCGAGGGCGTCGCGCAGATCATCTACGACGTCCAGTTCACCGAGCCGACCGATCCCACCGACGACCTCGCGCTTTTCCATGCGGCCGGCCGTGCCGGACATCTCGTGTTCGCCACAACCGAAGTGGACGCCGAAGGGCACACCGACGTGCTCGGCGGCGAGTCGAACCTCGGAGCAGATCGGAGCAGTCGCGGCAGCGGCGAACCTACCGGTCGAATCGGGCGGAGTGATCCGCCGCTATCCGAGGAGCGAACTCGGCCTGCCGGGCATGGCGGCCGAGGCCGCGCGACTCGTGCACCGCAGCGTCCCGCGTAGCGCGTTCGAATCGGGCAGTGCCTGGATCGACTTCCGCGGCCCGACGGGAACCGTGCCGACCTACTCGTTCTCGGATGTGCTCGCCGGGCGCGTTCCGGCGAGCAAGCTCGCGGGGCGCGTCGTCGTCGTCGGCGCGTCCGTGCCGACGCTGCAGGACCTCCACCCCACCTCGACTTCGGATACGAGCCCGATGCCGGGCCCCGAGATCCAGGCGAACGCGATCTGGACGGCGCTGCACGGCAACCCGCTCCGCTCCACGCCCGGCTGGCTGGCGGTACTCGCGATCGCGCTCGCCGCGCTGACGGCCCCGGCCGTCGCGACGCGCGGACGGCTGCTCGCCGCGATCGCCGGGGGGCTGATCGTCGCGGCCGCCTACACCGTGCTCGCCCAGATCGAGTTCGACCACGGGCACGTGCTCGTCGTCGCCTACCCGCTCCTGACCTTCGCGCTGAGCGCATTCGCCACGACCGCGGCGAGCTACCTCGCCGCGTTCGTCGAGCGCAACGGCTTCGCCCGCCAGCTTCGCGACAGCCACGTCGAGCTGATCCAGCGCCTCGCCCAGGCGGTCGAGCACCGTGACCTCGAGACCGGGGCGCACATCCGCCGGATCGGCATCTTCAGCGAGCGCCTCGCGCTCGCCGCGGGCTGGAGCCGGCGGGAGGCCGAGATGCTCAGGCACGCGTCCGCGATGCACGACGTCGGCAAGATCGGCATCCCCGACGCGATCCTGCTGAAGCCCGGAGCGCTCGACGAGAGCGAGTGGGAGGTGATCCGATCGCACACCACGATCGGCGGCGAGATCCTCGCGAACTCGGCCAACCCCCTCGTGCAGCTCGCCGAGACCGTCGCCCGCTGCCACCACGAGCGATGGGACGGCGGTGGCTACCCCGCCGGGCTCAGTGGCCGCGAGATCCCCGAAGCGGCGCGGATCTGCGCGATCTGCGACGCGTTCGACGCGCTGCTGTCGGCGCGCTCGTACAAGTCGTCCTGGTCGCTCGAGGAGGCGCTCGCCGAGATCGCGCGTTCGAGCGGCTCGCACTTCGATCCGAAGCTCGTCGAGATCTTCCTGCCGCTCGCGCCGGCGCTGGTCGCACGCGCCGAGAGCGATCCGCGCACCAGCCCGGCCCCTACGGCGATCACCGCCCCCGCCTGACGCCCCAGCCGATTCGCATATCTGGACCGGCCCGCGGGTAACGCCGCCGTCGTGCGACGAATCGCACCCCTGACCGCGCTCGCTGCGGTCCTCGGCGCCCTCGCCGGCTGCGGCTCGTCCGGGCACGCAGCCGTTGCGGGCCCCTCCGCCGAAGTGGCCGAGCACGACCACTCGGTCGTCTACGCGCAGGCCGTGAACCTCCAGGCCGAAGACCTCCCGGGCACCCTGCACGGCGGCGGCGAACACGAACTGCATCCAGGAAAGGGCGGGGTCTCCCCCTGCGCACCCGGTGCCAGACGGCTCGCGCTCGTGGTGGACCGGGCGTCGACCGTCCTCTCCACGCCCCTCGACCCACATACCCGCGATCGCGAGCCGCTGTTCGTCAGCTCCGTTGTCAAGGTGTTCCGCGGCGCCCGGGAAGCCGCGGCGGCCAACGCCTTCCTCCGCCCCTCGATCCTGGCCTGCCTCGCCAGGCACGAGGAACGCGAAAGCGTCGAGCGTCACGAACCAGCTGCACATGTCGCGGCGCGCCTGGTCCCTCGTTCCGCTCAGCGTTCACGCCGGCGAGGTCGGGATCCGCATCCGGCGCGATGTCCCTTCCGGCGCAGACGGTGCCGCGCCGATATGGCCTGTCACCTACGAAGACGAGCTCAGCTTCTTCGTGAGCGCAGCGGAGATCACGCTCGACGTCACGCACCCGGGCACACCGCCCAGCGCGGCGATCGAGAGCAGGCTGCTGAGACTGCTGTACCGCCGGGCGACGAGCCGATCCGCGCTCGCGCTGCTGCCCGCGGCCGAAGGCACGCCCTCCTAGCGCAGCGGCTCCCTCACCGCCGTTCCCACGGATACCAGCCGCGCGTCATCACCGCGGCGAGGAGCATCACGACCAGCGCACCGATCGCGACCGGCGTGAGCCCGGCGGCGAGACACGCCGCCGCGACCAGCAGCGCGATCGCCGCGACGATCAGAGGCGTCTTGCCCATACGGCGCGTCTACCCGCGCACCTCCGTCCTCAGCCGCGGCAGTCGCGGCCGGACCCGTCGATCCGCCCTCCAATACCCTCCCTCGCGCGATGAGCCGATCGCGACTCGAGGCCTTCTCCGACGGCGTGATCGCGATCGCGATCACGCTGCTCGTGCTCGACATCAAGGTCCCGCCGGTCGGGGGGCACGTCGGTCTCGGCCACCGGCTCGCCGTCCAGTGGCCCAGCTACGCGGCGTACGCGACCTCGTTCCTGACGATCGGGATCATCTGGATGAACCACCACCTGATGATCAGCCGGCTGCGCGCCGTCAGCCACCGCGTCCTGTTCCTGAACCTGCTGCTGCTGCTGGTGATCGGCGTGCTGCCCTGGTCGACGGCACTGATGGCCGACTACCTGCGCGCGTCCTCCGGCGCGAAGCTCGCCGCGTTCATCTACGGCGCGAGCCTGATCGCGATGTCGTTCGCGTTCTACGGCCTGCAGCGTCACATCCTGTTCGGCCGCCACGAGCTGCTGCGCGAGGACGTCGACGCCCACCAGCGTGAAGCGATCAACCGCCGCAACCAGGTCGGGCTGCTGCCCTACGTCCTCGCGGCGCCCGCCGCCTTCATCTCCCCCTACATCACGCTCGCGGTCAGCGCCGTGGTCGCGGTGTACTACGCGCTCCCGCTCGGACCCGACGCCTTCCAGGGCCAGTCGGCCGGCTCCTAGCCCTCGGCGAGCCCCGAGGCGCTGGAGCGCCCGGATCACGAGCCGCGCCGCGCCGGCGACGACAACGCCGATCGTGACGGCGGCGGACACGCGCCCGCCGCGCAGCAGTCGCGGCCCCGGTCGTTGCTAGCTTCACCGCATGCGCCGCCTGCTGCTGCTCGTCTCCGTGCTCGTCCTCGTCGACACGATGCTCTACGCGGCGCTGACCCCGCTGCTCCCCCATTTCGCGCACCAGCTCCACCTCTCGAAGGCGGGCGCCGGGGTGCTGCTCGCCTCCTACGCCGCCGGCGCCCTCGTCGGCGGCCTGCCGGGCGGCCGCGCCGCAGCGCGCCTCGGCCCGCGCCGCGCGGTACTCGTCGGCCTCACGCTGATGGGCCTTTCCGGGGTCGCCTTCGCGTTCGCCGACAGCTTCGCGACGCTGCTCGCCGCGCGCGCCGTGCAGGGCGCCGGCAGCGCCTTCACGTGGGCCGGCGCGTTCTCCTGGCTGACGCGGTGCGCGCCGGCCGAGCGTCGTGGCGAGATGATCGGCCGCGCGATGGGCGCCGCCGTGCTCGGCGAGCTGCTCGGCCCGGTGATCGGCGTCGTCTCGAGCGCGATCGGCCGCTCCGTCACGTTCAGCGCGATGGCGGCGCTGTCCGTCGCCCTCGCCGTCCTGACCGCGCAGATCGACGTCGAGTCGAACCTCGAATCCGTCGAGGTGAAGCTCCGCGATGGCCTGCGCGAGCGCCGGTTCCTCGCCGGGCTCGGACTGCTCGCGGTCGCCTCGACGCTGTTCGGGATCCTCTCGGTGCTCGCGCCGCTGCACCTCGCGGCGGCTGGATGGGGCACCGCCGCGATCGGCGGCGTGTGGCTGCTCGGCGCAGCGTTCGAGGCCTCCGAGTCGGCGTTCGTCGGACGGCTCAGCGACGCTCGTGGTGCGCTCACCCCGGCCCGGTTCGGCCTGATCGCCGCGATCCCGATCTCGCTCGCGCTCGCCACGGGCGCCGCGCCGCCCATCTACGTGCCGCTGATGGTGCTAGCCGCGATGGCCTACGGGGCGCTGTTCACCCCCTCCTTCTCGCTCGTCTCCGAAGGTGCCGAGCGCGCCGGGCTCGCCCAGGGGATGGCTTTCGGGCTGATGAACGCCGCGTGGGCGGTCGGCGCGATGGCCGGACCCGCGATCGCCGGCGCGATCGCCGAGGCCGTCGGCGACGCGGTCCCGTTCGCGCTCGCCGCCGGCGGCTGCGCGCTCGCGCTGCTCGTGTTCCGCGCGAGGCGCGTGGCGCGGAGCGCCTCCGTTAGCATCGGGGCCCGGATCCCCTAGGTCGCCCCCCGCGGCCCCACAGGAGGCCGATGCTCGGAGTGCCCACCGTCTCAGCTCCGCTCGCAACCGCCGGGCAGGCATACCTGCACGAGGCGAGCCAGATGCAGGCGCTGTCCTTCGCCGTGCACATCCCGCTCGTCTGCTTCGGGATCGCGCTGCCGGCGATGGTCCTGTTCGTCGAGTGGCTGCACCTTCGCACCGGCGACCGCCTGTACCTGACGATCGCGCGCCGTTGGACGCGGATCATGGCGTCGCTGTTCGCGGTCGGCGTGATCACCGGCACGATCCTCAGCTTCGAGATGGGGATGCTGTGGCCGGGGTTCATGTCCCGGTTCGGGTCCGTGTTCGGCCTCGGCTTCGCGATCGAGGGCTTCTCGTTCTTCCTCGAGGCGATCTTCATCGGCATCTACGTCTACGGCTGGGACCGCCTCTCCCCCCGCACGCACTTCCTGACCGGTATCCCGATCGCGATCGCCGGCGTCGCCGGCTCGCTGATGGTGATCTCGGTCAACGCCTGGATGCAGCACCCGTCCGGCTTCCGCGTCGTCGGCGGGCGCGCCGTCGACGTGCACCCCCTCGCCGCGCTGTTCGGCAACTCCTTCCTCTGGAACGAGCTCGTCCACATGTACCTCGCCGGCTACATGGTCGCCGGCTTCCTGCTGGCGATGCCCTACGCGCTCGGCCGCCTGCGCGGCGCCTGGGGCCGCTACGAGCGCACCGCCTGCGCGATCCCGCTGACCGTCGCCGCCGTCGTCTCGCCGGTGCAGGTGCTCGTCGGCGACTGGGTCGCGCGCGACGTCGCAACCACGCAGCCGACCAAGCTCGCCGCGATCGAGGGCCTCGCGCACACGACCCGCGGCGCCTCCGAGCACCTGCTCGGCTGGTACACGGACGGGCGCGTGAAGTTCGGCATCGCGATCCCGAAACTGCTCTCGCTGCTCGCCTTCCACGACCCGAACGCCACCGTCCAGGGACTCGACGCGGTTCCGGCCTCGCAGCGTCCGCCGGTCAACATCGAGCGCATCTGCTTCCAGCTGATGGTCGGGATCGGCACGATGCTCGCGCTGCTCGGCGCCTGGATGCTGTTCGTGCGCTGGCGCCGAGGCGGGTTGCCGAGGGAACGCTGGTTCTACGCGGCGGCCGCCGCGAGCGGCCCGCTGTCGGTCGTGGCGCTGATCTGCGGCTGGATCGTCACCGAGGTCGGGCGCCAGCCGTGGGTCGTCTACCGCGTGATGACCACCAGCGAAGCCGTGACCCGCGCCGGCGGCATCCCCGTCGGCTACGGCATTCTCGCGCTGACCTACGTGCTCGTCGGCTGCGGCGTGTGGTGGATCCTGCGCAGGCTCGCGACGCGCCCGCTCGAGACCGCCGGCCACGCCGGCCCAAGCGCTCAGGGAACCTGACCGCCGTGCACCTCTACGACATCCCGATGATCTTCGTGCTGGTCGGCCTCGCGCTCTACGTCGTCCTCGGCGGCGCGGACTTCGGCGCCGGTCTGTGGCAGCTGGCGACCCTGCTCGGTGGCCGCAGCAGCCGGGCGGAGCGGATCCGCGAGCACGCCCATCACGCGATGGGTCCGGTCTGGGAGGCGAACCACGTCTGGCTGATCTTCGTGCTGACCGTCACCTGGACCGCGTACCCGCAGGCGTTCGGCTCGATCGCCTCGACGCTCGCGGTGCCGCTGTTCGTCGCCGCCCTCGGCGTGATCGCCCGCGGTGCCGCCTACGCACTGCGAGCGGGCGGCAGGGGCCCGCGCGAGATCGCGCGGATCGACACCCTGTTCGCGGTCTCCTCGCTGCTGACCCCGTTCGCGCTCGGGGCGACGCTCGGCGCCGTCGTCTCCGAACGCGTGCCGATCGGCAACGCCGCGGGCGCGCTGTTCGGGAGCTGGCTGACCTCGACATCGCTGCTGATCGGGTGTCTCGCGGTCGTGATCAGCGCCTACCTCGCAGCCGTCTACCTCGCCGCCGACGCTGTCCGCGAAGGCGACGCGGAGATGGCCGCCGCGTTCCGGACCCGCGCCCTGCTCGCGGCCGCGCTCGCCGGCGCCCTCGCCGTCGCCGGCCTTTTCGTGTTGCACGGCGACGCGCACCGCGTCTACCACCGGCTCGTCGAAGGCCCCGGCCTGGCGGGTCTGATCGTCTCCGTGCTCGCGGGCCTGGCGACGGTCGCGATGGTCCTCGCGCGCCGCTTCGAGCCGGCTCGCGTCTCAGCTGCGCTCGCGGTCGCCGCGATGATCGCCGGCTGGGCGCTCGCCCAGCAGCCCGACCTGCTCGCCCACCTGACGCTGCGCGAGGCTGCCGCGCCTCACGAAACGCTGGTGCTCGTGGTCGTCGCGGTGATCGCCGGAGGCGCGATCCTGTTCCCCTCGCTCGGGTTGCTGTTCAGCCTCCTGCTGCATGGCAGCTTCGACGCCGGCGCGGCGGCCGACACGGAGGCCGGCGCCGTCGCGCGCGTGCTCGGCCCGTCCCGCACGGGACTGCGGGCGAGGCTCGCGCTCGCGGGACTGCTCGGCGGGGTCGGGCTGCTGACCGTCGCGGAAGCGCCGTGGGCGCACGGCATCGGGGTCGCCTGCCTGCTCGCGGCGACGGTGATGGCGTTCCTGGCGGTCGAACCGGCCCGGATCGGCGAGCAGGACCCCGCGAGCCCGCGGTCCTGAGCGCCGGCGGCTACGGCGAGAGCCGCTCGAGGAGCCAGCTACCGTCCGGCCCCCTGCGGAAGCGCAGCCGGTCGTGCAGGCGGTCGCGGCGGCCCTGCCAGAACTCGACCGTGAGCGGCGCGACCCGGAAGCCGCTCCAGCGCTCCGGGCGCGGCACCGGCCCGTCCTCGGGGTAGCGCTGCTCGAGCTCCGAGAGCGCGTCCTCGAGTACCCCACGGTCGGCGATCACGGTCGACTGGCGGCTGGCGAGCGCGCCGAGCCGAGAGCGGTAGGCGCGCGAGGCGAAGTACTCGTCGGCCCGGGGACCGTCGACGCCGCTGACGTCGCCGGTCACGATCACCTGGCGGCGGAGCGGATACCACGGGAACACGAGCGATGCTCGCGGGTTCTCGGCCAGCTCGCGCCCCTTGCGCGAATCGAGGTTCGTGAAGAACTCGAAGCCGCGCTCGTCGACGCCCTTCAGCAGCACGGTGCGGGCCGACGGGCGGCCGTCCGCATCGGCCGTGGCGAGGACCATCGCGTCGGGCTCGGCGAGCTCGGCCTCGGGGAGCTCCGCGCGCCAGCGCTCGAACTGCTCGAGCCAGCCCGGTGCGAGGTCGCGCTCGTCGAGCGCTCGTTCCGTTCCATCGGCCACGGGCAGGCTTTCTGCGCCGGACGCCGCAACCCTGCCGTGCGCGGAGGACTCCTCGCGGCGCCGATGCCATGATCCCCGCCGTGCGGGGTCTCGACGAGAGCGCTCACGACAGCGCCCCGCCCTCGCTCCGCCGGGTCGCGCGCGAGTGGGGCCGGATCGGCTGCATCGGCTTCGGCGGGCCGCCTGTCCACATCTCGCTGCTGCGCGAGCTGTGCGTGGAGCAGCGCGGCTGGCTCGGCGAGCCCGACTTCGAGCGCGCGCTCGCCGCTGTCAACATCCTCCCCGGGCCCTCCTCCACGCAGCTCGCGATCTACTGCGCGTGGCGCCTGCGCGGCCCCCGCGGCGCGGTGATCGGGGGCGCCGCCTTCATCCTCCCGGGGCTGATCCTGATCCTCGCCCTGTCGACTCTGTTCCTGGCGGGCGCCCCGCCACGCTGGGCTCGCGGCGCCGGGATGGGCGCCGGCGCGGCGGTCGCGGCGGTCGCCGTCCGGGCGGGCTCGGACATCGGCCTGCCGATCTGGAGGCGCGCCCCCCGCGCCGAGCGCCCCTGGGTCGCGGCGTACGCGCTGGCGGGTGCGCTGGCGACCGCCCTGCTCGGGCCGTGGCTCGTCGCCGTGCTGCTCGCCTGCGGCGCGCTCGAGGCGGCTCGCCGCCGCACGCTGGGCGCGCACCCGGCGACGCAGCTGCTGACGGTGCTGGCGACGGCCGAGCCGGGCGGGCTGCTCGCCCTGCTGTGGACGGCGTTGAAGGTCGGCGCGCTCGCGTTCGGCGGCGGCTTCGTGATCGTGCCGCTGATGCAGGCGGACGCCGTGGGCACGTACCACTGGATGACGCACGAGCAGTTCCTCAACGCCGTCGCGCTGGGGCAGATCACGCCGGGGCCGATCGTGCAGACCGTTGCCGCGGTCGGCTACGCGGCCGGTGGCATCGGTTGGGGGCTGCTCGCGGCGCTCGCGGCGTTCCTGCCGTCGTTCTCGTTCGTGCTGATCGGCGCCGGGCGCTTCGAGCGGCTGCTCTCCGACCGTCGTGCGGTCGCGTTCCTCGCCGGCGCCGCGCCGGCGGCCGCGGGTGCGATCGTCGGCTCGGCCTGGCCGCTCGGCGAGGCGCTCGCCCGCGGCTGGCAGTACCCGCTGCTGGCGGCCGCCGCGGGCGCCCTGCTGCTGGCGCGGCTGCCGATCGTCGGGGTGCTGCTCGGCTGCGGGCTCGTGGGCGCGATCGCGGCGCTGCTCGGCGCGCCGCTCAGCTAGCTAGGGCGCTTGAACCGTGTAGGTCCCGACCATGTGCGCCGGCCCGAGGTTCGCGGATTCCCAGCTGAGCGAGGCGCCGAACGTGCCGGTGCCCTTGGTTTCGGCGATCTCCGGGTCTTCGGCGAGCCCGGTTTCCGGGAGCACGTTGACCGGGGAGCGCATGTAGACGCACAGCCAGCCGCGGGCGGCGGTGCCGCGGCCCGGGCAGTTCTTCCCCGCCACGCCGACGCGCGTGAATTCGACGTGTTCGGCTGGGATCGGGGCCGTCAGCTGGATCGGGAAGCTGATCGAGGTCGTGATCGGTTCGTGTTCGTTCGTAGCGGTGCCCTGCAGCGACCAGTCGCCGCTCTCGGACTTGCCCGACGGCAGCTGCGAGAGCGCCGAGAAGCCGGGTTCTCCTTCGCCTTTCGGGCCGCGCTTGCCTTCCGGGCCGGTCGCTCCCTGCGGTCCGATCGCGCCCGTCGCCCCGTCGTACCCGCGCAGACCGCGATTGCCCCGCAGCTTCTTCAGCACCGACGGCTTGATCTGCTTCGTCGAGTTGATCAGGTAGTGGGACGCAGCGACCGCGCCGCCGCTCATCGCCAGCACGAGGGCGAGCGTCGCCACGACGTTCGCGTATGTGATCCGGCGGCGCATGGTCGTGAAAGGGTACGCGGCCGCCGGTGCGCCCGCGCCGGTGCGCTCAGGGCTCCCAGAGCTCCTCGCCGCCGGCGGCGCGCTCGATCTGCTCGAGCGTGAGGTCGGTGCAGCGGTCGTCGACCATCGTCTGCAGCGCCTCCGGGATCGAAGCGGCCCAGGCGCGGCGGGCGACCGCGACGTGGCCCGGCTCCTCGTCGTACTGCTTCCATTCGAGCTCGATCAACGGCGTCCGCGCCGGAGGCGCGTCGCTCGGTACCGGCGCCCCCCAGCCGTAGAGGGTGATCTGCGCCTCCCAGCCGTGCGGGCACAACTCGCCCATCACCGCCAGCGCGCCCCACTGATCGGACACGGCCCGTGCGCGCCGTCGCCTGCGGCGCGCGAGCACGACGATCAGCGCCGCGGCCACGACCAGCGCGGCCAGCAGGGCGACGGCGCTCTCGAGGTCGCCGAGCTGGGCCGGGGCGGGTTTGGCGCCGCCGCCCTGGACGCCGCTCGCGAGCACCGCGGCCGCGCCCGGCAGGCTCATCCCCCGGTCCTCGCCGGCTCGGTGCACCGTCGCACGCAGGCGCCTGCTCTCATCCTGCCTCCCAACTTAGCCACTCCGTCGCGGCGAGGCGGCGGTTCTCCGCGGCCGGGTTCTCTAGAGCGCGCCGGCGCCCGAGCGGTGGGCCCGCTTGAACTCGCGTTCGGGACCGACGACCGTGTAGAGGCACCAGAACGACCACCCCATCGCCGCGGCGGCCAGCGCGAAGCAGGGGTAGGCGAGCGGCGTCAGGCCCGCGACCTTGACGACGAGCCCGAGCATGAACAGCGCCACCGCGTAGAGCCGCAGGGCGTTGACGCACGCCATCCGCACGGTCGCCTCGACGCCGGTCGTCTCGAGCGCACGCTGGAAGCGCGCGTTGCCGGTCGCGCAGAGGCGCCGGACGAGCGGGCCGAGCACACGGCGCTCGGCTTCGTTCAGGAACGACAGTGGCTCGCGGTCCTGGTCCACCATCCCCGTATCGGCGCGTACGGCGCGCCGCTTGAGCGGGAGCCGCGCCCCCCCGGGGCGCGGCCCCTGCCCCCGGCCGGTCGTCCCGGCCGGGTTTCCCCGGGGGCCGCGCCGAGGCGCGGCCCCTCCCCTACCGGCCTATTCAGCTTCCCCGTGGCCGGTGAATTCGATCACCTGCTGGAACGTCGAGCGGTTGGTCCAGCTCATCGTCAGCAGTTCCGCCGGGTTCTTCGGGTTCTTCAGGATCCCGGGCAGGAACCCGATGCGCACCTTTTCGGCACGCCAGTTCTTGATTTCAGGACCCTGTTCCGAGCTGAGTTTTTCAGCTGCGCCCTGGATCGCGGTCCACAGCGAGTCACGGCACGTTTCGACGTTGCCGCTCCCGCAGTAGCCGCGGCTGAACGGCTGTCCGACCGGGTCGCCCAGCTCTTCACGCAGGCTCTGTGTACACGTAGCCGTACCAGCCGCCCCCGTAGGAGGAGCCCTGCGAGTTCTCGCCGTTGTTCGGACCGTTCAACGAGGAGAATTCGCCGAGCAGCGAGCCGAGCACCGGGCTCAGCACCGCTTCGCCGATCGGCGTCCATGCCTGCATCGAGGATCGCCGCGGCGGGTGCCGTCGGGCCTTCCTTGCCGTAGCGGCTCGCGCCCTTCGCGACCCACTTCTGGACCGTCTTGACCGCCTGCTTCGCGAGCGTGCTCGGCACCACCGAGCCGGGCTTGTTCAGGACTTCTTCGATCGTCGGCCAGATCTCGACCGCGCGCAGGTCCTGCGTCGCCGCCTTGTTCATGATCGACGCGTCGTCGGCCTCCGTCATCCCTTCTTTGAACCCGTTGAACAGCTGCACGCGGTGGATCGGACCCTCGGACCAGTTGTCCGAGGCCTGCGCCGAATTCAGGCGCGGGCTTGTTGTTCCAGTTCGTCAGGTAGCCGCTCGCCGGGTCGATTTCGTGCGGGTGCTGTTCGAGGCTCAGGAAGCCTTTCCAGTCGTATTCGCCCGTGCCCAGCGTCGGCAGCTGCGGGTTGGTGCCCGCCGCCGTGATCGGCAGCCGCCCCGTCGAGAAGAACGCGATGTGTTCGTTGTCGGCGTAGGCCATGTTGAACGTCGTCTCGAGTTCGTTGGCCGCTTCGAAGAACTGCTGCGGCCCGTGCACCTTGTTGGAGTCGAGCTTCGCAGAAGGCGACCTCGCCGGCGGGCTCACGGCCGCGCGTCGCGCGGTCGACAGCGATCGCGTACGGCTGGCCTTTGACGAGCACGGTGCCCGAGATCGGACCGTGCACGGATTCGTAGAACTTCACCTCGCGCGGCGGTTCTTTCGTCCGGCCCGAGCCGAGTTCGCCCGCGTCGAACAGGTGCATCGGCACGCATTTGCCGTTGTACATGTAGCTCGTCGATTCGCGCGTCGGCGGGCTTTCGTCTTCGTTGCAGAGCTGCTCCAGGAACTCCTGGGTGTTCTCGCTGTCCGCGCTCGTCAGCGACCACGCGAAGTCCTTGCCGCGGCCGATGAACACGTACGGCGAGATCGGCGCCACGACACCCTGGGCGTCGAGCCCCGGCGCGTGCATGTCCGCCTGGAAGACGATCTCCGGGTAGTAGTAGCCCAGCTGCGGGCCCATCACTGCCTTCGGGTGCCCGTTGGCCGCGTCTTTCGCGCCGGCCAGCAGGAAGTTCGACATCTTGCGCCGCGACGCGTTCAGCGCCTGAGCCGCCTTTTTCGCAGCGTTGCTTGGTCGTGCCCGGTTCGACGAGGACCGCGCCCGGGGTCGGGCCGGTCGGTTCGGTGTCGTACGGGAACGCTTTGGTGCCGGTCGTCGGCGCTTCGGGGTCGTTGACCTCCTTGAGGTCGCGGAACACTTCCTTGCCGCCTTCTTCGCCGAACTTCGCCTCGAGGCGAGCGAGGAATTCGGAGTTGCTGCACTTCGCCGCCGCCGCCGTTGCCGAAGATCGAGCCGATGAAGGCGAAGCCGGCGATCGCGTCGGAGAGCGTCACGACCTTGAGCTTCGCGGGCCGGCAAAGAGGCCTCGTAGGCGTTGACGCCGTCGACCCAGTTTTCGAGGTCCTGGATCACCTGCATGCCTTCGGGGCCCTTTTCTTCGAGCACTTTCTTCTGCGTTGCGACGTATTCGATCGCTTCTGCGCTCGGCTTGAAGGACCGCGCTGTTCGAGCAGCAGGCCGAACGCGTTGAGGCCGGGCACGCCGAGTGCGGCGGTGTACGCCGGGCCGAGGCCGAGCGCGAGCAGCAGCCCGCGGTCCTCGGCGGCGACCCAGCCGGAGCCGAACATCGCGTCGCCACGGGTCGTGCCGTAGATGTGCGGGATGTCGTGCTTGTCGCGGACGATTTCGAGACCGGTCTCAGGTTTTTCGACGCGCAGCACGCCGCCGCCGGTCGTTGACGCCGAATTTCTCCGGCAGGTAGTCCTTTTCGATCAGTTCCTGGGTGACGTTGCCCTTCTTGGGGGTGAGTTTTTCGTAGAGCTTCGCCTGGTCGGCGGAGTACTTGCCCTCGAATTCGCCGCCTTCGGCTCCCGGCGGCAGGATCTGGTACGCGCCGCCGGAGAAGTCTTCGAACGTTTCCGCGCTCGCGGCCGGCACCGCTGCGATCGCGAACAGCCCGCAGAGCGCGAGCGCCGCCACAACCAAGCGCAGCAGGACCTTGCCCTGCCGCGGACGAGCCATCCCTGTCCCTGCTCGCATCGTGCTCCCCTCCCAGCTGCCCGCACCGGCACGGCACGCGCACTCGACTCCACCCTCGGACGGCGGAATCCTACCACCGTCGGAGGTTCCTTATGTCAAGTGGGGGTGAAGCCTCAGAGCTCGAGGTAGCGCAGGACGATGCGACCGATCACGATCACGTCGCCGTTGCCGAGGTCCGCCTGCTGGACGCGGCGGCCGTTGACGAACGTCCCGTTCGAGCTGCGGTCGTCGAGCACCCGCGCGCCGTTCGCGCGCGGCACGAGGATCGCGTGGCGCCGCGAGACCGAGCTCTCGTCGAGATGCAGGTCGGCGGAGAGGCCGCGGCCGATGTGGATCACGTCCTCGCCGATCGGGATCAGCAGCGTCCGCTCGACGCCCTGGACCTCGAGGTAGCGGCCCGGCGAAACCGGCCCGCCGGCCCCGTCCTCGCTGGCCTGGCTGCGCGTCCTCTCGTCGAGGACGGAGACGGGATCCACCCGCTCCGTGATCCCCTCGGCGGGGGATCGGATCACGGTCTCGGGACTCATGCCCATAGTCAAGCCCATGCTACTCAGGGCAAGCTCAAGACCCCCGAAGAAAAACAGAAAAAGCCGGCCGGAGCTCGGTAAGAGCGCTGACCGCCGCGCGAGTCGCGGTCAGACGCCGATCTGCTCACGCACGCGGGTTCCGCCGCCCGCGGGCGGCGGCGGCGGTTTGCGCCTGCGGCTGCTGCGCTTCGCGCTCCACCAGCCCCAGCCGCCGACGGCGAGCACCGGCACGACGTAGAGCATCGAGATGTACCAGTGCATCAGGCACGCGAGCGGGGCCATCGCCGCGAAATCTACCACTCGGCTACCACGCCTCGCGATGCCGGCGCTCGGGGCCGGAGGCCGCGGCGGCGCCGGGCGGCGGCGCGCCCGCGCGGCGGCGGCGCACGACGAGCACGAGCGCGAGCCCGCCGAGCACGATCAGGACCCCGGCGACGATCGCGCCGACCGGGACGCTCGAGCTCTCCGGCACCCAGAACAGCTGCCCTTCGATCGCGCCGGCGGTGGAGCCGACGCTGATCGGCACCCTCCAGTCGAAGATCAGCGTGCGCTTGCCCTGGTCCTTGACCTGCGTCGGCACCGCCGGCGAGGTGTAGTGGATGCGGTGGTCGTGCCATTCGAGCTGGCCGGTGCGGTCGATCAGCGGCCACTGCGGCGGTGCCGATGCGTCGGCCTGCGGCGGCACGCTGATGTCGCCGTAGAAGCTCTGGTTCAGGTAGGTGGCCGGCGAGCGGACGTTGCGCTGCGCGGTCCCGTTCGCGAGCACCCGCGCGTACGGCTCGTTCTGGTAGCCGTAGACGGTGACCGTCTGGCCGGTGTGGTTGATCAGCAGCAGCCGGTCGGCGAACTGCAGCACCTGGATGCTGAGCCCGGGAACCCGGGGATGGATCGCCGTGATTTCCGAGCGGTAGTGGTAGCTCGACCCCTGGTCGGCGGCGGGGTTGTTCGCCTCGGTCTCGGCTTCGGCGCCGGCGGCGAGCGCGGACGCAGGCTGGAGCGCGAGCGCTGCGCAGGCGAGGAGCGGAAGGGCGCGGCTCGGGGACACGCCCGGGGACCGTAGCGCAGCGGCGGCGGCGGGGGGCTCAGGTCCCGACGGCGGACAGCAGCCACAGCCCGAAGCTCGTGAACGCGACCATCACGGCCAGCATCCAGTACTGGCTGCGGACCGCCTCCTCTGGGTCGCCGTAGAGCTTCAGCGCGCGGTCGTGCGCGAGCACCAGCCCGCCGACGTGCCCGAGCAGCAGCGCCGCGACCTGGACGTACCAGATCGCCGCGTAGGAGATCACGTGGTAGTCGATCTGCGCGTTCGCCGTGCCGAAGATGTTGGAGCCGTCACCGAGCGGGTCGGAGATCAGGTAGCCCATCGCCTGGCTCTGCCAGATCAGCAGCGAGAAGTAGTGGGCGAGCACGTAGGCGAAGCCGATCGGGACGAGCGTGTGCGCGAAGCGCGCCGACAGCTCCTGCGTCGAGTAGCGCTCGCTGACGCTGTGCACGCCGAGGATCCCGACCCGGTAGATCAGGCGGATCAGCAGCACGCAGAGGACCAGGCCGAGCGAGTAGGCGAGCTCGATCGACGGGTTCTGCGAGAAGCCGAGGCCGGAGAACCAGCTCTGGATCGACGGCTCGTTGGTCCGCCAGATGCCGCCGTTCGAGAAGCCGTCGAAGGTGGTCGTGCCGATGATCGTGCAGATCAGCGCGATCGTGCCCGGGCCGATCTCGAGGCTCGTGATGCCGCTCAGCGGCCGCCGCAGCCAGAGCGTGCCGTCGGCGTCGCGCCGCCACGCGGAGAGCCGCGAGAGCAGGTTGAAGTAGACGCCGAAGCCCTCCGCCGCGCGAGCCCCACTGCTCGACGCCGAACAGCAGCATGCCGAGCAGCGACAGCGAGAAGTAGCCGAGCGACAGCGCCGCGAGCGTCGCCGGGTGGTCGCGATCGAGGTACACGAGCTCGAGCCACGCGAAGCCGACGATCGTCGCGACCGACGGCCACATCCCGAGCCGGCGCGGGTAGCGGAGCGCCGGCAGCGGGCGGCCGCGGCGGGCGGCCGGGCCGACCCACCGCAGCAGGCGGGCGACCGCGCGCCAGGGGCTGAACAGGGCGAAGACGTCGCCGAACAGCACGCTCGCGACCGGGAACCCGACCCAGAAGATCACGTAGATGAACGTCACGGAGAAGTTCGCGTTCGTTTCCTGGGCGCCGTCGAAGCCGCTGTAGACGACGAGCGCGAAGAGGCCGACGCCGATCAGCGCCGGCACGACGTCGAGCAGTCGCGGGACCCGCAGCAGACGCTCGACGTGTTCGGTCTGCAGCACCGGCTCGCGCCACAGCGTCGAGAGCGCGACGAACGAGACGACCAGCACGATCGCCGCGGTCCAGCTGAACAGCCAGACCGGGATCGGCAGGTCGGCCTTGCCGACGATGCCGTGGGCCGAGGCGCTCGCCGGGGCCGCCAGCGCCGCGAGGGCGAGGGCGCCGGTCAGCGCTCCCAGCAGGCGACGTGACGGGCGGCTCATGCGGCGCCCCAGTGTATGGAACGGGAGCGCCCCGCCGGCCCGGTCGGGCCCCTCCTGCCGTACCCTGCGCTGTGCATGTCGCAGCTCCCATTGGCCGCATCCGACACGCTCACGGCGGCGATCCAGATCGGCCCGCTGGTGGCGATGGGCCTGCTCTACGCACGTCGCGCGCACACGCTCGCGCTCGCGGGGCGCCCGGTGCCCGGCTGGCGCCAGTCGTGCTTCTACGCCGGGTTCGTCGTGATCGCCGCCGCGCTCACGTCGCTCGGCCACGAGGCCCAGGAACTGCTCTACGTCCACATGATCGAGCACCTGCTGCTCGGCGACATCGCGGCGCTGCTGATCGTGCTCGGCCTGACCGGCCCGCTGATCGCGCCGATCCTCCGGATCAGGCTGTTCGACCGCCTGCGCGTGCTCTCGCACCCCGCGATCGCGTTCCCGCTGTGGGCGCTCGACCTCTACCTCTGGCACCTGCCCGCCCTCTACCAGGCGGCGCTCCGCCACTCCGGGGTGCACGCGCTCGAGCACGCGATGTTCCTCGGCTTCGGCGTGAACATGTGGATGTGCCTGTTCGGACCGCTGCCGATGCCGAGCTGGTTCGGGAACCTCGGCAAGCTCGTCTACATCATCAGCGTGCGGCTCACCGGCACGGTGCTGGGGAACATCTTCCTGTGGTCGGGGACCGTCTTCTACCCCTTCTACCTGAAGGGCGACGCGGCCGCCCACATCTCGCCGCTGGCCGACCAGAACATCGCCGGGGCGATCATGATGGTCGAGGAGTCGCTGCTGACGCTCGGCCTGTTCTGCTGGCTGTTCCTGCGCGCCGCGAAAGAGAACGAGGAACGGCAGGAGCTGCTCGACTTCGCGCGCAGCAACGGCTACGAGCTGACCGAGCCGCGCGCGACACGGGCGGTCGCGGCCGGGCGCGGCCGCGAACTGCGGCGCCGCCTGGAAGAACGCGGCGCGCAGGCGCTCGCCGAGGAGGACGGGCCGGAGCCGGCCGTCGAGACGATCGAGCCGGCGGCGAGCGGCGCCGGCGAGCCGGCGGCGGGCTAACCTGTCGCTATGTGCGCCGGCTGTGCGATGGCGGCCGCCTCGGCGGCGACCGGGTTCAGGACCTGGATGCAGACGCACAGCTTCGGCTGGCTGACGCCGAAGCGGATGCGGCGCCTGACACTCGCGGCGATGTGCGCCGCCGGGCTCGTCTCGACGATCGGGATGAGCGGCTCGTCGACGCCGGCGCGGGCCGCGCAGGCTGCGCCGATCCACCGGCACGCCGCGCCCTGAGCTGGACTCCGGGCCTGCTCGCGCGATGAGATCCAGCCGGCCTCCCGGTGCGCATACCCTCACAGCAATGCCGCCGACCGACTCAGGCTACTTCGCGCCCGGCGCGATGATCCGACGCATCCATCGGGAGCGTGCGGTCGCGATCTCCGGGGCGCGAGCGCTGCTGATGCAGGCCGCGCATCCGCTCGCGGTGTTCGGCCTGCTGTCGCATTCGAGCGCGCTCGAGGAACCGTACGACCGGCTCGCGAGAACCGCCGCGGCGATGAACGCGATCGTGTTCGGCACCCGCGCCGAGGCCGACCGCGTCGGACGGCGCGTGCGGGCGATGCATCGGCGAGCGAGCGGCACGCTGCCGCACGACCTGGGCCCGTATCCCGCCGGCACCGCCTACCGTGCCGACGACCCGGACCTCGTGCTGTGGGTGCTCTACACGCTCGTCGACTCGGCCGAGGTGGTCTACGGCCGCTACGTGCGCCCGCTCGACGAGCAGCAGCGGGCCGCCTTCTGGGAGGACTACAAGGTGGTCGGCCGGCTGTTCGGCCTGCGCAAGCGGGAGCTACCCGCGACCGTCGAGGATCTCGACGCCTACGGTCAGGGGATGCTCGAGGGCGAGACGCTGATGGTCACCGACTGGGCGCGGCGCCGCGCGAAGCAGATCGTGCTCGAACCGCCGGTGCCGCTGCTCGCAAGACCGCTGCTGGAGACCGCCAACTTCGTGACGATCGCGCTGCTGCCCGACCGCATCCGCCGCGAATACGGCTTCTCGCCCGTGCCGCCCGCCGCGTTGCGCAAGGCGCTCGTCGCGGGGGGCGCAGGCTATGTCCGCCGCGCCGTGGTGCCGTTCCTCCCCGGGCGGCTGCGCCTCGTCCCCGCCGCTCGGGCCGCGTGATCAACCGCAGCCACGGCCCCGTCCGACCCGCGCACGCCGGCCCGCGGGCTGCCTGATACAGCAACGCGGGAGCCGGGGGGACCGCTACCCCCGCCGCGAGACGACGATCGCCCCGCGCGACCTCCTGCGGCCAAACGCACTCACGGACCGCCGCCGGGCGACGTCCCGCCCGCCGGCCGTGCTCGACGCCCCCTACCCCCGGACGGCGTCGCATCTCCGGACCGCGCCACGGCCGCCGGGCGGGACTCGCCCGGCGTCTCAGTCGAGCTCGACCACGGCGAGCCCGAGCCCCAGCAGGTCCCCCGGTCCGACGGCGCTGCGGCCGACCGGCCTGCCGTTGACGGTCACGCCGTTCTTCGAGTCGAGGTCCTGCACGCTCCAGCTGCCGTCGCGGAACCTCAGCACGGCGTGGCGGCGCGAGACCGTCTCCTCGCGGATCGCGATGTCGCAGGAGGGGGAACGGCCGATCGTCAGCTCGCGTCCAGTAGCCGTCCAGTCGAGCGCGAGCACGAGCGGCGCGGGATCGTCGCTGCCGAACACCCGGCGTACCAGCGCGCGCACTTCCGCCAGCCGCGCCGCGAGCAGCTCGCGGGTCTCCCCCGCGCGGCTGCGGGCCAGCGCCGGGAGATCGCCGATCAACCCCCGCGGCTCGATCACGCCGTGCGCGTAGAGCAGCTCCAGGCGGTATGACAGCGTCTGCTCGCTCAGCAGGCCCTCTGCGAACGCCGCGCCGAGGATCCGCGCCAGCCGCTCACGCGTGAGACCCGGCTCCCGCATACCCGCGAGTCTGCCATCCCCTCACCGCCAAGTCCACCCGGACGCGCGGGCGATCCCCGCAAAATGGACCAACGCAACCCCTGACCAGAGCCCGGAGGGCTCCAACTCAAAAAACCCGTGGCCGCTGCGCCGTGCGTCTCGCACAGCGGACAGAGCGCCCGTCGCGGCTCCTCAGCCGCCGGCGACGGCGGGGAGGATCGTCACCTCCGCGCCGTCGGCGACCGGCGTCGCGAGCCCGTCGAGGAACCGGATGTCCTCGCCGGCCACGTAGACGTTGACGAACCGCCGCAGCGATCCGTCGTCGTCCGCGAGGCGCGCGCGCAGCTCCGAATGGCGCGCGAACAGCCCGTCGAGGACCTCCTGCACGGTGCCCCCGTCGACGGTCGCCTCGGACTCGCCGCCGGCCGCGGAGCGCAGCTGGGTCGGGATCTTCACGAGCGCGCCCATCAGACCGAGACGACCTCGCCGAGTCGCGCCTCGAAGGCGTCGACGGTCGGCTCGATCACGTGCGTCTCGAAGCTGCCCCTGACCGCGTCGAGCGTCTTCAGGCCCTCGCCGGTGATCACCAGCACGACCCGCTCCTCGGGGTCGATCTCGCCGCGCGCCGCGAGCTTCGCGAGCACCGCGGTCGTGACCCCGCCGGCGGTCTCCGTGAAGACGCCGGTGGTTTCCGCGAGCAGCTTGATGCCCGCGCGGATCTCGTCGTCGCTGACCGCGTCGACCGACCCGCCGCTGCGCCGCGCCAGCTCCAGCGCGTACGGCCCGTCCGCCGGATTGCCGATCGCCAGCGACTTCGCGATCGTTTTCGGCTTCACCGGCCGGCAGACGTCGTGCCCGTCGGCGAACGCGCTGGCGACCGGCGAGCAGCCCTCGGCCTGGGCGCCGTTCATGCGGGGGAGCGGGTGGGTGGGATCATTCACGAGCCCGAGCTCGCGCCACTCGTCGAAGCCCTTCGCGATTTTCGTGAACAGCGAGCCCGAGGCAACCGGCACCACGCAGCGGTCCGGGAGCTCCCAGCCGAGCTGCTCGGCGATCTCGTACGCGAGGGTCTTGGAGCCCTCGGCGTAGTACGGCCTCATGTTGATGTTCACGAACGCCCAGTCGCGCTCGGCGGAGAGCTCCGTGCAGAGGCGGTTGACGTCGTCGTAGTTGCCCTTCACGCCGACCAGGTTCGTCCCGTAGATCCCGGTCGCGAGGATCTTCTGCTCCTCGAGGTCGGACGGGATGAACACGTAGGACTCCATCCCCAGCGCGGCGCCGTGGGCGGCGACCGAGTTCGCGAGGTTCCCGGTCGAGGCGCAGGCGATCGTCTCGAAGCCGAGCTCGCGGGCACGCGTCGTGGCTACCGAGACGACTCGGTCCTTGAACGAGTGCGTCGGGTTCGCCGCATCGTTCTTGACCCAGACCTCCTTCAGCCCGAGCCGTGCGGCGAGCCGGTCGGCACGGATCAGCGGCGTGCACCCGGCCGGCAGGCCGGCGCGCGAGTTCAGCCGTCCCGACGGGCCGGGGGGCGCGTCGACCGGCAGGAAGTCGGCGTAGCGCCAGATGTTCTGCGGCCCCGCCTGGATCCGCCGCCGCCGCTCGGCGACGCTCAGCTCGGAGCCCGAGCGGTCGTAGGCGACCTCGAGCGGCCCGAAGCACCGCTCGCAGACGAACACGGCCTCGAGCGGGTACTCGCTCTTGCACTCCCGGCACTGCAGATGACTGGCAGCCATTGGAACCCTTTCGCTCAATCGCGTTACCACTGTGCGATGAGCCTCGGGCTCGCCACACATCTCTCTGGAATTGGCACCTTCCGCACGTGGCTTTGCGTGGTTGCCGGGGTTTCGTAGGGCCAGTCCCTCCACCCCTCTGGATGTGTCCAGCTATGTGCGCGGCAGTTTAGCAACGGTATCGACAGAAATGTCGCCCGATCATTAGCCGAGTCGTTGGTAACGCTACCGCCCCCGCGGTGTAGCCGAGAGCGTGAGCTCCCCCCCACAGACGCGCTCCGGCGCGCCCGCGACCGGCAACCAGCCGTTCCGGTTCGCAGCCCCCGGGACGAAGAGGCGCATGCTGATCATCGTCAACCCCTACGCGACGACGGTCTCCGACCGCCTGCGCCACCTCGTCGTCTATGCGCTGCAGGGGCGCTTCGACGTCGACGCCGTCGACACCGAGGCCCGCGGCCACGCGACCGAGCTGTGCCGCGAGGCCGCCCACGAGGGCTACGACGTCGTCGTCGCGTTCGGCGGCGACGGCACCGTCAACGAAGCCGCGAACGGGCTGCTCGGCTCCCCCACCCCGCTGACCTGCCTGCCGGGCGGCTCGGCCAACGTGTTCGGGAAGATGCTCGGGATCCCCGGCGACCCGGTCGACGCGACCGAGCACCTGCTCGCGATGGCCGACGACTGGCGCCCGCGTCGCGTCGATCTCGGCGTCGTCAACGGCCGCTGCTTCACGTTCGCCTCCGGCCTCGGCCTCGACGCGAGCGTCGTCGAGCGGGTAGATGCGAACCCCCGTCTGAAGGCCCGCTTCGGCCCCTGGTTCTTCACCTGGGTCGCGGTCTCGACGTTCACGCGCCGCTACCTCGTGAGCCCGCCGCGGCTGACGGTCCGCACCGCCGACGGCGCCGAGCTCGACGGCGTCACCGCGGTCGTCCAGAACGGCTCGCCCTTCACCTACTTCCAGAACCGCCCGGTCGACATCGCCGACGGCGCGACGCTCAACTCCGGCACGCTCGCCGGCGGCGTGCTGCGCCGTGCGACGCCGCTGGCGATGCCCTCGATCGCGCTGCGGGCGCTGTCCCCGCGCGCCCGCGTAACGCGCCACCGCCAGGTCACCGGCCTCGCCGACGCGACCGGGATGGTCGTCACGAGCGCTGACGGCCGCCCGCTTCCGCTGCAGGTCGACGGCGACTACCTCGGCGAGGTCGGCGAGGCGCGCTACTCGGTGCTGCCCGAGGCGCTCAGCGTGATCTCCTGAGCGTGGGGCGAGCCGGCGCGCTCAGTCCGCCGCGCCGGGCGTGACCCGGTAGGCGTCGAACACCGACTCGGTGTTGCGCAGCCGCGTGACGGCGCTCTTCAGCGCGTGCGTGTCGGCGAGCTCGACGACGAAGCGGTTCTTGACCATCGGCCCCATCGACAGGCACCGCGCTTCGAGGATGTTCGCGCCCGACTCCGAGAACGACCTCGAGAGGTCCTCCAGCAGCCGGTGCCGGTCCCACGCGTCGATCTGGATTTCGACCACGAACCCCGTCGACTGGTCGCCTTCCCAGGCGACGCTCGTGAACCGCTCGGGGTTCTTGCGCAGCAGCGCGGTGTTGGGGCAGTCGCCGCGGTGGATCGTGATCCCGCGGCCGAGCGAGATGTAGCCGACGATCTCGTCGCCGGGCACCGGCCGGCAGCACTTCGCGAGGCGCAGCATCACGTCGTCCACGCCCTCGACGCGGATCCCGTACTGGGCCGAGGACTTGCTCGGGCGCCGTTTCGGGCGCCCGACCCGGAGCAGGTCGGCGTCGCTGTCGTCGCCGTCGGCGGACTCGCCCTGCTTGAGCCGCTGCATGACCTTGCCGACGACGACCTTCGGCGAGACCTTCGCCGCGCCGAGGGCGATGTAGAAGTCGTCCGCCTTGCGGAACCCGACCTCGCGGATCACGTCGGCCAGCAGCGCCGAGCCGGTGATCTTCTGCGCCGGCAGCCCGGCTTTGCGCAGGTGCTCCTGCAGCAGCTCGCGGCCCGCGTGCTCGGTGTCGACGCGCGACTCCGCCTTGAACCAGGCCTTGATCTTGTTCCGGGCGCGGGTCGTCTTGACCATCGCCAGCCAGTCGCGCGACGGACCGCGCTCACGCTTGGCGGTGAGGATCTCGACGATGTCCCCCGAGCGCAGCTCGTAGTGGAGCGGGACGATTTTGCCGTTGATCCGCGCGCCGACGCAGCGGTGCCCGACGTCGGTGTGCACCTCGTAGGCGAAGTCCAGCGGCGTCGCGCCCGCCGCCAGCGACTTGACTTCGCCCTTGGGCGTGAACACGTAGACCTCCTCCTCGAACAGGTCGGTCCGCAGCGTCTCCATGAACTCCTGCGGGTCGGAGAGGTCCTTCTGCCAGTCGAGCATCGAGCGCAGCCACTTCAGCTTCGCGTCCTCGCTGCCGCCGGGCCAGCTGACCGCGCGGCGCTCCGCAGGACCGCCGTCGTCCTTGTAGACCCAGTGCGCAGCGACACCGAACTCGGCCATCTCGTGCATCTCGTGGGTGCGGATCTGGATCTCCAGCGGCCGCCCCTCGGGCCCGATCACAGTCGTGTGCAGCGACTGGTACATGTTGAACTTCGGCATCGCGATGAAGTCCTTGAAGCGGCCCGGCAGCGGCTTCCACAGCGAGTGGATCACGCCGACCGTGCCGTAGCAGTCCTTCACCGAGTCGACGATCACGCGCATCGCGGTGAGGTCGTAGATCTCGTTGAACTCGCGCCCCTTCTTGGTCATCTTCGAGTAGATCGAGTAGAAGTGCTTCGCGCGTCCGGCGATCTGCGCTTCGATCCCGACGTCGCCGAGCTCGCTGCGCAGGTACTCGCCGGCCTCCGCGACGTAGTGCTCGCGCTCGTCGCGCTGCTGGGCGACGAGCGACTTGATCTCCTGGTACTTGCGGGGGTGCAGGGTCGCGAACGCGAGGTCCTCGAGCTCCCACTTGATCGCGTGGATACCGAGACGGTGGGCGAGCGGCGCGTAGATGTCGATCGTCTCGCGGGCCTTCTCGATCTGCTTCTGCTTGGACATCGCGTCGATCGTCCGCATGTTGTGCAGCCGGTCGGCGAGCTTGATCAGGATGACCCGGACGTCCGTGGCCATCGCGACCATCATCTTGCGGTAGTTGTTCGCCTGCGCCTCGTCGCGCGACTGGAACGTGATCCCCTTCAGCTTCGTGACGCCGTCGACGACGGCGGCGATCTCCTCGCCGAAGCGCTCGCGCACCTCCTCGATCGAGGCCGAGGTGTCCTCGACGGTGTCGTGCAGCAGCGCCGCGCACAGCGTCTCGGTGTCGAGCCGCATCGACGCGCAGATGCGCGCCACCCCGACGGGGTGCACGATGAACTCCTCGCCCGATTTGCGCCGCTGCTCCGCATGGTGCTCGCAGGCGAACACGAAGGCGTCCTGGACGCGGGCGCGGTCGATCTCCACCGAGGAGTCGGAGGCGTGCTCGGAGACGATCGCGAACAGGTCGCTGAGCAGCCGTCGCTCGGAGGCGCTGAGCCCCGCGGGCTGGGGGATCTCGCCGGCGCGCGCCGGCGGCGCAGGGGTCTGGACCTGTGCGCTCTTGGGGTCCTCGGTCGTCGCCATGCCTTAAGCGTAGCCCCCCGGACGGCCAACGCAGCCCGCGCGGGGCGTAAAAAGGGACCCGTGGCGCCTAGAGGAGCGCGAGCTGCTCCATCGGCGCCGGCTCGGCCGGCTCGGCGGCGGGAGTCTCGGCGGCGGGAGGGCCGGGCGGCGGAGCGTCTCGAGCGGGCCCGGCGGCCTCCGGCCCGGCCCCCCGGAGCACCGGCTCGCGCGCCTTCGCCGTGACGGGTACGCGCGGCTCCGCCCCGGCCGCGGCGTCGTCGGGCGGCGTCTCGGCGGCGACGGCGTGGCGCAGCCTCAACCGCGCCTCGACCGCGCCGTTCCACTCGTTGATCTCGAGCGCGAACGTCGCCCGCGCGAGCTCGCCCTCCGGCACCGGCAGGCTCGAGCCCTCGCCGAAGCAGACCCCCCGTGCGCGGCGCCCTCGCGACTCGACCGTGAAGCGCAGATGGCGGCCTTCCCCCATCGGTCGCGGGTCGCCGAAGCGGGCCTCGGCGAGCATCACGCAGACCGGCGGGTTCTCCCTGCCGAACGGGGCCATCGCCCCCAGCTCCTCGGCGAGGTCGAGCCCCAGCTCGGCGCCGTCGAGGACCGCGTCGACGCGCTCGACCGGTACCGCCTGCTCGGGCGTGAGCACCGCGTCGGCGTGAGCGGCGAACGCCGCCGCGAACGCGTCGACCGAGGCCCGGTCGATCTCGAGCCCGGCCGCCGCGCGATGCCCGCCGAAGCGCTGCAGGTGCTCGCCGCAGGCGGTCAGCCCGCCGAGCAGGTCGAACGCCTCGATGCTCCGGCCCGAGCCGCGCCCGCGGCCGTCCTCGTCGAACGCGACCATCACGACCGGGCGGCCGCTGAGCTCGACGAGCCGCGAGGCGACGATCCCGATCACGCCGGGATGCCAGCTCTCGCCCGCGACCACGTACGCGCCGCGCTCGCCGAGCTCCGCCATCTGCGCTTCCGCCTCGAAGCGGATCTTGCGTTCGATCTTGCGGCGCTCGGCGTTCGCCGCGTCGAGCTCGCGGGCGATCTCGGCGGCGCGGGCGGGATCCTCGGTGAGCAGCAGCTCGAGCCCCGCGTCGGCCCGGTACAGGCGCCCGGCGGCGTTCAGCCGCGGCGCGAGCCCGAAGCCGATCGCGCGCTCGGCGATCCGCGAGGCATCGACTCCCGCGACCGCCATCAGCGCCCGCAGGCCCGGCTTCGAGGTCCCGGCGAGCGCTCTCAGCCCGCGCCGCAGCAGCGCCCGGTTCTCGCCGAGCAGCGGCACCACGTCGGCGACGGTCGCGAGCGCGACGAGGTCGAGGTCGCGACGCAGTCGCCGCTCGTCGCCGCCGCTCGCGGTGAGCAGGGCCTGCGCGAGCTTGTAGGCGACCGCCGTCGCGCAGAGGTCGACGCAGGGGTACCCGCACAGAGCCGGGTGCACGATCGGCGCGTCGGGCAGGACCCCGTCGGAGCGGGGCGAGTGGTGATCGGTGACGACGACGGCGATCCCGAGCTCCCGCGCCGCCCGGACCTCATCGACGGCGGTGACGCCGCAGTCGGCGGTGACGAGCAGTCGCGTGCCGCGCGCGGCGAGCCGTCGTACGGTCTCCAGGCTCAGCCCGTAGCCGCCGGCGCGGTCGGGTATGTAGGAGTCGACGTCGGCGCCGAGCTCGCGGAGCGTGCGCACGAGGATCGCCGTCGAGCAGATGCCGTCGACGTCGTAGTCGCCGTGGACGGTGATCCGCGCGCCGCCGCGCGCGTGCTCGAGGATCAGCTGGACGGCGTCGGCGATGCCGCGGAAGGCCGACGGCGGGTGCTCCTCCTCGGCTGCGAGGAAGGCGTGGGCGGCCTCGGGGTCGGTGTGACCGCGGCGCACGAGCACCTGTGCGAGCGCGTCGCCGACGCCGAGCTCGGCGCGCAGGAGGGCGACCTGATCGGGGGCGCAGGGTGGGATCTCGAAGCGGACGGGCGGCATGGGGTGGCGAGGTTACGGGCGGCGTCGGCTGGACTCGCGGGGCGGGGACGGGCGAGCCCCGGCCCCGTGGGTCCAGCCGCTTCGGGTGCCGGGCCGTTCCGCCGGCCCCGCCCCGGGAGGTCCAGCCTCCGCTGGTGCGGACGCGCTCCGGCGCGGTGTCGCGCGCCCGCCCTCCGGCGCGGATGTCCGGTTCGCGCGGGTCTCAGGTGGGCCGGGGCGAGACGGCTGCGCGCCCGGCGAACGCCATACCTGCGGCGCCCCCCGCAGCAGCGCGCCCTAAAACCTGCATCCCGCCGGTTCGGTCACTTCGCGCGGTGGCTCAGGCGTCGCCCGCCACGACCCCGCCTAGAGCTGCTCCGGCGCCGCCTGCTTGCCGGCCTTTTCGCGGCGGATCCCCTCGAGATAGACGATCGCCATCCCGATCAGGGCGCCCGGCACCGCGTACAGCACGACGCCGACGTCGGTCTCCTTTTCGCCGGGGATCTTCAGCGACGAGACCTTGATCCCGTAGATCAGGAGCCCGAAGAAGATCGAGCCGACGAGCGAGCCGATGAACGCGCCGACGATGCCGCCCCAGAACCGGTCCGGCAGGAAGATCGTGTAGTGCCAGATCGCGAGGCCCATGATGACCCACCCGAGCAGCCCCATCAGCGCGCCCTCCCATGCCGTTTGTTCCGGCCCGACCGCCGGCTCTTCGGCCGTGGTTTCGAGTCGTCCTTGAGGACCAGGTCCTCGGGGGTCAGGTCGGCCGTGGGGTCGCGCCGCACCTCGGGCTCGGGGTCGGGCGCCGGGGGCTCCTGTGTGGCCACGGGCGCGCGCCGTTTGCGCTGCTGCGACGCCTCCTTCTCGACATCGAGGTCACGGACGAGATCCTGGAACTCCTCGCGCGAGAGCTGCTCGCCGGGCTCCTCGGGCGCGGTCAGCCTGCCCCGGCGGCCGCGCCGCCGCTTCGCTTCCGGCTCGATGTCCTCGGGCGCGCCAGTCGCGGTCGTCGCGTATGCGGGCACGGAGCCGTATTCGCGGATGAGCCGCGCGCGCCGGCCGCGGTAGGTCGCCTCGCGCTCCTTCCAGTGCGTCAGCACCGGCGAGGCGATGAAGATCGAGGAGTAGGCGCCGGAGGCGATCCCGATCATCAGCGCGAATGCGAAGTCGCGGAGCGTTTCGCCGCCGAACAGCAGCAGCGCGAGCACCGGCAGCAGCGTGCAGAAGCTCGTCGCGAGCGACCTGGTCAGCACCTCTGACATCGAGCGGTTGACGATCTGCGAGAACGCCGCCCGCGGCATCCGCGGGACGTTCTCGCGCACACGATCGAAGACGACGATCGTGTCGTACAGCGAGTACCCCAGGATCGTCAGCAGAGCGGCGACAGTGGCCGTCGTGACTTCCCTCCCCACGAGCGAGTAGACGCCTGCAGTTATCAACAGGTCGTGCATCAACGCGATCAGCACCGGCACCGCGTACTTCCACTCGAATCTCAGCGCGATATAGGCGGAGATCACCAGCAGCGAGGCGATCAGCGCGATCACTGCGCTGTTCGCCACGGTTTTCCCGAACGTCGGCCCGATCGAGGTCGAGGAGAAACGATTGGGCTGGACCCCGAAGCGCTGTTCGAGCCCCTTTTCCACCTTGCTGACCTGGCCCGGCTTCAGCGTCTTCGTCGAGATCTGGAAGCCGTTCTTGCCGACGCTCGCGTTCGCGTACTTCTGCACCTCGGCGGTGGGGAAGCCGAGTTTCGACATCTCTTCGGCGACGCTGCTCTCCGTCGCGGGCCTCACGAACCCTGCCTGGATGCGGGTCCCCGACTTGAAGTCGATCCCGAAGTTCAGCCCTTTGCCGCCGAGCGCCAGCGCGCCGATCAGCAGGATCGTGCCCGACAGCGAGAAGAACCACTTCGACGCGCCCATGAAGTCGAAGGTCCAGCCTTTGCGCTCGCCGCCCGCGCCCAGCGCCGAGGGGTGCGTGACCAGTTTCGAGCGTCCCATCGCGCCCAGCGCCGCCTGCGTGGCCAGCACCGCCGTGAACAGCGAGACGAGCGTCCCGATGCCCAGCGTGAAGGCGAAGCCCTTGACTTCGGCCGTGGCGAGAGCGAACAGGATGAACGCGGTCATGAACGTCACGACGTTCGCGTCGATGATCGCCGCGAAACCGCGTTTGTACCCCGTCGCGATGCCGGAGATCACGGATCTCCCCCCGCGGATCTCCTCCTTCACGCGCTCGAAGATCACGATGTTCGCGTCGGCCGCGACGCCGATCGTGAGGATCAACCCGGCGATCCCCGGCAACGTCAGCGTGATCGGGATCAGCTTGATCAGCGCGAAGAAGTAGACGCCGTAGATCAGCAGCCCGCCGACCGCGATCAGCCCGAGGAAGCGGTAGAAGAAGAGCAGGAACAGCGCGACGATCAGGAACCCGGCGAGGCCCGCCAGCAGTCCCTGGTTGAGCGCCTGTTTGCCGAGCGTCGCCGAGACCTGGGAGCGTGAGATCAGATCGAGTCGGATCGGCAGCGCGCCGGACTGGAGCTCTTCGGCGAGTTCCTGGGCGCCGCTCAGCGTGAAGCCGCCGGAGATCTCCGAACCCTGGGTCGAGTCGATGCCTTCGGGGTACTTCGTGTAGTCGATCGACGGCGTCGTGATCAACTGCCCGTCGAGCGACACCGCGAAGTGCTGCAGCGCCGATTCCTTGGAGACCCCCGGAAGCTGCGCTTCCTGGCCGCGGTGCGCGATTTCCTTGGTGACCTTTTCGAACACCTTCTTGCCGTGCGAGGTGAAGCCGAAGTTCACGTTGGGCTGCCCGCTTCCGCCGGCGCCTTCGTCGAAGCCCTGCTGCGGGTTCGTGATGTCTTCGCCTTCCAGGACCGGGTTGTCCTTCAGCACGTAGAAGGAGTTCGGCGAGCGGACGATCACCTTGCCCGACGTGTTTTCGGTGGGCCGGGCCTGCAGCAGCACCGTGCCCGGTTCGATCCGGACCGCCTTCAGCTTCGCTTTGGCGAGCGGTTTGATGTTGTCGTAGAGCGCCTTTTCGGTTTCGGCTGCCGGGCAGAACGCGGGCGGCGTCTTTTCCTTTTCGCCCGGGCACACCATCCGTTCGTTCGCCGTGTCGAGCAGGTACCAGCTTCCGTAGATGCAGCCTTCGATCTGCTGCGGCGTGCAGCCTTTCTCCCACGTCGTGTCGTTGTTACGCAGTTCGGCCGGCCGTTTCTCGGCGCGCAGCACCGCCTGGTACTCGGTCAGGCCGTAAGCGGAGGAGCCCGCTTCGCGGCCGCCGGTGACGCTCGCTTCGGTCTGTGCCGGCTTCCCGAGCGGGCCGATCACGTTCGGCTCCCAGTCGTAGAAGATCAGCTGCGCGGTCGTCCCGACCTCGCGTTCGGCCTTGTGGATGTCTTTGACTTCCGGCAGCGCGACGTCGATTTCGCTCGAGCCGAAGCGCTGGATTTCGGGCTCCGAGACGCCGATCTGGTCGACGCGTTTGCGCATGATGTCGATCGCCCGGTTGAGAGCTTCGGGCGTGACCTGCGAGTGCGCGGTCGGCTTGCCCTGGTAGATCAGCTGCACGCCGCCCTTGAGGTCGAGGCCCTCGCGGGTCTTTTTCGTGGCGATCGTGACGGCTGCGAGGCCGAGCAGGATCAGCACGGCCAGCAGCACGACGGAGTTGCGGCGGCGATCGGTCATCCCAGAAGGAGGTTACTTGTCGGGGGTCAGCACGAGGAGCAGACCCCCCTCATCGTCGTATGCGGGGAAGATGTCGGCCTTGGCGGTCGCCGCGACGTCGCGTTCGCCCGCGACCGTGACCGGCACCTCGAGCGCGCGCACCCCCCACTCGAGCACGGTGCCGACCGGATCGTCGCCGTTGTTGAAGGACAGACCGAGCACGTCGCGGACCGGCTGGCCGATCACGTCCTCCTCCTCGAGGCCCGTGAGCGCGAACGAGTTGCGCCCGCAGCCGATCACGCGGGCCTCCCCGTCGCACACGAAGAACGCGGCGTCCGGCGCCGGGAAGTAGTCGTCCAGCAGTTCGAACAGGAACGCGAAGCCGCACTTCGCGCAGCCCTTGCGCTGCCGCGTGAAGCCGATGTTGCGGTCGACCTCCGTCGTACGGTGGCCGCAGTTCGGGCAGATGAACGGATGCGCCATGTCAGGCGCGCTGCCGGCGGCGCTGCGTCGTGGAATCGGACATCTCGACACAGACTACGAAAGGCGGCGGGCGCTCCCGCCGCTCCCCGGCCGACCGTCGCCATCAGAACAGCGACGAGGCGGCCGGCTCCGGCTCGCGCAGCCCGAGATGGGCGAACGCGGCACGGGTCGCGGCGCGGCCGCGCGGGGTGCGCTTGATCAGCCCCTGCTGGAGCAGATACGGCTCGTAGACGTCCTCGATCGTGTCCTGCTCCTCGCCGACGGCGACGGCGAGCGTCGAGAGGCCGACCGGACCGCCGCCGAACTTCGTGCAGATCGCGCCGAGGATCTCGCGGTCGAGCCGGTCCAGGCCCAGCTCGTCGACCTCGAGCATCGCGAGGGCGGCCTCGGCCGCCTCGGCGGTCACGATCCCCTCCATCCTCACCTCGGCGAAGTCGCGGACCCTCCTCAGCAGCCGGTTCGCGACGCGCGGGGTGCCACGGCTGCGAGCGGCGATCGCCAGCGCGCCGTGGTCCTCGAGCTCGACCTCGAGGATCCGCGCCGAGCGCCGCACGATCACGGCGAGCTGCTCGACGGCGTAGGGCTCCAGACGCGACTGGATCCCGAAGCGGTCGCGCAGCGGCGTCGTCAGCAGCCCCGCCCGGGTCGTCGCGCCGATCAGCGTGAACGGCGGCAGCTCGAGCGTCACGACGCGCGCCCCCGCGCCCTGCCCGACGGTGATCGGCAGCCTGCGGTCCTCCATCGCCGGATAGAAGGTCTCCTCCAGCGTGCGGGCGAGGCGGTGGATCTCGTCGACGAAGAACACGCTGCGCGGCTCGAGCGCGGTCAGGAAGGCGGCGATGTCGCCCTTGCGCTCGAGCGCCGGCCCGGCGGTCTGGACGAAGGGGACGTCGAGCTCGGCGGCGACGATCTGCGCGAGCGAGGTCTTGCCGAGCCCGGGCGGTCCCGCCAGCAGCAGGTGGTCGAGCGCCTCGCCGCGACCGGCGGCGGCCTCGATCGCCACCGCGAGCTGCTCGCGAAGCGATTCCTGGCCGACGAACTCGTCGAGCGTGCGCGGGCGCAGCGAACGATCGAGCTCGTCCTCGGCGACGAGGTAGGGCGTCTGGATGCGGACCGGCGCGTCGCTCATCCGGCGCTCCGCGCCAGCCGCAGCGCTCCGGCGATCAGCTCCTCGGGGGTCTCGGCCTCGACGTCGCGCAGCAGCTCGTCGGCCTCCGGCGGCTGGTAGCCGAGCTCGATCAGGCCCGCGCGGGCCAGCGAGCGCGGCTCGTGCTCGTCGCCGCGGCGGGCGAGGATCGGCTCGGCGATCGCTGCCGCGCCGGCGCCGACCTTCTCGCGCAGCTCGACGATGATCCGCTCCGCCGTGCGCTTGCCGATCCCCGGGACCGCCTGGAAGCGGGCGGCGTCGCCGGCGGCGAGCGCCGCGAGCAGCTCGCGCGGCGGGCCCGCAGAGAGCACGCCGAGCGCGACCTTCGGGCCGACCGCCTGGACGCCGAGCAGCATCAGGAACAGGTCGCGCTCCTGCTCGGAATGGAAGCCGTAGAGCTGCAGGGCGTCGTCGCGCACGATCAGGTGGGTGTGCAGCGTCGCCCGCTCGCCGACCGGCGAGACGTGGCGCAGCGTCTCGGCGGAGACCGCCAGGCGGTAGCCGACGTCCCCGCACAGCAGCACGACGTGATCCGGTCGCCGCAGCGCGACCTCTCCACGCAGCAGCGCGATCATCGCGCCCCCGCCATCGCCGCGGCGAGCGGCGCTCGGTTGAGATGGCAGAGCGCGACAGCGAGCGCGTCGGCCGCATGGTCGGGACGCGGCGGCTCGAGCAGGCCGAGCAGCGCCGCGACCATCCGCGCGACCTGCTCCTTGCCCGCCCGGCCGTTGCCGCAGACCGCCCCCTTGACCTGCTGGGGCGTGTAGCCGGCGCACGGCACCCCGCGCTGCCCGGCCGCCAGCATCACCGCGCCCCGCGCCTGCCCGACGGCGAAGGCGCTGCGGGCGTTCTGCCCGAAGTAGAGCTCCTCGAGCGCGACCGCCCCCGGCTCGTGCTCGGCGAGCAGCTCGTCGACGCGGGCGTGGATCGCGGCGAGCCTGCGCTCGGCCGGGAGCCCCGCGGCGGTCTCGATCACGCCGCCGTCGAGCGCGACCGGGCGTCCGTCGCGGTGGGCGACGACGCCGTAGCCGGTGTTCGCGAGGCCTGGATCCACGCCGAGGACGATCACAGCCCCGTGATTCTGCGCCTGGGTCCGGACGCCTGCCCGGCCCGGCGGCCCCGCTCGGCGTGCGTCCCGTACGCTGGCCGCGTGAGCCACGAGCAGACCGACTTCGAGGCGGAGGGTCTGCTCGACGGACTCGAGGGCCGCGTGCGCGCCGAACGGGTCGTGCTGCTGCAGGAACTCGCCGCGGAAGGGGTCCCGCTCTCCGAGCTGCGACGCTCGACCCAGGCCGGCACGATCCTCTACCTGCCCGCCGACCGGGTGATCGGCGACCGCGAACGCTTCACCGCCGAGCAGATCGCCGAGATCACCGGGCTCGACCTCGAGTTCCTGACGCGCATCCGGCGCGCGATGGGCCTGCCGATCCCCGACGACGACGAGCCGGTCTACAGCGAGTCCGAGATCGAGTCGCTGCGCCAGGTCCCGATCGCCCGCGCCGCGGGCCTCAGCGACGAGGAGATCCTCGACCTGATGCGGGTGCTCGGCCGCGGCCTGTCGCAGGTGGCCGAAGTGCTGCGTGCGATCCCCCTGAAACTCGTCCTCCGGCCCGGCATGAGCGAGCCGGAACTGGCGCAGAGCTACGCGCGCGCCGCCGAGCAGCTCTACCCGCTGGTCGACCCGCTCGTCAGCAACGTGCTGGCGCTGCACATGCGCAACGCGACCCAGAGCACCGTCGTCAGCGAGCTCGAGCGCTCCGGCGGGCGACTGCCGGGGTCGCGCGACGTCGCCATCGCGTTCGCGGATCTGGTCGGGTTCACGCGTCTCGGCGAGGAAGTCGCGCCGGACGAGCTCGGCCGGCTGGCCCTGCGACTGGAAGCGCTCGCGGCCGACGTCGCCGAACCGCCCGTCCGGCTCGTCAAGACGATCGGCGACGCGGTGATGCTCGCGAGCACCGACGCCGAGCCGCTGCTCGCCGCGACGCTCGGGCTGCTGCAGTCGGCCGACGCCGAGGGCGAGGAGTTCCCCCAGCTACGGGCGGGGGCGGCGTTCGGCGCCGCGCTGCCCCGCGCCGGCGACTGGTTCGGTCGTCCGGTCAACCTCGCGAGCCGGATCACCGCGGTCGCGCGCCCCGGGAGCCTGCTTGCGGACCCGCAGCTGCACGACGCGGCCGAGACGACCTTCAGCTGGTCGTTCGCGGGAGAGCGGCGGCTGAAGGGCGTCAGCGGCCGCGTGCCGCTGTTCAGGGCGCGCCCGTTGCCCGCGTGACGACCGTCCGGCAGGGGCGTCGGGTACGTGGCCGCGCCGTTCGGGGCGCGCCCGTCGCCGGCGAGACGCCGAACCGTCGGCGCGCGGCGCGCGCGGCCGCGCCGTTCAGGAGGCGCCTGATGCCTCTGCGACGCCGGACCAGGGCGCCGCGCCCGTGGTCCACAGGTCGTTGAGCGCGACCGCGTCCTTGTAGGTGTCCATGCACTCCCAGAACCCCTCGTGCCGGAACGCGTGTAGCTCGCCGTCCCGAGCGAGGCCCTCGAGCGGCTCGCGCTCGAGCACGGTGCCGGCGCCGATCCACTCGAACGCGCGTGTCTCGAAGCAGAAGAAGCCGCCGTTGATCCAGTGCTCCGAGCGCGGCTTCTCGCGGAAGCCCTGTACGCGGCCCGTCCCATCCAGGTCGGTCACGCCGAACTGCAGGCGCGGCCGCACGACGGTCATCGTCGCCGCTCCCCCGTGTCCGGCGTGGAACTCGAGCAGCGCGCCGAGGTCGATGTCGGCGAGCCCGTCGGCGTAGGTCGCGCAGAACGTCGGCTCGGAGGCCAGCAGCGGCGCGAGCAGGGCGAGCCGGCCACCGGTCTGCGTGTCGCGGCCCGTGTCGACGCAGCCGACCTCTGTTCCGTCCGGCCACGACTCGGCGGCGACGAACGCCTCGATCAGCTCGCCGCGGTAGCCGGTCGCGAGCAGGAAGCGCTCGAACCCCTGCGCGGCGTACAGCGCGATCACGTGGCCCAGGATCGGCGTGCCCCCGATCTCGACGAGCGGCTTCGGGATCTCCTGCGTGTGCTCCTGCAGCCGTGTCCCGCGCCCGCCGCACAGGATCACGACGGGCGGCCTGCTAGCCGGCGACACGCTCGAGCACGTCGGCGGGGACGTCGAAGTTCGCGTGCACCGCGCTGACGTCGTCGAGCTCTTCGAGCAGATCGATCAGGCGCATCAGCTTCCCCGCCTGGTCCTCCTCGACCGGCACGAGGCTCGACGCGCGGTAGGCGAGCTCGGCGGACTCGATCTCGACTCCCGCCTGCTCGAGCGCGCTGCGGACCGCCCCGAACTCGGCGGGCTCGGTCACGATCTCGAACGAGCCTTCGTCGGTCGTGATGTCCTCGGCGCCGGCCTCGACGGCGACCATCAGGTCGTCTTCGGAGTAGCGGTCACCGTCGATCACGATCGTGCCCTTCTTGTCGAACAGGTAGGCGACCGACCCCGGCTCGCCCAGGCTCCCGCCGTTCTTGTTGAACGCGTGCCGGACGTCGGCGCTCGTGCGGTTGCGGTTCTCGGTGAGCGCCTCGACCAGCACCGCGACGCCGCCGGGGCCGTAGCCCTCGTAGAGGACCGCCTCGATCGCCTCGGCGTCGCCGCCCTCGCCCGTCCCCTTCGCGATCGCGCGCTCGATGTTGTCCTTCGGCATCGACGCCTCGCGCGCCTTGCGGATCGCCAGGTCGAGCGCCGGGTTGCCGACGGGGTCGCCGCCGCCGTCTCGCGCGGCGACGGTGATCGCGCGTGTCAGCTTCGAGAACGCAGCGCCGCGGCGCGAGTCGACGATCGCCTTCTTGTGCTTGATCGAGGCCCACTTGGAATGACCGGACATGCATTCCAGTCTACGAGGAGACCGGTTCGCGGCGATCTCCGGGGCCCGGGCCCGGCGGTCAATAGGATCTGCGCGATGAGCGCCCGCCCGGTCCCCGACGTCTTCAAGGCATACGACGTGCGCGGCATCTACGGCGAGCAGATCGACGGCGATCTGGCCGAGCGGATCGGGTCCGCCTTCATCGCCGTGCTCGCGCGTCTCGAAGGCAAGGACGCGGCCGGCCTGCGGGTCGGGCTCGGCCGCGACATGCGTCTCACCGCGCCCGAGCTCGCCGCGCGCTACCGGGACGGGATGCTCGCCGCGGGCGCCGACGTGATCGACGCCGGCCAGGTCGGCAGCGAGATGCTCTACTGGCTCGTCGGCTCGCGCGAGCTCGACGGCGGCCTGATGTGCACCGCCTCGCACAACCCGAAGGCCTACACCGGCGCGAAGCTCGTCCGCGAGGGGGCCCTGGCGCTGTCCGGGGACAGCGGCATCGGCGAGATCCGCGACCTGATCGCGAGCGGCGGCGGTGGCGAGGCGTCGGGCACCCGCGGCCGGCTCGAGGAGGTCGACATCTACGAGGCGTTCCAGCGGGACGCGCTGCGCTTCGTCGACGGCGACGCGATCCGTTCCGGCCGGCCCCTGAAAGTCGTCGTCGACGGCGGCAACGGCATGGCCGGGCCGATGGTCGGGCCGCTGCTGGAGAGCCTCGACCTCGAGCTCGTCGAGACCTACTGGAAGCCCGACGGCGAGTTCCCCGACCACGAGCCGAACCCGCTGCTCCCGGAGAACCGGAGGTTGATCGTCGAGAAGGTCCGCGAGACCGGGGCCGACCTCGGCATCGCCTGGGACGGCGACGCCGACCGCTGTTTCTTCATCGACGACTCCGGGGAGTTCGTCGACGGCGATTTCCTCACCGCGCTGCTCGCCGAGTCGCTGCTGGGCAAGGCCGCACAGCCCGGCGAAGCGATCCTCTACGACGTCCGCGCCTCGCGCGCCGTGCCCGACACCGTCGAGCGCGCCGGCGGCGTGCCGCACATCAACCGCGTCGGCCACGCCTTCTTCAAGGGCCGGATGCGCAAGGAGGGCTCGCTGTTCGGCGGCGAGGTGTCCGGTCACTACTACTTCCGCGACTTCTACTGCGCCGACAGCGGCACGATCCCCGCGCTGCTCGTGCTCGAGATGCTCGCGACAGGCGAGCACCGGATGTCCGAGCTGCTGGCCCCCTACCGCGAGCGCTACTTCATCTCCGGCGAGATCAACTCCGAGGTCTCCGACCCGCAGGCGAAGATGGACGAGCTCGCCGAGCGCTACGCCGACGCCGACCAGAAACGGCTCGACGGGATCTCCGTCGACTACCCGGACTGGCACTTCAACGTGCGCTCCTCGAACACCGAGCCACTGCTGCGACTCTGTCTGGAGTCGCTCGTCTCGCACGAGGACATGGAGCACCGCCGTGACGAGGTGCTCGCCGTGATCCGCTCGTGAGCGGGGCGGATCAGGAGCGCGCGCAGGAGCAGCAGGACCTCCGCACCGCCGCCGAGGCCGGCATCCACCGTCTCGCGGTGCCGACCCCGTTCATGGTCGGCCGCGTCAACGCGTACCTGATCGAGGACGACCCGCTCACGCTCGTCGACTCCGGCCCGAACTCGGCGAAGGCGCTCGACGAGCTGGAGCAGGCCCTGGCCGCGCACGGGCACCGTGTCGAGGATCTCGGGCTGCTGGTGATCAGCCACCAGCACATGGACCACTTCGGGCTCGCTTCGATCCTCGCCCGCCGCTCCGGCGCTGAGGTCGCGGCGCTCGAGCCGCTCGCCGACTACCTCGCGGCATACCGCCGGGAGACCGACCTCGACGACGCGTTCGCGGAGGCGATCATGCTCCGCCACGGGATCCCGCCGGAAGTCGTCACCGCGCTGCGGGCCGTCTCGACCGGCTTCCGCGCCTGGGGCTCGGAGGTCCAAGTCGGACGGCGCCTGCGGGACGGCGAGGAGCTGCGCCTGCGCGACCGCACGCTGCGCGCTCTGCACAGGCCCGGCCACAGCCCCTCGGACACCGTGTTCGTCGACGAGGAGCGCTCGATCATGCTGGCGGCGGACCACCTGATCGCGCACATCTCATCGAACCCGCTGCTCGCGCGCCCGCTCGGGATGGAGCCCGGGTGGGTGGGAGAGGATCATCCGCGGCCGCAGGCGCTCGTCACGTACATGCGCTCGCTCGAAGCGACGCGCGAGATGGAGCTCGGGCTCGTGCTCCCGGGGCACGGGCGGCCGATCACCGCGCACGCCGAGCTGATCGACCAGCGCTTCCGAATGCACCGGCGCCGCGCCGAGAAGATCCATGGGCTGATCGCCGAGCAGCCGCGCAGCGCGCACGAGATCGCGCAGGAGCTGTGGGGGAACGTCGCGGTCACCCAGGCCTACCTGACGCTGTCGGAGGTGCTCGGCCACGCCGACCTGCTGCTCGGCGACGGGCGGGCGGTGGAAGAGGAACGCGACGGGGTCGTGCGGTTCGTCGCGGGGGGTTGATCGCGGGCTCAGCCGCGATCGCCCGCGGGGGGCCACTCCCCGAGCGGGCGCCCGATCTCCCAGTGGTGCCCGTACGGGTCCTCGATGCGGCCGAGCAGCCAGCCGTGTTCGTGCGCAACCGGCCGCACCTCGCGGGCGCCCTGACCGATTGCGCGGGCGGCGGCCGCAACCGGGTCGGCGACCACGAGCAGCATCCGCACGCTGCCACCGCCGAGCGACTCCGGACTGTGGTTGGCGTGATCGGGGGACTCGTCGGCGACCCAGAACGTCGCCGCGCCGACGGCGAGCTGGCTGACCACCGCCTCGTTCGACTCGTCGCCGCCGACCCGGTGCAGCTCGACGGCGCCGAGCGCGCGTTCGTAGAACGCGACGGCCTCGCGCCCCCGGCGGACCGACAGTTGCGGCGCGATCAGGGTCGCTCCCCCGATCGCGGCGAGATGGGCGACGTTCGCGCGATCGTCCGCGTCCTCGCTCGGCGCGCCCGCGAACCACGCGTCGAGGATCTCGCCGAGCAGCGCCTCGGACGTCGTCCGGAGGCTCAGGGCGAGCACGTTCGCGTCGTTCCAGCGCCGCGCGCCCGCCGCCGTCGCCGCGTCCGCGCAGAGCGCCGCCCGCACGCCGGGGACCTTGTTCGCGGCGATCGAGGCGCCGGTGCCGGTCCAGCAGGCGACGACCGCCGCGTCGGCCCGCCCGTCGGCGACGTCCCGTGCCGCCGCCTCGCTCGCCCAGGCCCAGTCGTCGCGCTCGCCCTCGGTGAGGGCGCCGTGAAGGACCGTCTCGTGCCCGCGCGAGGCGACCTGCCGGGCGAGAGCGCCCGCGATGCCGGTCAGCTCGTCGGCCGCCAGCGAGACGCGCAGCGTCTCCGACGGGGGCGGGCTAATCGACCCGCACCTCGTCGCCGATCGAGACCTCGCCCGGCTCGAGGACCGCGCAGTGCACGCCGAGCGCCAGCGGCTCGGTCGTCGGCTCCTCGCCGCGCAGCTCGCGCAGCAGGTCCAGCGTCGGCAGGTCGCGCGTGCCCGCGTCCGGGTCGAGCGTCGTGATGTTGCAGCGCCCGACATGCCCGAGCGGGCGCAGCTTCGCCGCTCCGACCGTGACCACGTGGTCGATCCAGCCGTCCTCGGCGAAAGCCTCGGACCCGTCGAGCTCCACGGTCATCCGGAAGCGGCGGGTGTCGATCGTCTCGCGTCCCGCCGCGCGCGCCACCTCCAGCGCCGAGGCGACGGACAGCAGCGTCACCGCCCCGGCCGCGCCGCGGTCGACCGACGGACGCTCGTCCGCGAACGAGACCAGCCGCAGCGGTGCGCCGGCGTAATCGGAGAGGAACGCGGCGAACGGGCCGTCGACCAGCCGCGCCGGGCGCAGCAGCGAGTAGAAGCTGACCTCCAGATCGTCTCCCGGCCGGACCGCATCCTCGACCCGGCTCCCGTCCGGCAGCGCGAGCGCGAGGCGCCCGTCATCGCCGAGCTCGGCGATGACGGCTGTCAGCAGCGGATGGTGCTTGCCGTTGACCATCCGGCCGCGCTCGTCGACGAGGAACATCGTCCGGTCGCCCCGTGCGCCGCCGCGCTCCAGCAGCAACTGCTCGCGCCGCTGGATCCGCAGCGCCTTGACGGGGGTCGTGGAGAGAGCTGAGACGCGGGCGACGGTCATCTCGCCCTTTGTATCGCAGCGGGCCGGCGGCGGTGACTCTCAGCAGCGTCCGAGGCGATCGCCGAGGCGCGCGAGGCCGCCGGGCCAGCCGCCCGGGGAGCCCACGGCGCCGCGCATGTTCTGCCACCCCTCGCCGTGACGGTCGAGGTGCCGGTGCTCGAGCTCCACCAGGGTCCGCTCCGCCCCCTGCGGCGTGAACCGGACTTCGATCTCGCTGGTGCGAGCGGGGTCGGTCTCGAGCCGCCATTCCAGGTTGATGTCCCAGCTGAACACCAGGCGCTCGGGCGGGTCGTAGGCGAGCACCCGCGACCAGCGGCACTCGCTGCCGTCGACGGCGCGATCGTAGACATGGCCGCCGACGCGCGGCTCGAACACCATCTCGGCGAGCTCGCCGTCGAGGATGTGGTGCTCGGGATTCCACCAGCTGCCGATGTCCTCGGTGAAGACGCGGAACGCCTCCGCGGCCGGCACATCGACGAGGATCGAGGCGGTGACGGCAGCGTCGGCTGCTGTGGTGCTCATCTGCTCTCCCTGACTTTCTGCTCGGCCGCCCGCTTGAAGGAGGCCAGCGATCGGTTCCAGAACTGGTCGAGGTAGGCGCGCAGCTCGCTCACGCCCGCCGGATCGACCTGGTAGATGCGGCGGTTCCCGAGCGCCCGGTCGGTGACGAGCCCCGCGCCCTTCAGCACCCGCAGGTGCTGCGAGACCGCCGGCCTGCTGACGGGAAGCTGGCCGGCCAGCTCGCCGACGGCCTGAGGGCGCTCGGCGAGCCGCTCGAAGATCTCACGCCGGGTGGCGTCGCCGAGCGCGTCGAACGCAGCTGCTTGGTAAGTGGACACTAACCGTAAGTTAGCACTTACGGTTTGTGCAGTCAACGCACGTTTCTCTCAGTCGGGCAGCCGGGCGCGGGCGAGATCCACGAACATCCGGTGCAGGCGGTCGTCCTCGCCCAGCTCGGCGTGGAACGCGACGCCGATCAGCCCGCCCTCCCGCACCGCGACCGGATGGCCGTCGACGGTGGCGAGGACCTCCACCCCGGGCCCGGATTCCTCGATCCACGGCGCGCGGATGAAGATCGCGCGCAGCGGGCCCCCCGGCAGCGCCGGGATCTCGAGATCCGCCTCGAACGAGGCGATCTGCCGCCCGAACGCGTTGCGCCGGGCCCTGACGTCCATCAGCCCCAGATGGTCGCGGTCGAGCATGATCATCCCCGCGCAGGACCCGAGCACCGGCCGGCCCGAGCGGCCCAGCGACCGCAGCGGCTCGGCGAGCCCCTCCCGCTCGATCCCGAGCGTGATCGTCGTCGACTCTCCGCCGGGGATCACGAGCCCGTCGAGCCCGTCGAGATCGGCCGGGACCCTCACCTCGCGCGTGCTCGCCCCGACGCTCTCGAGCATCAGCTCATGCGCCTCGAACCCCCCCTGCAGGGCGAGGACGCCGATCAGGGGCGTGTCAGACACGCGCCGGCGAGGAGTCCGCGTCGCGCCGCTCCCGGCCGCCCTCGCGCGTACCGTCGACGCCTCCCAGCAGCACGGACGCAGGGAGCGCCCCGTGCGCCGGCAGACGAGCGACCGAGGACGCAGCCGCGCGAAGCGTCATCGGGCCGCTGCGGGGATTACCAGCCGCGCTGGGCGAGAAGCTCCTCGCCCACCAGCTTCGAGCTCTCGAGGCTGTCCATCGGCGTGCCGAGCCCGCGCGAGGCCTCGGCGACCCTCGAGGGGTCCTGCCAGTGGGTCGTAGCGGCCACGATCGCCCGCGCTCGGACCGCCGGCTCCTCGCTCTTGAAGATCCCGGACCCGACGAACACGCCTTCGGCGCCGAGCGCCATCATCAGCGCCGCGTCCGCGGGAGTCGCGATGCCCCCGGCGCAGAACAGCACGACGGGGAGCCTGCCCTCTCGGGCGACGGTGCGGACGATGTCGAGCGGAGCCGCGAGCTCCTTCGCGGCGGTCGCGAGCTCCTCCTCGCCGAGCATCGTCAGACGGCGGATCTCGCCGGTCACCTGGCGCATGTGCCGGACCGCCTCGACGATGTCGCCGGTCCCCGCCTCGCCCTTCGAGCGGATCATCGCCGCGCCCTCGCCGATCCGCCGCAGCGCCTCGCCGAGGTTCGTCGCGCCGCACACGAACGGCACCTTGAAGTCCCACTTGTCGATGTGGTTGCGCTCGTCGGCGGGCGTCAGCACCTCCGACTCGTCGATGTAGTCGACCTCGAGCGCCTCGAGCACGCGCGCCTCCATGAAGTGGCCGATCCTGGCCTTCGCCATCACCGGGATCGTGACCGCCTCCTGGATGCCCGCGATCATCTCGGGGTCCGACATGCGCGCGACGCCGCCGTCGCGCCGGATGTCGGCGGGGACGCGTTCCAGCGCCATCACGGCGGCCGCCCCGGCGTCCTCGGCGATCTTCGCCTGGTCGGGATCGACCACGTCCATGATCACGCCGCCCTTGAGCATCTCCGCCAAGCCGGTCTTGACGCGGAATGTCGCCTCGTCGCGCATCTCCGGACCAGTCTATAAAGCGCTCGGCCGCGGGTCCGCGGGGAGCAGCCCGTAGATCGCCTCGTCGTGCGTCGTGCCGCCGACCGTGTGACCGTCGCGCAGGCATCCCTCCTCGCGGAATCCGAGGCGGCGCGGGACGGCGCGGCTGCGCTCGTTGTTCGCGGCGGCGCGGATCTCGACGCGCCGCAAGCCCCACGGCCCGAAGGCGTCCTCGATGAACTCGGAGACCGCCCGGGTCACCAGCCCGCGTCCCTCCGCGGCCTTCGCGACCCAGTAGCCGAGCTGCGTGGTTCCGTGCTCCGTCGAGATGTCGACGAAGCTGATCGCGCCGACGATCCGCCCCTCCCCGACGATCACCCGCGTCAGGCCGCGTCCCGCCGCGGCGACCGCGACCGCGCGCTCGACGTAGGCCGAGGTCCGGGAGAACGGCTGGCCGGCGAACGGCAGCCAGCGCCCGATGTGCTCCCGGTTCTCCTCGATCGTGGCGTGCAGGGCCTCCGCGTCGCTCAGGCGGATCGGCCGCAGCACCAGCCCGTCCCCGAGGTCGACCTCGCGGCCGGAGCCCTCGACGGGATCGCCCAGCGGCTTGCGGAACACCAGCCGTGCGCCGCCGGAGGGCGAGTAGCCGCCGACCTCCTCGACCGAGAAGCCGAGCGCCTCGTGGAACGCGCGCGAGCCCCTGTTCTCGGGGGCCGTGATCGCCTTCAGCGCGAGCGCGCCCTGCCCGCTCGCCAGCTCCTCGAAGCGCTCGTACATCTGCCGCCCGAGCCCCTCCCGCTGGGCCTCGCCCCGCACCGCCACCGCGTGGATGTAGGCGATCCCCCGGTCGTTGGTGAAGCCGAGCAGGTAGCCGAGGATCCGCCCGTCGCGCTCCGCCAGCACGGACGTCTCGCCGAACTCGTGCACGTAGAGCGCCTGATGGAGGAAGCCCATGTCGCGCTCCCCGCCCCAGAAGTCGTCGAGCTGCTCGAGGATCTCGCGGAGATCGGGGATCGTGACGTGACGCAGCTCGACCGGGTCCACGCCGCGCACGCTACCGGCGATACGCCGCCCGCAACCGTCAGCCCGCGGCCTGCGACTCGCGGCGGAGCCGGTCCCGCTCGAGGTGGTCGTGCGCCGCGCGGTCGATCGCCGCGGCGAGATCGGGCATCTTCGCGCGGATTTCATGGACCGAATGGGACGTGAGGCTGAGCGCCTGCAGCGGCGACGCGGCGAGCACGCTCGCGGTGCGCTTGCCGCCGGGGTCGACGAGCGCGAGCTCGCCGACGATCTCGCCGGCGCCGACGACGTTGATCGCCTCGCCGTCCTGGCGGACCTCGGCGGTGCCGGCCTCGATGAAGATCGCCTCGTAGCCGTAGTCGCCCTCGCCCATCAGCACGTCTCCGGGGTCGGCCACGAGCTCGTCGACGAGGCGCGCGAGCGCGCGGCGCTCACCGTCGGTGAGCCCGGCGAAGAACTCGATCTCGCCGAGGCGCTCGGGGCCATCGCTCCCCACGGATCTGCGATGCATCGGCCAATCCTCGCCGAACACCGCGAGTCGTGCTGTGAACCGGATGTGAAAGCGTGCCCGGGGCCGACGGACTGAAGCCTCAGCCTGCCTTGGCGGAGAACGACAGCTTCGCCGGGCCGCAGCTGGAATGGACGGTGCCGGTGACGGTCTGCGAGTACGTGATGGTCCCGCTCAGCGACCTCGGCGAGACGAATCTCGCCACGACCGTGATCCGCGTCAGCGTGCTCTGCCCGTCGACCGAGTAGCCGGACAGCGCGTGCGCGTCGATGTGCCCGCCCGCCGAGACCTCGACCTTGCCCGCATCGATCAGCGAGGTGCCCGTGTACGGGTTCACCCCGGGCCGGAAGCCACCCACCCCGAAGCAGCCGAACGAGCCATACGTGAAGTTGTGCAGCGAGAGGCCGTTCGCAGCCACCTTGAACGTCACCGGGGCGTGGAACCCCTCGATCGGCGGTGCGCTCGTCGTCCCCCTGAACGCCGCGCCCCTCTTCGGGCCGGCCGCGGGTGCCGCGGTGACGAACGTGAGCGCTCCGACGCCGATCGCAAGCGCTCCGATCGAACGCAGCCGAGTGATACGCGTCATCTGCCTTACCCCCTGATCCGCTGGAGGCAGTCCCCCCTCCTGCCGTGACCGCTCGAGCATAACCCCGCCTTGCTTCACCGACGGCGCTCACACGGCGCGACGATGCCCGCGGGGCGTGCGGAGTCGACGATCTTCTTCGCCGCCTGCGGCGAAGACCTCTCGACGCCTCGCTACTTGAGCCGGAAAGCCTTGATCCGGTCGTCGTACTGCGCGGTGTCCTGCGCGTAGACGCCGTAGGCGATCGCCTGGATGATGCTGAGCAGCGCTGTGTGCGAGCGCACGTATGCGGGGCTGTTGGAGGAGTAGTAGAGCTTGATCTGCGCGAGCTTCGCGACCTCCGAGAGCGTCGCATCGGTGATCGCCGCGGTCTTCGCCTGGCGGTGGCGCGCGAGCTTCATCGCACGCACGACGAGCGGGTGCGGCCGGCCCGCGGAGAGGCCGACCACGAGCGTCGTGCCGTCGATCCGCCCGAGCCGGCTGAGCGCCTCCTGTGAGGGGCTCGCGACGACGTCGACGCGGAGGTCGAGCAGCATCAGCAGGTGGCGCAGGTAGCTGGCGAAGAACGCCATCTGGTCGGTGCCGGCGACCAGCACCTTGTCGGCTCCGACGATCGCGCCGATCAGCGCCTCGACCTCGCTGCGGGAGACCTTGCGGGCCGTCTCCTCGACGTTCAGGTGGTCCGCGGCCAGTGCGGACTCGAACTCGTTCTGGTCGAGCGAGAACAGCGGCGCCGAGCTGGTCGCGGCCGGCCCCTCCTTGGCGGCCTTGGCGTTGACGCGCCGGTATTCCTCGCGCGCGGCCGCCTGCAACTCGGGGAAGCCCTCGAAGCCGAGCGCCTGGGAGAAGCGCACGACGGTCGAGCTCGACGTGTTCGCGCGGCGCGCTAGCTCCTCGGCCGTCTGGAACGCGGCCTCGTCGAGGTGATCGACGATGTACTGAGCGACGTCCTTCTGGGAGCGCGAGCACTCGTCGAAACGGGCCTGGATGTACTTGGAGAGACTCTGGTGCTCGGAGGTGCCGTTGACGGGCGGGGCCTCCGGCGTCTTGGTGGCTGCTCGCTTCACGGCGCTTCTGTTCGACATATCGGGCCCGCGTTCCTGCCGCCCCCGTCGAGATCTCCTCGGCCCGCCGGCCGCGGCGACCGCCCCGCCGGCGGCCCGGACGATCTCGAGGCCGATCGCGCACCGTCGCGGCCCCGCGCGATGATCCACCGATGAGAAGCGCGCGTAGCTGTCGGTTGATGGTGCCCCCGAACCGGAAGACGCCCCCGAGGGCGGTGGCTTAGAGATGCGGATCGCGATCGTGGGCGCAGGCGTGTCGGGGCTCGTCGCCGCGCGCCTGCTGCACGCCGAGCACGAGATCGTGCTGTTCGAGGCCGCCGGCTACGCCGGAGGGCACGCGAACACCGTACGGGTAGAGACCGAGCATGGCGAGCAGCAGGTCGATACGGGGTTCATCGTCATGAACGACCGCAACTACCCGGTCTTCACCCGGCTGCTGGACCTGCTGGGGGTGGCGCGCCAGCCGACGCACATGAGCTTCTCGGTCAGCGCCGAGGACCACGACTTCGAGTACTCGGGCACCCCCGGCGGGATCTTCGGCCAGCGGCGCAACCTCGTCTCGCCGTCGTTCCAGCGGATGATCCTCGACCTGCTGCGGTTCAACCGGGAGCTCGAGCGGGTCCTCCAAGGCGAGGTTCGCGCTCCCGCGGCGGCCGAGTCGCTGCACGACTTCCTGGAGCGACACCGCTTCTCGAGGGCGTTCGTCGACCGCCTGATCGTGCCGCAGGCGGCCGCGGTGTGGTCGGCGGACCCCCGCCAGATGCGGACGTTCCCGGTCCGGTTCCTTGCCGAGTTCTTCCACAACCACGGGATGCTCGCGTTCCGCGGCCGCCCGCGCTGGTCGACGATCGCGGGCGGCTCGGCGCGCTACGTCGAGGCTCTGATCGCGCCGTTCCGGGACCGCATCAGGCTCGGGACCCCGGTGCTCGGGATCACGCGCTCGCCCGACGGGGTCGAGCTCGAGACGGCACGCGAGGGCCGCGAGCGCTTCGATCAGGTCGTGATCGCGACCCACTCCGACCAGGCGCTGGCGATGCTGCGCGACCCGACCCCGCGCGAGCGCGACGTGCTCGGTGCGATCCCCTACCAGCTCAACGAGGCGGTGCTCCACACCGACTCCCGGATGCTGCCGCGCCGGCGTCGGGTGCGGGCGGCGTGGAACTACCACCTGCTGCCGAGCCCGAAGCCGGTGTCGACGGTCACCTACTGGATGAACCACCTGCAGCGGCTCAGCCACCCGGAGGACTTCTGTGTGACGCTGAACCGCACGGAGGCGATCGACGCGGAGCGGATCATCAGACGGATCGAGTACTCGCATCCGGTGTTCACACCGGCCGGCGTCGCGGCCCAGGCGCAGCACCGCGAGATCTCCGGCCTGCGAGGCCGCACGCATTACTGCGGCGCCTACTGGGGCTGGGGATTCCACGAGGACGGCGCGCGCAGCGCGCTGCAGGCCTGCGAGCCGTTCGGGGTCGGGCTGTGAGGAGCGCGCTGTACGAGGGCACGGTCCGCCACCGGCGCCTGTCGGGGCCGGCCGAAGGGGAGTTCAGCCAGCGGCTGTTCATGGCCTACCTCGACCTCGACGAGCTGCCGCAGTCGATCGAGGCGGGTCGCCTCAGCTCGGCGCGCCGGAGGGCGCTGGCGAGGTTCCGGCGGACCGACCATCTCGGCGACCGCGACACGCCGCTCCAGGATGCGGTGCGCGCGCTCGTCGCCGAGCGGACCGGGCGCCGTCCGCACGGCCCCGTCGGCCTGCTCACGCACCTGCGCTGCTTCGGGCACGTCTTCAACCCCGTCAGCTTCTACTGGTGCTTCGCGCCCGACGGTGAGCGTGTCGAGGCGGTCGTCGCCCACGTCACGAACACGCCGTGGGGCGAGAGCCACTCCTACGTGCTGGACGCCGACGCCGCGGCCGACCATGGCAGCGCGCGCGTCGCGCGGGGTAGCTTCTCGAAGGAGCTGCACGTCTCGCCGCTGATGGGGATGGACCAGACCTACGAGCTGCGCGCGAGCGACCCCGGCGAGCGCATCTCGGTGCACATCGAGTCGCGCACGCGAGGCGGGCGCGCCGCTGTTCGACGCGACCCTGTCGCTCGGCAGGCGCGAGTGGACGCCGCGCGAGCTGCGCCGCCTGCTCGCCCGGTACCCGGTGCAGACCGTCGCGATCCTGACGCGGATCTACGGCCACGCGCTGCGCCTGCGCGCGCGCGGCGCCGTCTACCACCCGCACCCGGCGGCGGGGCGGCCATGAGCGCGCCGGCGGCGGTCGCGCTTCGGCGCCGCGACTCGGGCCCGCCGGCGCAACCGGGCGGGGGTCGAGGTGCGGAGCTCTCACGGCGGGTCGTGCTGCGTGCCCTGCGCGGTATCCGCGGTGGGCAGCTGGAGCTGCGCGAGGCGGGGCACCGGATCGTGGTCGGCGAGCAGGACCCCGCGAGCCCGCTGCGCGCCGTCATCGAGGTGCGCTCGCCGGCCTTCTACCGGCAGCTGCTGCGCGGCAGCGTCGGGCTCTGCGAGTCCTACCTCGACGGGATCTGGGAGTGCGACGACCTCGTCGCGATGACGCGGATCGCGGCCCGCAACGTCGGCGCGCTCGACAGCCTGCGGCGCGCGCTCGCGCCGGTGCTGATCCCCGCGCAGCGCTGGGCCGGCTGGCTCGAGCGGAACACGCGGCGGCGGGCGCGGCAGCGGATCGAAGCGCACTACGACCTCGGCAACGAGCTGTTCGCCCTGTTCCTCGACGAGACGATGATGTACTCGTGCGGTGTCTTCGAGCACGCCGGCGCGACGCTGCACGAAGCCTCGGTCGCGAAGCTCGACCTGATCTGCAGGCGCCTCGAGCTGCGGCCCGGCGAGGAGGTGCTCGAGATCGGGACCGGCTGGGGCGGCTTCGCCTGTCACGCCGCCGAGCACTACGGCGCGCGGGTCACGACGACGACGATCTCGCGCGAACAGCACGCGTACGCGACCGAGCGGGTCCGTGCCGCCGGCCTCGAGGACCGGGTGACCGTGCTCTGCGAGGACTACCGCTCGCTCCGCGGCAGCTACGACAAGCTCGTCTCGATCGAGATGATCGAGGCGGTCGGCTGGCAGTACTTCGGGCGGTTCTTCCGCTGCTGCTCGGAGCTGCTGCGCGAGGACGGGGCGATGATGCTGCAGGCGATCGTGATCGACGACCGCGCCTACGAGGTCGAGAAGGCCGGGCGCAGCTTCATCAACACCCACGTCTTCCCGGGCGGGTGCCTGCCCTCGCTGGAGGTGATCGGACGCACGGTGGCGCGGGTCACCGACCTTCATCAGGCGCACCTGGAGGACATCACCGACAGCTACGTGCGAACGCTCGCGGCCTGGCGCGAGCGGTTTCTCGCCGCCGAGGAGCAGGTCGCGGCGCTCGGATACGACGAGCGGTTCCGGCGCCTGTGGGAGCTGTACCTCTGCTACTGCGAGGGCGGGTTCGCCGAGCGGCGGATCAGGGACGTGCAGATGGTGCTGGCGAAGCCGGGGTTCTCGTCGCAGCTCTCGCCGGCGAGGCTCTGAGGGGTTTCGCGGGCCGCTCCGGGCAGCGGAGCGCGTCCGAGCAGCAAGCGCGAGCGCCGTCAGGCAAGATGGGCGAGGTGGCCGAGTCGATCGAGGGCGGGTGAGAATGCGGCGCGGTCGTCTACCGCGTCCGGGGATCAGCCCGCAGATCCGCATCTTCGCCGGCTCGAAAGCGCCGCGGTGTGAGATCAGCGACGACCTGGCCCGGTTCGAGGAGCTGCCCGGCTAGATGATCCGCGATCTGTTCGACGACCTGCACGAGGACTTCCGGGCGAGCTTCCGGACGTTCCTCGAGCGCGAGGTGGCGCCCCTCTATGACCGTTGGGAGCGAGACGGGCTGATTCCCCGTGAGGTCTACGAGACGGCGGGCAAGGGCGGGTTCCTGGCGATGGCCGCGCCCGAGCGCTTCGGCGGGGCGGGCGCCGAGGACTTCCGGCTGAACCTCGTGATCGGCGAAGAGTGCCAGCGCGCCGGGCTCGGCAGCTTCGGGCTCGGGATCACGCTGCACAACGACATCTCCCTCCCCTACTTCATGTCCTACTGCACGCCGGAGCAGCAGGAGCGGTGGCTGCCGGGGATCGTCAGCGGCGAGCTGATCACCGCGATCGCGATGACCGAGCCCGGGATCGGGTCCGACCTCGCCGGGATGTCGACGACCGCCAAGCGCGAGGACGGGCACTACGTCGTGAACGGCGCGAAGACGTTCATCACGAACGGGATCAACGCGGACCTGATCATCACCGCCGTGAAGACCGACCCGTCCGAGCGTCACCGCGGGATCAGCCTCGTCGTGATCGAGCGCGGGATGCAGGGGTTCACCCGCGGGCGCAACCTCGAGAAGATCGGCCAGCACGCGCAGGACACCGCCGAGCTCGGCTTCGACGACGTCCGGGTGCCGGTCGAGAACCTGCTCGGCGAGGAGGGGCGCGGCTTCCTGTATCTCGTCTCGAACCTGCCGCAGGAGCGGCTGTCGATCGCGGCGAGCGCGGTCGCCGCGGCGGAGGCGATGCTCGGCTGGACGCTCGACTACGTGAAGGAGCGCAAGGCTTTCGGGCAGGCGATCGGGTCCTTCCAGAACTCGCGGTTCACGCTTGCCGAGGTGCAGGGTGAAATCCAGATCGCGCGGACCTTCGTCGACCGCTGCGCGACGGCGCTCGACGCGGGCGAGCTGACCCCGGAGGAGGCGGCGACCGCGAAGTGGTGGTGCACCGACCTGCAAGGCCGCGTCGCGGACCGCTGCCTGCAGCTGTTCGGGGGTTACGGCTACATGGTCGAGTACCCGATCGCGCGGGCCTACGCGGACGCCCGGGTGACACGGATCTACGGCGGCGCGAACGAGATCATGAAGGAGATCGTCGGCCGCTCGATGGGCCTGTAGGCCGGACGCGTCCAGGGTTCCCCGATGCCGACACACGCCCTCACCTCGGCGGAGATCTCGCTGCCCGCGACGGCGGAGCCCGCTCGCGTGCGCGAACGGATCGCGCTGCTCGCCGACACCGTCGACATCGTCGGGCTGACCGACAACCACGCCGGGCAGGCGCGGATGTCGCCGCTCGCGGCGGTCGCACTCGCCCGCGAGCAGGGCGTCCGCACGATCGTCCATGTCTCCTGCCGGGACCGCAACCGTCTCGCATTGCGCTCGCAGGTGATCGGCGCCGCGGCGCTCGGGTCCGAGGGGGTGCTGTGCGTGTACGGCGATCCCGCGGGCGAGGTGCCGCGCGTCAAGGACATGACGGCGACAGAGCTGCTCGGGCACGTCCGCGAGTGGGCGGAGCCGGCGACGCTCGAGCCGGGCGCCGTCGTCAACCCGTTCGCCGAGGACCTCGACCGCGAGCTGCGGCTGCTGGAGCGCAAGATCGCGGCCGGCGCGAGCTTCGTGCAGTCCCAGATGGTGTTCGACCTCGACGCGCTCACGTCGTTCCTCGACCGGGCGCGCGATCTGCTCGCGGGCGTCCGCTTCTACGCGAGCGTGGCGCTGCTGCGCAACGCGGCGATGGCGGACCGCGCCGCGCGCCTGCCGGGCGTGACGATCCCCGACGCGGCGGCGCGGGAGATCACGGGCGGGGGCGGCGTGGCGCTGGCGACGCGCCTCGCCTCCGAGCTGGCCGCGGTGGACGCGGTCGACGCGCTGCACGTGTTCCCGCTGGGGGCAGAGCGCGAGACGCGGGAGGTCGCGGCGGCTTTCCGGGCGGCGAAGGGCGCGCCGGCGACACGTCGTTGAGGCCCGTGCGTCCCGGCACCGACGCTCGTACCCTCGCCGGCGCCGATGACGCCCGAAACGGCCGGCGGACGTGTCCGCGCCATCGTCGCCGGCACGGGTGGTGCCCGCGATGCAGATCGACATCTGGTCCGACATAGCGTGTCCGTGGTGCTACCTCGGCAAACGGCGCCTCGAGGCGGCGCTCGCCTCGTTCGACGGGGCCGACGACGTCGAGGTGCACTGGCACAGCTTCGAGCTCGACCCGAACGCCCCCGCGGCCTACGAGGGCGACCACGCCGAACGCATCGCGCGCAAGTACGGGCGCAGCCGGGAGGACACCGAGGCGCTGCTCGAGGGGATGCGTGAGATGGCCGCCGCCGAGGGGCTCGAGCTGCGCTTCGACCGGGTCCGGTCCGGCAACACCTTCGACGGGCACCGCCTCCTGCGGCTCGCCTCCGAGCACGGGCTCGAGGGCAGACGTCAAGGAGCGGCTGATGCGCGCCCATCACACCGATGGCGAGCTGATCTCAGACCCCGCGACCCTGCGCCACGTCGGAGCGGACGCGGGGCTGCCCGAGGACGCGGTCGAGGAGCTGCTCGCGAGCGACGCCTACGGCGAGCAGGTCCGGGTCGACGAGCACACCGCCCAGCAGCTCGGAATCGACGCGGTGCCCTTCTTCGTGATCGACAGGCGCCTCGCCGTGAGGGGCGCCGCGGACGCCGAGCAGCTGCTTCAGGCGCTCCGGCAGGTCGGGGAGTCGGCGCCCGCAACCTGAGCATCCGGCTGCGCGGGCGCGGTGCCCGCCGGCCTCATGCATGCGCGCGCCGGAGTGGCGCCGCGGCCGCGGACACGCCCGCTCAGTCCGGTGGCCCGTCGAGCCGGCGTATCGCCCGGGCGTGGCGTCGGGAGCATCGAGCGGGCTCTCTGCCACCGTCCTTGCGACCATCCGTTCCAGCTCCTCGTCGGCGCCCAGACTCGCAGCGACGCCTCGAGCGCGGCGGCGATCTGCTCGCGGGCGGGCGGCCCGCCGGCCCCTCGGGGTCGTGGCCGCGGACCACGTCGAACTCGAACCACTCACCGAGCCGGGGACCGAGCGCGCTGACCGCCGGCGGGCAGAGCACGACGATCGTCGTCTCGCCGTCGCTCACGCGAGCGTTGTCGCCGGCGATCCCGATCACCTCAGCGACGATCGTCGCGTCGGCCAGCGACTCGGGGTGAGCGCCAGCAGGTCCGCGAGCGAGTGTGTGGCGCCCCGCGCCCTCGTCAGCTCGGGGGCGAGACCGCTTCGCGCGCAGCCAGCGCTCCGGCCACTCGTCGGGATCACGTTCGATCCTCGCCGGGCTCTCGCCGGCGAGAGCCCGTTCCGAGACCGCCCTTTCGGTGGCCTCGTCGATGCTGAGCGCCCTCCACCCCGGCCGCCTCTCTGTCTTCCCTCATGCACGATCGCGGCGATCCCGTCGAGCCAGTCGCGAGGTGACGCTAGCGGGGGACGAAGTCGCTGTCCGGGTTCGACCATTCGAAGATCGTTCGCGCTCGCAGCCCGGTTCGTCCAGCTCGACGGCCATGTAGCACCAGCTCTGATAGCCGAGCGTCAGGAGGTTCGCGGGCGAGCCTCCGGGGAACTCCTCTCGCTGGTCGCGCCAGCCGTCGAGCGCGAAGGCCGGCGAAGCCCAGTCGATCGAGGGCTGCACGCCGAGATTTGGGGATCGACCCGTTCCCAGAACCGCCGGACCTGGCGGGGGAGCCGAAGCGGCGCGATCGCCTCTTCGATCTCGGCGATGAAGGCTGTGTCGGAGGGCTCACGCGGCGGCGGCATGCCGGCATCGGCGAGCGCTGCGAGCAGGCGGTCGAGAGCATCGTCCAGCGGCACTAAGCCTGCAACGGCAGTCCCGCCCGACCCCTTGAGCAGCTCGCCCGCCAGCTCCACGAAGTAGTCGAGCGCATGCGGGTTGGCGAGCGACTCGACTGCTGGCCGCCTGCTCGGGGGGCGTGCCCATCAGGATCCGCTTGACGGGCACCTCGAGCACCTTCCCCGAAAGCGTGCGCGGCACCTCCGCGATCTGGCGGATCTCGTTGGGCACGTGGCGCGGCGAGCAGTCCTCGCGGATCCGGTCTTGATCTCCCGCATCGAGGCGTCTCGTCGAGGCTCGACCCGTCGCGCAGCACGACGAAGAGGATCATCCGCAGCTCCCCCCGAGCTCGCGTTCGGCGGCCGGATGTCGACGACGAGCGCGTCGAGCACCTGCTCGACCCGGCCGGCGCGCGGTAGATCTCGCTCGTCCCCATCCGCACGCCCTGGCGGTTGATCGTCGAGTCCGAGCGGCCATAGATCACGGCGCCGCCCCGCGGCGTGATCCGGATCCAGTCGCCGTGGCGCCAGATCCCCGGGTACATCGCGAAGTAGCTCTCGCTCAGCCGCTCGCCGCTCTCATCGCCCCAGAGGTAGAGCGGCATCGAGGGCATCGGCTCGGTGACGACGAGCTCCCCGACCTCGTCGATCAACGCTCTGCCCCTCTTCGTCCCAGGCCTCGACCTTGCAGCCGAGCGCGCGGCACTGCAGTTCGCCCTCATAGACCGGCAGCAGCGGGCAGCCCGCCACGAAGGCGGTGCAGACGTCGGTGCCGCCGCTAGTCGAGAACAGCCAGATGTCGCTGTCGACGTGCTCGTAGACCCAGCGAAAGCACTCCGGCGAGAGCGGCGAGCCCGTGGAGCCGACCGCGCGCAGCGCTGGCGAGGTCGTGTTCGCGCGCCCGGCTCGATGCCCTCCTTCTCGCAGCTGGCGAGCAGGCCCGCGCTGACGCCCATGCAGGTGATGCCCGCGCGCTCGGCGAGGCGCCAGAGCGCGCCCAGGTCAGGGTGGGCGGGGCTGCCGTCGTAGAGCACGATCGCCGCGTCGCTAGAGCAGGCAGCCGACGAGGAAGTTCCACATCATCCAGCCCGTCGTCGTGAACCAGAACATGCGGTCGCCCGGGCGCAGGTCGAGGTGCAGCCGCTTCTTCAGCTGCTCGAGCAGGATCCCGCCGTGGCCCTGCACGATCGCCTTCGGCAGGCCGGTCGTGCCGGAGGAGTAGAGGACCCACAGCGGATGCTCGAAGGGCACCTGCTCGAATCGAGAGCGCCGGCGCCGGCTCGCCGTCGTCCGAGCAGCTGCTGCCAGGCGAGCGCGCCGGGCGGGCGGGCGCCGCACGGCTCGGCGCCGCCGCGTCGAGATAGGGCAGCAGCACCGCCTGCTCGACCTCGGCAGCTCGGCGAGGATGCTCCGCGGCGACGCCGCGCCGGTCGAAGTCCTTGCCGCCGTGGCGATAGCCGTCGACGGAGAGGAACACCTTCGGCTCGATCTGCGCGAAGCGGTCGATCACGCTGCGCGCGCCGAACTCGGGAGCGGCGCTCGACCAGATCGCGCCGAGCGTCGCCGTCGCCAGGAACGCGACAGCGTCTCGGGGATGTTCGGCATGTAGGCGACGACGCGGTCGCCGCGCGCCGACCCCGAGCGAGCGCAGGCCCGCCGCCGCGGCGGCGACCTGCGCGCGCAGCTCGCCCCAGCTCAGCTCGCCGAGCTCGCGCAGCTCCGAGCAGTGCAGGACGCCGACTCTCGCCGGCGTCGCGGCCCGCGAGCAGGTTCTCGGCGTAGTTGAGCTCGGCGCCCTCGAACCAGCGCGATCCCGGCATCTCGTGCGAGGCGAGCACCCGCTCGTACGGCCTCGACGCGCGCACGCCGCAGAACTCCCAGATGTCGGCCCAGAACTGCTCGAGCTCGTCGACCGACCACTGCCACAGCTCCTCGTAGCCCGCGAAGTCGCGCCCATGGCGCTCGCTCGCCCAGCGCATGAAGCGCGCCATCTCGGTCGCCTCGAGCCGCTCGCGGCGAGGGCGTCCAGATCGGCTGCTGCTCGGTCGCCGCTGCTCATGCGGGATATTCTCGCCGATCGTGGAGCCCTCCGGATTGCGCAGCCGAGTTTCCCGTTCTGCGCGAGCTCGCCTACATGAACGCCGGCACCGACGGGCCGCTGCCGCGGCGCGCGCCGTGGACGCCTCGCGGGCCGAGCTCGAGCGCGAGCTCGCGCGACGGCCGCGCGATGGCGCACTTCGAACGGCGCAGCGAGCTCGGCCGGGCCGCTGCGCGGCGCCTACGCGCGGGCGCTCGCGCTGCGAGCCCGGCGACATCGCGCTGACGACCTGCACGACCGAAGGCATCGGCCAGGCGTGATCGCCGGCATGGAGCTCGCGCCCGGCGATGAGATCCTGACCAGCGACGAGGAGCACCCCGGCCTGCTCGGCGCGCTCGGCGCGGCGCGCGAGCTGCACGGGGTCAGCGTCCGCGAAGTGCCGCTTCGCCGAGGTCGCCGAGGCGGTCGGGCCCGAAGACGCGCCTCGTCGCCTGCTCGCACGTCGAGCTGGGCGACGGGCGCGCTCGCGCCCGCCGAGCTCGGCCGAGCTCGACGTGCCCGTGCTGCTCGACGGCGCGCAGGGGATCGGCGCGGTCCCCGTCGACGTCGCGCGCGCTCGGCTGCGACGCCTACGCCGGCGCGGGCCAGAAGTGGATGCTGCGGACCCGACGGGACGGGGCGCTCTGTGCGTCACGCCCGAGCTGCGCGAGCGCCTCGCGCGTCCCGCGCCGCGGCTACGGCAACCTCGCCGAGGCCGAACGCCGGCCTCGACGCGACCCTGCACGAGGACGGCCGGCGCTTCGACGCGCCGTCGCTGAGCGCCGAGGCGCTCGCCTGCGCCGCTGGCCGCCGCCGAGGTGCTCGAGTCGAGCGGCTGGGCCGCGCGTGCACGAGCGCGCCCGGACGCTCGCGGCGCGGCTCGCCGAGATGCTCGCCGAGCGCGGCCGCCCGCCGTCGCCGCGCGGCGCCACGCACGCTCGTCTCGTTCCCCAGCGAGGACGCCGGCGCGGAGCGCGAGCTGCTCGCCGAGCGCGGGCGTCGTCATCCGCAACATCCCCGACCGCCCCTGGCTGCGCGCCTCGGTCGGCGCCTGGAACGACGAGGGCGACCTCGAGCGACTGGTGGAGGCGCTCGCCGGTGAGCGCCGCCTGCGCCGACGCGCCCGGCGCTCCGGCCGAGCGCGGCGGCGCCGACGAGCGACGCTGCGCGAGCCGCGCCGCTGCGGCCCGACGGGCGCTGGGCGCGCGTCGCCGGCCTGGTCGGTGGTCGCGCGCCGCCGTGATGAACACGGTACGGCTGTCGCAGAACAGCTACGCGAACATCTTCTACTCGGCCGGCGTCCGCTCGATGCTCGACTCCTGGCACAACTTCTTCTTCGTCTCGTTCGACCCCGGCGGGCTGGTCACGGTCGACAAGCCGCCGCTGGCGCTGTGGGTCCAGGCGCGCAGCGCGAAGATCTTCGGCTTCGCCCCCCTCAGCCTGCTGCTGCCCGAGGCGCTGATCGGCGTCGCCGACGGTCGGCGCTGCTCTATCTGATCCTCGCGCGAGCGCTTCGGCCTGCTCGCGGCGCTTCGCGGGCGGCGCGGCGCTCGCTCGTGTTCCCCTCCTTCGTCGCCGTCTCGCGCGCCAACGGCGTCGACCCGCTGCTGATCCTGCTGATGCTGCTGGCCTGCGGCGCCGCGATCCGCGCCTGCGAATCGGGGCGCTGGCGCACGCTGCTGCTGGCGCGGCGTGCTCGTCGGGCTCGCCTTCAACACGAAGACGCTCGCCGCCTATCTCGTCGTGCCCGGGATCGCCTTCGCCTACCTGGTCTGCGCGCCCGGCTCGCTCCGGCGGCGGATCCTCCAGCTGCTCGCCGCCGGCGTCGTGATGGCGCGTCGTCTCGTTCGCCTGGATCGCCGCCGTCGAAGCCACGCCCGCCTCCAAACGCCCCTACGTCGGCGGCTCGACGAACAACACCGAGCTCGGCCTGACCTTCGAATACAACGGCTTCGGCCGCGTCGAAGGGCAGACCGGCGGGCCCGGGCAGACGCACGGCAAGCCCGGCGCGCGCGTGCCGATCGCCGACCGCGGCGCCGTCGAGCGAGCGCTCGCCCGCGAACATCACGCCGACGCCGCGCCCGCCCGCACGCTCCGCCGCCTCGCCGAACACGGGCGCGAACGCGAACCCGTCCCCTTCGGCGGCTCGCCCGGGCCGCTGCGGCTGTTCGGCGTCGGCCTCGGCGACCAGGGCGGCTGGATCCTGCCGTTCGCCTTCTTCGGCCTGCTCGCGCTCGCGCTGCTGCTGCTGCTCGAGCCCGGATCTCGGCGCGCGGCGCGCCCGCGCAGCCGAGGGCCCGCCGAGCCGGCGCGCGCTCGCGATGCGGCGCGACCCGACGGCTCGCGGCGCTGCTCGTGCTCGGCGGCTGGTTCGCTGGCCGAGGCGGTCGTGCTGAGCACCTCCAAGGGGATCGTCCACCCCTATTACATCTCCGCGCTCGCCCCCGGCGCCGCGGCGATGGCGGCATCGGCGCGGTCGCGCTGGTGACGCTCTGCGCGCGGGCGCTACCGCCCTGGCGGCCTGCTCGCTGGGCGCGCTCGCGGTCGCGGCGCACCGTCGCCCGCGAGATCGTGCTGATGCACCGCGACGCACTACATGCTCTCGTTCGTGCCCGTGCTGCTCGCGGGCGCCGCGCTCTGCTGGTCGGGCTGCTCGCCGCGGCGCTGCTGCGCCGCGGCCCTCGCGGTCGGGCGCGCCGCCGCGCTCGTCGCTGCTGCTGATCGTGCCCCACCGGCTACGCCGCACGACCTGGCTGGCGCCGGTGGAGGCGACCTTCCCGGCCGCCGGGCCGAAACAGTCGGCGGGCAGGGCGGCATCGGGCTCAGCCGCCAGCGCTCGACGATCGACCCGCGCTCCTCGACTACGTCCGACAGCCACGGCCCCGCACCGCTTCGAACTGCTGACCGTCGCCTCCGACACGGCCGCCCCCTTCATCCTGCTGGGGCCAGAGGGCCGCCGCTCGGCGGCTACAGCGGCGATCGACCCCGCGCTCGACGGCCCCGGGCTGGCGCGGCTCGTCGCGCGACACGAGGCCCGCTACGTGCTGCTCGGCGGCGAGTACGCCACGCGCGGCGGCAACCGGGCGACCGCGGCCGTGCTGCGGGCCTGCCGCGAGCTCGCACCGTCGAGTGGTCGAGCCCCGTCCACTACCCCTACGGGCTCGTCCTGTTCGACTGCGCGGGCGCGAACGCGCAGCTCGCCGCCGCCAGGGCTAGCCGCTCAGGCGGCGACCGAGAGCTCGCGGTGGAAGGCGCGGGCGAACAGCTCGCGCTCGCGTCCCGCCGCCCAGCGCGGCACCGCCGGGTCGCCCTCGGCGATCAGCCGCAGCTCGCACCTCGCCGTCGCAGCGCGAGGTCGGTGCGAGCGGACCAGCTGGTCGCGCGAGCGCTCGAGGTCCTCGGCCAGGCGCAGCAGCGCCGCGCAGCGGTTCAGCCGCTCGACGTCGCCCTCGCCGAACAGCGCCGCCATCGGCCCCGGCGAGGGCATGCCCTTGCGGTGGTAGCGGGCCGCCTGGGCGATGATCGCGCGTCTCGACGGGCTGAACCCGGCAGGCCGCCGTTGAGGATCAGGTAGCGGGAGTGCTTGTGGTGGTCGTCGTAGTCGATCGACATGCCGATGTCGTGGAGCATGCAGGCCGCCCACAGCAGCTCGCGCTCGCGCGGGTCGCCGTCGTGCAGGCCGAGCGCCGCGAGCTCGTCGAACATGCCCAGCGCGAGAGCCGCGACGTGCTCGGTGTGCTGGACGTCGACGCGGTACTGCGCGGCCATGTTCATCACGCTGGCCCGGCGCACGTCCTCGAACAGCGGCGCGCGGCCGGGCCTCGGCCAGCAGACGCTCGAAGAAGACGCCCTCGCGCAGGCCCGCCTCGGTCGCCTCGAGGCCGCTCGAAGCCGCCCGCCTTCATCGCCCCCCGGACGACCAGCGCGCCGGCCAGGATCAGGTCGGCCCGCGCGGGCTTGATGCCCGGCACGCTCGCCCGCTCGGCCGCCGGCAGCGCCGCCAGGCGCTCGATCAGCTCGTCCAGCGCGTCGCGCGCGATAAGCATCCCCTGCACGCCGTTGGAGGGCAGCCCGGCCGCGCGCTGGGCGGCCGCCGCGAGGTTTCGCACGGTGCCGCCGATCCCACCAGGCGGGGGCGCGCGCTCGCCGCGCGGCGAGCCAGGCGGCCTCGGCGAGCTCGGCCGCGATGTGCTCGCGCAGCTCGTCCAGCTGGCGGCGCTTGGCCGGCCCGTTGGGGGGCAGGAAGCGCTCGCTCATCCGCACCGTCCCGAGCCGCCAGGAGCCCGACTCGCGCGCGGCCGCTCCCGACCCGCACCAGCTGCATCGAGCCGCCGCCGAGATCCAGCACGCAGCCCTCGGAGAGCGTCGTCGAGTTGACCGCCGCCAGATAGCCATAGCGGGCCTCGGCCTCGCGGCTGAGCACGCGGATCGGCGCGCCGAAGCGCTCGTGGGCGAGCGCCAGGAACTCTCGGCGTTCTCGGCGTCGCGGATCGCGCTGGTGGCGACCGCGTCGACCGCCTCGGCGCCCAGGCCGCTCGCGCGGCAGAAATGCGCGAACACGTCGAGCGTCGCCAGCGCGCGCTCGATCGGCTCCTCGCCGAGCCGCCCGCTGGCCATCAGCCCCTCGCCGATCCGGACCGGCTCATAGATCTCATCGGTGCGCCGCCACCAGCCCTCGCCCGCCTGGAAGACCACGAGCCGAAACGAGTTCGAGCCGAGGTCGATCACGGCGAGACGCTCGTCGGGCTCATCAAAGCGTATTGGCCCTCCGGCGGGCTCTCGGGGGCTCGGCGGGAGCCGCTCGGCGGGTCAGGCGCCGAGCTTGGCGCCGAGCAGCGCGCGCTCGGCCTCGACGAGGGCCTGCTGGAGCTCGGGCTGCGCTGGTGGATCAGCGTGAAGCCGATGCTGCGGTCGGGTGGAAGACCCTCGCCGGCGTCGATGCTGCAGGCGGGGATCACGCGGGCGAGGCCCTCGGCGACGACCGCGAGGCCCTCCTCGTCGGCGTGCGGCAGCAGGACCGCGAACTCGTCGCCGCCGAGGCGCCCGATCAGGTCGGTTTCGCGCAGGCGGCGCGTGAGCGCGCGCGCGACCGACTTCAGCGTCTCATCGCCGACAGCGCGTGCCGTGCGCCGGTTGAGCTCGCGGAAGCCGTCGATGTCGATCATCATCAGGCCGGCGGCCTCGCCGTAGCGCGGCAGCGGCCGAGCTGCAGGCGCAGGTCGTGTTCGAACAGGCGGCGATTGCGAAGTCCCGTCAGCGGGTCGTGGTCGGCGAGGTGCAGCAGCTGCTCCTCGAGCTCCTTGCGGGCCGAGATGTCCTGCAGCTGCGCGATGTAGTGCAGCGGCTCGTCCTCGCGGTCGCGCACCAGCGACATCGAGAGGATCGCCGAGATGGTCTCCCCGGCAGCGTCGAAGTAGCGCTTCTCGACCTGGTAGGCGGGGATCTCGCCGGCCGGCAGGCGCCGCCGCTCGGCGGCGTCGTTGCCCGCGTCCTCGGGATGCATGATCCCGTCGAAGCGCTTGCCGACGAGCTCATCGGAGGTGTAGCCCGTGATCTCGCAGAGCGCCCGGTTGACCAGCAGCCAGCGGCCCTCGGTGTCGATCAGGCCCGTGCCGATCGGAGCGTGCTCGAAGACCTCCTCGAAGCCTCGGTGCGTCGCGGCGCCATCAGGTCGGCGTGGCGGCGGGCGGTGATGTCGAGCACCACCGCCACGCCGCCGTCGACGTTCGACAGATCCTCGGCCGCCGGGCCGCCGTCGCTGCAGAGCGGCCCGGCGTCGACCATCAGGCAGTGGCGTTCCTCGGCCGTCCAGATCTCGCGGGTGCGTGTCTCGCCTTCGAGCGCCGAGCTGAACAGCGGCTCGAAGCGCTCCCAGAACTCGGCCGGGAAGGCGTCGGCGAGGTAGTTGCCCTCGGCGCAGATGTCCGGGTCGCCCATGCGCTCGATCGCCTGGCCGGAGGTCAGCACGAAGCGCAGCTGGCGGTCGAAGACGATCACGAGCGCCTCGGGCAGCTCGTGCAGCGCCGCGGGGCGGCGTGATCGGCGCTCGCAGCAGCTGCGTCGGGTCCCATCGCGGGGGTCACCGGACAAGCATCGGCTGCATCCGCGCCGCATCCTTGGCAGTCTGCGCCGCGACGGCGCGCCCGACGGCTCAGGGACGGACGAACGTGTCCGGGTCCGGCCCGGTGCGCTCGCCGCGGTCGAGCGCGTCGATCGCCTCCATCTCGTCCGGCGAGAGCTCGAAGTCGAAGACGTCGAAGTTCTCCTCGATCCGCTCCGGTGTGACCGACTTGGGGATCACGACGTTGCCGAGCTGCAGATGCCAGCGGATCACGATCTGGCCCGGCGTGCGCCCGTGGTGCTCGGCGATCTCGACGATCGCCGGCTCGTCGAGCACCGGGCCCTGCGCGAGCGGGCTCCAGGCCTCGGTCACGATGCCGAGCTCCTCGTGTTCGCGGCGCAGGCCCGGCTGCTGGAAGTGCGGGTGCAGCTCGATCTGGTTGATCGGCCGGGGTCTCGCCGGTCTCCTCGATCAGCCTGCGCAGGTGCGCAGGCTGGAAGTTCGAGACGCCGATCGAGCGCACCAGGCCCTCGTCGCGCAGCTCGATGAAGGCCCGCCAGGTGTCGACGTAGCGGTCGTGCGAGGGCACGGGCCAGTGGATCAGGTAGAGGTCGAGGTGAGTCAGCTCCAGCCGCTCGAGGCTGCGCTCGCAGGCCCGCCGCGCCTCCTCGCGGCCCTGGTCGTCGTTCCGGCACTTGGTCGTGATGAAGACGTCGCTCGCGGTCGAGGCCGCTCGCGTGCACGGCCAGGCCGACGCCCGCCTCGTTGCGGTAGGCGGCGGCCGTGTCGATGTGGCGGTAGCCCGTCTCGAGCGCGAGCGCGACGGCCTCGCTCGGTCTCACTCCGGCGGCACCTGGAAGACGCCGAAGCCGAGCTGCGGGATCGCCTCGCCGCCGCGCAGCGGCGAGCGTCGGGACCTGATCGGTCGGTGAGCTCATGTCAGTTTGCGATGCCCCTGCCGCGCCACCAGCCTAAACCGATGCGCCGTACGCTCGGCGTCATGGTGCGACGGGCGATACGCGACGGTACGGCCGGCCGACGCCGGGGATGCGCTCGGCGCTGCGCGCCTACGCGGCCCGCCGAGTCCGAGCGCACGGGCGTGCCGCCCGCCGGAGCTGCCGCGCACGGGCTCCGCCGAGCGGGGCTGACCCGCCGCGAGCTGCTCGGCGCGGGCGGCGGCGCGCTCGCCGCGGCGGCGCTCGCCGCCGGTGCCGCGCCGCGCTCGCGCGTGCGCGCCGCGCGCCCGGCGCGCCGCGGATCGCGATCGTCGGCGCCGGCCTCGCCGGGCTGCGCTGCGCGCACAGCTGTGGACCGAAAGCCCCGGCGCGCCGATCGCCGCGACCGTCTACGAGGCGAACCCCGAACGCGCCGGGCGGACGCTGCTGGACGCTGCGCGGGTACTTCGCCGGCGGGCCTCGAGACCGAGCACGGCGGCTCGTTCCTGAACTCCAACCAGAACGCGGTGCGCGGGCTCGCCGCGAAACTGGGGCTGGCGAAGAGGTCGTCAACGGCGGCGACCTGCTGACCGGCGAAGAGGTGTTCTTCATCGGCGGCGGCGTCTACACGCTACGCTGAGGCGCAGCGCCGACTGGGCGGCGTTCGGCTTCGACGCCTTCCGCGCGGCCGCCCGCGAGCTCGCGCAGCCCGCGCGGCGAAGCGCGGCTCGACGCGATGTCGGTGCCCGGAGTGGCTCGAGAGCACGGCGATCGGCGCCGGCAGCCGCTTCGGCCGGCTGATGCATGGCCAACACGGTCACCGAGAACGGCGGCGACCCCGGCGACCAGTCGGCGCTCGACCTGATCGAACTGCTGACCGGGCAACCCCCGCGCCTGCGCTCGCGCCGCTGCCCGGCGACGACGAGCGCTACCACCTCGTCGGCGGCAACGACCAGCTCGTCAGCGGAATGATCGCCGCGCTGCCCCCGGAGACGGTCCGGCACGGGCACGTCGCTCGATCGCGGTCCGCGGCCGAACGCGGACCGCTCGATCGACGCTCAGCTTCGCACGGCCGGCGCGCGACCGTCGAGCGACCGCCGACTACGTGGTGCTGGCGCTCCCCTTCAGCACGCTGCGCGAAGTCGACCTCTCGAAGTCCGGGCTCAGCGCCGAGAAGCGCCAGCGTGATCCGCGACGATGGGCATGGGCACGAACGCCAAGATCCACCTCGAACTGTCCCACAAGACCTGGCCGGCGCTCGGCTACTCGGGGGCGACCTACGGCGAATGGCAGCGCCTCGCCTGCGGCTGGGACGACTCCGTGCCAGCTCGGCGCCGGACGCGCGAACCGGCGCTGTATCTCGCCTTCCCCGGCGGCGAGCGGGGCGACACAGGCCTCGACCGGGGCCGCCCACGGCCCCGCGCCGGCCGGCCGACGTCGCGCTGCGTCCTCGGCGAGCTCGAGCACGCTCTTCCCCGGCACCGACCGCCGCCTTCACCGGCCGCGCCTACGAGGATCACTGGGCGCTCGACCCCTGGTCCACGGCGCCTACTCCTACTACCGGGTCGGCCAGGCGTCGAGCTACGGGCCGATCGCGGGCGCGCACCGAAGGCCGGATCCTGTTCGCGGGCGAGCACACCTCGGTCGTCAACATCGGCTTCCTCGACGGCGCGGTCGAAACCGGCGAGCGGGCGCCCCGCTGCCGCCGGCTCGGCTGAGCGCCGCCTCGCCTCAGCCGACTCGCGGCGGCGTCTCGCCGTCGTAGTAGTCGACCGTCTCCGAGCCCGGAACATCGCGTCGAGCCTGCCGCTCTCCGGGCTCGCGCTCGACCGCACCGAGCTTGCCGGAGTCGGGGTAGGAGACGATGTCCGGCTCGCCCGAGGTCGAGCACGAGAGGAAGCGGACCGTGTCGGCCGTCTCGTTGAGGAGCTGGTGCGCGCCCGCTGCCCCGCGCGGCAACGAGACGACCTCGCCCGCCTCGAGCGTCGCGCCACCCGTCGGGCGTCCGCAGGCTCGGCGCGCCCTCGAGCACGATCAGCAGCTCCTCCTCGGCGTAGTGGAAGTGGTAGGGGTAGGCGGCTTGGCCGGGCGCGCAGCTCCCACAGGCTGATGCCGAGGCGGCTCGGCGCCGGCCTGGCGGCCGAGCCGCGCGCGCCGGGCGCGGAAGCCGTCGCGGTCGCGGATCTGGTCGTAGTGGGGATCGTGGATGTTGGCCATCGGCGAGCTCGCACGCCTACTGCGGCCAGCGATCCGTTGCCGGATTTGACCCCCGCGGGCGGCGATGCCCTAGCTTCACGGAGCGGTTGGGGGAGCCGCAAGAGTTCAAGGAGGGACGGAGATGGGGGAATCGAGGGGGAACGGACGGCGCATGGCGCAACGGGTGATCGCGGCGCTCGCGATCAGCGACGTCGCCTACCGGCTGTTCGCGCGCGAACCGCTGCGGCGCGCGCTCGGGATCGAAACCGCGCGCCTCTGATCAGGTCGAAGGCTCAGCCGGCCGGTGTGAGGAAGTAGATCCGCACACCGGCCGCGGGCTGCCACGAGTAGACCGGCCAGCGGCGGCCCGCCCAGCGAACGGCGCCGGAGGCGGGCAGCCGCCGCGGCCCGCCGCCGACGATACGCTTCGACCCGGCGCGCACGAAGACGCGCCGCCGGTGACCGCCCTCACGACGCTCGCGAGGTCTGCGTAGTGGGCGGCGATCGGCAACAGCCGCGCTTCGACGTGCCGGGCGACGCTCCCCCACGCGGCGAGTCGCAGCGCGGCGCACGTGGATCCGCTCGGCGCCGACGGCACGAACAGCGCGGCCTGGAGGGCCCCGCTAGGGAACGCCTGCAGCGCCAGTTCGTGCACGACGTAGGAGACCCCCTGCCGTCGCACGGTGGCCCCGTTCGGCGCGGGCGCGCCGGGAGCAGCGCGCCCATCACCGCGAGCCATTGCTGATAGAGGTCGAGCGGCACGGCGATGAAGCGGGTCACGAGCTTCAGGTAGCCGAGGTCGTCCTGCACGGAGAGCACATAGCGGCCGAGCGTGCGTCCGTGTGCGCGGAGCGTGCCGCTGACCGGTCCGGGCACGTGCGGTCCGCCGACGTCGGCGAGCACCGTTCCTTCGTGCGACGACCCGCAGCCGCACGATGTGCCAGTGCGGTTTGTAGACGAGCGCGGCGACCGCTTCGGCGACCTGCGGCCCGCTGCCGGATTCGAGCGCGGCGAGCAGCGGCGCGTAGGAGCGCACCCGGGCCTGGTCCTGGACGGTCTCGGTGCCGTGCAGCTCGTCGGCGTAGATGCGCTCGGCGACCGTCGTCTGGACCGCTGACAGTTCCCGGACGCTCGAAGCGCCGCAGGAGGCGCAGCCGCACGGGCCACGACCGCCGCGAGGCGTCCGGCCGGCGGGTCGTCCGGTCATCGTCGGCGGTCGCGGCGGCCAGCGCGATGTCGCCGCCGCGATCGCGAGCAGCGCGGCCGCGGTCACGAGCAGCGTCCGGCTGCGCACCCGCGGAACATGCGTCCCAGGATCCCGCTGGCGCTAAGCCACGGGTCAGTGCCCGGTGAGAGTGGTCCCATCTATGACAGTGAGCGGGGGGGATCGCCGGGGGCCAGCGTCCAGAACCCCCTCGGCCCCACTCACGCCGCGCCCAGAACGGCCCGATACGACCTTGTGCGGGCGCACGAAGAGTCGAACGTTCTGGACGTCCACGCGCTTCGCATGCGCGAAGCGACGATCGCCGTGGCGGTGCCGATGACCTTCGGGGTCGGCCTGCTGGGGATGCTCTACTGCGCGCTGACCTGGAACCGGCCGCACCGCTCGTGCTCGCGCTCCTGTTCGCCGCGGCCGTCACGTCGGCGCCCGGCGTGTACAGCGATGCGTAAGCGCATCGTCCGCAGCCGCTGGCGGGAGGTGCTGTTCCTCAGCTGGACGTTGAGCGATCTCGGGATGTCGTGACCGGCGCGCTCGCCGACGGCGGCACGCACAGCCCCCTGATCCTCGTCCTCTTCATCCCCGTCGTGTTCGCCTCGACGTCCTACCCGCTCGGCTCGGTCGTGGCGGTCGGCACCGCCTCGATCGCGAGCTTCCGGCGATCGCGCTGATCGCGGGCGGCGCGAGCCCCGCCTACCAGGTGGCGTTCGCGTTCGCGCTGCTGTGCACGGCGGCGATGAGCGCGTTCCAGGCCCAGAACCATCGCCGCCAGCACCGCGCGCTCGCGACCGCGTCACGCACCGACCCGTTGACGGGCTGCCTGAACCGGCGCGGCTTCCAGGAGCGGGCCGTCGCGGAGCTCGCCGCCGTCCAGCGCGGTGGCAGGGGCGGCGCGATCGTGGTGCTCGACATCGACAAGTTCAAGCCGGTCAACGACGTGTTCGGCCACGCCGCCGGCGACAAGCTGCTGTGCTGGGTCGTCGAGACGCTGCAGCGCGCCGTGCGTCGCAGCGATGCGATCGGCCGGCTCGGCGGCGACGAGTTCGCGGTCCTCCTGTGTGAGATCGGAGCCGAGGAGGCGCGCCAGCGCGCCACCGCGATGTCCGACGCGCTCGCCGAGCGCGCACCGGTCTCGCTGGGGGTGTCGCTGTTCCCCGAGGACGGGTCCGACCTCGAGACGCTGACGCGTGCCGCCGACGCGCGGCTCTACGGAACCCGGCAGGAGCGCTACGCCCGGGAACGGAGAGGGTCGGCCGTCCCGGTACGCCGCCCACCCGGCGGAGCGGCAGACCTCGACGTTCGGGCCGATCGACCTGTGGCGCGCGGCGCTCGAGGCGATGCCGAGCCGTACGCGCCGCGGCGCGAAGAGGCGAGGACGACTCGACCCTGCTGGACGAGATCGACGCGTCGGTGATCGCGACCGACATGGAGGGCGACGTGATCAGCTGGAACCGAGGCGCGGAGCGCCTGTACGGCTGGACCCGCGAGGAGGCGGTCGGGCGCAGCAGCAAGGACCTGGTCGTACCCGAGGACACGAGCGAGGCCGAGAAACTGGTCGCCGAGCTGAGCCGCGACGGGCGCTGGGACGGCGAGCTGAAGGTGCGCCGCAAGGACGGCACGACCTTCACCGCGTACGTGCGCAACCGCCTCGTCCTCGGCGAGGACGGCTACCTTCGGCGATCGTCGGCGTCGCCGTCGACATCTCCGAGCGCGTCGCCGCCGAGACCGAGCTGATGCAGTCGCGCAACTACGCCCAGGCCGTCACCGAGTGCATGGGCGAGGGGCTGTTCACGCTCGATGTCCGGTCGGATCACCTACGCCAACCGCACGGCCGAGCAGCTGCTCGGCGTCGGCGAGGGAGCGCTTCGTGGCCGCGAGGTCGCCACCGTGCTGGCGCTCGGCGAGCACGGCGAGCGCCGGGGCTTCGCCGGCAGCCCGATCGAGCGTGCGCTGCGCCGCGAGGCCACGGTGCGCGTCGACGAGGACCGCTTCGCGCTCGCCGCCGGCCGCGAGCTGCCCGTCTCCTACACCGCCACCCCGTTCCAGACGGGGGACGGCGTCCAGGGCTGCGTGGTGATCTTCCAGGACGCCTCGGAGCGGGCGCGCCGCGAGGAGGAGAACCGCCGCAACGCCGCCACGCTCGAGGTGATGAAGCGGGTCGAGGAGGCGCTCGTGCGCGAGAGCTTCGTGCTGTACGCGCAGCCGATCGTCGACCTGGACAGCGGGCGGACCGTGCGTCACGAGCTGTTGCTGCGGATGGTCGAACCGGACGGGACGATCGTCGCGCCGGGCGAGTTCCTACCGGTCTGCGAGCAGAACGCGATGATCGGCGAGATCGACTGGTGGGTGATCCGCCGCGCGGCGCAGATCGCGGGCCTCGGGAGCGCGGTGCAGGCCAATCTCTCGGCGCGCTCGGTCGGCGATCCAGACGTGCTCGAGCACATCGAACGGTGCGTGCGGCTGTGCGGCGTGCGCCCCGGCGATCTGATCTTCGAGATCACCGAGACCGCTGTCGTCGACGACGAGCGCGCGGCGCGCGAGTTCGTCGAGCGGCTGCGCGCACTCGGATGCGGCGTCGCGCTCGACGACTTCGGTACCGGCTACGGCAGCCTCACCTACCTCAAGGCGCTGCCCGTCGACCACCTCAAGCTCGACATCGAGTTCGTCCGGGACGTGACGGTGAGCGAGGCGAGCCGCCACGTGATCCAGGCCGTGCTCGCCCTGGCGCGCGACTTCCAGGTCGTGACGGTCGCCGAGGGCGTCGAGGACGCCGACACGCTCGAGCTGCTGCGCGAGCTCGGCGTCGACTTCGCGCAGGGCTACCACCTCGGACACCCGGCGCCGTTTCTGGAGCGCCCCGGCGACCTGCAGACGGCGCCGTCGGCCGAACCGGCGGCGGAGACGGTCAAGCGGGGCGCGGTGGCGGTCCGCTGACGCGGGCGCCTCATTCCTTCGCGCAGGCGGTGAGGCCCCTCCTGCGGGCGGCTTCGTTGGAGGCGGGGCCGCGCAGCTTGGCGGCCGCAGCGCTGACGGCAGCGGCATCGAGCGGCCGATCGCGGTTGCCATCGCCGTCGCGGCGTGCACTTCGCCGCGCGCCAGCGCGAGCGCCGGGCGGAGCCTCACAGCGGCTCGTCGAGCACGAACAGCTCCGCGGCGACGTCGGGCTCGACCTCGTTGCCGCCGATGAACGCGACGACGCGACGGCCGGTCAGCCGCTCGACCGCCTCGCGGAAGTCGGGCTCCATCGCCGACTGGAACAGCCGCCGCGCGCCGCGGATCGCCTCGCCGCGCTCGCCGCCGCCGAGCGCCCGCTCGGCACGGCTGAGAACGTCGTACATCAGCGTCACGATCACGTTGCGGTAGTGGAAGGTCGACGCGGTCGTCGGCCCGCGACCGAGGTGCTCGGTGTGGATGCCGACGAGGGCGCTCGTGACCGCCGCGTTTAGCTGCCCGCCCCGCAGCGATTGCTGGTCCGTCATGCGCCCCTGCTACCCGGATTCCCGCTTTCGAGAACCGGGGACGGGTCCTCGGAGCGTCCGCAGACACCGGTGGCTTCATCCGCAGCGCGAGTCGTTGCGGATAACGTGGCCGCCGTGTTCACGGCTCTGATCGCGTCGCTCGCGGCCGCGTACGGGCTCTCCGGCGCGACCGTGACCGGCGTCAACGCACAGGCTGAACCGGCGGACTTCCGCGCCGTCGGGGAGCTGCGTGCGCGGCTCGTACGGCTGCACATCGAGCCGCGCGAAGCCGGCTCGCGGTGGCTGCTGCGGGTCGCGCGCGACTACGCCCGGGTCGGCGCGCGCATCCAACCCGTCGTGACATTCGACGGCACGATGCTGACGCCGGCCGAAGTCAAGGATCTCGTCGCGCTCGACCGCATCCCGGGCCTGCAGGATGTCGAGCTCGGCAACGAGACGAGCTACGGGTACCAGTACCGCGACGGCTACACCGACAGCTCCTACAAGGAACGGGCGCGGGTCTACGCCGTGCGCGTCAAGGAAGCCGCCGAAGCGCTCAACCCGCACGGCATCGGCGTGCTCGCGCAGGCCGAGGACGGGGGCTCCGGCTCCCCCGTGTGGGTGCAGGAGATGTTCGCATCGGTGCCCGACCTGTCGCAGTACGTCGCCGGGTGGACGATCCACCCCTACCCCGACCAGCGCACCGCTGGCGCGACCGACACCTACGGGGTCCCGAAGATGCGCCGGATGGTCGCCGACCTCGCCGAACAAGGCGACACCACGACGCCGATCGACGTCACCGAGTGGGGCGTCCCGAGCGACGGCGGGGCGCGGCTCGAGCAACGGCACGCGTCTGACCTACGCGCAGGCCGCGCAGATCATGCGCACCACGCTGCCGAGCCTCCTCGCCGCGGCCGGCCGGCACCCGATCGCGAGCCTGCTCGTCTACCAGGTCCGCGACCAGCGCCGGCCCCGGGTCTCCGACGACTACGAAGACTATTTCGGCGCGCTCACGCGCAACGACGGCTCGAAGGGACCGTTCACGACCGCGATCGAGCAACTGATGCGGGAATAGCCCCGGCGGCCCGCGCGTAACACGGCCGTCACAGCCCGGGGAGCGGTTCCTGGTTTAGTCGCTTGCCCCCGGGGAACATCCGTGGGGACGGATCATCGATCAGACACGAAGCTCGACCGCCGCGCCTCGACAGCGGCAGGCAGCGGACCCCCGTGCGCATCTCACGACGGCGCGCGGCGGCCGCCCGGGAAGGTGGTTCCAAATGCTCGCGACGGTCCTCGCAGCGATCGCGATCGCGCCCGGCTCGGCGCCCGCGGCGCCGATCGCGGCGACGGCGCCCCCGCGCCGGCGTCGCCGCCCACCGCTGAACCCCTCGGCGAACCACTCGAAGAAGCCACTCCCGCGGCGCCCTCCCCTGCCGGTGCGGAACCCGACGTCGCCGCGGCCTCCTCCTCACGCGCGCCGACGCTGTCGCTGTCCGGGCAGACGCTGACGTGGACGAAGCTCGGCTCCGGGTCCTACACGCTGAGGTCCCGCGCGAACGGCGAAACGGCAACGCGCACCACTGTTTCGGGAACCTCCTACACGCCGCCGGCTCAGCCCGGCAGCACGGTGCTCTACCGCGTCGAGGCGAGCGTCGGCAAGTGGTCCAACGCGGTCTCGATCACCTACCCCGCGCGGGAAGCCGAACGGCCGTCGGGCAGCATCCTGACGGGCGTCAACGCTCAGGCCGAACAGGCCGACTACACCGGCGTGCAGATGCTTCACGCGAAGCTCGTCCGCGTCAACTTCGCCCCGTCCGAAGCCGGTGCGTCGTGGTTCGTCGAAGCCGCCCGGCACTACGGGGAAGTCGGCGCCCGGGTCCAGCCGGTGGCGACGTTCGACGGCACGATGCTGACGCCGGCCGAAGTCAAGGATCTCGTCGCCCTCGACCGAATCCCCGGTGTCGAGGACGTCGAGCTCGGCAACGAGACCAGCTACGGCTACCAGTACGGCGACGGCTACACGTCGAAGTCCTACAAGGAACGGGCGCGGGTCTACGCCGTGCGCGTCAAGGAAGCCGCCGAAGCGCTCAACCCGCACGGCATCGGCGTGCTCGCGCAGGCCGAGGACGGCGGCTCCGGCTCCCCCGTGTGGGTGCAGGAAATGTTCGCGTCGGTGCCGGGTCTGTCGCGCTACGTCGCGGGCTGGACGATTCACCCCTACACCAACCAGACCAGCCCGTCGCAACCGGACACGCGCGGGATCCCGAAGATGGAACGGATGGTCACCGACCTCGCGGCCGAGGGCGACACGACGACCCCGATCGACGTCACCGAGTGGGGCGTCGCGAGCGACAACGGCGTGAAGCTGAGCGACGGGACGAGCATGAGCTTCACGGAAGCAGCCGCGATCGCCGAAGCGACGATCCCGAAGCTGATCGCCGCAGCCGGCCGTCACCCCGTCGCGAGCTTCCTCGTCTACCAGCTGCGCGATCAGGCGCAGCCTGGGAAGACGAGCGATCGGGAAGACTTCTTCGGCGCGCTCACCCGCAACGACGGCACGAAGGGCGCCTACACGAAGGCGATCGAAAAGCTGATGCGGGAATGAGCGCCGGGGTCAGCGGGCGGGGCTGATCGCGAACCAGTCGAGCTTCAGCTCCGGGCTGCGTTCGCAGACGTCGCGGACGATGTCGAGGACCGCCTTGCGGCCGATTTCGACGCGCTCGTCCTGAGTCATCCAGACCGCGTCGTCACGGTCGACACGCGCGCGGATCTCGCTGCCGATCCGCGAGAAAGCGACATCCTCCCGCCGCGCCGGGATGTGGGAGGAGAGCAGCTCCATCGCGCCCTCCGGAGGCTTCACGGCCGAGTGTCTGGTGACCCTGAACTTCATGTGCGGATCGTAGCGCTCACGGCTCTCCAGTCAAGTCGAGAAAACTCCCTGTTTGCAGGGGTTCTGCGAGGTTTGAGGACGTCTGGGCGCGCCTCGTTCAGCGCTGGTCCCGACACTTGCCGGCGGCGGGCGATGAGAGCAGGTCGGGCGAGCCGGGGAGCGGCTCGCCCGACCTCCCGTCACCGCGCGCGGGCGCTCTCGCCTCGGGACCAGCGGTTCCGTTCAGGTGCCGATCAGATACCCGGCCGGAACGCGTGCAAACGGCGGGCCGAGACGCACGTCATGCGCGTCGCCCGAAAGCGGGCGACGCGCGTCGCAGGCGACGTCACCGTTTGGAGGACGCACGCGCTCTCGCCGCGGTCGAGCCGGCGCCGGCCGCTTTCGCGCGTGACGTCGAGCCGGACGCTTTCCGGGCGGCCGGCGCTTTCGCGCGCGCGGAGCCCGTCCCGGTCGCTTTCGCCCGACTCGAGGCAGACCTCGGCCTGGTACTCGTGGCTTTCGCGCGCCGGCCCGAGGCGGCTCGCGTTTTCGCGCCCGCCGCTTTCGCGCGCGGCGTTTTCGCGCCCGCTGCTTTCGTGAGCGTGCCAGAGGATTTCGCGCCGGCCGCTTTGACACGCGTGCCCGCCGACCGGGCTTTGCCGCGGCGGACGCGCGGTGCCGCGCTCGGCCGCGGGGATCTCGGCCTGGACGACCGCCTTCGTCAGCGCTGAGATCTGACGCTCGAGGAACTTCGCCATCGACTCCTCCTCGCGGCGGATCGCCCGCGCGAGCTTCGCCGTATCCGAGTCGCCGACCGCGGTGGCGAGCACCTCGATCGCCGAGTAGGTCGCGATCTCCTCGTGCTCGTCCGCGTACTCGCTCTTGGCGTTCTTCAGCATCTTCTCCTGCTCACCAGTGCCGCGGATCGCGTGCAGCGGCCCCTTCGCCGCGGCGAGCGCCTTGCCGGCCAGCTCCTGCGCGACGCCCGCGCCTTTCGCCAGCGTGTCCGATGCCTCGATCGGCACGGCCTGCGGGCTCCCGCCGAGCTTCTTCACGCGCCGCTCGAGCTCACGCGCGTGGCGCTTGGTCTCCGTCAGGTGCGCGCGAAGACGCTTCCTGTAGACGTCGCGGGTGGTCATCGCGATGTGTGCCTCGAGCGACGTCTCGAGCTCCTTCTCCTTCCCGTACGCCTCGTTGAGGTACTGGACCAGCTTGCTGTCACGTGCACTGAGGTCAGCCATCGGAACTCCTTCGGTAGAGGTGTCGGATCGAGCGCGAAGACGGCGCCGGCGGAGCGCAGCCGCGAGGGGGGCCGGCTGAGGGCGCACTCGGTCCCAACTCCAATGATGCCCGTATGAGCGGCGGGGAAACTCCGAACGCGAGCGAACGGGGCCGATTCGGCGCGCGGAGAGGGCCCGCAGGCAAACCCCGAGCGCGGGCTCGGATCAGAGCCCGGGGTTCGAGATCGCACGGTCAGCCGCGCTCTGCCGCGTGCTCCGCCTCGAAGGCGCGCAGGCAGTGCTCGGAGCAGAAGTGGAGTGTGCGCCCTCCGACGTCGAGACGCAGCGCCTTGGCGCGATCGACCTTCATGCCGCAGACCGGATCGGTGGCGCCGCGCCGGCGGGTGAGCCACAGCAAAGCCCCGAAGATCGCCACCCCGATCACGTTGAGCACGAGCTTGTAGTCGACGCCGACCGATCCGAACACCATTCCGCGCGACGGCCGCGGGCCGCCGGGCACGAGCCCGACCAGATCGAACAGGCCGTCGACGAGCAGTGCGGCGAGGACCATCGTGACGAACATCAGGGCGACGATCCGGGCGGCGAACGAGGTCCCGTAGTACTTGCGGTAGATCACGACGATCGGCAGCACGATCAGGTCCGCGAACAGGAACGCGAGCACACCCGCGAAGCTGATCCCGCCGGACCACAGGACGGCGGCGAGCGGGACGTTGCCGACCGAGCAGACGAACGAGAGCACGGCGATCACGGGGCCGACGAGCACGTTCTCGAGGGTGGCGAGGACGCCGCCGTCGCCATGCAGGAACAGCCCGTTGAAGAACCCGTTGCCGAGCTGGGCGACGAAGCCCGCGAGCAGGAACCCGGTTGCGATCTCCCGGTAGAGCATCTGCCAGTCGCCGCGGAAGTTGTGAGCGACGTCGGACCACGCCGAGACCGAGGTGAGCCGCTCGCGCAGGGTCAGCTCCTCGCCGGCGGCGTGGTGCTGGTGGCCCGTGTCGGCTTGCTGCGCATGCTCGCGTGCCTCACGCTCGACCCGTGCCGGCACGAACCACCGCAACGCGAGCCCCATCAGGAGGATCATCAGGATCCCCCCGACGTACTCGGCGAGCGTGAACTGCCAGCCGATCAGGACCCACAGCACGAGGCCGAGCTCCCAGACGAGGTTGGTGCTCGCGAACTCGAATGCGAACGCCGTGGTCGCGGAGGCTCCCTTCTGGAACAGGCTCTTGGCGATCGCGACCGCGGCGTAGGAGCAGGAGGACGACGCGGCGCCGAGCGCGGTCGCGAGCGCGAGGGGCCTGGCGCCCGACCCGGACAGCGAGCGCTCGATGCGCCCGCGCGGGACCCAGGCCTGCACGATCGCGCTGATCGCGAAACCGAGAACGAGCGCCCACCACACCTCCCAGGCCATCAGCAGGGAGTCGCGGAGGCCGTGCCAGAGCACTTCCAGGACGGAGGTCACGATGCCACCGTAACATACCCCCTGGGGGTATCTGTTAGGATCGCAGGATGGCGTCTGGAGCGAAGCCCGTTCGCGGATACAGCGCGACGAAGCAGCAGCTGCAGAGCCGCCTGCGCCGGATCGAAGGACAGGTCCGCGGAGTCGGCAGGATGGTCGACGAGGATCGGTACTGCATCGAGATCCTGACCCAGATCGCCGCGGCGCAGGCCGCGCTGGACAAGGTTGCGCTGGGCCTGCTCGACGGGCACGCCCGAACCTGCGTGATCGATGCGGCGCCGGGGGAGCGCGAGGCCCGCACCGAGGAGATGATGGCCGCCGTCGGGCGGCTGATGCGGCGCGGCTGAGCGCAGCTGCCGCCAGGTACGCTCCCGCCGATGCCCTGGGAGTGGCCCGTCGGCGCGGCTTGCGCGTTCTGCCTGGCGCTGGTGACGACGCCCGCCGGCGTGTCCGGAGCGGTCCTGCTGCTGCCCGTGCAGCTCAGCGTCCTCCACGTCGCGAGCCCGGCGGTCACGCCGACGAACCTCCTCTACAACGTCTTCTCGACCCCGGGGGCGCTCGCGAGGTTCCACGCCGAGCGACGGCTGACCGGCCGGCTCTCGGGGCTGCTCGTGATGGGCACCCTGCCGGGGGTGATCGCCGGCGCGGTGATTCGGGTGCGCTGGCTGTCGGGCTCGCACAGCTTCACGCTGATCGCGGCAGGTGTGCTGCTGCCGCTGGGACTCTGGCTGCTGCTCGGCGGGCAGCGCATCCCGAGGCGGCCACCGGACCCGACGCGGCGGCTTCGGCTCGGCGTGTGGGGTCTCGCGCTCGTCGTGGGGGTGGTCGGCGGGATCTACGGGATCGGCGGCGGGTCGCTGCTCGCGCCGATCCTGATCGCACTCGGCTACAGCGTCTACGAGGTCGCCCCGGCGACGCTCGTCGCGACCTTCCTGACGTCGATCGCCGGCATCGCGACCTACCAGGCGCTGCAGCTCGGCCACGGCGGCGCCGTCGCGCCGGATTGGGCGCTCGGCGTGTTCCTCGGCGCGGGAGGGTTCGCGGGCAGCTACTGCGGCGCGAGGTTGCAGCGGCGCCTTCCGGAGCGCTCGCTGCGGAAGCTGCTCGGCGTCGTCGCCTGCCTGGTCGCGGCGCGCTACTTCCAGACGGGATTCGAACCCGAGGCGCGGCGACCGGCGGTGCACGCCGGGCACGCGTGAGGGAAACGCGGCCGATCCGTCGGCTCCGGTCGGGCGGGGAGCCGACCGCGCAGCGGGCGCGCTAGGCGGCGGCGCCGCCGAACTCGACTGAAGACGACGCCGCCGTCTCGGCGGTCCGGCCCGGCGCAGCCTGCTGGCTCCAGTAGAGGTTCGTGTGCGCGATCACGTCCGCCGGTGGCGGGGCGCCCCAGGCGCTGAGGTCCTCGGTGGTGTGCGCGTCGCTGACGAGCGTCACGTCGTAGCCACGGGTGAACGCGCCGTGGATCGTCGAGCGGATGCAGGCGTCGGTCTGCGCGCCCGCCACGACGAGCCGTCCGACCGCGAGGCCGGCGAGCACCTGCTCGAGCTCGGTGTCCTCGAAGCAGTCGCCGTAGCGCTTGTGGATCAGCGGCTCGGAGTCGGCGGGGGCGAGCTCGGGGACGATCTGCCAGGGCTCCGCTCCCGGAACCAGCTCGGCGCTCGCGTGCTGGACCCAGACGACCGGAACGTCCCGGCTTCGCGCCCGCTCGACGAGTGCGCCGATGTTCGCGACGACGGCGTCGCGCTCGTGGTTGCCGGTGACGACGCCGTTCTGGACGTCGACGACGAGCAGGGCGGCGTTGGGACGGTCGGGGAGCGTGGTCACGGTCGGGTCAGCGTAGCCCGCTTGGACGGGGGCTCGACCTTCTATCTACCTGACGAGCACGTGGCCGCGATCGGGCACGATCGCGGCCAGCCTCCTCAGCGTCCGCGCGATCGTCACCTTCCGGAGCCCGGAGATGGCACCCGTTCGCTCCAACCTTGTTCGGGGTAACGCCGTGGCATGGTCGGCGAAGCCATCAAAGAGCTGATCGTGGGCCTGCTTCGACTGTTCAGGAAGCGGAACGACGAAATCTGACCAAGGATGATCGACCGGCTCCGCCATCACCCCACATGAGCCCGGACGCCCCCGCCGAGCTAGGGGCGCTCCGACTCCCTGAGGCGGCAGTAGAGCCCGATCAGTTGTTCGCGGTCGGTGTCGGCGCACGTTTCCCGGGCCGCGCTCAGACTGAGCGGCACCTGTTTCTCGACACAAAGCAACACGGAGTGCAGAGCGTTGTCGCGGGGCAGCCCTGGGCGGTCTATGCAGCGTGCCGTCGCTGCGCCGATCTTTTGCTGGGACGTTTCGAGGTTGGTCTTGCCACAGCCAGCGAGCGCCATCGCTACGACGACGCCGAAGGCGGCAACTATCACGAGTTGCTTTCCCTGTCTCCGCACCGTGGTGAGGGTTACCCACAGATCGGAGCCACATCCCGGCACCCTGCCGGTGGCCCCGAGGGTGGCCCCACGCACACCGTTGTCTGCACGTGAAACGACGCAGTAACAGCACGAAACCCCCGCTTTACGGGGGTTTCGTGTGTTGGGCCCGGGAGGACTCGAACCTCCGACCTACCGATTATGAGTCGGCAGCTCTAACCAGCTGAGCTACGGGCCCGGCGCCCCGCGCCGTGGCGCGGGGACGGGCCAGACGCTACCAGCGGTCCCTGTGCATCGAGCGGGGCTCACGGGTAGCTGACGTACAGCTTCGCGGCGCCGACGAGCGAGCCGGTGTCTTCGACCCACTGGGGCTCACCGACCCAGCACAGCACTTCCGTCGGGTGCTTCGTGCGTTCGCCTTCGGGGCAGACCCCGGCCTTGAAGGTGGTTTCGAACTTCCCCTTCGCGTTCGTCCTGACGGACTCGGCGTTTTCTTCGAGGCACGGATATGACGGCGCCAGCCAGAACGTCTTGCCGCACTCGGCGATCGAGATCGTCGTGTTCGCGGGGAACCCCGCGCCCCTGAGCGTCGTGCTCGTGTTCACCATCACCCGCTTCGGCATCACCCTGATGTGCGGGCTCCCCGCTGCCGACGCCGCCGGCGCCAGCGCGAGCGCCGCTACGGCGAGCGCCGCCGCGGACTTCTTCGGATCGAGCATCCTCGTCCCCCTTCGGTCGAGTTCTGCCGTTTCCTCGATGCTACGCCCGTCGCGGCCCCGGCGAGGCGTGATGCCGGGGCCGGCGTCTTCTGTGGCATGCTCCCGCCGCCGTCCGCGGGACGGCTTCATCTGTTCGGGCGCACCAGAGGAGGCGGCGAGATGGCGGCAGGCAAGGCAGCGATCGTGACGGGAGCGTCGAGCGGGATCGGCCTCGCGATCGCGAAAATGCTGGGCGAGGAGGGCTATGCGATGACCGTGGCCTCGCGCCGCCCGGAGAAGCTCGAGCACGCCGTCGCCGAGCTCCGCGCGCTCGGACACGAGGTCTCCTCACTCGCGGTCAACGTCGCCGACGAGGAGCAGATCAAGCAGGTCGTCGACGAGCACCGGGAGCGCTATGGCCGCCTCGACGTGCTCGTCAACAACGCCGGCGTCGGCGTCGGCGCGCCGGTCGGCGAGATCCAGACGAAGCACATCGACATGCAGCTTGCGATCAACCTCCGCTCGATCGTGCTGTTCTACCGCGAGTGCGTGCCGATGCTGCGCGAGGCCGCGAAGGAGCACAGGAGCGCGCTGGTCGTCAACACCTCGTCGATCTCCGGCAAGCGCGGCGAGGCCTGGCTGTCGGTCTACTCCGCGACCAAGCACGGCGTCGTCGGCTGGACCGAGGCGATGAACAAGGAGCTCGGCGGCGAGGGGATCAAGTCGACCGCGCTCTGCCCCGCGTTCGTCGACACCCCGATGACCGACTTCGTCAAGGACCACGTCCCCGCCGAGGAGATGATCCGTCCCGAGGACATCGCGGAGTCGGTGCGGTTCCTGCTCCGGGTCTCGCCGGCCTGCGTGGTGCCGGAGATCATGTTCGTGCGGCCGGGCGACGCGCTGTAGCCGAGCGGCGGCGCGACAGGCCGGCATCGAGGTGAACGTCTCCCGGCCCGGCGTCGGATTGCGGGCGAGTGGCGGGGCTCGCCGCTCCCAATAAGCTCTGCGGGCCGTGCGATTCGCGATCTCCATCCCGCAGTACGCTCGCGACAGCGACTTCGACGAGCAGGCGTTTCGCGCCCACCTGAGCCGCATCGAGGAGCTCGGGCTGTTCGAGAGCGGATGGGTGCAGGAGCAGGTGATCGGCGCCGCCGGCAGCCTCGCGCCGCTGCAGACCCTGACCTACGCGGCGGCGTGCACCGGGCGGCTGCGGCTCGGCTGCGCCGTGTTCGTGCTGCCGCTGCACAACCCGGTCCACCTGGCGAAGGCGATCGGCTCGCTGGACTGCCTCAGCCACGGCCGCCTCGAGGTCGGGGTCGCGAGCGGCGGGAAGGAGCGTCCGTTCGCCGCCTTCGGCGTCGACCCCGACAGGCCCGTGGCCCGCTTCAACGAGGCGCTGGCGCTGATGAAGAGCCTCTGGACCGACGAGAAGATCGACTTCGACGGCCACTGGTGGAAGCTCCACGGAGCGTCGATGGAGCCCAAGCCGGTACAGAAGCCCTATCCCCCGCTCTGGTTCGGCGGCAGCGCGCCCGCGGGGATGCGCCGCGCGGTCCGCCATGGGGACGGGTTCATGGGCGCGGGCTCGCAGACGGCCGCAAGGTTCGCCGAGCAGGTCGCGATCGTCCGCGAGGAGCTCGACGCGCAGGGCCGTGACCCCGCCACGTTCCGGATCGGCAAGCGCGTCTACGTGCACGTCGAGGACGACAGGGCGCGAGCGCGCAGCCGGCTCGAGGCTGCCCTGAGGGAGCACTACGGGGGCGGCAGCTGGTCGGAGCACATGCTCGCCGGGCCCCCGGAGGAGTGCGTGGCCGGCATCCGGGCGGTCGCCGACGTGGGTGCCGAGCTGATCCTGCTCAACCCGCTCGTAGACGACGCGGAACAGCTCGAGCGGCTCGCGGGTGAGGTGATCCCGGCGCTCACTTGAGCGCCTGCGGCGGGCTCTCCGCGCCTGGCGCCGGGAAAGAGGCCGTTGTCGGACGAGGGGGGCAGGATCGCCCGGCAGCGGGCCCGCGTCAGGCCGGTTGAAGCACGGCGCGGCGCTCCCCGCTTGCCGTGGCGGCGCGGGCGCGGGCGCCGGGTCGCAGCCGCCGCGCGCGGATCTCGCCGGTCGGATCGTGCTCGCCCGCGCGACGCGCGCGCGAGGTGCGCCGCATCCGCTCGGCGATCAGCGTGCGGTGCTCGGCGATCGCGCGGTCGAGCTCGAGCCCGTCGGCCTCCTCGAGGCTCGCGCGCAGTTGGGCGAGCAGGATCCTGACCTCGCGGTCGGTCGCCGGGCGCGGGCCGTGCTTGCTGCGCGCGAAGCGGTCCCAGGACTTCGCGAAGGAGATGAAGTCGGTTCGCCCGCCGTGCCGGTGCGCGGCGAGCATCGGGCAGGCGCCGCCGCGGCCGTCCGTGTAGGCGCCGACGAGGACGCGCTCGCTGGCGAGGACGCCGTCGAGCATCGCCCTGCGCGTCGCGACCGGCAGGCAGTCGATCGCCAGTCGCAGGCGGTCGATCGGGCTGTTCTGGCGGCGACGCTTTCGCATAGTGTTCGCCTCGACTGGCCGCACGGCCAGCGTGGCGGAGGCGCGGCCAAGACTAGGTCAGGGCATCGGCACCGGCAACTGAACCCCTGCGGCTGAAAGGAAACTTGCATGAAGCTCGGCATCCACATCGGTTACTGGGGACTCGGCCTCACCTCCGAGGACCAGCTCCAGATCGTGCAGGAGGCGGAGCGTCTGGGCTTCGACTCGGTGTGGGCGGCGGAGGCGTACGGGTCCGACACGGCGACTGTGCTCGCGTGGCTCGCGGGGCAGACGTCGAAGATCCGTCTCGGCTCCGGGATCTTCCAGATGCCGGGCCGCTCGGCCGCGATGACGGCGATGACCGCCGCGACGATCGATCAGCTCTCGGGCGGGCGCATGATCCTCGGCATCGGCTCGTCCGGGCCGCAGGTCGCGGAGGGCTGGCATGGGCAGCGCTTCGCCAAACAGCTGCAGCGCACCCGTGAGTACGTCGCCGTCGTGCGGATGGCGCTCGCGCGCGAGCGCGTCGAGTTCAAGGGCGAGACGCTCGAGCTGCCGCTGCCGGACGGCCCGGGCAAGGCGCTGAAGCTGACGATCTCGCCGGTCCAGGAGCGGATCCCCATCTACCTCGCCGCGATCGGCCCGAAGAACACCGAGCTCGCGGGCGAGATCGCCGACGGCTGGATCCCGACCCTGTTCTCGCCCGAGCACGTCGCCGATCTCCGCAAGCTGCTCGAGGACGGCGCCGCGCGCAGCGGCAAAAGCCTCGACGGGTTCGACATCGCGCCGACCGTCAACGTCTGCATCGACGACGACCTCGAGCAGGCCCGCAACACGATGCGGCCGTTCATCGCGCTCTACGTCGGCGGCATGGGCTCGCGCAAGCAGAACTTCTACAACCAGCTCGTCAGCCGCTACGGCTGGGAGGCGGAGGCGAAGGTGATCCAGGATCTCTACCTCGAAGGCAAGCGCGACGAGGCGATGGCGGCGGTCCCCGACGAGCTGATCGACAAGGTCTCGCTGTGCGGTCCGAAGGACGTCGTGCGCGACCGGCTGGCCGCCTACCGCGACGCGGGCGTCGGCACGCTCGGGATCACGCCGACCGCGTTCGCCCGCGAGGAGCGGATCGAGCAGATGCGCATGCTCGCCGAGATGGCCGCCTGACGTCGCCGCTGAGCTCCCCCTCCCCCGCACCCCGCCGGATCCTGCTCGGAGCGTTCGGCGACCCGGGCCACGCGTTCCCGATGATCGCCCTCGGCCGCGCGCTGGCGGCGCGCGGGCACGAGGTGACGCTCCAGACGTGGCGGCGGTGGGAGCGCCATGTGCTGGCCGAGGGAATGGCGTTCGCGCCGGCGCCGGAGTACCAGGTGTTCCCGCAGGGCCCGGAGCCGCTCGACTTCTACGAGGCGGTCGTCCACGCCACACGCGACACGCTGCCGCTCGTGCGCGAGCTCGCGCCGGACGTGGTCGTGGCCGACATCCTGACGCTCGCGCCCGCTCTCGCGGGAGAGCTCGAGGGCCGTCGCGTCGCGACGCTGATCCCCCACGTCCATCCCCACGGGCGGCCGGAGCACCCGATCTACTCGCTCGGCGCGCGGATGCCGCGGACGGCGGTCGGGCGCGCGCTGTGGCGGCGGGCGCAGCCGCTCGTCCTGAAGGGACTGGAGCAGGGGCGCGGCGAGCTCAACGACACGCGCGCCCGGCTCGGGCTCGGCCCGCTCGACCGGGTGCACGGGGGGATCAGCCCGCGAGCTCGCGATCGTCGGCACGTTCCCGCAGCTCGAGTACCCCCGCGAGTGGCCGCCGGGGGTCCACGTCGTGGGACCGCTGATGTGGGAGCCGCCCGATGACTCGCCGCCGCCCCCGCGCTCCGACCGCTCGGACGACGGCCGGCCGCTCGTGCTCGTCGCGCCCTCGACCGCGCAGGACGCGGAGCACAGGTTGCTGCGCGCCGCGCTGGAAGGGCTCGCCGACCTGCCCGTGCGCGTCCTCGCCACGTGGAACCGGCGGCTGCCGCCGCGGCCGCTGCCGGTCCCGGAGAACGCGGAGGTGGTGCCGTGGGTCGTCTACTCGCAGGCGATGCCGCGATGCGAGGTCGTCGTCTGCCACGCCGGGCACGGCACCCTGGCGCGAGCGCTGTCCTGCGGGTGTGCGGTCGTCGCCTGCCCGGCCGCCGGCGACATGAACGAGAACGCGGCGCGGCTGGACTGGGCGGGCGCCGGCGTGAGGGTGCCGCGCCGGTTCGTCTCGGCGCGGACGGTCCGCCTCGCGGTCGAACGGGCGCTCGACGAGCCGTCGATCCGCGAGCGCGCGACGGAGATCGCGGAGTGGTCACGGACCAACGATCCGGCGGGCGTGGCCTCGACCCTCGTCGAGGCGCTGGCCGACCGCGAGGAACCGGCGGGCGCCGCAGGTCGCGCGGGTGCATAATCGATGGCCGTGGAGAACGCGGTCGCGCGCTACTGCTCCGCTGTCGAAGCCGGCGACATGGCCGCGCTGGCGGAGACGCTCGCGCCGAACGTCGATCTGCCCTCGCCGGTGATCGGGCGAGCCCTGTTCCGAGGGCGGGATGACGTCACCGAGCTGCTCGCGGTCGTCTACGGGATGCTCCGCGGGGTGCGCTGGGAGCCGCCGGTGGGCGACGGGACGCAGCGGCTCGCTGTCGCGGAGGCGCGCCTCGGGCCGATGAGGATCGGCGACGCGATGGTCTTCGAGCTCGACGGCGAGGGCCGGATCGAGCGGATCAGGCCGCATCTGCGACCGCTCCTGGCGACGATCCTGTTCTTCCTGATGATCGGGCCGCGGGTGATCCGCAATCCGGGGCTGCTGCTCCGGGCGCTGAAACGCTAGAGCGGCCCGGTTTCCTCCAAGCGCACGCCGGCCGGTTCGACCTCGGTGATGCTCGCCCGCCGCGGGTGCCGGCGGGCGGGGGCGTCAGGCAGGTTGACGACGAGAGGCTCGTCCATAGGGGTGGTTGTTTCGCCCGGAGACCACATCGGGCGGCACCGCAAGGAGCCGTGCGGAGATCAACTCCGGGGGTGGGACTCGAACCCACAACCTACCGGTTAACAGCCGGTTACTCTGCCATTGAGCTACCCCGGACAGCAGTGTCTGTCCACGTTCATTGTCGTCAACCCAGCTCTCGCTCCTACACGAGATCCTCGGCTTCCGCATGGCAATTAGAGCACAGAAGGATGCACTTCCGCGCCTCGGCGCGCAGCGTGTCGAGGGCGAGCGCCACGCCCTTCGCGTTGAGCTCGATCCGCTTTTCCGCGGGGTTCACGTGGTGGAAGTGGAGGGCGCGCATGGAAGCTGAATATCCGCATCGCGAGCAGGCCCCGCCCGCCTCCTGCACCAGGATCCGCTTCATCTTCCGCCTGCGTCTCGATACGGCTTCAGCCCTGCACTTCCGGCATCGGTAGTAACCCCGACCGTCGACCACGAACCCGGTCATGCCGTGCTTCGCGCACTCCATCGACGTCTCCCAGAGCCCCGCCTGCCTGGCCGCGCCGCTTTCCGCGGATCTCCGTGCGCCGGACGGGCTCCAGGTCTTCATGCCGTAACGCCGCAGCCAGTACCTGACGGTCGCCTTGCTCCTGTCCACCTCGCCCGCGATCTGCGCGATCGAGAGCCCTCGCTCCACGAGCCCCTCCAGGTCCTCCCTCTCGAGCCTCCCCCGTGCCGCGTGCTTCTCCGCTCCGTGCGCATGCAGCCCGTACTGCTGCATCCAGTACGCCACGGACGATTCGTGCACTCCGACCCGCCGTCCGATCGCGGCGACCGACAGCCCCTCGTTCAACATCGCCTCGAGCGCATCCCGTTCCATGAGCTCATCTTGGACTCATTTCGCCTGCAAACAGGCGTTTTCGGGGTCACGTTCACGCTCGCGACACAGACGTTTTCAGTGCGGACACAAAACGTCGAAGCAGCCCCGGAGCCAACTCGATCGAGCGCCGGCGCGAGCGCCCTCGACGCGCGGCCCAGCGCTCCCCTACCCCCGCTCCCCCGTCTCCTCCAGCACCCGCGCGTAAGCCCGGTCGAACTCCACCTTCAGCGCCGCCTTCTCCTGCGCGAGCCCGGTGACGTCCGTGCCCTGCTGTCCGCGCGCCCGCTGGATCCCACGCTCGATCCTCGCCAACTCCAGCTGCAGCCGCTGCACCTCGAGCATCCCCGGGTTCGGCTCCTCGCCCCCGGCCTGAACGGTCAGCTCCGCGAGCAGCGCCCGCAGCCGCTCGTCGCCTTCGGGCCCCATGCCCTCGCTCGCGTCCTCGCCGGGCGCCTGGGCCATCGGCGCCGCCAGGCCGCCCTCCCGCAGGTGCCGAGCCGCCGCGCGCAGCGGCTCGCTCGAGAAGTCCTGGTCGAGCTCCACCGCCCGCAGCGCCTGCGCGCCCTCCTCCGGCGTCGCGATGCAGAGCGCGAGGAACGCCCGCTCGGTCTCCTCGCGCCCGCTCGGCGCACCGCGCTCCCGTGCCCCGCCCTGTGCGGCGACCCGCCCGGCGCCCTCGGCGCGCGCCGGCGCCTGCCGCCTGCCCGCGTCCTGCGCGAGCAGCTGCTCGGCCAGGCTCTCCGGCAGCGCGAGCCGGCTCGAGACGAGCCGCGTCAGCTCCATCCGCATCGCGCTCGGCGGCAGCGTCGCGAACACCGGCCGCAGCTCCTCGAGGACCCGGTCGCGCCCCTCCGGGCTCGCGACCTCCCCGCGCGCGAGCACCCGCTCCACGCGGAACCGCACGAACGGCACCGACCGCTCGACCGCCGCCGCGATCGCCTCCGGCCCGTCCCGCTGGATCAGCTCCGCCGGGTCGGCTCCCTCCGGCAGCTCGACGACCCGCAGCTCCAGCTTGCGCTTCGCCGCCAGCGCCGAGGCGCGCAGCATCGCCTCCTGCCCGGCGGTGTCCGCGTCGAGCGCGAGCAGCACCGTCTGCGCCATCCGCGCGAGCTCGCCGACCTGCTCGCCGGTCAGCGCCGTCCCCATCAGCCCGACCGCGTTGCGGATCCCCGCCTGGTGCAGCGCGATCACGTCCGTGTAGCCCTCGCAGAGGATCACGCGCCCGGCCTTCGTCGCGTGCGCTCGCGCGAGATCTGCCCCATAGAGGTGCAGGCCCTTGTGGTAGACGTCGTTGTCGGACGTGTTCAGGTACTTCGGCCGCCGCGCCCCGTTCTCGCGACCGCGCGGCCTCCTCCCCCTCCATCGCGCGGGCTCCGAAGCCGAGCACCCGCCCGCGCACGTCGGCGAGCGGGAACATGATCCGCGAGCGGAACCTGTCGTAGACGCGCCCGCTTCCGCCCGAGCGCTGCACGAGCCCGGCGTCGTACAGCTCGCGGTTGCTGTAGCCGCCGCGGCGGGAGGCCATCCATCACTTTGTCCCACGCGCTCGGGGCGTACCCGACCCGGAACTCCCTGAGGATCTCCTCGCCGAGCCCGCGCCCGAGCAGGTACTCCCGCGCCTTCGCGGCCTCGCCCGACTCCCACAGGTAGCGCTGGTAGTAGTCCGTCGTCCTCGACAGCAGCTCGAGCAGCCGCTCGCGCTTCTTGCGCCGCTCCGCCTCGCGCGGGTCCTCCTCCTCGCGCTGCAGCTCGATGCCGTAGCGCTCCGCGAGCAGCTCGAGGGCGCCGCGGAAGTCGACCCCCTCGCTCTCCTGGACGAACGTGAACACGTCCCCCGAGGCCTGGCAGCCGAAGCAGTAGTAGACCTTCTGCGTCGGGTCGATCCCGAACGACGGCGTGCGCTCGTCGTGGAACGGGCACAGCCCCTCGTAGCGAGCCGGCCCGGCCCGGCGCAGCTCGGTCCGCGCGGACACCAGCTCGACGAAGTCGACCGCATCGCGGACCCTGTCCTTCGACTCCTTCGTGTACAGCGCCACGGCGCAGACGCTAGCGGGCGAACGCCCGCGGCACCTGGAGCTCGGTGTACTCCCTGATGCAGTACCGATCGGTCATCCCGGCGAGGTAGTCGGTCACCCGCTGGGCGAGGTCCTCGGCGGCCCCGGCGGGCCCCGGCGGCAGCAGCTCCGGGTGCTCCACGTAGTGCTCGAACAGCCGCCGCAGCACCGCCTCGATCTTCTCGCGCTCGGCACGCACCGCCGGCCCCAGGTAGACCCGCTCGAACATGAAGTCGCGCAGCTCCGCCATCGCCGGACCCGCCTCCGGCCCCTGGACGATCTCCCCGTCGCGCTCGGAGTGCTCGACCATGTCGTGCACGAGCCGGTCGATCCGCGCCGAGCCGCTGTGCCCGAGCACCGCGATCGGCTCGGCGGGCAGCTCGCCCTCGCTGAGCAGCCCGGCCCGCACCGCGTCGTCGATGTCGTGGTTGATGTACGCGACGCGGTCGATCAGCCGCACGATCCGCCCCTCGAGCGTCGCCGGCAGCTCGGCCCTGCTCGAGTGCCTCGCGATCCCGTCGCGGACCTGCTCGGTCAGGTTGAGCCCGCCCTCGACGCGGCTGCGCAGCGAGCTCGGCGGCGCTTCCAGGCGCTCGACGATCCGCAGCGAGTGCTCGTAGTGGCGGAACGCCATCCCGAAGCGCTCGCGCAGGCACCCGTCGAGCACCTCCTCGCCGATGTGCCCGAACGGCGGGTGGCCGAGGTCGTGGCCGAGCCCGATCGCCTCGACGAGATCCTCGTTCAGCCGCAGCGCCCGCGCGACCGTCCGCGAGATCGTCGTCACCTCCAGCGTGTGGGTCAGCCGCGTCCGGTAGTGGTCGCCGCGCGGCGAGACGAACACCTGCGTCTTGTGGGTCAGCCGGCGGAACGCCTTGCTGTGGACGATCCGGTCGCGGTCCCGCTGGAACGGCGTGCGCAGCGAGCAGTCCTCCTCGGGATGCGCGCGCCGGGCCGGGTAGGACTGCGCCGCGTGCGGCGAGAGCAGGTAGCGCTCCCGCTCGCGCGTCAGCTCGCTGAAGGCGTCGGCGACGGCGTGCTGCTCGGTGCTGCTCATGGACCCATTCTCACACCGTCCCCGGCCACTCCCGCGGCGGCGACGGCCTGCGCCCGGTCGCCGCTAGCTCGGCCGGCCCCAGTCCCCGCGCCCGCCAGGCGCCTGCGCCCAGTGCTCCCATCTTCGAGTCGCCGCCGGGATCCTCGTGGTACTCCGGAGCTCCGCCCCGCGGGCGGCGGCAGCTCGGCAGACGTCGCGCCGCGTCGATCCTCAGGTCGACCCCCCGCTCGTGCAGCGAGGCCACGTCCTCGGCCGGGACGAAGCGCTTGCCGAGGTGCTTGCGCCGTAGATCACGACCCCGTGGAAGATGTCCTGCTCGAGCGCCGCGACGACATGATCGACGGTCCCGACCTCGTCGCCGTCCCGGTGAGGACCGGCACGCCGCGCTCGAGCACCGCGTAGGAGATCGGCTGTCCCTCGTCCATGCGCGCAACACTACCCGCCCACCCGGCGCGCCGGCCCCGTCTTGCCGACAGCCTCGCCCCGGCCGGCTCCGGAAACCGCTCAGGCCGCGGCGGCGGGCATCAGCCGCAGGTGCGCATGGTGCTCGAGCGTCGCGGCGACCGCCCGTTCGACCTGCCCGAGCACGCGCTCGTCCGCGGCGGGCGCCTCGGTCAGAGGCCGCCCGAGCGCATCGCCCATGAAGGTGTGGGCCTCCTCGTCGAGCGGGAACGATCCCGCCTCGCAGGCGGCGCAGACGACGCCGCCCGGCGGCGCCGGAGAAGCCGACGAGGTGCTCCGGCTCGCCGCAGTTCGCGCAGGCGCCCAGCTGGGGCGCCAGGCCCGCCGCGAGCAGCAGCTTCAGCCTGAAGCTCAGCGAGCCCGCGCGCGAGGCGGCGACGCCGCTCCGGTCCCCGCCTGCTCGTCGAGCAGCGCGAGCTGGCGGCACAGCAGGTTGAAGACCCCGGGGTGCGGCTCGCCGGTCTCGAACAGCCGCCCGACCGCGTCGCAGGCGCGCGCCCCGGCGTCGAGCGCGCGGGCGTCCTCGCGCAGCCGCACGTGGGCGTCGATCGTCTGCGCCCCCGTCACCGTCAGCAGCTCGCCGCGCCCTTCGTGCAGCTCGGCGTGGATGCGGAAGAACGGCTCGAGGCGCCCGCCGAAGCGGCTGCGGGCACGCCGGACCCCCTTCGCGATCGCGCCGATCCGGCCGCGGGCCGGGGTGTAGAGGTGCAGGATGCGGTCGGCCTCGCCGTAACGCATCGAGCGCAGCACGACCGCCTCCGTCTTGACCGGACCCGGCATCGCGACGAGTCTAGGCCGCGTGGCGGCGACTACCGCCGGCGTTCGCGCATCGCCATGTACAGGCGCAGAGCACCGAGCACGACGAGGATCACGACGCCGATCCACCCCAGCCGGAAGATCCCGTATGCGGCGAACGAGATCATCGCCGGTTCCTCGACGGGGTAGGTCAGCCGACGCACGCGGGTGCCGAACGCGCACGCGGCGGTGGCAGCCACGCCGAGCGCCGTGTTCGGGTTGCGAGCGCGCACGAGAGCCACGCGGGGACTGTTACCCCCCTCCCACTCCGGGTACCACGCTCGTGAAGCAGGCTCCGCACCTTCCTATACTTAATGAAGTGACCACCGACAGCCAGGTCCTCGTCTACACCACCGACCCGTGCTCCTTCTGCGCCCGCGCGAAGGGCCTGCTGACCGCGCGCGGCGTCGAGTACGAGGAGGTCAACCTCTCGAAGGACCCCGAGGGCCGTCTCGAGCTCGCGCAGCGCACGGGGATGATGAGCTTCCCGCAGATCATCGTCCGCGGAGAGCTCGTCGGCGGGTTCAGCGAGCTGCTCGCGGCCGAGCAGGACGGCCGCCTGGACGACCTCCTGGCGGCGTACGCGCCGCCGCCGCGGACGCGGCTGGCAGGTCTCGCACACGTAGGTCCCCCGCCCGCCGACGACGAGCTTGCGGACCGGCGTGCCGCAGCGCACGCACGGCTCGCCCTCCCGCAGGTGCACGAGGAACCGGTCCTGGAAGGTCCCCCGCACGCCGTCGATGTGCCGGAAGTCGTCGATCGAGGCGCCCTTCGCGTCGATCCCCGCCTGCAGGGCCGCGATCACCCCCTCGCGCAGCGCCTCGGCCTGCGCGCGGTCGAGCTTCCCGGCGGCGCGCAGCGGGTGGATCCGCGCCATGAACAGCGCCTCGTCGGCGTAGATGTTCCCGACGCCCGCGAGCCTGCGCTGGTCGAGCAGCATCGCCTTGATCGGGGCGGTGCGGCCCTTCATCACCGTGCGCAGGTACTCGGCGGTGAACCCCTCGTCGAACGGCTCGAGGCCGAGCCGCGCGTCGAGGAACATCTGCAGCGCCGGCGTCCCGGCGAGCAGCTCGCCGGTGCCGAACCGCCGCGGGTCGGTGATCGCGAGGCGCGACCTTCCCCTCCCGGGCGCGCCGGCCGAGCAGCATGCGCACGCGCGTGTGGGGCGGCTCGAGCCTCGGGCGCGACGAGGATCGAGCCGGTCATGCGCAGGTGCTGGGCGAGGTGCAGGTCGCCGTCGAGATGCCAGAGCAGGTACTTGCCGCGCCGGCCGAGCCGCTCGACGCGGCGCCCCTTCAGCGCCGTCTCGAGCGCCTCGGGCGCGAGCGGCCGCGACCAGCGGGGGTCGAGCACCTCGATCCGCTCGATCCTGCGCCCCTCGACGACCGGCGCGAGCTGGCGGCGGATCGTCTCGACCTCGGGCAGCTCGGGCATCGGCCCAGCTTACGTCGCCGCGGTCCTGCGCCCGGGCTCGCGAGGCCCTCGCGGCGAGCACCTCGCGGCCGCGGGTCGAGGGGCGCGCCCGGCCCGGGGGCCGCGGCCAGCCCGGCGCAGCGCGGGCCCGCCGCCGTCAGCCGGTCAAGCCGTCGATCGGCGCGCCGGGAAGCTCCGGCGTCCTGCTCCCCGGTGAGCCAGCGCAGCACGCTCGCCCCGACGTCCGCCATCGGCCCGTCGTGCCTGATACCGCCGAAGCCGCCGCCGACGCGTTCGCCATCGCCCCCGTCACCGCCAGCAGCGGCGCGTACTCGCGCGTGTGGTCGGTCCCCGGATGGGCCGGATCGACGCCGTGGTCGGCGCACACGATCAGCAGGTCCTGCGCGCGCAGAGCCGTCGAGCAGCGCGCCGACGCGCCCGTCGATCTCCTCGAGCGCGGCCGCGAACCCCTCGACGTCCTTGCGGTGACCGTAGACCTGGTCGGTCTCGATCAGGTTCGCGAACACGAGCGCCGGCGCGCCGCCGTCGAGGCCTCGTGCGAGCTCGGCGACCGCGTCGAGCGCCTGCGCGTTCGTCGCGCCCGGCATCGTCCCCGTCAGCCCCCGTCCCGCGAACAGGTCCTCGATCTTGCCGACCCCGATCACCTGCGAGCCCGGCTCGACGAGCGCGTCGAGGTAGCTGCGCGCCGGGCGGCGCGAGCGAGAAGTCCCGCCGGCCGTGCGTGCGGGTGAACGCGCCCGGCTCCCCCTCGAACGGCCGGGCGATCACGCGCCCGACCGCGTCCGGCCCGGACATCGTCTCGCGGGCCCGCAGGCACGCCTCGTAGAGCTCCTCCGGGGAGACGCGCTCGACGTGCGCGGCGAGCTGCAGCACGGAGTCCTGGGAGGTGTAGAGGATCAGCCCGCCGTCGCGCAGGTGCTCGGCGCCGAACTCGGCGATCGCGCTGAGGCCGTCGTCCGCCCGGTTGCAGATCACCGCGCGGCCCATCGCCGCTTCGAGCCTCGAGACGAGCTCGGCGCGGGAACCCGTGCGGGTACGTCGGCAGCGGCGCGGCGAGGCTCACGCCCATCAGCTCCCAGTGCCCGGTGATCGAGTCCTTGCCCGGGCCGAGCGGGGCGAGACGCCCGTGCACCGCCGGGTCCGCGACCGGTGGCACGCCGAGCACCGGCAGGATGTTGCCGAGCCCGAGCGATCCGAGCACGGGCAGCTCGAGGCCGCCGCGCAGCTCGGCGAGGTGCCCGAGCGTGCACGTCCCCTCGTCGCCGTAATCGGCCGCATCCGGTAGCGCGCCCGCACCGCACGCGTCGATCACGAGCACGAACGCTCGCCGGTCCGGGCCGCGGGTCCATCCCCGGATGTCTACCGACGGGCGGCTCCCGCCGCTGGGCCCTTGCCGCCTGGCCGCCGAGGCGGTGGCGCGCGGGTGCGCGCCGAAGTAGGCGTCCTTCAGCCGGTCGGCGGAGAGGTGCGTGTAGACCTGGGTCGTCGCGAGGTCGGCGTGCCCGAGCATCTCCTGCAGCGAGCGCAGGTCGCACCCGCCGGCGAGCAGGTGCGTGGCGAAGGTGTGGCGCAGCGTGTGCGGGCTCATCTTCTCCTCGAGCCCGGCGCGCCGCGCGTGTCCCTGCACGATCTTGTAGAGGCCCTGGCGGGTCAGCTCGCCGCCGCGGTGGTTGACGAGCAGCCTGCTCTGCGGGCGGTTGCCGACCAGCAGCGGGACGGCCGCCCTGCAGGTACACCGACAGCGCGGCCTGCGCCTGGCGCCCGACCGGCACGATCCGCTCCTTGGAGCCCTTCCCGCGCGTGCGCAGCAGACCCTCCTCGAGATCGAGGTCGGCGAGCTCGAGCCCGACCGCCTCCGAGGCGCGCAGGCCGCAGGCGTACATCACCTCGAGCAGCGCCCGGTCGCGCATCGCCAGCGGCGCCGATCCGCGCGGCTGCTCGAGCAGCCTGCGCACCTCCTCCCGCGAGAGCACCCGCGGCAGGCGCTGCGGCTTGCGCGGCCCGTGCAGGTCCGCGGTCGGGTCGTGCTCGATCGTCTCCTCACGGCGCAGGTGCCGGTAGAAGGAGCGCAGGCAGGCGACCTTGCGCCCGAGCGTCGTCGAGGCGACCGGCGGCCGCCCGCCGCTGCCGTGCGCGAGCTCGTCGAGGAACTCGGCGAGATCGCGGTGTCTCGCGGCCCTGACGCTCAGCCCCTTCCTGCCGAGGTACGCGGTGAACTGATGCAGGTCGGAGCCGTACGCCTCGAGCGTGTTCCGCGACAGGCCGCGCTCCAGCTCGAGGTAGGCGAGGAAGTCGGCGACGAGCGGCTCGCCGCCGCCGGCCAGCGGCGTGCGCCGTGACAGCAGCGCCTCGTCCCGCTCGCCTTCGCCGCCCGTCGGGACGTCGTGCGGTACCAGCGAGGCAGGAGCGGTCTGCAGTCCGGACATGGTGGAGAGCTTCGCCTTGCCGCGGAGGCCCTCCTCGGACTGCAATCAGCCGTTCAGCTTCCTCCGCAGCCAGTACAGCGCGATCAGCGTCTTCGCATCGCGGCACTCCGCGATCGCAGAATCGAGCTCTGTGAGCGGCCACGGCACGACCACGATCCGCTCCTGCTCGCCGCTGTCGGCGCTCGCCTCGTAGAGCCCGGTCGCGGCGAACAGGTGCACGCGCTCGTCGGTGAACCCGGCGCCGGTGTAGTAGGTGACGATCGGCTCCCAGTGCTCGGCGCCGCGTCCGATCTCCTCGGCGAGCTCGCGCTGGGCCGCGGCGAGCGGCTCCTCGCCCTCCTTGTCCAGCCGTCCGGCCGGGATCTCGAGCAGCGCCGGCCTCGTCGACGGACTCGCGCGGCTGGCGCACGAGCCACAGCTCGCGCTCGTCGTAGGCGAGCATCCCGACCGCGCCCCGGTGGCGGACGATCTCGCGGGTCACCTCTTCGCCGTCGGCGTGCCTGAAGCGCTCGACCCGCACGTCGACGAGCCTGCCGTCGTAGACGGTCTCGCCTCCGAGCGCCTCGAAGCCCCCGCTCACGCCGCCTCGCTCCCGCCGTCGTCGGACTCCTCGCCGTCCTCGCCGGTCACGGGCCCGGCGATCAGCTCCGCGAGCGCCGTTCCGCCCGCGAGCGCCGCTCCGAAGAACAGCGGATCCTCCGCGATCGTCCTTCCCATCGTCTCGGCGGGCAGGCCGCTGGCCGCGAAGCCGGCGAGGTCGACCTGCGCGCGCCGCCAGTCGTGGCGGGCGATCCGGGCCGGGCGCTCGGCGTCCAGCGGCCGGCTCGCGGCGCTCCCCCGCGGGCGTCCCGAACACGGCTCCGAGACCGGCGCGCAGCTCCGAGCCGACCGGCGAGCGCATCCCCGCCGGCAGCGCGACCGTGACCGGCTCGAGCAGCAGGTCGAGAACGGTCATCGTGTGGTGGGAGATACCACGGTGGCGCTCGCGCTCGTCGCCGGATGACATCCGCGCGACCAGCAGCGTCGGGCAGCCGAGCGCGAGCGCGACGTGGGCGCTGTCGAGCGCGGCCATGCCGCCGTGCCCGAGCCGGGTGCCGGAGCCGACGATCCCGGGGCCGGGGCCGCACGACCGCGGCGTCCCAGCCGCGCTCGCCGAGCATCTGGTGCAGCGCTCCGGCCGCGGTGACGGCCTCCCCCTCGCCGCCGAATGCGGCGCCGGCGGTCAGATGGCCGGCGAGCAGCCGCTCCGCGCGCAGCGCGGCGACGGTCTGCGAGCGGCTGCCGGGGAGCGCGCCCCCCTCGGTCTGGACGTAGCCGAGCCGGGCTCCCGGCCGTGCGCGGGAGAACGCCCACGCGACCGCCGCGAGCTGGCCGTGCAGCGCGAGCACCGCGACCGGCCGGCCGAGCGGCACGCGCAGCTCCTCGCTCGTCTCCATCGGCGAGACCGTGTGCTGCAGGCTCGTGTAGTTGAGCTTCATCACGTCCAGTTCAGCGGCGCCCGGGGCGTCGAGCCCGCGTGTGAGGTTGACGTGGACGAGGTCGAACCCGCCGGAGCCGAGGCCGAGATCGACCGCCTCGACGTTGACGACGACCTCGTCGCCGACCTCGCAGGCACCGACGAGCGCGACGTCGGCGATCGCCGCCCGCGGCGTCTCCTCGCCCTCGAGCGTCGCCTCCAGGCGCTGCTCGCCGCGACCGCCGGCGGGAGGCGGGTCGGCCTGGTCGAACGGTTGCCCGGCGGAGCTTCAGCATCGGCGCGGCAACCTACACCGCCGCGTCCGGGCCCGGCGCCGCGGCCTGCTCGAGCAGCGCGCCGGCGACGGCCAGCATCTCGTCGAGCGCCGCGGTCGCGACCCGCTCGCCGGGCTCGTGGTTGCGCTCGGTGCCGTTCGCGAGGTTGACGGTGGTGAAGCCCGAGGCGATCAGCGCGTTCGCGTCCGAGCCGCCGCCGCTCGAGATCCTGACCGGCTCGTGCCCGCAGGCGCGCAGCGCCGCCTCGGCGGTCCGCAGCGCCGGCGTGGAGGGCGCGAGACGGTAGCCGGAGAACGTCCTCTGCACGTCGATGTCGACGTCGCACTCGCTGTCGGGCAGGTTCGCCGCCTGGTGCACGCGGTCGACGACCTCCGCCGCGAGCGCCTCGCCACGGGAGTCGTCGAGCCCGCGGACCTCGGCGACGAACGAGCATCGCTCGGGGACGACGTTGATCGCGCTGCCGCCCTCGATCGTGCCGACGTTGAGAGTGCCCTCCCCCTCGATCAGCCCGTGGCGCAGCGAGGCGATCGCGCGGCCGCCGCGAGGATCGCCGAGCGCCCGTCCTGCGGGCGGATCCCGGCGTGGGCAGCCTGGCCGCGGAACCGCGCCTCGATGCGGAAGTGGCAGGGGGAGTCGATGATCACCTCGCCGATCGGCGAGGCGTGGTCGAACACGTAGCCGTACTCGCTGCGCAGCCGGGAGGCGTCGAACTCCTTCGCGCCGGCGAGGGAGATCTCCTCGCCGACGGTGAACAGCAGCTCGAGGTCGACGGGAGCGCCCTCGTTGGCGACCCGCCGCGCGAGCGCGAGCAGGACCGCGATCGCGGCCTTGTTGTCGGCGCCGAGGATCGCCTCGTTGGCGTTGATCCAGTAGCCGTCCTCGAGCACCGGCTCGATCGGCGCGAGCGGCGGAACCGTGTCGAGGTGCGCGCAGAGCAGCACCGACCGGCCGCCGCCGGGCGGGCCGCCGGGAATACGCGCGAGCAGGTTGCCGCAGTCGGCGCCGATCGCCTCGCCGGCGGCGTCCTCCTCGACCTCGAGGCCGAGCCCGGCGAGCTCCGAGCGGACGCGCTCGCCGCAGGCGCGCTCGCGCAGCGAGGGCTCTCGATCGCGCACAGCTCGGCGAACACCGAGTGCAGGTAGCGCTGCTCCAGCGTGCCGCCGGATCCCGGCCCCGGCACGCCCCCGGTCACGGCCGGGCGGAGGACTCGCCGGTCGCTCCGGCGGCCGCGGTGCGGGTGTCGGAGACCCGCACCTCCTCGCGCTCGGCGTCATCGGACACCCGCGCCAGCGCGGCGGCGACGAACTCCCGGAACAGCGGCGCCGGGCGCTCGGGGCGCGACTTGAACTCCGGGTGGAACTGCGAGGCGACGTAGAACGGGTGGTCGCGCGAGCTCGACGACCTCGACGAGCCGCTCGTCGGGCGAGGTGCCGGAGATCCCGAGGCCGGCGCTCTGCAGGCGCTTGCGGAGCAGGTTGTTGACCTCGTAGCGGTGACGGTGACGCTCGTAGATCACGGCCTCGCCGTAGACCTCCCGCACGCGCGTGGAGTCGTGCAGCTTGATCGGGTCGGCGCCGAGGCGCATCGTGCCGCCGAGGTCGGCGACCTCCTTCTGCTCGGGCAGCAGGTCGATCACGGGATGGGGCGTCTCGGGATCCATCTCGGTCGAGTTGGCGCCGTCGAGCCCGGCGACGTTGCGTGCGAACTCGCTGACGGCGACGTGCATGCCGAGGCAGATCCCGAGATAGGGGATGTTCTGCTCGCGCGCGACGCGGGCGGCGTGGATCTTGCCCTCCCAGCCGCGTCCGCCGAAGCCGCCGGGGATCAGCACCCCGTCGACGGCCTGGAGACGCTCGGCTGCCTGCGCCGGGTCGAGCAGCTGCTCGGAGTCGATCCAGTCGATCTCGACCCGCGCGTCCTGCAGCGAGGCGGCGTGGCGGAGCGCTTCGGAGACCGAGAGGTAGGCGTCCTCGAGCTGGACGTACTTGCCGACGAGCCCGATCTTGACGGTGCGCTCGGCGCGGGCGGAGCGCTCGATCGGCTCCTTCCAGCGCTCGAGGTCCGGCGCCGGGGCGTCGTCGAGGCCGAAGTGCTCGAGGATGAAGTCGTCGACGCCCTGCTCGCGGAACGTGAGCGGGACCTTGTAGATGTTGTCGACGTCGCAGGCCGAGACGATCGCTTCCGCCGGCAGCGAGGCGAACAGCGCGATCTTGCGGCGGATCTCGAGCGAAAGCTGGCTCTCCGAGCGGCACATCAGCATGTCCGGCGCGATCCCGATGCGGCGCAGCTCGTTGACCGAGTGCTGCGTCGGCTTCGTCTTCAGCTCGCCGGCGTGGCCGATGTAGGGCACCAGCGTGAGGTGGATGAACATGCAGCGCCGCCGTCCGACGTCGACCGGGAACTGGCGGATCGCCTCGAGGAACGGGAGCGACTCGATGTCGCCGACGGTGCCGCCGATCTCGGTGATCACGAAGTCGACGTCGCTCGACTCGGCGATCAGCGAGATCCGCTGCTTGATCTCGTCGGTGATGTGCGGGACGACCTGGACGGTGCCGCCGAGGTAGTCGCCGCGGCGCTCGCGCCGGATCACCGTGTCGTAGATGCCGCCGGCGGTGACGTTCGAGGCGCGGCTGGTGTTGGCGTCGGTGAAGCGCTCGTAGTGGCCGAGGTCGAGATCGGTCTCGGCGCCGTCCTCGGTGACGAACACCTCGCCGTGCTGGTACGGGCGACATCGTGCCCGGGTCGATGTTGATGTAGGGGTCGAACTTCTGCAGGCCGACGGTCAGCCCGCGTGAGACGAGCAGCCTGCCGATCGATGCCGCCGCGATCCCCTTGCCGAGCGAGGAGACCACGCCGCCGGTGATGAAGATGAACCGGGTCTTGCTGGGCGGGGTGCGCGTGGCGGTCGGAATGCGAGGTCATGAGGGCCTGCCCCAGGAGTCTAGTTGCCGCAGCCCCGGAGTCCGCTCGATGACCGCGGAGATCGAGCGGAGCTCGCCGTAGACGGTGATCGCGAGCAGCAGCGCCGAGGGCGATCAGCTGCCCGGTGCCGGACAGCGTCAGCACCAGCCACAGCCCCGCGAGCGCGCCGAGCAGGTTCGAGCCGGTGTCGCCGAGCATCGCCCGCTCGCGCAGGTCGTAGGCGCCTGCGACGAGCGCGGGGGCGGCGAACAGGCCGAGCGCCCACAGCGGAGCGGACCCCGGTAGCGATCGTCAGCGCGGCGCCGAGCAGCACGAACGCCTTCGACCGAGCGCCCGGGGCGCAGGTCGAGCAGGTTGAACAGGTTGGTGGCGAGCACGAGCACGCCGGCGGCGAGCAGCCAGCGGCCGTTCGAGAGCCCGAGCTGGTCCATCGCGAGCAGCGCGAGGCCGAGCGAGCCCGCGGCCTTCAGCGCCCCGGTCGAGAGCTCGCCGCGGATCGTCGCCGCGGCGTGGCCGCGCCAGCCGCGCGGCGGACGCTGCTCGCGTGCGCTCGCCGAGCGTGTCGTCGAGCAGGCCGAGGAACGCGACGCCGAGCGCGTAGAGGGCGATCGGGGCGAGCTCGGGGTGAAACAGCGCGCGGAGCGAGGCGTGCGATCAGCGCAGCGGGACCAGCGCGAGCAGCGCCGCGGCGGGGGTCAGGACGCCGAAGGGGATCGGCAGCTGTGGCCGCGGTAGTTGGGCGGCGTGTGCCGGCCGTCGCGGAGGGCGTCGCAGGAGCAGGGGGGCGAGCGCCGCGGCGACCGCCAGCGCGAGCAGGAACGGGAGGGCGTGCATCGGCGAGAACCTACTGCGCGCGCGGACGCGCTCGAGGGCGCCGTCTCGGCCTCGACGTCAGCCGCCGGCGACGCTCGGCAGCAGCGAGTCGGCGGTCGACTTCACGCCGAAGGCGCCGTTGTTGCCGGCCAGCGCGTAAAGCAGCGCCGCCTGCCCGGCGGGCGCGTCGAGATCGTCGACGCTGGAGATCTTGCGGCTCTTGTACCAGGGGACCTGCGACGGTTCGGTGCTCGTCAGCTCGACCCCGACGGCGGGCACGCCGGCGGCGCCGACGCCCGCGAGCAGCCCGTCTTCGAAGCGCGGCGTCGGCTTCGGCCGCTGTCGGCGCTCGAGCGCCGCTGCGATCGGTGCGCGCGACGACCAGGCCTTCGAGGTGGGTGAGCTGGCCGTCGAAGGCGTCAGCAGGCTGTTCCGCACGCGGCTGAGCAGCTCGCGGTCGACGAGCGCGCCGCCGCTGACGAGCTGGCGGCCCGATCAGTTCGCCGAACGTTTCGAGCAGCGTCGCGGCGCGAGCCCGTCAGCGACGCGTAGTGCGGTGCCGCGGCTTCGTGCGCGATGCCGGCGAGGTCGAGCGGCAGGCGAACGGCCACGACCGTCGCGAGGGTGCCGCCGCCCTGCGGTGACGGCGGCGCGGACGAGCGAGTTGACCTGGTCGGAGGGTTCGCCGAGGAACACCAGGCCGATGCTGCGGCCGTCGAGCAGTTCGTGCACGGCGAGCGGATACAGCCCCTTCGCGAACGCTTCCTCGTCGGCCGAGGCGGCTCTGCAGGTGCCGGTCTGCTTGCGCGCTTCGCCGACTTCGGCGTTGAGGTTGTGAACGATCCCGTTCTTCGCCGAGGAGACGAGGTTGGTGTCGCCGATCGCGACGCCGATCAGCACGCCGAGGGCGAGCGCGAACAGCACCGCGGCGAGCGACAGCGCGTGATAGCGGTAGTCGAACATCGCAGGGCCGCCCGGGGGGCGTCAGCCGCCGGCGCCGAACAGCATCTGGAGCTTCAGCCAGAGCAGTTCCGCGACGTCGCGCAGCGCGGGCGTCATCCAGATGACGGCGATCATCGCGATCAGGCCGGCGGCGATCACGACGAGCAGCGGCGTCAGTCCCGGCCGCGGCTGGTAGAGGCGGCTCACGCCCTTCGCGTCGACGAGGATCTCGCCGACGCGCAGGCGGGTGAGGAAGGTCGAGGACATGCCTTTGCGGTTGCGGTCGAGGAACTCGACGAGGTTGAACTGGGAGCCGACGGAGACGATCAGCCGCGCGCCCTTCTCGGCGGCGATCAGCATCGCGACGTCCTGGCTGGTCCCGGGCGCGGGGACGAGCTTGAACGGCAGGCCCGAGCTGCTCGAGGCGGTGCGCGCCCGGCGCGCGGCCGTCGGGATAGGAGTGCACGACGAGCTCGGCGCCACAGCGCAGCGCGCGCTCGCCTGGCGGAGTCCATGTCGCCGACGATCATGTCCGGCCTCAGGCCCGCCTCGAGCAGGGCGTCGGCGCCGCCGTCGACGGCGACGATCAGCGGGCGCATGTCGCGGATGAACGGGCCGCAGCGCGCGCAGGTCGCGCTGGTGGTCGACGCCGCGCACGACGAGCAGCGTCGAGCGGTCGCGGAAGTCGGTGCTGAAGCGCGGCAGCTGCGATGCGGCCGGAGAGCAGTTCGCGCTCCTCGCGCATGTGCTCGATCGTGTTGTGGGCGAAGCGCTCGAGCGCCTCGCCGACCTCGTCGCGGCGGGCCTCGGTCTCGGCGCGGACCCGCGTCGAGGTCGAGCACCTCGCCGCGCGCGAGCAGCTGCCGCGGCGCAGCACCTCGGCCGTCGAGCGCGCCCGTCGGCGCGCCGCAGCCGGGCGACGACGAGCGGATCGCCGTCGGAGACGAGTTCGAACAGCGCGTCGTCGGGGAGGTCGACGAGCAGGATCCCGGCTTCGACGAGCAGCTGCGGCCCGAGGTTCGGGTAGGTGCCGCCGGAGGAGGGGCTGCAGTTGAGCACCGCGACGGCGCCGCGCCGCGATCAGCTCCTCGGCGGAGACGCGGTCGATGTCGAGGTGGTCGATCAGCGCGATGTCGCCGCGGACGAGGTGCCTGACGAGCAGCTTGGTGCGCCGGCCCGGGTCGGACCGAGCCCGGCGACGGGCGCGGCGCTGCCGGCGGCGCCGGCGGCGAGCGGTTGCCCGGCGGGCTGGGTCTGGTCGCAGCCATACGCGCCGAGGGTACTGGGTCGCGTCGCGGCCAGCGCTCACGGATCGAGCGCCCGCGCGGAGGCCGCGACGGGCGCGCAGGCCGGGGGCGCGGTCAGGCGGCGCGGCGCAGGTCGCGCGCGTGGCGGCGCGCGGCGCTGTCGTCGCTGTCGGCGCCGAGCATCCGCACGAGCTCGGAGACGACCTCGCGCTCGTCGAGCTCGACGACGGTCGTGCGCGTGCGGCTCGGCGGCGGTGTCCTTGACGATCGAGAAGTGCCGCGCGCCGAGCGAGGCGATCTGCGGCAGGTGGGTGATGCAGAGCACCTGGCCGCCGCTCGCCGAGCTCGCGCAGCCGCGCGCCGACCGCGTTGGCGGTGCGGCCGCCGATGCCGGCGTCGACCTCGTCGAAGACGAGCGTCGCCCCGGCGCCGCGGCGCTGGCGGCGCTCATGATCGCGAGCATCACGCGCGAGAGCTCGCCGCCGGAGGCGATCTCGCGCAGCGGGCCGGCGGGCACGCCGGGGTTCGGGGCGATCAGGAACTCGACCGCGTCCGCGCCCGACGGGCCCGCGGCTCGCCTCGCCGAGCACCACCTCGAAGCTGGCGTCCGCCATCGCCAGCGCGCGCAGCTGCTCGCGACCGCCGACGCGAAGCGCCGGCGGCCGCCTTGCGCGGCGCGCGCGCAGCTCGGCGACGAGTCTGCGCGCGCTCGCGCAGCCTGCGTCGAGCTCGGCCGCGGCGTCGGCTCGATCGCAACCTCGGCGCCGGCCAGCTGCGTCGCGCCGGGCGCGGGCCTCCGCGGCGAAGCGAGCACCGCCTCGAGCTGCCGCCGTGCTTGCGCATCACGCCGCTCGAGCGCCTGCAGACGCTCTTCGACGCCCTCGAGCGTCGGCTCGACACCCGGGCACGTCGAGGTCCTCGGTGCCCTCGGCCGCTCGCAGTAGCCCCGCAGCTCGGCGGCCAGCTCCTGCGACTCGATCGCGAGCGCCCGCGCGCGCTCGGCGAGGCGCGTCGAGCGCGGGTCGGCGCCGGCCACGCGCGTCGAGGCGCGCGGCCGCGCGCGGCGAGCAGCTGCGGCCGCGCCGCGGCGCCTCGCCGGCGTCGCGGCGCGAGGCCTCGGCGCCGGCGGCGGCGGCGGCCCGCAGCGCGTCGGCGTGGCGCAGGCGCTCGCGCGCGGCGCAGCAGCGCTCGTGCTCGGCTGGGTCGGGGCCGAGCTCGTCGATCTCGCCGAGCTCGAACTCGAGCAGGTCGAGCTCGCGCTCGCGCTGGGCGGCCAGCTCGCGCGAGCTCCGGCCAGCTGCGCGCTCGAGCGCGCGCGTCTGCGCGTGGGCCTGCGCGCATGCGTCGCAGGCGCTGCTGGTGCGCGGGCCCGCAGAGCCCGTCGAGGATCTGCAGCTGGGCCGCCGGCGAGCGTCAGCTTGCGGTGCTCGTGCTGGCCGTAGAAGGAGAGCAGCCGCCCGCCGGCGTCGCGCAGGTCGCGCGACGTCGCCGAGCGGCCGTTGAGGTAGGCGCGCGTGCGCCCGTCGGCGCCGAGGCGGCGCGCGAGCACGATCTCCTCGTGGCGCGGCGCTGGCCAGCTCGCCGAGAGCCCGGCGCAGCGTCCTCGGGCAGGTCGAAGATGCCCTCGACGTAGGCCTCCGCCGCGCCCGGGCGAACGATCCCCGCCGCGGCGCGGCCGCCGAGCAGCAGGTCGAGCGCGTGGGCGAGCACGGTCTTGCCCGCCCCGGTCTCGCCGGTGAGCACGTTGAGGCCGGGCGCCGAGCCGCAGCTCGGCCCGCTCGATCAGGAGCAGGTTCTCGACGCGCAGCTCTTGCAGCATCGCGCGAGGTCTACCAGCGGCCGGGGACGGATCGGCGCCGGCACGGCAGCGCCGGCGGCGCGGCCGGCCGCGCCACGGCCGGAGCTGCCCGATGGCGGAGGAGCTGGATCGACCGTTCACCGCTCCGGCGGCGGAATCTGCCGCCACGCCTCACGCGGCTGCGCGGGGATGCATAATCCACGGGGGCCGGAACGGAACTCGGCCGCTGTAGATCGACAAGGCAAGGTATGGCTGCCAACGACTCCTTCAGAGCATGCCTCCTGCTCCGCCGGAAGCGTTCGAGTGGCCGGGCGCGGCCGAGCTGCGGCGAGCGCCTGGGCGAGGAGATCGGGCGTGCCGAACGGCACGGCACGCACGCTCAGCTGCCTGCTGGTCGTGCGTCGACAACCTCGAGGAGATGGCGGGCGAGCACGGCGGCGAGCTGCGCGAGCAGACGACTGGCCTACATGGCCGGGGCGCTGCGCAGCGGAGCTGCGCCGCTTCGACCGCGTCGGGATGCCGAGCGAGCGCGAGCTGCTGATCGTGCTGCCCGGCGCCGACGGGCCGCGCGGCGAGATGGTGGCGCGCCGGGTGCTCGACCGGCTGCGGGCGATCAAGGTCGAAGCCAGCGGCGAACGGCAGGCCCTGCGCGTCTCGGTCGGGCTCGCGGCATGGCGCGCGGAAGCGACGGCGGCGACGCTGCTGCGACCGTGCGCGCGCGGCGACGGGGCGCCGTGGCGGCAGCGGCACCGACCCGCGCCACGGCGGGAACGGGGCACTCCGGCGGAGAGCTCCGGCCGGAGCCGACGGCGCCACCTTCATAATCCCGTCAGATGCTGACCGGATCGAGCTGTGGCTGCTGCGGCTGATGGCGGACCGCGGTCTCGCGCTGCTCGACGCGAGCACGCTGCTGCTGGTGATCGAGGAGAAGGGCGAGCTGCGGGTGGCGGGCGCCAGCGGCGGCCCGGTGCGGCTGCGGATCGCATCCGTCTCCGGGCAGCGCGCTCGGGGCGATCTACACCAGCGGCGAGTCCCTCTCGCTCGACCGTCCGCGCGGCCAGGAGGCTGCGTTCCTGCACGAACTCGGCCTCGAAGCGCGCTGCGGTGCTGGTCGAGCCGCTTGAAGATGGAGACGCCAGGGCGGCGGGCTGGTGATCGCCCTGCGCAGCGACGGCAGCTTCCGCGGCCCGGACCGCGAGGCGCTGGCGGCGTTCGCGGCGAGCGTCGCGATCCGGCTGGTCGGCGGAGCGCTCGGTGGAGATCGAACGGCTGCGCTACGGGATGGAGGCGCGCGAGCGCGAGCGGACGCGCTGGGCGCGGGAGATCCACGACGAGGCGATCCAGGGCATCGGCGCCCTGCGGCTGCAGCTGGCGAACGCCCGTGATCATCGAGGACAAGAACGCGCTCGCGGCGGCCGTCGACGAGGCGCTCGAGGGGCTCGGCAACGAGATCGACGGCCTTCGCCACCTGATCACCGAGCTTCGCCCTGCGGCGCTCGACGACCTCGGCCTCGCGGCCGCGCTGGAGGCGCTGGCGCGCCGGGCGCAGGCGATCGACGGGCTGGACGTGAAAACCGAGATCGCGTTCGGCCGCGACGAGGACATACCGCCCGGGCTCGCCCACGACGGCGGAGGCAGGCTGGACCCGGAGCTCGAGAGCACGATCTACCGAGTCGTGCAGGAGGCGCTGACGAACGTCAGCCGCCACGCCGAGGCGACCAGCGCCGTCATCAGCCTGACCGGCGACGAAACGCGGTCGTCGCGAGCGTCACCGACGACGGCAAGGGGATGCCGGAGATGGCGCCGCCTCGGCCCCCGCGAGGACGGCGGCGGCTTCGGCACCGGCGGGATGCAGGAGCGTGCCGAGCTCATCGGCGGCGAGCTCGAGTGGCTGCCGGCGCCGGGGAAAGGCACGATCGTCCGCCTCACCGTGCCGCTTGCGGGCGGCCGAAGGTCGCCGTCGACCACACGCTCCTGCCGTGAACAAATCCGTCCCGATGCCCACCCGCCGCGCGTCCAGCTCGACGCGATGCTGCTTCGCGGCGGCCCGTCGGCCGTGTCGCTCGGGTTCGCGGCTCGCTGCGCGGTAGAAACAGTGATGTGCTGAACGTCGAGCAGATCACCGACTGGCTGGGACAGGAAGTCCGCGACTCGCGGGACGAGTCCCTCGGGAAGCTGGAGGACGTCTACTACGACCAGGCCGACCAGGCGCAACTCGCTCTCGTCAAGCACGGCTCCTCGGCCGCAAACATGCGCTCGTGCCACTGGCGGGCGCGACCGTCGGTCGGGAGTATGTGCGCGTCGGATACAGCTCCGAGCAAGTGGAGCACCGAACGATGTCGTCGACACGGTAGCGGGGCCCAGATCGACGGCATGGTCGCGCAGCAGCTGGCTCAGGCCTTCGGTGAGCAGATGCCGGCGGAGGACCTCCAGTCGGCGACCGCGCTCCAGCAGCGCCGGGAGGAAGCGCGCGACGCGGAAGAGAACGCCGCGCGACTGGAGGCGGAAGCTCGCGAGCAGGCCGAGGACGCAAAGAGCGCACAGGCTCGGGCCGACGAGCGCTCGGGCGATGCGGCCGACGCCCAGCAGGCCGCGCTCCGCGCCCGCGAAGAATCCGACCAGCTCAAGCCCTAGCGCCCTCGCCCAGCGTCAGGCTCTTCGCGCCCCGGAGCGAGACCCGACGGCTCAGCCCAGCCGCTCCCGCTAACCCCCGCTGAGCGCAGCGTCAAGCTTTTCGCGCCTCGGAGCGAGGTCCGGACTCACGACTCTGACCAAGCTCAGTCGCTCAGTTGCGGCGCACAACCCGACCAAGCTTTGCCCGCAAACCCACGCTGAGCGCAGCGTCACGATTTTCGCGCCCCCGGGAGCGAGACCCAACCGGACTCAGCCCAGTTGCGGCGCGAAAATCTGACCAAGCTCAGCCCCGCAGCCAGTCCGCCAGCTGCTGCCCTGCTGCTCCCACCGAATCCCCGGCGTCCTTGATCGCGTCGCGGATCCGGTCGGCGTAGAACGAGACCGCCTCGCCGCCCTCCGCGCGCGCGTCGACGGGCTCGTCGCGGCGCGGGTACTCGCCGTCTTTCGCGATCCGGTCGAACTCCCCGGAGCGGACCCAGGCCATCAGCTCGTGCGTGCGCTTGACCGGCATCGGGTGCGTGACGCCGAGGTCGAGCATCAGCCGCGTAAGCCGCTCGAGACCCGATCCCTTCTCGGAGTAGTCGAGCCCCTGGCGCATGAACGCGTCGAGGTCGAGCTCGGAGACCATCGCGCCCCCGGCGAGCGACATCAGCGCCCGGCAGACGATCAGCGGGTCCCTCGTCACGAGCGCCGCGGCGCGGTCGGCGCTCAGCTCCGTCGCCCGCCCCCACTCCATCAGCACCGTGCGGACGGGCACGAGCGGGAGCGGCAGCCGCGCTGAGCGGCCGAGGAGCATGAGGATCGCGAGCGCGGTCCGGTACAGGCCGTGGTCGGAGAGGATGTGCGCCGCCTCGTGGGCGAACACCGCTCGACGCTGCGGGGTGTCGAGCAGGCTGACGAGGCCGGATTGGACGACGACGATCGGTCGCTGCGAGCCGATCGCCATCGCGTTCGGAATCGGGAACTGGCTCAGGTACAGGTCCGGAACGGGGTCCATGTCGAGCGTCGCGTAGGCGATCGCGTGCTCGCGGTAGACGTCGCCGAGCTGGTCTTCGGAGAGCCGGACCGCCGAGCCGAGGAACGCCTGGCGCAGGGCTCGCTCGTAGCCGAGCTCGATCAGCTTGCGGACGACGGTGTCGAGGTACGGCACCGAGGACAGCGCGGCGGTCGCGGCCCGGTCTGCAGGGTGCTGAAAGGCGCGGGGGGAGATCCCCTCGAGGCGGTAGCCCTTGTCGGGGAGGCTCTCGCTCACAGCATCAGCCTACCGACCATCGGGCGCGCGTTCGGAACCCTGGAATCGACCTGTGCCGCAAAGGAACCACGCGATTCGGGCCCACCGGCAGGGAGCGGCGTGTGCCGGCCGAAACGGGGATGCGCGCGAAACGGTGTCCACCGGCTTCGAGCGCGCGAGCGAGGACGCCGGCAGGCCGCCGGCTCCCGCGTCGCTCAGTCGGCGAGGCCGACTCGGCGCACGTACGCCGTGATCTCCGCCCGGGACGAGAACCCGAGCTTCTCGATCGCCCGCGCGCGGTACGTCTTCACCGTCCGCTCCGCGACGTTGAGCTTCTCCGCGATCTCGGGGTTCGTGTACCCGTTGGCGATCAGTCGCACGACCTCGCGCTCACGATCTGAGAGGACGACCCCGTCGCCGCTCTGCTCCTCCCCGGTCGCCATCAGCGCCCCGAGCCGCGGGTGCAGGTAGTTCCGCCGGCGACAGCAAGACGGAACGCCTGCAGGAGCTCGGCCGGCTCGGCCTCCTTGAGCACGTAGCTCCGCGCCCCGGCACGCAGCGCCTGGCGTGCGTACTCCGGGTCCTCTCGCATCGTCAGGATCGCGACCGCGAGCGTCGGGTGGGCGATGAAGCACGACGGCAGCGCGCCGAGGCTCGAGCCGCCCGGCATCGTCAGGTCGAGCGTCAGCAGGTCGGGCTTGTGCTCGCGGACCGCCCGCACCATCGACGGGATGTCCGCCGCTTCGGCGATGACGTCGAACTCCCCCTCCTCGCGTTCGAGCACCGCGCGGACCCCGTCGCGCACGACCGTGTGGTCGTCCGCGATGATCACCGTCACGGGCCTGCCTGCACCTGGGGCGCCTTCATCCATGGCGCTCAAACCGTAGCGGCTGCCATGGATCGACCCGGACGAACGGTCCAGCCGCCCCGTCGCGCGGCCGTGCGCGCCGGCGTTGCGCGATTCCGCGCCTGCAGCACTCGACCAGCCTCGATCCAGGCGCTAGCTTCCAGCCAATGCGTCTGGTGATGCGCTCGCCGCAGCTCCGCCGGATCGTCGCCGCGTACACCGTCAACCGCCTCGGCGGCTGGTTCGGGCTGCTCGCCCTGGTCCTCGCGGTCTACGACCGGACCCACCACAGCGCGCTCGCGGTCTCCGCGCTGCTCGCCGCGAGCCTCGCCGTGCCCGCGCTCGTCGTTCCCGCCGTCGTCGCCCGCGTCGAGGCCTCGCGGCGCGGACGGGAGCTGAGCGGCCTCTACGTCTTCGAGGGCATCGTCACCGCAGGCCTCGCGGTGCTCCTGTCCCACTTCTCGCTGCTCGCCGTTCTCGGGCTCGTCGTCGCTCGACGGCGTCGCCGCGCTCGCCGCCTCCTCCCTGCTGCGCTCCGAGGTCGCGCGCGCGGGGCGCATCTGGGTCGAGGCCCGCGCCGCCGCCGGCGAGCCCGGCCTGGACGATCTCGACGCCGCCGCCGAGGAGGCGGAGCGCGCGGCGAACGCGGCGCTGAACATCGGCTTCTCCGTGTCGTTCGTCGCCGGCCCGGCGATCGCGGGCGCCGTCGTCGCCGCCGCCGGGGCCCCCGCCGCGCTCTACATCGACGCCGGCTCCTTCCTGCTGTGCGCGCTGATGCTGCTCGACCTCCACCCGCACGTCGAGAACGCCGCCGGCGACTCGGTGCGCGCCCGGCTGCGGGCCGCGCGCGGCCACATCGCCTCGGTGCCGATGCTGCGCCGGCTGTTCCTCGCCGAGTTCGCCGCGCTGCTGTTCATCGAGACCGGCGCCCCGATCGAGATCACCTACGTCAAGTCGACGCCTCGACGCGGGCGATCGCGGCGTCGGCGTGCTGCTCGCGATGTGGGGCGTCGGCGGCGTCGTCGGCTCGCTCGTGTTCGCGCGGATGATGCGCTGGCCGCTGCGGATCCTGCTCGGCATCGGCTCGCTCGCGATCGGCGCCGCCTACTTCGGTCTCGCCGCCGCGCCCTCGCTCGGCCTCGCGTGTGTCGCCGGCGTCGTCGGCGGCATCGGCAACGGGGTGCAGTGGCCGTCGATGATCAGCGCCGTCCAGGCGCTGACGCCGCCCGATCTCCACGGCCGGCTGATGGGCGCCGCCGAATCGCTCGGGTCGCTGTGCGTCGGCCTCGGCCTGCCGCTCGGCGGTGGCCTCGTCGCGCTGACCTCGCCCCGCACCGCGTTCGTGATCGTCGGCTCCGGGGCGGTGCTCGGCACGATCGGGCTCGCCGGCGTCCAGACCGGAGGCGCCCGCGCGTCGTCGACGTACGCCGACGCGCCCTCCGCCGGAACCCCTCGCGATGAGTCTCGAGGAGGCTGCAGGCGTCGCCCGCCCGCGAGGGCGTATGACCGACTGATCGAATCCGTCCGGCTGTCCGTACCCTACTCGGACCGCCGCCTCCCGCCCACTCCGGCCGACGCCGGCGACTGGACTTAAGTACGACCCCGTGTCGGTCGTTAAGGACGACAGGCATGCTGTCCGATGCGCTGACCCGACGCCTGTTCTGGGCTGTTGAGGGGCTGCTCCTGGCCTCCGCGCTGACGGCATCGGTGTTGCTCACGGGACCCTCAGCGAATGGGAGCCGCTCAGCCTGATCGCGCTGCTGCTCGCGCTGGCGATCGGCGGCCACTGGCTGAACGTCGAGATCAGCGGCGGCCAGCTCTCCCCCTCGCTCGTCGCGATCATCATGGCGATGGGCCTGCTCGGCCCCGCCGCCGCCGCGGCGTGCGGGATCGCCGCGATGATCCTCAAATCCGCCGCCCGGCGCCTGCCCCCGGCGCAGTGGCTGAACAACCTCGCGATCTGCGCCGTCGTCCCCGTCGCCGGCGGGCTCGTGATGGAGATGTTCAAAGGCGGCATCGGCCACTCCAGCCACCACATCACGAACGCGACGGTGTTCGGGCTCGAGCTGTTCGGCGTCGTGCTCGTGACGACCGCCGCCAGCTTCCTGCTGTTCGCCCTCGACGTCCGGGTCGAGGAGGGACGTCCGATGCGCCGCGTCCTCTCCGAGCTGATCGCGCTGCTCCCGGGCGAGCTCGCGGTCGGGGTGCTCGCGACGATCCTCGCCGTCGCCTACACCGGGGTCGGCTTCCCGGCGCTGATCGCCGCGATCACCGTCCTGATCATCTTCCGCCAGCTGACCGTCGCGCTGCTGCGCTCGGAGGAGCGCGCCGAGGCGCTGCTCGCGCGCTCCCGCCAGCTCGTCGGCCTCCAGCTCGGCGTGCTCCGCACGCTCGTCCGCACGCTCGGGATGCGCGACCAGACGACCGCCCGCCACGCCGCCGCCGTCGCGCTGTACGCCAAGGCGCTCGCGCAGGAGCTCGACTGCACCGAGGAGGAACAGGACACCGTCCACGCCGCCGGCCTGCTGCACGAGATCGGCAAGTTCACCTGGCCGGACCGCGTCCTGCACGCGCGGGTCGTCGCCGAGGAGGACATGGCGATCGTCCGCAACCACCCGCAGGAGGGCTCGCTGATCGTCGGCGCACTCGACGGCTACGGCCCGGTCGCCGACGCGATCCTCTACCACCACGAGCGCGTCGACGGCCGCGGCTACCCGGCGGGGCTGATCGGCAGGGAGATCCCGCTCGCCTCGCGGATCCTCGCGATCTCCTCGATCTACGACACGATGACCGCCCGCGAGAGCTACCGCTCGCCGACCGACGAGGCCGGGACGCTGATGACGCCGGAGGAAGCGATCGCGGAGCTTCGCAACTCCGTCACGAACGGGCAGCTCGACGGCGATCTCGTCGAGGCCTTCATCAAGGTGCTCGAGCGCGAGGGCACGACGTTCGCCCACGACGCCGATTTCGAGAAGGAGCTCGACTTCGAGCGGCGCGTGCGCGAGATGGCCGAGCCGGGCCTCGGCGCCTGAGATCGGCCCCGTTAACCGATCAAAGGGCGCCTCTGCGAAGCGCCCTTCGATCAACGTCCTTGACGCTAGCGCGTAGGCCAGCGGGTAGGCCATTCTGCCATAGCCTTCTCCTTTGTGTGTCTCCGACCAGTCGTGATGGCGACAATCGACCGGTTCCCTCCTTGGAGAGCCGCCCTTACCTATGAGTAGGTTCCCGCAGGATAACCCAGGGATGCGCGAAATGTCCAGTTTGCGCACCTTTGTGCAGGTTCAATTGCAGACATGATTCGTCGCCGGCGCCGGTAACTCGCCGGATTCGGCTCTGCAGAGCGGATCGCGACGCTGGCCACCTGCGGCCCGCGCGCGCCCGCCGGGACCGGGCCCGGAGCAGGAAACACGACCTCGGAGGCGACGCTCGGGCGCCGGCGGGCTCGAGCCGGCCCGGCGAAGCGGACATCGCTCGCCGGATCCGACCGGTCAGAACGCAAACGTCCGCAACCCTCCGCGCCGCTCAAGTTCCCCCCGCTACCTGACGAAACATGAGCCAGACCCGCCCCGACCGGGGCCGGGCAATCCCAACGCATCGAGGCACCGACATGCCCCCGACCATCAACCCCGCCGAGCGCCAGCTGGTCTTCACCAGCTCCCAGGCCGCCCTCTACCTCGGCGTCTCGCTCGCGACGATCCGCCGCTGGACCGACGCCGGTCACATCGCCTGCTACCGGACCCCCGGCGGGCAGCGACGGTTCTCGCGCGCGCAGCTCGACAACTTCGTCGCGTCGATGAGCCGCGAAGGGAACACCGGCGCCGAAGCGTCCGGCTCGCCCGCCGCGCGCGTCGCCTAGACGTCTAGCTCGCCAGCCGGCCGAACTTCTCGCGCAGCCGGCGGTAGAACGACGTGCCCGGAACCTGGGCGAGCGTCGCCATGTCGCTGGCGAAGCGGGCCTGCAGCGTCTCGTCCGGGGCGATCTCCCCCGCCGGACGGCCGTCGACGGCGATGTCGAGCGGCTCGCGCGAACGGTTGCGGACGCTGAGCCGGTCCCCGGGCGCGGCGACCAGCGCCCGCGCACTGATCGAGTGCGGCGCGATGAACGAGACGACGAAGCCCTCGACCCCCCAGGCCATCACCGGTCCCCCGTTGGCGAGGTTGTAGCCCGTCGATCCCGCCGGCGTCGAGACCACGAGTCCGTCACAGCGCACGCTCCCCGCCTCCTCTCCGTCGAGCGAGTAGGCGAGCTCCGCCACCCGCTCGCCGACCTTGCGGTGGATCGCCACGTCGTTGACCGCGACCAGCGGGCCGTGCGGGTGCTTCGATCGTGATCGCGGGGAGCCGCAGCAGCTCGAAGTCGCCCTCGAACGCGCGCCTGACCCCGTCGTCGATGTGCTCGGGCTCGACCGTCGCGAGGAACCCGATCTCGCCGAAGTTGATCGCGAACACCGGGACCCCGGTGCCGGCGTAGGACTGCAGGGCGCGCAGGATCGTGCCGTCGCCGCCGAGCACCACGCACAGCTCGACGTCGCGCTTGACCTCCGCGTCGAGCTCGATCTGGGGGCCCGCGCTGCAGGCCGAGCTTGCTCGTCTCCTCCGGGTCGAAGCGCAGCACCACCTGGGCGGCGCGCGCGGCCTCGATCAGGCGGTCGAGCGCCTCGCGGATGTCATCGGGGCGGCGATGGGTGAAGACCGTGAACTCCCTCACGGCTCGACCTCGCGCGCGATCAGCTCGAGCCCGTCGGCGTCGAGCACCGCGGCTGCGCCGCCCGGCGGGCACGATCCAGGCGAACGTCTCGCGGTTGCCCTTCGGCCCCGGCAGTCCGGAGGAGACGAAGCGCATCACGCCGGCGCCGAGCGCGAGCGCGGCGCGGCCGACCTCGAGCAGCGCGTCGCGCCGCGCGTCCGGGTCGCGGACCACCCCGCCCTTGCCGACGCGGGCGCGGCCGACCTCGAACTGGGGCTTGACCATCGCCAGCGCGTCCCAGTCGCCGCCGAGGCACGCGATCGCGGGGCCCAGCACCTTCGTCAGCGAGATGAAGGAGACGTCGGCGACGGCGAGCGTCGGGTGGCTCGTCCGGCGCGGTCCGTGGAGCGGGCAGCATCGCCGGGGTCAGCTCGCGCGCGTTCGTGCGCTCGAGCACCTGCACCCGCGGGTCCTCGCGGAGCCGGTAGTCGAGGATCCCGTAGCCGACGTCGACCGCGACGACCTCGCGCGCCCCTCGCTGCAGCAGGCAGTCGGTGAAGCCGCCTGTCGACGCGCCGATGTCGAGCGCGCGCCGTCCCGACACCTCGAGCCCCGATGCGTCGAGCGCATTCGCGAGCTTGATGCCGCCGCGCGAGACGTAGGCGTCGCGCTCCTCGACGACGAGGAGCTCCTCGGGATCGACCATCTCACCCGGCTTCTCGGCGCGACGGCGCCCGCGGCCCAGCATCACCTGGCCCGCCATCACCGACGCCGCGGCCCGTGTGCGGGATGGGAACAGCCCGCGCTCGGCCAGCAGGGTGTCCAGACGCTGCTTGCCCACGGGGGAACCCTTGCACAGAAACCCCGGCCGCAGGGGGCGTGCACGGCGGGTGGCGAGGGCTGAGGAGCGGTCGAGGGCTCTGTGCGCGATGTCACACACCCGAGCGCCGCGGTCGGCCAATATGAATCCCAGATCGGACAGGTGCAGCGCTCCCCGCTGTACCTCCCAATCCCTCCTCCCTCAGAAACGGCCCGCCTCCCCAGCGGGCCGTTTCGCTTTAAGCCGTCGGCGCGACGATCGGGGCGACTCGCTCTGGGCGGCGCAGAGCCCGCGGGGGGCGCTCGGCGCTCAGGCCGGTCCGGCGGCCGTCGGGGCGCCGCCGAGGATCGTGCCGCGCCGCGCGGGCGCGCCCTCGGCGCCGACCGCGGCGGCAACCCGCTCGGCGATCTTCTCGCCGGTGAAGCCGATCTCCTCGTGGAGCAGCGCCGGCTTGCCGTGCGTGACGAAGCGGTCGGGCAGGCCGACGCGGATGATCCGCGGCATCGGCGTCCCGGTCTCGTTCAGCGTCTCCCACACGGCCGAGCCGAAGCCGCCGGCGAGCGCGCCCTCCTCGACCGTCACCAGCAGGTCGTGCTCGGCCGCGAGCTGGGCCATCAGGCCCGCGTCGATCGGCTTCGCGAAGCGCGCGTCGGCGACCGTCACCGCGATCCCCCGCTCGGCGAGCAGCTCGGCCGCCTCGAGCGACTTGCCGACGCCGCTGCCGTATCCGATCAGCGCGACCCGACGGCCGGCCTCGGCGTCCGGCCGGGCCTCGAGCAGGATCTCACCCGTCCCGACCTCGACGAGCTCCGGCGCGTCGGGCAGCGGCACGCCGACCCCCTCGCCGCGCGGGTAGCGGAGCGCGACCGGGCCGTGATGGGTGAGCGCGGTGCGCAGCATCCGGGTCAGCATCGCCTCGTCGCGGGGCGCCATCAGCACGAGGTTCGGCAGGCAGCGCATGTAGGCGATGTCGAACGCGCCGTGGTGGGTCGGGCCGTCGTCGCCGACCAGCCCGGCACGGTCCATCGCGAACACGACGTCGAGGTTCTGCAGGCACACGTCGTGGACGATCTGGTCATACGCCCGCTGCAGGAAGGTCGAGTAGATCGCGACGACCGGCTTTACGCCCTGCAGCGCGAGGCCCGAGGCGAACAGCACCGCCTGCTGCTCGGCGATGCCGACGTCGAAGTAGCGGTCCGGCATCGCCTTCTGGAGGATGCTGAGCCCGGTGCCCGAGTTCATCGCCGCGGTGATCCCGACGACGCGCTCGTCGCGCTCGCATTCGCGCACCAGCGCCTCGCCGAACACCTGCGTGTACTGCGGAGGCGGCGCGGCGGCCTTGCTCGGGCCGCTCGTGGTCGCGGGCTTGGTGGGAGAGCCGTTGAGGATCGAGTTCGGCTTCGCCGCGTGCCAGCGCTCCATGCCCTCGAGCCCGCCCTCCTCGGCGGGGGCGAAGCCCTTGCCCTTGACCGTCGCGATGTGCACGACGACGGGCCGTTCGGCGGCCAGCGCCTCACGCAGCGCTTTGCGCAGCGCTTTGACGTCGTGGCCGTCGATCACGCCCATGTACGCCCAGTCGAGCTCCTCCCACCACAGTCCCGGCGCCCAGAAGGCCTTGATCGACTCCTTCAGGTGCGGGCCGAGCCGCTCGAACGCCGCGCCGATCCCGATCGGCAGCCGCGTCAGGCCGCCCTCGATGTCCGAGCGCGCGTGCCACAGCTTCGGGTTCAGGCGGATCCGGTTGAAGTAGCGGGACAGCGCGCCGACGTTCGGCGCGATCGACATGCCGTTGTCGTTGAGGACGACGACGAGCGGGGTGCCGAGACCGCCGGCCTGGCCGATCGCCTCGAACGCGACGCCGCCGGTCATCGCGCCGTCGCCGATCACCGCGACGACCTTGCCGTCCTCGCCCACGCCCTGCCGCATGCCCTCCTTGAGACCGACCGCGTAGCCGATCGACGTCGACGCGTGGCCCGCGCCCATGATGTCGTGCGGGGACTCGGGGATCGAGCAGAACGGCGCCAGCCCGCCGTACTGGCGGATCGTCGAGAGCTGCTCGCGGCGCCCGGTCAGGACCTTGTGCGGGTACGCCTGGTGCCCGACGTCCCAGAGGATCTTGTCGCGCGGCGAGGAGAGCACCGAGTGGAGGGCCACGGCGAGCTCGCAGGTGCCGAGGTTCGCGCCGAAGTGGCCGCCGATCTCGCCGACGGTGTCGATGATGTGCTCGCGCACCTCCTGCGCGAGCGTGTCCAGGTCCTGCTCGGAGAGCCCCGCGAGGTCCTCCGGTCCGTTGATCGTCTCGAGCACGCTCATGAGGTCCTCAGGTAGATGAAGTCGGCGATGTCCTCGAGCTCGGTCGTCGCGCCCGGCTGAACGGCGCCGCTCTGGGTCAACTCGTCGAGAGCCGCGCGCGCGGTCTCATGGGACTCGGCCGCGAGCGCCTTCGCGCGCTCGATCCCGAACTCGCTCACGTAGGTACGCTTCCCGTGACGTTCGTCGCTTCCCTGTGGCTTTCCAAGTGCATCGTCGGTACCCGTCACGTCGAGGATGTCGTCCACGATCTGGAACAGCACGCCCAGCTCGGCCGCGAAGCGCCGGAACGGGGTGGCCGCCGGACCGTCGGCGGTCCCCGTCAACAGTAGTACGCAGAGCACCGACGCGCCGATGAGCCGTCCGGTCTTCAGCTCGTGCAGACGCCGGAGCCCCTCGGGCCCGGCCGCCGCTCGGACGTCGATATCGGCGTACTGGCCGCCGACCATCCCCTTGACCCCGGTCGCCGCCGCGAGCTCCGCCGCGGCGGCCAGCACCCGCTCGGGAGCCGCCCGCTGGTGGGTCAGCAGATGGCTGAAGGCCTCCGCATAGAGGCCGTCCCCGGCGAGGATCGCCACACCCTCGCCGAACTTCACGTGGCACGTCGGCTGGCCGCGGCGCAGGTCGTCGTCGTCCATCGCCGGCAGGTCGTCGTGGATCAGGGAGTAGGTGTGGATCAGCTCGAGCGCCGCCGCCAGCGGGAGCGCCTCCTCGCGCTCGAGCCCGACCGCGTCCGCCGTCGCCAGCGCGAGCACCGGCCGGATCCGCTTGCCGCCGGCCAGCAGCGAGTAGCGCATCGCCTCCTCGAGGCCGTCGGTGATCGGCTCCTCGGAGAAGCGCAGGCCGCGCAGGTACCGCTCCACCTCCTCCCGGAGATGGTCGGGGTAGCGGGCGCTCAAATCGTCGCCCGCCCGCCGCGTCGCGGCCGCCGAGGCCTGGCCGCGGGGGCGCGGCCGTGGTGCGTGATCCCGGGCCGGGCCTCTGTGCGGCGTCGAGCTCGGAGATCGGCGCTCGCGCCGATCATCTAGAGCAGGCTGTCCTGGCCCGGCGCCGGCGCGGCGACGTCCTGGCGCGTGAGCTGCTCGAGCTCCGCCGCGGCCTGCGTCGCGAGCGCGGCACAGTCCTCGACCAGCGTCGCCGCGGCGTCCGGGGACAGCTCGCCGGAGCGAAGCTGCTCGGCGGCACGGCCCAGGCGGCCGATCATCTCGTCAAGTCGCTCGACGCTGCTCATCGGATCCGCGCATTCTCGCGCACCTCGCGGAGGACTGCCGCGAGGACGCCGTTCACGAACGCCGGCGCCTCGGCGCCGCAGAACGTCTTCGCGCTCTCGACCGCCTCCTCGATCGCGCCCTCCGGCGGGATCGGCTCGTCCGCCGGCGCCGCGTCGGGGTGCAGGATCTCGACGAGCGCGACCCGCATGATGCTCCGCTCGAGCGGCTGGATGCGCTCGACCGACCAGCCGTGCGCGTGGCGGTCGATCACCTCGTCGAGCTCCTCCGCGCGGTCCGCTGCGGCGTGGGCGAGTGCGCGCGAGAACAGCGACGCATCGCGAGGCAGGGTGTCGGCCAGCTCGCGGCCGGTGAGGTCGTGCTGGTAGAGCGCGACCACTGCAGCGCGGCGCTGGTCGCTGCGCCTCACGCCGTTCCCCGCGTGGAGCCCCGGGGCCGCCGCGTCGCCGCTGGGATCGGGCCGGAGGCCATCAGGCCCGGGCTACGTATTCGCCCGAGCGGGTGTCGACGCGGATCAGCTCGCCCGGCTCGACGAACAGGGGCACCTGGATGATCGCCCCGGTCTCGAGCGTCGCGGGCTTCGTGCCGCCGCCGGAGACCGAGTCGCCGCGCAGCCCCGGGTCGGCCTGGGTGACCTCGAGCTCGACCGCGCTCGGCAGCTGCACGTCGGAGGGCTCGCCGTCGATGAACAGGACGTCCGCCTCGCTGCTCGGCTTCAGCCAGCGCAGCGGGTCGGCGAGCGTGCTCTCGGGGATCGCCATCTGCTCGAAGGACTCGCTGTCCATGAAGTGGGCATCGGTGCCGTCGGCGTAGAGGAACTGCATCTTTCGGGCCTCGGTCCGCACGTCGCGGAACTTCTCGCCGGCGCGGAAGGTCTTGTCGATCACGTTCCCGTCGGCGGCACGGCGCAGCTTCGTGCGCACGAACGCCCCGCCCTTGCCGGGCTTGACGTGCTGGAACTCGACGATCTTGTAGATCGTCCCGTCGACCTCGATGTGGTTGCCGTTTTTGAACTGGTTGGTGCTGATCAGGTGAATCAGTCCTTCTGAAGCGCGATCTTTGACGTGGCGGGGCGGCGCGCGCGGCGGCCCCGTACGGGGGCGACGACAGGAGCCGTCCCCGGCGGAGCATCATAGGACTAATGTCGCCGCGCCCTGGGATCGTCGTGGCGGCGATCCTCGACGTGCTCGCTGCTCGGTGGGCAGGCGGTGAGGCGGCGTCAGTCGGCGGCGCTCTCGAGCGGCCGCGCCTCGCGCTCGCGCGGGCGTGCGAGGATCGCCAGCAGATCGCCGACCTTCTGGTTGCGTGCCAGCGCGTCGGGGAGCGGCCGGTCCGTGTGGATCAGGTACGCGTTGCGGCGACCGGTGCGCTTGCGGGTGATGTAACCGGCGTCTGCGAGCTCGGCGACGATCCGGTGCGCGGCTCGTTCGGTGATCCCGACCCGCTCGCTGATGTCGCGCAACCGGACCCCCGGCTCATCGGCGATGCACAGCAGGACCTGGGCGTGGTTGGTCAGGAATGCCCAGCGTGTCTCACCGGTCACCATAAAGATAGACTATCAACTCTAGACTTCAGTTTCATGTTATGGTGGTCAGCAGCGGCGTGCTCGGCTCTCGGGACACGCGCTCCCGATCGAAACGAGGCTCCGTGCTGCTCCTGCTCCCGCTCGCCAACTGGCAGCTGAACCTCAGGGGTCGCGGGCCGGAGGCCGCCGGCGCGTGAGCCCGGCGCCGACCGTCGCCGAGGTCGTCGCCCCCAGACCGCGCCGTGTCCCGCCGCGCGCACCGAATCGCACCGTCCCGCTCGCCCGAGGCGATCGGGATCAGGCGAGCCTGCGCGTGGCGATGCTCGCCCCGCCATGGATCGCCGTTCCCCCGATGGGGTACGGCGGTGTGGAGACGGTAGTGAGCGTCCTGACGGAGGCGCTCGTGGCGCGCGGCAACGAGGTGACTCTGTTCTGCGCGCCCGGGTCGAGATCGAGCGCGCGCGTCGTGAGCCTGCTCGACGAGGCTCACCCCAACGAGATCGAGCGCTGCCTGTACGAGGTCGACCACGTGGCCCAGGCGTTCGCCGCGATCGACGGCGCGCGGGGCGCGAGCGCGTTCGATGTCGTGCACGATCACTGTGGGTTCGCGGCTCTGGGCATGGCCGACCGCCTCGCCACCCCGCTCGTGCACACGCTGCACGGGCAGTTCACACGCGCGACTTCCGCCTTCTACACCCGGCACGAGTCCAAGGCGACGCTGGTTGCGATCAGCCGCGCGCAGCGCGAGACGGCGCCCGAGCCGCTGGCCGGGGTCGAGGTGATCCCGAATCCGATCGAGCTGCAGGGCTGGCCGATGCGAGAGCAGAAGGAGGACTACGTGCTCTGGATCGGCCGGATGACCGCGGAGAAGGGGCCGCACCGCGCGATCGCCGCCGCCCGCGCCGCAGGCGTGCCGCTGGTCCTCGCAGGCATCATCCAACCCGGCCAGCAGGGCTTCTTCGACCGCGAGGTGGCACCGCACATCGACGGCGAGCGGGTCAGCTTCCTGGGTGAGATCGGCGGGGCGCTCAAGCACGCGGCGTTCGCCGGCGCTCGCGCGCTGCTGATGCCGATCAGCTGGCAGGAGCCGTTCGGGATGGTGATGGTCGAGGCGCTGGCATGCGGTACCCCCGTGATCGCCTTCCCCGCGGGCGCCGCGAGCGAGCTGGTCCTCGACGGACGGACGGGCTTCCTCGTCGAGGACGAGACCGAGATGGCCGCGGCGGTCGGGCGCCTGGAGAGCATCTCCGCGCGCGACTGCCGGGCATGGGTCGCCGCGAACTGCGACGTCGACGTCGTCGCCGGCGCCTACGAGTCCGCCTACCGCGCGGCCGCGTCGGCGCGAACGGAGGCGATGGCGCTTGCCTGAGCGCATTCTGAGTGTCCTCGACGGGAGCACCTTCGTGGTCAGCGACCGCCTCGGCGACATGCGTGACCAGGAAGGTCGCGACCACGGGTTCTTCTGCCAGGACACCCGCTTTCTCTCACGCTGGCTGCTGAGGGTCGCCGAGCAGCCGCTCGTACTGCTCGGACTGGACCAGCACGAGCACTTCGCTGCCCAGTTCTTCCTCACGCCCCGCGTCGGTCCGGAGACCGAGGCGCCGTGCTCGGTGATGCGCCGTCGCCTGATCGATCACGTGTGGATCGAGGAGATATCGGTGATCAACCATCGCCACGAGAGCGCCACGATCGACGTGACCCTCGAGCTCGATACGGATTTCGCCGACCTGTTCGAAGTCAAGGACGGAGCGGTCGCAACGAGGACGATCAGCTCCCGGCAGGACGATCGCTCGCTGACGCTCTCCTACGAGCGCGACGGCTTCCGGCGCTCCGTGACGATCGCCTCGAGCGTGCCCGCAACCGTCACTCGCAGCGGATTCACGTACGCGCCGGCGCTCGCGTCCGGCGAGCAGTGGTCGACCACGCTGACGATCACGCCCGACGCCGAGCAGCCGGCGACCGCGTCCGGACGGCGAACGGTGCGAGACGGGTTCGACGGGATGCGCGCCTTCAAATCGGCCGAGCTCAAAGCGTGGCTCGCGCGAGCGCCGGCGCTCGTCGCGAGCGATCCGGCGCTGCTGCGCACCTACCGCGCGAGCCTCAGCGACCTCGGTGCGCTGCGGCTCCCGCCCGACATCAGCCGCGGCGCCACGCTCCCGGCGGCCGGGCTGCCGTGGTTCATGGCGCTGTTCGGCCGCGACAGCCTCATCACCAGCTTCCAGGCGCTGCCCTACCTGCCCGAGCTCGCGGCGACCACGCTGCGCGTCCTCGCCGCCGCCCAGGCAGACGACCGCGACGACTTTCACGAACGCGAGCCCGGGAAGATCCTGCACGAGCTGCGCTTCGGCGAGCTGACCGCCAGGGGCGAGCGCCCGTACTCGCCCTACTTCGGATCGGCCGATGCCACCCCGTTGTTCCTGATCCTGCTCGACGAGTACCACCGCTGGTCCGGCGACGACGAGCTGGTACGGACGCTCGAGCCGAGCGCCCGTGCGGCGCTCTCGTGGATCGAGGAGAGCGGTGACGCAGACGGCGACGGATACGTCGAGTACTCGCGCCGGAACGCGGCGACGGGCCTCGTCAACCAGTGCTGGAAGGACAGCTGGGACGCGATCCAGTTCGCGGACGGGACGATCCCGCAAGGCCCGATCGCCACCTGCGAGATCCAGGGCTACGTGCACGACGCCCGAACCCGCATCGCCCGGCTGGCACGCGAGGTCTGGGACGACCCCGCTTTCGCCGAACGGCTCGAGTCGCAGGCGCACGAGCTGCGCATCTCCTTCCACCGCGACTTCTGGATGCCCGAGCGCGGATGCCACGCGGTGGCGCTCGACGGCGACAAGCACCGGGTCGACAGCCTGACTTCGAACATCGGCCACCTGCTGTGGTCCGGCCTGCTGGACGAGCGTGAGGCGGCGATCACGGCCGACCGCCTGCTCGAGAGCGAGCTGTACTCAGGCTGGGGCGTGCGGACCCTCGGGGCCGGCGAGGCCGGCTACAACCCGCTCGGCTACCACACCGGAACCGTGTGGCCGCACGAGAACTCGCTGATCGTGGCCGGCCTCGCTCGCTACGGCCACCGTGACCAGGCGGTCGCGATCGCCGCGTCGATGCTCTCCGCGGCGCCGCACTTCGAGCATCGCCTGCCCGAGGTCTTCGCCGGCTACCCGGCCGACGTGACCTCCGTCCCCGTCGCATACCCGACCGCTTCCCGCCCGCAGGCATGGGCCGCGGGCACCCCCCTGCAGCTGCTCACCACCCTGCTCGACCTGCAACCCGGCAGCGCCGGCTGCGATCGCCTGCTGCCGGACATCGGGCACGTCGAGCTCCAATCGAGAAGGAGATCGAGATGACAGACACGGCGACAGACGCAATCGACGCGACAGAAGCAACCGACGCCACGGACGCAATCGACGCGACAGAAGCCCTGGTCAGACGCCTGGCACGTCCGCATCCCTCGGGGGGAGTGGTGATCGAGCGCTCCGTGATAATCGCCGAGGGCTCCAGATCGGCCACGATCCTGAGGTGGATCTCCGAGCACGAGGGGATCGGGGACTCCGCCACCCCGTCCACGCGAGAGCCATGGGCTGCACGGCTCACGCGCCGAGGTCCGACGGCAGGACGCGCCGGCGAGACGATTCGTGCTTCCGGCGAGCGCGTTCCTGACCGCGCCGGAGAAGCAGGCGGCGAGTCCCGCCGGCGACTGACGCCGGACCGTCCGGCCGCGCGGCCGTTCCCGCCTATTTCTTCGTGTATTTGAACCGCGCCTTTTTGCTCGGCGCGCTGCTCCCGTCTTCCCCGACGACGGTCACTTCGACGGTCCCCACCGTGCCAGCCGGCGAGGTCGCCGAGATCGAGGTCGGCGAGCCGACCGCGTAGGCCGCCGCCGTCGCGCCGAAGCGGACTTCGGTGACGCCGGTGAAGCCGGTGCCGGTGATCGTCACCGCCGTGCCCCCCGCGGCCGGGCCCTTCTTCGGCGAGAGCGCGGTCACGACCGGAGCCGCCGGTGCGAGCCGCTGCAGGCAGGTGCTGCCGAGGTTGCTCCACTCCTGCTGGTAGAGGTACTCCCCGCCGTCGACGAGCTGGTTGTACGGGGCGCCGTCGGGCGCGGTCCCGAGCGGCTGGCCGATTTCGCTCGACTCGACGTAGGTCCGGCATTTGTCGCCGACCTCGTCGCCTTCGTTGCCGTACCACGCGTTCAGCTCGGGGTCGGTGATCGACTCGTTGTGCTCGTGGCTGAGGCCGCCCTGCAGCGCCGCTTCGGAGGCGCTCCCGCTCGGGTGTTCGCCGCGGTCGCAGCCGCTCGTGCCGACGACATACGGGTCGTCGGCGTAGATGATCGTGCCGCCCGAGACGGGGATGTCGCCGTGGTAGGCGCAGTACGACGGGGACGCCGATCCCGCCGAGCACTCGTCGCTCGCCGCTTCGAAGCACGATTCGACGCCCGGCGGGGTCAGCACGAAGTACTCGTGCTCGAGGTCGGCCGGGAGCCCGTGCGAGGCGATGTAGCTCCTCAGCTCCGCCTGGATCTGCGCGTCGGTCAGGCAGATCACAGCCGCCGTGCAGCCGTTCGCGGGGTACGGGTCGGTGTCGACGATGCGCCCCGCGAAGGTCGAGGAGTAACTCGAGGCTTCGCCCGCCGAGTCCGTGTACTGGGCCGCGACGGAGTCGACGTTCTGATCGCCGCCGCTGTCGTGGGCGAGCCGCGCCAAATAGAGGTCGACGCCTTCCTGGTAGCCCGACGCGTAAGGCGTCGAGCCCGAGGGCGCCCAGTAGAAGGTGTAGTTCGCGTTCGACGGCATCACCGGGCCGCCGTGGTAGACGACGTTGCGCTTCGAGGAGGCGAAGGGCGTCGCGGCGAGGGGAGCGGCCGCGCCACGGACCGGCTGGTAGCTGATCGCCCGTCCGCTGCGCAGGTGCACGATCACGGCCGAGGCGCCGGGCGCCGCCGCCGCCGCGCAGATCGCTGCGAGCACGAGCACGCGCGCTCCCGTCATCGCTGTCCTGCGGGTCATCGCTCTCTCTTTCCCTCGGGTTCCCTCCTGCGGAGCAACACCGTAGATCATCGCGAGCGCTGCGAACAGCGGGGTGTGGACGTCCTTTCGACGCACTCCGGCTGCAGGACCGGGCCGGTCGTGAGCCGCGGTCGAGCGCGTCCGAGGGTGGGTGAGCTTCAGACGTTCGCGAGTGCCGGTCCCAACGCTGGCTCGGCCACCGGCGCGGCGGTTTCGGCGCACCGGGGACCGGGAAAGCAATCCGGGTGTTCGACGGCTTCGCACTCGAGCAGGTCGATCTCGCCGAAGCGACCCTGCGCGTCCGCCACGGCGGCGCCGGACCGCCGCTGCTTCTGCTCCACGGACATCCGCGCACGCACACGACATGGCATCGCGTCGCGCCGCTGCTCGCCCCCGGACGGACGGTGGTCTGCCCGGACCTGCGCGGCTACGGCAGATCATCCAAGCCTCCCGCGGGCGAGCGGCACGTCAACTACTCCAAGCGCGCGATGGCACGCGACTGCATCGAGCTGATGTCGGCGCTCGGCCACGACCGATTCGACCTGGCCGGCCACGACCGCGGGTCCTACGTCGCATTCCGCGCGGCGATGGACCACCCCGGCGCGATCCGTCGCCTGGTGCTGATCGACTGCGTCCCGATCGGCGAGGCGCTGGCGCGATGCGACGCGCGCTTCGCGGCGTCGTGGTGGCACTGGTTCTTCCTCGGCCAGACACGCAAGCCCGCCGAGGAGTGGATCAACCGCGATCCCGAGAGCTGGTACACGCTCGACCCGGATGCCATGGGCGAGGAGAACTGCGCCGACCTGCGCGCCGCGATCCATGACCCGGAGACGGTCCGGGGCATGGTCGAGGACTACCGGGCCGGGCTCGCGATCGACCGCTTTCACGACGACGAGGACCGCGCGGCGGGGCGCAGTCTCGACTGCCCCCTGCTCGTCCTGTGGTCGACGCGGGACGACATGGAGGAGCTCTACGGCGACCCCGTCGAGGTCTGGCGGGACTGGGCGCGCGACGTCCGTGGCGCCCCGATCGAGAGTGCTCACCACGTCGCCGAGCAGAACCCCGAGGCCCTCGCCGGGGCGATCGACCGCTTCCTGTCGGGCTGAGCCCCCTGGCGCGGCCACCGCAGAGGGGACGGCGACCGCGCCCGGCCTGGACTTGCGTGCCCCTCGCACGCCCGGTCACCTACTCGCCGCCCACCGCTCGGCGGGGGCTCCGACGGCCGGCGGGCGGGGACCGCATCCGGCGCGCGAGGGGCACATCGCGGTTATACGACGAGCAGACGGACGTCTGCAAGGGGTGTTTCCCTATCCCCCCGCCACCGGCAGTACCGGACTGCACGCCGCCGCGACGGGGTGCTTCGGATCGAGCGCGGTCAGCACGTCGGCGTCGGCGATGTGGTCGTAGGGCATCGACAGATGCTCGCCCTGGTCGAGCGCGCACTGCTGCTGGAGCAGGATGTTCGTGACCCGCTTGCCCGACATGAACGCCGACGTGTAGGGCGTCACGACCTCGTCGTTGTCCGACTCGATCACCGTGTAGTCGACCTTGCCGACGGTTTCGCCGCCCGCGTTCAGCTTCGCCAGGAACGGCGAGCCGGCGGCCTGTTCTTCACACGCGACGCAGAACCCGGCGAACGAGGTCGCTCCCGGGAGCAGGCCCGCGAGCGTGAACAGGCCGTTGACCGTGGTCCCGTGGTTCGACGGCGCGAGACCGACGAGCGTCTTGACCTTCGCGGCGCCGCCGAGGAAGCGCAGGTAGTAGCGCGGCATCATCCCGCCCTGCGAGTGCCCGACGATGTCGACCTGTGCGGCGCCGGTCGCGGCCAGCACCTTCTGCACGAACGTGGCGAGTTCTTCTGCCGACGCCGGGATCGGACCCGTCGCGTACACGCCCGCCTGTCCGCTGCCGTCGGAGGACCCGTAGTTGAACGCGTACACGCAGTAGCCGGAGTCGGCGAGCAGCGGCGAGAGCGCCTGCCAGCTGTCGGCCATGTCGGCGAACGTCCCGTGCACGAGCACGACGGGCTGCGGGTGGGCGTGGCTCGGCTTGCAGCTCCATTCGTTCGCGCCCGGCGGCACGGCGGTCGGGCTCGCGTGCGCGTAGCCGGTGATGCCGTTGTATTCGACGGGCAGCGTGGCGGCGCCGGCCGAGGCGGCGAGAGCGAGCAGCGCGAGCGCGCCGGCGAGCAGGACAGCGAAGCGGCGGGACGTCATCTGGGTTTTCCCCCTTCGTAGGACGGCACGGCCCCCGCGACCCCCCGGCGCGGGCGCGGAACAGACCCCGCCGTCCCTGTACCGGACAGGGACACGCAAGGGCGCTCCTGTCAGCCCCCTACCCTGCGCGGCACGTGCGCAATCGCGCGGGCGACGGCCGCCGTCGCGGCGGCCCGCCCGACCCGCAGGGCGGGTCCCCGATCCCCCTACGCCGCCGCAGCGAGGCTCGCGAGGTCGATCCCGATCACCTTCAGGCGCCTGCTCAGGGCGTTGAAGGCGAACGTGTTCGTTTCCTCCATCGTGTAGTCGTCGAGGATCGCGTAGTCCTCCGGGTCCGCACCGAGCGGCACGAGCACCGAGGCGGCGAGGGGGATCAGCTCGGCCAGGCGACGTGCGATGCGCTGCTTGAGCTCGGGGTCCTTGGCCTTCTCGCGCAGGAACCAGGTGCCGTAGGCGACGTGGCGGTGCTCGTCCTGGGAGATCAGCCTGAAGCCTTCGACCCACCCCGGAAGGATCGAGTTGCGCTCCATGTAGTCGGTCAGGAACCACTGGCCTGTCAGCGCCAGGGTGCCCTCGATGATCATGTGGTAGAGCGTCACGAAGTCGACCTTCGCCTCGATGTCCGAGGGGTCGGAGACGAGCCGCGCGCCCCAATCGACGAGCACGCCGTCGAACATCTCGACGAACGCCGGGTTGAGGTCGGCGCGGGCCTTCTCGAGGCGATCCTCGAAGGTCCCGTCGATGCCCAGCACCTGCTCGTAGAAGCGGTTGAAGTGCTGGGCGTGGCGCGCCTCGTCGACCTGCTGCGTGGTCAGGAAGGCCTCTTCGCTCTGGCTCTCGTACGCCATCACCAGACCCGAGAACTGGGTCGTGACGCGCTCCTCGCCGATGAAGAACGAGGACAGGTTCCAGGCGAGTTTCTCGCGGAGGTCGCCGCCCATCTGCTCCCAGTCGAGCCGGTCGCGGGACAGGTCGATCGTGTGCGATGACCAGTTCTGGCGCTCCCACAGCTCGTACAGCTGCTGCGGCTCCATCAGCGTGACCGAGGAGAGCTTCGACTCGTCCTCGATCGTGCCGACGTCGCCCTGGCTCGTCAGGTCTAGAAGCGACGGCATCTCGATCTGGCCTCCTGTTGCGTGCCGTGGAAGCGGGGGCCGCCCCGGTGGCCCTCCCCCGCCCGGGTGTTGCAGAACCCGACAATATCCGCTCAGAGGTGCTCAAGTCGAGGCTTCGCCGGGTCGATGCGAGACCATGCGGCGAGCCCTCCGCGAGAACGCCCCATGCGCGCTGGCGGCTGCCGCCGGCTGCTCGGCGCTTGCCTGGCTCGGCCTCTACGGGATCGGCTGGAACGACTACGAAACGGAAGCGGGCCCTGCGGTCGGAGCGCTCGTCGCAGGACGCGTGCACGCCTTCCTCGCGCTCTCACCCGTTTACGGCGGATCGCTGATCGAGCGGGCGCCGTTCGCCCTGCTACCGGGCCTCTGGGGTGGCGGCCACCTGGCCGTCTACCGGATGCTCGCGCTGCCCTGCCTGCTCGCGTCGGCCGCGCTCGCCGTGTGGATCGTCGCGCGCATGCGCTCCGCTCGACGCACACCGCTCGCGCGCGCCGTCGCGCTCGGCGTGATCGCGTGCAACCCGCTGACACTGCGCGCGCTCGAACTCGGGCACCCCGAGGAGCTGCTGGGTGCGAGCGGCTGTGTCGCCGCGGTGCTGCTGGCCGGAGTACCTGCGGTGAGCCGCCGTCGCTCGCTCGCCGTCGGGGCGCTGCTCGGGCTCGCGATCGCCAACAAGCAGTGGGCGCTGCTCGCGGCGGGACCGGTGCTGCTCGCCCTGCCCCCGGGCCGCCGGGCCCCGGCGGCGCTCGCGGGCGGCGCGATCGCCGTGCTGCTGCAGGCGCCGTTGCTGCTCGCGAGCTCGAGCGGGTTCGCCGCGGGCGCCGGCGCCGCGGTCGCCCCCGGATCGCAGATCTTCCAGCCGTGGCAGCTGTTCTGGTTCCTCGGCCATCACGGCACGCTCGTGCACGGCCTGTTCGGCGCCGCGAAGCCCGGCTACCGCGAAGCTCCCGCATGGGCGGGCGCGGTCAGCCACCCGCTCGTGCTCCTGTCCGGCGCGGCGCTCGCCGCGACGCTCTGGTGGCGCTCGCGCGGCGCGCGGCTCGACCTCCCCCGCGCGCTGCTCGCGCTCGCGGTGACGATGCTCCTGCGCTGCCTGCTCGACACCTGGGACATCGTCTACTACCTGCTCCCCGCGGTGCTCGCGCTGCTCGCCTGGGAGACCGAGCGGCCCGGCGACCGCACGCCGGTGCTCGCGCTGGCGGTCACCCTGCTGGCCTGGGCTCAGTTCCAGTGGCTGCCGGAACGCCTCTCCCCCGACGTGCAGTCGGCGGTGTTCCTCGCCTGGATGCTGCCGCTCACCGGCGCGCTCGCGGCGCGCCTGCTCGGCGTGGCGGCACGTCATCCGCGCGCGCGGCGCGGACAGACCGCTCAGGCGACGACGGTCAGCTCCTTCGGCAGGCTCGTGAGCACGTCGCAGCCGTCGTCGCGGACGACGGTCAGGTCCTCGATCCGCACCCCGAGCTCGCCGGGCAGGTAGACGCCGGGCTCGACGGTCACGACGCTGCCGGCGAGCAGCGGCTCCTCGCCCGCGGTCCGCGACAGCCTCGGTGCCTCGTGGACCGCGAGGCCGAGCCCGTGGCCGAGACCGTGACCGAAGTGCTCGCCGTGCCCGCCGCGCTCGATGATCTCTCGAGCGACCGCGTCGACCTCGCGCCCGTTCGGCCCGGCCTGCACCGCGTCGAGCCCTGCGAGCTGCGCCTCGAGGACGAGCGCGTAGACCTCGCGCGCCTGCTCGCTCACGCCCTCGCCGGTCGCATAGGTGCGGGTGCAGTCGGAGCAGTACCCGTCGAGCAGCGCGCCCCAGTCGATCGTGACGAGCACGTCGCGCGGGATCTCGGCGTCGCGGGGCTGCGCGTGGGGCAGCGCACCGTGCGCGCCGAAGGCGACGATCGAGGGGAAGCTCGGCTCCTCGGCACCGAGCGAGCGCATCTTCGTCTCGAGCTCGAAAGCGACCTCGCGCTCGGTGCGCCCCACCAGCCCGTGCTCGAGCACCGCGAGCAGCGCCTCGTCGGCGAGCTTCGCCGCCGCCGCGATCCGCTCGATCTCCCCCGGGTCCTTGACCAGCCGCAGCCGCTCCACCAGACCCGCGGCGTCGATCAGCTCCCAGCCGTCGGGCAGCCGCGCGCGCAGCCGCTCGTGACCCTTGACGGTGAGCTTCCCGCGTCGAATCCGAGCCGCCCCTGCTCCCCCGCGAGCAGTCCGGGGACGGCGTCGCGCAGCTCGCCGGTCGCCGTCGTGCGCTCGAACTCGGGCGGGACCTCCTCTGCGGCCTGTGCGACGTAGCGGAAGTCGGTGAGGAAGTGCGACCTGCCGTCGCGCAGCCCGTCCGAGCCGGCCGCGGGCACGAGCACGAGGCCGTTGCTGCCCGTGTACCCGCTGACGTACCGGAGGTCGAGCGCCTCGTCGACGAGCAGCGCGTCGACTCCGGCGCCGGCAACGAGCTCGCGCAGGGCGGCGAGCCGCCCCGTCATCGTCGCGCCGTCGGCGCGCACGCTCATGCGGCCTCTGCGCGCTCGAGGTGGCCGCGGAGCAGCTCGAGCGCCTCGCGATAGCCGGCCGGCCCGCGGCCGCGCACGGAGCCGATGCACAGCTCCTCGACGACCGACTTGTGGCGCCAGCTCTCGCGCGCGAGCGGGTCGGAGAGATGCACTTCGACCGCGGGCACCGCCGCGATCTCGAGCGCGTCGCGCACGGCCCAGGAGTAGTGCGTCCACGCACCCGGGTTCAGCAGCACGCCGTCGGCCTCGCGGCGCGCGCGGTGGAGGCGCTCGACGTACTCGCCCTCGTGGTTGGTCTGGAAGCACGTCACCTCGAGCTCCAGGGAGCGTCCCTCCTGCTCGACCAGCGCGTCGAGCTCCGGCAGCGTCAGCGTCCCGTAGACGGCGGGGTCGCGGTTGCCGAGCTGGTCGAGGTTGACGCCGTTCATCACGTCGATCTTGAAGCGTCGGCCGGTCATCTCGTCAGCTCCTCGACCGCCGCGCGCAGATCGCGCCGGCTTCACGCTGCGCCCGTGGACGACCTCGCCGGGTCCGTCGACGAGCACGAACGGCACCTCGGCGCCGACCCGCTTCTTGTCGCGTTGCAGCGCCTCGAGCACCTGCTCGACGGAGACGCCGTCGAGTGCGACGGGCAGGGCGCGTGCGACGAGCATCTCGCGCACCTGGTCGCGCAGGCCATCCTGGCCGGACAGCCGCAGCGCCGCGAGCAGCCCGAGCCCCACCGCCTCGCCGTGGCGGAAGCGGCCGTATCCGGTAGCCGTCTCGATCGCGTGCCCGACCGTGTGACCGAGGTTCAGGACCTGGCGGCGGCCGCCGTCGCGCTCGTCGGCGGCAACGACCTCGAGCTTCGTGCGCGCGCAGGCGAAGATCGTCTCGGCGTCGGAGACGGCGCCCGCGAGGACCCGCTCCCAGAGCGCGCCGCCGGCGATCAGGGCGGTCTTCAGCACCTCGACCCATCCCGCCGCGAGCTCCGCCGCGGGCAGCGTCGCGAGCACCGACGGGTCGACGAGCACGCCCGCGGGCTGGTGGTAGGCGCCGACGTAGTTCTTCGCGGCGGGCAGGTCGACGCCGGTCTTGCCGCCGTAGGCGGAGTCGACCTGGGCGACGAGCGTGGTCGGGACCTGCACGACCGGCACGCCGCGCTGGTAGGTGGCGGCGCAGAACCCGGCGAGGTCGCCGACGACGCCGCCGCCGAGCGCGACGATGTGATCGGCACGCGTCATGCCGGCCTCCGCCAGCGCTGACCAGACCCGCTCGGCCGATGCGAGGGTCTTGCTCTGCTCGCCGGGCTCGATCGTGACCGTCAGGGCCCTCTCGCCGATCCGCTCGCCCCAGCGGGCGGCGACGTTCGCGTCGCTGATCGCGAACGCGCGCGAGTCCTCGAGCTCGTGCGGCCACGCCGAGAGGATCTGCGGCCCGTGCTCGCCGAGCAGGCCGTCGCCGACGAGCACCGGGTACTCGCCCGAGGCCGAGGACGCCCACAACAGGCGCGTCGAGGGGGGCAGGTCCCGCAGCACGCGGATCGAGGACGCGATGGCGGCGATCGCGCCGGGGGCGAGCGGCCCGACGACCGCCGAGGCGAGCTCGTCGTAGAGCGGCCGGCGCGCGGCGTGCAGCTCCCCGAAGCGGGCCCTGTCCGCCGCCAGCGGCCGCGCGGGACCCGAGCCGTTGGCCGCCTGCACGCGGTCCCATGCCGTGTCCGCGTCGATCTCGAGCAGCACCGTCACGTGGCGCTCGGCGAGCGCCTCACGGACCCGCGGTGAGAGCACGCTGCCGCCGCCGAGGGCGATCACGTCGTCCGGGGCCGCGCTCGTCGAGCAGCCGGCAGACGAGCTCCTCCTCGGCCGCACGGAACGCCTCCTCCCCGCTCTGCGCGAACTCCTCCGCGACCGAGTGCCCGAACTGCTCGGCCAGCAGCTCGTCGGTGTCCAGGGCCCGCTCGTTGCTGAGAGCGGCGGCGAGCTCGCGGGCGGCCGTCGACTTGCCGGCGCCCATGAAGCCGATCAGGACGATTGCCACCCGATCCGCTCCCGGTAGGCCCGGACGGCCTCGAGCACATCGTCGATGTGGTCGCCGCCGAACTTGCTGCGGTAGGCGGCGGCGAGCACGTAGGCGACCATCGCCTCGCCGACGACCCCGGCGGCGGGGATCGTCGCCGAGTCGGTGCGCTCGCGCAGCGCCTGGGCGGGCTCGTGGCTCGCGGTGTCGACCGAGCGCAGCGGCTTGGTCAGCGTCGGCAGCGGCTTCATCGCGCCGCGCACGATCAGCGGCAGGCCGTTGGTCATCCCGCCCTCGAGGCCCCCCGCGCGGTTGGTCTCGCGGAAGTACCCCTGCTCGCCGGAGTAGAAGATCTCGTCGTGGGCCTCGGACCCGGGCAGGCCGGCGACGGTGAAGGCGTCGCCGATCGAGACGCCCTTGATCGCCTGGATCGAGCAGATCGCCTGCGCGAGGCGGCCGTCGAGGCGCTCCTCCCAGGAGACGTGCGATCCGAGCCCCGGGACGAGCCCGAAGGCCTGCACCTCGAAGACCCCGCCGAGCGACTCGTTGGCGCGGCGCAGCTCGTCGATCTCCTTCACCATCGCCTTCGCCGCCTCGGGGTCGAGGCAGCGGACCGGTGAGGCGTCGACGTCCGCGAAGTCGGCCGGCGTGAGCGCGCGCGCGCTCGGGCGCGCGCACCGAGGCGATCTGCACCACGTGGGAGAAGACCTCGACGCCGAGCGCGCGCAGGAATGCCTTGCAGAGCGCACCGCCGGCGACCCGGGCAGCGGTCTCCCGCGCCGATGCGCGCTCGAGGATGTTGCGAACGTCGCGACTGCTTGTACTTCATCGTCCCCACGAGGTCGGCGTGTCCGGGCCGGGGCAGGTGCACCTCGGCGATCTCCTCGTCGACCGGCCACGGGTTCATCCGGTCCTCCCAGTTGGCGTAGTCGCGGTTTCGGACCTGGAGCGCGACGGGGCCGCCGAGCGTCCGCCCGTGGCGGACCCCGGCGGTGACCTCGGCGGCGTCGCGCTCGATCTTCATGCGCCCGCCGCGGCCGTGGCCGAGCTGGCGCCGGGCCATGTCGGCGTTGATGTCCTCTGGGAGAGGGGCAGCCCGGCGGGCAGGCCCTCGACGAGGCACGTCAGGCCGGGGCCGTGCGACTCACCGGCGGTGATCAGGCGAAGCTCCACTCCGGTGAAGCTTATTTGCTGCCCGCGCCGCGGCTTTCAGCCGACGAGCGGGACGACCGCGATGCGGGCGCGTGCGGCGCTCGCCTTGCGGGGAGCGAACACGAGCACGCCGGGCTGCTTGGAGTAGCGCAGGAACGGGAGCGTGACGATGCCGCGGAGGTGCAGCACCTGCTCGCCGGCCTTCGATGCGGCCCAGCCGGCGCCGTGCGGTCTTGGCGGTCGCCTTTTCGGCGGTGATGCCGAGCACCCGGAGTTCGTAGACGGTCGTCTGACCGTTCGGGGCGAGATAGCTGAGCTGCTCGGTCTCGCCGGGCTTGATGTCGACAGCTTCGCACTGCGAGGCGGTCGGCAGGCAGGCAGCCGGTGCCGGAGAGGATCGCTTCGCCGACGAGCGAGAAGGTCGCGCTCGCGCCCTTCGCGGTGACGCCACGGAACACGATCAGCGGCTGGTCGGATCGAGGGCAGCGGCGTCTGCAGCTTCAGTTTCGAGTACGGGGTGAGCTGGGCGTTTTCGGGGGTCGTCCCGGCCGGCAGCACGCCGAACTCGATCGCGACGTCGTAGATCTTCTTCGCGGCTGTGCCGTGCTTCTTCTCCGTGCTCTTTTCAGGGCTGGGGGAGGTCGAGCCGCTGCTCGGCGTCGACGTGCCGCTGCTCGGCGTCGACGACGAGCCGGAGCTGCTCGACGGCTGGCTCGAGCTCGACGAGGACGACGTGAGGAGTGCTGGAGGACACGGTGGCGGTCGCCGTGCTCGCCGAGCCGGGCAGCGGCGAGAAGGGGTTGCGGGCCTTGCCGGCTTTCTGTTCCTTGAAGCCGTCGGTCGTCTCCGCCACAGCCTGTTCGGGCGTGGTGCTGGACACCGAGATGCCGCCGCCGGCGTTGGTCGCGCCGACGGCCGTCTGGGCACGCGGCGTCGGCGTGGAGCCGGAGCCGCCGAGCACGGCGTAGGCGATCGCGGCCACGAGCAGCGCTCCGACGAGCGCGACGACGGGCAGCAGTCGGCGGTCCGTCAGGTCCGCCCGGATCGATGCGAGGAGCTCGCTCATGGCACCACCTTCGCCACCGCAGCGGGGGCGGTCGAGGAGCTGGACGCGCTGCCGGAGGCGGGCGTCGTGGCCCCGGTCGGAGAGGTCGGGGTGGCGCCGCCGGTGACGGTCGCGCCGGCCGGCAGCACGTAGGCCGTGGCCGTCACGGTGCCGGTCAGTTTCGGGGCCGAGCCGGGCTTCGCGCCGAGCACCGCTTCGGGCGCGAGTTTCACGCTCTGGATCGTCAGCAGCCGGCCGTTCACCTCGAGGGTGCCGCCGCTGCCATGCGTCGTGAACGAGGTCAGGCCACGGAACAGGTGTTCGAGTTCGAAGAAGCCGCCGTTGAAGATGAAGGTGAAGGGCATCTCGGTGAAGCCGGCGCCGGCTGCCGCCGTCGTCGCCGCGGTCGGGGCCGCCGCCGAGGAGCCGCTGGCGCTGCTGTCGCTGATCGAGTTGAACTGCACGTTGTGCTGGTTGGAGACCTGTTCGAGTTCGTAGACGAGCGAGGCGACTTCCTGGCTGGCCGGGACGGCTTTGCCGAGGTTCACCACCGACGCGTAGGCGGACGCGTACTCGTTCTGCGCCTGCTGCGCGCTCGCGAGCTTGCTCTGGGCCGTGCTCAGCTGGCGCTGGGCGGTCGTCACTTCTTCGGCGTACTTGCTCGCCTGCTTGCGCTCGGGCTTGACGAGCAGGATGTAGCCGCCGGCGGCAACGGCCAGCACGGCGAGCACCATCGCGACGATGCGATCACGTCCGGCCATGGCTCTACTTGCCTCCTGTCGGGGCGATCGCGCCGGTCGCGGCCGGTGCCGCCGGGTCGGAAACGGTCTTGGTCGACTTGCTGGTCGCGGCGGCCGCGCTCGCGGTCGCGCTGGGCAGCGCGTCGAAGGTCACGGTGACGGCGAACACGGGGTCGCCCCCCGGGCAGCCGCCGGCTGCACCGGCGCTGGAGCCGGAGCCGGTCGCCCCCGACTTGGTGGAGCTCTGCAGGGTGACTTCGGAGACGCCGTCGATCAGGCGCAGCCGCTGCAGCGTGTCGGCGACGGCGCGCTGGCTCTTCGCACAGCCGGTGAGGTCGAAGACGGGGACGCTGCCGGACGGCGTGGCGGAGCCGGCGGTGTGCGCGGCGGAGGTGGAGCTGGTGGCGCCGACCGCGCCGATCGAGCCCGACAGGGAGGTGATCGAGCTCTCGCCGCTCAGCACCCGGCCGAACTCGTGAAAGGCGTGAGCCCAGTCGAAGCGGGTGTCGACGAGGCCGTCGACGGCGTTGGCACGCTGTTCGCGCAGCGCGACGAAGGTCGTGTACGGCGCGAGCGCTTCGGCGCGCTGCGTCTCGCTCGCGGCTTCGGCGGTGATCGTCGCGGCTTTCGCCTTGTCGTTCGACACGTCGCGGCTCGCTTTGCCGTAGAGGACGGCGAGCAGGGCGACGATCGCGAGCAGGGCGAGCACCGCGTAGGCAGCGCCTTCCGAGCGGCCGGAGCCGACCGAGCCGCCGGAGCGCTGGTCGCCGGGGATCAGGTTGACGGCTCTCATTGGTGCGGCGCCTCCGCGGTCGCGAGGCCGGCTGCGACGGCCAGGCGGTGGGGCGAGACGTCGAAGTGCGCGCCGTCGACGACACCGAGCGTCGGCGGGCCTCACCTCGACGCCGAGCGAGGCCTGCAGCGCCTCGGCGAAGCCGGGGATGTCCTCCGCGGCGCCGCTGAGCACGATGTGCGAGACCTGGCCTCCGTCCTGGGAGCGGTGGAAGTCGATCGAGTTCCGGACCTCACCGGAGATTTCGCGGATGCCGTTGTCGAGCACCGCCCAGACGTCGGCGTCGGAGGCCGCGGGGACCTCGGGCTCGGCGGCCTCGGGGTCGGGTGCAACGGCGCCGGCGTGCGAGAGTTCCTCGAAGGTCATCTCGCGCTCGCGGGCCTCGGCCTCCTCGGGGCTGAGCGTCACAGGCTCCTCGGCGGCGGCGTGCGGGTCGAGCGCGGGCACGTCCGGCAGCGGCGCAGCCATCGGCTCGACGGCCTCGGCCGGTTCGGCGGGGGCGTCGGCCAGAGGCGGCTGGGTCATGTCTGCTTCGGCGATGCGGGCGCGGGCGTCGGCCAGCGCGATGCCGCGGCGCTCGGCCAGCTCGCTCGCCATCCCCTCGAGACCGCTGCCGACGACGCGTGTGAAGCGACAGACGGTGCCCTCGGCGATCGCGAGGTTGGAGAGGCCGTCGACGTTGAGGTAGAGGACGCGGCCGTCCTGATCCGCTTCGTGGCGGTACAGGGAGCGGATCAGCGCGAAGGCGGAGAGGTCGACGCCCTCGGGCGTGAGCCCGGCGGCGCGGACCGCGGCGAGCAGCTTTTCGACCATGTCGCGCTGCGCGGCGACGAGCACCACGCGCTGGCGCGGCCCGCCCGGGGTGTCGGTGATGCCGAGCGGGTGGAAGTCGAGCACGGCGTTGCCGAGCGGCATCGGCACCTGGTCCTGCGCCTGGAAGGAGACAGCGGCGGCGAGCTCCTTCTGGTCGGTGACCGGAGGCAGCTCGAGCGTGCGCAGCACGGTCCGCTGGTTGGCGACGCCGACGCGGACGCGCTTGCCGAGGTGGGAATCGGCGAACAGCTCGCGCAGCGCATCGGCGAGAGCGCCCTCGTCGAGCACTTCACCGTCGCGCATCGTGTCCGGCGGGAGCGGCACCGTGGCGGCGCGCGCGGCGACGATCGCGCCGTTGACGCGAACCTCGACGGCGGCGACGAAGCCGGGCTGGATGTCGAGGCCGACGACCTCCGCGGCACCGCGCCGCCCGAGCGACAGGCCCTTCAGGCTCGGCGCCGCGAACTTCATCTTCGGCGCGCTGAGCTTCCGACCGGCGAGGCTCTTCGCGGAGGGAAGCTTCAGGCTGGGCCCGCCGAGCTTCGGCTTGGGAAGCTTGAGGTTGGGCGAGGAGAGATTGGAAGGAAGTTTCATATCTGACAGGGCTGGAGCGAGATCGGATCGCTCCGCTGGGGGCATATCGGCGGTTGGGGACCGCCGCTTTAGTGGACGAAGTGATTGACGTAGAAATGGACCAGCTCGGGCCCCGCGAACACGGCGAAGATCGCGCCGACAGCGAGGAACGGACCGAACGGGACGGCGGTCTTGCGGCCGGCGCTCGCGCCCTTGCGGGCGATGATCACGACGCCCACGAGCGTTCCCGAGACGAGCGCGACGAGCAGGGCCGGGGCGACGGCGGACCCGAGGAACAGGCCCATCATCCCCGCGAGCTTGACGTCGCCGATCCCCATGCCACCGGGGTATGCGAGCGCGGCTACGAGAAGGAAGCCGCCCGCCGCAGCCGCGGCGATCAGTCGCGCCGGCTCGCCGCCCGGATCGAGCGCCAGGCCGAGCCCGAGCGCGATCACGGCGCCGGGCAGCGTCAGCCGGTTCGGGATCAGGCGCGTCTCGAGATCGATCAGCGCGATCGGCACGACCAGCAGGATCAGCCCGAGGCCGAGCGCGGTGCGGGCGAGGGAGTAGCCCGCGAGCACGGTCGCCAGGCAGAGAACGCCGGTGCCGAGCTCGAGCAGGGGATAGCGGACGGAGATCGGCTCGCCGCAACTGCGGCAGTGGCCGCGCAGCAACAGCCAGGAGAGGACGGGGATGTTGTCGTACGGCTTGACCGCGGCCCCGCATCCGGGGCAGTGCGAGCCGGGGGACACGAGCGACTCGTGCCGCGGCAGCCTGTAGACGACGACGTTGAGGAACGACCCGAAGATCGCGCCGAGCACGCCGGCGAAGGTTGCGGCCTCCATATTTCCTGATCGGCGCTCCTGCGCGCCCACTTGAGCCCCGCGCCCGTGGGCGCGGACTCCTCACCAGCTGCCGGTCTGGCAGCCCCCCTTGTTCGTCGACCCGGCGGCGAGTTCGCAGGTCCGCGACACTTCGCCTTTCGCGTTCTGCACCCACGTGAAGGTGTCACCGGATGTCGCGACTGCGGCGACGCGGAAGCCTTTGTCGCCTTCGATCGGTTCGGCGACGCTGACGTAGGCGTTGTGGTTGCCCGCCGTGATCTGCAGCGCCGGCTCGTATTCGTGGATCGTCGCGCGTTCGAGGCCGGGGAATTCACCGTTGTGGTCGGTCGAGAAGGTCTCCGCCGCCTGCGCTGCGGCGCGCGCCTCTTCCCGGCCGGAGGCGTCGGTGGCCTTGCTGCGCTGGGAGAGGAACACGGGGATCGCGATCGCGGCGAGGACGCCGACGATCAGGATCACGACCAGCAGCTCGATCAGGGTGAACCCACGCTCGCCGGCCGTGTCGCGCGTGCCACGCATGTCGTGCATATCGTCCCTGCGGATACGTCGCTTTAGACGCACGAGGATTCGATCAGGAGCTACCAGCTGCTGGACGGGCAGCCTTTGCTGCCGGTCACCTGCGTGCACGAGCGGGTGATAACACCCGTCGTGCTGCGCGCGATCGTGAACGTGTCGCCGCTCGTCGACTTACCCACGATCGTGTATGCGTTCGCGGTCGGTTCGACTTTTTCGATGTACGCTTCCTTCGCGCTGTTCGTCTTCAGCGACGGCTCGTATTCTTCGAGCTTCGCTTTCGTGCAGTTTTCGTAGTTGCCGCTGTAGTCCGTACCACAGGTCTCGATCGTCGTCTCGGCGGTCCGGACGAGCTCCTTCGCCTGGGCGTCGGTGGCCTTGCTCTTCTGCGAGAGGAACGAGGGGATCGCGATCGCAGCGAGGATGCCGATTATCAGGATCACGACGAGCAGCTCGATCAGCGTGAAGCCGTCCTCACTGCGAGCGGCGGGGCGCCGCGAGAGGTGGGATCGTGTCCGGGGCCCGATCGAGGTGTGCATGTCCCCGACATCGGATGGGATCGGGCGCCGCTTTAGGGTTTGCCCCCAGATTTTCGGGCCGACGTAGCCAGATGGTCCGCAACCTGACGCTCCGCGCTCCACCTCGTACCGTGAGCCGCGCCGCGGGGCGGAGCTCCCCCCGCGCCGGCTCGCTGGACCAGCGCGGACGCCCCGGAACGACGAAGGGCGGCCCGGAGGCCGCCCTTCGCAACAACATCAAGCGGTGGTGCCTACCAGCTGTTGGTCGGGCAGCCTTTGCTGCCGGACACCTGGGTGCACGAACGCGTGATTTCACTCGACGTGTTCCGTTTGATGGTGAACGTGTCACCGCTCGTCGACTTCGCGACGATCGTGTATTCGTTCGCCGCCGGGGTCACCGTTTCGATGTACGCTTCCTTGGCGCTGTTGGTCTTCAGCGACGGCTCGTATTCTTCGAGCTTCGCTTTCGTGCATTCCGTGTACTTACCGTTGTTGTCGGTAGCGCACGTCTCCATCGTGGTCTGAGCCGTACGAGCAAGCTCCTTCGCCTGGGCGTCGGTGGCCTTGCTCTTCTGGGACAGGAACGACGGAATTGCGATCGCGGCAAGAATGCCGATGATCAGGATGACGACCAGGAGCTCGATGAGGGTAAAACCACCCTCTTCACTCGAGCGCTGGCGCAGGCGATACATCACTTTGATCCTCCTGGGATCCGTTTACAGGGCGCCAGCCCTCGGTAATCGCCTCCTTCGGCGATGCGCCTCCCCCTGGGGTGTGAGAGCCGCCGGCTTTGCTACGCACCTACAGGTGCTCTGCCTTGGCACCTCGGCACTGGCTGTGTTTCACGCGGTCCATCGACCCGCGCGGGCAGCGCCTTTAAGGGTGCAAACGGTGTTGGACGTCTTTTTTCAGCCGTCTGCGAGCTGACCGGCTGCAGGATCGCGCTCAGCGCCGCCGCCGGAAGCCTCCTGCTCGGCGGCCCAGTGCGCCTGGGCGTCGATCTCGGCGAGGCGCAGGCCGCCTCCTGCGCACCACGGGCACTCGACGGTGCCGGGGGTGCCGCCGAGGTTGGAGATCACGCGCCCGGTGCCGCGGCAGGCCATACACTCCCGCGCCTCATGGGTTCCCTCCGCCAGGTCCTGCGTGTCGGCGCCGTCGCTTGCCACGAGACGATGAGACTAGCGTTCCCGGCATGAGAAGGAGCGCAGGAGCGCGGGACTGGGCGCTCGTGGCCCTGATCACGCTCGGCGCTGCGGTGCTGCGGCTGATCGGGATCGGGAAGGTGCCGCCCGACCCGTTCTACGACGCGGCGGTGCGCAGCATGACCCTGTCGTGGCACAACTTCTTCTTCGGCGCGTTCGAGCCGGCCGCGAGCGTCTCGATCGACAAGCCGCCGGTCGACCTGTGGCTGCAGGTCGTGAGCGTGAAGCTGTTCGGGTTCACCTCGACGACGTTGAAGCTGCCGGAGGCGCTGGCGGGAACGGCGGCGGTGCCGCTGCTGTTCGAGGCGGTGCGGCGGATGTGGAGCACGGTCGCGGGGATCGCCGCGGCGGTGGCGCTGGCGGTGCTGCCCGTCGAGGTGATCACCGCGCGCAGCGACACGATGGACGGGGTGATGATGCTGCTCTGCGTGATCGCGCTGCTGTTCGTGATCCGGGCCGCGGAGACGGGGCGCACCGGCTGGCTGCTGGCAGGCGCGGCGGCGCTCGGGATCGCGTTCGACGTGAAGCTGCTGGAGTCGATCGTCGCCGTTCCGGGGCTCGCGCTGCTCGCCGCCCTGGGGATGCCGGGCAGCCTACGGCGAAGGGCTCTGCAGCTGGCGGCGGCCGGCGCCCTGTACGTGGTGGTCGCGCTCGCATGGCTCGGCGCGACGCTGCTCGCGCCCGCCGACGACCGACCCTGGGCGATCGGGTCGACGAACGGCAGCGCCTGGAACGCGGCGTTCGTGTTCAACGGCAGCGACCGGCTGAGCGGGAAATCGCCGGAACCGCAGGGGACGGTGTACGAACCCGGCCACAACTACCCGACGGCGACGCAATCCGAGCGCGACCACATCCCGATCCTGCCCGCGTCTCCGACGCGGCTGCTGGCGCGGGTCGGGCCGCTGTCGGGCGAGCGGCTCGGCATGGAGATCCTGATCGGCCTGATCCTCGGTATCCCGGCGCTGCTCGTCGGGGTCCGAGGTCCCCCCGCCGAGGAGGAGATGGAGAAGGAGAGAATCGGGAGAGCCGCGCGTGCGCCCGGCGGGCCCGGGGACCCCGCGCCCGACAACGCCGGCACGACCGCGACGCCGAGCCGGGCGCCCGCGGGCCCTGATGCCGCCGGCACGAGCACCGCGCAGCGCCCCGCCGCCGACGGCGAGGCTGCGATCCGTGCGCGTGTGCGGCGGGCCGGAGCGGCCGGGATCTCGCTGTGGATGCTGACCGGACTGGTGCTGTTCAGCCACATGGCGCGCCTGCACCCTCGCTACACCGAGGGCTTCACGCCCGCGGTCGCGGCGATGCTCGGGATCGGGCTCGCCTGGGCCTGCACCGGCCGCGGGCGTCTTCGGCTGATCGCGCTCGGGATCGCGATGGCGGTCACGGTCTTCTACGCGGAGCGGCTCCTCTACGGGGTGCCGGTGACGTGGTTCGTCGTGCTCGCAGGGGCCGCGGTGGCGGTCATCTCGGGCGTGCTCGCGAGGCCGGGCGACGCGGTCGAGGCAGCGGTGACGCTCGTCGCCGCGCTGGTCGCGGTGCTCGCGATCGGCGTCAAAGCGGATCTCGTCTCGATCCACGACAACGTCAGCGACGCCGGCTTCGTCGGGCAGATCGCCGGCGACGTGCAGGCGCCGATGAGCGCATACCTGCGCGCCCACAAAGACGGCGCGCGCTACGAGGTCGCGGCGGAGTCGGCGACGCAGATCGGCTCGCTGATCGTCAAGGACGCGCTACCGGTCGTGGTCCTGACGACGTACAACGCGCGCGTCTACACGTCGATTGCGAAGCTTCAGCGGATGATCGCGAAAGGACAGGTGCGCTACGCCTACCTGAGCTCCTTCTGCATCCACAAAGCGGCATCGGTCAACGCGGCGTGCGCGAAGCCGGTGCTGTGGATCCGTGCACACGGCACCGACGTGTCCCGCGCCGCGGGGCTACCGCGCGGTGGCCTGCTCTACCTGCTGCCCGGCGCGAAGCAGGGAGCCGCCGGATGAGCGGCGCCGCGGCGCTGATCGAACGCGGCGCGGCCGCGGGAAGGCTCGCGCTCGACACCGAGTTCATGGGCGAGGGCCGCTATCGCACGCTGCTCTGCCTGGTCCAGCTCGCCGTCCCCGAGGACGCGGCGGCGGGAGAGGCGATCGCGCTGATCGACCCGCTCGAGGAGGGGCTGCCCGCGGACGCGCTATCCCGCGCGCTCGAGGACCCGGCGGTCAGGATCGTGATGCACGCCGGGCGCCAGGACGTCGCGCTGCTGCGCCGCGAGCTGGGCTGCGACGTCACGAACCTCCTCGACACCCAGGTCGCGGCGGGCTTCGCCGGGCTCGGCGCTCAGTCCTCGTACGACTCGCTGCTGACCGAGGTGCTGGGTCTGCGCGTGTCGAAGTCGGCGAGCTTCACCCGCTGGGACGCGCGCCCGCTCTCGCCGGAGCAGCTCGCCTACGCCCGCGAGGACGTCGTGCACCTGCTCGAGCTGGCGGCCGAGCTCGAACGGCGCCTGTCCGAGATCGGCCGGCTGCAGTGGGCGCTCGAGGAGTGCGAGCCGGTGAGCCGGGTCAGTGCCGAGCGGGACCCGCAAGCGGTGTTCGAACGGCTGCCGCGGATCGGGGGGCTGAACGCGTCCGCCCGCGCGGTCGCCCGCGAGCTCGTCGAGTGGCGCGAGCGCACCGCCGAGCGCCACGACCGCCCGGTGCAGAGCGTGCTCAGCGACGCGGCGCTCGTGGAGGTCGCGCGCCGCCGGCCCGCGTCGCAGGAGGACCTGGCGAGGATCCGCGGCGCCGGCCAGAGCGCTCAGGGCCGCCGCGCCCGCGACCTGCTCGACGCGGTGGCGCGGGCGCGCAAGCGCCCACCCGAGCCGCCGCCGCAGGGTGGGCGATCGGCGCCGCCGAAGGGCGAGGATCTACCGCTGGTGGCGCTCTGCGAGGCGCTTGCGCGAACGCGCGCCCGTGAGGCCGGGCTCGCATACGAGCTGCTGGCGACGAAAGCGGACCTGCAGGCGATCGTCGTCGCGGCCCGCACCGGCGAGCCCCGCGACGACGTGCGGACTCTGCAGGGATGGCGCGCCGAGCTGGTCGGCGAGGAGCTGCGCGAGCTGCTCGACGGGGAGCTGTCGCTGTCGGTCGACACCGCCCGGGGCGAGCGGCGCCTGCGGGTCGGGCGCGCCCGCAAGTGAGCCGCCCGATCCTGCGCTGAGGCAGGCCCGGCGAACGGCGAGCGCCGCATGCCGGCCGGGCGCGCCCGCGGGTGACGAGCCGCGGTGCCGGTGCGGCCGGCAGAGGCGCCTGGCCGTGCCCGCGAGCCGACCGCTGGATCCCGGGTTGACGCGAGCCCCACGAACCCCGGCGTCCGGTTCTCGCGGAGACGCCCCCGCCGAGCACACGACCCCCGACCGGGGTGCGGCTCAGTCCGCTCCGGGATACAGGACGTCGGCGCGCCGGTCCGGGCGGCAGGCCGCGAAGTACTCACGTTCCTTCGGGTCCCACACCTCCCCCCACAGCGCGATGCTCTGCTCGTCTACGCCGCCGGCACGGTCGCGGGCGATCCCGCGTTCGGTGGCGAGCTCGAGCGGGCAGTCGATCCACACCGTGAGGTCGAAGAAGCCCGCGAGCCCCGCTCGCAGCAGCCTCACGCCCTCGACGATCACGACCTCCGGCAGCTCCTCCTCGACGCTCCACCCAAGCGGCCGGCCCTCGAAGTCGCTGGGGGTGTATCGCAGCGGGCGCCCGGCGCGAACGTCCCCGAGCACCCGCATCACGCGGTCCCAGTCGAAGCCGCCGAGCATCCCCTCTCCCCTGCCGCGGTCGAGGATGAAGTCGTCGAGGTGAACCAGCTGACGGTCGCGCAGGCCGAAGCGGTCGCGCAGCGCACCCGCGAGGGTCGTCTTGCCCGACCCTCCGAAGCCGCAGATCGCGACGACGACCCGCCCGCGCGCGTCCCGCACCGACTCGATCCTCGCCGCGAGCTGCTCGAACCCCTCCGTCGGCACGGATGGGTTTCTACCGCCTCAGAGGATCTCGTTCCCGGTCAGGACGTAGAGGAACGGCACGAACGGCACGATCGCGGCGATCGCCCACGCGATCCGCGCGATCAGCCCGAGGTCGCCACGGAACAGCAGCCTCACCCAGATCAGCACGACCGCGATCGGGTGCAGGATGCAGAGGATGAGTTCGAGGATTTTCTTCATCCGCTCGACTCTACCCTGACGGCGAACGCCTAAGCGCGCGGCACCAGCCCTTCTCGGCGAGCGAGTTGCCGGACGCCATCCCCGTCCTCGCCCCACCGCCTGGGCGCGCTCATGCTCGTCGTCCGCGACAGGTGCTCCACGTGCCGGCGCGCATCCCGGAGCACGTCCGCCAGCCGCGGCGGCCGGCGCAGCGCCGGTCACCGAGCTCGAGACCAAAGGGTCTGGGGTTCGGCGGCGATCGCCCGCCGAACCCCAGACCCGGGGCTCATCCCGTAACCGCCCAGGTCCCCCAGTCGTACCAGCGCGTGGTGCCGCTGACACCGAAGATCCTCACCTCGACCCCGACGGTCGAGGCGCCTTCCTTGCAACCCCCGACGGGTCCGCATAGCTCGGGGGCCGTCAGGTTCACTTCGGTGCTGATCCCTTCGTATACGCAGAGGTATCCGGATTCCGCCGTCGGGTTGCTCGCAGTACCCGTGCATCCGGTTTCGGTTTTCCCTTTCTGCACGAACTTCGCGGTCGGCGCACTGGCGAGCCGGTACGGGAAGGAGATCGCCGACGTTCCCCAGTCGCTGCCGCTGCTGCCGCTTCCGTTGCCGTTGGTGACGCCCCAGGTGCCAGTCACCGTGTCGCCGTGCGGCAGCGTCGAGGGGAACGGTCCTTCCTTGCCCTGCGGTCCTTCTCTGCCCTGCGTTCCTTCTCTGCCCTGCGGTCCTTCTTTGCCTTCGCGCCCTTCCTTGTTGACTTCCGTCAGCGTGTAGCCGGTTTTGCAGGCGCCGGCTTTCGGACTGACGATCGGCTTGCCTTCCTTGCTCGCGATACAGAGCGGTACGGTCGAGCCGCTGCCACTCGCGAGTACGACGCCGGCGAAGGCCAGCGACGCGGCGATGGCGAGAACCGCGATGCGCAACGAGTTGCGCCTCAGCCAGGACTCCATTCGATTTCCCCCCGTCCTTCGATTCGAGATTGGCGCCGCATGCTAAGGGAGCGCGCCGCGGACCGGCCACGAGCATGCCGGCCGCGCTGCGCGTCAGCCCGTCACGTGCTGTCTGGCCGCTGCACGCCAGGCGCGCGCGTACCCGCCCGTCCGGGTTCGCTTCACGTCTGAGGCGCCTCCTACGATCCGCCGATGCTGGAGCACTGCGAGCACTGCCAGGAGTACGCACCCGCCTGGGAGGAGCCTGGCTACGGGGACTGGCACGTCGCGCTCGCGCCGGACGGGAGCTATCTCGGCGTGATCTGCCCAGGCTGCTTCGCCGGCCACGACCTCGTGTTCTTCGGACTCGTACCGACCCGAGCATCGAAGGCTCCGGAGGCAGATCGGCCGAGGACGCGCCGCCCTCAGCGGCGTGCGCGACAGTCGCGGCCGCGATCTCGGCGACCCACCGTCCGAGCCCTCTGAGCGCCCACGGCCGTACTGGCCGGGCTGCTCGCGGGCGACCAGCGTAGATGGCTCGGCGAGCGCCTCCGAGCCGGCGCGGACGGACCGTGAAGACCCTGCTCAGCGGTTGCTGCGGAGCCCGCGCAACGCAGCCGCGATCCCGGCGACCGCACGGGCCACCACAACCCACACGACGTCGTGGACCGACGCCACGAACACGTGGTGAGACTACGTAGGCCGCCGTTCTTGGCTCTACAGAGCCAACTGCGCCGTCTGTGCGTTATTCGATGTGGTTGTAGACTTCGAACAGCGGCAGGTACATCGAGATCACGATGAACCCGACGATTCCGCCGATCACGATGATCATGATCGGCTCGAGGATCGAGGTCAGCGCCTTCACCGACGCTTCCACCTGTTCCTCGTAGAATTCCGCGATCCGGTCGAGCATCGAGTCGAGCGCGCCGGTCTCCTCGCCGACGCCGACCATGTGCGTGACCATCGACGGGAAGATCGGCGCCTGGGCGAGCGGCGCGGCGATCGTGCCACCGCGCTTGACGGAGGCGATCACGCCGTCCATCGCTTCCTCGACCGCGACGTTGCCGCCGGTCCGGCCGGTGATCTCGAGCGCCTGCAGCAGCGGGACGCCGGCGCTCGTCAGCGAGGCCAGCGTGCGCGACCAGCGCGCGACGGCGACCTGCTGGACGATCGTGCCGATCTTCATCGGCACGTGCAGCCGGAAGTGGTCCCACTGCTTGCGTCCCCACGTCGTCTTCTTCCAGCGCACGAACGTGCCGATCGTCAAGCCGGTGAGCAGGAACATCAGCCACCAGTAGCCGGTGACCGCTTCGGAGAGGAACACGGAAACCTGGGTCAGCTTCGGGAGTTCGCCGCCGAACTGCTTGAAGACGCCGACGAACACCGGCACGAGGAACGCGACGAGCGCCATCATCACGCCGACGGCGAAGATGATCACCATCGTCGGGTAGACCATCGCCGATTTGATCTGACGGCGAAGCGCGGCGTCGCTCTGGAGCTGGTCGGCGACGCGCAGCAGCGAGCCCTCGAGCACACCGCCGGTCTCCCCCGCCTGGGTCATCGCGATGAACAGCGGGCTGAAGACCTTCGGGTGCCGGGCCATCGAGTCGCTCAGCGAGAGGCCCGCCTCGACGTCCTTGCGGACCGCGACGATCGTCTCTTTCAGGAACTTGTTCTCGGTCTGCTCCTCGAGCACGTAGAGGGAGCGCAGGATGCTCATCCCGGAGGAGATCATCGTCGCGAGCTGACGCGAGAAGATCGCCAGGTCGTTCGCCTTGACCCGCTTCAGGAACGAGAGCTCGATCTCTTTCGAGTTGTGCTTGTCGGCGATGTCGAGGACGATCAGGCCGCGTGACTTCAGCTGGTCGGAGACGGCCTGCTTGGAGTCCGCCTCGACCTCGCCACGGGCCTTGCCGCCGGTCAGGTCGATCGCCTTGAAGACGTACGTGCTCATGGTTCAGGCGATCCCTACGCGGCCGCCAGCGAGGTCCCGCCGAGCAGGCGACGGAGCTCCTCGGGCGTCGACGAACGGGATTCGGCGAGCTTCTGGCTGATCTTCCCGGCCCGCACGAGCTGCGCGAGCGAGGTGTCCATCGTCTGCATGCCGACCGCGGAGCCGGTCTGCAGCACGGAGTAGATCTGGTGGGTCTTGCCCTCGCGGATCAGGTTGCGGACCGCCGGCGTCGGCACGAGCACCTCGGTCGCGACGACGCGGCCGGAGCCGTCGGCGGTCGGCAGCAGCTGCTGGGTCATGATCCCCTGCAGGGCGACGGAGAGCTGGACGCGGACCTGGCCCTGCTGGTGCGCGGGGAACACGTCGATGATCCGGTCGATCGTCTGCGCGGTGTCCTGCGTGTGCAGCGTTGCGAAGACCAGGTGACCGGTCTCAGCCGCGGTCAGCGCGGTCGAGATCGTCTCCAGGTCGCGCATCTCGCCGACGAGGATCACATCCGGGTCCTGGCGCAGCGCGGCCGTGAGGGCCATCGAGAAGGACTGCGCGTCTGATCCGAGCTCGCGCTGGTTGACGATGCACTTCTTGTGCCCGTGCAGGAACTCGATCGGGTCCTCGATCGTCATGATGTGCTCCTCGCGGGTCTCGTTGATCGAGTCGATCATCGCCGCGAGCGAGGTGGACTTGCCCGAGCCGGTCGGGCCGGTGACGAGCACGAAGCCGCGGGGCTTTCTGGTGAACTCGTGGACGGCGGCGGGCAGCCCGAGATCGTCGATCGAGGTCAGGCCGAACGGGATCAGGCGGAAGGCCGCGCCGATCGCGCCGCGCTGGTAGTAGGCGTTGACACGGAAGCGGGCGTGGCCCGGGATCGAGTACGCGAAGTCGATCTGCCAGTTCGTCTCCAGCCGCTGGCGCTGATCCCCGGTCAGGATCGAGTAGATGATCTCGCGAGTGTCGGAGCTCGACAGCTCCGGGTATTCCTCGAGCGGCTGCAGCCGGCCGCGCACGCGGACCGTGGGGTGGGCGCCCGCGGAGAGGTGCAGGTCCGAGGCCCGGCGGTTGACGACCTCCATCAGCAGGTCAGCGAAATCGATGTCCATGCAGCCCCTATCGGCAGCTGGCGCGGATTTCAGGAGGGCGCGAGGCTCTCTGGACAAAAAACGTGCAGGCGGCGGCTAGTTGCTGCCGACGACGCGCGCGAGCTCGGCCATCGAGGTCCGGCCCATCCTGACCTTCTGCAGCCCGTCGTCGCGCAGCCGCGTCATCCCCTGCGTGCAGGCGAGGTCGCGGATCTCCTCGGCGGGCCGCCGTTCGAGCGCCATCGTCTGCACCTCGGGCGACATCTTCATCACCTCGTAGATCCCGAGACGGCCGCGATAGCCGCTGCCGCCGCAGCGGCGGCAGCCGACCGGCTCGTAGGCCTCGAGCTCCATGTGGGCTTTGTAGCCGCTTTCCTGCAGCACTTTTGCGGGGATGATCGTGCGCCGCTTGCAGGACGGGCAGAGCTGGCGCGCCAGCCGCTGGGCGACGACGCACTCGAGCGCCGAGGCGACCAGGAACGGCTCGACCCCCATCTCGATCAGCCGCGTGATCGCCGACGGGGCGTCGTTGGTGTGCAGCGTCGAGAGCACGAGGTGGCCCGTCAGCGCGGACTCGACCGCGATCTGCGCGGTCTCGCGATCGCGGATCTCGCCGACCATGATGATGTCGGGGTCGGCGCGGACCATCGCGCGCAGCCCGGCGGCGAAGGTCAGACCCGTCTTCGCAGACACCTGCACCTGCGTGAGGCCCGACATTTCGTACTCGACCGGGTCCTCGACCGTGATGATGTTCTTGTCCGGCGTGTTCAGCATCTGCAGCGCCGCGTAGAGCGTCGTCGACTTTCCCGAGCCGGTCGGGCCGGTCACGAGCACCGCGCCGTGGGTCTCGCGGCACGAGGCTTCGAAGCGCTCGCGTGATTCGTCGGCCATCCCGAGCTTGTCGAGATCGACGACGACGCTGCTCTTGTCGAGCACGCGCATCACGATCCCCTCGCCGTGCACGCTCGGCAGCGTCACGACGCGCAGGTCGATGTGGCGTCCGTCGACGACGAGCCCGATGCGCCCGTCCTGCGGCAGGCGCTTCTCGGCGATGTCGAGTTCGGCCATGATCTTCACGCGCGAGACGACCCCCGCAGCCATCCGCCGCGGCACCGTCGTGATGTCCTGCAGCACGCCGTCGATCCGGAACCGCACGCGGACTTCGCGGCCGTCGGGCGCGAAGTGGATGTCGGAGGCGCCGCGCTCCACGGCCTGCGCCACGACCTGGTTGACGAGCTTGATGACCGGTGCGTCTTCGGAGCTCTCGTGGAGGGCGACGACTTCGCCCTCCTCCTCCTGCTCGAGCAGGTCCTCGGGCGAGCCGACGACGTCTTCGAGCCGGTCCAGGCGCGAGATCAGCGCGGCGATGTCGTCGGGCGGGGCGACCGCGACACGCACCTCGTGGCCGGTCATGATCGCGATGTCGTCGACCGCCAGCACGTTCGAGGGGTCCGCCATCGCGACCAGCAGGGTGCGCTTGTCGGCGAACCCGACGGGCACCGCCTGGTAGCGCTTGGCGACGGTCGTCGAGACGAGGTTCGCCGCGCCCATGTCGACCTGGAAGACGCCGAGGTCGAGGTGGTCGAGGCCGTAGCGCTCGGCGAGCGCGCGGGCGAGCCCGTCGTTGGTGATCGCGCCCTGGTCGATCAGGATCCGCTCGGGCGCGGTCCCCGAGTTGCGCGAGGTCTCGACGGCGTCGTCGACCTGGCGCTGCGAGGCGAGGCCCATCTCGACGATCACGTCGGTCAGGAACCGCGCCGAGGAGCCGCGGCGCGAGGGCCGCGTGATGCCGGTCCACCCAGTCTCGTCCTCGTCGGCCGCTTCGCCGCCGGGCGGCGGCGCGGCGGGCGGCTCGGGCGCGGCCTGCCAGGCGGGCGGCTCGGGCGCCGAGAGGCCGGACCCACCGAAGCCGTCGTCGTCCGCCGCGGCGCCGAAGCCGCCGGCGCCGGACTGCTCGATCTGGACCGTCGGCGAGCCGCCCTCGAACGCGCCGTAGGGGTCGCCGTCGCCGTCCTCGGCACGCGGCTCGACGGAGATCACCGGATCGTGGTCGGGGGCGTCCCTGCCCTCGATCCCGAACAGCGCGTGGAGGTCCGGCTCGAGCGGCTGGGGGAGGTCGCTCATCGCGAGCCCTCCCCGGTGAGCTCAGCCCTCGGCGCGGGCGGCCGCGAGCATGATCCCCGGCGGGGGCTCGCGCCCGGTCCACAGCGCGAAGCTGAGCGCGCCCTGCGCGGCCAGGATCTCCAGTCCGTCGGTTGTGCGCACGCCCGCCGCTGCGGCGGCGGCAAGCAGCGGGGTCGATCCCGGACGGTAGACAAGGTCAGCGACATGTGAGTACTCGCCGATCTGATCGCCCCGCAAATGGAGTTGGTTGAGGCTGCGCTCCCCAGTAGCCAAGGGTTCTATGCCGAGGCCCACGGAAGTGCAGTTGACCAGCAGATCGGCCCCCTCCGGGGCATCGACCGCGCGCGCTCCGAGGTCAGCAGCCAGACGTTCCGCGCGCGAGCTCGTGCGGTTCCACACGAGCACTTCGGAGGCGCCCGCCCGCAGCAGCGCCCACACCGCCGCGCGGGCGCTGCCGCCCGCGCCCAGCACCTGTGCGCGGAGCCCCGAGACGGGCAGCCCGAGCGCCGCGATCAGCCCGGGGGCGTCTGTGTTCTCGGCGGCGATCGCTCCGCTCGCAGCGAAGGTCAGGGTGTTCGCCGCGCCGATCTCGCGCGCCGCGTCGCTCACGGTGTCCGCGAGCGCGAGCGCCGCCTCCTTGTGCGGGATCGTGACGTTGGCCCCGGCGAAGCCCGCGCCGGCGAGCCCGCGCACGGTCTCCGCGAACAGCGGCGGCGGCACCGGCAGTCGCTGGTAGCGCCAGCCGTCGAGGCCGAGTGCGGCGAGCGCCGCGTTGTGCATCGCCGGCGAGCGGCTGTGGGCGACCGGCCAGCCGAGCACGCCGAGCCGGGGCATCAGCCCGCGTGCTTGCAGACGGGCGGGTGGCCGCCGTTCTTCTGCTTTGCCGCTTCGTAGGCGGCGACGTCCGTTTCGAATTCGGACTGCGTGTTCGAGAAGACCTGCTCGCCGCACCCGTCGGCGCCGGCGACGTAGTAGAGGTAGGCGGCGTGGGCCGGGTGAGCGGCGGCCTCGATCGAGGCCACGCCGGGGTTGGAGATCGGCGTCGGCGGCAGCCCGGTGTGGGTCCTCGTGTTGTAGGGAGAGTTCATGTGCAGCTGCGCTTCGGTCAGTTCCTGGGTGTAGGTCGGGATGTTGCGCGAGATCTCCACGGCGTAGTAGATCGCCGCGTCGATCCCGATCGGCATGCCGGCCTTGAGACGGTTGTAGATGACGGCCGCGATCTTCGCGCGGTCGCCCGGCACCTGCGCCTCGCGCTCGACGAGCGATGCGACCGTCAGCAGCTGGTAGGGGGTGACGCCGAGCGCTTTCGCGCGGCTCACGTCTTCGGCGCCGAAGTTTTCGCCGAACGCCGTGAGCTGCTCTTCGACGAGCCGCGAGACGGGGGCGCCGCGGTCGACTTCGTAGGTCGCCGGGAACAGGAAGCCTTCGAGGTCCGGCGTGCCCTTCGGCGCACCGTATTGGGTCGGGTCGAGCAGGTCCGAGGAGCGCGCAGCCGACCGGTAGTCGCCCTTCAGACCGTCCGCCGCGGCGATCTGTGCGATCTGGAGCCGCGTCTTGCCCTCGGGGATCAGCACCTTCACGACGGGGATCGCGCGGGGTGTGTTGGTGTGCGAGGAGCCTTTCAGCGAGTGGACGACGAGGATCACCGCGATCGCGACGGCGATCAGCGCGATCAGGGCCGCGATGCGAGAGCCGAAGCCGCCGCGCACACGGGAACGCTCGCGTCCGCCCGCGAGGGCGACACCGGCAGCCGGCGGCGCGGCACGGCGGCGGAAGGCCCGGCGCATCGGCGGCTCGCTGCGGACACGCGGGGGCGGCGGCGGGAGCCCGCGGCCGTCGTCGGCGAGTGGCTCAGGCGGGTGCGGATCCTCGCCGGCGGGCAGATCGGGCGGCTCGCTCGGCGGGGGCGGCGTCGCGCCCACGGGGTCGACGAGCTCTGGCTCCGCGAACGGCTCGGCGCTCGTCCCGGGAGACACGTCGCCGGGCGTACCTGCGAACGCGGGATCCGCGAACGGCTCGACGCTCGCCCCGTGAGACATGTCGCCGGGCGTACCCCCGGATGCGGGATCCGCGAACGGCCCGGCGGACGCGCCCTCGAACGCTGGGTCGGCGAAGGGATCGGCGCCCACCTCGGGAGACGGCTCGCCGAACGCGGGATCGGCGAGCTCGGGGTCCGCGAAGGGACCGGCGCCCGTCGCGGAAGGCTCCCCGGCGCTCGGCGGGGCGGCTGCCGGATCGGCGTGCCCCGTCTCGATCAGGCCCGAATCGGCGTGGGGTACGTGTGGATCGAGCTCGAAGCCGGGGTCCTGCTCCGGGAGCGAGGCGTCGGTCGGCTCGGCGTGCGGCGGTTCAGGATCGATCCAGCCCTCCGCATGCGGATCGGCACCCTCCGCGACCCCCTCGGCGAGCGGCGCGGCTCCGGGATCGGGCAGCGGCCGCCCTTCGCGCTCGGCGCGACGCCGTTCCCGCTCGAGTCGGTCTCGCTCCCGCTCCTCGACAGTCCGTTCCGGACGTGATCTCTCGCCGCGCGACAAGTACCCGGGACCTTAACGCGATCTCGCGGCGAGCCAGCTCTCGAGCAGGTGCGCGGCCGCCCGCGAGTCCTCGGAGGTGCGGGTGCCTCCCGCCCGCTGCGCCATCCGCGTCGTGAACCGCTCGTCGTAGAGCTCGACGGGGACGCCGCCGTCGCCTCCGAGCAGCGCGCCGAGCCGCGTCGCGAACTCCCGCGTCTCGCGCGTCTGCGCGGTGTCTCCCCCGCGCAGTGACAGCGGCAGCCCGACGAGCACGAGCGCCGGCTCGCGCGTCCGCACCAGCTCGCGCAGCCTCGCCATCCCCTTTTTCGTCGCCGGGCGCTCGATCGCCTCGATCGGCGTCACGATCGTCCCGGTCGGGTCGCTGATCGCGCAGCCGCAGCGCGCGCTGCCGTAGTCGAGGGCGAGCACCCTCAACTAGCCAGCGCCGCCTCGATCGCCGCGGCGCCCGCCGCGATCGCCTGATCGAGCTTCGCCGGGTCGCGGCCGCCCGCCTGGGCCATCGTGTCGCGTCCCCCTCCGCCGCCACCGACGACCGCCGCGGCGGTCTTCACGATCTCTCCCGCCCTGACGCCGCGTTCGACCAGCGCCGGAGCGACGCTCGCGACGAGGTGCACGCGTCCGTCCGCGGCTGCGCCGAGCAGGATCGCGGCGTCGCCGAGCTTGCCCTTGACGAGGTCCGCGAGCTCGAGCACCGCCTGCGCCCCGTCGGCCTCGACCGCGCTCGCAAGCACCGTCGCGCCGCCGAGCTCGCGTGCGGACGCGGCCAGCTCCTCGACACCCGAGCCGCCGCCCGTGGACGCCCGCGCGAGCTGCTTCTCGAGCCCGCGCCGCTCCTCGATCAGCTTCCGCACGGCGTCCGGAGCCAGCTCCGGTCGCGAACGCAGCTCGCCCGCGATCTCGCCGAGCAGCGCGTCGTGACCGCGCAGAAGCTCGACTGCGGCGGGACCCGTGACGGCCTCGATCCGGCGGACGTTCGCCGAGCTGGACGTCTCCGAGAGGACGCGGAACGGCCCGATCTCGCCGGTATGCCCGACGTGCGTGCCGCCGCACAGCTCGCGGGAGTGCTCCCCGGAGCCGACCTCGACCATCCGTACGACCTCGCCGTACTTCTCGCCGAACAGCGCCATCGCGCCGAGCGAGCGCGCCTCGTCGAGCGTCGTCGTGATCGCCCGCACCGGGTCGTTCTGCGATACCCATTCGTTGACCCGGTCCTCGACGTCGCGCAGCTCCTCGGCGGACAGCGCGTGGCCGTGGCTGAAGTCGAACCGCAGCTTGTCCGGCCCGACGTATGAGCCGGCCTGGCGGATGTGGCTGCCAAGCCGCTCGCGCAGCGCCGCCTGCAGCAGGTGGGTGGCGGTGTGGTTCGCCTCGGTCGCGTGCCGCGCGGCCCTGTCGACGCGCGCCGTCACGCGCTCGCCTTCGTGCAGCTCGCCGCGCTCGAGCTCGACTTCCAGCGCCTGGTCGTCGCCGACGCGGAACACGTCTGTGACGAGCGCCAGGCAGTCGCCGTCGGCGCATTCGATCGTCCCCCGGTCGGCGACCTGGCCGCCGCCCGGCGCGTAGAAGGGGGACTCCTCGAGCTTGACGAGGTAGCGGCGCGCGCCGTCGCCGGCGAACGCGGCGTCGCGCAACGTGCCGACGGTCGTGGCCTGCTCCTCCGATTCGTAGCCGGTGAAGCGGGTCGGGAAGTCGCTCTCGCCGACCAGCGCGCCGGCCAGCTCCCTCGCGCGCGCCGGCTCGCCGTCGCCGCCCCCGCGGCCCCCCGCGCGCCCGCGCTCGCGCTGCTCCTCCATCAGCGTCTCGAACTCGCCCTCGATCTCGAGCCCCTCCTCGGCGAGCAGCTCGCTCGTCATCTCGTAGGGGAACCCGTACGTGTCGTGGAGGCGGAACACGTCCTCGGCGGGGATCGTGCCCCGGCCCTGCTCGCGGGCGCGGTCGATGTGCTCGCGAAGCGTCGTCATCCCCTGCGCGAGCGTGCGGCCGAAGCTCTCCTCCTCTGCGGCGAGCCACATGTCGGTGACCTCGGACTGCTCGCCGAGCTCGGGGTAGGTGGAGCCCATCAGCTCACGCACGAGCGCGGAGTAGCGGGTCAGGAAGCCGGGCTCGAGGCCGAGGAAGCGCCCCTGCTGGATCGCCCGGCGCATCACCCGCCGCAGCACGTAGCCGCGGTCCTCGTTGGACGGCACGACCCCGTCGGCGGTCAGGAAGGTCATCGCGCGGGAGTGGTCGGCGAGGATCCGCAGCGCGCGATCGGTCGGGTGCTCGGAGCCGTAGGAGCGCCCCGAGAGCTGCTCGCCGAGCGCGATCAGCGGCGCGAACTGGTCGGTCTCGAAGACCGTCTCCTTCTGCTGGAGGATCGCCGCCATGCGGTTCAGCCCGAGTCCGGTGTCGATGTTCTGCGCGGGCAGTGGCGTCAGCACCGAGCCGCCGCCGTCGCGCTGGCGCTGGTCGTACTGCATGAACACGAGGTTCCAGTACTCGAGGAAGCGCTCGTTCTCGCCGCCGGGCAGGTCGTCGGGGGAGCCGTGCTCGAGGCCGCGATCGACGTACAGCTCCGAGCACGGGCCGCACGGGCCGCTCGGCCCCGCTTCCCAGAAGTTCTCCGAGCGTGGGCAGCGGACGATCCGCTCGCGCGGCACGCCGATCTCCAGCCAGTGCCCGATCGCCTCCTCGTCGGGCCCGAGCCCGAGCGCGTCGTCGCCCTCGAACACCGTCACCCAGACGTCGGCGGGGTCGAACCCGAAGACCTCGAGCGACAGCGTCCAGGCGAACTCGATCGCGCCCTCCTTGAAGTAGTCGCCGAACGAGAAGTTGCCGAGCATCTCGAAGAAGGTGAGGTGGCGCGAGGTGTTTCCGACGTTGTCGATGTCGACCGTCCGGAAGACCTTCTGGCAGCTCGTCAGGCGCGGCGCCGGCGGCGTCTCCTGACCGAGGAAGTACGGCTTCAGGGGGTGCATGCCGGCGACGGTGAGCAGCGCGGAGGTGTCGCTCGCGGGCGGCACGAGCGAGGCGGAGGGGATGCGCCGGTGGCCCCGCTCCTCGAAGAAGGCGAGGTAGCGCTCGCGGATCTCGTCGCTGGTCATCGGAGAGGGGATCTTAGGCGGGGGCGATCGTGCCGTGGCCGACGACGAGCTCGCCGGCGTACAGGCAGGCGAGCTGCCCGGGCGCGGTCCGCTCGGCCGCGGCGAGCAGCTCGATCGATGCGCGGGGGTGGCGGCCCGCCCCGAGGTCGCCACCGAGCCGGCAGCTGTGGCGGCGGCCGTGCGCGCGCACGCGCACGCCGTCGACCGCGGCGCCGGGGCGGTGCAGCACGATCTCGCGGACCGGGATCTCGCCGGTCAGGAGATCGTCGCGCGGCCCGACCGTGACGGTGTTCGCGCCGGCGTCGGTGCCGAGCACGTAGAGCGGCTCGGCGGCGCCGATGCCGAGACCGCGGCGCTGGCCGACGGTGTAGAGGTGGGCGCCGCGGTGCTCGCCGAGCACCTCGCCCTCGGCGGTGACGATCGCGCCGGGCCGCGCGCCGAGGCCGCCGTGGCGGGCGAGGAACGCGCCCTGGCCGGTGCCGGCGAGGAAGCAGAGGTCCTGCGAGTCGCGCCGGCCCGCGACGGCGAGGCCGGCCTCGCGGGCGATCTCCCGGACGCGCGTCTTCTCGAGGCCGCCGAGCGGGAAACGCATGCGCGCGAGCGACGCGGGCGCGAGCCCCGAGAGCACGTAGCTCTGGTCCTTCGCGGGGTCCGCGGCGGTCATCAGCAGCGGCTCGCCGGCGGCGTCGCGCTCGACCCGCGCGTAATGGCCGGTCGCCAGCGTCCGCGCGCCGAGCCGCTCGCCGAGCTCGAGCATCGCGTCGAGCCGGACGTTGCCGTTGCAGCGGATGCAGGGGTTCGGGGTCAGCCCGGCCGCGTGGTCGGAGAGCCAATGCTCGACGACACCGGCCCGGAACTCCGCGCGCAGGTCGATCGAGAGATGGGGCATGCCGAGCCCGTGCGCGATGCGACGCGCACCGCGCACGGCCTGCGCCGAGCAGCAGCTCGTGTCGCCGTCGTTCTCGGCGTCCGCCCAGAGCTCGAGCGTGCACGCGACCGGCTCGGCGCCGCCGCGCGCGACGAGCAGCGCCGCGACGGCGCTGTCGACGCCGCCGCTCATCGCGACCAGGGCGCGATCGGCGACCGGAGGCAGCGAGGCCGCGCGGGCGGCCGAGCCGAGCGCGCGGTGCAGGGCGTCGCAGGCGAGCTCGGCGGCGTGCATCTTCCCCGGCATCAGGCCGCCGAGCTCCGCCGCGATCTGATCGCTCCCGATCCGCGCGGCGTCGAGCAGCGCGGCGCCGTCGATCAGCGCGACGACAGCCGAGCCGGCGGCCTGCGCGGCGCCGCAGCCGCTCGCATCGAAGCCGGCGCCGGCGATCTCGCCGCCGGGGCCGAGCGCGAGCGAGATCCGCACGAGGTCGCCGCAGGCGGCGCCGCCGGCCGCGCCCGTGTGTGCGCAGGCGGGAACGTGCCCGCGTCCCTGCGGAGCTTCGAGGTGCCAGCGCAGCCGATCCTCGCCAGGTCTCATCCGAGCGAGTGTAAGGCGCGAACGCCCGCGTGCTGGCTAGGAGTGGTGCGCTTCCGCGACCGCCTGGGCGATCGCGAAGGAGTCCTGCAGGCCGGTCAGCGTGCGGGTCTTGCCCTGGCTGTTGACGATCAGCATCGTCGGCGTGCCGTAGACCTGGACCCCGCGAGTGATCGTGCCGAACGCGGCGACTTCGCCGGCGGCGGCTTCGTCGATCGCGAGGCTGCGGTCGCCGCGCAGCGACCTCAGCGCGGCCCGGACGAGCCGGTCGTCGGTGCCGCTGCGATCCCAGAACAGGATCACGGCGACCTTGCCCTGCGCGAGCTGGACTTCGACCGCGTGCTGACGAGTGGGGGCGCCCGCCGCGGTCTTGGGCTTGGGACGCGCGGCCGGGGTCGCCGGCTTCGTCGCGGCCTTGGTGGGGGCGGTCGCGGTCTTGGGGGGACTGGCGGCGGTCGTGGAGGGGGCGGTCGCGGTCTTCGACGGACTGGCGGCGGTCGTCGACGGGGCGGAGGCGGAGGCGGAGGGCGTGGAGGCGGTGGTCTGCGAGGGGGTCGCGGACGAGGCCTGGTTGGAGTGTTCTTCGAGCCGGTTCGCGTTGTGCTGCGACGTCGTGACGGCGCCGCGCGCCTTTTCGATCGCGTGCCCGTACGCGCCGAGGCTAGACGCGGAGCCACCGCCCGTCGCCTGGCCGGCCCGGCCCGTCGCGGCTTTCGCAGGGGCGTGGTGGACGACTGCGGGCGCGGAGCTCGCGGTGCTCGAGGGGCTGCTTTCGCCGTGCCCACGGAGCAGCAGCAGCCACGCCACAGCAAGCACCGCCACAGCGGCGATACCGATCTGGTAGGGACGAGACAACTGAGCCATCGCCCCTCCTTCGGCATCCGCGCCCAAGAAGTTGAATGCCGGTTGTGCCCTTGGACGCTCGCCCCGCCCGATCGAGCTTGCTGCGAGGCTCGATCGATCATCTAGGTTCAGGGACAGGGATGACCGCCCGGAGCCCCGATCCCGCCCGCGTTCGCCGAAGCCGCGGCAGGATCAGGCTCGCGGTGCTGCTGGCGATCCTCGCGGCGCTCGTGGCGTACCTCGCGATCCCGGGCTCGGGTCCGGCGACGGGCGCGGCGTGCGTCGGCAACGCGGGCGCGCCAGAAGTCACCGCCGCAGGCGCCGGCGAGATCTCGGGGCTGCGCGACGATGTCGCGCGCCTGGTGCCGCAGCGGGTCGCCCGGCTGTACGAAGAGGGCACCGTGCGTGCGACCAGCGCTTGGTCTGACGAAAACCCGGCGCCGCCCCCGGTGACGCCGGGCGGCCGCCAGCCCGCGGGCTACGAGATGCGCTGGTGGGCGCCGAACGGCGACGACCTGGTGGCCGACGAGCTGGTGTTCGGCAGCGAAGCCGCGGCGGCGCGGTTCGTCAGGCTCGCCGTCAGCGGCCGCTGCCGCTCGGACCCCGCGACGGAAGCGGCGGCAACGCCGCCGCAGGCGAGCAACCTCGCGTGGCTGAACCCGGAGGGCGTCGCTCAGGCCGACGTCTACCTCGAGCGCCACGACCGCGTGTTCCGGGTCGCCGATGCGCCGTCACGGCAGAACGGCGGCCACGCCGGAGCGGGCGTGCTGCAGCAGGCGTTCCTGACGATCGACACGCTCGCGTGCCTGCTCCCGCACGCCGGCTGCGCGCGTGGGGGGAGCGGAGCCGTTGCGAGCTGAGCGCGCCCTGACGGCGGCGTGCGCGATCGCGGCGGTCGCGCTCGCGGGCTGCGGAAAGGCGAACCTGACGACCGCCTCGAAGCGAGCGCCGTTCACGGCGCGCCACGGCGGCAACCCGCCCGGGTCCGGAGAACGCGTCGCGGTGCCGCTGCCGCTGACGGCCTCCCGCGCCGACGCGTTCGCGCAGGCCGTCTCGCTGACGATCGGCGACGTGCCGGGCTCGCACCCGGCGGCGCGGTCGAGCGCGCCGCGCGGCGAGGAACAGGAAGCGGAAGCGTGCGGCGGAAGGCCCGCCAAGGTGCTCGGCGGCGGACGCTCGCCGGAGCTCCAGCGCGGCGCCGGCCTGAACCGGGAAAGCATCTCCTCGGGCGTCGAGGTGCTGGCCAGCGCCGAGGCCGTGCGCCGTGATCTCGCGTACACCTCGAGCCACGCCGGGATCGCCTGCTACGCGAAGGTGCTGGGGCACAGCCTGCGCCGCGAAGCGGCGGACGGTCTGCGCGTGCTCGGCGTGCGCGTGGCGGAGCTCGGGATCGCACACGGGCGGGAGCAGGTCGCGTCCGGCATCCGCGTCGAAGCGCGCGTCGGTCTGACGCGCTCGCCGGCGTCGGTGAGGCTGTTCATCGATGCGCTGTCGACCGCCTACGGGCCCGCCGAGCTCGACCTGTACACGACGTCGTTCGTGCAGCCGGTCGCGGCGCGGACGCAGCACGAGCTGCTCGAACTGCTGCACGAACGGGCGCGGCGGCAGCGGCTGTAGCCGGTGAGAGCGGACCCGGCCGCTCCCGGAACGCTCCGAGCGTCGTGGCCAACCGGCCCACGGCGCGCGACCGCTTCCCCGCGCGGGAGCGAACTCTCTCCTCCGCGCCCCGCCGCCGCTCCGAACGCGCTCGGCTCAGAGCGCGTGGTGGCTGCGCAGCACGGCGTGCACGACCGCCTCGCGGGCGATCGTCTCCTGCCCGCCGCCGTCCATGTCGCGCAGCGCCGTCTCGTCCTCGCCGACGATCGCGACGAACCGGGCGCCGAGCGCCGCGGCCTGCCCGAGCTGGCCTTTGAGCGAGCGCCCGCCGAGCTCCATCTGCGCAGCGAGCCCCGCCGAGCGAGCCTCGGCGAGCAGCGCGAACGCGGCGCGCCGGAGCTGCGGCGTCTGCTCGCCGAGCGCGATGAACAGCTCGACCTGCGGCGGCGCGACGGCCGGCTCCTCGCCGGCCAGCAGCATCCGCTCGACGCCCGCCGCCCAGCCCATCCCCGGCGTCGCAGGCCCGCCGAGCTGCTCGACGAGGCGGTCGTAGCGTCCTCCCCCGGCGACGCCGCTCTGCGCGCCGAGCGCGTCGGAGGTGAACTCGAACAGGGTGCGGGTGTAGTAGTCGAGACCGCGCACGAGCGTCGGATCGAGCTCGTAGCGCACGCCCGCGTCCTCCAGCAGCGCGCGGACCTCGGCGAAGTGATCGAGATCTTCCCCATCTAGAAAATCGATCAGCAGCGGCGCCGTCTTCATCACCTCGCGCGTGCCCGGGTGGTCACTGTCGAACGCGCGCAGCGGGTTGAGGTCGATCCGTCCGCGAACCTCCGGCGAGAGCCGCTCCTCGTTCGCGCGCAGGTGACCCTGCAGCCGCTCGCGGTACTCGCCGCGCGCCTCGGGGCTGCCGAGGCTCGACAGCCGCAGGCGCAGACCCTCGACGCCGGCCTGTGCGAGCAGCGTCGCGAGCAGCAGGATCGCCTCGGCGTCGACTGCCGGGTCGTCGGAGCCGATCGCCTCCGCCCCGATCTGCCAGAACTCGCGGAAGCGGCCGTCCTGCGGGCGCTCGTGGCGGAAGAAGCTCGACAGGTACCAGAGCTTCACGGGCTGGCGGCGCTTGTGCATGCCGTGCTCGATGTAGGCGCGGCAGACCGGCGCCGTCCCCTCCGGCCGCAGCGTCAGCGAGCGGTCCGCGCTCTCCTGGAAGGAGAACATCTCCTTCGAGACGATGTCGGTCGACGCGCCGACCCCGCGCGCGAACAGCTCGGTCGCCTCGAACGCCGGCGTCTCGATCCGCTCGTAGCCGGCGCCCCCGAGCAGCGCCCGCGCCTTCGCCTCGAGCGCCTCCCGCGCGGCGGCGTGCTCGCCGATGATGTCGAACGTGCCCCGCGGGGCTTTCAGCTTCGGCGCGCTCAACTCGCTGCGTCTCGAGGCGCGCTCGCCGGCACGGCCTGCTCGGCCTCCACGCGGGCACGGATCTCGGTCAGGAACGGGTTCGTCTGCAGCTCGCGCTCGAGCGTCGTCACACCCATGTGGCCGGGATACACGACGGTCTCGCCCGGGTATGCGCGCACGAGCTGCTCGATCGAGCCCTCGAGCGTCGCCCAGTCTCCGCCCGGGAGGTCGACGCGGCCGACCGAGCCCTGGAACAGCACGTCGCCCGACAGCAGCGCCCCGTCGAACGCGTACGTCAGGTGCCCGGGGCTGTGGCCCGGCGTGAACAGCACGTCGATCTCCATCCCGGCGAGGCTCAGGTGCTCGCCGCCCGCGAGCAGGTGGTCGGCGTCGTAGCTCTCGAACGGACCGAACCCCGGCGGAACGAAGCGCATCACGTCCGCGAGCACCGGCTGCTCGATCTGCGGGCAGTAGACCGGGGCGCCCGTCGCGCGCGCGACCGGCGCGACCGCGCCGACGTGGTCGAAGTGGGTGTGGGTGAGCAGGATCGCCTCGATCTCGACGCCGAGCTGGCGGGCCGCGTCGAGCAGCCGCTCCGGCTCGTCGCCCGGGTCGACGAACACCGCGCGGTCCGACTGCGCGTCGCGGCGGACGATGTAGGAGTTCTCCTGGACGAGGCCGACGCTGAACGACCTCACGTCGGGCGGGCTCATCGCGCCTGGGCCTTGCCTTCGCGGACCTTCTTGCGCTGCCGGCGGTCGTAGACCCACCTGTCGGTGTAGTAGCTGATCACGGTGTAGACGCCGAGCACGATCGGGAAGAACGCGATCGCGGCGTTCGAGCCGTGCAGGAAGAAGACGGTCACGAGCAGCAGCAGGACGGTCGCGAGCATCGCCTTCAGGAACGCGGCGCGCCAGGTCGGCGGCTGGTCGCGGCGGTCGACGGGGCGCTCCTTGCCCTGCGGTTTGCGCCGAGCCGGCCTTCTCGGCGGAGGTCGGCTTGCGACCGGTGCGACCGCGCGATTCGACGACCCCGGCGGCGTTCCCGCGGTGCTTGGTCTGGCGCTTGCGTCGGGTCTGTGCCATGTCCGCAACGGAGCGTAGATGATCGGCTGCGGCGGGCGGGCCTCTGCGGGTCGTCGTTGCACCGCCTCGGTCGACGGGCGCGACCGCGGATCAGGCGGTGCCGAGCGCGTTCTCGATCAGGTGGCGCTCGGCGACGAAGCCCGGCAGCGGGAGATCCGCGGGGAACCCGTCGAAGGCGGCGCGGGGCGCGAGGCCGACGAGCTGGGCGGAGGCGATCGGGGCGTGGCGGGCGACGGCGCGGACGATCTCCGCGAGCGGCAGCTCGAGCGGGCGCTCGACGTTCATCGAGACCTGCGGGACGCCGCTGGAGGTCGACCGCGATCGCCCGCAGGCCCGGCATCCCGAGCTCGCCGCCTTCGCGGATCTGGACGGCGATCCGGCTCGCGTCGGCCAGCGTCGTGGGAGGCGCGAGCTGCAGGTTGAAGGCGACCAGCGGGGGGCGTGCGGCGACGAGCGTCGCGCCCGCGGTCGGGTGCAGCCGGGCCGGGCCGAAGTCCGGGCGCACGGTGTCTCGGCCGTCGAGGCCGGGTCGCTTCCATCCATCCGCGCGGCGAGCACGGCGGGGCCGCCGCGCCGGAGCTCCTGGCGCGTGCGTTCGGGCACGTCTTCGTCGGCGGTCAGCTCGCCGTAGAGGAACACGGGAACCTCGAGCTCGGAGCCGATCCGGTCGGCGATCACGAGCGCCTCCGCACAGGCGGCGCCGCGGTCCTCGGGGCGGAGGTAGACGACGGGCGCGACGTCGATCGCGCCGACGTGCGGGTGCTGGCCGCCGCTGCCGTTCCCGATCACGTCGATCCGCTCGACGGCCTCACGCGCGAGGCGGAGCACGGCGTCGGCGATCGAGCCGGGGCGCCCGGCGATCGTGAAGACGGCGCGGTCGTGGTCGCGGTCGAAATGGGTGTCGAGCAGCCTCGGCGCGTCGTCGGGAATCGGGGCGCGCGCGATCGCCCTGCCGATCGCGGCGACGACCTCCGGCCGGGTCCCCTCGGAGACGTTCGGGACGGCGAGCAGCAGCGGCGAGGACATGGGACGCAGGCTAGATGGTCGGCGCGGTTCCGAGGAGCGGGACGGACGTGGTGGCTCCGGTGCTCAGATGCGTGTGCCGGGGGTGCCCGCGGGTCCCGGCGCGAAGTGTCTGGGCGGGGGGCGAATGTCTAGACTGCGACGCCCCGCCGGAGTAGCTCAGCTGGTTAGAGCAGCGGAATCATAATCCGCGTGTCGGGGGTTCGAGTCCCTCCTCCGGCATCGCAGAAAGCGCTTACGCGGGGTTTTGGCGTTCTGGACGCTGCGGCGGGACGTCTTTGCGGGGTGGCACTGAATCCGGCAATAGCCGGGCCGCTCAGTAGTCCGGCCATCAGTGATTGGCCGCCGCGAACGGCAGCAGCCAGACGATGACGACGCTCCAGAAGGTGAGCTGCACGGCGCTCGATCCGCCGGGGAAGTGTCCCGCATACCGTAACGGAGAGAAGGATGAGGATCGCGCAGCGACCTGCTCTCGAGTTGTTGCTCGCGACGACGCGATATGGGCGGCGCTACGGCGATACGGACCGGGCGCGTAGGCGTTCGGGCGCGCGGATGCAGTAGGCGTGGCTCGGTGGTTGCTCCGACCGGAGGACCGCCACATCGCGTGGGGAAGAAGAACAAGCGTCTCACGCGACGTCGTACCGAGAGCCGCGATCTCGAGCTCAGAGAGGCCGATGAACGACCATGCCGTGAGCGCCCGGGCGATCTTGAAGATCTCGCTGTTCAGCCGAGTCGCGTAGCGGGAAGATCCGTCCCTGCCCGTCCGCTGGCGGCTCGGCGAAATCGGGATGACCTCTTCGCTCGCGAGCTACGCCTCACTTCTGCGTCGTTTCTGGCGTCTCTGCGAGGGCGGGCGCGGCGCGTCCTCCTGACGCGCAGGAGGGTTCTCGCGCTAGGTGTCCTGCTCATTTGCTCCCGCGAATGAACGAAGCGGACTAGACCGCGTCGAGGATCATACGTGCACGGGGCGATGCCGACTGAGGGTCGTGCACCCAGGTGCACAAACTCTCAACCTCACGTCGAGTGTTCCGCCGGAGGGCCGTTTACGCTGCGTCAGCGATGAGATCTGGCGCCACCGTGATGATCGGCGCGCGCGTCTCCCCGGGCACCTCGAAGCAGGCAGGTGGTCGCTGATGCCTGCGAAGAACCCGCCGAAGATGGTCAAGACCGGCACCCGCGGCGTCTACCGTCGCGGCTCGCGGTACGTCGTCGTCTACTACGACGGTGACGGCAAGCAGCGCAAGGAGTCGGCGCGTACGTTGGACGAGGCGCGCAGGCTCAAGGCGAAGCGCGTCACGCAGGTTGACGAGGGCGAGTTCTCGCCGGAAAGCAACGTGACGTTGCACACCTACTTCCGCGAGTGGGTCGAGCGTTACCAGGGCAAAGGCCGCAACGGGTTCCGTGAGAACACACGCGACGACTACCGGCGCCAGGGCGAGGCGTACATCTGCGAGTTCTTCCCGGCCAGGCTGCGGCTCAAGGAAGTCACGCCGGTACGGATCGCGAAGTTCGTCGCCTGGCTGTGCGACGAGGAGCAGCAGGATCGGGTGCTCGCCGACGCCACGGTGAGGAACATCACGGCGCCCCTGCGCGCGTGCCTCGCGACGGCGATGAAAGAGGGCCTGATCCGCAGCAACCCGACCGTGGGAATGGACCTGCCGCACCGGCAGACCGCGACGGACTGCGAAGAGGAGGAGGCGAAGGCGATGAGCGAGGCCGAGCTGGCGACGCTGCTCGGGCTGCTGCCCGTCGCATGGCAGCCGTTCTTCTCGTTCCTGGCGGCGACCGGGCTACGGATCAGCGAGGCGGTGGCGCTGCAGTGGCGGCACGTACAGCTCGACGGCAGCCACGCGCACGTGAAGGTGCGGCGCGCGCTCGTCAAGGGCCGGATGGGGCCGCCGAAGAGCCGCCACGGGCGCCGGGACGTGCCGCTCGACGCGGCGCAGGTGTCGGCGCTGCGGAAGCTACGCGGCGACCAGCCTGACGACGCGCCTGTATTCGCTTCGAGCACCGGCACGCCGCTGACTCCGGAGAACGTGTTTCGCCGGGTGCTGCAGCCTGCGCGCGAGGAGGCGTGCTTGGAGTGGGTCGGGTTCCACGCGTTCCGGCACACGTGCGCGTCGATGCTCTTCGCTCAGGGCCGGAACGTGAAGCAGGTTCAGCGGTGGCTCGGCCACCATTCGCCGAGCTTCACGCTCGATACGTATGTGCACCTGCTAGACGGCGACCTGGGCGAGCCCCTGAGCGTCCCAGCCCCGGCGGTTGCGGCATCGGATCCTGCGAGGCAGCAGCGCGAGCTGGCGGTGGCCCCGTGACGCCTAGAACCGGCGCTTTCCCTTGCGCTGGTTGCAGGTGCCGCAGAGGAGCTGCAGGTTCTCGACGGTAGTCGGACCGCCGTAGGCGACCGGGGTGACGTGGTCGTACTGCAGATCGAAGGTGCAACCGCATTGGCGGCACTTGCCACCATCCCTTTCGAAGACGGTTTTCCTCATCGCGCGGCTCGGACGGCGCGGCCCTTGCGTCTGCCCGATCACCGGCACAGGGGGTGCCTGTTTGACGCGGCTACGACGAAGGAGGGTTAGCGCGTCATCGGGGGCTTTGAAGCGGCTCCGCCGGATCATGCGGAGAGCTTCATCGGCACGCTTAGCGTCGTAGTCGTTTCCCATTGGCGAGATCGAGTTCCGGTTGCGATTCGATTCTAATGGTCAGGCGGGTGGCAACGGGGTGGCAACAGACGCACAGAATCGGAGCGGACCGCACCGGAGCGCGAACAGGTCGGCGCCCCGTGAACGCTGCCCGAAACAGATCGGAACGGACCGGGCAGCACTGCCTGGGACGAATCATAATCCGCGTGTCGGGGGTTCGAGTCCCTCCTCCGGCATCGCGCTTTTGGCTCTGGGATGCGGGTTTGCGGGGTCAGGTCCCCGTCGGTGAGGGAGTTGCCATCACCGGCATCTTCGCCTTCGACTACGTCTTCACGCAGACCCTGCTCGCAACCCACCCGCAGATCCTCGTCATCAAATGATCCGCAGGACGCGCTCGACGCGGGACGTTCCGAGTCGATTCGTCCTCTGGCCGGGAGCCGAGCCGCGGACGCCGATCCGCTACTGCTTCTCCTGCAGCACGGCCGAGATGTCGAGCGCGATCGCGACCTTGTCCCCGACCAGCATGTTGCCGCTGCCGAGCGCCTGGTTGAACTTCATGTCGAAGTCGCTGCGGTTGAGCGTGCCGACTCCCTCGAGGCCGGCGCGGGTGTTGCCCCACGGGTCGACGTCCGTTCCCTGCGCGACGACGTCGAGCGTGATCTCGCGGGTCACGCCGTGCATCGTGAGGTTGCCGACCACGAGGGTCGACTTCTCGTCGATCGCCTCGACACGGGTCGACTCGAACGTGATCTTCGGGAAGTGCTCCGCGTCGAAGAAGTCGGGTGAGCGCAGGTGGTCGTCGCGTCCGGGCTCGCCGGTGTCGATCGACGCGGCCTCGACGCTCCCCCGCGCGCTCGAATCCGACAGGCGCTCTCGGACCTCGAGCGTGCCCTCGAAGCCGTGGAACTGGCCCCGCACGTTGGCGATGCCCATGTGCTTGACCGTGAAGCTGATCGTCGAGTGCGACGGGTCCACGACCCACGTGCCGGCGGGTATCCGCGGGCTCGTACGGCCGGCTGTTGCAGTCGCCATGGTTACCTCCCTGGGATCGGCGTTACCGCTCTCGATAGGACCGCGGCGGCCCGTGTCAAGGCGGACCGACCGCCGTTCCAGGACAGTCGGCGATAGACGCCGCAGTGCGAATCGCTCCAGCGCGAGCTCTCAGGTCCGACAGCGCCGCTCCCGCTCACCTGGAGCATCGCCCTCGACTCGCTCGAAGCTCAACCGCTCGATCGACGCCGCCGGGCTCACATCACCGTCGCGAGCACGAGCGGTATGACCCCCTCCGCTCCCGCCCCGCGAAGCTGCCCCCCGACCATCGCGAGCGTCCAACCCGAGCCGCGCCGATCGTCGAGCAGCACGCCGGTGCCCGAGGGCGGCGCCGCGATGATCTCGAAAGCCCCACGAACGTTCTCCGCCTGCTGGACGGCGTTGGCCATCTCGCGCTGCGGTGGCCTGTCCGCGACCCGGCGGACGAGATCCGCGCGCGGCACGTCCAGCTCGCCCGCCAACCGCTCGGCGAGCTCGTCCATCACCGAGCCCAGACGGGCCGACGGGATCGCTGTGACCCAGGCCGCCGGGACGTGAGCGCGGCGCAGGATGTTCGCGAGCCCCGCGATCACGTCGGCCTCGAAGGACCCGCTGCGCAGCCCCCGCTCGACGGCCGGCCACCATCCCCCGTCGCCGACCCGGGCGAGCGCCCAGCCCGGCTCCGTGCGGGCGCCCTCCGGGATCTTGCGCATCGTGCCCGTTGCGTCGGGGGCCATCTTCTTGACCTCCACGTCGACAGGGTTCGAGCGGAGGTGGCGTTGCGCCGCCTCCACGAGCGCCGGCTCGGGGGGCTCCCCGAAACGCGGCGCCGTGCACACCGAGCAGCGCCCGCAGTCCTCCGCGTCCGGGATCGTCGAGCTGCTCCTGCAACGTGCGCATCAGGCAACGTCCGTCGGTCCCGAACGCGGCCATCGCCCGCTGCTCCTCGCGCCGCAGCGCGGTGACGCGCGCATACCGCTCCTCGTCGTAGCTCCACTCCGCCCCCGGAACCGGCTGCCAGCGCGTGCCCGCCCGCCGGACGGCGCCCTCGACGTCGAGGATCTTCAGCATCGCCTCGATCCGTCCCATCCCCAGGTTGACGGCCGCCATCAGCTCGCGCGTCGTGCGCCCCTGCTCGCCGGCGGCGTCCAGCTCGGCGAGCACCGCGGCCACGCGCTCGCGGTCCGGAAACGCCTGCTCGATGAAGAAGTCCTGGATCCGCCGGTCCTCCGCGCCGCGCAGCAGGACGACGTCCGCGTGGTCCACGCCGCGCCCGGCGCGGCCGACCTGCTGGTAGTAGGAGACGACCGACCCCGGCGCCTGGTAGTGCACGACGAACGCCAGGTCGGCCTTGTCGTAGCCCATCCCGAGCGCGCTCGTCGCGACGACCGCCTTGATCTCGTTGCGCAGCAGACGCTCCTCCGTGAGGACGCGCTGATCCGTCTCCTGCTCCCCGCTGTAGGCGACGGCGGAGATCCCGTTCGCCGTCAGGAACCCGGCGACCTGCTCCGCATCGCGCTTGGTCAGCGTGTAGACGATCCCCGAGCCCGGCAGCTCGGGCAGGTAGGAGACGAGCCACGCCAGCCGCTCCGCCGGTCGCGGCAGCTCGGTCACCTCCAGTCGCAGGCTCGTGCGCGCGAGCGGACCGCGATAGGAGCGCAGGGGCTCTCCGTCGGGGGCGGCCAGCTGCTCGAGGACGTCACCGACGACACGGTCGTTCGCGGTCGCCGTCGTCCCCAGCACGGCGACCCCGGGCGGGAGCGCGTCGAGCATGTCCTTGACCCGCCTGTAGTCCGGGCGGAAGTCGTGTCCCCAATCGGAGATGCAGTGCGCCTCGTCGATCACGAGCAACCCGACCGAGGCGGCGAACAGCGGCAGCATCGTCTCGCGGAAACGCGGGTTGTTGAGCCGCTCGGGGCTGATCAGCAGCAGGTCGATCGTGTCGCCGGCGAGCCGATCGCGGACCTCGTCCCATTCCCCTACGTTCGTGCTGTTGATCGTGTGCGCACGCAGCCCGAGGCGCTCTGCGGCGGCGATCTGGTTGCGCATCAGCGCCAGCAGCGGGCTGACGATCAACGTCGGCCCCGCCCCTGCCTCCCGCAGCAGCGACGTCGCGATGAAGTAGACCGCGGACTTCCCCCAGCCGGTCCGCTGCACGCACAGCACCCGCGCCCGGTCGGCGACGACGTCGCGGATCGCCTCCAGCTGGCCGGGGCGAAAGGACGCGTCGGCTTCGCCCGTCAGGGATCGCAGCCGGCTCAGCGCCGGGGCATCCGTTGTCTGCGAGGTCGTCTGCGACACGCCCCCCATCGTCGCAGCGGGGCCGGGCGGCCCAGCTCGGCGCGTGTCGACTTGGAGCTGGGGTCGACCCCCGCGACCTACTTGGTCAGCCCCGCGATCAGGTTGATCGTGGTCGCGATGATCAGCGTCCCGAACGCGTACGAGAGCACGGCGTGCCGCAGGGCGGTCCGACGGATGTTCGTGGTCTTCAGATTGGTGTCCGAGACCTGGAAGGTCATCCCGATCGTCAGCGCGAGGTATGCGAAGTCGATGTAACAGGGGGCTTCCTCGGCGTTGAAGTCGACGCCCCCGGGCCTGCCTTCGTAGTAGAGCTTGGCGTAGCGCAGGCTGTACACGGTGTGGACCACGCTCCACGCCAGAACGATGCTCGCGACGCTGAGGCCCACCAGCAGGGCCTTGTTCAGACTGTCGCTGTTTCCGGCGCGTACGAGCACCAGACCGACCGCGATGAGGCTCGCGACGCTCGCGCTGAGCAGCAGCGCGTCCGCGGCAGCGCGGCGCGGGTTCTCCCGTTTGGCCTGTTTGGCGGTGTCTGCCGCGTCCAACGGCCAAAGCGAATGCCACATCCAGGTCACGAAGCACAGTGCCGCGAGGTCCCAGCCCGAGAGGGATCAGCCACCACGGACCGACGATCGCGACGATCAGCGCGCTCGCCACGCCGGCCCCCGCGGAGACGCCGACGCGCACCCCCACCGAGGGCCCTTTGCGGGGATGCGGGCTCTCTCGGGAGGAGCGCGATGGCGAACTCGACTTTGGATCGCGACGCGGCAAGGGTTCATGATGACTGCCCGCGAACCGTCCCTGAGAGCTCACCTCGGCCGCGTCGGGTCAGCCGCCTGACACCCCGGTCCTGCGCCCCCGCGAGAGCTCGGCGTTGATCTCGGCTCCGAGCAGCAGCGCCACGTTCGTGAGCCACAGCCAGACGAGCAGGATGATCGCCGCCGCGAAGGTCCCGTACGTCACGTTGAAGCTCTTGAAGTTCGCGAGGTACGTCGAGAAGGCGGCCGAGACGGCGAGCCAGAGAGCGACGGCGGTGACGGCGCCGACGCCGACGCGCCGGATCGCTTCGGGCCGAACGGTCGGCGTGACGTAGTAGATGAACGAGAACGCGAGGAACGCGCTGACGAACGCGCCCGGCCAGCGCGCGACTCGCCAGATCGAAGCGGCTTCGTTGCCGAGCGCTTCGCGCGCCACGCCGACCCCGGCGAACATCAGCACGACGGTCGTCAGCACCAGCGCGAGCAGAACCAGGGTCGAGCCGATGTCGATCAGCTTGCGCCGCACGAAGCTCTTGGTCTGCCGCGCCCGGAAGACGACGTTCAGGGCGCGCCGAACGGCCTCGAGATAACCCGTCGTCCCGTAGAGGGCCGTCACGATCGCGAGCGCGAGGCCCGCCGCGGCGGTGCCCTTGCTCCTCAATGCCGCCCGCACCGCTGCGTTGAGCGGCGCGAGCGTCGTCGCGGGGACCACCTGACGCAGGTGGTTGACGATCGCTTCGTATGTGGAGGGGTACTCGCCGAGCAGGCCGAGCAGCGAGACGGCCAGCAGCAGCGTCGGGAACAGCGACATCAGCGCGTAGTAGGTGAGCGCCGCCGCGTGGTGCGTGCCCTGGTCGTCGTAGAACGCGACGACCGAGCGCTTCGCGACGTGCCAGGCGCGGACCACTAAGGAGAACGTACCGGCGGGCCCGGAGGGCCGATCATCGCCGCCGCGGAGGGCTCCGGCGAGCGGCGGCCGCGCACGCCACGCACAGCGTGCTGTCCGGCCTTGCCTCCAGGCGCGCCGGCGCGATCGGCTCGCCGCATGCGTCGCAGCGACCGTAGCTCCCCTCGCCGAGCTTCGCGAGGGCGCGCTCCGTCCGGGCGAGGCTCGCCTCGAGCGACTCGCCGACGCCGATCTCGGTGAGACGGCTGATCGCCTCGACGGTGCCGTCGCCGATGCGCTTGCCGAAGCCCTGGGCGCTGCCGAGCTCGGGACGCTGCGCCAGTGCGGCGATCCGCGCGCGGGTCTCCTCGCGCCGGCAGCTCGAGCTCGCTCTGTACCCGCTCCAGGTTCGGGTCGTGGGAGATCACACCTTTTCACTACCAGATCGCGGGCCGAGGACCGGCTGAACGTTCGGATCTGCGCCGGCGCGGGTAGCTGATGGGGGCGCGACGCCCCGAAGCCATGGCACACAACGAGATCGACATAGCCGTCCCGCCCGACCGGGTGTTCGCGGTCCTCGCCGAGCCGCGGTCGTTCGCCCGCTGGGTCGTCGGCTCGCGCGAGATACGGCGCGCCGACCCGGACTGGCCCGCGGTCGGGACGGCGTTCGACCACAGCGTCGGCGTGTTCCCCTTCACGCTCTCCGATCACTCCGAAGTCGTCGAGTGCGAGCGGCCCGAGTTGCTGAAGATGCTCGTCAAGGCGCGTCCGATCTCGCGGGCGTACGTCACCTTGCGGCTCGTCCCGCAGGCGTCCGGAACCCGCTTGAGCATGGATGAGAACGCGGCGGACGGGCTCAGCCGCCTTCTCTTCAACCCGCTCACGGACCCCCTCGTTCGCCTGCGCAACCGCGTCTCGCTGAGGCGGCTGAAGGCGCTCTCGGAGGGGACCGAGCCGATCCCCCAGGGGTATCTCCCCTCCCGCGACGACGACGAGGAGGGACACGTCACCGCCGGCAGCGGTCCCGCCGCCGTGTAGCGTCAGCCGCGACCGGCGAGATCGCGCCAGGGCAGCAACCGCGCTTCCCGCAGCGCCGCGCGTGCGGCGCCGCGGCCGCTGATGCCGTGGACGGCGCCGCCGGGATGCGTCGAGGCGCCCGCCACGAACAGGCCCCCGATCGGCGTGCCGTAGCGAGACAGACGAGGTGTGGGGCGGAAGATCAGCTGCTGATCGAGCTCGTAGGACCCTCCGCCGATGTCGCCGCCGACGAGACTCGGGTTCTCCCGCTCCGTCTGCGCGGGCGAGCGGATCGCCCGAGCCAGCACGCGGTCCCGGAATCCGGGCGCGAAGCGCTCGATCTGATCCTCGATCAGCGTGGCGACCTGCTCGTCGCTCTCCTCGTAGCGCGAGGGGACATGCGCGTAGACGTAGAGCGTGTGAGCGCCCGATGGGGCGCGTGAGCTGTCGTAAAGGGACTGCTGGCCGACCACCAGCGCGGGCCTGGCCGGGAGCTCGCCGCGCGCGCCCGCCTGTGCGGCGGCGATCAGATCGAGCAACTCGCCGCCGACATGGACGACGGCGGCGCGGCGCGGCTCCTCCGCTGCCCACGGAACGGCCCCGGAGAGGGCGTAGTCGAGCTTGAACGCGCCAGTCGCGTATCGCCAGCGCTTCAGCTGGCGCTCCACCCGTCGCGGCAGCGCGCCGTCCGGGAGCAGCCGCTCGAGGACGCCGGCGCTGACGGTCGAAATCACGATCTCCGCCTCGATCCTCTCGCCGTCCTCGAGCTCGACCCCCCTCGTCCGTCCCGCGCGGACGAGAACCTGCCGCACCGGCGCCGAGCAGCGGATCCGCGCGCCCTCGCGCTCGGCACGGGCGATGAGGGCCTTGGCCAGCTGCGCCCATGCCTCCTTCGGGGAGCGGCCAGCCGTGGCTGTGGCCCATCAGCTGCAGGAGGAAGCCGAACGCACCGCTGACCGTTGTCGACGGCGGCAGCCCCGAGTGCTGCGCCGACCCGGCGAGCCACGCGGCGGCACGGCTGTCACCGTCGAACAGGTCGAGGCCGAGCGCCTGCACGGAGCCGAGCAGTTTCCTCGCCCACCCCGGAAGATCGCCGCGAAGCCCCGCGGCCAACCGGATCGCCGGGCGGACCGGGGGCAGCGGCGAGAGCACGCTCTGGACGAGCGGTTCGGCGAGCGGCAGCATCCGCTTCATCGCATCCTCCCACCCCGCGCCCGCCCTGCCGAGCGATGCGACCGTCGCCTCGACGCCGCGCTCGAGCGCGATCGCGCTGCCGTCGAGGAACGGGTGTGCGAGCACGTGCTCAGGGTCGATCCAGCGAAGGCCGTCCCGCTCGAGGGCGAGCTCGCGGATCGCGGGCGAGGCGGCCGCCATCGGCGCGAAGCCCGCACAGTGGTCGTGGACGAACCCGGGGAGCGTGATCTCCGACGATGCCGTCGCCCCTCCCGGGGTCGGAGCGTGCTCGAGCACGGTCACCTCGATGCCGTGGGAGGCGAGGTGGATCGCGGCGACGAGGCCGTTGTGTCCGGCGCCGACGACGAGAGCGCGCTTCATCATCAGCAGCTACCCGCGCGGGAACGGGGTGACGCCCGGCGTCCTGCGCCGCGCCGGCGCGGATGCGAGCGGGGCATCCGGTCCGCTCTCGCGCCGCCGCGTCACCTCACGGCGTCCAGCAGGCTGACCTCGTGGAGGCGCTCGCGGAGATGCTCGACGGAATCGAACACGACGCTCGCTCCGGCGTCGATCAGCTCCTGCTCGGAGAAGCCGCCTGTGAGCACCCCGATGCTCGGGATCTCCGCCCGGGTCGCCGCCTTGCAGTCCCACGTGCTGTCGCCGATCATCACCGCCGCTCCGCCGCCCGCCTTTTCGATCGCGGCGTGGACGATGTCGGGTTCCGGCTTGCTGGCCTTCACGTCTGCCGAGGTCGTGTACCCGTCGACGAGCTCCCCTGCGTCGAGCAGCTCGAGGTAGCGTTCCACGTCGCTCTCCTCCGCGGAGCTGGCGAGGATGATCGGGTGTCCCCGCTGCTTCAGCTCGTCGAGCAGCGCATGCGCGCCCTCCATCGGCTCGACTTCGCCGACGAGCTCCTGGTAGCGCGCCCCCTCCGCGTCGCGGAGCAGGTCGCCGTCGTCGTTCTCGACCTGCTCGCCGAGCAGCTCGGTGACCACACGGTCGCTTCCCATCCCGATCGCGCGGTGTATCCGCCACACGGGAACGACGTAGCCGTGGGCGCGGAAGGCCCGGAACCAGGACAACGCGTGCTGGTAGTTGGTGTCGACGAGCGTCCCGTCGATGTCGAAGATCGCCGCCGCCGGCTGCTGCTCTCGATGCCCTTGGTTCACCGGCTACCCCGTCCTGCGACTGCGGGCCCCGGCGCAAACGCGCGGGCTTGGCGGGGAGGTCACAGCGACCTTCAGGCGAGCTCGGCCGCGTCGCAACCGTAGAGGTGTTCGCGCAGCTGGTCGCAGCTGTCGGCCGACCAGCGCCCGGAGGTCTCGAGCGACTCGATCAGCTCCTCCGCGGAGCGGAGTTGGCGGCGGTTCTCGGGCTCGGCGAAGAGCAGGGCGTCGGCGGCCTCGAGCAGCTGCCGGCGCTCCTCCGGGTGCAGGGCCGCCGAGCCGCCTCGTTCGATCGTCTCGAGCAGCGAGGTGTAGTGGGCGCCTCGTCTGCTCATCGCCTCGGGCACGGACATCTGATCCCTACGTTAGCTCGCGCGTGCCCGATCGGCCGACGCATGAGAGAACCGCCGGCGTCGGGCTCCGAGTACGCTCGCCCGATGCCACCCACCATCACCCTCCACGCGGTCCCCCCTTCGCACCCGTGCATGGCGGTCGCCGCCGCCCTCGACCTGAAGGGCCTCGAGTACGAGCGGGTCGACCTCCCTCACACCGAGCGCCTCGAGCGGATGGAAGAGATCTACGGCGAGGGCAGGTCCCGGGTGCCCGGCGCGCTGATCGACGGCGAGCCCGTCCACGGCTCACGCGCGATCATGGCGCGCCTCGAGCAGCTCGAGCCCGAGCCGCGGCTCTACCCCTCCGACGCGGTGCGCGAGGCTGAGCGCTGGGGCGACGAGGAGCTGCAGGAGCTCGGCCGTTCGCTGACCTGGGGAGCGATGCACTTCCGCCCGGAGTCGATGGGCACGTTCGGCGGCGGCGGTCCGCTCGACCCGGCCGGGACCGACTTCGCGATCAAGTTCGTGCGCGCCACCTGGCGCTACCACTCGATCACCGCTCCTCGCCTGCACGAGGATCTCGCGGGGTTGCCCGCGAAGGTCGCCCACATCGAGCAGCTCGCCGGGGACGGCGTGATCGGCGGCGAGGAGACGAACGCCGCCGACCTGCAGATCGGCGCGACGATCAGGGTGCTGCTCCCGATCGGCGACCTGCGCCCGCTCCTGTCGGGCACGGCTGCCGAGCGGATCGCGATGAGGTACTTCCCCGAGTACCCGGGCGAGGTCCCACCCGGCGCCTATCCCGCCGGGTGGGTGCCCACCGCCTAGCTACTTCGCTTTCTTCATCGGCGCGAGCGAGTTCCCCGGCGCGATTTCCGAGCAGTCCTGCGGCGCGGCCAGACCGGCGAACCGTTCGGTCAGCCAGCCGAGCATTTCGGGGAGCCACGGGGCGGCGCCCTCGATGTGCCCGAGGTGCTGGTATTCCGTGAACTTCACGGGCACGCCGGCTGCGCACCACTCGCGGGCGAGGCTGCGCACGTCCCCGGCGATCATCACGCCGTCGCCCGGGCCGATCCCCGGCTTCTTCCCGGAGGTGCCTTCGAATTCTTCGCCGCCGTTGCCCTGACCGATCAGGAACGGGACCGTCGGCGTCCCCTTCAGTCCGACGATCAGCTTGTTCGCCGTGCGCACGAACGCCGGGATCGATTCGGGCGTCGGGTATTCGGGCTTGACCACCTGCGACCAGGTGAGGCCCGGCGTTTTGGTCTCGTCGGTGATCGAGTCGTGCTGGTCCTCGGCGAGCAGTTCCTTGCCGTATTCCGTCAGGTACGGGGTCAGGTCGAGGTGGTACGCGCGCGAGAGGCCGTCGAGCGACATCGGGATGATCGACGCCCAGCTTTCGCTGCCTTCGACGTACCTGAGGTTGTGCGCAGGGTCGACGAGCACGCCGCCCATCGCCGCGCCGACGATCTCGGAGTTGATTTCGGGGGCGTACGTAGGCGCCTCCTGCGCGGCCCACTCGGTCGCGATCGCGCCGCCCGAGTAACCGGCCAGCCCGATCTTCGTGCGGCTCGTCAGGCCCGTGGCCGGCGAGCTCAGGGCCGCCCGCAGCGAGTCGAGCGTGTTGTAGCCGTAGACCGGGCCGGCGGAGAAGTCGGCTTCCTCGCCCTCGGTGTCCGGCACGACGACCGTCGCGCCCGCGAGCAGCATCGGCGTGATCAGCACCGACTCGACTTTCGCGATGTCCTGGCCTTCGTAGGTCCCGCTCGAGATCTCGTACGAGGGGTCGTCTTCGGTGTTCAGGCTGTCGTAGAAGGATTGATAGGAGAGAACGATCGGCGTGACCGATTTGACCGGCGGCAGCAGCACCGAGGTGACGTTCACGGTCGGCTTGCCGAGCGCCGAGGTCGAGCGGTACAGCAGCTGGACGGCGGTGACCGGCGTTTCGATGCCGGCGACGTGGAAGGGGACGCTCCTGGTCTTCAGGACCGTGCCGGGCGCGAGCTTCCGCAGCGCCGACGCCTTGCCTTCGTACTTGTAGAACGGGTCCTGTTCGGGTGTCGCCGCGCGCGCCGCCGGGACCGCGAGCAGCGCGCTCCCGATCGCCAGCAGCAGGGCGATCATCGCGAGCCGGCCTGCTCGTCGCCCGATCGGCTCCGCCGTCACCTGGTTCTCTGCGCTCATCGCTGCCCCCATCTCCCCCGGGATCGCCGTCTGTTCTCGATGCCGGCGCCGTGTAGCGCCGACTGACGCTCGGTACCCCGGGTGCACGAGCTGTAAACATCGCCTGTCATCACTGTCCAGGGCACGGGATCGGCGCGACGATCGCGGAGCACGCGATCACTCCTCACCCCAGCGCGTCGCTCGTAGACATCGAGCTGCGCCCGCGCGCTCATTCCGACCCCCTCGTAGAGCCGCAGGGCCTTGGGGTTGTCACCCGCGACGCCGAGCTGGGCCTCCGCGAGTCCAGCCCGCCGGGCCGCCGCGAACACCTCGAGCAGCAGCGTCCGACCCACCCCGCGACCCTGCTCGGGAGGGTCGACCGCGAGGATGTCCACATAGGCGGCCGATTCGGCCTCGCGCCGGCGCGTCAGCGCGAACCCGAGGATCTCGCCGTCGCGCTCCGCCACCCGGCTCAGCGACACGTCGAGGTCGCGGCCCTGGAGGTGCTCCTCGGCGAACTCCTCGTATGACTCCGGCTCCGTCCCCGCGACCGTCGCGAACGCCTCCTGGTCGAGCCGGTGGATCGCGGCGCCGTCGGCGCGCACGTCGAGCGCGCGCAGAGTCGCGCCGCGCGGATGCGGGCCGTGGCCCGCGTGCGGCGTCTCTCCGAGCCCGATCGTCATCCGCCAGTGGCTGCGCGCAAGGCGGTAGCCACGCCCGGCGAGCAGCGCCTGTGCGCGCAGGTTCTTCGCCGGGATCGAGCTGCGGTGAACCTTCCAACTCCCCTCACGCTGGCGCTGCTCGCACCAGTCCAGCAGGGCCGAGCCGATCCCCTGCCCCTCGCAGCGAGGATCCACCACGCCGAACGTGCCGAAGCGGTGCGCGACGGCGTAGCCGGTGAGCCCGCGTCCGGGCTGCTCTGCGACGACCGCGTCGTGGGCGAGATCGAACCCGCAGCTGCCCCACTCGCCGAGCAGGTCCTCGAGCGCGCCCGCGGACCAGCCGAAGGCGTCCTCGTTGCGCGGCGCGAGCAGCGCCGCGACGGCGGCGGCGTCCTCGCGTAGGGGAGCACGCAGCATCATCTCGGGACGACTACCACGACCCGCGCTCGCCTGCCTACCGGGACGCCCGCTTTCGGCTCGCCGGCGCGGTTAGGATGCGCTCGCCCCCGAGCCCCGAGGAGGAGAGCGTGGCATCGCAGCGCATCGCGATCACCGGAGGCCATGTCCTCTCGATGGATCCCACGGTCGGCGAGCTCGAGCGCGGAGACGTGCTGATCGAAGACGACCGGATCGTCGCCGTCGAGCGCGACCTCGGCGAGCTCGACGCCGAGGTGATCGACGCCTCCGGCGCGATCGTGATGCCGGGTTTCGTCGACACCCATCGCCACACCTGGCAGACCGCGCTGCGCGGGATCTGCGCCGACTGGACGCTGCTCGACTACTTCCTCGGCATGCGCTCGACGCTCTCGCCGCGGTACACGGCCGAGGACGTATATGTCGGGAACCACGCGGGCGCGCTCGAGGCGCTCGACGCCGGCGTCACCACGATCCTCGACTTCTCGCACTGCAACAACACGCCCGAGCACGCCGACCGCGCGATCGACGGCCTCGCCGACGCCGGGATCCGCGCGGTCTTCGCATACGGCTACTTCGCCCCGCCCCGCGCGGATCCGCACTTCACCTCCCACGAGATGCGCCTCGCCGACTCCCGCCGCGTCAGCGAGGCGCTGGCCGGCCGCGCCGGCGGCCTGCTGAGCATGGGCGTGTCGCTGACCGAGCCCGGCCTGATCCCGTTCGACGACACCTGCGCCGAGGTCCGCACCGCGCGAGAGCTGGGCGCGGTGATCGCGACCCACACCGGGTGCATCTGGGGGATGCCGAGCGGGCTCGACCAGTTCGCCGCATGCGGGCTGCTCGGGCCGGACATCGTCCACGTCCACTGCAACGCCTGCACCGAGCGCGACTGGAAGCTGCTCGCCGGATCGGACGCCAAGATCTCCGTGACCCCGGAGACCGAGCTGCAGATGGGCATGGGCCACCCGCCGATCGAGCGGGCGCTGCAGGCCGGGCTCGTGCTGAGCCTCAGCTGCGACGTCGTCTCCTCGAACTCGGGCGACATGTTCACGCAGATGCGCCTCGGGCTGCAGGACGCACGCGCCCGCGTGAACGACCGCGCCCACGCTCGCCGCACCGACCCGACCGAGCTCGCCTTCACCACACGCGACGCGATCGGCTGGGCCACGACCGGCGGCGCCAGAGCCCTCGGCATGGCCGAGCAGATCGGCGCGCTCGCGCCCGGACGCCAGGCGGACGTGATCGTCGTCGGCTCCCGGCGGGGACCGCCTCAACATGATCGCCCCCGTCGATCCTGCCGGCGCGATCGTGCAGCAGGCGAACGCCTCCAACGTCCGCGACGTGCTGGTCGCGGGCAGGCCCGTCAAGCGCGACGGGCGGCTGCTCGGCGTCGACTTCGCGGCGCTCGCGCGAAGCGTCGAGGCCTCGCGCGACGGCATCCTCGAGCGCACGCTCGCCGACGGTCCCGTTCTGCCCGAGCCGAAGCCGAGCTTCGACGACATCGCCTCGCTGCTGCTGCCGAACCTGAACGTGCCCGCGCCGGGCTAGAGCGCGCGCAGGAACTCGCGCAGCGGCCCGTTGACCTGCTCGGGGTGCGTGAGGTTCGAGGCGTGCGGCGCGCCCTCGATGCGCACGACGCCGGAGCAGCCCGCGAGGCCGCTGCACAGCTGCTCGGCGAGTGCCGATCTCGATCGAGGCGTCGGCCGTCCCGTGGAAGACGATCGCCGGGCACGCGATCTCGCCGAGCCGGCCGGTGATGTCGTCGCGGTCGAACAGGCAGTCGCCGGGGGCCTGCATCGTGTCGCGCGGGAGCTTGCGCCACTTCTCGATCCAGACCGCGTTCAGCTCCGGGTCGCCGATGATCAGGTTCGCGATCGTGTTCGCGAGCTCGTCGACCGGTCCGTGCTCGAGCCACGTCGCCTGCATCTGACGGTAGGCGGGCAGCCGCTCGGGATCCTCGACGCCCGACTGCGTGTCGATCAGGACGAGCGCCCGCACCCGCTCGGGCGCCAGCAGCGCCGCGCGCAGCGACAGGAACCCTCCCTGCGACATGCCGCCGACGACGGCCTGCGTCGATCCCGAGGTGGTCGAGCAGGCCGAGGCAGTCGCGCGCCGAGTCCCAGTAGGTGAAGGGCTCGCCGTCGAACTCGGTCTCGCCGAAGCCCCGCTCGTCCCAGGTGATCACGCGGAACTCGTCGCCGAGCGCCTCGACCTGCGGCGCGAACATCTCGCGGTCCATCAGGAAGCCGTGGCTGAGGATCACCGGTGCGCCCTCGCCGCCGCTGTCCTCGAAGCGGAGCCGCTGGCCGTTCACGTCCGCGTAGGGCACGGGCGCGATTCTATGCAGGCTGCGCGCCGCGGAGCCGGCTCGAGCGTCGATAATCCGCGATCACACCGCCCCGCGACCCCAGGAGGGCAAGATGCTCCGCGCCACCCCCTTCCTCCTCTTCGACGGCAACTGCGCCGAGGCGATGACCTTCTACCAGCGATGTCTCGGCGGCGAGCTGACGCTGACGCGGCTCGGCGACACGCCGATGAAGGACTCCCTGCCCTCCGCGAAGCACGACCGGATGATCAACGCGCACCTCGCGAGCGGGCTCATCGAGATATCGGCCGCCGATTGGATGGCGGCCCCCGAGTACGAGCCGGTTCAGGGAGACACCACAGCGATCTTCGTCGTGGGGAGCTCGGACGGGGAGATCCGGACCGTGTTCGACAAGCTCGCCGAGGGCGCGAGCGAGGAGCGCTTCCAGGACCTCCACGAGATGCCGTTCGGAACCTACGGGCAGCTCTTCGACCGCTACGGCATCCAATGGATCTTCAGGGGCGACCGGGCCCGGAGTCCCCGTCGGACTGACTCATCCGCTCGGCGGGCTTCCCGCACGCCGCGGCGATCGCTGAGCCTCACGCTCGGGCAGCGGCGGCGGCGGCTCCCGGTAGCTGACGGGCGTCGCCGAGAGCCGGATCGGCGAGCGTGTCAGCGTCAGCGCAGTCCCGTCCGCGGCGCGCATCTCGACGGTCGGCTCGAGGCCCAGATCGCTCGCGAACCGGTACGCCTCGGCGATGTCGTTGACGACCCCTGCCGGCACCCGCGCGGCCGTCAGCCGCGCGATCGCCTCGCTCCTCGGCAGCGACGCGAACAGCGGCGCGAGCGCGCTCGTCAGCGCCTCGCGGTTCTCGACCCGCGCGACGTTCGTCGCGAACCTCGGATCGGCGGCGAGTGACGGGGCGCCGAGCGCGCCGGCGAGCGCCGCGAACTGCCGGTCGGTCCCGACGGCGACGATGCACTCGCCGTCCAGGCACCGGACCGGTTCGTAGGGCGCGACGCTCGGGTGGCGGTTGCCGAGCCTCACGGGCGTGACGCCGGCAACGGTGTGCGCGGTCCCCTGATTGACGAGCGCGGCGAGCAGCGAGCTCATCAGGTCGACCTCGACGCGTTGCCCCGCGCCGGTCGCGCCGCGGTGCTCGAGCGCCGCGAGGATCCCGATCGCGGCATACAGGCCGCAGACGACGTCGACGATCGCGACCCCGACCTTCTCCGGCGGCCCGTCCTGCTCGCCGGTGATCGACATCAGGCCGCCCGTCGCCTGCACCAGCAGGTCGTAGCCCGGCAGCGCCGCGCCGCCCTCGCGGCCGAAGCCGGTGATCGAGCAGTAGACGAGCCCCGGATTGCGCTCGCTGAGCTGCTCGTAGCCGAGGCCTGCGGCGTCCATGAAGCCCGGCCTGAAGTTCTCGACGACGACGTCGCTCGATCGAGCCAGCTCGCGCGCCCGCGCGCGGTCCTCCTCTCGCGACAGGTCCCAGGCGACGCTGCGCTTGTTGCGGTTGACGGAGTGGAAGTAGGTCGCCGTGCCGGCCGCGTCGAACGGCGGTCCCCAACTGCGCGTGTCGTCGCCGCTGCCGGGGCGCTCGACCTTCGTCACCTCCGCGCCGAGGTCGCCCAGCACCATCGTCGCGAGCGGTCCGGCGAGGACCCGTGAGAAGTCGAGGATCCTCAGGTTCGCGAGCGCGCCGGGCATCGGCGGCAGGATCTCACCTCACGAGGCGTTCCCGCTCGGGTAGGGTCGCGCGCATGGCCGAGCCGACCGTCCCCCGCGCCGACGCCTGGCTCGCCGCGGGCGCCCGCTTCCCGTGGAGCCCCGCGAGCGAGGACGCGGCGCCGGTCGAGGTGTTCCACGTCGAGCTCGGCGACCCCGCCGCGCCGGCGCTCGCGCTCGTGCACGGCTTCCCGACCTGCAGCGTCGACTGGTTCGAGGTCGCCGAGCGCCTCAGCGACCGGTTCCGGGTGTGCCTGCTCGACTTCCCCGGCTTCGGCTTCTCGGACAAGCCCCGGGGGTGGGGATACAGCCTGCGCCGCGACGCCGAGCTGCTCGACCACTACCTCGCGGAGGTGGCAGGGCGTCGAGTCGGCGGTGATGGTCGCCCACGACCGCGGCGACAGCGTTGCGCTGGTCCATGCCGTGAACGCCGCCGAGGGCCGGGCCCGCGTCCCGGTCGAGCACCTCGTCCTTTCCAACGGCAACATCTTCCTGCCGCTGTCGAACCTCACCGACGCGCAGCGGCTGATGCTCCACAACCCGGAGCTGCTCTCCCAGCTGACCCCGGAGCTGCTCGCGGCCGGGATGGGCGCCGTGACGTTCGCGCCGCCGCGCGGGCCGGACGACCCCGAGGTCCAGGCGCTTGCGGCGACGTTCGCCCACGACGACGGCGTCGCCGTGCTGAACGAGACGATCCAGTATCTGCGCGAACGCTCCGCCGACGAGCAGTCCTGGCTGCGCGCGCTCGCCTCGACGGACCTCCCGACGACCCTCGTCTGGGGGCTCCTCGACACGGTCGCGCCGCCTCGGGTCGCGACCTACGTCTGGCACGAGCACCTGATGTTCAAGCCCGGCCGCAACGCCCTCTATCTCGTTCCCGGCGCAAGCCACTACGTGCAGAACGACAGGCCGGAGGCGTTCGTCGCCTGCGTCATGCACGCGCTCGAGGCCGCCGACGACGACCCGCCCGGGCCGCTCGGCCCGGAGCTCGACGCGCCGCTGCTCCACGACCGCTCACGCGCCGCCCTCGCGGACGCCACGGAGCTCGTCGAGCGCCGCGCCGAGATCCCGCCCGCGGGCGGCTGAACCGCCGCTCGGCAGCGGCGTGGCACCGGCTCCGGGCCGCGACCCGCGCCGGCCGAGCGCCGGGCCTCCCGCCGCGCCTGCCCGTACGATCGCCGGCGTGAGCGGAGCCGCGGCACGCGAGCAGACCGGAACGCTCGGGCTCCGGGACGTCACCGCCTCGACCGTCGCCAACATCGGCCCCGGCGTCGACTTCTACTTCGCGTTCGGCGTGATCGCGGTCACCGCCGGGGTCGCGGCGCCGCTGACGATCCTCGCGGCGGGCCTCGCCACGTGCCTGCTCGCGTTCGTCGTCGCCGAGTTCACGCGCCTCGAGCCGTCGTCGGGGAGCTTCATCTCCTACGTCGAGAGCTCGCTCGGGCGGGCGGCGGGGGCGCTGACCGCGCTGCTGATCGCGGTGGGCTTCACGATCGCGATCGCGGGCGTGTTCACGATGTCCGGCGGCATGATCGCGCTGACGCTCGCGCGCTACACCTCCTGGCACCCGAGCTGGTTCCCGATCGCCGCGGCGATGACGCTCGGCGCGGTCGCCGTCGCGCTCCGCGGCGCGGGCCGCTCGACCGCCGTCGTCGCGGCCGCGCTCGTCTTCCAGGTCGCGGTGATGGTGGTCACGTGCGTGGTGGTGCTGATCGACCGCGGCGCCCACCTCTCTGCGACCCCCTTCTCGTGGTCGCACCTGCACGGCGGCCTCGGCGGCCTCGCGGCCGGCTTCCCGCTGGCGCTCTACATGTTCATCGGCTGGGAAAACGGCCCCGCGCTCGCGGACGAAACGCGCGACCCGGCGCGCACGATCCCGCGCGCGCTCTACATCTCGATCGCCGCCGGGACCGTCCTGTTCGTGGCGTTCGCCTACACGACGATCGTCTCCTACGGCTACGACACCTCCTCGATCGGCCGGGCGTCGATCCCGTTCCTCGAAATGGCGCACCGCCACCTCGGCTCGGCCGAGCTGCTGGCGTGGCTCGCCGGCATCTTCTCCGTCCTCTCGACGCTGGTCGCCGCCGCGAACGCGCAGGGCCGGATGATCTTCGACGCCGGCCGCTCCGGGCTGCTGCCTGCACGGCTCGGACGCTCGCGGCCGCCCGGCGAGACCCCGGTCCCGGCGCTGATCTCGATGACCGCCGTCGGCCTCGGGATCGTGTTCGTCTGGTGGCTGCTGCACATCGCGGGCGCGCTCGGCGGCGCCGGCGACCCGGTGACGCTCTACGCGGAGTGCTCGACGCTCGGCACGATCCTGATCCTGTTCGTCTACGTCCTGACCGCGGCGGCGCTGCCGGTCTACATCCGCCGCCGCCACCGCGACGCGTTCTCGGTTCTGCGTCACGGCGTGATGCCGCTGCTCGCGGCGCTGACGCTCGTCGTCCCGTTCGTCGAGCTGTTCCAGCCGGGGCAGCCCGTCCCCTACAGGGACTTCCCCTACGCCTCGCTGGCGATGCTCGCGCTCGCGGCGCTCTACGCGTGGCGCCGGAGCCGCCGCCCCGCGCCGATCACGCGGACGTCGGGAAGCTGAGGCTCTGGGCCGGGCCCTCGCGGCGGCCACCGGGCCAGCGCGTCGTGACGGCCTTCGCGCGGGTGTAGAAGCGGAACCCCTCGGGTCCGTGCACGTGGTGATCGCCGAACAGCGAGTCCTTCCAGCCGCCGAACGAGTAGTAGGCCATCGGCACCGGGATCGGCACGTTGACGCCGATCATCCCGATCTCCACATCGCGCTCGAAGCGGCGCGCCGACTCGCCCGCGGAGGTGAAGATCGCCGCGCCGTTCGCGAACGAGCCGGCATTGATCAGCGCGATCGCGTCGTCGAGCTCGTCGACCCTGACGGTCACGAGCACCGGACCGAAGATCTCGTCGGTGTAGATCGACATCTCCGGCGTGACGCGGTCGAACAGGGTCGGGCCGACGAAGAAGCCGCCGGCGGGGATATCGAGCTCGCGGCCGTCGACCCTCGCCTCGGCGCCGGACTCGATCCCGGCCGCGATGTAGCCGGCGATCCGCTCGCGCGCCTCGGGGGTGACGACCGGCCCCATCTCCGAGGACGGGTCGAGCCCCGGCCCCACCTTCACGGCGCGAGCGCGCTCCGCGAGGCGCTCGACGAGCGGGTCCGCGGCGTCGCCGACGGCGACGACGACCGAGATCGCCATGCAGCGCTGCCCGGCCGACCCGTATCCGGCGGCGGTCAGCTGCTCCGCCGCGTAGTCGAGGTCGGCGTCGGGCATCACGACCGCGTGGTTCTTCGCGCCTCCGAGCGCCTGGACTCGCTTTCCGCCGGCGGTCGCCCGCTCGTGCACGTAGCGGGCGACCGGCGTCGAGCCGACGAACGAGACCGCCGCGACGCCGGGGTGGCCGAGCAGCGCGTCGACCGCGACCTTGTCACCGTGCACGACGTTGAACACGCCGTCCGGAAGACCGGCCTCGCGGTACAGATCGGCGACCAGGTTCGAGGCCGACGGGTCGCGCTCGGACGGCTTCAGCACGAACGTGTTGCCGGCCGCGATCGCGACGGGATGCATCCACATCGGGACCATCGCCGGGAAGTTGAACGGCGTGATGCCGGCGCAGACGCCGAGCGGCTGGCGGAACGAATGCGCGTCGACCCCGCTGGAGACCTGATCGGAGAACTCGCCCTTGAGCAGATGCGCCAGGCCGCAAGCGAACTCGACGACCTCGAGGCCGCGCGCGATCTCGCCCTTCGCGTCGTCTACGACCTTGCCGTGCTCGGAGGCGATCAGGCGGGCCAGCTCGTCGACGTGCCGCTCGAGCAGGTCGCGGAACGCGAACATCACCTTCGACCGCCGCGAGAGCGACGCCTGCGACCACTCGGCGAACGCCTCCGCCGCCGCCCTCACCGCGCGATCGACGTCGGCCGGCTCGGCGAGCAGAACGCGGGCCTGCTCCTCGCCCGTCGCGGGATCCCACACCACCCCGGTACGGGTCGATGAGCCCGTGATCGCCCGGCCGGCGATGCGGTGCTCGATCGTTCGCAGGGCGGTCTCGGTGCTCATCTGGATCTCCGTCGCGCTCCTCGGTCGCTCCTCCGGCCCACCACGCTAGCCGCCCTGGAGCCGAGCGTCCGCCTGCACCCGCAGCTCGACGTCGGCGACCGTCACCGCCTGCCCGAGCAGGTTCACCCGTCCAGCGCCCGACAGTTCGACCTCGAGCTCGCCGCCGCGGCGCGAGAGCTGACGCGCGGCGAAGCGGTCACGCCCGAGCCGCTCGCTCCAGTACGCAGCGAGGGTGCAGTGCGCGGAGCCGGTCACGGGGTCCTCGTCGATCCCCGCGCGCGGCGCGAAGTAGCGGCTCAGCACGTCCTCGCCGTCGCGGGCGCCCGGCGCCGTCACGATCCAGCCTCCGAACGGCAGCGCCGCCATCGCCGCGAAATCGGGGCGCACGGATTCGAGCCCCGCGGCGGTGGTCAGGATCAGGGCGTTGGGTTCTTCGGCGGAGGTCCCGCCGCTGGTACCGATCCACTGCGCCTCGGTGCCCGGCAGCGCGCGCTCCCAGCCCTCCGGCGGAGCGCCCTGCTCGACCGGTCGGACGGGGAAGTCGAGGGCGATCAGCTGATCGCGCCGCGTCGCGCCGAGCGTCCCGCTGGCGGTCTCGAAGGCGAGCGCCGCGTCGGGCGCGGCGAGGCCCTGCTCCCACAGCCAGTGGGCGGAGGCGAGCGTCGCGTGGCCGCACAGCGCGACCTCGATCTCGGGCGTGAACCAGCGGAGGCCCCACGCGGCCTCTCGCTCGCTGAGGAACGCGGTCTCGGAGAGCGCGAACTGCGCGGCGACGTCCTGCATCCACTGCTCCTCGGCGTCGTGGCCGGGCCCGAGCAGCACGATCGCGGCGGGGTTGCCGCCGAACGGCCGGGTGGTGAAGGCGTTGACGACGGCGGCGCGCATCGTCTTCGAGCGTAGACGGGCGGGCGCGAGCGCGACGGACAGATTCCGCGTCCGCGCGCGCCGATCCGGACAAGGGCCGGCGATCAGGTCGCGAACAGCTCGGCCACGGACGCTCCGACCCGGCTCGCCCCCGCGAGCGCCTTCTCGCTCGGCGGGTCGTGCGGGTTCGGCACGGCCCACACCTCCATGCCCGCCGCCACGGCCGCGAGCAGACCGTTCGTCGAGTCCTCGACTGCGAGGCACGCCCCCGGCGCGACACCGAGCATCCGCGCCGCCTCGAGGTACACGTCGGGCGAGGGCTTGCCCCGCGCCACCTCCTCGGAGGAGACGACGGCCGAGAAGCAGCTGCGGATCCCGCCCGCGGAGAGCAGCGCGTCGAGCAGACGCCGCGGCGAGGAGCTGGCGACGGCGAGGGTGCGTCCCGCGGCGGCGAGGGCGCGCACGGTCTCCGGCGCGCCGGGGAAGAACGGCGGGTCGGCGAGCAGGCGGCGTTCGAGCGTCGCGATCACCTCCCTGGCGATCTCCTCCGGGCCGGGCGATGCGCCGAGCTCGGCGTGCATGAACGCCGTCCACTCGGCGGTGCTGAGCCCCTGCATCCGCGAGTTGGCGTCCGCGGCCCAGGTCCCGCCGTGCTCGAGGGTGACGTCGCGGCGCACCTCGCCCCAGATCGGCTCGGTGTCGACGAGCACGCCGTCGAAGTCGAACACGACCGGCTTCTCCGTCATCCGCGCAGCGTAGACCTCCCTGCTCAGCCGCCGGACGTGGGGACCTGCTGCGTCTCGTTGCGAGTGCCCGTTCCCGGCAGCACCGCGCTGACCGTGCGCGGTGGCGCCGGCGACCTCACGTGCAGCGGCTGGTGGGCGCCGGCCGCCGGGGAGGCGCCGAGGCCGAGCAGGACGGCGGTGACGAACCCGCCGGCGATCAGGTTGCGTGGTGTGCGGCTGCTGGATGTCATGTCGAACACCCTGCCCGCGAGCCCTGTGCACTCGCTGAGCGGCAGCGGAGAGCCGCCTGGGATCCGTCAGTCGAACCAGTAGCGCCGCTTGTCGAGCCCGTCGGCGCCCCGTCGCACGTCCTCGAGCCGGCCGCCCGCGCGCTCGATCACGCGCGCCGAGGCGAGGTTGATCTCGTCGCAGGTCACCAGCACCCGCCCGACCCCGGCCGCGCGGGCGACGATCAGCGACTGGCGGAGGATCTCGCCGGCGTGGCCGCGGCCGCGGTGGGCGGGCCGCACGCAGTAGCCGATGTTGCCGCCCTCGTGCAGCAGGAACGCGTTCAGCTCGTGACGGATCGAGGCGCGGCCGACCAGCTCGCCGCCGGCTTCGGCGAGGAGAAACGTCGACGGCACGAGCCTGCCCGCGAGCGCCTCACCCCGGCGGCGCCGCTCGAGCAGCTCCAGGTACCCGGCCCACGTCCCGGCTTCGTCACGGCCGAGCAGGAAGTTGAAGTCGTCGGCGGCGAGCTCGCGGTGTGCGGCGTGCGCCTCCTGCTCGTCCTCTGCTCGGGGTGGGCGCAGCCGCAGCTCCATCGGCCGGAGGTTCGCATGCCCTCGGCACGCGCGCCTACCCGCTCGGCCCGAATCGCTCGGTTCTGATCCGGTCTGCGGGGAAGCCCGCGCCGAGCAGCAGTTGGGCGGCGGTCTCGACGAAACCGTTCGACCCGCACACGAACGCGACGCCCGAGGCCAGGCCCTCGGCGGCGGCCGCCACGAGCGGCGCGTCGATCCGCCCGCGGTGCCCGCCCCAACCCTCGGGCGCCGAGCGCGTGTACGTCAGCAGCGTGTCCCCGCCGAGCTCCTCCGCGTAGATCGTCTCGCTCGGGACGCGCACTGAGTAGACGAGCCGCATCGGCAGCTCCGGCGCGGTCAGGCGGCGATGACGCAGCATCGACATCAGCGGCACGACCCCGGACCCTCCGCCGAGCAGCAGCACCGGCGACTCTCCGCGCCACACGAAGTAGGTCGTGAACGGCCCCCGCACCTCGAGCTGGTCGCCGGCGAGCACGACGTCGTGGAGGTATGACGAGACCTCGCCGTCCTCGAGTCGTTCCACGGTGAGCTCGATCTCGGGCCCGAGCAGCGGGCTCGAGGCGATCGAGTACGAGCGCTGCGCCGTGTACCCGTCCGCGGCCGTGAGGCGGATTTCGTAATGCTGGCCCGGCAGGTGCGGTACCCACACCGGCAGCGACAGCCGGAACGACCTGACCCGCGGCGTCTCGACTCGCACCTCGCTCACGGTCGCGAGCTGCCACGCTCCCGGCGCGCGCTGGGCGACCGCGCTCAGTCGCTCCAATACCGCTGCTCCTGCCAGGGGTCCCCGCGCATGTGGTAGCCGTTCGCCTCCCAGAACCCCGGCTCTTCGTGGTCGAGCACCGTCAGGCCCGAGACCCACTTGGCGCTCTTCCAGAAGTAGAGGTGCGGCACCAGCAGGCGCGCGGGGCCGCCGTGCTCGCGCGGCAGCGGCTCGCCCTCGTGCTCGGTGACGATCCACGCGCGGCCGCCGAGGAGGTCGGGGAGCGGCAGGTTCGTCGTGTAGCCGCCGTGGGCGCTGACCATCACGTGCTCACCGCGAGGCTCGACACCGTCGAGGAGCACGTCCAGCGAGACGCCGCCGAAGCTGGTGCCGAGCTTCGACCACTTCGTCACGCAGTGGATGTCGCACGGCACGGTCTCGAAGGGCAGCGCCCGGAACTGCTCCCAGGTCCACTCGCGGCGCTCGCCGACGACGCCGTCGACCGACAGCCGCCAGCCGTCGGTCGCGACGACGGGCGTCGGACCCGCCGTCAGCACGGGGAAGCCCGTCTCGACGTACTGCCCGGGCGGCAGACGCGCCGCGAGCTCCTCCGGCGCGCGCCGCCGGCCGCTGAAGCCTCTCGAGACGAAACCGCTCACCGGCTGCTCCCTTCCGCTCGGGCTGAACCTACCCGAGATCCTAGGCGACGGTCCCCGGCGCCGGCTCGACGCCGATCGGCGGCCGCTCAGCTCCGGTGAACCGCCGCGCGGGGGTCCGCGCCACGACGGTCGACTACGCTGCCGCGATCGCCCCGATGCCGACAAACGAGACGATCAACGCCCGGCCCGGGACAGTCGAGGCATCGGACCCGCTCGGCGTCCTCGCTGACGCACGCGCCCGCTCCGGAGAGACACTCGAGCTCGCCGCGCGCCACCTCGATCCGTCGCTCGTCGACGTGCTCGGGATCCTCGGCTTCGACGAGCGCTACGTCACCGCCGAGGGCTCCTACGTCTACGACGAGGACGGACGCGGCTACCTCGACTTCCACACCGGCGAGGGATTCGCAAGCCTCGGGCACAACCACCCCGCGGTCCGGGAAGCCTTGGAGGCGACGCTCGCCGCCGGACTGATCGACGGCGTGCAGATCCACTACTCGGTGCTCGCCGGGATGCTCGCCGAGGCGATCTGCGCGCTGCTCCCCGATCGTCTGGAGGCGGTGTTCTTCACCTCCGCCGGGGCCGAGGCCGTCGACACCGCGATCAAGTTCGCGCGCGCGGCCACCGGCCGCCCGCGCCTCGTCTCGTGCGAGAGCAGCTTCCACGGCGTCACCCTGGGGCCGCTCTCGATCGTCGGCGACGACTTCTTCAAGGAGGGGTTCGGGCCGCTGCTGCCGGGCTGCGCGCGCGTGCCGTTCGGCGACCTCGGCGCGCTCGAGCGCGAGCTGCGGACGGGTGACGTCGCCGCGTTCATCGTCGAGCCGATCCAGGGTCGGATGGTCACGCTCCCGCCCGACGGGTACCTCGCGGCCGCCCAGGAGCTGTGCCGCCGGCACGGGACGCTGTTCGTCGTCGACGAGATCCAGACGGGCCTCGGCCGCACCGGCCGCTGGTTCGCGCTCGAGCACTGGGGGCTCGAGCCCGACGTCGTGCTCGTCGGCAAGGCGCTCAGCGGCGGCTACATGCCGACCGCTGCGATGGTCACGACCCGCGAGATCTTCCAGAAGGCCGTCGGCACGCTCGAGCGCTGCTACGTGCACCAGTCGACCTACGGCCGCAACCGTTTGTCGATGGCCGCGGGTCTCGCCGCGCTGCGGGTGATCGAGCGCGACCGCCTGATCGAGAACGCGAACGCGGTCGGCGCGGTGCTCCGCGACGGCCTGCGCGAGCTGCAGGGACGCCACGAGATGCTGCGCGAGGTGCGCGCGAGCGGGCTGATGATCGGGATCGAGCTGGGGATGCCCGACGGGCCGTGCCGCGCGGCTCAACTGGCGGCTGATCCACATGGCCAGCGAGGGCCTGTTCCCGCAGCTCGTCGTGATCCCGCTGCACCGCGACCACGGCGTGATCACGATGGCGGCGGGCAAGAACGACGTGATCAAGCTGCTGCCGCCGCTGACCCTCTCCGAGGCGGAGGCGCGAAGCTTCCTCGAGGCGCTCGACGCGGTGCTCGAGGACTGCGCCGGCGGCGGCAACTGGGGCGTCGTGCGAGAGATCGCGACCTCGACCCTGCGCCGCCGCTCGCGCCGCGCCCCCGCGTGAGCGGCGCGCCGGACCGCCTCGTCGCGGTGACCGGCGCCGGCGGGTTCATCGGCGGCCGGCTGGCAGCGCGGCTCGCCCGGGAAGGCCGGGCGGTCCGCTGCCTCGCCCGCGCGCAGAGCGACACCTCGGCGCTCGACCGGCTCGGCCTGCCCGGTCGCCCGCGCGGACCTGCGCGACGCGGCGGCGCTCGAGCGCGCGCTGGAGGGGGCGAGCACCGTCGTGCACTGCGCCGCGATGGTCTCCGACTGGGCGACGGTCGCGCGAGATCGAGGCGGTCAACGTCACCGGCACCGAGAACCTGCTCCGCGCGACGCGCGCGGGCGGTGTCGCGCGGCTCGTGCACCTGAGCACGACCGACGTGCTCGGCCACCCCGGCGGGCTGAAGGTGCAGGAGTCGCACGCGCCGGGCGGGGTTCGCGAACTGGTACGCGCAGACGAAGCTCGAAGCCGAGCGCGCCGTGCTCGCCGCCGCCGCGCCCGGCGCCGACCGTGCTGCGCCCCGCGACCGTCTACGGTCCCGGCTCCGTCGAGGTCGTCGGCGAGATCGCGAAGGCGATCCGCGGCCGGCACATGCTGCTGATCGGCGGCGGCCGCGCGGTCGCGGGCCTCTGCTACGTCGAGAACCTGCTCGACGCGATCGTGCTCGCGCTCGACGCTCCCGTCGCGCCGCCGGGCCCGTTCAACGTGACCGACGGGCTCGACGTGACGTGGCGCCGCTTCACCGCCGACCTCGCATCCGGCCTGGGCGCGCCGCCGCCGCGGCTGTCGCTCCCCTACCGTCCGGCCGCCGCGCTCGCGTGGGCGCTGGAGTCCGCGTACAGGCTGGCGCGCCGCGCGACCGGCCTGCGAGACAGCGCCACTGCTCTCCCGGCAGGCCGTGCAGGTGCTCGGACGCGACCAGGACTTCGACAACCGCCGCGCCCGCGAGGAGCTCGGCTGGGAGCCGCGCGTCCCCTACGAGCAGGGCCTCGCCGCGACCCTGGCGTGGCTGCGCGACCGGGAGGACGCCGCAGCGCCCGCTGCGGCCGGTTAGATTCGGCCACCCCGATGCGCATCCACGCCCTCACCACAGGCAGCGTTCGCGTCAAGCACTCGTTCCTGTTCCCGAGCGCCGGCGTGCGCCGCCAGCTCGACCTGTTCCTCCCGGGCGACTTCTCCGAACCGCTGCCGATCCACTGCTGGGCGGTGGAGCACGAGGACCGGCTGCTGCTCGTCGACACCGGCGAGACCGCGGCGGCGCGCGACATCGCGTTCGCGCGCTTCGACGTCACTGCCGAGCGTGAGCTGCCCGCCCAGCTCGAGCAGGCCGGGCTCGCGATCGGCGACGTCGATGCGATCGTGCTGACCCACCACCACGGCGATCACGTCGACGGCCTGATCCACGTCGATGCGCCCTCCTCGATCAGCGCGCAGGAGCTCCGCTTCGCTCGCGCGCCCTTCTCCGCGGTGATGCGCCGGGTGCTGCGCCAGCCGCTCCCGGCGGCGTTCAGGCCCTCCGCGTTCGAGCTCGCCGACGGGCCGTTCGGAGCGTTCGATCAGAGCCGCTCGCTGAGCGCCGACGGGCGCATCCGCGCCGTGCCGACCCCGGGCCACACACCGGGACACGTGTCGGTGATCTGCGTCGAGGACGACGGCACGCACGTGATGCTGGCGGGGGACGTCACGGACACCCTCGAGCAGCTGCACGCGATGCGGGCCGATGCGATCGGGCCGAGTCCGGCCGTGCACCGCGCGACGCTCGCACGCGATCCTCGAGCACTGCCGGACGCACCCGACCGTGTTCCTCCCCTCCCACGACCCCGGCTCCGCCGAGCGCCTGCGCGACAGGGTCGTGGTCGACGCCGCCTGAGCCCGGCGACGCGGCCCGCTCGGCTCAGTCGAGCGTGAACCAGACGGTCTTGCCGCTCGGCTCCCGCTCGACGCCCCAGCGTCGCGCCATCGCCTCGACGATCCGCAGCCCGCGGCCGCTCGTCTCCTCGAGCGACGGGGCGTGCACCCGCGGCGTGCCGCCGCCGCTGTCGCGAACCTCGATGCGGACCTCGTCGGCCGAGCAGATCCTGACCTCGAAGCCGGTCTGGGCGTGCCTGACGCAGTTGCTCGCGAGCTCCGAGGTGAGCAGCTCGGCGACGTCGACGAGGTCGGCGTCGCGTCCGTCCAGCGTGCGCCGCACGAGCCGCCGCGCGGCGGTCACCGCGGCGGGCGCGCACGCGAACTGCTCGGACGCTTTCACGACTCGACCTCGAGCGCCTCGGAGAGCCCGTCAGCTCGATCACCCGGCGCACCGCGCGGCTCGGCCTGAGCACGCGGACCCGCGTGCCCTCGCGCGCGGCGAGCAGCAGCACCGAGATCCCCGCGCTGTCCATGAACCGCAGCGAGGCGAGATCGAAGGTCAGCTCCGCCGGCCGGGTCCGGGACGCGTCGGCGACCGCGCGTCGCAGCGTCTCGACGTTGGAGATGTCGAGGTCCCCGGACAGGCGGAGTACCGGCTGCCCGGCATCGTCGGCCACCGTCTCGACCCGCAACTCGGCGGCGGCGCTGTCGTCGTCTAGCTCTGCCATTGGATGCTCACCAGAGCCGTGTCGTCCCGATGATCGTCGGATGTGAGGTCGCGCGCAAGCCGTGCAAGCAGGTCCTCGTCCAGATGCTCCGCGACGGCCATCGCCCGGAGCCGCTCGAGACCCTCGTCGAGCACCTCGCCGCGGCGCTCGACGAGACCGTCCGTGAAGGCGACGAGCGTCGCTCCCGGCGGCACGGCGACGGTCGACTCCTGGAAGGCGGTGTGGTGGGGGAAGCCGATCGGCGGCCCGGCGCGGAGGTCGACGAACGAACCCTCCTCCCCGTCGAGCAGCAGCGGCGGCAGGTGCCCGGCGCTCGCGACCGTGACGCGGTGCCCGCCGACGTCGACGAGCGCGCAGAGGACGGTCGCGAAGCGCTCGGAGGAGCCGCCGGTGACGAAGTCCGAGAGGCGCCGCAGGACCGACGCCGGCTGGTGGTCCTCCGCGATGTACGCGAGCATCGCGTGCCGAACGAGCGCCATCGTCGTCGCGGCTTCGATGCCGTGGCCCGAGACGTCGCCGATCACCAGCAGCGCCCGCCCGCCGTCCAGCGCGACGACGTCGTACCAATCGCCTCCGACGTCGCCGCCCGACTGCGCGGCGACGTACTGGGCGCTGACGCGCGCACCGGCGAGACGGGGCAGCGACGCGGGCAGCAGCGCCTGCTGGAGGGTGTGCGCGATCCCGCGCTGCTCGATGTAGCGCTTCCGGTTCTCGGCGGCGAGCGTGTCGAGCTCGGCGGCCAGCAGTTCGGCCCTCCGGCGCCGGCGGGCGAGACGGTCGGTGACGAGCGCCGCGGCGATCGTGATGATCAGGCCGGCCGCGACCGCGAGCCACGGGACGGCGTGGAAGAAGCCTCCGGCGAGCGATCCGTGCGGGACGACGACGAGCGTGAACGTGCCGGCGCCGAACGGCACCGCCTCCGACGCCTGCAGGCCGCTCAGCGGCAGGTGCTCGCTCGTCAACAGGAGGTTCGCCGGATTGCGCGAGCGGCCGAGGTAGAGCACGTAGCCGAGGTCCGAGAAGGCGCTGTTCGACTCGAGCGTCGATCTGCGGTTCGCGGGCAGCGGGCTCTGGGCGAGCACGGCGAACGACCGTCCGGATCCCGCGGCGCCGTAGACGAAGCCGAGGCTCGGCTGCTTCGCGGACAGCATGTTCAGTACTGCCGAGGCGCCCCGGCTGCGCGCCGAGGCGCTCGACTTCGGCCGCCTCTCCAGCCGCCGGCGGCGCGCCGAGCGCGACCCGGGGCCGTGTCGTCCCGGGCGCGATCGGCCACAGCGAGAGCGAGGCGAACTGGCCGTGTGGGCCGACGTACGGAGCCATGAACGCGCGGAACCGCGCCGGGTCGCCGCCGGTGGCGCCGGCAAGCGTGGCACCGGAGGCGAGCGGGGTCTGGACGGACGCGGACGCGCTTTGGAGCACGAGGCCGACCTCGCGGACACGCACGTTCAGCAGCCTGCGCTCGTTGTGGCGGTACAGCAGCTGGGTGGTGACCCCGACCGCGGCGGTCAGCAGCAGGCCGGCGAGCAACGCGAGCAGCGCCGCGCCGGATGGCCGCCGCCGCCCTCCGGGGGGCGCCGAGACACGTCGCCAGCCGTCGCCGCCGTCGCGCCCCGCCATCGACGCACCGAGCGGTCCATCGGCACCGTCCCCCTCGATCGGGCTCATGCAGGGGAAGCGTACATCCACGAGAAGCAGGTGCCCGCGACGCGCAGGAGGAGGGGTTCGTTGCGCGTCGCGAGCACCATTGACCAGCCTGCCCCTCCTCCTAACTACCGGGGACGGAGGTCCGGGCAAATCGACGGCACCTCGCCAGGTCCGTCTGCGGTCGGTCATACCCACGGCGTCCGGAACTCAAACATGAGAGTCCTCACATCAGCGGGGTCGCCACCTCAGGCGCGTCGGGCATGCGGGTGCGGACGGGAGCCGCGGTGCCGCGCCGCTCGCTCCCGTCCGCGCCACGCTGGGTCCGGACGCGGCCTGCGAGGCCGGCCGGATCACCGTCGCGCCGAGCTGCAGACCACGGCGCTGACGGAGACGAAGTCTGTCCCAGCGTCGCCCCGCGCGTCCAATACGCGTTTGCCGGCGGGACATAACTCGTGCGTATCGCGCTGGGGCGCGGGCGTACGGCTAGCCTCCAGCCATGCTGCCCCCGCGACGTCCCACCGCATGAGCGCGCCCGACGCCGCGGCGCAGACCGGCCACACCGCCTGGGCGCGGAACATGGCCGCACCGGTCCGCGACTTCCTCGGCACCGAGACCGGCAGCGCGGTGGTCCTGGTGGCGGCGGCGCTGATCGCGATGGTGTGGGCGAACTCACCGATCAGGCATTCCTACGAATCACTGTGGTCGACGCGCCTGTCGATCCGCATCGGCGGTGGCGGGATCTCGGCCGACCTGCGCCACTGGGTCAACCAGGGGCTGATGACGCTGTTCTTCCTCGTCGTCGGGCTCGAGGCGAAGCGCGAGCTCGACGTCGGCGAGCTGCGCGAACGCCGGCGGGTCGCGATCCCCGCGCTCGCCGCGCTCGGGGGCATGGCGGTCCCCGTTGCGATCTTCCTCGCCCTCAACGCCGGCGGCGCGGGCGCGCACGGCTGGGGCGCGGCGATGTCGACCGACACCGCGCTCGCGCTGGGCGCGCTGGCGCTGCTGACCCCGAGCAGCGCCACGCGGCTGCGGGTCTTCATGCTGACGCTGGCGGTGGTCGACGACCTCGCGGCGCTGATCGTGATCGCGACCGTGTACACGACGAGCGTCTCGATCGTCCCGCTGGTGGTGGCCGTGGCGCTGTTCGCGGGGCTCGTCGCGCTCCGCTACGCGCCGATGTGGCGCAGTCAGCTCTCGATCGCGTTCGGCGTCGCGCTGTGGGTGGCGCTGTTCAAGTCGGGGATCGACCCGGTGATCTGCGGGCTCGGGATCGGGCTCGTGACCTCGGCCTACCCGCCGTCGCGGGAGGACCTCGAGCGGGTCACCGAGCTGACGCGCTCGTTCCGCGAGCAGCCGACGCCGGACCTCGCGCGCTCGGCCCAGCTCGGGGTCCTGTCGGCGATCTCGCCGAACGAGCGGCTGCAGTACAGCCTGCACCCGTGGAGCAGCTACGTGGTGGTGCCGCTGTTCGCGCTCGCGAACACGGGGATCCACCTCAGCGGCCAGGTGCTGGAAGCGGCCGTCTCCTCTCCGGTCACGCTCGGGGTGTTCTTCGGGTACGTCGTCGGCAAGCCGATCGGGATCGCGAGCGCCTCGTGGCTGGCCTCCCGCCGCGCGCTCGGCGGCACGCGGCCGACGCTCAGCTGGCCGATCCTGTGGGTCGGGGGCACGATCGCGGGGATCGGCTTCACCGTCTCCCTGCTGATCTCCAGCCTCGCGTTCCACGGCGAGCGGCTGGCGGAGGCGAAGCTCGGCGTGCTCGCCGCGGCGATCGTCGCGCCGGTGCTGTCGTGGCTGCTGATCAGGGCGATCCAGCGGCTGCCCGCCCAGGTCCGGGCGCGGCAGATCGCTCGAACGGCCGCCGACCTGCTCGACCTCGCCGTCGACGTCGACCCGGAGCGCGATCACATCCGCGGGCCGAACGACGCGATCGTGACCGTCGTCGAGTACGGGGACTTCGAGTGCCCGTACTGCGGACAGGCGGAGAAGACGATCCGTGAGCTGCTCGGTTCGTTCGACACCGACCTGCGCTACGTCTGGAGGCACCTGCCGCTGAACGACGTCCACACCCACGCGCAGCTCGCAGCCGAAGCGTCCGAGGCCGCCGCGGAGCAGGGGCGCTTCTGGGAGTTCTACGACCGTCTGTTCGCCGACCAGTCGGCGCTCGGGTCGGCGGCGCTGATCGCGAGCGCGGAGGCGATCGGGCTCGACACGGATCGTTTCTCGGAGGAGCTGCGCCACCACGAATATGCCGGTCGCGTCGCCGAAGACGTCGCGAGCGCCGACGAAAGCGGCGTCACGGGTACGCCGACGTTCTTCATCAACGGGCGGCGCTACCAGGGCGCGTATGACATCGACACGCTGAGGAGCGTCGTGCGCGCGGCGCGGGTTCGCGGATCCGCGCTGGCGGCGGCGCCGACTCCGGCGTGACGGTGTGCCGGGCGGCCCAGGTCGCGCGCTGACGCCGCCTCCGGCGTGACGGTGCGCCGGGCAGCTCGTGCCGGCGTGCGGCGGCTCTCCGTCAGCCGTCCTCGCGCGGGTCTTCCGGAGAGGCCCCGACCGGTCTCACCTCCGTCTCGACCGTGAACACCCGAACCTCTGAGTCGCGCACGAGCAGCGGCGTCACCGCCTCGCGGTAGGCGGCGAGCCCGGCGCCGCGGAAATGCGCCTCGAGCGCCGCGCCGTCGCGCCAGCGCTCCTGCAGGATGTAGTGACCGGGTTCCTCGAGCGTCTCGGCGAACGTGTACGACAGGCAGCCGTCCTCTGCGCGCGCCGCGGCCTGCGAGGCGAGCATCGCCTCACGCACCTGCGCGCGATGCGGCGCCTGCGCGTACACGTCGGCGAGGACGACGATCACGGACGCGCCCTACTGGAGGTAGCCCTCGACCGTGCCCGCATCGCGCGGCTCCGCGGCGTCCGGGTCGGCCCCGGCCTCACGCAGCGCGCGGCGGCGACGCAGCAGATCCCAGCAGCGGTCGAGCTCGACCGAGACCTCGCCGAGCCGGCCTCGATCGCCCTCCAGCGCGGCGTCGCCTGCGGCCCGCTCGCGCTCGTCGGCCTGCAGCTCGTGCTCCTCGGCGACTAGCGCCTCGATCCGGCTCAGGATCGACTGGTCGTCCATCCGCCCAGCCTAGATGATCGATCGACGACGAGTCCCCGCGCGTGCCGGCCGGGCGTTCCGCGCGTAGACTCGCCGCCGTGAGCGAGCCGGCGGCTGCCGTGGTGAGCGCGCGATCGTGGGTCGCGGCGATCTCCCCGCGGGACTGGCTGCCGGTCGCCTCAGCGCCGGCGGCGATGCGAGCCGTGCGCGCGACCGTCGTCGTCGCGGGTCTGTTCGCGCTCACCGATCAGGTCATCGGCAACCTGCAGATCGCGCTGTTCGCCGCGTTCGGGAGCTTCGCGACGCTCGTGCTGAGCTCGTTCTCGGGCACCCGCCGCGAGCGGTTGCAGGCGCACTTCGCGCTCGCGCTCGTCGGCAGCGTGCTGCTGTCGCTGGGGACCGCCGTCACGCACTCGACGCTGCTCGCCGCGCTCGTCACGGTGCCGGTCACGTTCGCCGTGTTCTTCGCGGGCGTGCTCGGGCCCAACGCGGCGTCGGGCGCGCTCGGAGCGATGCTCTCCTACGTGCTGCCGGCGGCCTCGCCCGGCGCCGTCTCGATGATCCCCGACCGGCTTGCCGGCTGGTGGCTGGCCTCGGTCTGCGGGACGATCGCGGTGATGGTGCTCTCGCCGCGCTCGGGAACCGACCCGCTGCGGACGGCGGCGTCGCGCAGCGCCAGGGAGCTCGCGCGCGAGCTCGGGGATGCGCTTCGCGGTCAAGCCGGGCCCGACGGTATCGAGGCATGCCTCGCCGCCAAGCACGAGCTGCTCGACCGGTTCAACTCGACGCCCTCCCGCCCACTCGGCGTCAGCGGGCGCGACCAATCGCTGGCGAACGTCGTCGAGCTGCTCGAGTGGTGCACGACGCTGCTTGTCGATGCGCTGCACGAGCACCGGGACCTGAGCGCCGCCGCCGACGAGGACCGCGAGCTGCTGACCGCCTCAGCCGACACGCTCACGGCGATCGCCGAGCTGCTGGACGGGGTGCGGGCGATGCCGGACCTGGGCGGGCTCGACCGGGCACGGCAGGCCTCGCTGCGGGTCGCCGAACACCTCGAGCCGGGGCAGGACGCGTTCCGCAGCGCCGCCGAGATCTCCTTCCACGCACAGGCGATCTCGACCTGCGTGCTCGCGGCCGGCGCGGACGCAGCCGTCGCGGTCGGTCTCGTCGACCCGGCGTGGCTCGAGCAGCAGCGCCTGCGCTTCGCGGGGGCGTCGGCGGCGCACCCGGAGCGCGCGCTCGCGCGGGTCACCGGCGCCGCCGCCCCGCACGCGAGCCTGCGCTCGGTCTGGTTCGTCAACAGCATGCGGGCGGGCGTCGCGCTGGGGGCGGCGGTCGCGGTCGCCGACCTCTCGAGCGTCCAGCACGGCTTCTGGGTCGTGCTCGGCACGCTGTCGGTGCTGCGCACGAGCGCGGCCTCGACCGGTGCGACCGCGGTGCGGGCGCTCGGCGGCACCGTGCTCGGTTTCGTGATCGGCGGCGCGCTGCTGGTCGCGATCGGCGGGGGGACGACGGCGCTCTGGATCGCGCTGCCGTTCGCCGTGTTCGTCGCGGGTTACGCGCCGGGGACGGCGCCGTTCGCCGTCGGACAGGCCGCGTTCACGGTGACCGTCGCGGTGCTGTTCAACCTGCTCGCGCCGGTCGGCTGGAAGGTCGGGATCCTGCGCGTCGAGGACGTCGCGATCGGGTGCGGGGTGAGCCTGCTGGTCGGGGTGATGCTCTGGCCGCGCGGCGCCGCCGAGGTCGTCGGCGACGACCTCGCGGACGCGTTCCGCTCCGGCGCCGCGTTCCTCGTCGAGGGGGTCCGCTGGACCTCGGGGCTGCGTACGGAGCGGCCCGGCGGCGCGGCAGCCGCGGTCACGGCGGCGCAGCGGCTCGAGGCGGCGCTGCGCGGGTTCCTCTCGGAGCAGGGGTCCAAGCGCGTCGAGCGGCAGCAGCTGTGGCGGCTCGTGGGCGGGACGATGCGGCTGCGCCTGACCGCGCTGGCCCTGGCCCGGCTGCCACCCGATCCCGGCGCGGTCGAGGCGTCACGTCACGCCCTCGAGCGGCGCGCGCGGGTGCTCGAGGACTGGTACGAGGAGCTCGCGTCGCTGCTCGACCGGCCGCGCGGCCGAGCCCTCGCCCAGCTCGCGGCGCCCGAGCTCGGGCCGGACACGGTCGTACACGCGTCGACGGGGTCGCGTTACGGCGTCTGGCTCTGCGAGCACCTCGACCACCTCGCGGAGCACCTCGGGGAGATGATCGGGCCCGCCGAGCGGATCGCTGAGGTGAGGCGGGCTCCGTGGTGGGGCGGCGGGGCCGGCAGATCCGGCGAGCCCTGAGACAGCCCCGGCCGGCAGGCACAGCCAGCCGCACCGGGCTCTCCGGACGTGCCGGCCCCGCCGCTTCGGGGAGCCGCACGGCGGGCACCGGCGGAGACGGCGACGAGGCGGGAGGCGCCTCTGCGGACTCGGGGGTCGTGGGGGGGGCCGGCCAGATCCGGGGAGCTCCGAGATGCCGCCCCCGGCAGATCGGGCGAGGCCCACCGGCCTCGACGCCTTCAGGGGGTTGCCCGGCGCGGGGCGAACGCTGCGAAGCGCCGGGCCGGGGGGCCGGCATGGCGGCAGCCATCGTCGAGCGCGCTCACCCGGTATCTGGTCGGCCGATGCCCCGGCAACCGCCTCAGCGCGCGCTGCGTTTGCCCCCGGCGCCCTTCGCCGCGCGCGCTTTTGCTTTCACTTTTGCTTTCGCTTTCGCTCTTGGTTTCGTCGCGCGCGGGGCTTTCGCCGAGGGCTTCGCGGCCTTGGCGGGAGAGCTCGGCGCCTCCGCAGCCGGGCGCTTCGGCACCAGCCCCTCGATCTCGTCGAGCGCCTCCCCCATGTAGATCGCGAGCCGCTGCAGGTGCGGCATCGTGTCGCGCGCGCCCGTGAACCCGAAGTTCAGCGTCCCCGCGTAGCTCACGCACGTGATGTTGAGGCCGTTCCCGTGCGTCAGCAGCGACAGCGGGAACAGCGAGTCGAGCCGCGAGCCCCGCATGTACAGCGGCTCTCTCGGCCCGGGCACGTTCGAGATCGCGACGTTGAACGGCACCGGCGCCCGACCCCCGAGCCCGAGCATCAACCCCGCGACGTACGGCGCGTTCAGCAGCAGCGTGTACGGGGTCCGGGCCTCGCGCGGGAGCCGGCTCAGGTGCCGCTTCGCCTCGTCCGTCGAGCGCCTGATCGCGCGCAGCCGCGCCACCGGATCGGCGACGTTCGTGCCGAGCTCGGCGATGATGAACGAGATCGAGGTGCCCATCGACTGGTCCTGCGCGTCCCGCGTGTTGACCGGGATCCCCGCCGTCAGCGACCTCTCCGGAAGCGTCGCGTGCTCTAGGAGGTAGTGGCGCAGCGCGGTCGAGCTGAGCCACAGCACGATGTCGTTGAGCGTGCAGTCGAAGCCCTTCGCGACGGCCCTGACGCGATCGAAGCTGTACTGCTGGGTGGCGAACCGCCGCTGCCCGCCGAGCCGGCCGCCGAGCGCCGAGTCGGGGGCCCGGTAGGGGGCCGCCAGCGGACGATCGTCGACCGCCGCCAGCGCGAGGTCGAGCGCCGCGCGCGACAGGCCACCGGCGGCCGCCGCGCCCTCGCGCAGCAGCGTCATCGGCAGCTCGAGCGGCCCCGCCGCGCCCGCTCCGTCGTGCTGGGGCCGCTCGCCGGCGCCGACGGTCCAATACGACGGGTTGCGCTTGTCGGAGGGGTCCGTGGAGAGCGCCCGCGTCATCAGGCGCATCGCGCTCACCCCGTCGACGAGCGAGTGGTGGGTCTTCGAGTACAGCGCGAAGCGGTTTCCTTCCAGGCCCTCGATCAGGTGCACCTCCCAGAGCGGGCGGGTCATGTCCAGCTCGTTGCTGTGCAGCCGCGAGACGAGCACCCCGAGCTCCCGCTGCCCGCCCGGGTGCGGGAGCGCCGAATGCCGGACGTGGTAGTCGAGATCGAGGTCCTGCACCTCTCTCATCACGGGCGCACGCAGGCCGAGCAGCGGCAGCGCGACGAGCTTCAGGTTCCACGGAGGCGGGAGCGTCCGGATCCCGCGCATCTCGGCGAACAGCTGCTCGAGGTAGTCGGACGGGGCGTCCGGCGGCAGCGTGAATTCGAACAGACCGCCGACGTGCATCGGCGTGTCGCGGGACTCGATCGCCAGCCAGGCAGCATCGACGGGAGCAACACCCCGCATATCAGTCCATCCTCCCTTCGCCCCCTCCCCTCGGTGGCCGGGTAGGGGCGCAGCGTAGCGTGCCGGCGCAACGCTTGTGAGGCCAGTGGCAAACACCGGTGGCGCCCGCGGGGGCGACCCCGTCATCGTTCTGGCCGATGGACACCCTCGACCCGGTCCCGCTGCCGGTCGCCGAGCTGAGGCGCATCGCGATGGAGACGATCGCGGCGATCGAGCTGCGGGACGGCTCCTCGCGGACGCGGCTGCGCCGGCTCGAGCGGGCGCTGCGCTCCGTTCTGGAGGCGGCAGAGTCCGAGCCCGAGGCGCCGCGCACGTCGCGTCCGCTGACCCCGCGCGAGCTGCAGGTGCTGGAGCGCATCGCCGCGTCCCGCACGTACGAGCAGATCGCCGCTGAACTCGTCGTCGAGCTCGAGACGGTCCGCACGCATGCGCGCAGCGTGCGGCGCAAGCTCGGTGTCGGCGCCAGCAGCGAGCTGCGGGGGTTGAGCGCAGAGCGCCCGCAGGCTGCAGCTCCCATCACCCCCTGATCACCTTCCGCCGGGGCGACCCTCGGCCGTACGTTCGCCGTGTCCTGTAGAGACAAATGGTCCCGTGCATCGGGATCACCTGGGAGGTGGAACGTGAGAAGCAGATCGAAGGTGCCGCGCCCGCGCACGCGCCGGCTGCCGGCGGTGCTCGCCGGCTTCCTCGCAGCGGGGGCGCTGACCGCCGCCGCCGCGTCGGCGCAGCAGTTCTACGGCGGCGAATACTGGTGGGGCTGCACGTACTCGTGGGGGAGCGTGTGCATCGAGCCGCACTACGAGCCGGCGATCCACTACCTGCGCACGATGGATCCCGACAACGCCCACGAGTGGCTCGACCAGGAAACCGAGAACCGCTACAAGGCGCCGGCCCACGACGGGATCGAACGCTGCGTGGGAGCCGGCGTCTGGAACGGCTCGCAGACCGAGCCATGGGTCGGTGGATGGGGGTACGTCGTCGCCGAGTACCCGTCCGGCGCGCCCGGCTACGGGATGATCGGCAGCTGCCAGCCGTACTACTCGATCGCCCTCTACCAGTACGTGAACTGGGGTGAACACTGAGGGTGTCCGCCTATCGCAGGGCAGGCGCGGTGATGCTCGCCCCGCTCCTGCTCTGCGGCTGCGGGGGCGCCCGGCGGGCGCGCCCGCCGGCGCCGGCCGGGCGCGGGCCGACCCGGGCGCTTGCCGGCTTCGCCCTGTTGCGCCGGCCCGAGCGCGCGGAGGACACTCCGACCGGGCAGGCGCTGACGCTCGTGGCCCGCGACGGCCGCGAACAGCGGGCGGCCGGCGGCGAACCGCTTTCGGTCTCGACGGCCCGCCGGCTCCCGATCGCGGGCGAGCCGGCCGCGTGGGCGCTCGCCGGTCCCGAACGGCTCTGCCTGCTCTCGGCCCCGCCCGTGCCGAGCGCCTCCGTGCCCTGGGCGCTCTCGTGCGTCTCCGGGAGGGCGGCGCTCGCCGGGTATCTGATGTGCGCGTTCGACGGCCTCGGCGGCGGACGCGGGTTCGTCGTCGGGCTGCTCCCGGACGGGGCCCGGGATGCGAGCCTGCTCGGGCCGCACCGGTTGGGCCGTCGCCTCGTCGTCTCCGGCGGCGCGTACGCCGCCACCACGCTCGGGGCGGCGAGCGTGCGGTTCACGCTCGACGGTCGCGAGCAGGCGGTGCGGATACCCAGCGGGTCCTGATGGGACTCGACCCACAGATTCAGACAACTGTCTGCATATGATGGTCGAGATGATTCGCGTGATCCGATCGACCGCGGCGGCCCTCGCGGCGAGCTGCGCCGTGCCTGCAGCTGCACAGGCGGTCGCAATCGCCCAGCACCCCCTGCCTGGACCCGCGGCCCCCGCCGTGTCGATCGCCGCGACCTCGACGGGCATCGCGATCACCCGCGGCGAAGGGCCGGCCCGGATCGTCCTGGACCGCGTCGAGCCGGCCCCCTTCTCCGTCGGTACCGCCGAGCACGTCGAAGCGATCGCGCTCGGCACCGGTCCGTCGGGCGAACTCTGGGCCGTCGCCGGCGTGCCCTCACAGGGGCTCGCCGCGCCGCCGCTCGCGCTGCTCGGGCTGCCGGCCACCGGCGCCCCCGCGACGCGCTACTCGTTCCCCGCGCCGCTCGGCGAAACGGAGTGGCCGGCTGCCTTCGCGGCGGCACCGGATGGATCGGTGTGGATCGCCAACCAGACCGGAGAGTCGATCGAACACGTCTCCCCCACCGGCCGCGACACCGTCTACCCGCTGCCTCGCTCCGGCGCGCCCGTCTCGATCGCCGTCGCTCCCGACGGATCCGCCTGGTTCGCGGAGCTGGCGGCCGGCGCGATCGGGGAGGTGACCCTTGCGGGCGCAGTCGTCGAACACCAGCTGCCCGGGCTGCTCGGGGCATCCGGCTTCGGGATGGACGAGCCGAGCTCGATCGCACTGGGACCCGACGGCGCGATGTGGTTCACCGAGCAGGCGACCGGCCGGATCGGGCGGATCGACGGCGCCGGCGACGTGACCGAGTACCCGATCCCGGGTCCGCCCGGCGTGCCGCCCGGCTTCTACGGGTCGCCGGCGCCCCGCGCCCTGACCGCCGGACCCGAAGGAGCGATCTGGTTCACCGACGACGGCGACGACTCGATCGGGCGGATCACGACGGGCGGCGCCGTCACCGAGTACCCGATCGGCACGTCCACGCCCGCCTCGCCGCAGGGCATCGCCGCCTACGGCGGGGAGCTGTGGTTCGTCGAGGAGAACCTCAGCGCGATCGGCAGCGCCGACCCGTCGGCGGCGGCTCCGGCGGCCGACCCGCCCGCTCCGCGGCCGCGACGTTGCACCCGCGAGAGGCGTCGCGGCCCGCGGCGGGTGCGCTGTGCGTCGAGGCGGCGGGGGATCAGCGGCGGCTGAGCACGACGACCGGGATCTCCCGGTCGGTCTTCGTCTGGTACTCGTCGTACGCCGGCCACACCTCGGTCATCAGCCCCCACAGACGCTCGCGCTCCTCGCCCGAGGCGACGGACGCGCGGACGGGGATCTCCTCGTCCTTGACCTGAATCGCGGCGTTCGGCTGCGCGCTGAGGTTCTCGAACCAGGCCGGATGCTCGGGCGCCCCGCCCTTCGACGCGACGACCACCCACGTCTCGCCGTCGGTGCGATGGATCAACGGCGTCGTGCGCTGCTCGCCGCTGCTGTGGCCGACCGTGCTCAGCAGCAGGATCGTCGTTCCCCGCCAGTGGTAGCCGCGCTCGCCGCCGGTCTCCCGGTAGACGCGTACGTGCTCGGGACCGAACAGGTCGTCGTCGCCTGAAGCCATCGGAGCGAGTCTAGCGGCGCGCAGGGTGCGGAAATCGCACCCAGGCCCTATGATCCCGGACCGGGGCCGGTGGGGGGTCGCCGGTGAGAGGGGACGAGCAGGGGGATACATGGCTGCGATGACCAGGGACGGTGTGCACGGCGGATCGCGCGGCTGGCGTCGTTTCACTTCGGCGCTCGCGCTCGCGTTCGCGCTGCTCGCGGCATTTGCCGCCTCCGCCGCCGCCAGGCCCGCCCGCTCGGCGGTGCCGCTCGCCGGCACGCCCGCCCCGAAAGTCACCCAGCAGCCTGCCAGCGTCACGGTCGAAGAAGGCGCGCCCGCGAGCTTCACCTCGGCCGCGTCGAACTCGCCGACGATCCAATGGGAACGCTCGACGGACGCGGGCTCGACCTGGCACCCGATCGAAGGCGCGACAAGCGCCACCTACTCGATCGCGGCCACGACGGCCGCGGAAAACGCCTACGAGTTCCGCGCAGTGTTCACGAACAGCGGCGGCTCGGCGACGAGCAAAGCGGCGACGCTGACGGTCACGAGGCCGCCCGCGATCACGCTGCAGCCCTCCGACGTGTTCGTGCAGGAAGGACACGAAGGGGTCTTCGAAGCCGCGGCCTCCGGCTCGCCGGCTCCGAGCTGCCAGTGGCAGGTCTCGAGCAACGGCGGCTCGACCTACAAAAACGTCACCGGCGGCACGAACCCGACCTTGAAACTCTCGTCTCTCGGGAAATCGGAGGAAGGCTGGAAATACCGCGCGGTCTTCAAGAACAGCACCGGGGAAGCGATCACGCAGGCCGCGACGGTGCACATCGTCGAACCGCCGCGGGTCGAGCAGCAGCCGCTCGAAGCGGCGGTCACCGAAGGCGAAACGGCGGAATTCGACAGCTCCGCAGCCGGGAGCCCGGCCCCGACCGAGCAGTGGGAAGTGTCGACCGACGAAGGCTCCACCTACACCCCGATCGAAGGCGCGACCGGGGAACGGGTGAAAGTGCCGTCGGTGACCGTCTCCGAGAGCGGCCACCTCTACCGTGCCGCCTTCACGAACCGCGCCGGGACCGTCTACAGCAACGGCGCGAAGCTCACCGTCTACACGTTCCCGGTGGTCACCGAACAGCCCCACAGCGCCACGGTCCTGGTCGGCGAAACCGCCACCTTCCACGCTGCGGGCACCGGCTTGCCTGTGCCGACGATCCAGTGGCAGGTCTCGACCGACGAAGGCGCCGAATGGTCGTCTGTCTCGGGTGCCGAGTCGGAAACGCTGATGGTGTCCAACGCCCAGCAGGCGCAGAGCGGCGACGAATATCGGGCGCAGTTCCGCAACAAGTCCGGCACGACCTACAGCGAAGCCGTGACCCTGACTGTCGCGGCGAGCTCCTACCGGGGCTTCGGCTGGGGTCTGAACACCCGGGGGCAGACCGGAGTCGGGTCGACCGAATCGGAGATCTCGACGCCGACCGCGATCCCGAACCTCAGCTTCGTGGCGGCTGTGGCGGCAGGGCCGCGCCACGCGCTCGCGCTGGTCGACGGCGGCACCGTCGACTCCTGGGGCTGGAACGGCTTCGGACAGCTCGGCAACGAAGAAGAGGTCAACGGGTCGCGGACGCCCGTGCCGATCAGGAACCTCAAGCACGTGAAGGCGATCGCGGCCGGCGGCAACCACAGCGTCGCACTGCTGAGCAACGGCACCGTCGAGACCTGGGGCAACAACGAAAGCGGCCAGCTCGGTGACGGCAACACCACCGAGAGCGAAGTTCCGGTGCCCGTCTCGGGGCTCAGCGGGGTCACCGCGGTCGCCGCAGGCGAAGAACACACCCTCGCCCTGCTCTCGAACGGCACGGTGATGGCGTGGGGCCTGAACGCCCGCGGCCAGCTCGGCGACGGCGTCAAAGCGAACAGGGACACGCCCGTGGCGGTCAAAAACCTGAGCGGGGTCGTCGCGATCTCAGCGCACGGCGAATGGTCGATGGCGCTGCTCTCCAACGGGACGGTCGAGACCTGGGGCGACGACACGCACGACCAGCTCGGCAACGCGGGCGTGCTCGAAGCGAAAGAAAACGAAGTGGAACCCGAAGGCCACTACTCGACCGTGCCCGTGCCCGTCGAAGAACTCGCCGGCGTCAAGGCGATCGCGGCCGGCACGACCCACGCGCTGGCGCTGCTGAGCGGCGGGACAGTCGAGGACTGGGGCGACGAGCGCGAAGGGGCGCTCGGGAACGGCTCCACCGAAGGCACGCAGGTCCACCCGACCGCGGTGCCCGGCCTCAGCGGCGTCGCCCAGATCGCGGCCGGCGAACTCGACAGCGCGGCGCTGCTGGAAAGCGGCTCGCTCGAGACCTGGGGCTCGAACTCGCAGGGGGACCTCGGCCTCGGGACCCACGGGGCCCCGGTCGCCTCGCCGACGCTCGTCTCGACGCTCGGTCAGGTCGCGGGCATCACGGTCGGCGGCGCGGAGATGATCGCGTTCGGCGGAGCGCTGCCGACCGTGAGCTCGATCTCGCCGTCGAGCGGCAAGGCGGCCGGAGGAACGGAAGTGACGATCACCGGCACCGGGCTCGGGAACGCCACCGCAGTGCACTTCGGCGCCGCCGCGGCGACATCGTTCCACGTCGAATCCCCGACGACGGTCGTGGCAGTCGCCCCGGCAGGCACGGGAACGGTCGACGTGACGGTGGCCACCAGCTCCGGCACGACCGGGAAAGTCCCCGCCGACCGCTTCACCTACCTAGCGTTGCCGACCGTCACCAAGCTGTCGGCGAAGGAAGGGCCGGCGTCGGGCGGAACCCCGGTGACGCTGACGGGCACGAACTTCCTCCCGGGCGCAGAAGTCAGCTTCGGCGGCGCGGCCGCCACGTCGGTCGTCGTCAACTCTGCGACGTCGATCACGGCGGTGACGACCGTCTCCTCAGCGGGCAGCAAGTTCGTCACGGTCACAACCGGCGGCGGCACCAGCGCCACCTCCTCGAAGGCCAAGTTCAAGTTCACCCCGGTCATCGAAGCGGTCGAACCGGCGGAAGGTCCGCTCGCCGGTGGCAACACGGTGACGGTGCAGGGCGCGGGGTTCGCTCCCGGCACCAACACGACGAAGATCAAGTTCGGCAAATCGGTCTCCCACTCGGTGACCTGCAGCTCCGGCTCGACGTGCAGCGCGGTCGTGCCCGCCGCCAAGGCGCCCGGCACGGTCGAACTCGAGGTCACCGCCGAAAAAGCGAACAGCGCCGCCTCCCCCGGCGACCGCTACACCTACGAATAGCGCCCGGGGCCGCACCGGCCGCCGAGGGCGCCACGCGACGACGACGCACACGCGCGTCGCACGCCGGCGGCGGCCCGATCGGCGATGCAGCGTGCCTCAGCCGGTGTAGACGCGCGCCAGCGACTCGGCGACGCAGACCGGCTTGTCCGCGCCCTCGCGCTCGAAGGTCATCTCCGTGACGATCTGCGCGCCACCGGGGATCTCCTCGACCTCCGCGAGCTTGACGCGCATCCGCACCTTCTGCCCGACCGGCAGCGGTGAGGGGAAACGCACGCGGTTCAGCCCGTAGTTGAGGGCGAACGCGAAGCCCTCGAACGTGTAGAGGTCGTAGGACAGGCCGGGCCCGAGCGAGAGCGTGAAGTAGCCGTGGGCGATCGTGCCGCCGAACGGCGTCTCCTTCGCCCGCTCGACGTCCACGTGGATCCACTGGTCGTCGCCGGTGACACGGGCGAACTCGTCGATCTCCTCCTGCGTCACCAGGTGCCAGTCGCTGACGCCCAGCTCCTGCCCGACGTGCTGTTTGACCTCGTCGAGTCCGTTCAGTGTCAGCATCGGTGGTCAGTCCTCCTTCGCGCGTTTGCTTGCCGGTCCGCTGTTCGCCGGGGACCCTACCGGTGGCGGCCCGGCTTGGCGGCCGCCTGCGAGGGCAATAGGCTCAGTAGATGGAGCGGCAGGCTCTCACGCGCATGACGAGCAGCGACCGCGGCCCGACGTCCGCGGCGCGCCGCCGTGGCTGAGCCGGCCGTGGCGCCGGGCGCCGACGAGTGGGTCCTCGACTTCGCGGAGGGGTCGCGTGAGATGCGCGACCTGCTCGGCGGCAAGGGCGCGAACGTCGCCGAGATGACCCGCGTGCTCGGGGCCGCGCGCGTGCCCTCCGGCTTCACGATCACGACCGCGGCGTGCGTCGCCTACATGGAGCAGGGCGACCTGCCCCGCGGCCTGATGGACGAGGTCTCGAGCGCGCTCGCACGACTCGAGGAGGGCGCCGGGCGCAAGCTCGGCGACCCGGATGACCCGCTGCTCGTCTCGGTCCGCTCCGGCGCCCGGGAGTCGATGCCGGGGATGCTCGACACGGTCCTCAACCTCGGCCTCAACGACGAGACCGTGCGCGGGCTCGCCGCGCGCTCCGGCGACGAGCGCTTCGCGTGGGACTCCTACCGCCGCTTCGTGCAGATGTACGGGAACGTCGTCGTCGGGATCCCGGGCGAGCGCTTCGAGCACGCGATCGCGGAGGCGAAGTCACGTCGCGGCGTGACGCTCGACACCGAGCTCGATGGGGGCGCCCTGCGCGAGCTGACGCTCGGGTTCAAGGAGCTCTACGAGTTCCCCGACGACCCCGCGGCCCAGCTGCAGGGAGCGATCCGCGCCGTGTTCGACTCCTGGCAGGGCGAGCGCGCCGTCGTCTACCGTCGCATCAACCGGATCCCCGACGATTGGGGAACCGCGGTCAACGTCCAGCAGATGGTGTTCGGCAACATGGGCGAGACCAGCGGCAGCGGCGTCGCCTTCTCGCGCGACGAGGTGACCGGCGCGCCGCAGCCGTCCGGCGACTTCCTGCCCAACGCGCAGGGCGAGGACGTGGTCTCCGGGGCACGCACGCCGCGCGACATCTCCGAGCTGCGCGACTGGCTGCCGGACGTCCACACCGAGTTGCTCGAGATCCTCCGCACGCTCGAGCGCCACTACGGCGACATGCAGGACACCGAGTTCACCGTCCAGGAGGGGCGCCTGTTCATGTTGCAGACGCGAAACGCCAAGCGCCCTGCCCAGGCCGCCGTGCGGTTCGCCGTCGACGCCGTCGCCGAGGGCCTGCTCGATCGCGCGCGGGCGATCGAGACGATCGACGCCGAAGCGCTCGACGCACTGCTGCACCCGACGTTCGACCCGAACGCCGCATTCGAGGTGATCGCTCGCGGCGTCGCGGCCTCGCCGGGGGCGGCGAAGGGCGAGATCGTGCTGACCGCACAGGAAGCGGTCGAGGCCGGAGCCGAGGGTCGCGACGTGATCCTCGTGCGCGCGTTCACCGAGGCCGACGACGTCGCCGGGTTCCATGCCGCGCGCGGCATCCTCACGAGTGAGGGCGGCAAGGCCAGCCATGCGGCGCTCGTCGCGCGCGGGATGGGCCGGCCGGCTGTGACCGGCGCCGCCGAGGTCGAGGTCGACGCCGCGGCGGGCACGGTCCGGATCGGCGCCCGAACGCTGCGCGCCGGCGAGCGGATCGCGATCGACGGCAGCCACGGCACGATCACCACCGAGGACGTGCCGCTCGTCGAGCCCGAGGTCTCCGAGCATCTGCAGACCGTGCTCGCGTGGTGCGACGAGCTGCGCGGCCTCGGCGTCCGCGCGAACGCCGACACGCCCGAGGACGCGCGGCGCGCGATCGAGCTCGGCGCCGAGGGCATCGGGCTGTGCCGCACCGAGCACATGTTCCTCGGCGAGCGCCAGCCGCTGATGGCGGCGGTGATCATGGCCGGCGACGAGGGCGAGCGCGCCGCGGCGATCGACCGGCTGCGGCCGCTGCAGGAAGCCGACTTCGAGGAGATCCTGCGCACCCTCGACGGCCGCCCGGTGACGGTGCGGCTGCTCGACCCGCCGCTGCACGAGTTCCTGCCGGACCCGGGAACGCTGCCGCCCGGCTCGCCCGAGCGCCGGCGTGTCGAGCAGCTGCAGGAGGCGAACCCGATGCTGGGCACGCGCGGGGTGCGGCTCGGGCTGCTGTTCCCGGCGCTGTACGAGATGCAGCTGCGGGCGCTGCTGACCGCCGCCGCGCGGGTCCCGGGCAGCGTGATCGAGGTGATGGTTCCGCTCGTCGCCTACGAGCTCGAGCTGGAGCTGATGCGCGGGCTGATCGAGCGCGTCGCCGCCGACACCGGAGCCCCTCCCTTCAAGATCGGCACGATGATCGAGCTGCCCCGAGCCTGCCTGCAGGCCGACCGCATCGCCGCCGGCGCCGACTTCTTCTCGTTCGGCACCAACGACCTGACGCAGACCGCGCTCGGCTTCAGCCGCGACGACATCGAGGGGCGGCTGCTCGCGCGCTACATCGATCTGAAGATCCTCGACCGCTCGCCGTTCGAGACGCTCGACACGCCCGGCGTCGGCCAGCTGATCCGGATGGGCGCATGGCTCGGACGCAAGACGAAGCCCGGTCTCTCACTGGGTGTGTGCGGCGAGCACGGCGGCGACCCCGACTCGATCGAGTTCCTCGCGGCGTCCGGGATCGACTACGTCTCCTGCTCGCCCTACCGCGTGCCGATCGCGCGGGTCGCGGCGGCGCAGGCGTCGATCCGCGCGGCTCCTCAGACCTTCGCGAACGGCGAGACGTAGCGCAGGAACGGCTCGACCTCGAGCCCCCTCCCCGTCGCCTGCTCGACCAGCGCCACCGTGTCCAGGCGACGGCCGTAACGGTGCACGTTGGCCGCGAGCCACGCCTTGACCGGCTCGACCTCGCCGCGGCCGAGCTCCTCCGCGCGCGGGCCCAGCTCGCGCTCGAGCGCCTCCCACAGCGACGCCGCGATCAGGCAGCCCATCGCGTAGCTCGGGAAGTACCCGAACGCACCCTCGCTCCAGTGCACGTCCTGCAGGCAGCCGAGCGCGTCGGAGGGCACCTCGAGGCCGAGCAGCCGGCGCATGCCGTCCCGCCAGGCCGCCGGGAGATCCGCGACGCCGAGATCGCCGTCGATCAGCGCCAGCTCGAGCTCGAAGCGCAGCACGATGTGGAGCGGGTAGGTGAGCGGGTCCGCGGACACGCGGATCAGCGAGGGCTCGACCGCGACGAGCGCCCCGTGCAGCTCGGCCGGCGCGATCTCGTAGCCGGCCTCCGCGAGCGCCCCCGCGAGCACGGTGGCGAACGCCGGGTGGCGCGCGACGTGGTTCTCCCAGAGCTTGCTCTGGGACTCGTGGATCGACATCGAGGTGCCGGCGGCGAGGTTCGTGCGGTCGAGCTCGGGGTCGATCTGCAGCTCGTAGAGCGCGTGCCCGAACTCGTGCATCGAGCTCAGCAGCGACTCGATCCCGCCGTCGCCGTAGCGCGTCGTCATGCGCTGGTCGGTGCGCGACATCGACGCCGAGAACGGGTGCGCGGAGACGTCCAGCCGCCACTGCTCCGCTTCGACGCCGAGGCGCCGCATGACGGTCTCGACGGTGCTCCGCTGAACGTCTCCCGGCACCTCCAGGCGCCGCGGCGGCGCACCCTCGCGAGCCTCCTCGACGAGCGCCGACAGCTTCGTGCCGAGCTCGCCGAACAGGCGTCGCAGCGTGTCCGTGCGCAGCCCGAAGTCGAAGTCGTCGATCAGCGACTGGTAGATCCCGCGGCCTTCCTCGTCGAGGCAGCGGCCGTACGCGCGCGCCAGCTCGATGTTGCGCTCGAGCGCCGGCGCGAACGCCGCGAAGTCGTCGGCCGCGCGCGCCGCCTGCCAGCTCTCCTGACCGTCGGAGTGGGCCTTCGACATCTCGGCGGCGAGATCCGCGGGGACGCGCCGGGCGCGCTCCCAATCGCGGCGCGCGAGGCGCGCGATATCGCCATCGAGACCGCTGAGCTCGTGCTCGCCGAGCTCCTCGAGCCACTCGCCCAGCTCGGGGGAGGTCGAGCGATCGTGGACGACGCGAGCGAGCGTCCCGATCTGGTGGCCGCGCGCCGGCGCGCCGCCGCTGGGCATCATCACCAGCTGATCCCACGATGCGAGGGTCTGCAGCGCTTTCAGATCGGCCAGCTCAGCGAGGCGATCACGCAGTTTCTGCATCGCGGTCACGGGCCGAAGCGTATGTGCTCGGGCCGTCGTAAGGCTTGCGCGCCCGGCCGCCGCGCCCCTGCGGGCGCGGACGGCCGTGGCGACGGCGTCCTCAGACCGCTGCCGCTGCCGTCTCGGCGGGCGCGGCGAGCGCTCCGCGGATCACGTCGGCGGCGCGCTCGGCGAGCGCGATCGTCGGCGCGTTGGTGTTGCCGCGCGGGACGGTCGGCATCACCGACGCGTCGACCACGCGCAGCGCCTCGACGCCGCGCACGCGCAGCTCCGCGTCGACGACCGCCGCCGCGTCGGAGCCCATCCGGCAGGTGCCGACCGGGTGGTAGATCGCGAACGTGGTACGAGCCGCGTGTGCGGCCAGCGCCTCGTCGCTGTCGCCGTCGGGCACGTTGAACGGGTCCGCGGCGTAGGGCCGCATCGCCGGTTGCGCGCAGATCTCCAGCGCCCTCCTCAGCCCGGCGACCATCCGCTCCATGTCGTCGCCGCGCGAGTAGAAGTCGTTGTGGATGATCGGCTTCGCCGTCGGGTCGGCAGAGGCGAGTCGCACCGTGCCGCGGCTCCGCTCCGTAAGCAGGCAGGGCGAGACCCAGACGCCGTGCGCTTCGGGATCGCGCATCCCCTCTTCGACGATCTGCACGGGCGCGACGTGGAACTGCGTGTCGGGCGCGGGCGCGCCCTCCTCGACCCGGGTGAAGCCCCCGGACTCGGCGAGGTTCGACGTGAACACGCCGGTCTGGGTCGCTTCGAACTCCGCGAGCGCCTCGGGCTCGAGCGCCAGCAGCAGGCTCTCGGGCTCGGGGGTCGTCCAGACGAGCTGGGCCGCGGGGTGGTCGGACAGGTTCTCGCCGACGGCCGGCTGGTCGAGCAGCACCTCGATTTCTCGCATCATCAGGTGTTCGGCGGGGCCGACGCCGGAGAGCATCAGCAGCTGCGGCGAGTTGTAGGCGCCGGCACAGAGGATCACCTCCCGCTCCGCGTGGAACTCGCGGCTCTCTCCGAGCTGGGACGCCTGCACGCCGACCGCACGTCCGTCCTCGATCAGGACGCGCTCGGTGTGCATGTACGGCAGCACCGTGAGGTTGTCGCGCTCCATCGCCGGGTGCAGGTAGGCCACCGCGGCGCTCGCGCGCATCCCGCCGCGCTGCGTCACCTGGTAGACACCGGCGCCGTCCTGCTCCGGGCCGTTGAAGTCTGGGTTGCGCGCCATCCCCGCCTGCTCCGCGGCGTCGACGAACGCCGCCGCGATGCGGTTGCGCGAGCGGCTCTCGCTGACTGGCAACGGACCGCCGGCGCCGTGCAGCTCGGAGGCGCCGCGCTCGTTGTCCTCGGCCTTCACGAAGTAGGGCAGCATGTCCTGCCAGGACCAGCCGGGAACGCCCCATTCGTCGTAGTCCAGCCGGTTGCCGCGGATGTAGATCATCGCGTTGATCGACGAGGACCCGCCGAGCACGCGACCGCGCGGGAGCGTGATCCGGCGCCCGCCGCAGTGCTGCTCCGGCCGCGAGTGGTAGTCCCAGTCGACATCGGTCGCGCCGAGCTGCAGGTAGCCGAGCGGGACGTGGACGTTCTCCTTGACGTCGGGCGGTCCGGACTCGAGCACGAGCACCTTCACGTCGGGGTCCTCGCTGAGCCTCGCCGCCAGCACGCACCCCGCCGAACCCGCTCCGACGATCACGTAGTCGTACATCTCGAGACCTCCCTCTCCGCGGCCGTTTTCCCGCGACGACGATACCCCCGCGGCCCGCGTCGTGCGCCGCGGGCGCACCGTCGATCGGTGCGCCGGATGCCCCGGGTGCTGCGCTGCGGCGATGATGCCGGTGTGCTCGGCTTCGGAACGCTGGCGGTGATCGTGCTCGCGGGACTGCTGGGTCCGGCGCTCAGCTCCTCGAAGCGCTGGTTCGTGCCCGTCGTCGGCGGCGAGATCCTCGGCGGCATCGTCGTCGGCCCGCACTCGCTCGACCTCGTCCATCCCGGCGTGCCCGCGCTCTCGTTCCTCGGCGAAGTCGGCTTCGCGATGCTGATGCTGACGGTCGGCATGCACCTGCCGCTGCGCGACCGGCGGCTCGGGGGCTCGCTGCGCGCGGGCGTGCTGCTCGCCGCCGCGGTCGGCCTGATGTCGGTGCCGGCGGGCCTGCTCGCGGCGCAGCTCGCCGGCGGCGGCCACGCCGCCGTCTACGCCGCGGTGCTCGCCTCGGGCTCCGCCGCGGTCCTGCTCCCGGCCGTCGAGGAGGCCGGCCTCGGCGGGTCGGTCGCGCTGCGCGTGATGGCCCAGGTGATGGTCGCCGACGTCGTCACGATCGTCTCGATTCCGATCGTGCTGCAGCCGCACCGGGTGACGCACGCACTGCTCGGCGCCGTGCTGGTCGCGCTCGCCGCGGCGCTCGCGCTGGGACTTGCCCGCGCCGCCGCCGGCCGCAGCCTCACACAGGCCGCGCGACACCGCTCAAAGCGCCGGCACTGGGCGCTCGACCTGCGGCTCGCGCTGCTGGTGCTGTTCGTGCTCGGCTGGATCGCCCAGGAAGGCGGCACGAGCACGCTGGTCGCCGGGTTCGGGGCGGGGGTCACGATCGCGATTCTCGGCGGCCCGAAACGGCTCTCGACCCAGGTACGCGGCGTCGCCGACGGCTTCTTCATCCCGCTCTACTTCGTGCTGCTCGGCGCGCGGCTCGACGTCGGGGGGCTGTTCAGCCACCCCGAACTGCTCGCGCTCGCGGCCGCGCTGACCGCGTTGAGCGTCGGCGTCCGGCTGCTCGCGAGCACCGTCGCAAAGATGCCGCCCTCGGCCGCGCTCGCGGCCAGCGCGCAGCTCGGGGTGCCGGTGGCAGTCGCCTCGCTCGGCCTCTCCGAGCACGTGCTCTCTGCCGGCACCGCGACCGGGATCGTCGCGGCGTCGCTGTGCAGCCTCGCGGTCGCCTCGCTCGGCGTCGACGCGCTGGTGCGGCGCGAGCGGGCGACGGCCGCGCCCGGCGACGGGGCCGGGGCACGCGCGCCGGCGTAGCGCAACCGATCACCGCGCGTCGCGGCGCCCGTCCGCTCCGGCGCGGTTGCTCGAGAGCCCCCGGATGTCCCCGGCGGGGAGACTCAGGCCGGCGCCGCCGACGGCTCCGTGCGCGACGTCGCGACCCCCGCCGCGGCATACGCCTCCGGCTCGTCGAGCGTCTCCGAGGCGAGCAGCGCGTGCGCGAGCGAGTCGAGCTGGGAGCGGCGGGCGCGCAACAGCACGTCGACCTCGCTGTGCGCCTCCTCGACGATCCTCCGCGTCTCGTCGTCGACCAGCTGCTGGGTGTGCTCGGATGTCTCGCTGATGCCGGGCAGCAGCGGGCCCTGCCCGTCGGCGGAGAGCACCGCGATCGGACCGACCGCCTCGCTCATCCCCCAGCGCCCGACCATCTGGCGCGCGATCTGGGTGAGCTGCTGGATGTCGGACTCGGCGCCGGTACTGATCGTGCCGTACACCACTTCTTCGGCGACGCGCCCGCCGAGCGCGACCTTGATCTTCGCCTGCAGATCCTCCAGCGAGTAGGAGACCCGGTCCGCGTCGGGGGTCGAGAGCGTCACGCCGAGCGCCATCCCGCGAGGGATGATCGAGACCTTGCGGACGGGATCGGCGCCGGGCGTGAGCATCCCCACGAGCGCGTGCCCGGACTCGTGGTAGGCGGTGCGCTCGCGGTCGGATTCGGACAGCAGGATCCCGCGCGGCGCGCCGAGCATGATCTTCTCCAGCGAGTCGGTGAAGTCGGCCATCTGCACGCGCTCGTGATCGCGCCGCGCGCCGAGCAGCGCAGCCTCGTTGGCGAGGTTCGCGAGGTCGGCGCCGACCATCCCCGGCGTGCTCGCGGCCAGCGCGTCGAGGTCGACGTCGTCGCCGAGCGGGATGCCGCGCGTGTGCACCTTCAGGATCGCCACGCGGCCGTCGCGGTCGGGCGGCTGCACCGTCACCCGCCGGTCGAAGCGCCCGGCGCGCAGCAGCGCCGGGTCGAGCACGTCGGGCCGGTTGGTGGCGGCGATCACGACGACCGACTGGTTCGATTCGAAGCCGTCGATCTCGGTGAGGATCTGGTCGAGCGTCTGCTCGCGCTCGTCGTTGGCCCCGGTGACCGACACCGAGCCCTGCCGCGAGCGGCCGATCGCGTCGAGCTCGTCGATGAAGATGATGCTGGGCGCTGCCTCCTTCGCCTTCGCGAACAGGTCGCGGACGCGCGAGGCGCCGACGCCGACGATCGCCTCGATGAACTCCGATGCGGAGATCGAGAAGAAGGCGGCGTGGGCCTCGCCGGCGACCGCGCGCGCCAGCAGGGTCTTCCCCGTGCCGGGGGCGCCCGAGAGCAGCACCCCGTGCGGCATGCGGCCGCCGAGCCGCTCGTATCGCTCCGGCGCTCGCAGGAAGTCGACCACCTCCGACAGTTCGCTCTTGGCCTCGTCGATGCCGGCGACGTCGGCGAACGTCACGCGGATCGTCTCCGGGTCGACCCGCCGCGCCCGCGAGCGCCCGAACGCGCCGAGCGCTCCCATCCCCCCCGCTCCCGCGCTCGCGCGGCGCGCGATCAGGATGAACAGCCCGACGAGCAGCAGCGTCGGACCGAACCCGAGCAGCAGCTCCGCCAGCAGCGACTCGCTGGTGCTGGTCGACTTCGCGTTGATCGTGACGCCCTTTTCCTGCAGCAGCGAGGTCAGCGCGCTGCCATTCCAGAAGCTCGGCACCTGCGTCGCGAACTGCTTCGTCGAGACGGCTTTCTTGCCGGAGGGCGGATAGCTGAGCTTCTGCTTGAAGGTGCCTTCGACCGAGTCCCCCTTCGAGGAGATCGAGGAGACGGTGCCGGCCTTCACCTGTTCCACGAAGAACGGGCTGAACGGCACGGTCACCCGCTGTTCGCCGGTGCTCGGCTGGAACGCCAGCACCGAGATCCAGTTCAGCGCGAGCAGCAGCAGCACGAACCACAGGAAGCCGGGGCGGCGGTGCGGCGGGCGCTCGCCCGGCCGTTTGGGCATGCCGCGGCCGTCGGGCGCCGGAGCCACCTGCCAGCCGCGCTCGTCGCGCGGCATCGGGTTGCGTGCATCGGTGCGCGACGTTCCCTGCGAGTCCGGTTGGTCCGCCAAGTCGCTCGAGCTCCCGGTCGTTGACTGGGGCCATCCTATGCACCCCGCTCGCCACGGGTCGCGGCGAGTTGAGCGATGATCACCGGATGGCGAAACCCGCGAAGCTCGACCGCGACGGCTACGAGCAGGAGCTGCTGCGGCTGCAGACCGAGCTCGTCTACATGCAGGAGTGGATCGTCGCCCAGGGCCGCCGGCTGGTCGTGCTGTTCGAGGGACGCGACACGGCGGGCAAGGACGGGGTGATCAAGCGCATCACCGCCTACCTGAACCCCCGTACCTGCCGCGTCGCGGCGCTGCCGGCGCCGAACGAGCGCGAGCGCACGCAGTGGTACTTCGCGCGGTACGCGCAGCACCTGCCGGCGCAGGGCGAGATCGTGCTGTTCAACCGCAGCTGGTACAACCGCGCCGGGGTCGAGCGGGTGATGGGCTTCTGCACGCCGGAGCAGTACGAGGAGTTCCTGCGGTTCTGCCCGCAGTTCGAGCTCTCGCTGCAGAACGAAGGCATCCAGCTCGTCAAGTACTGGCTGTCGGTCAGCGACGAGGAGCAGGAGCGTCGCTTCGAGAAGCGGCTGACCGATCCGCGCAAGCGCTGGAAGTTCAGCCCGGTCGACCTGCAGTCCCGCGCACGCTGGGTGGATTACGCGGAAGCGAAGGACCGCATGTTCGCCCGCACCGACAGCGATCAGAGCCCGTGGTACGTGGTCGAGGCCGACGACAAGCGCACGGCCCGGCTGAACCTGATCGCCCACCTGCTGTCGCTCGTCCCCTACGAGCAGCTGGCGGCGCCCGAGCCGGTGATCCTGCCGCCGCGCCAGGAGCGTCCGTACACGCGGCCGCCGCGGGACTCGGAACGTCACGTGCCCGAGCGCTACGAGGTGGATTGACGCGAGGGCGCCGGCGCGGAGAGAATCGGACGGTGACGAACGCCGTGCTGATCCGCAGCGCAGGGGAGGTGACGGGGGCCTGGCTCGACGAGGTGCTCGGCACGGGGGGCCACGAGCTGCTCGGCTGCGAGCCGATCGGCACCGGCCAGATGAGCCAGAGCCACCGGGTGCGCTACACCGATCCGGATGGCGCCTCCGCGAGCGTCGTGCTGAAGCTCGCCTCCGACGATCCGGCGAGCCGCGCGACCGGCGTGACGATGGGCGCTTACCGCCGCGAGATCGCGTTCTACCGCGAGCTGGCAGCGCGCATCGGCGGGCCGCTCGCGAGCTGCCTGCTCGCCGAGTACGACGAGACCGGCGGCTGGTTCACGCTGGTCCTCGAGGACCTCGCCGGCTTCGAGCCCGGCGATCAGATCGAGGGGTGTGACGCCGCGCGTGCCGAGCAGGCGATGCGCGCGCTCGCCAGGCTCCACGCCCCGGTGCTCGGCGACCCGGCAGTCGGCGCCGCGCCGTTCCTGAACGGCCCGAACCCGCTCGATCAGACGCTGCTCTCGCAGCTGCTGCCGGCGTTCCTCGCGCGCCACGGCGAGCGGGTCGGCGAGGAGTACGCCGAGCTGTGCCGGCGCTTCGTCGCGAGCCTCGACGCCTGGGAGGCGGCCCAAAACCCACCGCTCGGGCTCGTGCACGGCGATTACCGGCTCGACAACCTCCTGTTCGGCCGCGGCGGCGTGCGGGTGGTCGACTGGCAGACGGTCGGCTGGGGACCGGCGCTGTACGACGCCTCGTACTTCCTCGGCGGCTGCCTGGAGGTGGCCGAGCGCCGTCGCTCCGAGCGCGCGCTGCTCGCCGCCTACCACGAGACGCTCGAGCAGATCGGGGTCTCCGGCCTGTCCTTCGAGCACTGCTGGGAGGAGTACCGGCGGCAGTGCTGGCACGGCCTGCGGATGACGATCGCCGCCTCGATGATCGTCGAGCGGACCGAGCGCGGCGACGAGATGTTCCTCACCTGGTTCGAACGCAACGCGCAGCAGGCGCTCGATCTGGACGCGGTCGAGCTGCTGCCGGAGCCGGGCTCCTCGCGTCCGCAGCCGCTGCAGCCGGAGCCGGCCGACGAGGGCTGCCACGAGCCCGGGGGCGAGGCCCTCTGGAACGAGAGCTGGTACTTCGACGCCGTCGCCGCCGACGGCTCGCTCGGCGTTTACGTGCGACTCGGGCGCCTACCGAACCAGGGCGTCGCGCTCTACACGGCCTGCGTCTGTGGCCCGGGCCGTCCCTCGGTGATGCTCGTCGACGCCGCCGCGCCGCTGCCCGCCGCGAGCGACGAGCGGCAGCAGATAGAGACCGCGTCGCTGGTCGCCTCGCAGCGGTGCACGGAGCCGCTCGAGCGCTTCGTCCTCAGCGTCGCGGGAACCGGAGAGGCGTTTGCGGACGAGTCCGCGCCGCTGCGGGACGAGCGTGGCGAGCCGGTCGAGGTCGCGCTCGAGCTCGTATGGGAGACCGACGGGGTCCCGTACGCCTGGCGCCAGTCGACCCGCTACGAGATCCCCTGCCGGGTGACCGGCACCGTGCGCGTCGGTGACGAGCTGATCGAGCTGTCGGGACCCGGGCAGCGCGACCACTCCTGGGGCGCGCGCGACTGGTGGGCGGTCGACTGGATGTGGAGCGCCGTGCACCTCGAGGACGGCTCGCATCTGCACGCGGTCGCGCTGCCGCAGATGCCGGGCGTCGGCGTCGGCTACGTGCAGCGTGGCGGGGAGCTCGAGGAGCTCTCAGGCGTCGGCACGGACCCGCAGCCCTCCTCGGACGGGCTCGTCGCGCACGAGCGGATCGTCTGCGATCCGGGCGGGCTCGAGCTCGAGGTCGACCCGATCGCGTTCGGGGCGCTGCGCCTCGAGTCCCCAGACGGCCGCGTCTCGCTGTTCCCGCGGGCGATGTGCGCCGTCCGCGCGGCCGACGGGCGGGAGGGGCTCGGCTGGATCGAGTGGAACCGCGTGCAGCGCGGCGAGGCCTGATCGCGCGCTCCCGCGCCCAGTAGGGTGCCGGGCCATGGACCATCGTTTCGGGCGGGTGGGGCCTCGTTACACGGTCGGGATCGAGGAGGAGCTGATGATCCTCGACGCCGGCTCGCTCGATCTCGCGAGCGCGATCGACTCGATCCTCGGCGAGGACCCTGAGGCCGGGCAGATCAAGCCGGAGCTGCTCGAGTCGGTGCTCGAGATCTCCACGACGCCGTGCCCCGGCATCGCGCAGGCCGGCGAGGAGCTGCGTGAGCTGCGCGCGCTCGCCGCGAGCCGCGCGGCCTCGCACGGGCTGCGGATCGGCGCCTCCGGCACGCACCCGTTCGCGCGCTGGGAGGACCAGCGGGTCGTCAGCGACGACCGCTACCGCGGGCTGATCCGCTCGCTCGGCTTCGTCGCCCGCCAGGAGGTCGTGTTCGGGATGCACGTCCACGTCGGCACCGGCGGCGCCGAGGAGACGATCCACGTCGCCAACAACCTACGGCCCTACGTGCCGATGCTGATCGCGCTGTCGGCGAACTCGCCGCTCTGGCGTGGGGAGCCGACGGGCCTCGCCTCGAGCCGGGTCCCGATCTTCCGGGCCTTCCCCCGCGTCGGCCTGCCGCCGCGGTTCGCGGACTGGGCCGACTTCGAGGCGCGGGTCGAGTTCCTGATGGCGGGCGGCATCATCGACGACTACACGTTCCTCTGGTACGACGTGCGCCCGCATCCGCGGCTCGGCACGATCGAGATCCGAGCGATGGACTCGCAGACGCGGGTCGAGCACACGCTCGGCCTCGCCGCGCTCGTGCTGTCGCTGGTGCGGCACCTGGTCGCGGGCTTCGAGCGGGGCGAGGTGATGGTCGACCCGCCCTGGGAGGTGCTCGACGAGAACCGCTGGCTCGCCGCGCGGCACGGACTCGACGCGGAGCTGCTCGATCACCCGAGCGGCGACCGGCGAGCGGTGCGCGAGTCCGTCGAGGAGCTGCTCGAGACGCTCGCGCCCGATGCCCGCGCGCTCGGCTGCGATCGGGAGCTCGAGGGCGTGCGTGACCTGCTGCGCGCCGGCAACGGCGCGCAGCGCCAGCAGATCGTGTTCGAGGCGAACCGCGACCTGCGGGAGCTGATGCGGGAGATCGTCGAGCACACGAGCGCACCGGAGAAGGCGGCGTGAGCGCGGAGTTCTCGATGGAGCTGCGGGTCCGCTACGGCGAGTGCGATCCCCAGGGCATCGTCTTCAACGCGAACTACCTGCTGTACGCGGACGTCGCCTTCACGGAGTTGTGGCGAGAGGCGGTCGGACCGTGGCTCGAGATGCTGGAGGAGGGCGTCGACGCGGTCGTCGCGCATGCCGAGCTCGACTTCCGCGGCCCCGCGCGATACGACGACGTGCTGACGCTGGCGGCGCGGATCGTGCGGCTCGGGAACTCGGCGATCACGACCGAGATCGACGTGCGGCGCGAGGACGAGGTGCTGGTCGCGATGCGCCTTCGGCACGTGTGCGTGTCGACGCGGCTGGATCCAGACACAATGGCCTTCGGCTCGACCCCGTGGCCGGACGCCATCCGCCGGGGCCTCGAGCGCTTCGTCGTGCCGCCGCTCACGGCCCCACCGTAGAGCCGGTCTCGCCGCGCGCGACTCTGGCCTGATGGGCCATGCGCCCCCGGTGGCGGGCGCGTCAGATCGCAGACCGTGAAATTCGTCAACCGGAGGCCCCCCGTTTCACCGAACAGACGAACCTGCCCGATACCCGCCCCATGTCGAGCAGGATCTCGCTGGCCGCCGTCTTCATCTCCCTGGTGGCGCTCTCCATGTGCCCCTCGTTCGTCTTCGCCGACGACGGACAGGGCGAAGGCGGCGGCTCGACAGCCGTCACCTCCCCCGCCACCGGGATCTCGTGGGGTGCGGCGACACTGAACGGGACAGTGACGTCCCGACGGCCACCGAGGTGGGTTTTCTTCGTCTGGGGCCCGACCCCGATGTATGGCAACGTCGCTCCGGCCACAGAGAGCCCCACGGGCCGGGTCGAAGGTGCTGTGCCCTTCGCGGCGCAGATCACCGGACTCCAACCCGAAACCGTCTACCACTACCGGATCCTCGCCAGCGAATGCGGAGGATGCCGCAACGGCACCTGGGTCGGCGCCGATTCGACTTTTCGCACCTCCGCCGCTCCGAGCCTGCCGCCGACACCGAGTCATTCGACCCCGGGCCAACCTGCGAGCCTCACCCCGCCGCCGCCACCGCTCCCGACGGCGGTGCTCGGCCGCACCGCCACCTTGCAGGCAGTCTCCGGTGTCGTCACGATCAGCACCCCGTCGGGTCCCGCCTCCGTCACCGGTCAAACATCGATCCCGTTGGGAACACCGATCGACGCGAGCGCCGGTGTGGCGAGGGTCAGCACTGCGGTCGACGGTGCCGTCTCGAGCCAGACGGTGACCGTCTGGGGTGGCACTTTCACCGTTGGTCAGCGACCGACGGGAAGCGGCACGACGGTGATCAGGCTCGCGTCACCGAAGCGGCTCTGTTCACGGCGGGCACATGCCACGGCCGCGCGTGCGCACCAGCTCCCCAAGCTTTGGGCGGAAGATCACAACGGTCGATACGCCACCCGGGGCAGGACCAGCGTCGCGACGGTGCGGGGCACGCGATGGGAGACGATCGAAACCTGCGCGGGCACCGTCACGAGGGTGCTCCGCGGCCGCGTCAGCGTGCACGATCTGTACACCGGGCGGACTCGCCTGGTCGGTGCGGGTCACAGCTTCCTGGCGCGGAGGTAGGCGCCGGCTGCGTAGCCGGGGGCGACGCGCACGGGTCGGTTGCCCGCCGCATCCGGCGGAACAGCCCGCCGCTCGAGCGGAGCACCGCCGCCGGGTGTCGAGCTCCGCGAGCCGGGCGAGCAGTACCAGCCCGTCGCGACGACGGGACTGCCCGGTACGCTCGCGCTGCAGGTCGGGCTTGCGAATGAGCCACCCTCGCGCTCGCCCACCACCGGAGATCCGAACGATGCCGATCGCACGCCTCACTCCGCATAGATCGCTTCGACACTCGATTACGTCAACGGAGGGCAGTACCTCGACGCGGACGGGGCGCAAGGGCGAGCTCCAAGCGCACATCCGCGAGCGGCTCGAGCGCGTCCGCGACGTGGAGCTCGCAGGTTAGGCCGGTGCGGCGTCGCGAGGCCCCGCGAGCGCTCTCAGCGTCCTCTCAGGTTTCGCACAGGCTTCGCCCATCCTCCGGAGCGATCCTTCCCTCATGCAGAGCGTCCAAGCCAGGAGGAGCACAGTGACCGACCCCGACCTGCCGGACAACGGCGCGGGCAGCAGGATCCTCGTCGTCGACGACGAGCCGAACATCGTCGAGGTGGTGTCGATGGCCCTCCGCTTCCAGGGGTTCGAAGTCGAGACCGCCGCGAGCGGCCGCGAGGCGATCGCCTCCGTGTCCCACTTCAAGCCGCACCTGATGGTCCTGGACGTGATGCTGCCCGATATCGAAGGCTTCGAGGTGGCGAACCGTCTCGGCGCCCAGCGCGCGGGCGTGCCGATCATCTTCCTCACCGCCCGCGACTCGACCGAGGACAAGGTCCGCGGCCTCAGCGGCGGCGGCGACGACTACATGACGAAGCCGTTCAGCCTCGAGGAGCTGGTCGCAAGGATCCGCACGATCCTGCGCCGCACCGGCCAGGCCGCGGCCGAGTCGGGCCGTCTCACGTTCGCCGACCTCGAGCTGGACGAGGAGTCGCACGAGGTGCGGCGCGGCGGTGAGCCGATCGAGCTGACGGCGACCGAGTTCCGGCTGCTGCGCTACCTGATGCTCAACCCGCGCCGGGTGATGACACGGGCGCAGCTGCTGGATCACGTGTGGGAGTACGACTTCGGCGGCGACGGGCGCGTGCTCGAGACCTACGTCAGCTATCTGCGCAAGAAGCTCGACGCCCACGGGCCGTCGCTGATCCGCACCGTGCGCGGCGTCGGCTACGGGCTGCAGGCGCCGCGCAGCTAGATGGCCGCCTAGATGTCCTCGCTGCGCGCACGGGTGCTGGCAAGCGTGCTCGTGCTCGCCGCCGCGGGCATGATCGCCGTCGGCGCGGTCACCTACGCCGAGCAGCACTCGTTCCTCGAGTCGCGCGCCGACCAGCAGGCCCAGTCCGCCGTCGGTGCGCTCTCGCAGGCGCTCGACCAGGCGGGCTTCCGTCCGCCGGGCGCAGGACCCGGCCCGGGCGACGGGGCCGACGACCGCCCGGGCGGCGCGGGCGCGGGCGCGGTCAACCTCCCACCGGGCACCTACGGGCAGCGCCGCGAAGCTTCCGGGAAGGTGATCGGCGCTCGGATCTTCAAATACAGCCCGACCGAATCGCTGCCACCGGCTCCGAAGATCCCCGCGAGCGTTCCTCCGGAACGGCTGATCACGGTCGGCTCGCAGGGCTCGAGCGGGCTGCACTACCGGGTGTTCGCCCGCCAGTGATCCCGAGGACAGCGGCGTAACCGTCGCCGCCGTGCCGCTCGGGGAAGTCGAATCGACGCTCAACCACCTGCTGCTCGTCGAGGCGCTGGTGATCGCGGGCGCGCTCGCCGCGCTCGGCGTCAGCGCGTTCTTCGTCGTGCGTCTGGGCCTGCTGCCGCTGACCCGGATGGAGCGGACCGCCGGCCAGATCGCGGCCGGTGACCTGTCACGGCGGGTCGGGCCCGCGACGCCGAAGACCGAGGTCGGCCGCCTCGGGATCGCGCTCAACGAGATGCTCGACCGGCTCGAGCAGGCGTTCGCGGCGCGCACCGAGAGCGAAGAGCGCCTGCGCCGGTTCCTCGCCGACGCCTCGCACGAGCTGCGGACCCCGCTCGCCTCGATCCGCGGCTACGCCGAGCTGTTCCGGATGGGCGCGACCCGGGACGCCGCCGGGACCGAGACCGCGATGCGGAGGATCGAGGAAGAGTCGGCTCGGATGGGTGTGCTCGTCGAGGACCTGCTGGCGCTCGCGCGTCTCGACGAGGAGCCGGAGCGTCCGCGCGAGCCGGTCGAGCTGACCGCGATCGCCCGCGACGCCGTCGAGGATGCCCGTGCGCGCGCTCCCGAGCGCGAGATCGCCTTCCGCGCAGAGACCCCCGTCGTCGTGCTCGGCGATCCCCTGCAGCTCCGCCAGATCCTCACGAACCTGCTCGGCAACGCCCTCGTCCACACCCCGGCAGGCACGCCCGTGACCGTCACGGTCGAGCAGCAGGCCCGGGAGGCCCGGCTGCTCGTCGCCGACCGCGGGCCCGGGATCCCGCCGGAGGCGCGCGAGCACCTGTTCGAGCGCTTCTGGCGACGCGAGGGAGGGCGCGAGCGCGGCCGGGCCGGGGCGGGGCTCGGTCTGGCGATCGTCCACGCGCTCGTCGGCGCCCACCACGGCCGCATCAGCGTCCGCGAGACCGACGGGGGCGGCGCCGAGTTCGTCGTGGTGCTGCCCGCCGCCGACCCGGTTGCGGCGGCCGCGAGCTGAGCGCGCCCCGGTCCCGGACCGGCCCTCTGCGGCGTCGAGCGCCCTTAGGCCCGGCTTATCGACGTGTTACCCGCGGTTGACGGACGCGCGGAACAGTGTCTCCACCAGTCTCCCCTCGGAGGTCCCCAGATGTCCACAAAGCTGTCCCGCTCGTTGATCCCGGCCCTCCTCGGCGGAGGGCTCGCCGCGCTCGCGGTCGTCCTGCTCGCGCCCGCCGGCGCGAGCAACGCGACGCGTCGTCGCAGCCGGAGACGGGGGCGGCGGCAGGGCGTTCGCCGCGGCCTCGACGACCACCGCCGGGACCGCGACCCGCGTCTACGAAGCCGACGCCCACGGCGTCGTCGCGATCCGCGCGAGCGGCGCCTCCGTCGACACCGGCAGCGGGATCGTGCTCAGCCGCTCCGGTCTGATCCTCACGAACGACCACGTCGTCGCCGGGGCGCGGCGCGATCACCGTCGCGCTCGACGGCCGGTCCGGCCGCACCAGCAGCGCCTCGGTCGTCGGCGAGGACGCGTCGCTCGACCTCGCGGTGCTGCGGATCGAAAGCGCCGGGCTGGCGCTGCACCCGCTCGAGCCTCGCCTCCGCCGCGGGGAGCGAAGTCGGCGACCCCGTCTACGCGATCGGCAACCCGTTCGGCCTCGACTGGACGCTGACGACCGGGATCGTCTCGGCGCTGCACCGGCAGATCCGCTCGCCGAACGGAGCGACGATCGAAGGTGTGATCCAGACCGACGCGGCGCTCAACCCGGGCAACTCCGGAGGCCCGCTGCTCGACGCCTCGGGCGCGGTCATCGGCGTGAACTCGCAGATCGCCTCCGCGTCGGCGTCGTCCGGCGGCGAGGCGGCTCGAACGGCGTCGGCTTCGCGATCTCGAGCGCGACGGTGGCCGGATACCTGAAGAGGCTCGGCGTCTGAGGCTCGGCCGCCGTCACCCGCGACCGCCGTCACGCCCCGGCCGATCGCGCCGGGGCGCCGGGTCCGCGCGGGCCGGAGCCGCACGGGTCGTGGCGAGCTCCCAGGGCGCGCTCAGGCTGCTCCCAGCTTCGGGCGGTTTCATCTTCGTCATGAACCTCTCGCTGATCGCCACCGCCGTGACGCCCCACCTGTTCTGGATCGCCAGCAGGGCCGCAGGGATCGTCGCCCTGGTGCTCTCCAGCCTCAGCGTCTGCGTCGGCCTGCTGATGAGCGGCCGGCTGCGGCGCAGCCGCGGCACCGACCTGCGGGTCGCGCACGAGGCGCTCTCGCTGGCGACGCTCGCCGCGCTCGTCGTCCACGGGCTGACGCTGCTCGGGCGACGGGTTCCTGCACCCGAGCCTCGCCGACGTCGCGGTGCCGTTCGTCTCCTCGTACATGACCTTCTGGACGACGAGCGGGATCATCGCCTTCTGGGTGCTGGCGCTGCTCGGCCTGTCCTACTACGCCCGCACCAAGATCGGCGTCGAGCGCTGGCGGCGGTTGCACCGCTTCGCCGCGCTCGCCTGGGTCCTCGGGATCGTCCACAGCCTCGGCGAGGGCACCGATGCGGGCGAGACGTGGTTCCTCGCGATGACCGCCGTCGTCGTGCTTCCGGCGCTCGCGCTGCTCGCAGCCAAGTGGCTGTCCCCCTCCCGCAAAACGGCTGTGCCGAGGGCGCAGCCCCTGGCATGAACGGAGCGACCGACATGGACCCCCGCCGGCCCCCCAAGCCCGACAAGCAGCAGGCCCGCGCGCTCGCCGATCAGCGGCGGGCGGCGATGAGAGCGCGTGCGGGCTCGATCAGGCGCTGGGTCGCCGGCAGCGCCGCCGCCCTGTTCGTCGCCGCATTCCTCGGCGTCTACGTGCAGCTCGCGTCCGGCAACGACCCGGCGCTCGACGCCGCCGCAAAACGAGCGGCCGAGACGAGCCTCACGGCCAGCACGAAAGGCACGAGCTCGGCGTCCGCCACCGCGCGCAAACGCGCACAGGAGGCGGCAGCGAGGCGCGCAGCGGCGAAGAAGAAGGCGGAGGAAGAGGCCGCGCGCTCGAAGCGCGCGGCGGCGAGGGGCTCGGCCGCGACGGAAACGGGCACGACCAGCTCTTCAGCGAATCTACCGGAGCGAATCCAGCTCCTCCGAATCGAGCGCCTCGGGATCGAGCAGCAGCGGATCCTCGAGCGAATCCAGCTCCTCGGAATTCCGGCAGCTCGGGCACGGCAGCACTGGATCCTCGAGCGAAGAATCATCCTCCTCGTCGTCCGGCAGCTCGGAATCGAGCGGCGCCTCGTCGGTCAGCACCTCGCAGTCATGAACGCCGAGTCGATCGAGCGCTTCGCCTGCTTCGGCGGCTCCTGCGGCGTGATCGTCGCCGGCGACGCACCGCACCGCTCCGCGGCCCGGGCGGCCGCCGAGGCCCGCGACGAGCTGCTCGCGTTCCATCAGCGCTTCTCGCGCTTCCTGCCCGGCAGCGAGCTCTCGCGCCTGAACGCCGACGAGCGCGACCGCGTGCCGGTCACGCCGCTGATGGCCTTTCTGGCGGCGACGGTTCGGCACGCGGCCGAGCTGAGCGGCGGCCTCGTCGACGCGACGCTGCTCGCCGAGCTGCGCCGCGCCGGCTACGACACCGAGCTGCCGGCACGGCTGCCGCTCGAGCTGGCGCTCGCGCTGGCGCCGCCCCGCGGCCCCGCCGGCCCGTCGCCCGAACGCCGCTGGCGGCGCCTGAGCGTCGACCTCCGCGACGCGGTCGTGACGCGGCCGGCGGGACTCGAAATCGACAGCGGCGGGCTCGCCAAGGGCCTGTTCGCGGACGTGATCGCCGAGGGCCTTGGCGATCACGGAGCTTCGCGGTCGACTGCGGCGGCGATCTCGCGCTCGGCGGCGCGGCGGGCGTCCCGCGCCCGGTCGAGGTCCGCAGCCCGTTCGACGGGTCGGTGCTGCATGCCTTCGAGCTGCGGCACGGCGGCGTCGCCACGACCGGCATCGGGCGCCGCGCATGGCTCGGGGCCGACGGCCGCCCCGCCCACCATCTGCTCGACCCCGCGACCGGCCTGCCGGCCTACACCGGGGTCGTGCAGGCGACCGCGCTGGCGCCGAGCGCGGTGCTCGCCGAGATCCACGCCAAGGCGGCCGTGCTCAGCGGGCCCGACCGTGCACCCGCATGGCTGCCGTGGGGCGGCCTGCTCGTCTTCGAGGATGGCTCACGGCACGTCCTCGAGATCCCGCAGCTGCAGCGCGGCGAGGTCCGCGAGGCCGCGCCCGTGGCCGCCTGAGCTGCTCAGACGGCGCGTGCGCGACCGGCCGCGCTGCTGCTTTCGGCGCCGCCGAAGACCGCGGCGCCCGCTGCGCGGAGCTCGCTGCCGCCGAGCCCGAACGCGGCCGCAAGCAGCGGGGTCAGCTGCTCGGCGGGCAGCGGCCGGCAGAACAGGAAGCCCTGACCCATCCGGCACCCCTCCTCGCGGAGGCAGTCGAGCGTCGCCTCGTCCTCGATCCCCTCGGCGACGACCGTCAGCCCGAAGTTCCGCGCGAGGTCGATCGTCGAGCGCACGATCGCGCGGTCGCGCTGGTCCGATGCGATCTCGCTGACGAAGCTGCGGTCGATCTTCAGCTCGGTCGCCGGCAGGCCCGAGAGGTACTCGAAGAGACGCGTTGCCGGTGCCGAAGTCGTCGATCGAGATCCCGACGCCGAGCGCCCGCAGCTCGGCGAGCACCGCGACCGCGCGATCGGGATCGACCATCGCCGCGCTCTCGGTGATCTCGACGACCAGAGCGGAGGCGGGCACGCCGTGCTCGCGCAGGAGCTGGTCGAGCCACCGCGGGAGGTCGCGATCGAGCAGGTTGCGTGCCGATAGGTTGACCGCGACGGTGATCGAGATCCCCCGGCGATGCCAGGCGGCCGCCTGGCGCAGCGCCTGCGCCGTGACCTCGCGCGCGAGCGGCCCGACCAGCGCCGTCTGCTCGACGAGCGGGACGAACCGGTCGGGAGAGAGCAGCCCGAGCTCCGGGTGCTGCCAGCGCACGAGCGCCTCGACGCCCCTGATGCGGCGGTCGAGCAGGTCCACCTTCGGCTGGTAGTGGAGGATGAACTCGCCGGCGGAGAGCGCCTCGCGAACCTGGCCGAGCAGCCTCAGGCGCGCCGGGTCGGCACGCTCCATGCCGGGCGCGTACACCTCGATGCGGCTCCCCTGGGAGCGGGCGTGGGCGAGCGCGAGGTCGGCGCGGACGAGCAGCGCGGACGCATCGTCGGCGTGCTCGCCGAGCACGGCGACGCCGACGCTCGCCTCGACGTCGACCGCAACCTCGTCGAGCGCGACGGGAGCCTCGATCGCGGCGAGGGCACGCTCGGCGAGCGCGGGCGCGCGTTCCGGGCGGTCCGTCAGCAGCAGCGCGAACTCGTCGCCGCCGAGCCGCGCGGCGCACGCGCCGCCGATCCCCTCGAGGCGCCGGGCGACCGCCCTCAGCACGGCATCCCCGTTGGCGTCACCGAGCGTTCCGTTGATCGAGCTGAAGCGCTCGAGGTCGATCAGGAGCACGACCGGTCTCTCCTCGCCGCCGGCGCCGCGCACGGCGCGCGCGACCTCCTCCCCGAAGCTGATGCGGTTCGGCAGCCCCGTGAGCTGGTCGCGCCGGGCCAGCCGGTAGTTCTCCGCGGCCTGCCGGCGCAGCCTCAGCGAGGCTCTGGCGACGATCCTGTAGAGCACGGCCCACAACAGGAGCAGTCCGATCGCGAGCAGCAGGGCGATCGTCCGCTTGTCGCGCGCGACCGCAGCCGCGATCGGCTTGTAGCTGAGGTAGATCTCGAACGCGCCGTCGGGGGGGCCACCGCCGGCCCGCCCGAAGCGCAGCGGGACGTAGACCTCGATCAGCCTGCCGAGGCCGACCTCGCTGGCGGTCTCGGTGCCGCGCTCCGGCTCGATCAGCTGGGCGCCCTCCGGGTGCCCGTCCAGTGCCGCCTCGAGGTCGTCGCTGGGGACGAGCGTGCGTCCGATCAGGGTGTGGTCCTCGGAGTAGAACGACCGTGTCGTGCGAGTTCCAGACCTTGATCCGCGCGAGATCCTCGCCGACGTTGGGTCCGCTCAGCACCTGATCCAGCGTGGCGATCTGCCCCGCCGAGAGCCCATCCTGCAGCCCTTCCGGGTCGAGCCGGGGCTGGACCCCGAGGTAGGCGATGATGCGCGCCGAGCGCGTCGCGTCGTCGAGCGTGCGGTCGACGACCTGCGCCTGCAGGACGCGCGCGAGGATCACGCCGAGCGCGATCATCGGCAGCAGCGAGAGCAGCGCGACCTGCTGCGTCAGCCCGAGCCGCGCGAGTGCCCGGCGGAAACCGCTCATCCTGTCTAGTCGGCACAGGCGCGGCTGTGCTTGAAACGCGGAGCGCGGGACGGACGCTCCCTCCCCGCGGGTCAGCCCGCCGGCGCCGCCTCCGGCTCGCCTTCCGCAGCCGCCGAGGGTGAGCGTCGCGGCAGCGCTCCGAGCGCCAGTCCGATCGCACAGGCGACGAGCGCGGCGGCGATCCAGAAGGCGAGGTGGTAGCCGCCGGTCAGCGCCGCAGCCGTGTGCGTGCCGTGCCGCTCGAGGGTGCTCGTGCGCGACGCCGAGAGCGTCGCCAGCACCGCCAGCCCGAGCGCGCCGCCGACCTGCGCGGTGGTGTTCACGAGGCCCGACGCGAGGCCGGCGTCGGCGGGCGTCGCGCCGGACATCGCGACCGCCATCAGCGCCGGGAACGCGATCCCGGCGCCGAGGCCGAGCAGCGCCATCGACGGCAGCACGTCCGCGACGTACTGCCCGCCGACGCCGGCGCGCGAGAACAGCGCGAGCCCGGCCATGATCAGCGGCATCCCGCAGAGCACGGTGGTGCGCGCCCCGAGCCGCATCACGATCCGCTCGGAGTAGCGGATCGAGAGCGTCCCCATCGCGATCGTCACGGGCAGGAACGCGAGCCCGATCTGCAGGGCGTCGTAGTGGAGCACGCGCCGCAGGTAGAGCGCGCCGAGGAAGAACATCCCGAACATCCCGGCGACCGACAGGATCTGGATCGCGTTGGCTGCGAGCACCGTGCGGTGCCGCAGGATCCGCAGCGGTACGAGCGGGTTCCGCGCGCGCGCCTCGCGGATCCCGAAGGCGGCGAGCAGGATGACGCTGAGGCCGCCGACCGCGAGCGTGCGGGCATCGCCCCAACCATGTGACGCGGCGGGTCCCACGATCGCGTAGACGCCGACCATCAGCGCGGCCGTGACCAGCACGCCGCCGGGCACGTCGGCGCCCGCGCCGAGCCCGATCCCCTCGTCGTGCGGGAGCAGGCGCCGCGACAGCCAGACCGTCGCCGCGCCGATCGGCACGTTGACGAAGAAGATCCAGTGCCAGTCGACCGACTGCGTGATCACCCCGCCGGCGAGCAGCCCGACCGAACCGCCGGCCGAGGCGACGAACGCGTACACGCCGATCGCCTTCGCCTGCTCCCGCGGGCGCGGGAACATCGTCACGATCATCCCGAGGATCACGGCCGAGGTCATCGCGCCGCCGATCCCCTGCACGAACCTGGCGGTGACGAGCAGCGCGCGCGTGCCGGCCAGCCCGCAGGCGAGCGAGGCGAGCGTGAACAGCGTGATGCCTGCGACGAACACCCGGCGCCGCCCGACGAGATCGCCGAGCCGTCCGGCGAGCAGCAGCAGACCGCCGAAGGAGATCAGGTACGCGTTCACGACCCAGGCGAGCGATGCGCTCGAGAAGTGGAGCTGTTCCTGGATCGAGGGCAGCGCGACGTTGACCACGGTCACGTCGAGGACGATCATCAACATCCCGCCGCACAACACATAGAGCGCCGCCCAGCGCGCGTCCGGCGCCGTCTCGGGCTGCTGCTCGGCGGGAGCGACCGCGACGCTCATGCCGACACCACCGCGGCGAGCTTCTCGACGATCGCCCGCGTGCCGTGCTCGCGCGCCTCGACGGTGTCGTGTCCGTCGAGGTAGGCGCCCTGCTCCGTCAGCTTCAGGACGGTGCCGCCTTCGGCGGCGGCGAACTCGATCGTCGCCACCGACACCGAGATCCGGTCGTCGTCGCGGTGCATCTCGTAGGTGTAGACGATCCGCTCGCCATCGACGAGGTCCCTGTAGACGGCGTCGTAGCGGTAGCGCGCGCCGTCGGGGCCCTGAGCCGCGAAGCGCTCGTGACCGTCGATCCGGAAGTCGAGCTCGTACCCGTCGGGCGAGGACGGCCCGAACCATCTGAGCTTCTGCTCCGCCGAGGCCCAGGCGCGGAAGACGCGCGCGGGGTCGACGGGGAACGTCCGCTCGATCACGAACGTCGCGTGCTCGGCTGTTCTTCTCATCTCTGTGCATCCTCCGTTTCGTCGTCTTCAGCGAGAACCTCGCCCAATCTGTCGAGCCTGCGCTCCCACTCCTCGCGGCGCTCGGCGATCCACGTCTCCGCGCGGCTCATCGCCGCCGGCCGCAGGCGGCAGGTCCGCACCCGGCCGACCTTCTCGCTCTCGACCAGACCGCTGTCCTGCAGCACGCCGAGGTGCTGGACGACGGCCGGCAGCGAGATCGGCAGCGGCGCCGCGAGCTCGCTGACCGACGCGGGCCCCCGGCTCAACCGCTCGACGATCCGCCGCCGCGTCGGGTCGCCGAGCGCGTGGAAGACCGGGTCGAGCGAGCTCGCAGTACTTAAGCATCGACTTAAGTATGACATACTCGGCAGCGATGCGCGCACTCGTCCAGCGGGTCGGCCGCGCGGGCGTCGCGGTCGACGGGCGCACGGTCGCGGAGATCGGCCCGGGGCTGCTCGTCCTGCTCGGCGTCGCGCGCGGAGACGAGCCGGCCGCCGCCGAGCGCCTGGCGGCGAAGGTGCGCGCGCTACGTGTCTTCGCCGACGCAGGCGGCAACATGAACGAGCCGCTCGGCGACCGCGAGATCCTCTGCGTCAGCCAGTTCACGCTGTACGGTGACGCCCGGCGCGGGAACCGGCCGAGCTTCACGGAGGCCGCGCCCGGCGACCTCGCCGAGCCGCTCTACGAGCGGTTCTGCGAGCTGGCGGGGGCGCGGCGGGGAGTGTTCGGCGCGCACATGACGATCGAGCTGGTCGCCGACGGGCCGGTCACGCTGATGCTCGAGGCCTGACGGAGCGCTCGGCCCAGCGCTCGGACCAGGCCTGCAGCGGCTCGAGCCCGTCGAGCAGCCGCGTCCCCTCGGCGCTCAGCGTGTAGCCGCCGCTGGCGCGCTCGACGATGCCGGCCGCGCGCAGCTCCCCGAGCCGCTCGTTGAGCACGCTCGACGACGTGCCCCCACACCTCGCCTGGAGCTCCCGGAACTGCAGCGGCCCCTCGCGCAGCTCCCACAGCACGCGCAGCGCCCAGCGCCTGCCGAGCAGATCGAGCAGCGCCATGATCGGCCGCCCGCCCGCGGAGCCGCGGACCGGCGATCCCGGCGCCGGACGGCGCGAAGTCATCGCGCCCCTCCCCTTGCGCTTCTGAAAACGAAGCAGTAGTCTGCGCTCCCCTGCTGTGGAAATCGAAGCACGAGAGGAGTGTAATGCCAGCCCCCCGACTCGCACCGCTCGACCCGCCGTACGACCCCGCCGTCGCCGAGCAGCTGGAGCGCTGGATGCCGCCGGGGGCCGATGCGCCGCCGCTCGCCCTGTTCCGCACGCTCGCCCGGCACGACGCGCTGATGGCGCGGATGCGCCCGCTCGGCGCCGCGATCCTCGGCCCGAAGGCGACCGTACCGCTGCGGCTCCGGGAGCTGATGATCGACCGCACCTGCGCGCTCACGGGCGCCGAGTACGAGTGGGGCGTCCACGTCGCCGCGTTCGGAGCGGCGGCGGAGCTCGACCCTGCCCGGCTCGCCGCGACCGCGACGGGCACGCCCCCGCAGGGCGGCTGGGAGCCGGCCGAGGAGGCGGTCGTCCGGCTCGCCGAGGAGCTGCACGCCACGAACGGCGTCTCCGACGAGCTGTGGGCCTCGCTCACCGCGCTTCTCGACGAGCGCCAGATCATCGAGCTGATCGTGACAGCCGGCTGGTACCACGCGATCGCCTACGTCTGCAACGGGCTGCGGGTGCCGCTCGAGCCGTGGGCCGCGCGCTTCGCGTCCTGACCGGCTCAGGGCGCCGGCATCGTCCCCGTCACGCTCGCGCCGCCCGCTTCCCCGGCCACGCGCGCGACCGCCGAGGAGCCTGAGGTCGTCCAGGTCGCGGTCAGCTGCGCGGTGATGCCTTCGGACCTGGCCGTCAGCGTCGCGACCGCCGTCATGCCGTCTTCGGGCAGCGGCGCGGGAGACAGCGCGACGGTGCCGGAGACCGGTACCGCGGGCACGAGGCGGTCCGCGCTCAGGGTCAGCAGGCTGCCGCGCTTCGTTGCCGCGACGCTGCCTCCGTGCAGCCCGTGGTCGCTCGCCGCTTCCGTCGCCTGCTCCCGGGCGACGGCGTCGCCGGCGGTCTGCACCGCCGCTGCCGCGAGCCGCAGCGCGGCGGCCGGTACCGTGTCCCCGGGTGCCGCTTCGAGCGGGGAGACGGCGGACAGCGTGGACGCGAACGACCCGACGGAGTGGATCGCCGCGACCGCGGGCGCGCACGACCCATCCATCGTTTCGATCGCCGACGGCTTCTCGACGAACGCCCTGACGAGCTCCGACCCGCATGAGGTGTCCCCCTCCCCCACGACGTGCGTCGAGTTCGCCAGCTCGATGAAGCGCGAGTGCCCGCCGACCTCGGCGAGCACCTTCGGCACGTCGACCGGCGGCGTCCAGGTGTCGAGTTCGCCGCCCAGCACGAGCACCGGCACGGTCGGCGCCAGCAGCGGCGGCGGGCCGGGCAGCGGCGGCTCGGCGATGCTCGGCGCCGGCCAGTCGACGCAACCCGTGAACGCCTCGGTGTTCTCGTCCTGGGAGAGCCACTCGGCCGTCGTGAACGGGCTGAAGGTCGCCGCCGGGAGCCCGGCCTCGGCGGCGGCAAGCTGCGTCGCGCGTTCGGCCGGCGTCGCGCTCATCGAGAACAGCTGGGGGTAGTCGAGACAGCCGACCGCGAAGTAGTCCTCGACCGAGTATTCACGCACCGGGAGTCCGAAGTACGCCTCGTCGACCGCGAGGCGCTGGGCGTACAGGCGCAGCAGCGGCGCGTCTTCGCCGTTCTCGAGCAGCGCCCGCGCCGCGGCGTCGAGCGCGCGGTAGATCTGTGTGTCCTCGGCGGCGTCGCTGACGAGGTCGACGAGCCCGACGGCTCCCATCGTCACACGTTCGAGCTTCCCCGACGGCCCCGGCACGGTGCCCGTGGCGGGGTTCGCCCGCAGCGCCGCGGCGAGCGCGGAGATCCGCGTCCAGACGTGCTCGGGCTCGTCGGCGGCGCAGGCCGGAGCGCGCGTGCAGGCCGCCTCGAAGTCGGCCGGCATCGATTCGACGGTGCTGCGGTACCAGGGGTCGAGCCCGGTCGCGAGGTAGGTCGAGTCGAGGATCACGCTCCGCAGCAGCGACGGGTAGCGGGCGGCGAACACCTGCGCGTAGAAGGACCCGTAGGAGTCGCCGTAGAGATCGACGCGCCCGACGCCGAGCGCCCGGATCACGGCGGCCATGTCCTGCGCGGCCGCGGCCGAGGTGAACAGGTCGGAGGCGTGCACGAGCGAACCATCGGGGTAATGCCAGCGGGTATCGAGCTGCTGCCCGCATTCGCCAACGACCTTCGCGAACGCGGCGGTCCCGGTCGGGCCGGCGTATTCCTGCAGCGGCGAGCAGTGCAGCGGCGCCGACTTGCCGGTGCCACGGTTGTCCACGACGAGCATGTTCCAGTGTTCGAGCAGCGGCCCGTACATCGCCGCGTACCCGGCTTCGGACCCGCCGGAGCTGTAGGAGACGGAGCCGATCGACGGGTATCCGGGTCCGCCCTCGACCGGCACGACGGTGCCCTTCGCGGTTCCAGCCCTCGCCGGCACGAACTCGTATGCGATCGAGATCAGCGGGCCCTGCGGCGAGCTGGAGTCGAGCGGGACCTGGAGCGACCCGCAGTAGCCGACCGGTCGCGTCTGGCAGCGCGTCAACGTGGCGCTGCCGAGCCGGATCACGCCGGCCGCGCGTGCGGTCGGGAGGGTTCGCCTGCGCGCGGCGGCGGCGCTCGTGGCGAGCACGCAGGCGAGCACGAGCGCCGCGGCCAGGGCTGCGGAGCAGCGGCTCCTGGCGCGCGATGCGCGGCGTTCGTCCCCTTGGCGATGCATGTCGTTTCCCACGGTCGATTCTGCCAGTCCCTAGCTTCGCCGCCGGGGTCGCTTTGCCTTCCGTGGCGGCGCCCGCGAGGATTGCGCAGATGAACGACCGGAGCGCCGCCCGCAAGGATCGTCTGCTGCCGTGGATCGCCGCCGAGCGCGCGCTGCGCGCGATCGTGCTGGCGGCGGTCGGGATCGTGCTGCTCACCCACCCCCACGCGAACTGGGCGGCCGAAATCGCCTCCTTCGCCCGCAAACTCGGGCTCGACCCGAAACAGAACTGGATCCAGCGGATCCTCAAGGACGCCGCGCGGATCAACGCCGGCGAGGAGGTCCTGTTCGGGATCGTCGCGCTCGCCTACGCCGCGCTCGAGGCGGTCGAGGCATACGGCCTCTGGCACCGCCGCCGCTGGGGCGAGTGGCTGACGGTCCTGGCGACGTCGCTGCTGCTGATCCCCGAGGTCTGGGAGCTGACGAAGAGCGCGAGCCTGCTGAAGGTCGGCGCGCTGCTCGTCAACGTCGCGATCGTGCTGTATCTCCTGTTCAGGCTGGACGCGCTACCGGGCATCCGCCGCCGCCGCGCCGCCTAGCCGCCCGCGATCGCGCGCCCGGCTTCGAGCGCCGCGACCCCGAGCACCAGGCTCGCGCCGATGTTGAGCGCGGCGCGAGCGAGGCGGCCGTCGCGCGCGAGCCGCTCGGTATCGAGCATCCAAGTCGAGAAGGTCGTGTAGGAGCCGACCGCAGCGGTGCCGGCGAGCAGGTAGGCGTGACCGTGCAGTCCGGCGCCGATCAGCGCGCCGAGCACCACCGACCCGGTCACGTTGACGGCGAGCGTGCCGAGCGGGAAGCCGACGCGGGAGTCGACCGGGAAGACCCCGTGCACCGCGTAGCGAAGCACCGAGGCGGCGCCCCCGATCGCGCCGACAGCGAGCCACAGCGCGACCGAGCTCACCGGCCGCTCCGCGCGAGCCGCGTGCCGGCGACGACCGCGGCGAGGCCGGCGGCGACGCTCGCCGCCGCATAGCCGGCGGCCGTCCCCCACCCCGCGTGTTCGGCCAGACGCACGACGTCGGCGACGGCCGTCGAGAAGGTGCTGAGCCCGCCGCATACGCCGGTCGCGACGAACGCGCGGGCGTACATGCGCCGATGCGGGTGCGAGCCGAGCCGGGCGATCGCGAACCCGAGCACCGCCGAGGCGGCGACGTTCACGGCGAACGTCGCCCACGGCCAGCCGGCGCCTGTCGCCGGCAGCAGCTGCGAGAGCGCCGCGCGAGCCGCCGCGCCGAGGAAGCCGCCGGCGAAGATCGCCGCCGCCTCGACCGTGCCGACCCGCGCGGCGGGCGGGTACTCGCTGGCGACATCGATGTCCGGCTCTCGTTCCACAACGACTCCCCGCGCACTCGGGTGACGGTCTCGTAGAAGCCATCAGCGGCCGTAGCCGCGGTTATGGAGCGGGCCTCATCGCTGCGCCGTCAGCATAGTCCGCGCGGACCGCGCGCGGCGGGCGCGCGCCAACCTGATAGACCCCGGCCCGATGGCCAGCGCCGACCGCACGAGATCCCCGCGCCGGCGCCGGATCCTGCTCGCCGCGCTCGTCGTGCTCGCCGCCGGGCTCGTCGCCTTCGCGCTCAGCCGCCTGGAACTCTCGAAGGTCGGCTCCTCGCTGGTCCACGCGACGCCAGGCTGGATCCTGCTCGCGCTGGCGCTGATGGGCAGCTCGCTGGTGCTGCGTTCGATCTCCTGGCATCAGGTGCTGAGCGCGGCGCTGCCGGGCAGGGAGATCCCGTGGTGGCCCGTCACGCGCGCGACGATGATCGGCGTGATGGGCTCGGCGGTGTTCCCGGGCCGCCTCGGCGAGCCATCGCGCGTGCTGGTCGTCTCGCGCCACATCGCCGGCTCGCGCCGCACGTTGCTGCCGATCGTCGCCGGCACCGTCTTCTCGCAGACGCTGATGAACCTGCTGGCGCTCGGCGCGCTCGCGATCGTCACGGTCACGGCCGTGCCGCTCGGCGGCGGCAACACGACCGGCGTCGTGATCGCGCTCGCGGTCCCGCTCGCGATCGCCGCGCTCGTCGTCTCCGGGCCGCGGATCGTCGCGGTCGGACGGCGCTCACGCTCGGAGCGGCTGCGGCGAGCAGCGGAGACGGTCGAGCGGCTGCTGCGCAACGCGCGCCAGGGCCTGGTCGTGTTCGCCCGCCCACGGCTCGGCGCGACGGCGGTGACGGCACAGCTCTGCGCCTGGGCCCTGCAGTGGCTCGCCTGCTGGTCGGTGCTGCTGGCGCTGCACCTGCAGAACGAAACCGACCTGGCGACGGCCGCGGCGGTGCTGCTCGCCGTCAACATCAGCGCCGTGCTGCCCGCGACGCCGTCCAACGTCGGCGTCTTCCAGGCCGCCTGCCTGGTGGTGCTCGCCGCCTACGGCGTGGGCACCGGCAAGGGCCTCGCCTACGGAATCCTGCTGCAGGCCGTGGAGGTCGTCACCGCGCTCGCGCTCGGGGTGCCGGCGCTGCTGCGGGAGGGCGTCAGCTGGGGTGAGCTGCGCAGCGCCGGCGACTCAGCCGGCGGCGAGGGCCCGGATTGACTGCTTGACCGAGCGGGTCGTCTGCAGGACCGCGGTCGGCTCGTAGCCGCAGTGAGCCATGCAGTTGTCGCAGCGCGGGTCGCGGCCACGCCCGTACTTCTCCCATTCGGTCGTCTCGATCAGCTCTTTGTACGTCTTCGTGTAGCCGTCGGACATCAGGTAGCACGGCTGCTGCCAGCCGAACAGCGAGTAGCTGGGGATGCCCCACGCGGTGCAGGCGAAATCGGCCTTGCCTTCGAGGAAGTCGAGGAACAGCGGGCTGTGGTTCAGCCGCCAGCGCTTGCGCCGCCCGTCGGCGAAGGCCTCGCGGAACAGCTCGCGCGTCTGCCTGACGCCGAGGAAGTGGTCCTGGTCGGGCGCTTTCTCGTACGCGTAGGCCGGCGAGATCATCATCTCGTCGACTTCCAGGTCGTCGTTGAGGAAGTCGAGCACCTCGCGGATCGACTTGGCAGAGTCGTTGGTGAAGAACGTCGTGTTGGTCGTGACGCGGAAGCCCGCGGCCTTCGCCGCCTTGATCGCTTCGACCGCCTTGTCGAACACGCCCTCGCGCTCGACAGATTCGTCGTGGCGCTCCCGCAGGCCGTCGATGTGGACGGCCCAGGCGAAGTACGGACTCGGCTTGAAGTTGGAGAGCTTGCGCTCCAGCAGCAGGGCGTTGGTGCAGAGGTAGACGAAGCGCTTGCGTTTGATCAGCTCGTCGGCGATCACGTGGATCTCGGGGTGGATCAGCGGCTCCCCTCCGGCGATCGAGACCATCGGCGCGCCGCACTCCTCGACCGCCCCGATCGCCTGCTCGACGGGCATGCGGCGGCGCAGCTCGTGCTCGGGGTGCTGGATCTTGCCGCAGCCCGAGCAGGCGAGGTTGCACTGGAACAGCGGCTCGAGCTCGACGATCAGCGGGAACTTCTCCCGTTTCGCGAGCCGCTGGCGCATCAGGTACATGCCCATGCGGGTGCTCTGTTTGATCCTGGCTCCCATTCCTCGCCGTACCTTAGTCGCCAGGGTCCCAGTCATGAAGGGCGGCCGCGACCTTGCGCAGCGCCAGCGCCGCCCGCAGCGCCCCGCCGACGGCCTGCGGGCGCAGCAGCTCGTGGCTCGGGCTGTCGAGTACGACCCGCACGACGCCGAACGGACGCCCGCCGGCGCCCGCTGCCAGCCACACCGACTCCATGTCGACGGCGATCGCGCCACTCGCATGGAGCTCGGCGCGCCGCTCGCCGACCGCGATCTTCGAGACGCACACGACCCTGCCGACCCGCACCTTCAGGCCCAGACCGGTCAGGTGGGGCAGCAGATCGCCGGCAAGCCCGCACCGGATCGGCTGCTCCGGGTGACCCTCGTCGGGGGCCGCGTAGACCTCCTCGGCGACGATCACTTCGCCCGGAATCGACGCCTCGTCGAGCCCGCCGCAGAAGCCGAGCACGAGCATCGCGCGCGCCGTCCGGGCGCCGAGCTCGCCGGCCGCGGCGCGCGCCTTCGCCGGCCCCATCCCGGTCTTCTGCACGAGCGCCCCGCGCACGGCGGAGGAGATCAGCGCCGCCTCGACCCGCAGCGGCGCGGCAAGAAGGATCTCGCTCACGCGATCGCCTCGGCCGCCGCGTGGCCGCTGCGCACGGCACCCTCGAGCGTCGCCGGCCAGCCGGTGTCCGTCCATGCACCGGCGAGCGCCAACCCCGGCAGCGCGGTTCGCTGCGGCGGGCGCAGCGCGGCGCTGCCGGGCGCGGCCCGGAACGTCGCCGCGTGTTCGCGGGTGACCTGGAAGCGCTCGACCCGCGCCTCGCGCGCCGCCGGCAGCAGCTCGCCGATCGCGGGCAGGTAGCGCTCGCGCAGCTGCTCCACGCTGAGCTCCATCTCCGCGTCGGCGCCAGACAGGGACACGGCGAGATACTGACACCCGGCCGGCGCTCCCGCCGCATCCGTGCGGTCGAACAGGTACTGGACGGGCGTGCCGACGCCCGCCGCGAACGGCTCGGCGAGGACGCGGCGGTCGTAGACGACGTGGAGGTTGACGATCGGCGAGCTGTCGAGCTGCGCGCGGCGCCCGGCGTGCGGGCCGAGCAGCCCCTCCACGACCGCGCCGGCGCGGTCGTGTGGCAGCGCGACGATCGCCGCGTCCACGTCGATCGCCTCGGTGCCGCCGGCGGCGCGGCCCTCGACGCGGTACCCGCCCGGCTCGCGCGACAGGCGCTCGGCGCGCCAGCCGAGACGCACCTCGACCCCCGACCGCTCCAGCTCGCGCAGCGCCGGGGCGCCGATGATCTGCTGCAGCGTGCCGACGTGGAACCCGATGTCGGCCGCGTCGGCCGCAGACAGCAGCCCGGTCTGGAAGACGAACGCGGCGAGCGCCGCCGAGGCGCCGGCGGCGGCGACGTTGATCGTCGGCAGCGCGACCAGGTCCCAGAGCGCGGCGACCGCCGCCTCGTCCTGGCCGTGGCGGGCGAGCCACGCGCCGAACGTGACCTCGTCGAGTGCGGGGTCGGCCGGGTCGAGCCTCCTCAGCGCGAGCGCGGCGCGCACGGCGCCGAGCCGCTCGGCGAGCGTCATCCTCGGGTAACGGGCGAGCGCCCCCGCGAGGTGGAGCGGCGCCGGCAGGCCGCCGCGGCGGATCCGCGCCGGGGCGCGGCCCGGGGTCAGCACGGGTATGTCGAGCCGCTCCTGGAGCGACACGAGACCACCGCTGCCGAGGCGCTGCAGCATCGCTCGGTAGGCGTCGCAGCAGCGCAGGAAGACGTGCTGGCCGTTGTCCATCTGCAGCCCGTCGCGCTCGAACGAGTAGGCGGCCCCTCCCAGCTGCCGTCGCACCTCGACGAGCGTGACGCGCGCGCCCGACGCGGCGAGATCGAGCGCCGCCGTGATCCCCGCGAGGCCGCCGCCGACGACCGCGACGCGCTTCACGCTCCCGCCGCCCCTGCGAGCGCGGCCGTGATCGCTGCGAGCCTCATGCGCGGGCTCCGATCAGCCCCCGCGCCGCGACCCGCGCCTTCTCGGCGCTCGACAGCGACATCCGGCCCTCGAGCGCTCGCCGCGGCTCGGCGTCGATCTTCTCGAGCAGCCGCCGGTAGATCCCGGCCATCGCCAGCACGCAAGCGGCGCTGCGGCGGTCGAGCAGCGCCGTCAGCTGCAGGCCGCGGTCGAACCAATCACGGGCACGCGCAGCCTCGAACGCGACCAGCCCCTCGAACGCCGCCGGGTCGGCGCCGGCGGCGGGCGGCAGCGCTGCGAGCAGCTCGGCGGGCGCGGTCGGCAGCCCGAAGCGCCGCAGATCCTCTGCCGGCAGGTAGACGCGCCCGAGCCCGGCGTCCTCGCGGACGTCGCGGAGGATGTTCGTGAGCTGCAGGGCGACGCCGAGATCGTCGGCGAGCTGGTAGGCGTGGGCGGGATCGCCGAGCCTCGAGCGGCGCACGCCGAAGATCGCCAGGCACACCCGGCCGACCGCGCCGGCGACCCTGCGGCAGTACGGGAGCAGGTCCTCGAAGTCCTCGTAGCGGGTGTCCTCGGCGTCCATCCGCACGCCGGCGACGAGCTCGCCGAGCGCGTCGAGCGGCAGCGGGAAGCGCCCGCGGGCGTCGGCGAGCGCGAGCATCACCGGGTCCGCGGGGTCCGCCTCGCCGCGCCCGAGCGCCGCGAGCGCCGCATCCTGGGCCGCGAGCTCGGCGAGCTGGAGCTCGACCGGCAACTCGCCGTCGCCGATGTCGTCGACACGACGCGCGAACGCGTACGCCGCGCACATCGCCAGGCGGCGCTCGCGTGAGAGCAGCCTGATCCCCCAGTAGAAGTTCGCCGCCTGCTCGCGCGTGATCTGCTCGCAGCGCGCGTAGGCCGCCTGCGTTCTCGCGTCGATCACCGCGCCCGCGCCTCCGGCGATGCCAGCGCCGCCGCGAGCGCCAGGACGCGGCGCGCGGAGCCCGCGCGGGGGGGGCCGGCGAGCACGTCGAAGCCGGCCCGTTCGATCGCGTCGAGGGCCGCCGTCCCGCCGGCCGCGAACGCCGCCACCGCCACGCGGCGGCGGCCGCGCAGAGCGCCGACGAGCGGCAGGCCCGCCCGGATCAGCTCGCGTGCGCGTTCGACCTCGAAGGCGACGACCGCACACAGCGCCGGGGGTGCGTGTGCGGCGTCGAGGTCGCGCTCCTCGCAGCCGAAGCGCTCGAGGTCCTCGCGGGGGAGGTAGACGCGTCCGCGGGCGCGATCCTCGGCGACGTCCTGGCAGTGCTCGGCGAGCTGCAGGGCCGTGCAGATCCGGTCGGAGTAGGCGACGTGGGCCGGGGTGCTCTCGCCGAACACGCCGAGCACCAGCTCGCCCGACGGGGTCCGCCGAGAGCGTGCAGTAGGCGCGCAGCTCCTCCCAGGTCTCGTAGCGGGCCTTGCGCTGGTCGAGCCGGTTCGCCTCGATCAGACGCTCGAACGGGCGGCGCGGCAGAGATCGCGCGGCGATCGTCTCCTGCAGTCGGACCATCAGCGGGTGCGTCGCTGCGCCCGCGAACGCCGCGTCGAGTTCGCCGCTCGAGCCCGTCGAGCGCCGCGAGGCGCTCGTCGGGCAGGTTCTCGGTCGCATCGCCGAGCTCGTCGACGAGCCTCGCGATAGCCGTACAGCGCGAGCAGGTGCGCGCGGTCCGCGGCGGGCAGCAGCCGGCTCGCGACGGGGAAGTTCTCGCCGCCGGCCCGGGCCATCACCGCCTCGGCGGCCGGCAGCGGTGCTGCGGTCCTGCTCTGACCCGTCATCGGGCTCGGGGTCACCCCGACGAGGCGTCTGCGAGCCGCCCGCCACGCCCTCCGGCTCGGTCTCCGCGAGCGCGGCGGAGCAGCGGCCGAGGGCCATCAGCGGGAAGCTGATCCTGTAGAGGTGGTAGTTGATGTAGTAGTCGCAGGGGAAGCCGGTCCCGGTGTAGTGCGGCTCGTCCCAGCCGCCGTCGGCGCGCTGGGTGCCGAGCAGCCAGGCGACTCCGCGCGAGAGCGATTCGGAGCGCTCGCCGGCCGCGTGCAGCGCGAGCAGCGCCCAGGCCGTCTGCGAGGCCGTGCTGGGGCCGCGGCCGATCCAGTGGGGGTCGTCGTAGGAGCGGGCGTCCTCGCCCCAGCCGCCGTCGTCGTTCTGGTGGCGTTCGAGCCAGCGCACCGCGCGCCGGATCGCCGGCTCGGCGGGGTCCATGCCGGCCGCGATCAGCCCGGGCACCGCCGCGCCGGTTCCGTAAACGTGGTTGATGCCCCAGCGGCCGAACCAGGAGCCGTCGCGCTCCTGGTGCTCGAGCAGCCAGCGGACGCCCGCGCGCGCGACCGGCGAGCCGCCGCGTCCGAGCGCGGCGAGCATCTCGACGGTGTGCGCGGTGACGTCGGCGCTCGGCTCGTCGATCACCTCGCCGAAGTCCAGGAACGGCAGCTCGCGCACCAGCGCCCGTTTGTTGTCGGCGTCGAACGCGCCCCAGCCGCCGTCGGAGCTCTGCATGCCCTCGGTCCACTCGAGCGCCCGCTCGACCGCGCCCTTGGTCCCGACGGGAGCCGCATCGGGATCGAGACGCTCGAGCGCGAGGATCACCTCAGCGGTGTCGTCGACGTCGGGGTAGTTGTCGTTGGCGAACTCGAACGCCCATCCGCCCGGGGCGAGACCGGGCCGCGCCACGGCCCAGTCGCCGCTGACCGTCACCTCCTCGCTCAGCAGCCAGCGGGCGCCGGCGACGATCGCGGGATGGTCGCCGGGCAGGCCGGCGTCGTTGAGCGCGATCATCGCGAGCGCCGTGTCCCAGACGGGCGACTGGCAGGCTTCCAGGCGGCGGCTCGCGCCCGGCGGGGCGCCGACGCCGTGCATGTCGTCGCGATCCTCGACCATGAAGCCCTCGATCCCCTCGAGGCCACGCCTCATCACCGGGTGGTCGAGCGGGTAGCCCTCGAGGCTCAGCGCGATCAGCGAGTAGACCCACGGCGGCTGGATCCCGCCCCACGAGCCGTCGGCCTCCTGACGGCGGACGATCCAGCTCTCCGCGCGCGAGCGTGCAAGGCGCCGCAGCGGGGGCAGCGGGTGGTGTTCGTAGAAGCGGAGCAGGCGGTCGAGCAGCCCCAGCATCCCCGCGCGGCGCGAGCGCTCGCTCGCGGCGGCCTCCGCCTCGGGCGCCGGGACCGAGCCCGGCAGCGGTTCGAGCTCCTCGAGCCCGAACGGCAGCCGCCGCACCGGCCGGTGGGTTTTCACGACCGACACGGCGACGATCGTCTGGCGCGCCCAGCAGGCGAAGTCGTAGACGTTCAGCGGCACCTGGGGCGGCAGCAGCACGACCTCGACCGGCAGCGCCGGAACCCGGTCCCAGGACCAGAGGCCGAACAGCGCGAGCCAGAGGTGCGTGAAGACGCGCGCGCGGGACAGCCCGCCCTGCCCGCGGATGAACTCGGCCGCGATCTGCATGTGGGTCTCGGCGGGGTCGTCGCCCGCGAGCCGCAGCGCCCAGTAGGCCTCGATCGTGGTCGAGAGGTCGCCGGGGCCCTCGAAGAAGTTCGCCCAGGTCCCGTCGGCCCGCTGCTGGGAGCGGATCCAGGCGGCGCTGCGCTCGGTCTCCCCTTCGCTGCGGACGCCGAGGAACTCCCGCAGGAGCAGATCCTCTGCGTCCATCGTGACGTTCGTCTGCAGCTCTCCTCGCCACCAGCCGGCCTCGTGCTGGAGCGAGAGCAGATGCTCGCGGCCCGCCTCGAGCGCCAGCTGAACGTCGCCGAGAGCGTCCCGGGTCAACCGCGCCATGCTGGAAAGCTAACCTAGCGCGCCGCTCGGGCGTTGCCGGGGGTGAGTACGAACGAGTTTCCGGCGTCGATCGTGTCGTGGCGGAGCTGCTCCTCGCTGAGCAGGACCGGCGCGGGCGCGGCGAACCGGAGCCCGACGACGCCGTGGGCGTCCCAGCGTCCCGCCGCGGTGAAACCGGGCGGCGGCGTGCCGGCGATCGGGATCAGAGGCTTTTCGCCGATCTCGACGACGTAGCGGACCGCGACGCTGCGGTGTGCCGGCAGCGGCGCCAGCCCGGGGACGTAGTACTCGAGCGGCGCCGTGCCGACGAGGTTCGTGACGACCGCGATCTGCGCGCTGCGCGGCGCGGCGGGGGCGGCGCCGCGCCAGTCGGCGCGTTGCAGCCGCGGGCTGAGCGCGGTGTCGACGCTGATCGCGAGCAGCCCGGCCGCGCCGAGCGCCAGCAGCGCCGGCCCGAGCCGGCCGTTGCCGGGCCAGGTCGCAAGCACGACGATCAGCCCGGCGGCGGGCAGCATCGCGCCGAGCACGTTGCGCGGGGCCAGGTAGTCCTTGCCGGCGAGCGCGAGCCCCAGCGGCAGCAGCAGGCCGCACGCCGTCAGCCAGAGGGTCAGCGCGGCGGCACGACGGTTCGGCTCGGTGCCGCGGGCCCGCTCGCTGCCGCCTGGAGCCTCGAGCAGCCGCCACGCCCCGAGCCCGGCCGCGGCCAGCAGCGGCAGCGCGACGAGCAGCTCGATCCCGTGGCCGAGCGCGGAGCCGTTGTAGCCGACGAGGAAGTACGAGGGGATCGCTTCGAGCCGTTCGGCCAGCGGCCAGGAGCCGATCCAGCTCGTGTTGCGCCCCGCCTGTGCGTTGACGAGCGGCAGCAGTGCGAGACCGACGACGGCGATCGCGCCGAGCGCCGGGAGCGACCGGCGCCGGACCTCCGGCCCGGCGGCGGCGAGCAGCCAGACGGCCATGCCGGCCAGCAGGAAGGCGGTGAAGTAGTGGGTCAGCAGCGCGAACGCCCCCGCGGCGGCGAACTCGATCGCGCGCCGGCGGTCGGGCAGGCGCAGCAGGCGCAGGAAGCAGAGGATCAGCACCCCGGCGGAGAGGACGTAGAGACCGTAGACACGGGCCTCCTGCGAGTACCAGACGAAGATCGGGCCGAACGCGATCAGCGCTGCCATCGCGATCGCGCCGACGCGTCCGGCGAGCTCGCGGCCGATCCCCCAGGCGACGGGGACGAGCGCGATCCCGGCGAGCGCCGAGGGCAGCCGCAGCGCCCACGCGCCGTTCCCGAGCACGCGATAGTCGGCCCAGGCGAGGATGTACCAGAGCGGCGGGCTGTTCTCGGTTTTCGTCGTCGCGTGGAGCGTTTCGATCAGGCTGCGATGGAGGACGTGGACAGGCGTGAACGCCTCGTCGAACCAGAAGCTCTGGTCGCCGAGCGTCGTCAGCCTGATCAGCGCGGCGGCGAGCGTCAGCGCCGCCAGCGGCCACCACGCAGGCAGCGTGCGCGCGCGGGCCGCGGCAAGCGGGGCGGCCGGCGCGCCGGCCGGGCCGATCTGCGCCCCGGAGGCGCTCATCCGCTCCCGACGGGGCACAGGCCCCGCGTGAGGGTGCCGAAGCAGCCGTAGCGAACGCGCGCGCACGTCGTCTTCCGTGCCGGCGGGGAGATACCAGCCGCCCGCGACCTGCCGCAGGCCACCGCGCGTCGGCCCGGTCATCACCAGGCAGATCTGCGGCCGCGCTTTCGGCGGGCCGGGTTCGGCGTTGCCGCAGACGACGTCGCGCTTGGTCTGGACACCGAGCAGTTCCTGGTCGGCGCCGACGTTCTTGTAGTCGTGGTGGGTGTAGAGCCGCCAGCTGCGCAGGTCCGCGTCGAGCCGGTGGTTGATCCCGGCCTGGCGGCCGACGTCGGCGACGGTCGCGACCGCCAGCAGCAACCCGACGAGCACGAGCACCACGCCCTCGACGATCCGCAGCTCACCGCGCCCCGGCAGCTCGGTGCGTGCGCGGCCGCAGGGCCTCGGGCAGCCGCCGCCAGAGGCGCTCGTAGGGCTCGGGTGCGGGGGGCGCGCTCATCCGACCGGCGCCACGAGCGGGGTGACCTGGTGGACGATGAACAGCGCCTGCACGGCGAGCGTGGCGACGAGCAGACGGCGGTCGCGCGCGACGAGCGCGAGCGGCAGCGGCCAGAGGATGTACCAGGCGAGCAGCCAGGTGCTCGTCACCGAGATCGCCAGCAGCGTCCAGCCGGAGGCGGCGATCCAGTCGTAGCCGCGCCACGTACGCCACAGCAGGTGCGCCACGATCACGACGAGCCCCGCCTTCAACAGGTCGTGGTCGACGGGGAACACGCCCGGCTTGCCGAACAGGTGCGCGATCTCGGTGGCGAACGAGTCGCTCGAGACGAAGCCGGCGTCGCGGTTCAGCGCCGCGACGAGGTTGATGCCGTGGATGCCGAACACGGCCCACCCGACGAGCGCGCCGACGGCGATCGCCGCGACGGCGCCGAGGACCGGCGCGAGCCGGCGGCGCGAGAGGATCATGAACGGCAGCAGCGCCGCGACGGTCGCCTTGACGAGCGCGCCGGCGACCACGACGGCAGCCGCGCCCGCTTCCCGGCGCCCGGAGCCCTCCGCCGGGATCAGCGTGAGGGCGACCGCGGCCATCATCGCCGCGATCATGATCAGGTCGTTGTGGGCGCCGCCGAGGCCGTAGAGGATGTAGAGGGGGTTGACGCCGACGGCGATCACGGCGGCCAGCGGGTCGCGCCCGCGCGCCTTCGCGCAGCGCCACACGAGCCACAGCGTGGCGAGGCTCGCGAGCTGGGCCTCGACCTTCATCCCCCACAGCGCGCCGCGCACGCCGAGCGCACCGAGCGGGTAGGAGAGCAGCGTGTAGAGCGGTCCGTAGGCCGACTCGACGCGGCGCCAGTCGTGGCCGACGTAGCGGAACACCGGGTCGCCCGTGATCGCGGAGGGGCCGTGCAGGTAGGGGTTGATGCCGTGCTCGACCCCCATCCGCGCGTAGGCGATGTAGCTGAACACGTCGGTCGAGAGCAGCACCGGGCCGAGGAACACGACCAGGTGCAGGGCCCCGATCAGCGCGAACGCCCAGCGGCGCGAGACCGCGGCCTCGCCGCGGAACCAGGCGAGCGCCAGCAGGCCGGCGTAGCCCGCGGTCGCCGCGAGCAGCGCGATCAGGAAGACCCGGAAGCCGAGCCGCTCGCCGACGCCCGAGAGCCAGCCCGCGATCGCCGGCTGCTTGGGGATCAGCGGCGAGTGTTCGAGCGCGCCGTCGAGGACCACCTCGAGGGTCGCCGCGAGCGCCACCAGGCCGCACAGCGAGGCGAGCGCCGGCGCCCAACGGGCCGGTCGCGAGACCCCGAGCGGCAGGCGCTCGCCTGCGGCGGCGACGCTCACGAAGCGGCGGCGCTCACAGGGCGGTCCAGACCGTCTTGCTCTCCAGGTAGGCGTCGAGCCCGTCGTGCCCGTGCTCGCGTCCGATCCCGGAGGCCTTGAAGCCCCCGAACGGCGCCGCCGGGTCGGCCAGGCCCCAGGTGTTCACGTAGACCATCCCGGCGCGGAGCATCGCCGCGAGCCGGTGTGCGTTGCCGACGTCGCGCGTCCACACGCCCGCGGCGAGCCCGTACTCGCCGGCGTTGGCGCGCTCGGCGACTTCCTCGAGGCTGTCGTACGGCGAGGCGACGAGCACCGGGCCGAAGATCTCCTCGCGGGAGATCCGCAGCTCGTCGGAGGTCGTGCTGAACAGGGTCGGGGCGACGTAGTAGCCGCCGCTGTCGGCCAGCGCGGCCTCTCCCCCGGTCACGACCTCGGCGCCCTCATCGACGCCGGAGGCGATGTAGCCGAGCACGCGCTCGCGCTGCTCGGCCGAGACCAGCGGGCCGAGCTGGGTCGAGGCGTCGAGGCCCGGGCCCAGCCGGGTCGCGGCGGCGGCCTCGGCGAGCCCCGAGATCACCTCGTCGTAGCGGTCGGCCGGGACGAACAGCCGCGAGCCGGCGTTGCAGGCCTGCCCGGAGTTGAAGTAGATCGCCTGGAACGAGCCTTTGATCGCGGCGTCGAGATCGGCGTCGGGGAGGATGATGTTCGGCGACTTGCCGCCGAGCTCGAGCGTCACGCGCTTGAGCGCGCGGCCGGCCTTGGAGCCGATCTCGCGCCCGACGACCGTCGAGCCGGTGAACGCGATCTTGTCGACGCCGGGACTGTCGACCAGCGCCGCCCCGGTCTCGCCGTCGCCGGTGATGACGTTCAGGACGCCCGGCGGGAAGCCGACCTCGAGCGCGAGCTCGCCGATCCGCAGCGCGCTGAGCGGCGTCTGCTCGGCGGGCTTGAGCACGATCGTGCAGCCCGCCGCGAGCGCCGGGCCGAGCTTCCAGGCGGCCATCAGCAGCGGGAAGTTCCAGGGGATGATCTGGCCGGCGACGCCGACCGGTTCGCGACGGGTGTAGACGTGGAGGCCGGGCGCGGCGACGGGGATCACCGAACCCTCGATCTTCGTCGGCCAGCCCGCGAAGTACCGCAGGTGCGCGACTGCGCCGCCGACGTCGACGTACTGCGCGAGCCCGACCGGCTTGCCGTTGTCGAGCGACTCGATCTGGGCGAACTCCTGGGCGCGCTCCTCGAGCGCGTCGGCGAGCTTGCCGATCAGGCGCTCGCGGCCGGACGCGGGCATCGAGCTCCACGGGCCGGACTCGAACGCCGCGCGGGCGGCGGCGACCGCGCGCTCGACGTCCTCGGCGCCCGCGTGGGCGATCTCGGCGATCTCCCGGCCGGTGGCAGGGTCGACGGTCACGAAGGTGCGGCCGTCGGCGGCGTCGAGCCGCTCGTCGCCGATCAGGAGCCGGTGAGAGCTGGAGATGAAATCGCGCGCGGCGTCGCCGAGCGCGTCAGGGAGGGCGTCTGCGGAGATCGTGGTCATGCGATGAGCCTACCTGCCCGCGGCATCGAGGGGACGCGGGCGAAAGACATATGCTGCCGCCATGGGGGAGCCGTCGAAGGCGGTCCTGATCACCGGCTGCTCGTCGGGGATCGGGCGTGCCACCGCGCTGCGCCTCGCGGGCGCCGGATGGACCGTGTACGCGACCGCGCGACGACCCGAGACGCTCGCCGAGCTCGAGACCGCCGGGGCGCGCACGCTCGCCCTCGACGTGACCGACGAGGCGTCGATGAGCGCGGCCGTTGCGGCGGTCGAGCAGGCCGAGGGAGCGGTCGGCGTGCTCGTCAACAACGCCGGCTACAGCCAGAGCGGCGCGGTCGAGACGGTCGGCATGGACTCTGTGCGCCGCCAGTTCGAGACGAACGTGTTCGGGCTCGCACGGCTCACGCAGCTGGTGCTGCCGGCGATGCGCGCGCAGCGCTGGGGACGGATCGTCAACGTCGGCTCGATGGGGGGCCGCCTGACGTTTCCGGGCGGCGGCTGGTACCACGCGACGAAGTACGCGCTGGAGGCGCTGTCGGACGCGCTGCGGTTCGAGGTCGCGGGCTTCGGGATCGGCGTCGTGCTGATCGAGCCGGGCCTGATCACGACGGAGTTCGGCGAGGTGGCGGCGGGCGCGGTCGCGGAGGCCTCGGCGAACGGCGACGGCGAGGACCCCTACGCGGCCTTCAACGCCGCGGTGGCCTCGATCACGAAAGGCGCCTACGAGGGACCGATGCGCCGCCTCGGCGCCGGGCCCGACGCGGTCGCGAAGGCGATCGAACGCGCGATCTCGGGACGGCGCGCGCCGGCGCGGGTCACGGTCACGCCGTCCGCGAAGCTGATGATCGCGACGCGCAGGCTGATGACGGACCGGGCCTGGGACGCTTCGATGCGCAGGCAGTTCCCGCAGCCTGCGGGCAGATCTTCCGAGCCGCCTGGCGGCGTCTGAGAAGACGTGCCCTGCGGCTCACGGTCGCGCGCATTGCCAGTGCGAGGTGAGCGGTTCCACGAAAGGAGCGCATGCGCGTATCTGCGGCGGCGGCGCCGAGTCGAAAGCTCACGCGTTGGGACCGAACGCGACGCTCACGAGTGGGCACCGCGCGGAGCAGCCGCGAGCGGTGAATGATCGGACCGAGATGCGAGATCTCCGCTCGATTCGACAATTCCTCAGCTCCCAGGCTGAGCAGAACCGCGCGAGCCGCGATCGCATTCTCGCGACCTGGCCGACCCTCGCGGCGGGAGCTCGCGCATGGTCTCTCGTGGGTTTCGCGGGCGGAGCCTGTCTCACCCTCGCTGGGCTCGCAGCACTCCTGGGTCACGTCGCGATCGCCCTCGTCCTCGTCGGGGTCTCCCTGGTCATCGTCGTGCTCCTCGCAGTGCGCGCGGCGACCGGCGCGGGCCGCGGCCGTCGCGATCGCTCCTGATCAGCCCGCTTGCTCCCGACCGAACCCGGATCGCTCGCGGGTCGGGTCGAACGCATGCGCGCTCCTCCCGACCGCGACCTCCAGGAGGTTCCGATGCAGGGGCGAGCCCAGCGCGATCTGCCGGCGCTACGCCACGCGCCGGCGGCTCTCGTGCGCGGCGCCGAGCGGGGCCGGCGCCCCGAGCTCGTAGCCCTGGGCGTAGTCGACCTCGTACGCGCGCAGCATCGCGACCGTCGGGGCGTCGCTGACGAACTCGGCGATCGTCTCGCGCTCCATGCCCCGCACGATTCGCGACAGCGCCCGCACGACCAGCTGGTCGGTGCGCGAGCGCGGCAGGTCGCGGATGAACTCCCCGTCGATCTTCAGGTGGCTGAAGGGCAGGTGCTTGAGGTACTGGAAGGAGCCGAACCCGGCCCCGAAGTCGTCGATCGCGAGCGAGCAGCCGAGCTCCAGCACCCCGGCGCAGAAAGCCCGTGCGCTGTCCATGTCGGAGATCGCCGCCGTCTCGGTCACCTCGATCGTGAGCCGTTCCGGCGGCACCTCGTGGCGCTCCAGCGCCGCGGCGATGAACGCGAGCATCCCCGGGTCGGTGACCGACAGGGCCGAGACGTTCATCGCGATCCGGCCCTCCCCCATCGCCCCGCCGCGCCCGAGCAGCCGTGCCACCCGCTCGAGCACCATGCGGTCGATCTCGCGAACGAGCCCGTATCGCTCGGCCGCGGGCAGGAACAGCCCCGGCGCCGTCAGCTCGCCGTTCGGGCCGTCGGCGAGACGCAGCAGCGCCTCGTGGTGCGAGACGCCGCCCTCGCGCAGCGCGACGATCGGCTGGAAGTGCAGCTCGAAGCGGCCCCCGTCGAGCGCGCGGCGCAGGCGCGCGAGCCACGGACGCCCGCTCAGGCCCGCCGGGGAGTGACGCGAGGACCATCGCGGCCCGCCGGCCGCGCGCGGTCCGCCTGCACCTCCGGTGCGAGTCCTCGGCGCCTGAGGGGTCGTGAAGCTCGCCGTGGGGCCCGTGCTGCTCGAGTTCGGCATCGCCGGGTCTGATTCGACGGGCGCGGCGGCGCCCCTTCGCCGCAGTCCGGACCGGTCGCGGGCTTGCGCCTCCGCTCACGGCCGGTCGTCGGTCATCGGCGACTGCGGCCGGCCCCGTCGCGATCCTGCCCGGCGACTAGGGGTGCGGACGCCGCGCGCGGTCGCTGACGAGCAGCAGCAGGGCGACGAGCACGAAGTTCATCACGACCGACGAGCCGCCGTAGGCGACGAACGGGAGCGTCACCCCCGTCAGCGGGATCACCCGCGTGACGCCGCCGACGATCACGAACACCTGCAGCGCGATGATGAACGAGAGGCCCGTCGCGAGCAGCTTCGAGAACGAGTCGCGGGCCTGGACCGCGGTCTTCAGTCCCCGGGCGACGAACATCAGGTAGACGAGCAGCAGCGCGGCGCCGCCGAGCAGCCCGAGCTCGTTGACGATCACGGCGTAGATCATGTCGCTTTCCGGCACCGGCAGGATGTAGCGGTGGACCACGGTGTGGTTCGCGAGTTCCACGGGGTACTGCAGCAGCGAGCGGTCGAAGCCGGTGCCGAGGAAGCCCCCGTCGGCCTGCGCGAACAGCGCCTGCGCGAGCTGGTAGCTGCCCCCTTCGCGGTGGTACAGGGCGGGGTCGAACGGTTTTTCCCAGGCTTCGACCCGCGCGGTGACGTGGCCGACGTGGCCCGTCACGTACCAGACGCCGACCGCGAACAGCACGAGGCCGATGAACGGGAACGAGAAGCGGCCCGTGGCGACGTAGAGCAGCGCCAGGAAAGCGCCGAAGAACATCAGCGAGGTGCCGAGCTCGCGCGTGATCAGCAGCGTCCCCATCGCCGCCCCCCAGACGATCAGCATCGGCCCGAACTGCTTCATCGGCGGGATCGTCAGCCCCAGCACCCGCCGGCCCGCGGTGACGAGCAGCTGGCGGTTGTCGCGCAGGTAGCTCGCCAGGAAGATCACGATCGCGACCTTCCCGAACTCGGCCGGCTGGAACGCGACGGACCCGATGTGGATGTCGAGGTAGGCGCCGTTGACCTGCTCGCCGATCCCCGGCAGGCGTGGCAGCAACGTCACCAAGATCCCCACCGCGGCGATCGTGTACCGGTAGCGCTCGAGCACGCCGACGCCGCGGCGGCGCAGCGCGAGGATCGTCGCCGCGAACAGGACGAGCCCGAGCACCATCCACTGCGCCTGCTGGCGCGCGAGGGTCGGGTTGATGCGGTACACCATCACGATCCCGACGCTGGCGAGCACCGCGACCAGCGGGAACATGTACGGGTCCGCGTCGGGCAGCGCGAAGCGGATCACGAGATGGGCCGCGAGGCACAGCGCGAGGAACAGCAGCCCGTAGCTGAGCGAGAGGCTCGACGCGTGGTTGAGCGTCAGGTTGGTCGACGCCCGCGGCGCGGTGTTTTCGGACTGGATGAAGATCGCCGTGAACCCGGCCGTGACGAGCAGCGCCGACGGCACGAGGCCCAGCAGCTCGCGGTTACGGGCGCTGAACACCAGAGCGAGCGTACCGGGCGCTGAGGACCACCGCGAGCGTGCACAGAGATGCGGCGATGCGCTCCGGACCGGGCGCTACCCTGCAGCGATCGGGCGCCGTGGGCGGCGGCAGCTCGACGTCCCCGTATGAGCGCACCACTCTCTTCCACGGACGATCAGCGGCCGCCCTCGCTGTGGCGAGGCATGTGGGCCCGGTTCGCGATCGCCGCCGTCCTGATCATCGCCCTGAGCGGCGCCGCGACGGCGACGGTCGCGACGAACAAGATCAAAGACATCGCCGAAAAGGTCTTCCCGAAGTCGAACCAGATCCAGACCAAGAACGGCGTGATCAAAGGACCCGAATACGAAGGCGCGCCCGAGACGTTCCTGGTGCTCGGATCGGACCGGCGCGCGGAGGCGAAGAACGTCCTCGAACGCGAAGGCGCGCACAGCGACACGATCCTGCTCGTGCGCTTCGACCCCGGGCAGGGGCAGACGTCGGTGCTCTCGATCCCCCGCGACCTGATGGTCAACATCCGCACGCCGGAAGGCGCGATCTACACGAACGAAAAGATCAACGCCGCCTACACGATCGGCAGCAAGCTGAAAGGCGTCGACGGCGGCAGCACGCTCGCCGCGGAAACGATCGAGCGCGAAGTCTTTCCCGGGCTGAAGCTGAACGGGATCATCGACGTCAACTTCAAAGGGTTCATCGAAGTCGTCGACACGCTCGGCTGCGCGTACGTGAACGTCGACCACCGCTACCTCGGCGGCGGCACCTCCTTCGAAAACTTCTCGGCGATCAACCTGCAGCCCGGCTACCAGAAGCTCTGCTACGAAAACGCGCTGTCCTACGTCCGCTTCCGCCATTTCGACTCGGACTTCGTGCGCGTCGCGCGCCAGCAGGACTTCCTGCGGGACCTGCGCGAGCAGGTCAACCCGGAAATCTCCGAGCTCGACAAGGTCGCGAAGTCTGTCGGGCACGCGATCCACTCGACCTTCAACGACTCGAACCACGAGATCATCGAACTCGGCAAGCTGATCGCGTTCTCGCAGCGCAAGCCGCTGCGCCAGGTCCACTTCCTGACGACCAACGTCGACGCGCAGTACAACGGCGGCTCCTACGTGCTCTCGACGCCGGAACTCGAGAAGCAGACGCTCGACTCGTTCCTGCACGGCCACGAAAGGGTCTCGCTGCCCTCGGCGAGCTCGAGCTCGTCGCACTCGAGCACGCATCATCACCACAGCTCCTCCCCCTCGCCCCGCGCGATCGGCCTGTACCCGACGACCGGCGAGAGCGAAGCCGTGACCGCGGCGCTGCACCTGCCCTTCAGGGTGCTGTACCCGACGCTGCAGACCGGCGCGGCGCAGCAGCAGGTGGTGCGGCCGTACGCGCTGACGAACGTCCAGGGGGAACTCAAACACGCGTACGTGATCGTCTGGCAGCAGAACATCAACGGCGGCTACTACGACTTCGAGGGGACCGACTGGACGAGCCCGCCGTTGTTCAAAAACGCACGCGAGCAGCGGATCGGGTCGCGCATCTACAAATTCGTCGACGACGGCGAACACATCCACGTGATCGGCTGGGTCGAAGGTGGGGTCGCCTACTGGGTGACCAACACCCTGCTCGAGGAACTGTCGAACGCGCAGATGCTCGCGATCGCGAAATCGGCGTCGCGTCTGAGGTGAGGAGAGCTCGGGTCGGGGGATCGCTGACGGCGATCTCCCGAGTCCGTTTCGGCGCACGCCGCGATCGGCGACGAGGATTGCGCTCAGCGGGCTAAGAGCGCCGCCGCCGGGTCGGGCCACGCGTAGCGCAGCTTGCGCGGAGAGCCGTCGAGGCGCCCGGGGACGCCGCCCGGCGCGTCGACCGGCGCAAGCTCCCGTCGCTCGCCTCCCAGCGCCTCGTAGAACGCCTGCGCCCCGGTGTTCTGCTCGAGCACCCACAGGTACATGCCGCCGGGCTCACCGCGGGCGAGGTGCGCTTCGGCGACGAGCACCATCAGCCGCCTGCCGATCCCGGAGCGCTGACGCGCGGAGCTCACGTGGAGGTTGTCGATCAGCGTTCCGAAGCCGGGGTCCGCGCCGAAGCACGCGCTGACGAACCCGACCGGCGCGGGGTCCTCGGCGAGGAGCGTGAGCCGGGCCCCGCCGGGATCCGCCAGGTGCGCGCTCCACACCGCGAGCCGGTCCGCCTCGACGTCCCCGTCGAGGAACTCGTCGGAGTAGGCGCCGCGGTAGTGCCGCCGCCAGCTGCGGGCATGCAGATCCGCGACCGCACCGGCGTCCGCGCCGTGGGCCTCGCGGAAGGACGTCACGCCCTCATCAGCGGAGCGCGCACCCCCGCCACGAGGCTCGAAGCATCGCTATCGGCCGGTGCACACCCGACCCGCGCACGGCACCGAGGCGGGGAGTGACGTTCCTCGGGCCGCAGGGCTGAGGAGCTCACGGCCCGTCTCACGCCGCGTCCAGAGCCTCGTTGACCAGCGCATCCGCGCGTTTGTTCTGGGCCCTCGGGACAGTCCGGATCGACCAGGAGGCGAACTCGCGGAGCGCCTTCATCGCGTCGAGGTACAGCGGCTTCATCGCCTCGTGCTTGACCTTGTACGCGCCGTTGACCTGCTTGGCGATCAGCTCCGAGTCCCCGATCACCTCGATCTCGTCGGCGCCGAGCTCCCTTGCGCGCGCGAGCCCGAGCAGCAGCGCCCGGTACTCGGCGACGTTGTTCGTGGCCCTGCCGAGCAGCTCGGAGTGCTCGGCCAGCACCTCGCCGCCGGGTGCCGAGATGACCGCTGCCGCGGCGGCCGGACCGGGGTTGCCACGGGCGCCTCCGTCGACGTGGACGATGACCTTCACGCCGTGAAGATGGCGCGGTGTCTAGACGGTCTGGGCGAGCGGGAGCGTGTCGCCGGCCACGCGGGCTCGGCGGCGGTCGCGGATCACGCGCCGGTCGTCGGCGACGCCGGAGCGCCCGCTGCGGGCGCGCCTGTCGAACTCGCGCCGGTCGACGATCACGGTCACGTTCTCGTCGCCGCTGTAGTGCTCGACGAGCTTCTCGTAGAGCGAGTCGGTCATCGGCTTCGGAACCACGCAGTAGATCATCAGGTGACGGATGTTACTGGTCGCGCGCCAGGACGCAAGCGGCGCCTGCGCTATTGCACGAGCGCGACCGTGCCGGACGCCGCCGCGGTCGCGTTGGCCTCCTGCTCGCCCCGCTCGAGTTCCGCGAGCTCGGTCCCCTGGCCGGCGGCCACGGCGACCGCGGGCGCTTCGCCGGCGTCGACCTCGTAGCGGTACCAGCACAGCTCCCAGGCGACGACGATCCGCACGATGCTCTCGAGGTGCTCGGCCGGGCGGACGCTCACGACCGGCGCGCCCAGCGAGCGCGCCACCCCCGCCACGCGGCGCGGGAACTCGCTGGCGTTGAACGCCTCGACCGCCAGCTGCGTGTAGGTCGGCGGGTACACGGGATCTGCCGCCGGCGCGGACTCCTCGTGGGCCTCGAACAGGTCGTAGCCCTCCTCGCGCGGCGGCTCGTCGCGGTCGCCCCGTGAGCGCGGCTGCGAGGTCTCCGGCGGCGCTTTCGCGACCTGCATCAACCGCTCGAACAGGCCACGTCCCCGGCGTGCGCGGGCGGGCGGCAACGACACGTCTGCAGCCGCCTCGGTTTCGCGCAGCCACCCCTCGTGGGTCGCACGCGGCGCGCACAGCTCGCACACCAGGCGGCGCCGGCCGTCGGCGATGAAGTAGTCCGGCTGCTCCCCGCGCAGCAGGCGCCGGGAGCACACGTCGCACTCCAGGTCGGGGTGCGAGGTCACGATCGAGCGTGTCGTCATCGCCGGGTAGCGTAGCTGGCCGAACAGCCGGTTTGCGACCGTGGGCGAACCGGCCGGGCCGGAGGCGCGCCGGATCAGAGCGCGCCGACGTGGCCGCAGTCGGCCATCGCGAAGGCCGGCGCGCACCGGGTCTGCGAGCGCCATCGCGCGTCGAAGCCGTGGATGAACGCGGCCAGCGCCTGCGCCTGGGCGGGTTCGCCGGAGGCGGTTTCCATGACGTGATGCTGGATCGCCGCGGACAGCATGTTGAGGCGCACGCGCAGCAGGAGATTGGCGACGGTCTCCCCGCTGGTGCGCAGGAACCGGCGAAATCCGCGCCCGTGCGGGAACTGGCGCGCGCGGATCTGATCGAACCGTCGCACGACCTGCGCCTCGGTGACGGTGACGCCGAGCGCCGCCGCTTCGCCGAGGACCCAGTCCGAGCTGGGAGCGGCTATGCCGCCGCGATCGGCCGCGCGCCCTGCTCCTCCCCCGCGGCGTCGACGACGCGCTGGGCGAGGTGTCCCGGAACCTCCTCGTAGCGCAGGAACTCGAGCGTGTAGTCGCCCTGCCCCTGCGTGATCGATCGCAGGTCGGGGGCGTAGGTGAGCATCTCGGCCATCGGCACCTCGGCCTTGATCTCGGTCATCGCGCCGTTCGGCTCCATCCCCTGAGGACGGCCGCGACGGCTGTTGAGGTCGCCGATCACGTCGCCGACGTGCGCCTCGGGGACCGACAGGGTGACCATCATGATCGGCTCGAGCAGCACCGGCGAGGCGTCCGCCAGCGCTTGGCGCATCGCCTGGATGCCCGCCAGCTTGAAGGCGATCTCCGAGGAGTCGACCGTGTGGTACTGCCCGTCGAACAGGCGCACGCGCACGCCCTGCACCGGGTAACCGGCGAGCACGCCGGATTCCATCACCTCGCGCACGCCCTTCTCGACGGCCGGAATGAACGAGCTCGGGATCACGCCGCCCTTGATGTTGTCGACGAACTCGTAGCCGCCCGGCTGCTCACCGTCCGCGAGCGGGGTGATCTCGATGTGGCAATCCCCGAACTGGCCGCGACCACCCGACTGCTTCTTGTGACGCCCGTGACCGTTTGCGCTCGCCCGGATCGTCTCGCGGTAGGGGACGCGCGGCGGCTTCAGCGTGACCTCGACCCCGAAGCGGTCGCGCAGGCGGTCGACGATCACTTCGACGTGGACCTGTGAGAGGCCGGCGACGATCTGCTCGCCGGTCTGCGCGTCGCGGTGCAGGTCGATCGTCGGGTCCTCCTCCTGCAGGCGGCGCAGCGAGGAGAGCACCTTCTCCTCGTCGCCGCGGCTCCGCGGCTCGACGGCGAAGGCCATCACCGGGGCGGGCAGCTTCAGCCGCGGCATCTCGATCGGCTCGTCGCGCGCCGCCAGCCAGTCCCCCGCGCGGGTCTCCTTGAGCTTCGCGACGGCGCCGATGTCCCCCGGCCCGAACTCGTCGGCGTGCTCCACCTCTTTGCCGGCGAACACCAGCAGCTGGCCGATCCGCTCCTTGACGTGGGCGTGGGTGTTGAGCGCCTGGCTGTCGGAGCGCATCACACCCTGGTAGACCCGTATCAGGTTGATCCGGCCCGCGAACGGGTCGGCGCGGGTCTTGAAGACGTACGCGAACAGCGGCTCGTCCTCGACCGCCCTCAGCTCCACGTCGCCCACCTGCAGCGAGCCGTGCTTGACGGGCGAGGGCAGATCCTCGACGATCGCGTCCAGCAGCCGTGTGGTGCCGAGGTTCCCCGTCGCCACACCGCACACGACGGGGAAGATCTTGCCGTGGTTCGTCCCCTCCTTGAGGGCGTCGACGATCTCCTGGTGGGAGATCTCGTCGCCCTCGAGATAGCGCTCCATCAGCGCGTCGGACACTTCGCAGACCTCGTCCATCAGCTTCTCGCGGTATTCCCGGGCGAGCGCCTCGGATCCCTCGGGGATCTCGATCTCGCTCCAACCGCCGCGAGCCGGCGAGTCCTGCCGGAAGGCCTTCATGTCGACCAGGTCGATCACGCCCGAGACCTCGTGCTCGGCGCCGATCGGGATCTCCGTCGCGACCACGTGCGGGCCGAACGAGCGCTTGAGGGAGTCGAGCGTGCGGAAGAAGTCGGCGCGCTCCCGGTCGAGCATGTTCACGAACAGCATCCGTGCGATGTCGAGCTCGGCGGCGCGCGCCCACAGCCGCGAGGTCGTGACCTCGACCCCCATCACCGCGTTGACCACGAACACCGCGGACTCGCAGACGCGCAGCGCCGCGAGCGCGTCGGCGACGAAGCTCGGGTCGCCCGGCGTGTCGAGCAGGTTGATCTTCCGGTCCTGCCAGCCGAGCGAGCTGAGCGTCGCCGAGATCGACATCTGGCGGGCCTGCTCGTCGGGCTCGGAATCCGAGGTGGTCGTCTTGTCGGGGACGGAGCCGAGGCGGTTGATCGCCCCCGCCTCGAACAGCAGCGCCTCGTGCAGCGACGTCTTCCCGGACCCTCGGTGTCCGACGAGGGCAACGTTGCGAATACGGTCCGCCGCAGGGTGCATGAGCGATGTCTCCTTCCTCGGGTTGAGTGACCATACCGCCGAGTGTCGGCCAGGTAAAGATGGGGGCCGAGCAGCGGACGAACGGGTACCGCGAACGCGAAGATGCACTCATGGAATCGCTTCGCGAGGCATGGGATGCGAACGCGGCAGACTGGATCGCGTGGGCCCGTTCGCCCGAGCACGACCACGCCTTCTGGCTGATGAACCTGCCGGCGCTGGTGGACCTGCTGCCGCCCCCTCGGGGTGTCGCGCTGGACGTCGCCTGCGGGGAGGGCCGAGTCGCGCGAGCGCTCAAAGAGCGAGGGTTCGAGGTCCGGGGCATCGACATCTCGCCGGCGCTGGTGCACGCCGCGCGCGAGCTCGACGGCGCGTTCGACGTAACCGTCGGCGACGCCGCGGCGATGCCGTTCGCCTCGGGCACGTTCGACCTCGCCGTCTGCTCGTTGGCGCTGATGAACATGGACGACATGCCCGCGGTCGTCAGGGAGCTCGCGCGCGTGCTGAAGCACGGAGCGCATCTCTGCCTGTCGGTCCTGCATCCGCTGCGGACCCGCAGGCATGCCGGGCGCGGGTCCTACTTCGACGCCGTCCGCTACGCAGAGGTCGTTCGCAGCGGCGACGCGATGCTCGAGCTGAACGACACGCACCGCCCGCTCGCGGAGTACTTCGATGCGCTCGCACTCGCAGGGTTCCACATCGAGCGCCTCGTCGAGCCGGTGCCAAGCGCCGATTACGTCGCCTCGTTCCCGGCCGTGGCGGCCTGGCGAGAGCAACCGGCGTTCCTGCACCTGCGAGCGCTCGCCGGCGCCCGGGCCGACCCGCCGGACACGGCGAGCGCGACCCCTCGTCCCTCCGACTACCCGACTTGAGACATCACCTCGTTCGCGATCAGCGCGACGTGGTCGAGGTCGTCGAGGTCGATCAGCTGCAGGTAGGCGCGGCTCGCACCCGCCTGCTCGTAGGAGCGCAGCCGCGCCGCGACCTCGTCCGGCGTGCCCGCGGCGCCGTTCGCGCGCAGGTCGTCGAGGTCGCGCCCGATCCGCTCTGCGCGCCGGAGGAGGTCTGCCTCGCTCTCCCCGCAGCAGACCGTGATCGCGTGCGAGAGGACGAGCTCGTCCGGGTCGCGCCCCGCCTCTCGACAAGCCTCCCGCGTACCCTCGAACCGCTCCCGCGTCGTCTGCACGTCCGCGAACGGGACGTTGAACTCCGCCGCGAAGCGCGCCGCGAGCGCAGGCGTCCGTCGCGTGCCCAGCCCGCCGACGATCACCGGCGGATGCGGCCGCTGGGCCGGCTTCGGCAGCGCCGGCCCGCGCTCGAGCTCGTAATGGCGCCCGTGGAACTCATAGTCGCCACTCGCACCCCACAGGCCCGTGAGGATCTCGAGCTGCTCCTCGAGGCGCTCGAAGCGCTCTCCGATCGGCGGGTACGGAATCCCGTAGGCGCGGTGCTCGGCCTCGTACCAGCCCGTCCCGAGGCCGAGCTCGACGCGGCCGCCGCTCATCGCGTCGACCTGCGCGACGGTGACCGCGAGCGGGCCGGGAAGGCGGAAGGTCGCCGAGGTGACCATCGTCCCGAGCCGGATCGTGCTCGTCTCCCGGGCGAGCGCGCCGAGCGTGACCCACGAGTCGGTCGGCCCCGGCGCACCGTCGCCCGGTTTGATCCGCAGCAGGTGATCGGAGCGGAAGAACGCTCCGAACCCGTGCGACTCCGCAGCCTGCGCCATCGCTAGCTGCTGCTCGTATCCGGCGCCTTCCTGCGGCTCGGCGAAGATCCTCAGCTCCATCCTGGCCTCCTCTGATCGCGCGGCGGGTTCCACCGCCACGATGACACCTCTGACGCCGGCGCTGAACCGGCTCGCGCACCGCCTCCTCCGGCTACGCTCGCCGCGTGCGCGTGCGGGGACCGATCGCCTGCCTGACGCTCGTGCTCGCCCTGGCCGGCTGTGGGTCGGGCGGCTCGGGCTCGTCGCCGCCCTCACCGACCGCGTCCGCCCGCACGCAGCCCGCGACCACCACGTCCGCCGCCACCGGGCCCGCGACCACCACGTCCGCCGCGACGACGCCCTCGACGGCGCCCACGCCCGCAGCGCCGCCGAGCTCGAGCGCCGCCGTCTGCACTCGTCTCAAAGCGCGGCTGAGCGCGATCGCGGAACGCGGCGGGATCGCAGCCGAAGACACCTCGCGGACGACCCCCGCGGCACTTCGCGGGGTGCGGCGCGCCGCGCGCCAGGCGATCGCGGCCGACCGCGTCGCGCTCTCCGAGCTGCAGAGCGTCCACGCCTCGTCGCGCGCGATCAGGACGATCGAACGCGGGATCGTCGCCTACACGAACCTGGAGGAGGCGGCGCGGCGAGCGCGTCCCCGCAACCACGCGGCGCTGCTCCGCCTGCAGTCGCGGTTCCTCGCGATCCAGGTGGCGGAGCTCCGTCCGGTCTGTGTCGCCTAGAGGGTCCGGCGCGTCTCGCGGGGCGCCGCCACTTTCAGCCGGTTCCCGTCGGGGTCGGCGATGATCGCCTGGCGCATGTCCGGGCCGACCGGCTCGATCGGACCGGCCGCGACGCCACGCCCGGCGGCGTCGCCGAGGAACCCGTCGAGGTCCTCGACGAGCAGGGTGTGCAACGCGCCGCCACCCACAGAGGGGTCCGCGATCAGCACGATCCACGCTCCGGCGTGAAGCTGCCACGCCGCCTCGCGGTCGTTGGGGACCAGGTCCGGAGGCCGTCCGAGCAGCCGCTCGTAGAACTCCTGCGCGACGGCGAGATCCGTGACGCCGATCCCGGCGAACAGGTGCTCGGAGCGGCTTCCGAGCCCCGCCTCAGTCGTCGAAGGACTCCTCTTGCATCCTCGAGCGCAGCCGCAGGACGGCCTTCGTGTGCATCTGCGAGACGCGCGACTCGGTCACCCCGAGCACCTCGCCGATCTCTCGGAGCGTCAGGTTCTCGTAGTAGTACAGCGCGATCACGAGCTTCTCCCGCTCCGGCAGCTTCGCGATCGAGTCGGCGATCCGGTCCTTCAGGTCGCCGACGTCGAGTGCTCGCGAGGGGTCCGGCGCGTTCGGGTCCTCGATCGTGTCCATCAGCGACACCTGGTCGCCGCTCGAGTCCGACACGCTCCACAGCTCGTCCAGGGCGACGATCGACGAGTGCGAGATCTGCAGCAGCGACTCGTTCAGTTCGTCGATCGTGAGCCCCATCTCGTCGGCGATCTCCTGATCGGTGGGGGCGCGCTGCAGCAGGTGCTCGAGCTTCGCGTTCGCGCGCTCGACCTCACGCGCACGGGCCCGGACGCTGCGGGGCACCCAGTCGAGCGAGCGCAGCTCGTCGATGATCGCGCCCTTGATGCGCATGATCGCGTACGTCTCGAACTTGATGTCCCGCGACAGGTCGAAACGCTCGATCGCCGAGATCAGCCCGACCAGACCGTAGGAGATCAGGTCGGCCTCCTCGACGTGCGGAGGCAGCCCGGCGGCGGTCCGCCCGGCGACGTACTTGACCAGCGGCGAGTACGCGACGACGAGGCGCTCACGGCTGTATTTGTCGCCGTCGTCCTTGTAGCGCCGCCAGAGTTCGCGCAGCTCGATCGGTTTGACGTTCGTCTCCAGGGCTTCCTCCCAGGGCGGGCGGGCGTCAGTTCATGCCCGAGGGTGACTGCGCGCGTATGCGCTTCTGAGCCGGGCGGACTCTACCCGAGTGTAAATCTGAGTGCTGGAGACACTCGCGTGTCCGAGCATCTCCTGGATCGCGCGCAGGTCGGCCCCACCGTCGAGCAGGTGCGTCGCAAAGCTGTGCCTGAGCGAGTGCGGGGTCGCGTCCGTCGAGGCCCCCGCCCTCTCGATCCACGTGCGCAGGCGCCGCCGCACGTCGCTCGTCGACAGCTGCCGGCCGTTGCGGCTGAGGAACAGCGCCTGCGCGGCCGGACCCGGCGCGGCGGCCGCGGCGAGCCGCGGACGGGCGCGCTCCAGGTAGGTTCGGACGACCGCCATCGCCGGCTCGCCGACTGGCACGAAACGGGTCTTGCGGCCCTTGCCCTCGACGCGGACCTGCTCGGCGTCGTGGTCGACGTCCGCCAGCTCGACCGTGACGAGCTCCTCGGCGCGCAGCCCGGATGCGTAGGCGAGCTCGAACATCGCGCGGTCGCGCAGCTCAAGCGGCTCACCGGCGGGGATCGAGTCGAGCAGCCTCGAGGCCTCGCGCGCGCTGAGCACCTTCGGCAGCCTGCTTCCGCGTCGCGGGCTCGACACCAGCTCGGCGGGGTTGTGGGGGATGTGGCCGTGGCGCCGCTGGCTCTCGAACAGTGCGCGCAGCGCCGCGAGCTTCCTCGCCGAGGTGCTCGGAGCGGCGCCCGCGGCGCTCAGCGAGGCCACGTACCGCCGTATATGACGAGGGGTCGGATGCTCGGGCGCGAGGCCCTGAGCCGACGCCCAGCGGGCGAACGCCTCCCCGTCGATGCGGTAGGCGCGACGGGTGCGCGCCGCCGCGTCGCGCCTCAGCAGGTCGTCGTCGAGCGTCTGCAGCGCCGCGTCCCAGCGGGCCGTGAAGGGCTGGTCGTTGGCAGGGGTTGACATGTGCACGGGTGTTTCGCCGCGCGCTCGCGGGCGCCTGCCTCCGGACGCCCGTGGCGCCGCTGCGCCGGCCTTGGCAATCGTCACCACCTTCCCAGTATTCCCCGGCTGGGCTACATTCCATGCTCGTGTCAACGGATTCGCAGCCGGCCGACGCGCCGGCGCTCGAGGATCGCCCGCCGGTCGCGCCCGCCGCGCCCCCCGGCGACTGGCGCTCGGTGGACTGGCGCGAGCACCAGCGCTGGGAGATCGTCGACGGCCATCGCGTCAACACGATCCAGCTCGGCTCCGGCCCGGCGATCGTGTTCGTCCACGGTTTGTCGGGGTGCTGGCCGAACTGGCTCGAGCAGCTCGCCGTGTTCGCCCCGGAGCACCGGGTGATCGCCCTCGACCTACCGGGCTTCGGGCACTCCCCCGGCGACGCCGGCGAGATCTCGATGGAGGGCTATGCGCGTCTGCTCGACACGCTGCTCGGCCAGCTCGGGATCGAGCGCGCGACGCTCGTCGGCAACTCGATGGGCGGGCTGATCGCAGCCGAGACCGCCGCCGCGCACCCCTCGCGCGTCGAGCGGCTGGTGCTCGTCTCCCCCGCCGGAGTCTCGACCTACCGCAACCGCCTGACGCTCGGCGCGATGCCCGTCGTGCGGCGCCTCCAGCAGGCTCTGGCGCTCGGCGCGCAATGGACCGCTTCGCACTCCGACCGGCTCGCCGCGCGTCCGCGTGTGCGCCGGCTCGTGCTGCAGGGGGTCGTCGCACACCCGAGCCGCCTGCCGGCGCCGCTCGCCGCCGAGCAGTTGCGCGGGGCGGGGACCGACGGCTTCGTCGGCGCGCTCGAGGCGATCCTCGAGTTCGATCTGCGCTCGCGGCTGCCGCTGATCTCGTGCCCCACGCTCGTCGTGTGGGGCACCCGCGACCGGCTGGTGCCCGTCCGCGACGCGGATGTCATCGCCCGGGAGATCCCCGGCGCGCGCAAGGTGATCTACGAGGACACCGGGCACATGTCGATGCTCGAGCGCCCTGACGAGTTCAACGCGCTGCTGCGCGGGTTCCTCGCCGGCGACTGAGCCCGGCGAGCGCGGCCGCCGCCGACCGGCCAGATCGTCAGCCGGTCCGGCCCGGGCGCGCCTTCGTCGGCAGCGGCGAGGCGCCGCGCGTGCGCCGGACCGCGCCGCGCCCGCCCGCCCCGGGATCGCGCGCTGCCGGGCTCAGCGGGTGACCGCGCCCTCCGCAGCGCTGCCGACGAGCTTCGCGTACTTCTGGATCGCGACGTCGATCCGCTCCTCCGCGCGCGGCGGCTGGCGCCACGCCGCCGCCCGCTCGGCGATCTCGTCGTCGCCGAGCGCGACGTCCAGGCGCCCGGTGTCGACGTCGATCGTCAGCTCGTCACCGGTGCGGAGCGCCGCGATCGGGCCACCGCGGGCCGCCTCGGGGGCGACGTGGGCGACCATGAAGCCGTGCGTGGCGCCCGAGAAGCGCCCGTCGGTGATCAGCGCGACCTCCTCGCCGAGCCCCTCGCCGACGATCGCCGCGGTCACCGCGAGCATCTCCCGCATCCCCGGGCCGCCGGCGGGGCCCTCGCCGCGGATCACGACCACGTCGCCGGCCTCGATCTGTTTGTCGAGCACGGCCGCCATCGCGCTCTCCTCGCCATCGAACACTCGTGCGGGCCCGGTGTGTTTGCGGCGCTCGTGGCCCGAGAGCTTGACGACGCACCCGTCCGGCGCGACGTTGCCGCGGAGGATCGCGAAGCCGCCCGTCGGTTTGATCGGGTCCGACAGCGGCCGCACGACCGGCTGGCCGGCCGTCTCGCGCGCCTCGGCCGCCGCATCGCCGATCGTCGCGCCCGTGACGGTCTGCGCGTCCCGATTGAGGATTCCCGCCTCGCTCAGGCGCGCGAGCACGAGCGGCACACCTCCGGCCTCGTAGAGGTCGGTCGCGACGTAGCGCCCGCCGGGCTGCAGGTCGCACAGCAGCGGCGTCCGCTCGGAGATCTGCTCGAACTCGTCGATCGTCAGCGGCACCTCCATTTCGCGTGCGACCGCGAGCAGGTGGAGCACCGCGTTCGTCGATCCGCCGCTCGTCGCGACCGCCGCGATCGCGTTCTCGAGGGCCGGCTTCGTGATCACGTCGCTCGGTCGCTGTCCCCGCCGCAGCACGTCCATCACGAGTTCCCCGCACTGCTTGGCGACCTCGAGCTTGCGGCCGTCCTCGGCGGGGACCATCGCCGAGCCGGCCGGGGAGATCCCGAGCGCCTCGAACGCCATCGCCATCGTGTTCGCGGTGAACTGCCCGCCGCAGGCCCCCGCCCCGGGCGAGGCGGCCTCCTCGAGCTCGTGCAGCTCCTGCTCGGTGATCTTGCCCGCCGAGAACTGGCCGACGGCCTCGAAGACCTGCTGGATCGTGACCTCGGCGCCCTTGAAGTGCCCGGGGCGGATCGAGCCGCCGTAGAGCATCAGCCCGGGGATGTCGAGCCTCGCGAGCGCCATCACGGTGCCGGGGATCGTCTTGTCGCACCCCGAGATCGTCACGAGGGCGTCGAAGTAGTGGGCGCTCGCGACCAGCTCGATCGAATCCGCGATCAGCTCTCGCGAGACCAGCGAAGCGCGCATCCCCGCCGTTCCCATCGTGATCCCGTCCGAGATCGCGATCGTGTTCAGCTCCATCGGCGTGCCACCGGCGGCGCGGATCCCCTCCTTGACCTTCGCCGCGAGCACGCGGTTGTTGAAGTTGCAGGGCATCGTCTCGATCCACGAATGGGCGACGCCGACGATCGGCTTCGCGAGGTCCTCGTGCGTGTAGCCGATGCCGTGCAGGTACGCGCGCGCGGCGGCGCGCTCCGGTCCCTCGGTCAGGAAGCGGCTGCGGTGCTTGACGTCGAAGTGGCCGTTGGCGCTCACGCGGCGGCCACGTTACCGTCCGGCGACTCGCGCGCGCCCTGCGGACGCGCCCGCGAGGCGTTCTCGCGGTCCCAGCGCGCGAGCCTCTCGAGATCGCGGGCGACCCGGTCCGGATCGACCTGGCGCCCCGGGAGGTGCATGTTCGCCTCGCCGATCAGGCGTCGCTCGTCGCCGTTCAGCGCCATCCACTTCGCCAGCACGTCGTCGGAGTCGGGCAGGCGCGGGCTGCCGTACGGGCGCGTCTCGTCCGGGAAGGCGACGCAGTACTCGCTGAGCAGCTCGCCGGTGGCCGGCACATAGGCGACGATCGGCTTGTGCGGGTAGATCAGGTAGGCGTACGGAGGCAGGCCGCCGACGGGCGCGGGCGACGGCTCGTCGACGTGCAGCGGCCCGGCCACGCGAAGCAACCCGAGGTCGCGGTACATCGCCCACTCCTGCTCGGACACGCACGAGCGGAGCAGCTCGCGGGCGCGCTGCTCGGCGCGCCGTTCGCGTCCCGGGTCGTATGCGTGCCCCGCGCCCTGACCGCGGCGGCGCCATGCCTCGCCGGCCCGTCGCATCGCGGTCATCACCGTCGGGCGGGCGAGCTCCCACAGCAACACGACGAGCACAACCGCGGCCGTGCCCAGCGCGAGCCCCATCGAAGCTAGTACGCGCCGCCGGCGGCCCGCGGGAAGAAGATCACGCGCTCCGCGTCGCGGGGGACCTCGTCGAAGCTCTTGACGAGCTCTGCGCGACGCCTTCCCGCCTCCTCGGTCGGCACCGCGGCGCACATCCCCGCGTCGAGTTCGCGGCGGAACGCCTCGATCAGCTCCCGCTCCTGCTCGGGAACCTCGACATCCCCCTCCGCGAGAAGGATCTCGCCATGACCCGGCTTCATCCGCAGGAGCCTCATCTCCGCCGATTATGACAAACGGTTAACGCCTCGGAGCCGCGCCGCGCGAGGGGCCGCTCCCGCGGGCCGGCCGGCGCGACGCCGCGCTCCTCAGGAGCCGGTGCCGCGGCGTGCCGCGAGGCCGATCACGTCGACCGGCCCGGCCCCCGCGCCGAGCTCGCGCAGGCCGCGCCCGACCGCGTCGCCCGCGATCCGCCGCGCGGCGCGCGCCGCGTCCTCGAGCCCTTCTCCGAGCGCGAGCCCGGCCGCGAGCGCGGCGGCGTGCGTGCAGCCGGAGCCGTGCGCGGCGCCATCCGGGTGCCGCGGCCCCGGGATCTCGACCGGCGCCGCCCCAGCTCCGCTCAGCAGCAGGTCGCTGGCGCGATCCCGGTGTCCACCCGTCAGCACGACGGCGCGAGGCCCGAGCGCGAGCAGTGCGCGCGCCAGCCGCTCGGCCTCCGCTCCGTCGGCGCCCGAGTCCGGCTGCTCGCCGAGCAGCGCGCGCGCCTCAGGGACGTTGGGCGTGATCACGTCGGCGCGCGGGAGGATCCGCTCGATCAGAGCCTCGCGCGCATCCGCCTCGAGCAGCCGAGCTCCGGACTCGGACACCATCACCGGATCGACGACGACCGGCACGTTCTCCCCGAGCCCGGCCAGCGCCTCGGCGACCGCGAGCGTCGTCGCGCGGTCGCCGAGCATCCCGACCTTGACCGCGTCGACCCCGATGTCCGCCGCCACCGCCTGCACCTGCGCGATCACGATCTCGGGGGGGACGGGATGGATCGCCGTCACGCCGACGGTGTTCTGCGCGGTGATCGCGGTGATCGCGCTCGTGCCGTGCACCCCCCGGGCGGCGAACGCCTTGAGGTCCGCCTGGATCCCGGCGCCGCCGCCGGAGTCCGAGCCGGCGATCGTCAGCGCCACCGGGGTCCGCGGGCTCATCTCGCGACGCCTACTCGGCGAACGGGCGCGGCGGGAAGATCGAGTAGGAGCCGATCGCCGTCACCAAGAGGCGGCCGTCCTCGTGGTGGATCTCGCTTTTGAGCACGGCGATGCGACGGTTGCGGCGGTCGACGGTGGAGCGGCAGATCACCTCGCCGCGCGTCGCCGTCTGGACGTAGTTGATCGAGATGCCGATCGTCGCGATCCGCTCTTCGGCTTTCGTCTGGGCCCACAGCGCCGAGCCCATGCAGTAGTCGACCATCGCGTAGGTCGCCACCCCGGAGAGCAGCCCGCCGCGGTTGATCAGCTCGGGGCGGATCTCGAGCCGCACGGTCTCGGGGTCCTCCCAGCGCAGCCCCATGAAGGCCGTGACGCCATCGAGCGCGCGAGGTCCCTCGGCCGGCGGTTGGGCGGAGTCCGCGGCCGCCGGCGGCTCGACGCCGCGCAGCGGATCGCGCGGCTCGTCTGGGGGCTGCGCGGGCACGCACGGCAGGCTATTGGAGTCGCGTCGGGGGTGCCCGGCAAGAAGTTTTGCGAGACGGCCTTGACAAAGTAAGTAAAGCCGATAGGATTAGTGCGCAATGTCTGGTCGTTCCGTCGACAAGCGCAAGCCGGAGGTCCTCCCGGCGATCCTCGGGGCCGCGGTCCCGAGGGCGGGTGTCGGCGTGGCCGGGCGATGTTCGCATGCCTGAGACCTCAGGCTCCTCCCTTCCGGCGGGCTCAGCCCGGCCGGAGGTCCTCACAGGCGCGCCGGCTACCCCCTCGGCCGGCGCGCCTCCCTCTTCACCCCCGAGCGAACAAGAAGGAGATTCACAATGCCCCGCGTGATAGTGACCACCAACCTCCCCCCGCGCGGCGAGCCGACCGTGCTGCTCGACGAGCATCTCTCGACGGTGCACCTCGCGAGCGACCACTCCGCCTCGCAGCTGGTGGAGCGGCTGACATGGGCGATCCGCGACGCCGAGCAGGCCGAGCTGGACCGGCTCGCGCGCCCGCTGATCGGCGAGCAGGCCGGCGCGCGCGCACGCGCACGCCGGCACCGCGCCGCCGCGGCCCCGGCCGCCGCAGCCGCCTGAGCGCCGAATGCGTTTCACGGCCGGGGTGCGCGTGTAGGCGCGGCCCCGGCCGCGAATCGCGCCCCTGCTGAACGCCGTTCTCTCAGCTTCGCCGGGCGCCGCTCTCGCCTCGCGCCGGTCTCGGATCGCCGGCGCCGCGTCGCGCTCGCCTCGCGCCAGCTCTCGGCGGCCTCGACTGTGCCGCGGCTCGCCGGGTTCACACCCTTCTGACTCTCCGCTGACGAGCTGTAACTCAGGACACCCTGCCGGCACCCGCGCGCGCCTAGCGTCGCGACCATGCCCACCCACCCGCGTCACGCCACGGGCCGCACCGGCGAGGAGCTCGCACGTGGGCACCTCGAGCGGCTCGGCTACACGATCCTCGCCCGCAACCTCCGGACCCCCGCGGGCGAGATCGACCTGATCGCAGCGCGCGACGGCGTCGTCGCGTTCGTCGAGGTCAAGACGCTTCGGGTCCGCAGCGGCGCGCGCGCCCCTGCTCAGGGCGCGTCCGAGGCGCTCGAGCGGCTGCGCCCTCGCCAACGACTGCGCCTGCGGCGCCTTGCCGCCGCGTGGCTGCGCGAGACCCGCACGCCGCTCGGCGCATACGCCGAGCTGCGTTTCGACGCGATCGGCGTCGTGCTCGACGCGTCCGGCGAGATGCTCGCCCTCGACCACCTCGAGGCGGCGTGGTGAGCCCGAACGGCCTAGAGCGCGAGCTGCTGGTATGCGAGCGACTGGAACGACATGCGGTGAAGGGGCGACACTCCGATCCGCTGGATCGCCTCGCGGTGGGACGGCGTCGAGTAGCCGACGTGCTCGGCGAACTCCCAACCCGGGTGCTCGCCGTCGGCGTGGTGCATGAAACGATCGCGCGTCACCTTCGCAACGATCGAAGCGGCCGCGATCGCGGCGCTGGTCGCGTCACCGTCGACGATCGCGCGCTGCGGGCGCCCGAACTCGGGAACCGAGAACCCGTCGAGCAGGCAGATCACGTCGCCGCGCACACCGGCGGTGACGCCACGGGCGGCGTCGCGCAGCGCGGCGATGTTCGTCTTGTGCAGCCCGCGCTCGTCGATCCCGCGCACGCACCGCGAGACGACAACGACCCGCGTAGCGGCGCGCATGACGAGCGGGTACAGCGCCTCGCGGGCCTCGGGCGTGTGCTGCTTGGAGTCGTTCAGCGCGCTCAGCAGGCGCAGCTCGCGAGTCGTCAGCGTCTCGTAGTCGAACAGCACCCCGGCCGCGACGAGCGGCCCGGCCAGGCACCCGCGCCCGGCCTCGTCGGCGCCGGCGACGAGCCGGCATTCGAGCCTGCGGTCGAACGCGAACAGCCGTCGCCCGCTGCCCTTGCGGCGCCGCGCACGCCGGCGTGAGCGGGCGGTCGAGCCCGCGCGCCCGGTCGCCGCCACCACCGGCGAGCTGCTCGGCGGGGCCGGAGCAGCGGCGGACTGCCGCTCGCGTCGTCGCCGAGGGGCTAGAGGAAGCCGATGCGGTCGGGAGGCCAGTAGGTGAAGACGGCGCCACCGATGATCCATCCGGTCGGGACGGGGCCCCAGAACCTGCTGTCGTCGGATTCGCCACGATTGTCGCCCATCATGAACCAGTGTCCGGGCGGAATCTTGATCGGCGTCGTCATGTTGCACACGGTGTTCGCGGCAGCGCCCGCGCACGGCCGGATGTAGGAGTCCTTCTCGCGCACGAACGAGGTCGTCCCCGCGGCCTTGCGGTAGACGTGGCCTTCGCTCACGTACATTTCGTCGCCCGGGCCGGCGACGATCCGCTTGATGAAGTTCGTGCCGGTGTCCTCATGCGGGTTCGGGTGGTCGCACGCCACGTTCGGGCTGCGCCGCGCTTCGCCCCCGCATTCCTGCTGCTCGGCCCCGTCGGGCGGGTGGAAGACGGTGATCTCGCCCACGTGCGGGTCGCTGAGGGCGTTGCCGATCCTGTTGACCAGGACCCGCTGATGGACGTGAAGCGTCGGTTCCATCGAGCCGCTGGGGATCTGGTACGGCTTGATCACCCACTGCTGGATGCCGAGCGCGAGCCCGAGCGCGACGGCGATGATCACGACCAGCTCGATGAGCGAGCTGAGCGTCGATTTCGACGAGTTGCGGCGCCCTTTCACGCCGGCTGGTCGCCGGCTGCGCCCTGATCGGCGTCACCGGGATCGGGGGAGGCGTCGTCCGTCTCTGCGGACGGCTCGGGCGGCTCCGCCTCCGGCGCGGGCTCCGCTGCGCTCACCTCGGCGGCCTCGTCGGCCGCTCCCCCCGCCTGCGCGTCCCCCTCAGGCGCCTGCTCGGCGCCGTTCTCGGCGGCATCCGTCACCTGCTCGGCTGCGACCTCGCCGACCGACTCCTCGGCGGTCATGCCCTCGGCGTCCGTCGCCTCCTGCGCATGCAGCAGACCCGGTTCGACCGTTTCCTCGGGCCCGGCGTAGCGGCGCTCGCGCACACGCGCGCGCTTGCCGACACGGTCCCGCAGGTAGTAGAGCTTCGCGCGCCGCACGTCGCCGCGAGCTGCCAGCTCGATCTTCTCGATCTTCGGCGAGTGGAGCGGGAACATGCGCTCGACGCCGACCCCGAAGGATTGCTTGCGCACCGTGAACGTCTCGCGCGCACCGTGGCCCTGGCGCTTGATCACGACCCCCTCGAACACCTGCACACGGCGGCGCTGGCCCTCGATCACCTGGAAGTGGACCTTGACGCGGTCACCGGGCTGGAAGCTCGGGACGCGGCGCAACTGGGCGCGCTCGATTGTTGCGATGACGCTGCTCATGTCTGGGGGAGGGATCGCGCGCGGCTCAGGTCTCAGGGTCCTCGCGGCCCGCGCGGAGTGCAATGGTAGCGGACGGCAGGCTCGCACCGCCCCACATCCGGCTCACAGGATCGCCGGCTCGCACCGCACCACATCCGGCTAGGAGATCGCCGGGCTAGCCGCGCTCCTCCGCCGCCGCACCGCGTTCGCGGCTCCGCTCCCGCCGCCAGCTCTCGATCCGCTCGTGGTGGCCCGAGAGCAGCACCTCCGGCACGCGCCACCCGCGGTACTCGGCGGGACGCGTGTAGTGCGGGTACTCGGGGTTCCCCTCGAGCGCGGCGCTGAACGACTCCTCCTCCGCGGAGCGCTCGTCCCCGAGCGCTCCCGGGAGCTTCCGCAGCACCGCGTCGCAGATCACCATCGCCGCAAGCTCGCCGCCGCTCAGCACGTAGCGCCCGATCGAGACCACGTCCGAGGCGAAGTGCTCGAGGATGCGCTCGTCGAACCCCTCGTAGCGCCCGCAGAGCAGCGTCAGCTCGGGCTCGCGCGCGAGCTCCGAGACGAGCGCGTCGTCCAGCAGTCGCCCGCCCGGAGCGAGCGCGATCACCCGCCGGCGCAGACGCAGCTCCGCCGGGTCGGCGCCGTAGCGGGCGCGCAGCGCCGCGTCCAGCACGTCGACGCGCAGCACCATCCCGGCGCCGCCCCCGAACGGCGTGTCGTCGACCTGCCCGCCGGAGAGCGGCGTGTAACGCCGGAAGTCGACGGTCTCGATCGACGATCCCGTCGCGAGCACGTTCGCGACATGGCGCTGCTCGGACAGCCACGCGAACCAGTCCGGGAACAGCGTGAAGACGTCGATCCTCATCCCTCCCCCTCCACGCCGAGGAACGAGGCGTCGACCTCGATCACGCGTGCCGCGGGGTCGATCCGGCGGATCGCCGCCCGGACCATCGGCACGAGCAGCGGCGCGCCGGAGCCTTCGGCCACTCCGACCTCGAGCACCTCGCAGCTCGGCAGCTCGAGCAGCCGCGACACCGTGCCGAGCAGCCGCTCGCCGTCGCGCACCTCGCACCCCTCGAGTTCGTGCGCCCAGAACTCGTCCTCGCCGAGCTCGGGGGCGGCGGCCGCGGTGACCGTCAGCTCGAGCCCGCGCAGCGCCTCCACGGCGGTGCGGTCCCCGACTCCCTCGAGGCGCAGGATCGGCCTCGCGTCCGTGCCGGCGCGCCGCTCGATCCTGCGCGCGGCGCCGCCCACGGCCACGGTGCCGCCGAGCTCGAGCAGGCGCGGGCGCGCCCCGGTCACGTAGAAGCTGCCGTCGAGGCCGTGCGGGCGTCCCACCCGGCCCGCCGGCAGCGTCGCGCCGGGTGCGTCCGGGGGCTGCTCGCCTGCGCTCAATCGACGATGTCGACGAGCACGTGACGGTCTTCGCCCGCCGCCGCCGCTTTGACGACCGTCCGCAGCGCCTGCGCGGTGCGCCCGCCACGGCCGATCACGCGGCCGTAATCGTCCTCGCCGACGCAGAGCTCGAGGACGACGGTGCCGTCGTCCTCGTCGAACTGCTCGACGGAGACGGCCTCGGGGTCGTCGACGAGGCCTTCCGCCAGGTATTCCAAGAGCCGCTTCGAGTTCTCGCTGGGCATCTCGAGCGGGCTGCGCGGCGGCGTCAGCCGGTGCGCGTCTCGATTCCCTGGATACGCAGCAGCTTGCGGACCGTGTCCGACGGCTGCGCGCCGCGGGCGAGCCAGTTGCGGGCGCGCTCCTCGTCGATCACGATCGTCGAAGGGTCCGTCTGGGCGTTGTAGTGGCCGATCGTCTCGATCACTCGCCCGTCGCGGGGAGAGCGCTGGTCGGCGACGACGACGCGCCAGATCGGGTCCTTCTTGCCGCCCACTCGCGTGAGCCTCAGCCTGACTGCCACGGTTTCCTCTCTGCTGCGTACAAGATCGCGGGGTTGTCCCCGGCTGGAGAGCTTAGCTCAGCGAGCTCGGGAGTTCGTGCCGCTGCGCGCGAGCCCGGGAGTTCGTGCCGCTTCGCTGCGCTCGCTCGAACCGGTGAGACGGCGCCACTTCGGCTCGCTGCGCGACACGAACGTCCCGGGCTCGCGGCGGGTGCCCGCCGGCGGACCTCCGACGAGCTCCGCGCCGACAGCGCGGAGACGTCGACGTCTTGGGCGAACCGGCAGCGCCTCAGCGGGCGTTCCGCATCAACGCCCCGATGTCCGGCATCTTCCCCCGCCCGACCTGGCGCATCATCTTCCGCATCTGCCCGAACTGCTTGATCAGGCGGTTGACCTGCTGCACGTTCGTGCCCGACCCGCGCGCGATCCGCAGCCGCCGCGAGCCGTTGATGATCTCCGGGCGGCGCCGCTCCTGCGGCGTCATCGACAGCACGATCGCCTGCACGCGGTCGAGCTCGCGTTCGTCGACCTTCATGTTCGAGAGCTGGTGGCCGGCGAGCCCGGGGATCATCCCGAGGACCGACGTCAGCGGGCCCATTTTCCGGACCATCTTCAGCTGGTCGAGGAAGTCGTCGAGCCCGAACTCGTTCTTGCGCAGCTTCCGTTCCATCTCGCGCGCGTCGTCTTCGTCGAACTCCCGCTCGGCCTTCTCGATCAGGCTCATCACGTCGCCCATGCCGAGGATCCGCTGCGCCATGCGGTCGGGGTGGAAGCGCTCGAACTGGTCGAGCTTCTCGCCGGTCGAGGCGTAGAGGATCGGCTTGCCGGTGACCGCTTTGACCGAGAGCGCCGCGCCACCGCGGGCGTCGCCGTCGAGCTTGCTCATCACGACCCCGTCGAACTGGACGGCCTCGGCGAAGCTCGCCGCGACGTTCACCGCGTCCTGCCCGGTCATCGCGTCGACGACGAGCAGCACGTCGGTCGGTTTCACGGCGTCGCGGATGCGGACCAGCTCGTCCATCAGCTCGCTGTCGACGTGCAGGCGGCCGCTGGTATCGACGATCAGCACGTCCTTGCCGTCCTCGCGCGCGCGGTCGAGCGCCCACTTGGCGATCTCGACCGGATCGCGGTCGGGGTGGGTGGCGTCTCGGAAGTAGACAGTCGCGCCCGCCTGGGCGCCGACCTTGACGAGCTGCTCGACGGCCGCCGGGCGGTACACGTCGCAAGCCGCGACGGCGACGGACGAGCCATGCTCCTCGTGGAGGTGCCGCGCGAGCTTGGCGGTCGCGGTCGTCTTGCCCGAGCCCTGCAGCCCCGCCATCAGCACGACGGTCGGGGGGCGCGGCGCGAAGCTCAGACCTGCCGAGGAGCCGCCCATCAGCTCCGTCAGCTCCTCGCCGACGATCTTCACGACCTGCTGGCCCGGGTTCAGCTTGCCGACGAGGTCCTCGCCGAGCGCGCGCTCCTTCAGGTGGGTCGTGAACTCGCGGACGACCTTGAAGTTGACGTCGGCCTCGAGCAGTGCGAGCCGGATCTCGCGCATCGCCGCGTCGATGTCCTGCTCGGTCAGCGTGCCGCGCTGGCGGACCTCGCCGAGCGTCGCCTGGAGTTTCTCCGAGAGGGAGTCGAACATCGTGGAGCCATTCTCGCAGTCCGCCGGACCGGGACCTCGCGAGCGGTGCGCCCGCCTGCCCGCCGGGCCCGGCCGTCCCGTGGACCCGCCGCGCCGCGGGAGCGCTCGGAGCGGCTCAGCAGCCGGCCGGCGGTTGTGAGACGCGGGCCGCCCCGGGGCCAGGTGGACGGCGAACCCGCCAGTCGCTCAGGAGCGCTCGTGCGGCGGCTCGACCGCGCGCGGGGGCCGTCCCGCCGGGCCGTTGCCCGAGGGCTCGACGCGCGCCCGCAGCGCCTCGCCGATGCCGCCGAACGCCTGGGCGAACTCGGACGGGACGACGAACACCTTGTTCGCGTCGCCTTCCGCGAGCGCCGGCAGCATCTTCAGGTATTCGTAGCTGAGCAGCTCGTGGTCGGGCTTGCCCGCGTGGATCGCGGTGAACACGGTGTCGATCGCCTTCGCTTCGCCTTCGGCCTGCAGGATCGCGGCTTCCTTCTCGCCCTCCGCGCGCAGCACCGCGCCCTGCTTGGCGCCTTCGGCGGTCAGGATCGCCGCCTGCTTCTCACCTTCGGCGGTGAGGATCGCCGCGCGGCGGTCACGCTCGGCCCGCATCTGCTTCTCCATCGCGCTGCGGATGTCCGGCGGCGGGTCGACGGACTTGATCTCGACGCGGTTGATGCGGATCCCCCACTTGCCGGTCGCCTCGTCGAGCACCGTGCGCAGCTCGGCGTTGACGTTCTCACGCGCTGTCAGCGTCGCCTCGAGCGTGAGGCTGCCGATCACGTTGCGCAGCGTCGTCACCGTCAGCTGCTCGATCGCCTGCAGCGGCGAGGCGATCTCGTAGGTCGCCGAGCGCGGGTCGGTGATCGTGAAGTAGAGGACCGTCTCGATCCCGACGACGACGTTGTCCTCGGTGATCACGGACTGCGGCGAGAAGTTCACGACCTGCTCGCGCAGGTCAACGAGCGGGCGGACCCGCTCGAGGAACGGCGTGATGATCGTCAGCCCGGGCTCGAGCGTGCGGCTGTAGCGGCCGAGCCGCTCGACGACGCCGGCGCGCGCCTGCGGGATCACGCGGATCGATCGCGCTGCCATGAACAGCAGCGAACACGACAACCACTGCGATCACGATCAACGCTGCCATTGGGCCGCGCTCCTTTCTGGGTTCGAGCAGCTCAAATGCTACTCCCGGTGCGGCTCACGGCATCACGAGCGCCGTGGCGCCGCGGATCTCGACCACTTCGACCCGCGGCCCGGCGTCGATCACCTCGTCCTCGGCGTAGCTGCGAGCCGTCCACACCTCGCCGCCGTCGATGCGCACGCAACCGACGCCCTCGTGGTTGGCGATCCGCTCGAGCACCATCGCGTGCCTGCCGACGAGCGCCGCGGCGCCGGTCCGGATCGGCGGCGGCAGGCGGCGGTGGCGGTTCGCGACCGGCCGCAGCGCGCCGACGACGACGGCGGACGTCGCGACGAACAGCAGCGCGGTCAGCAGCGCGCCGACGCCGAGCAGGCTGACGGTCGCGGCGAGCGCCGCCCCGATCGCGAAGGGCAGCAGGTAGAACCCGCCCTGGTGCATCTCCCCGACACCGAGAATCGCTGCCGCGAGCCAACCACAGGATCCACATGACCCCAGGTTAGCTCTCGGCGATCAGCGCACGCGCAAAGTCGTCCGGGTCGAACGGGCGCAGATCCTCGACCGACTCGCCGATCCCGATCAGCTTCACGGGCAGTTCGAGCTCGCGCGCGATCGCGAGCGCGATGCCGCCACGCGCGGTGCCGTCGAGCTTCGTCAGCACGACGCCGGTCACGCCCGCGGTCGCGGCGAACATCTGCGCCTGGCGGAGCCCGTTCTGGCCGGTCGTCGCGTCGATCGTCAGCAGCGTCTCATGCGGCGCTCCCTCGAGCTGGCGCGAGATCACGCGGCGGACCTTGGCGAGCTCGCCCATCAGGTCGTCCTGCGTGTGAAGACGGCCGGCGGTGTCGACGATCACGACGTCGATGCCGCGCGAGCGGGCCTGGGCGATCGCCTCGAAGGCGACCGCGCCGGGGTCGGATCCGGGCTCGCCGGTGACGATCTCGACGCCGGCTCGCTCGGCCCAGCCCTCGAGCTGCTCGCCGGCGGCCGCGCGGAACGTGTCGGCGGCGCCGAGCAGGACGCTCGCTCCGAGCTCCTCCCGCAGGTGCCACGCGAGCTTGCCGATCGTCGTCGTCTTGCCGGTGCCGTTGACGCCGACGGCCATGATCACGGTCGGCTTCGCACGCAGGTCGATCCGCGACTCCCCCGTCGCGCGCGGTGTCCGCGAGCAGGCCGATCAGGCGCTCGGAGAGCTGCTCGCCGCCCTCCAGCTCTCCCGAGGCCGCCTCGCCCTCGAGCGTCGAGACGACCGTCGCGGTCGTCGCGGCGCCGACGTCGGCCATGATCAGCGCCTCCTCGAGGCGTTCCCAGGTCTCCGCGTCGAGCGTGCCGAACAGCGTCGCCTGGATCTCCGAGCCGAGCGCCTGACGGGTCTTGCCCATGCTGTCGCGCAGGCGGCGGAAGAACCCGCGCCGGCGCTCGGGCTCCTCCGGGGCCAGGGCCTCGCGGTCCTCGCCGGTGATGAACAGTTCGCTCCACTCGCGCGCCACGGGGCGCGCGATGATAGTCCTCGGCGCGCCCGCTCCGCTCCGTCCCCGGCAGGCGCGCGCCGTCGGGCACCGGCGGCCGGGGCCGCTGCTCGGCTGCGGCGGGCTCGCCGGCTGCGCAGCGCCTACGCGACGGCCGCGACCGCCGCGGGCTCCGGCGCGGGCTCCGCGTCCGGGAGCTTGCGCGAGAGCACCTTCGAGACGCCGTCGCCGCCCATCGAGACCCCGAACAGCCAGTCGGCGGCCTCCATCGTGCGCTTCTGGTGGGTGATCACGATGAACTGGGCGCGCCCGGCGTAGCGGCGCAGCAGCGCCAGGAAACGGTCGAGGTTGAGGTCGTCGAGCGCGGCCTCGACCTCGTCGAGGATGTAGAACGGGCACGGCCTCGCGAGGAACACGGCGAACAGGAACGCGAGCGCCGTCATCGACTTCTCACCGCCGGACAGCAGCGTCAGGCGCTTGCTCGACTTGCCCGCGGGGGTGATCTCGATCTCGACGCCCGGCAGGCGCTCCTCGGCGGGATCCTCGGCCTGCGACTCGGCCTCCGCCGCCGCTTCGATCGCGTCGTCGCCGCCGCCGTCGTCGGCCGGCAGCGCCTGGCCACCGATCACCGGGCGCTGCGCCTGGTCTTCCTCGACCAGCCGGAGCCGGCCGCTGCCGCCCGGGAACACGTCGCCGACGAGCTCCTCGAAGTTGCGCGCGGCCGCTTTGAAGGTCTCGTCGAAGGTCTCCGCGATCTGCCGGTCGGTCTCGCGGATCAGCGTCCGCAGCTCGCGCAGCGCGGTCTCGAGGTCCTCGCGCTGCGACTCGAGCTCCTCGACGTGCTCGAGCGCCTCGGAGTACTCGTCCTGAGCGAGCGGGTTGACCGGCCCGAGCTGCTCGCGGCGGCGCTCTAGCCGCCGCACGCGCTCGTCGAGCTCCTCCCGGCGCTCCTCGCCGAGCGGCTCCGCGCCCGGGTCCTGCTCGCGGGCGGCCTCGTCGAGCCCGAGCCGATCGGCGAGCGCGGCGCCCTCTGCCTCGGCCTCGGCGGCCTGGTCGCGCAGCCGCTGGGCGCCGACCTCTGCGTCCGTGACGCGCTCGCCCGCGGCACGCAGCTCGCTCTGGATCCGTGCCTCCTCGGTCGCGCACTCGCGCAGCCGGCCGGTCATCTGCTCGCCCGGCCGCGCGATCGGCGGCGAGCTCGGACTCGAGCGACACCAGCCGCGCCGCGACCGCCTCGCCGGCGGCGGCGATCGCGGCGAGCAGCCTCGCGCGCGACCGGCGCGGCAGCCGTGTCGGCGTCGCGGCTGCGCGCGGAGCGCGAGCAGCCTCGCGGCGCGCTCGCGGCGGCGGGCCTCCAGCTGCTCGGCCTGCCGGCGCAGCGCAGCCAGCTCGCCGTCGATCTCGGCTCTGCGCACGGCGAGCGGTCCCTCCGCGGGCGCCGAGCGGCGCTTCTCCAGCAGCCACTCGGAGCGGCGCACCGCCTCGGCCGCCTCGGCCCGGGATCGCTCGGCGCCGCGCAGCGCCTCCTCCGCGGCGGCTGCGCGCCGCTTCGCCCTGCTGGACGAGCGCGCGCGCCTCCTCCTCGGCGCGCTTCGCCATCGCCTCCTGCTCGGCGCAGCGCTCGACGTCCGCGACGAGCCGGTCGCGTTCGTTGCGGCGCGCGAGCATCAGCTCGGTCCCGCCCTCGCTGAGCTGGCGGACCTCGCCCGCGCGGGCGAACCAGACCCGCCCGCGCCGGGTCGCGGCGATCCCCGTGAAGCCGCGCGGCACGTCCTCGAGCCGCTCGACGACCCAGGCGTCGGCGAGCAGCCGTCGCGCGAGCGCGAGCACCTGCGGCGGACCGTCCAGCAGCTCGCTCAGCCGTCGCGCGCCGGGCGCCGGCGGCCGGTCCGGCGGCGGTTTCGAGGGGCGGCGAGGCGGCGTCCCCGTTCGGCGCGAGCAGCGCCATCCCGCCCTCGGGCCCGGCGGCGTCGAGCACCGCCTCGGCGCCGGGAACGTCCTCGACGAGCGCAGCGTCGAGCCGGCCGCCGAGCGCGGCGGCGAGCGCCAGCTCGTAGCCGTCGGCGACGCGCAGCTCGGCGCTCAGCGGACGTGCGTCGCCCGGCTCGGGCCCGGCGCCGGGGTGGCTGCGCAGGAACTGGTTCGCCGCGGCCAGCTCGGCGCCGACCCGCGCGGCCTCGGCCCGCGCGCGGTGCGAGTCGCGCTCGGCCGCGGCGACGCGCTCGCGCGCGCCCGCGGCCGCCTCGTCGGCCGCCGGCGCGTGCGGTGCGAGCCCGCTCCGCCGCGGTCTCCGCCTCGCTCAGCGCGGCGCGCTGCGCCCGCGAGCTCGTGCTCGAGGCCGGCGAGCTCGCGCTCCAGCTCCTCGGCGCGGCGCGACTCGATCTCGGCGAGCTCCGCCTCGAGCGCGGCGAGGCGGTCGTCGCCGTCGGCCCCGGAGCGCTCCGTCTCGTCACCCTCGGCGCCCTGCGCCAGCTCCGCGAGCTCCGCCTCGACCCGCTCGACGCGGCGGGCGAGCCGTTCCGCGGCGGCGGCGGCCTGCTCGCCGCGCAGCGCGAGCCGGTCGCGGGCGGAGCGGGCCGCGTACAGCCGCGAGGACAGCTCGTCGTGGCGGTCGGCGCGCTCGGCCAGCGCCCGCTCGGCCTCGCCGCGGCGCGCGACGACCTGCTCCAGCTCGGACTCGAAGCGGCCGCGCTCGGCGCGGGCGGCGGCGACCGCCTCCTGGGCGGCGGCGAGCTCGAGGCGGCGCGCGCGCAGCAGCCCTCCCAGCAGCTCCCAGCGCGCTTCGGCGATCTGCCGCTCGAGACGCTCGTGCAGCTCGGCCGCTTCGGCCTGGCGCTTGAGCGGGCGCAGCCGCGTGCGCGCCTCGCGCTCGATGTCGAGCGCACGGTCGAGGTTCTCCTGGGTCCGTCTCGAGCTTCAGCTGGGCGCGACGGCGGCGCTTGCGGTGCTTGCCGAGCCCGGCGGCCTCCTCGATCAGCAGCCGCCGGTCGCGCGCCTTGGAGGTGACGATCGCCTCGACGCGGCCCTGCGAGATGACCGAGTGCGTCTCCTTGCCGAGCCCCGTGTCGGACAGGACCTCGAGCACGTCGCCGAGCCGGCAGCGCGCGCCGTTCAGCCAGTAGCCGCCCTCGCCGCCGCGGTCGAGGCGGCGCACGATCGAGATCTCGCTGAGCGGCACGTCGACGGTGCCGTCGCTGTTGTCGAGCACGATCTCGACCTCCGCGGCGCTGCGGGCCTGGACGCCGCGGCCGCCGCCGAAGATCACGTCCTGCATCGACTGCCCGCGGACCGCGAGCGGCGACTGCTCGCCCATCGCCCACAGCACGGCGTCGGTGACGTTCGACTTGCCGGAGCCGTTCGGGCCGACGACGACGCTGACGCCGGGACCGAACTCGAGCCGGGTGCGGTCGGGGAACGACTTGAAGCCGTTCAGGGACAGCGACTTGAGCCTCACCGCGCGCTCACTCCGCCCCGAGACGCTCGACCGCCATCCGCGCGGCCTCCTGCTCTGCGTGCTTCTTGCTGCGCCCGCGCCCCGAGCCGAGGTCGCGCCCGTCGACGCGCGCGACGACCGAGTAGATCCGCTCGTGCGGCGGCCCCTCCTCGCCGGTCACCTCGTAGTCCACCTCGGCCCCGCGGCGCGCGAGCAGCTCCTGCAGCGCCGACTTGAAGTCGACGGGGTTCGACAGCGCATCCTCGATCTCCGGCGCGAACGCCTCGACGACCGCTTCGGCCGTCCGTTCGTAGCCGGTGTTCAGGTAGACCGCGCCGATCACCGCCTCGGTCACCGAGGCGAGCACGCGCTCGGTCTCGACCAGCGCCGCGGCGCTCTCCCGGACCCCCGGCGGGGCCGCCGCCCGCAGCCGCTCCGGCAGCGCGAGACGCTCTGCGACCGCGCGGCAGGAGACCCCCGACACCGCCTGCGCGCGGATCTTCGTGAGCCGGCCGGCGCCGAAGCGCTCGGCCTCGAGCCGCGGGTAGAGGTGCGCGGTGACCGCGAGCGCGAGCACGCTGTCGCCGAGGAAGGCGAGGCGCGTGTAGGAGTCCCCGCGGCGCTCGCTCCAGGAGGCGTGGGTGAACACCTGCCGCGCCAGGTCCTCCGGCAGCTCGTCCAGGAGTTCGGCCAGCAGCATCTGCTTCCTCGTCCCCGCTACGCGTGCTCGGCATCGCCCGTCGGGTCGTTCGCGAGGACGAAGTCGACCGCCGCGCCGACCGTCAGGATCCGGGCCGCCTGCTCGTCGCTCATCGCCACGCCGTACGTGTCCTCGAGCTCCTGGACGAGCGTGTAGAGGTCGAGCGAGTCGGCCTCCAGATCCTCCTTGAAGCGCGTCGACTCGCCGATCGCGCCGGGGTCCACGTCGAGCTCGTCCGCGAGGTGCTCGCGAATCAGCGCAAGGACCTGCTCACGGCCGAGAGAGCTCATCGCCGCAGGCTAGCGTCCGCCGCGGACGCCGGTGAGCGCCTCAGCGCGCCGGCGGCCTCGAGCGCGGCATGGGTCTGGCCGACGATGTCCTCGCGCGCCGCGAGCCGCGCTCGCAGGATCGCCTGGGCGAACCCGCGGCGGGTGAAACGGCCGTGCGGGACGACGCCGATCCGCCGCAGGCCGAGCAGGTAGGCGCCGCCCACGCCCTCGGGGTCGATCTCCTCGCGCAGGCCTCCGAGCGAGCGATCTCAGCAGCAGTCCCCCCGCGCGGGCCCGGGTGGAGCGACAGCGCCGCCCGGCGGATCGCGCCGAGCAGCACCTGCGAGGTCCCCTCGAGCACCTTCAGCGCGACGTTGCCGGTGAACCCGTCGGTGACGACGACGTCGGCGCGGCCGTTGACGAGATCGCCGCCCTCGACGTTGCCGACGTACTCGAAGAACTCGAAGGAATCGGCCGGCGCTCCATGCCGGCCTCGCGCTCCCGCCGACACCCGGTCGCGCAGCTCGGCGCCGGTCTCGACGACGAGCGAGCCGCCGCGAGCGTCCTCCTCGCCGTTGGAGAGCAGCCCGACGCGCGGCCGCGCGACGCCGAGCACGATCCGCGCGAGCGCCGCGCCCATGAACGCGAACTGGACGAGGTGCTCGCGGCGCGCCTCGGCGCTCGCGCCGACGTCGAGCAGCGTCACCGGGTGGCCGGGGACGGGCAGGGGAAGCGCCAGCGCCGGGCGGTAGATGCCGCGGTCGCGTCTGATGTTGAACGTGCCGGCGGCGAGCGCCGCGCCGGTGCCGCCGGCGCAGACCAGCGCCTGGGCGCGACCCTCGGCGACGGCCTTCGTGGCGAGCACGATCGAGGCGTCGCGCGTCACCCGGGCGGCCCCGACCGGGTCGGGGGCCTTCGCGATCGAGACCGGGGCGTCGACGACCTCGACCCCATCCGGCAGCTCGCCGAGCTCGGCGGCGGGGCCGAACAGCAGCACGCGGGCGCCCTCGCGCGCGGCCAGCGCGGCGCCTGCGGCGACCTCGGCGGGACCGAGGTCGGCGCCGTTGGCGTCGACGGCCACGACGGGCTCGGCGCCGTCGCTCGTCGTCGTGCCGGGGGCGCTAGTGCTCGTGATCGTGGTCGTGGTCGTGCCCCTGTCCTGCGGGGGCGACGATCTCACGGCCGGCGTAGGTCCCGCAGACGGGGCAGACCCGGTGCGGCCGGCGCGGGCTGTGGCACTGCGGGCACACGTTCAGTCCCGGGGCGGTGATCTTGTGCTGCGCCCGGCGCTTCGCGGTGCGGCTGTGCGACTGCTTTTTCTTGGGGACGGCCATCGCGGCCCAGAAGGGTAGCAAGCCAGGGATGGCGGCCCGCGGCTCTGTCGCCGACGGGACGGCCTCGTGCCGTTCGGGCAGCACGCCGACCGAGCGCGCGCTAATCGAGCTTCAGCTCACGCAGCTTCGCCCAGCGCGGGTCCGGAGCCTGTTCGTGCGAGTGCTCCGGCCCCGCCTCGTTGAGGTCCGCCGCGCACACCGGGCACAGCCCCGCGCAGTCCTCCCGGCAGAGCACCTGCACCGGCCCCGCCAGCGCCAGCGCGTCGTGCACCCAAGCCGAGAGGTCGAGCTGCTCGCCGACCACGTACGGGCTCTGCAGCTCCTCTCCTTCGCCCGGCCGGTCGACCTCGCGCGCGTCCACCTCGATCGCCGGCGCAGCCGGGCCGAGGCAGCGCATGCACGGCCCCGACAGGGCCCCGGTGAAACGCAGGTGCAGGGCGTAGCCGCCGCCGGTCATGCGCGAGACCTCGAGCTTCACCGGAACACGCGCGGGATCCGGCTCGTAGCGCTCCCCGCCGAGCGTCAGGCCGTCGACCGGCACCTCGAGCTCGAGCCGGCGTCCCTCCCCGGGCGTGAGGCGCATCGCGGCGAGGTCGAGATCGGAGGCGACGGGCGGCATCGCCTCCCCAGGCTAGAAGATCGATCCCGCCTGCGAGCGGCCTCCGTCGATCTCGGCGATCGGCCGTCCCAGCGGGCTCTGCTTGACTGGCTCCGGTGCCCGAGCCCGACCCCTCAAGGCGCCCTGAGCGCAGGCGCCGCGGGCTCGGACGGATCGCCGTCGACGTCGCCCCGCTGCGCGCCTCGCACGACTTCCGCCTGCTGACGCTCGGCAGCCTCGTCACGAACCTCGGCACCCAGGCGACGCTCGTCGCACTCCCCTACCAGGTGTTCATCCAGACCCGCTCGCCCGTGCTGACCGGGCTGCTGGGCGCCGTCGAGCTCGGGCCGATCCTCGCGATGTCGCTGTACGGGGGCGCGCTCGCCGACCGCGTCGACCGCCGCCGCCTGCTGCTGCTCGACCAGATCGCGCTCGTCCTCGTCTCCGCCGCGCTCGCGGCGGGCGCGCTCGCGGGCCACCCCCCGCTCGCGCTGCTCTATGTCCTCGCCGCGCTGCTCGCCGGCTTCTCCGCGATCCAGAACGTCGCGCGCGGCTCGATCGTGCCGAACGTCGTCGCGGCCGGGCAGCTGCGGCCCGCGCTGGCGCTGACGTTCGGGCTCTACCAGCTGACGATGGTCGTCGGCCCCTCGCTGGGAGGCGGGCTGATCGCGCTGTTCGGGCTCGGCACCGCCTACCTCGTCGACGCGATCAGCTGCCTGGGGATGGTGCTCGCCGTCGTCGCGATGGCCGCTCAGCCACCGCACGAGCCCGCCGGCGGGCACGAGCCGATCGTGGCCTCGATCCGCGAGGGGGTGCGCTTCGTGCGCTCCGAGCGCGCGCTGCTCGGCTCCTTCGGGATCGACCTCGCCGCGATGACGTTCGGGATGCCGCGCACGCTGTTCCCCGTGCTCTCGCTGACCGTCTACCACACGGGTGCGGCGGGCACCGGCGCGCTGTTCGCGGCGGTCTCCGCCGGCGCGACCGTCGCGGCGCTGACGACCGGGTGGCTGAGCGGCGTGCGGCGGCTCGGGCTCGTCGTGATCTGGGCGGTGCTCGCCTGGGGCGCCGCGATCTCGCTCGCGGGACTCGTCGGCTCGCTGTGGGCGGCGATGGCGCTGCTCGCGCTCGCCGGGGCCGCGGACAGCATCAGCGCCGTCTGCCGCTCGACGATCAACCAGACGGTGACGCCGGACGCGATGCGCGGGCGGATGTCGGCTGCCTTCTCGCTGGTCGTGACGAGCGGGCCGCGCGTCGGCGACGTCGAGTCGGGTGCCGTCGCCTCGCTGGTGAGCCCCCGCTTCTCGGTCGTCTCCGGCGGGATCGGCTGCATCGTCTCCGCGCTGGTGCTGGTGCGCGCGTTCCCTGCGCTGGCGCGCTACGACGCGGAGCAGGCGCTGCCGGGGGCCGCCCCGGAGCCGGCGATCGGCTGACCGTCCTCCGGCGTGATCGGTCTCGCCCCGAGGATCTACGCGGCGACCCGTCGCGGGTCTCTGGTCAGCACGGGCCGACCGGTTACGGCGGCGTGCGCGCCGGTCGGGAACTCGCCGGACGTGAGCCCCCCGCACCCCTGTAGCGCGCGCGTGGTCCGGCGAGGAATGGGCGTCGGCGGGGATCGCCGCTTGCACCGGGCCGTACTACCCGGTCCCTACGCCAGCTCCCGCTTCAACACCTTCCCCGTGGCGTTCCGCGGCAGCTCCACGAGGAACACGACCTCCCGCGGGACCTTGAAGCGGGCGAGGTTCCGTTTCACGTAGTCCTGGATCTGCCGCTCGTTCAGCTCGGCCCCCTCGCGCGGCACGACGAACGCCTTCAGCCGCTGCCCGAACTCGTCGTCCGCGACCCCCACGACCGCGGCCTCCTCGACCTCCGGGTGGTCCGAGAGCAGGTCCTCGACCTCGCGCGGGAACACGTTCTCCCCGCCGGAGACGATCATTTCGTCGTCGCGCCCGTCGACGAACAGGCGTCCCGCCTCGTCGAGGTGGCCGACGTCGCCGGTGCTCATCAGCCCCTCGACGATCTCCTTGCCGCCGCCGCCGGTGTAGCCCTCGAACATCATCTCGTTGCCGACGAAGATCCGGCCCGAGGTGCCGCGCGGCACCTCCCGGCCATGCTCGTCGAGCAGCTTGACGACCGTACCCATCGGCGGCGTCCCGGCCGTGCCGGGCGCCGCGCGCAGTTCGGCCGGCGTCGCGATCGTGGCCCAGGCGACCTCGGTCGAGCCGTACAGGTTGTAGAGCACGTCCCCGAACGCATCCATCGCCCGCACCGCGAGTTCGCCGGGCAGCGCCGAGCCGCTCAGCGCGATCACCTTCAGCGCGCCGAGGTCGTAGCGGCCGATCGTCTCCTCGCCGAGGTCGAGGATCCGCTGCAGCATCACGGGGACCAGAGCGAGCGTGCTCGCCCGCATCTGTGCGGCGGCGCGCAGCGTCTCCTCGGGGTCGAAACGGCGCCTCAGCACGAGCGTCGAGGCGAGCGGCAGCGCGAGCGTGAAGTGGGCGAACCCCCACGAGTGGAACATCGGCGCGGCGACCATCGTCGTCTCGCGCGCCCGCAGCGGGATCTTCGAGAACAGCGCCGCCGCCGGCGCGAGCGAGTCCGGCTGCTTGCGCGATGCGCCCTTCGGCGTGCCGGTCGTGCCGGAGGTGAGGATCACGACGCTGCCGCGTTCGGGCGGCGGCGCGAGGTTCGACGTGCTGCCGCTCGCGATCAGGTCGTCGATCCGCGGGTCCCCGCCGCGTTTCCCCCGAGGGCTCTCGCACCACGCGACGAACCGCTTGCGCCGCTTCGCGCCCTCCGCGACCAACTCGGCGAAGTCCTCGTCGTAGACGACCGCAGCGGCCTGCTCGCGGGCCAGCACGTCGGTGATCTGCGGGCCGGCGAAGGCGGTGTTCAGGTACAGCGCGCTGGCGCCGAGCTTCGAGCAGGCGACCGTCGCCTCGATGAACCCGCGGTGGTTGCGGCACATGATCGCGACCCCGTCGCCGGGGCCGATCCCGGCCGCCGCGAACTGATGGGCGAGCGCGTTGGTGCGGGCGTGGACCTCAGCGAACGTAAGCGCCCCGCGCTCGTCGGAGATCGCGAGCCGGTTCGGGTAGCGGATCGCCGAGCCGGTGTAGGCGGCCGCCGGGGTCGCCCCCCAGCGCTGCAGCGCCACCACGGAGCGCAATGCCTTGTCGGGCCGCGTCGGCGCGACCATCCCGGTCTCGAGCAGCGCCTTGGCGACGCCGAGCCGCTCCCGTGCGGAGTTCAGATCCACGCGCGGACAGTACCCAAACGTCGTCCCGGCGCCCTCGGCGCGGGACTACGCGACCTCGGCGGGCTCGTCCTTGCCCTGCAGACGCTCGCGGCCCCGCTGCACCGCGGCGATGAACTTCGAGAGGTTGACCTCGAGCGTGTTGAGGATCTCGTCGGCGTAGTCCTCGGCGCCGAGCCTGATCTCGCGCTCGCGTGCGCGCGCGTCCTCGACGATGTCCTCGGCCGCCCGCTCGGCCTGCTTGGTGACCTCCTCCTCGCCGAGCAGGCGCTCCTGGCGCTCGCGCGCGTCCTTGATGATCCGCTCGGCCTCCTTCTTGGCCTCGGCGAGCATCTCCTGGCGCTCCTTGACGATCCAGCGGGCCTGCTTGATCTCCTCGGGGATCGTCGCCCGCATCTGGTCGAGGATGTCGTAGATCTCCTCCTTGTCGACGCGCACCTGATCCGTCAGCGGCACAGGCTTCGCGTTGTGGACAAGATCGTCCAGCTTGTCTATGAGAACGAGGACATCCATCTTCTACGCACCTCCGCGGGCTTCCGGCCCGCGTATCGCATGTCAGTTCGTCAGCGTCCTACCCGTTCCTGCAAGCGCCGGGCGACCTCCTCGGGGACCAGATCGTCGATCTTCCCCCCGAACGTGGCCAGCTCCTTGACGCCGCTGGATGACAGGAAACTGTACTGCGGGCTCGCCATCAGGTAGACGGACTCGATCTCCGGGTCCTGTCGGCGGTTGAGCTGGTTCATCTCCAGCTCGTACTCGAAGTCCGAGATCGCGCGCAGTCCCTTGACGATCGCGCGCGCCCCCTTCTTCTGCGCGAAGTCGACGACCAGCGTCGAGAACGGCTCGACCTTGACGTTGGGGAGGTCGGCCACGGCGCGCTCGATGAAGCCGACGCGGTCGTCGATGTCGAACACCGCGCTGCTCTTGCGCACCGAGCGGTTCACGACCGCCACCCAGACCTCGTCGTAGAGGCCCGCGGCGCGCCGGATCACGTCCAGGTGCCCGTTGGTGACTGGGTCGTAGCTGCCGGGGCAGACAGCTATCGCGCGCTCGGATCGGGCCATGGGGTCTCGTGGATTGTGATGGAAGTGTCGCCGTAGCGCCGTTCGGTCGCGATCGGCGCGTCGAGCCCGAGCGGCGCCCTGCGGTCGCTCTCGGTCACCACACGCGCCTCGGGGGCGAGCACCGGCGCCAGCAGCGCCGACAGCTTCCCCCCCAGCTTCGCGGCATCGCCGTACGGTGGGTCGATCAGGATCAGATCGTAGAACTCGCCGCGCTCGCGTGCGGTCCGGAGCGCCGCCAGGGCCTCGCCGCGACGCAGCTCGGCACGGTCGCGGCCGAACCCGAGAGCCGCCAGGTTCCCCCTCAGCACCTCTGCCGCGCGGGCGTCGCGCTCGACGAACACGGCGCGGCCGGCGCCGCGCGAGAGCGCCTCGATGCCGAGCGCGCCGCTGCCCGCGAACAGGTCGAGCACGCGCTCGCCGTCGAGCGCGCCGAGCGTCGAGAACAGCGCCTCGCGCACCCGATCCGAGGTCGGCCTGGTGGCCCGCCCCGGCGGCGCCTTCAGCCGCCTGCCGCCGTGGCTGCCAGCGATCACACGCACGATCGGCACGGTAGAAGATGCGGCGCGGCTCAGCCGGGGATCGGCGCTGCGGCGTCGGCGCCGAAGCGCCGCTCGAGCTCGTCGCGGAGCAGCGCGTGCTCCGGCGCGCAGAGCTCGGGGTCCGCTGCGACGATCGCCTCCGCCCGCGCCCTCGCCCGCTCCAGCAGCTCGGCGTCCTCGGGCAGCCGCGCGACGCGGAACTGGCCGATCCCGGACTGCCGCGTCCCGATCAGGTCGCCCTCGCTGCGCAGCTCGAGGTCGATCTCGGCGAGGCGGAACCCGTCGGCGTGCTCGACCAGCGCCCGCAGCCGGGCGGAGCCCGGATGCCCGACGACGAAGCAGCACGAGGCGTGCTCGCCGCGCCCGACCCGGCCGCGCAGCTGGTGCAGCTGCGAGAGCCCGAACCGCTCGCCGTTCTCGACCAGCATCACGGTCGCGTTGGGGACGTCGACCCCGACCTCGATCACGGTCGTCGCGACGAGCACCTGCGCGGTCCCGGAGGCGAACCGCGCCATCGCCTCCTGCTTCTCGGCCGGCTTCATGCCGCCGTGCAGGAGCGCGAGCTCGAAGCCGGCCAGCTCGCCCTCACGCAGCCGCACGAGCTCGGCGGTCGCCGCCCGCAGCGCCGTCGCGCGGCCGCCGGCGGTCGCTGCGAGCGCCTCCGCCCCCTCCTCGGACTCCTCGATCAACGGGCACACCACGTAAGCCTGGCGGCCGGCCCGGAGCTCGCCGCGCACGTGCTCGTAGGCGGCGGTGCGCTCGTCCTCGCCGGAGAGCAGCCGCGTGCGAACCGGCCGGCGGCCGCTCGGCAGCTCGCGCAGCACGCTCGTGTCGAGGTCGCCGTACCGCGCGAGCGACTGCGTGCGCGGGATCGGCGTCGCGGTCATGTGCAGCAGGTGCGGCGGATGCTCGGCATCGCCGCCGCCGAGCGCCTCGCGCTGGCGGACGCCGAAGCGGTGCTGCTCGTCGATCACCGCGACGGCGAGCGAGCGGAACACGACGTCCGGCTCGATCAGCGCGTGGGTCCCGACGACGAGCGACAGCTCGCCGCTCGCGAGCTTCGCGAGGATGTCGCGCCGCCGCGCCGCCGGCACGGACCCCGTCAGCAGCGCGAGCCGCACCTGCTCGCCACCGAGCAGCCGCTGGATCGTCGCGAAATGCTGCTCGGCGAGCGTCTCGGTCGGCGCCATCAGCGCCGCCTGGCGATCGTGCTCGACCGCGCGCAGCATCGCGTGCAGCGCGACCACGGTCTTGCCGCTGCCGACCTCGCCCATCAGCAGCCGCTGCATCGGCCGCTCGACGGCGAGATCGGCTTCGATCGTCTCCATCGCGCGGAGCTGGTCGCCGGTCGGGCGTGAAGGGGAGCTCTTGCTCGAGCCAGCGCGTCGTCAGCTCCCCGGGTCCGTCGAGCGCCTGCGCGCCGCCGCGCGCGCGGCGCTCGCCGCGGCGGCGCAGGAACACGAGCTGGGTCAGCAGCATCTCGTCGAACGCGAGCCGGCGCCGGCCGCCCTGCGGGTCGCGGGGGCCGCGCGGGAAGTGCATCGCCCGCAGCGCCGTCGGCAGGTCGGGAAGCCCGTCGTCGACGCGCGTTCGGGCGCCGAGGAACTCCGTCACGTCCGCGAGCGCCGCGGCTGAGTCCTGGACGAGCCGCAGCAGCTCGATCGACGTGATCCCCTCGGCGGCGGGGTAGTGGGCGACCGCGCCGGTGCCCGCGGACCCGCCCTCCGAAGCCGCTGCGCCGATCTCCTGACTCGCCGGTGCGTGGTGCGAGACGCCGAAGCCGCCGCGCCCGTCGGGCTTGCCGTGCAGCAGCAGCCGCGTGCCGGCCGGGTAGCGATCGACCAGCCACGGCTGGTTGAAGAACGTCGCCCGCATCGACCCGCTCGTGTCGAACACCGTCGCTTCGACCAGCGGCCGCATCCGCCTGCGGCGCACCGGGCGCGCCTTGATCGCGCGCACCTCGACGGTCACCGTCGCCGGCTCGCCCGCCGTCAGCCCGGCGATCGTGCGCGCCTCGCGGCTGTCGCTCGGGAGGTGCCAGAGCAGGTCTCCGACGGTCTCGAGTCCGAGCTTTGCAAGGCCTGCGGCGGCGCGCTTGGAGGGCGCCTGCAGCGGCTCGTCGAGGCGCGAAGGCCGCGGCCAGCGGACCGCCGCACGCAGCAGCGCGCCGCGATCCGGTGCGGGGGTGCCGGCGAACCCGCGTTGCGCGGAGTCGACCCCGGCGTCGCTCATCTGCGCGTCGGGCGCCCGCGCTCGTGATGCGGCTGCAGCGGGCATCGGTCGGCCATCATGAAGCGAGCCGCGGTCGTAACCGCGCGTTCGCGCGTTTTCACTCCGCGGACAGGATCCACCAGTAGGCGGGCTGGCCACCGTGGCGCAGCTCGAGCTCGATGTCTCCGGGCACCGAGACGTCGAGCTCGCCGAGTCCGACCGGCGTCTCCTCGCCGGCCAGCACGCTCAGCAGCTCCGGACGATCGCCGTCGCGGCCCGCCGCGAGCGCGTCGATCACAGCCTGCAGGGTCGGGAGCGGCTCGCCCCAGGAGACGATCTCGTCCTCGACGAAGCCGACCGCGTCGCCGACAGCGAACCGCCCCTGCGCGTCGGCGCGCGCGGCCGGCGCGACGGCGCCGGTGCGCACGCGTTCGAGCGCTTCCGTCAGCGATTGCGCGTTCTCCTCGACCGAGCGCTCCGGCGCGAGCGCGACCGCAGCGGCGAGCCCGGCCTGCTGATCGGTCGTCGGCGCGACCAGCACCTGCTTCTCGGACAGCCGCGCGGCGTGCTCGGCGGCGAGGATCACGTTCGCGCTGTTCGGCAGCACCACGACCTCCTCGGTCGGCGCGTCGTGGATCCCCGCCAGCAGGTCGTAGGTCGACGGGTTCAGCGTCGGGCCGCCCTCGATCGTGTGCACACCCAGCTCATGGAACATCTCGCGCAGGCCGTCGCCGCTGACGACGGCGACCGCGCTGCAGCGTGCCGCGGCTGCGCCCGGGGGAGCGGCCGTGAACGGGGACGGCGGCCCGGTCGCGGTGCCGTCGCCACCTGCCACGGCGGTGGCGACGGTCGCGCCGAGGCGCACGTCGCGCTCGGCGACCTGCGCCGTCATGTCCGCTACGTCGAGGCGTGAGACCTCGCCGGCCTGCTCGAACAGCTGCGTGGCGAGCTCGGGCGTGTCGGTGTGGAGGTGGACCTTCAGCGTCTTTTCGTCGCCGACGACGAGCACCGAGTCGCCGAGCGTCTCGAGCGGCTCGATGAAGCTCGCCGGGTTCAGGCCGGTGCCGGTCACGGCGAAGTTCGTGCAGAAGCGGAACGTGCTCGAGCTGTGATGCGGGTGCGTGACGCGCGCCGGTGCGTGGTGGTCGAGCTCCGGCGGCTCCTCGCCGCGCAGCGCCGCGACGACCCCCGCGAAGATGATCGTCAGGCCGTAGCCGCCGGCGTCGACGACGCCCGCTTCACGCAGCGCCGCGAGCAGCTCCGGGCCGCGCTTGACCGAGTCCTGTCCTGCGTCGACGGCGCTCGTCAGCACGGCGGCGATCAGGCGGTCCTGCTCGCCCGGCTCCGTACCCGGCGCGAGGCGCGGGTCGTCGCCGCTGTGGGCGACGTCGGAGGCGATGCGATGAGCCATCTCCCGCGCGACCGTCAGGATCGTTCCCTCGGCGGGTTCACGCACAGAGCCGTACGCGCGGTCCGCGGCGTTCGCCAGGGCGGCGCCGATCAGCGTCGCATCGATCAGCTGGCCGGGTCGGGACACGAGCTCCTCGGCGGCACCGCGGATCAGCTGCGAGAGGATCACCCCCGAGTTTCCCCGCGCGCCGAGCAGCGCCGCGCGCGCGACCGACTGGACGATCTCCTCGCGTCCGATCTCGTCGATCGTGCGGCCGCCGTCGCTGCCGTTCAGGCGGTCGAGCTCGTCGAGGACCGCCCGCAGCGTCAGCGCCATGTTGTCCCCCGTGTCGCCGTCCGCGACCGGGAACACGTTGAGGTCGTTGACCTCCTGGCGGCGCGATTCGAGGTTGGCAAGGGCGCCGGCCACCGCGGCCCGGAACCGGACCAGGTTGGTATCCGTCACGGTGACACGTCTATCAGCTTTACCGGCGCGCCAGCCGGCCGCACGGGTTTTCGCCCGTCCGGATCGAGCGCGCCGTCAGGATGACCGGGCATCGCGCAGCTGCTGGAGCGTGAACGCCGCGCGCAGCTCGAGACCTTCGGCGGCGAGCGCGTCCCGGCCGCCCTGCTCGCGGTCCACCACGCAGAGCACCGCGGCGATCTCGGCGCCGGCGCTACAGCGCCTTCGTGACCTTGCCGGCTTTGAGGCACCGCGTGCAGACGTACGCCCGCACCGGCGTCTTGCCGTCCATGATCCGGACCTTCTGGAGGTTCGGATCGAAGCGACGCTTGGTCGCGACCATCGAGTGGCTGCGGCTCTGACCGAACGCAGGGCCCTTCCCGCAGCTGTGACATACCTTGGCCATCGACGGCACAAGGTAGCAGGAGGCGCAGGACGGCTTCGCTCGACGCCGGTGCGGCGGAGCAGGAGCGCTGCCGTGCCAGCTCGTCCGCGCCGGGCCGCTGACGTTCGGGTCGCCCGGGCGGCGGGCCTCGATCGCCGGCTACACCGCCGGGGGCGCGCCCCCGGCGAGCTGCTCTCGCAGCCTCGCGAGCCGGAGCACCGCCTCGGCCGCGTGGCGCCCCTGGTCGCGCTTGCCGCCGCCGGAGCGCGCCAGCGCCTGCTCCATCGTCTCGCAGGTCAGCACCCCGAATGCGCACGGCACCCCGGTCCGCGAGCGCGACGTCCATGATCCCGCGCGCCGTCTCGGCGCAGACGAAGTCGTAGTGGTCGGTCTCGCCGCGGATCACCGCGCCGAGGCAGGCGATGCCGTCGTAGCGCCCGCGACCGCGCCGCGTAGGAGCGCCGCGAGCGGCAGCTCGTAGGCCCCGGGCACGTCGAAGACCTCGAGCTCCGCCGCGCCGGCCTCCGCGAACGCCGCTCGCGCCCCGCTCACGCAGCCGCTCGGCGAGCTCCTCGTAGAAGCGCGCGACGACGATCGCGTAGCGACCGCTCACCGGCCGCCGCCGTCGCGCTGCTCGCGCGCGCGCTCGCGCGCAGCAGCTCGCGCGTCGAGGTTCAGGCCCTGGTGGTGGAGCGTGTGGCCCATCCGCTCGGCCTTCGTGCGCAGGTAGGCCGCGTTGTGCTCGTTCGGCGCGTGCTCGATCGGGATCTGCGCGGTCACCGACAGCCCGTAGCCCTCGAGGCCGCGGATCTTCTTCGGGTTGTTGGTGAGGATCCGGATCGAGCGTCAGGCCGAGGTCGACGAGGATCTGCGCGCCGATGCCGTAGTCGCGCAGGTCGGCGGGCAGCCCGAGCCGCTCGTTCGCCTCCACCGTGTCGAGCCCGTCCTCCTGCAGCTCGTAGGCGCGCAGCTTGTTCAGCAGCCCGATCCCGCGGCCCTCCTGGGCGAGGTACAGGAGCACGCCCTGCCCTCGCGCTCGATCATCGCGAGCGCCGATTCGAGCTGCTCGCCGCAGTCGCAGCGCAGCGAGTGGAAGACGTCGCCGGTCAGGCACTCGGAGTGGACCCGCACCAGCACGTCGTCCTTCCCCGCGACGTCGCCCTTGACCAGCGCGACGTGGTGCTTCTCGTCGACCAGCGAGCGGTAGCCGACCGCCTCGAACTCGCCGAAGGTCGTCGGCAGGCCGGTCGAGACGACCCGCTCGACCAGCTTGTCGTGGCGGCGCCGGTAGGCGATCAGGTCCGCGATCGTGACCATCTTCAGGCCGTGCCGAGCGCAGTACGCGGTCGAGTTCCGGCACGCGCGCCATCGAGCCGTCGTCGTTCATCATCTCGCAGATCACCCCCGCCGGGTTCAGGCCGGCCAGGCGGGCGAGGTCGACGGCGGCCTCGGTCTGCCCGGCGCGCTCGAGCACGCCGCCGGCGCGGCTCTTGAGCGGGAAGACGTGGCCCGGGCTGGACGAGGTCGCGCGGCCGGCTCTCGGGGTCGACGGCGACCTGGATCGTGTGCGCCCGGTCGTGCGCGGAGATGCCGGTCGTGACGCCGTCGCGGGCCTCGATCGTGACCGTGAACGGGGTTTCGAACGGCGACTCGTTCTTCGCCGCCATCAGGTCGAGGCCGAGCTCGTCGCAGCGCTCGGGCGTCAGCGACAGGCAGATCAGCCCGCGGCCCTCCTTGGCCATGAAGTTGATCGCCTCGGGGGTCGCGAACTGCGCGGCCATCGTCAGGTCGCCCTCGTTCTCGCGGTCCTCGTCGTCGCAGACGACGACCATCTTGCCCTGGCGGATGTCCTCGATCGCCTCCTCGATCGTCGCGAAGGCCGAGGCGCGTGTCGTGCTCATGCTCTGCGCTCCACGAGCAGTCGCTCGACGTGCTTGGCGAGCACGTCGACCTCGATGTTGACCTGCGTGCCCGGCGTCGGCGCCGCCGAGCGTCGTGCGCTCGCAGCGTCTCGGGGATCAGCGAGACGCTGAAGCCGTCCGGCGCCGAGCGCGCGACGGTCAGGCTGACGCCGTCGAGCGCGACCGAGCCCTTCTCGACGACGTAGCGCAGCAGCTCCGGCTCGGCCTCGACCTCGACGACCCGCGAGACCCGTCGCTCGACGACCGCGCGACCGTCGCCGGTGCCGTCGACGTGCCCCTGCACGACGTGGCCGCCGAGCCGGTCGGCCGCGCGCAGCGCCAGCTCGAGGTTGACCGCGCGCCGCTCGGCGAGCGTCCCGAGCGAGGAGCGGCGCAGCGTCTCGTGCATCGCCTCGGTCGAAAACCCCGCCGCGTCGACCTCGGTCGCGGTCAGGCAGACGCCGTTGACCGCGACCGAGTCGCCCGTCGCGAGCTCGCCGGCGAGGCCGGTCGCGATCCGCAGCGGGCGCCGGCGGCGTCGCGCTCGCAGCGCCGCGACCTGGCCGAGATCGGCGACCAGCCCGGTGAACACTCGAACGCTCCCGACATCCCTCACCACTCCCGCAGGCGGGCGGAGATCAGCAGGTCCTCGCCGACGCTCTCGCAGCTCGAGCGTCAGCGCCTGCGTCGCCTCGGCGATCCGCTCGACGCCTTCGCCCTCGAGCGGGTCCCGCGCGCGCGCTGCCGCCGAGCAGCATCGGCGCGAGGAACAGCCGGACCTCGTCGATCTCGCCGGCGTCGAGGAACGCGCCGGCGAGGTGCGGGCCGCCCTCGAGCAGGATCGAGGAGATCCCGCCGCGCCGAGCTGGTCGAGCGCCGCCGCGGACGCGCGCCGGCTCGTTCTCGCCGCTCGCGACGAGCACCTGCGACCCCGGCCGCCTCGAGCGCGTCGGTGTCGGCGCGCGGCGGCGGCGCGCGAGACGACGACGATCAGCGGCACCTCGCTCGCGTGCGCCGACGAGCTGCGAGGCGAGCGGCAGCCGCGCGAGCGAGTCGAAGACGACCGCCGCGGCTGCGGCTCCGGCTCGGCGGGATGCCGCTCGACGCGCGCGGTCAGCTGCGGGTCGTCGGCCAGCGCCGTGCCGATCCCGACGGCGACCGCGTCGACCGACGCGCGCCAGCGGTGCGCGAGCTCGCGGCTCTCCTCGCCGCAGATCCACTTCGAGTCGCCGCTGCGCGTCGCGACCTTGCCGTCGAGCGTCATCGCCGACTTGAACAGCACCCACGGGCGGCCGGTCCGCGCGTGCTTGCGGAACGGCTGGTTGGCCAGCCGCGCCGCGCGCCGCGACCTCGCCGTCGGCGACGAGCACCTCGACGCCCTCGTCGCGGAGGATGCCGAGCCCCGGCCCGGACGCCTTCTCGGTCGGGTCGTCGCTGGCGATGACGACGCGGCGGATCCCGGCTGCGACGATCGCGTCGGTGCAGGGCGGCGTCTTGCCGTTGTGGCAGCACGGCTCGAGCGAGACGTAGAGCGTCGCCCCGTCGAGGTCGGCGTCGCCGCAGGCGCCGATCGCGTTGACCTCGGCGTGGGCGCCGCCGTAGTACTCGTGCCAGCCCTCGCCCAGCACGTGCCCGTCGCCGGCGATCACGGCGCCGACGATCGGGTTCGGCTTGACGCTGCCCGATGCCGCGGCGGGCGAGCTCGATCGCCCGCTCGAGGTGCAGCCTGTCGGTGTCGGTGCGTCATCGCCATCGCACTCCGAGGATAAACCCGCCGTGCCGCCGTCCCGGGTGGCCGCGGTCAGGCCGCTGCAGCGCCCGCCGTGCAGGCGGTAGATGGTCATCAGCGGGCCCGGGTGGCTGTAGGCGAGCGGGTAGTAGTCGAAGCTCCAGTCGAAGTTGAAGGAGACCGGCCTGGCGCCGCGCGAGTAGGGCGTGGAGCGGTAGACGACGGTGCCCTGCCGTTGCGAGGGCGCGGTAGTAGGCGATCGCGCAGCGGCACCGCGCCCGGGTCGGCGACCGCGCGCCCGGCCTGGGTCGCGCCGGTCACGACCCAGCAGTAGCCGCGCGCGCTCGTAGTAGGGGATCAGCGCGGCGAGAGCGTCCGCTCGTAGTCCTCGATGTGACACTTCGTGCCTCCCGGCCCGGTCGATCGCCCCCGTGCGGGTGATGAACGAGTAGAGGGACGGCCACTTGCACCAGCGGTAGCTCGAGCCGGGACGGCCGCGCCGCGGCGCCCGGCGTTCGGGCGCCCAGTCGTCGGGGACGACCGGCTCGACGACGATCTTCGCGCCGCGCGGGACGTTGGCGACCATCCACTCGCGCGTCATCGTGCGGGTGTCCGCGCGGGACAGCACGAGACCGGAGTGGACGCTGTAGACGGCGCCCTGGGCGAGCAGCACGAGCAGGATCGCCCCCGCCGGCAGCGCGGCCGGCAGCCTCCGGCCGGCTCCCTGCAGGCCCAGCCACCAGTTGACGCCGCGCGGGCCTTCGGGTGCGCGCGTCAGCACGTGAACAGCCGCGCCGCGGCAAACGCGGCGAGCAGGCACAGGATCGGCAGGACGGGCATCAGCCAGCGGCCGAAGTAGCGGCCCTCCGTGCCCATGAAGATCAGGTAGGCGACGGGTGCCGGCACGAGCACGAGCGCGATCCGGCGCCGGCTGCGCCAGATCGCGACGGCCCCGCCGAGCGCGGCGAGCGCCGGCGCCCAGCCGAGGCCCCAGGTCAGCGACCACAGGTAGTAGACGAGCCGCCCTGCTTCGGCGCCCCGAGCTTGCCCTGGGATTCGGCCGACAGCGACGACTGGTGGGCGAGTTCGCGGTGGAAGCTCGAGAAGTCGAGCACCGAGTAGGGGTTGGCGACGACGAACGCGATCACCGCGCAGGCGCCGAACAGCAGCGCGCCCTCGAGCACGCGCAGGCGCGGCCGGTCCTCCGCGAGGCGCACGGCCGCGGCGGCCAGGTACGGCAGCACCACGATCCCGGCGGTGTACTTGAAGGCGCACGCGAGCCCGAGCCCGATCCCGGCGATCGCGTGCTCGCGGGCGCGCCCGTCGCGAAGCACCCCTGCGGTCCCGAGCAGCGACAGCGTCACCGGCGCGAGCGTCGGCACGTCGTTGAGCGCGAGGTGCGCGTAGAAGACGGGCAGGAAGGCGACCGCCTCGATCGCCGCCGCGAGCAGCCCGGCGCGCCGTCCGAACAGCCGCGCGCCGGTCAGGTACAGCAGCCACACGGCGATCGTGCCGAGCACCGCCGCGGCGAGCCGCGCCAGCGCGTAGACGCCTTCGGGTTGGTGTCGTACGCGTGCACGACCGCCCCGGCCGCCGCCGTACCAGAGCCCGAAGAGGAAGTGCAGCACGTACGTGAACCCCGGCGGGTTCGCGAAGTAATGCGGGTTCAGCGTCCCTTCCCGGAACATCTCGACCGCGTGCGGGAGGAAGTGGTCGGCCTCGTCGGAGTTGTACGCGTAGGGCAGCCCCTGGCGGGTGCCCCACAGCCGCAGCCCGAGCGCGGCGAGCAGCACGAACGCGAGCCCGGCCCAGGCCCAGGTGCGCGCGGCCTTGGCGCCGCGCGCCGCCCGATCGCCGTCGCGCGGCGCGCGGCGCCTCAGCAGTTGGCATAGACCGCGTAGTAGCGGTTCGCGAAGATGCGGCGGAAGCCTTCGAGCGGTATCTGGTCGCGGGGGTCGTCGCCGACGTCGACGATCGCCTCGTAGAAGATCGCGCTGCCGAGCGGGTAGACGGCGACGCTGCCCGCCTGGATCCGGTTCTCGAGCGCGTGCGAGCCTTTCAGCGCGTCGGCGCGCGCCTGCGAGCGCGCGACGATGTCGTGCTGCCCGACGCTGCCCAGGATCCAGCGGGCGTCGGGGATCAGCTTGTTGTTCGGCAGCGAGACGAGCTTGCAGCGGCGCACGTCGGCGGCGACCCGGGGGTCGCTCAGCGCCGCCTGCAGGCCGGTGTGGAATTCCTCGTGGTAGGCGAGCGTGTTCCGCAACGAGTAGAGGTCGAGCGTGCTCGCGGCGGAGAACGCCCCGTAGGCGATCAGCACGACGGCACCGCCGATCCACACCCGCCGCATCAGGCTGCGCGGCTCGAGCATCGCCCAGCCGCCGAGGAACACCGCGCAGAACAGCAGCAGCACGGTCGCGCCGCCGAGCAGGTAGCGGTCGATCACCGACGCGCCGCCCGCGCCCTCGAGCAGGAAGACGAGATAGAGCAGGACCATCGATGCGAGCGGCACCGCCGTGCGGCGGGGAGCGATCCACAGCGCCAGCGGGATCCCGGCGAGCGCGCCGAGCATGATCGGGAGCTTGTCGATCCGTTCCGTGAACGTCCACAGCGAGGAGACCACGGCGCCCACGCCCTGCGTTCGTTCGAGTTCCTGGGCGAGCCCCGCCGTCGCGGTCAGCGAGTAGAGCGGGTTGCCGGTGACGATCGCGTCGAGCCCGACCCAGATCACGGGCGCGCTCGCCGCCAGCGCGAGGTTGCGCAGCCGCGTGCGCGTGTCCGTCCCGCGCCAGCACCACAGCCAGTAGACGCCGCTCAGCACCCAGGCGTCGGGTCGCAGCAGCCCGGCCGCCGCGAGCGCCACGAACACGACGGGACCGCGGCGCGGGCGTTCGACCTCGAGCGCGATCGCCCACACGATCAGGGCGACGTAGGAGATGTCGAGGTAGCCCTGCGCGGCGAGGTTCTCGACGAAGAAGCGGCTCAGCAGCAGCAGCGCGGCGAGCACCCCGACGACGGGCCCGAAGCACAGCCGGCCGAGCCGGTAGAGGCCCGTCACCGCGGCGACGAACGAGGCGACGGCGCCGAGCACCATCAGGCGCGCGCCGAGGTTGCCGAAGATCGAGCAGAGGAGCCCGAACGCGATCGCCAGCGGGTGCTCGGTCGGGCCGCGGTAGACGCGGAAGTCGGGGAGGTGCAGGTGCAGCAGATCGCGCCCCCACAGCAGCGCGTAGAACGAGTCGTAGGTCGGATACGTGGGGAACGCGAGGTAGCCCACGAGCGCGGCGACGCAGAGTGCCGCAAGCGCGATCGCCGCCCAGCTGCGGACGGGCCGCCGGTGCAGCGCCGTGAGCCACGTGGAGCCCGGCGCGCGCCGGGTGGAGATCGCGCTTTCCATCTAGCCTTGGGCGGTATCCGCGCCTGAGAGGTTCGCTCACCGGCACGGCTGGACGGCCGGTGCCGGGGCCCTCACCGGTGCTTTGGGATACTGCCGAGAGCCAAGTCTAGGCAATCCCCGGCGATGAAGCTCATCATCCAGATCCCCTGTTTCAACGAGGCCGAGCAGCTCCCGCAGACGCTCGCGGACCTGCCGCGCGAGGTCGCGGGCTTCGACACCGTCGAGTGGCTCGTGATCGACGACGGGTCGACCGACGGCACCGTCGAGGTCGCCCGCGCACACGGCGTCGACCACCTCGTCCGGCTGACCAACAACAAGGGACTCGCGACCGGCTTCCAGGCCGGCATCGACACCGCCCTGAAGCTCGGCGCCGACGTGATCGTCAACACCGACGCCGACAACCAGTACTACGGCCCGGACATCGTGCGGCTCGTCAGCCGATCCTCGACGGCCGTGCGGACATGGTCGTCGGGGACCGCGAAGTCAGCGGCATCGAGCACTTCTCGCCGCTCAAGAAGACGCTGCAGCGGCTCGGCTCCTGGGTCGTCCGCCAGGCCTCCTCGACGAGCGTCCCCGACACCACCTCGGGCTTCCGCGCGTACAACCGCGAGGCGGCGATCGGGATCCTCGTCGTCTCGAAGTTCACCTACACGCTGGAGACGATCATCCAGGCCGGCAAGCTGCTGGTCGCGATCGATCACGTCCCGATCCGGACCAACCCGAAGACGCGCGAGTCGCGGCTGTTCCCGTCGATGGGGGCATACGTGCGCCGCAACGCGGCTCTCGATCTTCCGGATCTACGCCCAGTACGAGCCGCTGCGGATCTTCTGGAGCCTGGCGAGCTCGTCGATCGGGCTCGGCTCGCGTCGCCGTCTGGACCCGCTTCCTCATCGCCTACATCGAAGGCAACGGCAAGGGCCACGTCCAGTCGCTGATCCTCGGCGCCGTGCTGTTCATCGCCGCCGTCGTGCTGTGGGCGCTGGGGGTGATCGGCGACCTGCTCGCCGCGCAGCGCCTGATGATCCAGCGCACGTTCGAGCGCGTCCGCCGGATCGAGCTGCAGCTCGGCGTCGAGCCCTCCCACTACGAGCCGGGGCGCGCCGCCGGCGACCGGCGCGACGGGCCGCGAGCAGGGCGAGCAGCCGCCGGCCACGAGGTGGTCCGGCTGTGAGCGAGGTGACCGTCTCCTCGGACGGGATCGTCACCGGCAACACCTACGACAAGTACGGCTCCACCAACCCGGTCGTAAAGCGGCTGATGGCAGGCTTCGAGGCGGCGCTCGACGAGCTGTTCACCCGCGCCGCGCCCGCCTCGGTGCTCGACGTCGGCTGCGGCGAGGGCGTGCTCGCGCAGCGCTGGGCGCTGGCGCGCCCGGAGGCGCGGCTCGTCGGCCTCGACCTCGAGGAGCCGTCGATCCAGCAGGGCTGGGCCGCCCATCAGGCGCCGAACCTCGAGTACCGCGTGATGCCCGCCGAGAACCTGCCGTTCGCGGACGGCGAGTTCGAGCTGGCGAGCGCGATCGAGGTCCTCGAGCACGTCCCGGATCCCGAGCACACGGTCGCCGAGATGGCGCGCTGCGCCTCGCGGCACCTGCTCGTCTCGGTCCCGCGCGAGCCGCTGTGGCGGATGCTGAACATGGCGCGCGGCGCCTACTGGACGGACCTCGGCAACACGCCCGGCCACCTCAACCACTGGTCGCGGCGCTCGTTCGTGCGCCTGCTCTCGAGCCACGGCGAGGTCATCGAGGTCCGCTCGCCGTTCCCCTGGACGATGTTGCTTGTCCGACTCTGAGGCCCGCCCCGGGCGCTCGTACGGGAGCGGCGCCCGCATCCTCTCGGTCGGGATCGCCTCGACCGGCCTGCTGACATTCGCCTACTTCTCGATCGCCAGCCACGTGCTGGGCGAAGTCGCCGCCGAAGCGCGTCGACCTGCTGTGGTCGGTGATGTTCGTGATCATCTCGGTGATCTACCGGCCGATCGAACAGCTGCTGTCGCGGACGATCGCGCAGCGGCGGGCGCGGGGGCAGGAGGCCCACACGCTGCGCGTGCCGATGCTGATCCAGGGGTGCTTCGCGCTGACGTTCCTGGTGCTGGCGCTGGCGCTGCGGTCGCAGCTGCTGCACGTGTTCAACCACCAGACCGCGCTCTACGACGTCCTGCTGGCGGGCACGCTGGCGTACGCAGCCAGCTACTTCGCGCGCGGGTGGCTGGCGGGGCATCAGCGCTTCGGGCTGTTCGGCGGCCTCGTGCTGATGGAGTCGACGTCGCGGATCTGCTTCGCGCTCGCGGTCGCGATCGGCATCGCCCACGGCGAGACCGCGGTCGCGCTCGGGATCGCCGCGGCGCCGCTCGTGTCGCTGATCGTCGTCCCCGCGGCGTTCGCGCGACGGTCCGGCGCGCCGGCGCTGGGCGAGGCGCCGATCACCGTCGACGAGGCCGAGGCGGCGCTCGCCGGGCCGGGGACGGAGGGCGTGCAGGAGACCGCCGCGCACGACGACCTGTCGCTGCGCCGTGGCGGCGGCTTCGCGGCCTCGGTCTCGCTGATCATGCTCTCCGAGCAGACGCTGCTGAACGCCGCCGTGCTGACGGTCGACGCGACCTCCAGCAACGCCGGCCTGGCCGGGATCGTCTTCAACGTGCTGCTGATCGCGCGGGCGCCGTTGCAGCTGTTCCAGGCGATCCAGACCTCTCTGCTGCCGCACCTGACGGGCCTCGAGACGACCGACGGGCACGAGGCGTTCGCCCGCGCGATCCGCATCACGGTGCTGGCGATCGCCGGCTTCGCGGGCGCGGTGGCGCTCGGGCTGCTGGCGATCGGCCCGCCCGTGCTGCGCCACGTGCTGTTCGGCCAGCACTACGAATACGGACGCGTCGGGCTCGCGCTGATCGGGGTCGGGATGGGGCTGCACCTGACCTCGGGAGCGCTGAACCAGGCGGCGCTGGCACGCGACCGGGCGCGGGCGGCGGCCGGCTGCTGGCTTGCTGCAGCAGTGGTGTTCGTCGCCTGGATGCTGCTCCCGCGCGGTCTCCGACCAGGTCCTGCGGATGGAGATCGGTTATGCGGGCGCGACGGCGCTGCTCGCCGCCGCGCTCGCCGTGCTCTACCGCCGGGGCGGCAGGGCGCTCACAGCGTCCCGTTGAGCTCGACCGGTTCTTCGGCCGTCTGTGTGCTCTTGACCGCGAAACCCGTCGTTTCGTAGGCGCCGCCCGCGAAGCTCGCCTGCGGTGTCACTTCGGGACCGCCCTCGAACCTCGTCACGGTCGGGTGGCCGCTCGAGAGCTTCGCCTGCCAGGTGAACTTGCTCGCCATCTTGTCGATCGTCTTCACTTCGGCGATCTCGGCGCCGCGCACCGAGACGGCCTGACCGCCGCAGCTCGCCTGCAGCCACGGCGCTGACGAGCCGACCGCCACGCCGACCTTCGGCTTGGCGGCGCCGGCTCCGGAGATCACGCCGAGGGTCCCTTCGAGGCTCGCCCGAACTTCACCGGCGGCCGCGCCTTCGCTGCTGCAACTCGCACTGTGCCCGGCGATCTTCGCCGTGCAGCTCGTGAGCTTCAGGGCCAGCGAGAGCTGCTGCGGGCCGGTCAGGCTCCCCGACGCGCTCGAGCCGGTGCACGCGAACGTCGAGCCGCCGGCCGCCAGCGAGATGTTCAGCGGTGCGACCGAGAACCCGGCGTGCGCGAGCGTGTGCCACCCGTTCACCGCCGGGAACCATTCGTACTTGTTCTTCGTCGCGCTCGAGGTGACGCAGGTGTTCTTGCCGAACGAGGCTTCGTGGGGGGCGACTTCCACGCAGGTGCCCCATTCGGGCGCCGCCTGGTAGACGAACTGGTCGCGGACCGAGGTCGGGGTCGTGCCCGACGAGGTTTCGACCGTCACGTCGGCGACGCCGCTGCCCGCAGGCGCTACCGCGGAGATCGTGTATTCGTTGTTGACTTTGAAGCTCGTCGCGGGCGTCGAGCCGAACCGCACCGCTTTCGCACCGGCGAGGTCCTCGCCGCTGATCGTCACGGTCGTCCCGCCCGCGGGAGCGCCGTGGTCGGGCTTCACCGATGCGATGCCGAGTTCGTATTCGACCCGGGAGCCGCCGGTCTGGCCGCTGGTACCGGCGGCCGTGGTCACCCTGACCGAGGCTTCCTTGTATTCCCCGGGCGGCGAGATCGCGACGATCTCTGTCGGGGAGACGACTTCGAAGTGCTCCGCGTTCGCCGAGTGTTCGAAGTTTTCGAAGAAGACTTCGCTCGCACCCGTGAAGTTGCGGCCGGTGATCGTGACCGTCGCGCCACCTGCGTCGGGCAGCTTCGAGGGGCTCGCTTCTTCGACGACTGGGCAGTCGTAGCCGCTGCCGTCACCGAGCGCGAACCCGGCATAGAAGTTGCCGGCGAGACCCACGAGTCCCGCGGGCGAGCAAGCGAGCGGCACGGGTTCGGAGACCGCTCGCCCCGAGCCATAGCGGCCGTCGCCTACCTGGCCGAATTCATCGCCGCCCCAGGCATCGGCGGTGCCACCGGAGAGCAGCGCGAAGCTGTGATGCCCGGCCGCGCTCACGGCCGTCGCCCCGGTCACGACCTTCACTGCGACCGGTTTCGGCTGCGCGGCGCCCGAACCGCTTTCTCCGTTGCCGAGCTCCCCGTCGACGTCGTCGCCCCAGGCGAGGATCTTCCCGTCCGCCTCGAGCGCGAGCGTGTGCGTTTCGCCGGCGGCGATCGCGGTGACTTCGTTCAGCGGGTGCCCGCTCTCCCCCACCGGCGCGGGGACGTCGGAGCCCATCTCGAAGCCGTCGCCGAGCTCGCCGTCGGTGTCGGAGCCCCAGGCGCGGACTTCGCCGTCTTCGAGCAGCGCCTCACCGAACTGGGCGCCCGCGGCGATCGCCTTGACGCCTGTCAGGCCGCTCACCGCCACCGGTTCGTCGGAGCCCGTCATCGAGCCGTCGCCGAGCTGGCCGCTGCCGCCCGCGCCCCACGCAACGACGGTGCCACCTTCGAGGAGGGCGTACGCGGTGCCACCGCCGGCGGCGATCGCGGTGACGCCGCTCAGCCCCTTGACCGGCGCCGGTTCGTAGGTTTCGCCGCCGAACGTCCCGTTGCCCAGCTGGCCCGTGCCGTTGGAGCCCCACGCCTCGACCGTATGGTTGGCGAGCAGGGCGAGACCGAAGTGGGAGCCGGCGGCGATCGCCGTGGCGGTTTCGATCCCGGTGACGGGTTCTGGTGTCTCCCCGAACAGCAGACCGGGCCTGCCGAGCACGTCGTCGAACCCTTCGCCCCACGAGTCGACGGTGCCGTCTTCGCGCAGGGCGAGTGCGAACTTGGAGCCGCCCGCGATCGAGGAGACCCCGGTCAGGCCGGGGATCGGGACGGGGTCCGGGCTCGTGCCGATACCCGTGCCGATCCCGAGGATGCCGAATTCGTTCCAGCCCCAGGCGTACGCGGTCGATGCGGCCGAAGCCGATCCCGCCGTCGCCGAGGCGAGCGCAAGCGCGACCGCCACACATGCACCGACAACCGACGCCCTCCTCGCGAGCCTCATGCCCTCCCCCTCCAGTTCGACGGCAGGTTCGACGGTATCCGCGCTGGCGGAATCGTGTCAAGACCCGACCAGAAGCTTCACACTTGGCGCAGCGCCGCGACGATCTCCCGGTAGCGCTCGCCCGGGTCGCCGCGCGAGAAGATCGCGGACCCCGCGACGAACACCGACGCGCCGGCCTCCCGGCATCCCGGCGCCGTCCCCGGATCGATGCCCCCGTCGACCTCGACCGCGACGTGCGGACCGGTGACAGCCCTGACGCGCGGCAGCTTCGCCGTCGAGGAGGCGATGAACGGCTGCCCTCCCCAGCCCGGGTTGACGGTCATGCACAGCGCGAGCTCGATCTCGCCCGCGACCTCGGCGAGCGCCTCCGGGGGGGTGCCGGGGTTGATCGCGACGCCGGCGCAGCCCCCGGCCTCGTGGATCAGGCCGACGGTCCGGGCAATGTGCGGCGTCGCCTCGGCATGGACCGTGACCGACGCGGCGCCGGCTCGCACGTACTCCGCGGCGGTGCGGTCGGGCCGCTCGATCATCAGGTGCGCCTCGATCATCCCGCCCGCCTGCTCGGCGGTCTCGGCGAGCGCGGCGACGACGTTCGGGCCGACCGTGATGGGAGGGACGAAATGGCCGTCCATCACGTCGACGTGGATCACGCGCGCCCCCGCTGCGAGGACTTCGACGACCTGCTCGCGCAGGCGGCCGAAGTCGGCCGAGAGGATCGAAGGGGCGACCTGCACGCCCGCGAGCAGCTCGCGCGCCCTTGCCGTCCCGTTCTCAGCCACCGCGCATCACGCGGGGAGTATGTACCCGGACGAGGACGGGCCGGTGGGTCACCGCGCCCGTCGCACAGGACCGGGCGGCGGGCGCGGACGAGGACGGGCCGGTGGGTCACCGCGCCCGTCGCACAGGACCGGGCGGCGGGCGCGGACGAGGACGGGCCGGTGGGTCACCGCGCCCGTCGCACAGGACCGGGCGGCGGGCGCGGACGAGGACGGGCCGGTGGGTCACCGCGCCCGTCGCACAGGACCCGGCGGCGGGCGCGGACGAGGACGAGCCGCCGGGCCGCCGCGCCAGGCGCCCGGGGGTGCGGTCAGACCGCCTGCAGCATAGAGTCACCGCAGTTGTTGCACTTGAGGATCGCGGTGCTCGACATCCGGACGATCGTCGAGTGCTCCCCGCAGTTGGGGCAGACGGACGTCAGCTCAAAACGGTGCAGGCAGTAGACGCAGCGGTAGCGCCCCGGCAGGTTCGTCGGGCGCAGCCACGGCTCGCCGCAGTTCGGGCACTGCGGCCCGAGGTCGACGGGCTTCGCCCGCGCCGCCGCGGGCTGCGGCTCCCCGTCCACCTCAGCGCCGCCTCAGCCTGGCGATGAAGAAGCCGGCGGTGTGGTCACGATGCGGCAACGTCAGCACCGTCCTCGCGCGTACGGCGGCGAGACGCGGCTCGTCGCGCTGCGGGGCCGGGTGTTCGAGACCGGGCAGTTCGCCGGCCAGGTCGTCGAGCTGGAGATCTTCGTTGCCATCGAGGAAATCGGCGATCAGGCGCTCGTTCTCGTCAGGCGAGATCGTGCACGTAGAGTAGACAAGCACACCGCCAGGACGTAGCGCCCGGGCACCGCAATCCAATATACGGAACTGATCGGCGCGGAGTTGCCCGATCGCCTCCCGCTCGACCCGCCAGCGCAGGTCGGGCCGCGCCTGGAGCGTGCCGAGCCCCGAGCAGGGCGGGTCGACGAGCACCCGGTCGAAGCTCTCCTGCGACGGGCGCGGCTCACGCGCGTCCCCCCGCTGCACCTCGACGGTCCCGGCCCCCATCCTGCGGGCCGTCCGTTCAAGCGCCCGCGCGCGCCCCGCATGCCCCTCGACCGCGACGACGCGCCCGCGGCCGCCCGCCAGCGCCGCGAGGTGCGTGGTCTTGCCACCCGGCGCGGCGCACAGGTCGAGCACCTCCTCGCCGGGCTGCGGCCCGAGCGCTCGCGAGACGAGCATCGCCGCGCGCGACTGCGCGGTGAACGCGCCCGCCGCCCACAGCGGCGACGCATGCACGTCGAAGGGCTCCTCGACGATCAGCGCCTCGGGCACCAGCGGGTCGCGGCGCGTGCGGACATCGAGGCGCTCGGCGAGCAGCTCGGCGTCGAGCATCAGCGTGTTCGCGCGCAGCACGAGCTCGCTCGGCTCGTTGTCGCTCGCCATCAAAGCCCGCGCCTGCTCCGCGCCGAGCGCCTCCCACCACAGCCGCGCGATCCACTCGGGATGCGAGTGCGCGACCGCGGCGCTCGCCGGGTCGCCGTCGCCGAGCTTCCCCAGCAGCCGCTCCGACCCCTCCTTTACGGCGCGGCGCAGCACCGCGTTGACGAGCCCGTGGCCGGCCCGGCCCGGGCGCTTGGCGAGCTCGACGGCGTCCGCCACGACCGCGTAGTCCGGCGCGCCGGAGAGGTAGAGCAGCTCGTAGAGGCCGAGCCGCAGCGACGCGCGCACGGGCGGGTCGAGCCGCGCCGGCGGGCGCCCGGCGAGCCGCGCGATCACGTGATCGGTCGTGCCGGCGCGCTGCACCGCCCCGTAGGCGAGCCGCGTCGCCAGCCCGCGGTCGCGCGCGTCCAGCGCCTCCGCCTCGGCGCGCAGGGCGCGATCGGCGTAGGCGCCCTGCTCGAACACGCGCAGCAGCACCCGGTGCGCGCAGGCGCGGGCCGGCGCCGCGCGGACTGCCGTCGAATCAGTCATCTCGGGCCATCATGGGCTATCCGCTGCGCACGCCCGGAGCGGGGGCGACGACGGCCGCGAGATCCGCCGCGAGCCGGCGCGCATCCTCCGCCTCGAGCGTGGCGGTCGTGATGCGCACGGCGCCGCCGCCGGGAGCGGTTCGGTAGCGGCTGCCGGGAGCGACCACCCAGCCGCGGGCGAGCAGCGCCGCCGTGACCGCGCCCTCGTCCTGCACGGGCACCCACACGTTCAGACCCGAGGCGCCGTGCGCGCGCACGCCGCTCGCCGCGAGCGCCGCCAGCAGCGCCTCGCGCCGACGAACATAGAGCTCCCGGGCACGTGCCACCTGGGCGCGCGCGTCCTCGTCGCTCCACAGCGCGGCGACCACCCGCTGCAGCACGTGGCTGACCCAGCCCGGCCCGCAGAGCTGGCGTCCCCGCACGCGCGCGACGGTCGACTCGTCGCCGGCGAGGACGGCGAGTCTCAGGTCGGGACCGAGCGCCTTCGCCACCGACCGGGTCGCGGCCCAGGGCCCGCCCGCCCCCGCGAGGGTGTGGAGGGGAACCCCCGCGACGGGGCCGAGGTGATCGTCCTCGACGAGCAGCGCCTCGGGGTGCGCCGCCAACACCCGGCGCAGCGCGGCGGCGCGCTCGGCGTCGAGCGCGGCGCCGGTCGGGTTCTGCCCGCGGGGCGTGATGACGGCGGCCCGCGCCCCGCGGCCGAGCGCCGCCTCGAGACGGCCGGGCAGCATCCCGCGATCGTCGACCTCGACCGGCTCCAACGCCAGCCCCTGAGCGCGCAGCAGGTCGAACAGCGCCGCGTACCCGGGCTCCTCGACGGCGACCCGATCCCCGGGCCGCAGCCGCACCGAGAGGACCCGCTCGATCCCGTCGAGCGCGCCGCTGACGATGCACAGGTGCGCCTCGGGGACGCCGTCGGCGCGCAGCGCGGCGCGCGCCCGCGAGAGCAGTCCCTCGTCCTCCGGCGCGTCGCCGTAGAGATGCACGGGCTGCGGGGTGCTGCGCAGGGCAGCCGGCGAGGTCCGGCAGCAGCTCGGGATCGGGGTTGCCGCGCGAGAGGTCACGCGCCCCCGGCGGCACGACCAGCGCCGCCGGAGCGGGGAGCGGCGGGCGCTCGCAGATGCTGGTCCCGCGACGCGGCTCGCTGACGACGACGCCGCGACGGCGCAGCTCCGCGATCGCCGCGGCCACGGTCGCGGGGCTGAGGCCCGCGCCGGCCGCGAGGCGGCGCACCGACGGCAGCCGCTCGCCCGCCGTCAACCCACCGGTCGCGACGGCGGATTCGACCTCGGTGACGAGCGCGGCGGCGGTCTTCGCGTTCGTCGTGTACTGTTTCAGTGCAGACACTTGACTGTACTATTACAGATTGGAGGACGGGCCGTGGAGACCAGCGCGAGCAGACCGGCGGAGCCGAGATCCGGCCGCGTGCGCCTTCGCCGCAAGCGCGAGCGGGGCAGCCACGAGCGTGCCGTGATCGACGCGATCCTCGACGAGGGCCTGATCGCCCACCTCGGGATCGTCGACGAGGGCCAGCCGATCGTCGTGCCGACGCTCCACGCACGCGACGGCGACGTCGTCTACTGCCACGGCTCGAGCGCGAGCCGCACCCTCCGTGCGCTCGCTGCCGGGGTCCCCGCCTGCCTGACGGTCTCCCTGATCGACGGCCTCGTGCTCGCGAGGGCGGCGATGCACCACTCGGCCAACTACCGCTCGGCGATGCTGCTCGGCACGGCCCGGCCCGTCACGGACCCGGAGGAGCGGCTGCACGGGTTCCGCACGGTCGTCGAACGGATCGTGCCGGGGCGCTGGGACGAAGTGCGGCCGCCCAGCGAGAACGAGAGCCGGGCGACCGCGCTGCTCGCGCTGCCGATCGACGAGGCCTCCGCGAAGGTCAGGACCGGCCCGCCGCTCGACGACGAGGAGGACTACGGGCTGCCGGCGTGGGCCGGCGTGATCCCGCTGTCGCTCCGTGCCGGGCACGCCGAGCCGGACCCCCGGCTGCCGGCCGGGACGCCCGTGCCGTCCTACGTGACGGGGTACACGCGCCCGGCGCGTCCGTAGACGACCGGTTCTCGGGCAGGCACCGGCGCGCCCCGTTCCGGCCCCGCTGATGCGCTACGGGGCCGGCGCCACGCGCGGCACGCCGTGGCCCCGCAGGTAGTCGGCCGCGTCCATCGGACGGCCGCCCGGGGGCTGCACCACGAGGAGCTCGAGCGCGCCGTCCGCGCAGCCGAGCAGCAGCATCCCGTCCTGTGCCTCGAGCTCGCCCGCGGCGATCCGAGGCCGATCGACCGGGGCCGCGCGGATCACCCCCAGCGCCGCCCCGTCGGCGAGCGCAAGCCTCGCGCCGATGTGCGGGTGCAGCGCCCGAACCGTCCGGTCGAGCTCCGCGACCGGCCGCCGCCCGTCGAGCAGCCGGTCCTCGGGTCCGATCTTCTCGGCGTAGGTGACGCCGCGCTCGTCCTGATCGACGAACTCCGGCCGCGTCTCGAGCGCCTCGATCAGCAGCCGCGCCCCGAGCTCCTGCAGGCGCTCCGAGAGCGAGCCGTAGGTGTCCGCAGGCCCGATCGGCTCACGAGCGGCGAGACACACCGGTCCCTCGTCGAGTCCGGCGGTGAGGCGCATGATGCTGACGCCCGTCGCCTCGTCGCCCGCCATGATCGCCCGCTCGACCGGGGCGGCTCCGCGCCAGCGCGGCAGCAGCGAGGGATGCACGTTGAGGATCTCGTGACGCGCGAGCAGCGCCTCCCCGATCAGCGCGCCGAACGCGCAGACGACGAGTGCCTCGGGGCCGGCGCCCGATCCTGCCGCGCGGCCGATCTCCTCGACCGCCACCGGCTCGTTGACGCGGTCGGGCTGCAAGACCGGCAGACCGAGCGCGCGGGCGGCGTCGGCGACCGGCGGGCTGCTGAGCCGGCGGCCGCGCCCGCTCGGGCGGTCCGGCCGCGTGACGACGAGCGTCGGCCGCAGCGCCGGCACCGCGGCGAGGCGCTCGAGCACGACTGCAGCGAACTGCGAGGTGCCGAGATAGACGACACCCACGACAGGGCCTAGGCGGCGCTCGGCGCGCGCTGTGCCTCGCGCATCGCGCGCATCGCCTCCTTGCGCGCCTGGCGTGAGATGCGGTCGAGCACGAGCTTCCCGTCGAGGTGATCGACCTCGTGCTGGATCACGCGCGCCTCGAGCCCCTCCGCCTCGATCTCGAGATCCTCCCCGGTGATGTCCTTGGCGCGCACGCGGATCGAGACGTTGCGCTCGACCTCGACGTGCACGCCGGGCAGGCTCAGGCAGCCCTCTTCGGCGACCTCGGTCTCCTCGCTGCGCCACTCGATCTCGGGGTTGACGAGCACCGTCAGGGGATCGTCGACGAAGGCCTGGTAGACGAGCACACGGTGCAGCACGCCGAGCTGGGTCGCGGCGAGGCCGATGCCGAGCGCGTCGTGCATCAGCCGGCCCATGCTCTCCGTCTCGCGCGCGAGGTCCTCGTCGAAGCGCTCGACGGGAACGGCGACCGCACGCAGCACGGGGTCGCCGAACTTGCGCACGTGGCGCAGCGCGGCATCCCGCCGCGCTCGCGTCTCCGGGTCGAGCTCGGCGACCGGTGTGGCGTCGGACTCCTGCTCGACCTCGACGTCGTCTGCGAGCGAGGCCGGCTCGCGGTTCGTCTCGTCGCGATCTTCGTCTTCGCGGCTCATCGCCGCTGAGTGTAGGAGGGCGGCGGCCGGCGCGCGAGCAGCCCGGCGGGCCCTCGCTCCACGCCGTTCAGCGGCGGCGCGGAGCGCGGAGCGTCGCGATCGCGATCGTCGTGTGACTCGCCCCCGACGGATCCCGGGAGACGATGCGCACCTTGACCTTCAGCGAGCGCCTGCGCGCCAGCAGCGCCCGGCCGGCGGAGCTCAGGCGCAGCCTGACGGCGACCACCTTGCCCCCGGCGACCCTGAAGCGGGCGCTCGCCAGGGTCATGACCCGCCGGTGCGCGGAGGCGGCGATCGCCATCGCCGTGCGAACGCTGACGGTGCCTTCGCACCTCGACTCGCCTCGCGGGCAGCTGATGCGCACCGTGAAGGCGCCGTTCTGAGCAGCCTGGAGAACGACGGCGGCGAGTTTCGCGTCGGGGACGGAGACCCGTTTGAAGACTGCGACGCCGCCCGCCGCGGGGGCCGGAGCGACCGTGACATCGCTCGTCGTCGTGCTCGTCAGCCCGTAGGCGTCGGTCATCGTCAGCGTGACCGCGTAGGGCCCGGGCGCGGAGTAGACGTGCGCCGGGGAGGTCCCGGTGGCACTCGAGCCGTCGCCGAACGCCCATTCGTAGGAGGCGCCGTCGAGCCCTCCCGGATACGGATCGGCCGAGCCGCCCGCTCCGAACCCTGCGGCCGCCCCCGCGACGACGCTCGCGGGAGCGGCGATCGCGGCGCTCGGGGAGAGCGGTTCGAACAGGCTCAGCGAGGTGGGCGCGCCGATCCCGGTCGGACCGTCGAGGCCGGGCGAGGCGTTGCAGGCGGTCGTGCCTTCGCAGTCGAGGCTGACGCCGAGGAGTTCGGGCTTCAGCCGCGCGAGTTCGGCGAGCTTGCCGTCGATGCCGCAGGCCACACCGCCGTCGTCGCAGTAGCCGTTGCCGCCCTGCGTCACGTCGAACACCGACGAGCCCCCGAGGTGGCCGTAGAGGGTCAGCGCGGGATAGGAGACGCCGTGGCTGCCGCCGGCCAGCGCGTACATGCCCGCGACCAAGGGCGTGGAGAGGGACGTGCCGCCGATCTCCAGCCACGAGCTGCCGTTGCGGAACCGTTCGCACGGAGCCCCGCATTCGTAGCTGTCGTAGATGTCGAAGCCCGTGTCCGGGTCGGCGACCGCCGCCACGTCGGCATCGAGCCGCGTGCCGCCGCAGCCCGCGGCCGCGTAGCCGGCGGCATCGCGCTGCCAGGGCTGGGCTTCGAAGAGCGTGCTGCAGCCGCCGCCGGTCGCGCCCTGTTCGGTGGCTCCGAGGGCGTCGAGCGGGCCGTCCCCGTTCCAGACCGTCTCGGCGCTGCGTTCTCCGTTAGGGCCGAGGTCGAGCGTCGTGCCGCCGACCGCGACGACCGTCGGCAGCGAGGCCGGGATGTTGGGCCGTGCCGGCATCGGCAGCGCGTGTTTTTCGTTGTAGTAGGTCCACTCCCCCCACCCGAAGTCGCCGGTCGCCGCCGTGATCACGACGCCGGGATGGTCGTAGGCCGATTCGGCCGGTGCGTATCGCGACTCGGGGCCGCCGTAGGAGTTCGAGACCTCCGTCGCTCCGAGCGCGACGGCGGTGTTCTCGGCGACCGTGAGGTCTGCGAACGATGGGCTGTCCGCCTCGACCAGGACGATCCGGCAGTTCCAGCAGGCCGAGCGCGCCGCCTCGACGTCGAGCGAGATCTCGATCGACCAGGCCGATTCGTCCGTGCTCGGCAGCGCCGTCGGGCTGCCGGTCTGGCCGACCTTCGTGAAGCAGCCGGAGCATTCGTCGATCCCGTATTCGCTGTCGAACACCGAGAGGTCGGAGGCGATGTCCGGGTCGTCGTAGGCGTCGACGATCGCGATCGTCTGGCCGCTGCCGCCGAGTTCCGGGTCATAGCCGTAGGCGCCGGCGAGCTCACGCGGAGTCAGGCCGCCCGCGGGGCGCACGCCCACGGCGTCCGCGGCGCCGCCCGCGCGCCGTGACCCCGGCTCGGGGGTGATCCGGCGCACCATCGCGAAGCAGCTCGCGTAGCCCGGCGCGGGCGCCGCGCAGACGTGTTCGGCCTCCGCTCCCTGCGACGCGGACGCCCCGGCGGCCGCGCCCATGCAGCCCGCGAGCGACAGCGCAAGCACGGCCCAACTGCGCACCATCGTGCGCGCAAAGCGTGACGACATCTCCTTGTCCCCTCCAGGGCCGGCCCGGGTCGCCGTCCAATGGCGACCGGCGGCGGAAAAAGTACCACCGAGCCTGGCCGTCGGCAACGCCTGCGACGACGCGTTCACCTACTGCGGGTCGACGTCGACCCCGATGTTGACGTCGCCGTGGCGCCGCTCCCCCGCGAGCGCGGCGACCGCCTCGCCCGCGGCGGCCACCGCCTCCCGCCGCCGCTGCGCCTTCACGACCAGCACCTGGCGCTCGCGCCCCCGCAGCCGGAACAGGGGCGCCGGACCGAGCAGCGTCGCGCCGGCGGCGGGCAGCCCGGGCGCGAGCCGCTCGCGCAGCTCGAGCGCCGCCTCTCGCGCCGGCGCGGCCTCCTCGCAGGACAGCACGATCCGGATCAGATGACCGAACGGCGGGTAGCCGAGCGCGCGCCGGCGCTCGAGCTCCTCGGCCACGAACCCCGCGCTGTCGTGCCTCGCCGCGTAGCGGATCGCGCGGGCGTCGGGGGCGATCGTCTGCACCAGCACCCGGCCTTCGGCGCCGCGCCCCGCGCGCCCGGCGAGCTGGGCGATCAGGGCGAAGGTCCGCTCCTCGGCCCGGAAGTCCGGGAAGCGGAGGGTCGCGTCCGCGTCGAGCACGACCCCCAGCTCGACCCCGGGGAAGTCGTGGCCCTTGGCGACCATCTGCGTACCGATCAGCACGCCGCAGGAGGCGGCCTCGAACGCGGCCGGGATCGCGCCGGGCTCGGCCGCCTCGCCGCTGCCGATCACGTCGGCGTCGAGCCTGAAGACGGGGAAGCCGCCATCGCCGAGGATCTCCGTGAGCTCATGCGCGAGCCGCTCGGTGCCGGCGCCGTGCCGTGCCACCGACGCCGATCCGCAATCCGGGCAGCCGGCGGGCGTCCGCTCGCGATGGCCGCAGTGGTGACAGGCGAGGAACCCGCCCGCGCGATGCAGCACGAGCGCCACGTCGCACTGCGGGCAGCCCCACACGCGCCCGCAGGAACGGCACGACATGAAGTTCGACCAGCCGCGGCGGTTGAGCAGCACGATCGCCTTGCCGCCGCGGTCGCGGACGCCCGCGAGCTGTTCGGCGGTCACCGGGTGCAGCCCCGATCGCAACCCGCGCATGTCGAGGACCGAGACCGTCGGCAGCGGCCGCCCGTCGACCCGCCGCGGCAGCCGCACCGCTGGCATCCGGTGCACGCTCTCCGGGCGCGGGGTGGCGCTGCCCGCGAGCAGCACCGCGCCGCACCGCGAGGCTCGCTCGGCCGCGACGTCGCGGGCGTCGTAGCGGGGGTCGCCCTCGTGCTTGTAGGAGGAGTCGTGCTCCTCGTCGAGCACGACCAGGCCGAGCTCGGCGAGCGGGGCGAAGACGGCGGATCGCGGACCCACGCAGACCCTCGCCTCACCCTCGCGGAGGCGGCGCCACTGCTCGTAGCGCTGGCCCGGGGTGAGACGCGAGTGCAGGACCGCGACCGTCTCGCCGAAGCGCTCGACGAACCGCGTGACGATCTGCGGGGTCAGCGCGATCTCGGGGACGAGCACGATCGCGCCGCGGCCCTGCTCGAGCGCGGCGGCGGCCGCTCGGATGTAGACCTCGGTCTTGCCCGAGCCGGTGACGCCGTGGAGCAGCAGCGAACGCGCGTGCCGCGAGGCGAGCGCATCGAGGATCGGCGCGAGCGCCGCGTGCTGGTCCTCGCTCAGCGGGGGCGGCTCGGCGCCGGCGCTACCCACGGCCCGGTGGCGCGGCGGCGCGCTGACCCGCCGCCGGCGGCCGCTGAGGCGCCGCGCCGCACCCGGTGGCAGCACCAGCCCGAGCGCCCGTGCGAACGTCGAGCAGTACTCCGCGGCGATCCACTCGGCGAGCTCGATCAGGTCCCTGGGCACACCCAGCTCGAGCGCCCGGACCGGCTCGAGCAGCCGCTCGGCGCCGATCTCGCTGCTCTCGGCGAGCCCCGTCACGACGCCGAGCAGACGGCGCCGCCCGAACGGCACGACCAGCATCGACCCCACCTCGACCTCGCCGCGCAGCTGCTCGCCGAGCGCGTAGTCGAACGGCCCGCGCAGGGCGCGCGAGGTCGTGATCGGCTCGACGCGGGCGATCGCAGGGAACGCGCGGGCGCCGGTGGTCGCGTCGGTAGGGGCGGAGACTCCCACCGCCCCGAATCTAGAGGGACCGGCGGTCAGAGACCGCAGGCTGCGCGCAGCGCCTCCGCCTTGTCCGTCCGCTCCCACGTGAAGTCGTGGTCCTCGCGGCCGAAGTGGCCGTAGGCCGCCGTCTTCTGGTAGATCGGCCGGTGCAGGTCGAGCTCCTCGCGGAACGCCCCGGGGCGCAGGTCGAACACCTCGCCGACGGCCGCCACGATCTTCCCGCGGCCGACGGTCTCGGTGCCGAACGTCTCGACCATCACCGACACGGGGTGTGCGACCCCGATCGCGTAGGCGACCTGCACCTCGGCCCGATCGGCGAGCCCCGCGGCGACGATGTTCTTCGCGACCCAGCGGGCCGCGTACGCGGCCGAGCGGTCGACCTTCGAGGGGTCCTTGCCGGAGAAGGCGCCGCCACCGTGGCGGGCCATGCCGCCATACGTGTCGACGATGATCTTGCGCCCGGTCAGCCCGGCGTCGCCGACGGGACCGCCGATCACGAAACGCCCGGTCGGGTTGACCAGGAAGTTCTTGCGCAGCTTCGCGGGGTCATAGAGGTCCTTCGGCAGGATCGGCTCGACGACGTGCTCCCAGAGGTCCTCCGGGATCAGCTTCTCGGCGCCTTCGCGGTGCTGGGTCGAGATCAGCAGCTTCTCGATCTCGACCGGCTTGCCGTCGACGTAGCGGACGCTGACCTGGGTCTTGCCGTCCGGGCGCAGGTAGTTGAGGGTCTCTGCCTTGCGGACCGCCGCGAGGCGTTCGGCGAGCCGGTGCGCGAGCGAGATCGGGAGCGGCATCAGCGCATCGGTCTCGTTGCAGGCGTACCCGAACATCATCCCCTGGTCGCCGGCGCCGGCGACGTCGAGCTCGTCCTGGTCGCCGGCGTCGGTGCGCGCCTCGTAGGCCTTGTCGACGCCCTGGGCGATGTCCGCGGACTGCTTGTCGATCGCGTTCAGGACCGCGCACGAGTCGGCGGAGAAGCCGAGGTCGGCGTCCGTGTAGCCGATCCGCCGCACGGTCTCCCGCGCGATTTCCTGGATGTCGACATAGGTGTCGGTCGAGATCTCGCCGGAGACGACGATCAGGCCGGTGTTGACGAGCGTCTCGCAGGCGACGCGGCCGTAGGGGTCGTCCTTCATCACGGCGTCGAGCACCCCATCGGAGATCTGGTCGGCGATCTTGTCGGGGTGGCCCTCGGTGACCGACTCGGAGGTGAACAGGTACTCGGTGTCGGAAAGCTCAGTCATGACGCGTTAGGTCTCACTCCAGGGATTCGGGGATTGGCGCTCCCGGGGAAGGGGCCGCGCCGGGGCTTGGAAGGGTCGCAGTCTATGCAGCGCGGGCTCGGGCCCGCTGCCCGCGCTCGACGAAGTCGATGATCAGCGGCACGCCCTCCATCGAGTAGCGCGCACGCATGCGGTTCTCCAGGTAGTAGGTGTAGTCGCGTGTGACACGGCCGCGGGAGTTGACCTGGATCGCGAAGCGCGGCGGGCGCTGGCCGATCTGGGTCATGTAGATCAGCTTCAGGCGGTGCCCCGCGGCGCCGCGCCTGGTGCCGACCGGCGGCTGGCGCGCCTGCGTGGCCTCGGACAGGAAGCGGTTCAGCTCGGGCGTCGGGATCCGGCCCGAGGTCCGGTCGCCGAGCAGGATCGCCTCCTCCAGCAGGCGGCCGACGTTGCGTCCCGACTTCGCGCTGGCGGTCAGCACGCGCGGGCGCAGCCGCAGCTTCTCGGCGACTCGCGCGCGCTCGTGGTCGAGGTCGATCCGCGCCTGCTCGTCGCCCTCCTCGCCGCTGCCCTGCAGGTCCCACTTGTTCAGCACCAGCGCGGTCGCGCAGCCGCTCTTCATCGCCAGCTCGGCGACGCGGAGGTCCTGGGAGGTGACGCCGTCCTCGGAGTCGCAGACGACGAGCGCGACGTCGGCGCGCTCGGCGGCCCGCTGCGAGCGCAGCGCGGTGTAGTACTCGACCGAGTCGTCGACCTTGGACTGCCTGCGCAGGCCCGCGGTGTCGATCAGCGTCAGGCGCCGGCCGTCGACGAGCAGCGGCAGGTCGATCGCGTCGCGGGTGGTACCCGCGACGTCCGAGACGATCACGCGGTCTTCGCCGAGGAAGCGGTTGACGAGCGAGGACTTGCCGACGTTCGGGCGGCCGATCACGGCAAGCCTGACGGTGTCGTCGTCGGGCTCGTCGTCGGCGGCGGGGAGCAGCTCGACGATCCGATCGAGCAGGTCGCCGGAGCCGAGGCCCTGCGCAGCGGAGACGGGAAGCGGCTCGCCGAGCCCGAGGCGGTTGAACTCGGCGGCGAGCGGCAGCTCGGCGGCGCCGTCGATCTTGTTGGCCGCGACGATCACCGGCAGCGGCGAGCGCCGCAGCTCGTCCGCGAGCTCCTCGTCCCCGGGGCGGACCCCGGCCCTCGCGTCGACGACGAGCACGGAGACCGCGGCTTCGGCGATCCCTGCCCGCGCCTGCTCGCGGATCGACCCCGCCAGGGGATCGTCGTCCTCGAAGTCCATGCCGCCGGTGTCGATCAGCTTGAAGCGCCGCCCGTTCCACTCGCAGTCGAGGTCCTTGCGGTCGCGGGTCACGCCCGCGCGCTCGTGCACGACGGCCTCGCGGCCGCCGGTCAGGCGGTTGATCAGGGATGACTTGCCGACGTTGGGGTAGCCGACGATCGCGACCTTGAGCACCGCATGAGTATGGCGGCCTCCGGCGCCGCTCCCGGTGTAGCGTGCGCGCGTGCCCACCGCCCCGCCCGCCCGCTGATGCCCGTCGCGCGGCTCTCGGGGGCGGACCTCCACTACGAGCTCCAAGCGCCGGCCGAGGGGCCGGCGGTGCGCCGGGTGCTGGTGATCCCCGGGACCGGGAGCGACCTGCGGGTCGAGCCGCGGCCGCTCGGCTGGCCCGGCTCGGAGCGCCTGGAGCTGCTCTCCTACGAGCATCGCGACCTCGGCCGCTCGCGCTCCCGCGCCGGCGAGCAGCCCGCGATGCTCGATTTCGCGGCGGACGCGCTCGAGCTCGCCGCTCACGTCGGCTGGCAGGAGTTCGCCGTCGTCGGCATCTCGTTCGGCGGCATGGTCGCCCAGGAGCTCGCGCTGCTGGCGCCGGGGCGCGTCGAGCGCCTGGTGCTGGCGATCACGTCCGGCGGCGGCGAGCTCGGCAGCTCCTATCCGCTGCACGAGCTGTTCGCGCTGCCGGCGGCTGAGCGCACGGAGCTGTGGGCCGGCCTGCTCGACACGCGCTCCCGCGAGAGCCCGGAGCTGGCGTCGGCGCTGCGCGCCTACGTCGCACGGGGCGAAGCGGACGGCCCTCCCCCACCGGGATTGCTGCGCCAGCTCGAGGCGCGCCGCGGCCACGACGCCGCCGCGAGGATCGGCCGGCTGCGGATGCCGTGCCTGGTGCTGGGGGGACGCTACGACGGGGTCGCGCCGCCGGAGCGCTCGCAGGCGCTCGCCGCCGCGATCCCGGGCGCGCGGCTCGCGATCCTCGAGGGCGGGCACGGCGTGCTGCTGCAGGATCCGCTCGCGTGGCCGTTGATCGGGGCGTTCCTCGGCGCGCCCGGCTGACCACGTCGGCGCAGCGGCCCGCAGCGTCGCGTGCCGCTTCGTGGTCCATGTCGCGGATTGCGGCGCGGCTCGTGAGGATCTGCCGCGCGCGCGGCAGATCCTCCGCGTTCCCTAGCCGCGGCCGCGCGCCAGCGCCGCGATCCTGGAGACCACCTCATCCACGTCGAGCCCCGTGGTGTCGAGCACCACCGCCCCGTCCGCCGCCTGCAGCGGGCTCGCCTCGCGGCTGCGGTCGCGCTCATCGCGCAGCGTCTGCTCCGCGAGCACCTGCGCCACCTCCGCTCCCAGCTCGGCCGCGCGACGGCGCGCCCGCTCCGCCGGATCCGCGTCGAGGTACACCTTCAGCTCCGCGCCGGGTGCCACGACGGTGCCGATGTCGCGCCCCTCGGCGACCCAGTCGCCGCTCGAGAGCAGCTCGCGCTGCTTTGCCACCAGCGCCTCGCGCACAGCGGGGTCGGCCGCGACCTCCGAGGCGCGGGCCGAGACCTCCGGAGTCCGGATCGCGGCGCTCACGTCCTCGCCGTCGAGCCGCACCCGCCCGCCCAGCTCGATCCTCGCCGCAGCGGCGAGCTGCGCCGCCTCGCCGTCCGGATCGCGCAGCGTCAGCAACGCGACGCTGCGGTACATCGCGCCGCTGTCCAGGTAGGTGAAGCCGAGCGCCTTCGCGAGCGCCCGCGCGACCGTCGACTTGCCGGCGCCGGCCGGGCCGTCGATCGCGATCACCATCGGGCCGTCACGCCGCCCCCGTGAGGCTCACCAGGTCCTCCGTGAACCCCGGATAGGAGACCGCCGCGGCCTCCATCCCCCGCACCTCGACCCCCTCGCGCGAGGCGAGCCCGGCGACCGCGCCGATCATCGCCATGCGATGGTCGCCGTGGCTGTCGATCGTGCCTCCCCGCAGACCGCCGGTGCCCGTCACCGCGAACCCGTCGTCGGTCGCCTCGATCTCCGCGCCGAGCCCGCGCAGCCCCTCGACCACCCCGGCGATCCGGTCGGACTCCTTGATCCGCAGCTCCTGCGCCCCGCGCACGACCGTCTCGCCCTCGGCGAAGCAGCCGAGCAGCGCGACGAGCGGCAGCTCGTCGATCGCGAGCGGGACCTCGTCCGGCTCGACCACCGTGCCCTCGAGCGCGCCGTGGGCGACGTCGAGATCGCTGACCGGCTCCTCGCCGGTCAGCTCCTCGGCCTCGCGCTCGAGGTCCCCGAGCACGATCCCCCGCATCCGGCGCACGATCCTGATGAACCCCGTCCGCGTCCAGTTGACGCCGACGTTGGAGAGCAGCAGACGCGAGCCCGGCACCAGCACGCCGGCGGCGATCAGGAACGCTGCGGAGCTCAGGTCGGCGGGCACGACGACGCTCTCGAGCTGCAGCTCGTCGGCGTTGACCTCGGTCACATGGCGCCCGTGGCGATGGATCGAGACGCCCGCCCGCAGCAGCATCCGCTCGGTGTGGTCGCGGCTGCGGGTCGGCTCGCCGACGGTCGTCGCGCCGTCCGCGGCGAGGCCTGCCAGCAGGATGCACGACTTGACCTGGGCGCTCGCGACGTCGAGCTCGTGCGAGACCGCCCGCAGATGCCGGCCATGGACCGTGAGCGGAGTGAAGCGGCCCTCGCGGGCCTCGAGCTCGGCGCCCATCGCCCGCAGCGGCTCGGCGATCCGGTCGACCGGCCGGCGCCGGATCGACTCGTCGCCGTCGAGCGTGAAGGAACGGCCCTCCTGCGTCGCCAGCCAGCCGGGCAGCAGCCGCAGCAGCGTGCCCGCGTTGCCGACGTCGACCGGCGCCTCGGGCTCACGCGCCTCGCGCAGCCCGGCGCCGCGGATCACCAGCTCCCCGTCGCGCTGGTCGACCAGGGCGCCGAGGGCGCCGACCGCCGCAAGGGTCGAGTCGGTGTCGGCGGCGTGGAGGTAGTTGGCGACGCGCACCGGGTCCGAGGACATCGCGCCGATGATCGCGGCGCGATGGGAGATCGACTTGTCGGGCGGCGGCGTGACCTTGCCGGTGAGGGAGCTCGCGGGCTCGAAGCGTACGTTCATGCGCGGGGGCTCATGCTCTCACGACCGCGAAGCCGAGGCCGGCGACGAGCCGCTCGGCGCGGTCGGCCTGCGTCTCCCCCGCGATCCACAGCGTCACGACCCCGCGGCTCACCTCACGCGAGGGCGACAGCGCGAGGTCGGAGATGTTGACCCCGGCCTCCCCCAGCGCCAGCGCGATCTCGGCGATCACGCCGGGCCGGTTCGGGACGTGGATCGTCAGCTCGTGCACGGCGCCGCCCTCGAGGTCGGTGCCGAGCAGCGCGTCGCGGTCCGCACGGGCGCGCTCGATCCACGCGCCGATCGCCCCCTCGTCGCCGGCGGCGAGCGTCTCGCGGGCGTCACGAAGCCGGCGCGAGAGCTCGTCGATCGCGCCCAGCAGCGCGTCGCGGTTCGACGTGAAGATGTCGGTCCAGATCGCGCTGTTGGCTCCCGCGACGCGGATCGCGTCGCGGAAGCTCGGGCCGAGGGCCGGCAGCCGCTCGCCGTCCTCGCCGAGCAGCCCGGCGGCCTGCGCGGCGAGCACGTTCGCGAGCACGTGCGGCAGGTGGGAGATGTTCGCCATCAGCTGGTCGTGGGTCGCCGCGTCGATCGCGACGGGGCGTGCGCCGAACGCGCGCAGCAGCGCGTACAGCCGCTCGTAGAGGACGCCGGTCGTGCTGCCGCGCGCGGGCGTCAGGTACCAGGTCGCGCCCTCGAACAGGTCGGCCCGCGAGTGGCGGACCCCCGCGGCCTCGGCCCCGGCGAGGGGGTGCCCGCCGATGAAACGCCCGTCCGAGGACGCCTCGGCGAGCTGGCGCTTGGTCGAGCCGACGTCGCTGACGACGGTGTCAGGTCCCGCGGCTGCGAGCGCCTCGGCGACGGCTGCGGGCAGCGCGCCGACCGGGGCGGCGACGAACACCGCCTGCGCGTCGCGTACCGCTGACGCGATGTCACCGGCCGCCTCGTCGAGCACCCCCAGCTCGAGCGCCAGGGCGCGCACGGACTCGTCCGGGTCCCAGCCGCAGACCTTCGCGTCCGCGCGGCCGCGCGCCGCGAGGCCGATCGACCCGCCGATCAGGCCGACGCCGAGGACCGCGATCCGCATCCGTCAGGAAGCCGGTTCCCCGGCACGGCGACGCCGTTCGGTCATCTAGGCCCTGGAGGCGTTTCGCTCGCGAACGGACTCGGCGAGATCCTGCAGCACCTCGACCGTCGTGTGCCAGTCCAGACACCCGTCGGTGATCGATTGGCCGTAGCGGAGCTCCGTGCGCGGGTGGACACCGGATACGAGGTCCTGCCGCCCGCCGACGAGGAACGACTCGAGCATCACGCCGGCGATCGCGCCGTTGCCCCCCGCGATCTGGGCGCCGACGTCGGCGGCGACCGCCGGCTGGCGATCCGGGTCCTTGCCGCTGTTGTCGTGGCTGAGGTCGATCATCACCCGTTGGGGCAGGCCCGCGGCCCCGAGCAGCCGCAGCGCAGCGTTGACGCCGAGCGGCTCGTAGTTGGGCTGGCCCTTGCCGCCGCGCAGGATGATGTGGCAGTCCTTGTTGCCGCTGGTGTAGAGGATCGCCGGGCTGCCGTTGTGGTCGATACCGGCGAATGCGTGCGGCTCGGCGGCGGCGCGGACGGCGTCGACCGCGACCTGCACGTTGCCGTCGGTGCGGTTCTTGAAGCCGACCGGCATCGACAGGCCGGAGCTGAGCTGGCGATGGGTCTGGCTCTCGGTCGTGCGGGCGCCGATCGCCCCCCAGGAGACCGCGTCGGCGATGTACTGCGGGGTGATCGGGTCGAGGAACTCGCAGCCGACCGGCAGCCCGGCGTCGAGCACGCCGAGCAGAACCCGGCGCGCGAGCTGCAGCCCGGCGTTGACGTCGCCCGAGCCGTCGAGGTGCGGGTCGTTGATCAGCCCCTTCCACCCGGTCGTCGTGCGCGGCTTCTCGAAGTAGACGCGCATCGCAACCAGCAGCTCGCCGCGCAGGTCGTGCGCGAGGCGGCTGAGCCGCGAGGCGTACTCGAGCGTCGCGTCGGGGTCGTGCACGCTGCACGGCCCGACGACGGCCAGCAGCCGCTCGTCGCTGCCGGCGAGAACCGCGTGGACGTCGTTGCGGCCGCGGATCACGACGTCGGCCTGTTCGTCGGAGAGCGGCAGCTCCGCGAGCACCGCGTCGGGCGCGTGCAGCGGGACGACACGCTCGATCCGACGGTCGCGGACGAAGTCGGCCGGGCGGTCGATCGTGCCGTCCCGGCCGTCGATCCCGGTCGGGCTCGGTGCTCCCGGCACGTCAGGCAAGGACGGGCTCCCTTCCGGCCAGCGCTTTGCCGGCCAGCGCCGCGGCCTGCTCGACCGTCCGCGCATACTCCGCGAAGTCCTCCGTGCGGAGCTGTTGCGGCCCGTCGCAGATCGCCTCGTCGGGATTCGGATGGACCTCGACGATGATCCCGTCGGCACCGACGGCCGCCGCCGCCAGGGACAGCGGCGTCACCAGCTCCCGCCGCCCCGCGGCGTGCGATGGATCGACGATCACGGGCAGGTGCGAGAGCTCCTTGAGCACCGGCACCGCCATCAGGTCGAGGGTGAAGCGGTACGCGTTCTCGAACGTGCGGATCCCGCGCTCGCAGAGCATCACGTTCGGATTACCCTCCTTGAGGATGTACTCGGCGGCCATCAGCAGCTCGTCGAGCGTCGAGGACAGGCCGCGCTTGAGCAGCGCCGGACGGCCGGAGCGGCCGACCTCGGTCAGCAGCGGGTAGTTCTGCATGTTGCGGGCGCCGATCTGCACGACGTCGGCGACCTCCATCACCGGCTCGACGTCGCCGATGTCCATCAGCTCGGTGACGATCGGCAGGCCCGTCTCGGCCTTCGCCTCGGCGAGCAGCCGCAGCCCCTCCTGCCCGAGTCCCTGGAACGCGTACGGGCTCGTGCGGGGCTTGTAGGCGCCGCCTCGCAGCAGCGTCGCGCCGGCGTCGCGCACCGCGCGCGCCGTCTCGAGCGTCTGCTCGCGCGACTCGACGGTGCACGGGCCCGCGATCAGCGCGAAGCTGTCGCCGCCGACCTTGCGCCCGTCGATCTCGAGCACGGTTCGCTCGCCGTGGGTGATCTGCGCGGAGGCGAGCTTGTAGGGCTTGAGGATCGGCATCACGCGATCGACGCCGGGCTGTCCCTCGAGGCCGAGCGAGGTGACGCCGACGTCCTGCTCGACGTCGCCGATCGCGCCGATCACGTCGACCCGCGCACCCTTTATGCGGTGCGCGAGGGCACCTGTGCTCTCGACCTTCTCGACGACCGCCTCGACGTCTTCCTCCGTCGCGGTCTCCTTCATCACGATCATCACCTGAGCCATCCTTTCACCGACGTCTGTGATCTTAGGGCTGCGCTACGTCCCGCCGTGTGACGGGGCCGTGAGGCGAGAGGGCGCTGTGAGAGCGCCCGTGGGGGCGGCGCCTGGTCCCGGGACGGGACTCGGGGGACGCGCCCGCTCACGACGGGCGTCGGTCCTGGCGCCTAGCTAAATCGCCAGGCGAAGGCGAACGACCAGCGATAACCGTTGAGGGCGCTACGGGAGATGTCGGCTGCGGCGCTCATCGGTCGTCCTGCTCCGTTTGTAGCAGAGAACGCGCGGCGCGTCCAGCGCGGGGGCTGCGCTCCTCAGAGCAGCTCGCCCAGCGCGGTCAGGAAGCGCTCGTTCTCCTCGGGGAGCCCGTAGGTGACGCGCAACGCCGGCCGCTCGCTGCCGAGCGCGGTGCCGCCGCGCACCAGCACCCCGCGCTCGCGCAGCCCGTCGAGGATCTCCGCCTCGTCGCGGTCCCCCAGCTCGAACCAGCAGAAGTTCGCCTGCGACTCGGCCGGCTCGAGCCCCATCGCGCGAAGCCGCTCGTCGAGCGAGATACGCTCGGCGACGGTGCGGGTGACCCGCTCGGTGACCGCGTCCTGGTGCCCGAGCGCCTCGGTCGCGGCGGCCTGCGCCAGCGCGTTGCAGAAGAACGGCTGGCGCACCTGGTCGAGCGCGCGCGGCAGCTCCTCCGAGCCGCACAGCGCGAAGCCGACGCGAAGCCCGCACAGGCCGTAGACCTTCGAGAAGGTCCGCAGCAGCACGAGGTTGGGGTGCGCGTCGAGCAGGTCGAGCGAGGAGTCGGGGTCCTCGAGCAGGTTGAACTCGCAATAGGCCTCGTCGACGATCACGCAGACGTGCGGCGGCACCTCGTCGAGGAACCCGGCGATCTCGGCCAGCGGGATCGCGGTGCTCGTCGGGTTGTTCGGGTTGCAGACGATCGCCAGCCGCGTCGCGACCGTGATCTCGCGGAGCATCGCCGGCAGGTCGTGGCGGGCGTCGGCGTCGAGCGCGACCGTGATCGCACGCGCGCCCGACGCCGCGGCGAGGTGCGGGTAGACCGAGAACGACGGCCACGCGTAGACGAGCTCGGCGCCGGGCTCGAGCAGCGCCTCGCCGGCGGCGAGCAGCACGTCGCACGAGCCGTTGCCGACCGCGATCCGCGACGCGGGCACCCCGTAGCGGTCGGACAGTCGCTGCTTGAGGACGCTGCTGGAGGGGTCCGGGTACCGATTGAGCCGCTCGAGACCGGCCTCGATCGCCTCGCGCACCGCCGGCAGCGGCGGGAACGGCGACTCGTTGCTGGCGAGCAGCGCCAGGTCGCGGGACGCGTAGCCGCCCGCCGCCGGATAGACCGGGATCCGTCGGATCCGCTCGGAGAACTCGAGGGTCATCGGCGACCTATTGTGCCGCGTGCAGGTCGGCGCGCAACGCGCGCGTCTCGCCGAGATAGACATGCTCGGGCGCGTGGCCCGCTTCGGCGTGGTAGTGGATCAGCACCCTGATCACGCGGGGCATCGACCCCGGCACGGGGATCTCCTGGGCGCACAGCAGCGGCACGCGGTCGAAACCGACCGCGCGCGCGGCGACGGCGGGGAACTCGGCGTCGAGGTCGTGCGTGGCGGTGAACACGCAGCTCACGACCGACTCCGGCCGCAGCCCGTTGCGGGCCATGATCGCCTCCATCAGCTCGCGCGTCGCCGCGAGGATCTGCCCGCCCTCGTTCTCCGCGACGTCGACCGCCCCTCTCAGCGCGAACAGCTGCATGGAGCGCGATTCTACGAGAGCGCCGCCGCGCGCAGCCGCGCTGTCTCGGACGCCGACAGCCGCCGGTGCGCCCCCGGCGCGAGGTCGCCGAGCGCGAGCGGGCCGAACGCGACCCGGGTCAGCTCGCGAACCGGATGGCCGACCGCGTCGCACATCCGGCGGACCTGCCGGTTGCGGCCTTCGCGGATCGTGATCTCGAGCGCGCCGCGCCCGAGTGCGCGCACCTGCGCGGGCGCGGTCGGGCCGTCGTCCAGCATGACCCCCTCGCGCAGCGCGGCGATCGTGCGCCGCCCGACGGTGCCGCCGCCGACGCTCACGCGGTAGGTCTTCGGCACCTCGAAGCGGGGATGCGTCAGCAGGTTCGCCAGCTCGCCGTCGTTGGTCAGCAGGATCAGCCCGGCGCTGTCCGCGTCGAGGCGACCGACCGGGTACAGCCGCAGCCCCCCCGCCGGAACCAGCGAGGTGACGGTCGGGCGGCCGTGCGTGTCGCGGGCGGTCGAGACGACCCCGACAGGCTTGTTGAGGGCGTAGACGACGCGCTGCTCGGGTCCGGCGACGGGCCGGCCGTCGACCGTCACGTCCTGGCCGGGACCCACGTCCCGCGCGGGATCCGTGACGGTCACGCCGTCGATCTGCACGCGTCCGGCGGCGACGATCGTCTCGGCCGCGCGGCGCGAGGCGATCCCGGCGTGGGCGAGGTGCTTGGCGAGCCTCAACGGCGGCTCTCCGGGGCGGCGGCCATCGGCTGCAACCATAGGGGTGCCCGGCCGCGCTGCGGCGGGCCGCCTTCGATATGGACCTCGAGCTCCTCGACACCACGCTCGCCGCGCTCGGCGAGAAGCCGTTCCGCGCCCGTCAGATCTGGGCGTGGGCGGCGCGCGGCGCCACGGGCTACGAGCAGATGACCGACCTCCCGGCCGCGCTGCGCGAGCGCCTCGCCGCCGAGGTCCCGTTCTCGACGCTCGCCGTCGAGCGTGAGGTCAGCTCGCGCGACGGCACCGTCAAGGCCCTGTTCGCCACCACCGACGGCAGGCCGCTCGAGGCGGTGCTGATGCGCTACCGGGAGCGCGCCCGCGGCTCAGCCGAGGGCGGCGGCCGGCGCTCGATCTGCCTCTCCTCGCAGTCCGGCTGCCCGCTCACCTGCCGTTTCTGCGCGACCGGGTCGATGCGCTTCGCCCGCAACCTGACGAGCTCCGAGATCCTCGACCAAGCGCTGCACTTCCGCCGCATCGATCCGATCGACCACTGCGTCTTCATGGGGATGGGCGAGCCGATGCTGAACCTCGACGCGGTGCTCGCCGCCTGCGAACGGCTGCCCGAGATCGGCATCACCCACCGCCGCACGACGATCTCGACGGTCGGCTGGATCCCCGGCATCGAACGGCTCACCGAAAGCGACATGCCGATCCGCCTCGCCTTGTCGCTGCACGCCGCCGACGAGGCGTTGCGCAGCGAGCTGATGCCCGTCAACGACCGCTACCCGCTGACCGACGTGATCGCCGCGTGCCGCGCCTTCTACGCCCGCCGCCACAGGCACGTGTTCATCGAGTACGTGATGCTCGCCGGCGTCAACGACCGCTACGAGCAGGCGCTCGCGCTGGCGCGCCTGCTCCAGGAGGGCACCGACCGCACGAGGCCGCCCTTCAAGGTCAACCTGATCCCGTTCAACCCGACCGGGTCGGAGTTCCGGGGCTCGACCCGCGAGTCGATCGCCGCGTTCAGGCACGCGCTCGAATCGCGCGGCGTTCCCGTCACGGTGCGGCTCACGCGCGGGCGCGACATCGACGCGGCCTGCGGGCAGCTCGCGGCCCGCGCGGTCGCCTAGCGATCCGAGTCAGGGGCACCACGTCTGCGGGTGCATCGCCGTGCCGGCGTTCGGCGGCGAGCACGGGGGCGTAGCTGTGTTACGTGAGCGCTCGGCGGCGAGCCTCAGCCGCGCGCGGACGACTCCGAACCGCCCGGTCGAACCTCTGACTCGGGTCGCTAGTTCTCCTCGAGAACAGCGAGCACGTTGCCGGCGGGATCGCGCAGCCACGCGATCGGCGGCCCGCCCGGGTTGCGCGAGATCCCGCGCTCGTCCTGGCCGAAGCCCTCGTAGCGGATCGTCTCAACGCCGGCTGCGCTGAGCTCGTCGACGGCCCGCTCGATGTCCTCCACCGCGAAGTTGAGGATCGTGAAGACCGCCGGGGTGTGGTCGGGCTTCGGGTAGACGATCACCTCGTAGTCGTCCGCGAGGTGCAGCGTCAGCAGGCCGTTCTCCATCTGCTGCACCTCGACCCCGAGCTGACCCGAGTAGAAGTCGTGCGCGGCGGCGATGTCGTCGACCGAGAAGCCACTGAAGGCGCGTCTGTGCGAGAGCATCGCCGCCGCCCGCCTCAGCCCTGGATGATGTTGCGGACCTGGGCCACCATCGGCTGGCCGGGGTCGACGCCGAGGCCGCCGAGGATCGGCAGCAGCGTCTCCCCGAAGGCCGCGAAGGCCTCCTCGGAGTCCCAGACGTCGAACACGTTGATCTTGCCGTCGGTCTCGAGCGCGATGTGGAGTTTGCGGCCGGCCGGCGCACCGGCACCCGCCTCCTGGAGCTTCCCGATCGCCTCGTCGTACTTGTCCGCCGGGAAATCGCTTTCGCCGAAGTACATCCCCAAAGCCATGTGAGCCTCCCCCTTCGGTTGCGCGCGGCGCCGCGCGGTCGCGGACGCCAACGCGGACACTATCGCGGCGTCTGCGGCGCGGGGCGGCGCTACTCGGCGCGCGCCTCGCCGGCGCGCATCAGACGTTCGCGCAGCTCCGCCTGCTCCTCCGGGCTCGGGTCCCAGCGCGCGACGTCGGGCAGCTCCTCCAGCGCCCGCAGCCCGAACAGCTTCAGGAACTGCGTCGTGGTGCGGTACTGCAGCGCGCCGAACTGCGAGTGCCCGGCCTCCTCGATCAGGCCCCGGTCGAGCAGGGTCGCGGTGGCCGAGTCGGCGCTGACGCCGCGGATCCGCGTGATCTCCGGTCGCGAGATCGGCTGCAGGTAGGCGACGATCGCGAGCGTCTCGGCCTGGGCGGGCGTCAGCGTCGCGATCCGCGGGCGGCTGAACAGGCGCCGCGCCGCCTCCTCGGTCGCAGGGTCGGTGGCGAGCGTGTAACCGCCGCCGAGCTCGCGCAGCGTGATCCCGCGCCGCCCGGGCGCGTACTCCTCGCCGAGCAGCGCCAGCGCCGCGCGCACCGCTCCCTCCCCGACCTCGCAGGCGTCGGCGAGCTCCTCGGGCTTCAGCGGCTCCGCCGACAGGAACAACAGCGCCTCGACCGTTCGCGCCAGCTCGGGCGCCCGCGCCTCGGGGTCGACGATCCTTGTCCTTGCCGGTGGGTCGCTCATGATCTCCTGCTCCGCCGCACCGCCGGGTGCCTGCGGACCCTGCTCGGCGGGCGGAGCGCTCATCCCGCGAGCCTAGCGGCCGTGATCACCGGCGCGGCGTCGGCCTGCGTGGGGACGGTCGCGCTCACCGCGATCTCTCCGAACGCCTCACCCTGCTCGAAGCCCGCCTCGCCCAGTTTGTAGAGCTCGAGCAGCGCGAACAGGGTCACCGCCACGGTCATCCGGTCGGCGCCGGCGACGGCCTCGTCGAAGCTGAAGGCGCCGCGCCGAAGCAGGCCGCGCAGGTGCGCGAGGCGCTCTGCGACGCTGACGCGCGGGGCGCCGATGTGACGCAGGCTGATCTGGGGAGGCAACGTCAGCAGCCGCCCGATCGCCGCACCGAGCACCTCCGGGTCCTCCGAGCCGTCGGCGGCGGGCAGGATCCGGCGGCGCATCCCGGGCGGCAGCGGCGCCTCGCGGAACCGCACGCCCTGCTCGCCGTCGAGGAGCTCGCGCAGGTATGACGCGGCGGAGCGGTAGCGGGAGGCGTCGAGCATCCGCGCGAGCAGCTCCTCGGCGGCCTGCTCGGGCTCGATGTCGAGCAGCTCGTCCTCATCGCCGCTCAGCATCAGCCGCGACTTCAGCTCGAGCAGCGCCGCGATCAGCACGATGAACTCGGTCGCGGCCTCGAGGTCGAGCTCGCCGCGCTGCTCGAGGTGATCGATGTAGGCGAGCACGACGTCGGCGAGCGCCAGCTCGAGCAGGTCGACCTCTTCGCGCAGGACGAGCGTCAGCAGCAGGTCGAACGGGCCGCTGAAGACGTCGAGATCGAGGTCGAGCGTGGCGAGGGTCACCTCGGGCACCGTACCGGCCGCGCCCGATGAGTCGGGGCCGTCGGTCGGGGAGCCCGGGAAAGCCCTGCTAATCGCGGCCGCCGGGGACGCCGACGCCCATCAGCTCGCGGACGTCGCGGAGCGTCTCCGCAGCGATCTCCCGGGCGCGCGCGGCGCCGTCGCCGAGGATCCGCTCGAGCGCCTGCTCGTCCCCGCGCAACGCCTCGTAGCGCTCGCGCACTGGAGCGAGATAGCCGGTGACGGCCTCCGCGACCGCGCCCTTGAAGTCCCCGTAGCGGGCGTCGGCGAAGTCGGCCTCGATCTGCTCGGGCGAGGTCTCGCGCACCGCCGCGAGGATCTCGATCAGGTTGCCGATCCCCGCCTTCTCGGGACCGCGGCGCACCTCGCTGCCGGAGTCCGTGACCGCGCTCTTGATCTTCTTCTCGATCGCCTTCGGCTCGTCGAGCACGTACACCGTGCCCTGCTCGGAGCTGTTCGTCGTCGACATCTTCCGCGCCGGGTCCTGCAGGTCCATGATCCGCGCGCCGACCGAGGGCATCCGCAGCTCGGGCACGACGAGCACCTCCCCGCCGTCCGCGAAGCGACGATTGAAGTTGTCCGCGACGTCGCGCATCAGCTCTACGTGCTCGCGCTGGTCCTCGCCGACGGGCACCTCGTTGGCGCGGTACGCAAGCACATCCGCCGCCATCAGCACCGGGTAGAACAGGAGCCCGGCCCGCACCATCTGCCGCTGCGACTCGGACTTGTCGCGGAACTGGTGCATGCGTTCGAGCCGGCCGAGTTCGGTGACGCTGGACAGCAGCCAGGTCAGCTCGGTGTGCTCGTGCACGTCGCTCTGGCGGAACAGGATGCAGCGCGCCGGGTCGAGGCCGGCGGCGAGCAGGATCGCGGTCGTGTCGTAGAGGCGCTCGCGCAGCTCGGCCGGGTCGTAGGAGACGGTCAGCGCGTGAAGGTCGACGATGCAGAAGATCCCCTCGCCGCGCTCCTGGCTGGAGACGTACTGCGCGATCGCGCCGATGTAGTTGCCGAGGTGCTTGCGCCCGGTGGGCTGGATGCCGGAGAAGATCCGCATTGCAGGGGGTAGTTCTAGCGGGCCGTGAGGGTGCGACGTTCGCTAGGGGCGCGCGTCGCGCCGCCGAAGCGACGCGTCGGTCAGCCAGGGCGCGTCCCAGCCGGTATCGGCCTGGTTGACGTTCGTCCCCGGGGGCACGACCTCGTCGATCCGGTCGAGCAGCTCGCCGGGGAGCACGGGCTGCTCGAGCGCCGCGAGCTGGCTGTCGAGGTGCTCGCGGCGTGCGCGGCCCGATGATCGCCGCGCTCACCGCCGGATGCGAGGTGACGAAGCGCAGCGCCATCTCGATCAGCGGCATCCCGGCCTCGTCGGCGATCCTGCCGAGCGCCTGCGCGGCTTCGAGCTTAGCCTTGTTGCCGGGGATCGACATGTCGTAGCGCGAGGGGAGCATCTGCGCGCGGCGGCTCTCGCCCGGCGAGTCGCCGCCCTGCGAGTAGCGGCCCGAGAGCCAGCCGCCGGCGAGCGGGCTCCAGGGGATCACGCCCATCCCGTACTGCGCGCAGACCGGCAGCACGTCCTTCTCGACGGCGCGGATCAGCATCGAGTACGGCGGCTGCTCGCACATGAAGCGCTCGCGCCCGCGCCGCTCCGCCGCCCACTGCGCCTCGACGATCTGCCAGGCGGGGAACGTCGACGAGCCGATCGCGCGGACCTTGCCGGACCGCACGAGGTCGCTGAGCGCGCCGAGCGTCTGGTCGATGTCGGTGTCGAGCTCGGGCCGGTGGATCTGGTAGAGGTCGATCCAGTCGGTTTTCAGCCTTCTCAGGCTGTTCTCGACCTCCTCGACGAGCCAGCGACGGGAGTTCCCGAAGCGGTTCGGATCGTCGTCGTCCATCTTCCCGTGCGCCTTGGTCGCGAGCACGACCGAGTCACGGCGGCCGCCGGCGAGCGCCTTGCCGACGATCTCCTCCGACTCGCCCCGCGAGTAGACGTCGGCCGTGTCGATGAAGTTGACGCCGGCGTCGAGCGCCGCGTGGATGATCGAGACCGAGTCGTCGTGGTCGGTGTTGCCCCACGCGCCGAACATCATCGCGCCGAGGCACAGCGGGCTGACGCTGATCCCGGTCGCGCCGAGTTTGCGGTGCTCGACCGCCATCTAGGAGATCGCCTGCCGGATCACCGGGTTCTTCGCCGCCGCAACCTCGTCGAGGCGGCGCACCGGCGTCGTGTAGGGCGCGTCCTGCGCGATCTTCGGGTCCTCCGCGGCCTCGGCCAGGATCGCGGCGATCGCCTCCGCGAAGGCGTCCAGCGTCTCCTTCGTCTCGGTCTCCGTCGGCTCGACCATCAGCGCCTCGTCGACGAGCAGGGGGAAGTAGACGGTCGGGGGGTGGAACCCGTAGTCGAGCAGCCGCTTCGCGAGATCGAGCGTCTTGATCTCGAGCGCGCGCTTCATCGGCCCGCCGGAGAGCACGAACTCGTGCATGCACAGCTCGCCGTAGGCGAGCGGGAGCTGCTCGGTGACGCCGAGCTCGCGCAGCCGCGCGAGCAGGTAGTTGGCGTTCAGCACGGCCGACTCCGATGCGTCGCGCAGCCCGTCGGCGCCGAGCGAGCAGATGTAGGCGTAGGCGCGCACGAAGCAGCCGTAGTTCCCGTGGAAGCCGCGCAGGCGACCGATCGTCTTCTCGCGGTCGTGGTCGAGCGCGAAGGCGCCACCGGGCTCGCGCGTGACCACCGGCACCGGCAGATAGGGCGCGATCCGCTCGGAGACGGCGATCGGGCCCGATCCGGGGCCGCCGCCGCCGTGCGGCTGCGTGAACGACTTGTGGAGGTTGAAGTGGACGATGTCGAAGCCCATGTCGCCGGGGCGCGAGAGGCCCATCACGGCGTTGAGGTTCGCGCCGTCGTAGTAGAGCGTCGCGCCGACGCCGTGGACGATCGAGGCGATCTCCTCGATGTTCGGGTCGAACACCCCGAGCGTGTTCGGGTTGGTCAGCATCAGGCAGGCCACGTCCTCGTCGGCCTTCGCCCGCAGGTCGTCGATGTCGATGCCGCCGTCGGCGTTCGTCGCGAGCTTGACGACCTCGAGCCCGGCCATCGTCACCGTCGCCGGGTTCGTGCCGTGGGCGGTGTCCGGGGTCAGCACCTTGCGCCGCTCCGAGCCGCGATCCTCGTGATAGGCGCGCGTCAGCAGCACTCCCGCGAGCTCCCCGTGGGAGCCGGCGGAGGGCTGCAGGCTGACGTGCGGCAGCCCGGAGATCTCGGCGAGCGCCTCCTGCAGGTTCCACATCAGCTCCAGCGCGCCCTGCGCGCGGGCCGGGTCCTGGAGCGGATGCAGGCGGCTGTGCCCCGGCAGCGCCGCGGCGCGCTCGTGCAGGCGCGGGTTGTGCTTCATCGTGCAGGAGCCGAGCGGATAGAAGCCGGAGTCGAGGTCGAAGTTGCGCTTCGACAGGCCGACGTAGTGCCGCACGATCTCGGGCTCGGAGACCTCGGGCAGGCGCGGCGGCGCGGCGCGGCGGAACCGCTCGGGCAGCGCGTCGGCGGGCAACTGCGGGACGTCCGTCTCGGGGCACACGAACGCACGGCGGCCGGCGGCCCCCTTCTCGAAGATCGTGCGTGCCGCGTCGCGCTGCAGCGGCGTCGCGCCGCCCGCGTGCGACGGCGGCGGGACGTGGTGGTCGTGGCGCTCGGGGTGGACCTCGATGCCGGGGTCGGAGTGCAGCCGGTTGTCCTCGACCGCGCTCATGCGACGACCGCCTCGCCGTCGCGCGCGCGCTCCGCGGCGACGGCGGCGCCGAGCAGCTCGGCGAGCCTGTCGATCTCGGCGCGCGAGCGCCGCTCGGTGAGCGCCACGAGCAGGCCGCCCTCGTCCTCGGCGCGGCCCGTCAGCGCCTGCAGGTCGACGCCGGGGTTGATCCCGGCCTCGATGCAGCGCTCGCGCACGGCGGCGACGGGCGCGTCGAGGCGCAGCGCGAACTCCCGCACGACCGGCTGGGAGTGCAGCGGCTCGACCCCGGGCAGCGCGGAGAGCGTCTCACGCGCGTAGTGGGTGCGTGCCGCGAGCAGCTCCCCCAGCTCGACGATCCCGTTGCGCCCGAGCCAGGACAGGTAGACGACACCGCCGAGCGCGTTCAGCGCCTGGGCCGTGCAGATGTTCGACGTCGCCTTCTCGCGGCGGATGTGCTGCTCGCGGGTCTGCAGGGTCAGCACGAAGCCGCGGCGGCCGTCGACGTCGCGCGTCTCCCCCGCGATGCGTCCCGGCATCCGCCGCAGGTACTGCTCGCGAGCCGCGAACAGGCCGAACGACGGCCCGCCGAAGTCGAGCCGGTTGCCGAGCGCCTGGCCCTCGCCGACGGCGACGTCGACGCCGCATTCGCCGGGGGCGCGGAGGATGCCGAGCGTGAGCGGGTCGACCTGCGCGACGACGACGGTCTGCTCGCCGCCCGCCGCGTGGGCCGCCTCGGCGAGCGCGGCGGCGTCCTCGACGGCGCCGTAGAAGTTCGGCTGGGCGAAGATCGCGGCGCTGGTCTCATCGTCGATCGCCTCGGCCCAGGCGCCGGGGTCGGTGACGCCGTCGCGGAGCGGGACCTCGACGACCTCCATCTCGTAGCCGTGGGCGTAGGTGCGCAGCGTCTGCAGCGTGTGCGGGTGCAGGCCCGCGCTGGCGACGAGCCGCGGCCGGCCGTTGTGGAGCTTCGCGAGGTACGCCGCGGCGGCGACCGCGGAGGGCCCCTCGTAGGTCGAGGCGTTCGAGACCGGCAGGCCGGTCAGCTCGGAGATCGCCGTCTGGTACTCGAACATCACCTGCAGGCCGCCCTGCGAGATCTCGGGCTGATAGGGCGTGTAGGGCGTCAGGAACTCCGAGCGCTCCATCAGCATGTCGATGATCGCCGGCACGTAGTGGTCGTAGAAGCCGCCGCCGAGGAAGCTGACCTCGGCTTCGGCGTCGGCGTTGCGCGCGGCGAGCTCGCGGAGGTGCTCGAAGACCTCCTGCTCGGGCTTGCCCTGCGGCAGGTCGAGCGCCCGCCCGAGCCGCACCCCCTCGGGGATCTGGCGGTCGAACAGCTCCTGCAGCGAGCCGACGCCGACAGCGGCGAGCATCGCCTCGAGATCCTGCTCGGTGATCGCTGTGTAGCGGCTCAAGTCGACCCCAGCCTAGCCACCGCGGGCGGGGTTGCCGGGGACGGCTCACCCGCCGAGCGTGGCCCGGTAGGCGGCCGCGTCCGAGCAGCGTCTCGGTCTCCGCGGGGTCGGAGAGGCGGACCTTGACCAGCCAGCCCTCGCCGTAGGGGTCGTCGTTGATCGTCGCCGGGTTCTGCGAGAGCCCCTCGTTGACCTCGACGATCTCGCCGGACAGCGGCGCGACGACGTCGGAGACGGCCTTGACCGACTCGACCTCGGCGTAGGGCTGGTCCTTCGTGAGCGAGGTGCCGACCGCGGGCGGGTCGAAGAACACGACCTCGCCGAGCGAGTCCTGGGCGTACCAGGTGATGCCGAGCGTCGCCTGCTCGCCGTCGATCCGCGCCCAGTCGTGCTCGGCGTGGTAGAGCAGGTCCTCGGGATAGCTCGCCTCGGCCATGCGCTTGCCCTTTCTTCTCGAGCGGGTGGAGCCCGTCCTCGGGGCGCGCGCAATCTTGCCACGAACGCCCGGCGGGTAAACGGTGGGAAGTGCGCGCGTCACCAGAACCAACCGGTACGAGGGGCCTCGTTCGCCGCGGTCGGCGCCGGAATCCAGGTGTGGCGCGAACACAGCGTGTCGTCGCGGCGATCTATGCGCTGGCGACGTGCTCCTCACCGTGGTGATCGCCGCCTCCTGGCTGGTGGAGTGGCACGCTCGGCACGGGCGCGACCGCTAGCCGAACTTCGGGACGTTGCGAACGTAGGCGCGTTGCGAACGGAGGCGCTCGACCGTCAACCTGGTCCTCTGCGGCCGATGGGATCGCGTGGCTTCCGGCTCCGTTCGACCATCTCGGGCCGCCTCATAGTGGTCGGCGTCGCCTTGCTGGGATTCGCCGCAGCTATGATCGTGAGCTCTGCGCGGCACGACCGCGAAGCCCGCAGCCTAGCCTGGAACTTCAGATCGAAGGGCTGCGAGGAGAGCTATCAGCGCCCGCGCTCGTAACTCCTGGGATGCTGGGCAGATCGCGCGTTCCCACGGGCTTCCACGAGGCTCGGTGCGCATACGTCAGGACCCTGTGCTTCACGCGCCCGACCGTGATCTCGCCTGCCACCAGTGCTCGGACGAGGGACACGCTGCGCCGGGTCGTCGCGAACTCGGCGTCACGCGGCTCGACTCGCTGGGCGAATGCTCGGTGCTGGACCGCCTACCGCGCCGAAACCCGTACGCGTTCATCGCGCGGTGTCTTGCGTCCGCTGTGGCGGGTCCTGATCAGCTGTGGCTGAGCTTCGTGTTCAGGCGCTGGCGTGCTAGATGGGTTCCCACCGGCAAAGGACCGTCGCCGGAGGGAACCACTTTCGAAGTGAGCGACTACGGCAGCATCACGGCGCGTCGTGCGTTGGAAGCTGATCTCAGCCGTCTCGAATCCGATCGGCGGTGCTGAGGCTGCGCCCGCGGGAGGTTCCCCGCCCGCGGGCTCAGGCGCGCTTCTTCACGAGCGGCTTCTCCGCCACGGTCGCCGCCCGCGTCCGTCCGCGCACGTCGATCTCGAGCTTCGTTCCGACGGCCGAGCGGTCGGCCGGCACGTAGGCCATGCCGATCCCGATGCCGAGCGTCGGCGAGAGCGTTCCGCTCGTGACGACGCCGCCGCCCGCGACGGGTTGCCCTGCCGCGCGATCCCCGGACCGTCGATCGTGAACGCGATCAGCTTCTCGCCGGCGCCCTCCTCGCGCACCGCCCGCACCGACTCGGCGCCGATGAAGCCCGTGTCCTCCTTGCAGCACCAGCCGAGCCCGGCTTCGATCGGCCCGCGCTCGACCGACAGCTCGTTGCCGTAGAGGTGGAAGCAGACCTCGAGGCGCAGCGTGTCACGGGCGCCGAGTCCGGCCGGGTGCGCGCCGCGACGGACGACCTCGTCCCACAGCGCCGGCGCCTGCTCCGGCGAGCAGAGCAGCTCGACGCCGTCCTCGCCGGTGTAGCCGGTGCCGCACACGAGCACCTCGGCGCCGCCGAGACGGCGCCGGCCGACCGTCATCCGCTCGGGCAGCGGCGAGTCGGCCCCGGCCTGGACGATCTCGCGCGCGATCGGCCCCTGCACCGCGAGCATCGCCCAGTCGTCGATGCGATCGCTGACGCGGGCCTCCGGGAAATCGGCGGCGACGCCCTCGAACCAGGCGAGATCCGCGACGTGGTTGGCGGCGTTCGTGACCGTCAGGAAGCGGTCGACCTCGATCCGGTAGGTGAACAGGTCGTCGAGCACGCCGCCGTCCTCGCGGCACAGCACGCTGTACTGCGCGCCGCCCGGGGGCGATCTTCGCGACGTCGTTGGAGAGCAGCCGCTGCAGGCAGCTCGACGGCCTGGGGCCCGCTCGTCTCGATCTCGCCCATGTGCGAGACGTCGAAGATCCCGGCGGACTCGCGCACCGCGAGGTGCTCCTCGCGCACGCCCTCGTATGGACCGGCATCTCCCAGCCCGCGAAGTCGACGAGCTTCGCGCCCGCCTCGACGTGGCGGTCGTAGAGCGGGGTGCGGCGCAGCGCGGGCGGGGCCGAGGGCATGGCGGGAGGCTAGCGGGCGATCGCCGCGAGCTTCGTCACGGGCGCCGCGGCCGCGCCCCGGCGCCATGCGGGCGATCGCCCCGGGGCGCGAGACCGGCGACGGCGTCGCCCGGCGGCGCGGGCCGGCTCGCGGCCGACGCGCCCCGGGTCGAGAAACGTGTCAGCGCGTTGACACCTGCGCCACGCCCCCGATAGGTTCAACCACACGGGTTCGGGGGCGCACTCGCGTGGCCCGGTGCCCGAAAGGCTCGGTCGTGCCGAACGGAGGAGCGGACGTGCGCCGAGGAGAGCGTGGTGGCGTGAGCGAGCCGGGTGGCGCTCCTCCAGCCGCGCGCTCAGCCCGCGCCCGGCCGCCAACGGGCCGCGGCGGAGGAGCGCGGGTCCGGCGGCCCTTCGCCGGAGATCGTCCGCGCCGCTGCGCGGGCGGAGAGGAGGAGCGATGAGAATCGGAAGGCTCGCCGCGGCGTTCGCGGTGATGGCCTCGCTGGCCGCGGCGTCCGCCGCGCAGGGGGCTGTCGTGAGGTGGTGGGTGAAGCCCCCCGCCGCCTACGGCGAACTCGCGCCCGCGACGCCGGTGCAGGTGACATCGGTCGCGCATCTGCTGATCACCGAAAACACGGGGGCGGTCGGCAAGTGCGTGTTCAAGGACAGCGACACCGTCGAAAACCCGGCCAGCACGACCGCCTCCGGGACGGACAAGATGACGCTGTTCGCAGGTTCCTGCAAGCGATACCCGTGGCCGTGCACGACGACCGAAACGGTCCAGATGAACGGCGGCTCCTCGCTGCCGTGGGCTTCGGTCCTGACGGAACCGTCGGCGGGGATCTACGACGACGCGTTCACCGCCGCCGCGTTCGAAGTGAAATGCGTGACGAGCAGCCTGACCGCGCTCTACACCGAGACCCTGATGGAACCGGAAGTCCTCCCGAACGAACTCAAGTTCACGTTCACGAACAACGGCTTCAAAAGCGGGACGCACGAATTCCACTTCCAGGGCAGCGACAAGCTCGAAACCGGTCGGGTACAAAAAAATCGAGGCGAAATGATCTGACGCCCGCCGCCGGCGCCTCCCCCGCGAAGGGGCGGCGCCGGCGAGCGCGCCCCCCGCGATGATCTGGGGCGATGTACGAGCCCACCGCCACCGCCGGCCGCGGCCTGCTGCTCCAGCTCAGCGACCTGCACCTCGGCGCGAGCGAGGGCGAGCCGGACCGCCGCCTCGAACGCGCGGTCGGTGCCGCGGCGCGGCTGCGCCCGCGCCCCGAAGCCGTGCTGCTGAGCGGCGACGTCGCCGACGAGCCGACCGCGGAGTCCTATGAGCGGGCGCACCGGATCGTCTCGGCGCTCGGTCTCCCGGTGCATGCGATCCCGGGCAACCACGACGACCGGGATCTGCTGGCGCGCCGCTTCGGCGGCCGGGAGTCGGCGAGCGGCGAGCCCGTGCACGTGCTCGCCTACGTCGGCGGCCTGCGGCTCGTCGGCTGCGACACGACCGTCCCCGGAAGCGCCGCCGGCTCGCTGCCGTCCGGCCAGCTCGACTGGCTGTCGCGAGGCGCTGTCCCGGGAGCCCGCGCGCCCGACGCTGCTCGCCCTCCACCATCCTCCGGTCGCGAGCGGCGTTCGCGCGATGGACGAGATCGGGCTCCGGCCGGACGAGGCGGCGGCGCTCGCGTCGCTGCTCGAGGGCCACCGACAGGTTCTCGCCGTCACCTGCGGGCACGTGCACCGCACGGCCTCGACCGCGTTCGCGGGGCGCCCGCTGCTGATCTGCCCGAGCACCAACTCGGCGCTGCGCCTCGACCTCCGCGCGAGCAGGCGCTGGAGTTCGTCGAGGAGCCGCTCGGCTTCGCGGTGCACCTGCTCGACGGCGGGCGCCTGGTCTCGCATATCCAGCCGTTCGACCCGCGCTGACCGCGCCGACAGACCCTTCCGGCCTCGTTCCGGCCGGCCGCGGCCGACCGAAGCGAGCGATGCCCGGGCGCCCGCCGGGGCCGCGCACAGGCCGAGGGGGGTCGCGCACCCGCAACCCCCGGCGCCTCACCCTCCTACCGGGTCAGTCCCGCAGGAACGGGGGGACGTCGATGTCGTCGTCGGAGATCTCGAGGTTCGAGCGCTGGCGGTCGGAGATCCGCGGGCCGCGGTCGCGGCGCCCCTCGCGCGTGTCGCGGCGCGCGCTGCGCCCCGGTCGATGGTCGAACCCGGTGCCGATCACCGTGACCCGGACCTCGTCGGACATCGACTCGTCGATCACCGCGCCGAAGATGATGTTCGCGTTCGCGTCGGCCTCGTTCTGGATGATCTCCGCCGCGTCGTTGACCTCGAACAGCCCGAGGTCTTTGCCGCCGGTGATGTTCAGCAGGATCCCCGTCGCGCCGTCGACGTTCTCCTCGAGCAGCGGCGAGGAGATCGCCGCGCTTGCGCCGCGTCGGCCGCGCGGCTCTCGCCGCTCGCGGTGCCGATCCCCATCAGCGCCGAGCCGGCGTCCTGCATGATCGTGCGCACGTCGGCGAAGTCGAGGTTGATCAGGCCCGGGGATCGTGATCAGGTCGGTGATCCCCTGCACGCCCTGGCGCAGCACGTTGTCGGCCTCGCGGAACGCGTCGAGCATCGACGTGCGCCGCTCGACGACCGCCAGCAGCTTCTCGTTCGGGATCACGATCAGCGTGTCGACGACCTCGCGCAGCCGCTCGATCCCCTCGGTCGCCTGACGGCCGCGCTGCGAGCCCTCGAAGTCGAACGGACGCGTCACGACGCCGACGGTCAGCGCGCCGATCTCGTTCTTCGCGATCTCGGCGATGACAGGCGCCGCGCCGGTGCCCGTGCCGCCGCCCTCGCCGGCGGTGACGAACACCATGTCGGCGCCCTTCAGCGCCTCCTTGATGTCGTCGCGCGACTCCGAGGCGGCGCCCAGCCCGACGTCGGGGTTGGCGCCGGCGCCGAGACCCTTGGTCGACTCGTGCCCGATGTTCAGCTTGACGTCGGCGTCGCACATCGCGAGCGCCTGTGCGTCGGTGTTCGCCGCGATGAACTCGACGCCGCGAAGGCCGGCGTCGACCATGCGGCTGACGGCGTTGGTACCACCCCCGCCGACACCGACCACCTTGATGACCGCCAGATAGCTCCCGCTGCTCTCCATGATGGTTATCCGTCCGAAGCCTTCAGTAGAAATTGAAGGTTGGCAGCATAGCTGCTTGCCGACCCACCGGATTTCCGACCCTATGCAGGGAATCTCGCCCTGTCAACGAAGGCGGCCAGTCTCGCAACATCGCTTGCAGAACGGCCGACTCTCGACCACCGCCTGAGGATTCGGCCCCGCATGGGGTGAAGCTCGACCTGAGGTAGGTTAGCTCAGCCCGTCGGTTCCGACCCCGCCGACGGTTCGCCCGCCGCCCCTTCCGTGGCTTCCCCGTGCGGTTCCGAGGTCTTCGCTTCGCCCCCTTCGCCCGTCGCCGACCCCTTTTCCGAGCCGCCCGTTTCGGTCGTCGATTCCTGGGTTTCCGCCGGCTTCGGGTTCGCCGCCGACAGCCCCGCGGCGAGCGCGGAGACCGTCGATTCGGCTGCGCCCTGGTGCGATTCGGCGGTGCCTTCTTCGGTGTGCTGGGGGCCCGCCCGGGCGGGAAGCCGGCGGCGGGGCGCTCGGGCAGCCGCACGTCGACGTAGTCCGCGCCCGCCGAGCTGCTGTCCGCGAGCACCGCCGCGAGCGCCAGCCACTTGGCGTGCGGCCGCGACGCATCCCCGAAGTAGACGAGCAGCCCGTCGCGCATCGCGACCGTCAGGCCCGCGCGGCCCGAACCACGCCCGCGAGGCGAGCCTGCCGAGCCTGCCCGGCGCCGCGCCGAGCACTTCGAGCGCCTGCAGCACCAGCGGGTTCGAGAGCTTCGACCCCGTCCCGGGGGCGACGTCGTCGGCGACGTCCGGCAGCGAGGACGCCGAGCAGCCCGGGCCGAGCACCGTCGCCGTTCGCCGCGACCGCGGTCCGCGTGCCGGCGACGACGAGCGCCGCGACCGCGGGCAGCTCCGTGACCTCGATCCGCAGCGAGTGCGGGAAGCCCGGCCTGGCGCGGACCGCGCTCACCGCCGGGAACCGGCCACCGCCGCGCGCAGCCCGGCGCGTGTTGAAGTCGAGCGTCGAGGAGCGCTTCGCGGCTTCCGTCAGCGCCGCGTCGATCGCCCGCGCCTGCGGGCCGTGCACGCCGCTGATCCGTACGTGCTCGACGGCGACCAGCGAGGAGTGGCGCAACCACAGCCAACCGCCTCCCAGCAGCGGCAGCGCCACGATCGCGCAGATCGCCGCGATCCTCGCCCGCCGGCGGACCGAGATCGTCGCCAGCGCGCCCGGGAGAGCGCCGCGCGGGCGGCCGCCGCGGCGCGCGAGCCGGCAAGCCCGAGACGAAACCGAAGCCGAGGCTCAGGCCCGTCCGGCGTGATCCCTGCCTCCGTGCGGCCGGGCGGCTTGCGGCGAAGCTGCGATCCATCCAGGCCTTCTTCGACCTCGGCCCCGCATCCCCTACCGATCCCAGGGGAACTCGACGGGACCGAGCGTCTGCACCTCCGGCTCGAGCGCCACGCCGGTCGCCTCGAGCACCCGCCTGCGGCCCTCCGCCATCACCGCGACGACGTCGGCCGTGGTCGCCGTGCCCGTGTTCTCGATGAAGTTCGCGTGCTTCGGTGCGAACCGAGCCCCGCCGACGGCGAGCCCGTTGCACCCCGCCCGCGACAGCAGCATCCCCGCGCTCTCCCCGCCCGCGCGCGGGTCCTCCGGGTTCTTGAACGTCGACCCGAACGTCCTGATCCCCTGCGGCTGCGCCTCGTGGCGGCGCCGGCGCATCTCCTCGAGCGTCGCCGTGACCTCCGTGCGGTCCCCCCGCGCGAGCAGCAGCCCCGCGCGGGCGACGACCTCACCCGGCGCCGATCGTCGAGCTGCGGTAGGCGAGCCCGAGCTCCCCGGGCGCGCGCCTCGTGATCCCGTCGGCCGTCGCGAGGTCGACCCACTCCAGCACCTGCCCCAGCTCGCCGCCGTAGGCGTTCGCGTTCATCCGCACCGCGCCGCCGAGCGTGCCCGGGGATGTTGACCCCGAACTCGATCCCCGACAGCCCCGCGCGCGCCGCCCGCGCGGCGATCGACGGCAGCCGCGCGCCGCCGCCGCAGACGATCCGCGGCGGGTCGAGCTCGATCGTCGCGAGCGCCCCGGCGAGCTTGAGCGACGAGCCCCTCGACGCCGGCATCGGCGATCAGCAGGTTCGACCCCGAGCCGACGACGCTCGATCCCGACGCCCGCTGTCGCGCGCCCAGGCGAGCAGCCGCGTCAGCGCCTCCTCATCGCTCCACCCGCGCGAAGAACTCCCCCTGCCCGCCGGTGCGCACGGTCGTCAGCCGCGCCAGCGGGTAGTCGCGCTCGACCCCCGGCGGCGGCTCGCTCACCGCTCCGCTCCCGCCGCACCGAGCTCGTGCGCGAGCCAGTCGACGTCCCCCGCGCCCATCACCACGCAGACGTCCCCCTCGCGCAGGACATCCTCGAGCACTCCCAGCGCCCGCCCCCGCTCCGGCAGCCAGTAGACGGGGCGCCCGGCGCCCGCGTCGGCGGCCGCCTCCGCGACGAGCAGCCCGCTGACCCCCGGGAAGTCCTCGGCCCGCTCGCGCGCCGGATAGACGTCGAGCACCGCGATCGCGTCCGCCTCGGCGAGCGCCGCGCCGAACTCCCGCGCGAGCAGCGAGGTGCGGGAGAACAGGTGCGGCTGGAAGACCGCGACGAGCCGCTCGTGCGGGATCGTCCGCGCACCCCGCAGCGTCGCTCGCACCTCGGTCGGGTGGTGGGCGTAGTCCTCGTAGACGAGCGCGCCTCCCGCGCTACGTCCGGCCGGCTGGAAGCGGCGCCCGGCGCCGCGGAACTCCGCGAGCGCGCCAACCGCGGCGTCGAGGTCCGCGCCCGCCAGCGCGCACGCCTCGAGCGCTCCCGCCGCGTTCAGCGCGTTGTGCGCGCCGGGCACCTGCAAGGTGATCTCCCGGTCCCGCCAGCGCTGGCGCGAGCCCCCGGCGCTCAGCTCGAGCGCCTCGGCGTCGTAGGCGACAACGTCCCCGTCGCGTAGCGAGAGCAGCTCCGGCCGGTCCCAGATCACCGCCTTCGGCGCCGCGGCGAGGAACTCCCGGAACACCTCGCGCAGCGAGGCGAGCGAGGAGAAGCTCGCGTGGTGGTCGAGCTCCACGTTCGTGACGAGCGCGATCTCGGCTCGCAGCTCCAGCATCGAACGGTCCGACTCGTCCGCCTCGACGACGAGCCACTCCCCCGCCCCCCACCGTGCGTTCGGCAGGCCGCCGCCGAGCGGCGCTCCGACGAGCCACCCGGGGTCGCTGCCGCCCGCCATCAGCATTCGCGCGATCATCGCCGAGGTCGTCGTCTTCCCGTGCGTACCGCCCACCGCGATCGTGCGGCGCAGGGCGCTGAGCTCGCCGAGCAGCCCGGCCCGGGGGCGGTCCGGCAGCCCGCGCTCGCGTGCGGCCGCGCGCTCGGCGTTCCCGGCGGGGATCGCCGAGGAGTGGAACACCTCGACGCCGTCACCGCTCGGAAGGTTCTCCGGGCCGTGCCCGATCGCCGCGTCGAGCACGCCCTCATCGCGCAGCGCCCTGGTCTGCTCGCCCTCGGCCGCATCGGAGCCGCTGAGCTCGGCGCCGAGCGCGTGCGCCGCGCGCGCATAGGCGCTCATGCCGCTGCCGCCGACCCCGATCAGGTGGATCCGGCGGCCCGCCCACGGGCGCTCCGGAGCTGCGGCGGGCCCGCTCATGCGCCGACGCGCTGCTCCTCGCGCCCCGCGCCGGCCGCCGTCAGCAGCTCGCCGGCAACCTCGGCAGCCGCCTGCGGACGCGCCAGTCCGCGGGCGGCCTCCGCCATCGCATGCAGCCTCGAGGGGTCGGCGAGCAGCGCGCCCACCTCGGCGCCGAGCCGCTCCGCGGTCAGCTGCTCGTCGGGGATCACGATCGCCGCGCCGGCCTGCTCCATCCACCGGGCGTTCGAGGTCTGATGGTCCGCGGCCGCGTGCGGGTACGGGACGAGCACCGACGGCACGCCATATGCGGCCAGCTCGAACACCGATCCCCCGGCGCGCGAGACCGCCAGATCCGCCGCTGCCAGCGCCTGTCCGAACTCGGCGAGGCCGAGGTAGCCGAGGAGCGTGTACCCCGCCGCGACGGTCGTCCCCGACAGCGAGGGGAAGTCCCGCGTGCCGCACACGTGCAGCACCCGGAACGGCGCTCGGGCGAACGCCTCGACGGTCGCCTCGTTGATCGAGCGCGACCCGAGCGAGCCGCCGAACACGAGCACGCACGTCTCGCCCTCGGCCAGCCCGAAGCGCGCACGCGCCTCCTCGCGCTGCGCCGTCGGCGGCGGAATCGGCCGGCCCGTCACGCGGTAGCGCGGTCCCTCGCGCCCTGCCAGCGGGAACGCCAGGCAGACGCGGCGCGCGAACGGCGCCAGCAGCCGGTTCGTGAGACCGAGATGGCTGTCGGCCTCGGTCAGCACCAGCGGCCTGCGCGACGCGAGCGCAGCGAGCCCGACGGGCCCGGCGACGTAGCCGCCGCCGCCCATCACCGCGTGCGGGTCGAGCTCGCGGAGCATCCCGGCGGCACGGGGCAGAGCCGCGGTGGCGAGCCCCGCTGCGCGCGCCGCGCGCAGCGGGTTCGAGCGGTCGAGCCCTTTCACGTCCAGCGTTCGCAGCTCGTAGCCCGCGGCGGGGACGAGCTGCGCCTCTGCGCGCTCGCCGCCGATGAAGCTGACCTCCGCGCCCTCAGCCCGCAGCGCGTCCGCCACGGCCAGCGCGGGCACCACGTGCCCCGCCGTGCCGCCGGCCGCGATCACGATCCGTCTCGCTGCGCTCATCGCCCCATCCTTGCGTCTCGCGCCCTCGGACGTCGCTCGCCGCGGTGCGCCGGGAGCCGGTCACCGCGCGGACGTGGCCGGTCGCCCCGGACGCGACGTTCAGCAGCAGCCCCATCGAGGCGAGCATCACCACGAGGCTGCTCGACCCGTAGGAGACGAACGGCAGCGGCACGCCGGTCAGCGGCGCGAGCCCGAGCACAGCGAACGCGTTGAGGATCGCCTGGGAGAGGATCAGCGCCGTCACGCCGACCGCGATCAGCGAGCTGTAGAGGCTCTTGGCGGCCTTCGCGGCGCGCAGGCCCGCATAGGCGATCAGTCCGTAGAGGAACAGCAGCGCGAACACCCCGATCATCCCGAGCTCCTCGGCGATCACCGCGAGGATGAAGTCGGTCGGCGCCTCGGGGAGGTAGAAGATCTTCTGGACCGACTGGCCCGGGCCGACGCCGAAGAACCCCCCGGAGCCGATCGCGATCTGGCCCTGCACCGCCTGGAAGCCGCTGCTGGAGGCGTGCGCCCACGGATCGACGAACGAGGTCAGGCGCGCACGGGCATAGGGACGGACCAGCGCATAGAGGACGATCAGCGCCGCGAGCCCGCCGGCGAGCTTGCCGAGCTTGGCCATCGGGATGCCGGCGGCGATCAGCATCGCCGCGATCGTGAAGACGATCACCAGCGCGGTGCCGAGGTCGGGCTGGGTGAAGACGAGCAGCACCCCTCCGCCGACCACGAGCAGCAGCGGTTTCGTGAGGTCCTTCAGGTCGGCGACGCGGTTCGGCCGTTTCGCGATCAGGGTCGCGCAGTAGAGGACGAGCCCGAGCTTCATCAGCTCGGACGGCTGGAACTGGAACTGGCTCGGCCCGATCCAGCGGCGCGCGCCGTTGACGCTGACGCCGACGTGCGGGATGTGCGACGCGAGCACGAGCACGAACGAGACTGCGAGCAGCGGCGCCGTGATCGCGTGCACTTTCGCGACCCCGTCGCGGGCGAGGATCCGCATCACGACGAGGCCGGCGCCGCCGTAGATCACGAACCGGATCAGGTAGCCGCTGCCGTTGCCCTGACCCTGCAGCAGGGTCGTCGCCGAGGAGGCGCTGTAGACCATCACCGCGCCGAACGCGAGCAGGCACATCGTCGCCGTGAGCAGGATGCGCTGCTCGAGCGTCTGCGGGCGCGAGGCGCGTCCGGTCGCTTTCGCCGTCGTCTTGCGGCCCTTCCGGCCGCCGCGCCCGTGCCTAGCTCTCCCTGCTGGGGCCGATGCCATCCAGGCCCCATTCGACAACACCGGGCGGATGCCTCCGTGCGCGCGGCGGCCGCCGCCGCGCGCGGGGCGCTCGCCGGCGCCCCGCGTCGACCTACTCCGGGCCGAGCTACTCCGTGACCGGGGGGACGGGAGCGCGCCCGGGGGTCTGATCCGCGGGCGTGGTCGCCGCGCCCGCGCCGGCCTCGGCCGGCCCGGCGCCGTTCGAGGCCGCCTCGCTCGGGCCCTGCGGCGCGGCGGCGCCACGCCTGCCGAGCTCGATCGCCACCGCGGAGCCGGCGGCGCCCGCCGCGAGCTGCGCCACCGCCCAGCCGAGGCCCCAGCGCCCGCGGCCGCGCGCCGCGTCGAACGAGAGCCCGCCGGGCCCGGCGTCGGTCAGCGCGAAGACGATCGCGAGCAGCACGAGGTTGTACTCGTAGCCGCCGTCGGTGGCCCACGGGCCCTTCGAGCCGTGGACCTTGCGGATCGCGGTGAGCATCGTGCCGCTGAGGGCGGCGGCGCCGAGCGGTGTCGCGAGGCCGGCGGCGAGCAGCGCGCCGCCCCCGGTCTCCGCGGCGCCCGCGGCCGCTGCATGGGCGACGCCCGGCTTCAGGTCGAGCGCCTCGAAGAACTGGCCGGTGCCCTTCAGGCCGTGGCCGCCGAACCAACCGGCGAGCTTCTGCAGGCCGTGGCCCATGAACAGGCCACCGACGATCGCTCGCAACAACGCAAGTCCAAGCTCCATGATCAGCCTCCAGTGAGCGCTTTCGGGGGGATGCAGTCGATGGTACCCACGCGCGGGGGGAGCGAACCGCGGTCCGGTTGGGGGTTGGGGGTGTGTCCCGGAGATCCGCGGCCGCGATTCGCACGCCGACCCGGTCCGCAAACGACGAGCCTCGGCCGGTGCCCCTCTCAGACCCCCCGGGACTGCCGGTAGATCGTGAACCCGATCGCCGCGAACAGGCTCGCGACGATCCAGAACCGCAGGATGATCTTCGTCTCCGACCACGCCTTCAGCTCGAAATGGTGGTGGATCGGCGCCATCAGGAACACCCGCCGCCGCATCGTCTGGAACGAGATCACCTGGATCGCCACCGACAGCGCCTCGATCACGAAGATGCCGCCGAGCAGGATCAGCAGCACCTCGGTTTTCGTCATCACCGCCAGCCCGGCGATCGCCCCGCCGAGCCCGAGCGAGCCGGTGTCCCCCATGAAGATCGTCGCCGGGAACGCGTTGAACCAGAGGAACCCGATGCACGCGCCCACCAGACACCCCGCGAGCATCGACAGTTCGTACTGGCCCGCGATGAACGTGATGCCGATGAACGCGAGCAGCACGATCGCCGCGCACCCGGCGGCCAGCCCGTCGAGCCCGTCGGTGAGGTTGACCCCGCTCGTCGTGCCGGCGAGCACGAGGTAGATCACCACGGGGTACAGCGGACCGACGTCGATGTGGTAGTCGACGAACCGCAGGAACAGCACGCTCGGCAGGTGCGCCTCTTCGTGCGCGATGAACCACAGCCCGATCGAGATCGCGATCGTCACGAGCAGCTTCGTGCGAGCGCGCAACCCGAGCGAGCGCCGCCGCACCAGCTTCACGTAGTCGTCGGCGAAGCCGAGCAGCGCGCAAGCGAGGGTCGCGAAGAACACGCCGATCGCGGGCCAGCCCCAGTCGCTGAGGATCAGGAACGGGACCGAGACCGCGAGCATGATCAGGACGCCGCCCATCGTCGGCGTGCCCGCCTTCCCGAGGTGCCCGGCGGGCCCGTCCTCGCGGATGTGCTGCCCGAACTCGCGCTCGCGCAGGAACGCGATGAACTTCGGGCTGAGGAAGATGCAGATCAGCAGCGCGGTCGTGCCGCCGAACAGGACGCGGCCCATTCAGCGCCCCGGCGCCGCGGCGGAGTGGGGGTCCTCGCGGGCGCCGGCGGGTGCCGCGCGCAGCGCGCCGGCGACGCGCTCGAGCCCGACCCCGCGCGACCCCTTGACGAGCACCGTGTCGCCCGGCCGGACGAGGCCGGGAACGACGGCCGCGGCCTCGGTCGCGTCGGCGAGCGAGCGCGACGGCTCGCCGTAGGCGGCGGCGATCTCGACCGCGAGCGGGCCGACGGCGATCACCTCATCGACCCCGCGCTCGCGCGCGTGCACGCCGATCTCGCGGTGCAGCGTGACGGCCCCGCGGGCCGAGCTCGAGCATGTCGCCGAGCACCGCGACGCGCCGGCCGGGCGCGAGCGCGAGCTCGTCTATCGCGGCGCGCATCGACATCGGGTTGGCGTTGTAGCAGTCGTCGATCAGCACGGCTCCGGCGGCGAGCTGCTCGCGCTGCCCGCGCATCGCCGAGAACTCGACGTCGAGCCGCGCCGGAACCGCTGCGCCGAGCGCCCGCGCCGCCGCGACCGCCGCGAGCAGGTTGCCGAGGTTGTGGGCCTGGCGAGAAGGACGGGCGCAGCGCGACGACATCGCCGCCGGCGGCGATCGTCACGAGGCCGTCGTCGCCGCGGCCGAGCAGGCTGACATCGCCGCCCTCACCGAAGCGGACCGTCGTCACGTCGGCGCGGATGTGCGGCTCGAGCAGCGGCTCGCCGGCGGGCACGACCGCGGTCGCGCCCGGGCGCAGCCCGGCGATCAGCTCGGCCTTCGCGGCGGCGATCGCCTCAGCGAGCCGAGCAGCTCGAGGTGAGCCGGGCCGACGTTGACGATCACGCCGACGTCGGGCTCGGCGATCGCGGCGAGCTCGGCGATCTGGCCCGGGCCGCGCATCGCCATCTCGAGCACGAGCGCGCGCGTGCCAGCCGGCGCTTCGAGGATCGCGAGCGGCAACCCGATCTCGGTGTTGAGGTTCGCGCGCGTCGCCGTCGTCGGCCGCGAGCTCGACAGCAGCGCGGCGAGGATGTCCTTCGTCGAGGTCTTGCCGGTGGAGCCGGTGACGCCGACGACCCCGGCTCCCAGCGCGCCGAGCTCGCGGCGCCACTCACGGGCGAGCGACTGCAGGGCGAGCAGCGGAGCCGGATGCGAGAGCACCGTCCCCTCGCCGGCGGCAGCGGCAGCGGCCGCGGCGTGCTCGGGCCCGACCAGCACGCCCCATGTCCCCTGCGGCGAGCGCCTCGCCGGCGCGAGCGCCGCCGTCCTCGCGCTCGCCTGCGAGGCCGACGAACAGCTCGCCGCCGGACAGCTCGCGGGTGTCGACGACCGCGCGTGGGGGCGCGTCGGCCGTGCCGGCGCCGCCGTCGCGGAGCAGCTCCGCGCCGGCCGCCTCCGCGACGCGCGCCGCATCCCAGCGCCCCGTCATGCCTTGCTCCCGGCGGCTGCCCCGAGACGGGCGTCGAGGGCTTCCCGCGCCACCGCCAGGTCGTCGAACGGGATCTTGCGGCCGTCCGCGAACTCCTGGCCCTGCTCGTGACCCTTGCCGGCGATCACGACCACGTCGCCGGCCCGAGCCTCCTCGATCGCGAACCCGATCGCCTGCCGCCGGTCGGGGACGCCCTCGGCGGTGTATCCGGTGTAGGCGCCGTGCGGCTTCACCTCCGCTCCGTGGATCCCCTCGAAGATCTCGGCGATGATCGCTTCCGGGTCCTCCGAGCGGGGGTTGTCCGAGGTGACGTAGACGAGGTCCGCCTCGCCGACGGCGATCGCGCCCATCAGCGGCCGCTTGCCGCGATCGCGGTCGCCGCCGGCGCCGAACACGCACAGCACCCGGCCCGGGCGCGCGGGATCCGCTTCGACGAGCTCGCGCGCGGCGCGCAGCACGTTCTCGAGCGAGTCGGGGGTGTGCGCGTAGTCGACGAGCACCGCGAAGTCCTGACCGCGGTCGACCGGCTCGAAGCGGCCGGGCACCCGCACGCCGCGCTCCAGCGCCTCGATCAGCCGCTCGATCGGCTCGCCCATGCCGTGCGCGACGGCGAGCGCGCCGAGCGCGTTCGCGACGTTGAAGTGGCCCGGCATCGGCAGCGCGACCTCGTGCTCGCCGGCGGGGCTGCAGCAGCCGGAACTCGCAGCCGGCGAACCCGCAGCGCAGGTCCTCGGCGCGGTAGTCCGCCGCGCCGCCGACGGCGAACGTGATCGCGCCGGGCACTTCGCGCGCGAGCCGCTCCCCGTAGGGGTCGCCGACGTTGACGACGCGAGACGGCGGGAGGCGAGACCTGCGGGTCCTGCTCCGGCACGAACAGCTTCCGCTTCGCCAGGAAGTAGTCCTCCATCGTCGGGTGGAAGTCGAGATGGTCCTGGGTGAGGTTCGTGAACAGAGCGCCGCGGCGAACGGGATCGCGTCGGTGCGGCCGAGCTCGAGCGCGTGCGAGGAGACCTCGATCGCGCAGGCGGTGTCGCCGCCGTCGAGCATCGCGCGGAGGTCTGCCTGCAGGTCGACGGCCTCGGGGGTGGTGCGCTGGACCTCGCGCTCGACACCGCCGATCACCGACTTGACGGTGCCGAGCAGGCCACACCTCTCGCCGCCCGCCTCGAGCAGTGCTCGGATCAGGTACGCGCTGGTGGTCTTGCCGTTGGTGCCGGTGACGCCGACGACCCGGAGCTCCCGCGCGGGCTCCCCGTAGAAGCGCGCGGCGATCGGCGCCATCGCACGGCGCGCGGAGGTTACGAGGAGCTCCGGCACGCCGAGCCCGAGCGGGCGCTCGACGACCAGCGCGGCGGCGCCTGCCGCAACGGCGTCGGCCGCGAAGCGGTGGCCGTCGGCGCGGAACCCGCGTGACGCAGAAGAACAGCGCGCCCGGCCCGGCGCGGCGGCTGTCGTAGGCGAGCGAGGAGATCGCGACGGAGGCGTCCGGCGCCGCGAGGGCGGGCCCCGCGAGGCCCGGCAGGCCGGCGCTGAGCTCGCCCAGCGACAGGCGTCCGGTTCCCGGCTCTGGCATCCGTGCAGAGTCTAGTTTCCGGGCCCGAAGGAGCCGCGGCGGGGCGATCCCGGCACGCTCGCGCTGCGGCTGCTTGGGAGCGGGTGCGAGCGCACGGGGCCGACAGCGCGGCTCGGCGGACAGCTTCGACCGCCGCACGGAGCCCGCCTCGATTCTTCGACGGAAGTTACGCGACGGCCGGGCAGCTCGGGTACAGGTGAGAACGTGCGAGCTCTCCTGATCCTCGTCGCGATCGCAGCGCTCGCCGGCTCGGCGGCGGGGTGCGGCGGCAGGTCCTCTCCGGCGGCGGGGTCGACCACGCACGTCGGGCGACACCCGAACAGGCCGACGCATTACTGAGAGAGCCGGGGGGATCGGCCCCGCATGATCGCTCCGGACGCCGGGCCATGCTCGCGAAGCAGCCACGGATGTCCTCCGTGCAGGCGCCCGTGGCCGCGCGGAGACTCGCGCCTACCCGGGCGGGATCCCCAGATACGGCAGCGCGAAGCTCATGATCTGGGCGAACGCCGGCGCGGCGACGGTGCCGCCGTAGATCGAGCCGTTCTGCGGTTCGTCGACGACGACCGCCGTCAGCAGCTTCGGGTTGTTCGCCGGCGCCATGCCGATGAACGACGCGACGAACGCGGATTTCGAGTATTCGCCGGTCGCCGGGTCGATCTTGCTGGCGGTGCCGGTCTTGCCTGCGAGCGCGTAGCCGGGGATCGAGACCTCGCTCGCGGTGCCTTCGGGCCCGAGCACGCCTTCCATCATCCGCCGCACCTCGGCCGCAGTCGTCGCCGAGATCACGCGGCGCCCCGCCGGCAGCGGCTGCGCGCTTGCCGCCGACCGACTCCACGAGGTGCGGGCGGCCGCAGGATGCCGCCGTTGGCGATCGCCGAGTACGCGGTGACCATCTGCATCGGCGTCACGAGCTCGCCCTGCCCGATCGGCAGGTTGCCCATCGAGGACCCCGAGTAGCGTTCCAGTGGGAGCACGACGCCCTGTTCCTCACCGGGCAGTTCGACGCCGGTCGGGGAGCCGAAGCCGAAGTTGTGCACCCATTCGTTGAAGCGCGGCGCTCCCTCGAGTTTGCCGATCTCGATCGTCCCGACGTTGCTCGAACGGGCGAGGATCTGCGATGCCGAGAGCGTTTCTTCGGCGTGTTCGGTGTCGTCGTGGATCGTCCGGTCGGCGACCTGGATCTGGTCCGGGACGTTGAAGCCGCTCTCGGGCGTGATCAGCCCGGTCTGCAGCGCGCCCGAGAACGTCACGGCCTTGAACGTCGATCCCGGTTCGTAGGGGAAGTCGATCGCGCGGTCCTTGAGCGCTTCCGCGCTCGCCGCGGCGGGGTCGTTCGCGTTCTCCTGCGGCCAGTTCGCGAGCGCGAGGACCGCCCCGGTCGACGGTTCCATCACGATCGCGGTCGCGTCTTTCGGGCTGAACGCCTGGGCGACCGCGCTGAGCACGTCTTCGGTCCGCTGCTGGATGTTCGCATCGATCGTCAGCGCGACGTCGCTACCGGGGATTTCGGCGTGCGGTTCGGCGATCGAGACGGGCTGGCCGATCGCGTCGCTGACCACCTTGCGCTGACCGCTGCGGCCGTGCAGCACCGATTCCATCGACAGCTCGAGCCCCGAGAGGCCGTGTCCTTCGGTCCCGACCTCGCCGAGCGCCTGCGCGGCGAGGTCTCCGCGGGGATATACGCGCTTCATCACCGGCGTCCCGTTGACTCCTTCGAGTTTCAGCGCCAGCACCGCTTCGGCCTGCTTCGCCGGGACCCCCCGCGCGAGGTATACGAAGCCGCTGCGCTCCGAGAGCTTGCTGAGCACGGCCGCCTGGGTCTGGCCGAGCAGCGGCGCGAGCTTCTGGGCGTAGGCGAGCGGTTCGTGGATCAGGTAGGGATCGACGGACAGGTCCTTGGCCGGCTCGGAGACTGCGAGATCGACGCCGTCGCGGTCGGTGATCGTGCCTCGCTGGGCGATCACCGTTTCGCGGGTCGTCTGCTGCGCGCTCGCCGCCGCGCGCAGCGCCGGGCCGCGGAACAGGCCGAGGTAGGCCGTCCGCACGGCGGCGAGGCAGAGGAGCACGAACAGCGCCGCGAAGATCCCGCCGATGCGGTTCTGGGCGACGGCCATCGCGCCGCTCAGCCCCCGGGCGCGGCGGTCCCGCCGCCGCCGGATTCGGTGGTCGGAGAGGAGGCGGAGGTTTCAGCCGTGGCGGCGCCGCCCGCGGCGGGCGTTTCGGGTGGGGGGGCTGCTTCCCCGCCGCTCGGCGTTTCGCCCGCGCTCGCGCTCGTCCTCTGAGCCGCTTCTTCCGAGCCTGTCGCGGCGGCCGCACCGCCCGAGGAGGGTTGCGATTCCGACGCCGCCGCAGCGGTACTGGAAGTGGTGCTCGTTTCCGCGGTCCGTTCCGGCTGCTTCTGCGGCGAGGAGAGCGCCTGCTCGGCGCGCGGAACGTCCGCGGCGGCGTGAGACGAGTGGAACTTCAGGCCGCCGACCGCGACGAGCCGCATCCCGAGCGCCTCGGCCTGCGACTCGACCCGGATGCCGGAGGCGAGTTCCGAGTCTTCGATGCTCAGCGCCGCGTTCTCCCGCTCCAGCGCGCTCTGCTTCTCCAGCGCGCGGCCGATGCTCGAGTTCATTTTCAGCAGGCCGAGCTGCAGGGTCACGATCCCGATCAGCGCGAAGGCGATGATCCCGATCCACAGCCGCCCGCGAATCAGCTTGTCGAGCAGGCGATGGCTCGAGAGCGCGTCGAACCACGCGAGCGCGCGGCCGACCAGGCTCTCGCGACGGTCCGCCGCGGTGCCCGAGGACTCGCGCGGCGGCGCCTTGCGCGCGGGCCGGGCGGGCCCGGAGACGCGTCGCGGTCGGGGCGATGCGGGCGCACGGCGACGGCCGGGCGCGAGCGGCTGGGCGGCGCCGGCGGCGGCGGGGGGCGTCACGAGGCGTCCTCCGCGATACGGCGGGCGGCGCGCAGCCGCGCGGAGGCGGCGCGCGGGTTCGCGGCCACCTCCTCGGGCGAGGGCACGACCGAGCGCCGCGTCAGCAGCGCGGCCTCGGGCTCGCGGCCGCACACGCAGATCGGCAGGTCCGGCGGGCAGATGCACCCCTGGGCGCGCTCGGCGAGGAAGCGCTTGACGCGCCGGTCCTCGAGCGAGTGGAAGGAGATCGCGGCGAGCACGCCACCCTCGCGGAGCAGCTCCCAGGCGAGCGGCAGCGCCCGGTCCAGCTGACCGAGCTCGTCGTTGACGGCGATCCGGAGCGCCTGAAACGAGCGCTTCGCCGGGTGTCCGGAGCCGAACCGAGCGGGGGCCGGCACTGCCGCGGTGATCGTCTCCACGAGCTGCTGGGTCGTCTCGATCGGCCCCTGCTCGCGCCGCCGCACGATCGCGCGAGCGATCGATCCCGCGTGACGCTCCTCGCCGAGCTCGCGCAGCGCGGAGGCGAGGCGCCGCTCGTCCCACTCGGCGACGATCTCGCGCGCCGTCAGCTCCTGCTCGGTGTCCATCCGCATGTCGAGCGGCGCGTCGTAGGAGTATGAGAAGCCCCGCTCGCGCGTGTCGACCTGCATCGAGGACATGCCGAGGTCGAAGTAGACGGCGTCGGCTCGCAGCCCCTCGGCCGCGAGCTCCGCGAGCGCATCGGCGTAGCCGGCGCGGATGAAGCGCACCGCGCACGACGCCTCGGCGGCGAGCGCTTCGAAGCGCCGCTCGGCGAGCGGGTCGCGGTCGATCGCGATCAGCGTGCCGCCGGGACCGAGCCGCTCCGCCACCAGGCGCGCGTGACCTCCGTCGCCGAAGGTGCAGTCGATCGCGGTCTGGCCGGCGCCGGGGTCGAGCAGCCCGAGCAGCTCGTCGACCAGCACGGGGACGTGGGAGCCGGCCACCGTGGCGCCGCGTCCCTGCGTCCCGCTGCGCGTCCCCGCGCCCGCGCCGCGGCGCGCGCCGCGGGCGATCCGGCGGCGCTTGGCCAGCTCCGGCAGGGTCGGCGGCAGCGCCTCGCAGGACTCAAGCAACGTCGTCGACAAGCGCGGTCACCTCCGCAACACCGCTCAAGAGCGTCGATCGATGGTCGGCCCAGGTGGCCCGGTCCCACAGCTCCATGCGCTCGCCGGCGCCGACCACGACGACGTCCTTGGTCAGGTTGGCGTGGCTGCCGAGGAAGCCCGGGACCATGATCCTGTTCGCGGCGTCGAGCTCGACGTCCTGGGAGCTGCCGTAGAAGAACCTCTGGAGCTCGGCGCGGCGCTTGGAGAGCGTCGGCAGCTGGGCGAGGGCGTCGGCCGTGTAGCTGTTGTAGTCGGCGGGGCGCCACACGCCGACGCAGGGCGTCAGGTCGACGGGCATCGCCAGGACCACCCCGTCCGCGAGAGCGGCACGGTAGCGCGCAGGGACCGTGAGGCGGTTCTTGGCGTCGAGGGTGTGGTCGAAGGTGCCACGGAACGGGTCCACTGCGGAGACTCCAGGTTGTTTATCGAGCCGAGGTGGAGGAGTGGGAGGAGCCCCTCCACCCCGGCTCGCTGGCGCGGAATGTAGCCCACCTTCTCCCACAATGCAACCCTTTCTGCACATTTTCTCCCACCAGGCCACCCCAGAGCCCTTCAAACCCCCTCTCGCCCAGCACCCGCGGGCCGCGTGGCCTCCCCGCACGGCGGCGGCGATCCCCGCCGATCCTGCACGCCGCCGTGCAGGCGTCGCGGATGAGAGCCGGCTTGCATCCGGTTCACCCCTTGCGCGCCCCCGCGCCCGCCCCATACGATCGCGGCTCGTGGCAGCGATCCGACCCCAGCCCCCCGCCGCCCGCCTCCCTCGCTCTCGCCGTCCGCTCGCTCACCGCGCCGCGGGCGCAGCGGCGCTCGCCTGCGTGCTGGCGGCGCTGTCCGGATGCGGCTCCACCACCCACACCGGCGGGACCGAAGCCGACCCGGCGAGCGCGATCCCCGCCGGCGCTGCGGTGTACCTGGGGGCGACCGTGCGGCCACAGGGCTCCGAAGGCTCGGGCGCGCTGGCGGCGGGCCGCGCCCTGACCGGTACCGCTGACCCGTACCTGCGGCTGCTCGGGGCGCTGCGGACCCCCGGCTCGCCGCCGCTCGAATACAAGCGCGACGTCGCGCCCTGGCTCGGCACGCACGCCGGGGTGTACCTCGATTCGCTGCACGGCGCCGAATCGGTCCTCGGCCCGCTCGAGAAGGCGCTCGGCGGCAGCGGCGAACAGAGCGACGCGCTCGATTTCGCCACCGGCGGGCTCGAGGGCGCGCTCGTGATGGACACGAGCGAACCGGCCGCCGCGCGATCGTTCCTCGCGCAGCAGGCCCGCCGCGCGAGCGCCCGTCCGGCGAGCTACCGGGGCGTCTCCTACGAAGTCGGCCGTGGCGGCGTCGCGTTCGGGCTCGTCAAGAGCTTCGCTGTGATCGGCAGCGAGGCGGGGGTGCGCGCGGTGATCGGCGCGACCCAGGGAGAACCGGCGCTCGCCTCGGCCGCGGGGTACTCGAAGCTCGCCGGCTCCGCGCCCACCACGGCGATCGGCCACCTCTACCTGAACCCGCTTGCCGGGCACAGCTCGGGCGGAGGTCAGGGGGGTCGATCGGGTGCCGCCGTAACGACTCCCGGGACGGGGGTCGCGGGAGTCGCATCGCTGCTCGCGGGCGGCCGCCAGACGGACGTCTCGCTGCTCGCGGGATCGAGCTCGGTGTCGCTGGTGCTCGACTCGCTCGCCGCGCCCGGCACGGCCCCGGGGCTGCTCGCCTACGACCCGGAATCGGCGCAGGCGCTCGGGCTGCTGCCGGGCGACTCGTGGCTCGCGCTCGGCCTCGGGCACGCCGGCTCGAAGCTGTCGGCCGATGCCGGCGCCCTCGGCACGCTCGCGAGCCTCGCCGGCGGCTCCTCCTCCTCGGCGGGTCCGATCTCGATCGGCTCGCTGCTCGGGGGCCTGCTGAAGCCGCTGCAGATCCTCGGCGCCCCGAACGCCGCGGCGCGACGGGACTACACCAGCTGGATGACCTCCGCCGGGATCTTCGCGGCGGGGTCGAGCGTGCTCGAACTCAAGGCGGGGCTCGTGTTCTCCTCGAACGACGCCGCGCGCTCGCGTGCCGCGGTCGGCAGGCTCGCTTCGGCGCTGAAAGCGGCGGGCGACGAAGTCGGGCACGCCTCGGTCGCGGGGACCGACGTCGCTGCGACCGTGCGCCTCCCCGGCGTCCCGCTCCAGCTCGTGATCGCGGCCGGGCCGGGCGCCGCGGGACCCGAGTTCGTGCTCGGGCTCGGCGAAGCGTCGGTGCAGGCCGCGCTGTCCAGCTCGGAACCGCTGTCGGCGGCCTCGTCGCGGTCGGCCGCCGCCTCGACACTCGGCGAAACGATCCAGCCGAGCCTGATCGCGGACGTGCCGACGCTTCTGGCGCTGCTCGAAAGCGTCGGGCTGGGCGAAAGCCTCGCGCCGGTGCTGCCCTATCTGAAGGCGACGACGACCGTCGCGGGCGGCGGCCGGGCACTCGGCGGGGAAGTCGAAAGGTTCCGGGTGACGGTCGGGCTGAAGGGCTGAGTTCCGCGGGTCGGCGACCCCGGCGCCGCGGATCGGGCGAGGCTCGACGGTTCCGGGCGAGCGCCGGGCTGCTCAAGGGTTCCGCCCGGACGGGGGTCCGGCGGTGCCCGCTGCCCGCTCAGCGCGGCGGAGCCGGTGGCCTGCGCGAGCGTGCCCCGGGCCGGCGCTAGGACGAAATCCAGAGGTGCACCGCGGCGAGCGCGCGGTGCGGGCGCCACTGCTCTGCCACCAGCTCGGCCTGCCGAGTGGAGAGCGGCGCCCCCGTCGCGGCGCCGAGCGCGCGCCGGATGCCGAGATCGCCCGCGGGAAACGCGTCCGCGTGGCCCGCTCGCAACGCTACGTACTGCGCGGTCCAGGGCCCCAGGCCCGGGATCCGTTCGACCGCGTCGGTCAGCTCGCCGAACGAGCCCCCGCGCGAGAGGTCGAGCGTCCCCTCCGCCACGGCCGCTGCGAAGGCGCGCACCGCGGCCTCGCGTGCCGAGGTGAGGCCGATCCCGCCGAGCCCGCTCGCCGCCGCCAGCTCCCCGGGCGCCGGGAACCGGTGGGTGAGCCCGAACGGCTCGAGCCCCGCGACCGGCGTCCCGCACGCCGACACGAGCCGTCCGATCAGCGTATTGGCGCCCGCGACGCTCACCTGCTGCCCGAGGATCGCGCGTACGCCGAGCTCGTACAGGTCCCAGGTGCCGGGGGGCCGCAGACCCGGCGCCGAGGAGACGAGCGCGCCGACGACGGGGTCCTCGCCGAGCTGCGTGCGAGCCGACTCGACGTCGGCGTCGAGGTTGAAGATCCCCCGCGCGCGGCTCGCGTGGTGGATCAGCCCCCGCCAGTGCGGCAGGTGGACGCGCAGCACCAGCGACGGCTCGTCGGCGGCCAGGCCGAGCTCGATCGCGCCGGGATCGCCGTCGATCAGGACGGTTCGCCGATACAGGTCCCCTGCCACGCTCTCCACGCCGGGGATCGCACGGGCCTCGAGGTAGGCGAGCATCTCCCTCCAGGCGAGCGGGCCGCTGAACGGCAGGCGCAGCGACAGTCCCCCGTCGGCCGACAGCCTGTCCGCCGCCCGCCGCCGCGCGCGGAGCGCGGTCGGCGGCGCTCGGAACACGTCGCTGCACGCCCTCGTCAGCTGCCTCGCGCTCCCGAACCCGGCCGCCAGTGCGACCTCGGCGACCGTCAGGTCCGTGTCGTCGAGCAGCCGCCGTGCGAAGTGCACGCGCCGCGAGCGCGCGAGCTGGTCGGGGCTGGCGCCGAGGTGCTCCGCGAACAGGCGCCGCAGATGCCGCGGCGAGACGCCGAGTCTGGCCCCGAGGTCGAGCTCGGTGCGCCCCTCGTCGAGGGCGCCGTCGAGCACGAGCTGCACCGCGCGGCAGACGAGCTCCGGGCCGACTGCGCCGAGCGCCTGCTCGCGCCGGTAGGGACGGCAGCGCAGGCACGCGCGGTAGCCGCGCGCCTCCGCGGCGGCGGGCGCGGAGAACAGCTCCACGTTCCTCGCGAGGGGCCGGGCGCTGCACTCCGGGAGGCAGTAGATGCCGGTGGTGCGTACGGCCGAGACGGTGCTCATGCGTCACATCATGAAGCCGCCGGGCGCGCTCGACAGGACAGATCCGGACAGGCTCGGGGACCTGTCCGGATCCGTCGCGAGGCTGGCCGGCGCCGGGGCACAGGCAGAAGCGCCGCCGGTCTCACGCGCCCCGCCGCTAAGGGGACTCCCGCGCGCGGCCGATCCTGTTCCTGCGATGGCCGCTGACCGCAGCACCCGACTCGCCTGCGCACGCAGATCTGCGCTCGCCCTTGCCGCCGTGCTGGTCGCGCTCGCGGCTGCCATCCCGGACGACGCGACGGCCCTGCCTGCGGGCAGCAGCTCCCGGGCGTGCCCGCGCGGACACAAGGGGCTGCTCGCGATCGACACCCACGCGCAGGTCTGGGTCTCCGAGGCAGGAACGGAGCTGCTCGGCTGCGTCTTCGGCCATCCCCGGACGGTCTCGCTCGGCCCCGTCGTGTGCCTGACGCCGGAGTGCAGCGGCATCAGCGAACCGGTCCTGACCGGCTACTTCGCGGCCTTCGAGTACGACCGGTACGGCTCCCCCTCCTCCGACAGCGTGGAGGTCGTCGACCTGCGCACCGGGCGCCGCCGCGAAACGCCCACCGGCATCGCCGGCGGCCCCGTGCACAGCGGAGCGGAAATCGGTGGGGTGGCCGCGATCGTCTGCACGGGCGCGGGCGACGCCGCCTGGATCGCCTTCAACGGCCCGCGCAGCGGAAGCGGGGAACTCGTCTACGACGTGTACGCCTACGACGGTCACGGGCTGCGGCTGCTCGACTCCGGGACCGGCGTCGGCGAGAGCTCGCTCGCGCTCGCAGGGCGGACCGTCTACTGGACCGACGGCGGCCAGCCTCGCTCCGCCGTGCTCGAATAGCGGCCGCGCTCAGCCGGCCGGCACGCCCGTGTCGATCGCCCGCCAGAACACCGGCCGCCCCGCGCTCACGCGGTCGACCCCGTAGCGCGAGATCGTCGTTTCGCCGTCGGGGAGGACCGAGTAGCGCCCGATCACCGATTCGCGGCCCTGCGTCGCGAAGAACGCCCTGATCACGTCGGGCCGGTCGTTGCCGCGGTCGCCGGCCCGGCGGATCGCGTTCAGCACCCCCGCCATCGCCTCGTATCCGTACAGCACCGACGGCCCGGTTTCGCGGTGGAAGACCTGCGCGTATTCCGCCATCACCCGCCGGCCGGCGGACGGATAGAGGCTGTCCGCGAGCAGCGGCGTCGTCAGGTACGTGGCGCTCGCGGCCGAGCCGATCGCGGCGGCGAAGGCCGGCACCGCGAGCGAGCTCGATCCGAGCAGCTTCAGGTGCGCGTCGGCGCGGTGCAGCCGCTCCCACAGCGCCTCCGCTCCAGGACCGGCGCCGGCCGCCAGGAACACCGCTTCCGGGTGCGTCGCGAGGATCTTTTCGACCTCACCTTCGTACGCGCTTTCGGTTTCGCCGGCGAGCGAGATGCTGTCGTGGGCGAGGACCTTGACGCCCTGCGCCGCGGCGTCCTGGCCGACGATCGTCGCCAGCGGCATCTCGAACGGGTCCTGGTCGTCGAGGAGATAGACCGAGCGGACGCCGAGCGTCGTCATCAGCCGCGCCTGGGCTTCCGCCTGCGTCGGGTCGCCGGGCTGCAACCGCACGAAGTTGCGCTTGCCGCTCGGGTAGAAGCGTTCCGGCTCGTCCTGACCGGCGTCGAGCGACTTCGTGAGCCCGACGTATGGGCTGACTGGGCTGACCTGGAGGATCCCGGCCTCGTTGATGATCGGCAGCGAGATCGCGGTCGCGTCGGAGCCGTAGTCGCCGAGGTAGGCGATCGTGCTCGTGTCCTGGGCCGCGAGCTTCGCCGCGGTCGAGCTTTCGCCGGGACTCGACTGGCCGTTGAGCGGGTTGACGTCGTCGAGCGAGGTGTAGGACACCCGGAAGCGCCCGACGTGGCCGCCGGCCGACGACAGCGCGAGCTTCTCGCCGCCTTCGATCTGGCGGGCGATTTCCGCGGATGGCCCCTGCAGCGGCAGGCTCGAGTAGACGGTCAGCTGTTCGCCGGTCGTTTCCGAGGCGCGCACCACGCTCCCGCAGCCGGCGAGCGCGGGGATCACGGCGGCGAGCGCGAGGAGGCCGAGCCCGCGGGCGCGCACCTAGCTGCGACGGCCGGGCAGGTAGCCCGAGAGGATCTTCAGCGTCGCGCCCACCAGGATGATCACGGTCGCGATCAGGAAAGCATCGACGCCCTTGGCCCCGAGGGCCCAGAACACGATCCAGACGATGAGGCCCGCGGTGACGGTAACGACCAAGCCCATTGCGGCGAAATCCTACCGGGCCGCGGACAGACCCGCGGCGAGCGCCGCGACGACCTCGCCGACCGCCTCCGCCGGGTGGTCGGACTCGGCTGCCGCGCGGACCAGCCGGGTGCCGACGATCACCCCGTCGGCACCGGCGTCGGCGGCCTCCGCCGCCTGCTCCGGCGTCGCGATCCCGAAGCCGAGCGCGACCGGCACCTCGGTGCTCGCCCGGGCCCGGCCGACGATCTCGGCGAAGCGCTCGCCGAGCGCCTCGCGCTCCCCCGTCGTGCCGACGACGGAGACGGTGTAGAGGAAGCCGCGGGCCCGGGCGCCGATCGCGGCGAGCCGCTCGTCGGTCGTCGTCGGCGCAACCAGCGGCACGAGCGCGAGCCCCCGCTCGTCGCAGGCGGTGAGCACCTCGGGCGCCTCGCCGTACGGGAGGTCGGGAACGATCAGCCCTGCCGCGCCGGTGCGCGCGAGCCGATCGAGGAACCGCTCGAGCCCGGGCGCGAAGACCATGTTCGCGTAGCACATGAGGACCACCGGGACGTGCGGCGCGAGCGAGCGAGCGACCTCGAGCACACCGCCGACGCCGGCCCCCGCGGCGAGCGCGCGCGTGCCGGCCTCGTGGATCACGGGGCCGTCGGCGAGCGGGTCCGAGTAGGGCATGCCGAGCTCGATCACGTCGGCCCCCGCCTCGACGCAGGCGGCGCCGATCCGCGCCGACTCCTCGAGCGTCGGGAAGCCGCCCATCACGTAGGGCATCAGCGCCGCGCGGCGCGCGCCCTCACCGGTGCGTGCGAAGGCGGCGGCGATCCGCGCCGTGCCCTCGGACTCCGGCACGCTCGCCTCGCGGCCGGCCGGGGCGACGCTCACCCGTCCCCCAGCGCGATCACCTCGGCGAGGTCCTTGTCGCCGCGCCCGGACAGGCAGACGAGATCGATCCCCCCGTCCGTCTGTGCGAGCACCCAGGCGAGCGCGTGCGACGTCTCCAGCGCCGGGATGATCCCCTCGAGGCGCGTGACCTCGCGGAACGCGGCGAGCGCCTCGCGGTCGGTGACCGCGACGTAGCGCGCCCGGCCGGTGTCGCGGAGGTGCGCGTGCTGCGGGCCGGTGCCGGGGTAGTCGAGGCCCGCCGAGATCGAATGCGCTTCGACGATCTGGCCCTCCTCGTCCTGCATCACCGCCGAGCGCGCGCCGTGCAGGATCCCGGCGCGGCCGCCGACGGTCAGCGGCGCGCCGTGACGGGGGGTCTCGATCCCCTCGCCCCCGGCCTCGACGCCGATCAGCTCGACGTCCTCGTCGCCGAGGAACGCGGCGAACGTCCCGAGCGCGTTCGAGCCGCCGCCGACGCAGGCGACGACGCGCGTCGGCAGCCGGCCCTCGCGCTCGAGCAGCTCGGCGCGGGCCTCGTCACCGATCACGCGCTGCAGGTCGCGGACCATCGCCGGGTACGGCGCCGGTCCGACGACCGAGCCGATCACGTAGTGGGTCGACTCGACGTTGGTGACCCAGTCGCGAATCGCGGCCGAGGTCGCCTCCTTGAGCGTACGGGCGCCCGCGTCGACGGGGCGCACGGTCGCGCCGAGCAGCTCCATCCGCTGCACGTTCGGACGCTGGCGGCGCGTGTCCTCGACGCCCATGTAGACGACGCACTCGAGCCCGAGCAGCGCGCAGACCGTTGCGGTCGCGACGCCGTGCTGGCCGGCGCCGGTCTCCGCGATCACGCGGTGCTTGCCCATCCGCTTCGCGAGCAGCGCCTGACCGAGCGCGTTGTTGAGCTTGTGCGAGCCGGTGTGGTTGAGATCCTCCCGCTTCAGGTAGATCGTGCGACCGACGCGCTCGGAGAGCCGGCGCGCACGGTAGAGCGGCGTCGGGCGGCCGGCGAAGTCGCGCAGCAGCGCCTCGAGCTCGGCGCGGTAGGCGGGGTCGGCGCGGGCCTCGGTCCACGCGCGCTCGAGCTCCGCGAGCGCCGGCATCAGCGTCTCCGGGACGTACTGGCCGCCGTATGGGCCGAAGCGGTGCTCCGGAGCAGCGTCGCTCGTGCCCGGCACGCTCACGCCGCGCGACCGATCTCGCCCGCGTCCGCTGCCCGCACCGCCTCGAACAGCGCCTCCATGCGCGCGTGGTCCTTGCGGCCCGGCGCCGACTCTGTGCCGCTCGCGGAGTCGAGCGCGAACGGGTGCACGGCGGCGATCGCGGCGGCGGCATTGCCGGCGTCGATGCCGCCGCTGAGGATCAGCGGGATCCGCGAGCGGCGGCCGGTGATCAGGTCCCAGTCGAACGTCTCGCCGGTCCCTCCGCGCAGACCGGGTCGCGCCGCGGATCGCGCGTCGAGCAGGTGGTAGTCGACGCGGTAGCGTTCGATCTCGCGGATGTCGCCCGCGTCGGACACCTGGCTCGCGCGGATCACCTTCGCGCCGGTCTGGCGCCCGGCCTCGAGGCAGTAGGTCGGTCCCTCGTCGCCGTGGAACTGGAGCATCGTCAGCCCGATCTCGCCGACCATCGAGACGACGTCGTCGAGCGGCGCGTTGACGAACACCCCACAGGTCTCGGTGCGGCGACGCATCGCCGCGCAGATGCCCGCGGCCTCGTCGATCGAGCAGCTGCGAGGGCTCGCGTCGTGGAAGATCATGCCGAGCGCCCAGGCGCCGAGCGAGGCCGCCGCCTCGGCGTCTTCGAGGCTCGTCAGGCCGCAGATCTTGATGCGCGTGGGCACGGGTCCACGGTACCGCGCCGCCGTGCGCGACAGTCCGGCGAGCCGGTGAGCGAGCTCGCGAGAGTGTTGCGGGAGGCGGCCCGGTCGGCTCGGTCCGGCGCCCCGGATACGGGACCCGGACGCCGCGGCCGGGACCCGGGTCAGCCTTCCGGCGTCGTCGGGTTCGGGATCGAGTTCGGGCGGGCGCCGAGCGTCACGCTGACGGACTTCGCCGAGTAGTGCCCGTGACCGTCGGGGCGCTCGAGCTTGACCGTCACGGTCTCGCCCGGTTTCTTCGACTCGATCACGTTCGCAAGCGCTTCCGAGCTCGTGATCGCCTGGCCCGCGACTTCGGTGATGATGTCCCCGCCGACGGCGACCTGGCCGCTTTCGATGTTCGTCGTCGTCGTGCCGCCTTTGATCCCGGCCTTCGCGGCAGCCGTGCCCGGCTGCACGCTCTGCACGAGCGCGCCGGTCGAGACCGGCAGATTCAGCGCCGACAGCGTGCCGTCGATCGTCAGCGAGGTAAGGCCGAGGTAGGCGCCGCGGACCGTGCCGCCCTTCTCGAGCTGCGCGATCTCGCCCTTGGCGGTGTCGATCGGCACGGCGAAGCCGATCCCGACGCTGCCGTTGCCCGACCCGCCGGTCTCGATCTGCGAGTTGATCCCGATCACTTCACCGGCCGCGTTCAGCAGCGGCCCACCCGAGTTGCCCGGGTTGATCGGCGCGTCGGTCTGCAGCACGTTGTCGATCGTGAACCCGTTCGGTGCGGTGATCTGGCGCTGCAACGCCGAGACGACGCCCGTCGTCAGCGTCCGTTCGAGGTCGAACGGGTTGCCGATCGCGTAGACCGGGTCGCCGACCTGCGCGGCGCTCGAGTTCCCGAGCGTCAGCGGGTGCAGCGTCAGCCCGTCGGGATGGATGCGGAGGATCGCGAGGTCGTTCGAGGGGTCCTTGCCGACCACCTGCGCTTCGACCGTCTTGCCTTTTTCGAAGCTCACCGTGACCTTCACGGCGTTCTCGATCACGTGGTAGTTCGTGAGGATCGTCCCGTTCGCGTCGATCACGATCCCGGAGCCGGTGTCCGTGCCTTCGCGCTGGCTTTCGCCGAAACCGAACGGCGATTCGGACTTCTGCACGACCTTCGAGGTCACGAACGCGACGCCCGGCGCGTCTTTCACATAGATCTGATGCGGGGTCAGCCCACCGCCCGACTGCTGCGACGCGTTCGACGGCGTGGCCGCTGCGGCGGGAGCTTCCTGAACTGTCGTGACGGTCGTCTTGCCCGAGCCGAGATCGCCGACCGCCGCGAGCACGGCGACGACGACACCGGCCCCGAGCAGGGCCGAGACGAACGGGATCGCGAACATGCGCTTCATGGCAGATGAGGATGATCGGGGGGTGTGAAGGGCATCTAAATCGTTGGCAGGGACTACCTAAAGGGTCAGAAGGTTCTCAGGTCCGTCAGCGCCGCAGCCGGATCGGCGGCCCGCATCAGGGTCTCCCCGACGAGCACCGCATCGACCCCCAGCCCCTCCAGCTCGGACAGCTGCACGGGTGATGAGATACCAGACTCGGACACGACCAGGGCCCCGTCGGGCATCTCCGCGAGCAGCTTTGCGGTGCGCCCGACGTCGACCGAGAAGTCGCGGAGGTCGCGGTTGTTGACCCCGACGATGCGCGCGCCGACCGCCGCCGCGCGCTCGAGCTCGGCTGAGTCGTGGACCTCGACGAGGACATCGAGGCCGAGCGCCACGGCCTGCTCGTGCAGCGCCGTGAGGGTCGCGTCGTCGAGTGCCGCGACGATCAGCAGCACCGCGTCGGCCCCCGCCGCGAGCGCCTCGTGGAGCTGGTAGGGGTCGACCACGAAGTCCTTGCGCAGCAGCGGCAGCCCGCTGACGCTGCGAGCGAGCCGCAGGTCGTCGAGCGATCCTTCGAAGTTGCTCTCCTCGGTCAGGATCGACGCGGCCGCCGCGCCGCCGCGCTCGTACGCGCGAACGATCGCCTCCAGGTCGGGCGACTCGTGCAGCGACCCCGCCGACGGCGAGCGCCGCTTGAACTCGGCGATCACGCCGATCCCGGGTGCCGCGAGCGCGGCGTGGAAGCGCCCGCCGCCCGCTCCGGGCGCCGGCTCGAGCCGCTCGAGCGGCACCAGCGCGCGCCTGCGCTCGAGCTGCTCGCGCGTTTCCGCGAGGATCCGGTCGAGCACCGTCCCGGTCGCGCCGCTCACCTCGCGGCCCCGCTCGGCGCGTGGCGCCTGCTCGCATCGACGAACGCATCGAGCGCGGAGCGGGCGCGGCCGTCGGCGATCGCCGCGCGCGCGGCTTCGACACCCTCGGCGATCGAGTCGGCGCCGCCGGCCGCGTAGATCGCGGCGCCGGCGTTGATCACCGCGAGCGCCTCGCCGGCCGGGGCCTCGCCGGACAGGATCGCGCGCGCCAGCTGCGCGTTCTCCTCGGGGCTGCCACCGGCGATCACCTCGCCGCCGTCCGGCTCGACCCCTGCATCGCGCGGGTCGAGGACGTACTCGCTCAGCTCCCCGTCGCGCAGCTCGACGACCCTCGTCGGCGCGGAGGACGAGACCTCGTCGAGCCCGTCCTCGCTCGAGACGACCAGCGCGCGCGCGACCCCCAGCCGCGCCAGCGCGCCGCCGATCTTCGCGAGGAACGACGGGTCGGAGACGCCGACGAGCTGGCTGCTCGCGCCCGCCGGGTTCGTCAGCGGGCCGAGCATGTTGAAGATCGTCCGCACCGCCAGCTCCCGGCGGACCGGGATCACGAAGCGGGTCGCCTGATGGTGTGCGGGGGCGAACATGAACCCGAACCCGGCCTCGTCGATGCAATCCGCGACCTGAGCCGGGCCGAGGTCGATGCGCGCCCCGAGCGCCTCCAGCAGATCGGCCGACCCGGAGCGGCTCGTCGCCGAGCGGTTGCCGTGCTTGGCGACGGCGCAGCCGGCGCCGGCCGCGATCAGCGCCGCGGTCGTCGAGACGTTGAACGTCGAGCGCCCGCCGCCGGTCCCCGCGGTGTCGAGCAGGTCGGCGCGATCGGTCGGGACGTGCGCGGCGAGCTCGCGCATCGTCCCGGCGAGGCCCGCCAGCTCGTCGACCGTCTCCCCCTTCGTGCGGAGCGCGATCAGGAACGCGGCGATCTGCACCTCCGAGGCCTCGCCGTGCATGATCTCCGCCAGCACCGCGCCCGCCTGCTCCGCGGTCAGGTCCTGCCGCGAGGCGAGCGCGTCGATCGCCGCGGTGATCACCGAGTCGGGCATCAGCTCTTCTCGAGGAAGTTCGCGAGCAGCTCCCTGCCCTGCTCGGTCAGCACCGACTCGGGGTGGAACTGGACGCCCTCCGCCGGCAGCTCGCGGTGGCGTAGTGCCATCAGCACGCCGCCGCCGCGCGCGCTCTCCTGCAGGCACTCCGGCAGCTCGTCGTCGACGACCAGCGAGTGGTAGCGGCCGACGGTCAGACCGGACCTGAGCCCGGAGAAGATCGTTCGCCCGTCGTGCTCGATCGTCGTCGACTTGCCGTGGACCGGCTCGTGCACCTTCACGGTCCCGCCGAACGCCTGGGCGAGCGACTGGTGGCCGAGACACACGCCGAGCGTCGGCACCCCCGCCTCCGGCAGCCTGCGGACGACCTCCAGCGAGATCCCGGCCTCGTTCGGGGTGCACGGGCCCGGCGAGACGACGCAGCGGTCGTAGCCGCGCGCGAGCAGCTCCTCGACGCTCGCGCGGTCGTTGCGCACCGTCTCGACCTCGGCGCCCAGCTCGCCGAGGTACTGCACGAGGTTGTACGTGAAGGAATCGTAGTTGTCGAGGACGAGAACCCTCATGGCCAGTCCGGCTGCTCGCAGGCGAGCGCGATCGCGCGCATCGCGGCCGTCATCTTCGCGACCGACTCGTCGAACTCGTACTCCGGCTTCGCGTCGGCGACCGTGCCGCCCCCGGCCTGCACGTGCGTGGTGCCGTCCTTGATCGCGACCGTGCGGATGTAGATCGCGGTGTCGAGGTCCCCGCCGTACGTGACGTAGCCGACGGCGCCGCCGTAGCCACCGCGCTTGACCGGCTCGAGCTCGTCGATGATCTGCATCGAGCGGACCTTCGGCGCGCCCGACAGAGTGCCCGCCGGCAGCACCGAGCGGAGCGCGTCGAGCGCCCCGACATCCTCGCGCAGCGTCCCGGAGACGGTCGAGACGATGTGCATCACGTGGCTGTAGGTCTCGACCTCCATCAGCGCGTCGACAGCGACCGTGCCGTACTCGCAGACCCGGCCGAGGTCGTTGCGGCCGAGGTCGACCATCATCACGTGCTCGGCGCGCTCCTTCTCGTCGGCGAGCAGCTCCGTCGCGATCGCGCGGTCCTCGTCTGTGGTGGCCCCGCGCGGACGCGTGCCGGCGATCGGCTTCGTCAGGACGTGCCGGCCCGTCACCGTCAGCAGTGGCTCGGGGCTCGCCCCGGCGATCTGAAAGTCGCCGAAGTCGAGGTAGTACATGTATGGGCTCGGGTTGACGACGCGCAGTCCCCGGTAGATCGAGAACGCCTCGACCGGGCTCGGCGCCGACCAGCGCTGCGACGGCACGACCTGGAAGGCATCGCCGGCGCGGATGTAGCGGACGATCCGCGCGACCATCGCTTCGAACTCCGCGCGCTCCATGTTCGAGCGGAACTCCGGCACCTCCCGCGGCGCGCGCGGCTCGTCCCGCGGGACCGGCCCGGCGAGCGCCTCGCGCACCTCGGCGATGCGGGCGGCGGCGAGCGCGTAGGCGCGGTCCAGATCGGGCTCGGCCTCCAGGTTCGCGTTCGCAACGATCGTGATCGTGTGCTTGAGGTGGTCGAACACGACGAGCCCGTCGGTCAGCATCAGCGCGAGGTCGGGCAGGCCGACCGGATCCGGGTTGGCGGGCCCGAGCGGCTCGACCGAACGCACGAGGTCGTATCCGAACAGCCCCACGGCGCCGCCGAAGAACGGGATCTCGGCCGATGCGCCCTGAAGCGGAGCCTGGCTGAACGGGCGCAGCCGCTCCGCGGCGAGCGCGTAGGGGTCTCCCCCATCCTCGAGCGACCAGCGCACGACCGCGTGCGGCTCGAAGCCGATGAACGACCAGCGCCCGACGCGCTGGCCGAGCTCGGCCGACTCGAGCAGGAACGCGGGCTCGAGCGGGTTCAGCGCCCTGACCTTGAGGAACGCCGAGACCGGCGTCTCGCAGTCGTCGACGAAGCTCACGGCGAGCGGGATCAGGTTGTGATCGCGGGCGAGCTCCCGCGCCCGCTCGGGTGCCGGGGCGAGCGGGAGCGAGCCGACCCGCGATCCCTCGGGCGGCTGCGCGCTAGGAGCGACGGCCATCGAGCACCCGCTCGGCGTCGCTCAGCGAGCGACCGCGGCTCTGGAGCAGCACGAGCAGGTGGTAGAGCACGTCGGCCGCCTCTTCGTCGACACGCTCGTCGCTCTCCTCGCGGGCGGCGCGGCTGACCTCCTCCGCCTCCTCCATGACCTTCTCGCCGATCCGCGAGGGGTCGTCGAGCAGCTCGACGGTGTACGAGCCGGCGGGCCGCTCGCGGGCGCGTTCGGCCAGCGTCCGCCCGAGCGCGGGCAGCACCTCGTGCGGCGCGGCGGCGCCGGTCTCGCCGTGGTGGAAGCAGGTCCGCTCGCCGGTGTGACAGGCGGGTCCGGCCGGCTCGACCAGCGCGAGCACGGTGTCGCCGTCGCAGTCCGCGCGCAGCGCCCGCACGACCTGGACGTTGCCGCTCGTTTCGCCCTTGTGCCACGGCGCTTCGCGCGACCGGCTCCAGAGATGGAGCTCGCCCGTCTCCCGCGTCCGGCGCAGCGCCTCCGCGTTCATGTAGGCGAGCGTCAGGACCTCGCCGGTGTCCCAGTCCTGGACCACGCACGGCACCAGCCCGCGCTCGTCGAAGCGCAGGAGATCGTCGATCGCCGCGGGGCGTGCGCTCATCTGCTCGATTGTAGGTACCGGCGGATCGCCGCGGTTTTGAGACAGACTGCGTGCGCATGCAGGGACTTCTCGATCGCAGGCTGCTCGTCGTGACCGGCAAGGGCGGCGTCGGCAAGACGACGGTCGCAGCGGCGCTCGGCCTGCTCGCGGCCGGCGAGGGCCGCCGCACCCTGCTCGTCGAGTTCGGCGCGCAGTCGCGCCACGCCGAGATGTTCGGCCGGCCCGAGCCCGCGGCGGGTGAGCAGGCACCGCTCGCGGAGCGGCTGTCGGCGCTCTCGATCGACCCCGATCGCGCGCTGCTGGAATGGGTGCAGGCGATCGGCGGGCGGGTGTCCGGGCGCGTGCTCGCCTCGAGCGGAACCTTCCAGTACTTCGCAGCGGCCGCTCCCGGCGCACGCGAGATCGTGAGCATGGTGAAGGTCTGGCGGCTCGCGGGCGGGCGCGAGGGGCGCACGCCGCGCGGCGGGCACGACCTCGTGATCCTCGACGCCCCGGCGACCGGCCACGCTCTCGGGATGCTGCGCTCGCCGGAGACGTTCGGCCGGATCGCGCGCGTCGGGCCGATCGTGCGCGACACCGGCCACGTCGCCGAGCTGCTCGCCGACCCTGCGCGAACCGGCTACGTGGCGGTGGCGCTCGGCACCGAGATGGCCGTCACCGAGACGCTCGAGCTGCAGGACGGCCTGGAGGACGCGGTCGGGCGCGACCTCGATGCGGTCGTCGCCAACGGGCTGCTTCCGAGGCGCTTCAGCGCGCCGGAGATGGAGGCGATCGAGAAGCTCACAAGCGGTCGGAACGGCGCGTCGGGCCCGGGCACCGCCGCGGCAGCCGCCCGCGCGGCGCGCGAGGTGCACCGCCGGGCGGCGTTCCAGCACGGCCAGGTGACGCGGCTCCGCCGCCGCGGCTTCGAGGTGATCCCGGTCCCGTTCCTGTGGCGCCCCGAGCTCGATGTGGACGCGCTCGAGACGGTCGCCGACCGTTTGGCGCAAAGGCTCGCTCAGGGTTCGTAGCCGCGCGGGCGGGCGGGGCGGCGTCAAGCGAATCGCGGACCGGCCCACGGGACCGCGGGCCGAGCCGGACTCAAGCGCGGGCGTCCCTCTACCGATCCAGGCACCATGAAGCGCTCGGTCGCGTCCATCCTCTGCGCGCTCGCCCTCGGCGGTTGTGGTGGGAGCGCAGCCGGCGGGTCGGAAGCCGGGCCGGTCAGCGCGGTCGTGAACCGCTACTTCGCAGCCTTCGCCGGCGGTGACGGGCCGGGGCTCTGCGCTCTCCTGACGCCGGCCGCACAGGCGACGATGGTCGCGGTGGTGGAGTCCGACGAGCGCGCAGCGGGCCGCGCCGGCAGCCCCCGCTCGTGCACCGAAGCCGCGCGGTTCTTCGGCCCCGTCAGCCTCTACGGCGACGCGAAGGTCCTCTCGGTCTCGACCAGCGGTGACGAAGCGACCGCGAAGGTCAAAGTCGGCAGCCTCCGCGAAGCCTCGGTGACACTCAGCAGGACGGCGAACGGCTGGCTCCTCAGCAAGCTCCCCGGTCAGGTCTGACCCGAGTCGGAATCGGGTTCGGGCGCAACCCCGGGCCCGAGCGCCGCGAGCCCGGCCCGGGGGCGAGCGAGGAAGTCCGTCGAAGCGCACAGCGACTGAACCGCGCTCCGAGCGATTGGGGCACCCGTCCCGGACCACGCCCCGGCCGGGAGCGGGCGGCGGCACCGGAGGACTCCTGCAGCGCCTCAACGGAATCCGCCCGAGCCGAACATCCGGCCTCGGCCCGTCCGGGAGCGAGCGAGGACGTCCGTCGAAGCGCGGAGCGATTCGACGGCTCCCAGTGAGCCGAGTATCCGGCCGAGAGCCACACCCCCCGTCTAGGAGCGGGCGAGCGACGTAGGGATAAATCGCGCAGCGCTTCGACGGATCGGCGGACTCCGAGCGAGCTATTCGATCCCCAGCCTGTCCAGCAACCCATCGTCCCCCCGCCAATCGCGCCGCACCCTCACCGACAGGTCGAGATGCACCCGCTCGCCGAACGCGCGCTCGAGTTCCTTGCGCGCCGCCGTGCCGATCGCCTTGATCATCGCGCCCCGCGCGCCGATCAGGATCCCCTTCTGCGAGGGCGCCTCGACCCAGATCAGGGCGCGGACCCGGACGAGCCCGTCGTCGCGCCGCTCGATCTCCTCGACGATCACCTCGACGGCGTGCGGGACCTCCTGGAACGTGCGCCGGATCGCCGCCTCGCGCACCAGCTCGGCCGCGAGCAGCTCCGCGGACTGGTCGGAGCCGGTGCCCGCCTCGAACAGGAACGGGCCCTCTGGGACGAGCGTGCCGAGGTGGGCCAGGAGAGCGTCGACGCCGGTGCCGGTGCGGGCGGAGATCGGGAAGATCTCCCCCTCGAGGCCGAGGTCGCCGGCTGCGCTGAGCGCCTCGACGACCGACGCGCGATCGAGGCGGTCGACCTTGTTGAGCGCGATCGCCGCCGGCCGGCCGGCTTCGCGCAGGGCCCTGGCGATGAAGCGGTCACCGGGCCCGATCCCCTGCTGCGCGTTGAGGATCAGCAGCGACGCGTCGGAGCCCGCCAGCTCCTGCTCGCACGCGGTAGGCCATGCGGGCGGTGAGCGCGTCGCGCGGGCGCTGCACGCCGGGCAGGTCGACGAGCACGATCTGCACGTCGCCGCGCTGGTGCACGCCGCGGATCGCCCGCCGCGTCGTCTGCGGCCGGTCGGAGACGATCGCCACCTTCTCACCGACTACGGCGTTGACGAACGTCGACTTGCCGACGTTCGGCCGGCCCGCGAGCGCGACGAAGCCGCTGCGCGTCAAGGTTCGGCCCGCCGCAGCAGCTCGGCCTGCAGCGCGAGCATCTCGCCGCGAGTCGGTCTCGTGGTCCATGCCGAGCAGGTGCAGCATGCCGTGCACGATCGCCTCGCGCAGGTCGGCGGTGTGGGCGGGGCAGATCACGATGTCCCCGAGCTCGGCGGGGACCCCCGCGGTGGCTCCCCGGCGCCGTCGATCGGGAACGAGAGCACGTCGGTCGGCTCCGGTTTGCCGCGGTGGCGCGCGTTGAGCGCCGCGATCCGCGCGCGCGGCGACGTACTCGATCGCGACGTGCCCGCGGTCGACCCCGCGGCTCTCGGCGGCGAGCTCGCAGAGCGCGCGCGCCTCCTCCTCGCGAGGGCGCCTCCGGCGCGAGCTCGCCCCCGAAGACCTCGACCTCGAGCACCTAGACGATCTAGGCCCGTGCGGGCCTGGCGCGCGGCGGCGGGCTGCGGGACCGGCGGTCGGGCGCGCGCTGGGAGTGCTCGTCGTAGGCCTCGACGATGCGCTGGACGAGGCGGTGGCGGACCACGTCCTCGCCGCCGAAGCGGACGAACTCGACGTCCTCGACCGAGTCGAGCACCTCGCCGACGGCGATCAGGCCCGACTGCTGCTCGCGTGGCAGGTCGACCTGGGTGATGTCGCCGGTGACGACCATCCTCGAGCCGAAGCCGAGCCGCGTCAGGAACATCTTCATCTGCTCCGGCGTCGTGTTCTGGGCCTCGTCGAGGATCACGAACGAGTCGTTGAGCGTGCGGCCGCGCATGAACGCCAGCGGCGCGATCTCGATCACGCCGCGGTCGAGTGCTGGGAGACCTTCTCCGGGTCGAGCATGTCGTGCAGCGCGTCGAACAGCGGGCGCAGGTACGGGTCGACCTTCGCCATCATGTCGCCGGGCAGGAAGCCGAGGCGCTCGCCCGCCTCGACGGCGGGGCGGGTGAGGATGATGCGGTTGACCTCGTGCCGCGAGAGCGCGGCGGCGGCCACGCGACCGCGAGGAACGTCTTGCCGGTGCCCGCCGGCCCGATCCCGAACGTGATCGTCTTGCCCGCACCGAGTCGACGTAGCGCTTCTGGTTGACGCTCTTCGGCGCGACCCGCAGCCCGCGGTGCGACCACACGATGTCCTCGAGCACGCGCGCCGGCGATTCGTGCGCGTCGAGCGCGCCCGTCACCGCCTTGATCGTGCCCGGGCCGATCTGGTGGCCCCGCGAGATCAGGTCGGAAAGCTCGTGCACGACGCGCTCGCCGGCCCCCGTCTCGGTCTCGTCGCCCTCGAACGTCAGCAGGTTGCCGCGGAGGTAGACGCGGCAATCGAGGTGCGCCTCGAGCGCCCGCAGCACCGCGTCCTGGCTCCCCGCCAGCTCGGCGGCGACGTCGTTGGAGAGCTCGATCTGAGTTCTCATCCCTGCAGCGCGGCACGGACGATCCCGGACACGCGCTTGCCGTCGGCGCGCCCGTCCACAGCCGCCATCGCGCTCTTCATCGCCGCGCCCATGTCCTTCGGGGACTCGGCGCCGCTGTCGCGCACCGCCTGCTCGACGATCGTGCGCAGCTCGTCGTCGGAGAGCTCCGCCGGCAGGTAGCCGCCGATCAGCTCCCCCTCCGACTCCTCGCCCGCGGCGAGCTCCTCACGACCCGCGTCGCGGAACTGCTGGGCAGCCTCCAGCCGGCGCTTGCGCTCGCGCCGCAGCACCGCCAGCTCGTCGCCGTCTCCCTCCTTCGCCGCCTTCTGCAGCTCCGAGAGGATCAGCCGGAGCGCCCCGACCTTGTCTTTTTCGCCAGCGCGCATCGCGCCGTGAAGGTCGGTTTTGATCTGCTCAGCTATCGCCATCCTCGCCAGACAGGATACGCGTACCGGGCGGCCGACCGGGAGCGTCTGCCGCGGTCTCCGCGCCGAGCGGGGCCGGTGCGCCCAGCCGCCCCGGCGAGGAGGCGTCGCGGCCGAACAGCAGGGCGACGTTCCAGTCGAGCAGCAGCCGCAGACGGCGGCCGACTCCGGGCATCAGCATCAGGTGGTAGGTGCGGGCGATCAGCCATGCCGCGGGGCCGCGCCAGCGGATCCCGAGCGTGATCGCGACCGCCTCGCCCTGGCCCAGCTCCGCGACGACCCCTTTCGTCTTGTAGCGGAACGGCTTCGGCCTGCTTCCGCCGAGCGCGCCGGCGACGTTGCGGGCGACGAGCCGGCCCTGGCGGATCGCATGCTGCGCCGTCGGCGGCGAGGCGTGCCCGGGCCGCGCGGCGTCGGGGACGGCCGCGCTGTCGCCGATCGCCCAGACCGCGGGCGCGCCCGCGGGCAGCGAGGCGGGCCCGACGCGCATCGTCGGCTCGACCACGATCCGCCCGGCTTCGTCGAGCGGGAGCCCGAGGCGGGCGACGACGGGGCTCGGCTTCACCCCCGCCGTCCAGACGAGCGTGCGCGCCGCGATCCGGTCTCCCGCCGACAGCGTCACGGCGCCCTCCTCGACCGATTCCAGCGTCGTTCCGGTCCGCACTTCGATCCCCCGCCGCCGCAGCTCCGCTTCGGCGAAGTCCGAGAGGCTCGCTCGGCACCTCCTGCATGATCCGCTCCCGCGCCTCCGCGAGCACCCAGCGCATCCCCTGTGCGCGACACCGCGGATACAGCTCGATCGTCTGCGCGGCGAAGTCCTGCAGCTCCGCCAGGCCCTCGACCCCGGCGTAGCCGGCGCCGACGAACACGAAGCCGAGGTACTCCCGGCGCAGGTGGGGGTCTTCGAGCGACTCGGCGATGTCGAGGCAGCGGAGCACCTGGTTGCGCAGCGCGGTCGCGTCCGACAGCGACTTGAACCCGATCCCGTGCTCGGCGAGCCCCGGCACCGGCAGCGTCCGCGAGACCGACCCGAGCGCGACGACGAGGTGGTCGTAGCGGAGCGTCACCTGCTCGTCGTCGATCCGCCGCACCTCCACGGTCCCGGCCGCGGGGTCGGCCCCCTCGACGCTGCCGATCACGAGCTCGGTGCGGCGCAGCTGGGAGCGGAGCGGGACCGATACATGGCGCGGGTCGAGCGCCGCGCCTGCAGCGCCGGGCAGCAGCGGCGTGTAGAGCATGTAGTTCGCGTCGTTGACCAGCGTCACCCGCGCGCTCTGCAGCGGCAGCAGGCGCTCGAGCGCGCGTGCCGCGTAGAAGCCGCCGAACCCGCCACCGGCGATCACGACCTGCCAGGCCACGTGGACAGAATAGGGTGCACGCCGTGAACGATTCGATCTACGCGCAGGCGCTCGCGCCGTTCCTCGAAGACGCGGCGCGGCTGCGTCCCGCCGGCGGCGAGGTGATCGACGCCCACACCCACCTCGGCCTCGACGAGGACGGCCGCTCGCTGACGCTCGAGCAGCTCCTCGCGCAGCTCGACGAGGCCGGCGCCCGCCGCGCGTGCGTGTTCCCCCTCCACGACCCCGAACGCCAGCCCGCCTACCGGCTGCCGAACGACCGCGTGCTCGGATGGGCCGCGGAGAGCGAGGGCAGGCTCGTCCCCTTCTGCCGGCTGGACCCCTCCGAAGAACCCCTGCAGGAGGTCGAGCGGAGCCTCGGCAACGGCGCGCGCGGGATCAAGCTCCACCCCCGCGCGCAGGACTTCACGTTCGACGGCGGCGAGCTCGACGGGGTCTTCAAGATCGCCGAAGAAGCCCACGTGCCCGTCCTGATCCACGCGGGCCGCGGTCTGCCGCCGCTCGCCGATGGACTCGCCGACCTCGCGCTGCGCCACCCAGGCGCCGCGCTGATCCTCGCGCACGGAGCGATCTGCGACCAGGGCATCCTCACGACCCGCCTCGCGGACCACCCGGCGATCCTCTACGACACCTCCTGCTTCTTCCCGGTCGACGTGATCGAGCTGCTCGCCCGGGTGCCGGCGGAGCGGGTCGTGTTCGCCTCGGACCCGCCGTATGGGCGCACACCCACGGGGCTCTACATGGCGTTGAGGGTCGCCGCCCAGGCCGGGCTCGACGAGGCGACGACGAAGCTCGTGCTGGGCGGCACGATGGCGGCCCTGATCGACGGGGACCCCCTGCCCGCCGTCACGGCCCCGCGCCGCGGGCCGACGATCACCGCGTCCGGGCGGCTGATGCGCGTTTACGGCTACGCGAGCCTCGTCGGTCCGGCGCTGTTCGCGGGCGTCGCCGAGCAGGCTGTCGCGATGCTCGAAATGGCGATCGCGGCGACGCGCGACCCCGACCCCGGAGACGACGGCGAGGCGCTCGAGACGATCGGCCGGGCGCTGCGCGCGGCGGCCACCCTCGCGCTGGAAGAGGACGGCCTGCGGGCAGCGATCGACCTCGTGTACCGCGCGAACGTGCTCGCCGCCACGCAGGTGCGCGACAGCTGACCGCGCGTTTGCGCGCCAAGGCCGAGGCCGGCGTGAGCGCGATCGTTCCCGCCAGCACGCGGGTACACCACCGCCGGCGCATTCGCGGCGCCCGCAGTGAGACCGGCGCGAGCGCGATCGTGAAGCCGCCCCGTCGGTCGATGCAGTTCCCCCGCGACTGAGCGCAGTCGCCCCCCGGCCGCACGCGGCCGCGCCGCAGTCACCCACGCGCCGAGAAGCGGGGTGACTGCGCGCAGCTCCGCGCGCCCTCCGGGACCTGGGCGGCGGTGACGCCCCGGTCGTCGCAGATCTCACCGGCGCCGCGGGATCCCGGCCCAGGCCGCCTCTAGCCTCGGCGGTCCCCTCTCTCCCCCCTGCCCAGCTCCGCCGCCCCCCGACACATCGCTCCGCCGCGTCGTATTCGTCATCGGAGACCAGCACCGCCCCGACGGTGGCCGCCCCGAAGCCGAGGACGACGCAGATCGCAACCGCCCAGCCACCCGCCTCGCACCGGAGCGCCGGCTCCGTGCCATCTCGACGCCGGGGCCGCGTGCTGCGCAGCTACCGCGGCGAGAACGGCAGCCGGCGAGAGCTCCTGACCCGACCCGGCGCGCGCGGATCGCTGCTGGTGATCGACCGCGACGCGGCCCCCGGCCGGGACGAACGACTGATCGCGCACCTGGGCGCCGACGAGCCCGCCGGGAACGCCCTGCTCGCTGCCCTGAGCTACCTCGCCGCCGACCCCTCGAGCCGTGCCTGCCGAGCGCTGCACGCCCGCGACGCGCACCGCGATCCGTTCCCCGAGCCCCGGCTGCCGACGAGCCCACGCGCACCGGAGGTCGTGTGCACGGAGGCGACGTTCCGCCTGCTCCCGATCCCGGCCGGGATGTCGATCCCCGCCCTGCGCTGGACGAGGGCCGGCTCGGCGGCTCCCGCGGCGCCGGTGAGCCTCCGCGATGCGATCGCGACGGCCGAGTGCTACGAACCCTTCCGTGAGCTGACGAGGGCCGCGATCGCGCGCCACGACGGCGATCCGGGGATCTCGACGTGCACGCTCCGCGCCGAGCTGGCCCGCGTGCTCGACAGCCGAATCGTGCTCAATCGCGGGTTGCGCGAGGCAGTGCTCGAGCGGCTCGATGCGGGTGAAGAGAGCCTCTCCGAGATCGCGATCCGCTGCGGGCGGGTGAAGCGGGATTCGCGCGGCACCACCGGCGAGACGAGCTGGCTGGCGCGCCGCATCGGCCTGCTGCCCGAGGGAGGCCAGCGCCAGCCCACCCGGTGGGTTCACAGCGACGTGCTCGCGCTGATCGCGCGAGACGGCCTCGGCATCGCACCGCGCGAGGTCGAGCTGGGGTGAGCCGCACGCCGCCGGTGCTCGTCGTCGACGCCGACCGGCGCTTCGGGGAGGCCGTCGCCCGGCAGCTGATGGCCGACGGCTACCGGGTCGAGCTCGCCCGCAGCCGTCGCCACGCACGACTGCTCGCCGCCGAAGCGCGGCCGTGCCTGGCGCTGATCGGCAGGCTCGACGGCCTCCGCGAGCCACTCGCCCTGCTCGAGGAGATCCGCACCTCGGACGAGGAGAGCGAGGGATGGGACCGGCGCCTGCCGGCGCTCGTGATCGGTGCCGGCGCCGACGAGCTCGACGTGCTCAGGGCATTCGACGCGGGCGCCGACGACTTCGTCGCGATGCCGGTCGGCTACCTCGAGCTGCGCGCAAGGATGGGGGCGCTGCTGCGGCGCAGCGGCGAAGCCGGCCGAGACCGAGGTCGTGATCCGCGTCGGGCCGCTGCGAGTCGACACGCTCGGGCGAGAAGCGGCACTCGGCGGCCGCCCGCTGCCGTTACGGAGGATGGAGTACGAGCTGCTCGAGCACCTCGCCCGCGAGCCCGACCGCGTGTTCGGACGCGAGGAGCTGCTGCGCGCGGTATGGGGTTACCGCTCGCCGGGGAGCAGCCGCACGATCGACACCCATGCGAGCCGGTTGCGTCAGAAGCTCGGCGGAGCCGGACGGTGGATCGTCTGCGTGCGCGGCGTCGGCTACCGGTTGCGCTAGCGGGCCGTCGAGCGACGACGAGCGCCGCCCACCGAAGCACCCAGCGACGCGGATCCCGGGCCTGACGCACCTGCGCGTCTCAGATCCCCGTCCTGAAACCCCCGGCCTGCGGCCCGGCCAAGCGGCTTTCAACCGCCCGGCCAGCCGATCTCTTTGGCCCCCAAGCGGGGCCACAGCCTCTCCGCGGGGTCCCCCGCGGGCGACAACCGCCGTCCGTGAGGGCGGCACCACGAAAGGACCCGTCGATGACCAACATCGAAGAAGGCACCCACCCCGGCACCGAAGCGGCGCGCGCGCTCGAACGCGACGCCGGGCATCTGATCCACCTCGGGCTCGATCTCGCGCTCGCGGCCCTCGCCGGCACGCTGCTCGCGCGGACGCTGCGCCGCCGCGCCCTGCACTGGAGCTGGGCGCTCGCGGCGCTACCGCCCTGCTTGGCGATCGAGCCTCTGCTCCCGTCGGCGACGACCTGGACCGTCACGGCTCTCACCGTGGCGGCGCTGCGCGGGCGACGCATGCACCGGGAAGACATCGACACCGGCGTCGACCTGGCCCGTCTCGCGCGTTCGCGCCGCACCCCGCTCGCCGGCGCCTCCCGGGTGCTGTCGGCGCGGGCCTCCTCGCTCGCCCGGGACGCCGCGACACTCGCGACGCGGCCCGGGTCGCGCGGCGACGTCCTGCTCCTCGCCCGCGACCGTGACGGGCGAGCGGTGCGCGTGCCGTTCGACCCTCGCGGCGGCGGCCACACGCTCGTCGTCGGCGCGACCGGCTCGGGCAAGACCGTCACCCAGGCGCTGATCGCCGAGCGGGCGATCGCGCAGGGCCGGGGCGCGATCGTGATCGACCCGAAGGGGGACCGCGGGTTGCGCGACCGGCTGACGCGCGCCGCGGACGCGGCCGGCAGGGAGTTCGTCGAGTGGACCCCCTCCGGGCCGACCGTCTACAACCCCTACGCGCGCGGCAGCGAGACCGAGATCGCCGACCGCCTGCTCGCCGGCGAGCGGTTCACCGAGCCGCACTACATGCGCCAGGCCCAGCGCTACCTCGGTCACGCGGTGCGCGCGCTGCGGGCGCGCGGCGACGTCGTCTCGCTGGCCGCGGTCGCCGACGCGCTCGAGCCCGACGCGCTCGAGCGGCTGCTGCGTGACGTCCCCGGCGAGCAGGCGGCGGGCGGCTTCGCCTACCTCGACTCGCTGACCGCGCGCCAGCAGCGCGACCTGTCGGGCGTCCGCGACCGGCTCGCGATCCTCGCCGAGTCCGACGCGGGCCGCTGGCTCGATCCGCGGAGCTGCCGCGACGGCGCCTTCGACCTGCTCGCGGCGGCGCGCGAGCGGGCGGTCGTCTACCTCTCGCTCGAGAGCGACAGCCGGCCGCTGCTCGCGCAGATGCTCGGCGCGGCGATCGTGCAGGACCTCCAGAGCGCGGTCGCGTCGCTCCAGGCCGATCCGGTCCCGACGCTCGTCCTGATCGACGAGTTCTCGGCCGTCGCGGCCGAGCACGTCGTCGCGCTGTTCGGCCGCGCCCGGTCCGCCGGGTTCTCGCTGCTGCTCGGCACCCAGGAGATCGCGGACCTGCGCCTCCCCGGCCGCGAGCGGCTGCTCGAGCAGGTGATGGGCAACCTCTCGATGCTCGTCGCCCACCGCCAGGTCGTGCCCGCCTCGGCCGATCTGCTCGCCCGTCTCGGCGGCCAGCGCGGCACGTGGCGGGTCAGCTGGTCCTCGACCGGCCGCCGGACCCGCACCCGCACGCAGGAGCCGGTCCTCGCCCCGGAGCTGCTGATGGAGCTCGCGCCGGGCTGGGCGGCGATCCTGCCGCTCGCGACACCCGGGCCCGCGAGGTTCGGGCACGTGATCGCGCAGCCGGGGGCACGGCGATGAGCGCCCGCGTGACCGCGACCCTCGATCTGAGCTCCTCTCGTGGGCGGCGGGACTCGGCGCCGTCGGCGCGGAGGGACTCGCGCTCCGCTGCGGGGTCTCCCCCGCCTCGGCGCGCGGGCGGCTCGCGGCCGCAGCCCAGGCAGGGACGATGCGCGCCTGGCGTCCGGCCGTGGAGGTGCCGACGCTCTACACGGTGACCCCTCGCGGGCTGCGAGCGGCCGGCGTCGAAGGCCTCGCGCCCGGGCGGGTGAGCGCGGCGAGCGCACGCCATGCCGCAGCGAGCTGTCTCGCCGCGGCCGCGCTCGAGCGAGCGTTCCCCGGCTGCGAGGTGCGTCGGCGAGCAGCTCGTGCGGCGCGCCGAGCGCGAGTCCGGGCACCCGTTCGCGACGCTCCGGGTGGGTCGCGGCGCCGGCGGCGGTGAGCGGGCCGGGCACCGGCCGGACCTGCTCCTGCTCGGCGGCCGCGGCGCACTGCCCGTGGCGATCGAGGTCGAGCTCACGGTGAAGGCGCCGGCGCGTCTCGCCGCGATCTGCAGGGCATGGGCGCGGAGCCACTCGGTCGAGGGGAGCGATCTACCTCGCCGCCGAGCCGGTCCTCGCACCGCTGCATCGCGCGGTCGCCGCAGCGGGCGCCGCGGACCGGGTCGTCGTGGTCGGACTCGGGGCGCTCGCCGAGGCGGCCGGCGCCCCGCCGCGCTGAGCCATCGCAGGCGACGCGTAGCCTCGGCGCCGGTGGGGGGTCGGCCATCTACCGATAGGAGAGCAACATGCAGGACCTGAACAGAGTCACCCTCGTCGGCCGTCTGACCCGCGATCCCGAGCTGTCGGCACTTCCCTCGGGGAGATCGGTCTGCGCCCTGCGGATCGCGTCCAACTCGAGCCACAAGGACGCCGACACCGGCGAGTGGTCGGACCGGCCGAACTTCTTCGACGTGAGCGTGTTCGGAGGACGGGCCGAGACGGTCGCGACGTACATGCGCCGTGGCCGCGCGATCGCGATCGACGGCAAGCTCGCGTGGCGCGAGTGGGAGACGAAGGACGAGCAGAAACGCCAGGCCGTCTCGATCGTCGCCGACACGATCCAGTTCCTGCCGGGCTCCGGCGAGCGAAGCGAGGAGGGCCAGCTCGTCGGCGCCGCGGTGAACGGCGACGGCGACGAGGCGCCGTTCTGAGCGTCGCGACGAGCCGGCGGCGAGACGAGGCGACCGGCGCCGCGGGCCCGCTCGGGCGCGTCGCGTTCTGAGCACCGAGGCCGGCGCGGGCGGGGTAGACTGCCCGCCCGCGAACGCCCCTCGCCGCAAGGAGCCCTCTCGATGCCAGTCAAGACCACCGCGATCGGCAAGACCTACGACCCCGTCACCTACGCAGTCGGGCGGGAGAAGATCCGCGAGTACGCCCGCGCGGTCGGCGAGACCGACCCGGTGTGCCTCGATCTCGACGCCGCGCGCGCGGCCGGGCACGCCGACCTGCTGGCGCCGCCGATGTTCGCTGTCGTGTTCAGCGCCCCCGCGGTCGGGCCACCGATCTTCGACCCGGAGATCGAGCTGAACTTCGCGATGATGGTGCACGGCGCCCAGGAGTTCGTGTGGGGCGAGCCGGTGATCGCCGGCGACGAGATCACGACGACCGCGTCGGTCAAGGACATCTCCGAAGCGGACGGCCGCGGTTACTACGTGTTCGAGTCCGTGTCGGTCAACCAGCGCGGTGACGAGGTCTGCCGCGGCACTTGGACGAACATCGTCAGAGGAGTGTGAGCCGATGCCGGAGCTGAAAGCGGGCGAGGAGATCCCCGAGGTCCGCGTCACCCCGGACAAGTACCTGACCGTCCGCTACGCGGGCGCCTCGGGCGACTACAACCCGATCCACATCGACGAGGAGTTCGCGAAAGCGGTCGGCCTGCCGGGCCGAATCCTGCACGGCCTCTGGACGATGGCGCAGGTCGCCCGGGCGCAGACCGAGGCCGCCGGCGGCGCCGCGCGCCTGCGGCGGCTGAAGGTCCAGTTCCGCGGCATGGGCGTGCCCGAGCACGAGGTCGTCGTGACCGGGACGGTGCGCGAGATCGGCCCCGACGGCGTGGCGACGATCGACACCGTCGCCGAGCAGGACGGCAACCAGATCATCCGCAACGCCGAGGCCGAGGTCGCGCTCTAGCTGTCGCGGACCCGGGGCCGCCGCCCGGGCCCCGCCTACAATCAAGGGATGCTCACGCCGCGTCAGGAGCGCATCCTCAGCAAGGTCGTCGAGACCTACCTCCACACGGGCCAGCCGGTCCCCTCGCGCGCGATCGCGGCCGACCCGGCGCTCGACTGCGGGCCGTCGACCGTCCGCAACGAGCTCGCGTTCCTCGAGGAGCACGGGCTGCTCGACCACCCCCACGTCTCGGCCGGACGCGTGCCGACGGACGCCGGGCACCGCTACGTGGTCGACGGCCTGCTGCGCGACGACCGGGCGCTTCCCGCGCCCCCGCGCCGGGTCGAGCTGGCCCTAGTCCGCCGCGAGATCGACGAGGCGATGCGGGCCACGAGCGAGACGATCTCGCAGATGACGAACCTGCTCGCGGTCGTCTCGGCGCCGGCGATGAGCACGGCGACGATCCGCCACATCGAGGTCCTCGAGCTGCAGCCGCGGGTCGTGCTCGTCGTGATCATCACCTCCACCGGGAACGTCTCGAAGCTGTTCGGCGCATTCGATCGCGACGTCGACCCGGGCCTCGTGGCCTGGGCCGGCGAGTACCTGAACGAGCGCCTGGTCGGAATGGAGCTCGGCGCCCGGATGCTCTTTGCGCGCCTGTCCGACCCGAGCCTGTCGCCGCGCGAGCGCGAGTTCCTCGGTCGTTTCGCGTCGGGCTTCGCGGAGCTCGCCGCCGCCGGCGAGGACGTCCTGTACCTCGACGGGACCGCGCGCCTGTTCCGCGCCGGGCAGATCGAGGATGCGAGCCGGGTGAACGAGGTGATCGCGATGCTCGAGCGCCGCGTCGCGCTGCTGCGGGTGCTGCGCTGCCGCGCTGATCGAGCACGGGGTCTATGTCCGCATCGGGCACGAGAACGAGCTGCCGGCGTTGCAGACGCTCGCCGTCGTCGCGACGGGCTACGGGTCCGCGCACCGCAAGCTCGGCACGGTCTCGGTGATCGGGCCGGTCCGGATGGACTACGCCGGCGCGATCGCAACGGTCCGCGACGCCGCGGGCCAGCTGTCACGGTTCGTCGAAGACGCGTACGCCGAGAACTAGCTTGCCGCGCGACTCCTACGAGGTGCTCGGCGTCGGGCGGGACGCGTCCGAGCAGGAGATCAAGAAAGCGTTTCGCGCGCTCGCGCGCGAGCTGCACCCCGACGTCAACGCGCACGACCCGCAGGCGGAGGAGAAGTTCAAGGAGGCCGCCGAGGCGTACGAGATCCTCTCCGACCCCGAGCGCCGGGCGACCTACGACCGCTACGGCCACGATGGGCTGCGCTCCGGCGGCTACGCCCCGAACTTCGAGGGGTTCGGGTCGATCGGCGACCTGTTCAACGCGTTCTTCGGCGGTGGCGGCGCGGGCGGCTTCGGCCCGGCGCCTGGAGCCGACGTCGCGGTCGCCGCCGAGATCGACCTGACCGACGCGGCCGAGGGCACGACGGTGCGCGTCGAGTTCGACGCCGTCGAGCGCTGCGAGCACTGCCATGGGAACGGCGCCGAGCCGGGGACGCCGATCGAGACCTGCCCGCGCTGCAACGGCGCCGGTCAGCTCCAGGCGGTCAGCCAGACGCTGCTCGGGCAGATGGTCCGTACGACCGTCTGCGACCGCTGCCACGGCGACGGCCGCATCCCCAGCGTCCCCTGCAAGCACTGCCGCGGCCGCGGCCAGGTCTCCGTCGAGCGCGCGCTCGACGTGCAGGTCCCCGCGGGGATCGACGACGGCCAGCGAATCCGCCTCGGCGGCCAGGGCAGCGCGGGCGCTGCGGGAGCGCCGCCCGGCGACCTGTATGTGCTCGTCAGCGTTCGCGAGGACGAGCGGTTCGTGCGGGAAGGCGACCATCTGATCACCGCGCTCGACGTGCCGGCGACCGTCGCCGCACTCGGGGCGACGCTCGAGGTGCCGACGCTCGATGGGCCGACCTCGGTCGAGCTGCCCGCGGGGACGCAGCCCGGGGAGGTCATCACGATGCGCGGCGAGGGCATGCCGTCGCTGCGGCGCGGGCGGCGGGGCGATCTGCGGATCGTCGTCAACGTCGTCGTGCCACGGCGGCTGAAGCCGGAGCAGCGGGAGCTGCTCGAAGCTTTCGACGAGAGCCTCGGCGAGGACAACCTGCGCTCGCAGGAGTCGATGTTCGCGAAGCTCCGGCGCGCGCTCGGCAGCCAGGCGGCGTGACCCGGCCCGAAGGCGCGGCGGCGCGACGTTTGCGCCGCCCGGGCGTCTGGCGTGATCCGTCTCGCGGTGCGGGTCGCGCGCGAGCAGGCCGACGTCGTGCTCGCGGAACTGCTCGAGCTGGCGCCGTCCGGCGTCGAGGAGGTCGAGCTCGATGACGGCCGCGTCGAGTACGCGGTGTACGGGCCGCCCGGCGAGGTCCCGGCGCTCCCCGATCTGCAGGCGCTCGCCGGAGGCGCCGCGGTCGAGATCGCGACCACCGAGGTCGCCGACGACTGGCACGAGCGCTGGAAGGACTTCCACCGTCCGGTCGCGATCGACCCGCCGCGCGCCGGCGACGTGCCCGGGCCTGCGGGTGCGCCCGCCCTGGGAGCCGGCGCTTGCCGAGCCCGAGCCGGGCACGATCGAGATCGTCGTCGACCCGGGCCAGGCGTTCGGGACCGGCGGGCATGCCAGCACGCGGCTGTGCCTGGCGCTGCTGCTCGAGCTGGCAGCGGCGGATGGGGTGAGCCGTGCGGTGCTCGATGTCGGCACCGGCTCCGGCGTGCTGGCGATCGCCGCGGCGCGGCTGGGCTTCGCCCCTCTGCTCGGCCTCGACAACGAGATCGAGAGCGTCCACGCTGCCGCCGAGAACGCCGGGGCCAACGGCGTCGATCTGAAGACCGAGCGCTTCGACCTGCGCACCGATCCGCTGCCGTGGCTGGGCGACGGCGCGGACGCCGGCGCGGGACCGGCGCCGGGTGCGACGATCGTCCTCGCGAACCTGCTGCGCCCGCTGCTGCTCGGGCTCGCCGGCGCGCTCGAGCGCCCACCCTTCGCGCTGATCGCGGGCGGGCTGCTGGTGGGCGAGCTCGACGAGGTCGCCGCGGCGTTCGAGGAGCGCGCCGGGCTGACCGAGCGCGAGCGGCGGGTCGAGGGCGACTGGGGGGCGCTGTGGCTCGTCACCCGAGTAGCTGCAGGTTCGCAATCCGCAGCACCGTGCAGCGCTCCGCCGCGCCCTCGCCGGCCGTCCTCGGGCCTCAGCGCAGGCGGCAGGGCCGGCACGCCCCACGCGCGGTCGTTGCAATCGTGGATGTCGCGCTCGGCGACGAAGCGGATGCGCGCGCGCCCGGCGTAGTCCCACTGGCCCGGGTAGTCGCCGGCGTATGCGCGGCAGGCGACGAGCGCGAGGTCGGCGCGGCGAGCGCAGTCGCGGGCGCGGACGGAGTCGCGGCACACGAACACGACGACGGGCGTCGCCCGGCCGGCGGGTGCGTAGCGCGCCAGCAGGCACGGCCCAGCCGGTCAGGAAGTGGTCGTAGCGCTCGAGCTTGTTGACCCACGCGACGGCGGCGCAGCGGTCGTCGAGCTCGACCAGCAGGTCGAGCTCACGCTCGCGGGCGGGCGCTCGGATCGTGACCGCCGCGGCGGGCCTGATCGTCTCGAAGCGCGTCGCCTCGGCTCGCCGGCCTCTCGGGTCCGTGTGCACGAAATCGTGGGGCGCGCAGCCTCCGGGGAGATCGAGGGCCGCGGGGCCGGGCGGCGGTGCCCCGGCGGCTCGTGGCGGCGCGAGTACGCATGCCTGCGCTCCGCGGAGCGTCCGTCGCGTCCGCCTGCCCGGCGAACGCGAGCGCCCAGCCCGAAGCGTGCAGCTCGCGCCTGACACGGGTGATCGCACGGGCGCGATCGGCGCCGCTCTCGCTCGGGAGCGGGTCGAGCAGACGGTGACGCTGGCGCACCTCGCCGCTCGCGCGCGATTCGAGCAGCCACAGGCCTCCCGGCGACAGCGAGTAGGACATCGGGACGCCGCCGCCGTCGCGGCGATGGAACTGGAGGCGCTCGACGAGCCCTGCGTCGGCGAGGCGCTTGAGGCGGCGCTGCGTGGTCGACGGGGAGCGGCTGAGCGCTGAGCCGCCGGTGGATCTGGCCGCTCGACACGCGGCCGAGCGCGGCGATCAGCTCGAGCGTGGCGAGATCGTCGCGGGTCGGCGCGAAGCCGGGAGCGGGCCGTGGCGCCGGGTCGCGGCGTACGGCGGTGGCGAGGTCGAGGTCGAGCAGCTCGCGGAAGCTGGGCGGGGCGGGTGCCGCGGGGTCCGGCGGTTCCGGCGCGTCGGGTGAGGTCACGACGCCCGGAGCGGCGGCGCCGGCCGCGAGCGTGGTCGCGGGGGCCTCGCCGGGGACGTTGGGGGCCGGGGCCGTGCGACGCCTGGCGAGCGGCGTTTCGAGCGGCGGCGAATGGTCCGGCATGGCGTGATGCGCGGATCGCGGCATTTCCGGAGGCGGCGGCGGATCCGGCTCGGCGGGCCGCCGGGTGCTCGCCGGGGGCGCCCCGCCGACGAGCCCGGCGATGGGGGACGTCGAGGCTGTCGCACCCGGTGCCTCCCCCTCCTTCTCCTGCCAGCGCGGCTGCCTCAGATCCTCGCAGGAACCTGCCCCCGCGAGCGGCCTGCGCGGCGGCGTGGTGCGTCGAGCCGGGCGGGGTCGACTCTCATCGGGATCGTGCTCGCGACGAACGCCGCCTGTCGTCCCGCCGGGGTCGTCCAGCTCGCGATCGCGTGATGGCGCGGCAGCCGCAGGCGCACGTCCGGATGCCCGAGCGCGGAGAGCCGCTGGATGCCCGGGCGCACGGTGTCGGAGAACTCGGCCATCCCCAGCGTCGAGGCGGCGCGCGCGTCGGCGACGGACGCCGTCGCGAAGTAGACGCGGTGCGCGAACAGCGCGTCGAGCTGGTCGCGCACCTCGCGGTCGACCCACTGGGCGTCGGTCTGCCAGCAGGCCACTGTCTCGAGCCCCGCCGAGCGCTTCAGCGCCATCGTCTCGGCGAAGCCGCGGTTCAGCACGAGCGGCGCCTCATCGACCTTCAGCGCGACCGCGATCCGCCGCCCGGCGTCGACGCCGTCCTGCTGGCGGGCGAGCGCGGCGTCCAGCATCCCCACGAGCAGCTGCATCAGGACCGAGGTGTTGCCCGCCCCCATCGCGCCGAGCGCCCCCTTCACGATCAGCACCTCGCCCCCCGAGATCACCCGGTCGAGGTCGACGAGGAGCGAGTCGTTGAGCAGCACCCGCTTGATCGACGGCGAGTTGAGCAGGCGCGCGAGCTTGTTGACGGGCGCATCGAGCTTCGAGGTCGTCGCGCTGCGCGCGTCGGCCAGCTGCGCGGTCAGCTCCGACGTGAAGAAGCCGCTGATCTCCTTCAGCTCCGGGAGCGCTCGCACCCGCGCCGCGACGGCGCGGCGGTAGGCGTACCCCTCCTCCCCGACCGACAGCAGCCGCGCCGCGTCCCACAGCGTCGCGGAGCGGTCGGCGGCGAGCACGGCGATGATCGCGTTCCGCAGGTAGCGGTCCGAGGAGGCACGGATGTCCCCGTCGGACGGAGTGCTATAGAGGCAGCCTCAGCGCTTTCATTTCGAGAGGCTCTCCGCCGTGCTGATTTGGCTCTGCAGTGCCAAATCGGTGGTCTGTTGCAAGCTGGAAACCGGCGTTTCTGCCGCGACGGCACCAAGTTCTGGGGACACTCGGATCAGTGCCGACGATCGTCTGAGTTCACGGGGAGGGGCTACGTGGGAAGATCGCGCCATGCCGTTGTACGCGCTCAACTTGTTCGACCTCGCCGAGAACGAGGACTATCGCGCCTACTCGCGCCGCTCGCGCGAGGCGGTGCAGGCACACGAAGGCAGGGTGGTGGCCCTCGGCCGCCACGAGTCGCACCCCGCCGAGCTGGGGCCCGACGAGCCGCGCCAGGCGCTCGTGATGGTCGAGTGGGCCAGCCGCGAGGCTTTCGACGGCTTCCTCTCAGACCCCGAGCTGGCCGACTTGCATCCCCTGCGCGAGAACGGCACGCGACGCTACATCTGGTGGACGTTCGAGCGCCTTGAGGACCTGCGCCCGCTGCTCGCGCCCTCCGAAAGCTGACGGCCGCACCCCACGATCTCTTCGTGGCAGATGGTCTGCAGGACTTGTCCTGCAGACCTCGCTGCTCTTCAGCGGAGGGGCCGGGTTCTGTCAAGCCCGGTCCGTCAGGACCGCCGAAGGCACCGCGCAGCGGTGGGCTTGACAGGTCCCGGCCCCGGAGCTAGGAGCCCTAGCTGCGGACGCTGACGTTTCTGGATCGCCTCGGCCTGTGCGACGCGTGCCGGCGACGCGCTGCGTCGGCTAGAAGTCGGCGGCCCGCCAGAGGACCCAGAAGACGCAGAAGGCAGCTACCTGGAGACGCACCCGGTCGCTCTCTGCGGATGGTGCAACCCCGACGGGCCGTTTGACAGCGCCGAGCAGGTCGCGACCAGCCTCGCCGCGGCGAGAGCGCGGAGCATCCCTGGTCGTGGAAGTGGCAGCCCGGACCGGACTGAATCGACTTTCCCGGACCGCACAACGCACCTGGAACGGCTGTTGCACCGACCGGCGCCTACCACGAGCCGCCGCGCCGCGACGGGTCGCCCGGTTTAGACTCCTCGGCGTGGTGCGCGGGGGGAGAAAGGCACTGATCTTGGCGGCGCGTGGCGCTGGGCGGCCTCGTGTGCACGACGGCGCCGGCATCAGGCGACGGCCTGACGCTCGGGCAGACCGCGCGGGCGCTCGCGCGGATCATCCGCAGCGACTGGCGCAAGGGCGGCCCGTCCGCGACGACGCTCGTGGACCGGCGGGCGGCCGGCTCGCTGAAAGTCACGAACGTCTGGTATGAGGCGCGGCCCGCGCACCCGCCACCGTGCCCACCGGCCTCGACGCCGTTCTGCCAGCAGCCCCCGGTCGAGGGCGCCTACCACCTCGAGCTCCGCGAAACCCGCAACGGGCAGATCCGGGAGGTCAGCCGTCCACGAGTTCGGGACCGAACCCGGCTATCAGCTCGGCAGCGAACCGGAAGACCACGCGGCCAGCCTCAGCTACTACTTCCAAGAGACATGGCAGCCACCCGGCGCACCCGCTGCTCCGGGCAGGCCATGCTCGGGCTGGTCGGCACGCGTCAACTACAACGAGATCACCCTCGGCGTCGCGCACATCGGCGCGATGCCCGCCGAATGCGCACAAGCAATCGAAGTCGCACAGCAGGCCGCGGAGCGGCACCCCGTCGAAGGCGAGACGATCATCCGCTGAGCAGTCGAGGATGAGCCAGCAGCCATCGTGGCCGATGGATCAGCCGGTTGTGAGCGATCGGTGCGAGGCTGCGGGTCAGGCGAGACTGCCGCCGATTTCGCAGGGAGCCGAGAAGCGATCGGCCGACCTGATAGCGGACGGCCGTCCATCTAAAGAACTACCTTGATGCTCGGGACGAACAAGCTCGGAGCGGGGACGGGATGAGATACTCATGCGGCGTTTTCGAGGACTCCGGAGTTTTCCTCGTCGAGCTGACCCTGCGAGGGCGCCGGCTGCCAGCGCGGGTCTTCGGGTGCTTCGCTGTGGTGCAGGTCGGGCCGCACGAACGGTCTGTGGTCGAATTGCCAAGTGTCGGATTCGGTGTGGTGGCGAAAGAGAGCCGACCTTCGCCGCGGAAGGAAGAGATCCACGGAAGTCCTGATCGAAGCCACCACGCACTCCGGAGGAACTAGCGCCTGGCGCTGTCTGCGTTGCCTTGGAGACTGTCGCGCTCGTGCGGGTGCCGCTCGTCCTGCCCCTCGCCGGACGACATATCTCCGGCGCAACGCCGGAAAGCCCGTTGCGGTGGCTACACACGGCTCCGATCGGAGGAGTGTTCTACGTGACGATGCCGAGCCTCATCGGTCTCTCCCCCAGCGATGCAACCGCCCTGCTCAAGACGATGCACCTCAAAGCAGCAGTCCTCGCCCTGAGAAACCGAGGGCGCGGCCTGCCGCGTGTCGTCGGGCAGTTCCCGGCAGCCGGGGCACCCGCCCCGCAAAACCAGCTCGTGCGTCTCGGCCTCGCCCGCTGACCACCGGCCCGGCGCAGGTGGGCGGTCCGACCTGGTGGGCGAGCCGTAGCGAAAACCTCATCGAATATGTCTACCCAGGCGAGCCTCTGAACCTGCGCAGACGTGCGGCGTCCTCGGGTGAGAGTCGGCTGTCATACCAGGCAGCGTTCAGGGCGATGCGGAACCGCTCGTCGCGCCGAGCTAGCGCTTCGACACCGGCTACGTCGGGATCGGCAACGAGATAATCCTCGAAAGCGCCCGCACCGAGGTATCCAAGCACCTCCTCGTCGGGGGCGGCTCGAGCCAGCCGCACGAGCAGGTCGAGTCTCTCCACGACGGGCGCGACGCGCACCGCGTCCCTCGTCATGTGAACGTCGTTGTCGATCCATCCGGCACCGACCGCGATCGATTCGGTCATTTCCCACGCCCAGAACAGGGCATCGGCTCAATCGCTGTCGGGGTGCGAGCCGTGCGCCGACTGGTAGTGCTGCCAGTAGGCGTCGACGAACTCCTCGACGGTGATGTGTTCTTCGGGCGGCATCGGAGAGAGGGTGGCACGCCGTGCGGGGAGGCCACGACCAGCTACTACATATTGGAATCCGTGCCATAAGCTTGCGGGGTGGTCGACCGGGGGATGTCGAGGCGATCGATCGTGGCCGTGCTCGGCGCCGTCGTGATGCTCGCCGTGACCTTCGCCGGATGCGGAGCCTCCGGCGATGCGTCCGATAAGCGGGCGGTCAGTAGTGTCGCCCAGCGCTGGACACAAGCGCTTCTGGCGGGGGACGGCGCGCAGTTGTGCCCTCTGATGCTTGACACGACACGGCGGGAATCCGGAGGCTCGACCGGAGCGTCCGCGAGGGTTGCGCGGCGCACTTCGCCACCATCATTGGAGTCAACGGGAACGGGACAGGTCCCCTCGTCAACGATCTGCGGGTGGAACGAGTCCGGGTGATCTCGCTCTCGGCCAGTCACGCCACAGCCGAAGTGCACATCGCCCCCGAAGGGACGATCCCGGTGCGGCTAACGAAGACCCGACAGGGATGGCTCGTCACCGGGTTTGGAGATGCGCTCGGCACCCGGCAAGCTGCGCGAGCAGCTCGCCGGGTGGCCCGACGATGATCGAACAGCGACACCCCCGGCAGTCGCGAAGGCCGGCGGCCAGCGACTCGCCGAATACGAAGCCGGCAAGAAAGACGTCGCGCAGAGCGGATGCCTCGCCTGCCACAAGGTCGGTGAGAACGGCAACAGCGGACCGGGGCCGGACCTCACACGGGTCGGAGATCGGCTACCCGAGCAGGCGATCGCCCGCACGCTCGTCAACCCGACGGCGCCGATGCCGTCGTTCAGGCACCTGCCACCACACAAGTTCCACGCGATAGTGACGTTCCTCGCGCAACTGAAGTAGGTCCGCTGCCCCGTGACCCTTGCCTGGCGAGCGATCGCATCGGATACGAGATCCGCGGCAGGGCTCGATCTGACCTGGGCGAGGGGCGGTAACGCGGGGACTTGATCAGCCCGAGCAGGTCCGAGGCGCGGTTGGTGAGAGCCCCACCACGGCACCGGCTCGTCACTGTCGACACCGGGCTCGCAACTCCAGCGCGAGCCGCCGGTCAACGGAACCAGTCCCGCCCGCTCGAGCTCCTCGAGCGTCTCCTGGACCTCCGTGTCGCTTCCGGTGACGTCGGGGTCTTTGAGGATCGTCCACAGCGGCTCGTGGGCGTTGAGCAGCGCACCCGATCACCGCGCGCTGCAGCGGGCTCAGCTCGGCCAGTTCGGATGTGTCCCATTCGACCTCGCTCCACGCACGGTCGATCGCCCCGGGCCATGGCGCGCCGGTGCTGTCCAGGACCGGCTCGGCGCGGTAGGCGCCGTAGACCCTCGGCGCGAGGGCGCCCCGGACTCTGCTCGATCGCCTCCTGCGCTCCGTTGGCGCGCACGCGCGCGCGGTGGGAGTGGCGGCTCGTCCGTTCGTTGGAGGCGGTTCCCTCCCACGCCGCTGCGGCCGCCGCGAGCGCGGCAAAGCGCCTCCCGGTCCAGATCCGCGCCCTGAAACCAGACACGGTAGATCGGCGCGCCCCGGCAGGGTGTGCACACCTCAGGGCGTGCCGACGTGCCCACAGTCCGCGACGGCGAACCGTGTCGCGCAGTAGGTCTGTGGCTGCCAGCGTCCTTTGAAGCCGCGGATGAATTCTGCGAGGAGATGCGACTTTTCCGCTTCGCTGTGCCCGGCAGCGACCACCTTGCGCTGGATCGCCTGGGAGAGCATGTTCAGCCGCACGCGGAACAGCAGGTCGTCGATCGTCTCGCCGCTCGAGTGCAGGAACCGGACGAATTCGCGATGGTGCGGGAACTGCTGGTCGCGGATCTTCTCGAAGCTGTGGCGGACCTGAGCTTCGCTGAGCGTGACGCCGAGCGCAGCGGCTTCACCGAGCGTCCAGTCAGAGCTGACCAGAAAGCCCATCACCTCGACGGCGATCGTGTGCGGCCTGGGGTGGCGGTGCCCTTCGCTGCGTTCAGCGATCAGCGCCCAGTGATCGAACACGCGTCCGGTGATCGGCATCGCGCCGACGCACGCCACCAGCACCGCTGCAGGGGCGCGCACCTTGGCTGCACTCGCCGGCGGGGCCGCCTGGGGCGGGCACGCCGGCGGCGCCGGGGCGGGCGTGGCGGCCGCACTCGTGTTCGCGGCGAGCGTGAGCGTCCCCGCGATCGCGAGCATCAGCGAGATCAGCCGGTGCCTCACGCCGAATGGCTACCCGTCCGCAAGTTCTGGCAACCGGACTCCCGTCGAGTCAGCCGACCTCGACGACCGCGTAGCTGGCGGTGCTGTGGGATTCGGGTAGGGGTTCTCCGTCGGCCCGGAGGCCTTCGAGGTGGAACTCGATCGCCTCACGCATCTCGCGCTCGCACTCCTCAACGGTCGCGCCGGTCGCCACCACGCCGGAGATGTCCGGGGTGTAGGCGGAGAAGTTCTCGCCATCTGCGCCCTCGATCACGATCAGGTATCGGTGCGTCACGCTCGCTCCATTCCGGCCTGTTGGAGGATGCTAGCCAGCGTCTTGGGATGCAAGGTGTCTCGCGGCTTGCCCGGCACCGTCACTTTGCCGGGCTGCTCAGGGTGGGCGAACTGGCGGTGGCTGCCGCGCGTGCGTGCGAGTTGCCAGCCCTCGCGTTCGAGCAGCCTGATGACGTCGCGGACCTTCACCCGGCTGCAATGACGGGCCGGTCGCGGAACCTCGTCGGAATAGGCGGAATGGCAGGCCGCGATCGGACGATCCCACCATGCGCGAGCGCAGCAGCGGCCGAGGCGTTCCAGGCGGTCATCCGCGAACGCTCACCCGGGCTGCGCTTGCTGCGGCTCGAACGGTCGGATCGGCCCGTTGTCGCGGCCGCGTCGGGGCAGGTCCTCAGGCCCTTCGCCGCGCCAGAGGATCGTGACGCGGTCGCCGATCGGGATGCGGCTGTGGCCTCGTTGGACGATGACAGCGTCGATCGAGGCTTGAAGGATCCGCTTGCGGTCCGCGACGGGTAGCTCCTCATAGGAGGCGATGTTCGCGGCGCCGGCTGGGCCGGCGTCGACGGCGGCGAGCGCGCGACGCGCGGTCTTGACGGCGTCGGCTCGGATCTGGAGCGCGTCGTGGTAGCCGTCGCCGAGCAGGGTGCGGGCGGTGGTGTCGGCGGCGAACGTGGCGAGCTCCCGCTCGGCCTCGCTGAGAGCTCTCGTGGGCCTCCTGGAGGTTCCGGGTGTCGCGTTTGACGAGGAACGCCTCCTCGGCCATCTGGGTGCGCCACAGGCCTCTCGATATAGGCCTCGAGCTTGCGGCGCGTTGCACAGAGGCAGGGTGCCGGGCAGGTGCCGGCGGTGTGGATGCCGCGGCAGCGGTAGCCGAGTCACATTCGCGCTGGTGGGGCCGAAGCGGCTCTTGCCAGGGGCGAGCAGGTAGCGGCAGGCGGCGCAGCGGACGATCCCACCGAGCAGGTTCGGCTTCGGGCTCCGTGCCGATCGGCCGGACGGGCGCTTCGTTTGCCGGCCTGCCACTCCGCGGCGGTGACGAGCGGCGGGTGCGCCTCGGGGTTGGTGTGATCGCCGCGGTAGGCATAGCCCCATGTAGACGCGGTTCTCGATGATCCGGGCGACCATCGGCGGCGTCCAGCGCCCCTCCCCCCCGTGGCGCTGGTTCGTCGAGGCGGCGGGCGATCGCGGTGCGGGAGTGGTGTGCGGCGCGCATCAGGAACGCCTCCCGGATCGCCTCCGCTTCGGGGCCTGGTGCGAGGCGCTTCTCCGGGGTCTTGATGTAGCCGACGGGGGTGACTTGGCGATGTGGATGCCGCGGTCGATCGCAGCGGTCGTCGCGGTCTTCCAGGACTCTGAGATCCGGTCACGCTCGAGCTCGGCGAACACCAGAAGGATCCGTAGGAACGCCTTGCCGACCGGTGTAGAGAGGTCGATGTTGTCCGCGACCGAGACGAGCGTCGCACCCTGCGCCTCGAACTCCTCGAGCACCGCCAGCGCGCCGATCGAGCGTGCGGGCGAACCGGTCGAGCTTCGCGACGATCGACACCGGCCGACTCGCCGGCCCTGACCCGGGCCATGATCTGGTCGAAGATCGGCCGGTCCATCCGGCCGCCCGACACGTCAAGCTCTGGCTCATGCCACACCAGCGTCCGGTCGTGCAAGCGCAGCCCAGGCTTCGATCCGATCGCGCTGAACGGTCGGGCTGATGAAGCTCTCCCCGGCCCGACCGCCGACCTTCGAAACACGGATGTAGGCGTCCAACGGGGCAGCGCTCATCGGCGCAATATCACGCCCCGTCGGTGAACAGCTGCTTGAGCGCGCCGACCACGTAGTCGGCGATCACGTCCGCCGGGGCGTCGACGGCGAGCGGGTTGAACCCGCATTCGGGCCGCGCGAAGTCGAGCAGCGTGCAGGTTCGGCCGGGCGGCACCGCGCTCATCGCCGCGTCGGCCGCGTCGCCCTTCGGGTCGAGAACGATCACGGCACAGCGCTCTCGCCGCAGGTCCTCGGCGACACTCGCCACGAGATAGCTCGACTTCCCCTGCTCGACGGTTCCGGGCACCGCGGTGTTCTGACGTCGCAGCTCGACGTGGATCGAGACCGGGCCGAGGGCGTCGCGCAGGGTTCCGGGACCCGCGCGGGGGCGGAACACGTCCGGAGGAGCGGGCGCCACCGGGAGGGTTCCGCGCCGGAACGGAACGGTCGCGTACCCGGCCCCCGGCAGCTGCCACAGCTCGGCGAGCTCGACCGGGGCGAACACGCCGCGGGCGATCGCCGGCAGCGGCGTCCCCTCACCCCGAGCGAGGCGGCGCGCCTGGATCGCCCCGCCGCTCGGCCGGGCCCGCTCGGTCAGCCGGTTTTCGCCGCGTTCCGCGCGCAGCGCGGCGGCGATCGTCGCGCATCCGCCTCGCGACCGGGCGGAGACCCTGACGTCGGCGAAGAACAGTGGCGTGTGCTGGAGGTCGAGGCTGCCGCGCAGCTGCTCCTCGTCGAGCAGCGAGCGGTCCCGCCGCAGAACGTGCTCGCTGCGGCGCCGCGACGCGCGCAGCTCCCGCTCGCGGAACAGGCGCCGGGCGACCCGCTCGAACGCGAACGGCGCGGGCGTCAGCGCCAGCTGCACCAGGGACGGGGGCTCGACCGCGGCCATCGCGTTGAACACGCGCTCGACGGGCGGGTCGGGCGGCGGCGAGCCGCGCGGGCGCTCCCCTGTGAACGAGCGCACGATGAAGGGAGAGTGCTTGCGCATGCGGAGGACCGGTCCGGGGACGGCGAGCCCGACGCCCTCGCGCTCGAGCCGGAGGTTCGCGTAAGCGCCCCGCAGCGCGGCCTCGACGGCCGCGCCCGTGCGCTCCGGGCAGCTCACCGCGAGCCACGCCTCGGGGGTCGCTCCTGGGGCGGCGGCGCTGCGGTGGAGCTCGAAGGCGACCGATGGCTGACCCCGGATGAGTCTGCCCGGCGACCGTGCGACCAATGCTGAGTGGACCGCCGCGAAAGCGCGGGCGACGTCCGCCGACTCGGCGTTGTCGCCACGGTAGGGGATCACGCGGTAGCGGCGGTAGCTGCGACGCCGCCGCGCGCCGCAGCGAAGCACCGAGAGCAGCCCCGTCGTGCCGCCGAGGGCCGCGAGCAGAGCCAGGCCGGCCGTTGCGAGGGCGGGGGGCAAGCCGTGCGAGACGGACGCGGGTGCGCGCGCGAGGGCCCCGGCGAGATCGCCGCCGGCCCGGGCTCCGCGCAGCGCACGGCCCGCGAACCCGTCGAGGATCACCGCCGCGAACAGCAACGTGAGGGCGACCGACGCGATTGTGAGGGTTCGCCAAAGGACCGCTCGGAGCATGATCCCGCCTCCGACGCGCGCGCCGTGGCGGGACGCCGCGGCTGCTACCGCTGGGCCAGCTCGGTGACCCGCGCGGCGTCGGGCAGGTAGCGGGACGGCGGCGGGCGGCCGCGTACGGCCGGTGAGGCGTCAGCGGGGGCGCGTCGCGCGCTCGACCGCCGCGCCGCGGGCGGTCAGGTGCCAGGCGTTCGCGGCGCCCTTCTCCTGGCCGGCCCCCCGGTTCGCGACGAGCTCGAGCCGCGCCAAGCGCGTCAGCAGCTTCGAGATCTGGCCCTGGTCGGCGATCCCGGAGCGCTCCGCGATCTCGCGGTTGCTGGCGCCGGGCCGCTCGGAGATCACCATCAGCACTCGCACGGTGCGGTAGGTGAGCCGCATCTTCAGACCGTCGAGCGGGTCGCCGGCGGCACGGTTGCGGGCGGGGCGGCTGCGCTCGGGCCGCGCACTCGTGCGCCCCACCTCTTGTCCGGCGGCGCGCGTCCCGAGGTACGGGAGGACGATCATGCTCATCAGCGGGCCGAGGAGCTCGAACAGCGGCGCGCTGGCGCCCTCCAGCACGCGCGCGTGCACGACGGCGAACACGGCGCCGACGACGCCTTCCGCGGTCACCTCCGGCGGGTCGAGGTGCGCGCTGGGGGCTTCGCGGCCACGATCGACGGCGACAGCCAGCTCCGTCATCGCCTGCGAACGGCGCTCGAGCACCCGGTCGCCGGCTGCCAGCGCCTCGACCACCACCAGTTTCGTGAGGGCGGGCTCGTCGTCCATCAGCGCCAGCAGCTGGCCGAGGCCGGCGCGCATCCTCGCGCGCCAGGAGGTCTCGGAGTCCGCCGCCTCGCGGATCAGCGTGCCAGCCTGCTCGAGCGCGCGCTCGAACGCCACGAGGAAGCAGTCCTCACGGTCGGCGAAGACGTCGTAGAACGTCTTGCGGGAGACCCGGGCGCGACCGATCACCTGGGCGACGGTCATCCCGGCGTACCCGACGTCGTCGACGGTGTCGACCGCCGCCGCAAGCATCCTCCCGCGCTGGATCTCCGTCACCTGGCCGCGGGGGAGCCCGTTGGGACCCGGCCGAAGCCCGGTCTGCTGTGCACGCGATCCGTATGTCAATGGCATGTTCCCGCCTGTAGTCGCTTTCGCCGGCTGGATGCCGACGCAGTCCGCCCACTCTCGATACACCAGCCCCTGTGGGGCTCAGAGCGCGAAGCCTCGTCGGTGATGACTTCGAAGTCGAGTGGCGTCTCTGACTTTCCGTACCTAAACGTCCACCCCGGCTGACGGCTGAGGACGGCATCTACCGCGGATGGCAATTCTTCGCCCATACCCCGGTTCGCGTTCTGCCACACATGCGAGGCCGGATTGACACAACTCCTATCTGGCGTCCGGGGAGCCGACAACAGGCCGCGGATGCGTCGCAGCGCCCTCGGAGCCCATCGCGAACCTCCCAACAGACCGGCGTCGTGCTCGCGGAGCACCTCGCCGCTTCGCGATGGGTCCACCGCCGGCGGCGACGCTGAAGACGATGCCGGGATCGTAGCCCTGGAGCCAAATCTGGTCTGACGGCGGGGAGATCGCCTGCCTCCATCGGGGTGTCGCTCGAGACCGGCCGACGGGAGTCGCGCACAGAATCTCGCGAGCCTGCCCCGAGAACGCGAAACGCCCCGCAGTCGCGGGGCGAATCAAGTACCGCTACCGGGATTCGAACCCGGGTTTCCGCCATGAGAGGGCGGCGTCCTAGTCCCCTGGACGATAGCGGCGCGAAGACGCCACGACGCTAGCAGAGCAGGCAGCTCGAAGGCGTCGTCGCGGCGTGCAGCGTGGAGCTCTCGCGGGCGTGAGATCGCGCCGGGCCGGGGCCGAGCGCATGCGGTATCTTCGCTCACCACCCCACGCGGATGTGGCGGAATTGGTAGACGCGCACGGTTCAGGTCCGTGTCCGGGAAACCGGGTGGAGGTTCGAGTCCTCTCATCCGCATTTCGTTGTCGCTGTCACAACGGTCCTGCTGCAAAGGATCAGGTTCGGATCTCCGACCGCTCGGCTCCTCTACGAGTCCGCGTATCTGCTCCCTGTTGCGGTCAGGGATCTGGCCCTGCCCGGGGGGCTAGGCGACGGCGCCGCGGCCGGAACGTGGGGCGCCACCCCGGCCGGCGTCATCGTCATCCTGGTTGGGCCGCTCGACAGCGCTTGCGCCGGCCGTGAGCGCTGCTGTGGGGATCGCGTCCTCGACGAGGACGGCTGCGATGGCGGCGGCGGTGGCGAGGGTCTCTGCGTTGAGGACCCGGCTGCGGGCCGAAGCGCCGTCGAGGATCAGCGCCAGTTGCTCGCCGAGCTGCTCGGGGTCCGGGGCGCCGGCCTCGCGGGCGGTATCGGTGAGCCGGCCGGCAAAGGCCTTCTTGTAGTCGCGGGCGAGCAGACGCGCCGAGTGGCCCGGGTCTTGGATCTCGACCGCCGCCCCGATGAACGGACACAGGGGCGAGTGGATGTCGAAGACGGCGAGGAGTCGCTCGCGGGGGGTCAGGTCGCTGCGGTCGAAGACCTCGGGCAGGATCTCGGGATCGAATCGGCGCAGGTACTCGGCGATCAGCTCGTTCTTTCCGGGGAAGTGCTGGTAGAGCGTCCGCTTGGACACCCCTGCCACCGCGCAGAGCTGGTCCATGCCGGTGCCGTTGATGCCTTGATCGCGGAACAGTCGTTGTGAAGCGCCGAGGATGCGCTCTCGTGCGCCCCTGCCGCGGCGCAGGCCTCGCGGTCCCTTCTCGAGCTCCGTCATCGCCCCAGCGTAGCCCAGATGGGTACCGCTCGGTGTGCATAGACTGCACCTGGTACGTTAAGCACACAGAACGGTTTATATAAGGCCGCCATTACAACCGAATGGAGTCCTCATGGGAAAGCTCGATGGCAAGGTCGCAGTGATCACGGGTGCAACGAGTGGTATGGCGCTGGCCGGTGCCAGGTTGTTCGTCAGCGAAGGAGCCCATGTCGTCATCTCGGGCCGGCGGCAGGACGTGTTGGACGAGGCCGTCGAGCTGATCGGCCGGAACGTGACAGGCGTGCAGGCCGATTCGGCCAACCTCGCCGACCTGGATCGTCTGTTCGAGACGGTCAAGCAGGAGAAGGGCACGATCGACGTGTTGTGGGCCAGCGCCGGGGCGGGCGAGCAGGGCGGGCTCGGCGAGATCACCGAGGAGCAATTCGACGCGGCCTTCTCGGTAAACGCGCGCGGCACGCTGTTCACGGTCCAGAAGGCGCTGCCGTTGTTCAACGATGGCGGCTCGATCTTCATGACCGGGTCGAACGCATCGCTGCGCGGATACGCCGGTTGGGGTGTCTATGCCGCGAGCAAGGCCGTGCTGCCCGCCTACGCGCGGGTATGGGTGTCAGAGCTGAGGGACAGGAAGATCCGGGTCAACGTCCTGACCCCCGGCCAGGTCTCCACGCCGATGATGGAGGACGTGATGGACGCGGAAATGAAGGCACAGTTCGAGTCGGTGATCCCGCGGCGAGAGATGGGCCGCCCAGAGGAGATCGCGTCGGTCGCGCTGTTCCTCGCCTCGGACGACTCGAGCTACGTCAACGGCATCGAGCTGGTCGCCGACGGCGGCACCACGGTGATCTGAGCGCGGCGCCGGGCTCGTCGGCGGCCGAGCTGACACCAGCGCGCACCCCGAACCGAGCCACCCCACCCCGGCACGCGAGCAAGAGCCCACCACCGACCGACCCATTCACAACGGAGGAGCAGAGGTCGAGCATCCCGAGGACGGCACGACGCGCGCTCTGACCCGAGGCCGGTTCGACCCTCCCAAGCCGGACGAGGACCGGGCCGACCGGTTGAACCTGCCGTTCGAGCGCTCGAACGCCGAGGAGCAGTAGCGTCAGCCCGGGTCGGTCACCCAGCCCACGGGCCGACGCCGCCGACCCGCTCCACGGTGATGTGGGTGACGAAGCCCGCCGGCGGGTCATCGATGTCGGGGAACCTGACGCCCGGCCCGAGGTAGACCTGCGCCAGCTCCTGGAGCAGCTCGGCCGCCCCGCCCTCGGTGATGCGCGCCGACCCGTGCAGGACGAGGTACTCGACCAGGCCGCGCTCGTTGTGAGTGCCGGCCTCGACCGAGAGCGAGACGCGCGGATCGCGGCGGATGTTCCTCACCTTCTGACGCTCGGCCATGTGTGCGCAGACGATCTCGTCGCCGTGTACGCCCACCCAGACGATCGAGACCTGGGGGCTGCCGTCGGGGTTGAGCGTCACCAGATGAGCGAGCGCCGGACCTTCCAGCAGAGTTCGCGCCGAGTCCGTGATCTGCACGACAGCCAGGCTAACCAACGACCCGGCTTCAGGTTGCTACGCCACCTCACCCGGCGGCCCCTGCGCCTCGGTCCTCCTGATCGTCCGATGCCCCCGCGGCCCGGCTTCCGGCAAGCCCGGCCCGGTGCGCCACCGCCGCGGCCTGCGTGCGCGAGCTCACCCCGAGCTTGCCGAGGATCCGCGAGACGTGAACGCTCGCCGTCTTCTCGGCCATGAACAGCTGCTCGCCGATCGTCCGGTTGGTGGCCCCTCGCGCGACGAGCGCGAGGACTTCGAGCTCGCGAGGGGTCAGACCGAACGGTTGCGGCTGCGTCTCCCCCGCCGGTCCGGCCGGATCCTCGGCGGCGAGCGCGAGGCGGGCGCCCGCGGCGAGCGTGTCGATCTCGGCGGTCAGCCACCCGGCGCCGAGCTGCGCGGCCTGCGCGCGTGCCGTCCGCAGCGCCTCCGCGGCCTCCTCGCGCTGACCTGCGCGCAGGTGCGCCTCGCCCAGCCGCTTGATCTCCAGAGCCGAGGGGTATGGCCGTTCGATCCGGTCCCAGGCCTGCGCCGCCTCGCTCCACAGCGACGGGTCCTCAGCGTCCAGGGCGCGAGCGAGCTCCGCATCGGCGCTTGCGCGCCAAGCCTGCTCGACGGGCCCGCCGCTGTCCTCGCTCGCCCGCACCCGTTCGATCAGCGGCTCGGCGAGCGCGAGCGCCTGGTCGAGCGCGGCGGCATCCGACCGGTCGCGGGCGAATTGGGCGATGTCGGCCTCGATCGCGACTCCCGCCGCGGCGATCGCCGTCACGCGCCGGATGTCGTCGCTGCAGAACTCGATCCGGTCGAGCGAGTCTTCGATCGCCGCGCGCGCATCGGCGTGGCGCCCGCGCCTGCGCGCCAGGCTCGAGACCGCGAGGCCGTAGCAGGCGTGGAACTGCGGCTCCAGCGACTGCTCGACGAGCGGCTCGATCTCGCCCAGGTCCCGTTCCGCGTCCTCGAGCCGGCCCTGCCCGAGCGCGAGCTCCGCGCGGCGCAGGCTCCTGTTCAACAGCGCGCGCCCTTCCGTCGCGCGCTCGGACCGGCGCAGCAGCGCCTCGGCTCGGTCCCACTGGCCCGCATGGAACGCGGTCTCGGCGACCGACGTCGAGAGCCAGGTGCGCCCGCCGTGCAGGTGCGCGGGAATCGCCTCCAGCCCCTCGATCGTGACCTCGAGCGCCTCGCCGGTGCGTCCGAGGTGCAGCAGCACGTCGCCGAGGTTCGCGTACGCCGACTCGAGCAGCCCGTCGTCGGCGCTCGCGCGCGCGAGCTCGAGTGAACGGCGCAGCTGCTCGAGTCCGCTCTCGACCTCGCCGCAGCCGGACAGCGCCATCCCGAGCGTGTTCCTCGCGGCCGACTCGACGTGCACCCCGGCGCCGCTCGCCGCGATGTTCTCGAGCGCCTGACGGGAGGCGTCGACGGCATCCCGGTACTGGCCCCTCAACAGTGTCGTTCGCGCCAGCCAGGCGAGCAGGTGGGCGCGCTGAGCGTCGGCGATCCCGTCCGGCAGCAGCGCCAGCGCGCGGCGCGCGGTGGCGAGCGCTTCGTCACCCCGGGCGAGGTTCCATTGGGTCCGCGCGAGCTCCTCGAGCAGCGCGGCCGCTCGCACCGGGTCGGTCTCCTCCTCGACCTCGCCAAGCGCGGCCTGCAGGATCGACTCGGCGCGAGCCCGCTGGCCGTGCAGGTCGTGCTCGCGGGCTGCGCGTTCGAGCAGCTCGAGATGCTGGACGCCCGCGATCTCGGCGGCATCCGGCATCTGCGAGAACGCCTGCAGTGCGTGCTCGAGCAACTCCGCCGCCTCGCCGTGCGCGTGCACTTTCGAGGCCTGCGCGGCCGCGGCGATCGCGGTCTGCAGCGCGAGGCGCCGGTCGCCTCCCGCCCGTGCGTGCGCGGCGATCTGGGCCGTCAGCGCGTAGTCGCCGTCATCTCCGGCGGGGCGCGCTGCCAAGGCTTGTGCGATCCGCAGGTGTAGCGCCGCCCGCTCGCCCGGCAGCAGCTCCTCGTAGACGACCTCGCGTAGCAGCGCGTGCCGGTAGCCGAGCTGGCCTTGCCCGCACGGCTCGATCACCCGTTCCTCGACCGCGAGGCGCAGCGCTTCCGTAGTCTCGTCGGCGCCGAGCCCCGCGAGCTCGGCGAGCAGCCGCTCGGTCGCCCGCCGGGCGACGGCGAGGACCCTCAGCGCTCGCCGGGCATCCGGGGGGAGTCGCTCGATCCGCAGCATGAAGGCGTCGCGCAGCGACCGCGGCGCTGCGCCGCGACCGTCGAGTCCGGCGGCCAGCAGCTCCTCGGTGTAGAGCGGGTTGCCCTCGCTGCGCGCGAACATCCGCTCGAGCAGCTCGGGAGACGGTGTCGCCCCGAGGATGTCGGCGAGCGCGTGCGAGAGCTCCTCGCGCCCCCACGGGCCGAGTGCGAGGCGCCGTGTCTGCTCGCGCCGCTCGAGCTCGCTGAGCAGCGGCAGCAGCGGATGGCGGCGGTGCAACTCGTCGCTGCGGTAGGTGAAGGCGAACAGGACGCGCTCGTGGCGCAGGCTGCGCGCGAGGAACGCGGTGAACGCTCGCGTCGAGCGGTCGGCCCAGTGGAGATCCTCGATCACGAGCACCACCGGGCGCTCCTCGCCGAGCAGCTCGAGCAGCTCCAGCACCGCCTCGAACAGACGCAGCTGCGCCGAGTCCTCCTCCCCCGGCGGCGCGCCGGGTGACCCGAAGCTCGGCAGCAGGGCGGCGAGCGCGGCCCGGGCACCGGGCGAGAGGCGCTCCAATGCGGGGTCCTGCGCTCGCACCGGCTCGCGCAGCGCCGCGGTCAGCGGCGCATACGGGAGCTCCCCCTCGTCGAGCTCGACACACTCGCCGATCAGGAAGCGGGCCTCGCCGGCGCAGCCCTCCGCGAAGGCTCGCACGAGCCGGGTCTTGCCGACGCCGGATTCGCCGCCGAGCGCGACGACGCTCGGACAGCCGTCTCGTACTTCACGCAGCGCCGCCTCGAGCTCGGCGAGCTCGCCGGTGCGGCCGATGAGGCGACTGCTCATGACGCGCGTGCCCACGGGCGAAGTATCGCGTGCCCCGGAGCGCCCGGAGGGCGCTGATCCGGAGGTCCGCTCGTCCGCGTGAGCCACGTTCGGCTTTAGCTCCTGCGTCGATCAGCTCTTGGACTCGGGCGCGTGCAAGGTCGGCGTTCAGCGAGGTGCGCATGCTGCTCCTCTCGGTAGCTCATCTCCATGAACAGCACTCTGGACTGAGACGGGGCCGGGCACATCGGGCGTTCGCTGCCGATCGCGCGATCGCCGGGCTTAGCTCCCGGGCCCAGGGCCTTACCTGGGCGAACGTGGGCCTTATCGCCCACGGTGGGGTCGTTTCGGTCCCGGCGCGAGCGTGCGCGCGGGGCACGAGGCGACGCGGTCACCGCTTCGCGAGCGTCTCCTCGGCGTCGCCCCCTGCTCCCGGCAGCGAACCCGCCGGACTACGGCGCTGCGCTGGCCTCCGGCTGCCCCTCGAACACCGTCCGCTCGTCGACCCTCGGGTCGATCGCCGCCATCGGCGCGCGGCCCTTGAGCAGGATCTCCTGATACTCCTCCTCGGCGTCCGACTGCATGACGATCGCGCCGCCGACGCCGAGCGTCACCTGCTCCTTCTCGACGACCAGCGTCCGGATCACGATGTTCAGATCACAGCCCCCGCTCAGGCCCAGGTAGCCGATCGCCCCGGAGTAGACGCCGCGGGCCTCGCCCTCGAGCTCGTCGATGATCTCCATCGTCCGCTTCTTCGGGGCGCCCGTCATCGAGCCCCCGGGAAAGCAGGCGCGGATGCAGTCGGGCGGCTCGACGTCTTCCCGCAGCAGCCCGCGGACCGTCGAGACCAGCTGGTGCACCGTCTCGTAGCTCTCGACGTGCATCAGGTTCGGCACGTGCACCGTCCCGATCTCGCAGACGATCCCGAGGTCGTTGCGGAGAAGGTCGGCGATCATCAGGTTCTCCGCGCGGTTCTTCTCGCCGAGCCGCAGTTCCTCGGCGAGGCGCACGTCCTCGGCCGGCGTCTTGCCGCGCGGGCAGGTGCCCTTGATCGGCTTCGCCTCCGCCCAGCGATCGCGGCCGATGCTGAGGAAGCGCTCGGGGGAGGAGCTGAGCACGGCCCGCTCGCCGAAGCGCAGGTACGCCGAGAACGGCGCGGGGTTGACGCGGCGCAGGGTCAGGTAGAGCGGCAGCGGATCGGCGGAGACCTCCGCCGTGATCTTGTTCGTCAGGCAGATCTCGTAGGTCTCCCCTTCGATCAGCCGCTGCTTGCAGGTTTCGATGTCCTCGAGGTACTGCTCGTGCGAGCGGCTGAGGCGGAAGGCGACGGGCTCGGTCCGCTCTGTGCCGTCGCGCGGCTCGACGAACGGCGACGCGAGCGACGCGAGGCGCAGGCTCGTCTCGGCGATCCAGCGTTCCGATTCCTCGACCCCGTCCGGGTCCGAGATCGCGAGCACGTACGTGCATTTCTCGACGTGGTCGAACGCGATCAGCCGCTGCGCGAACACGAACGCGGCGTCGGGCATCGTCGAGCGGTGCGCATCGCTGCCGTCGCAGTCGGCCTTCAGCTCGTATCCGAAGTAGCCGACGAAGCCGCAGTTGAAGTCGAACGGCAGATCGTCGGAGAGGTGGCGCATGCGGCGCATCTCGCGGCTCAGGTAGTCGAAGATCGACTCCTTCAGGACCTCGACCTCCCCTCCCCGATCGACCCTCAGCTCGCCGCTGCCGACGTCGTAGTCGATCACCGCCGAGAGCGGCCCTTCGGCGGCGCCCATGAACGAGAAGCGCGCGCGCTCGTCGATCTTGCTGCTGTCGAGCCAGAAGGCGGTCTCCGCCTCGCCGTACAGGTTGACGAAGGCCCGTTCTGGGTCGTAGGGGGTGTCGAGCCTCCTCGACTTCATGATCAGCTTCGCGCGGCTCGCGACCCGGCGCCGCCCCGCGGCAGGCGCCTGCGTCGCGGCCTCCGGGGCGGCGCCCGCCCCGCTCGAGGCCTGGAACTCGCGCGTGAGGTCGCGGAAGTTGGCGAGCAGCTGGCGCCCGTGATCGGTGCAGATCGACTCCGGATGGAACTGCACGCCCCAGTGGGGGCGCGTGCGATGCGCCATCGCCATCACGATCCCGTCGCTGGTATGCGCGATCGCCTCCAGTTCGGGCGGGAGCGGCTCCGGCACGCACAGCGAGTGGTAGCGGACGGCCTGGAACTCGCGGGGGATCCCAGCGAACAGCGGCGAGCCGTGGTGCAGCACGGCGCTGATCCGGCCGTGCATCACCTCGGGGGCGCGCACGACGCTGCCGCCGTGGACCCAGCCCATCCCCTGGTGGCCCAGGCAGACGCCGAGCACCGGCACCGTGGCCTCGCGGATCGCCTCCGCGCAGACCCCGAAGTCGCCCTCGTGGTCGGGGCTGCCCGGGCCCGGCGAGATCACGATGTTGTCGACCGCCAGCTCCCGCAGCTCGGACCACGAGGCGGCGTCGTTGTGGACGACGATCGGCTCGTCCCCGTTCGCCTCGGCGATCAGCTGGAACAGGTTGTAGGTGAACGAGTCGTAGTTGTCGATCAGCAGCGTCTTCACACGAGGTCCTTTCGCAGCACCTTGCCGAGCGGGCTTCGCGGGATCCCGTCTCGGAATTCGACCGTGCGCGGCACCTTGAAGTTGGCGAGCCGCTCCCGGCAGAGCGCGATCAGCTCCGCCTCGTCGCAGTCTTCGCTCGGCACCACGACGGCCTTGACGGTTTCCTCGCCCTCGCTCTCGCCCCTGACGCCGACGACGATCACGTCGCTGACGCTGGGGTGCGCGCCGATCACGTCCTGCACCTCGACCGGGTCGACCTTCAGCCCGCCGACTTCGATCAGCAGCTTGCGCCGGCCGTCGAGGTAGAGCCGGCCATCGGCGTCGAGATGGCCGACGTCGCCCGTCAGGAACCTGCCGTCGCTGAACGCGGCCTTCCCCGTGCGGCGGGTGCCGGCGTAGCCTTCGCTCGCCGCGGGGCTCGCGATCGCCACCTCGCCTTTCTCGCCCGGTGCGAGCGGGGCGCCCTCGTCGTCGACGATCACGACCTCGACACCCTCCAGGGGCCTGCCGACCGACTCGAACGTCGCGACCGGGTCGGCGTCGAGGTTCGCGGCGATCATCCCCGTCTCGGTCGTCCCGTAGAGCTGGCGGACGAGCACCCCGAAGCGCTCGCCGAACGCCTCGAACGTCGAGCGCGGAAGCGCGGTCCCGGCCGAGAAGCAGAGCCGCACCGAGGACAGGTCCGCCCCGGTCGGCGCATCGGCCATCAGCCGGAAGTTGAAGGGGACGCCGGGGAAGATCGTCGCCTGCTCGCGCTCGATCAGCTCGAGCGCGCGGTGGCGCTTGAGCAGGAACGGCTGCGGGTTCTCGAGGATCACGATCGTCGCCCCCGAGACAGCGGAGGCGAACAGGCACGCGCCCATCCCCCAGGTGTGGAACAGCGGGATCGCGCTGAAGATCCGGTCCTCGGCGGTCAGCCCGAGCGACCCGTACATCGCGGCCTCGGCGGCGCACTGCCCGTGGGTCCGCGGCACCCGCTTCGGGCGGCCCGTCGAGCCGGACGAGAACTGGCAGACGAGCTGCTCGCCCGGAGCCCGCGCCGGGAGCCGCTCAGAGCTTCCCTCCTCGATCAGCGCGTCGAGTGTGTGCGCCTGGCCGTGGGCGACGCTTGTCGTGAACACGGGGACGTCGCCCTCGAGGCTCGCGGCGATCCGCCCGCAGACGCCGGCGGCGCGCTCGTCGCTGACGATCGCGCTGACCGCGGCGGAGCGGAAGCAGAAGTCCAGCTCGGCCTGCTTGAAGGAGGGGTTGACCGGCACGACGACCGCGCCGAGCGCGGTGACCGCATGGAACGCGCAGACGAACCACGGTTCGTCGAGCAGGACCAGCCCGACCGCGTCGCCGGGGCCGATGCCTCGCTGGCGCAGTCCGCTCGCGAGCCGCTCGACCCGCTCGAGGAGGTCGGCCCAGGCGATCCGCTCGTCGCCGTGGACGATCGCCGTGTGCTGGGGACGCGCCTCGGCCTGCGCGTAAAGGGACTGCATCAGCATGCCCGACCGGCACCTCCTTGTTCAGCGAGCCAGTAGCAGGGTAGCTGTCGATCGGTTTCCATAACGGGGAAAGGCGCCGGGAGCCCGCGCGCGCGGAAGGTTAGTTCCACATCGGCCCGCGCGAGGGGCGGCTGAAGCCGCAGCGCGTCGCGTCCGGCCGAAGCTGCGCCGGAGGAGGCGAATGAGACAATCCGGGGATGGCGGATCAGCTCCCCCCCGACCCCGCGGCGGGGGTCTTCGAGACCCTGCTGGTCCTCGACGGCCGCCCGGTCGAGCTCGACGCGCACCTTCGGCGGCTCGAGCGCAGCACCGCCGAGCTCTACGGGGCCGGCCTGCCGGCGGAGGCGAGCGAGCTCGTGCTCGAGAACGCGGGCCCGCTGGAGGTCGGGAGGCTGCGGCTGACGCTGAAGCCCTTCGCGGGAGGGGAGCTCGGCGCCGGCGTCGTCACCGCGCCCGTCCCGCGGTCGAACGTGTTCCCCTCCTGGGAGCGCGCACTGCGGTTGCGCACGTTCGCGATCGACGGCGGGCTCGGGGCGCACAAGTGGGCGGACCGCGCCTGGCTCGCCTCGCTCGAGTCGGCGGTCGGCGAGGGCTCGCTGCCGCTGCTCGTCGATACCGCGGGCGTGGTGCTCGAGGGGTCCCGGGCGAACGTGTTCGCCGTCGAGGGCGAGCATCTCCTGACCCCGCCCGCCGACGGGCGCATCCTGCCCGGCGTGGCTCGCTCGCGAGCGATCGAGGTCGCGCGAGCCCTCGGCATCGAGGTGCGCGAGCAGGAGCTGATGCTGGAGCGGCTGACCGGGGCCTCGCACGTGTTCCTGACAGGCTCCGTGCGCGGAATCGAGCCGGTCAGCGCCGTCGAGGGCACGACGCTGACAGGGCCCGGGGACGCGGCGCGGGAGATCGCGGCTGAGATGGAGCGGCTCTGGACCGGGAACGGCGCCGCCTGACGCGGCCCGTGGCCGGCGGCCCGTGTTCCCTAAGGTGACGGTGCCTCCGGACCCCGGAGGCCGCTGACATGTCGAACGCAAGCCTGAAAGTCGACCGTATCGTCGAGGCCGGCCTCGGAGAGAAGGCCGCCTACATCACGAGCTCAGGGACGCTCAGCTACGAGCAGCTGCGCCGGCGCGTCAACCGCATGGGCCACCTCCTGCGCCAGCTCGGCGTGAGGCGCGAGCAGCGGATCCTGCTGGTACTCGACGACACGGTCGCGTTCCCCGCCGCGTTCCTCGGAGCGATGCGGATCGGCGCCGTCCCGGTGCCGGTCAGCGTCCGCGAGACCGAGGTCAACTTCGCCCACTTCGTCGCGGACTCCTACGCCGAGGTCGTGGTCTGCGACGAGGCGGTGCATCCCAAGGTCGAGGCGGCGCTGGCCGGGCGGGACGTGCGGTTCCTCGTCGCAGGGGCCGGTCTCGAGGCCGCGCTCGATGCCCAGGACGACGAGCTCGATGCCGTCGCGACCCATCCCGACGACATGGCGTTCTGGCTCTACACGTCCGGCTCGACCGGCAGGCCCAAGGGCGCGGTCCACCTCCATCACAGCTTCGAGGTCGGAGCCGAGACGTTCGCGCGCCACGTCCTGCAGATGCGCGAGGACGACCGCGTCTTCACGACGACGAAGTTCTACCACGCGTACGGGCTCGGAAACAGCGTCTCCTACCCGCTCCACTACGGTGCGACCGCCGTCGTGCTCGACGGGATGCCCTCCCCCGAGCGGCTGATCGCGACGCTGCGCGAGCACCGTCCGACGATCTACGTCTCGGTGCCCGCGCTCTACAGGCAGCTCGTCGCGGATCCGGACGCCGACGGCGCGTTCGACTCGGTGCGGGTCTGCACCTCGGCGGCCGAGCCGCTGCCGCTGCACACCTTCGAGCGCTGGCGCGAGCGCTTCGGGATCGAGATCGTCGACGGGATCGGCACGACCGAGATGTGGGTCACGTTCTGCACCAACAGCCCGGGCGCGGTCGTCCCCGGGACAACCGGCCGTCCCACGCCGGGCTACGAGCTGCGGCTGACCGACGAGGACGGGCTCCCGCTCGAGGGCGCGGTCGAGGGGAACATCGAGGTGCGCGGCCGCTCCTGCGCCGCGTACTACTGGCACCAGTACGAGCGCTCCCGCCATCAGATGCGCGGCGAGTGGTTCGCCACCGGCGATCGCTTCAGGCGCAACGAGGACGGGACCTACGTGTACGTCGGCCGGGCCGACGACATGTTCAAGGTCGCAGGGCTGTGGGTCTCGCCCGTCGACATGGAGCACGTGCTGCTCGAGCACCCCGAGGTCGCCGCTGCCGCGGTGGTCGGCACGACGGTCGACGACTACACCCGGCTGGCGGCGTTCGTCAAGTGCAACGACCCCTCGCGCGCGGGAGACGAGCTGCGCGACTCGCTGCGCTCGTGGTGCAGAGAGCGCCTGCGGGAGTACGAATACCCGCACATCATCAGGTTCGTCGAGGAGCTGCCCCAGACGCTCACCGGCAAGCCGCAGCGCTTCAAGCTCCGGGGACTGATCGAGCAGGAGCTCGCGCCCGGGCAGCCGAGCGACGCCCCCGCCGGCTCGCCCGATCCGGGGCGCCGGCCCGCCCCGCCCTCCGCCGTGCCGGCCGCGGACGTGGTGCGCGGCGCATCTCCGTCGACGACGGTCGCCGCGCCGGCGCGGGATGCATCTGCGTCCGCGGCCGCCGCGCCCGCTTCGCTCGCGCAGCTGCTGCGGGATGTCCCGGACCCCGAGCGCGACCGCAGGGTGATGGCGCTCGTGCTCGGCGAGATGGCGGCGATGTCGGCCGACCTGGTGCCGGATAGCGTCGACGGCGAACGTACGTTCAAGGAGCTCGGCTTCGACTCGATCGCGGCCGTCGAGCTTCGCAACCGTCTGGCCGGCGCCACCGGCGTCCAGCTCGCCTCGACGCTGATCTTCGACTATCCGACTCCCGCGGCGGTCGCGCGGCTGCTGCGCGCGAAGGCCGAAGGGATCGAGCCCGAGCCCCCCGGCGGCGAGACCGACGACGCCGCGCTCGCAGAGGAGCTGCGTGAGATCGCGCAGCCTCCCCCGGCGCCGCGGATGCCGAGCGCCGGTCTCGCAGTCACGCTTCGTACCTCGTGGCTGCGGTCCGTCGTCCCGCCCGGCATGGCGGTCGCGAGAGCCCGCCGGCGTGCGGAGGCGGCCTGGTCGCGGAACGCCGACGAGCGTGCCGAGGCGCGCGCGGCGATGGCGGCGGTCGTCACCGGCACGGACCGCGAGGCGGAGCTCGACGAGCTGAGCCGGGAGCACTTCATCGAGACCGCCGTCAACCGGGCGCTGTTCTGGCGCCGTCCGTGGTCCTCGAAGCTGGACGCGGCCTCCGCCTCGCGCCTCGGCGAGGCGCTGGCGGCGGGCCGGCCGGTGCTGCTCAGCTCCTGCCATCTCGGGCCGTACCAGCGGCTGCAAACGGACGCGCGCCTGAAGCGCGCGTACCTCGTGCCCGGGCCCTGGTTCTTCGAGCCCGCCAGCTCCGACGAATGGGGCCGGCGCCTCGCACGCTGGCGGAAAGGGACGAAGTCGCGGCTCGTCCCCGCGAAGGGCTCGTTCCAGATCGTGCGCGCGCTGCTCGAGCGCGGCGAGTCGGTCCTGATCTTCTTCGACATGCCCGGCGGGCGCGAGACACGCTTCCTCGGCAAGCGCGCGACCCTCGCCGACGGCACGGCCGAGCTCGCGCTCCGCACGGAAGCGCTGGTGCTGCCGCTGCGCGCGGTCCGGGCCGGGCACGAGGTGCGCGTCGAGGTCGGGGCACCGTTCGACGCGCGTGAGTTCGCCGAGGTCGGCGCGCTTCACGACGCGCTGGCGAGCGTCCACGAGCGGTGGATCCTCGAGGATCCCGCCGCGATGGAGGACCCGCGCAACATCGGCTGGGGCGCAGGTGCCGGGCCGCAGGAGTGGAGCGCCGCGAGAACCCGCTAGCGGCGCGGGCCTCACGTTCGTGGTAGAGCTACGGGCGACGCACACATCCAGCCGCGCCGAGCGCGGCCGAACGACCGAAGGGGGCACCATGAGTGCACGGTTCGAAGGCAGCGCGCGGATCGAGCGGCCCGCCGCGAGCGTGTTCGCGTTCCTGCTCGACGGGGAGAACGATCCGAAGTTCAGCCCGCGCGTCGTCGAGATCGCGAAGCGGACCGACGGCCCGCCGGGCGTCGGCACGGTCTACGCGAGCACGGTCCGTGACGCCGGTATGACGACGAAACGGGAATTCGAGCTGACGCGCGCCGACGCGCCCACGCAGATCCGCTGGCGCGAGATCTCGAAGAACCTCGTGACGGCCCCCGAAGGCGGCTACGACCTCCGTGAGGACGGCGGGGCGACCGAGCTGACGGTCTTCAACGAGCTCCAGGGACACGGCTTCGGCGTGCTGCTCACGCCGCTCGCGGTGAGAGCCGCGCGCAAGGACGCCGGCGCCTTCGCGGGGCGCATCAAGGCCGCCGTCGAGGGGGCGGTCCCGGCGGCCTGACGGCCGGTCGCGCCGACCGGGGCCCTCGGGCCGGCGTGCCCGTGCGAAGCCTCCACTCCACGCCTGAGCGCCGCGGCGTCATGTCCGTCCGGCCCCGGGGCCGGCGTGTCCGGGGCGAGACTCACTGCACGCCTGGGGGGCGCAGCGACATCACGTCTGCCCCGGCCGGCGTGCCGGGGCAGACCCTCACTGCACGCCTGGGCGCCGCGGCGTCACGTCTGCCTCGGGGCCGGTGCGACCGGTCTCACGACGCGCCGCCGGCCTCGCGCTCACACGCGCTGCAGGATCGTCCCCGTCCCGGTCCCGCCCGCCGTGCACATCGTCACCAGCCCGAGCTCGCGGTCCGAGCGCTCGAGCTCGTGCAGGATCGTCGTGATCAGGCGCGCGCCCGACGAGCCCAGCGGGTGCCCGAGCGCGAGCGCGCCGCCGTTCACGTTGACCCTGTCCATGTCGGGCTCGAGCTCGCGCCGCCACGCGCAGACGACCGATGCGAACGCCTCGTTGATCTCGATCAGGTCGAGGTCGCCGATCGTCATCCCGTTGCGATCGAGCAGCCGCTGCGTCGCCGGGATCGGGCCGGTCAGCATGATCACGGGATCGACGCCGACGGATGTTGCGTCGAAGATGCGGGCACGGGCGGCAAGGCCGAGCTCATCGGCCTTCTCCCGCGCCATCAGCAGCACGGCGGCCGCCCCGTCGGAGATCTGCGAAGCGTTTCCCGCCGTCACCGTGCCGTTCTCCTTGAAGGCCGGCTTCAGCGCCGCCAGCGCCTCGAGGCTCGTGTCCTCGCGGATCCCCTGGTCGGCGGCGATCGTCTCCCCGTCAACCTGCATCGGGATGATCTCGCGGTCGAACCGCCCCTCGTGCGTCGCCCTCGCGGCGAGCCGGTGCGAGCGCAGCCCGAGCTCGTCCTGCTCGGAGCGCGGGATCTCCCAGCGCTCGGCGATCAGCTCTGCCGAGAGGCCCTGGGGGATCAGCTCGTAGCGATCCATCAGCTCCTTCGGGAACGGCGTGCCGAGCTCCTCGTGGGCGACGTTCGATCCCATCGGGACCCGCCCCATGTGCTCGACCCCGGCGCCGATCATCACGTCGTGGACGCCCATCGCGATCAGCCCCGCCGCGAAGCTGACGGCCTGCTGGCCCGATCCGCACTGGCGGTCCACGGTGGTCGCGGGCGTGCTCACCGGCAGCCCGGCCTCCAGCCAGGCGTTGCGCGCGATGTTGTTCGACTGCTCCCCGACCTGCGAGACGCAGCCCGCGACGACGTCCTCGACGAGCTCGGGGGCGATCCCCGCCCGCTCGATCACCGCGCGGTACGCCGCGCCGAGCAGCTCGTTGGGATGGACGTCCCGGTAGATGCCCTTCGTGCTGTGACCGCGCCCGATCGGCGTGCGCGCGGCCTCGACGATCACGACCTCCCGCCCCTTGTGGTGCTCGGAGCTCCTCATCGACGCCTCCTAGCTGGTCTTGTGATGAAACTTACTAGTGAGAGGCTAGCAGGGTTGCATCAAAAGACCTACTCCGCGGCGAGGCAAAAAGAAAGCCGCCGGCCCTGGGGCCGGCGGCTCTCGAAGCAGGGCGTGGCCCGCGGGGTGCCTAGCGGCCCCCCTGCCGGCGGCGACGCTGCATCGTCACGATCGAGAAGCCCCCCAGCAGCAGGAGCAGGCCGATGGCGAAGCTCCAGCGGAGGTCGAAGCCGGTGAACGGAAGCGTCTTGGCAGCTTCTTTGGCCGGCGCCGAGCTGGTCGTCGGAGTGGTTTCCGCCGGCGTCGTAGGCGTGCCTTCTTCTTTCGACGGCGAGGTGCCGGTGCTCGGCGTGGTCGTCGATTTGGTCGTGTTCGTCGGCGTCGTGGGCGTCTGGTTGTAACCGGACGTCGGCGTCGAGGTCGAGGTTTCCGCGGCCGCCGTGCCCGGCGCGATCAGCGCCAGCGCCATCAGCAGCACGACGGGAAGCGCCACCAGCGCACGAATCGTGCTGGATCGCCTGTTCACTGCGCCTGGTGTACGTGGCCTGCTCGAGGCCATGACATCGGTCCGAGTCATGCCAACCTCCGTTTTGGGTGGTGTGATGGGGTTGTCGACCGCTCCAAGGCGGCTCCTTTAGAGACGGTCGATGCGCTGCAATTCAGCAAGCTACTGGCTCTTGTTCGCCGTGCAAAGCCCCGTGCCTGCATTCCATGCACGCAAACGTCTATCAGTTTGCGCGGTCGACATAACCTCTCGCCCCCGCAACTACCGCGTAACGGGCGGCGCCAAACGCCGCTCAGCCGATCTTGACCCGGCCCTCGAGGCTGCCCTCGGCGAGCCGGCTGCGCAGCACCTTCTTGTCGAACTTGCCGACGCTCGTCTTCGGGATCTCGGCGATGAACGCGAACTCGTCGGGCAGCCACCACTTCGCGACCCGCGGGCGCAGATGCTCGACGAGCTCCTCCGCGCTCGCCGTCCCGTCGCCCGCGAGCACCACGCAACACAGCGGCCGCTCGGCCCAGCGCTCGTCCGGCTTGGCGATCACCGCAGCCTCGACCACCTGCGGGTGGGCCATCAGCTCGTTCTCCAGCTCGACCGATGAGATCCACTCACCGCCGGACTTGATCACGTCCTTCGAGCGGTCGGTGATCTGGACGTACGCCTTGCCGTCGACGGACGCGATGTCCCCTGTCCGCAGCCAGCCGGCGTCGAACTTCGCGGGGTCCGGGTCCTCGAAGTACTGCGAGGCGATCCACGGCCCCCGCACCTCGATCTCGCCGGTCGACTCCCCGTCCCACGGTGTCTCTCCCCCGTCGTCCCCGACGAGCCGCAGCTCGACCCAGGGCAGCGGACGCCCCTGCTTGGCGCGGTCCTGCCAGTAGGCGTCGCCGTGCTCCCCCTGCTCCCGCGGGCGCGAGTAGGTCGCGACGGGGCTCGTCTCGGTCATCCCCCAGGCCTGGAAGATGCGGACGCCGTGACGCTCCTCGAAGTCCCGCATCAGCTGCTGCGGAACCGCGGAGCCACCGCACGCCGCGTTGGTCAGCGAGGAGAGATCGACGTCGGGGTGCTCGTCGGCGTAGCGCAGCAGGTCCTGGAAGATCGTCGGAACGCACCCCATCAGCGTCGGGCGCTCCTGCGCGATCAGCCGCGCCAGCGATTCGGCGCCGAGGAAGCGGTCGGGCAGGATCAGATCGGACCCCGCGAGCGCGGCGCCGTAGGGCAGGCCCCAGGCATTGGCGTGGAACATCGGCACGACGGCGAGCACCCGGTCGGCCCGGGAGAGGCCGTTGGCATCCGCCATCAGCGTCATCGAGGAATGGAGGCTGATCGACCGGTGCGAGTACAGGACCCCCTTCGGGTTGCCGGTCGTCCCGCTCGTGTAGCAGAGCGCCGCGGCCTGGCGCTCGTCGAGCTGCGGGTACTCGAACGGCCCGGCGCCGGCCTCCTCGAGCAGGTCCTCGTAGCGCACGGCGCCGGGCAGCGACCCCACGTCGCCGTCGCCCATCACGACGTAGTGGCGCACCCCCCGGAACGAGGGGGCGAGCTTCTCGAGCACGGGAACCAGCGAGTCGTCGACGAAGATCACCTGGTCGTCGGCGTGGTTGACGATGTACGTCAGCTGCTCCTCGAACAGCCGGACGTTGAGCGTGTGCAGCACGGCGCCGATACACGGCGCCGCGAAGTACAGCTCGACGTGCCGCTGGTTGTTCCACGCGAACGTGGCGACGCGGTCGCCCTGCTCGACGCCGAGGCCGCGCAGCGCCCGCGCGAGGCGGTCGACGCGCTCGGTGACCTCGGCATGCGAGGCGCGCTGCACCGATCCGTCGGGCAGGAGCGTGACGACCTCCGAGCCCTCGTTGACCGCCGCCATGCGCCACCGGATGTGGTTGAGCGTCAGCGGAAAGTCGTTCTGCATCAAGCCTTCGAGCATCTGGCCCATTCCTCTCCCCGTCGTTTCAGCTGCGCCGCGCCCCGCCCTCAGCCGGAGCCTTGCGGGCCGTGCCATCGTAGATCGCCCTCGTGCGCTGGGCGATGTCCTCCCAGTCGAAGCGGAGCACATGCTCGGACGCCTCGGTGACGAGCCTGTCCCTGAGCGCGTCGTCGACCAGCAGCCGCTCCATCATCACCCCGAGGTGCTCGGCGTCGCCGCCGTTGAAGCGCAGCCCGACCCTCTCGCCCTGTGGCACGACCTCGCGCAGGCCGCCGGTGTCGGCGACGATGCACGGGCAGCCCGATGCCATCGCCTCCAGCGCGACGAGGCCGAACGGCTCGTAGATCGAAGGGACCACGCAGAGGTCGGCGATCCGGTAGAGCGAGTGCAGCACGTCGTCGCCGATCCAGCCCATGAAGGTCCCGTGGGGCGAGAGCCCGAGGCGGTGCGCCTGCTCCTTCAGCTCTTGTTCGTGCGTGCCGCTGCCGGCCACGAAGAAGCGCACGTCGCCGACGCGACGGATCAGCCCGGGCATTGCGTCGAGCGCCAGCTGGAAGCCCTTCTCGTAGACGAGCCTGCCGACCAGCAGCACGAGCTGCTCGTGCGGCTCTGCGAAACGGCTGCGCAGCGCGGCGAGGTCCTTGATCGGCCGCATGTCCGACGGGTCGACGCCGTTCGGGATCACGCTGACCCGGCGCTCGTCGATGTCGAACACGTCCGCGACGTGCCCGCGCATGTAGTGGGAGCAGACGATCACGCGGTCCGCACGGCGCGCCATGCGGCGCTCGACCGAGTGGATCGTCGACTGCGGCGGGTCGGCGACCCAACCCTGGTGGCGCCCGTGCTCGGTGGCGTGGATCGTCGTCACGTACGGCACCTCGAGCCGGTCGGCGAGCGTCGCCGACGCCCGGGCCACGAGCCAGTCGTGCCCGTGGACGATCGAGTAGCTGTGTTCGCGCGCGAGCGCTTCGCCGGCCGCGAGCATGTCGTCGTTCATCCGTTCGACCCATGCGACGAAGCGGTCAAGGTCGCGCGGCCACTCCGGCTCGGGCACGCGGTACACGCTGACGCCACCCGGGCGGGCAGCGCCGTCGCGCGCCTCGGCCGCCGCGCCGCGGGTCAGCACGTCGACCTCCACCCCCTGCCGGACCAGCGCCTCGGCGAGCTTGCGAACGTGGCGCGCGAGCCCGCCCTCGATCACGGGCGGGTACTCCCAGGACAGCACGAGCACTCGGTCGCTCACGCCCGGCACCCTATCTCCGCCGCCGCGGCGGCGGTCCCGCGCCCGCTCAGCCGCCCGCCCCGCTCGTCAGGTCCAGCTCCAGCTGGCGGGGCGATGGCAGCAGCGGCTCGGCGGTCTCACGGGGCCGGCCGCGCCGGGACCAGTGACCCACCACTTCGCGGCTTCGGCAGGTGTAGTAGTTGACCCGCCGGTCGGTCGGCTGCAGCGCGAGGCCACCGGGCGCGGTGCCGGTCACGAGCGCATGGAACCGCCGACCCTTGCGGTCGACCTCGACGATGTCCCCTGTCTGGATGCCCTCCAGGCGCACACCGCAACTCCAGCAGATCGTGCGGCTCCAGCGGCACCGCCCCGGGGACTGACAGGTTCTAGGCTGGAGACGTGCGCTGGCTGGTCGACGGCATGAACGTGATCGGCACCAGGCCGGACAACTGGTGGCGTGACCGGCACGCCGCGATGGTGTCGCTCGTCGACAGGCTCGAGCGCTGGTCCGCGCGCACCGGCGACGACGTGACCGTCGTCTTCGAGCAGCCGCCCCGGCCGCCGATCCGCTCGAGCGTGATCGTCGTCGCCCACGCGCCGAAGCCGCGGCGCGATTCCGCCGACGACGAGATCATCCGGCTGCTCCGCGCCGCCGGTGACCCGCGGATGATCCACGTCGTCACCTCCGACGTGTGGCTCGGCGACAGGGCTCGCGCGGTGGGTGCCGCGGTGCTGTCGGCGGCGCCGTTCAGGGAGCAGCTGGAGGAGGACTCGTGATCCCGCAGACCAGATATGTGCGAAGCGCCGACGCGACGCTCGCGTTCCAGGTGGTCGGCGAAGGCGATATCGACCTGATCTTCCTGACCGGGCTGCTGACGCAGATGGAGCAGCTGTGGGAGGCGCCGGCGAACCGGCGCTTCCTCGAGCGGCTCGCGGCGATCGGCAGGCTGATCATGTTCGACACGCGCGGCACCGGGATGTCCGAGCGCGTGCCGGAGACCTACACGATCGACCGCCACGTCGAGGACACGCTGGCCGTGCTCGACGCGGCCGGCAGCGAACGCGCTGCGGTGATCACCTACGCCACGGGGGGCCTCGTCGGCGTCCAGCTCGCTGCCGATCATCCCGAGCGGGTCGGTGCGCTGATCCTCTACTCGTCGGTGACGAGGACCTCGTGGGCTCCCGACTACGACTGGGCGCTGACCGTCCGCGAGCGCGAGGAGGCGGGCGCGGTCGCGCTCGAACACTGGGGCGAGCCCAACCACGAGCAGATGTCCCGCTGGGCGCCCTCCGCCGCCGGCGACCCGTCGCTCGCGGTGTGGTTCGCCCGCATGCAGCGGCTCTCGGCGAGCCCGACCGAGGCGCGCTCGCTGACCACCGCGATGCTCGACCTCGACGTGCGGGCAGCGCTGCCCCGCGTGCGCGTGCCGACGCTCGTGATGCACCGGCCCGAGGACACGCTGTGGGACGTGCGCCACTCGCGGTACGCCGCAGAGCGGATCGCCGGTGCGCGCTACGTCGAGCTCGACGGCGCCGACTCGCTGCCGTTCCTCGGCGACAGCGACGCGATCGTCGAGGAGATCGAGGAGTTCCTCACCGGGGGACGGCGCGGTGGCGAGCTCTCCCGCGCGCTGCTGACCGTGATGTTCACGGACATCGTCGACGCGACCGCCCACGCGGCGTCGCTCGGCGACGGCCGCTGGCGCGACCTGCTCGCCCGTCACGACGAGGCGATGCGCAAAGAGCTCGCGCGGTTCGACGGGCGCGAGGTCAAGACCGTGGGCGACGGATTCCTGGCGACCTTCGACGGCCCGCCCTCGCGCGCCCTGCGCTGCGCGCTGGCGGTGACCGAGGCCACGCGAGCGCTCGGCATCGAGATCCGGATCGGGATCCACACCGGCGAGTGCGAGCTGATCGGCGACGACGTCGGCGGCATGGCCGTGCACATCGCCTCCCGGGTCGCGGCCCTCGCCGGCGGAGGCGAGGTGCTCGTCTCGGGGACGGTGTTCGGCACCGTCGTCGGCGGTCCGTTCGAGTTCGCCGACCGGGGCTTCCACGAGCTGAAGGGCGTGCCCGGGCCCTGGCCGTTGTTCTCGCTCGCTGCAGGCGTCACGCGGGCGCTGCCCGCGGAGGGCGAACGGGAGACCGCGGAGGTGCCGTGAGGGGTCTCCTCTCCGCCTACCGGCGCTCGCCGGCCGGGGGCGGGCTCGTGCTGGTCCTGGCGGCGGCGGTCACGGTGCTGCTGGCGGGGCCGAAGCAGGACGAAACACCGGGGATCGTCGTGATCGCGGTCGTCGTCGCGATCGTCGCGGTGCAAATCGCGGGCGCGCGCCTGGGCCGCGGCCGCAGACGGGCCGTTGAGGGAGCCGGACCGGAGATCACGGACCCGGCGCGGGCAGCGCGCGAGGACCCGGCGGGCCGAGACCCACGGCCACCCGGCTAGCGGCACGCGGACGGCCGTCTCAGCGGCCGCTCAGCATCCGCTCGCTGCCCGCGTGCGCTTCGCTTTCGAAGACGACCGCGCGATCGCGCCCAGCTCGCTTCGCGGCGTAGAGCGCGGAGTCCGCGCCGTGCAGGAGGTGCTCGACGCTGTTGGGAGCACGGTCGGCGCAGATGCCCGCGCTGATCCGCACCGCTGGGGTCCGCGGGGAGCCGCTGAACGCCAGCGACTCGCGCACGCGCTCGGTGTAGGCCTGGGCGGCCCCCGTGTCGGCGCCGGGCATCAGCACGAGGAACTCCTCGCCCCCGAAGCGGGCGACGAGGTCGATCTCGCGCGCCTCGCTCCTGAGCACCTCCGCGGTCCGCACCAGCACCCGGTCCCCGACCTCGTGCCCCCACTCGTCGTTGACGCGCTTGAAGTGGTCGAGGTCGAATGCGGCCATCGCGATGCATTCCTCTTCGCGGCGCGCGCGCAGCAGCTCGACCCGTGCGCGCTCGTCGAAGCCGCGGCGGTTGAACAGGCCTGTGAGCGCGTCCGTGCGGGCCTCGCTCTGAAGCTCCGCGAGCATTTCGTCGTTGTGCCGGACAAGCGTCAGCACGACGATCGCGACGACCGACGCGGACACCATCACGTCCACCCATCGACCGGGGAAGCTGCTCGCCGGCGGCAGCACGAGCAGCACGCCGGCGTGCGCGAGGGCGATGCACCCGAGGATCGCGAACGTGCCCTTGCGGCCGAAGAAGAACGTCATCCAGAGGACCGGCCAGATGTAGAGGATCGCCCCGTCGCCGGCGCCCGGAGTGGTTGCGAGCGCGGCGGCGATCAACGCGACCCCGAGCGGCCCGAGCAGCGACAGCGCGGCACGTGGGAGGCGCTCGCCGAACGCGAGCAGCAGGACGACGACGACGAGCGCCGCCAGCGCCGGGGCGATCGCGAAGCTCGGATCGCCCGGGAGCACGCCCTCGATCGCGCCGTCCACGGCCGCGCCGCCGTACATCGCGGCGGCGGTCCACGCCATCAGGCGTTTGTTGCGCGAAAGCCTGCCCAGCGAGGGGTTCACACCTCATCTATCGGCGTGGAGCGGCATCGACACGAGCCCGCCCGCACTAACCTCGGCGCGTGGCAGCGTCAGCATCAGCACTGGCTGCGATCCTGCCGCGCGGGGTCGTCGCGGTGGAGCTCGACGAACGCGAACCGGACGAGAGCCTCGTGGCGGGGCTGTTCGCGGTGGAGCTCGCTGCGGTCGAGCACGCATCCGCGGGACGGTCACGGGAGTTCGCGGCGGGCCGGGAGTGCGCGCGTCGTGCTCTCGAGATGCTCGGGTTCACGCGTGGGCCACTGCCGGTCGGCGAGGATGGCGCGCCACTGTGGCCCGACGGGGTCGTCGGGTCGATCACCCACAAGGGCGCCTACCGGGCCGCAGCAGTCGCTCCCACCGCCGCATTCTCCGGCATCGGCATCGACGCCGAGCTCGACGAGCCCTTGCCGGCGGGGGTTCTGGAGACGATCGCCTCACAGGCCGAGCTCGAGATGGTGGCGGCTCTGCTCGTCGAGCGGGCGGGAGTGGCCTGGGATCGGTTGCTGTTCAGCGCCAAGGAGGCTGCATTCAAGGCCGCTCACCTGGGTCTCGGCGCGGGCCCGATAGGGGTTCGGGCGGTCGCGATCCGGTTCGGAGGGGCGGGATCGTTCACGGCCACGTTTCATGGCAGCGACGAGGCTTCCGCCAACGGGGGCTGGGCGAAAGAGGACGCCTTGATCCTCACACTTGCAACCTGTTCACGCCATTGACGGGTCGGCTCTGGAACCGACTTCGCCTCCGTCTGTGATCGGGGCGGCCGGATTTGAACCGGCGACCTTACCGCCCCAAACGGTATGCGCTACCAGGCTGCGCTACGCCCCGGGACACGTCTCATGCTACTCGGAGATGCGGAGCCATTCATCCATGATCAGGTCGATCCACGCACCGAGCCGGGCCCGGAAGTAGGTGTCGTGCGAAGAGATCGCCAACACGCCGTGACGACAACGCCAGACTCTTCCCGACATCCGACCGCTGTTGGTTTTCCGCGTGGACCCGATCGCATCCCTCGGAACCTGCAGCAGGCTGCTCCAGAACAAGATCAGCTGATCCGCGTCCTGATCGGGATGAAACGTGACCACATAGTCGACGCGTCTCCCAGTCAGCCGGCGCATCCAGCCGTCAGACGGGAGCATCACCCGCGGATCGGAGTTGCAGATCGAGACCGTGTGCCGGCTGCGCTTGTATCCCTCGGCGACGTACAGGCAGATGAAGTCTCGGAACCCGGGCTCCCGGATGAGGTCTGCGTAGCTCTCCACCCCTTCCCGATAGGCCGCCTCCCGCAGCGCGCGGTACTTCCGCTGCATCGCCCGAGTCCCCTTGCGCTGCGCGTTCGCCGGCCATCCCCCTCCCGCCCCCGACCCCGGGATCGGCATGTCCCGCACCCAGTATTAGACCGTCGAGCGCGACAGCGCCAGCCGCTCCGCCAGCTCGTCGATCGTCAGGCGCTGCTCGGCGCGCAGCTTGCGCGCCTTCTCGCGTAGGTAGGAGGGATGCGGCACGTCGAACACATGTTCGTATCGAGGTGGGACGGAACCCGTGGGCGTGGCCGCTGGTAGCCTCGCCCGCGATGGCCGACGTCCAGCCCCTCAGAGCCCTCCGCTACGAGCCGTCCGTCGTCGGCGAGATCTCCCAGGTGGTGGCTCCGCCGTACGACGTGATCGACGACGCCCAGCGCGCCGAGCTGCTGGCCCGCTCGCCGTTCAACGTCGTGGCCGTCGATCTGCCGAAGCCGTCCCCGGGCGGCGGCGACCAGTACGCCGCCGCCGGCGAGACGTTCGAGAACTGGCAGCTGCAGGGCGCACTGGTGCGCGATCGGGAGCCGGCACTCTGGGCGCACGCCCAGGAGTACACGGGCCCCGACGGGATCGTGCGCACCCGCCGCGGCTACTTCTGCCGGGTCCGGATCGAGGGCTACGGGCCCGGCCGCGTCCGCCCGCACGAGCGGACCCACCCCGGCCCCAAGGAGGACCGGCTCCGCCTCACGCGCGCGACCCGCGCGAACATCTCGCCGATCTTCTCGCTCTACTCGGACCCGCATCAGGCGGCGTGGGCCGCGCTCGAGCCGTTCACGGCGAGCGACCCGTGGGCAGACGTGACGGACGGCGACGGCACCCGGCACCGGCTGTGGCGGGTGGCGGACCCCGCGGCGATCGCCGCCGTGCAGGCGACGACCGCCGACGCCGAGCTGCTGATCGCGGACGGCCATCACCGCTACGAGACGATGGAGGCCTACGCCGAGGAGGTCGGGGGGGACGGCGAGCACCGCTTCATCCTGATGTGCCTCGTCGCGCTCGAGGACCCGGGCCTGACCGTGTTTCCGACACATCGCCTCGTGACGAACCTCGACGACGCCCGCCGCGCCGCGCTCGACGAGGTGCTCGCCCGCGACTTCGAGGTCGAGGTGGTCTCCCGAGAGGAGCTCGAGCCCCCGCCGCAGGATGACGGCTACTCGCCGCTGCAGATGGGCTTCGTGACCGCGGGCGACGAGCGCTTCCGGCGCCTCACGCTGAAGGACCAGTCGATCGCCGACCGCGCGCTCGCCGACCACGACCCGGCCTACCGCCGTCTCGACACCGGCGTGCTCGAGACGCTCGTCCTCAAGGGCGCGCTCGGGATGAGCGACGAGGACATCTCTCACTTCAACGGGATGTTCTACGCGCGGGACACCGACGAGGCGATCGGGATGGTGCGCTCGGGCGACTTCGACGCGGCTTTCGTGATGCGCCCGACACCGGTCCGGCAGGTGCGCGAGCTGGCCGCGGCGGGCGAGAACATGCCGCCGAAGTCGACTTTCTTCTACCCGAAGCTGCTCACGGGCCTGCTGTTCAACCCGCTCGCCTGACAAAGGTCCGCCCGCCACACCTATCTGGTTTCGTGGGTAATATCGATGTAAGACGGATCGACGTAGGACGGGAAGCAACCGAGCGAAGGGACACCGATGGGTCACATCGAGGAGCTGCCGAGGATGAAAGCGACCGCGCGCCGCGACGGGAGCACGCTCCGTCACACCGTGCAGGTCCGTGACCACCAGCTCGTGGTCGACGAGCTCCAGGCGAAGGGCGGCGACGACACCGGGCCGGACCCCCTCGAGCTGCTCGCGGTGAGCCTCGCGTCGTGCACCGCGATCACGATGGAGATGTACGCCGCGCGCAAGGGCTGGGACATCGGCAACGTCGAGGTCGACGTCGAGTACACCCCCGCCGAGCGTGGTTGCCCGACCAAGTTCCAGCTCGTGATGCGGCTGCCGGACGACCTCCCGGCCGATCAGGTCGAGCGCCTGCGGGTGATCGCAGCGAAGTGCCCCGTGCACCGTGCGCTCGACGGCGAGGTCATGTTCCAGGAGCGCATTGAGCGCGTTCACCTGGCCGCCTGACCCCTCTGCCTCGCCTCGCGTCCCCCGCGTCGATGCCGCGCCCGTCGCTGCGGCCGTCCTCGTCCCGCTGTTCCGCGTCTCCGGCGCCACCCACGTCGTGCTCACCCGGCGGCGCGCCGACCTGCGCCGGCATGCGGGCGAGATCTCGTTCCCCGGCGGCCGGCGCGACGACACCGATCCGACGCTGGCCGACACCGCCCTGCGCGAGGCCGAGGAGGAGATCGGCCTGCCCCCGGCCGAGGTGCAGCTGATCGGCGAGCTGCCGCCGACCTCGACGTTCGCGACCAACTACGTGATCCACCCCTTCGTCGCGACGATCCCCGCCGGCCTGGCGTGGCGGGTCTCGCCCCGCGAGGTGGACGCGGTGCTCGAGCTGCCGCTCTCGCGGATCCGCGACGGACGCACGATCGCGACCCTGAAGCGACGCGGCATCACCTTCCAGACGGACGCCTACACGGTCGGCGACGATCTGATCTGGGGCGCCACGGCGCGCATCATCGAGCAGCTGTTGGGCCGGCTCGAGGACGATCCGGGGCGCCCGCCGGCGCTCGCGGGCCAGCCCCCGGCGTAGACGCTCACGAGGCGGGCAACGAGCGACCCCGCCGAACACCGCCGGCGGCTTCGAGATCACGAACGCGCGCCGGAGCGCCGGTCAGGGCGTCCAGCTGCCGAGCGTGGTCCAGACGTCGGACCCGAACGCCTCGGCGGTCGCGATGCCCGGCAGGGCGCGCGGCCAGAGGCCACCGAGCGCGACCGTCAGCGACCCGAGCAGCGCGGCCCAGGCGCCCACCGCGAGCGCTGCACCGCCGGCGGCAGCCGGGGGCGAGACCATCCGATAGAGGGTCATGCTCGCCGCGAGCACGCCGAGGACGACGACCGCTCCTCCCGCCCCCGCCGGCACGACCGAGGCCGAGCGGGCGATCGGGAACAGCGCGTCGAGCAGCGACAGCCCCGCGAGCACGAGCAGCGCCGCGGCGAGGCCGCCGAGCGCCTGCTCGCCGCTCAGCGCGGGCGCATGGTGCGCTGCCTGCCCGGCGGCGGCGAGACCGGTTCCGTACCAGGGCATGAAGACCGAGGCTGCGAGCACGGAGGCTCCCAGCGCGGAGACGAACAGCCCGTAACGTGAGCGCTCGCTTGTCATCATCCTTACCATCGGCTTCCAAGTCGCGGCGCTTGATGCAGATCGCACGAGATTGCCTATTCGTCCTAGCTGCGGCCGGCGGCCGGCGGCCTCGTTAGGAGAGGAACGACTCCACCGCGCCTCGCGCTTCCCGCGCCCACAGGCCCGGCTCCCCCGGGTCGGCGTCGAGCCAGCCGGCGGGAATCCGGTTCAGCGCCGTCAGACGCCGCGCGCTCTCCTCGCCGGCGGCACGCGCGTCGGCGGGTCCCGAGGGCCCACCGGTCTCGTAGACGAGCCCGCGCACCGTCGTGTCGATCGCCTGCGTCAGGAACAGCTCGAGGCGCGTCGTGTGGAGGGCGCGCAGCTCGTCCTCGCCGCCGCTCGCGGTGCCGAGCAGCCAGCAGGCGACCGCGACCCGGTCGAGCGCGCCGCGCAGCGTCTCGAGCCGGCCGGGAGTCCCGATCCAGCACTCCGCCCCGGCCTCCTCGATTGCGGCCCGGCCGGACTCGGCGCGGGTCGTGATCCGCACCGCGTGACCGGCGCCGACCAGCTCGCGGGCGAGGGCGCGCCCGCGACACCCGCCGCCCACGATCAGCACCCGCGCCACGACGGGGCATCTTAGGCCCCCGCTGTCGCGGCGCTCAGGCGGCGAGCAGCTCGATCCGCTCGAGGACCTCGGCGCGGTCGGTGCCGTGCGCTCGGAGCACGTTGTCGAAGTCGCTGCCGTAGACGCCGATCACGCCGACCAGCACGTCGGTCGTGCCGAAGCAGGGTGCCTCCCTGCGGGCGGCGATCGCGGCGGCGGCGTCGCCGACGCGTGCGACGACGTCCTCCGTCTGATCGGCGGGGCCGGCGTGGTCGTCGTGCTCGGCCCCTTCCAGCGGCGCCTCGCTGACGCCGAGCGCCTGCAACGCGGTTCCGGACTCGCCGTACAGGCGCAGGATGCGCAACCAGCGCTCGGCCTCCGCCTCGCGGGAGTTCGCGAACGGGATCGCGGTTGACGCCATCCCGAGGACGAGGGCCGCATCTAGGTCGGGTGAGGGTCGGTCGGTCACAGCGCTACCTCCTGGGTGCGTGCCATTGCGCGCGCACGGAGCGGCGCGACGTTGTCGTATCCGAGGGTCAACCGGGGGGCACCCTCGTCCAGCTCGATCGCGAGCAGCGCGCTGCCGTGGTCGGCGGCGATCGCTCGCGCGCGGGCCAGAGCCCGCTCCGCATCATCGTCGGCGACCCCGGCGGCGCTCAGGAACGTCCGCGCTCTCCTCTGGCCGGATTCCCTACCGTCGAGCTCGATCTCCTCGCGGACGATGCGCGGCCGCGCCTCGCCTCCCGCGATCTCGAGGAGGCACGCGGCCATGTCGTCGGGCCGGCGGTCGGTCTCGGCGGCGACCCGGTCGAGCAGCGCCGAGGCCGCGGGGTCCGACACGATCGCGTCGAGCGCGCCGGCCAGTCTCCCGGAGCCGTAGAGCTCTCCCCCGCTCCGCGCCTCGATCACCCCGTCGGTGTAGAACGCGGCGACCGCCGCGCCGGGCACCGAGACGACCGTCTGGCGCGTGCCGGTCCTGCCGGCGCCGATCGGCGGAGCCGAGCAGGCGATGATCGCCGCGTCGGGCGCGAGGCCGGTGAGCAGCGGGTGCGGATGGCCCGCGCAGGCGTAGGTGAGGAGGCGGGTCCGCGGGTCGTAGGTCGCGAGCACGACGGTCGCGAACGAGTCGCCGAGCTGGCGCTCGAGCGCGGGCGCCGCCGCTTTCAGCGCCTCGCGCGGGCCGAGGCCGGCCTCGAGGTACGTGCGGAGCGTGTAGCGCAGCAGCGTCGTGTGCGGCAGCGCGTCGCGTCCGTGCCCGGACACGTCGCCGACGATCACGGCGAGCAGGCCCTCGGGGAGCGCGAACACGTCGTAGAAGTCGCCGCCAGCGCCGGGGCCGGAGGCAGGCCGGTAGGAGGCGGACGTCGCGACCGGCCCGAGACGCTCGGGGAGCTCGGGGAGCAGCGCGGCCTGCAGCAGACCGACGTCCTCGAGCAGGTCTCGGCGTTGCCGGTCGAGTCGCCGCGCGCGTGCCGCCGCGACGCGGCTCGAGACCGCGAACACGAGCGCCGCGAGCGCGAGCGCGCCGATCAGCAGCCAGACGACGCCGGGGATCACGCCGATGATCCGCGTCACGGTGGTGACGAGCGGTGAGGCGGAGTGCGTACGCGAGTGCCGGCTCGCACGCCCGGACCCGGTCGCCGGCTTGTGAGCGATCACCACGGGCGAACCCGCGAGCGTCGCTCCGGTCGCGGGCGCCGCAGCGAGGTGCACCGCTGTTCCCGGCGCGTGCGCGCGCGGGGCGCGTCGCGCCCTGGACCCGCCGCGCGCGGTCGTGCGCTCGGCGCGTTCGGATGCGACCGTGGGAGCGGCAACCGCCGGGGAGGCCGCCGCCGTCGACGCGGGCACGCCCGCGCTCGCCCCCGAGGCGACGGCCGCCGCGGCGGGCTGCGTCACGGGCCGGGCCAGCCTGGCTTCTTCGGTTTCACGCAGTTCGCGTTCGGAGCGCTGGTCCTTTTCCTTGCGCGTTTCGTGGCCGCTAGCACGGCGCCGTTCTTCGCGTTCGCGGCGCCGTTCTTCGCGTTGGCGTTCGGTCGGAGCCTTCACCCGGCCCTGCGCCGCGGCGGTGCCGCCGCCGGTCGTCGGGGTCGTGGGGTCGGCGCGCGCGGCATGCCGCGCTTCGCGTTCGGCGGCTCGTTGCGCCCGGCGCTCGGCTTTGCCGCCGGCGTCGGTTCCGGCTCGCGCGGCCGGGGCCGGGGCCGCGGTGGTCGGGGAGGTCGTCGTCTGGGTCGCCGCGGCCTTCCGTTCGGCGCGTTCGGCGCGTTTCGATTCGCGTTCGACCCGCTGCAGCGCGCGCTCGACGCGCGATTCTTCGGCGGTTTCCTGAGGGGGCGCGGTCGTCGCCCCAGCTTCCGGAGAGGTCGTTTCGCCGCGCTTGGCCGAGTCGGCCGCTGCCGGCGCAAGGAGCGACAGCAGCCCGAGGATGATGCAGAGCGCGAGCGCCGGTCGGGCGTTCAGCGCGAACCTCGCCTGGGCACGCTTGCGACGGGCCATCAGCCTGCCGCCGTCGTTCTCCCCTGGACGTAGCCGAGCGCGTCCTGCAGAGTGGGGACGATCTCGAACATCCCGTCGAGGCCCGTCAGTTCGAAGATCCGGAGCACGTTCTCGTCGGTGCACGCGATCGCGAGCCGTACGCCGGGGTCGAGGGCGCGCTGCGCGCCCACGAGCACGCCGAGCGCGGTCGAGTCGATGAAGCCGACGCGTGAGAAGTCGACGACGACGTGCTTGGCCTCGCTCGCCTGAACGTCGGCGAGCGCCCACTTCAGGCTTGGCGCGGACGCGAGGTCGAGGTCGCCCTCGACGACGAGCATGCTGGTGTCGTCCGCGAGCTCCCGGCGGGTGATCAGGAAGCTCACATCGCCGCTGTCGGTGTGGTGCTGGTCTACTCCGATCGCCTGCATGTGCGCTCCTGTGTTGAGGTCGGTGCGGCGAGAGCCGCCCAGGACGGGGGACGTGGTTCGATTCGGCAACCGCACTGGGGACCTTGACTTCAAGGGTCCGGCGTCAAACAGGTGTCTAGGGGCGTGATCCGAACGCCGCCGAGCGGGAAGGACCGGACGCCCGCGAGCGAGCCAACCACCGGAGCGAAGCGACGTCGCGCCCGCCGACCGGGGGCGATCTGGGCCCGTGCCCTAGCATCCTCGCCCTATGGGCGACCCCGCACCGAACGAGACCGACCGGGGCCGGCGACGTCGTGACGATGGAGAAGGTCGTCGCGCTGTGCAAGCGGCGCGGCTTCGTGTTCCCGTCGTCGGAGATCTACGGCGGCGTCGGCTCGACGTACGACTACGGCCACTACGGCGTGCTGCTCAAGACGAACGTCAAGAACGAGTGGTGGCGGGCGATGATCCAGGAGCGCGACGACATCGTCGCGATCGACTCCGCGATCCTTCAGCACCCCCGCGTGTGGGAGGCCTCGGGCCATCTCGCGGGCTTCACCGACCCGCTGGTCGACTGCCGCACCTGCAAGCAGCGCTTCCGCGCCGACCACCTCGGCGAGCTGCCGTGCGGGCGGAAACCGTCCAAGCACCCCGGTGAAACCGACGAGTGCGACCTCACCGAGGCGCGCGACTTCAACCTGATGTTCGAGACGACGATCGGGCCGGTCAAGGAGTCCGGCTCGACCGCCTACCTGCGACCGGAGACGGCGCAGGGGATCTTCATCAACTTCAAGAACGTCCTGCAGTTCTCGCGAAAGAAGCCGCCGTTCGGGATCGCCCAGGTCGGCAAGTCGTTCCGCAACGAGATCACCCCGGGCAACTTCATCTTCCGCACGCGCGAGTTCGAGCAGATGGAGATGGAGTTCTTCGTGCCGCCCGCCGAGGCACAGACGTGGTTCGAGCACTGGCTCGGGGAGCGCGAGCGCTGGTACGTCGAGCTGGGCATCCGCACCGACCACCTGCGGCTGCGCGCTCACGACCCCGACGAGCTCTCCCACTACTCCTCGGGCACCAGCGACGTGGAATACCTGTTCCCGATCGGCTGGTCGGAGCTCGAGGGCATCGCCAACCGCGGCGACTTCGACCTGACGCAGCACACCGAGTTCTCCGGGCAGAAGCTCGAGTACTTCGACCAGGGCAGCGGCGAACGCTACGTGCCGCACGTGATCGAGCCGGCCGCCGGCGCGGACCGCGCGACGCTCGCGTTCCTCGTCGACGCCTACGACGAGGAAACGGTCGAGCGCGAGGGGACCGGCGAGGGAGAGACGCGCACGGTGCTGCGCCTGCACCCGCGGCTGGCACCGGTCAAGGCGGCGGTGCTGCCGCTCGTCAACAAGGACGGCCAGCCCGAGCTGGCGCGCGAGGTGCACGAGCTGCTGCGCCCCCGGATGCTCTCCGAGTACGACGCCGGCGGCGCGATCGGGCGGCGCTACCGGCGCCAGGACGAAATCGGAACACCGTTCTGCTTTACGATTGACCACCAGAGCCTCGAGGACCGCACCGTGACGCTGCGGGACCGGGACTCGCTGGCGCAGGAGCGGCTGGGAATCGAGGGGCTCGCCGAGGAGATCGAGCGACGCCTTGCCGCGCCCTGGAGGACCCCCAAGCTAGACGGCTGAAAGGAACGCGGATGGACTTCGACCTGACCGACGAGCAGCGCCTGATCAAGGAGACGGCCCGCGAATTCACCGACAAGGAGATCGTGATCCAGTCGCGTGAAAACGCCCGCAACCACCACTTCGACGTCGACCTCGTGAGGAAGGTCGCGGCGCAGGGGTACCTCGGCGCGATCGTCCCGCAGGAGTACGGCGGGGCCGGGCTCGACTACCTCTCCTACGGGTTGATCGTCGAGGAGATCGGGCGCGGCGACTCGGCGATCCGGACCGTGATCTCGGTGCAGACGTCGCTCGTCTGCTCGGGCATCCTGCGCTGGGGCACGGAGGAGCAGAAGCAGAAGTACCTGCCGAAGCTGTGCTCGGGCGAGTGGCTCGGCTGCTTCGGGCTGACCGAGCCGGACACCGGCTCGGATGCCGCGAACCAGCGCACGCGCGCGACCAAGACCGACTCCGGGTGGGTGATCAACGGCAACAAGATGTGGATCTCGATGGCGAACTACGCGAAGGTCGCGCTGATCTTCGCCCAGACCGATCCCTCGCTCGGGACGAAGGGCCTAGCCTGCTTCATCGTCGACACCGACCAGCCCGGCTTCAAACCGCAGACGATCGAGCACAAGATGGGCCTGCACGCCTCCGACACGGCATCGATCGCGCTCGAAGACGTCGAGGTCTCCGACGAGGACATGCTCGGCGCGGTCGGCGAGGGCTTCAAGGTCGCGATGTCGAACCTCGACTCGGGCCGCTACTCGGTGGCCGCGGGGTGCGTCGGCATCTGCCAGGGGTGCGTCGAGGAGTCGGTCAAGTACTCGACCGAGCGCCAGCAGTTCGGGCGCCCGATCGCGAGCTTCCAGCTGGTGCAGGCGATGATCGCCGACATGACCGTGAAAACGGAGGCGTCGCGGATGCTGGTGTGGCGCGCCGGGTTCCTCAAGGACAAGGGCCGGCCGAACACGCTCGAGACGTCGATCGCGAAGCTGCACGCGACGGAGTCCTCGCTGGAGTGCGCGAACATGGCGATCCAGGTCCACGGCGGTGCCGGCTACGTCGACGACCATCCGGTCGAGCGCTACCTGCGGGACGCACGCGTGACGACGATCTACGAGGGCACGTCGCAGATCCAGAAACTGATCATCGGGCGCCAGATGACGGGCGTCAGCGCGATGGTCCCCGCCTAGATGGGCCGCCGCACGGCAGCGCAGCGCCCGCGTCGCCTCGCAGCTGGATGACCGAGCCGGCACGGATCGTCGGCGTGCTCGGCGCCGGCACGATGGGCGCGGGGATCGCCCAGCTCGCGTGCCGCAGCGGCGCCGAGACGCTGCTGTTCGACCCGATCCCCGCGGCGCTCGAGAAGGGCCGGGAGCGCGTGCTCGACGGGCTGCGCCGCGAAGCCGCGAAAGGCAGGCTCGACGCCGACGAGGCCGAGCGCGCCGGCGGGCGGCTGCAGACGGTCGAGGACCTCGCCGCGCTCGCCGCCTGCGAGCTCGTGATCGAGGCGGTGCCCGAGCGGCTCGAGCTCAAGCACGAGATCTACGGGCGGCTCTCGGAGATCGTCTCCGAGACGTGCGTGCTGGCGACGAACACCTCGTCGCTGCCGGTCACCGCGATCGCCGCCGGCGCCACGCACCCCGAGCGGGTCGTCGGCATGCACTTCTTCAACCCGGCGCCGGTGATGAAGCTGCTCGAGGTGATCGCCGGTGTGCGCTCGGGCGAGGCCGCGCTCGCGCTCGCGCGGACGACCGGCGAGGCGATGGGCAAGACCGTGATCGACGCGACCGACGGGCCGGGGTTCCTGGTGAACCGCTGCAACCGGCCGTTCGGGCTCGAGGCGCTGAAGATGCTCGGCGAACGGATCGCCGGCATCGAGACGATCGACCGGATCTGCCGGATGGAGGGGGGCTTCCGGATGGGGCCGTTCGAGCTGATGGACCTGGTCGGCGTCGACACCGGTCTGCAGGTCTCGGAAAGCTTCTACGAGCTGAGCTTCGGGGAGCCGCGCTGGCGGCCCTCGCCGATCTCGGCGCGGTACGCGGCCGCCGGCATGCACGGCCGCAAGACCGGGATCGGCTACTACGACTACAGCGGGCTCGCCGAGGGCGGCCGCTACCGCGAGGAGGACCCGCCGCCGGCGAGCGCGGACGGCGGCGCCCACGAGGCGGAGGGCGTGCTCGTGATCTCCGGCGAGGGGGTGCTCGCCGACGAGCTGCGCGAGGCGTCACGGCGCGCGGGCTACGAGCTGCGCGGACCGCACGAGCCGAGCGGCGGGGTGCTGCCGTCGCTGATCGTCGAATGCGACCGGGAGCCGAGCGCCAGCGAGCTGCCGGGCTCGGGCGGCGAGGCCGCCGAGCGCGGCGCGGCGCGGCTGATCCTCTGCGCGGGCGGCTCGCTGAGCGCGCTCGACCCCGGCGGCAGCGCGGTCGGGTTCCACGTGCTGCCCGACTTCGCGCAGGCGCGGCTCGTCGAGCTGACCCGCTCGGAGACGTCCTCGCCGCTGGCCGCCGAGCGGGCGGAGCGGCTGCTCGCCTCGCTCGGAAAGCACGTCGCCTGGGTCGGAGACGCCCCGGGGCTCGTGCTCGGGCGGATCGTCTGCCAGCTGATCAACGAGTGCGCGTTCGCGCTCGGCGAGGGCGTCGGCGACGCCGCCGACATCGACACGGGGATGCTGCTCGGGCTCAGCCACCCGCGCGGGCCGCTGGAGTGGGCGGACGCGATCGGGCTCGAGCACGTGCTCGCGGTGCTGAACGCGCTGCACCGCGAGTACGGCGAGGAGCGCTACCGGGCGGCGCCGGCGCTGCGCAGCCGGGTCGCCGCGGGCCGCACCGGCCGCGCGGCCGGCGGCGGCTTCCACGACTACCCGCGCTGAGGACGCCTCACGCCGCGCGGATGCGCGACGTTATGGGTAGGTGAGCGACGCGCTTCCCCCCTTCCAGGGGTTCCTCGATGCCAACCGCGACGCGGTCTGGCGGTTTCTGGTCTCGGCCGTCGGGCGAGCGGACGCGGACGACTGTTTCCAGGAGACGTTCATCGCCGCCTTGCGGGCGTACCCGCGCCTGCGGCCGGGGTCGAACCTGCGCGCGTGGGTGCTGACGATCGCCCACAACAAGGCGATCGATGCGCACCGTGCCCGCGGGCGGCGAGCGGTGCCCGTGGCGGACACGGAGGCGATCGAGCAGCGGGTCGCGAGCGGCGCCGGGGTTCGCGACGACGGGCTCTGGCAGGCCGTCGGCGCGCTCCCCGAGCGCCAGCGCGCGGCGGTCGTGCTGCGGTTCGTGGCGGACCTCCCGCACAGCGAGATCGCGACCGCGATCGGGTGCTCGGAGGACGCCGCGCGGCGCTCGCTGCACGAGGGACTTACGAAGCTGAGAAAGGCGGTGGCGACATGACAGGACCGAGCATCCAGGAGCTCGCACGGGCGCTGCGGAGCGGCGACCCGGGGGCGCGCGGTGCACCGGCGGCGGCGCGGCGGCGCGCGCGGGAGGAGGCGGCCGAGGCCGCGGGACGGCTCGCCGAGCGGGCCGCCTCGGAGGGACTGCTCGACGTCGCCTACGCGCGCGTCGATACCCCCTTCGGCACTCTCACGGCCGCGGCGACGGAGCGGGGGCTGGTGAGGATCGCGTTCCCGGAGGAGGACGAGGGAGCGGTGCTGACGGGCCTCGCCGCGCGGATCTCGCCGCGCGTGCTCGAGCGTCCGGCGCAGCTCGACCCGGTGCGCCGCGAGCTCGAGGAGTACTTCGAGGGGCGACGGCGCGAGTTCGAGCTGCCGCTCGACCTCGCTCTCGTCTCGCCGTTCGGGAGACGGGTGCTCGCGGCGGCGGCGGCGATCCCGTACGGCGGCGTGCGGACCTACACGCAGGTCGCGACGCAGGCCGGGAGCCCGCGAGGGTCGCGCGCGGCGGGGAACGCGCTCGGCGCGAACCCGATCCCGATCGTGCTCCCGTGCCACCGCGTGCTGCGCGGCAGCGGCGCGCTCGGCGGCTACCGCGGCGGGCTCGACCGCAAGCGCACGCTGCTCGAGCTGGAGGGCGCGCTGTGACCGTTTACGGCGCGAACGGCAGCGAAACGGTGCGCGAGGTCCAGCTCGCGCGGTCGGGGGCTCCTTCGTAGGAGCCTTCGCCTTCTTCGTCGTAGTAGAAGCCCCACCACCAGAAGATCCCGGCGCCGTTCACGCGATCCCCGTCGCCGAGCGCGGTTTCCAGGGCGGTCGTCGCGGTGCCGATGTTCTCGGCTTCGATGTCGTGCCAGCGGTTCGTCCCGTAGGAGGGGATGTCGGGCACGATCCGCGTACCGGGCGCGGTGTTCGCGGAGTAGTCGGCGAGGCCTTCCTCGACCCACTGCTCGTAGGCGGCCGCGGTCTTGCGTTCGCTGTCGTAGAACAGCGGGTCGACCTGGTCGAGGCTCGCGGTGACTTCGCCCATGTAGCGCGGCGACCAGCGTCCGACGGTCGCGGGCGCCGTCACCGAGAGGCGGCCGGTGAAGCCTCGATGCGCCAGCAGCGCGCGGATTTCCTGGAGCAGCGTCACGAACCCCGGCGTCGTCGGGTACGGCTCGAGGTCGAGCGAGACGCCTTCGGCGCCGAGCGCGAGCACGGCTTCGACGCCCGCGACGATCTTCGTGCGCACCGCGGCTTCTTCGAGGTTCAGCGACTTGCCTTTGACCTTCCCGCCGAGCGAGGCGACGGCGACGATCCGGCCTCCGGTTTCGGTGTCCCAGGCCTGACCTTCGGAGGTCCACAGCGCGAGCATCCGCTGCTCGGTCCGGCTCAGCTTCAGCGTCCCGTCCTTCTTGAAGTTCGGCATCGGCAGCAGCGCCTGCCCGATCCCGTAGGACTGCAGCTGGGAGTAGGTTTCGCGTACGACCGAGGCGCCGTGCGTGTTGTGGATGAACCCGTACGGGAGGTAGGTCAGGGTGTCAGCGGGGCGGGAGGCTGCCCCCGCGTCGGCCGCACCCAAGGCACACGCTGCGAACGTCGCGCACGCTGCCCACGTCGCGATTCGCCCGCCGCGTGCCCCGCCTCCTCTCGATTCCATCCGCGGGACTCTAGAACCCATCGATGCGCCTGGTGGTCCCGGCCGCGATCGATCGGTTCAACCAGGCCATCGTGGCCGCACGACAATCGCCGACGGGCGCACGCCGATGCGGGGTGCCCGGCTCCGCACCGGCAGCGTGAGTCGTCCAGCCCGGCACCAGACCGCAGCCTCACGCCGACGGCCGACGGCCTCGCCCGTCCGCGCGGACTACGCCACGGAGTCAGCCGGCGCCGCGTACTGGGCCTCCGCCGGGTCGCCCATCGGCATCCCCGCGGGCACCGGGATGTTCGGCGTGTCCCGCAGGTACCACTCGGCGTCGAGCGCCGCCTGGCAGCCGGACGCGGCGGCGGTGATCGCCTGCCGGTAGGTGTGGTCGACGAGATCGCCCGCCGCGAACACGCCGGGCAGCTTCGTCCGCGTCGAGCGGCCGTCGGTGAGGACGTACCCGCTCTCGTCGACGTCGACCTGCCCGCGGACGAGCCCCGACTGCGGCTCGTGGCCGACCGCGATGAACGTCCCCGAGACCTCGAGCTCACGCTCCTCGCCGGTCTCGGTGTTCAGGAGCACGGCGTGACCGAGCGTCCCGGCCTCGCAGGCGACGAACTCCTTCACCGTGTAGGGCGTGAGGAACTCGATGTTCTCCCGCTCGCGGGCTCGCTCCAGCATGATCTTCGAGGCGCGGAAGTCCTTGCGACGGTGCACGACGGTGACCTTGCTCGCGAACTTCGAGAGGAAGATCGCCTCCTCCATCGCAGAGTCGCCCCCGCCGACGATCAGCGTCGTGGCCTCCTTGAAGAAGGCCGCGTCACAGGTCGCGCAGTAGCTGACGCCGCGTCCCGAGAGCGTGTCCTCGCCGGTCACGCCGAGCTTCTTGTGCTCGGCCCCCATCGCCAGGACGACGGTCCGGGCGCGATGCTCGGTGTCGCCGACCCACACGCTGTGGACGCCGCCGGGCTCGGTCGCGAGCTCGATGCGGTCGGCCTGGTCGGTCACCAGCCGCGCGCCGAAGCGCTCGGCCTGGTCGCGGAAGCGCTGCATCATCTCGGGGCCCATCACGCCCTCGGGGAAGCCGGGGTAGTTCTCGACGTCGGTCGTCTGCTGCAGCAACCCGCCCCAGGCAAAGCCCTCGATCACGAGCGGGCTGAGGTTCGCGCGGGCGGTGTAGAGCGCCGCCGTGTACCCGGCCGGCCCGCTGCCGACGATCACCACGTTCTCGATCTCGCTCATCGATTCTCCGTCCTCTGAGGCATTACTTTACTTTGTATAGTGTACCACCGGTTGCGCCGCAGTTGGACCGCCGGTGTCCTTACCGAGCTCATACTGCCGCGGTCGTCCCCGTCGCCGCGCCGTGTCCCGCCGGTGCGGCAGGCAGCTCCCCCTCGCGCCAGTGCGCGACCGTGCGACGCAGCTGGAAGTAGGCGACCGCGCCGGGGAGCGTCGGCAGCCAGAACGAGATCGCACGGTAGGAGAGGACGGCGAGGACCGACAGTTCGAGGTTCACGCCGAACGCCGCGAAGGCGCCGATCATCCCGCCCTCGACGCCGCCGAGCCCGCCGGGGAGCGGCAGCAGGTTGCCGAGGGTGCCGATGAAGTACGCCATCCAGATCACCGTGAACGGCGGCGGCGAGCCGAACGCATGGAACATCGCCCACAGCACGGAGATGTCGAACCCCCACCAGGCGAGCGCGCCGAGCAGGCCGACGTCGCGCGAGCGGATCACGTCGAGCGCGGTGCGGACGCCGCTCGCTGTCAGCGCCGGGACCGCCGCGGCGCGCGCGACCCAGTGGGTCAGGCGACCGGACTGCGCGGCCCAGCCGGCCATGCGCCGCTCGATGTCGCCGGGCAGCAACGTCAGCGCGCCGGCGCAGGCGAACAGCACAGCGGCGACGATCGCCGGGACGAAGGTGATCGCGAACGAGCCGCCGCCCGGGAACAACCCGGTGCCGAGCCCGAGACCGTCGATCAGCATCGACGCCGCGTAGATCACGTAGAGGATCACCATGAACGCGACCATCCGGCAGGCGACGAGCCGCGGTTCCATGCCGGAGCGGCGCAGCGCCCAGGCGGTCAGCGCCACGCCGCCGGCGCCGGCCGCCGCGAACAGCCGCGTCGCGACGAGCCCCGCGAGCGTGATCTCGTAGCTCTCGCGCCAGCCGATCCGGCCGAGGTGGCTGTGGGGGTGCTCGCGGGTCACGAAGATCGACCGGAACAGGATGATGTAGCCGGCGAACGAGAACGTCTCCAGCACGATCCCGAACACGACCCACCAGGTGTCGCCGCGCTCGATCCTGTGCACCTCCTCACCCGCGTCGGTGAGCTTCGGCAGGACGAAGTAGAGGAAGGCGACGGCCGAGGCGACGAAGATCCCGAAGGCGACGATCTGGCGGCGGGTCAAGCGGACCCGCGGCATCTCCTCCTCGGCCGGTCCCGGCGTGCGTGCGGCGGGGTCCTCTCCGTCCCCCGCTCGATCCCCCCCGTGCACGATCCCCGCCATACCCCTCGACACGCCCCCGGTCTCAGCCGGTCGCGTGCGCGACCTCCTCGAGCGCGGCGATCGCCCCTGCGAGGCGCCGGAACGCCGGCGCCGCCAGCGGCGCCGCGCGCCGGACTCCGGCCGTCAGCGCCGCACCTGCGATCAGGTCGACGACGTAGTGCTCGCCGAGGTAGACGAGCGCGAACCCGAGGGTCGCGGCGTACGCCGCGCCGAGCGCCCCGGCGACCGGGCCGATCTCCGCGAGCAGCAGCGCGGCCATCACGGAAGTGGCGAAGTGCAATGAGGGCATGGCGGCCAGGGGGTTGCCTCCGAAGACACTGTAGAGCGAGCCCCAGCCGTCTCTCCAGAAGTCCTCGCCGAACTCGACCATCATGCGCCTCACGGCGAGCGTCTCCTCGCTCGCGCCGTCCTCGCGGGCCCCGGCCGCGTACCACGGCGGCGCGGTCGGCAGGACCCAGTAGACGCTCGCGCCGATGTTGAACACGGCGTAGGTCATCACCGCCGCGCGGGGGAAGCGCGCGGGGTCCCTGACCATCACGTACAGCAGCGCGGTGTGGGGCACGGCGAACCAGCTCCAGTGCGTCCACACGAGCACACGGTCGATCGCGCGCCACCGCGGCCTGCCCTCCTCGTCGTGCCGGGCGAGCAGGCGTTGCAGGCGGATGCTCGGCAGCTCGCCGAAGCCGATCAGGCGGTCCGCCGCGATCGGGTACGCGACGCGGACCCTCGAGGCCTGCGCGCCTTCGTCGTCGTGGGGGGTCTTGTACGCGGCCAGGTACGCCCACATCTGCAGCGCGCAGACGGCGATGTCGCGGCGCGGGGAGCGGCGGGCGGCGACCGCGAGCCCGACCGGGGCCGCGAAGGCGACGGTCTGCATCACCGCCGCTGGCGCGTTCACGCGCTTGCGCAACAGCGGCGCGGCGACACCGGCCGCGACTATCCCCCATGCGGTCGCTCGGATCCCCCTCGACAGACGCACGCGCCCGGCAGTATGCCGCAGCGGGGGATCCCTTCGGCTGTCGCCGGAGGAGATCGTCGCGCTGCGGCTCGGGCCGGGCGCTCGGCTCGACCGAGGCCGGCCACGCCGTGCCGTGGCCCGACGAAACGGAGGGCTGTCGCGGTGCCGGAGGCTCACGCGACCGCGCAGGGCCTTGGGGCGACCGTGTTCAGCGCAGCGGCGCCGAGGCGGCCGGCTCGAGCGCGGTCCGCGCGGCGGCGACGAGCGCGCCGATCACGGTGCTGGTGTCGTCGGCCTCCGGATGCCATTGCACGCCGAGCACGAAGCGCTTGCCGGGAACCTCGATCGCCTCGGCGAGCTCGTCGTCGAAGGCGGAGACCCCGCTGACCACGAGCCCGGCGCCGAGGCAGTCGACGCCCTGGTGGTGGTGGGACTTCGTGGCGTGCACGGCATCGCCCCCGGTCGCCGCCCGCGCGAGCGTGCCGTCGAGCAGCGTCACGTCGTGGTCGGAGCCGTCGAAGCTGCCGACCACGCGCCGGTGCTCGCCGTGGCCGTAGCGGTCGGGGAGGTGCTGGATCAGCGAGCCGCCGCAGGCGACGTTGATCAGCTGCATGCCGCGGCAGATGCCGAGCAGCGGCAGGTCGCGCTCGATCGCCCCGCGGGCGAGCGCGATCTCGAAGCGGTCCCGCTCGGGGACGGTGTCGACGGTGTGCGGGTCGCGCGCCTCGCCGTAGCTCGAGGGGTCGATGTCGGCGCCGCCGGCGAGGATCAGGCCGTCGAGCAGGGCCAGCACCTCGTCCGGGTCGTCGATGAGCTGCTCGTCGGGCGGCAGCATCAGGGCCATCCCGCCGGCGCGCTGGACGGCGTGCACGTAGTTCATCGGGAGCAGCGCGGCGTCGAGCTCCCAGACGCTCCACCGTGCCTTCTCGAGCGTGGTGCAGATACCGATCACGGGCCGTGCCATCGCGTACACCTTAGGATCAACTCGCCCGTTAGGCGATGACGAGCGCGAACGCCGTTCCGGCAGCGCCGCCCGCGAGACCCGAGGAGAGCAGATGAGCGACACCGAGACGCAGCTGGAGACCGTCAACCTGACCGTCGCGGACGGGGTCGCGACGATCGAGCTGAACCGCCCGGAGAAGCTGAACGCGTGGAATGCTCAGTTCGGCGAGGACCTGATGGCAGCGGTCGCACGCTGCCGGGACGACGACGCGATCCGCGCGGCGCTCGTGACCGGCGCCGGGCGCGGCTTCTCCTCGGGCGCCGACCTCGGCGAGCTCGGCGGGGGCGCGGCCACTCCGGAGGAGCGCCCGGACGCCGTCTACCGGCAGCTGACCGAGGTCTACCACCCGATCATGACGTCGATCCGTGAGCTGCCGAAGCCGGTCGTCGCCGCGGTCAACGGGCCGGCGGTCGGGATCGGCTGCTCGCTGGCGCTGTGCTGCGATCTGATCGTCGCGGCCGAGAGCTCGTACTTCCTGCTCGCGTTCGTGAACATCGGCCTGGTGCCCGACGGCGGGTCCTCGCTGTGGCTGCCGACGCGAGTCGGCATGGCCCGGGCGATCGAGCTGTGCATGCTCGGCGAGCGGCTGCCCGCCGAGAAGGCGCTCGACTGGGGGCTGATCAACCGGGTCGTCCCCGACGCGTCGCTGCGCGAGGAGGCGGGGGCGCTCGTCGCGAAGCTCGCGGCGGGCCCGACGCTCTCCTACGCCGGTACCAAGCGCCAGCTCAACAACTGGCTCTACTCGCGGATGGACGAGCAGCTCGAGCTCGAGGCCCAGATCCAGCGCGAGATGGCGAACAGCGAGGATTCGATGGAGGGCGCGCTCGCGTTCGTCGAAAAGCGCCCGGCCCGGTTCGCGGGGCGCTGACGCCACCCGATGCACCGGCCTCGACGCGCAAGCGGCGTCACGGGTGACGCCGCGCCGGACCGCCCCGGGCAGACCGCCGGGGCTTGCCGCGCGGCTTGTTGCAAACGTCATCAAGCGCGTCCCGGCCGGGCCTGAATAGAATCCCCGCCGCCTTGGGCCTTCTGCACTCCACCGCGCTCGCGTTCTTCACGCCCGGCAACGGCGCGTCGCCGCAGGCGCACCAGATCGACAGCCTCTACAAGATCGAGCTGGTGATCGCGATCGTGATCTTCGTCGCGGTCGAGGGCGCGCTCGTCTGGGCGCTCGTGAAACACCGCGCGAAGAAGAACCGGACGCCGGCCCAGATCCGCGGCAACACCCGGCTGGAGGCCGGCTGGACGATCGCAGCGGCGGTGATCCTCGTCGTGCTCGCGGTGATCACCTTCGCGAAGCTGTCCTCGATCGAGAACCCGCCGAACTCGGGCCCGAACGGCGACCAGCTCGCGGCCGACACCGAAGGCGGGGTCGAGCTGGCCTCGGTCGACCCGAAGGTGCCGCCGGACAAAAAATCGCTGAACATCACCGTGATCGGCCGGCAGTTCATCTGGCAGTACGTCTACCCCGGGGCCAACGAACCGGACGGCCTCGGCGCTCCGTACTCCTACGAGGAAATGGTCGTCCCGACGGAAACGACGGTGACGCTCAACGTCGTCTCCTCGGACGTCGTCCACTCCTGGTGGGTGCCGGCGCTCGGCGGCAAGGTGCAGGCCGTCCCCGGCTACCACAGCTACACCTGGTTCAAGATCGCCAAGCCCGGCATCTACCGCGGGCAGTGCGCGATCCTCTGCGGCCGAGGCCACGCGCGCATGATCGCGACCGTGAGAGCGGTGTCGCCGGCCGCTTACGAGGCATGGCTGACGGAACGCAAGAAGCTGCTGAGCGAAGCCGACGCGGACGCGAAGGAAGCGCGGGCGAAGCTCGGCAAGGAAACCGGCGCGGGGCAGGTCGAAAACCCGTGACCGGCGCAGACCCGACAGAGCAAACCGTCTAGAGAAGGACCGAGCGCACGAGATGGCCACCTACGCTGCCCCCGTACCCCAGGTCGCCGCGCACCGGGCGGAGCCCGAGGCGAAGGGCTGGACGAGCTGGATCACGACGACCGATCACAAGCGGATCGGGATCATGTACATCGTCACGACCTTCGTGTTCTTCGTGCTCGGAGGCGTCGAGGCGCTGATGATGCGCCTGCAGCTGGGCGCGCCGGACAACACGCTGGTGACGCCGACGACGTACAACCAGCTATTCACGATGCACGGGACGACGATGATCTTCCTGTTCGTCGTGCCGATGATGGCGGGGCTCGCGAACTACCTGGTGCCGCTGATGATCGGAGCCCGGGACATGGCCTTCCCGCGACTGAACGCGCTCTCGTACTGGCTGCTGCTGGCGGGCGGGATCGTCTTCTACTCGTCGATCTTCTGGAACCCGCCCGAAGCCGGCTGGGTCAGCTTCGTGCCGCTCGCCAACTCGCAGTTCTCCCCGGGCGGCGGCGAGGACGCGTGGATCTATCTGATCCACCTCACCGGCCTCTCCTCGCTGCTCGGGGCGATCAACTTCTACGCGACGATCGCGAACATGCGGGCGCGCGGGATGAGCTGGGGCCGGCTGCCGCTGTTCATCTGGACGATCCTCACGTACTCGGTGCTGCTGATCTTCGCGCTGCCGGTGATCGCGGCGGCGGTGACCCTGCTGCTCACCGAACGGCACTTCGGCACCCACTTCTTCGACCCCGCCACCGGCGGCTCGCCGGTGCTCTGGCAGCACCTGTTCTGGTTCTTCGGGCACCCCGAGGTCTACATCATGGTGCTGCCCGGGTTCGGGATCATCTCGGAGATCCTGCCGGTGTTCGCGCGCAAGCCGATCTTCGGCTACAAGGCGATCGCCGCCTCGACCGTCGCGATCGCGTTCCTCGGCTTCCTGACCTGGGCCCACCACATGTTCACGGCCCCCGTGCCCGAGGGGATCCTCGTGTTCGTGATGATCAGCTCCTACTTCATCGCGGTGCCGACGGGGGTCAAGATCCTCAACTGGGTCGCGACGCTGTGGCGAGGATCGATCGAGTACCGAACGCCGCTGCTGTTCTGCGCGGGGGCGATCTCGATCTTCCTGATCGGCGGCATCTCCGGGATCTTCCTGGCGACCTTCCCGATCGACTGGGAGGTCAACGAAACGTACTTCGTCGTCGCCCACCTGCACTTCGTGCTGCTCGGCGGCGCGGTGATGCCGATCTTCGCGGCGATCTACTACTGGTTCCCGAAGATGTCGGGCCGGTTGCTGAACGAGGGGCTCGGCAAGCTGAGCTGCGCGCTGATCTTCCTCGGGATCCTCGTGACCTTCCTGATCCAGCACGTGATGGGGCTCGACGGGATGCCGCGACGCATCTACGAGTACGACAACGTCGGGCACCTGCACCTCTACAACCTGATCTCGACCGTCGGTTCCTTCATCCTCGCGGCGGGCGTCGCGGTTACGATCATCAACGTCATGATCAGCCTGCGCAACGGCGTCATCGCCGGCCCGGACCCGTGGAAGGCGAACACGCTCGAGTGGTTCACCTCCTCGCCGCCGCCGGACAACAACTTCGACGTGGTGCCGCTGGTGCGCTCCGCGGAACCGATGAAGGACATCCGGCGCGAGGTCGCGCGCCGTTCGGGCAGCGGCTCGGGAAGCGGCGCGACGGTCCCGGCCGGAGCACGGCAGGTAGGCGTCTGATGTCCTCGGCGGGCGCGGGCGGCGCGGAGCGCAGCCTCGACGTCCCGCGCCTCGGCCTGGCGCCGCGGACACGTCAGGTCCTCTCCGACTACCTGGAGCTGACGAAGCCGAAGGTCCAGTCGCTGCTGCTGCTGACGACGATCGCGACGATGTACGTCGCGGGCGACCCGTCACCGGGGCTGGTCGCGCTGACGTGCCTCGGCGGGTACCTCTCGGCGGGAGGCGCGGGCGCGGTCAACCACTGGTTCGACCGCGACATCGACAGCCTGATGACGAGGACCGCGACGCGGCCGATCCCCGCCGGCCGGGTCGCCCCGCGCTCGGCGCTGGTCTACGGATGCGTGCTCGCGCTGCTGTCGCTGATCGAGCTCTCGCTGACGGTCAACCCGCTCGCCGCCGGGCTCTCGTTCAGCGGCTTCCTCGGCTACGTGCTCGTCTACACCGTCTGGCTGAAGCGCCGCACGCCGCAGAACATCGTGATCGGCGGGGCCGCGGGAGCGGTACCGCCGCTGGTCGGGTGGGCGGCTGTGACGGGCAACGTCGGCGGCACGGCGATCATCCTGTTCTTCATCGTGTTCTTCTGGACGCCGCCTCACTTCTGGGCGCTGTCGCTGCTGATGAAGGGGGAGTACGAGAAGGTCGGGGTGCCGATGCTCCCGGTGGTGCGCGGCGAGGCGGAGACGCGCCGGCAGATCCTGCTCTACTCGATCCTGCTCTACGCGGTCACCCAGCTGCCGTTCTGCGCGGGCGGGTTCGGCGTGATGTACCTGGTCGCCTCGCTGGCGCTCGGGCTCGGCTTCATCGGCGGCGCGGTGCGCCTGTACCGGCGCGCCGATCGGCAGAGCGCGCTGCGGCTGTACCTCTACTCGCTCGCGTACCTGGCGGCCCTGTTCTGCGCGATGGTCGCGGACAAGCATCTGTAGGATTCGCGCCGATGATGACCCGACGCCTCGCGCGCAAGAACATCCGCACCGCCCTGATCGTGGGCGCGATCTGCATGTTCATGTTCGGGATCACGTTCGTGGTCGCCGCGGTGTACGTGTCGTGAGCCCGCTCGAGCCGGAGCTGCCGCCCGTCGGAGAGGAGATCCATCTCCCCGGCCCGTCGATTCTGCCGGTGCTGACCGCGCTGGGGATCACGCTCGCGCTGGTCGGCGTCACGACGTTCTTCGAGCTCTCCGTGGTCGGCGGGCTGCTGACGATCGGGTGCCTGTGGCGCTGGATCAAAGACACGCGGCGGGAAGTGGACGAGCTCCCGCTGGACGTCAGCGAACACTGAGCGCGACTCGGGCCTGACGGGCCCCCTCCGAGCTCGCCTCCGGCATCGCCGTCCGATCGGTCGGCCGACCTCCTCGGCGAGCCCCGCGACGATCCCGCCGGACCGCGGGGCGCAGCAGATCCGGTGCCGGTCCTCTGGCGAGTGCGATCGACCCCGCCGGTTGGCCGCCGCAAGACCGCAGGCGAGCGAGCGCCGGGTCCACCTCGTCCACCGTGAACGGGAGACGTCGGCGGGGCGCGCTGCCGGACCGGCCGCTCGCGTCCGCGCCCGGCATGACCCCTGACACTCGTGCTACGATACACCGCACAACGATTTATCGCTGAGAGGAGCCCCCGATGCCGCGCCCCCGACCGCAGGACCAACCAGGACGCTGGTCGGACCCCGGCCTGCTCGTCCTCTCGAGCCTCGCGGGAGGCCCGAAGCACGGCTACGCGATGGTCGCCGACATCGACGAGATCGCCGGCGTCCACCTCGGCCCCGGCACCCTCTACGGCGCGCTCGCCCGACTCGAGTCCCAGGGCCTGATCGAGCCGACGGCGGCCGAGGGCAGGCGCCGCCCGTACCGCATCACGGGCGCCGGAGCGCAGCTGCTGGAGCGCCAGCTGCAAACCCTCGCGGGCGTCGCCGACACCGGGCTGACGCGGCTGCGCGCGAGCGGGGCGCCGGCGTGAGACCCCGCCGCAGGACCCGCATCGGGCTGGCGCTGCTCGCGCTCTATCCCGAGCCGTGGCGTCAGCGCTACGGCGAGGAGATGCGAGCGCTGCTCGAGGACGACCCGCCGGGACCCCGCGGGCTCGCCTCGCTGCTGCGCGGCGCCGCCACGGCGCACCTGCGCCCCGGCGACTCGTGGCGCTCGGCCGACCCCGCGACGACCCTGCGCCTGTCGGTCGGGGCGATGTTCGCGTGCTGGATCGCGGTCTCGGTCGCGGGCAGCGCGTTCGCGAAGGAGACCGAGCACTGGGACCCGGCCGAGCACGTGCACCCGATCCTCTCGGGCGCTCGCGACGCGATCATGGCCGGCGCGGCGCTCGGCGCGGCGGCGATCGCCCTCGGCGGGCTGCCGCTGGTATGGCACGCGCTGCGGGCTGCGGCGCGCGGCCGGGATCGCCGCCTGGCCGCGATGCTGCTCTCCCCCGGGCTCGCCGTGGTCGCGTTCTGGTGCTTCGCGGCGATCCTCGCCACGCTCGCCCCGTCGCGCGACGGGCGGTTCCCGGCGCCGGTCGTGCTCGGCTTCCTGGTGCCGCTCGTGCTCGGCGGGCTCGCGGTCGCGGGAGCGGCGGCGCTCGCGCCGAAAGCCGTGATGCGCCGCGCCCCGCCGCCGCTCGCCCTGCTCCGCCTCGCGGCGTGGTCGGGGCAGGCGATGACCGCCGCGATGCTGCTCGTGACCGGGGGCCTGCTGGTCTACGTCGTCGCGATGTGGGCGCTGGCCGGCGCGCTCGGCGCGGCGCCCTCGGGCCCGTTCGGCGCGAGCACCCGCCTGACGCTGTGCCTGGCCCTCGCGGGAGCTGCCGCCGCCTGCTGGTGCGGGGTGCTCGCCGCGGGCCGCGCGCGGAGCGCGGCGCTGCGCGCGTAGGAGAGTTCCCGCCGGGGCACTCGGGTGCTAGCAGCGCGGCGCGGCGCTGCACGCGCAGACTGATCGCCACCCGCGGCGGGCCCGGCGCGCCGAACGCCCCCACGCACCGCGGCGAGCCGCGCCGAGCATCCCGTCTCGGCGTGCTTCGGCCTCTGAACGAACTCCGTGGAGCGCCGGGCGCGGTCCCTCAACCGCGCCCGGCCGCTGTGGCGAGTGTGGGCCCGCCCCCCGACGGGCACACCACCCCTCTCACCCCACGGCCACCCGGGCTGGCACCGGACAGATCGCGCCATCATCGGTCCAGCAGCGCACGATGTCGCGCACCGACAGGATCCCGACCGTCTCCCCACCGTCGAGGACGATCAGATGGCGAAAGTTCCCACGGACCATCGCGGCCGCGGCCTCCTCGAGCGACCACTCCGGCGAGGCGTAGACGGCATCGCGCGTCTCGTGGCCGGCGACGATCTCCTCGTCGGGATCCTGGCCCGCCCCGATCGCGATCAGGATGTCGCGCTCGGTGATGATCCCCGGGCCGTGCCCCTCGGGGTCCATCACGACCGCCGCGCCGACCCGTCGCTCGGACATCAGCCGCGCGACCGCGCGCAGCGTGTGGCCGGGGCCGACCGTCAGGACCATCTCGCTCATGCCGCTACGTACTTGCATCGCCGCTCGCGCTCTCCTCGCTCGACAGCTGCCGACAGTTATCTCCTACCCGGCGCGCGGAACGCTCATGCGCCGCGCAGGCGGGCTTGCAACTTTTGACTCAATCTATCGGCGCATCCCCGCTGCGTCAAGCTCGCTGCGGTCCGGGGACGGAGTCATTAGGATCCGGCCTCCGATGAGAGGGAGCTTCGGACATTCCAGCCGCGGGAGACGGCGCCTTGCCTAAGAACCGCTCGATATTGATCGCGGCGGGCGCGGCCGTGGCCGCGATCGCGATCGCGATCTGGATCAGCTTCGAAATCCGCTGGTTCCCCGTGCAGGCCTCGACCCAGGCGAAGAACACGGACCGTCTCTACCACGTGCTCGTGATCGCCTCGATCCCGATCTTCGTGCTCGTCGAGACCGTGATCTTCTACTGCGTGTGGCAGTACCGCATGCGGCCCGGCGAGGAGCTCAAGGACGGACCGCCGATCCACGGCAACACCCGGCTCGAGGTGTTCTGGACCGCGATCCCGACCGTGCTGCTGCTCAGCCTCGTCGGCTACTCGTTCGCCGTGCTCAAAGAAAACGAGAAGAAACCCGCGAAGGAGATCCAGGTCGAAGTCTACGGTCAGCAGTTCGCCTGGAGCTACGAATACCCGAAGGCGATCACCGGCGGGGCGCCGATCAAGAGCTACCAGCTGTATGTCCCGAAGGGCGAATCGGTCGAGTTCAACATCCACTCCCGCGACGTGATCCACGCGTTCTGGATCCCCGCCTTCCGGATCCAGGAGGACGCGGTGCCCGGGATCACGACCCATTGGCGGGCGACCCCCAGCCGGATCGGCAGCTACCCCGTCGTCTGCAACCTGCTGTGCGGGCTCGGCCACTCGCTGATGCGCTCGACGATCCACGTCGTCAGCGAGGAACAGTTCCGTTCGTGGATCGCCTCCCAGACCGCGACGGCGTCGGCGAGCACGACCTCCACGGGGAGCGCCGGATAATGTGCGCGACGGCGATGACTACGACGGCCAACCACGCTGGAGAGACCCGCTGATGGCGGCCAGGATCAGACAGCCGGGCTTCTACCGCGGCGGTCTCGGGTTCCTGCTCGGGGGCGTGTTCGCGACCGGCCTGACCTGGGTCGTGCGCTCCTCGACCGGCCACGCGACGTTCCACCACTACCTCGACTGGGAAGCGATCCTCACCGTCTCCCTGCTCGCGTCGCCGCTCGCGTTCCTCGTCGGCTTCGGCGGCTTCGACTACTGGTTCTACTGGGCGGCCGGTCGCAAGACCCGCCCGGAGGACCACTCCGGCCACGGCGCGTACTCGTGGAAGGACTACTTCCGGATCAACACCGACCACAAGGTGATCGGGATCCAGTACACGGTCAACTCGTTCTTCTTCCTGCTCGTCGGGGGGTTGATCGCGCTGCTGATGCGCGCGCAGCTCGCCGCGCCGGGCTCGCACTTCGTCGATGCGAACACCTACAACAGCCTGTTCTCGGTCCACGCGTCGCTGCTGATCTTCCTGTTCATCATCCCCGTGTTCGCCGGTTTCGGGAACTTCGTGATCCCGCTGATGATCGGCGCTCCGGACATGGCCTTCCCGCGGCTCAACGCGCTGTCGTTCTGGCTGCTGCCGATCGCGGGGATCATGATGGTGTCGAGCTTCCTGGTCCCCGGCGGGGCGTTCGCGGACGGCTGGACGGCGTACGCGCCGCTGTCCGACTCCGCGCCGCTCGGGCAGACGTTCTTCTCGATCGCGGTGCAGTTCGCGGGGGCCTCCTCGATCATGACCGCGCTCAACTTCCTGGTCACGATCATCACGATGCGCGCGCCCGGGATGAGCTTCTTCCGGATGCCGCTGCTCGTCTGGGCGAACTTCGCGACCTCGCTGCTGGTCGTGATCGCGACGCCGTTCATCGCCGCCTCGCAGTTCTTCATCCTGCTCGACCGCGGCCTGCACTTCAACTTCTTCAACGCCGGCAAGGGAGGAGACGTGCTGATGTACCAGCACGTCTTCTGGTTCTACTCGCACCCGGCGGTCTACATCATGATCCTGCCCGGGTTCGGGATCATCAGCGAAATCATCGCCGTGAAGGCGCGCAAGCCGATCTTCGGCTACCGGATGATGGCCTTCTCGCTGCTCGCGATCGTCGGCCTCGGCTTCACCGTCTGGGCGCACCACATGTTCACGTCCGGGATGGCGGCCTGGATCCGCATCCCGATGGCGATCACGACCGCGATCATCGCCGTGCCCACCGGCATCAAGGTGTTCTCCTGGCTGGCGACGCTGTACCGCGGCGTGCTCCATCTCGACACCGCGATGCTGTTCGCGCTCGGCTTCATCACGACGTTCACGCTCGGCGGGATCAGCGGGATCATGCTCGCGATGATCCCGTTCGACATCCACGTCAGCGCGACCTACTTCATCGTCGCCCACATCCACTACGTGCTGTTCGGCGGATCGCTGATGACGATCTTCGCCGGGGTCTACTACTGGTTCCCGAAGATGACCGGTCGGATGTACGACGAGCGGCTCGGCAAATGGCACTTCTGGACGACGTTCGTGTTCTTCAACCTGACCTTCGCGCCGATGCACATCCTCGGCCTCGAGGGGATGCCGCGCCGGGTCTCGACGTACGCATCGGAATTCGCGGGGCTGAACCTGTTCATCTCGATCGCGAGCTTCCTGCTCGGCGCGAGCACGCTCGTGTTCGTCTACAACATGGTCACGAGCTGGCGCGGCGGTCCGATCTCGGTCTCGAACCCGTGGCGCGGCATGACGCTCGAGTGGCAGGTCTCCTCGCCGCCGCCGGTCTTCAACTTCGACCAACTACCGACCGTCGTCGGCGGCCCGTACGAGTACGGCGTGCCCGGCGCGGTCCACGGCATCTTCGCCCCCACCCCCGCGGCCGCCTCAGCGGGCGTGCTGCACGAGCCGAGTCGATGAGGAGGATGCCGTGAGAGAGGTCCTGGTCGTCGCCAACCGCACCCTCGGCGGGGCGAAGCTGCTCGACGCCGTGCGCGACCGCGCCCGCCAGGGCGCGGTCCGCTTCCGTCTCGTCGTCCCCCAGAGCAAGCCGTCGGCCGGTTACGTGATCTACGACGAGGCCGTCCACGACGCCGCGCAGGTCCGCGTCGACCTGGCGCTGTCCTCGGTCGCCGCGGAGGGCATGGAGGCGACCGGCGAAGTCGGCGACGCCGACCCGTTCTCGGCGACGATGGACGCCGTCGCCGAGCACCGCCCGGACGAGATCATCGTCTCGACCTACCCCGCTCAGAGCTCCGGCTGGCTGCGCCGCGACCTGATCGAGCGCATCCGCAACGTCACCGGGCTGCCGGTCGAGCACGTCGTCGTCGACCTCGACCACGAAACGCTGCCGTTCAAGGTCACGCTCGTCGTCGCGAACAAGACCTCCAGCGGCGAGGAGCTGCTCGACCGCCTCAAGGAGCTCGCCGCGGGCTCCGGCGGCGAGGCCGGCGGGCCGCCACGGCGCCTGTTCATCGCGGTCGTCCCCCAGGTCGACGGCAGCGGCGACTCCCCCCGCGAGGCGCGCGAGCGGCTCGCGAAGATGCTCGACCGCCTCGGCGAGGCCGGGCTGCTGAGCTCCGGGATGATCGGCGACCCCGACCCGTACACCGCGACGATGAACGCGCTCGAGCTGTTCCGGGTCGACGACGTCGTGATCTCGACGCTCCCGGGCGAGCGCTCGGGATGGCTGCGGGCGAACCTGATCGAGCGTGTCCGCGGCGCGACCTCGGCGAAGGTCGAGCACGTCGTCGTCGGCGCTGCGGCCCCGACCACGGCGGGCGCCGCCTAGGTCATGGAGGCGGCCTCCATCGCCCACGCCGGCGGCGAGCACGCCCACGGCGACCACCACGGCCCGATCGCGGCCAACCGCAGCTCGCGCGTCGAGCCGCAGCTGCTCGGGATGCTGCTTTTCATCATCTCCGAGATCATGGTGTTCGGGGCGTTCTTCACCGCGTACTTCTTCATCCGCGTCGCCCAGGGCGACCCGTGGCCGGCGGTCGGGACGAAACTGCCCGTCGAAGTCGCGGGCGTGAACACCGCGATCCTCGTCTCCTCCTCCTTCACCCTGCACTGGGCCGAGACGTGCATCAAGCGAGGCAACCACTTCGGGCTGAAGGCGGGGATGCTCACGACCTTCCTGCTCGGGTGCACGTTCCTGTTCATCCAGATCAACGAGTATGCGAACATCGGCTTCGCCCCGCAGGACGCCGCCCAGCAGACGATCTTCTTCTCGCTCACCGGCCTGCACGGCGCGCACGTGTTCATCGGGCTGCTGCTGCTGCTGTTCGTGACGGTCAGGGCGTTCCGCGGCCACTACAGCCCCGAGGAACACCGCGGCGTCGAGATACCGGGCATCTACTGGCACTTCGTCGACATCATGTGGCTCGTCGTCTACACGACGGTCTACATCATTTGACCCGGCGCGAGACGCGCTCGGCTGAGCGATGCTGAACCCGCTCAGGTCCGAGGGCGAGGCGTTCCGCTTGCTGCTGTACGCGATCGTCGTGATCGTCGCGGTGATCGTCCTGGTGCTCGTGATCCGCGCGGTCTGATCACGCCCGGGGCGTTCAGATGGCGCGTTCCGGCCAGCGCCCGGGCTCTCCCAGCCGCGTCAGCGCGTCGCGGACGCGGCGGTCGGCCTTGCCATCGATCGTGACCTCCGTGCCGGCGCCCCGCGGCCGGAACTCCACCGTGATGCGCCGTGAGCTGATCCGCCGCAGGCTCGCGTAGAGCCAAGGTTGGCGGTGTTCCACGTTCGGGGAGATCACCCCCATCATCCGCGGCCGGGGCCGTTCCAGCGGCGGCGCGATCGCCGGCGACGCCCTGCCCTTCCGCGGCTTGGCATCGCCGAGCACCACCTTCCGCGGGTCGAACACGCGGTCGACGTCGATCGCGCCGTCGGAGAGGACGAGGACGCCCGGCCGTTCCTCGGCGAGCCGGAACGTGCTGCCCTTGTAGAGGCTCGGCAGGATGTCGCGCTCGAACAGCGTCTGTGCGCGGTCCGGCGGCGCGTCGATCGTGAAGGCGTGCCTCAGCCTCGCCACGGGCGGGCGCCCTCAGTCGTGGGGCTGATCGGCCGTCGCCGGCCAGTGATCCGGCCTGCCGAGGCGCTCGAGCCCGCCGCAGACGTCGTGGTGCGCGGAGCCGCTGATCGTGACGCGGGTCTCCTCGCGGTCCGGCGCGAAGGTCACCTTGAGGCGGTGGGAGGCGAGCAGCTCCGCCGAGTGGACGGCGCGGCCGCCGGCCTGCGGCGTCTCGGCGTCGGTCCCGCGACGCAGCACGTCAGCCAGGACGGGTTCGCTTGATTCCTCGTCGTGCGCCTCGAACTCGTCGGGGTCGGCGATGTCGTCGAGGTCGAGCGCAAGCGCTCCCATCGCACCACCCCGGCCGAACGCCGGTTCCCCGTCGAAGTTGGCGTCGGACAGGCGCACCTCTCCAGGACCTTCCCTGTACATCGTGAACCGCCCGTCCCGATGCAGGTCGGGGACGATGTCGCGCACGAACATCTCCTGCGCCTTCTCCGGCGGGACGTCCATCACGAAGCTGTTGTGCACCCGGGCCACGGCCTAATAGTGCACGAAAGTCGCCTGCGCGTACCTGCACGACGCCCCGCGTAGGGCGCGTAGAGCCCTACTTGACGGTGATCGTGCCGTACATCCCCGCCTGCCTGTGCCCGGGGGCTTCGCAGAAGTAGGTGTACTTGCCCGGTTTGAGCGTCACGCTGAGCGTCGCGGTGCCCTTCGAGACAAAGCTGCTCGCGCCGAGCTTCGTGCCCTTCGGGCTGGCGCCGCCTTCGCCGGTTTCGACCGCGATGTTGTGGCTGACACCCGACATGTTGGGCATTTCGATCGTGACCGCCCCGGCCGTCGCGTTCGCCTTGCTCGTCGCGTAGGCCAGCTGCCCGCTCGGGCTCGCGGGGATCGAGAGCTTCCCGCCCTTCTCTTCGGCCGGCTTGCCTGCGCCGGGCGCTTCGACGGCGGTCGCGAGCAGCCCTTCGTCTTTGCCCGGAGCCGCGGCGACCTGCGCGACGTACGCGGCGATGTCCCGCCGCGCGCTCGGGCCGACGAGGTCTTTCGGCATCGCTCCTTCGGGATTCGGGAGCTGGATCTGCTCTTCGACGACCCCGCGGATGGTGCTGCGCTGCAACCCTTCGTGGACGCTCGCCCGGAACGCTTCGTCGAGGTTCGGGCCGACGACGCCCTTCGTGTCGGCGCGGGCGAGCGTGTGGCAGGAGCCGCACTTGGCGACGAACGCCTGCTTGCCGGCGATCACGTTGACGTCGTCGCCGCCCTTGACGCTGCCGCAGCCGGTCAGCGCGGCCACGCCGGCGAGGAGCGCCAATGAACCGGCGAGCCGGCCGCGCCTTCCCTGCGCCGCGCGCCGCGGACGCTCCTGAAGCTCTCCCTCAGAGGTCATTCGAGGGCGGAACACTATCCGAACACGCGGCGGGCCAGCGTGCCAACGGGGCCGCGGTTCAGGGCCGTGGAAGCCCGTCCAGCTCGCCCTGCGCAGCTGCGATCACGCCCGTCGCCACGCCCTCCCACGACCAGCGCTCGCGCACGGTCGCGACGAGGCCGTCTCGGGTCCGCTCGAGAACGCCGGGAGCCGCCGTGAGCGCTCCCGTGAGGCAGGCGGCAAGGGCACGCACGGCGCCGTCGCCGAGCTCGAACGAGAGCCACGGCGCGGCCTCCGGCGGCACCGCCGCGGCGAGCGCCTCGCTGACCTCCGCGAGCCCGGAATGCCGCGCGACGACCGGGATCGCGCCGCATGCCGCGCCCTCCGCGGCGACCATCCCGAACGCCTCGGGGAACGTGCTCGGCGCGACCAGCGCGCGACACGCCGGCAGCAGCTCGGCGAGCTCGCTGTGCTCGAGCCGCCCGGTCCACGCGATCCCGCTCGGAAGCGCGGCCGACGCGGCCAGGTAGCCGTCGAGCTCGGACCCGGAGAGGCTGTCGAGGAAGGCGAGCAGGTGACGCAGCGGCTCGGCGGGAGCGGTGGGGTCCTCGAGCGATCGTCCTGCCAGCGCGATCTCGCGGGCCCGCGCGAGATCGCCCGCCGCCAGCGCCCCCGCGAGCTCTCGCAGACCCGGCTCGTAGGCCCCGAAGCCGACGATCGCGAGCCGTGCGCCGGGCACCCGCGCGAGCACCAGCGGCCACGCGGCGAGCAGCAGGTCGACGCCCTTGCTGACGATCAGCTTTCCCACGAACGCGGCGATCGGCCCGTCCCCTTCGGCGAGCGGGGCGATGGCCCGAGCGGCCTCGCCGGGATCCCGGGAGAACGCGCCCTCGGCCGTACCGCCCGGAGCCTGCGCGGCGAGCGTCTCGGAGAGCCCTCGCACCCCCACCCGGGCGGCGGCCGGGTCGCGCGGGGCGAACGCCGCGACGTCGACGCCGGGCGGCCCGAGCCGCGTGCGGTCGGGCAGCAGCGGGTCCGCGAGCGCCGCCCACAGGCTCTCCGCGGTGTGGCGGGAGCCGACGAGCACGCCGCCGGCCTGGGCGAGCCCCTCGTGCGCGGGGGGCAGGAACCGCGACGGCTCGGGCTTGACGGTGTACTCGAGCGCGCTGCCGTGGACCTTGACCGCGTAGGGCACCTCCCCGCCGAGCGCGCGGGCGAGGATCACCGGTCCCATCACGAGGTGGTTGGCGAGGGCGAGCTCCGGCGAGGAGAGGTGGACCACCTCCCTGACCGCGGCGACGTTCGCCTCCACGTAGCGTGCGACCTCCGCGGGCGTGCACTCGGCGAAGGTCTTCGCCTCGATGCCCTCGTAGCGGTCGGCGACGTAGACGGGAAGCAGGCCGCCGATCTCGGGCCGGTAGGCGGTGGCGCGGCCCGGGCCCGGGCTCGACCCGAGCTCGCGGACCCGCAGCTCGCCCGCGTCCCAGTCGCCGGCGGCGGCCAGGAACGGCTGCTCCTCCGGGTGGCGGTCCTGGCAGAGCAGGTGCACCTCGTGGCCGAGCCGTACGAGCGCCTCGGCCAGGCGGGCGTTGTAGACGTTCGAGCCGGTCCCGCCCAGCAGGTACCCGTGGAACACGAGGATGCGCACGGCCGCCCACCCTATCCGGGGCCTCGCCGGCGGGCCGATCACGCCCACCGGCTCCGGTAGAGTCCCGGCGATGAGCACCAGACAGCGCTACCGCCTCCGCAACCCGTCGACCGGCCGCGAAGTGCTTCTCGAGGCCGAGCCCGAGGAGATCTACCGCGACCGCGACACGGGCGACGAGCTCGAGATCGTCGGGAAGGTGCTGCCGCTGGCGCCGTCCTCCTCGCGGCTCCCGTGGGCCGTGGAACATCTCCGCTTCTGCCCATGGTGCCAGCAGATGGCGCAGAAGGACCTCAACGACTGCCCGACGTGCGGCAGGCGCATGGGGCCTCTGAACGAGCCGGCGAGGACCTGACCGTGCGCGGTCCGCGCACGCGTGCCGCACTCGCCGCAGCCGCCGCGCTGATCTGCGCGACGGCACTCGCGGCGTGCGGGGGGTCGAGCGTCTCCGACGCGGTCCCGAAGAGCACGCCCGAAATCACGCCGCCGACGGACACGAGCGCCGAAAAGGCGGCTGCGCAGACGACCGCGACGTCGTCGACGGCTGCGAAAACCACGAAATCGACGACGACGGGCGAATCGTCCGAATCGAAACCCGAAGGCGAAACGCCGGAAGGCTCCTCCGGCGGCTCGCCGAGCGAAGGCACGGCATCGGGCGGCACCGGCAGCGAAGAAAAATCGAAAGCCCCGGAAGAAAAAGGCGCGGCGAAAGCCGAAGAAGGCTCCTCGAGCCCCACCGGCGGCGCAAGCGCCCCGTAGCCCCGCCGCCGCTCGGGTCACTTTGACATACGGCCGCCGGGCCCCTCGCTACCCCGCTCCCCGGCCGCGCCCGTCGCCGTCCCGGCCCGGCACGCCCGCGGCTCACGCGGGAGCCACGCGATTCCCTCCACCGCATCCGGGCGGCCATCCGGCGCGGAACCGCCCGCGCGCAGGTCGACGCCCTCAGCCGTCACGCCCACGGAGCTAACCCGCCGCCTCCATCCCAGACCGCACCCGGGCTGCCCAGAAGCCGTCCTGATCGCCGACGCCCACCTACCACCGCGGCCGTGCGACCTCTTTCGCGGCCGCCGGGCCGCGAAAGAGTCGCGCGGCCGCTATGGAGTGGAGACCAGCGTCGCGCTGTACGTCAAGCGCGCCGTCTGGTAGAGGCAGAAGTACTGAACCGCGGTGTTGACCTGCGTGTGCGCCGTCTGCGTGCCGGTGGTCGTGCACTGCTTCTTCTGACGGCTCGCGCGCCACGACGTGTCGTTGCCGAACCCGAGCGCGAGCGCCGGCGCCCAGGTGGGAACGGTCAGCGCGATCACGTCGCCCTTTTTGACCTTGATCGTCGTTTCCAGCGGGAACTGCGCGGTCTTCCCGAAGTACGGCGTGAGCTTGACCAGCGGGCCCTGCGCGATCAGCTTGTAGGTGAGGTTCGGCTTCGGCTGCGGGCGCAGCACCGCGATCGCGGCTTCCGGTTCGCCGCCCTCGTTCGCGTTGAAGTACTTGATCTGGGTCGCGTTCGGCTTGCCGAGCGTGACGCTCCAGGCGACGATCGAGCCCGTCCGCGGGACCGACAGCGGGTTGTGGACGCTGCCGACCTTGACCTGGAAGCCGGTCGTGCGGCTGACGGCCAGGCAGGGGCTCGCCGGGCAGCTCGCCACCGTTTCAGGGTTGGTCGCGCCGATCACGCCGACTTCGGTCAGCTGTGCGGGCGCCGCCGCGGGCAGCGCGAGCGCGAGCAGAAAGCTGGCGAGTATGGCTGTCTTCGTCCGTCTCATCAGTCCTGTTGAACACGTCGGCGCGCCGGAGGTAGCGGTTCGACTACTTCGTTATCCCCCCGTCAATTCCTGCGCTGCGGCGGCGATCTCGTCCTGATCACCCTCGGCCGGGACCCAGGGTAGACGCAGCGGGTCGTCGCTGTAGCGCGGGATCACGTGGATGTGCGTGTGGAACACCGTCTGCCACGCCGCCGCGCCGCACGCGTTGAGGAGGTTGACCCCGTCGGCGCCGAGCCGCTCACGGGCCCTCCGCGCGAGCCGCTGCGCCGCGAGGATCGTGGCCTCCAGGTCCTCCGCGCCGGTCTCCGTCACGTCGCGCGAGTGCGCCCGCGGGATCACGAGCGCGTGCCCGCGCGTCGCGGGCGCGATGTCCATGAACGCGATCGTGCGCTCGTCTTCGTCGACGATCCTCGCGGGAAGCTCGCCGGCGACGATCTTGCAGAAGATGCAGTCGGGGTCCGACATCGGACCGTGATCCTAGCCGCCGGCGGCCGTGCGGCGGCGTGCTCGCGCCGCTCAGCGCGAGGACGGCACCGCCACGCAACGCTCGCAGACGTGCGCCGGGATCAGCCCGGCGCGCATCGAGAGCGCGAACGCGCGGCAGCCGAGGCACAGCCCGAAGCCGGCCTCGAGCGTCGCTGCGACGATCACCAGCGCGAGCAGCACGTCGGCGAGGGTGCCGTCGCCGAACCCGAGCGCGGCGACGGCGGCGCCCGTCGTCAGGACCGCGCCGATCCCCTGCGCGAAGCGCTTCGGCGGTCCCGGCACGTACCGCGGCGGGCCGAGCCGGGGGGCGATCACGCCGCTCGCGAGCCGGCCCAGCGGGCTCAGCGTCGGGCCGGTCAGTACGCGTGCGAGGAAGCCGTACGCAAGCACCGCCGCGAGCCAGTGCGCCGAGGTCGCGAGGGCCACGACCGCGATCGTCGCGACCACGGCCGCGACGCTCCGTGCGGCCTTCTCGTTGACCGGATCGGGAAAGCTCAGTAACTCGGTGAGCATCTCTGCGGGTGAGGATAGAGCGCCGGGCGCGCTACAGAGCCGAGCGCGCCAGCTCGAGCGCCTGCTCGGGTGTCGCGACCTCGCCCGCGTAGCGCGCCTCCGCGATCTCGGCGAGCACCCTCCCGAGCTCGGGGCCCGGCGCGATCCCGAGGCCGGCGGCGAGCTCGTCGCCGCGCACGAGCGGCGGTGGCGGGCCCTGCTCGTGCCAGGCCAGCGCGTCCCCGATCACCTGCGATGCGACCCGCATGTGCTCGCCGATCGCGCGCTCGGCGTTCCGGCCTCGGGTGGCGAGCCGGTCCGCGACCGACAGCAGCGAGACGTCGACCTCGACCGGCTCGCAGGCCTTCAGGTAGCGGTAGACCGTCCGCCGCCCCAGCGGCTGCGGTTCGTGTACGAGGAAACCCAGCCGCAGGTGGGTTCGGACCAGGGCGGCGACGTGCGCGCGCAGCCGCTCGCTCGCCCGCAGCCGCTCGAGCACGTCGCGCGCGAGCGCGGCTCCTGCGATGTCGTGCCCCATGAACGTCACCCGCCCGCCGGGCAGGACGCCGCGGGTCGCCGGCTTCGCGGCGTCGTGCAGCAGCGCACCCCACCGCATCGCCTGCCCGCGCGTCAGCCCGTCCGCCAACGGCTCGGCGAGCAGCGCCGTCACCGCCGCGCGGTGCGGCGCGATCGCGGGCTCGGCGCCCGGGCAGGCAGGCCCGCCCGGCGCGGTCACCTCGACGGTGCGATCCAGCACCTCGAGCGTGTGCCGGTAGACGTCGGCGTGGTGGTAGGCGCTCTGCTCGATCCCCTGCAGCGCGCTCAACTCGGGCAGCACGGCGTCGAGCGCGCCGATCCGGCGGGCCAGCTCGATGCCGGCGCGGGCGCGCGGGCCGCCGAGGATCCGGCACAGCTCGCCGAACACGCGCTCGCCGGAGACGAGCGCGAGCTCCGGCGCGTGGCGCGAGGCCGCGTCGAGCGCCTGCTCGTCGGGCTCGAGGCCGAGCTCGACGGCGACCCTCACCAGCCGCAGCACGCGCAGCGGGTCCTGCTCGAACGCGCCCGGGCCGGCCATCCGCAGGCGCCGCGCGCGCAGGTCCGCGGCGCCGCCGAGCGGGTCGATCGTGGCGCCCCCCGCGAGCGGCTCGGCGATCGCGTTGACGGTGAAGTCGCGCAGCGCCAGGTCCTGCTCGAGCGTCGGCGCGCGCAGCGGCTCGACGTCGACCTGCCAGCTGTTGTCGCGCGCCACGACCCGCCAGGACCCGAACTCCTCGGACAGCGGGAAGCAGGCCGCACGACCCGCCGCGCGGGCGACCGCCCGCGCGGCGCTGGCGGGATCGCCGGAGACGACGAGGTCGTGGTCCGCGGTCTCGCGTCCGAGCAGTGCGTCGCGGACGGCGCCGCCGACGATCCAGGCGTCGCCGCCCGCCAGCGCCTGCCGCGCCGCCCCGAGGCCCGCGCTCATACGACCTCCCGCTCCAAGGGCGCACCGTCGCGGTGGTACCTGCGCGTCACGCGGGGCGTCAGCTCGCAGGTGACCTCGTAGTTGATCGTGCCGAGCCGCGCCGCGACCTCCTCGGCGGTGATGCGCGCGGCGCCCTGGATGCCGATCAGCACCGCCTGCTCGCCGGCGCGCGGCTCGGGGCCGTCGCTCCCGAGCTCGACGGTCAGGCTGTCCATGCTGATCGTTCCCACGACCGGCCTGCGCGCGCCGCCGATCAGCACGTCGCAGTTGTCCCCGAGCGCCCTGCGCCACCCGTCGCCGTAGCCGATCGGCACGACCCCGACGAGCGTCTCGCGCTCGGCGATGAAGCGGCGCCCGTAGCCGGCGCTCTCGCCCGGTGCACAGCGCTTCACGTCCGCCAGGTAGGAGCGCAGCTCCAGCGCCGGCTCGAGCCCGCGGTCGGCGGGGTCGGTCGCGAACGGGTCCATCCCGTAGATCGCGATGCCGCAGCGGACCATGTCGAACCGCGCCGCCGGCTCGCGCAGCATCGCCGCGCTGTTCGCGGCGTGCACGAGCAGCCCCGGCCGGTCGCGGCGCACGTCGGCCACCCAGCGGGTGAAGCGCGCGAGCTGCTCGGAGAAGAAGCCCCGGTCGTCGAGTTCGTCGGCGGTCGCGAAGTGCGTCATCACCCCCGCAACCGTCACTCCCGGCGCCTGCTCGGCGGCGGCCAGCAGCGCGCTCGCCTGGTCGGGATCGCGCGTGCCGAGGCGCCCCATGCCGGAGTCGAGCTTGACGTGCACGCGGCCGCCTCCCGCGGCAGCTGACCGCCCGCAGCGTGTCCTCTCTCCAGACGACGACGTCGCCCTGAGCCGCGAGCGCCTCCGACAGTTCGGCCCCCGTCAGCGCGCCGAGCACGAGCACCGGCGCGTCGATGCCCGCGTCGCGCAGCTCGCGCAGCTCGCGCGCCGAGACGACGGCGAGCCAGCTCGCGCCTGCGGCGAGCGCCGCCGTCGCCGCGGGCAGCGCGCCGTGGCCGTAGCCGTCGGCCTTGACGACCGCGCACAGCTCCGAGTCGCCGCCGAGCTCGGACAGCAGGCGCGCGCAGTTGCGCTCGATCGCCGCGACATTGACGCGCGCGTGGACCCGCTCGGCCGCCGGAGCCTCGAGCGCGTCCTGCGCCTGGCCGTTCTCAGCCGGCATCGCTCTCCCCCGCTCGCACCCGCGGCAGCGCCTGGATCACGTCTCCGGCGATCACCGACTCCGCTGCGCCCACGTCGTGCGCCGCCAGTCGCCCCGCGCGCGCGTGCATCAGCACACCGGCCGAGGCGGCCTCGAACGGCCCGAGCCCCTGCGCCAGCAGCGCCGTGATCACGCCCGTCAGGACGTCGCCGGTGCCGGCCGTCGCGAGCGCCGGGCTGCCCCCGCGGCTGACCGCCACACGGCCCTCCGGCTCGGCGACGAGCGTGTCGTCTCCCTTCAGCACGACCACCGCGCCGGCGCGGCCGGCGGCGTCGCGCACGTGGCGCAGGCGCTCGGCCTCGATCTCCTCGCTGGGCAGCTCGAGCAGCCGCCCGAGCTCGCCGGCGTGCGGGGTCAGCACCGTCGGCGCGCGGCGGTCCGCCAGCTCCTGAAGGCGCCCGGCGTGGGCGTTCAGGCCATCGGCGTCGAGCACCATCGGAAGGCGTGCCTCGCGCGCCAGCCGCCGCGCGAAGGCGACGGCCTGCGCGGTCCGCCCGAGCCCGGGGCCGAGCGCCAGGGCGCCGCCGCGCTCCGCGGCGTCGAGCACGGTCTCGACGGCGGAGTCCGCGAGCGCGCCGTCCGCTTCGGGCATCGCCACCGTCATCAGCTCCGGCGTGCCCCCGGCGGCGAGCACCGGCTGCACCGCCTCCGGCACGCAGGCGGTGACGTACCCCGCGCCGGCTCGCATCGCCGCCCGCGAGGCCATTGCCGGCGCCCCGGAGAGCCCGACCGACCCCCCGGCGACGATCACGTGGCCCGAGGAGAACTTCGTCGAGGCGGCGCCGCGCTTCGGCAGCTGCGCGAGCGCCTCGCCGTCGATCAGCCCGATCCGCGCGTCTTCGGGCGCGCCCCTGGGGATCCCGATCGCGACGACCTCGACGGCGCCGGCGCGAGCCTTGCCCGGGTGCACCCACAACCCCGGCTTGGCGCGGTGGAACGTGACCGTGACGGTCGCGCGAACGGCGGCGCCCGCGACGACACCTGTCGAGGCGTCGACCCCGCTCGGCACGTCGACCGCGACGACCGGCGCGCCGGCACGGCCGATCGTCTCGATCGCGACCCCGACCTCGCCACGGGGCTGACCCTCGAAGCCTGTGCCGAGCAGCGCGTCGACGATCGCCGCGCAGCCCGCGAGCGGCTCGCCCTTCGTCTCGCCGCCGTCCTGCCACGAGCTCCCGTCGAGGCGGACCGGCCCCTCGCCGGGCAGCCTCTCCAGGTTCGCGAGCGCGTCGCCCCGAATCTCTTCCGGCGGGGACGTCAGCACCACCCTCACCTCGCGCCCGGCGTCGCGCAGCAGCCGCGCGACGACGAACCCGTCGCCGCCGTTGTTGCCCTTGCCGCAGACGACCGCGACGGCGCCGTCGGGCGCCACGCGCTCGACCGCCGCGGCGACGCCGGCGCCGGCGCGCTCCATCAACTCGAGGCTCGCCACGCCCTGCTCGTCGATCGCCCAGCGGTCGATCGAGCGCATCGTCTCAGCGTCCGGCAGCGGCGTGAGCCAGGCGGGCAGGTCCTCCACAGCAGCGATGCTAGATGGTCGCCTCGGCGGCGAGGCGGCCCCGGCTACTCGACGGTGACGGTCTTCGCGAGGTTGCGCGGCTGGTCGACGTTGAGCCCACGCCGCCGGGCGATCCCGTAGGCGAGCAGCTGCAGCGGGATCACCGCCAGCAGCGGCTGCAGCATCCAGTCGAGCGGCGGCACGGTGACCGTCGACTCGGCCTGCTGGGGGATCGTCACGTTGCCCTCCGTCGCGATCGCGATCACGTGCGCGCCGCGGGCGCGGACCTCCTGCATGTTCGACGCGACCTTGTCGAGCACCGGGGAGTCGGTCGCGACGCAGACGACGGGCGTGGACTCGTCGAGCAGCGCGATCGGGCCGTGCTTCATCTCCCCCGCCGCGTAGGCGTCGGTCGCGATGTAGGAGATCTCCTTCAGCTTCAGCGCGCCCTCGAGCGCGACCGGCAACCCGGCGTGGCGGCCGATGTAGAGGAAGAAGTCGCTCTGCCAATAGGCCTCGGCGATCGGGTCGATCTGCGCGTCGGCCTGGCGCAGCACCTCGTCGATGCAGTGCGGCAGCCGCTTCACCTCGGCGACGAGCTCCGCGAGCCGCGCCGGGGCGAGCTCGCCGCGCAGCTCGGCGAGGCGCAGCGCCAGCGCGTACATCACCGCGACCTGGCAGATGAACGTCTTCGTCGCGGCGACGCCGATCTCCAGGCCGGCGCGCGTGAACAGGGTGCCGTCGGCGTCGCGCGTCGCCTGCGAGCCCATCGTGTTCGTGACGGCCAGGACCCGCGCGCCACGTTCGCGGGCGAGCCGCATCGCCGCGAGCGTGTCGGCCGTCTCGCCGGACTGGGTGATGGCGATCACGAGGTCGTCGCCGCCGATCACGGGGTTGCGGTAGCGGTACTCGGAGGCGATGTCCATCTCGACCGGGACGCGCGCCCACTCTTCGATCGCGTAGCGGCCGATCAGACCGGCGTGGTAGGCGGTGCCGCAGCCGACGATCACGATCCGGCGGATCCCCTCGAGCAGCGACTCGTCGAACACCCCCTCCTCGGCGAGGTCGATGCCCTCGCGGCGGGCGGTGCGTCCGGCGATCGCGTCGGCGACGGCGTCGGCCTGTTCGTGGATCTCCTTGAGCATGAACGTCTCGTAGCCGGCCTTCTCGGCGGTCGCCTCGTCCCATTCGACGAGCTCCTCCGAGCGCTCGACGGGCTCGCCGGCGGCGGTCAGGATCGAGACGCCGCCCGAACGCAGGACCGCCAGCTCGCCGGTGTCGACGTAGAGGACCCGCCGCGTCTCGGCGAGGAACCCGGGGACCGCCGAGGCGATGAACTGCTCGCCGTCGCCGAGCCCGACGATCAGCGGGCACTCCTTGCGGGCGCCGACCAGCACGTCCGGCTCGTCGAGGCTCATCGCGACGAACGCGAAGTGGCCCTCGAGGCGGGCGTACGCGGCGCGCACCGCGGCCGTCAGGTCGTCCTCGTAGAGCTCGGCGATCAGGTGGGCGATCACCTCGGCGTCGGTCTCCGAGGAGAAGACGCTGCCCGCGTCGGTCAGCTCCTGCTTGAGCGCGAGGTAGTTCTCGACGATGCCGTTGACGACGACGTGGACGCGGTCCTCGTCGTCGGAGTGCGGGTGCGCGTTCTCCTCGCTGACGCGCCCGTGCGTCGCCCAGCGGGTGTGGCCGATCCCGGTCGTCGCGGGGCGCTCGGCGAGCGCGACCGCGCCGGCGCCGGCGTGGTCGATCTTGTCCCGCAGCGCGCCGAGGTTGCCGACGGCGCGGACGGCTTCGATCTCATCGCCCGCGATCACCGAGATCCCGGCCGAGTCGTAGCCCCGGTATTCCAGTCGCGTCAGCCCCGCCAGCAGCAGGTCGCGGACGGGGCGGCCGCCGACGTAGCCAACGATGCCGCACACCCTCGCGAAGATACCAAGCGGGCGGCGGCCCGCCACGGGGGCGAGCGCCCGTCGGGGTGCCGTTCAGCCGGCCCGGCCGCGGTAGGCGCGGACCTTTTCCCGGTTCCCGCAGACCGCCATGTCGCACCACGTCCCGGCGCGGTTGCGGGAGAAGTCGTAGAAGGCCCAGTGGCATTCGTCGGCGCGGCAGCCCTTCACGCGCTCCCAGGTCCCGTCCTGCATCGCCGTCGCGACGGGCACGAGCAGGGCGGCGAGCGCTCCCGCAGAACCGTCGGCGGCAGGCGCCAGGCGCGCCCCGTCGGCCGCGAACTGCACGCCGAGCCGGCCACGCCGGGCCACCTCGTCCATGCGTGCGACGGCGCCGGCGTCGGGCTCGCCGCCGTTGTGGGCGAGCATCGCGACGCGCAGCGCCTCGCGCAGCGCCACCGCGTCGCGCAGGTCCGCGGCGCTGACGGCCTTCCCCGCCGGCAGCAGCCCGCGCTCGGCGAGCCACGCCGCGAGCGCGGCGGGGTCGGCGAGCGTCTCCTCGTGCTTCTCGAGATCGAGGGTGTTGACGAAGTCGATCACGAGGTCGAGGCCGTTCGGTGCGGTGCGCGTGTCGCTCATGGGCTTGAAACCATCATACAACGGTGGTAGGTTACGACACCAGCTAAACGATTTTGGAGGTGACAAGTCGATGCTACCGCAGGAGATCGTGCACCCGACAATCGCGAGCGGGGCCCGTCAGCGCCGCGAGGCCCGGCCGGGCCGGACCGTGAGGCTGATCGCGCGGCTGCGCGCCGGCACGCTCGACGGCCGGCTGCTCGAGGGCGAGGACCCGGCCGGCTCGGAGCTGCTCGCCGCCCGCGCCGGGCAGCTGACCGGCGCCCGGCACCGCGAGCAGCTCGCGGGCTCCCTGGACGGGCTGCTGCGCGTCGCCCGGCGCCCGCGCCGGCTCGCCGCGATCGCTCCCGACTCCTCGGCGCTGCTCGCGAACGAGGAGGCCGTGCGGAACCTCGCCGCGCGGCTGGACTCGCGTCGCGCCGTCTACGCGCGGGGCGTGGCGCGCGTCGAGCGCCTGCTGACCGACGCCGAGAGCGAGGTCTACCGCGGCGGCGTGAGCGCCCTCGCCGAGCAGCTCGCCGCGGCCGCCGCCGAGCTCGACGGTGCGACCGGCCCGGTCCTGCCGGTCCATGGGGCCCCTCGATATCGATGCGGCGCGTGCGGAGGGCGAGCGCGCGCGGCGGCGATCCGCTCGCGGAGCCCGTCGCCGGCGGGCTCGCGGGGCTCGTTCCCGCTGCCCGACGGCTCGTGGCTGCACGGCCGCCGCGAGTCGTCCTAGTGACCCGAGTCAGAAGCTCGAGCGGCGTCTCTCGCCGGCCGGGCCCTCACGTACCACCGGTGCGCGACCGGCTCGACCGTCGAACGTCAGGCACGACCATCCGCTCGGCCGATGCGGCGCTGCGACGTCTGACCCTGCTCGCTAGCCCAGCTCGGCCTCGACGAGCGCCACGAGGCCGCCGCAGATCTCGTCGGCCTCCTCGCTCGTCGGGGCCTCGACCATCACCCGCACGAGCGGCTCGGTTCCGCTCGGGCGGATCAGCACCCGTCCTCGTCCCTCGAGGCGATCCTCCGCGCGCTGCACCGCCTCGTGCACCGCCGCCGCGCCGGCGATCGCCTCGCGGTCGCGGACGCGGACGTTGACGAGCCGCTGCGGCAGCCGGCTCATCGCCGTGCGGTCCGCGAGGTCGGCGCCGCCGAGCGCCTCGAGCGTCAGCAGCGCGCCGGCGATCCCGTCGCCGGTGCGGTTGAAGCCCATCTCGATCAGGTGCCCGGACTGCTCGCCGCCGAGCGTCCAGCCGCTCGCGCGAAGCTCCTCGAGCACGTAGCGGTCACCGACGCCGGTGATCTTGACGGCGACGCCCTCGCGCTCCATCGCCATGTGGAAGCCGTGGTTCGTCATCACCGTGACGACGACGCCGCCGCCGGTCAGGCGGCCGCTGTCGCGGAGATGCAGGGCGCCGAGCGCGAGCAGCTCGTCGCCGTCGACGACGGCGCCGCGCGAGTCGACGGCGAGCACGCGGTCGCCGTCGCCGTCGAACGCGAAGCCGACGCGATGGCCTCCCTCGACGACGATCCGCGCGAGCTCGTCGACGTGGGTCGAGCCGCAGCCGGCGTTGATGTTGCGCCCGTCAGGCTCGCCGCCGTGAACGGTGACGCTCGCCCCGAGCCTGCGGAAGATCTCGGGCGCGACGCGGTAGGTCGCGCCGTTGGCGCAGTCGAGCGCGACGTCGACCCCGCTCAGGTCGAGGTCCGCGAAGCGTGCGTGCAGCTCGCGCAGGTAGTCCTCGTCGGCGGCGCGCAGGTCGCGGATGCGCCCGATCCGCTCGGGCGGCTCGACCGGCCGCTCGAGCGCCGCCTCGATCTCCAGCTCGGCCTCGTCGGAGAGCTTGTAGCCGTCGCCTCCGAAGAACTTGATGCCGTTGTCGCGATAGGGGTTGTGCGACGCGGAGAGCACGACCGCGAGGTCGAGCCCGTGGCGTGCGAGCAGCAGCGGCGCCGCGGGGGTCGGCAGCACGCCGCCGAGCAGCGCGTCCCCCCCGGCCTCGGTGACCCCGGCGGCGACGGCGGCCTCGAGCATCTCCCCCGACTCGCGGGTGTCGCGGACGATCAGGACCTGCGGGCGCTCCGCGGCGCAGTCGAGCACCGCCGCACGGGCGAGGCCGATCGCGAGCTCCGCCGTCAGGAACTCGCCGGCGACGCCGCGGACGCCGTCCGTTCCGAACAGCTTGCGTGCCATCGTCTCGCGGTCTAGCGCTTCGAGAACTGCGGACGCTTGCGCGCCTTCTTGAGCCCGGCCTTCTTGCGCTCCTTGGCGCGCGAGTCGCGCGTCAGGAAGCCGCGCCGCTTGAGCTCGCCGCGGAGGTTCGGGTCGGCCTCGAGCAGGGCGCGGGAGACGCCGTGGCGCAACGCGCCCGCCTGGGCCGAGATGCCGCCGCCGTGGAGCCGGGCGACGACGTCCATCCGCTCCTCGTAGCCGACCGTCTCGAGCGGCTGGCGGATGTTGCGCTGCAGGGTCGTACGCGGGAAGTGCTGCTCGAGCGTGCGGCCGTTGATCAGGTAGGTGCCGGTCCCGGGCCGCAGCGTGACGCGGGCGATCGCGGTCTTGCGCTTGCCGGTCGCGCGGTAGCGCGCGCCGGAGGCGAGGTCGATCGCGACGCTCGCGATCGGCTCGGCGATCGGCTCGTCCTGGTCGCTGTCAGCCGGCCTCGGAGGTCTGCTCGCCGTCCTCGTCGAGGGCGTAGGGGTCGACGTACTCCTCGCCGCCCGCGCCGAGCGGGTCGGTGCCCTCGAGGACGATGTCGACCTCGAGGTGCGCGCCGGGGACGGCCGGTTTCTCGCGCGGGGCCTCCTCGACGTCGTCGTCGAGGTCCTCCTCGCTCTCGGCGATCGTCTCGGCCTCGGCGTCCTCGGCCTCCTGCAGCGCCTCGAGCGGCGCGTCCTCGGCCGAGCCCGCGATCTCCTGGGCGTCGGCCGTGGGGACCGCGTGGCCCTCGCCCGCCGGCTCTGCGCTCTCGGCGGGTGCGGCGGCCTCGTCCGGAGCGGCGCCCGCGGGAGTCTCCTCGGTCGCCTCGTCCGGTGTCTGCTCGTCTGCCATCAGACCTCGATCTCGATCGGTTGGGGCTTTTGCGCCACGTGCGGGTGCTCGGGGCCGGCGTAGATCTTGAGCTTCGTGAGCTGCTTACGCGCCAGCCGGTTGCGGGGCATCATGCCTTTGACCGCGAGGCGGATGATCTCCTCCGGCCTGCGCGCCTGCATCTCCTCGAAGGTGCGGCTCCGCAGCCCTCCCGGGTACCCGGAGTGGCGGTAGTAGCGCTTGTCCTGGCGCTTGTTGCCGCTGACGTGGATCTTCTCGGCGTTGACGACCACGACGAAGTCCCCGGTGTCGACGTGCGGCGTGTACTCCGGCTTGCGCTTGCCGCGCAGCAGGTCGGCCAGCTGCGTCGAGAGGCGGCCGAGCGTCTTGCCGTTGGCGTCGACGATCAGCCAGTTCCGCTCACGGTCGGTCGGCTTCGCTACGTAGGTTCTTGCGGAGGGTGCCATTGCGTGAAAAAGGCCACGCGGGAACGCGCGGCGAAGCGAACACAATAGCCAATGTCGGCCCCGGCCGCCGGGATGGCCTCGCGGGGCGAGCCACGGCCTCTGATCGCCATCGTCTGGCCCGCTCAGGCCACGGGCGAAGCTACTCCCACTCGATCGTCCCGGGAGGCTTCGAGGTGATGTCGAGCACCACCCGGTTGACCTCGCGCAGCTCGTTGATCATCCGCGAGGCGATCGTCTCGAGCAGGTCGTAGGGCAGCCGCGCCCAGTCGGCGGTCATCGCGTCGTCGCTGGTGACGGCGCGCACGACGACCACGTAGCCGTAGGTGCGCTCGTCGCCCTGCACGCCGACGGTTCGCACGTCGGGCAGCACGCAGAACGACTGCCACAGCTCGCGGTAGAGGCCGGCGCGGCGGATCTCCTCCTGCAGGATGTGGTCGGCCTCGCGCAGCACGTCGAGGCGCTCGCGGGTCGCTTCGCCGCCGACGACCCGGATCGCGAGCCCGGGGCCCGGGAACGGCTGGCGCCAGACGAGCCGCTCGGGCAGCCCGAGCTCGGCGCCGACCGCGCGAACCTCGTCCTTGAACAGCGCCCGCAGCGGCTCGACGAGGTCGAACTGGAGGTCGTCGGGGAGCCCCCCGACGTTGTGGTGGGACTTGATCGTCGCCGCCCCGGTGCCGCCCCCGGACTCGATCACGTCGGAGTAGAGGGTGCCCTGGACGAGGAAACGCGCGTCTTCGCCGGCGAGCTTCGAGGCCTCCTCCTCGAACACGCGGATGAACTCCGCGCCGATCGCCTTGCGCTTCGCCTCGGGCTCGGTCACGCCTTTCAGCTTCTCGAGGAACCGCGTCTCCGCGTCGACCGCGACGAGCGGGACCTTGAAGGTGTCGCGGAAGGTGCGGATCACCTGCTCGCCCTCGTCCTTGCGCATCAGGCCGTGGTCGACGAACACGCACGTCAGCTGGTCGCCGACGGCGCGGTGGACGAGCAGCGCGGCGACCGAGGAGTCGACGCCGCCGGACAGCCCGCAGATCACCTTCCCCTCCCCCACCTGCTCGCGGATCCGCCGGATCTGTTCCTCGACGATCGAGGCCGCCGACCAGTCGCGCTCGCAGCCGCAGACGTCGGTCAGGAAGCGCGTCAGGATCTCCTGCCCGTAGGGGGTGTGGACGACCTCGGGGTGGAACTGGATGCCGTAGATGCCGCGTGTCCGCTCCTCGACGGCCGCGACCGGGGAGGCGGTCGAGGAGGCAAGCGCCGTGAAGCCGGGGGGCGCCTCGTAGACGGTGTCGCGGTGCGACATCCAGCAGGTCTGCTCGCGCGGCAGGCCGGCGAGCAGCACCCCGGGCTCGGCGATCGTCAGCTCCGAGCGGCCGAACTCGCCGACCTCGGCCTGCTCGACGCGGCCGCCGAGCGAGTGCACCAGCAGCTGCATCCCGTAGCAGATGCCCATCACCGGGACGCCGAGCTCGAGCAGCTCCCGGTCGAGCGCCGGCGCGCCGGGCGCGTACACGGAGGCCGGCCCGCCGGAGAGGATGATCCCGCGGGGTTTGCGCGCCGCGACCTCGGCGACGGGGACGTGATGCGGGAGCAGCTCGCTGAACACGCCGCAGTCGCGCACGCGGCGGGCGATCAGCTGCGAGTACTGGCCCCCGTAGTCGAGGACGACGATCTCCTGCTCGACGGCGGGCGGCGGCACGATCCGCCGCCGGCCCTGCTCGTCTCCCCTCATCTGCTCGGCGGGCTCGCGTTCGACGGCGGTCGCATCCGCCGCCGACGTCACGCGCGCCCTCGCCGAGACCTAGTCATTTACGAGCGCGGCGACCTTGCCGTTGGTGGCGCCCATCCCGACCTGCTGGTCGCGCTGGAGCGACTTGCCCTCCGTCTGCAGCGAGGGGGCGACGACGACCTCCGCCCGGTTGAACTCGGCGAGGTCCTTGTGCCCGCAGGTGGCCATCGAGGTGCGCAGCCCGCCGAACAGGTTGAAGGTCCCGTCGTTCTCGCGCGCCGGCCCGACGAGGATCTCCTCGAGCGTGCCGTTCTGGTGGGTCGCGACCCGTGCGCCGCGCGGGAGGTCGGGGTGGAACGTCGCCATCCCCCAGTGGAAGCCGCGGCCGGGCGCTTCGTAGGCGCGCGCGAGCGGGGAGCCGATCATCACGGCATCCGCGCCGAGCGCGATCGCCTTCGAGACGTCGCCGCCGTTGCGCATCCCGCCGTCGGCGATCACCTGGCAGTACTCGCCGGTCTCGAGCATGTGCGTCGAGCGGGCGTGCGCGACGTCGGCGATCGCCGTCGCCTGGGGCACGCCGATCCCGAGCACGCCGCGCGTCGTGCAGGCCGCACCGGGCCCGACGCCGACCAGCACCCCCGCCGCTCCGGTCCGCATCAGGTGCAGGCCGGTGTGGTAGGAGGCGCAGCCGCCGACGACGACGGGCACGTCGAGGCTGGGGATGAACTCCTTGAGGTTGAGCGGCTCGGAGACGGTCGAGACGTGTTCGCCCGAGACCACGGTGCCCTGGATCACGAGCACGTCGAGGCCCGCGTCGAGCGCGAGCTCGTGCCACTGCAGCACGCGCTGGGGCGTCAGCGACGCGGCGACGACGACTTTCTGCTCCTTGATCTCCTGGATCCGCTGCGAGATCAGCTCCGGCTTGACCGGCTCGCGGTAGATCTCCTGCATCTCGCGGGTGGCGAGCTCCTTGGGCAGCGCGGAGATCCGCTCGAGCTGCTCCTCGGCGTCCTCGTAGCGGGTGAAGATGCCCTCGAGGTTGAGCACGGCGAGGCCGCCGAGCCGGCCGACGATCCCCGCGGTCTCGGGGGAGACGACGCCGTCCATCGCCGAGGCGAGCATCGGCAGCTCGAACTGGTACGGGCCCGAGCTTCCAGGAGATGTCGATGTCGTCGGGATCGCGGGTCCGGCGGGAAGGAACTATCGCGATGTCGTCGAACCCATAAGCGCGACGACCCTGCTTTCCACGGCCGATCTCTATCTCCATCGCTGAATCCTCGCAGTCGTCGCGGACGAAAAAACCCCGCTCTCGGCGGGGCCAGAAACCGGGCGTCGCAGCGCCCTGATCACTTGTCGGGCCTCGGCGGCCAAGTACCGCTGAGCATAGCAACGGCGGCTTTCGCCGATCGAGCCTCGGATATCCTCGGAGCATCGTGAGCGAGGGCCCTGACAGGCGTTACGACCCGCACGCCGTCGAGGCCCGTAGGCAGGCCTCCTGGGCGGAGCGCGACGCGTTCCGCACGCCCCCCGTCGCCGAGGACCGGCCGCACCTCTACATCAAGCCGTCCGCCCCGTTCACATCGGGGAACGTGCACATCGGTCACGTCCGCTCCTACTCGATCGGGGACGCGTACGCACGGTTCAGGCGCGCGCGCGGCGACGACGTGCTGTTCGCGTTCGGGTTCGACGCGTTCGGGCTCCCCGCGGAGCTGGGCGCGATCGCCGGCGGCGAGACCCCGAGCGCCTGGGTCGAGCGCTGCGCCGAGCACATGAAGGGCCAGCTGCTGCGGCTCGGGTTCTCGCTCGACTGGGACCGCTCGTTCCTCAGCTCCGACGAGGTCATGTACCGCTGGTCGCAGTGGTTCTTCCTGACCCTCTACGAGCAGGGCCTCGTGTACCGCGGGACCGGCACGGTCGACTGGTGCGACCACTGCCAGACGACGCTCGCCTCGATCCAGGTCGAGCCCGGCGGCACCTGCTGGCGCTGCCACAACCCGGTGCGGCTGATCGAGCTGCCGCAGTGGTACTTCAAGGTCAGCGCCTATGTGACCGAGAACGACGAGCGGCTCTGCGGAGCGCGAGGCGAGCGGCAAATGGGACAAGCTCGCGCTCGACTCGCAGCTCGACGTGATGGGCCGGGTCGACGGCGTCGAGGTGGAGCTGGCCGCTGCAGACGGCCCGTCCGTGTGCGCCTTCACCCCCCATGCCGACGCCGCGGCGGGCGCCCGCTTCGTCGCGATCTCGCCGCGCCACCCGGAGGCCGAGCGCTGGGCCGCGGACCCGCTCGTCGCCGAGCAGCTCGAGCAGATGCGCTCGGGCGGCTGGGTGCGCAGCGCGCGCGACGCCGAGACGATCCCGATGATCAGGGCGGCGGGCTCGCTGCGCGACGGATCGGGCCGCGAGCTCCCTGTCGTGATCACGCCCGCGGTCGACGCCCGCTTCGGCCCGACGATCGCCCTCGGCGTGCCGGCCGAGGACCGCACAGACGAGGTCTTCGCGCGCCGCCTCGGGCTGGCCGAGGCGGACGAGGAGACGGCCGGGCCGGCGCCCGGCGCCCGCGCCGCGGTCCGTTACAAGGCGTCGGACTGGGTGATCTCCCGCCAGCGCTCGTGGGGGACGCCGATCCCGGTCGTCTACTGCGAGCGCTGCGGCACGGTGCCGCTGCCGAAGCAGTCGCTGCCCGTGCCGCTGCCGCTCGGCATCACCCCGACGGGGACCGGCAACCCGCTGGCGGAGCTCGAGGAGTTCGTGGCGACCACGTGCCCGTCCTGCGACGGCCCGGCCCGGCGCGAGACGGACACGCTCGACTGCCACTTCGACGCGCTGTGGCTGTGGATCCCGGCCTGCGTCCCCGCCGAGCACCGCGAGCAGCCGCTCGAGGAGATCCTGGCGCTGGGGGACCTGCGCCACTGGCTGCCCTCGGAGCGGCTCGTCGCGGGCTCGGACAGCGGCAACTTCGTGTTCGACCAGCGGACCGTCACGAAGGCGCTGCGCGACATCGGCCCGCTCGCGTTCCTCGAGGACGGCGAGCCGTTCGCGGGCTGCCTGTTTCACGAGATGGTGACCCGCGACAACCGCAAGATGAGCAAGCATCTCGGCAACGTGGTCGATCCCGACGAGCTCGTCGAGCGCTACGGCGCCGACACGGTCCGGCTCGCGGTGCTGTTCGCGGCGCGGCCACAGAAGTCGCTGAACTGGAGCGACTCGGCTGTGCTGCGCTGCCACCGCTTCCTCGGCCAGGTGTGGGAGTACAGCGTCGAGCGCCTGGCGCTGGCGGGGCCGGAGGCCGAGCAGCCGGCGATCGAGAAGGACACGAGCGAGCACCTTCGGTTGAAACTCGCGCAATGGCTCGATGCGGCGGTGCAGCGCACGACGGCCGACGTCGAGGAGCTCGAGATGCACAGCGCCGTGCGCAACCTGATGAGGCTGTTCGACCGCATCAAGGACTTCGAGAAACGGGTGCTGGCGCGGGAGCCGGGGCTCGGCACGGCGAACCTCGAGGCGCTGCTGCGGCGCCCTCTCGGTGCTCGTCCAGATGCTCGGGCCGTTCGCGCCGCACGTCGCCGAGGAGCTGTGGCTGCTGCTCGGCGGCGAGGAGCAGGCTTCACAGACGCCGTGGCCCGGCGTATCGTTGGTGGTGCCGGCATGAGCACGACGACCGCAAAGCCCAAGCAGGGCGCCAGGCAGCGGACGCGCTCGTGCGCGACGGAGCTGGCGTGCCACCGCTGCGACAAGCACTGGCCGCTGGAGTCGACGGTGTTCTCGTGCCCGGACTGCGGCAAGGGTCTGGACATCGTCTACGACTACGAGCGGGCGGCCCAGCACTTCGCGGAGATCCCCGCCGAGGAGCGCCCGCTCAACATCTGGCACTTCGAGGAGCTGCTGCCGATCGTCGACGCGGCGGCGCAGGCGCGCGTCGGCCAGTCCTCGGGCTACACGGCGCTGATCCGTGCCGACCGGCTCGGCGCGGAGCTGGGGATCGCCAACCTCTACTTGAAGGACGACTCCTCGCAGCGCCCGAGCTTCTCCTACAAGGACCGGGTCGTCTCGATGTCGATCGCGCGGCTGCTGGAGCGGGGCAAGACCGAGATCGGGTGCGTCTCGACCGGCAACGTCGGCACCGCGGTCGCCTCGCTGGCGGCGAAGGCGGGCGTCGACGCGTACGTCGTCTACCCGAACCGGCTCGAGGCGACGAAGGCGCGCGGGGTGATGGCGCTCGGCGCGAAGGTCTGCCAGGTCGAGGGCAACTACGACGAGGCGAACCGGCGCTGCCGGGAAGTGGCGGAAGCGACGGGGATGGACTTCGCGAACATCACATTGCGGCCGTTCTACGCGGAGGGCGCGAAGACCGCGGCGTTCGAGATCGTCGAGCAGCTCGGGTGGAGCTCGCCGGAGCACATCGTCAGCCCGGCGGCGGGGGGCACGCTGTCCTCGCGCATGCACAAGGGGCTTGATCGAGCTGCAGCGGATGGGGCTCGCCGAGACCGACGGGACCGCGATCCACATCGCCCAGCCGAGCGGCTGCAACCCGATCGCGAGCGCGATCCTCGCCGAGGAGGCGGAGGTCGTGCCGGTGATGCCGGAGACCGCTGCGCACTCGCTCGCGATCGGCGCCCCCGGCGACGGCTACCTGGTGATCGACGCGGTCCACAAGCGCGGCGGCACCGCCGCGTTCGCCTCGGACCCCGAGATCTTCGCCGGGATCGACCTGCTCGCCGCGACCGAGGGCCTGCTCACCGAGCCGGCCGGAGGGACGACGGTCGCGGTGCTCGAGAAGCTGGCCGCGGCCGGCCGGTTCGGGGCCGACGAGACGGTGGTCGCGATGATCACGGGGAACGGCATGAAGACGCTCGACGATCACCCGCCGAAGTCGTGGCCGGAGAAGATCGAGTGCGAGCGCGAGGCGATGACCGAGGCGCTGGAGCAGCTCAAGGGGACGGAGCGGCTGGTCGAAACCGCCCGCCGGCAACTGCAGCCCTGATGGCGGACGAGATGGACGAGTTCGACCTCGAACAACGGCGCCGCGAGGAGCGCCGGGCGGTCGAGGAGGCCGGCGGCGGCGAGTCCGAGGGCTTCGAGCTCGCCGAGGAGGAACTGATCGAACATGCCTCCCACGGCGACGGCCACTCGCCGGCGCGGATCATGCGGGACGCGGCCGCGGAGACCGAGGACGACGGCCAGGATTACGCCGAGGCCGACGAGGAGCACCTCGCCGACTGACGCGCCGCATCCGGACCCGTGGTCAGATGCCGTACATCCGGTGAGCTAGGATGGTTCCGAGTGGAGAGGTTGGGCTCCGCGACCGGGAAGCACGCTGTGCGAGGAAGGCGCAGTCCAGGGCAGACCGGCACACATCGTCGAAGCAGTGTGTCGAGGAGAACGATGCCCAGATGGCCAATGCGTATGTGGCTCGCACAGATGGAGCAGCGGAAGCACGAAGTGCCGGGGGTCGACGCGTGAGCGCGCCGACCGGACCGGGGCTGTCGATCCGCAAGGAGCAGCAGCAGACGGCGGAGGTGCTGAGACTGTCCGGGGAACTGGATCTCGCCTCGGCCGGGGTGCTCGACACCGCGATCGCAGAACTCTGCGCCGACGGCGCGAGGCGGGTGGTGCTCGAGATGGGCGACCTCGAGTTCATGGACTCGACCGGGCTGCGGTCGGTCCTGGTCGGTGAGGAACTCTGCCGCGTCGGCGGCGGCGAGCTGCTGATCGGCGAGCTCAGCCCGCAGGTCGCCCGGCTGTTCGAGATCTCCGGCGTCGGCGTGAAGCTGAAACGGCGCGCCGACGTCGCCGACGAGGCGTAGCGGACGCGGCCATCGAGCGGCCCCGCTGGTGCGGGGCCGCGCGATGCGGATGGCTCGAGACGGCGAACCGTCTACTTCGTGATCTTGATGATGCGCTCCATGCCGAGCAGCGTGTGGTCACGCCCGTCCTGCGTCTGCATGAAGCAGGCCTGCACGTAGATCCCGGGCTTCGCGGAGATCGTCTCCTCCTGCACGGCGCCGTGCGAGACCGGACCGGCGAAGCCGACGGGCGCGCCCGCGATCAGCTTGCCGAGCGCCTTTTCCTTGCCGGCGAGCAGGTCCTTGACGGCGATCTTGGCCGCACGCATGTTCTTCACGGGGAACGCGATGTCCATGTGCACGAGGAAGCCTTCGTTTTCGAAGGCGACGAGCTCGCCGTCGTGCAGCGTCGTGGGCCCCTTGAATCCGAACTCGATGGTGCGCTCGGTCGCTGCGGGCGCCGGCAGCGCGGCCGGGGCTTTGGACTGCGCGACCGCGAAGTGGGAGCGGAGCTGAACGGGCTTTTCGCCTTCGCCGACGAGGACGAGGTATTCGCCCGGAACCAGCGAGGTCGCGGCTTCGGTCGGTGCTCCGGGGTTGGCTTCGACGTCGAACGCGAGCGAGCCCAGCACCGCAGCGTTGTTCGGGTCCTTGTCGGCCTTCTTTTCCTTGACGAATGCTTCGGCGGTCGCGAGCGAGACGCCGGGCTTCAGCTGGAACACGATCACCGAGGCTTCCTTGACGCCGGTGTCACTGACGGCGACGTTGACGGCGCCGGATTCGAGCGCGCCGGTAACCGTCGCAGAGGACGACGTGATGGCGATGTTGACGGTCGGCAGCGCCGCAGCCTGCGAGACCGCGGGCACTGCCAGACAGGCGAGCAGCGCTGCCACGATCGCAGGCAACAGCGCGCGCGTGCGCGTAGATGACATCGATGGGCCCCCTTCAGAGACGAGCTTTTCGAGGCGCTGCCCGGCCCCCATGCCGCCTGACGCCCCCGTGGCGCCACTATAAGGCCTGTCCGGGCCCGCAGGGGGGTCTTCGCGGCGCGGGAATACGTCGTCTGCGCGCATACGGACGGATCCGGGAGCGCCGCGCTCGAGATCGACGGGGGCCCTCGGGCAACTAGAAAGGCCCCGCCGGAGCGGGGCCTTTCCTTAGCGGATCGATAAGCCGGATTCTGTCGTTGAGCAGCCATCCATCTGAGCGGCCTACCTGGACCTCGGCGGGCAGCCTGCGAACGGTCCTGTTTGGCCTTGCATCGGGTGGGGTTTGCCCAGCCGCCGCGTCACCGCGACGCTGGTGCGCTCTTACCGCACCATTTCACCCTTGCCGGCCCGCCGTTCACGTGGGACGGCGGACGTAGGCGGTTTGTTTCTGTGGCACTTTCCCGCGGGTTTCCCCGGGTCGATCCCTCGACCACCTCGCCCTTCGATGTCCGGACTTTCCTCGAAGGCGTGAGCCTCCGCGGCTGCCTGACCCGCACCGGCCACGCTAACGGGTGGGAGCCGGATCGTAAAGGCCGGGGACGGCCGCGTCAGACCTGGCGGAGGAGGCCGACGACGCGTCCGAGCACCTTGACCTCCTTGCTGCGGATCGGCTCCATCGTCTCGTTCTCCGGCTGCAGGCGGATGTGGTCCTTCTCCTTGAAGTAGCGCTTGACCGTCGCCTCCTCGCCGAGCAGCGCGACGACGATCTCCCCGTCGCGCGCCGTCTCCTGTGGGTGGACGACGACGTGGTCGCCTTCCAGGATCCCCGCGTTCTTCATCGAGTCGCCCTTGATCCGGAGCAGGTACTCGCCGTCGCGTCCGCCGGCGATGTCCGGGATCGACACGTACTCCTCGATGTTCTCCTCGGCGAGCATCGGCTGGCCGGCGGCGACGGCGCCGAGCACCGGCAGGCCTTCCGGCCGCACGATCCCCTTGACGCTCTCGACCGCGTTTTCGACCGCCCGGTCGAGCAGCTCGATCGCGCGCGGCTTCGACGGGTCCCGGCGGAGCAGCCCGATCTTCTCGAGGTTGGCGAGATGCGCGTGGACCGTGGAGGACGAGGCGAGGCCGACCGCTTTGCCGATGTCCCGCACGGTCGGCGGGTATCCGTACTTGGCCGAGTACTTGCGGATGAAGTCGAAGATCTCCTGCTGGCGCTTGGTCAGATCCATGCTTGTTCGGCTCCCCGTTCGCGTGTCGATGGCGCTGCAACGAACATGTGTTCGCACTGTAGCGAGGGGCGTGGACGGATGCAAGCGGCGGCGGGGGCCCGCCGCGGAGCGGGCGTCCGAGGCTCGGACGCGGGGCTATACTCGCGCACTCTGCGCTCGTGGCGGAATTGGTAGACGCGCAAGGTTGAGGGCCTTGTGGGCTTCACGGCCCGTGGTGGTTCGAGTCCACTCGAGCGCATGCAAAAAGCCCCGGAATCCGGGGCTTTTTTGTGGCCAGAAACAAGTCCTCGCGGTCAGTAACGGGTGTCCGTACAGTTGCCAATGGCAACAACGTACATTTTTCCGTACATCCGATCGTCGGAGATCCGTGAGCTGCAGGTTTGCGAAGGGGCGCTGGGAGGTCCGCTGGCGAGACGCGTCTGGGCGACACCGCTCAAAGCGCTTCCGCGAGGAGTCGGCGGCCCGCGAGTTCGACGCCGCAGTCCACGACCACGGAGGTGATGAACGCGCGAAGTCGCGGCACGGCGACGCCGGTGGTGTCTACCCGTACGAGACACGGGCGGCTACCCGCTGGCGATACGTGATCCGCCGGTCGGACGGGTCGATGACGAGTAAGCGAGGCTTTACGAGCCGGACGGCGGCTAAAGACGCTCGCTCCCGAGCTGTCGAGCAGGTGGTACGGCGAGAGGTCGTCCACACGAGGGTCACGTTCGGCGAGTTCTGGGTGGCGTGGCTCGAGCAGCGAAGGCCCTACCTCGAGCCGGGCACTTGGGCGGCCTATGAGCGCGACGGGCGGCTTCGCCTCCTCCCCGCGCTGGACCAACTTCCCCTCGGCCAGCTCGACATCGAGACGGTCCGGGAGCTGATGTCCAGCTGGATTGAAGCGATGGACGCAGGCGAGCTTCGCGCGAAGACGATCAACAACACGCTCGGCACCCTTGTCGTCTGCCTGAACGCCGCCGCGGAGGACGGCCTGCTCGCGGCGAACCCGGCCCTGCGCATTCCTCGGCTACCGGCCGAACACCGAGAGCGCGAGTATCTGCGACTCGATGAGATCCCCGTCTACCTGGACGCGTGCAGCGCGGTGTACCGGCCGCTCGCCGCGGCCCTGATCGGCGCCGGCCTGCGGATCTCTGAGGCGCTCGCGCTAACACTGGGCGACTTGGAGCTGACGAGCTCGGGTGGTGCGATCGTCGTGAAGCGCTCGGCGAAGGCAACGGGTACCGGCTCGACGAAGTCCGACCGGTTTCGCTCTGTCGAGATCGGCCGGGATCTCGCTGTAACTCTGACCGAGCAGATGGACCGCCAAAGCGAAACAGGGGCAGAGCGCGACGCGCTGCTGTTCGTGATGCCAACGCGCCTCCGGAAGACCGACCAGGGCCGATGGGCCAGCAGTGGGCCGGCTGGCGCGATGGATCGGACCACCGTCTCCCGTGATTGGCACAAGTCCGCCTTGCAAGATGCTGCTCTGCGCGACATGCCGCTGCATGCGCTCAGGCACACCGCCGCGGCGGCGTGGCTCGCGGCCGGGAACTCGCTGTTCTACGTGCAGCGCCAACTCGGCCACGCAGACATCACGACGACTGACCGCTACTACGGCCACCTCGAGCGGCGGATCCTGGCCGCCGGCGCGATCGCCACCGAAGAAGCGATTGCTCGCGCCAGCCACGTGACGAGGGGCTAGTCTCGGCTTGGGGTCGAGGATCCGCCGGGCACCCAATTCGATCGGGCTTCGTCGAGCCAGCGGTCGAGGTCTTGCGGCACGAACCGCAGCGGACCGTCGGGTCCCCCGATCCTGATCGACGGAAGGCGCCCCGTCCTCGCGGCCTCGTACACCCAGGTTCGCGACACCGCCAGCTTCGCCGCGACCTCGGACGGCTTCAACAGGATGGTCGACTCGGGCGGCACATCGAGAATTGACCGCGGGCCGCCTGCCACGGCCATAAACAGACGACAAAATATTGCACCCATCGGTCCAGGTTGGCACGCAGCTGACGCCCGGCGCCGCGACAGGTGCGCTAGCCGCGCACCGTTTGCCTGAGGGCGGCCGTCCGGGGCCGTGTCTACGCTCGCAAGCCCGTGAGGCAATCGGTCCTGACCCTCTCCACGAACGCCTCCGTCAGGCCCGGCGGATTCTGAGCGGGGGCCGTGTCGGACTTCGGCGGCGAGTTCCTCGAGCACCTGAAGACCTTCCGGGCTGCCCCATTCCTCTTTGTCGGCGCGGGCCTGTCGCGGAGGTACCTCGGGCTTGACGGTTGGGAGGCCCTTCTACGCCGTCTGGCGGCTCTCACCGGCCAGAGCTACGAGTACTACAGCGCCAGCGCGGACGGTGATCTGCCGCGGATCGCGAGCTTGATCGCTGCGGATCTACACGACCCGTGGTGGTCGGAGGACCGGTTCGCTGCAAGCCGCGCGGCGTTCGACCCGGCTCAGCTGAAGCATCGCGACTCGGCGCTGAAGGCCGAGGCGAGCTTGTACCTCGCCGACTCGATGAGCCGGCTGCCAAAGAAGGGGCCCCTTGCGGCGGAGCTCGAGAGGCTGAAGCAGGCAGTCGTCGACGGCGTCATCTCCACCAACTTCGACCCGCTGCTTGAGCGGCTGTTCCCCGAGTACCGCGTGTTCATCGGACAGGAGCGCCTGCTCTTCAACGACGCCGTCGGAGTGGCGGAGATCTACAAGATCCACGGCAGCCATGAGGACCCGGATTCGCTCGTACTGACCGAGGCAGACTACGACCGGTTCCATGAGCGAAATCCCTACCTGGCAGCGAAGCTGATCACGATCTTCGTCGAGCACCCGATCATCTTCTTGGGCTACTCGTTGTCAGACCCAAACATCGCCGCGATCCTGAGCTCGATCGTCTCGTGCCTTGACTCGAGCGACGAGATCGCGCGACTGGCTGACCGGCTGATCTTCGTGCAGTGGGACGAGACCGTTGCCGCACCTGCGATGGCCCCGAGCGTCGTTCGCGTCGACGGCAACCCGATCCCCGTAAGGACCGTGACGGTGCCGGACTTCGTGGACGTGTACACAGCGCTGTCGAAGATCGAGCGGACGTTCCCGGCCAAGCTCCTTCGGCAGCTGAAGGAGCAGGTCTATGACCTCGTTTTGAGCAGCGAGGCGAAGAAGCGCCTGCATGTGCTCGAACTGGGCGAGAAGGATGACCCCTCGACGCTGGAGGTGGTGTTCGGCGTCGGTGCAATCTCGCAGCTGCGGTCCTATGTCGGCCTGCGCCGCGAGGATCTGTTGAACGACTTGATCGATGAGGAGAGCAAGCTCAACGCGGTCCGCGTCGTTCAGGAGGCGCTGCCGAGCATCCTCACGCATGCCGGCAACGTCCCCATCTTCAAGTACCTGCGTGAGGCAGGGATGCTCGACCAGGGCGGCGCGCTGCTCGACGTCAAGACGGTCGACAGAAAGATCGCGACGCACATCGCGAACCGCGCAAAACGCCTTGCGGTGACGGCTTCCTACCGCCACGCGGCCGACGCTGCGCTGAAGAACGCAAGCTCGCTCGGTGCGCTGCTTGCAATCGAGGAGACGCCGGGGAACATCCTTCAGTTCATTCCGGGTCTTGATGAGGACTCGCTCGACCCGGAGGAGCTGAGGCGGTTCCTTGTCAAGAACGCTGATCTCTGCAGCGAGGGGTTTCACCGTTCCCAATGGATTAACAGTAGCCTGCCTGTATGACTGGCTGCAGTTCGGCTGCCAGAAAAAGGCGAAGGCCCGTCGTGGCCCCCGCCCCCGGATGAAGCAGCAACTCTGAGCTGCCGGCGTGTCTGCCAGGACCGCCGAAGGCAACCGCCCAGCGATCGGCTTCACGCGTTCCCGCCCCGTGCAGTGAGTTGCAATTGCACGCTGGGTCACGGTTAGGGGGCAGCCCCTCTACTGGGAATGCCGCTCCGATCGGAGCTACGTCATCGTTAGCTCACGGTTCCGCGAGCCCCTCGGCGAGTGTTTCGGTCGCCGAAGCACTCTTTTCGGTATATCCGACAGCCGTGCACGCCGTGGCTATCGGGCACGAGGTCGCCGACAGCGCATTTCGCAACGCGCCGACGCGGGTTTCGGGGAGATCCGCTTCCCACATTGTGCCATTCCAATACTCGCCCAACAACCCGGTCGCGCCCGATTTCCCTTCAGAGAACAAGCCAACTGCGACACAGGAGGTCGTAGACGGACACGAGATCGCTGTCAGTTCCCAGTACGCTTCGGCTTCGACGCCGGGTTTGGCGATTGGGTCCACCGATTCTTCGAGGCTCCACGCGGCACCGTTCCAGTGAGACGCGAGAGCGTGCCATTTTGACGGGTTCGTTTCGGAGCTTTCGAGGTATCGACCAACCGCGGTGCACTCGGTCGTCGACGAGCACGCCACGCTGCGGAGTTCGGGTTCCGAGGAGTCTTCTGATATCGGAACGGTGTGCGATTTCCACGACGATCCGCTCAGGCTCTCCGCAAGAGGCTGGATCGCCTCAATGGCCGAGTCTAACGAGCCCACCGCCTCACATGCTTTTTCCGCCGGGCAGGAAACGCTCGTAAACCATGCTTCTTCGTCTTCTGCTGATAGTTTGGCCGGTTTCATTGCAGCCCACTTTTTGCCGTTCCACTTCTCTATTAGTGGCAACGTTTTCGCCGGTGATCCCTCAATGTAGTATCCGACCGCGACGCATTCTTTGGCGGACGCACATGAGACGCTCGTCAAGCTGCTCGCGGTGCCTTCCGCGAGGGGCGTATCAATACTCCAGCTAGAGCCGTTCCACCGCTCGGAAAGCGGCTCGTCCTCCGCCGAGGCATTCACCCAGTGCCCAACCGCCATGCATTCCGCACCCGACCGGCACGATACACCTTCGAGAAAGCTACCGGTCGCTCCGAGGGGATTCGCCGTCGACTGCAGCGCCCAAGTGCCACTGCTTGATTTCTCCGCGAGAGTGTCAGTCTCTTCTTCGGTGTCTTGGGTTCCCACCGCGACGCATTCCGACTCGGCCCAACACGACACTCCGGCCAGTCGATCTTCTTCGGTCATCCCGTGGGGATTCACGGTCGCCTGAATAGCCCAAGCGGATCTTGTATGGAATTCACTCTCAGGAGAGTACGTCGTACCCGAGCTACTCTCCGCGACTACGCGGAAATAATAGGTCGTGTTTGCCCGCAGGTGGGCTATGGGAACCGAGGCTCGTACTCCGCTCCCGGCATCTGCGCCAGGCGGCGCCGGTTCGTCGTGTTCGTACAGTCCGGGACCGGTTCCGTATTCGAAGTAGTAGTGAGTGTCGACGCCGTGAGGTTCAATCGTCGCTTCGAGCGTTGCGGCGTGCGGTCCAATTGCGCCCGCTGTCAAAGCCGTCACCGTGGGGGCCGGTGGTGGTGGCGTCCCAGTGGTTTTGAATGTGCTCTCTGTACCGATGGCGACCCCGCCCCCGCTCCTAGCCACTGCGCGATAGTGATAAGTAGTCCCCGGCTCGAGACTTCCGACGGATACCGCCTCGGCGTCTTCGCCTTCCCCCGCGCCGACGTCGACCGAGTTAGTAGAGTTGGAGTAGTTTTCCGTTTCGGTACCGTATTCAAAGGCGTACTTCGTTTCGTTTCCGTGGGGACTGATGGCTGCGTGCAGAGTTGCCGTGTGTTCGCCGACACTCGTCGCTGACCCTGTCGCCGCTCCGGGGGCTGCGCCTTCTTTTTCGCCGCGTTCCGCTTCCCCTTCTTCTCCTTTTTCACAGTGCTGATAGTCGTCATAGAATTCGTCGCCCCCGATGAGTGAGGTAGGACTGGCGTCGATCTCGCCGAGTTCGCCTTCCAACACGTCGCGGACGTGGGGAAAATGACTGACCGGATTGCCGAAGTTTGCGAAGCCCTGCATTTTGACGTCGCCGATTGCTGGCAAGCTTCTTCCAGACAACTCCTCGAGGATGAAGTCTGCAGACCGACCCTGATATGCCCCGGTGCGGTAGAGGGACTGGGCCTTTTTCGTCGCGAAGTTGTACTCGTAGAAGAGATACAGTTCTTCTCGTTTGCCCTCACGGTATCGTTCGATCCACTGTGTTGATGCCTCGAACATTTCCCCGGGAGTGGCGAACATTGGCATAGCGGCCTTTTCTTCCTTAAACGGCTGCGAGCCGGCTGGCGGGAGGTCGGTCCACCCCTCGTCTTGCGCAAAGGTGACGATGCTTCCAAATTCAGTTCCGTCTTGGCCGAGGTGTTCTTTCTTGTTGTTTCCTCCGAGACCGCTCCAGATCGCCGCCTGCGAGTTTTCGGTTTTTTCGCACGGTGTTTCGGTGTTTAGTATGGGCTCACGATAGTAGACGGACGCCTGGGTAAATTCGTTGCGTGGGCTTACATCGACGTAACCGCTCCAGTTACTGCTTGGCGAGGCGCTCGGCGACGATCCTGGCTGCGAGGCTGGGAGGAGCGAGCCGCTCGCAGTTGTGCTCTGTGTCCCCACCGGGACGACCGAGGGGAGGGGTTCGAAAACGATGCCGTTGTCGATCATCGCGCGCCATTTCACGTATTCCGGCGACGTATGAGGTGGTTCCGGTGGCACACCATACGCTTCGAGTTCCGCCGGACTCGCGTGGGCTGAGTCGAACTTCGAAGGGGCGGTAATAAACGACAAAGTTTCGCCGGAGCCGGTGGCGTAGGTTGTAATTTTGCTGCCGAACGTACCTTGGCGCACAGAGGTCTGAGGCAGAAATCGCGATCCGCATATGGATCGCGACGTGGGAGTCTCTTTGTACGTGGCAGAGCCTGGTGGACAGTGCGCCGCCAGGGCGACGGCAGGATAGGAGAGCGCGCCTGCGGCGGCCGACATAGCCCAAGGCAGATTGTTGCGCCAGTTCTGAGTCGCACTGCGCCCTCCTCAGCCGGTATGACGATCTGTTCCCGTTACGCCCGGGACCTCGGTTCACCGTAGTCGCGGAGCCGGACGGACCCCCTCGCTGCGGGCCACGATGCCTGTCAGATGGGCGGGCAAAGCCGTCAATCGTTCGAGTTCGTCGGCTAGTCGGAGTCCGTTATGTTGCGGATCCCACTGGGGAATGCCGAGGGCGGATCGTGTGAGGGAGCCGTTTCGGACTAGCTCACAGCCGGTGAGCGCGAGCGCAACCGTGACCGACCGCCCGTCCTTATAGTTCGCGTACGCCCAGATTTCGGTCCCGTCATTTTTTGGGCAGACTACGCCGCTGCCCACCGGTACGTTTGGCAGCCGGTCGAACTCGGCTTTAATCCGGAACACGGTGCGCGGCGAGTCGACGACGGCCGCGCGCACGAGACGTCGCGCGCGCAATGGACCGAAGCGGCAGAGCCGAATCGCCGCGAAACCAGAAGGGAGCAGTTCGCGGTTAGAGGCAGGCGAACGACCGCGCGGCACGCGACGTGGGGCGCTCGACGGGCACGGCGCGGCGGTGAGTGATTTGCCTGCTGCGCCGTGAGCGACGGCGGCGCTGAAGGCGGGTACGGCCAACAACAACGACAAAATCGCGCACCGTAGCGTAGGCGCGTGGCCGCTAGGACGGCAGCGTCGCGTGCGTCGACTTTGATCGTTTTCCACGATTGAGAGCGGAAGCGAAGAACGGGACACTTTCGAAGATATCGGACATCCAGTGCAACGGCAAGGCTGTCGTGCCCAGTGATGGAAGCAGGGGCAATGCCACTGCTCAACGTTTCGGCGCGCGGTGCTCGGCTGTTGTGTTGAGTGCGTCGCCGGTCTCCGACGATGCCGCCCGCTATCCCGTCGCCCAGCCGTCGGGGGGTGCTCCGGGCCGCCACGCGCTTGCCACTCCTCGGCCGACAGCACGGAGGATCTCGCCGTACTCCGCGAGCTGTGCCTGAAAGAGCAGCTCTTCGCGAGGGTCTGTTGCAGCGTGGTCGAGCTGCGCGCGCCAAACAGCGAGCGCAGCGACCGTCTCGTGGTGAGATGGCTGCTCCCACCAGCCGTCCTGTAGTCCGGCGAGCTGCTGCGGGTAGCGTCGATGCAGCGCGACGACCGCTGTCCACATCTCGGCACGCCACGCGGCCTGATCGTGCTCAGGTTCTAGCCACGGCGGTCGACGTGTCGGCCCAGGTCGCGACACGCGCCGCAGGTTTCCATCGCGGTCCGGATGTTCTAGGCGCTCCTTTACGAGGCGTGCAGCAAGCGTGGCCTGCGTCTCCCCGGTCTCGTCGGCAAGCGCATGCAGTCGTTCTGCGGTGCCGTCGGGCAGCACGATTTTGATCGGCCGGCTCACCGCGATCGCTCGACCGCCCGCTCGCGGCTGGGCCTCCGCAGGTGGAATTGGCGTGCAAGCAGGTCGCGGAGCCGCGGACGGCCGTCCGGAGCGACCGGCTGGCGCTCAGCCCACGCCAGGGAAGGTGTCTGTGACCGGCTGTCGCGCATCCTGCCGGCGAGCCGTGCGATCCGCTGAACGTCGTGGCCCTCCTCTCCGAGCTCGTCGCGGTTGACGTACCAGTCGGTGCCGTGACGGGCGCGGGACGCCTCGACGTAGGTCGCCTCCCGGCTGGTTTGCCACCCTCCGGTGAGGACGAGCGCACGGTCGAAGGTGGCGCCCTGCGCCCGGTAGACGTGTTGGGCGTAGGCAAGCCTCAGCTTCCCGAGATCTTCGTGCTCGAGGATGACGCGACGGCCCGTGCCGTCAAGCTCGATCAACAATCGTCGCGTGTCCGCGTCGATCTCCACGACTGTGCCGCGGCTGCCGTTCTCGACCCGGCCGCCTGACGCTGGGTGATGCTGCTCGATCATGGTAAACCGATCGCTGGCCCGGAGGCCGTAGTGGGTGCCGGGCACAGCCAGCTCGTCAGCGCCCAGTTCGCCCCGCTCGACTCGGAACGTCTGGGCGCGTGCGTTGAGTCTGTCGATCTCTACGTTCGAGGCGTCTGAGAGCAGCGCGACCTTCTCGACGGAAAGAGTGCGGGTCAGCCTCGCCCAGGTGGTGACGGCCCGCTCGACGGCCTGGTCGCGGTCGGGCGCGATGTGCAGCTGATTGCGCGAGCGGTAGTGCGCCATCGCACGGTCTGTGCGTCCAGCGCGCAGGTCGCGCCAGGCCCGTTGCTCGGAGCGCTCTGCGGTGCGCCTGACCGTCGCTAGCTCTGTTGATGGTGCGAGGTCGGCGAGCCGCGGGAGCATTCCGCCGGCGCCGATCGACGGGAGCTGTGCGGCATCGCCGATCAGCACGAGCTTCGAACCGGAAGCGCGGATCGTGTCGGTGAGGTTGCTGAGACGTCGGGTGTCTGCGAGACCGGCCTCATCCAGGTAGACGACCGAATCCTCATCGAGCGTGAGCTGTTCGCGCCGTACGCGCTCGTTGAACGCGTCGAGCGTCAGCGTGCTGCCGCTGAGGCTCGGGCTGTCGTTCCCTAGACGCTGGGCGGTCGCCCCGGCAACCGCAATCCCGTAGGTGCGGTGGCCTGACTGCCGCTCGGCTCGGGCGGCGGCGTCGATAACGATGCCCTTGCCGGTCCCGGCGGGCCCGATCAGGACCGCCGCACGCTCGGGGCCCGCGATCAGCTTGGCTGCCGCCTGCTGCTCATCGGACAGGCAGCTGCCGATCCGCTCGGCGACCTGCTGCGCACCGACAGACAAGGTGCTCTCCGTCGGGGCCGGGCGCCGGTCGCTAGCGAGTCGCGTGAAGCTGTTCTCGAGTCTGATCTCACACTCGCGGAGCTCCCGGGTCGTGAGTAGCCCGTCCTCGAGCGAGACGATCTCGCCAGCACGCCTCATCTTCTCCGCGGCCACGAGGGCGTCGTCTGGTCCCAGCTCGCCGACGGTCTGCTCGAGCGCTACGGCACGCAGCCCGCCAGCGTCAAATGTTGCGGCCTGCTCGGTCAGCGTCCGCCCGATCCGGCGCTCGACGGTCTCCGGCCGTTCCGCGGGAACTGCCGCGGGCGCCCGCTGATCGACTTGTTCTGCCGTGTCTCGCCATGCCCGGTCGAGATGACCGCGGTGCACCAGCGTCTTTCGGCTCCGGTTTTCCGCCTTGACGAGTCGCAGCTCGCCGCGTTCGGGTGCTCTCCCCCATTTCGCTCGGAACCGCTCCGCGGCAGCGGCGACCTCGCGGCTACGGGCGGAGAACACGTCGAGGAGCGCCCGCGGACGGTCGGCGATCTCGAAGTAGCGGCCGTGACGGCCGGTGCCGCCCTCGATCCGGTACCCGTCCTTGCCGAGCTGTTGGGCTAGCGCGGAGCGGTAGTAGGCGCCCGCCTCCCGGGCCGCGCGGAACAGCGGTCGCGAAGCGACCGCGACGACGCGACCGTCGTCTCTGATCGCGGTGGTGATGACGACATGGCTGTGCAGCTGCGGATCGGGCATCTCGCCGGGCGTCACCGGGCGGGCGGTGGTATGCCGGTACTCGGCCGCGAGAAGATCGGCCGCCGGCTCCTCTACAACCTCCCCATGTGCACGACGGCGGACTACCGGCACCGTCTCTCGGATATGGCGAAGCGTCTCGGCGACGGCCTGGCTGTGCGCCCGCTCGATCCGGTCGCGGACCGTGTCGTCGCCTAGCGCCCACTCGACCGACACGGACTTGGGGGCGCTGAACGTCACGTCGATCCCTCCCCCACGCGACCCATTCGCACCGGCTTTCCGAAGCCAGCCACCCCGGCTCGGATCACGGCCTTCCATAAGCGCCGTGAACTGGTCACCGTCGACCTCCCGACCGTCGATCCCGAGCCGCCGCAGCGTCGCCCGCGATCCGTGCCAGCGACCCGCCGGCTGCGTGGGCTCCCCCTCAGGGGTCAGGTAGTACGCGCCCGGCTCCGGCGCGACCGTCTTTGACTCGAGGTAGCGGGCGTAGCCGCCGCCCTTCGCCGCACCGATGCTCTGCGCCGTCATCACGTCCAGACATGACCCGCAGCACCCCGATCCGGCCGAAATCAGAGGGACCGATCGGTACCTCATCGCACCCCCGTGCATCTAGTCCGGGTGGGCTGTTGTTGTTGCGGAGCGCGGCGACGTGGGAGGCAAGGGCGCCGCGATGCCGGGACGGCAGAGTGGGCGAGCTTGCGGCCGGCTCGTCGTGAGGGGCGTCAGACGTGGGACGTTTGGCGCGGCCGAGGCGGTCCTGCGAGGACGGACGGGAGCCGAGTAGTGGCCGAGCCCTTGAACCTGACGCAGCGTCAGGGCTTATGGTGGTCTGCGTGACCGATCCAGCACCCCAAGAGACCGTCGCCGCCGCTGGTGTTTGGTCCGTTGGTGAGCTCGCACACGCCGCGGGTGTCACAGTGCGGACGCTCCACCATTACGACCGGATAGGGCTGCTCCGACCAGCTGATCGCTCGGGAGCGGGGCATCGACGTTACGACCACACCGATGTTCGCCGGCTCTACGAGATCCTCGCTCTGCGCAGTCTCGGATTCGAGCTCGCAACGATCTCCGAGCTGCTCGCGGATCACGAGTCCTCCTCGCTTCTGCAGACCGCCCGAAAACAACTTCAGAGCATCGAGGAGCAAGTGCGCCTGACACGCGAACTTCGGGAGAAGCTCCGGCGCATCGTCCGAGCGCTGGAGACAGCAGCTGAACCCTCTACCACTGACCTACTAGACGCTATGGAGGCAACGACCTTGACCGTCAGACTGAGCCGGATCTACACCCGCGGCGGCGACAACGGCGAGACCTCGCTCGGGGACGGAATGCGCGTACGAAAGACCCACCCGGTGATCGACGCTGGCGGAACCGTGGACGAGCTCAACTCGCACATTGGCCTGGCGGTTGCCAGCGGCCAGGTGGACGACCCGTACGCGGGTTGGCTGCGCCGAGTCCAGAACGAGCTATTCGACGTAGGCGCGGACATCACGGTGCCGCCGAGCGACCGACAGACCAAGCGCCGGCTGCGACTGACGGCGGGCTATGTTTCCCAGCTGGAGCAGTGGTGCGATCAGGCCAACGAGCCCCTGGAGCCGCTTGACTCGTTCATCGTTCCCGGGGCTTCACCCGCTGAAGCGCAGCTGCACGTCGCGAGGGCGGTCTGCCGCCGCGCCGAGCGTCGAGTGCTTGAAGTGGAGGGCGTCAACCCGGAGGTGGTGCGCTACCTCAACCGACTCTCAGATCTCCTGTTCCTGCTCGCGCGCAGCGTCGCAAGCGACCAGCCCCTGTGGCAGCCCGCGCTCACCCAGAGCACATGATCGCCGGCTGGCGCCTTTGCGAGCACGTCGCGATCTAGGCTGGCCGGCGACGACCTATATGCGAGCACTCATGGTTCAGGGCACGTCGAGCTGGGCGGGCAAGAGCCTGCTCAGCACAGCGCTGTGCCGCCACTTCGCGCGCAATGGGCTGCGGGTGGCCCCGTTCAAGGCGCAGAACATGTCCAACAATGCCCGGGTCGTCGCGGGCGGGGAGGTCGGCACGGCCCAGTATCTGCAGGCTCTGGCAGCCGGCATCACGCCAGATGTGCGTATGAACCCCGTGCTCGTCAAGCCCCAGACCGCGACCAGCAGCCAGGTGATAATTCGCGGCCAGGTCGACACGGAGCTCACCGATGTGGGCTGGCGAGAGCGTCCGAAGCACCTCTGGCCGGCTATCGAGAGCTCGTTGCGGTCGCTGGCCGACGAGTTCGAGCTGATCGTGATCGAGGGCGCCGGGAGCCCCGCCGAGATCAACCTGCGCGACACCGATCTGGCGAACATGCCGGTAGCGCGTCTGGCCGACGCGCCCGTCCTGCTCGTGGCAGACATCGACCGCGGAGGTGCCCTCGCGCACCTCTACGGAACCTGGGCGCTCCTCGATCAACAAGACCGTGCACGAGTCCGCGCGTTCGTCCTCAACCGCTTTCGCGGAGACCTCGCCCTCCTTGATAGCGCACCACGCCAGCTCCACGATCTGACAGGCGTGCCGATGCTCGGCATCGTCCCAATGCTCACACACGGACTTCCCGACGAGGACGGAGCCGCGCCCGACCGCGTCCCTCTCGGCACAGGCCCGCGGGTCGCGATCGTCCGCTACCCCACCGCCTCGAACCTAGACGAGTTCAAGCCCGTCGAGGAAGTCGCCCAAGTCACATGGGCCGAACACCCCGCCGACCTCCAGGACGCGGAGCTCATCATCCTCCCGGGCTCCAAGCACGTTGCCCGCGACCTGCAATGGCTCCGCGTATCCGGCCTTGAGCGCCCACTGCGTGCACACGTGGCCGCCGGGCGACGAGTACTCGGGATATGCGGAGGACTGCAGATGCTCGGCGCGCGCCTCCACGAACACACCGGCCGAGAGCAGAACACCATCGGGCTCGGACTGCTCCGGCTGACCACCGAGATGGCCTCCACGAAGCACCTCTCCGCACGAACCGAAGCGCGCTTTGAAGTACTCGAACACCCCTGGACAGAGCTTGCCAACCAGAACATCGTCGGCTACGAGATCCGCCACGGCCACAGCAAAGGACGCGGCGCACACACCGCGCTCGCCGACGGGCTCGGATGGGTGCAGGGACCCGTCCTTGGCATCTACCTGCACGGCATTCTCGAAATCCCCGAGGTGCTGCACGCGATCCTCGGCCAAGCACCCACGCGCAGCCTGGACGAGGCGATCGACGAACTGACGGACAACGTCACCTCCGCGCTTGACGAACGCATGCTGAACGACCTCGCTGGACTCTAGCTGCCAGCGGGCACGAGTAGCCCGACCGAGCCAGTTGGGGCACGATCCTCCGTCAGGGCGAGCTTCGTATCACCTTGGTCACGGTCGCGAGCGCGAGCGGCTGACCCTCGCTGCGCAGCTCGGCCGTCGCGAACGCGAGATGGCGCGTGCGCCTGATGAAGCTCCCGGTCGCGCGCAACGCCTGATCCGCTCCCGCGGCTGCGAGATAGGAAGCCGAGAACGCGATCGTCACGGCCTCCTCAATGGCTGAGAGCTGCGGAAGGACCGCCAGGTAGGCCGCGACATCCAACACGGTGGCGATCACACCGCCGTGCAGCGCGTCGACAGCGTTCAGGGAGTTCGGACCCCGCTCCAGCTCGATACTCCAGAACCCGTCAGGACCGTCGGCCAGCGAAGCACCGAGAAAACGGAGCAGCGGAACGGCGAGCGCGCGATCGCTGCGCACCTTCACCTCCGCCGCTGACCGCGGTGCACTCACCCCGCCCCCCTCGCTGTGTCGACGATCATGCTAGGAGCCTGTCGGCCGCAGGCGACCTCGTCCAGTCGCAGATGGCGGCAGGGGATTCCAAAGTGGAATGCTTACCCGATGCACTCCAGCAAGCCGACACTCGAACCGCTGCCGAGCAGAGAGCTCGCTGCGTTCGTCGCCGCGGTAGAGACGGGGGCCATCGGCGCCGCTGCAGACTCGCTGTCGCTGACCCAGTCGGCCGTCACCAAGCGCGTTCAGAGCCTCGAGCGCCGCGTCGGCCTTTCGCTGCTAACTCGCTCGCACGCCGGCGTACAGCCGACGGCGGCCGGCAGCGCGCTCTACCCCGACGCCAAGCAGGCACTCCTGGCGCTCGCGCGCGCCGCCGACACCCTCCAGTCCAAGAAGGTCGCCGGCGAGCAGCCGCTGAGCCTCGCGGCAAGCCACACGATCGGAGCATTCCTGCTGCCGTCATGGCTCGCCGCGTTCACCGTGACCGCCCCGGAAACCGAACCGCAGGTGTCCGTCACGAACACGACAGGCGTCCTGTCCGCGGTTCACGCCCACGAAGTCGATATCGGCTTCCTGCCCGATCCCCCGCCGGACGAGACGATCGAGACGATCCATCTCGGCCACGACGAGCTCGTGGTAGTCGTCGCGGCGACCCACCCGTGGGCGCGAAGGCGAACCATCGCGCCGTCAGACCTCTCCTCAGAGCCTTTCGTCACACGCGAGCCGGGCTCCGGGACCCGCGCCACCGCCATCGGAGCTGCCCGCTCGCTCGGTGTCGAGCTGAAGCCCACCCACGAAACGAACAGCACCGAGGCACTCAAGCGCACAGTCGCGCGCGGAGGCTTCACGATCATCTCCGCGCTCGCGCTCGGCGACGAGCGATCAGCCGGACAGCTGAGCACCGTACGTCTGACAGGAACGTCACTCCGCCGCGAACTTTGCGCCGTCAAGCACCGTGGTCACACTCCGAATCACACAGCAAAGCGCTTCTGGTCATGGCTCACAGACACAGTGGCAGACGCCAGCTAACAGCGACCGGGCGCAACCGGCCGTAGCGGTGTGACCCACTGCGTCGATGCGACGACCGGCGACGACACGACGCTGAGGTTGTCAGCCGGACCGGACCCCGATACGCGCTCGGATCTCGCTCGGGACCGGAACCCTCAGACGGACCGCAGCGCCTCAACGACGACGAACACATCGCTGCCGGCTCGACCGGGCTCATCGCTTGAACCACGGCGTCGTTGCCAACCTGCTCCTTCGCCATCCCAAGCAACGCGTTGTAGATGTTGGCCGCGTCCACCCCGACGTATTCGCCCGGCTTCTATTCCGCGAGGCTCTTGTCGAACGCCTGCAGCCTGCTCACGAGGTCTCGTGCCATACGCGGAGGCCCTGGGATCAGATCGGCCAAAGTCCGAGAGCGCGAATCTGCCACGTCGTCACATAAGCAGACAGTACGTCGGGGCGGGCGACGCGCCGCCCGTCAGACGTCGCGGGCACTCCGCGGGACCATCAGCACCATGACGCGGTACTCCATAGGCCAGTCGTGCCGCTCGCTGAACTCGTGCAGTTCGTCGTCGGTCAGCCGCGGGGCAAGTCGCTGCATAATCGCGACCACGTCGTCGGAAACAGGGTTGCCCGTCGCAGCGAGCAGCTGGTCGAGCGCGCGCAGAGCCTGCTTCTGTGGCGTCTCAATCACAGCGACGAGTCTATGCCCGCCCCCGGCTACGCGACCTTGAGCTCATCGGGCGTTGGCTTCAGTCCGGCTTCAGCACGCGCCGCGACGTCGCCGAGAAAATCACAGAGGCGGCGGGCACTTTGCGTGCCCGACCAACCGCGCTACGCTCCTGAGGCGCCACGTTCCAAGCGCACCCCCGAGGTCAGGTGCCCCACGCGCGCCGGCCGCTGAGGGCAAGGGCATCGCCGCGGGGACGCGCAGCATCCTTCAGCTACTCGAACACGGCTGGGGGCGTGGGTCCAGGCCGGAATCGAGAGCACGAAATGAGGAATCGCGCGTTCAAGCAAGACGTTCGCGACCGCATGGCGCGGACCGGAGAGAAGTACACCAAGGCGCGCCGGGCTATCGAAGAGATTCAGGCTGCCCCGGCGGACGTCTACAAGCCGATCTCGGGCGAGCCGTACTACTTCATCGACACGTACGACCACACGCCGTACGGGCCCTACGGCAACGTGCTGGCGTACGCCGGCGAGGCTGACGACACATACGAGGGGCTCCTGACCGCCGACGGCGACGTTATCGAATGGGAGACGCTTGGTGGCAAGACGCGGATTGCGACAGCGATCCTCGAACACCGGCTCGGCGCTCAGCCCAGCCAGGACCTGATCGACGAGTTCCTCATGAACATCGCATCGCGCTGGAAGGACGGCTATCAGCCCACCGTGTTCGTCGGGCAGATCCGAGCCTCGCTGGGAGTCTAGGGGACCCGCACCGGCCGGCGGCAGAGACCGGGGCAGTTGGACGAAAGGCGACATTCCGAGCGCCCCATCGCCAACATGCCGCGAATATCGTCCAAGGTTCTGAGCATGCGATCCGACCGGCTCCCAGCTGAGGGGAGCCGGTCGGTAACGCGCCTAGGCGCCGACGGTCTTGCGACCGTTGCGGGCAGGTCTAGCCGGTGCCGGCTCCTCAGCGGGTCTCGGTGCGGTCAGGAACTCGATGTTCCCGACCACGCCGTCGTCGTGGCGTTTCTCGCCACCCTCGGTCTCCCACTCGCCGTACTCCAGGCGGCCGTCGACCGCCACTAGCCAGCCCTTGCTGAGGTACTGCTTCGCGGCCTCTCCGGCGTTGCCGAACACCGCGACGTTGACGTAGCCGACCTCGCGGCCACGGCCCATCCCGTCGACTGCCAGCCGCAGCTGGCAGACCTTCATCTCATCCGAGACCGTCCGGAGCTCCGGGTCCTTCGTCAGGCGGCCCGTGCAGATGAGCTTGTTGATGTTCATATCGTTTCTTCTTCGTTTGGTTGGTGTCCTTGTGACGCCGCCTGAGCCAGACGCCGACCGGCGCGCGGAACCGAACGCAGTGAGGGGAACCCCCATGCGGGGTTGCAGCGCCAAGCCGGCGACGGCGAAACTGGGCAAGACACGAAGGACACCGGACAAGCGAACCGATGAGGACCTCGGCGACGGCAAGCATTGAACGGTTTGCGGCTGCAAGCAGTCTGCGTAACGCTCTCGCTGTGGGATCGCCTGCGCTCGGATAGCATTGGCGCGTTCATACGGTCGGTGGTCAAGGGAAGTCCGGTGAGATTCCGGCGCGGACCCGCCACTGTGACCGGGGCACCACTCGCTAAGACGCAGCAGCGTGAAGCCACCCAGCATGGGCGACGCTATGGAGTGGGGTGTATCCCGGGAGTCAGGAACCTGCCTCCGACCGCAGCCCACAAGCCCTCGTGGAAAGGGGTCGGCTCCATGTCTAGGTCTACTCGCCGTAATCGAGGCACCCCGCGGGGTCGCGCTCGCATCATCGAAAACCCGCTTGGGGTTTCAGCTAGAGCCCGTGGCTGCAAACTCGCGGCATCGGTGGCACAAGCGGGGCGGCGGAGCGTGCCGCTGCTCGAGCGCCCAGGCTCTCGGATAGTCGCCACGACACCACTTCCAGTCTCATGAGCTGGCCGGTGGCGTCGTTCCTCGTCCTAGCAGTCGTCCTCGGCGTTGGCTGGATCGCTTACGAGCGCAGCCAGCCCTCGGCGCGGATGGTGGCGGTGGTGGCGGTGATGGCTGCGATCGCGAGCCTTGGCCGAGATGCCTTCGCCGCGCTGCCGGATGTCAAGCCGATCACGGCGATCACGCTTGTCGTTGGCTACTCGCTCGGACCGCTACCTGGCTTCACGGTCGGGGCAGTCGGGATGCTGGTTTCGAACCTCATGTTCGGCGAGGGGACCTACACCCCATGGCAGATGGCGGCGTGGGGGATGGTTGGGCTGACCGGTGGCGCGCTCGGGGCGCTCAGCTCCCGGCGTCTGGGTCGCCTATCGCTGGCGTTCGGGTGCGGGGTGACTGCGCTGGCTGCGAAGGAGGTGATGAACCTCTACACATGGACCTGGGGGGCGAGCCATACTGTCGCGGCGTTCGTGATCATTGCCGGCCAGGGGCTGCCGTTTGACATCACCGACACGATTGCGAGCTTCGTCTTCGGCCTCGTGTTCGGCCCCGAGCTGGCAGTCATGCTGGCCCGCGTTCGGATGCGGATGGAGGTGACGTGGAGTCCGGCGCCCCTAGTGGACGGTGTCCATGTACAGACCTCCACGCTTCGACACGCGCCCTCGGGTGCCGCTCACCCGCCGACGGCGGTGTCTGCAGCCGATGCTGGACCGCCGACGTCGAACGAACGGCCGCCGTCCCTCGCGCCTGCGGCGCCGGCATTAACGCCCATGCCACTGTTGGAGGAGGCGACGTGAGAAAAGCTAGAGACGAACGGACACGATCATGCGCCGCTTAACGGAAGCGCTCACTTCGACGGGTTCGTGCGGATCGCGGGGTCGTTCCGCACGACCGACGCGGCCTTCGACGCCGCAGGCGCCCTCGTTGAGGAGTGTCGCCTCGCGTGTGGGTTGGCTCCCATGTCGATCATCGGTGAGTTCGTTATTCCGCCTCTTGAGGGCCGGCTAGTCGAGACTTCCAGACGTTGCACTTCGACTTCGGATTGCCGTTGGATCCAAAGGTTGCCCAGGACCTCGCGCGGTATACCGCCCTCCACGTCAGAGCCGACAGTGCGGATGTCCAAGCGGTCACGCGCCTTGTGCCTCTGACCGAACTATTGGGGGCAGCGTGCATGGATGCCGCCTGCGGAACTCGTGGATCGACTGGCCTCCTATGGAAGAACGCACGGCGCGTGGGATGACGCCTGCGGCTACACGGAGGGAAGTCTCGCACGCATCATCGAGGCGGCCGCAGAGTCGAGTTCGCCGATCCTCCCAAGCGTGAAGGTCCATCCGGATTTCCTGTGCGGATTGGAGTTCGACACTCTTTCCTCTGAGCTCGCGTTCTTCTCGCGTTACGGCCTTCGCATCCGCGCCGTGGAGATCGAGATACCTCTCCAGCCCGGCGAGCAGCTCGTGTTCGACAACCTGGCGGTAGCGCATGGTCGGCGCGGGACCCGTCAACCGGGTGAGCTGCGTCAGCGCATCTTCGGCCACCACTTGCAGCCAGCTGCGCAAACCAGCGTGCGTGACGGCGTGTTGAGGGCGTATTACGCCGCTTCTTAGGCGGCCAAAGCCGCGTCGTCGAGTTCGTCTAGGCCGTAAGCAGCGACAAAATGCCCGTTTGCGTCGTCAACGCCGGAATGCAGCACCAGGTTTGCTGCGAACAGCACGCCGGCGACGTGCGAGCCGCGACGGGGCGGGATAGTCGCCGTGAGCGCGTAGTCAGCGAGACCCATCGGATCCGCGGCGCGAACGTAGGGCCCGTCGGCAACAAGGTCGACGCAAGCCGAGTCCACGTCGAGGTAGTGCAGGGTCCGCTCGCTGCTCGCGCTGAGATTCAGGAGCAGACGCTCGACTCGCCGGCGTCTAAACGTTGTCACATCGCCGCTCAGCGCGGTCGCGGCGTCCGAGTCGAGATGGTACGCCGGGTCAACGCTCTGGCGCTTCAGCGACAAGCGCAGAAAGTTGTGTCGATACTCCGTTCCTCCGTGGCGGATGACTGGATGGTTCGTTGCAAACGCGCGGCAGGCTGGCAGGTTACTGTCGATCCCTTTGATGCCTTTGAGCGCGGGGAAATAGCCGCAGCACCTGTCGCGGTCCTGAGACGCCCGGTCACGAAGCTCACGCTCAGCTTTGGGGATGCCTTCGGCCAGTCCACGAAGATGCATCTCGACCCCGACAGGGTGGTGGATCGCTGCCAGTGCACGTATGGTCCTCGAGGTCACGGGGCCGGACATCGTAGGAGCAGCGCCGGACCGACAGACGAAGCGAGTAGGCGGGCTGATGCTCCACGGTGCGGCCCCGCGGGCTTTTGGTGCACCCTTCGACACTTCGAGCAGTTCGTGGCCCGCACCCGGCGGGTGCGGGCCACGTGGACTCAAGCCGCGACGCCCTTCCGGCCGTTGCGCGCCGGTTTCGCGGGAGCGGCCTCCTCGGTGCGTTTGGGGGCGTTAAGGAACTCGACGTTCCCGACCACACTGTAGTCGTGGCGTTTCTCGCCACCATCCGTCTACCACTCCCCGTACTCCAGCCGGCCGTCCACCGCCACCAGCCAGCCCTTGCTGAGGTACTGCTTCGCGGCCTCTTCGGCCTTGCCGGACACCGCCACGTTGACATAGCCGACCTCGCGCCCTCGGCCCATCCCGTCGACCGCCAGGCGCAACTGGCAGACCTTGACGTCCTGCGAGATGCCCTTGAGCTCCGGGTCCCTGGTCAGACGGCCCGTGCAGATGATCTTGTTGATGTTCATGGTGTTCCTCCTTCGATTGGTTGGTGTCTTGCGACGCCGCCCAAGACCGACGCCGACCGGCGCGCGGAACCGAAGCGAAGCGAGGGGAACCCCCTTGCAGGGGTTGCAGCGGACAGCCGGCGGTGGCGAAACTGGGGCGAGGCACGCGGGCGCCACCAAACGCCGAGATCGCCACGACATCGACACGGCGATGCCCGCCGCGTGAGCCTCGTGCCTATGCTTTCTTGGCGTGGCGCCGGGGGCGCGACGCAGATCGCGCCCCCGGTCGCCGGATCTCGCCCTTCGGTCTCCCTGCCGCTGGGGTGCGGCGCTTGACCTTGCCCGTCGAGCTATCCGTCTGGGGTGACGGATTTGCCTTCGGGGCGGCGAGCGAGAAGTTCGGATGGGCTCCCTTGGCCAGTCGGCCGCGCGGCCCAAAGGGCGCCAGCAGTCGGTAGTAGTTCTCCTTCGTGTAGCCCTCGGGTGCGAGCGGCGCCTCCTTGAAGTCGAACCGCATCTCGAGGACCCCGGCACGTCGCGCGTCTCTGAACCCCCGGGCGAGCGTCGAGCGACTGATCCCGTACCAGTCAGGGCCCCTTCGAGTCGGCAGCGAGAACCAGTCGCCGAGTGTCAGCGCGATCAACAGCACGGCCTTTCCGGGCACCGACAGGCGCTCGTGGAAGCCCTCGCGCCAGTAGCGGTAGTCGAGCTGGAGGTAGGGCTGGTCGTCCTGGTGAGGGTGCCGGTAGGCCGAGCGCGAGCCGTCCTCTCGCAGCAGCACTGCCCTGATCTCCCGTCCGGCGCGCTGCGCGTCTACAAGCCCGAGGCCGCGCAGGATCTTCCAGTTGCGCCCTACAGTGCGGCGGCCGGCTTCGTCGGGCGACAGACCGAGTGCCCTCGCCCAGACTCGGGAGTCGCGACGAGCATCGAACTCCCCGCCGCTCGCCCACGCGTGCAGCAGCAGGTACTGCTCGAACGTCGAGTCGCGCCCGCGACGCACCAGCGCCGACAGCGGCCCGGGCACTGGGTTGCCATCCGCGTCGCGACCCTGTATGAAGGACGTGCGGATCGGCACAGTGCGCCGATCGGAGGCGTCCAAGATCGCTTCGATCGTGGCACTCCGTGAAGGTTTCGGACGGTCAGCCATGAACAGGACCATACGCTCTTCATGACACCGATCCTGGCCATCAACGGCCCGGCCGATGGCCGTTCGAGAAGCCACTTGTGGACGACACTTCAGATGTCAGGGACTAGACCAGAGTGTGAGGTCAATACCAGGCCACTGGCTGACGGCGGCTACCCACCCGTAAGGGGGCGGTCCCAGCGGTGCAATGGGAGGCCTGATCGACGTGTCTCCCCTACGAGTTGCAGGGCGCGTTTCCTAAGACGATCCGTCGAGCCGGATCGTCCCTGTCAGGGACGGACGACCACGGGGACACGGAGCCCCTGTCGCACCTGCTGATAGATCGGCAATGTCGTCTGCCCAGGCACCTCGAGGGTGACGATGATCGCGTAGGGCACAGCCGTGGCGAGCTCACCGGCGTCGGCACGGCAGGAGACGACCAGCTCGATGCTCCGCCCGGGCGCATACGGAACCGCCCGGTTGCCGATCAGCACGTCGTGCTGGACGGTTCCGCGGCGCGCTGCGTTGGATTCGCCGTCGCCGCGCTCCACCAGCTGGTTGGGCAGCCCGCTCGGCTCGACGTAGAGCGCCGCGCGCCGGTAGAAGCGGTGCTCGGGGTTGATCGGCGTCAGCCACGCGATCGTGATGCACAGCCGCCGGCGCTCCGTTCGTGACGCCAGAGCCGCGGGCAGCGGGAACCGGTAGGCGTGCGCATGCCCATCCTCCAGGCGACGTGCAGCGAGCGCCGTCGCCCGATTCTCATCGCACGTCAGCACCTGGCCGGGTTCGGCGCGCCCGTAACCGACCATGCGGGCGACGACGTCGCGTGCTCGCCCGCCGCCAACCTCCTCGCAGGCGCGCTCGATGAACACGCTCGCCGACCCCCACCGTGCGCTGTGTACGAGCACGGCCTTCAGCAGCACCGCGTCGTATTCGGCGCCCGGCATCGCATCGCCGTAGCGGCTGCGTAGCTCTTCGAGCTCGGCCAGCAGGTGTCCGGCGTGATGGCCCGCGAGGCCCGCCGCCGAGCTGGTGCCGGTGTCATATGTCGTGGCCGCCAGCCGTCCGGCCTCTCGACCGGGAGCGGCGACGCGGACGCCGGGAGGCCGGCGTGTCGCGCTCAGGCTGAAGCGCCGCGGACCGTCATCGGTGTGAGGCTCGGGCGTGAGCAGCTGCCGACCGCCCGGGAGCAGGATGTCGGGCTTCACGGCGCGCCTCACGCCGGCTCCGACGGCGCTGGACACGTTCGCGAGGTCGCCGGTGATGATCGGCTCGATCCGCCCGTCGTCGTCGCGGTATGTGGCGGCGTCGTCGTGCGCGGCTCCGATCGTCAGGCCGTTGATCGACTCGGCGGGCGAGAGCAGACGACGCAGCCCCGCCTCGCGTTGCAGAGAGCAGAGCACCTCATGCTGGAGCTCCTGTGGATCGGCCAGGTCCGCCTCGGCGGGAAGCTCAAGGTCGCTGAGGTGGTTGCCGGCGGAGATCAGCATCAGCGTCTCATACCGCGATTGCAGCCAGTCCAGGAGCCGTGCGAGCGGCGTCACGAACCGGTCGAACTGGCAGACGCTGTCGCCGACAGCGAGGACGATCGCGCGCACGTGCGGCGCGGCGGGCGTCTCGCCCTCGTACAGCCGCACGATCGCCGTGTGCAGCACGTCGACCGCGAGCTGGTCGCGTGGCAGCTCCTCGCGTCCGCCGCCGCCTACCCAGGCGGGAGCCTGGTCCCACAGGATCGCTCGGACGTACACCGGTGCGGGTTGCGCGCGGCCTTCCGCGTTCACGTCGCCGTGGACGACGAGCGACGCGGTGGCGGTGCCGTGATTTCGTCTGCTGACCTCGACGAGCTCCTCCCACCCGTCGGGGTCATCGACAGTGATCCGCCCGGCAAGCAGCTCGTGGCCGGCAAGCGGTACGCCGTCCAGCAGGGCGACGCGGGGCACGGCGCCGGTCGGCAGCGGGCGGGCGGCGGCCAGGTCCTGCGCGGGCTCGAGCGCTCCGGCGCCGGGCGCGGCGGCGAACTGGCCGACGGCGTGGAAGAAGCGCACCGATCCGCTGCGTAGCCAGCGGACCTCGTGGTTGACGACAGTTTCGGCCAGCAGGCCGCCGGGGACCCGGGCGAGGATGCCGTGGTAGCTGATCTCCTCACGAACGGACTCCCGCACCAGTTCCCCGCCGGCGGCCTGTAGGTCGGCCGTGAGATCCGCGACGGCCTGGGCCCGGCGGGCGGGATCGCGGCGCAGCCACAGCTCGATCTCGAACTCGACGGGCTGGGCGGGCAGGGCGCTCAGCTCGCGGGCCCAGACGTCCAGAGCGCCGGTGCGCTCGAGCCGGTCGCGATCGTCCCATGGCCGGAGGTCCTCCAGGCGACTGAATAGGTGGGTGAACGGCGCCTTGCCGTGGGGCATCTTCTCGTTTTTCTGGAATCGCTCCCATAGCCCCAGTAGCTCGCGCCAGGCCGCATCGTCGCTGAAGACGACGTAGAGCTGTCTGTCGTAGCGATGGGCCTTGCCCTTGTTGTCGACGGCGGCGAACTCAACGCCCGAGTCCACGCGATCTTGGGCGGCCTCAACGAGGAACTCGAGGCCGGGGATGCGAGCGACCGCCTTGACGAAGTTCGTCAGCTCGCCGGCGACTTCCAGTACGAGCACCTGCTCGGGGCTTGCGGCCGGTTCGCCGGTCGCCGTGACCCGTCCAGCCGCGAAGGCCGCGGTGACTCGCGCGATTGCGGGGCCGAGGCGTTCGAGCTGGCGTTTGACTCCTGGTCCTTGGAGCTTTGGCCTGGGTGTCTGCCGGGTTATCCGCTCGCGCACCTCGGGGCGCCCGAGTGGTAGCGCCGGAAGCTCAGGCATGGGCCTCCAGCGCGCTTACCTCCCGCCAACGCTGCAGCCGCTCGGCCAGGCAGGCGTTTTAGCGAGATGCCGGGGGTCAGCACGTGCCGGCGGCGTATGTCATCGGCGAGGTCCTGTAGCTGGGAGAAGCTCGCGCCGGCAGTCTTCCGCGCGAGGGTGTCGGCGGAGACACCGGCGGGTTCCTCGAGCTCGGCGAGGAAGCGCTCGAACCAAAGCACCCGTGCGACCTTGCCGGGCGGCGGCAGCTCGAGGCGCAGCTCAAAGCGCCGGTGTACCGCGCGATCGAGCAGCTCGGGATGATTGGACGCCGCGATCACGATCGCGTGGCTGGGAACGGCGTCCATTCCCAGCAGCAGCGAGCTGACGACCCGCTTGATCTCCCCGGTCTCGTGCTCGTCCCCGCGCTCCTTCGCGAGCGCGTCGAACTCGTCGAAGAACAGCACGCAGCGGCGGCTGCGGGCGACAGCAAACACCGCTGCCAACCGTGCCGCCGTCTCCCCGAGGTAGCTTCCGACGACCTCCTCGTAGTGGACAGCAACGAGCGGCACCAGCAGCGCCTCGGCAATCGCCTCCGCCAACGAGGTCTTGCCGTTGCCCGGGGGCCCGATCAGCAGCATTCGATGGCGGGGCTCGACACCGTGAGCCCGTAGAAGCTCTGAGCGTTGCTGCTCCTCGATCAGCTCGTCCACCGCTTGGCGCAAGCTCTCATCGAGGACGAGGTCGTCCAGGCGGCACCTCGGCGTCAGCATCGAAAACCCGGTCGGCTGAGGTCTCGGGAGCTCGCTCAGATCCTGCGTCGGGCGCGGCTCGGGCGTGCGTATCGCGTCCTCCAAGCGTTCGGCGAGCACATGGTGCTGCTTGTCGCGCTCCTCGGCAATCAGCGACTCTACGGTCCGCTGCATAGAGGCGTCATCGTGCTGGTGAGCGGAACGCACGAGGTGGACAAGGAGGTCGGCGCGCGCCATCGCTCAAGCATGACGCGTGCGTCGGCGGGAGGCAATCTGGTCAGTGGTCTGGCTCTGTCGCTCCCGGCAGGCCAGTCTGCGTACGCAGCGTGCGCAGCCCTGCGACCGTTCTGCGTACGCTGAGCGCCCGCGGGCCAGCAAATCCGGACTTTTGCTTCGCGCTCTTTCGCACCCACACCACCCGGAAATCCCGCATCAGGGTGCGAAGTTCGCGTTACTTCGCCCCTGTCAGTGTTAGTGGAGGCGCGGACATCTCGTCGAACCGTATGAAGGGATTCGAACCCCCGACCATCGCCGTCGCAAGATCGGCGTGTGGCGGGCTCGAATACGTGATGGGCGTGGCATGACCGCCCACGCCCTCGACGGCTATGACACCGACTAGTTCGCGGCTATTTGCTGATGCCGGGAAGCTTGGGGAGGGCCTCATCGAGGGCCTTGGGAGCTACTTCCTGCTCAAAGAGGCGCTCCCGAACCTGCTCCTCCAAAAGCGTCGACGTGTCGGCATTGCGTAGCAACGTCCCCAGGTCGCTCCCGCTTCCAACAAGGTTCCTCATGATGCCCACGTACCAGGCCGTCGACATCACGGCGTATTTCTCGAGGCGCTCATTCATCGCCTTGTGTTGCAGCCGCTCGACGGCGACCTTCGCGAAGACATCGTCTCCATTGCGGAGTCGAAGGAGCTGCGCGCAAACGCCAACGACAAAGAAACGCGCTCCGCGCCGCAAGATCGCTGACACTGTCTCATTCGGCTGAAGCTCCTTCTTGTACTTATCGATCGCATTCTGCGCTGCCTGGCCAGCTTCCAGGCCCAGAGAACATCGGCGCCCGTGGTCTCGTTCGGAAAAACCTTATCGCGCAGAGCTGTGAAGAGGCGCGCCTTATCCTTGTACGCCTCCACGGGGAGCCCCCGCATGGCCGCAACAAACTGCGCAGCAAGCGGAAACTCCAAAAGCCGCCGCTTCCCGTAGGAGCCAAAGTCATCTTTATTGGGAAGCGTATCGAGCTCCCCACGCCGCAGCGCATAGAACCATGGCTCCTTCAGTTCTTTGAGTTCCTTCTGAAGCCGCTTTTGAAGCGTGTCTCGCGCGCTGAGATCCCACAGCTTGATAGGCGTTTGCGAGTTAGTGAAGCGGATGATACTGTCGACGAGAACGGGATTGGCTGCGACGATACGCGTGAGGACTGCGACATTCTTCGCGGCTGCGTCGCTGGCTTCCCCGATCGAAACTGTCGTCTGGCAGCCATTGACGACGCTGAAGTCCGCCATCTCGACACGGTTGCTCTTCTCGTTGAGCGAAAAGGACCTTGCAACTATCGTAATGCCATCGTTGTAGGCCCAGAAGCTTGAGCGATCGTCCGGGTTTCGAGCGTTCTCTGAATTCCGGCGTAACCGAACCCTTCCGCGTGCCCAAGAACAACCTCACGTTTTGGTCGAAGAGGCGATTTCCGTGTTCGGGGTAGAGCCGCTTGAGCGAAGTGCCGGGTATGGACGCGACGAGAGACTTCCAAAGTCACCATCGTGCTCGAAGCGACCGTTCGGAAGCTCAAGGTATCCGGTAGCTACCCGTCCAGCCGCGCCCTTGAAGTCTTCATGTATGAGTTCGAGGTCGGTAAGCCGGATTATGGATGCTGATATCGACGCACGAAGGTTCTTCCGGTTGAAGTTTCGTACGAGTCGCTCCAACTCGCTGCTCTGTGCCCCGGGATAAACGAATTGCAGTTGTACCGAGTAGTTCTCATCGACCACACGTTGATGAAATTCCTCCGCGGCTTCAGCAAGATCGTCTCGCCCAGCATCACGAAGGCCTTGAATATCCTCAAGCTCGACGACCGCATTCAGGAGGAGGGCCAGGTCGGCTGGTTTCGGATGGCGCGATGAGTCCTTGAGGTACTTCGACTGGCCGATAATTACCCGTTCCGACTCATCATCGACGACGAAGAAGTCCAAGCCGCGGTCGTTGCCGCCGTCATAGGACATCGCCTCGCTCGCTTCAACCTCGTCAAGCCTGAAGGCCTCCGAGGCATACCACCAGATGAAGGCCTTCGGCTCGGGCACTGCGAGCTTCTTGGCGATCGTCGCGACCTCAGCGCGCATAGCCTTCTCGAAGTTGGCGGCCACGCACGCAAGCTATCAGGCGACCAAGGTCGGAAAGAGAGTGGCGCAACCCCGAATTTCGATTGAGAACCGCTCATTCAGCCAGGATCGTCCCCGGCGTTATGCTCGACCGCGGACGTGCTCTGCGATGGAAGGCTCCCCGAACTCGCAATCTGCGGTGGCCCCTCGGGGCCCTCCCCCGCCCCCTTCCGCAACCAACAACTTTCCGAATCGGGCACAATCGTGGGGTTGGCTTTGGGGAGCCGGTCGCCCGGGGTCGTGGGCGGTTTCGTGGGCGAGCAGGCTCGGCGAGGAGATGCGCGTCTGGGTCGGCGCAAGGCCGTCGCCCCCGCCGCAGGCGGGCACGAAGGGGGGTCGCGTTAACGTGTTCCGGAGCCGGAGGTAGCTGCGTCGCGGCTAGGACAGATCGGCCTTTAGCTCAGCGGCCACGGCGGCCGTGGTGAGCCGCGCTAGCTCGAGTGCCTTTCTACGACTCAGGCCGAATCGACGGGCGATCACCAAGGCTGCCGTCCTCTCCAAGTCCTGGCCCGCAATTCTTCGAAAGTTCGGAACTCTCCTTGACAGCGTCAGGCCGCGGTGGATAGGTTGCCGCTGCCCGCGAGACAGACGTTCCGATCACTCGGCGGGGAGGGGAACAGGTGAGGAACGGTAGAGACAAGGCTGGGCGGGACCCGATACCTACCGGCTCGAAGCGTGCTCGATCGTCCGTCCGCGGGGTCGTGGGCCGGCTGGAGGGTCGCCCGAGGTCGTTCGTCTGGTTCGCCGCAGCTCTCTGCGCTGGCGCTCTCGCCGTCTCGCCCGTATCTCTGGCTAACCGGGCCACCTCGCCGCGGCCCCACCGTGAGCGACGCGCGCCAGGCGTCGTTGTGCGCGGACGCCTGACCGCGATCCCGCGGTTTCAGGCCGGGGGCAAAGGTGCAGCGACGACGCTGAAGGCGGCGTCCACCGCCACGAGAACCCAGGGCGCACCGTTTCACGAGTGCCCCGCGATCGGGGAGGACAACTCATGCGGCGTGCTCGTCGACGTCACTGCTACGGGCACGACGGTGCTCAACGACTCCTCGCAAGGCCCCTACGACGGAACGGACGACACGCTCGTCGGGGTCCTCAACCAGTCGAACAAACCGATCTCTGCGCTATCGCTCGCTTCCAACGCTGACATCTTCGGGTTCGACGGCGACGGCATTTGCACCTACTCCGGGTGGGACGGTCAGTCAGGCTGCCCGTACGGCCCGACCGGCTACGAGGGGCCGGGGACACGACTTGACGGGACCGGCAGCAACACCGGGTCGGTCATATTTGCGAAACCGCTCCAGCCAGGCGCGAGCGCATACTTCTCGCTTGAGGCGTTCGTCAGCAGCGCGAACATCTCCAACCCCAAGGCCTACGCAGCACTCGGGGACTCCTACTCCTCAGGCCAAGGCTCCGCAAGCGCCAACGCGAAAAGCTGGTACTCGAAAACGTGCCTGCGCGGTCCTGGCGGCTGGCCGATGCTGATGAGCGACGACTCCGGTGGGACGCTCGTGCTGAAGGGCTCAGGGACTGAAAACTCGTTCTTCGCTTGCAGCGGCGCCACCTCGGGCCAGATACTCTACGGCAGCGCGAAACAACCTGATCAGGTTCAGGAACTCGAAAAGTACAGCGAGAAAAACGGAACCCCCGGCCTGATAACCGTCACCGCCGGCGGAGACGACGCTCACTTCGCGGCGCTGCTGACCACCTGCTACACCGCTAGCGTCAAAGACGTCGGTCAATGCCCTACCGCGCTGACTGCCGAGATCACCTACCTCACGCGCTGGCATAAGAGCTTCTCGAACAAACTCGCAAAGCTGTATACGAAGATCCTCGCCGCCGCGGGAGGGCAAACTCACCTCGAGGTCGTCGGCTACCCCAAGATAATGCCGCCGTGGACCTCGATCATCTCGGCGTCCCTGGACTGCAACTGGATCGACTTCCAACCGAGTGTCCTCGTGCTCGCCGAAGAGATGAGCGACGCTCTCAACAACGACATCCGCCAAGCGGCAAGCCAAGCGCACGTCGGCTACGCGTCCGTTGCCGACGCCGTAGCCGGGCACACCCTCTGCACCGGCGCGCCGTGGATCGGGGAACTCAACCTCTGGAACGCTTTGATCGAAGAAACGGCCGGCCATCCTCTCCCCAGCGGCCAGTCGCATCTCGCCTCGACGGTGCTCGGGGACATGAGAGACGCCGGACTGCCGTTCGTGAGGTCGGCTACGGTCCAGAGCACGCGGCGCGCGCCGGTCGCGGTCCCGTCGGCCAAGAAGGTGCCGGGCCCCAAGAAGCAGGCGGTGGCGATGGTCAAGCAAGCGTCCCAAGCGCTCGCCGTGGAAACCACGGCCGTGCCGGGCGAAGCCACCGTCGGCGACCCCTATGTGGGGTATCTGATCGTGACGGGTGGCACCGAACCGTACTCATGGAAGGTCACGAGCGGCAGCCTCCCTGAAGGACTGACGCTGGACCCCGAAAGCGGCGTGATCTCCGGCCGCACAACCGCCACCGGTCACTCCACGGTCACAGTCACGGCGAGCGACTCGACTGAACCTAGCGCCGCGAAAGCGTCGGCTAGCGTCACCATCACATCAAGCGCCCCCCGCACGTTGAGCGTCGAAGGCGGCGCGCTGCCGACCGCAACCGTCGGCCGGCCCTACGAAGCAAAGCTCGCGTCGACTGGGGGCACGAACCCGATCACTTGGCGACTCGAAGCGGGCAGCCTGCCTGCCGGCCTCTCACTCAACGAAGAAACCGGCGTCATCTCTGGAACCCCGACAACTGCCGGATCAGCCTCTCTCACGATGCGCGCGTTCGACTCCGCAGAAGCGAACCAGCAGTCCGCGAGCGCAAAAATCGAACTCCTCGTCGACGCTGAAAGCTCCGCCTTCTCGATAGCGCCACACGAACTGGGCGCCACAACCCAAGGCACCTTCTACGACGAAAGCCTCGATGCGGTCGGCGGCTCCGGACCGGTGGAATGGAGCCTGAGCTCCGGCACGCTGCCCGCCGGAGTATCCCTCTCCGAAAACACGGGGAAGATCTCGGGCGTCCCGACCGAAAGCGGGACGTTCCCGATCACGATCGGCGCGAAAGACCGCGCCACGCCCACCCCGCACGCGGCCGAAGCCCACGTTACGCTTCACATCGCCGCCGGTACCAACCCTGCCATTCTGACCGCGAGCCTGCCAGTAGCCGAACAAGGAACGGGCTACTACGCCTCCCTCTCGGCCACGGGCGGCGTCGGCGCCTACCACTGGTACGTCAGCGAAGGCTCCCTGCCGCCCGGCATCACCCTCGAAGCCTCCTCCGGCACGATCGAAGGGGTACCCGCGGAGTCCGGGGTGTTCTCCTTCACGGTCACCGCGACCGACGAAGCCGCCCCCGAACCACGGACCGCGACCGCAACAATCTCGATCACGGTCGCACCATCCTCCCCCTCGATCGACTTCCTCCCGCCCGAAGCGACCGTCGGCAGCGCATACTCCTACACCCCAACGGTCAGCGGCGGCGTAGCCCCGTACAGCTGGAGTACCTCCTCTGGGTCGCTCCCAGAAGGGCTCTCGCTCGATCCTGCGACGGGAACGATTAGCGGCACCCCCACGACCGCCGGGTCGAGCGAACTGACCGTCCGCGTCGCAGACAGCTCACTACCCGCCTCACAGAGCGTCACGGCGTCCGCACCGCTGGCCGTGAGCGCTGAACCCTCGCTCCAGCTGGAAACATCGGCGCTGCCGAACGCGGTCAGCGGCGAACCGTACCGCGCGCTGATCCTCGCAAGCGGCGGATCCCAGCCATTGACCTACTCCGTCATCCACGGCGCGCTGCCCGAAGGCCTCTCGCTGGAACCAGATACAGGGGTCATCACGGGCACGCCCGTAACCTCGGGAACCTCCGAATTCACGCTCCAGGTGGAAGACAGCTCACAGCCCCGCCAGGTCCGCACCGCCACGCTAGCGATCACCGTCGGCGGGGTGCCGCCGCTGACGATCACCACAACCGCACTGGGCGGGACGATGGCCGGGAGCCCCTATACGGAATCGCTGATCGCTACCGGCGGAACGAGACCCTACGCTTGGCACATCACACACGGAGCCCTGCCTGAAGGTCTCTCGCTCTCGGAATCCGGTCAGATAACCGGCGATCCCAGCGAAGCCGGGACCTTCTCCTTCACCGTCGAGGCGACGGACGCGGCGACAACCCCGGAATCCGCGTCGGTTACGCTCACGCTCACGGTCGAACCCACAGCCGAACTCTCATTGGCGAACACTTCGCTCGCGAACGGTGAACAAGGCCGCTACTACGATGAACCACTCGAAGCGGCAGGTGGGATCGAACCGTACGCTTGGAGTATCTCCGCCGGCGCACTGCCCGAAGGCCTTACGTTGGACGCGTTCGATGGGGTGATCTACGGTGACCCTTCGGCCTACGGGAGCTTCTCCTTCACCGTCGATGTCACCGACAGCACCTCTCCAACCCACGAGTCGGCGACACGCAAACTGTCGATAAAGATCGCTGCGGATCCGCCCCTCGCCCTGTTGGCCACATCCTTGTCCGCAGGCAAGCAGGGCGAATACTACTCCCAGTCACTTGGCGCCAGCGGCGGCGTCGCCCCATACACCGCCACGGTGACGCACGGCGTCCTGCCCGAAGGGCTGGCGATCAACGACAACGGCGAAATCTACGGTGAGATCACGTCCGCTCAGAGCGAGACCTTCACGGTTTCGCTCCACGACGAGTCGACCCCCCATCCGCAGATCGTGACCCGCGAATACTCGATCGGTGTAACCCCCGCGCCACCCCTGGAACTCTCGACCGCGGTCGAAGCGTTCGTTCAAGGGCAATACGGCTCGCGCGCGCTCGGCGTCACCGGAGGAGTACCTGGATTCAGCTGGAAGGTCGGAGCCAGCAAGCTGCCGGCAGGCTTGGCGTTCAGCAACGGCTCCATCTACGGTACCGCCACAAAGACGGGGAAAGGCACCCTGACGGTGACGGTGACGGACTCTGCCACCCCCACCGCGCATAACATCACGAAGACGATCTCGGTCACCGTGGCAAAGCCGGCGAAGCTGAAGATCACCACGAAGAAGCTGCCGAGCGCGACGCGTGGGGACTACTACCAGCAGCAGATCGCGACGAGCGGCGGCACCCCGCCCGATAGCACCGCGATCAGCAGTGGCGTGCTGCCCCCTGGCATGTCCGTTAGCGGCGAGTGGATCTACGGCACCCCGGAAACCGCGGGGACCTACTCTTTCACGGTCAAGATCACTGACTCCGGCTCGCCCAAACCGCAGACCGCGACCAAGACATTCAGCTTGAAGGTGACCTGAGGTCATGGCGGCCCAGCGACGACGGTAGCCCCTCCGCGAGCACGCGCTTGACTGATGGCGGACACGGCGACCCCAACTGGCTTGGCGAGGCACGCCGCTGACACCGCGCTCGCCGGCGGCGTGCCATGCGTGGTCTACGCGGCGAAGAGCACTGAGGATCGCCGCGGCTCGATCCCGGATCAGTTGCGGGAATGTCGTGGGCAGATCTGGCGGGACCCTGAGCGGGTCGTGGTGGGCGAGTATGTCGATGAGTCGTTCTCGGCCTTCACCGGCGACCGGGGGCCGGGCTTGTCGGAGGCGATGCGCCACGCCGAGGAGATCGCCGCAGAGCACGGCGTCGCGGAGCTGTGGGCGCAGCACTCAGACCGGCTGGCGCGCGGTGACGGACGTACCGCAAGGCACGCGGTAGAGATCGCGCTGTGGGCGATGAAGCGGGGCATCGCGGTGCGGACGATCCAGGACCCGGACACGTTCCGGGACCTTCTCTACGCGGTCGTGGTCGGGCAGCGTAACCACGAGGACTCCCGGCGTCGGTCGCTTTCGATCACCGCGGGGCGCCGGCGCGCCGCTGAGCGTGGCGAGCATCTCGGCTACCGGCCGGACGGCTACCGATTCATCGCCGAGGTAGACCGGAACGGCTCGATCGTCAAGCGCGTCGTGATCGACCCGGATCGGGAGCCGGTGATCCGTGAGATCTTCGCTCTCGCGCTCGCCGGAATGCAGCCCGGCCCAATCACCAACGAGATCAACCGCCGGGGCCTGCTGACGCGGTGGGTGCGGGGCAAGGCGCCCTGTGCGTGGCAGGTGCAGCAGATCTGCACGCTGCTGCGCAACCCCCGGTACGCCGGACTCTCGCCGTTTCACGGGGTCGTGGTCGCGCGCGGGCAGTGGCCGGGGTACATCAGTGAGGATCAGCACCGGTGGATCATCGGGCGGATCGGCCAGTTCAAGGTCACCAAGCACAGGCGGGTTCGTGAGCCCTACCTGCTGGCGAAGCTCGCCCGTTGCGGGCGCTGTGGCAGCCCGCTGTATGCGATGACCGGCCACGAGCGCGAGGACGGGAGCTTTTATCGCTCCTATGCGTGTGCGAGCCACGTCCGAAGCTACGACACGGCCCGGTGTGCGGCCGCGCCCATCCCGGCGTCGCTGCTTGAGGCGATGTTCGTGTCGGTGCTCGCCCGGCTGCTGATCGAGGGCGAGGAGGCCCTGGTGGTGGAGCCGTCGAGCTTTGCCGGGTGGACGCGCTCCTTCGAGCGGGAACGGGTGATCGACGCCGTCAGCGGCGGTGATGATCGGGAGATCAACGGTGCGCTCGAGCGGCTGTTCGCATCGATGGCGCCGGAGGCGGCGCTTGTGCGGGAGCTCGCGGTCTCTCAGCGCGCGGCGCGACGCGTTGAGGCGCTCGGACGGTTCCGGGCATGGTGCGAGATCGAGCGTGACGGGCGCACCGCCGAGTCCCGCACGGAGACGCTGCGGTTGAACCGGCTGCTTCGCTCCTGGTTCGATCAGGTCGTGATCAGCGCAAGCGAGCGGGCGGTCACAATCAGAGCCAAACGTTCCGGCACGCAACCCGTCGAGGCGGAGGTGCGGATCGCCGTGCGCGACTGGAGCCGCAGCGCTGCGGAGGAGCGCCGGGTGCATCCCGCGAACCGTCGCTGGTCCGCCGAGGAGATCCTCGGTTCGCTTCAGGCGTGGCGAAAGCGTCACGGGCGAAGCCCTCGGTTCTCTGACTGGCGAATGGCCGGCCCCTACCATCCGAGCTCGCTGACTGTCCGCAAGCGGTTTGGCACGTGGCCCGCGGCGCTTGAACTGGCGGGGATCGAGCCGACGTTCCCGCAGCCGGTGCCGCGCAACTGGCAGTGGCAGCGAGAGGAGATGCTCCAGGCGCTGCGTGACTGGGCCGAGGATCACGGTCGGGCGCCGACGCTCAGGCAGTGGCGGAAAGCCACGCTCTACCGGCCCTGCGGGGAGACGATCCGCAGCACCTTCGGCTCGATGGCAGCGGCAATCGAGGCCGCCGGCATCCGCTGAGCAGCCAGGCTGACGACGTTGGCGGGTGGTGTCTCGCTGTCCGTGTGCTCGCAGGACGAGTCCGTGGGCGCGCCTGGCAGTAGCGCTGCTTCCAGGCGTGCTGCCGTCCGATCGATCAGGCTCGCGTACTCGCAGATCGCCGCCGCGGCGTCCCGCTCCCCCCAACCGGCGACGTACGGGACGCTCGACTGGGAGACGTCTAGGCCGACGCTCGAGCAGACGATGAACGTGACGGTGTCGACGATCACCTCCGCGCGATCGCGTCCGTAGCGCTCGTAGCCGACGTCGAGTGCATGCGCGAGCTCGTGGATCAGGACTCGCAGCCGTCCGTTGGCAGGCAGGCCAGCGTCGACCGTGATCCGCCGCTGGCGTTTGTCGCACGATCCCTGCGCGTCCCCAGCGCCCCGGCAGTAGATGATCGAGTAGCCGAGCTCGCCGGCGAAATCCTCGAGCGGGCCGAGCAGGTGTCGGTGGGTGTTGCCAGTGACCGGCTCGGAGGGTGGCTCGAGCGGCACCGGCTGCGTGCCGGGCAGTGGCTCGGTCTGCGCGACATCGAAGACCGCGATCACACGAAACAACGTGCGTGCCCGCGGCTCTCCCGCCTCGTCCTCTTCTTTCCGAGCGTCGTCGGCGCGCCGGATGACTCCGGCGGGCGCGAGGATTCGGATCGCCCTCTCACCTTTGCGGACGCACAGGTTGAGCTCCAGGAATGCTCGGAATCCGGCGACATACGTGGCGTCAGGGCGTTGCAGAGCGATCAGCAGCTGGTTGTTCAGCGAATAGCGAGCAAGGCCGTTGCGTGAACGGATGCGAACCCACCGCGCCCATCCCTCGCGAGCTGAGTAGCTGCAGCAACGGCGCTTTGCATCCGTCGACGATCGGCGGCGCGGCGCTGCTCTGCGCTCGCCGGCGGTGAGCGGTTTGCGTGACATCGCGGGCTCCTTCGGCTTGGGGCCCGCCTGGGTGGCGGGCCGGTCCAGCTCCGCCACGCACCCGCCGGGTGCGATCATCGGAGCTGACCGGCCCGCCACCATGCCGTCGTTGTTTCTGTCTAGATCGCAGATCATGTCCAGCACGTCGATCCGCGTCGAGCGCCGGCGTACTGGATGCAGCCGTGCGGCCGCGCCATCTCGAGCAGGCCGACCGCAACGAGGCTTGCGGTCGCGGCGTCGATACGAGCCGGGTCGAGTCGCGCAGCGAGCGGTAGAGCCGCTCGCGGGTCCGGCCGCTCTTCAGTCCGGCGATCGCGAGCACGATCAGCGACTCGGCTTCCGTGTCGATCGCACACGGATCGTGGTTGCATTCTCCATGCATGGGAAGGTCCTGCCTTTCCGTGCCGGGCCCTCGGCAGTCGCAAGCTGCGCGGGGGCCGCTTTACGTTTCGCCGAAGGCTACGGGTCGGGTGCGATGGGATCCGCCAGTTTCCGATCCTCGTCACGGGCACTCTGCGTTGACGCGCAGCCTGCGCAACAGCGAGACTCGAGAGCGGCCAAAGAAACGAACAGGGGGTCGACGTGGGGTTGCTTGGAGATGTGGAGCGAGACGCACTGCGTGAGGCGGGGAGACTGATCGGCGGCAGCTGGGAGAGGGTGATTGAGCTGCTCGCCGAGCCTGTGCCTCCGACTCCGGATGGCACCGTCGATGCGCCGACGGACCAGGCCGCTCAGCGACTCGGGAAGATCGAGCACATCGTCGTCGTGATGCTCGAGAACCGCTCGTTCGATCACATGCTCGGCTACCTGTCCTTGCCCGCCGCGCTCGGCGGGCGTGGGCGAAGTGACGTCGACGGCCTCACTGGCCCGACCGTGAACTTCAACATGCTCGACGGGGTGCGCTACGAGACCCACCGGCTGAGCGCGGAGAGGTTCAAGGATGAGACCGAAGACCCCGACCATTCCGGGCGCTCCGTGGACGAACAGCTCGCAGGCGATGGCGGCGGCTTCGTCGCAAACTTCGCACGAATCTCCTCAGAACGCGCGGCAGCGTCGCACGAGGAAGCGCCCGACCCCGGGCTGGTGATGGGCTACTACGACGGCACGCAGCTTCCCGTGTACGACCACCTCGCCGAGGCGTATTGCGTGATCGACCGCTGGTTTAGCTCGGTGCCGGGCGCCACCTGGCCTAACCGGCTCTATGCGATGACCGGACAGGCCGCTGGAAGTCGCGACGACATCAGCCCCCCGATCTACGGGCTGCCCAGCTTCGCGAGGCACCTCGATGAGCACAACGTGAGCTGGCGCTGGTACTCCTTTGACCCGGCGACGCTGCGACTTGCCGACCCCCAGTATCGACTCGAGCGCCACGAGCAATTCGGGTTCGTCGACCAGCGCAACCTCAGCCTCCAGGAAAAGTTTGTCGGGTCCGTCCTCGAGGAGGGTCCGTCGTTCCTGGACGATGCCGCCAACGACCGGCTACCGAGCGTGTCGTGGATCGACCCCCGCTTCAAGGACCTGAAAGTACTCGGCCCAAACTCGAACGACGATCATCCGCCGAGTGATGTCGCGGCAGGCCAAGACCTGGTCCTGCAGATCTTTCACGCGTTGCGGATGAGCGCCGCGTGGAAGACGACGATGCTGCTGGTCGTCTACGACGAGCACGGCGGCTTCTACGACCACGTAGCGCCGCCGGCCGCCGAGGACGACAGCCCGGGGTTCCAGCGACTCGGCGTTCGAGTTCCGGCGCTGCTGGTCTCCCCGTACTGCACGGCGGCCTCTACCTCAAAAAGTCTGCTCGGGCCGGACTTCCACTTCGATCACGCCTCGATCATCAAGACGATCCTCACCCGATTCTGCGTCCGGGATGGGAAGATCCCGGCGATGACGAAGCGCGTGCAAGCCGCGAACCATCTCGGTCATCTCCTCAGCGCCAAACAACGCGAAGAATCCCCCAACCATCAGCAGGTCGCGAGCCGGATGACTGAACTCGAGTCTCAATGGCTCAAGGCGCGGTACGCGAACCCCGTAGCAGCAGGTGGTCCGCCAGGGCGCCTTACGGATTTCCAGTCGGGGTTTTACAGCGCGGCGCGCCTGCTGCGGCACGCAGGGCTACCCGCGGGTCGCCCTTAATCGCCACGGGAGTCCGATCGCCTAGCGAGTGGGGCCGACAACATTCCCATGCCGGGAAAGGCAAGGCAGGACGGGAGCGACACACCAACTCTAACCAGAAGTGGCGACTCGCCGATCGCACCCCGTTCTCCTCCGCCCGGATTTATCTCCTATGCTTGGTAAATCCCGACTCAAGGAGAGTGAGAGACGTTGGCTGACATCATTGGTGACACGCGCGCGCAGATCGAGAATCGGCTCGCGGAGCTACGGCCGCTGCTCGATGAATATGAGCGGCTGCAGGCGGCGGAGAACGCGCTCGCCGCGATCCCGTCGAACGGCGCCTCCGCGACGCGCACCGGACGTAAACGTGGGCCGGGACGACCGAAAGCCTCCACCACCACGAAACCCCGGAGCACGAAACCGCGTGCCCGCAAACGCGCTGCGCGAAGGAAAGGCACGGGGGCCCGTGCCGCTCAGGCGCTTGAGATCGTGACGTCTCAGCCGGGGATCACGATCCCCGAGATCGCCAAAAGATGGGGATCAAGCAGAACTACCTGTACCGCGTCTTGCCGGGTCTTGAGAAGGAAAAGAAGCTGCGTAAGCGCGATAGAGGCTGGCACCCGGTCGGCTGAGCGCCGCGGCCGAGGTTCAGTCTGTGCTCGGCGCGGCTTTCAGGACCGCGTCGAGCTTTCCTTTGAACGCGCCGGAGTCGATCGCGGGGTAGCGGTAGAGCTCGGGCTCGATCTGCTCGTAGAGCTCTTTCAACCGCCGTGGTTTGACGAGGCCGTCGCGGAGCATGTCGTCGACGTCTGAGAGGTCTTGGCTGAACCCGCGCTCGATCTTCGAGAGCGCCTGGGAGTAAGGGTCGAAGTTTCGGACCTGCACGTTGCCGGTCTCCAGGACGACCGGGCTGCGCTCTTGCCAGCCTGGTAGCTCGGGGATGAAGTCGGGTGGTGAGGCGAGCTCGATGTTGATCTGTAGCTGCTCCTTGAGCGCGGGCAGCGCGCGGAGCAGCGGGTCGCTGTCGGGCTCGAAGCGCAGGTCGACGTCGATCGTTGAGGCGCGCCAGCCTTCTAGGACGGCGGTCGCGCCGCCGGTCAGGTAGATCACCGTGGGAGTGGTCGCTACTTGCCCGAGTTGCTCTGCGAGCGCCTCGAGCTTCTCGCGGTCAACCGGTGGGCGCATGCTCGGCGGCACGGGCGTAGCTTGCGACCCTCGCGAGCAGCGCGTTGTAGCGGCTGTGCGCGCCGGCTCGCCGGCGAGTAGCGCGTAGAGCCGGTGCTCCGCCGACACGCTGTTTTCCGTCTCCGCTGGGATCCGGTGGCCGAGGGTGCGCAGTCTCGGCGCCGCGATCTCGACGAGCAGCGCTGCCTCGCTCTCACGCCCGTCCGCGAGGTCCTGGAGGCCCTGGATGATGAGCTCTTCTCCCGGCAGCACCGGCGGCTTGGCGTCCGTTGTCATGTTGGGTTCGAGTGTATGTGCCGCGCTCACCGGATCCACGCTCCCCTCATGTGAGTTCGACTTCGCTTGGCATGATCCCGAGGCCGTCGCGGGCGATCGTTGCGAGCACGTCGACGTGCACCCACGGTGTGGGCCGCTGGTAGCCGGCCTCGGCCTGTAGGCCGATCCTGCGTGCGAGCCAGCTGGTCTCCCCGCATGGGCGTCCTTGTTTGTCGTGGCGGATGTGCCCGCAGCGCAGCGCGATCTCGCCCATCGTTATGTGCTGGCGCTCGATCGCTTGCTGGACGCGTTCGCGCAGCAGCCGGTTCAGGACGATCGGGGTGGCTCTCAGCCGCGTCAGCTCGGCGATGAGGTGGACGGCCGAGCACGCGACCTGGTTCTCGTGCGCGCCGATCGCTGCGTTGCTCATCTCGAGGGCGGGCTGGTAGCTCTCGAGGCAGCCGACGACGTGTCGAGGGTGACGGGCTGTGGTGTGCCGCCGTGGTGGATCTCGCTCCAGCGGAGCGTCCGGCCGCCGTCTTTGTCGAGGATGCGCAGCTGGAATGTGGTGCCGATCCCGGCGATCAGTGGCGTGCGCCAATCCGTCAAGGTCTCGATTTGACGCGGCTGGTGTGCTGGGTTCGAGGTCGGCGCGGGTTAGCCGCCGGCAGACGGGCGGGTTCTTCTCGGCGAGGTACATGCGGGCGATCAGCCGCTCGTTGCAGGCGGGCTCATCCGGGTCGAGACGGGCGAGCAGCCTTGCGTCGCGGCCTTGCAGGCTGCGGTCGATCAGCAGCCGGTGTTTGCCGGCCGGGATCGTGATCACCTGCCGGCGGATCCCGTTCTGCTCGTGATGCGCGATCACGCGCGCCCGGACCCGCCCGGAGGGCGGGGCCTCATCCGAGGCGCCGGGGTCCTTCTGCTTGGAGGGTGGTGTGTGCCGCCAGCGTGCGTGGACGCCGTAGCCGGTGATCTCGGAGGCGTCGGGTGCGGTTGCGTAGGCGGGGGCGGGTGTCTGCTCGCGTGGGTCGCGGTCGGTGGCGAGGGCGCGCATGCGGTTGATCTCGCGGCTCGCGTCGCGGCTTGAGCGCGGCTGGGTGAACGTCGTCCCCGTTTTTTGTGCGAGCGCGCGCAGGTAGCGCAGCTGCTTTGGGGTTGCGGGTTTGGTTGTCGTCTGGGTCATGTGAGCCTCCGTTGGTCGTGGGTGAGCACGACCGCGCCTGGAGCGGGCCGGACGGGCCGGGTCAAGGCCCGGCCCGTCAGGGCTCGCCGAAGGCGACCGAAGGCGGGCCTTTACGCGGCCCGTCCGGTCTGCTTGGCTCAACGTCTGCTCACCCACGACCTGGAGGCGTGCCCTCGTCAGTCGCTGGTGACGGTGCGGTGTAGGCGCGTGTCGAGCGCCGGGAGCTCGCCTGGCTTGACGCGCTCTGCGATCAGCTCGGTGAGGTCCTGCCGGGCCTGCTCGGCCCATGGGCCGCGGAACGCGAGCTCGTAGTAGCTGCGGTTCGAGGCTGCGAGCGCGTCCTCATCGGCGTATGCCGCGAGCATGATCAGTGTCAGCGCGCGTCCCGCGATCTCCGCGGAGCTGGTGGCGCCGGCGAGGAACTCGCACGCCTTCTCGGTGCACTCGTGCGCCTCGAGGTAGCCGGTCTTGGTGCGCCCGTTCTTCTGCTCTGTCTGGGTGACCCACCCGGGCGCGGATAGCCGTGCGCCGCGCGCCGCGATGTGTCGTATCGAGCCGCCGAGGTCGACGGCGGCGAGGATCCTCAGCACCCGCTCGTCGACCTTCACCCGCGCGAGGTGCTTGAACGCGAGCACCCCGAGCCTCAGGTTGTAAGCGAGGGCCTGCTCGCGCTGCTCGCGTGCCCGCTCACGCTCCCGCGTAGCCTGCTCGACCGCTTGCTCAGCGGCGCCGGCGTCGTCGCCGTGGGACTCGCCGGCGGGCGCGGGCGAATGCGCAGGCTGTTCTTCGGCGTGCTTGCGCTCGATCGCGAGCCAGTCGGCGGCGAGGGTGTCGGCGACGTCTTGGCCGACGATCAGCGCGGACCAGCCGAGCTCGTGGACGGCGCCGAGCGCGCGTGCCTGCTCGAGCAGCTCGTTGGTGAAGCGGATTTCGGCCGGCGCCCGGCCGTGCTCTGAGAGGACGGCGAGATCTGCCTGCGCCTGCTCGCTCAACGTGAACCGGTCGAGCGGGTAGCTCTCCCGGGACCAGAACACCCCGTCGGGCAGCTGCTCAGCGCAGTTGACCGCGGTCTCGAGCGGTGCCGCGGCGACCTCGCTCCAGCTGTAGGGCTCTTCGTGATCGTTGGCGGGTTCGACCGCTTTCAGGGCGGCGTGTGCGAGCTCGGGGTGGATCTCGTTGAGCTGCGCGAGCGCTTTGACCGCGAGGAGCGGGATCTCACCGCCGGCGAGCTTCTGCTGGAGCTCGTCTGGGAGCGCGAGGATCTGGAGGTGCTCCTTGATGCGGGCTTCGCGGGAGCGTCGGCCGCCGGTGCCGCCCAGTCGCTCTGCGACGCCGCGGAGCGTCAGTCCCTGATCGAGCAGCGCCTGGAACGCCCGGGCGCGGTGTAGCGGGTCGAGCTCTGCGCGCAGCTCGTTCTCGATCAGTGCTTCGGTAAGACGCTCCGCCCCATCCTGCCCGCTGTCTGCGGGGAGGATCGACGCGGGGATCTCGGCGAGGCCGGCGATGATCGCGGCGCGGTAGCGGCGCTCACCCGCGATCAGGGTGAAGCTGTTCTGCTCGCGCCTGACGCGGATCGGCAGGAGGCAGCCGTGGTTTCTGATCGTCTCGGCGAGCGCGGCGAGCTCTGCGTCCTCTGTGACCTCGCCCCTCGGGTTGAAGCCGTCCTTCACGGTGATCTGCTCGAGCGGGATGTGTGCGAGCTCGGCCTGCTTGACGGGTGATGCGGTGAGAGTCATCTTTTGTTCCTTTGGTCGGTGGCTCTCGCCGTGTGCGGGAGCCGGACCCGCCCGGTCTGCACGCGTCAGCGTGCGAAAATCGGGAGGGGCCGGCTTCCGTGCACGGCCCCTCCCGCACTCCCTTTGACCGCCGGGGGGTCTATGCGGCCAGCGGCTCGCTGGTGTTGCGGGGAGCGGCGAGGAACTCGACGCTCCCGATCACCGTGTAGTCGTGGCGACGTCCTGCGTCGGTGTCCCACTCGCGGTACTCGAGGCGCCCGTCGATCGCGACGAGCCAGCCCTTGGTGAGGTGCTCGGCGGCGGCGGTGCCGCCGGCGCCGTAGATGCTCACGTTCAGGTAGCCGGTCTCCCGGCCGCGGCCCATCCCGTCGACCGCGAGCCGCAGCTCGCAGACGGTGGTGTCGGCGGTGAGCTGCTTGAGCTCGGGGTCCTTGGTGAGACGCCCGGTGGCGGTGATGCGGTTGAGGTTCATCGTGCTGCCTTTCTGTTCGGGTTGCGGTGCTTGCTGCGTGGCCCGTGAACGCCGCTCGTCCGGCGCGCGGAACCAAAGGCCCCCTGGGGCCGGAGGGGAACCCCTTGCGGGTTGCAGCGCCAGACCGGCGGCGGCGAAACTGCGGGCGAGCGACATAGCGCCAGGCCACCCGGACAGGCGGGCAGAGGATCGACGCACGGCACCCATTCCCGGGGTGTTGACCGTGAGCGGCGGCTTTCGGCGCTGATCGCAGCCGGGAGCACCGGTTCGCGGTCAAGACAGGCGTGGGCTTCGAGCGCGAAACGGGCTGCTCGTGAGGGTTCAGTACGCGCGGGCGCACCCGGCGCGCCGTCTGCTCGGCTTGCTCCTCGCCTTCGCCGTCGTACTGCTGTTCGCGTCGGGCGCCGCCGCGTGGCTGTGGACCCAGGCCGCGCTGATCGTGTTGGTGGATGCGCCGATGCGGCTGCCGCTCGGGGACGCCGCACACGCGATGTGGCAGCTGCTCCTCCACGGCGGCTGGGATGCGCCTGCGGACGCTTTCCCAACGCGGGCGGAGCGCGCGCTCGCCCCTCCCCTTACCGGCTACGCGCTCAGCGCGTGCTTGACGCTGACTCTCGTTGTTTTCGCGGTGCTGCGGGCCCGCCGGCTCCTGATCGGTGCGGGTGCGGGCTCGCCGCTCGCGCGCGAGCAACGGACGATCGGCCGGCGTGCGGTCGACCGCGGCTGGGTGAGGAGCCGGACCTGGGCGCTACCGCGGGACCTAAGGCGGCTATGGGTGCGCGGAGCCGCGTCCGGGCGCCCGTACTTAGGCTGGGTCGGACGCGTTCCTGCGCGGAGGCTGGCGGCGGAGGTGGAGGTTCAGCCGATGCTCGTGGCGCCTCCCCGCGCCGGGAAGACGACCGGCCTGGTGATTCCATGGCTTTTGGAACACGACGGCCCGGCGCTCGTGCTCTCCACCAAGCGCGACGTGTTGGACGCGACGATCGAGCGCCGCCAGGGCCTCGGTCGCGTGTGGGTGTATGACCCGTTCGGGCAGGGTGAGAGCGCGGGCTTCACCCCGCTCGTCCCGGCGGGCAGCTGGGATGGTGCGATCCGGGCGGGAGAAGCGCTCGCCTCCGCCGCACATCCGGATTCGAGCAACGCCGCGAACGAGTTCTGGGACAAGGAGGCAGCCTCGATGCTCGCCCCGCTGCTGCACGCCGCCGCGATCTCGGAGCGCTCGATCTCAGAGCTCGTGCGCTGGCTTGACACCCGCGACTTCGCCGACCCGCTCGAGACGCTCACAAACGCCGGTGCTGCGGCGGCCGCCGACCAGCTGCACGGCGTCAGCCGCCGCGATGAGCGAAACCGGGAGACGACCGTGATGAGCGCGCTGAACCTGCTTCGCGCCTACCGCTACCCGCAACTCACCACAGCCGCCGCGGATGATCTGACGCCCGGACACGTTCCTGGACGGGGAGGCGAACACGATCTACGTGGTGGCCGCCGGGCACGAGCAGGAGGCGCTGCGGCCGGTGATGCTCGCCCTCGTCACCGCGATCTATGAGGTGGCGATCGAGAAGGCCCGGCGGAACGGTCCGCTTGACCCGCGGCTGTTCGTGCTGATGGATGAGGCGGCGAACATCGCACCGGTCCGCAACCTCGCCTCCTGGCTCTCGCAGTGCGGGGATCACGGCGTGATGATCGCCACCGTCTGGCAGTCGATCGCTCAGATCGACCAGCGCTACGGCCGCGCCGCCCGCGATGCGATCTGCGCCGCCTGCACCGCCCAGCTGTTCCTGCCGCCGTTGATCGAGCCGACCACCAGCGGCTACCTGACCGGGCTGCTCGGCGAGGAGCCGGTCGCCGCCGCCAGCGGCTCCCGCGGAACCGCCGGCTTCTCTGCGGCCGAGCGCAAGGCCGCGCCCGCACCGTGGCTGCGGGAGATCTCCCCGGGCCGCGGAGTCCTCATCTACCGCGACCTACCGGCGGCGGTGGTGCGGACGCCGGGCTGGTGGGCGCAGCAGCTACTGAACTGAGCGTGGCCGCTTCCGGCGCTTTGTGGTCATAGACCAGCGAGCGCATGTTGTGCCACCCCTCACATAGCAATCCTCACCTTTGGGTGAGAGCGAGCGGTGCCGCAGCTGGCTCCTCTCCCCAACGCGGTGCGTCGCCGATGTCCTCGCGGCGGCGCACCGCTCGGAGAGCCGGACGTTTCTTCCTGCTCGCACTCGTCCTTCTCGTGGCGAGCATCGTCCCGTTCCTGCCGGGCCTTCACACCCATGCCCTGGATGCGGCGGGCGCGTTCAACGGCACGCCGATCTCCGGGGTGCAGACGTTCGTTGACAAGCTCCGCGGGAACCTGGTGTGGCTCGGCGGTACCGCGATGGGCCTGGTGATCGCGGTCGTCGGGATCATGTTCATGGCCGGTCACTCCCGTGCGCATGACCTTGCGATCCGGACGATCGCGGGCCTTGCGATCCTCGCGTCGATCAGCGGCATCGTCGCCTGAGTGATGCTGCCCTCGCTGCCGGGTTTCCCGTCGATCCACGGGATCCTCGAAGCGATCGCGAACGGGTTCTTCGGCGCGCTCGCCTCCGCGCTCGTCCCCGGTTTCCTCAAGCATGCGGGCGTCGCGACAGTCCAGGCGCTGGTCGCGCTCCCGGACCCGGCGAGCTGGCCTCACGTCAGCCAGCTGCAGGGCGAGATGACCTTCCTCGGGGTGCTGCTGCTGCCGGTGACGCTCGCGGCGGGAACGCTTCGCTACTGGCTGGTCGGGCCTGACCGGCGGCCCGAACCCGGTGGTAGCTGTCGGGCGGTGCGGCATCGGCGAGCGGGCTGCTCGTCGCCTACCGGTGGCTGGTCGAGCAGGTCGTCGCGGCGGCGAACACGTTGACGCACGCGATCCTCGGCTTCCCTGCGGTCAGCGGCGGGCTTTCGAGGATCGTCGGTGTGCTGTTCGGCGGCTCCCTGCTGATCGGGGCGGGCGGCGTGTTCGGCGCGTTCCTGGTGATCATCGGCGTCGTGTTCGCCGCGGCGCTGTTTGCCGCGCAGGTGCTGATCACGCTGATGCTCGCACTGCTGGTGGTGGCGGGGCCGCCGCTGATCGCGGTCTCGCCGATCCCTGAGCTCTCGCACCTGGCGCGATCGTGGGCGCACGCGCTGCTGGCGGTCGCGCTGGTCCCGGTCGGCTGGACGGTGCTGTTCGCGACCGCGGGCGCGTTGGCACTCGATGCGACCAGCTTCACCGGCGGTGCGGGCGGGCTGCCTGAACATGTCGCGGCGGCGTTCGCGGCGTTGATCACGTTCGTGCTCGCGATCCGCCTGCCGCTCGTGCTGTTCGGGCACGCGCGGCATCTGATGTTCGCCGGGAGCGCCGCCGGTGCGGGCGAGCGGTCGCTGCCGGGGGTGGAGCGGGTGCGTGCGGCACGCTCGCGGCTGCGATCGGTCGCGTTCGCGGCGCCGGCCCTCGGCAGCACCGTCGGGGCTGCGGCGGGCGCGCTCGGCGCGCCAAAGGGCGGCCCGCTCGGGTCGGTCCGGCGTCGCCTCACGAACCGCAGCTCACGGCAGCGGACCGGGGTGCCGGCGGCGGGCCCGCTCACGCCACGCTCGTTCAGGGAGCGCGTCGCGATGGCCGGAGCGAAGCTGCGCGAGGGGCCCCGGCAGGCACGCGCTGCGATGCGGGAGGACCGGCGCTACCCGTCCCAGCGCGAGCACACGCAGCCGGCCGGTGCGCCGCGTGAGGTGCGCTTCGCACCCCGCGGCAGCGCCCGGCGAGACGCGGGGCGCTCGTCGAGCACGCGCGCGACACGCCATCGCATCTCCCACACCGGCATCCCGGGGCCCGTCGTCGCCGCTCAGAGCTTGAGGGTTCCCGGCGAGCGCAAGATCAAGGCCAGGCGCCCGGCAGCACGCCAGGGGAGTGCTCCGCGAGTCGATGGGTCCACCCCTCCCCCGGCTCCGGTCCCGCCGCGGCGGGACGTCCCGGGGGCGGTCGCGACCGGCCGGGTCGGGAAGCGCCGCAAGCCGAGGCCTGGTGAGCCGTTGATGGTCCACCGGAGCTTCCGCTCGCTCGATCAGCCGCCGAAGCTGCTCGGGTTCACGATCGGCCAATGGGCCGGGCTGATCGCCGCGACGGTGCTGCTCGGCGGCTCGGTGTATCTGCTGGGGCTCCCGGGGAAGGCGGCGATCACGCTGCTGGTACTGCTGCTCGGCGTCCCGGCCGCGCTTCTCTATGTCTCGGAGGCCGGCGGCCCGGCGATCGGACGGGTCCTTGCCGATCTGCTGCGCTGGCGCGCGACGCCACGCTACCTGCCTCGCCGCGGGCGACCGGCGAGCAGACGACAGGCGCGTCTGGGCGAGAGGCTGCCCGGTGTCGAGCGGATCGACAGCGACGGTCTGCTGGTTCGTCGCGACGGGACGCTGGTCCGGTATCTGGCGGTCTCGCCGGTGAACCCGCTGGTGATGGCGGCGGCGGAGGCCGAGCGGATCTCCCGCGAGCTCGCGCAGGTCGCGGCGCGCCTTGAGCATCACCAGTCGCTGCAGCTCTACGCGAGCGCGAACCGCGTCGAGCAGACACAGCTCCTAGCCAGCGAGGCGCGAGGCTGTGAGCGAGCCGCCGACAGACTCGATGGTCAGCCGCTCGCGGCAGCGGTCCGCGGCCTCGGCGAGCTGACCGCGGACTCGCTCACCCGCATCTGCGAGCTCGAGCGGCCGCTCTGGCACCGGTTCCTGGTGATCTGCCCGTGGCAGCCACCGCCTGGGATGTGGCGACGCGCGAACTGACGGTGCGCTCAGACGCAGCGCAGTCGCTGCATCACACCGAAGGGGTGCGGTCGGATCTGCAGGCTGCCGGGCTGAGCGTGGCGCTGCTCGACGGTCGAGGAGTGGTCGACCTGCTGGCAGACCGGCTCGACCCGACGCGTCACGAAGCGTCCGCCGAGCTCGCTGAGGGTCGGCAGTGGGAAGCCGGTGATGAGTGCGTCCGCGCGGCAGCACGGTTGCGTGCCGCGCCGATCGAGGTGCAGGCCCGCCAGCTGCTCGTCGGCGGACGGCCCGAGGCCACCGTCCATGTGTCTCTCGCTCCGGAGCAGACATGGCTCGGCTGGCTGCTTCACCTGATGGGAAGCGAGGAGCCGTTCACGCTCAGCGTGCACGTGACTGCGACCGACCGTCACCGCGAGCGGACGCTTCAGCGCCGCCGCTACCGGCGCGTCTACGGGGTGAACCGTGGCGTCGAGGCTCGCGGGCAGCTGCTTGACCCCGACGCGCGGCTGCACGAGCAGGACGCACTCGAGCTGAACGACGAGCTCGCCGCGAGCACGGGCGCCGGCATCTACCGCGTCGCGATCTACGCCACCTACACCGAACCCGGCCAGAACCACGCCGCGCTCACGGAGGTGTCTCGGTGCGGCGGGGCGAGAGCTCGAGATGGCATCTGATGCCCGCGTCCAGCAAGGACCGTTCGCGCAGCTTGCGCTGTGGCACTCGACGCTTCCGCTCGGCGCCGATCCGGCGCGCCGGCGGCGCAAGTACCTGACAGCGAACGTCGGGGACAGCTTCCCGCTGCTCGCGAGCACCGTCAGCAGTCCCGGCGGGATCCCGCTCGGGGTCGCGTTCCCCGGCCGGAGCATCGTGCACCTCGACCCGTTCGATCCGGCGCACCCGAACCATCTGCTGCTGATCAACGGCATGTCGGGTGCCGGGAAGACGATGTCAGCGATCGTGATGCTCGCCCGCGCGATCAGCCACGGCGCGTCCGGGTGCATCATCGACCGGGCCGGGCATTTCGAGTTCCTCGCCTCACTGATCCCCGGCGCGGGCACGGTCGCGCTCGGCGCCGAGCACACCGACGCGATCAACTGCTGGGATGTCCCGGACCCGGCACGGGTCGGCCCGGAGAAGATCGACTACCTGCTCGCGCTGCACGCACTGCTGCTCGGCGAGCACGACCAGACCAAGGACAGCTACGGCCTCAGCGATCTCGAGGCGAACCTGCTCGGCCTCGCGATCGGCGACGTCTACAAGCACTGCGCGGAGACCGGGGAGCGGCCACGGGAGCTGCTGTTGCAACGCCAGCTCGAGCAGCGCTACAGCGACGAACGCGCCGAGGGATCGGTCGGGATCGCCGAGGCGCTTCGCAACCTCTCGATGCGCCTGTCCAACTACGTCGGCGACGGCCCATACGCGTACCTGACCGACCGGGAGACGACGGTCGCGCCGGACGCGCCGCTGGTCGTCTTCGACACCCGCTCGATCCCGGAGGCGAAGGCGGCGGCGGCGCTGTTCGTGATCTGTGAGCACGTCAAGAGCCGGATCGAAACGACCCGCGCTCACCACCTCGCGAGCGCCGAGAACGGCGAGGGATGGGCGGGACGGTCGTTCCTCGTCGTCGATGAGGCTTGGAAGCTGATCGAGCGCCCGGCGACCGGGCGCTGGTTCAACGAGTTCTGCCGCCGCAGCCGCCACTACGCGCTGTGGCTGGTCGCGATCAGCCAGCAGCTCTCGGATTTCGAGAACGAGCACGGCCGGGCGCTGCTCGCGAACGCGACGATGCGACTGTTCCTGCGCCAGGAGGCCAGGGAGCTCGCCTACGTGAAGGACACGCTCGGGCTCTCTGAGCCGGCGCTCGAGGCGATCGGGGAGCTCTCCACCGTGAAGGGCGCCCACGCGGATGCGTATTTGATGAACGGGAGCCGCGGCGAGGGGAACGTCCGGATCACCGTCGGTCCCGGCGAGTACTGGCTGGCGAGCAGCGACCCCGTGCGCGATGAGCCGCTCCGCCGAGCAGCACTACGAGAGACCGGCGGTGACCCGTGGGCGGCACTGCGGCTGCTCGCTGAAGGCCACCCGCAGCCTGCGGAGCGGGAGGAGGAGTGAGCGATCTCGTCTCGCCCCGGGTTCGTGTCCGCGGCTGGCTGCTGGCCGTCGCGGGGCTGGCGGTGCTGGTGCCGGTGATCGCGATCGGTGCCCTGAGCTCGCTCCTCGGCGCACAGGAAGGCGCCGTCTGTGGAGCGGGCGCGCCGGCCGGAGCGGGGATGTTCGCGGCGCCTCTGCTGCTGCGGCCCGGTCGCTGGTATGAGGTCGGTGCGACCGAGTACGGCGGACCGGACGACCCTTCCTCCGGTGACTACGGTGCGATCCCCGATCCCGGGGAGGCGTTCCTGCCAGCGCACCCGGACAGCTTCGCCGAGCTCTCCGTCCTCGACAACAACCCCGCGGACCATGGGGCGTTCACGTTCGCCGACGCGAACGCCCTCGGCAACCTGCCCTACCTGAGCGCGCTGCGCGTTCAGAGCTCCGGCCGGGAACTGGTGCTCGAGAAGCGTGACATCGGCTACGGCCAGGGGCCCGGTCAGACGATCGCCGGCGGGGAACCGTACCGGCTTGACGTGTGGTGGCAGGCCGCAAAAACGCTCGGCGTCACGAAGGGACCGGTCCGCGTCGCGCTCGCTCCCGCCGGCGGCACGGCGGCGACCCTCGAAGCGCTCCCCAGCCCCGCGCCAGCCACCTCAGGTGGGGACACCTGCGAAGGATCAGGCCCGAGGCCAGGCGTCCTTCGTCTCGTCGACGGGGCCTCCGCGAGGGTTCTCCCGTCGGGGCTGGCGGGCGCACCGGAAGGCGCACCCGCCACGGTCAAGTCGATGATCGCGCGCAGGTAACCGGCTCCACGACGCCTCCTACCTTTACGGTGCCGGGCACGGCCCCTCGCTCGACGCGCTGCAGCCGGCGTATGACTGCTCATCGGCGGTCTCCTACGTGCTGCACGCCGGGCGGCCTGCTCGGGGCGAGCGCCCTGGACTCGAGCGAGCTCGAGTCCTACGGGCTGCCGGGACCAGGCCGCTGGGTATCGGTGTACGCGAACGCAGCGCACGCGTTCATGTACGTCGCCGGGCTGAGACTCGACACGGTCGAAGACCCCGCGTATGACACCGGTCCGAACGCGGGCATACCGGGGCCGAAGTGGCGGGTCTCCCCCACCGTCCCGGACTGGTCGACCTGGGTCGTCAGGCACCCGCCGGGCCTGTGAGACGCGCCTCCTCGGTCGGCCGCCTTGATCGCGACCTGCGCGCTGCGCTGTGGTGGGCTGCTCGAACCCAGACGCGCCGCGCCAGAGCCGCGTCGCGGTCGTGACCGGGAGCCCGGGCGAGCCCACAGCCCCTCCCCCACGTTCCCCATCCGAGCGAAGGGTCTTTCCCGGCGCTAACCACGTCGCGAGGGACCCTCGAACGCTACGCCCGCCTGTACGTCAACTGGAACTACCGGACGCTCTCAGACATCCAGCGCGAGCTCGCGCGCCTCGCGGTCGGGCAGGCACGAAGTACAGAGCAGCTCGCGGCCGCGCAGAGCGAGCGCGACACGACGCTCTCGCAGGCACGCGTGTGGAACCGGGGACGCGTCGTCTCGGTGGCTGCGGATGAGGGCGCCTCGGGCGTGTGGGTGATCGTGACCCGCGAGCAGACCGGCGGCTCGGGTGAATACGAGGCGCTCCCGGCCGGATATCACGTGACCCTGGCGCGGCTGGCACGCGTCGCCGGCGGCTGGGCGGTGAGCGGATGGGAACCGCAGAGCTGAAGCGAAGCTGGCTGCTCGTGTTTGGCGCGCTCACCGTCGCGACGGCGCTCTCGGCCCTCACGGTCGGAGCCTTAGGTCCCGCCCTGCAGACCCCTGTGCACAGCCTGCTCGATCTGCGGCTCTCGGCGGCGGCGACGCCCGCCCCGTCGTTAGAGAGAGCGTTCAGCCTCGCTGCGCACAACCTGCCGGTCACATCCTGGCCGCTGCTGCTGCAAGCAGCAGGAGCGCAGCGCTCCCGGCGCAGCGAGATGGTCGCGAACACGCTGCTCGCCGCGACGCTCGGCGTGAACGCGTTGCTCGTCGGCGCGGCGTTCGGCGCCTACGGGCCGCGCCTCGCCTGGTTCGTGCCGCAGCTGCCGCTCGAGTGGGCGGCCCTCGCCGGTGGCGCCGCCGTGTGGGTGGCTCGTGAGGGACCGGTCACCTCTCGCGGCAGGGCAGAAGCTGCGGCCACGATCGCCGTACTCGTACTTGCCGCCGCGGCACTCGAGACCTACGCCGTTCCGCACCACGCGAGCTCCCAGCTGCAGGGGGGTCTGAACCCCGCCGCGAGCGACTTACAGACATCAGATCGTCTCTAGCTCACGGAGGAGGCCCCAAGGACATGGAAGTCGACAGCACCAGTACCGCCACGCACCCGAGACTCCAACACACCGACCGCCTCGGCTTCGGACGTGTCGGTGAGATCCTCGGTGCCTGGCAGCCAACCGAGCTGCGGATCGCCCGCGGCGTTCCCCGAGTGCCGTCGCCTCGGCACCGAGCAGCTCGAGGACCTCTACCAGGAGACCGTGATCGCCCTGCTGGCTCGCCCCTACACGAGCGAGGAGCATCTACGTAACGCGCTTCGACAAGGGATCAAGCACAGAGCTCTGAACCTGCACCGCGACACCCGACGCCGCAGCCAGATCCTCGCCGAGCACGCGCCCAGCATCCACAGCCGGGCGGCGGCGGCATCGGCGAGCGACTCGCCGGAGACCGCGGCTGTGCGCGGCGAGGAGCGCGCTTTGCTCCTCGAGTTCCTCGCCGAGCTCGACCCGTTCGAGCAGCAAGTGTTCGAACAAACCGCCGAGGGACACAGCTACAGGAAGATCGCGAAGACGCTCGGCGTCGAGGTCAACCAGGCGCGCCGAGCAGCACGCGCCGTAGAGCGCAAGCGGAATCTCTTCCGCTTCCAGCATGGAGCCGAGTGGGATCCGCAGCCGCGGGCCCGCCGGGCAACCTGGATGCTCGCGCCACTGCCGATCATGTCGGCGACCTCCTCGACGCGCAGGTGGCTGGTAGGGAACGGGCTCTCCGCGAAGGCGGGGGCCGCCGCGGCGACGGTCGTGCTGGTCACGAGCGGCGTCACCGGGATCATCGGCAGCTCGCCTCGGCGAGATCCGGGCCATCGAGTGCAGACCCTGTCGCGTTCGCCTATCGCACGTGCACGTCGCCGCGACACCTCATCGTCGACACCCCACCTTCTTCCTCCGGTGACTACGGGGCATAGCCACTGGAGGTCAGTCGCGCCACGGCGAAGAAAGCTCGGAGTGTCAGGGGCGCGACTCGGGTCCCCTCAGGCTCCGGCTTATCCAAACGCGCTGTCGGCCGGTCCGGCCGACTCCGCGGCACCGGTCGCCGCGAGGGAGTTCGGGTTCGAATAGGCCGCCGCACTCGCTCGATTCGACGCTGACGCGCAATCTCTAGGACGGCCGGCGTGGAACCACCGACCGACACGAGTCCCGCTGGAGCCCAGGTGCGTTTCGCTCATCCTTCGATCGGGCGCTAGAAGCCGGCATCGACCCCCGGCACTCGGATAGGCTGCGCAGCTCATTACGGTCGACGGTTAAGGGAAGTCCGGTGAGATTCCGGTGCGGACCCGCCACTGTAACCGGGTATCTCCGCAGGGAAAGCGCTGAGCTCCGCGTGACTCCTGCAATTCGCGCCGCGCGGGACGTCCCCGGAAGTCAGGAACCTAGCCCCGATCAAAGCCCGCAAAGCCCTCGTGGAAAGGGGTCGGCTTCATGATTATTCCTGCTTTCTGGGAGCGACGCCGGTCGCGTGCTCGCGCCTCATCCTCGAGATGCACGCAGCGAGCGGTTTGCGCAGCGTGGTTCTCCCGGGTGGGTGTGCTTGCGACGCTGTGCGCGATCGGGCTCGATGGTTGCGGTGTTGGGGCCGGGGAAGTACCGGCATCGGTGCAGCTGACCGTCACGCGCGATTTCGGCGCACGGATCATCGCGCCGCGCGGACGGCTCAAGCTAGCCGGTCAAGAAACCGTTCTCAGTTTGCTGATGCGCGGATACTCCGTCACGACCAGCTCCGGCGGGTTCGTGAGGAGCATCAATGGTCTGTCGGGCGGCGACGACGGGCGGCAGCCAGTCGCGTGGTTCTTCTACCGGAACGGCGTCGAGCCCTCGGTAGGGGCAGGTACCGTGGTGGACTCGGGCGATCACATCTGGTGGGACTTGCATGACTGGAGCCAAGCCGATGAAGTGCCGGCCGTCGTCGGCTCCTTCCCAGAGCCCTTCCTGAACGGCGTCGAAGGCAGACACTTCGCCGTGAGGATCGAATGCTCCGAACTAGATGGCTATGCCTGCGAGACCGTGAGTGCAGAGTTCCACCGGCTCGACGTCGCCGCGGTCGTCGCCGGTCTCGAGCCGTCGAGTAGCGATCCGGACGCGCTCAGGGTGCTTGTCGGCCCTTGGCCGCACATCGCGAGGCGACTCGGTGCCCAGAGCCTTGAGCGAGGCCCTCGTACGAGCGGGGTCTACGCTCTCTTCTCCAGCGATGGACAGAGGCTCACCCCGCTGGATGCGGCGGGTCGCCGGATGCGGGCTCTGGGAACCGAAACGGGGCTCATCGCTGCTACACGGAGCGGGAGGCACAACCCGATTTGGGTGGTTACCGGCACGGACACGCGCGGCGTCGACCTCGCGTCCGGGGTGTTCACCACGGCCGGGCTTCATGACCATTTCGCGGTGGCCGTCGTGCCTGGGCGCAGCGTGCCGCTTCCCGAGGAGGCTCCATGAGCGTCAGCAATTTCGGGGAGAACGTCGCGACAGGCCGCACGCCGCCAGCGCTCGGGCCGGAAGCGTTCAGCCGAATCGCGGGACCGTTTGGGACGAGCGATGCTGCGTTCGACGCCGCCAGCGCGCTCGTCGAAGCTTGGAGTGTCGAGCGCGCTCTACCGCGAATGTCGATCATCGGTGACTTTGTCCTGCCGCCTTTAGGCAGTCCTGCCTCGCGGGACTTCCAGACGCTGCATCTTGACTTCGGCTTGCCGCTCGATCCGAAGGTTGCTCAAGATGTCGCACGGTTCACCGCGCTCTATGTTCCAGCCGGCCTGAAGGGTGTCCAAGCAGCCACGAGGCTCGTTCCCCTGACCGCGTTATTCGGTCAGCGCTGTTGGCCGCCGCCCGCCGAGCTTCTCAAGCGCCTGGAGTCCTACGGGCGAACACACGGAGCCTGGGCGGATGATCGAGGCTACACGGAGGGAAGTCTCGCACGGATCGTCGAGGCTGCCGCAGCCTCAGGTCCACCGATGCTTCCAAGCGTCAAGCTTGAGCCAGACTTCCTGTGCGGCCTCGAGTTCGACAGCCTGTCTGCTGAGCTTCGGTTTTTTGCCAAGCACGGCCTTCGTGTCTGCGACGCTGAAGTCGAGATCGTCCTCATGCCCGGCGAGCTGCTGCTGTTCGACAACTTGGCGGTTGCGCACGGTCGACGTGGAAGCCGCCAGCCGGGTGAGCTGCGCCAGCGCGTATTCGGGCATCGCCTCGAGCCGAAAGCTCAGGCGAGACTGCGCGATTGCGTGTTGAGAGCGTTCTATGCAGCGCGCTCGTAGCGAATGGTTCGCTCGATTTCGTCAATGCCGTAGGCGGCAACAAAATGACCGCTGAGGTCGTCAACGCCGGAATGAAGCACGCGATTCGCGGCGAACAACAACCCGGCAACGTGGGAGCCGCGTCGGGGCCGAATCGTCGCAGTTACTGCGCGGCCAGCGAGACCGGATGGATCGGCAACGCGGACGTAGGAGCCTTCAGAGATCAGGTCGACAGAGGCCGAGTCGAGATCGAGATAGTGAAGTGTGCGCTCACAGTGCGGGCTGAGATTCAAGAGCAACCGCTCAACCCGGCGCTCCTTGAGCGTTGTAACGTCACCGCCGAGTGCCGTAGCCGCGTCCGAGTCAAGGTGATACGCCGGGTCAACACTCTGCTGCTTTGAGGAGAGCCGAAGGAAACAGTGCCGGTACTCGCTGCCGCCGTGCCTGAGTATCGGGAAGTTCTTCGAGAATGCCTTGCAGGCGGGCAGGTCACAATCGATCCCCTCGATCCCCTCGAGCGCCGGGAAATACCCACAGCAGCGGTCGCGATCCGTCGCGGCACGAGAACGGAGCTCCCGTTCAGCCAGCTCGGCCAGCTCGCTCAATCCCGGAATGTCGATCTCTACGGCGACGGGATGATGGATCGCCGCGAGCGCGCGTATGCCTCGGCCCGCCACCGGCCGAGATCCTACGAAGCGCCCCGGCGGGACTCCGCAGATCATCGGCACGGTCGAAACGGTGTGCCGATGGCCGGACAGCAGTGTCCGGCCGGCCAGCTCTGCGTCAGACGCCGGGAGCGCCCGACGCCTTGAGCATGCGATTCGTTCAGGCCGAGCTACGTATCGCCTTCGTGATGGTTGCCAGCGCGAGGAGACGGTCGCCGTTGCGCAGCTCCGCGGTCGCGAACGCGAGATGGCGGCTACGCCGGATGAAGCCGCCTGTTGCACATAAACGCACGCCGGCGTCGGCCGCGGATAGATACGCGGCGGAGAACGCGACTGTGATGGCCTCCTCGGCCGCCGTTAGCTGTGGCAGGACCGCCAGGTATGCGGCGACATCTAAGACAGTTGCGATTGCTCCGCCGTGCAGCGCGTTGACGGCGTTGTCGGAGTTCGGGCTGCGCTTGAGCCTGACGCGGTAGAAGCCACCAGGGCCGTCGGTTAGCGACGCGCCGAGAAAGCGCAGCAAGGGGACGTTGAGCGCACGGTCGCTGCGCACCCGAACCGCCTCCGTCGAATCAGGCGCGCTCATGGATCCTTCGCAGCTGTGTTCGCGACCATGCCAGGAGACTGGCCGACCTCGGCTGCCGCGTCCAGTCGCAGTCCGCGCGGAGGATTCCAAAGTGGAATGCTTGGCGAGTGGACGATCACCCGGCGGATCGTGAGCCGCTTGCCAGCAGAGAGCTCGCTGCGTTTGTCGCCGTTGTGGAGACAGGGGCGATCGGCGCCGCGGCAGACACCCTGTCGCTTACCCAGTCAGCGGTGAGCAAGCGCCTTCAGAGTCTCGAGCGTCGAGTCGGACTTCAGCTCTTGAACCGCTCACACGCGGGCGTTCAGCCAACTGCAGCGGGTTGCGCGCTCTACCCCGACGCCAAGCAGGCACTCTCGGCGCTGGCGCGCGCCGCCAAGACGCTGTACGACGAGAGGACAGCCGTCGAGAAACGCCTCGCGTTGGCTGCGAGCCGCACGATGGGAGCGTTCCTGCTCCCCTCATGGCTCACCGCGTTTACGAAGATCGCCCCGGGAGCTGAAGCGCAGCTGAGCGTAACCAACACGGCCGGCGTGCTCTCGGCGCTTTACGCCCATGAGGTCGACATTGGTTTCCTGCCGGACCCAGAACCGGACGAGACGCTTGAGGCGATTCACCTTGGATACGACGAGCTCCTCGTCGTAGTCGCGGCTTCGCACCCGTGGGCGCGCCGGCGAACGATCCCGGCGTCCAGTCTCAGCAGCGAACCATTCATCACGCGCGAGCGTGGCTCGAGCACACGCGCGGCCGCTCTGCGCGCCGCTCGCTCGCTCGGCGTCGAGCTGAGGCCATCCCACGAAACCGACAGCACCGAGGCACTCAAGCGAACAGTCGCCCGTGAAGGCTTCAGCATTCTCTCGGTGCTCGGGCTTGGGGACGAGCGATCGGCGCGGCAGCTGAGCACCCTCCGTCTCCCCGGAATGGTCATTCGCCGCGAGCTGTTCGCCGTCAGACACCGCGACGAGGCGCCCCGGCGGACCGCGGCGCTGTTCTGGTCATGGCTCACGGAGGCCGCTGTTGCCGACGAGGCACTTCTCGCCCACGGCGGGCGGGTAGCGGTCGGTTAGCCGTCTGCGAGCGTCTCTCAGCGTGCCTGGCTGCGTGGCGGGGTGGCGTCCTCCTCGACAGCCACCCCTCTCGCCCATGCTCGCGTTGCGGGTGGCTAGGACGGTCGGTGGGATCCGCCGAGGCAGGTCCACTCCCACAACGTCGAGGGCAGCCACGAACGGTCTACGGGGAACAACACTCACTCGCTCGCTCGCTAACGATAACGGCGCCCCCGACGTCCTGTTTAGCCCGCTAACAGCAGTTCCGCGATTTCGTGCGGGCCAGCGAGGAAACGTGGCGGCTAGCGTCGTGGAGCAGGGCCTGAAGTTCGCGGTAGTAACCGGCGGGCGCCGGACCCACCGCGCGACACTCCCTGGACGCCGCCCCGCCGATCGAGGCAGACCCGGCGCGAGCGTCGAGCCGCCCGAGCTGGAGCCGATGCGCGCCCCCCAACCGGCGCTCTGCGGAAGGCGTTCCAGCACATCGTTGAAAGAGTCTTTGCGACGAACGATGCTAGTGCCGCGTTCTATCGACGCTACGATCCGGCAGCTATGCGTCCGTCCGACCAGTCTCCGGTCGCCTCGCGAGGACCGCGGGCTGGCCGCCGCGGATGCACCGATCGCCCCCCTACCCAGGGTGTCTGATCCTCATTGCGCCGCCGCTGGAGCCGCAGCCGTTGGGCAACGGCGCCAGGAGCGTGAGGGTCGTCGCGAGCGCGGACTGAGCCCTCGGGTGGCGCATACCCTTCGGCGACGCGTCCGACCCCACCAGGCATCGTGGAGCCCGGCGGCAACACGGTTACCGCCGGAGCCGCGTCAGCGGCACTGCGAGGGGTGCGTCGGCGGTGGTCCCTGGGGCGCCCTGCGGGGCGCTTTTGAGGCAGCCCGCTCCGCGGTGGGGAGCGGCGCTCCCCACCGGCGCTCGCGCGTTAGTCTCACTCCGTGACCGGTGTCGATCCACTCTCCGCGAGGCGGCTGCGGTCGCACGGTCCTGATGCCAAGGTCTCCCGGGACGGAACGGAGTGGACGCTCGGTACCGTCTCAGAGGTCGCGTGGATCAAGACCCAGGCGGGCCTTGAGATCACATCCGCAATCCCTCCGGTGTTTGACGCTTACGCCACGATCGCGCTGCCCACCAGCGATGACGAGCAACAGGGCCACGAGACCGCCGTGGTCGACCTGCTGAGGGGCTGCTCGGGCGATCAGCGGTGGTGGCTCGGGTTCCTTGAGACGGGCGCAAGCGATGTCGTCTTCCCACAGGCACCCAGGGTGCGCATCTACTCCGACTGGAGATACGTGTTGGTACAGGCCGGCCCCGAGCAAGCTCAGCACTGGCGAGAGCCCGACGGCTGGAAGGGCCGGCTTCCCGACCTGATGTTCCCGCAGGAACGGGGTTGGCTTTACTCGACGCTCTGGGATGATGACTGGAGCTGCCTCGCCGGACCGCGGAGGTTAATCGAGAGCTTCCGTCAACATCCTGATCTCGCTCCGCGTGTCCGAGAGGTGCGGCTCGGCGAAGACGCGACGCCTCCTGGTCATACCGCGAGGTAACTGGCGGCAAGATGGTTGGCGCCGGGGCCGCTTCAGCGGCTTACGGGGTACCGAGATTACGGGAACAAAACCGGATCACCGATGCAGGCGTCGGAGACGGAACGTGAGCACTCCGGCTAAGACGACTTCGCATACGGTGAGCTGCAGCCCGATCGACAAATTGCGTGGCAACATCGTGGCAACACTCGCTACTTCAAATGCGTCCGATGTGTCCGCGAAACCGCGCTATTTGGACGGTCTGGACGATCCTGTAAGCATCTTGCGGGCGTGTACGAGTTGTGTGCTTCACCGCCCGTGGTGGTTCGAGATGCGTCCGATGCGTCCGCGAAAGCGCGCTATTTGGACGATCCGACGCTCCCGTGAGCATCTTGCGCGCGTGGACGAGGTTGAGGGCCTTGTGGGCTTCACGGCCCGTGGTGGTTCGAGTCCACTCGAGCGCACGGCATCGCCCCGGAAAAGAGGTGCCGCCGGCAAGCCCGCCGCTCCCTCTCGGGATTGTTGCCAACGGCAACTCCGGAACGTGTTCCGAGCGTCGCCGGCTCCGCGGGGACGCTGGCGTTGTACGGGCAGTCCTCTATATGGACCGCGGGCGCCGGCATCACGCGCGACCACGATCGGGCCCTGTGCAGAGGGTACGTGCGGTTACTGCGTGCCAGCTGCCTCCGAATCGAGGCTCTTCAGCTCGCTCGAGCCTCGGTCGGTAGCTGTTCGCTCCAGAAGCGAACGGTCTCGTGCTCGTGGCGGATGCCGAGCTCGAGTGCGAGCCGGGGGCCGATCGGGGCGCTGCTCGTGATCTGCTTGCTCAGCGCCTCGTATTCGGTGAGCTTCTGGCGGTGGGTCTCGAAGCTGGACCTCGGCGAGTTGGTGTGGGTCGGCGCCGAAGAAGAGCTTCAGCAGGGCGGGGTCTCTGAGCATGTAGAGGTCGGGGGCGAGGGTCTGCAGCCAGTCGTAAGCGCCGCGCGCCCCGGTTGTGAGGCTGTAGAGCTTGCGGCGGCGACCGTGGGACTCTTGTTGCTCGGTGAGATAGCCGGCGCGGGCGAGGCGGGCGGGCTCTGGCGTAGAGCTGGGAGTGGGGCAGCGACCAGAACTCTCCGATCTGACGCGAGGCCATTTGCTTGAGGTCGTAGGGGGTGGCCTGGCCGCTCATCGAGAGCAGGCCGAGGACGATGTAGGAGGTGGGCGTGAGCTCGATTTGGTCGTTCATATGCGTCTGCTTGAAATGATCTGAATCGGATGGTATGTTCCGGAGCGTCGAGCAACGGACGGGGTGAGCTTAGATGACCGGAGCAGACCAATCCGCGGGACGCCGAGCCGTTTGCAGGGGGTCCGTTGGCCTCACGGTGCTGATCGTCGCAGCCCTCGTTATGGCGGCTCTCGCCTCGGCGGCTCCGACCGCCACCCGCAACGTCAGCGCAATCCGGAGCGCGGGGTTTGCCGAGACCGGCAGCAAAGCGCTCGAACGCGGCGTCGCTCTGAAGCCGACAGGCCCCGGCCGGCGCACGGCCCGCGGCTACCGGCTGGGCCTCAAAAGCACGACTAGCAAGAAGGGTGGCGACGAAGGGCACTTCGCGTCGATCACTCCCGAAGCCCCCGAAACAGCGGCCGCTTCCGACGTCGGCTCAAGTGCCGCGACGCTCAACGGCGTGCTGAACCCCAAGCGCGAAGGCGAAGAAGGCACCTACGAATTCGTGTACCGCCAGTCCGCGACCGAATGCGAGCGTGAAGGTAGCCCCGAAAACACAATCCCCTCTCCCCCGGCGACCGCGCCGGCGACCTCAAACAGACCGCCGCGGTGAGGCTAGTTGGGTTGCTGTCAGGCACCAGCTACACGTTCTGCCTGCTCGTGCACACCCCTCAGGGGGAAGCTCTCGGGCCAGCGAGTACCTTCACCACCGCGATGCAGCCGCCGATGATCGGCGAACCGAGTACGCCGCACTGCCGTTTAGCCCAGGATCTGGTCGCAGCCGAGACGAACGCTCGGGCAGGAGCGCTGACGGACCTCTCGGTGCTGTTTCAGCGCGACGACGACCAGCAGCGCATCGAAAACCTCTCGGTCAAGGAGCCCGAAGGTCTCGGTGCGATCATCACCGGAATCCCGCTCTGTCCCGAACCGCAGGCATCCCAGGGCACATGTCCCTTGGACTCGCAGATCGGGCACGTTGTCGTGACCTCTGGCCCTGGTGCCGACCCGCTGGTATCGCCACCGCCGGGTGCGGCGGAGCTGCCGATCTACCTGACGGGGCCCTACAAGGGCGCGCCGTTTGGGCTGTCGATCCTCACGTCGCTGGTGTCGGCTCCGTTCACACTGGTGACGACTATTCGGGCGCGGGTCGAATCCGATCCGCATACTGTTCAGATATCGGTCGTGACCGACCCATTGCCGCAGGAGGTGGACGGACTTCCACCGACCTTCGCAGCATCGCCTTTGTGCTCGACCGGCCCGGTTTCATCTACAACCCAACGAACTGCGACCCCACTCAGTTCACGGGCACCGCAACGTCCGCCGGCGGCGCCGTCAGCGTCCCCCTATCCAGTCCTTTCGGGGTCGTCGGCTGCCGCGAACTCACCTTCACCCGAAACTGAGCACCGCCGGACGCGAGCCGCACTCCTCTCGACAGAACGGCGCGGAATTGCGATTCGATATCACTGCTCCTAAAGCCCGCCTCGGTACCCAATCCTGGCTTCAAGAGCTGAAGCTCTATCTGCCCAAGCAGCTACCGTCACGGCTCACAACAATCCAGAGGGCCTGCCTCCTCGCGGTGTTCGAAAAAGAACGCCAAAACTGTCCCTCCGCATCGATCATCGGGCACGCGACGGTCCACACCCAAACACTGCCCGTTCCCGCTCCAAGGGCCTATCTATGACGTTTCCTACGGCGGCGCGAAGTTTCCCGATGTCGTGCTCGTGCTAAAAGGTGACGGTGTAACAGTCGAAGAAATCGGAGAAGTCTTCATCAAGAACGGCATCACTAGCACCACCTTCAACGGGATACCCGATGCGCCGTTCGAAAAGGTGGAAGTCACGCTTCCGGCTGGCCCGTTCAGCCAGTTCGCCTCGTATTTGCCGCACGGCGGGTACGACCTCTGCGGACAGAAACTCCTGATGCCCACGCTCTTCAAGGCTCGGAACGGCCACGAAGTCCATCAGAGCACACCTATCACCGTCACCGGCTGCCCCAAGGTGAAGACGACCCGAGCGCAGCTGCTAGCCGCGGCTCTCGACGCTTGCCGCAGAGAAGCACAGTGAGACAGCGAACGTTATGCGAGAAGTCCGTTCGCAAAGCCCACAGGCGAGAACGTCTTCAGAAACCAACGCGGTGAGTTGAGGGCCTTGTGGGCTTCACGGCCCGTGGTGGTTCGAGTCCACTCGAGCGCATTCTTCCGGAACGCAAGTACTCGCACTCAAACCCGTGGTGCCCGCTCATGCTCTTCGCCGATCGCGGCCGTCTCGGCTGTTCTCGGCTGGGCGCTCGCTTCCGTCGGGAAGGAGCGCCCTCGCCCGCGTTGGTCACGCGGAGCCGCAGCGCGCATGGCGCCGCCATGCCCCGGGCAAGCCGGTGCTGATACGCTCCGACACGGTGTTCTGGGCTAACGGGCCCAGAGTGTGTCTTGGGCACCGACACAGGGGGAGGGAGTCGTTATGCACGCTCAGGCTCGTTTCGTGCGGTTGGCTGTTCTGCTGTTGGCGGTGGCCGTGGCGGGCTTGGCTGCGCCGGCTGGCTCCCTTGCGCGCACCAGCGGGGCCAAACCCTTCATACAGGGGGGCGAAACTCCCGCAGAAGGCACCTACGGCTACGTGGGCCACCTGGCCATTCAATCCCCGGAAGGTGAAGAGACCTGCTCGAGCAGCCTGATCGCGCCCCAATGGGTGCTGACGGCCGGTCACTGCGTCGGCCCGGTCACCGGCGGAACTGTCTATGCGGCATCGGCCTTCAAAGTCACCCTCGGGTCGGTCAACTGGAAAAAAGGCACCGCCGACGGCGTCAGCGAAGTGTTTCGCAACCCCGGCTACAAGCTCTACTGGAAGCCCGGCGTCCTTGTCCGTGATGACTCGGGGCTGCTGCGTCTCGGCACGCCATCGAGCGTGGCGCCGATCACGCTGATCACCCCCGCCCGCTTCGCGAGCGAAATCAAAGACGGGACACTCGTGAGCGCCGCCGGCTGGGGTCTGACCGCTCCGACGGGGAACGAACCCCCGGAAACGCTCAAAGTGGTCCACGGACTCAAGGTGCTCGAAGAAGACGAGGCCGAAAGCGAAGGCAACAAAGTCCTGATCGGCTCGGAAGCCGCGAAGGGGACCTGCGAGGGCGACAGCGGCGGGCCGTTCATCGACTCGCGCGGGGAAGAGATCGCTTCCACCAGCGCCGGACCGTCGAACGCGTGCAACGAGACCGAAGCGCAGAGCATACCGGCGGTCTACGGCTGGATCAGGGAAACGATCGGCCCCGACGTGACCTCCTCGCCCGCATCGACAGACGCGGCGGTGGGCCACAGCGCCACGTTCACGGTCGCCTGCACCGGAAAACCCGCGCCGACCGTCCAATGGCAGCTTTCGACGAACGATGGCACGAGCTTCGAAAACATCGAAGCGGCAACGGGCCCCACATATGTCACGCCTACCACGACGCTCGCGATGAACGGGTACGAGTACCGCGCGGTTTGCAGCGGCTCGCTGGGCGAAGAAACCAGCGCCGCGGCGACCCTGACCGTGTTCGCTACCTGCACCACCAACAGCGGCACGATCACGCTTTCACCAGGCCTCACAAGCACACCTGCTGTCCAGACGTTGAAAGTCAAAGGCACCCTGTCGGGCTGCACGGGTGACGCGTTCACGGAAACTAAGTACACCGCGACGTTGAAAACGGCCGCTGCGGTGTCCTGTCCGGTGCTGAAAGCGCCAGGCGAAACTGCAACCGGCGCGGCGAAGTACGAGTGGGTGCCGAAAGCGAAAGCCTCGACAGGGTCGCTGAACATGCTTCTGGCCCAAACGCCCGAAGTTGCGTTCTCGAGCGAAGTCAGCGGCGGCTCCTACTCGCCGCTGAGGTTCTCGGGCACGGTCACGGAGAGCTATACAGGCGGGGCGACGTGTGGCGAAAAAGTCGGCAAAAAAGCTGCGAAGGTAGTCAAGAAGGGCACGTTCAGCGGATCAGCAGTCGACTTCGAATAGGCCGTCACGCGAGCGAACCCGCGAGCCGGTAGAGGCCTCGCGCGACACGCTCGAAACACCGGGCCCCGCGGGCGCGGGTAAATAGACAACTGCTGACCGAATCTCGGGAGACCGAACGGCGAGGAGCGCTTCCACTGCCGCATGCGGTGCGCCTCCGCCACCTCCAACGCGCGATCTGCCTCAGCCAGAGCCCTGATCACGGCCCTGTGGACCACGCGGTTGCTGAGACGCTTCCCTGCGGGCACCATCGGCACGACCATTTTCGGCGCGCTATGACGGCTGCTCGACCGGCCGGGAGCCCGCCGAAGCACCCCTTCCAAGGGCTCCGAGGGGTTTGAAAGCCGTCCTACCAAGTGCATAGGTTTCGGCTGGTAATCGGCGGGTTCGCATCAAGCCTGGGCGACGCCCGAGTTCCGAACGGCTAAATCTTGGCACGACGTGGCAACAGACGGTTCTGCTCCATGTCGTATCCGCCCGCGTCTCGTATGCGGCCAACCGGCTCGGAGAGCAAGGCCCGGCCGGGTGCTCAGACCGCCGATCGGTGCTCGTGGGTTGGCGCCCCAGAAGATCTGGGTTCCTAGCATCCCGATCACGTGGACCAGTATCAGGTTGAGCACCATCGACTTGGCGGTGGCCTTGCCGACGCCGACCGGGCCGCCGCTGGCGTTGTACCCGTAGTAGCAGCGCGACGAGCACGATCGCCGTGGCCATGAACATGGCCTTGATCAGGCTGTATAAGAAGTCCGGCGGATTCTGGAACTGCCAGAAGATCAGGAAGTAGCCGCCCGATGAGACGTAGCCGATCTGATCGACCACGGCTATGTAGGAGGCCAGGAACGCGGCGCCGATCCCCGCCATGTACATGAAGGGCAGCACCAGCCACGAGGCGAGCAGCCGGGTCGCGCAGAGGAACGTCATCGAGTTGATGCCCATCACCTCGAGCGCGTCGATCTCATCGGAGATCCGCATCGCCCCGAGCTCCGCGACGATCCCCGTCCCCACCTTCGCGGACATCATGTAGCCGAACGCGTAGGGCGTGATCTCACGCAGATCACACCACGCCGTGAACACCCCCGAGTAGGCGGGCGCACCGTCGGCGGCGGTGAAGTAGGCGCCCTCGATCCCGCACTGCAGGCCGAGGATGAACATCAGCGTCCAGATGATCGTCGTCGAGCCGACGATCAGGATCCCGCACTGACGCAGCGACTCGCCCGAAGAACCGGAAGACCCGCAGCCCGTAGACATCGCGGACGATCGTGCCCGTGAAGCGCCCGATCTCACCGGTCGCCTCGAGCCATTCGCGCGGCATCGCCCGCAGCTCGTCGCCAAGCATCCCGCCACCCTATAACATTTTGGACGTATGTATTGTATTTTTCGCCGGCCGCGCGGCGCGGATTCCGCGCGATACTCCCACCATCGCCTCTCCAGCTTCAGCGAAAAAACGCGAGCGTCGCACCCAGGCCGAGCGTCGAGCGACGACCCAGGCGGCGGTGCTGGACGCGGCGATCGACTGCCTCGTCGAGTACGGGTATGCGAAGACGACCATGCGGCGCATCGCCGAGCGCGCCGGCGTGACCCCCGGTGCGCTACAGCACCACTTCGCATCCAAGGCAGCGCTGCTCGGCGAGCTGATCGGCTACATGCGTGCCAAAATCGTGACCGAGATGTTCGCTGAGGGAGTGCCAGCACTCGCTCTGTCCGTAAGCGTCAAGAACTCCTTCTCGACCGCATGTGGCGCATCTATCGAGGGCCGCTGTTCACAGCGCTCCTCGAGCTTGGGATCGGGGCTCGCACGGACACGGAGATGCTGGAGGGCATCGCCGGGGCACACGACGAAATGAGCCGCTGGAACGCGATCGCCGCGCCGATCCTCTTCCCCGAGCACGCCGAGCGACCCGAGCTCATCCCACTCATAGCGTCGGGACAGGCGACCATGCGCGGGCCTAGCGCTGGTCGGACTCGCCGGAGAGGCCGACCCCGACCCGCTCTGGCCCGCGACACGCGCCCACATAATGGCCATGAACGCGCAGGTCCTCGGCGATCCGCAGCTCTCGCCAACCCGCTGAGTTGGACGCGCACCAGCGGCATCGTCCGGCGAACGACGCGGTCGAGGTCAGACGGGGCGTGGCGACCGTGGCAACACTCGCCGCCTCAAGATGCTTCCGATGCGTCCGCGAACAGCGCGCTGTTTGGACGATTCGGACGCTGACGGATGCATCTTGCGCGGCCGTGTATGAGGTTGAGGGCCTTGTGGGCTTCACGGCCCGTGGTGGTTCGAGTCCACTCGAGCGCATCGGAAAGTGGCTGGTGATCGTGGGTATACGATCGGGCGGCATGGCGCTCGTGGCCCTGGGCGACGTGGGGCCGGCAACCCTTTGGCGTAGGCCGCGTCGGCGGCGTGATCTCCCCGCATGGATGACCGCGGCTCTCGAAAGCGGCCAACAAGCGGCGGCGCGGAAGGGCTCGATCGGGTACGCGTTGGCAGCGGTCGATCTGCTCGGGAATGCTGCCCCGGAAATGCCTCGAGAACGCCTGTAGACGCTGGTGCCGTCCCCAGCGCTCATGGCTCAAGCGGATCAGGCGCGCAACCGACGCGGCGCCGCTGCGACCGTGGGCGCGACCTCGGCCGGCAGACGAGACTCGGAGACGCCGGTGTCGGTGCCCGAACGAGCTGCCTCAGGGTTCGACGGCGATGAAGCTGAAGCTGTCTTCGCGCGCCGTGCCGCCGACGAAGGTGTGCAGCTGAACCTGTTCCGGAGAAAGATATTCAACGTCCACTACTGCGGGCTGGTTGGCTTCTTTCCCGTTTGCGGTCACGATCGGATGCACTCCTCCCCAGGTGCCGGCCGGGAAGTTGATGTCGTAGCCGTTCGCGGCAACTCTGGTGATCGTGAAGCCCGTGCCCGATTCGACCGCCGCGCTAGCCGCGACGGTCCCTGCGATTGTCTTGACACCGGGGCCACGTGCTCCTTCTTTACCTTCTTTACCGGCCACGCCTTCTTTGCCTTCCTTACCAGCCGCGCCTTCTTTGCCTTCCTTACCAGGCCGCGCCTTCTTTGCCTTCCTTACCCGCCTCTTTGCTTCCTTACGGCCCTCTTTGCCTTCCGCGCCGGGCGGCCCTTCTTTGCCGGCAGGTCCTTCTTTGCCTTCCGCCCCCAGTTCGGTGAGCATGTACCCCGTCTTACACGTGCCCGATTTGGGCGTCACGATCGGTTTGCCTTCCTTGGCAGGTACACAAACCTTGGTGCCGCCCGATGCGAATACGTTGTTTACCGTCAAGAACAGAGCCACCAGGGCGATGCCCAAAATCGCTATCCGCTTCATCCTGAGCTCCTTTCTCGACTTTTCGTCAGCACCGTGTTGCTGCGATCCCCACCGGCCCACGACCGGTGGGGATCAGGCTGCTTGTGATCAGCGTCCGTTCAGCGAGAACGCGTAGAACGTGTGGCTGGTTTCCTCTCCGGGGAGGCCCAGGTGGGAGTAGCCCGAACCCCAGTAGAGACTGCCGTGGACGATCGCCGGCGCGGCGTTCACCGAGCCTTCGGCCGTGTAGCTCCACAGTTGCTTCCCGGTGGCTGCGTCCAGCGCGAACATGTTGTCGCTCCCCGAGGCCATGGTGCCCGCGTAGACGACGCCGTTCGCCTCGTCCGCTGGTCCGAGCGCCATCGCATCGGCCGGTGTCGCGACCTGCCAATCGAACGCACCCGTTTCGGGGTTCAGCGCGGCCCAGGAGCCGCCGGTGTCCTGTTCTTCGCTCCCCGCGAGTGTGTACGGGACCCCGAACAGGTTCGCGATCGGCACGTAGATCCGCTCGCCGTCATAGGAGGTGCCCCACTCGATGCCGCCCAAGGAGCTTCCGGGGCCTACGAGCGTGTGCCACACGATCGCTCCGGTGGCGGCATTGAACACCCAGTAGACACCGCTCTTCTGCCCCTCGCCGACGACCTTCGTGTGGTTGATTTCGAACAGGTTCGGGCCACCGCCGCCGAAGTCGTAATCGGGGCTTTTGACCGACGGACACCAGGTCGCGCCCGGACGTTCGTAGGCACATGCGACGTTCCATGCGTCCCACCCCTCTACCTTGTGCCCCCACTTGATGGCGCCTGTTTCCAGGTTCAGTGCCAGGACGCTGTCGAAGTAGTCGTTCGGGGCCGTGCAGCCTGCGTCCGACGTTTCGTGTTCCAGCGATTCTTCCTCGCATTTTTCCGCTTCGTCGGGTGCCGTGTAGTTGTTGCCCGTGCCCACGAAGACGGTGTTGCTTTCGGGATCGATCGATGGCGTTCCCCAAACAGCGCCTCCGCTGTAGCCGCAGCCTTTCGCTGGTTCTGCCTCTTCGCAGGGTCCGTTGTTCGGCGGAATCGTGTAGGTCTTCCAGAGCATCGACCCCGTCGTCACGTTGAGCGCCACGACACTCCCGCGGAACGAGCAGCAGGGGTAGTTGTGGGCCGTCGCGTCTGCCTCCTCGTTGGAGGCGACCCCCACGATCACTTTGTTGCCGACGACCTCCGGATTGGACGTGTCGACTGCCGCCGGATGGCTGTCGACCTGTTTGCTCCAGATCAACGCGCCCGTCGTGGTGCTCACGGCGAAGACATGCGCCCCGCCCGGCTGAGCGGCCGAGAAGTTGTCGCCAAGTATCAACTCCTTCTTGTAGACCGCGGGACTGACGCGGGAAACCGCTTCGGGGCGTCCGTCGTATTCCGAGATCTTGCGTTGCCAGATCAGCGCGCCCGTCTTGGCGTTGACCGCGTTCAGGTATCCGCCGAAGTCGGGGAAGTAGACAACGTTCTTGACCACGGTCGGCGTTGCCGACACTTCACCGTGGGTCGTGAAAGTCCACTTCACCGCTAGCTTCCCGACGTTTGCGGGCGACAGCTTTTTTTCTGCCGGCTGTGTACGGCTGTTCGCCAGGTTCTGCCCGGCACTGGGCCAACTGCTTGCGGCGAGGGCGCCGGCTGGCAAAAGCACCAGCACTGCCATGATCGACACGATCGACGCCAAGCCGATGGCGCCCGCTCTGCACACCGTCGCCTGCCTGTCCGCTCCGCGCATGCTGCCCCCTTTTTGCCCGCGCCCTGGCCGCGCCCCCCAAAGGGTCCACCGGCCCGTTACTGGGCGCAGGCTAAGTGAGCTCGCCTGAGCAAAACATCAGCCACCTGGCCATTCCTGATAGCTGACACATCGCGGTGCACCGCTAGACGAGCGGTGGGTCACGCGCCGCGAGGGCTGCGAGTTGCGTGCGGTTGGCGATCCCGAGCTTCGCGTAGACCGTAGAGAGATGCGCCTTTACGGTGCCGCGCGACATGAACAGGCGCGAGCCGATCTCGGGATTGGACAGACCGGTAGCGGCGAGCCATGCGACTTCCGCCTCCGTAGGTGTCAACGAGTCCCACCCCGACTGCGAGCGGTTGCGTGAGCCTCGCGCGCGCCGAGCATATGCGGCAGCCTCGGCGATACTCATCGCTTCCCCCTCGCGCCACGCCTCGTCCCATGCCGTCCCGCTGTAGCGGGCTGCGAAACGTCCGCGTGCAGCTTCCAGACGTTCGAGCGTCGCCGGCGGCGGCGGACACCCGATCTCGGCTCTTGCGCGCATGGCGGCGCCGGCGAGCCGCGGCCGCCTTCCGGGCTCGGTCCCGAGCGCAGTCACCAGCGCCAGCTCCTCCAGAGTCTCGGCCACAGCGCGTTCTTCCCCGCCGTCAGCCTGCCGTGCAAGGGCGGCCTGCAGCAGCGTTCTCGCGCGCTTGACGTCTCCCGTCAGTGCCGCGAGACGGCCGCCCAAGTGCTCGCAGCGCGCCCTCAGACGCGTGCTCCCAGTGGTTTCAGCCAGAGCTTCGACAGCGACGAGCCGTTCGGCAGCCTGCACATGCTCCCCCCGGTCAAGCGCGATCCGCACCAGCAGCTCGCTCATCACCACGCTCGTGTGCAATTGCGGCATCTCGAGCAGGTCTATCGCGAGCGGCTCAGCCGAGTCCAGGTTTCCAGCCGCCGCGTGAGCAATCGCGAGCGCCATCGTGATCGTGGGCCCGGCCATGCCGACGCGGGCGGCGCGCGCGCGCTCCATGGCCTGCGCCCCCTCCTGGAGAGCCTGATCGGCACGGCCGAGCAACGCTAGCGCGTGCAGGCGGTGGCCCATCGCCACGAAGTGAGTCATCGACGGCCAATCACCCTCCAGCGCCAACGCGAGCTCAGCGTGCCCGAGCGCCTGCGATGGCGAGCCGGTTATCAGCTCCGCCCACGCGATCGCCAGCTCTGCCCACGTACGGAGCCGCGGATGCTCGGAAGCTTCGGTCCGCAGGAAGTCCTCGTATGCCGAACGGACTCCATCGAAACGCTCGCACAGTCCTTCTGCCTGTGCGATGGTCGCGAGCGCCATCGCAAGCCCCAGCTCGTCACCCGCGGCACGCAGGAGCAACGCCGCGCGGTGGGCGCTGGCGAGACCGGCGGCGAAGTCGCTCCCGCTGAGGATTTGAACCATGCTCGCCATCTGCAGGCAGCGCCCCTCGATCTCCGCATCGCCACAGCCGGCAAGCGGCAACCCCAGCTCGAGCTGGCTGAGCGCTTCCGAGTAGCTCTCCCCGAGCACTGCGATCAGCGCGGCTGTGCAATGCAGCGTCGCCCGTGCTCGGTTGTCCGTGACGCGGTCCGCGATGTCCATCGTCGCGGCGCACGCGGCGCGACCCTCCTCTAGGTGCTCCGCGAGGATCCAGTGCCGCGCCAAGCCCGCGACGATCGCAACGGCCCCGCTCGGTTCATGGGCGACTGCGTAGTCAAGCGCGAACCCCAAGTTCGCCCGGTCACGGACGATCGCGTCGCGGCCATCGGGTGTCAGCTGGAGCTCGTCGGCACGTTCGGCGAGTTCTCGCGCCCAATCGTGATGGCGCCGGCGCGTCGCAGTCGCTTCGCCTGCCACGGAAAGCTGCTCGAGCGCGTACTGGCCGATCGTCGAGAGGAACGTCCAGCGAGGCGCGGTCTCCTGACCCAGAGCCACGATCAGACCGGCGGCCTCGAGCCGGGTGAGCTGCTCCCCGACATAGGCGCTGCCCTCGCACGGCGCACACACGACGTGTGCCGCCGTGGCGTCCCAGCCTCCGGCGAACGCCGCGAGCCGCCGGAACAGGCGGCGATCGCCCGGCCGGAGCAGGGCGTAACTCCACTCCAGGGACGCGCGTAAAGAGCTGTGCCGGCGCGGCTCATCGCCATCGGGCAACTCGGCCAAGGCGCCTCGTTTGGTGAGGCTGTGCGCAATCTGCTGAACCGCCATCTCACCGGCGCGAGCGGCGGTGAGCGCCAGCGCGAGGGGCAGCCCGTCGAGCGCGCGGCAGATCGATGCAACGGCGCGGGCCGTGGAGCGATCGAGCTCGAGGCCCGGCCTCGCGACAGAAGCGACCTCGAGGAACATCCGAGCCGCGTCGGAGCGCAGCACGTCGAGCACGCCGTCTCCCTGCGGTAGTGAAAGCGGCGCGAGCCTGAAACGTCGCTCCGTACCGATCCCGAGTGGAACGCGGCTCGTGGCTAAGACCGTGCAGCGGCTGCGGACAATCAGCTCCTCCACGAGCCGCGCCGCGTCCCGCGCAACGTGCTCGCAGTTGTCGAGAACGAGCAGCCCCTCGTCCTCGCTCAGTCGCTCGAGGACGAGCTCCAACGCAGTCGTTCCAGGTCGCTCGCGGAGACCAAGCGCGCGCCGGCACGCCTCGGGCACCCCGCCGCCCTGATCGAGATCCGCAAGTTCAACGAATGCCACGCAGGCGAGGCCCGCGGTCCCAGCGCGATTCACGAGCTCTTGTGCGAGCCGCGTCTTCCCGCAACCACCCGCACCGGTGATGTTCACAAGGCGAGCCTCGCGCAGCAGCGGCGCCAGTTCCGCGAGCTCGCGCTCGCGACCGATCAGAGGACTCTCACGGTCGTTCACGAGCAGTGCGCTGCCGCTGACACGCAGAAAACGTAATGCATCGGCGCGCGCCGCTGGGCGACCGCTCTGCTCCGTTTCGTTAGGGCATGCCTTGTGACAGCATGGTCGCTCTTCGGGCCGGATCGATGTGTCCGCGAAAGCGTGTTATTTGAACGATTGGAGCTGACGGATGTATCTGGGGGTGTACGAGGCTGAGCGGCCTGTGGGCTTCACGGCCCGTGGTGGTTCGAGTCCACTCGAGCGCATTCGTTGTCGGTTGTCGAAATGATCCCGCTGCAACCCACCGGCAGGCACCGTCACGGGCCGTGTGATATCGAGGCGAGATGACTGCGATCGACGAAGCCGCGCTCGACAACCCTGCCTACGCGGCGCTGTGCGGACCGCACGCGCGGTTTGCACAAGTGCGTGGGCGCGCGCGGCGGTATCCGGCCGACGTAGCACCATTCCTCGCCGTGCCCTCCCAGCCATCCGCCCAGGACTGGCTGGATGCCGTGGATCTCATGGGACCGGATGGCTACGCGGCCGTCCGGCACAGCGGCGCCGAGCTGCCACCCGCCTGGCGGACGGTCGCGGCGTTCGAGCTGGTTCAGATGATCGGGGAGCGGGTCACCGGGACCGACTGCGGCGAAGCGATCCTGCTCGGCGAGGCCGACGTGCCCGAAATGCTCGAGCTCGTCGCCCAGACCGAACCAGGACCCTTTCTGCCCAGGACGATCGAGCTTGGCGATTACCTCGGTATCCGTTGCGATGGAGAGCTCGTGGCGATGTCCGGCGAGCGGTTGCGTCTCGACGGCTGGACGGAGATCAGCGGGGTCTGCACCAACCCCGCGCACCGCGGCCGGGGCATGGCCTCGCGGCTCGTTGGGGCGTTGATAGCGGGCATCCAGCAGCGCTCACATCGTCCGTTCCTGCACGTGCTCAGCTCCAACACCGGAGCGATCCGCCTCTATGAGGAGCTCGGCTTTCGCGCACGGCAGACGGCGACGCTCACGGTCGTGAGGCCCGGCCCCCCAAAGGCGCTCGCCCGTAGGAGCACGCTGCAAGCGGGCCCGGTTCACCGGGTGGGCCGGCGCCGCACAGGGAAGTGCGCGGTGGCTTTTAGTTAGGCAATCCAGTCCGGGGTGCCGCGTGGCGTGTCCTCACCCGGCACGGTGGCGTTCGTGTCACCACGGCCGCAAACCAGCATCCGCGACGCAGCTGTGGCTGTCACCTGGCGTACCACGCTGCCCGGGAACACCACGGTGTCGCCACTGTGGAGCGTGGCCGTCTCGCCCTCGACCTCGACGACCAGCTCGCCCTCGAGGACGGTCCAGATCTGCTCGGAGTCGAAGCTGTGCGAAGGACCACGCTGGCCGGCCCTCATCGCGACTGCCCAGAGCGATAGCTCGACCGTGCCATTCAGCGAGGGTGACGCGAGAGTCGTCATGGTCGCGTTCGGCGTTTCGGTGCGCCTGCTCTGCGCGGCGCGGGTGGTGTTTGGCATGGTGATCTCCAATCCGACAATATGGTTGTCTATATAGTACACCAGGTTGTCGAAACGGCTTCCGATCAGCGAGAATGAGGCGATGGCGACACCGCGGCCGGGCTACGAGCTGCCTTTACTGCTCGTCGGGGCGTTTCGGAGCGTCATCGACGAACTGCACGTCGAGCTCGCAAGGCACGGGCATCCCCACGCGCGACCGCTCCATGGCTTCGCTCTGCAAGCCGTCGGCCCTGACGGCGTGAGCCTGTCCGAGCTCGGCAGGCGGCTAGGCGTCAGCAAGCAGGCCGCCGCCAAGACGGCCGCTGGCCTCGAGCGTCTCGGCTACATCGTCCGCGAACCCGATCGGAGCGATCTTCGAGCGACGCTGATCCGTCGTAGCCCGCTAGGTGAAGAGTTCCTCGCACTGAGCGCCGTGGAGCTCGGCACGATCCGACGCAGATGGGTCGAGCAGATCGGCGCCGAGCGTGTGGAAGAGCTCGAAGACGATTTGCGACAGATCCTCGAGGCGTCGCCGAGCGGGCGCATCGGCGACATCCCAGGTTGGCTTCGCTCGACCGCCGGACACTTGACGCGAGCGACCCGGGGCGGATGAGACGAGGTAGCGATGAGCAACGATGCCGCTCTCAAAGAGCTCGCCGCCCACGCAGGCTCGCAGTTCGACGGCAGGTGGTGGCCACTTTCGATCAGCTCATCGATTGAGTCGAGCTCAGCGTTGATGCGCAAAGGCGCTGCCGCCCACCATACGGGTGCTACTCGCCCGCTACCACCTCAACCGCGCCGAAACCGTCGAGCGGCCGTCGACGAAGAAGACCTCCATCGTGATGTCCGGCTCGACGTGCGCCTGGCTGAGAAAGGCGAGCACCTTGCGGCCGGTCAGCTCCTCGATCGCCTCCCTGTACCGAGTCGCCATGACGCGCTGAAAGTCCTCTCGCATGGCGATCACCCGGTCTGGCTCGCCGCTGTCCATGATCGTCTGCTCGAGCGCGGTGAAGCCGCTTCCGCGCATGACGACGACGATGATGTCGTCGAGCGCATACGTCTTGGCCTTCATCGGCCCGCGTCCGTAGTAGTCGTGCAAAATGCCGACGATGCTCGTCGAGATGGCCGCGAGCAGGTTACCCCCGGCCAGTGGCTTGCCCTCGACGATTTTTTGCTCCATGTCGCTGCTCCCGACAAGGCCGCGAGGCTCATCGTCCCTGCTCGCTCGGCCCTTCACGCACCATCCCCGGCCAACTTAGGCGCCAACCGCGTGGGCGTCTATCGACCATTCGGTGTAGAGCATCCACTAGACGATTCGAATTTATGCGTACTCGTCAGAAGACTGGCCGCGCCCATGTCTGCCGCGGCCACGACAGTTAGCGCCTCCAGGCGGCCAAGCCGGAAGGCACAGCGCATGTTGGGGTGGTGCATCTCCGAGGAGCTGTAGTCCCGCGGGGGAGCTGCTCTGAGGTGCCGGCGAGCACCGCGATTGCGTACGGGTCGGATGTGACGCTGTGACGCTCGAGCTCGTTGATCGCTCGTCTGTCGAACGCCGCACTCGCGTGCCGCCGGAACCGCGGCCCGTCAGGCCGTCGGGATCGCGATCAGGCTGTTGAAGTTGGCCGACCCGTTGGCTATCGCCACAGCGCACTGAAGGGTCAGGTGGGTGGGCGACGTCGTCGCAGTGATCACCGCCTGCAGTGCGGCCGGCACCGCGGCCAGAGCAGGCATGGTCTTCATCCCGGCCTGGTCGACGGTGGTGGCGCCCGACTTCAGGAGGCATTCGACGCTGTCGCCGGCGCCCGTCTGCGGAGTATCTCCGTCTTCGCGAAGACCACATATTTGCCCGCGGGAACGTTCAGCTGAACGACGGTCGTGGGCGAGGTGCCAGTCGGCAGGGGAACCAGTCCCTGGGCGGCAGACAACGGCGCGATGGTCCCGTTCGTGCCGTTCGTCCCATCCGTCCCGTTTTCCCCTTTGGCGCCGTTGACCCCGTCGGTGCCGTCGACGCCGTTGGTGCCGTTGGCTCCATTCGGCCCGTTGGCACCGTTGACCCCGCTGGTACCAGGCGTGCCTGCCGGTCCGGTCGATCCAACGTCCCCCTTGGCGCCGACGGCGCCGTGGGTACCTACGATCAATGCCTTTGTGCCGGTGCTCAGATCTCCAGGTTCGACCGCGCCGTGCCTGATGGCCCTGCTGGTCACCGCGCCGGGCGCGATCTCGTTGGCTCGAATCAGGCCGTTTGCCGCGAATGCTGATCCGCCGAGCGCGACGAACAGCGCCGTGCAGGCGATCGCGCTCGACGCAGTCGGCCGCCAGCGGCGCCGGCGGGTCTCAGGGGTTCTGCTTGCACGCTTGAGCATCGGGTACCGCTCCTTTGGCCGACCGCATTGCTGGAGCGGTGATGGGTGGCGTGAGCGAGTGCTCCCGCTGTTAGGGCATCGACCGACCGGGCGCGCAGCGTGAGCACCTCGCTGCGCGCGGACGAACGGGGTGCTCGAGCCGACTGAGCGCCAGCGGACGCGAGACGCCGCCCACCGGCGCCTGGCTCGCGTCGGCCGCGTCCGGTGGGACGCAAAGTCGCTCGAGTTGCCGGGACCAGCTCGCCGCGGGCAACACCGCGATAACACTCGCTCCTCCGAGTGCCTCCCATGCGTCCCCGAAAGCCCTTGTGGGCTTCACGGCCCGTGGGGGTTCGTGTCACTCGAGCGCGCCACTCTTCGGCTGGAGATCGGGGATCGCGTCATCGCTGGGAGCACGCGAGTTCCAACGGATGGACCGTGGCGACTCTCCGTGCCCGCGGAGCTTCCGCTCTGCCCGAGCCTGCGCGACGAGCCCTCCCGCGCCTACCCCCCGCTCGTCGACACCGGCTCCCGACGGCGGCTGCGTGCGCGAGGGCGCAGCAGCCGCCGCCGTCGGGCCCGCGCAGATCCCGCTACGTCACCCTCACGATCAGCCGCGTCACCCGCGTCGTGCTGCCGCGGCCCGAGATCATCCTGAGCGAGTAGTAGCCGGGCGCCACGCGCTCACGCTGCCACAACTCGAGCCAGGGCTTGCCGTTCTGCGACGTCACATCGCCGACCGCGAACACCGTTCTGCCACGTGTCAGTCGTACGCGCGTCGCGCTGGGCAGCTGGGAGCGCTCGCATGTCCTCACCTGCCAGCTCTCCTGTCCGGCGTGGTAGAGCGACATGCCGACGCGCAGGCAGCGGGCGGCGGGAACGCCCGTTCCCGCGGGGCCGGCGAGCCCCCTGGGGCCGGTCGCCCCGCTCTTGCCGTCCGCTCCCGCAGGGCCCGGCGTGGCGGGGATGGCTTCGGGTCCCAGCCCGATGCCCGTCAACGGGATCGGCGCGGGAGACGTCTCGTTGTCGGCGAGCGCGATCGACGCGGTGCGCGTGCCGGGCGCCGACGGCGTGAAGCCGACGGAGATCACGCACACCTGTCGCAGCGCCAGCAGCGCGCCGGTGCAGTCGTCGGACTTCACGGTGAAGTCGCTGCTGTCGGGGCCTTCCAGCGCGATGCCGGAGATCGAAAGGGGCAGGATCTGCGTGGAGCTCACCACCAGCGTCTGCGTCGATGCCGGGTGGCCCACCGTCTGCGCGCCGAAGTCCCCGCCTGCCGGCCGCTCCGAGGGCGGACCCACATGGAGCAGTTCCGCGGTGTTGGCCGGCGAGCCTTCTCCGCCCGCCAACAGCACGTCTTCGTCCCCGAGCGAGGCGATCGTCGCGCCGGTCCTCTGCGCCTGAAGCGCGGCACCGCTGGCTTCGATGCTGCTGAACGTCATCGTCGTGGGGTCGAAGACTTCGGGGCTCCCGTTCCCGTTCGACCCCCAGCCCCCGACGATCAGCACGTCGCCGTTGCCAAGGCGCGCAGCGTCGGCGCCGTAGCGGCCGACGGTCGCCGAGCGGTCCGGTCCTGTGAGGGCGGTGAACGTCCCCGTCGTGGGGTCGAAAACTTCCGCGCTCGTCTCGGTGCCGCTGGCGTTCTCACCGCCCACGATCAGCACGCGTCCGTCCGCCAGGCGCGTGGCCGTCGGTCCGTAGCGCGAGGCGCGCATCTGGCCGCCGCTGCCTGCGAGGGCACTGAAGGTTTCCGTCGCCGGGTCGTACAGTTCGGCGCTGGACAGGTAGTTCCCCGAGCTGTTGTACCCGCCGGCGATCAGGACCTCCCCGTCGGCGAGGGTCGTCGCGGCGGCGTTCGTGCGGGGCACCTGCATGCTCGCCGGGAGCGACGTGAACTGATCGGTGTTCGGATCGAAGACCGACGCGGCGGCGCTGTAGCTGCTGCCGGTGAAGCCACCGGCGATCAGCGCCCGCCCGTCCGGGAGCGGGGCCGCGACGCCGGCCCAGATGGCTTGCGGCAGTTGGCGGCCGGCTCCTTCGAGCTTCGTGAACGTTTCGTTCGACGGATCGAAGACTTCGGCGCTCGATTTCGCGCCGCCGCCGTAGCCACCCGCGATCAGGATCCGGCCGTCCGGCAGCGGAGCGGCCATCGGGAAGGATCGGCTTTCCGCCATCGTCGTCGTCAGCATCTGGGAGAAGGGCGGCGCGCTCGCCGTCGCCGTCGCAGCGAACGTCGCCGCCACGCACAGCGCCACGCTGGCGCCGCTGATCAGCTTCATGGAACGTGTGTTCGTGCGACGCATCTGCTGCGACCTCCGCGATCGGTTCGGTGGATGACGGCGCCGCAGCGCCGTTTGGTGCGAGCAGACCGCGTCAAGCACGCGCGGCCGAGGGCCCCCCGCTTTGTCGGCGCGCACGTCCGAACGCATTAGCCGCGCGTGGGCAGATCGGACAGCCACCGGCAGCGTCGAGCGTGAGCGCCGACGCCGGACGCGGACGGATCTACTGCGCTTCGAGTTCATCCGGGTCGCGGCCGAGGCCGTCGCGGGCAATCAGCGCGGCCGTGTCGCTGTGGATCCAGGGTGTCGGGTGTCCGTTGTCCTCTGGCATCTCGCGGATGCGACGGGCGAGCCGTTCATCCGCACCCTGCCCCTTGCGTTGAGATGGCTCGAGCACGGCCTAGTGGAGACACCATGGCGGTGGCGGTGTGTCCACACCTCGCGGCGATTCGACCGGTGACTCCGCGCACTCCAGAGGGTTGCGAGGAGTGCCTTCGCATCGGCTCTCCCTGGCTACACCTGCGCCTCTGCCTGACCTGCGGCCACGTCGGCTGCTGCGACTCCTCTCCGAACCGCCACGCGCGCGCCCACGCCCACGCGATCGGCCACCCGGTCGTGCGGTCGTTCGAGCCGGGTGAGGAGTGGCGCTGGTGCTACGTGGACGAAATGTTCGTCTGATTACGGCGCGTGGTGCGGATGCTCGTGCAACTGCTCGAGGAACTCGTAGGCCAGACGCACCGCCATCGAACCCTCGCCGACCGCTGAGGCGACGCGCTTGATCGAGCCGCTGCGAGCATCGCCGACTGCGAACACGCCCGGGCTACTGGTCTCCAGGAGAGACGGGGATGGCAGGCCGGCGGCTCGGCCGCCCCCTGCACCGGCGGCGCGTCCGGTGAGCACGAAGCCGTGGTCGTCCAGCGCGACCGAGCCGGACAGCCATTGCGTGTGGGGATCGGCGCCGATGAACACGAACAGCGCCTTGGCCGGGATCTCGCGGCGCTCACCGGTGCGAAGGTGCTCCACCACGACCCCGTCCAGCGTGTCCTCGCCGAGCAGCTCACGCACTTCCGACTCGAGCAGCACCTCGACCCGGCTGCGTTCGATGCGGTCGGCCAGGTATCGCGACATGTCCTCGGTCAGGGACCCGCCCCGTATGACGAGGCGCAGCTTCGTCGCGAAGCGTGAGAGGAACAGCGTCGCCTGCCCTGCCGAGTTGCCGCCGCCGACGACGACGATCGGGTCTCCGGCGCATACCTGGGCCTCCATCAGCGTCGCGGCGTAATAGACGGAGTTCGGCTCGAACTCCTCGAGGCGTGGCACGGCCAGGCGCCGGTAGCGGGCGCCGCAGGCGACGATCACCGCACGGGCCAGCAGCTCACGCTCGTCGGCGAGACGAACCCGGTAGTGGCCGTTCTCGCGATCGAGTCCAACCGCTTCCGCGGGAACCGTGATGCGGGCGCCGAACTTGCCGGCCTGGATCGCCGCCCGCTCCGCCAGCTCGGCGCCGGAGATGCCGGTCGGGAAGCCCAGGTAGTTCTCGATCCTCGAGGAGGTCCCGGCCTGTCCGCCGGTGGCGACGCTGTCGAGTGTGACGGTGTCGAGGCCCTCGGAGGCGCCGTAGACAGACGCCGCCAGCCCCGCCGGCCCGGCGCCGACGACGAGCAGGTCGCACACGCTGATCGGCGCAGTCGCGTGGTTCAAGCCGACCGCCTCGGCAAGCTCCTCGTTGGAGGGGTTGCGCAGCAGCTCGCCGCGCCAGATGACGACGGGCGTTTCCTGCGGTGCGACACCGACCTCACGTAGTAGCGCCTCGGCCTCCGGATCCCGCTCGACCTCGATCCACCGATGGGGAAGACGGTTACGTGCGAGGAACTCACGCAGGCGCCTCGCATCCGGCGAGTAGCGGGAGCCGATCACCTTGAGGCCGCCGCCAAGGCCGATCAGCAGCTCACGCCGCGAGAAGCAGGCGCGCAGCAGCAGATCGCCGAGCCGGGCATCCTGAAGGACCAACGCGCGCAGGCGGTCGACGGTCACGACCAGGACTTCGCCCGGCTCCCTGACGACCGTCGTGAAGAAGGCCGCTTGACCAGTGAGCAGGCCCAGCTCACCGAGGAACCGGCGTGGGCCGTGCACCGCGATGACACGTTCCGCGGGGCCTTCGTAGCAGTCCACCACGGCGACCATTCCCGCCAGCACCACGCAGAAGTCGTAGTCGACGTCGCCTTCGCGGAACAGGATCTCCCCCGTGCGCGTGGCCCTGACCTCACCCTCGGCTTGCACCCGCGAGATCTCCTCCTCGGTCAGCCGCGGGTACGCGCCGTCCCTGTCGGGCGTCTCGACGATCTCCTCGATGGCTTCCGGCGGGGCCTCCCCCCGCCCACCGGCCCGCGGCGGCGCATCCATGCCGCTTGCCCTAGGCCGATGGCGTTGTCCGACAAGCCGTCCCCTGCCGCCACCGAGCCGCAAGGCGCAAGCCAGCCCTGGACCGCTTCGACGTCAGGAAGGTCGGGTCGAGTCGAGCGCACCCGTCACCGCGTGACCGGCTCGGGGCGCTAGACCGCCGCGCCCGGTCGTCACAGCCCCGTCAGGACATCGATCCGGCCGGCCTCGGCGGCATCCTTGAGAAGCTCGTAGTCGCGTTCGTTCTGATCGGCATACCGGTCGGCAAAGACGCACATCGCCCGGTCGAACGTGTTCCCGGCTCCGAGATAGCCGCCGATCGCGACCGCGTCGCCTGAGCGTGCGTGAGCGCGCGCGAGAGCCCAGCCGCACAATTCGCCGTAGCGGCCGAGGGCATCCGGGTCGAGCACGTCGACGGGGGCAGAGCCCTTGCCGTCCCAGAGCTGGCGGACGTAGAAGTCGCGGTTGACGCCATCGACCCACTCGGTCGTGCGGATCCACCCCAGCATGATGTCGCTTGCCGCCTGCATCAGCCGCTGGCCCTCCACCACGCGCCGTCCGTGGTTCTCGTACTCGCTGCGGCCGAGATACGGCTCCAGCACCGACGCCTCGGCCTCCTTCATCTGCAGGAACAGCGGGTCCCGGTCATCGCGGCCGAGCATCAGCATGATCCAGGCTCGCGTGCCCACGCTGCCCACCCCCACGACCTTGCGGGCGGCGTGGATGTACCGGTATCGCTCGAGGAGCCCCCGCCGATCCCGTGGCAGGGTGCGGCGGTAGTAGTGCATGACGGCGTCGACCGCCGCGGCGAGCGTCTCCGGGTCATCGGCGCGGGCGAGCTCCTCGATGGGGACGATCAGCGGCGGGTCGTGGACGATCCGCGGATGCCCGTCCACCACCCGTGTGAGCTTGGCGAACGCACGCAGTGAGTCCTTCGCCCGCGCCTTGGCGATATTCCGTTCGAAGTACCTGAGCTGCTTGCGGTCGACCCGCGATGCCCACTCCCGGACGATCTCCTCGAGGTCCCGATCGAGGTGCACGTACCAGAGTTCCAGTGTCCGCAGCTCCGCGAAGCTGCGCATCGACTCCCGATAGGAGCGTGCGACGGCGAGATCGACGGACCGCCGCGCAGCGCCATCGAAGCCGCGATCACGGCCGGCGACCTCGAAGCTGGCAACCAGGCGCTTTACGTCCCACTCGAACGGGCCGGGGAGCGTCTCGTCGAAGTCGTTGATCCCGAACACGAGTCGGCGGTCCGGACCCGCGAACGTGCCGAAGTTGGCAAGGTGGGCATCGCCGCACAGCTGAGCCTTCAGAGCCGTGCGGGGCTCTTGGCCGAGATCCCAGGCCATCACGCACGCGGCCCCCCGGAAGAACGTGAACGGTGAGACGAGCATGCGGCCGTACCGGATGGGGATCAGCTCCGGCAGACGGGTGCTCGCCTGCTCCTGGAGCAGCTCAGTCGGATCCGGCCGGGACGGGTGCGGTTGCCAATCGCCGTGTCTCGAGCGCGGAACCGCCGCCCGGGCTGCCTTGCCGAGCTCCCGCCGGTCGGCGGTTGTGGGGGGGCGGAGCCGGGCCCGGGCCGGCTCCGGCCGCCATTGCGCTACCGACGTCACCAAGCGTGCCTTTCAGCGGCCGTCCGTCCACGGCCCGATCATCGCCAAGGTGTTCAAGGGCGTCACCTCGATCGAGGCGTCCCGTGGAGGGTGGGCGCGTCCGGTGTAGTGCCGGGGCCGTGGTGATCGGGCCCGGACCGCTTCGACAGGCCGATGGGTCTGCGTGACCGGCGTCTCTTGTCGGGGAGAAACACATTCCGCGTCTTCATGCCCACCAGCCTTTCGGTGCGAACGTTGAGCTAGAGAGATCAGTAGGCCGCCGGCGCGCCCGAGCAAGCGGCGCCGATCGCACCGGACGTCGTAATCGAAGGCCGTTCCCGACAAGCCGCTCGACCCGTTCTGCCCTCCATCGTCACCCAGGCCATCGTTCGCTCGTCTGTACCCGGCGCCCGCCGGCCTTGACGAACGCGGCGACAGGCCTACCGCACGGCCTGAGAACGCGTCCACCGCCCGCCGCGGCAGATGGTGGCGGCGACGCAGCCGAGCCGACTAAGGAGAATCACGTGTCAGACCTGATTGCCATCGGTTACAACGACGAGGACACGGCAGAGCAGGCCGCCGAGGAGGTCTATCGCCTCGCTCACGATCTGGTGATCGAGCCGGAGGCCGTCGCGGTGATCAAGCGCGACACGAGGGGCAGGTACAAGGTGATCACGAATCACCACCCGCTAGCCGAGGGCGTGACTTGGGGCATGTTCTGGGGCGTTCTGTTCGGGCTTCTCTTCTTCATCCCCGTCTTCGGGCTGGTGGTCGGCGGCGCGCTCGGGGCCCTGTTCGGAACGATCGACAGGATCGGAATCGACAAGGCGTTCCAGCAGGAGGTCCGGGACATGTTGCAGCCGGGCACATCAGCGCTGTTTCTCGTCGTCGACAAGGTGACGCCGGACAAGGCAGTCGCGGCCCTGAGCAGATACGGCGGCCGAGTCATCAAGACCTCCCTCTCGGAGGACGCCGAGGAGAAACTCCAGGAGGCGCTGGCGGGCGCCGGCGCCCCGGCCGGAGCCGCCGCCTGATCCCTGTCTGCGCCCGGCGATCGAAGGCGCCTGAGCGCACGGCGGAACCCGGGCAGGATCGGGCGCGCAGCTTTCATGCGTCGTGGTTGTTCCTGCGGGCGAGGGGCCTATGGGAGCGGGTATGGACGTCGTCATCGCCGGGGGGCACGGCAAGGTCGCACGACGGTTGAGCCGGCTCCTGCACCTCAAGGGCGACCGGGTGCGCGCGCTGATCCGCGAGCCGGCCGGCGACGACACCGTGGTGGCGGCCGGCGCGGAGCCCGTGGTCTGCGATCTCGAGCAGGTCGCCGACGACGCCCTCGCCGCGACGATCGCCGGCGCCGACGCTGTCGTGTTCGCGGCCGGAGCCGGACCCGGCAGCGGAACGGAGCGCAAGTGGACCGTCGACTACGGGGGCGCTGTGAAGCTCATGTGCGCCGCCCAAGCCGACCGGATCGAGCGCTACGTGATGCTGAGCTCCCGCGGGGCGGATCCCGAGGCGTCGGGCGAGGACACGTTCGCCGTGTACCTACGCGCGAAGGGCAAGGCCGACGCCGAACTGCGCGCGAGCGGGCTCGCCTACACGATCGTGCGGCCGGGCCGGCTCACCGACGAGCCCGGCACGGACCGGGTGCGCGCCGGAGCGGACGTCGGGGACGGCTCGATCAGCCGCGACGACGTCGCGTCCGTACTCGCCTTCGCCGTGCACGACCCGGCGCTCGCCACCGTCACCCTCGAGGTGATTGCAGGCGAGACGCCGATCGCGGAGGCGCTGGCCGCCTGCCGGCCGACCGGCACCCACCCCCCCACGCCGCCGCCGCCAGCGGCGACGTGAGCGTGAGTCAGAACCGCACTCCGTGATGGACCTCGACCGCGCCTCCAGAAACGTCGATGAGTATCTGGCACACGCCAGGTTTCATGCGCGCGAGAGCCCGGCCGGGATCGGAGCCGCGGTCATCGAGTCCACCGTCAGGGACGGTCAGCGAACATGGGACTGCGTCGTCACCGACGGGCAAGAGTGGCACTACGTGCGCGTGCTTGGCAGCGATGTGGGGCCGTTTCCGAACCTCTCTCCAGAGGACGTCGAGAACGGGATCGCGCGGTTCGCCGCGAGGTGGGCGGCGCCACAACGCCTCCAACGTGTCGTCAACGCCAACCCGTTGCACATGGACAGGAACGCGAACGTCACGGACCAGTAGTCGACGAGAGACGCTTGCGACCCGAACGTGGCCACCCGTGCGGTTTCCGATCGTCGACATAGGCCCGTAGGCGATCATCGCCTCGCCGAGGCAGGTGTGTCGAGGGGGCCGGCGTCGTCCTTGCCGCTCACAGATCCTTGCCTCGGCCTGCGGAGCGCGCACTCCTGCTCTGTCTCACTACGGATCGGTCAGTTGGCTCGTCGCCCAACGATGATGCCGCGGCCGGGCGCGACGTCGCCGATCGGATCGCGCGGCCTCAGCGGGGAGCCACGACGGGACGCGCGCGGAGGGTCCCTCCGACGCACTCGCCGCGGTCGCTTCGCACCACCTCCGCGAGCGCCATCCTCCATGCCAGCCGGCGCGGGGCCTCCCCGCCGAACCGGGCTGGGAACTGCTTGGCGGCGACGATCCCCGCGGAGGGCATCGCCGCGACGACCCGCTCCACCGTCTCCCCGCGCGGGCCGCGCTCGCGCCAGCTCATGACGTAGGCGTCGAGGACCGGACCGACGGCGGACCTCGATTCGCGGGCGCGCCGCGAGGCCTGGGCCGGAAGATCGGGCCCGCTGAGGTGCCACACCGCATGTGCTCCCCGCTCGCGGGCCGGCTGGACCATGATCGCGCCGAGCGCATCGTGGACCACGACCACGTCCTTGCCCCTCACCCCTCCGACCAACCCGTCCCCGGCAGCGGTGCCCTCGATGTAGAGATCGCGTGAGTAGGCGGCGAGCATGCCGCGCAGCGCTGCCTCGAGCTCGAGCAGCCCCTGCTCCCTCGCCATCCGGAGAGGCGCCGCCCGTACGCTCGGGCCGGCACCCTCCAGGCGTCCCCGCAGCATCTCCGCCGGACGGTCGGCTCCCTCCGGCGCCGTCGCGCACCACACGGTGCGCCCGGCCAGCACGTCGCCCGCGCGCTCGCCGGCGGCCGCGAGCGCCTGCGCCGTGCGGGAGCTCGACGGGGGGTCGAAGTGCTCGATGAGAAGGCTCGTCACGAAATCCTGTGCGTTCGGTCGCTCCGATGGTGTCAGTAGGCCGCGCTCGAGAACGGACAAGGGCGCTGCGCGTGCCGAGACGCGGAAACGCCCCGTCGCGGTCTCGCTCGGCGAGGGGCCGTTGAGCTCATGGCCGCGGCTCAGGCCGCCACGGCCTCCGGCTGCCGTGACTCGGCCTGCGCCTCCGTCCAGCGCACGACGAGCTGCTCGTCAGCGACGTCGATGACGATACGGGCGCCCTCGGTGATCTGGCCCGCGATCAGCGCCCGCCCGATCCGCGTCTCGACCTCGCGCTGGACGAAGCGCCGCAGCGGGCGGGCGCCGTAGACCGGGTCATAGCCCTCGCGCGCGACCAGCTCACGGGCGGCCTCCGTCAGCTCCAGCTTCAACCGGCGGTCGGCTAGGCGCCTGCGCAGGTCGTCGATCTGCAGGTCGACGATGCGCTCGATCTCCACCAGTGTGAGCGGCTTGAACAGGACGATGTCGTCGACCCTGTTGAGGAACTCCGGGCGGAACTGCCCTCGCAGCTCGGCCATCACCCGATCCCGGGTCTCGTCGCGTGATCTCGCCGTCGTCGATCAGCGCGTCGAGCAGGTGCAGCGAGCCGATGTTCGAGGTCATGATGACGACCGTGTTGCGGAAGTTGACGGTGCGTCCCTGGGCGTCGGTCAGCCTCCCCTCGTCGAGGATCTGCAGGAGCGTGTTGAAGACGTCCGGGTGCGCCTTCTCGATCTCGTCGAAGAGGACGACCGAGTAAGGCCTGCGGCGTACCGCCTCGGTCAGCTGTCCCCCCTCCTCGTAGCCGACGTAGCCTGGGGGCGCCCCCATCAGACGGCTGACGGTGTGGCGCTCCTGGTACTCGGACATGTCCAGGCGCACCATGTTCTCCTCGGAGTCGAACAGCGCCTGGGCGAGGGCCCGCGAGAGCTCGGTCTTGCCCACGCCGGTCGGTCCGAGGAAGATGAAGGAGCCGATCGGACGGCGGGGATCCTTGATCCCCGCGCGGGCACGGATCACCGCGTCGGCCACGAGCCGCACCGCCTCGTCCTGGCCGATCACGCGTTCGTGCAGGACCTCGTCGAGGCGGAGCAGCTTCTCGCGCTCGCCCTCCATCAGACGCGCGACGGGTATGCCCGTCCAGCGGGCGACGATCTCGGCGATCTCCTCCTCGGTCACCTCCTCGCGCAGCAGGCGCGTTCCTCCCTGCTTCTCGCCCAACCGCTCCTCCTCGGCGCGCAGGCGGCGTTCGAGCTCGGGCAGCCGCCCGTGGCGCAGCTCGGCTGCGCGGTCGAGGTCGTAGTTGCGCTCGGCCTGCTCGACCTCCCGGCGCACCTGCTCGAGCTCCTCGCGCAGCGCCTGGAGCTTGTGGATCGCGTTTCGCTCGGCCTCCCATTGGGCGGTCATCGCGTCGGCCTGGGCGCGCAGGTCGGCGAGCTCCCTGCGCAGCGCCTCGAGGCGCTCCTTGCTCGCCTTGTTCGTCTCCTTCCTCAGCGCAGCCTCCTCGATCTCCAGCTGCATCACACGGCGAGTGATCGCGTCGAGCTCCTGGGGCATCGAGTCGATCTCGGTGCGGATCACCGCACACGCCTCGTCGACGAGATCGATCGCCTTGTCGGGCAGGAAGCGGTCGCTGATGTAGCGCTGGGCGAGCGTGGCCGCCGCGACGAGCGCAGCGTCCTGGATGCGCACGCCATGGTGCACCTCGAAGCGCTCGCGCAGCCCGCGTAGGATCGAGATCGTGTCCTCGACGCTCGGCTCCTCCAAGAGCACGGGCTGGAATCGGCGCTCCAGCGCGGCGTCCTTCTCGACGTGGCTGCGGTACTCGGCGAGGGTCGTGGCACCGATGCAGTGCAGCTCCCCACGGGCCAGCATCGGCTTGAGCATGTTGCCGGCATCCATCGCGCCTTCGGCCGCCCCGGCCCCGACGACCGTGTGGAGCTCGTCGATGAACAGCAGGATCCGGCCCTCGGAGGCCTTCACCTCCGCCAGCACGGCCTTGAGGCGCTCCTCGAACTCTCCGCGGTACTTGGCGCCGGCCACGAGCGAGCCCATGTCGAGGGCGAAGATCGTCCTGTCCTTGAGCCCCTCGGGGATGTCGCCCCGCACGATCCGCTGTGCCAGGCCCTCGACGATGGCAGTCTTGCCGACGCCGGGATCGCCGACGAGGACGGGATTGTTCTTCGTCTTGCGGGAGAGGATCTGGATCACGCGGCGGATCTCCGCGTCGCGGCCGATCACCGGGTCCAACCGCCCCGCGCGGGCCGCGGCGACGAGGTCCACCCGTACTTCTCCAGCACCTCGTAGGTGGCCTCGGGGGTCGCGCTGGTCACCCGCTGGGCGCCGCGCACCTCCGCGAGGATCTCCAGCAGCCGCTCGCGCTGGACGCCCTGCTCCTCGAGCAGCCGTGCGGCGTTGCCGGCCTGGCCGCGGCCGAGCATCGCGAGCAGGACGTGCTCGACGGACACGTAGTCGTCCTTCAGGCGCTCCGCCTCTTTCTCGGCCTCGTCGAGAACTTGTGACAGCCCACGGGAGATCGTCGGCTCGCGCTCGCCGGCCCCGGGCCCGCTGACGCTGGGCCGGCCTTCCAGCGCGCGCTCCAGCGCCTGGCGCAGGGCGCCCGTGTCGGCTTCGGCGCGCGCGAGCAGACGCGGGATCAGCCCCTCGGGCTGATCGAGCAGGGCGAGCAGCAGATGATCGGTGTCGATTTCGGTGTGTCCGTGGCGCAGCGCTTTGGTCTGCGCATCGTGAAGTGCCTCCTGCGTCTTCAACGTCAGCCGGTTCGGGTCCATGCGATCACCTCATGTCGTGTGTGTACCGGCGCGCCGGTCTGCAGCCGGCGCTCCAACTCGTCGATCCGCGCGAGCAGTTCGCATGCGAGCACGGCACCCGCGTAGTTGAGGCCGAGGTCCCGTCGCAGGCGCGCCGCGCGTGCGAGCAGGGACGCGTCCTGGGCGCTGAAGCGGGGTTCGTCGGCGCTGCCCGCGCGCTGCTGCACGAGACCCAGCTCGACCAGGCGTCGCACGAGGGAGGGGTGCAGCCCTGCCTCTCGGGCCAGCGCCTCGACACCGATCAGCGGGGAGGTGATGCGGACGGGCAGGCTGGTCGCGGGCGTTCGCGCAGTGGAGGCCATCAGCGCCCTTTCCTGGGGTCGAATCTCGAGACCTCGGCGAGCTGCTCGAACGCCTCGCGTTCTGCTTTGGTGAGCTTCTTGGGGACCTGGATGGCGACCGTCGCGTACAGGTCGCCTCCCTTGCCGTCGGTGGCCGGCAGCCCCTGGCCTCGAAGCCGCAGGCGCCTGCCGCTGGAGGACCCGGACGGGACCTTCACGCGGGCCATCCCGTCCAGGGTCTCGACCGGCACATCGGCTCCGAGCGCCGCCTCCCACGGCGCGACCGGGAGCTCCACGTAGAGATCGCGCCCTTTGACGCGGAAGCGGGAATCGGGCTTCACGCGCACGCGAAGGAAGAGGTCGCCGGCGGGTCCTCCGCCGAAGCCGGTTTCGCCCTGCCCGGCGAGGCGGATCCGCTGCCCGTCGCGCACCCCGCGCGGGATCTCGACCTCGAAGTCGGGGCCGTCTGCGAGCGAGATGCGCCGCTTACCGCCCCGTGCGGCCTCCTGGAGGGTCAGCTCGAGGACGGCCTCGTGGTCGCCTCCCCGCATCGAGAAGCCCTGCCCGGCCGCCCGGCCCGCGCCGGTGGCCCCGCGCCGGCCGCGGCCGCCGAACAGCCCCTCGAAGAAGTCGCTGAAGTCGCCGCCCCCGAAGTCGGCGCCCCCGAAGTCGACGCGAACGTCCCCGAAGCCGTTGCCATTGCGAGATGCCCCGTCGAAGCCGCCCGCCTGTGAGACGTCCTCACCCGCGCGCCAGTCGGCACCGAAGCGGTCGTAGCGTGAGCGCTTCTCCTCGTCGCGTAGGACCTCGTAGGCCTCCGAGATCTCCTTGAAGCGGTCCTCGGCCTCGGGATCCTTGTTCACGTCCGGGTGATATCTGCGTGCGAGGGTCCGGTAGGCGCGGCGGATGTCCTGTGCTGAGGCGTCCCGAGGGACCCCGAGGGTCTCGTAGTAGTCGTGGTAGGCGACCGCCATCACGGACGTCGGTCGGGCGCCCGCGCGACGACGACCTGGGCGGGGCGGATGACGCGCCCGCCGCGCATGTACCCGGGCCGCTGCACCTCCAGCACCGTGCTGTCGGGAGCCTCGCCCGAGGGGCGCACGGCGATCGCCTCATAGCGCTCGGGATCGAAGCGATCGCCGGCGGCCCCGATTCGCTGGGCTCCCGACCGAGCGAGCACCCCGTCGATCTGGGCCATCACCGCGCGCAGGCCGTCCGCGCAGGGGCCATCCGCTTCCATGCGGATCGCCCGCTCGACGCTGTCGACCACGTCCAGCCAGTCGCCCAGCACCGACTCGGTGGCGTCGCCCACGCGCGTCTCGATTTCGCGCGCGACCCGCTTGCGGTAGTTGTCGAGGTCCGCCAGGGTGCGCTTGTAGCGGTCTTCGGCCCTGGCGAGCTGCTCGGCACACCCGCCGGGCTCGGAAGGCGCGCGGTCGGCCTCCTCAGCAGCGGCCTCGGCCGCCTCGACCCGGGGATCGCCGTCCGCGACAGCGATCCGCTGCCCGGCCTGTGTGTCGCGATCAGCCTCTGGTGAACTCGGCATCGACGACCTCCTCGTCGGACTCGGTCTCCGCGGGAGCTCCTTCTCCGGAAGGGGCGGGACCGGCGCTCCCGCGCGGGTCGCCCGGTGCGGCGGCGCTCGCCGCCAGCCCGTGAAGCAGCTGCTGGAGGTCGGCGATCAGCGGCCGCACGCGGTCGATCCCGGCCTCTTCTCCGAGCGCCGTTCGAGCATCCGCCATGAGCTGTTCGGCCCGCGCTTTTTCATGCACGGGAAGGCGATCCTGGAGCTCTTTGAGCTGCTGCTCGACGTTGTAGGCGAGCGTGTCGAGCTCGTTGCGGGCGTCGATCGCCTCGCGACGTCGGCGGTCCTCCTCGGCGTTCGCCTCCGCGTCGCGGACCATCTGCTCGATGTCCGCTTTGTCGAGGTTCGTGCTCTCGGAGATCGTCACATGCTGTTCCTTGCCGGTCGCCTTGTCCGTTGCGGATACGTTGAGGATCCCGTTCGCGTCGATGTCGAAGGTCACCTCGATCTGCGGCACGCCACGCGGGGCCGGGGGGATCCCCTCCAGCCGGAAGCGGGCGAGCTGGCGGTTGTCGGCGGCAAGCTCGCGCTCCCCCTGCAGGACGACGACGTCCACGGCCGTCTGGTTGTCCTCGGCGGTCGAGAAGACCTCGGTGCGCCGCGCCGGGATCGTCGTGTTGCGCTCGATCACCTTCGTCATCACGCCACCGAGCGTCTCGAGCCCGACCGACAGCGGCAGCACGTCGAGCAGCACCACGTCCTCGACTTCCCCCTTGAGCACGCCGGCCTGCAGCGCCGCCCCGATCGCCACGACCTCGTCGGGGTTGACGGTCATGTTGGGCTCCTTGCCGCCGGTCAGGCGCCGCACGAGCTCCTGGACCGAGGGGATCCGAGTCGAACCGCCGACGAGGATCACCTCGTCGATGTCGTCGGCCGTCATCTTCGCGTCCGAGAGCGCCTGTTCGACCGGCCCCCGGCAGCGTTCGACGAGGTCTTTCGTGAGCTGGTCGAACGTCGAGCGGCTGAGGCTCGTGCTGAGATGCTTGGGGCCCGCTGCGTCGGCCGTGATGAACGGCAGGTTGATCTGCGTCTGGGTGGTCGTGGAGAGCTCGACCTTGGCGCGCTCGGCGGCCTCGTAGAGCCTCTGCAGAGCCTGCGCGTCCTCACGCAGGTCGATGCCCTGGTCGCGCTTGAACTCGTCGGCGAGCCAGTCGACGATGCGTTTGTCGAAGTCGTCTCCGCCGAGATGGCCGTCTCCGCTCGTGGCACGGACCTCGACCACACCGTCGCCCACTTCCAGAAGCGACACGTCGAATGTGCCGCCGCCGAGATCGAACACCAGCACGGTCTCCTGGCCCTTCTTGTCCATCCCGTAGGCGAGCGCGGCCGCCGTCGGCTCGTTGATGATGCGAAGCACCTCCAGTCCGGCGATCCTGCCGGCGTCTTTGGTCGCCTGGCGCTGTGCGTCGTTGAAGTACGCGGGGACGGTGATCACCGCCTCGGTGACTTTCTCGCCGAGGTACTTGCCGGCGTCCTCTGCCAGCTTGCGCAGCACCGACGCGGAGATCTCCTCCGGCGCGTACGGCTTGCCGCGGATCTCGAAGCGCACCGCGTCGCTCGGGCCCTTGACGACCTTGTAGGAGACGATCTTGGCCTCCTCGTCGACTTCGCCCCAGCGACGTCCGATGAAACGCTTGGCCGAGTAGATCGTGGCTTCGGGGTTGAGGATCGCCTGGCGCTTGGCGATCTGGCCCACGAGCCTCTGACCGTCATCGGTGAAGGCCACCACGGATGGGGTCACGCGCTGGCCCTCGGTGTTGGGGATCACCTCCGCGTGCCCGCCCTCCATCGTTGCTGCGACCACCGAGTTGGTGGTGCCTAGATCGATTCCAACCGCCTTGGCCATACCGGCTCCTTTCCGATCGCGGATCGCCTAACCGGGGTTAGGGCGAAAGCGGTCAGGTTCAAGGGGAACGCGCCAGTCGGCCGTGTCCCAGGACCTCTCCGTGAAGCTTCTCCAGCGCCGCCTGCTCGATCTGGCGGACGCGCTCGCTGCTGACACCCAGGCCTCCGGCCACCTCGCGCAGCGTGCGCGGGCCGGTGCCGACGCCGAAGCGGGCCAGCAGGACCTCCTGCTCGCGCTCGCTCAGCGTGGCCAGCAGGCGCGGCAGGTCCTCCACAGCCAGCCGCTGGGGGACACGCTCGAGGGCATCCTCGGCCGGCGGGTCGGACAGCCGGTCGCCGAGCGTAGTCCCCTCGGCGCCGTCGCCGGCCGCCTCGTCCAGACCCCTCCGCCGGCGCGCCGCGGCCATCAGGTTCTCGACCTGTCCGTGGGGCAGCCCGGCGGCGAGGGCCAACTCCGCGCTGGTCGCCCGGCGGCAGTGCTGCTGCTCGAATATGCGTTCGGAGAGCCGGATGCGCGCGAGCTGGCGCAGGGCGCGGTCGGAGAGCACGAGCGGCCCGGACAGCTCGGAGATCAATTGCTGCATCGCCTGACGGACCCACCAGGAGGCATAGGCCCAGAAGGGCACCTCGCGGGTGCTGTCGTAACGCTCGAGGGCACGCAGCAGGCCGACCACGCCCTCCTGCGTGAGCTCTCTCCAGCTGATCCCCTGGCGGCGGTATCGCCGCGCGACGCTTCCGATCAACGGGAGGTAGGCGTCGACCAGTCGCTCGCGCTCGCGCGCGCCGCCATGCTGGGCGGCCAGCACCAGCGTCCGTTGGGTCTCCCCCAGGTGCCCGATCGTCTCGCCCACCGGGCGCGCAGCCGGACGTCTGTCGCGCACCGGAACGCCGCTCGACCTGACGGTCTGCCGGGGAGCGGAGCCCCGTGCGGCCTGCCTCTCAACGACGCTGGCCATGGGTCGATACTCCCCCTCCCGGACCCGTCAGGCGCTCGGGCGCACGCCACGATCGAAGTGTGGGAAACCCCACATCGGGCGCGCCTGTTTGCGAACGATTCCCGCGGTGATACAACGTCGGCGTGACCTCCCATCCGCCCCTCCGGGTCGTGGTCGGAGAGGACCAGCCCATCTTCCGGGCGGGGGTGGTGCACGTTCTGGCCCACGCGGGGTTCGACGTCGTCGGGGAGACCACCGCGGGTCCGGATGTCGTGCGCAAGGCCCGCGCTCACCTGCCGGACATCGTGGTCCTGGACATCCACGCACCGCTCGGCGTGGGCGGCGACGGCCTGCTCGCAGCACGGGAGATTCGCACGCTCGAACCGCGCGTCGCCCTGCTCGCCCTTTCCCAGTTGAACGAGGACCGCCATGCGATCGAGCTGCTCGGCGAGCGGCCGCAGGGCGTGGGCTACCTGCTGAAGGACCGGATCGGCGATGTCGACAGCTTCGTCGAAGCTGTCCGGCGGGTGGCGGGCGGCGGTTCGGTGATCGACGCGGACCTGGTCGGGCGGCTCGTGCACCGGCGCGGTTCGTACGACTCGATCGAATCTCTGACCCCGCGCGAGCTCGACGTGCTGGTGTTGATGGCCGACGGACGCTCCAACCAGGGGATCGCGGCAGACCTGGTCGTGACGCTCTCGGCGGTGGAACGTCACGTGACCGGCATCTTCGCCAAGCTCGGACTGCCACCGGCACGCGAGGACCATCGCCGCGTGCTCGCCGTGCTGCGCTACCTGCGCCGCTGAGCTTGCCTCCTTGCGGCGGCGGCCTAGCTGAAGTCGGTGAGATCCCCCGAACAAGGAGCGGATATGGCACTCCCGGCAACACGAAACGAGCCCTCTCCCCAGACGCTGCGGCGCCCCCAGCCGGTCCAGCGCTGGGAACCCTTCAGCCAGCTCGAGCAGCTGCACGAGCAGATGGGGCACCTGATGGAGGACGTCTGGCCTCAGCTCGCTCCCGGGGACGGCGGTACCTGGGTACCGCTCGCCGACATCGAGGAGACCGACGATGCCTGGATCGTCGAAGCCGAGCTGCCAAGCGTGAATCGCAAGGACGTCAACGTCGAGCTGCGTGACTCGGAGCTCGTGATCAGCGGCGAGATCACCGAAAAGGAGCGGAAGGGTGTGCTGCGCCGGCGGACCCGCAGGATGGGAGCCTTCGAGTACCGCGTGAACATCCCCGGCCAGCCTGACGCCGAGCACGTCGAGGCCAAGCTCCACGACGGGGTGCTGACGGTGCGGATCCCCAAGACGGAGGGCTCGCAGAGGCGGCGGATCGACGTCGAGGTGGCCTAGCGTGGCGGCGTCCGCACAACGGCCGGAGTCGCGGGCGTGGCGCCGCTCGGGCCAGTCACTCGTCCGCGAGCTCAGGTTCCGTGACTTCGACCAGGCGATCGCGTTCGTCGAGCAGCTCGGATCCGTGGCCGAGGACCACCTGCGCCGGCCGGACATGTGCATCCTCGACTTCAACCACGTCCGCCTGACGATCACCAATCCCCGGCACGCCGGGATCACCGAGGCGGAGCTTCGCTTAGCTGCCAGGGTGGACGCGTTCCTCGACGCTCGCGAGACGGCATGAGGCGCCGAGGCGCCCGTCGGCCGCCGGGCGCGGCCTAGGAGGCAGCGTATGCCCGGGCCCCTGGCCGCAAAGACCCCCGGAGCGTTCGTGTCGCGTGCCCGGCCCGACTCCCCGGCGGAGCAGGTGCTGCGCGCCGGCACGGTCGACCGGATCGAGCGCTTCCACGGCGGGGAGCTGTCCGTGCTGTCCCTGTACATGTGCATCCCGGCCGGCTGGGACAGCCAGTCGACCGCCCGCACCAAGGTCGACAGCCGGCTTCGCGAGGTGCGCCCGCTGGCCGAGGAGCACTCGCGCAGCCACGCCAACCGCATGTCGCTGCGTCAGGACATCGAATGGGTGAAAGAGGTCGTCACCGACCTTCCGATCAGGCCGGGGGCGCTGGCGTTGTTCGCCTGCAGCGGGGCGGGACTGCGTGAGATCGTGCCGTTTCCGCGCCCGGTGAAAGACAGGATCGTCGTCGACGAGACGCCCTGGGCCCGTCCCCTGACGGCGGTGTTGGAGGAGTACGAGCGCTGCTGCCTGGCGGTGATCGACAGGGGTGATGCTCAGGCGTGGGAGCTGTACCTCGATGCGATGCGCCCGATCGGCCCGGTCGGCGAGAAGCGATGGCGCGAACAGGCCCGCGCGACGAACCCCCACCACCAGGGCGCGAAGGCCGAAGAGCTCGAGAAGCGCCACTTCCGGTCCGTCGCCGACCAGCTCGAAAAGCTGCAGCGCGAGCACAGCTTCGATGTCCTCTTGCTGGGCGGCCACGAGGAGGAGCTCGGACGCTTCGAGGGCCTCCTCTCCAACGAGTTGCGCCGCCGGCTCGGCGGCAGCTTCAGGCTCGACGAGGATCGGCTCGAGGCCGGGGCGCGAGAACGGGCACAGGCGATCCTCGATGATCGCCTGCTCCGGCGCCAGAAGCGAGCCGTCGCGGAGGTGCTGGAAGCGGCGGCGTCAGGAGGTCCGGCGGCGGTGGGACTGCGGTCCTGCCTGTGGGCGGGCTCGGCGGCCGGGATCGACAGCCTGCTCGTCGAGGAGGGTGCAACGTCACCGGGCGTGGTATGCGATCAGTCACGCTGGTTCGGGCTCACCGGTGAGACCTGCCCGGTCTGCGGCAGCCCCACCCGCCGGACGGAGGACGTGATCGACGAGTTGGTCGAGGCGGTGGTCAACGAGGGTGGCTCGTTCCGTCCTGTCTGGGCCGAGACCGAGCTGCGTGGGAGCACGGCGGCGGCCTCGCTGCGATTCCCGCTGCCACCGGAGCCCTGAGCGCCGCGTGGTCCCGCAGCCGGTCCCAAGCACCGAACGGGTCTGGAAGAGCGTGACTCGCCGACCGGGGCGGCGCGCCGATGGCTGACCGTGCCACCGTCGTCGCGTGCCCGCACTGCGGGACCAGGAACCGGGTCCGGCCGGTGGCGTCGGGCGTTCCGCGCTGCAGTGTCTGCCATCACCGCCTGCCCTGGATCGTCGAGGCCGACGCAGACAGCTTCGAGGCTGAGATCCACGCGTCGGTGCCGGTGCTGGTCGACTTCTGGGCGCCATGGTGCGGGCCGTGCCGGATGGTGTCCCCCGCCGTCGAACGCGTCGGGCAGGAGCGTGCCGGAAGCTTGAAGGTCGTCAAGCTCGACATCGATCAGGCACCCGGTCTCGCCCAGCGCTTCGACGTCAAGGGGATACCGCTGCTGATGATCTTCAAGGACGGCGTGGAGGCCGAGAGGCTGGTCGGGGCCGTGTCGGCCGAGCAGCTTCAGCGGTGGCTCGAGCCCCACTATGAGGCCGTGGACGAGCGAGCGTAGGAGCTGGCGCTGGACGCCGCGCGGGTCACGCCCGCGCAGTGGCACGCCGGTACACACGCGGTGCCGCCCCGCCTATTTTTTCGGCGTTCGCGGCGATATCGGGACGCGCCGGAATTCACCAGTTTGGGCCGCGAAAAGGGAGTAGGCTCCTCGTGGGGCCGTTTTCGGCCTCGACCACTCGAGTATCTCGCGCAGGTCTTGGGGGCAAGGCCACTGACCGCACGGGCCGTTTCCTCCACGAGCGACACAAACGCCGTCAAAGAAAGGACCGGTCCGGACTCGGGGGGCCAGAGAGGAGTTGGAAGCCATCGCGCCTGACTTCCGTGTTGGGCGAGGAGCGCGAATCGCCGTCGGTGAGTCGCGCGCGTGCTCACGCGCAGGGGCGCGGGCTTCCGGCCTGATGCGAACAAAAAAGGACAAGGAATCGCGAGGCGAGCACCGATGGGCCGAATCGCACGCGACCTCGAACAAGGCGGGCGACATGAGGATGGAGACAGCTCGAGATGCGGATGAGCAAACGGCATAGGAAGCAACGCGCCGGCGAAAAGCGGCGACCCCACATCCCGCGGAGCATCGTCGCCCTGTTCGCCGCGCTCGTGGTCGGCCTCACGCTCACGGCATCGGCGAGCGCGAGCGTTTCCTTCACCAGGGCCTATGGCTGGGGGGTAAGCGACGGCGCCAGCCAGTTTGAGACCTGCACCAGCACCTGCCAGTCCGGACGCTCCGGCGGGGGCGCCGGGCAGTTCGTGGCCCCAGACGGCGTCGCCACCGATCCCTCGGGTCACGTCTACGTCGCGGACAGCGAAAACCAGCGGATCGACGAGTTCTCCGCCGGCGGCTCGTTCATCCAGGCCTACGGCTGGGGCGTCGCCGACGGGACGAACCAGTTCGAGACGTGCACCAGCACCTGCCAGGGCGGAATCTACGGCAGCGGCGCCGGGGAGTTCGCCAACCCCACAGGCGTCGCCACCGATCCCTCGGGCGACGTCTACGTCGCCGACCGCGGCAACAACCGGATCGACGAGTTCTCCGCCACCGGTTCGTTCGTCCAGGCCTTCGGGTGGGGCGTTGCCAACGGGATGAGCCAGCCTGAGACCTGCACCAGCACCTGCCAGCGTGGGATCGAAGGCCGCGGCGCCGGACAGCTCTACACCCCCAGAGGCGTTGCCGTCGATCTCTCAGGCCACCTCTACGTCGCCGACAGCGGCAACGACCGGATCGACGAGTTCTCCGCCGGCGGCTCGTTCATCCAGGCCTACGGCTGGGGCGTCGCCGACGGGGCGAGCCACTTCGAGACGTGCACCAGCACCTGCCAGGGCGGGATCTACGGCAGCGGCGACGGCCAGCTCTACGTCCCCGCCGGCGTCGCCACCGATCCCTCGGGCGACCTCTACGTCGCCGACAGCGACAACATCCGGATCGACGAGTTCTCTGCCGGCGGCTCGTTCATCCGGGCCTACGGCTGGGGCGTGAGCGACGGCGCCAGCCATTCCGAGACCTGCACCAGCACCTGCCAGACCGGCCTCCCCGGCGACGGCGCCGGGCAGTTCGAGGAGCCCACAGGCGTCGCCACCGATAGCTCGGGCGACGTCTACGTCCCCGATTACGGCAACGCGCGGATCGACGAGTTCTCCGCCGCCGGCTCGTTCGTCGAGGCCTTCGGGTGGGGCGTAGACGACGGGATGAACCGTTTTGAGACCTGCGCCGGCACGTGCCAGGGTGGGATCGACGGCGAGGGCGCAGGGCAGATCTACGCCCCCGAGGGCGTCGCCACCGACAGCTCGGGCGACCTCTACCTAGCCGACAGCTCCCAGCTGCGGATCGACGAGTACGGTGCCGGCGGGGCACCGTCGACCACCTCCACGAGTCTGTCTGGTGGCGGTTGGTCTGGGGCGAGCATCTCGGTGCCGGAGAGCACGGCGGTGAGCGACGCGGCCTCGCTGTCGGGCACGAACGCCGCGACGGCCACAGGAACCGTCACCTATCGCGTGTACTCCGACTCCGGTTGCACCACGGCTGTGAGCACCGGCGCGGCGCAGAGCATCACGACGCCCGGCACCCTGCCGGCCTCGAGCGCGGTCACGCTCGGCACTCCCGGTACGTACTACTGGCAGGCTTCGTACTCAGGGGACTCGACTAACGCGGCGTCTATGAGCACGTGCGGATCCGAGGTCGAGACCGTCACGAGCCGGGGGTCCCAGGCGATCGTCTTGACCTCCCGCGCGCCGACCACGGCGATGGTCGGTGGTCCGAGCTACGCAGTGGCGGCAACGGGGGGCGGGTCGGGCAACCCTGTCACGTTCTCCTCGGCGACAAGCGGCGTGTGCACGGTATCGGGAGCGACGGTGAGCTTCGTCGGCACCGGCACGTGCACGCTCGACGCGAATCAGGCCGGCAACGCGGACTACACGCAGGCACCCACCGCGACGCAGAGCTTCACGGTTTTCGCACAAGCGGCCGCGACGGGCAACATCGCGCTTGACGGGTCCACGATCACCGTCCAGCGCAACCACGAGGCGCTGATCAAGCTCACCTGCACGGGCACAGCAACGTGCAGCGGCCGGCTGACACTGACGATCAAGCGCACGAGCGGGAAGGGCAAGAAGAGGCACACCAAGACCCAGACCATCGGGACCGCAACCTTCTCCGTCGCGGCGAGCAAGAGCGAGACCGTCGATCTCACGCTCAACGGCACCGGACGCACGCTCCTGAGCTCAGCTCACGGGCATCTCAGCTCCACCCTGACGATCCTCAAGTCGTCGCCGAGCCCAAGCAAGACGCAGACGCACGACATCGATCTGGTCACCGCAAAGAGCAAGAAGTAGAGATCTTGCCGTCCTCGCCCCGCGCGCGATGACCCGGACCCTTCGCGCGGCTCGTCGAGTCGCTGGACGGACAGCTCCGCGAGACGATCCCGGATCTTCAGTACGCCGTGAAGTGGAAGCGGGCGTTCTACGGGCGGCCGAATCCCGGGTGGATCTTCGAACTGGCGGCGTATGACGTCTCGGTGAACGTGGTCTTCTTCGGCGGCGCGGATTTCGACTCGCCGCCGCCGCTTGGGAACACGGACCGGAGCCGGTAGGCAAAGGTCAGGACCTTGGAGGAGGCGCGAGCCCCTGAGATGGCCGAGTGGATCGAGCAGGCTGCCCGCGTGCCTGGTTGGAAATAGGCCCTGGCCCCGGCGTCTGGGACTGGGGCGATGACCTAGCGGCGCGCGCGGCCGGGGGCGGGGCGACGGCGCTTCGGAGGCAGCCCGATACCGTGCTTCTCCAGCTGATGACGAAACGTGGCGGGCTGATACCCAGCAGCAACGGCGAGGCTTGTGACCGCTCTCGGTCTCGTTGCAGGTGCTTGCACCACCCTCAGCTTTCTGCCGCAGGTCGTCCGGACCCTGCGGAGTCGCCACGCGCGCGACCTTTCGGCTGCGTGGCTACTGGTCTTCGGTGTGGGCACCGCGTTGTGGCTTGCCTACGGCATCCTCCGTTCCGATATCGCGGTGGCGGTAGCCAACGGCGTCACCTCAGTTCTGGTGCTGGTCCTGATCGCCGCCAAGTACACGCTGGAACCTGTGGATCCGTCCACTTCGGGGGACGCGCCCTGATCAACGCGGCGGCCGACCGATCGCTCGGCCTTCGGGACCGGCCGTCAGTCCGCGCCCCGCGGGTCTGACGGCGCGGCTTCGGAGCGTACGGCGGCGAGCCGCAGCGGCTCGGTCCCGATCAGCGCCTGGAAGCGCGAGATGAATGGCGAGAGGGCTGTCAGGGCGAGGCCGGCGCGTCGATCGACCGGTCCTACGCGGACCTCGCTGATGAGCACCGCACCGCCCGGATCGCGCTCGGTCCACTGCGCGAACAGGACGCGCACGGTGCCGGGCGCAGTCCAGTGCCGGAACGCTTCAGGTCCGTCGAGCGGCGCGAGGCGTGGCTTGGCCGACCAGATCCGTCCGCAGACTCCGACGAGCAGGCGGCGCTCTCCGCTCTCCAGGACGACGAACGGCGGGCTGGTGAACATCTGCTCGTAGGTCTGCTGGCCTGCGGCTTGCGGTATTCGCCAGCAGATCAGCCTCCCCAACAGGCCGGACTCGCCGATCCGCACCTTGCGGGCCTCCTCCCACAGCGTGTCGCCGTCGCTGCGAGCGACCTGTTGATGGCGGGTGCGAATCCGCGGGTCCGCCAGCCAGACGTTCAGGTCGGGCTGGCTCAACGCCGTACACCCCACATCACCACGCCGCCTCCGAGGCTCATCGGGCGCGCATGGACCTGCTCGATCCCCGCGTCCTGCCACATCGCGATCACGTTCTGCAGCGCGTGCCGACGATAGAACTGTTCGATGTTCGGCCCCAGGAAGCTTCCGGCCGCATGCCACTCGCGGGACACCGCACGACCCAGCAGCGGCAGGCCCAGCCTGCAGTAGAGACGCCAGGCCAGCCGCACGGGCAGTCGAGGCGGCACGTAGAAGTCGAGCGATGCCACGGCGCCTCCGGGCTTCACGACTCGCGCCAGCTCGCGCAGCGTGGCCGCCGGGTCGTCGACGTAGCGCAGCAGGTAGGTGAACGTGAGCGCGTCGAACTCGCCGTCGGCGAACGGCAGCTCCTCGGCCTGCCCGGTCACGACCTTCACACGGCCGGCGAGTCGCGGGTCGGTGCTGACACGACTACGGGCTCGCTGGAGCATGGCCTCGCTCTGGTCCAGCGCGACGACCTCTCGAGCACCGGCACGCACGAGCGCAGCGGCGACCATGCCGGTGCCACTCGCGACGTCGAGCACTCGGTCCTCCGGACCCGCCGCGAGCTCTCCGACCATTCTCCGACGCCAGCGCGGGTCTTGACCAAAGCTGAACAGTGCCGCGATCAGGTCGTAGTGGCGAGGCAGCCCCGCGAACAGAGCGAGCGCCTGCCGCTTTCGAGGCGAGGCCTCGGGCCACTCCCCTCCCGCCTGCGGTGGCTTCTGATCCATCGACTTCTCCGTTCTCTGCGCGACGCCTGTGCCCAACGCTAGACGGTGAGGAGAGGCGTGCGCCTATTCGGTCGGCGCCACGGCGTACCAATTCGCAGACCTCCAGGACCAGGTCGTGGACGCTCCTGGCCTCGCTCCCGCCTTCGGCGACTCGGCAGCGGCGTGGGTCCGTTCGGCCTTCGTTCCGCGTCCGTTCATCGACGTCGCTCAGGCAACGGGTTGCGTCGGCGCCGTCGAGCCCGCAGCCTGGGAGAGCCACGGCACACCCCCGAACGCGGGGATGTGGACCGCGATCACGTAGAGCGTCACGAGCAATGTCGCGACCCTCAGCGAACGGCTGCGTGTGAGTGCCGCGAAGGGCAGCAGCCACACCAGGTACCAGGGGGCGAACGAAGCGATCGAGGCGATCAGGGCCAGGAACGCCCAGCCGGCAGCGGTGATCGGGTCCGCGCCGCGCCACGCTGCAAGGATCGCCGCCAGTGCGACGAGTCCCGCCGTGGCGCTCCCGAGCGTCCTGATCGCGGGCGTGATGTGCGTCCCCAGCGCCACCGCGAGGCGGTCCGGGCCGCTGAACATGGTGTCAAACAGCGGATCGGTCGCGATCCGGTGCAGCTGGTCGAAGAAGTGCGCCCCGAACAGGATCACCGTCGGGATTCCGAGCAGCACCGCAACGATCACCGCGCCGCGGACCGCGTCGCCGCGCCGCCGCGCGGCGATCACGAGGAAGGGGATGGCGAGGCCGACGGTCAGCTTGACGGCGGCGCCGGCAACGGCGACGCCGGCTCCGCCTCGCTCCATCCCGCGGATGATCAGGGCCAGGCCGATCACGACGAGGCAGACCGCCAGGAGATCGTTGTGGGCGCCGCTGACGCCATAGAAGATGACTGCGGGGTTGAGCCCCACGAAGATCGCGGCTCGCGCAGGATCGACCCCTCGCTCGACGTGCGAACGAGCTGACGAGAAAAGCGATCGCGATGCTCGCGGCGCCGGCCGCAAGCTTGTACGCCCACAGTGCGAGCGCTCCTGAGAGGAGGCCCAGCGGGACGCTGGCAAACGAGAAGAGAGGACCATACGGACTCGGCTGATGCCTCCAGTAGACGAACCTGAGGATCGAGTCGTGCCCGAGCGCCAGCGGCGGCGAAACATAGGGATCGAGGCCGTGCGAGGCGAGCTCGCGAGCGTAGGCGATGTATCCGAAGACGTCGCTCGAGACGATCGTCGGGCCCAGCGTGAACGCGACATTCGCGGCCACCACCGCAGCCAGCGCGGTTCTCGTCGAGACCGACCCCGCGCAGGCCAACGCCAGGAGATACCCGAGCAAGAGAGCGATAAGGCCCGCACTCAGCTGCGCGGACTGCAGCCAGTTCCCGTGGCCGGCGAGGTACCCGAGGGGCCCCGAGATCCAGCCCGGCCTGAGGCCGCCCGGCAGCTCGAGCAGATAGTCACCGCCGGCCGCCCCGATGCGCCAGGTAGAACGACGCGCCGGCGGTGCCGGCGAGCGCGAGCACTCCGACCGTCTTCGCTGCCCGACCGGTTGGCGAGCGCTCGACGCTGCAACCGGCCCGGCCGCGCTGTGACCTCGCCGAGGTCACAGCGCCCAGAGCGCCCTTGCGGGGAGCGAGATCGATCTCCTCGACGCCCGGGGATGGAACGCGAAGCACCTGCAGGAGGGTAAGGGGGAAAAGCTTACGCGTAGCGAAACTCGCGATTGTGCCCGGGGCTCTCGGCGATCCGATCGCATAGCTTGGCGGGATGACACCCGGCAAGCCCGCGGACTCGCGGCCGGTGGCCGCCTGCCCGGGAGCCTCGCCACGGAGGATGATTCTCGAGGGCCTGTGCGCGGCGGTGGTTGGCGTGGTGTGCGCGGCCTGGGTGCTCCGCCTCTGGCGGGGAGACCTGGCGGTACCGCTGCGGTACTCCCCCGTCGACGACACGAAGTTCTATCTGATGCTCGTCAAGGGCATCGTGGACCACGGCTGGTATGCGAGCAACCCGAGTCTCGGCGCACCCTTCGGCCAGCAGCTCGTCGACTATCCGCAGGGGACGGACGTCCTCAACCTGCTGATCATCCGCTTCCTCGCCCTGTTCTCCTCCGACCCGGCGCTGATCGTCAACCTCTTCTTCCTCGGCACCTTCGCGCTGTGCGCCTTCACGGCGCACCTGGCGCTGCGGGCACTGGGACTCAGCGCCCTCTCCTCGGGGGTCGCGGCGGTCCTGTTCGCGCTGCTCGCCTATCACTTCTTCAGAGGCGAGTCTCACCTGTTCCTTTCGGCTTACTACGGGGTGCCGCTGATCGGCCTGCTGTTCCTGCGTGTGCTCGACGGTGAAGGTCTCTTTGCCCGCCGCAGCGCCACCGGTCACCGACTCCTCCGCTGGGCCTCGGGACGGACGGCGCTGACGCTGATCGTCTGTGCGGTGATCGGCTCCGACAACCTCTACTACGCGACGTTCGCCGTCGTGATGCTGCTCGGTGGCGCCCTGATCGGCGCCCTGACGGGACGGAGGTCATCGTTGCTACAGGGACTGCTGGTCGTGACCTTGATTCTCGCGACGGTCACCGTGAACCTCGCACCGAGCCTCATCTACCGGCGAGAGCACGGCACGAACGTCGCCCTGGAACGTTCCGTTGCCGGTAACGAGAGCTCCAACGAGGCCTTTTCGCTGAGGCTCTCGAACCTGTTGCTGCCGGCCCCCGACGCGCGCATCGCGCCGCTACGGAAGGTGACAGAACGATATGACCACGCAATCGCACCGGGATATTGCGAGGCGTGCTACGCGAGCCTCGGCACGGTCGGCGACGCCGGTTTCATCTGGCTGACGCTGTGCGCCCTGCTGGCGATCGCGGGCCTCTCGGCGCTCAGTCGCCGAGAGGCGCCTGCTGCGCCACGCGGCCGTCGGCGCGTGGGGCGCGATCGCGGTGGGTTCGGTCGGCGGGTTGGCGAGCCTGATCGAGCTGATCGTCACCCCCGACGTACGTGCGTGGAACCGGATCTCGGTGCTGATCGCGTTCTTCTCCCTTCTCGCTGTCGCGGTGCTGCTCGACGGCCTCCGGCAGCGCCTTCGCGTGATACGTCACGGGCGAGCACTCGGCTATCGCCGCCCTCGGGGCGGTGTTTCTCTTCGGCGTCTACGACCAGACCAGCGACTCCTACGTTCCACCGTACGGGGCCACCGCCCGACAGTGGCGCAGCGACGAACGGCTCGTTCGCGAGATCGAAGCGAGACTTCCATCCGGCGCGGGAGTGTTCGAGCTTCCCTACGTTCCCTTTCCAGAGGGGTATCCGGAAACCCCCGTGAGCGATCGGGTCGCAACCTACGCGACGAAGTACGAGCCGCTGCGCGGATACCTGCACTCCCGGCACCTGCGTTGGAGCTACGGAGCGATCAAGGGCAGGGCCGCCGACTGGTCCGCCGCGCTCGCCGGGGAGCCGCTGCCGTACGTCCTCGCCGCCGCCGGGGCGGCGGGCTTCGCGGGTCTGTGGGTCGACCCGGCCGGCTTCGAGCCGGCCGTGGCTGCGCACCTGCGCATCGCCCTGCGCTCGATCCTCGGCGAGACCGGCATCGCGAGCCCCGACGGCGACCTCTGGTTCTTCGATCTGCGCCCGTACCTGGGCAGGCTCAGGAGGGCACACACCGCGGCGGAAGCGGCGCTGCTGCGCGAGCGCTCGCTCCACCCGCTGCTGAGCTTGTGTCGCAGAGGGGGTCTTGAACTCGTCAACCCCGCAGACGCTCCCGTGGCGGCGACGCTGAGCGTGCGCCTCGCAGTCCCGCCGGCCGTCCACGAAGTGCCGCCGCTGGCGTTCCCTGACGGCCGCGTCAGCGAACAGGCGGGCAGCACTCCGGTCACCCTGCTCGAGCGCCTGACTCTCCCTGCGGGCCGGACGATGATCGCCGATCCACACGTGGCACGCGCGACGCAGGTCCTGTACTCGTCGCTCACCGAGAATCGGCTGGCCTCCTACGCGGCCGGGCCGGCCGGGTCGAGCTCCCTGGTCACAGGGCTGACCGGACCCCCCTGCGAGAGCTGAGCAGTTGAAGGCCGACACGCTCCCGATGCCCGCGCGCGCACCGGCACGCGCACGAATGGTCCGCTCGCGCCGTGGGCCGCCGCTCGCCTCGGTCCTCGCCGCGATCTCGCTCGCGGGGCTGATCGCTGGCAGCGCGCTGATCGTGCTGATGGCGGCGGAGCGACCGAGCACCTTCACACCGACCAGCGCGGGCGGCTACTTCCCGAGTTGGATGGCCGGGCCGCTGCGAGGGTTGCTCCCCGGGCTGACAGAGAACGACAACCGTCTCGCTTGGCTGCTGAGCGGGCTGATGGCCGCGATGTACGTCCTGTACGTGCCCGCGTTCCGGCTGGCCGGGCGTATCCGGACGCGCTGGACGGTCACTTCACTGGTCTCGATTCACCTCGTGTTCCTGCTGGCTCCCCCCTTGCAGTACACGGATGTCTTCAACTACGTCCATTACGGGAGGATGGGGGCGCTGAACGGCCTCAACCCGTACACCGTCATACCCGCGCTCGCGCCCCACCGCGATCCCAGCTTCGCGCTCAGCAACTGGCACCATCTGCTGAGCCCCTACGGTCCTCTCTTCACCCTCCTCTCCTACGCCCTGGTGCCGCTGGGAGTCGCAGGGTCCTTCTGGGCGCTCAAGATCGTGCTCGCGCTCGCAAGCCTCGGCACGCTCGCCCTCGTCTGGCGCTGCGCGCGGCTCCTCGGGCGCCCGCCGGTGTCGGCGATCGCGTTCGTCGGGCTCAACCCGCTCGTCCTCGTATGGGGCTTGGGAGCCGATCACAACGACAGCCTGATGCTGTTCTTCGTGGTCCTGGCGGTGTACCTCTGCCTGCGCTCTCCCGCCGCGCCGGGGAAGGCCGGCGCAGCGCTCGTGACGGCAATCTTCATCAAGGCCTCGGCGGCTGTGCTCGTGCCCGTGTTCCTCGTCGCCGGCCACGGTCGCCGGCTGATCCGCGGTGGCCTGGCGAGCTTCGCCGCGCTCGGAGCCGTTTCGCTCGTGGTGTTCGGGGCGCACCTCCCGGACCTCTCGACGCAGAGCCACCTCGTGACCGCGATCGGTCTGCCGAACATGCTCGGGTTGGCGCTCGGGCTCGGTGGGGAGACCGACGCGCTTCGCACGGCCTTGGAGCTCGCGCTCCTGGGCGTGGTGGGCGGATGTACGGTCGCCGTCGTGGCGGGATGGTTGGATTGGCTGACGGCGGCGGCGCTCGTGCTCGGCGCGCTGGTGATCTCGCTGAGCTGGGCGGTGCCGTGGTACCTGCTCTGGGTGCTGCCGTTCGCAGCGCTCTCGCCGCGGCGGCGAGTTCGCGGCGCGGTGGTCGTGCTGGGCGCCTACTTCCTGATCGCCTTCATGCCTGCCGCGTATCTGCTCGCGCAGGACATCCACTTCGCGCCGCAGTCGACGCGTCTGGGTGTCGTGCACCGGCACCGGGTCGAAGCCCTGCTGCGCTAGCCGGGTACGTAGGATGCGCGGGTGAGCGTCGGGATCATCACCGGATCGGGCACATATGCCCTGCCGGGCCTGGAGACCGGCGAGGTCCGCACCGCGCGGACCCGTTTCGGTCCGGTCGAGCTGACCGCGGGCCGCTGGCACGGCACCGAGGTCGTTCACGTCTCGCGGCACGGCGAGGGCCACCCGCGGCTCTCGAGCCACGTCAACCACCGTGCCAACATCGTCGCGCTGCGTGAGGCCGGCGCCGAGGTCGTGCTGGCGGCGACGATCTGCGGCGCCGTCGACCCCGGACTGGGGCTCGGCGAACTGGTCGTGTTCGACGACCTGCATTTCCTGGCCAACCGGCTGCCGGACGGATCGATCTGCTCGCTGTATGACCGCGAGGGCATCCCCGGACGTGGACACTGGGTGTATGAGGGCCCGTTCTCCGAGCCACTGCGCCGCGCGCTGCTGGACGGCGCCTCCGCCGCGGGGTTGAGCGTGCGCGAAACCGGTTGCTACGGACACGTCGACGGGCCCCGTTTCAACACTCGCGCTGAGATCCGCATGCTCGCAGGATGCGGGGTCACCGCGGTGAGCCAGACCGCCGGTCCCGAGACGGTTCTGTGCGGCGAGGCGGAACTGCCGTACGCGCTGATCGGTTACGTGACCGATTACGCGAACGGCGTGATGGAGGATGCCACTCCGGTCGCGCAGCTCACGGAGCTGATGGGCCGAAGCACGGCCGCTCTGAGCGCGACTATCGCCGGCGCCCTCGAGCTGATCGATCCCGCGACGGTCCCCGCCACCGGCACCCATTTTCGCTGGCAATGATCGAGCTGCGGGCGACATGCCCGAAGTGATCCTGCCCGTCCTCGACGAGGCAGCCGCGATCCCCGGTGTGCTCGCCGCGATGCCCGACGGTTATCAGGCGCTCGTCGTCGACAACGGCTCGACCGACGGTTCGGCGGAGCTGGCGACCCGGCTGGGAGCGCGGGTCGTGAGCGAACCGCGCCGGGGCTTCGGAGCGGCCTGCCACGCCGGCCTGGAGGCCGCCGAGCAGGAGATCGTCTGCATCATGGACTGCGACGGGTCGCTCGATCCCCGCGAGCTGCCGGCACTCGTCGCGCTGCTCGAAGACGGCGAGGCCGACCTCGTGCTCGGCGCCCGCCGGCCCTCAAGCAGGCGCATGGCCGTTGCACGCGAGGATCGCGAACTTCGCGCTCGCGGGGCTGCTGCGCCGAAGGACCGGCCTTGCCGTGAGCGACATCGGACCGATGCGAGCCGCCCGCCGCACGAAGCTGCTGGGTCTCGGCCTGGGCGATCGTGCGTTCGGCTACCCGCTGGAGATGGTCGTGCGCGCCGGGGCCGAGGGCTGGCGCGTGCGAGAGCTGCCGGTCGTCTACGCGCCGCGGGCGGGCCGCTCGAAGGTGACCGGCACCGTGCGCGGAACGCTTCGTGCTGTGCGAGACATGACGCGTGTCCTGGCCGCAGCGCAACCGCGGTGATACTCGTCACCGGCGGAGCCGGGTTCATCGGCTCGCATGTCGTCGACGCCCTGATCTCCGAAGGGCTCGAGGTGCGGGTACTCGACTCGCTGCTCGCCCATTCCCATCCGCCGGGTTACCTCGCGCGCGAGGCGGACTTCATCGAGGGCGACATCCGCGACCCGGCGACCGTCGAGCGCGCGCTCGAGGGCGTGGTCCACGTCTGCCACCAGGCCGGGATGGTCGGCCTCGGCTCCGACTTCCTCGATGTCACCGACTATGTGAGCCACAACGACACCGGCACGGCGGTGCTGTTGCGTGCTCTGGCCGAACGGCGCTTCGCCGGGCGCCTGGTGCTCGCGTCGAGCATGGTCGTCTACGGCGAGGGTCGCTACGCCTGTCCACAGCATGGCGTCATCCGTCCGGCGCCGCGCCGCGCCGAGGACCTCGATGCCGGACGTTTCGAGCCTGGCTGCCCGCAGTGCGGGAGCGAGCTCGAGGGTGAGCCGATCCCCGAGGAGGCACAGCTCGATCCGCGCAACGTCTACGCAGCGACGAAGCTCCACCAGGAGCACCTCGCCGCGGCTCTCGAACGGGAGGCGGGCGTTCCGGCGACCGCCCTTCGCTACCACAACGTCTATGGGCCGAGGATGCCGCGCGACACCCCGTATGCCGGTGTCGCATCGCTGTTCGCCAGCTCGTTGGCCGCGGGCGAGGCACCGCGGGTGTTCGAGGACGGTGCACAGCGGCGTGACTTCGTCCACGTGCGCGATGTGGCGCTCGCAAATCTCGCGGCGCTGCTCTCGCCCGAGCCGGCGACCGGCGCCTTCAACGTCGCCAGCGGACGCCCCCGCAGTGTCGGCGAGATGGCGCGCGCGCTCGCCGACGCGGCCGGCGCCGGCTCGCCGCCGCCGCTGATCACGGGCCAGTACAGGCTCGGTGACGTCCGCCACATATTCGCGTCTCCGCGAGCGGGCGCGGGAGCTGCTCGGATTCCGGGCGCGCGAGGACTTCGCTCAGGGCATGCGCGAGCTGGCCCGCGCGGAGCTGCGCACGTAAGCGAGCCCGGAGAGCAGGAACAGAACCGCAACGACGATCAGATAGCGCGTGAGATACACGTCCTGGCTGTGTCCGCTCGCGACGCGGAAGGTGGCTTCGCCTTCGCGCAGGATCTCCGCTCCGAAGACCAGCAGCAGCATCGCGCTCAGGATCAACGGGACACGGACGTAGACCCACCCGGGCGATCGAACCGGCGCGAGGGGACGCCGTCCATCGTGGCCGGCGCCGTGCGCTCCGCGACGCGAGATCGCGAGCGCGAGGCGGTCCAGGCCCGAGTAGAGCGGCAGCACGATCATGTCGTGGGCGATGATCGCTCCCACGAACCAGATCAGGATGTACCTGATGCTGATCGCCGGTTCGTCCAACCAGCCTTTGACGGCGGCGCCGGTGATCGCGATGCTGGCGAGGAAGGCGAGGAGATGGAGAGGGCTCGCGCCGTAGTGGCGGCGGAAGGCGGCGATCGCGCGCGACATCCGCTCAGGCCTCGCTGAACTGCATCTTGGATACCCACTTCGTGCAGTGCACGCCGGGTAGGGCGGGGCCGATGATCCGCGCGGGGTAACCGTGGTCGAGTGAGAGGTCGACGCCGTTGACCTTCAGCGCGAGCAAGGTCCGCTCGTCCGCGATCTCGGTCGCCGAGAGCGTCGCTGCGGTGAACACGCCGTCGGTCTCGATCGAGATGTTCCTGACGGTCGCCCGGCCTCCGGCGCCGGCGAGCTCGGCGAGCCGGGAGACCCGGACCCCCGTCCAGCGCTGCGTGGTGGACCAGCCCTCGACGCACGCGATCGGAAGGTCACACGTGTGCTGTGGCATCGCCAGCAGCTGCTCGCGCGTCAGCTTCACCGTGGAGCCGGCCCCCGCCAGCTCCAGCCTCCACCCGGCACCGACGTGCTCGGGCGTGATCTGCGCCGCCGCGGCAGTGCGGTTGACAGCGAAGCCGTTCGGTCCCGAGCCGGCGCGGTCACGAGGACCGAAGATCGCGAGGGCTCTGATCGGCCCGCCGATGCTGTCACCGGCTCCCTGTATGAACAGGAACAGAGAACCGGCCCCCATCGTGCCGATCAGCGCCCTGCGAGACATCGTCGGTGCGGCGGGCGCCGAGGCGATGAGCGAGCTGTGCGGCTCGCCCTGAGGCTCGGGGTGGGTCTGCGCAAGCCCGTCGATCAGGGGCCGCAGGCCACGCCTCGTGGCCAGCGCCCTTTTCATCGTCGGGAGCTTGATGGACGCGTGGAAGATGAACGCGACAGTGAAGATCCAGGCGCCGTAGTAGTGCGCGTTCGTGAAGAAGAACTTGAACAGGTACGCGTATTGGATGTCGAGGATTCCGGTCGCGAACTCGAACAGCGCGCCGCCGACCAGGAACGCGAGCGAGAGCCGCTCGAGGGCATGCGCGGGCGAGGGAGCGGGCGGCCACTCGAACAGCTTGGGGATCACCGACCACAGCTTGAAGAGCAGGATCGGCGTAGCTGCGAGCCCGATCGTGACGTGCGTGCCCTGCGTGAGCGCGTAGAGCCACGACGGGTGCGTCGGCCAGTTGAAGAGGTAGAAGTCGAGCGGGCCGAGAGTGCGTCCGACCGAGTTGCCGGGCAGGCTCGGGTTGTAGGCGTCGTTCGACAGGAAACCCGTCACCGCGATGAGCGGGATCGCGATCAGCAACAGCAGCCCCAGCAGCGACGTCAACCATGGTCCCCGCAGAGGGCTGCGCCAGAACCCCGCCCGGAACGGGCCGGGCGGCGGGCGGTCCGGGTCGGGCACCGGCAGGCGCACTCAGACGACCGCCGCGGGCAGGCTGAAGCGAATGCTCGTTCCGGCGTTCGCGTCCTCGATCCAGATGCGTCCGCCGTGGGCTTCGACGATCGCCCGGGATATCGCCAGCCCGAGCCCGGCGCTGCCATCGCTGCGCGATATCCGGTCGGCGCCCTGCACGAACGCGTCGAAGACCCGCTCTCGCTCCTCCTCGGGGATGCCGTGGCCGGTGTCGAGGACCTCGACCTGCACTGCGTCCTCCACCGAGCTCGCCCGTACGGTCACCGAGCCGTCGGCGGGCGTGTGTCTGATCGCGTTCTGGATCAGGTTGAACAGGACGCGCTGTATCTGCTCGGGGTTCGCCCGCGCCGCCTCGAGGTCCTTGGTCAGCTCAGCGTGAACGGAGACCGAGCCCGCCTCGGCCTGGGCACGCATCGCGTCGACCGTCTCGAGCACCAGATCCTCCAGGGGGACACGTTCCATCGTCCAGCTGATGTCGCCGGCCTCCAGCCGCGAGAGCTCGAAGAGGTCGTCGATCATCGCGCTCATGGCGCGCACATGAACGCCGATACGAGCGACGTATTCCAGTCGGGTCGGCCCGTCGACGAGGTCGTCGGCGAGTGCGGCGCTGAGCAGCCGCAACGAGGTCAGCGGCGTGCGCACATCGTGTGAGATCGCAGCCAGCAGCTGGCGCCGTGCGTCCTCCAATGTCGCGCGGGACAGTTCCTCGCGCTGCAGCGTCCCGGCGAGGTCTTCGATATCGCGGGCGACGAGCGCGAGCTCATCGCCACCGCCGGTCTGGATCCGCAGCTCCCGCTCACCCTCGGCGACGGCCTGCAGGCCGCGCCTGAGCTCGTCGATGTCCCCGAGGACCCCACGCGTGATTGTGCGTGCGCTCCACGCACCGACCGCGCCGGCGTAGAGGGCGAGTATCGCCGTGAAGAGCCCGTCGGGAGGCGCGTGGGTCATGAGCGCCACGAACAGCCCTGCCGCGAGCAGCAGCTGCCCGACCACGATCGCTCCGCCTACGGCGAGCTGGCGTCGCATCCCGCCGACGCGCGAGCGCACCTCCAGGAAGCGCTCGACGACCAGCACGGTCAGCAGGCCGACCGGTGCGAGGATCGCAAGACACGTCCACCCCGCGTGACCGCCATAGACGAGGAAGCAGACGAGTGTTCCCGCGAGCGCCGCGCCGAGCGCAACCAGGACGCCCGCGGCCGAACTCCTGAGGGCCTGCAGGCTCACGGCTGAAACCGGTAGCCGACGCCCCAGACCGTCTCCAGGAAACGCGGTCTGGCGGGATCTCGCTCGACCTTCGCCCGCAAGCGCCGAACGTGGACGGTGACCGTCGAGGTGTCCGTGTAGAAGGAGTAGCGCCACACCTGATCGATCAGCTCATGGCGGGTGAAGGCGTGGCCCGGGTGGCGGGCGAAGAACAGCAGCAGATCGAACTCGCGCTGGGTCAGGGAGACCTCCTCGTCGCCCACCAGGACCCGGCGGCCGGTCGGATCGACGGTCAGCCCGTCGAACTCGAGCGCCGGACCGCTGTCGGGGGTGGTGTCGAAGCGCCGGAGCACCGCGTCGACACGGGCGACGAGCTCGTCGGGAGAGAACGGCTTGACCATGTAGTCGTCGGCGCCGAGGCGCAGGCCCACGACACGGTCTGACTCCTCGCCCTTCGCCGTCAGCAGGATGATCGCGACCGGCTCGCGCTCGCTGCCGTCGCGGACTCGGCGCATCACCTCGAGGCCGTTGATACCCGGCAGCATCAGGTCGAGGACGACGAGGTCCGGCCTGCTTTCAGCGACCTGTCTGAGCGCGTCGGGGCCATCGGCTGCGGTGCGCACGTCATACCCGGCTCGATGCAGATACCGGGAGACGACCTCGGCGATCGTGGGCTCGTCGTCGACGACCAGAACCGACCCGCAGGCGTGCCGGTGGCGGTCCGCCAGGAGCATCTCCATCGGCCGATTCTCCCACCCCCCGTGCACGCGCCGGCATCGAGCGCCAACTGTTCCGAATTCCGTAATGTGATTTGCGCCCTCCTGCGCATAGTTTTTGCCGCTGTGCAGGCCACCCCTCGCGCAGCGCTGCTCGTGATCGCGAAGTCGCCCGTCGCCGGGCACGCCAAGACGCGCCTGTGCCCACCGCTCTCCCCCGTGCAGGCGGCCGATCTCGCCGAGGCCGCGTTGCGCGACACGCTGCAGGCCGTGTCGGACACGCCGGCGGCGAGGCGGGTTGTGATACTCGATGGGCCCGTCGGCGACTGGCTGGCGCCGGGCCTCGAGGTGATTCCGCAGCGTCCGAGCGGTTTCGCGGAACGCCTCGCAGCCGCTTTCGAGGTCGTCGGCGGACCCGCGCTCCTGATCGGGATGGACACGCCCCAGGTGACCCCCGCGCTGCTCTCGGAGGCGCTCGATGCACTCGCCTCGTCGAACACCGATGCAGTGCTTGGCCGCTGCGAGGACGGCGGTTACTGGGCGATCGGGCTGCGCCATGCAGACGCGCGCGTGTTCCACGGGGTGCCGATGAGCACCGAGCACACGGGCGCCCGCCAGCTGCGCCAGCTCGAGCTACTCGGCCTGCGAACACTCGAGCTCCCGGTACTGCGGGACGTCGACCGCCACGCGGATGCAGTGGCGGTCGCCCGCCAGGCGCCGGGAAGCCGCTTTGCCCGGGCTCTGGCCCGGGTCGAAGGCGACTCCGGCTCGGCCCGGGAGGCCGCTTGAGCGCGCGGCCGGTCAGCCGACCGGCGGCGATCGATCTCTATGGGGCCGAGCTGTTGCGCTCGGCCACGCGGTCGGAGGACACGAATCAGCTTCGGGTGGTGGACGAGCACGGCGGCGAGCTGCCGTTCGCCCTGCGCCGCTTTCTGGAGGCACCCTCCGCCGATGAACAGGGCGTCCTCGCCCGCGCCGTCGGCCCCGTCCTCGACATCGGCTGTGGCCCCGGACGTCACGTCCTTGCGCTGAGCCGACGGGGCATCGCGGCGGTCGGGGTCGACATCTCGCCGCTGGCCGTGCGGCTGGCGCGGACGCGGGGCGCGAACGTGATCGAGGGGTCCGTCTTCGACCGTCTTCCAGGCGCCGGGAAGTGGGGCAGCGCGCTGCTGCTCGATGGCAACATCGGTATCGGCGGCGCCCCCCGCCAGCTTCTCGCCCGCGTCGGCGGGCTGCTCGCGCCAACAGGGATCGTGCTGGTGGAGGTGGAGGGAAGTGACGTGCCGACGGGCACGCTCCGGTTGAGACTCGAATCCGAGCAGACGTGCAGCGAGTGGTTCCCGTGGGCGCGGATGGGCTTCGCGGAGCTGCCGGAGATCGCGGCCGAAGCGGGGTTTGGGGTCCGCGAGCAGTGGCATGCCGGCACCCGCCGCTTCGCCGCCCTCGGACGCGCCTAGCCGATAGCGCGCTTGAACAGCCTCACGTCGCGATCGAGCGGGCCACCGGAAAAGCCCTGCGGCCGCCCGCCCTGAGCGTCGACGTAGGAGAGCTGGCGCGAGACGTCGCCGATCCCAGGATCGGGTGCGTGATCGATCATCCACGTCTCGAGCGCGGCCGAGTCGGCGCTCTGCTCGGTCAGGCGCACTGCTCTCAGCTGCTGCGGGAAGTCGATCAGCGAGCAGGTCGCGATCAACCAGTAGCCGCCCGCGCGACTGGCGCGGGGCGTGATCCTGCTGCGGTGGGTGTGGCCCGACAGAGCCGCAATCACCCGCGGCGAGCGGTCGAGCAGAGCCAACACTCGCTCGCCCCCCTGGCTGCTCGCGAGAGGCTGATGGGTGACCACGACCACCCATCGATCACCGGCGGAGGCGAGGGCGGCCGCGACCCGCGCGGTTTGCCCGGGGTGGACGAGCCCGCCCGAACCTCCTTCTCGCCGGACCAGGTCGAGCACGATCACCCGCAGCCGGTCACGAACGTCGAAGCTGTAGTCGAGCAGCGGGCCGGACCCTCCTCTACCGTCGCCGCGCAGGCGCCGGAGGACGGCGGAGACGTCGAGCTCCACCCTGGCCGGGTCGGCGGCGACGCGGACCGAAGCCGCCGCGCCGACCTGCTCGATCAGGCCTTCCAGGAGCTCCGGCCTGGCAAGCGAGTCGGGCGAGCTGACGGGGGCAGCGGACGATGACAAGGACACGCCCGCGGGCAACCTCAGGCCGGTCGGTAGATCCCAGATCGCACGGTCGCCGATGGCGATCGAGCGGGTCAGCGCGGTCGGCGGCAGGACGCCCTGAACGAGGATGTCGTGATCTCCGAGGACCGGATAGACCGCGGCGCTCGTCCCTGGGCTGACGAACGGTCGGGTCGCTTCGCTGAGCAGACCGGGATGGCGGGGAGCGTCCAGGTCGGGGCGGTAGTAGAACGGGTCGGGGTTGTTTTGCGACTGGACGCCTTCATACGCGGCGTTGCCGCTGCGGGGGTCGAGCCGCCCGCCGCGCAGGAGTGCCAGCGCCCAGTCCAGCTCGTTGCGCTGGGCGTTGTCGATCAGGTCGCCACCCTGGATCAGCGCATCCGGGCGAAGTGCGGCGACGGAGCGCAGGGCGCCAGCAAGGACACGCTTGCTGAGTGCCTCCTGGGGCCTGAACGTGGAGTTGAAGGGCGGTCCCAGCCTGCGCAGGAAGGGCACCCGGGCGGGCGACTCCTCGTCGATCACATGGGCATCGGTGAGGTGCGCGAGCAGCGCAACGGCGGCGCCCCCGTCCCGCCGGGGGGCGAGGTCGGTACGGTCGATCAGCGTGGCTCCCGCGACCGGTTCGAGCTGACCTCGGTCGTCAGGGTCGCCCCAGCGGGACGCGAGCGTCGATCCGTCGGCGGCGGGCCGCCCGGCCGCCGCCCCGCCGCAGCCTGCGAGCACCAGGCCCACGGTACCGGCCGCCAGCTCCGCGATCGCCTGCCGGCGGCTGAGCCTTCGCGCGACGGGACGTTTGGGGCCGCCGGCACTCATCCGCGCAGCGCCCCGACGATCGTCATCGAGGTGCTCAGCCGCGCAACCCACAGCACGGCTATCGACGCGAACAGGAGAAAAGCGGCCAGCACGATCGCGATCTCGCCGGCCGATGCCCCGAGCTCGAGCGCCGCGTAACCCGCGGCGAGCCGGGAGAGGGCGGGTCCGAGCGCCAAACGCTCCAGCAGGATCCCCGCGATTGCAGCCGGCACGACGACGGTTGCCGCTGCCCCCGCAAGCAGCATCCGGACCGCGCCGCCGCCCGCGCCGCACGCCCGCAGCACACCGATCGTGCCCCGACGTTCTCGGGCCGTGAGGACGAGGGCCTGGATCAGCGCGTACAGGCAGACGAGACCGTTCACGATCGCGACGATTCGAAGGATCGTGCTCAGCGCGTCGATCAGGGATCTGCCTGTCCCGACCGCCGCCGAAGTCTTCGCGGGGGTGGCGCCCAGCGCGATCAGCGCCGCCGTCACCGCGGCGCGGTTCGCGTTCGGTCGCAGGCGGATCGCGATCTGCTCCGCGGCGGCGGGTTCGCTCGCCAACAGGGCAGCGGCCGAGACATAGGCGACCCGGCCGTCGTGCTGCAGCGAGTTGACGATGCCGCTGACCATGAACCGAGCCTCGCGCCCCGATGGCAGCTGGGCGGCGAGCGTCGAGCCGACCCGCAGGCCGAGCACTTCTGCGAGTCCCTGACCGACCTCCACTTCGTTCGCCTCCTTCAGCCGTCGGCCGGAGGCCAGCGCCGGCGCCTCGAACACGGTGTGGTCTCCGGGGTAGCCGATCAGCTCGATCGTCTCGCCCAGCGAGTAGGAGTCGAGCGCCTGCACTTCGTAGCGCGGCGCGGCTGCAGCGACACCCGGCAGCGCCGCCACCCGCGTCGCGCTCGATGCAGGGAGGGCCGCCGTCAGCTGATAGCGCTTGCCCAGGGCCGCCGGATTGTTCGCCAGTTCACCGAGCTCGGAGGCCAGAGCGAGCATCAGCAGGATGAATGCGACCGAAGTGCCGAGCACGGTCAACGTCGAGAACAGCCTCACACGGCGAGCAGTCACGAGCCTCGAACCGAGGCCGAACGTCCCCCGGGGGCGTGGGAGCCTCGGTGCCGGGCGGTGGCCGCCGCCTGAGCGAAGCTCGAGTCCCGCGATCAGGGCGATCGGCGGCCGCAAGCCGGACCTCCACACAGGCCACGCAGAGGCGAGAAGCGGAATCGCGACGGTCAGCGCGAGACATGCCGCGAGCGGCCCCAGAAGAGCGCCGCCGGCCGGCGCCTCGTTGAGAACCCCCAGCAGTCGATCGGTGGGCCCGCGTGCCAACAGGACCCCTGCGAGCACGCCGATTGCGCTCGCAGGTACACCGACGATCAACGCCTCGAGGGCCTGGGCCAGCGTCGCGTGGGTGCGCGTCGCCCCCAGGGCGCGCCTCAGACCGATGCCCACCAGGCGACGCTGGACCTCCGCGCGCGCCGAGCTCGCGAGCATCACCGATGCTGTCAACAGCGCGATCGCCGACAGCGCGACCAGCAGGGCGATCACGATCCCGGCCGCTTCGTCGAGCAGGATCTTGACGCCGGCGCGGGTGATGAACCGCAGACCGTGGATCCCGTAGCTGGTCGCCCGGGCCTGGACGAGGACTTCATCGAGGCGGCTGGGGTCGGCGACCCACAGCTCGGCGGTGTTGACGACAGGATCGGCTTCATGCCCGAAGCGCGCTTCGGTGGTGCCCCGCGAGATGTACACCCTCGGCACGGCGAGCGGGAAGGCGACGTTGTCCGGCGACTCGGAGATCCCCACGACTCGCACCGGGCCCAGAGCCTGCAACTGGAGCGTCGAGCCGGGATGAAGACCCCAGGAGTCGGCCAGGCCCTGCTCGACAAGGACTTCGCCGTAGCGCGCACCGAGAGGACGCCCGGCGAGGATCGCAAAGCCACGTCGGCCCGTGCCGATCACCTCGATACTGGCATGGGGGGAGCCATGGCCCTCAGCAGCGATCTGGATGTTCGTGACCTCGAGCCTGAAGCTCGCGGCGGCGAGGCCCGGGAGCGCATCGATCCGCGCACGGACACGGCTCAGCGGCTGTTCGTCAAAACGGGCGATGACGTCGGGGAGATCTGCTCGCGTGGCACTGCGGTCGAAGCCCGTTTGCAGGCTGTAGGCGACGACGACGGCTGTCGCGAGCATCGCCGCCGAGAGTGCGATCCCGGTCGCGGCGAGCAACGCGCGGCCGCGGCGACTTGCAAGCCCGCGCCGCGCCTCGTCCCAGACGCCCCTCATCCCAGCAGGCCATCGGCCATCTCGAGCACGCGATCTGCAGCGCCTGCGATCTCCGGCTCGTGGGTGACCATCACGACGGCCCGGCCCCGCCCGGTCATCTCGCGCAGTAGGCGCAGGACCTCGCCGGCCGCGCTCGTGTCGAGGTTTCCGGTGGGCTCATCCGCGAGCACCAGCACGGGGTCGTTGACGAGCGCCCTGGCGATGGCGAACCGCTGCTGCTCGCCGCCCGAGAGCTCGTGCGGGGAGTGTGCGGCGACGAGAGCCACGCCGAGTTCGGAGATCAGCTCCCGCGCGCGGGCGGTTCCGCCGCGGGGCGCTCCGGGCAAGCGTGTCGGGAGCAGAACGTTCTCTTCGCCACTGCACTCCGCGACCAGGTGAAAGGACTGGAAGACGAAGCCGATCCGCCGCAGACGGATCCGCGCCAGAGCGCGATCGGAGCGGCCCGTCAGCCGCTCGCCACCGACCGAGATCTCACCGCTGTCGGGCCGGTCGAGGGCACCGAGCAGATGCAGGAGCGTCGACTTGCCCGACCCCGACCGTCCCAGCACAGCCACCAGCTCGCCCGCCCCCACCTCGACGTCGACACCCCTGAGAACCCGCCGCGCCGCTCGTCCCGTGCCGACGCTCTTCGTGACTCCGCGGGCCTCGAGGACGGACACAGGGGTACGGTAACGCGGGTGCCGCGGCTGGACGCCGGTGCCATCAGAACCAGCGGCGGCAGATCTGCAGGACCGCTCCCGCAGACCTCGCTGCTCCTCAGCGCGGGGGGCCGGGAGTCGGGGGAGGCCCGTCGTCAGGACGGCCGAGGGCACCGCGCACGGGGCGTGTCGGCTTCAGGTCCGGTGGTCGGTTCGCAGTCGACGTGCGGCCGCGCGGTCCGCAGCAGAAACAGCGATCCACGTCAGCCTTCCGACCAGACGAATTGGTTGAACCGTCGATCGGAACGCCGTACGCCATATGGGCGATACAAGCTTTCGCAGTTTGTACCTAACGTGAGGATATGGCGATGTTCACCCGCCACGCCACGAGCATCCTCTCCGCGCGCCGACCCTCGCGATGAGGGCCCCCGACTCGCCGTGGTCGCCGCAAGCACGACCGGCGCCACGGGCCGATGCGGCGTGCTACCGCGAGACGGTTCGCCTTCTCGCGTCTCTGTCGAGACGGCATCGCGATGCGCTCGAGGAGTTCGCCGGCTCGACCGCGGCACCTCGCCTAACCAGCGCAGCACCGACCCCCCTCGCGGATCAGGGCGGCGAGCGCGCAATCCGGCTCGAGGACCTCGCAATCAATGCTCTGGCCCGGCTCGCCCGCATCACCGATCACGAAGATGCTCTGGCGGCGATGCAGGAGAGCGGCTCGGCCGTTTGGCTGTGGGGTGCTGTCCTCAATCGTGCCGTCGAGGCGACCCACGTGGCGCGGATCTCCAGCAAAGGGTAGGCGCCGTTGACTGACAGCCGGGAGGCTGGTCCGACGTCGGCGGGTTCGGCGACCGAGAGCGGGCAGGGCGGCGCCGGCGGAGCGCACCCGCGCGACGCGCCGACGCCCGACGTGAAGCTGTTGGGTGCCCTGCTCTCGTCGCTCTCGCTCGCCGAGGAGTCGGGCGGCGCCGAGATCGCATTGGAGGCATCCGGCGTGAAGATGGACGACGCCGGACGCTTGACGGTCGTGGCGGAGCGGGTGATGTCGCTGCTGTCGGCGGAGACGGTGACCGACCCACTGCGAGAGGCGCTCGCTCTTGGGTTCCTGGCCGGCCGTGTCGCTCATCGTCCGCGTTCGCGCCGCCCGCGCGATCCCACCTCTTTCCTGATAGACAGCGATCTGCTCGTCCAAGCGGCGGAGGGCGAGTCGATCATGCGACTGCCGTGGTTCGAGGAGGGCCTCTTCGTCGGCCGTCAGCTTCCCGACATCGCCGAGATGCCGTCGCCGGTGAGGGAGACCGCGACCGAGAACTATCGTGCTGCGCTGACTGGTGAACGACGACGCTTCGCCTTCACCAGCTACGGCCACTCCTACAACGTCGATGCCGTGCCCATGCTCGACGAGCACGCGACGGCGATCGGCGTGCTTGCGGTCGCCACGCCGGCGCTCTGCTCCGAGCCTTCCGCCGACGCCTTCGACCAGACCGCGGCGCGCTTCGAACGGTCGGCGCTGGGGGCTGAGAAGCTAGCCGAACGGCATGCCAGCACAGGCTGCCACGCAGATGCGCTCGCCGCCAAGCGTGCCGCTATCAAGGCGCGGAGCGGAGCGGAACGGATGCGGGAGAAGGCGCGCCAGATGCGAGACGGTGGCGGCCCGGCACCGACACTGACCGAACGTGAGATCGATGTTCTGCAGCTCGCCTCGCACGGCCTGACGGTCGATCAGATCGCGGAGCATCTCTGCGTCAGCGCCGCCACGGTCAAGACCCACCATCACAACATCTACGCCAGGCTGGGCGTCAGCGACAAGGCCGAGGCGGTGGCGTGGGCGCTGCGCCATGGCGTGATCGATTAGCGACCGACGGCCGGTGCGACGCCGTCAGACTCCCCGGCCTCGGGCGCGGTCGGCCGGCGGCCACTCAGCTCGCTCTGGACCGGTTCCGCCGGCGGCTCGGGCGGAGCTGGCCGCCCAAGGTGATAGCCCTGCGCGCGGTCGACGCCGAGCTTGCCCAGGAGCTCGAGGGTCTCTCCATCCTCGACGCCCTCCGCGACAGTGATCAGGTCGAACCCCCGGGCAAGGCTGACGATCGCCTCCACCACGTACCGGCTGGCGGTGCTGCGCGGCAGATCCCGGACGAACTCCATGTCGATCTTGAGGTAGTCGATCGGCAGCTGCTTGAGATACGTGAAGCCGCCGTAGCCGGTGCCGAAGTCGTCGAGGGCGACCTTGCACTGCATCGCGTGCAGCTCTTCGATGAACGCTCGAGCCGCCCCGATGTCGCTGAGGATCGCCGTCTCGGTCAGCTCGAAGACCATCTTGCGGGGATCCGCTCCCGTCCGGTCGAGCGCACGGCGGATGTGTGCGAGCACCGAGGGGTCACAGATCGAGCACGCCGACATGTTCAGCTCCACGGCCATGCCAATTCGGGCGAGCTCGGTCGCCCGATCTATCACCCACCTGTCGATCTCGGCGACCAGACCGAACTCCTCCGCGACGGGGAGGAAGTCTGACGGCGCGCGGAGCTTCTCCCCGGCTCCACCCTCATCGGCCACCCGCATCCGAAGCAGCAACTCGCGCTGTACGACACTCCCGCTCGCGATCTCAACGATCGGCTGCGCGTGGAGCTCGAAGCGTCCATCTGCCAGGGCGTTGCGTATCTCACCCACCCACGACAGCTTCTCCAGCTGGCGCTCGAGGCGTTCGGTCTCGGCCTTCCGCTCGGTGATGTCTTCGAAGACGATGACGCACCCCTCCGTACCGTCGCCCGTGGCGATCGGTGCGGCCGTGTAGGCGACCGGCAGCACGCGCCCGTCGCGACGGATGAAGCTGTCGTCCGTCACGCTCACAGGCTCACCCCGCTTCAGGGCGATCATGATCGGGCACTCCTCGATCGGATATGGGCTCCCGTCGGCTCTATGCCTGTGGACGACATCGTGTGCCGGCTCCCCTTCGAGCTCCTCCACAGACCAGCCCAGGAGCGCCTCGGCGACCGGGTTCATGTAATTGATGCGACCGTCGTTGTCCGCGGTGTAGACGCCCTGACCCATCGAATCGGTCACCGCCCGCAGGTAGGTCCGAGCGGTGCGAAGCTCGCGTTCGCTCTCCTTGCGCTCCGATGCATCCATCGAGACGGCGACGATGCCGACGCGCCGACCGCTCTCGTCGCAGATCGAACGATGGCGAACGTAGGCCGGGAAGGTGGAGCCGTCCTTGCGTCGCTTGAGGCACTCGCCGTCCCAGCGTCCGTCCCGTTCGAGCGCCGACTCGGTGATCCCCCATGGCTCCGCCTCCTCGCTGACGATCAGGTCGTACACGCTGGAGCCGATCGCCTCGCTGCGGCTCCAGCCGTAGAGGAGCTCAGCACCCTTGTTCCAGCTCAGCACCTCGCCTCGCAGGTCGGTGGTGATAACCGAGGCATCGATCTCGTCGAGCAGCGAAGCCTGAAGCAGCGCGTCGCGCTGCGCGGCGACGCGCTCCGTGACGTCGACCGTGATCCCGCGAACGCCGGCGACCACGCCGTCCTTGCCTCGGATCGCCTCGCAGTACGCCTCGAGCCAGCGCAGCTGGCCCTCCCGGCCGAACAGGCGATACGAGATCGTGTACTGCTGCATGGCACCGGCCATCAGCCGCTCGAGCTCGCCTTCGACTCGGGTGCGGTCATCCGCGGGCATCGCGGCCAGCGCGTCGCCCATCGTCAGACGCTGACCGGGGTCCAATCCGAGCAGCGTGGTGAAGCGCTCTGATGGCAAGAGGAGTTCTTCCTCGACGCTCCACTCCCATGAGCCCCAATGCGGGATCTTCAGCGCCAGCTGCATCTCGGCTTCGCTCAGCTGGGCCAAGCGCTCCGCCCGTACCAGGCGTGTGCTGTCCAGGCCCACGATCAGATACCCCTCCAGTTGGCCCTCCGCGTTTCGCACCGCCCGTGCGCGGACGTCCAGGCGAGCCAGCTGGCCCGACGCCGTTTCAACGTCGAGCTCGCCACTTGCCACGCCTGCCCTCCGGAGCTGCTCGACCATCGTCACAGCGGCTGCCTCGCTCTTCGGGCCGAGCGGTATCGTCCCGACGGAGCGCCCCACGAGTTGATCCTGGTGCAAACCGAGAAGCGTCTCGGCAGCATCGTTCGAGCTGCGCAGAACTCCCAGTGGGTCCGTCGCGAGGGCTGCGACCCCGAGTTCGCCGAGACGAACCACCTCACCGGGCAGAGCCTCGTCAGGAGGTGTCTGACCGGCCCGCGGCGTGCGGCGAGCACGGCTGCGCCGTGCGACCGGCATCTCGAGGTTAAGGGCCATCGAGACCTCGTCGGCGCCGGTTCCGGCTAGCGATATCGACCAGATGGCCGATACGGCGGCGCGGCAGTTGTGTCGGCGCGGCGAGGGCCACCGCCCGGCGGGCCGTTCCACGCTCGCGTCGCGGCTCTCACGGCAACACTCGCCTCTCCAGATACGTGCGATGCGTCGCGGGAAGCACGCTGTTCGGCCCGTGCCCGGGTGACGGACGGTTCCAGGCCTGCCGGTGTCGTGGTAGTGAGCGCAACAGGGGCGCGGGTCCTCGACGGCCTCGATGCACGGTCGTCCAGGTACGTGGCGAGAATCTGAGGCTCCGCTAGCCGGCGGTCTCGTCCGGGTCTTCGCGTCCGGCTAGCACGAGCGCGTTCTCGAGCACAGCGGCCAGATGGGCTTCCTGGACCGGCAACGCCCAGTCGACGAGATCCTGCACCTTCTTGTTGTTCGCGCGCTCGTTCAGCTTCCTCACGATCGCCCAGTGGCCGACCTCGCCCGCCTCCGCCATGGTCAGGAACTCGAAGCCGTCGAGCGCCTCCTCCTCATCGGCGAGATAGGTGCTCATCATCTGCTCTGCCTCGTGACGGGTTTCCCGGCCGGCCTCGAGGATCGCTGTCTTCTTGCCGTCGAACGTACCCGCGACTTCGGTGCAGCGCTGCTCGGTCTCGGCCGCCTCCTGCCCCATCTGCTCGAGGACACTGTGAAGGTCCTTCTCGTCCTCGTCGAGCATCGAGGCGACCTTCTCGCTCGCGGATCTCGCAGCGGCGGCAAGACCGAGCACCTCCGCGAGCTTGCTCTCCAGGTTTGTCAGCTCTGCCATGACTCTCCTCCGATCGTCGTTCTTGGAATCGTCCCGGCGCTGAGGTCAGCGCCGGGACGAGATCTCTGCTCGTCCGAGCCGCCGGCGTCGGGAACCCTCACGCGGCTTCCGCGCTCTGCGGGCCGGGAGGTCCAACGGCTCATGCCGTCAGCTGATGGCGTCCTTCACCTTCTCCATGACGCCGTTGCCGGTTCCACCATCCGCGCCGGCGTTCTGCGCGACTACGCCGGTGGGCTCGCTCGGCAGGCCGGCCGCTTCGCGCAGTTTGGCCGCGATCTCCTCGATCTCCTGCGGCTCGGGACCGGGCGCGAACACCGCCGTTTGGGGCGGCAGGTCAAAGGCCGGCGCGCCCTCGGGGTGGGTCTCCTCGGCGATCGCCAGGGGCTCACCGGTTTCCGGGTGCGGTCCGTTGAATACAGCCGCCAGCTCCTTGAAGTCGTCGTGTGAGAAGCGGTAGAGCTTGAGGTGTTCTCCGCGCTTGATGTGTGGCTGGCACTCAGGGATCTTCTCGGTGGGGATCCGCGGCGAGGGGAACAGCTTCATCATGTCTGCGCCGGTCAGGTTCTCGAGGGCGCGGGCGTAGGCGACCTGGTGCACGCCGCCGCGCACGAGCAGGTATCCGGTCAGCGCACGGGCGGCCGGGTGCTCCACCGTCTCGTAGACCTTGAGCTTGTTGTTGCGGGCGCCGGTCTCGAGGAAGAAGTTGTGCGTGAGGTCGCCGACCAGATCGCCCGTGGCGTTGACGTAGTCGCCACTCCAGGGCTTGCCCATCGAGTCCTGCACGAGCGCCGATGCGCCGCCGGCGATGAACTGCTGGGTGTTGCGTACGTCCTTGACGTCGGCGAGCGAGCCGCTCTCGCCGGCTGCGCCCTCGGCGGCGCCGGTCAGCATCGTGTTGATCGCCGTGGAGACGAGCTCGATGTGCCCGAACTCCTCGGCGGCGATCGAGGCGAGCAGGTCGTAGAAGGGCCTGGCTCCCTGCCGGTTTCGGAAGTTGAAGGACTGGTAGGTGTAGTTCATGAAGGTCGACATCTCGCCGAACTTCCCGCCCAGCAGCTCCTGGACGACGGAGGCCCCCGCAGGATCGGGGTCTGAGGGCGGCGGCATAGCGGTCTGCAGGCGGTCGATGCGAATGATCATCGGGAGGCACTCCTCGGCTAGTTAGGACAATGTCCTAAAGCCATGTACCCGCCATGCACCCATCAAACCGAGGAGACCGCAGGCTGCGCCAGAATGGGCGCGTGGAAAGCGAGCCCGGAGAGGTCGACGCTGTCCTGCGGGAGCACGGATTGCGCAGCACGGTGCAGCGCAGGGTGATCCTCGGCGTGCTGCAGGACGCCGTGGGCGAGCACCTCTCCGCCGATGAGGTCCATGCACGCGCGCTCACCGCGCTCCCGTCCCTCGCGCGCGGCACCGTCTACGCAACGCTGGTCGAGATGACCGAGCTCGGAGCGCTCAGCGCGGTCGGGCTGCCGGAACCTGTCCGCTACGAGGCCAACACCCGCCCCCACGGGCACTTCCGCTGCCGGCTCTGCTCGCGCCTGTTCGACCTCGAGGGAGAGGTGGTCGAGCTGGGAGATATCCACGCGGGATTCGCCGTCGAGACGGTGACGACGCGCGTCGAAGGCGAATGCGCTGATTGCACCGAGTACCGCGCGGGGCTGCTGAGCGGCATATCGGCGATCGCGGGATCAGCGGCGCCGCCATGGATCGCCTCCCTCGACGAGACCGGCCTCGCCTGCACGCGCGCCGCCGGGCCACTTGGAGAGATCGTGCTGGCGGCCACGCCCTCGGGTCTGGTCCGGCTGGCCTTCGAGGGACACTCCGATTACGAGGGCTTGTATCGGCGCTCGAGCCGCACCGGCGGAGGACGGGCGGCGCGTGGGCACCTCGGTCAGGCGAAGGATGCGCTCACGCAGATGCTCGCTGGCGAGAGCGAAACGATCGAGTGCGAGGTCGACCTCGAGGTGCTCGGCGCCGCAGATGGGGCGCTCTCCCCCACCCGGTCGATCCCCTGGGACTCGCATCGCTCCTATCTCGAGCTGGACCTCGCCATGGGCTCTCGCGAGATCGGTCTCTGGATGGGAGCCAACCCGATGCCGATCGTGTTCCCCTGCCACCGCGTCTCGCGAGGCAAGGAAGTACCGACCGATTTCGTCGCCGGCAGCGAGCGCAGAGCCTGGCTCGAAACCTTCGAACACGAACACATGCGGGCCCCCCGCTAGACACCCGCGTCGCAGTCGAGAGGGCCCGACGATCTCTACACAGCCGGCGCCTTGAAGGTCGCGATCCGGCTTGTTAATCTCGCCCTGTCTTTGGGCTGGTCAGGCAGTTCCAGGATTCCTCTTGCATCGTGGCCGGCGGGGCTCCTCCCCGGAGCCCGCGGGCCACGCAGATGTCGACTTGATCACTTCTGGTCCTTGCGTTTTCGAGCGTGGAGGTCGAGATGGCAAAGCCGGATTTTGCAATCGAGGAGTACGCGTCCGAGGGCAATCGCGGGCTGGTGCTCCGTGGAACCATGCGCGTGGCCGATTCGTCCTTGCTGCAGAACACCATCGCGCGGATCGTCGAGGGACGCAGGACACGGATCGTCCTCGATCTGCGCGAGCTCAAAGCGATCGACTCGAGCGGCATGCATTCCCTGGTTGCGGCGTTCGAGACGGCTAGAGAACATGGACACGATCTCGAGACCGTTCCCGGCTCGCGGATCCGTGACGTCCATCAGCTGATCGGGCTGCTCGCCGAGCTGCCGCTACTCGCGTCCGCCGACGGAGATCCAGGCAGGAACGGGCACTGACCCGTGCACGACCGGCTCGTGCCAAGCGGTGGCGGCCGGTCGCTCGGAAGATCGTGCCTCCCGGGACCCCAGCGCGACCCCGTCCGTTGATCTGCGCGCTGCCGATCTGCGCACTCGAGTCTGGGAGAGGCGGAAGCGGTGATAGCCTAGACAGGACAATGTCCTGAGAGTCTCGGACGACCGCGAGCACGCAGATCGATTGGACAACGACTGAAGGAGCGAGCGATGGCACTGATGACCCCCGAGAACACAGCGACCAGAAGCTCCAAGCTCCGCGGGGAACAGAGCGCCCAGCACCTGGCCCTGTTCCGCCGTGTCCAGCGCACCGGCGACAGAGCCGCGCTCGACGAGCTCGCCGCCTGCTATGCGCCGCTGACGCGCAAGTTGGCACGGCGCTACAGCAACAGCTCAGAGCCCTATGAGGATCTCTGCCAGGTCGCTCAGCTCGGGCTGATCAAAGCGATCCGCCGGTTCGACCCCGACCGAGGTTTCTCCTTCTCGGCCTATGCGATCCCGACGATCCTCGGCGAGCTGCGCCGTTACTTCCGCAACTCGAGTTGGGCCGTGCACGTGCCTCGCGGGGTTCAGGAGCGAGCCCTCGAGGTGCGCGACACCGAGCGTGCGCTCAGTGAGGAGACGGGACGCTCGCCCAGCGTGCTCGAGCTCGCCCAGTTCATGGAGCTGAGCATCGAGGAGGTACTCGACGCCATGCATGCGCTGCGCTCCTTCCGGACGGACTCCCTCGACGCTCCCCGGGCGAGCGACTCTCACGAGGCGGACGGGTCATACGCCGAAACGATCGGCGAAGAGGACGAGCGCTTCGATCTCATCGAGCTCGGCGCCAGCCTCAGCCCGGCGCTGGCGCAGCTGGAGCCGAGCCAACGCGAGCTGCTGCGGCTGCGCTACATCGAGGAACTCAGCCAGTCGCAGATCGGGGACCGGATCGGCGTGTCCCAGATGCAGGTGTCGCGGCTGCTGCGGCTCTGTCTCGCCGAGCTGCGCGAGCTCGCCGGCGTCGAGGCTGCCGTGGAGTAGCGGTGCGTGGACCCGCGGCCCGTGGGGTAACTACGGACCATGCCGGGTTTCATCCTCGCCAGCGTCAGCACCGCGGTGATCGTCCTGCTCGCCCTGCTCGCGATCGGCCTCGTCGCACTGCTTGCGTGGGCGATGAGCAGGCCGGCCCGCCTCCGGCCGCATCGGCCCGGTGTGACGGGCAACCGCTGGGGGCTACGGCGCCGCCGCTGGCAGGAGCACGCCGCACAGCGGACCGCAGAAGCCGGGGACGACGTCGGCTCGAGCGGCGCGCCGCAGGACTAGAGCTCGCACCGGCGAAACGCTCGAAGGGCGGCCCACGAGAGGCCGAAGCGCAGGGCCACGGCCTGCTTTGCAGGTGACTTCCCGTGACGAGCGCGAGTCGGCGTCTGCCGGCGACGCAAGCGCTCAGCGCATTGTGGCTCGCGCCGAGGCCGATTCGCACCGCCTCTCCTACGGCTTCAGCAGGATCTTGAAGGCGCCATCTTCCTTCTTCTGGAAGATCTCATAGCCGTGAGGTGCCTCCGTGAGCGGGAGGTGGTGGGTGGCGTAGTCGTCGACGCCGAGCGGATCATCGTCCCCGGTGAGCAGCGGCAGGATCTCGTCGATCCATCGCTTCACGTTGGCCTGCCCCATCCGCACGTTGATCTGCTTGTCGAACATCTGAATCAGCGGCATCGGGCTGGCAGCGCCCCCGTAGACCCCGGAGAGCGAGACGGTGCCGCCGCGCTGGACCAGCTCGATCGCCATGTGGAGAGCACTGAGGCGGTCCACGCCCGCCGTCTGCATGAGCTGCTGGGCGACCGCGTCTGGGAGCATCCCCGCCAGCCTGTGCGCGAGTTTGCCGATGGGCGCCCCGTGGGCCTCCATCCCGACGGCGTCGATCACGGCGATCGGGCCGCGGCCGTCGGTCAGCTCGCGCACCGTTGCCGGCAGATCCTCGTGGTCTTCCAAGTCGAGCACGCGCACCCCGTGCGAGCTCGCCCGCATCAGTCGATCCTGGACGAGATCGACGGCGATCACCTGACCGGCGCCTTTGTGCTGGGCGACACGTGTGCACATCTCGCCGATCGGGCCGAGCCCGAGCACCAGCACCGTCTCCCCCTCCGGTACGTTCGCGTACTCCACCGCCTGCCAAGCCGTCGGGAGGACATCGGAGAGATAGACGAACCGGTCATCGGGCGGGCCCTCTGGAACCTTGATCGGTCCGTAGTGGGCCTGCGGGACGCGGAGATACTCGGCCTGCCCGCCGGGCACCTGTCCGTACAGCTTGGTGTAGCCGAGCAGCGCGGCGCCGGTGCCGTACTCGTGGACCTGGGTGGTCTCGCACTGCGATTGGAGCCCCTTGTCGCACGTGTAGCAGTGCCCGCAGGAGATGTTGAAGGGGATCACGACGCGGTCCCCGGCCTTGATGTGGCTGACCTCCGGGCCGACCTCCTCGACGATGCCCATCGGCTCGTGGCCGAGCACGTCGCCCTGGTCGATGAAGGCGCCCAGCACCTCGTACAGATGCAGGTCGGACCCACATATGCCGCTCGAGGTGACCTTGATGATCGCGTCGGTCGGTCGCTCGATTTTCGGATCGGGCACGTCCTCGACGCTCACACTGTGGTTGCCCTGCCAAGTCAGCGCTTTCAAGACGGCTCCTCTCGAAGGTGGGGTTGCGGCCAGCTACCCGCGGCCCCCCGCGACAAACGCGTGGGTACAAGGGTGCTTTAGGCGTGCGTGCGCACGCCCCGATGCCCGGCAGGCGTCGTTCTTCCTCGACGATCTATCTCACGGAGTCTGCGAGCGAAGGGCCAAGCAGGGATCGTTCGCGCTTGGGTTTCCGGCTGATTGAGCAACTCGAGACGCTGACTGGATGCGCGCCAACTCAAAGCTGCGAAGAGCCAGCCCCCATCGGCTGAGTCCGCGGCCGGCAGCCCTGAGGGGCTCCGCTCGAGTCGGGCGGCCTCGAGCGTCTTGCGCCGTGGCAGCACTGCGCGCCGCCAACGGGATCATGGCGGAGGGAATGCCTCGATCGGGCAGACGAGGGGCTTTGGGGGGCGGACGAGGACGATTGCCGGCGCCGCAATCGGCGGTGCCTCCCGGGCCAGGTCGATGATTCGCAGGAACGGCTTGCCGGCCGGCTTGTATTCGCCGCTATCGCATGTGATTTCGTCGGGAAGACGCGGCGTGCTTGTCTGCTCGACGAGCGCCAGCGCCGGCCACCGGAACGCATACGCGAGAAGGTCAGATGCCGGGTCGTCAAAGCCGATCACGCGCCGCGTCTGCCGTGCGCGGCCACGACGAGACGGTGAGAGATCCGTGAGTGTGAGATACGTTCCAGGCGCCGGCGGACCGTTCTCCTGTTCGATCGCGAGCAGGTGCATGTCGGAGACTCTTGAGATTGCCTCGGATTTCCCGAAGTCGGCGAGGCGCCGCCCGGTGGTCGTGTGCAGCGTCATCTCGAACGGGCATTGCCGTTCGAGCGGGTAGCAGCGTTCGTCGGGGTTATGCAGCGATGGTGAGAACAGCATCAGGCGGGTGGGCGAGGCGAAGCTGAGGTAGCCGTCGGGCAGCGTGAAGTGCGCCACCTCGTCGGTCGCCGCGCAGGTTCAGGATCGAGACGCTCATCCGCGACGGGGAGTGCTGCACGCCGATCGCCAGCAGCGTGCCTTCGGAGGCGAGCACCGGTTCCGGTTCCCCCTCAGTCCAGCGCAGGATTCGCCAGCGCCCGCCGCGGACGTCCTTGATGAACAGCGGCGCTCGGGCGAAGCGGTCCGTGTAGAAACAACGGCCGGCCGCGACCAGCTGATCGCCCACCAAGACCTGAAGTTCAACGCGACCTAGCCGGCGATGAGTTACGGCGTCATCTGCAGTACTGAAACTCAGACGGCGGTGCACGCCGGCCCGCCCGGGCTCGGTTGGTCGGTCGGGAGTTATGCTCGGCGAAATGAGCCTGACGGCTGTGTTTCACGGGGAATCGTCGCGTCGCGTCGGACGTCGCTGTCGTCATGCCCTCGTCGCATCAATCGCGTTCTCGGCGGCGACGGCTGGTTGTGCCTTTGCGATCGTGCCGCCGCGTCCGCCGGAGCAGGAAGTCGCTCTGGTTTCGGGTGGGGCTGTGTGGTTTGACGAAGGGCCGGTGTTCTTCGAGCCCTTCGGCTCGCGTGAGCTACGCATCGGCTCGACGAGGGGCTCGGTTGTGGGCAATGTCGTCTCCTCTTTGACCGCGATCGCCGTGGGGGAAGGGCGGGCGAGCGTTCCGCCGGGGCCGTTGAAGGCGATCTCGCGGCCGCGGATGTTCGTGGCAGCCGGTTGCAAAGCGTGGCAAGCCGATCGAGCGGTACTCCCTGTGGCCGAGCCGAGCAGCCAGGCATATCCTCTGTCGCGATGAAGCGGGCCTTCCGGGTCAACGCCGCGTCCTCCCCGCTCTTGGTGCCTCCGACCTTGCTGGTCGTGCTCGCGCTGGCCTTCCCCTCGAGCAGCTCAGCGAGACAGCTGCGCTGCGCGCATCCTGCGATCTCAGCTGCAATCCAGCCGCCGGCGATCGTTGGCATCCCGTTCAAACCGTTCGGCGGAACGTTCTGGTGTCTTGAAGCTGACGACGAGCTGACCGAGGCCACGATCGCTTGGGGCGATGGGACCCTCACGCCCGGCCAGGTCAGCTACTCGAAAGCGGAAGCCGGCTCGGTCCTAGAAGGCCTGTCCTTTGTGCCCGTAACGCTGAAGGTCGGCTACATCGACGGCTCGCACGCCTACACCCATCCGCAAATCGCTCGGATCACCTTCGACGCAACGGATGAGCCCGGAGGCGAAGCTCTCTCGGTGCCTGGTGAGGGGGTGGTGGTTCCGCGAGATGCGGCGAGGGGGGTCGCCCGACGCGTGTCGCTTGGCACGTTTCGACGCGTGCTCGGGCACGTGCAAGTACCGACGGGGATCTACATCTCCCATGAGCTGCAGGCGCGGATCGATTGGGGAGAGGGACGAACGAGCGCCGGCACGGTCGTGCAGCAGGCCCGAGGCGGTTCGGCGACGGCGACGTTCGCGATCCATGGCCAGCACCGTTGGCTCCGGCCTGGGGACTACACGGTCCGCGTTGCTGTCTCCGATGCGCTCGGCCCTCAGCACTACGTGATTCACGACCAGGTCATCGTCCTAGACACCGCGGCACGAGCTGCGCGGTCGACGCCGCAGACGACACCCCGGCCCGGACCGAACGCGCGTGGAGGGCACAGGTGCCGTGGCACCGGCATCCCGAGCAATTTCGCCCGGGCCGGACATCTGCTTGTGTGCCTCCACAGCCGGCGAGCAGCAACGTCGTAATCAGCCCAGTCCATCTGGCACCGACTCAGCCTGATCCCGGACGCCAGGTAGCGGACCAAGGCAGCGGGCTTCTCGCGCACCGGCCCCGCCGCTCGTCGATTTCAGGCACCGAAACAGAGTCGCGGCCGGCGAGCCCCTTCGAATACAGTGCCTCCGATGCCTGACCCGCCTACCATCGGTCGCAGCGTCAGATCGACGGTTGCATCTGACGGGACGCTGCGGCTGCGCCTCGTCGACGAACCGGTGGCCGCACCGACGGGCTCGCAGGTGCTCGTCGCGATCGAAGCGACGCCGATCAACCCATCCGACCTCGGCGTCCTGCTCGGCCCCGCCAGCCCCGCAACGCTTTCACCGGCGGACGGCGGACTCGACGGGCGCATCGAAGATCGAGCCATCCCGGTCCTACGGGATCGCTTGGACCGGGCGTTGCCGATCGGTAACGAGGGCGCAGGCACCGTGATCGCCGCAGGGCCCGACGCCGAAGGGCTCCTCGGCCGAGCGGTCGCGCTGATCGGCGGCGCGATGTGGTCTGACTACCGGCTCGTCGACGCCGGCGCGACCGTGCCGCTGCCGGCGGACGCGACCCCCGCCGACGGCGCGGCGTCATTCGTCAACCCGATGACTGCGCTGGCGATGGTCGAGACGATGCGGGCCGAGGGCCACTCCGCCCTGATCCACACCGCGGCCGCATCGAATCTCGGGCAGATGCTGGTGAAGATCTGCCTTGCCGACGGCGTCGGTCTCGTCAACATCGTCCGCAGTCCAGAGCAGGTTGCGACGCTCAGGGCGCTGGGCGCCGAGCACGTGGTCGACTCCTCGCAGCCGGACTTCGCCGAGCGCCTGCACGAGGCCGTCGCAGCGACCGGCGCGACGCTGGCGTTCGACGCGATCGGCGGCGGGACACTCGCGGGCGACATCCTCGCCGCGATGGAGCGCTGCGCCGAGCCACTCGAGCACTGGACGCCGTACGGCTCGACGACGCCCAAGCAGGTCTACATCTACGGGTCCCTGGACTTCGGCCCGACGACGATCCATCGAACCTTCGGGATGCGCTGGAGCGTCGGCGGCTTCCTTCTCACCGACGCCCTGGGCCGGCTGTCCCGCGAGACCATCGGCGCGATGCGCGCTCGGGTGGGAGCGGAGCTGAAGACGACGTTCGCGTCGAGTTACGGCGAGGTGATCGGGCTCGCGGACGTGCTGGACCCCGCTCACCTCAGCGCGTTCAGCAAACGGAGCACCGGCAAGAAGTACCTGATCGACCCGTCGCGTGATCGATCGTGAGCGAAGACGGCGTTCGATGACGCGCACCACCTGTCACATGTCGATCTCCCTCGACGGCTTCGTCGCCGGTCCGGACCAGAGCCGCGAGCATCCGCTGGGAATCGGTGGTCGCGAGCTCCATCACTGGCATCTCGACGAGCCGCTGCACCCGGCCGATGCCCGCGCGCGCGACCGGTTGATGGCGCCTCGCGGCGCGTACGTGATGGGCCGGAACATGTTCGGCCCCGTTCGCGGGCCGTGGGTCGAGGACTGGCGCGGATGGTGGGGCGAGGAGCCGCCGTACCACGCTCCGGTGTTCGTGCTCACCCACCACCCACACGATCCGATCGAGATGCGGGGCGGGACGACGTTCCATTTCGTCGCCGACGGCTTCGACAGCGCCTACGAGCAGGCGAGAGCTGTGGCGGGCGACCTGGACGTCGACATCGCCGGCGGAGCCTCCACCGTCCGCCAGGCGCTCACGGCGGGAGCGATCGACGAGCTGATGCTCGACCTCGTTCCCGTCCTCCTGGGCTCCGGCGAGCGGCTGTTCGACGGCGTGCAGGACCCCGGGCTGGAGCCGATCGAGGTGATCGACTCGCCGCTCGCTACTCACATTCGTTACGCGATCAGCCGCTGACGCCGGCGTTCGCCGATGCGGTCCGTGCGGCGGGCAGCAAGCCCGCGCGAGGGCGTCACCCGCGATCGTTCGAGAGCCGCGGACGCTTCGGAGCGCGGTGACGCCTTCCGCGCCCTCGATCCACCGGTTTGGGAACTCAAGCAAGCGGTTTTCCGCGCCGATACCTGCTCAGCAGCAGAGAGAGACGCCGAGGCACGAGATGAGCACTCAAGAGCAGATCACCGAGGACGCTCCCGTGGAGATCACGCCGACGAGCACCGCCCACGAGGCCGACCCGACACTCGCGATCGAGCTCGCGCTGAGTGAATCCGAGGCGCTGTACGACTGGCTGCTGAAGCCCGCAAACGACGGCTCGACCGCGCTGGACGACCCGCTGGTCAGTAAAGCGCTCGCCAAGATGCGCGCGGCGACCGGCTCGGTGCGCACCGCTCTGAACCTGCGCCGCGAGCTCCGTGAGGCGGGACTCGAGGCCGAGCACCTCTCCGACGAGCAACTGCGCGACCTCGCGCAGCGGCTCGCGCAGACCTCTGACGTCTGACGCCGCCCGGGCGCTCCGAGACGCCGCCGAGCGGCGCGGCGGAGATCCGGCTGGCCGGTGGCGCCCGCGGTTCGGTGCCCGATAGCCGGGCGCCACGAGCGAATCCGCGCACCCGCCCCGCGCGAGGCGACGGTGGATCCCGGCCGGCGTCTGATCAGGCCGGAGCCCCACTTGGACTGCGGCTCCTGTGGGGCCGGCAGAACCGGCCCCACACGCGCCCCGGCCGCGGTGCGACGCCCAGCGACGAACCGCTACGGGTTTTTCGCTTCGACCGTGTTCGGCGGCAGGAAGTTGTCGAAGCCGACGACCTGCGCACCGCTGAGCGTCCCCGTCCCGGCCGTGAATTCGAGGGCGTTCGTGTTCACCCACGGCGACAGCGTCCCTGAGAGTGTGAACAACGGGCCCGTTTTTTTGCAGGTGAATTCCAGTTTGATGCCGGCGATTTCATCCGCGATCGGCGGCACTTCGACGAGTTTCGTCGCCCAGGGCAACCCGAGCGAGTTAACTTTCAACGCACCCTGCACCCCGGCTGAGTTCACGGGGCAGGGGTTCGGCCCGCAGCTGGTGGCTTTGAACACTTTCATCGTGTCCACCCCGGGCCCGCCCGACGCCGGATTTTCGAGAACCTCGGCGTCTGTGAACTTACAGCTGACGGAGATCGTGGTTCCTGGTATCGGGCCGATCGTCAGGCCGGCTTCGGTCCGGACGGCCTTTTTTTTGGTCAATAGTTTGCTGTTGACATACCAGTGCGGTGCAGCCTGCGCCGCCACCGGCACGATCAAGCATGCAACGACGGCCAAAACCGGAACGGACACGGCCATAACCCTTCGCATCATGACTCCCCCTTCGATCGCGTGGACGAGCGTGGAGCCACGAACCTGCGTCGTCTCCCGCAACTGCGCACCCCCCACCCGCTGCGATTCGATGCTATCCGCCGTCGCCGACGACTGTCAATCGTCGCTTCGAGGAGCGCTCCGCAGGACGGCAGGACCCCGCACCAACGACCTGCTCGCGAGGTCACGAGAGCGTTTCGAGCGATCTCGCCAACAGCACGGCCCGCAGCCAGCTCGTCGCCTCTGCGCCGGCGGCCTCGATCGCCTGCAGCGCCGTCTCGTAGCCCTGCTCGCCGTCCACGAGCCGTTTCAGCGCTCGGAGGGCCTCGTCCTCGATCGGCCGCAGACGTCGCGCCAGGCCCTCCACCCCGGCGAAGCCGGCCTCGAGGGACGTCAGCGGCCTGCGCTCGCAGAAGAGAACGTCCTCACCCTCCCCCGCCTGCGCTGCGAGCGCTCGAACTGCGTCGATGGTTTGGTCGTAGACGCTCATCGCCGGGCTCAGGCCGCGCTCGGTCTTCCGTCGATCCTAACCGGGTCATCACACAACCGATCGCGGTCCACGGTCGCGGCGGCGCGGTCTCTCTGCACTCGTCTCCAGCCGCTCACCGTCGGAGGTATGCTCGTCGCGAACGTCACGCGGAGGGACCGAATGAGCACGATCGACGAGTTCAGAGCGCGGGCACGCGCCACCTGGGCCGCTGGAGACTGGGATGAGTTCGCGAAGCTGATCGCGCCTGTCGGAGCGCTCGCGCTCGAGCGGAGCGCGATCGAGCCCGGGATGCGACTGCTCGACGTCGGCACCGGCAGCGGCGGCAACGTCGCGATCCCCGCCGCGCTTGCGGGCGCCCGCGTCGTCGGCGCGGACCTCACGCCGGAGATGTTCCCCCACGCCCGGCGCCGCGCCGCGGAGGCCGGCGTCGAGGTCGAATGGGTCGAGGCCGATGCGCAGGAGTTGCCCTTCGCCGACGCGAGCTTCGATCGCGTGATCTCGACGTTCGGGGCGATGTTCGCCCCCGACCACGCCCGCGCAGCCGGGGAGCTGGTCCGGGTCTGCGCGCCCGGCGGCCGGATCGTGATGACGACCTGGGTCGACGACGGCTTCGTCGGCGAGATGTTCAAGCTGACCGGCTCGTTCATGGGGCCGCCGGCGCCGGGGGTCGAACCGCCGCCGCTGTGGGGTATCCGCGAGCACATCGAGGAGGCGTTCGCTGCGGCCGGCGTGAAGCCCGCAATCGCCGGGGAGACCGTCACCTTCGAGTTCCCGTCGGTCGAGCAGGCCGTCGAGCGCTACGCCGCAGACTTCGGACCGTTCGTCGCCTCGCGCACGGTGCTCGAGCCGCAGGGACGCTGGGACGAGTTCCTCGGCGCGTTCGGCGATCTGATCCGCCGGTTCAACCCGGCATCCGACGGCACCGCCCAGATCCCCTCCAAGTACTTCGTGATCGTCGTCGACCGTTAGCCGGCGGGTGCAGGCCTGGCCTGCGGGGTCACGGACCCCCGCGACACGGCAGCGCGCAACGGCCGTTTCCTTACCTCCCGGCTGACTCGCGCCGGTCCAACTGCTCGAGCCGCTCGACCGCCGCGCCGACGTGCGTGAGGTATCGCTTGACGGACGCCTGCACGGCAGGCTCGCCGGCGTGGTCGGGCAAGGCTTGGATCAGGTTCAGGCGAGTTCCGGCGATCCATGCCGAGAGGTCGGGCTCGCTCAGCCAGCGCCCTTCCGTCTTCCACGTGCGGCTGACCATTCGCGGCCAGTCCTCGACGGTGCTGGGATACGGATTCGGCGGGCAGAGCCGGTTCCTCACCTCGTCCTCGTCGCGGTGGGCCTCGACGAAGGCGACGAGCGCCGCGTTGAAGCAGGGCGAGAGGTGGCGCACCTGCTGGAGCACGATTCGACCGGGCCCGAAGATCGGGGTAGCGGCCCCGCCGGCCAAGCCGAGCGCCGTGCAATCCACGTGCAGGGTCCCTGGGCCGGTGCGGATCTCGCCACGCTCGAGCACGATGCGGTCCGCCTCGATCCGCCGCACACGGCCGAGCCTCACGACATCCGCGATCTGCCGCAATGCGGCGAGCTCGACGGCGCTCAGCATCGTCCCGCGGAACATCGTCGCGGGTCGGGAGCGGTCGATGCGCACGAGCCGTCCGCTGGCCTCGAGCTGCTCGAACAGTCCATCGATGTCCGCTGCCCCGGCGCCGGCCTCGGCATCGAGGGAGACCCCCTCCATGACCGCACCGACCTGCTCCAGCGGCTGGAAGTGACGACGGTCGTAGAACCACGCCTCCCGCGGGCGAACCCAGCGGATCCTGTCGGCTTCGACACCGCTCTCGAGAAGCCACGTGCACGCGTCCGCGGCCGTCTTTCCGGCGCCCAGGATCGCGAAGCGGGAGGCCGTCGGAGCAGCCTCGGGCAGCTCGTTCACCGGGACCACCCAGGTGCCCGGCGCAGCGGCGAACGAGGGAGTGTGGGTCGCGGGGATCGACGCCTCCAGATAACGCGCGTCGACGACGCGGCGACGTACCGAGATGTCATGGATCTCACCTGTGCTCAGGTCCCGGACCCGCTCGCCCCCACTCCCGCGACCGAGATGTTCGTGTCGGATGAGGACGCGCACGCGCCCGGTACGCAAGATCTGAGATGCGGCCTCCGCGAAGTGCTCGCAGACCTCCTCGCCCGTCGCCCGCTCGTAGTACCCGGCGTTCTCGCCGGCCCCGTCGACCCGGTCATCGCCGAGCGCGAGCGAGTTCACGCCGTAGAACGCCGACGGCGTGTGCAGGCGAACGAACGGATACGCGTTCAGCCAGTGACCGCCGACACCCGGCGCGCGGTCGATCACGGTCACATCGACGTCTTCGGCCTCCGCCACGAGCGTGTCGGCGAAGGCGAGGCCGCTCGCCCCGCTCCCCACGACCAGATAGTCAGTGTCCAGCGCCACGTGCGCCTCTCTCCACCCGATAAGCACGCTCGTACTTTTCCCGACCGCGGGAGAATAGCACGGTCGTTCTCTTATAATCGGCGGCGTGACGGTGGCCGGCGCAACGCCGACGAAGGGCGAGCGGACGCGCGAAGCGATCCTCGGCGAGGCTGCACGCCTGGCGACCGTCGACGGGCTCGAGGGCCTCTCGATCGGGCAGCTCGCTCGAGCGACGAGCATGAGCAAGAGCGGCCTCTACGCGCACTTCGGGTCCAAGCTGGAGCTGCAGCTCGCGACGGTCGAGGCCGCCCGCGAGACGTTCGTCGGTGAGGTCCTTACGCCGGCGCTGCGCGCGCCTCGGGGGCTCGACCGCCTGCTGGCCCTCTGCGAGGCGTTCCTGTCGCACATCGAACGCCGCGTGTTCCCGGGGGGCTGCTTCTTCGCGGCGGCAGCGGTCGACGTCGGCACCCGGCCGGGACCGGTCCGCGACGCGATCATCGCGCAACGGCTCGACTGGCTGACGATCCTCGAGCGGCTCGGCCGAGAGGCGGTCGAGCTGGGCCAAGTCGCGCCCACCACCGATCCGGCGCAGCTCGCGTTCGAGCTCCAGGCGCTGCTCGTCGCCGCCAACACGTCGTTCATCCTCCAGGGCGACCACGGGGCGTTCGCGCGCGCTCGCGCCGCGGTCCAGCTGCGGCTCCGGATCGCCCTGTAGCCGCGGACGGCCGTGTCATCGCCGGGAGACGGGCGGCGTTGCTGAGAGCCGACCCACGCGCGAGGTCGACGCGCCGGCTGGCTGGTACTGGAAGCCGAGGATCGTCACGGCCTGGCTCGTTGCGACCTTGCGCTTGAAGCACCACAGGTTCATCCCGACGGGAACCGGGTGCTGCGGAATTCCGACCAGGGGATCGGTCGGCGCGTAGGTCCATGTCTCGAGCACGTCCTGAGTGCTTCCGAGGGTCTGGAGCCCGGACATGACGGTCTCGGTGATGCTGCTCGAGCTCCAGGTGATCCGTGCGGTCAGGAGGTCGCCGCCGAGGAGGTTGAGCGCGTAGTCGTCTTCGACAGGGCCGACCGCGCGATGGCCGGTCGACGGGTAGATCGTGAAGTCGGCGTTGCAAGAACCGCCGCACAACGTGTCGCCCCACTTCGAGAACTCGACGTCGATCTCGTTCTCGCCGTCGCGGCCGACACCGTCCTCCGGCCCGTAGGGGAACAGGCCCAGCACCGCGTGCGGGTCCATCCTGTCGAGCGGCCCTTCGACCTCCCACTGGTAGGTGCCGAATCCCATCTCGTCGTCGGAGAAGAGCTCGCCGGCGGTGACACGGCGTCCGTGCTTCGTGATCGCGAGATGCAGGTGCCCGCTCGCGTCGACGTACACGTTCGACGGATCGCCGCGTGCGACGCCGGCCATCCCCCCCTTCGTCACCGTCCAGTCGTGTCCCATCCACGCGAGCTCCGTGGCGGCGCGAACGGGAGCGGGCGCCAGCGCGAGCAGCAGGCCGACGCCGCCACCGAGCAGGCACCACGATTTCAAGCGCGAGAGGAGTCGCATCACACGGGAACCGGGAAGGTGAGCCGGAGCGTACTCCGCCGATTGGTTGCCGAACGCCGGGATCTCACCTCAACGTGCCGCCCGGGCCGGCGGGTCAGCCACCCGCTGGGAACCGGCGAGTGGGATTCGCTAGGCGCTGAGGCGAAGCGATCAGCTCCGCGGCGGCACTCACTCCGCGGACGTGAGCTCGTTCGGCGAGTCGCCGATCCAGAAGCGAGGCCCGGGACCAAGCCGCGAGGCGCGATCGCCGGGGTTGGTGAGCTGGCAGCGGTCGAGCGACAGGCAGCCGCAGCCGATGCACTCCGTGAGGCCGGCCCTGAGCCGCTGCAGCTCGGCGATCCGCTGATCGATGCGGGCGCTCCAGCGACTCGACAACCGCGCCCAGTCGCGGCGGGTCGGGATGTTCCCGCCCGGCAGGCGGGCGAGCTCCTCCCCGACCTCCTCGAGCGTCAGCCCGACACGCTGGGCGAACACCACGAACGCGATCCGGCGCAGCACCGAACGCCGGTAGCGGCGATGGCCAGACGCCGCTCGCTCGGCGCTGATCAGGCCGCAGCTTTCGTAAAAGCGGAGTGCCGACGCGGCAACGCCGCTGCGGCGGGCAACCTCGCCGATCGTGAGCAGATCCTCCACGCGAGCAAGGAAAGCAAGAGGCGCCCTTGACTTCAAGTGCACTTGAGGTTGTAGCTTGGTGTGGTCCGACCAAAGGAGGCCCGATGTCACCCGAAGCCACACCCTCAGAACAGATCGCCAGCGAGGTCGGCTCCTGGCCCGGCGTTACCGCAGGGACCGGTCGCCGCGGCGAGTTCGCGTTCAGGTACCAGGGCCGCGAGCTGGGCCACCTGCACGGCGACCACGCTGCCCATTTCTCGTTCGCGCCCGAAGTCTGGGCGCAACTGAAACGCGAAGCCCGCATCACCGAGCACCCGGTCTTCCCGGGAAAGCGCGGCCCCGCCGCGAGGCGGATCGCCGGCCCGGCCGACACCGAGGACGTGATCGCGCTGATGCGGCTCAACTACGAGCGGCGGATGGCGCGCGCCGCCTGAGCCGTGTTCACGGAGCACGCGAGCGAGCACCGAAGCCGATGACTCAACCTGGCTGATCACGGGCGCCCCATCGGGCTGTGCGTGGAGGTGGCGGAGGTGGTGATGGCGGCCGTCGAGGCCTGCGCCGCGCAGCCGGCCTGATTGGCCCCACGAGGCGTACCGACACTCCCGCCGTGCCCGGGAGTGTCAGTTCGACGAGCGGATGGGCAGGAGCGCCCGCCCGGGCTCAGGCGGCCGGCATGCTCGCGAGGCGCTGGTGGACGGAGCGTACGGCGCTCGATCCCTCGCCGACGGCTGCGGCGACGCGCTTCATCGATCCATGACGGACGTCTCCGGCCGCGAACACCCCGGCCAGCGACGTCTCGAAGGGCAGCGGTCTGAACACCTCGCCGTCGGTCGTCGCTTCGAGCTGGCGGTCGGTGAGGATGAACCCATCCGGGTCGAGCTCGATCGCGCCCTCGAGCCAGCCTGTCTCCGGGAGGGCCCCGATGAAGCAGAACAGACCCGAGCATGAGACCGTCCTGCTCTCGGCTGCTGCGGTGTGGCGAAGCGTGACCTGCTCGAGCCGGTCGCTGCCGGCGAGGTGCTCGACTTCGGTTCCCGTCATCAGCTCGATGTTCGGGTCAGCGTCGATGCGCTCGATCAGGTAGCGGGACATGCTGTGATCCAGGTCGCTGCCCCGGATCGCCAGCCTTACCCCGCATTTGTTCTGGCTCAGGTAGATCGCGGCCTGCCCGGCGGAGTTCCCGCCGCCGATCACGATCACGGGCGACCCGGCGCAGGCGCGCGCCTCGAGGTCGGTCGCGGCGTAGTAGACGCCCGCTCCCTCGAAGCGCGCGAGGTCCTCCACCTCCAGGCGCCGGTAGTGAGCGCCGGAGGCGACGATCACGGCACGTGTCGGGATCTCGCTGCCGTCTTTCAGGACGATCACGTGGAAGCTCGTCTCCGAGCGCAGCCCGGCCACCTCGCACGGCGCGTTCAGGCGCGCGCCGAGTCGCATCGCCTGGATCGCGACCCGGGCCGTGAGATCGCCGCCCGAGATGCCGTCCGGGAAGCCGGCGTAGTTCTCGATCCTCGAGCTCGAGCCCGCCTGTCCCCCGATCGCGACCGCGTCGAGTGAGACCGTGCGAAGGCCCTCGGAAGCTCCGTAAACGGCGGCGGAGAGCCCGGCCGGTCCGCTGCCGACGACGACCAGGTCGAAGACGAAGCCCGGCACCGGCTGGAAGGTGAGCCCGAGCGATTCCGCGAACTGCGCCGGGGTCGCCTGCCGCAGCAGCCCGGTCGGCATCACGACCACGGGCGTGTCCGCGGCGGTGAGCCCCATGCTGCCGAGCAGCTCCGTCACGTCTTCGGCTTCCTCGAGGTCGATCCACGTGTGCGCGATGCGCGAGTGCTCGGCATAGGCGCGCAGGCTCATCGCCGCCGGCGAGTGGTGCGAGCCGATGATCCGGATCGCCCGTGACCCGCCCCCGGAGCGCAGGATCTCGCGCCGCGCGAGGAACGCCCCGAAGATCGTCTCGGCCAGCAGCGGCCGGAGGCTCATCAGCCGCCGGAAGTCCTGCTGCTCGATGACGAGCACCCGGCCGGCCCTCGTGACTCGACCGGTCAGGAAACGGCGCTGTCCCGTCAGCAGCGTCAGCTCCCCGACGAACCCGCCGGGCCCGTATGTAGCGATCACATCCGTCTCGTCGCCGTCGACCCTGACGACCTCGGCCTCGCCCTCGAGAACGACGAACAGCTCGTAGTTGGCGGCGCCCGCCTCGAACAACGAGTCTCCGGCGTCGACCGTGCGCTCGCTCCCGAACGGCGCGGCTTCGGAGAGCTGCTTCGCGCCCAGGACCGGGAAGGCCTCTCCCCCGCCTCGGCGCTTGCCGGCGCCGCTCACGTCCCCCGCTCGGGCACGTCGTCCATCGGCAGATCATCGCAGCGCCGCCCGGCGCTCGATGCTCGCGCTGACCTCGGGGCGCGCAGGGGTCGCTCTCGCGAGAGCGCCGGCCCGTCAGCCCTCGTCAGCAGGCAGCGCGGTCGGATAGGACTCCCCGAAGTCGGCCGAAGCGCTCACCTCTCGCCAGGCGCTCGCCTCGCCGATCTGCTTCCGCGAGTAGTCCAACGCGGACGAGACGGCTGCGGCGCCGAGCACCAGGTGTGAGGGCAGATCCCGGCGCTTCACGACCCGCACGATGATCTCGGCCGCACGGGCAGGGTCCCCGCGCATGATCCCGCCGGCGGCCCTGAGCGCGACGAGCGCGCCGACAGTCGCCTCGTACTCCGGGGAGAGGTCGTAGACCTCCATCGAGGAACCGGCCCAGTCGGTGGCGAACCCGCCCGGCTCGACGACGAGGAAACGGATCCCGAAGGGCTCGGTCTCGGCCGCCAGCACGCGGGTGAAGCCGTCAACGGCGAACTTCGCTGCCTGGTAGGAGCCGAGTCCGGCCGATCCTCCCACGCGGCCTCCGATCGAGGAGAACTGCACGATCGTCCCCGACCCCTGCCGCTTGAGCACCGGGACCGCGGCCTTCGAGACGTTGTAGACCCCCCAGAAGTTCGTCTCGAACTGGCGCCGGAAGTCGTCCTCCGGCGCGGTCTCGATCGGCGCCACGTTCGCGTAGCCGGCGTTGTTGACGACGACGTCGAGGCGACCGTAGCGCTCGACCGCGGCAGCCACCGCCTGGTCCGCCGCTGGACGGTCCGTGACGTCGAGCGCGAACGCAAGCACGCGATCGCCGTAGGACTCGACCAGATCGTCGACCTGTTCCGGGTTCCTCGCGGTCGCAACCACCGAGTCGCCGGCGGACAGCGCAGCCTCGGCCAGGGCGCGACCGAACCCGCGAGAGGATCCCGTGATGAGCCAGGCCTGCTCCGTCATCTTCTAGGCGTGCATCCTCGCGCACGCCGCGACGCCTGGCAACAGCCGAACGCTCGCTGCGTCGAGCTGGCGACTCGAGCGATCTCGCGAACAGCACGGCCCGCAGCCGGCTGGTCGTGTCCGCGCCGACGGCCTCGATCGCCTGCAGCGCGGTCTCATTGCGCTGCCCGCCGTCGACGAGCCGCCTCGGCGCTCGCAGCGCCTCGTCCTCGAGCGGCGTGAGCGGCCTCCGCTCGCAGGAGAGAACCCCCTCGCCCGCCTCCGCGCGAGATGTCGGGGCCTGAGCGAGCCCCCGGCCGGCGACGCGTTGCTGATTACGCCTGGGCCTGCGTGAGCCGAGTCAGACCCGCCGCGGAGCGGCGTCGATCAGCGCCCGCGCCGCCGCTCGCGCCGAGGGGGCGATCCCCGGGTTGTGATCGAGGTTCGCCGCCACGCTTCCCCCGTCGTAGATCAGCCGAAGCTGGTCGGCGAGCAGCTCGGGGTCGGCGATCTCGGCGGCGGTCGCAAGCTCGACGAGCAGCTTGCGCAGCTCGGCGCGATATCTGGAGGTCGCCTCCGTGATCTCGCTGCCGGCCGAGGCCTCGGCGGAGGCGGCCATGAACGCGCATCCGCGGTAGCCGGGCCGGGGAAACTGCGCGGCCTGGGAATCGAACACGGCGAGCATCCGCTCGATGGGGTCCTCGACGCCGTCGGCGGCGCTGCGCATGCGGGCGATCAGCTCCTCATGGCGACGCTCGAGATAGGCGCTTACGAGCGCTTCCTTGCTGCCGAACGCGCTGTACAGGGAGGCCTTGGCCACGCCGGCTCGGGCGATCACACGATCGATTCCCACCGACTGGACCCCCTCCGCGTAGAACAGCTCGTTCGCCGCGTCGAGGAGTCGCTCACGGGGTGACTGCTTGGGGGTGGTGGTCGTCGGCATGATCCCGCTCCTTCCTGACTATGCCGCCTCGGCGGCCGGCGCGTGCGGCTGGTTGCGTCGCCGGGCGATGCCGGCGGCGAGCCCTACAGCGGTGAGCGCGGCTAGCGCGATCACGGCTCCACCGAACTCCTGGGCGGTGCCGGTCAGGGTGCCGTGGACGACGAGCACCCCGGCGAGGATCGCGGGAAGGCCCATCGCGAGGTAGGAGATGATGTAGGCGACCGAGATCACGCCGGCCCGCTCGGTGGGCCCGGCGAGCGGGACGATCGTGCGCAGCCCGCCCTGGAACCCGCCGCCGAAGCCGGCGCCGGCGAGGGCGGTCCCGGTGAAGAAGCCGGGGAGGCTGTGAGCGGAGACGGACCAGAGGACCGTGAGCACCCCGATGATGATGAGGCCTGCTCCGGCGAGCGCGAAGGTGCGTGGGTCGGTGCGGTGGAAGGCGAGCACGGTCAGCGCGCCGCTGCCTGCCAGTACGAACAGCGAGGCACCGCCGAGGACCGTCGAGTGGGAGTGGCCGATCAGGCCGGCAAGCGAAGGACCGAGCGAGCCGTAGAAGCCGGCGAGCGCCCACACGGCGACGAGCGACGGAGCAGCGACTGCGAGGGCTCCGCGGACCTCGTGAGGCAGCGCGACGACGGGTCGCATCGCGCGGAGCGCACCGGCGATGCGAGGTGAGGTCTCAGGGATGCCGAGGACCGTCGCGGCCTGCACGACGAAGACCCCCATCAGTACGAAGTAGACGAGCTGTGTCGGCGCTGGGAGCAGCTGGACGAGCAGCGCCGAGCCGATCGCGCCGGCGGCCGTGCCGGTCATCGCGCCGGCCGCGTTGGCGAGGGGCCCGCGGCCTGGGTGCAGGTCGACGAGCCCCGCACCGATCGCTCCGAGCGCCGCACCCGTCGCGAGGCCCTGAACGACGCGGGCCGCGAGCAGGACCGGGAGCCCCGAGGCCGTGGCGAAGATCACCATCACGCCGGCCTGGATCACGAGTGCGCCGAGCAGCATCGGCTTGCGCCCGACGTGGTCCGAGAGCGACCCGAAGACGAGCAGCGAGCCGAGGACGGCGACGGCGTAGACGCCGAAGATGACCGTGATCGTGACGTCGGAGAACCCCCACTTCGCCTGGTAGGTCGCATACAGCGGGGTCGGCGCGCTCGAGCTTGCGAGCAGGCCGATCAGGATCGAGGTGAGGACGGCGAACGAAGCGCGAGCCGAGAGGCGAAGGGGAGGCTGCGTGCTGCGAGGCCCGGCGGCGGATCGTGGCTGCGGTCATGACGTCCTCTCGTGTGGACAGAAGGGTCTGTCTGGTCCTTGCGAGGAAGAGTGTAACACCGTACAGACCGGTCTGTCTAGATGTCGTTCACCCGGTGCCCGAGCCGTTGGCCCGCTCTGCTCGCGGATGTGCTCCGCCTCGCAGGCTCGACGGGCGGCTACGCGAAGCGTTGCGACGCCCGTTGGAACCGCCGCTCGAGCGGCGGGCGCGGGGACGAGCCCCCCTCAGCCCACCCAGCTCGCGAGCAGCGGGTCCTCCGCCGCCTCGCGCCGCAACCGCTCGACCGTCGCTCCGCGCAGCTCCTGCTTCGTGCGCGCATACCCCTCGGCCGGGAACCCCGCGAGCGCGTGCGCGACCTCGATCGCCCGTGGCACGACCGCCTGCGCGTCGAGCGCCTCGTCGAACACACCGAGTCGCACGCACTCGTCGCCGTCGAGGAGCTCGTTGCCCAGCGCGAGCACCCGTGCGGCGTGGGGTGCGAGCTCCGCGCGCACCAAGCCGATCGCAGCCTTCGGATACGGCACCCCGACCTTCACCTCGGTCAGGCCGTACTTGCCGGCGGTCGCGGCGACACGGATGTCCGTGCAGAGCGCGAGCACGAGCCCGCCGGCGATCGCGTGGCCGGTGATCGCGCCCACGACGGGACAGGGCAGCGGGTACGCGCTCAGCACCATCTCGTTGATCGCCTCGACCGAGCGTCGCTGCTCATCCGGCCCATAATCCGGGACCGCCTTCAGGTCGACGCCGGCGGAGAACACGCCCTCGCGCCCGCTCACCACCAGCGCCGCGGGCGGGTCGCGGTCGACCGCGCCGAGCGCCGCGATGATCTCGTCCAGCAGGTCGAGGTTCAGCGCGTTCGCGGGCGGACGATCGATCTCGAGGACCGCCAAGCCTTCGGACCGCTCCAGCCTCACGTGAGCCACGGCGATCGAGCATATTGGACCGCCCGCCACCCTCGCCTGACGGCAGCTCCGGCCGGCGAGCCTCACGGGTCCTCCCGTCACGAACGGCCCGAGCACCGGCCGGCGTCACGCTCGCGCTGGTCGCTTCGCTGGCGGTCTCCGCCTCGGCTCACACGGCCTGGCGCGAGGTCTAATCGTCGACCTCGACGCAGAGTGGACCGGGTCGGCGACGTACCCGCCCTGAGCGATCGCCCTCGGTCGTCGCTCCCGGCGATCTGTCCGCTCCGACGCCGCTCCCTCCACGGCCCGGCCGCCCGGTCCGACGCAGCTCCGCGGTCTCCCGTGAATTGCCGCGCAATCCGTGTTTGAGCGAATGCTTTGAGCAACTGCTAAAGTGTCTGCCGTGCCGACGACGACAGACCAACCGTTCGAGGGAACGAAGCTCCAGATCGCCGAAGCCGCGCTCGAGACGCTGAAGGAGAAGGGGTTCGCGGGAGCCAGCGCGCGTGCGATCGCGGGTCGCGGCGGCTTCAACCAGGCGCTGATCTTCTACCACTTCGGCAGCGTCCAGAACGCGTTGCTGGCGGTGCTGGATCTGATCGGCGCGCGACGGATGGAGCGCTACGGCCGGACCCTCCGCGAGTCCGCGTCGCCGCTCGAACTGGCCGAACTCGCACGCACGATCTACGCCGAGGATCTCGAGCAGGGCTACGTCACCGTGCTCGTGGAGATGGTCAGCGGCGCCGGCAGCGACGCGGACCTCGCGGCTGCGGTCGCCCTGCGTATCGAGCCCTGGATCACGATCGTCGAGGACAAGATCGCGCAGATGATCGGCGATACCCCGCTCGGTGCCCTCGCCTCGCCGCGCGACCTGGCCTTCGGGCTCGTCGCCGGCTATTTCGGGGTGGACATGCTCAGTCACATGCAGCGAGACCGCGGCCGGGCCGAGTCGCTGCTGGATCTCGCGACGCGGCTCGCCTCCCTCGCCCAGGCGTTCCTGCCCAGCGACGCGCCAAGGAAGCCATGACCCGCGAACGGCGTCTCGACCTCGTCACCGGCGCCTTCAGCTACTCGGGCGACCACATCGCCCGCCGCCTTCTGGAGGGCGGCCGGGAGGTGCGAACCCTGACGTTCCACGCCGACCGGGAGCACGAGCTGCGTGACCGTGTCGAGGCGCTCGCGTACCGGTTCGACGACCCTGCCGCGCTGACGCGCAGCCTCGAGGGCGTGGACACGCTCTACAACACCTTCTGGGTCCGCTTCGACCACGAGCGGACCACCTTCGCGAACGCGATCGAATGCTCGCGGATGCTGTTCTGCGCTGCGAGGAACGCAGGCGTCAGGCGGATCGTGCACGTCAGCATCACCAACCCGTCGATCGAATCGCCGCTGCCGTATTTCCGGGGGAAGGCGCTCGTCGAGTACGCGCTCGCGCAGGCCGGCGTCTCCTACGCGATCGTGCGACCGACATGGATCTACGGCGGTCGGCGCGACGTGCTGGCGAACAACATCGCCTGGGTCCTGCGCCGCATGCCGGTGTTCGCGCTCCCCGGCAGCGGCGGGTATCCCGTCGCACCGGTGCACGTCGATGACGTCGCGCGCATCTGCGTCGAGCTCGGCCACGAGGACCTCGACCTCGTCGTCGATGCCGCGGGTCCCGAGACGATGGGCTTTGCGGACCTCGTCGAGCTCGTGCGAGCAGCCGTCGGAGCTCGCACGCCGATCCTTCACGCGCCTCCCGCGCTGATGTCGGTCGCAGCCCGCGCGCTGGGGGCTCTCGTCCGCGACGTCGTGCTCACCCCCGACGAGATCAGAGGACTCATGTCAGGCCTGCTGGTCTCCCACTCCCCTCCCCTCGGGCGCATCGCGTTCAGCGATTGGGTCGCCGAGAACGGGAGCAACGTCGGCCGCTCCTACGCGAACGAGCTCGAGCGCCATTTCGCGGGGACGGCGGCCGCATGACCGCGGGCGTGGCCGGCGGTCACGCCCGCCGGCCGCTCACACGCGCCCGCGACGGCCTCGGTAGGGCCCCGCGAACAGCAACAGCACGACCAGCAGCAACAGCAGGACGAGCGGGTTGACGAACACCCCGCCGGCGATACTCAGCACGATCAGGACGACGATCAACAGCAGCAGCAGATCCATTCAGGCTCTCTCCCCAGTAGTCAAGAAGACGCGGCAAGCGCCGCGTCTCGTCAATCGTTACCCCGGGCTCGCGACGATGAATCCGGTGAACTCAGCCAGACGTGAGAAGGTGCTCAAAATGGGTGCAGCACGCTGTCGATGATTTCACGATCGCCCTGACCCGTCACGCAGGTCGGGGAGAACCCGGCGCTCGACGAGTTCGCGGAGACCGCCGGGCAGCTGCGCACCGCGGCGGAGGATCTTGCCCGCCCACCGACAGAGCCTGGCCGCCAAGCTCTCGGGCGTGAGTTGACGCCGCCGGCCGGCGGCGCTCAGCCGGCGGGCAACGGCGGAATGCGACGATGTGCGATCTCCTCGGCGAGACTGGAAACACGGATCGCCTGATCGTGCACGACCTCGGCGATGCCGCTCAGCGCGTTGCCGTCGGCGCCGGATGCGCCATCGAGGTCCCTGGCCGCGCCCTCGAGCACCGCGGCGGCCCAGCCCGCGCGCTTGGCTGCGCGTCGAATCCGCTCGTCGCTTCGTTGCACCGAGTTGCTCCGTCCAACTCGACCGGCCGCTGTGGTCGCGGGCATCATGAGTCCTTCTCGTCCCCCTCATAAGGTCGGACAGCGCGCAAGAAGGAGAGAGACGACGAGATCAGTGCGGGCTGTCCACGATTCCGCCGCCGATCCAAATCCGGGATCGTGCCAGAACGCGCTTACACCGATCATAGAACTCTGCGCCGCCTACCCGCTCCTGCTCGACCGGAGGCCTGGCCGAGACGAGTCGGCGGCCGCTGCGCCGGGAGACAGAACTGCTCGCGTCGATTCCCGTGGCTCGGGATCGCCGCCCAGGTACGTCCGTTCAGGTGTTCGTGCCGCAGCCCTGTGCGTCACCGGCCGCCGGGAGCGGCCGCTGCTTCGGCCTCACGTGCCACCTGGCTGTCGTTGAGATAGCGCTCGAGGCCCTCTGCCCGGAACGGACGGGCGAACAGGAAGCCTTGTGCCAGGTCGCACCCCTCGCGCTTGAGCTCGAGGACCTGGCTGTGGTCCTCGACCCCCTCCGCGAGCGTCTCGAGCCCGAGCGCCTTGCCCAGCTGGATCAGCGTGTGGGCGAGAGCGTGCGCCTCGCTGGAGCGCGCCACGTTGGTTATGAAGGTGCGGTCGATCTTCAGCGAGTCGACGGGGAACTGGCGCAGGTAGGCGAGCGAGCTGTATCCGGTCCCGAAGTCGTCGACCGCGATCCGGACGCCGAGCTGCTTGAGCGCGTTGAGCAGCGCCGCGGTCGCCTCGGGCTTGCGCATCAGCGCCGTCTCGGTGATCTCGAGCGTCAGCATCGCCGGGTCGAGGCCACTCTCCCGGAGCACCTCTTTGACCTCCGCGACGAAGTCGGTGCGTTCCAGCTGGCGCGCGGACACGTTGACGGACAGGCTCAGCTCATGCCCCGATCGTGCCCAGGTCGCCGCCTGCGCGCAGGCCTGCTCGAGCACCCACTGCCCGATCGGCACGATCAGACCGTTGTCCTCGGCGAGTGGGATGAAGGTGTCCGGTGACATCTCGCCGGTGCGCGGGTGGCGCCATCGGAGCAAAGCCTCGACGCCCACGATCCTCTCGGTGGCGAGGTCGAGCATCGGCTGGTAGACGAGAAAGAACTCGTTCGCCTCGAGTGCCTGGTTGAGGTCGATCTCGAGATGGATCCGTTCCTGGGCGACCGCCTGCATCGCCGACTCGAAGATCGCGTATCCGTCTCTGCCGGTCGCCTTGGCCTTGTACAGCGCCAGGTCGGCGTCGCCCAGCAGGGTCTCGGAGTCATCGGGCAAACCGGTCGCGATCCCGATGCTCGAGGTGACGAACAGGGGCGCCTCCCCGGGTATCTCGATCGGCTGGCGCACGACTTCGAGGATGCGCTCGGCGATCAGCTCGGGCGCGATGTCGAGGCCGATCGGGTCGACGAGCATGACGAACTCGTCTCCGCCCAAGCGGCCCACGGTGTCGCTTTCGCGCAGCACCGCCTTCAGCCGCGAGGCGATCTGGTGCAGGACTTCGTCGCCGACTCGGTGACCGTAGCGGTCGTTGATCTGCTTGAACCCGTCGATGTCCATGAAGAGCGCCGAGACCGCCGCGCCCTGCCGGCGGGATCGGGCAAGCATCTGCTCCCCGCGATCGAGCACCAGGTGCCTGTTCGGCAGGTCCGTGAGCGCGTCGTGAAGCGATCTGTATTCGAGCTCTCCGGTCTTCTCTCCGACGAGACTCCAGGCGCGGACGCGAGAGCGTGCCAGGACGCGGTAGAGCAGGAACAGGAGCAGCGTCACGAGCGTGCCGAGTGCCATGATCACGATGCCCTCCGTATCGGCGGCGCCGGCTCCGGGCGCCGTCCCGCGAACTTCGACGAACCATCCGTCGCCGAGCGGCTTGCGTTCGGCGTAGACATGCGTGCTGCTCGCTGCAGCTGAGCCTGCGCGGCCGACCAGTTCGAGCGCCCCGCCGATGTTGCGGTGATACAGCGACACCGTCAGTGAGCGCCGACCGGCCAGCGCGGGCCGGACCAGGTCGGCGCCGATGAACGATGTCCCCACCGCCCCGGTCACCGCCCGGAGCCGGGCGGCGACGCTCGTCAAGGGCGCGCCGCGCCGGTAGACGGCTTCGCCGACCGCGACCAGCGGCGTTCCCGGGATCGGGGTCACGATCGTCGAACCCGTCGCAGTGGCGGTTCGGAACACGCCTGCGAACGGCGAGCGCCCGTAACCCGGGATCACCGGGGCACAGTAGTCCAACAGCGGCGGATACAAGCTCGTTCCCCCGGTCTGCCCGACCGTAGCGCGGCTCAGGCAATAGACCGCGCGCGCCCCGGGTGGAACGATCTCGGCTCCTTTGGCCGACGAGCCCGCGCGATATGGGGTCGCGCTCGAGCGCTCTGCGGAACGCCGCCAGATGCGATGCGGGAACGACCTGGATCAACGCCGAGGAGACGCCGACGGGGCAGCACCGCGCTTTTTCAGCTGCTGGTACCACTGCAGGAAGCGTGTCGCTCCGGCGTTCGGCTCCATCGTCGCGATCGCGCTGAGCGTCCGGGTCTGGGAGAGGTTCGCGTCGAGGTTCGAGTCCAGCGCGGTGCGCACATCGGTGGCGGTCGACTGAAACGCCTTCTTGTTGCTGTCGAGCACGTTCGAGCGCCAACCCGAGGCGAACAGGGCCGAACCGGCAAGGCCGGCCAGAACGATGATCGCGCCGAACGCCGCGCCCCACACATGCCGCGAGCGATGGCGATCGTGCGAGCGCCGGGCGGCAACGGCCGAGAGCCGCGGCTCATGCCGGCTCCCGACGGGTGCTCTGTCGGTCCGGGGGTGCTGCGTCGGCGGCGTCACGTTCGCGAAGTGGGCGGGCTCGGTGCCGGACATCTACGCGGCCGGGATCGCTATCAGGCTGCTGAAGTTGGCCGAGCCGTTAGCGACCGCGACGCCGCACTGAACACTTGGAACCGTGGGCGAGGTCGAGGCGGTGGTGACCGCCTGCAGCGAGGCCGTCGTTGCCGCAAGCGCCGGCAGCGTCTTCATCCCTGCCTGGTCGAGCGTGGCGGAGCCCGACTTGAGCAGGCATTCGACCGAATCGCCCGCACCCGTCTGCGACAGCTCGGTCTTTGCCAGCACGACGTAGTTGCCGGCAGGGACCGACAGTTCCACCACGGTCACGGCCGCGACGCCCGTGGGTAGCGCGGTGGCGCCCTGCTTGGCGGACAGGGGTTTGACCGTTCCGTTGGTGCCGTTGGTGCCATTGGTGCCATTGATTCCGTTCGTGCCGTCGGTCCCATCGCTGCCGTCGGTTCCATTGGTCCCGGCGGCGCCATTCACGCCGTTCGGCCCGTTCGCGCCGTTGCTGCCGGCGGGACCGGTTTCGCCCCGGCCGCCCGTGACGCCCTGGACCCCCTTGAAGATGGCGCGCGTGCCGCTGCTCAGGTCTCTCGGTTCGACCGCACCCGCTCTGATCGCCCGACTCGTCACGGCGCCGGGCGCGATGTTGCCGGCGTGGATCAGGCCGGTCGCCGCGAGGGCAGAGCCTCCGAGTGCGACGAACAGGGCGATGCCCGCGAGGACCATCGCCGGCGTGGGCAACCATCTCCGTGCGGCGCTTCCGGTGTGTCTGACCGGGCGTTTGGTCATGTGCGCTCCTTGGCTGACCGCCTTGCTGGAGCGGTGGTGGAAGCGAGCGCGATCGCGCTCGCTGATCACCCATCGTCCGTCTCGCACCCCTACGTGAACGGTGGGCGCGCCGTGGACCGATAGATGAGGGTTTTTAACCTTTTCCTTCCTGTCGTTCCACAGCGGCGATCGGGCCTACCATCTCGCCGCGGCCGCTCGCCGGGTCGGTTCGGAGCCCAGCCGTGCAGGATCTCGGTCAGGTTCGGCACCGAAGCTCTCACATTCCGCAAAAAGCTTCCATCGCGTCAACCGCCGAATAGTTGGTGGCGATCAAGATCCGGCGATGCCCGGTGCTGCCGGCGGGCCTGAGGCATGGAGTGCGAGCGCGGGTTTCTGCGTGATGTTCGCTCCGCAAATGATCGGGAGCGATTGTTCCCAGAAAGGAGTTGCATGATGAAAAAGAGAATCGTGCACACACTGATGGTAAGCGCGGTCGCGGGGCTGGTTGTCATTCCGGCAGCCGCCGCTGCTCCACTCGGCGTTCCGGGTCCTGCGGGCCCCGCGGGCGCGACCGGTGCGACCGGCGAAGCCGGCCCGGCCGGTCCGCGAGGTGCGCCCGGTATTGCCGGGGTGCGAGGTAGGCGTGGCCTGAAAGGGGTAACCGGCGCGACCGGTGCCAGGGGAGTGAAAGGGGTACAGGGCAATACCGGAACCACAGGAGCCACCGGCAGGGCAGGGACCGGCGTGTTCCAGACCTGGCTGGACATGGGCAACGAAGGGACACGTGCGGACTTTCTCCTCACGCTCGTGGGCAAACCCGGTGCGATCGGGCCCAAGGGAGAAACCGGTGCTGCCGGTAAACGAGGCGCCGCGGGTGCGGCCGGTCCCGAGGGCCCGAGAGGCCCGCAGGGGACAGCCGGCGCGGCCGGAGCAGCGGGTCAGAAGGGCCAGCAGGGTGCTCCGGGTGCTCCGGGTCCGGCAGGTCCGGCAGGTCCGCGCGGATCGAGCGGCGTCAACAACTACGCCCAGCTCAGCAGCTCCGGTGTGGCAGTCGCACCCGGTCGATCGGGATCGGCGTCCATCGCTTGTCCTAACGGGACGCGGCCACTGGGCGGCGGCGGATCGCAGAGCGGGGACGATGGAACGATCATGCAGTCCAACCCCACATCGACCGGCTGGTTCTTCGCCGCCGAAGCCGGCCCCCACACTGACATTCTCGTCGCGTATGTCATCTGCGCGACGGTCAGTAATTGATCGATATGTATGAATTCGGACGCCTCCGGATGTGAGATCCGGTGAGTTAAGCCGGTCGGTCCACTATTCGTGGACCGACCGGCGGGCTTCCGCCCGATAAAGGGATATAGTGGTCGTCAGTTAAGTCGGAAGGTTCGACTATTTGGATGTACAAGTGCAGTAGGAACGAGCCGTTTTGCCTGAGACTGGGTTTGGCCGTCGCGTCGAAGATCGGCCTGAGCCCAATGCCGTCGCGACGGCCGTGCTGGGGCTGGCGGCGAACTTTCACTACGTGGACGATGCATTCGTCCAGCGGTTTGGTCGCTCGGCTGCCCGCCTCGGAGCCCTCTCGCTCTGGGACGTATTCGAGCGGGCAGTCTCCGATGGGGATCTGACGCTCGAGCAGATGGTGCGAGTCCACAAGCTCGACGGTGACCGCCTCTACCGAACCGGTGACGGCGTGCTGCACTTGTGCACCACGAGCGCGACGTTCCTGAACAGCAGCACAGCCGAGCCCACGGAGATCGGCCTCCGGGTCAGCGACCCCGTGAATCACGGATATCTCCCTGTGAACGAGGACGAGAGTCCCGAACCCCACGAGCACGGCGAGGACGCGACGATCCGTCTCGGGGTTGCCGCCGAGCGCCTCGGGGTGTCCGTGTCGACCGTGCGCCGCTGGAGCGACCGCGGTCGTGTCACCGCCGTGCGAACAGAGGGTGGACACCGCCGCATCCGGCTCGCGGACATCGAGCGCGAACACCAGCGCCTGTTCCCCGGACCGACCGTGCGCACCCCCCGCGACCCGATCTCCGCGCTGCCAACGGTGGGCGCGGTGATACTCGAGCGGACCACGCTGCTCCACGAGCTGACTCTCCGCTCGACCTACGCCGGCGATGACCTGGGTTGGTTCGGGACCGCCGAGGGCGCAGCTGAGCTCGACCAGTGGTTCACAGAGCTGGCCGATGGCCTGCGCGGGGGAGATTTCGAAAGTGTCACGGCCGCGACCGCCGTCTTTCTGGTGCGCGCGCGGTCAGGCGGGGCGGACCTGCTGGAGCGTGTCGCTCTGCTGGACGGCGCCTGCCAGGCCGTCGCCGCCGTGCTCGATTCACACCCGCTACCCGCCGACGAGCTGCGGGACTGGGCGCGCGTCGATCGCAGCCTCCGCCGGCGGGCGCTCGAGTGAGCGATCTCGTCGTTTCTGCTGCCCTCCTGACGCATCTCACCGCGCCCCCCGCGCCGCCCGTAGTGTGCGTGACAGGCCCCGCTGAAGTGCGCCGCACACACGGCTAGAAGTCCTGGAGCGTCCGCTCAGACCTGGACCATCGTCATCAGCGCTTGGGATCCCCGGCGGTCGACGGCGACTAGCGTGGCGTGTTCGATGAGCGTCGAGATGCGCCACGACGGCGACATCCACCACACGCCGGACCCGCCAGCGCCGTGCACGTTGGTGAGCGCAGGCGCCCTGCGCCCGCATACGCATCGCTGAGACCCCGAACCGGCTCTCGGTCGCGCTGCCTCCTCGAGACCGGCGACCCCCCCCGCACACCGCCGATCGTGGTTACGCTTGCCCCGTGCCGATGCCCAAACGTACGAGCGTCGAGGACTATTTCGCGCAGCTCGGCGACCATCAGCGCCCACACCTCGAGCAGCTTCGCCGGTCGAGCATCGCGGCCGATCCGCAGGCCGAGGAGAAGCTGGCGTGGAACCTGCCGGTGTACGTGCGGGACGGTAAGACCCGGCTCTGGATGCTCCAGAACTTCAAGAACCACTGCTCGCTTCGTTTCCCGCCGAGGTTCTTCGCCTCCCACAAGTCCGAGGTCGAGGCAGCCGGGTACGAGGCGGGCGAGGGATTCGTCAAGCTTCCCTACGACCGCGAGATCCCCACCGCGCTCTGCGAGCGGCTGATGCGGGCGAGGATCGCCGAGTACGAGGCGACCGGAGCCGGCTGGTCAGACGACTGACGGCCCGCTCCCGCCGAGCTCGACTAGATCCGAGCGGGGACCGCCGCCGGCCGCGAGATCAGGCGCGGGGACGGGACGTCGCGCCTGCTTCGACCGCCGCGCGTGAGGATCGGCAGATCGGCGGGACGTTCGATTCGCTGGTGAAGACGGGGGCCATCACGCTTCCGGGCGTAAGCGAGTGGGGATGGCCGAGCAGGTGGCCGAACTCGTGGACGACGGTCAGGCAGAACATGTCCCAGTCGCCGCGAACCGCTTCCGGCGTCGGCCACTGCCACCGTGCCAGTGAGACCGTGCACTGCGTGTAGCTCGCCGCCGGTGCCGCAAGGTCGTTCGGCCCCAGCGAGGAGGCGAACGTGGCCCAGCCGTCGGTCGTCGGTTCGAGGCCTGCAGGAAGAGCGGCGTAGGCGCGAACCGTGATCAGACCGTCGCACGGCACCGCGTTCCAGTAGCGCTCGGCGATAGCCGCGGCCAGCACGGCCGGGTCGCGGGCTGCGCGCGACGTCTTCGAGCTCGAGGCGTGGTGTCGGGCCGCGCTCGCGGAAGGCGAAGCGGCGTGAGCCTGGGCCGATGTGGAGAGGAGCAGGACCGGAGCGACGATCAGGGTGGCGAGAAGGCGGGCCATCCATCAATCTTGAGGCGAGCGACCACGTGATTCTTCCTCCCTCCGAGGTGAGATCGAGGGGAGACCCGGGTGAGGTCGGGGGGAGCTGGAGCTCACCCTGCCACCCGGTTGTGTCGATGGATCCAGTGCGCGAACCCTCGCGCACCTCGACATGCCCCGACACGCCGCCACCACCGTCGTTCTCGCCCGCTTCGACGATCTGATCGCCAAAGGTCTGAGGGCGTCGCTCGACAGCGACCCGAACCTTGCGATCCTCGCCACCGACGTGGCGCACACACGACTGGACGTCGTGCTGCGCGCGAATTCTCCCGATGTCGCGGTGATCGACGCCGACGCGCTCGCGAAGCTCGCCGAGGTGCGCGGGCTGATCGAATCCCATCCTCGGACCAGGCTGGTCCTGCTCGCGAAGGATCCCTCGCCGGGCGAGTGCTCTCAGCTGCTCGCGTTCGGCGCGAGCGCCTGTCTCGGTCGAGACACGGAGTCCCGCGACGTGCTCAACGCGATCCACCTCGCCTCCCGGGGGATGCAGGTGACCCCGCACACCGACGCCGAGCCGAAGGGCCGCGCGATCGCAGGTCGCGAGCTGCTCACGCGGCGCGAGGCCGAGATCCTGCCGCTGCTGCAGGAGGACCGCTCGAATGCCCAGATCGCTCTCGCGCTGCAGGTGGGGATCGAGACCGTCCGCAGCCACGCGCGGCACATCTATCGCAAGCTCGGTGTCTCCTCGCGGCGCGAGCTGGTCGCGCGACCCTCCCCCGGCCCCGCCTCGGAGCCCGAACGGCTCACGGAGCCGATCCGCCGAAGGGCACGCCCGCCCTCGCACCCTCGGCGCGGGCAGGGCTCGCGCCGTCGCTGACGGACCTCACCGCGAACAGCGCTCAGGGCCCCGTTCTCGCGCGCGGGTGCACGCGCAGCCGGCACGGCACGCCACGCCCGCCGGCGGCTACGTCGCGTAGATCGTCACCGGCACGCCCGGCCCGATGCGTTCGGCCAGCCAGTCGATGCTCGCGGTGGCGAGGCGCACGCAGCCGTGGGATTCCGCGGCGCCGAGCGTGCCACCGAGCCCCCCGCGGCCGTGCAGCGCGATCTGCCCGGGGCCGCCTTCGAATTCCTGCAGCACGTTCGAGCGTGCGCTGAGCGCGAGCGCGTACGGGCCTCCGCGCTCGCCCGGGCTCATCTGCAGCGTCTCCTCGACGAAGAAGTTCCCGCTCGGCGTCGGCGTCGACGGCTTGCCCACGACCGCGCTGAACGTCCTGATCACGCGACCGCGGCGGTAGACGCTCACGCGCCTTGCCGCGAGGCTCACGACGAGATGCCACGCGGTCGCGCCGCTGCGCGTGCCCTGGCGGGCGATCCAACCGCTCGAGCCGTTGGGGCGCCCGGGGAGCATCACGTGCAACCACCGGACCCCGCCCGGCCCTGTCGCGCCTCCGAGCAAGGGGAGCGTCGTCGGCTCGCCCGTGATCGGCCTGACCGCGGCGAGCACGGAGACGACCCTGCCGGCCGCATCCGGCCGGTCGCGAACGCGGTGGCCCGTGAGCAGCACCGCGAGCCGCTGGGAGGGCGCAACCGGGTGGCGGGGAGCGGCGCCCGCCGTTCCCGCCGTCGTCGCGGCGCCGAGCACGGCGGCGGCCAGGGAGGCGAGCAGGGTGCCGCGGAGCAGGCGGCGGCCGAGGTGGGATCGTCGGGTGTTCATCTGTCGTCCTTCCAGCGCCGGCTTCCGGGCGGCCTTTCGGCCGCCCGGAGCAGCCGGGCATCGCTCAGCCGGTGAACGCACCCCGGCCCTGAGGGCGCGCGGGGCGCGCCTGGGTGCGTCGCTCCGTTGCCGCCCTGCGAGCCCTGCGACGAGCTGCCGCGCGACGCAGCGCCGCCCTTCGCGCCTCTGCGCGCCGGTGGTTGAACGTCGACTTCGACGCGATCGGCAGGGGCGCGGTGGTCACCGCGGGAAGGATCGGCGGTGTGACAGCGGGTGCCGTCGAGCCGGGTACCGTCGTACCGCCGGGTGCCGTTTCGCCGCCCGGTTTCGTTCCACCGACGGGAGCCGTCGCGCCGGTTTCCAGGGCGATCGTTTCTTCCGGTGTCGTCCTTTCGGTTTCGCCGATCGCGCAGTTCGACTGCGTGATCGTGTTCGTGTCCAGGTTCACGGCCGCCGTTTTCGCGAGCAGCCTCCCCTGGATCGTCGCCGCGGTGTTGGCCGTGATCGTTTCCGCAGCCATGATCGTGCCGACGAAGCGCGTGCCGGTCCCGAGCGTCGCCGAGGATCCGACCTGCCAGAAGACGTTGCACGCCTGCGCGCCGTTGATCAGCTGCACGGTCGTGTTCGAGCCGGTCGTCAGGGTGGAGCCGATCTGGAAGATGAACACGGCGTTGGGGTTGCCCTGCGCGTTGAGGATCACGCTCCCGGAGGACAGCAGCAGCGAGCTGCTGGCCGTCCGCACCCCGGCCGTGAACGTCTGGCCGGTCAGGTCTGTCCCCGCCGAGCCTTCGGTGGGGCGTCCGGCGGCGTCGTTGTAGGCGGTCGTGAGGTCGCTCTTGGCCTGGATCGCCGTGGCGTCGTCGACGTGCGTCTGACCCAGCACGACGGGGGCGCCGGTCACCGAGGAGCCCGGGCTCAGCCCGAGGCCACCGAACATCGTCGTCGGTCCGGTGTTCGTCACGGTCGAACCGGCGAGCACCGAGAAGGGGGCTGCCGTTCCGAGCCCGACGGTCGCGGGAGCGGCGAGGGCGCTGCTCGCACAGAGCGTCGGAGAGAGGATTGCGACGAGGATGAGCCCCGCCCTGCATGCTCTGGCCCTCCTGGAGGGCGAACGTCGGGGCGCTGCGAGGGAGTCGCGTCTGGGCGACTCGTGCTTCGGTGGGACGCCGCTCATGGGGCGTCTCCTGACTGCGGAGGGAACACCGCGATAGAAGGGGAATCCGATCCCGGGCCTTCTTCGACCTGCCCAGCCCAACGACGCAAAGCCGCTCGCGGGTTAGCCGGCGACGCATATCTCGACGGATGTCCGCGTGCAACACCGAGCCGGGGAGCGCTGAGTTTGCGCCTCGAGCAGACCCAGATCGCTCGCGAACGGCGCTGCGTTACCGAGACCGAGGAAGGTCTGTAACACCCCGTGACCGTCCGGCAATAAGGTTGTTTGTGGAGCGTCGCGTCCGCTTCGAGCTGTTGTTCCGCCGCCATGAGCCGGCGGTGCGCGCGTATGCGCTCCGCCGTGCCGACGCGGCGCTCGCGGACGACGTCGTCGCCGAGGTGTTCCTGGTCTGCTGGCGGCGCTTCGAGGACGTGCCGGTCGACCCGCTCCCCTGGCTGCTCGGCGTCGCCAGGAACGTGATCGGCACGATGCGGAGAGGGGAGCTCCGCCGCACCGCGTTGCGCGGCCGTCTCGCGGACCTCGGCGCTACAGAGGCGGCGAGAACCTTCGAGAGCCCCGACGGGGTGCTGGCCGCCGCGCTGGCGCGCTTGAACGACGAGGACCGCGAGCTGCTGCTGCTGGTCGGCTGGGAGGAGCTGTCACCGAGACAGGTCGCCGCCGCGCTCGCGCTTCGTCCCTCGACGGCACGCGTACGGCTGATGCGGGCGCGCCGCCGGTTGCGGAGCGAGCTGGCGCGGGCACAGGAAGGCGGCGAGGCGTGTGTACCGACCCCGATGGAGGCGTCATGACCAGCCGTGAAGCGATGACACGCCTGCGCGCCGGGAACCCGGTTCCGATCCTCCCCGAGCCCGGCTCGCCCGAGCGGGTGCGGCGTCTGATCGAGTCTGACCGGATCCCGCTCGCGACGCCGGCGAGGCGCGGCACGAGGTCGTCGGTTGCGGCCGGCCCCTCCCCGGGCCTGCGGCGTGGCTCACGGCTGAGCGTCGCCGCGGTGCTGTTCGTGATCCTGCTGCTCGCGGCGGCCGCGACGGCGGCCGTGCTGCTGATCGGCCAGGGCTCGCCGCTGCCGGCACCGCACGCGCAGGATCTGCGATCGAGCGGGATCCCGCTGCCCGGCAGCGCCCGCCTCGCGGGACTCGACGCGCCGGACCCCGACGCGAACGAACCGCCGTGGGATCTGCGGCTCTCCCGCACCGCCTCCGGCGAGACGTGTACCGCTGTCGGCCAGGTCCTGAACGGGGAGTTCGGACTGATCGGCCTCGACCACGAGTTCCGCTCGGCACCGCTCGGCAGCGTCGACAGCTGCGGCATCGACTCGCCGTACGGGCCTGCGATCGCGGGCGCGCGCACGTTCATCGGGACCTCGCCGGCCGGCGCCCGCACCGTCGTCAGCGGGGTCGCGGGAGCCGGGACCCGATCGGTGATCGTCTACGCCGCCGGCACCCCCCGGCGGTTGAAGCTCGGGCCCGACGGCAGCTTCATCACCGTCTACGCCGGAGAAGCCGAAACCGTCCAGCCGCGCGTGATGATCGTCGACGCCTCCGGGCGCAACCGCTCGATCGAGCTGTTCCCGGGGGTCGAGGGCGAAGTGCCCGACCCGGCTGGCGGCAGCGGTTGGGTGGCGAGCGCCGAACCCGACCTCGAACCGCGGGCGGGCGTCGCCGAGGATTGCGTGCAGGTCACCCGTCAACCGAGCCAGAGCGAACCGAGTCACGTGACGCTCCCGCTGACGCCCTCGATCTGCGGATACCTCGACTCGAGCCCGCTGTTCGTGCAGCTTCGGCGGTTCGTGCCCGGCGAAGACGCTTCGCCGTTCCCCTGGGGCAACTCGCCGTCCCGGACGATCGTCTACGGCGTCGCGACGCCGCGCGTGCGGCGGTTGAGCCTCTCCGGAGCCGGCGCGACCCGGACATTGCCGATCGACCGCAACGGCGGCTCGTTCCTCGCGGTCCTCGACGGGCACGTGGACCCGCGTTCGCTCACGCTGACGGCGACGCTCAGCAACGGGACGAGCCTCCGTCTCACCCGACCGAGCGTGCTCTATTCGAGCCAGGGCAACGAGCGGCTGGCGGTGGCGAGCGTCCCCGCGTACCGCGAGCCGGAGCCGGTCAAGGCGACCCTGCCTCCTCCCTTCCAGCTGCCGATCGCCTCGACGGTGACCGAAACGCTCCGCGCACACGACCCCGCCGGCGGACCCGAATGGGTGGTGCGCAGCTGGCAGGGCCGGCCGAACCCGCGAGTCCCGGGCGTCGGGACCGGGCGCTTCTACTGCGAGGCGCTCGGGGTCGTCTGGCACGGCCGGCTCGTCGAACCGATCGCGAGCCCGTCGGCGAAGAGCCCCGCCCTGAGCAGCGAAGGCCGCTGCAACGGCGCAGCCGATCTCGAACGCGAGCGCTACATGCTCTCGCTCGAAGCGTTCCTCGACGATCCATACGTCTACGCGCCTGCTCCCGCCCGGGCGGTGCTGAGCGGGATGCTGCCTCCGGAAGCGCGCGACCCGGTGCTGCTCGGGATCGGAGCGCCGCAGCATCTGAGGGTCGACCGGAACCACGCGTTCCTGCTCGTGCTGCCCGGCAGCGACTGGAACGCGACGCCGCGCATCACCTACCTGCTCCACGGCCGGCGGGTGGGCCGTTGGGACACGCGTCGCGGCCGCGTCTACGTACCGGGCGAGCGGCCGCAGGTTCCGGATGTGCGCGCCCCGGACCCCGGCGGCGCAGCGCCGTGGGGCTTCTACGCATCACGCGACTGCTCGACGGCGATCGGCCGCGTCGTCGAAGGCAAGCTGGCGAGCATCGACCCGGTCACCGGCGTTCTGAAACCGGGCGCGGAACAGACGGGGAGCAGCTCGAGCTGCATCACGAAGCGCAGCGAACTCGACGCGTTCCGGCCTCCCGGCTGGTGGCGCAGCCATCCCGTGGAACTCGACACCAACCAGCTCGGCGAGGGGCGCGGACTGCTCCCGGCCGAACCGGACCAGCCCGCCCGGCCGGAAATCGAACGCCGCACGCTGCCAGGGCGCACGGCGATCACGGGAATCGCCCAGCCCGACGTGGTGTCGGTCACCCTCAAAACCCCGAGCGGCGTGCAGACGCTGCGGCCCGAGGGCCCGCTGCACGCGATCCTCGCCGTCTACGCGGGCTACTTCGTGCGGGGGTCGATCACGGCCACCGTGCGTCTCGGCTCCGGCCGGGTGGTGACGGAGACGCTCCCGGGCTTCGCCATGCGGCCCGCCGAACAGATGAGCCTCGCCGCGCAGCTGAGCTCGACGATTCGCCAGCTCCGCCGGCTGAGCGAGCGGACGACTCACCGCCTGGACCCGACGGTGCTCGGCTTCCTCCGCAAGCAGATCGTGCAGATCGAGCGCCGGCTGTCCTACGAACGGGCGCATCCGGGGGCGCTGCCGGCGGGGTGAGGGTTGGAGTTCGCGCCTGAGTACGTACGCAGATCGGCAAGAACCGAGGCGGTAGGACAAGCTCAGCCTTGACTGATCGGGGCGTCGCCTCGGGCTCGCCTCGCTCAGGTCTCGTGAGCGTTGAGGTCAAGCGCGCAAATCCCCTCAACGTCTCGAGTACCGCGGGTTTCGGGGGCGAGTGTCGACCCGGGTCGAGCCGGCTCCCGTCGAACAGATGCGGTCGATGCCAGGCGGCCCGAGGCCCATCGGTCACCGCTCGTGCGCCTCACAAATGAGAAACACACCTTGACGAAGGCGTCGATTGATTGGACCTTGGGGTGAGCTCGGAAGTGTCAGGACCCGCACGTTCACGCAATCACGGCAAGGGAGGTCAAGACTAAGTGATGCGGCGCAGAGTGACCAAGCAGGCTGGGCGTTTCAAACGGCGGACAGTAGTGGGACTGGCGGTTTGGCTCCTCGCCCTCGGGACGATGACAGGGACGGCGTTGGGCGCAACGCTGGTGTACGGAAACGGTGAATACGCGGGCGGGACCGGGCCAAAGCACTTCTTTATCGCGCTCGAACGCACCGAGGTCGAAAGCCGTAAACAGGCCTGGTGCATGAACTCCTACTCCGGCAGCGGCGAAACGGTCCCCGGGATGTCCAACTACTGCCACGCAGCTGGTGGCAGCCATGTTCAGCGCAATGAACAGGAACCACCTCTGGGCAACGCGACCGCTCAGGGTTGGGTCAACTCCGGGTCCACGGGCTTCATTTGGGCGTGGGCGGAATACGACGGCTGATGCAATCGCAATCGACGACCGCTCGCGACCACACAAACGCAACCTCACAGGAGAACCCGATGCGTGAATCTCGCACCCCAAGCCAACCGATCCTGATCGGCGCACTGCTCGTGATGATGTGTGCGATCGCCGTCGCACTTGGGACAAGCCTTGCCTCCGGCGCGCCCCACGCGAGCGTCCCCCGCCGCGCGATTGCCGCCGGCAGGACGCCGCTCCCCGCACCGCTCCTCGCCAGGATCTCACGGAACCGCCGGGCGCTGGCCCACCACTTCCCCGCGCTCACTCGGGCACGAGCCGGAACCGCGGTGACCGCGCTTCCCGAGCGCGCCAGCGAAGAAATCAACGCGATCGCTCACTCGGACACCCCGCAGGGCCGAATCGCACCGGACCCGGCGCTCGCCGAGTACCTCGGGAGCATCGACGCCGCCGCGCTGCAGTCGACGATGCGGGTCTGGCTGGTTCCCGGAGCCAACGGCGTCTGCCTCGCCGAAGTGACCGCGACGTCGTTCGGGAGCACCTGCGTGTCTGATGCCGAAGCGCTCTCCGGTGGTCTGACGGGAACGCTCGAGACGAAAGCCGGCCTCACGACGTTCGGGGTGATCCCGGGCTCTGCGAGCACGGCCTCGATCGAGCAGACGGACGGCACGACACGGCCGGTCGCCGTCAGCAACGGCCTGTGGGCCGTCAACGGCGACCCCCAGGCGGTATCGCTCGCAGCGCAACCGGCACCGCGAACGTGACGCTCCCCAAACCGCCGGCGCAGTAACCGACGCTCAGCTCAACGCAGCGCGCGCTCCACACGCGACGAGGACACCCCGACGACGTCCCAGGCCAGCCCGCATCGCACGAGCCCGGAGATCACCCACCAGGACGGATCGAGCTGCAGCCGGCCGTGGCCGTGGGCGGCCGACGTCGGAAAGGCATGGTGGTTGTTGTGCCACGCCTCCCCGAGCGTCGGCAGCGAGAGCCAGGCGAGGTTCCGGGACTGATCGCCGGTCTCGTATGGGCGGCGGCCGAAGTAGTGACACAGCGAGTTGATCGAGAACGTCGCGTGGTGCAGCAGGAAGATCCGCACCGCTCCCCCCCACAGCAGCGCCGTGAGAGCCCCGCCGACCGTGCCCGTGAGCGCCGCGCCCAGCGCGAACGGCAGCGCGAGGCCCAGCAGCAGCCAGACGACGAAGCTGCGATCCACGAATCGTGAGACGGGATCGTTCAGCAGGTCCTTCGCATAGCGCTCCGGCTTCGCGAGCGCGCCACCGCCGAGGATCCAGCCGAAGTGGGCGTGGATCAGACCGCGGAGCGTGCCGCGTAGGCCCGGGCCATGGTGGTGGGGACTGTGCGGATCGCCGGCCTCATCCGAGAACTGGTGGTGCTTGCGATGGTTCGAGACCCACTCGATCAGCGGGCCCTCGATCGCGGCCGACCCGAGCACCGCGAGCACGAACCGCGTCCTCGGCCCTGTCTTGAAGCTCCGGTGGGTGAACAGGCGATGAAAGCCGACCGTCACGCCGAGGCCCGTCAGCGCGTAGGTGATCGCCAGCACGACCAGATCGCTCCACCGCAGCGTCCCGCCCCAAGCACGCCAGGCGGCGAAGCCGACCAGCAGCAGGGGAACGATCATCGCCGCGACGTTCAGCGCGCGATCGAGGGCTTCCGTACGAGGCGCGTCCGTGGGGAGCGGCTTGGGTTCTGGTGTCGTGAGGATGGTGTGTGCAGCCCGTGGAGTCGGTCGACGCGCACCCCCGGCCAACCGACCCATCCCCGCCGCGCGCCTGGCACGAGTGTACTCCTCGTACCGAGCGAGCCCGCGTCCTGCGATCCGCTCGATCGAGCGCGCCCACCGGCAGCCGCGACCTGCCCATCGCTCCACCCGGACCTCCCCGGTGAGCTTGGAGCGTCTGCATACGCCGTGCGCGACGGTACGGCTGCGTTAGGTTGAGACGAGCGTGAGTGACGGATCCGACGCCGCTACGGTCACCGCGAGCGCTCAGCTCCCGGAGCTCGACGCCAAGGCGCGCGCCGGGCTGCGCGAGATCGGGCGCGGCTGGGCGGACTGCGTACCGCCGCTGAGGGCCTGGGAGGACGCGCTGCCGGTCGAGCGCGACCTGGAGTTCGGCGAGCCCGAGCCGGTCGGCCGCGCGCGCTTCGTGAAGGTGCAGGCTCGTGCGACGGGAACCGGCGCCGGTGACATCCGCGAGATCGAAGCCACGGAGCAGGCGGACGTCGGCGACTCGCGCGCGAGTCGGATCTTCTACGCGGTCGGCCGCCGAGTCGTCGGCCCGCCGCTGCGCAGCACCGCGCTCGCGCAGGAGCGCATGGGGAGGTTCCTGGCGCTCGCGGTCCTCTCTCCGGACGCGCTCTCCTCGGTCGCATACGGACCGGAAGCGATGCTCGCGGTGCTGCTGCTCGCCGGCTCCGGCGAGCTGAAGCTGTCGCTGCCGATCGGCGCGGCGCTCGCCGTGCTGATGATCTCGGTGGGTCTCGGCTTCCGCCAGGTGATCAAGGCCTATCCGCACGGCGGCGGCTCCTACGTCGTCGCCAGCGACAGCCTCGGCTCCAGATGGGGGCTGCTCGCCGGCGCCGGCCTGATCCTGGACTACATCCTGACCGTCGCGGTCTCGGTCGCGTCCGGCGTCGAAGCCGTGACCTCTGCGATCCCCGGGCTCCACCCGGATCGCGTCCCGATCGGCATCCTCGTGATCCTGCTGCTCGTCGCCGGCAACGTGCGCGGTGTGCGCGACGCCGGCATGTACTTCGCGGCCCCGACCTATCTGTTCGTCGGCGCGATCGCGCTGGTCGTGGTCACGGGACTGGTCAAGGCCGCCGAACACGGACTGCACCCCGTCGCGCCTCACCCCCATCGCGCCGTCGAGGCCGTCGGCGTGCTGCTGGTGCTTCGCGCCTTCGCCTCGGGAGCGACGGCGATGACCGGCATCGAGGTGATCTCGAACGCCGTTCCGGTGTTCCGAGCTCCGGAGGCGAAGCATGCGCGCCAGACGCTCAGCGTGATGCTCGCGCTGCTCGTCTCGATGTTCGTCGGGATCGTGCTGGTCGCGCATTTCGACGGCGGCACCGCGGGCGGCGGTCAGACGCTGCTCTCGCGCATCGCCCATGCGAGCGTCGGCAACGGCGTCGGCTACGGGTTCGTCCAGGTGGCGACCGCGCTCGTGCTGCTGATCGCGGCCAACTCGGCCTTCAACGGCTTCCCGAGGCTGCTCTACTTCATGGCGCGCGACGGGTACGTGCCGCGGCTGTTCCTGAGGATCGGCGACCGGCTCGCGTTCACCAACGGGATCGTCGTCCTGGCGGTGCCCTCAGCGATCCTGTTCGCCGCGTTCGGCGGCGACACCGCTCCGCTGATCCCGCTGTTCGCGATCGGCGTGTTCGTCGCGTTCACGCTCGCCCAATCGGGCATGGTCGCGCACTGGCTGCGGCATCGCACGCGCGGCTGGCGCAGCGGCCTGATGACGAACGCGCTCGGCGCGGTGCTGTCGGCCGTGGTCGTGGTGATCGCAGCCGCGACGAAGTTCTTGGAGGGCGCATGGCTCGTGATCGTCCTGATCCCCACGTTGATGTACGCGTGCACGCGAGTCCACCGCCACTACGAGGCGGCGCGTCGCGCCCTGACACCGCAGCCCGACGACGAGGAGCTTCCCGACGCCGGCAGCATGCCGCTGCTCCCTGCGTCGACGACGCGATCGCCCGCGCCCGTGCAGGGCACCGGGTCGCTCCGGCAGGTGCACGGCTTCGCCGTCGTGCCCGTCGCCGTGCTGGACCGGGCGGCGCTCAGGGCGCTGGCCTACGCCGCCTCGCTCGGACAGCCCGTGATGGCGCTTCACATCAGCCCCAGCGAGGAGGAGGCGCGACGCTTCGAGCGCGACTGGCACACCTGGGGCGACCATCTCCCCCTCCAACTCGTGGTCGCGCCCTACAGGGCGACGGTGACGCCGCTCACGCAGTACCTGGCGGCCCTGCACCGTCAACGTCCCGATCTCACGCTCACCGTCGTCGTGGCGGACATCGTCGTCGCACATCGGTGGCAGCGTGTCCTGCACGGACGTGTGGGCGCCCATCTTCGCGCCGGGCTGCGCCGCCATCCCGGCGTCGTCATCGCGGAGGTGCCGTTTCACCTGCCCGCGTGAGGGCCAGCCACAGTTCCTCGCCGGCGCGCCTGGCAGGCGACCGGCGTCAGGCGCTACTCGGTCACAGATCTGGACGTGTGCTGAATTGCACAGACGCGCTCGTGTCCCGCGCCTATCTTGCCCGCAAACAGATACCCGACAGACACCTAGGGGGCGCTTATGTCTCTGTCAGCAGCAATCGCGATCATTGTCGTTCTCGACATGGCTTTGCTCGGCTTTATCGCGTGGATGATGTCCCACCCGAGGCGTCTCACGCCACATGTCTCGATGCACGATCTGGTCGAGGCCGTCGAGGACCGGTTCTTCATCAAAGACCCCGCCGAGCAACGAGAGCCCGAACCGGTCTACCGGAACGCCGCCTGATCTGACGCGGTCTCCGGGGGCGCACGGCAGCCTGTGCGGTCCCACGCTTCCGCGGGAGACGGGTGCACAACCAAGTCAGTGGGACTGGTCCGGTGTTAGCCTCACGGTCGTCGCCTCCACCGGTACCAATTCTCTTCGTCCCGCAGAGCTGCTGATCGCCCTGCGCCCTCGATCTGGCGCTGCGCTGCATCGCCAGATCGAGCAGGCGCTGCGCGAGGGCATCCGCACGGGGCGTCTGAGGACCGGCGCGGCGCTGCCGCCGAGCCGCCTGCTCGCCGCCGAGCTCGGCGTCTCGCGGGGCGTGGTCGTCGAGGCATACGCGCAGCTGACCGCCGAGGGGTACCTGGAGAGCCGGCAGGGCGGCGCGACCCGTGTCGCGCCGGGTATGAGGGCGGAGCTCCCGAGCCCGCCGCCGAGCGCGGAGCCCCGCGCGGCGGCGCGCGCTGCCGCCGATCGGATCGACTTCGGATACGGGCGCGCGAACCCGGCGAGCTTCCCGCGCGCGGCATGGCTCAAATCGATCCGCCGGGTACTCACCGAAGCGCCCGACGAGCGCTTCGGCTACCTCGACGGCAAGGGCGCGCCGGAGCTCCGCGTCGCGATCGCCGATTACCTCAACCGTGTTCGCGGCACCGTCGCCGACCCGGAGCGCGTGCTGATCACGAACGGCTTCGCACAGGCGGCCGCGCTGCTGATCGGTGTGCTCGCAGCGCGCGGCGCGAAGCGGATCGCAGTCGAGGATCCCTCCGCCGACGACGACGTGCGCCCGTTCGCCGAGAGCCTCGGGCTCGAGCTCGTCCCCGTGCCGGTCGGCAGCGACGGCATCTCGATCGAGGCGCTCGACGGGATCGAGGCCGACGCACTGCTGCTCACGCCCGTCGCACCAGTGGCCGCTCGGCGGGGTCCTCCCCGCGCAGGCACGCACCGAGGTGCTGCTGTGGGCGCGCCGCAACGACGCGCTCGTGATCGAGGACGACTACGACGCCGAGTACCGCTACGACCGGGCGCCGCTCGGCGCGATCCAGGGCCTCGACCGCCAGCGCGTCGCCTACGCGGGCACCGCCAGCAAGACGCTCGCGCCGGGGCTCCGCCTCGGCTGGCTCGTCGTGCCCGACGCGCTGCACGAGCCGCTGCTGGAAGCGAAGCTGCTCGCCGACCGCGGCTCGCCGACGCTCGATCAGCTCGCCCTCGCGGACTTCATCGTCCGCGGTGAGTTCGAGCGGCATCTCAGGCGGATGCGCTCCGCGTATCGCGAGCAGCGCGCCGCGCTGCTCGACGGGATCCACACGCACCTCCCGCAGCTGCGGCCTGCTGGGATCGCGGCCGGGCTGCACCTGATCTGCTGGCTGCCCGACGACCTCGGCGAGGCGGCGGTGGTCGAGGCCGCCGCGGAGCACGGAGTGTCGATCGGGGGGATCTCCCGGTATCGGCTCACGCCGGGGCCGCCCGGCCTGATCTTCGGCTACGCGACGCTCACGCCGCGCGCGGCCGCCGCCGGCACCGAACGGCTCGCCGCGGCGATCGCGCAGCTGCACGCGTAGCAGATTGGTCCTACGACACGGCGCTAAAGCGGTCCTTTCAAAAGGACCGATCACGGCTTAGGTTCCACCGGACCAGGCATCAACGTCCGAAGGGAACGCCATGAACAGCCACGTCGTACACCGCCTCGCCTCCTCCCGTGCCGAGGAGATCCGCGTGGCGGCCGCCGGCGCCAACCGGTCGCCCGCGGCGCGGCCCTCCCGTGTTCGCGCGGCCGCCGGCGCGATCCGCCGCGCCGCTCCCCGAGCGCCGGGCACCCCGGCACCGGAGCGGCGCCGTCCTCACCGTCACCCCATCCCACCGCCGGCTGCCCGACGGCAGCTGGCTGCACACCACACACGGCTGAACCCCCCAAAACCGAAGGAGAGACGATGAACACCACCACAGCACGGCTCAGCAGCCACTCAACCCCGCGTCCGAGGCTCGCCCACCGCGGCCGGGCGGCGCTCCGCGCACTGCTCGCGCTCGGGCTGCTGATGGCGGGCGCCGCGAAGCTCACCGGAGCGCACGAGATGGTCCACATGTTCCGCCAGATCGGCGTCGGGCAGTGGTTCCGCTACCTGGTCGGCGTGCTCGAGGTCTCCGGGGCGATCGGCCTCGCGATCCGCCCCCTGCGTGACATCGCCGCGGTCGCGGTGACCGGGCTGATGGCAGGCGCGACGCTCACCAACCTGCTCGTGATCCACACCTCCCCCGCGGCGCCGCTCACGTTCCTCGCGGTCGGCGCGACGCTCGCCTACGCGGGCCGGCCCTACGAGCTCGCGGGCCTGCGCCGCGCCTGAACGACGAGCGGACTCCGAGGGCCGGGGCGTCGCACCGAGGTGCGACGCCTCGGCCGCTCAGGGCTGCGCGGTTCCGAACGTCCAGAGGTTCCCCTCGAGGTCGCTCACGCTGTAGCCGCGGAAACCGTCGCCATAGTCGTGCGGCTCGCCGTGCACGCTCGCCCCGGCGGCCACGGCCCGCCGGTGGTGTGCGTCGGCGTCGCCGACGGCCACGTAGACCCAGCCGCGCCCCGCGTGCTCGCCGTGAAGTTCCTCGGGGCGCTCGGACTCCACCAGGATCGTCGAGCCGCCGGCGCGCAGCAGAGCGTGATCGACCGCCGCATGCTCGTCGGTGCCGGGTGGCACGAGCAGCTCGCCCTCGAGTCCGAACGCGTCGTGCAGCCAGGACAGCGCGCGCGGGAGATCGCGATACGTCAGGCAGGCGTACGCCTGGCGGCTCACGCGGCCTGCTCCGTCGCCGCCGAGGCATTCGCCGGCACGCGGAACGTCAGGTGCGTGACGCCGGTCCCCGCGACCACGGTCGGATCGCTGAGCGCGATCGCCTCGGCCGTCCGCTTTGCGAAGAACGGGATCCCGTCACCGAGCAGAACGGGCACGAGGCTGATCGAGACCTCGTCCAGCAGCCCCAGCGCCAGCGCCTGCTGAGCGATGCCGGGGCTCGCGATCACGACAGCCTTCTCGCCGGCCGCCTCGCGCGCCTCGGCGACCGCCCGCTCGACGCTGTCGAGGAAGGTGAAGGGAGCGCCTTCCCGCGGCCAGCCGGCCGGCACCGAGTGGGTCACGACGAACACCGGCACACCGAGCGGATGTTCCCCTCCCCAACCACCGGCGATGTCGAAGTTGCGCCGGCCCGTGATCAGCGCACCAGAGTTCGCGAGCGCGTTCCTGAGGACCTCGGCGCTCCCGGCCGACGTGCGGAAGGAGAACCCCGCGGTGCCGGTCGGCGTCTCGACATCCCCTTCGGAGTACCAGCGATGCAGTGCCTGCACCCCGTCGTCGGGATCGGCGACATAGCCGTCCAGCGACATGCTCATCTCGGCGAGAACCTTACCCACGAAGCACCACCTCTCGAGTCGGGAAACATTCATTGGCGAGAATACATGCCGCGTCTGCATACTTACCCGGTGGACGACGATCTCCTGACAGCGCTGGCAGAGCGCAACCGGCTCCGGATCGTCGAACTACTGAGCCTCGCACCACGTTCCGTGGGCGAGGTCGCGAAGGAGCTCGAGCTGCGCCAGCCGCAGGCGACGAAGCACCTCCAGACGCTCGAACGCGCGGGGCTCGTCACGGTGCATCCGCTCGGCCGGCGCCGGATCTACACGCTGCGGCGCCAGCCGCTGCGCAAGCTCGCGGAGCAGCTGGAGGCACTCGCCGAGACGACGGGGGCCGCCGACGCGCTGCTCGAGCGCTACGGAGAGGCGATCGCGAAGGAGCAGCGCGAAGCCGCAAGCGATCCCGACTGGGCGCTCGGCCGCGAGATGCGCTTCCAGCGCGAGCTGCCCGCCTCGCGCGAGGACGTCTGGGCCCACTGGACCTCGGCGGCGCTCGTATCCGAGTGGTGGAGCCCCGAGCACTTCGAGGTCGCCGAATGCGAGATCGACGCCGTCGAGGAGGGGCGGATCGAGATCGTCGTGCGCGAGCGCGACGGCCGCTCCTACCGCAGCCGCGGACGGTTCGTCGAGCTCTCGCCGCCGGGGTCGCTGCGCTTCGAGCTCTCCCATCTCGACACCGTCGGGGGCCCCGTGTTCACGGCGATCCACGACGTCAGCCTCGAGTCGACCCGAGCGCTGACACGACTGACGCTCGCGATCCGCCTGACCGCCGCCAGCGCCGACGCGCCGGCCGCGATCGCGGGGATCGAGCCCGGCTGGCAGCAGCTTCTCGACAAGCTCGAGCGGGTCCTCGAGGCGCCGACGTCACTCCCGTAGCCGGCTCCGCGCCGAGGCGCGCGGCGCACGTCCGCCGCCAGGTTTGTATTCTTCTCGGAGAATATGTTCTCGGGAGGAGCTCTCACAGCGAGAATCGTCAGCGGCCGCTTGGAGCGGAGCCGCACGGTGCCGGCGCTCGCGCTGCTGCTCGCCGTCTCCGTTGCGGCGCCGAGCCACGCACTCGCCGCACCGTGCGCGAACGAAGCGCTGCGCGTCCAGCAGCAGTCGACCGAGCTCCCCGAATGCCGAGCCTGGGAGCTCGTGTCGCCGACGGAGAAGCACGGCAGCAACGTCAGCACGCTCGAGGGCACCAACCAGGCCGCGCCGTCCGGCGACGCGATCGCGTTCGCGTCCTCGGGCGCCTTCGCCGGCGCGGAAGGGAACCCCGTCGTCGGCTTCTACGTGGCCAGCCGCGGGCACCGGCGGCTGGAGCACCCACGCGGTCGAGCCGCCGCAGCAGAACCAGGCGACGCTGCTCGCCAGGGGCACGCTCACGTTCTCGCCGGACCTCTCCTCCGCCTTCCAGATCAGCCGCAGGGCGCTCGACAGCGAGGGCGCGCCGATCGCGGGAGCGGAGGAAGAACAGGGGAACGCGTACGTCTCGAACCTCGTCACCGGCGAACGTGAGCTGCTCGCCAGCTCCGGCGAAGAACATCTCTTCTTCAACCTCTTCGCCGCGGGCCAGCTGACCCGCCAGATCGCCGCGACGGCCGACTACCGCCACGTCGTGTTCGGGACCGAAGCGAAACTCACGTCCGACGCGCAATCGGTCTTCGGCAACACGAACCTCTACGAATGGAACGCCGGCCGGCTGCAGCTCGCGAGCGTGCTGCCGGGCAACACGCCGAGCACCGGTAACGCGGCCACCGGTGGCCTCTTCCAGGCCACCCCCGGCGCCCCGCCGAAGCTGATCTTCTCCGTCGAAGGAGGAGAAGAGCCGGGGCTGTTCTCCCGCGAAGCAGGCACGACGACGGCGGTGTCCGTCTCCCATCGCGTCCCGCACACGCCGCTGGAAGGCGCGGAAGTGCCGCTCGGCGGCGTCGCGCCCGCGAGCTTCGAAGGCGCGAGCGCGGACGGCTCGGTCGTGTACTTCACCAGCCAGTCACCGCTCACGGCGAGCGCGCCGGCGTCCTCGATCGACTCCCTGTACCGGTACGAAAGCGCGACGGGAACGCTCAGCCTCGTCGCGTCCAACGCGGAATCCCCCGCGGCGATACAGGTGATCGGGGTCAGCAACGACGGCAGCTACGTCTACTTCACCGCCCAGAGCGCGCTCGCGCCCGGGGCGAGCGCCGGCGAAACGGGCTCGACGACGAACCTCTACGTCTGGCACGACACGGCGGGCGGCGGCACGATCAACCTGATCGGTCAGACGAGCTGCCACGACGGCAACGATCAGGCCGGCGAACCGGTCGAAGACTGCCCGGAATGGAACGAGCCGCACGAATGGGACGCCAGCCCGAGCGGACGGTACTTCGAGTTCTCCTCCTACGCGGCGCTCGCCGGCGCCGACACGACCGACGAAAGCCGCTGTCCCGCCACGGAATACAACCCCGTCGGCGCGTGCCTGGTCGTCTACGGCTACGACGCAGAGCGGGGGCGGCTCACCTGCATCTCCTGCAACCCGGACGTGGCCGCGCCGGCCGGGCCCTCCTACCTGGACAACGGGGACAGCACCGGCACGCCGGTGCTCGGCGACTACAAGCCGCACAACGTCCTCGATGACGGCCGCGTCTTCTTCGACAGCCCGAACGACCTCGCACCGCAGGCGGCGAACGCGAAACGCGACGTCTACGAGGGCAGCGCCGACGGCGGCCCCGTCGCGCTGATCTCGAGCCCGACGGCGGAGGAGGACGCCTACTTCTCGGACGCGACACTCGACGGCTCGGACATCTTCTTCCGCACCAGCGCGCCGTTGGTCGCAGCCGACGTCGACTCCGACTACGACGTCTACGACGCCCGTGTCGACGGCGGGATCGCGGCGCAGAACACCACCTCGGTGTCGAGCGAATGCCGCGGCGACGAATGCCAGGGGCCGTTCGCCCCCCCGGCGATGATCGCGACGCCCGCGAGCACCGCCGCCGTCGCCGAACCCGCGATCGTCCCCACGGGGACGTTCACCGTCGCACGGCCGTCGGCCGCGCAGATCGCAACGCTCATACGGACGGGCAAGCTCCGGCTCGCGGTCACCGTCAGCGGCGCCGGCGCGATCAGGGCCCTCGCCCGAGCCGATCTCTCCGGGCGAACCCGGACGCTCGCACAGGCGAACGCGACCGCTCGCGGAGCGGGGACGACGACCGTCACCCTTGATCTGCAGATCGGCCGGGACATGGCGCACCGCCGCAGCCTCCGGCTGCGGGTCGCGATCGCGTTCTCGGGAGCCGCGAGCACGAAGCAACTGGTGCTCGAGCTCACCCGCGCCGCGGCACGGAGCCGTGGATGAGCGCCCGCTCCACGACCGGCGCGCTGCTCGCACGGGCCCTGATCGTGCTGGCCTGCATGCTCGGCGTCGCGCTCCTCGGTGGCGCCGCCCGCCCGGGCGGACTTCGCGATCGAATCATTCAGCGGCTCGCTCGCAGAACCGGACGGGGTTCCGCTCACACAGGCCGGCGCGCACCCCGACCTGACGGTCGACCTCGCCCTGAAGACGGCCGAAACCGCCAGCGTGAGGGGCCCCGACGGGAACGTCCGGCAGATCTCGACGACGTTGCCGCCGGGGCTGCTCGGCGACCCACAGGCGTTCCAGCGCTGCTCCCAGGCGCAGCTCAAGGGAAAGACCAGCTTCGAAGCGGAATGCCCCGTCGACTCACAGGTCGGCGTCGTCGAAATCAGCAACTGCGTCTCGACCTGCACTCACCCGTTCTTCGTACCGCTCTACAACATGCGCCCGCCCGAAGGGATGCCCGGGCAGTTCGCCTTCAACTACCAGTCCGTGCTCGTCTTCATCGACGTCAAGGTCGGGAGCGCCGACGCGGCGGAGGGCGGCTACACCGTCGAGACCGTCACGGAAGACATCTCCCAGGGTCTGGCGCTGGCGGCGATCAGGGTGACCCTCTGGGGCGTGCCCGCGGAAGCGGCCCACGACCCGCTGCGCTCCTACGGACCGGAACACCCGAACCAGACGGGCGCACCCGGCAGCCTCACCGAAACCCCGCTGATCCGCAACCCGACCTCGTGTTCGTCACCGCTCGCCGTCGACGTGCTCGCGGAAGCCTGGGCAGCGGGCTCGGCGCCGCAGTCCGCGAGCTTCGACACCGACGAAGGCGGCACGACCCCGCTCGCGAGCACCGGCTGCGAACGCGTGCCGTTCTCGCCGACGCATCACGGTCACCCCGACCTCGCCGCAGGCCGCCGCGCCCACGGGACTCGAAGTCGACCTCGACGTCCCGCAGAACGAGAACCCGCACGGCCTCGCGAGCGCCGACCTGCGCGACCTGACGCTGACGCTGCCGGCGGGGATGACGGTCGACCCCTCCTCCGCGGACGGACTCCAGGCGTGCGGCATCGCCGAAATCGACCTGCACGGCGAAGCTCCGCCGAGCTGCCCCGAAGGGTCGAAGATCGGCGAACTCACGATCCGCACGCCGCTGCTCGAAGAACCGATGCAGGGCTCCGTCTACCTCGCCCGCCAGGGAGCGAACCCGTTCGGCAGCACGCTCGCGCTGTATCTCGTCGCGAGCGGGTCGGGCGTCGTCGTCAAGCTCGCCGGCGAGATCGAGACCGACCCCGCGAGCGGCCGGATCACCGCGACGTTCACGGACCTGCCGCAGCTCCCGTTCTCGGCGATGACGCTGCGGCTGAAGGGAGGCCCGCGCGCGCCGCTGTCCAACCCCGCCGTCTGCGGACCTCAGACCGCGACCGCCGAGCTGAGCTCCTGGAGTGAAACCAGCGTCGCGCTGACGAGCAGCTTCGAGATCACCGGCCCGTGCCCCGACGGGCGGTTCGCTCCGGCCTTCTCGGCCGGCACGCTCGCCGCGAAGGCGGGCGCCACCGCGCCTTTCACCCTCTCCTTCTCCCGCGCCGACGGTGAACAGACCTTCGGCTCGATCAGCGTGCGGATGCCAGCCGGGCTGCTCGGCTACATCAAAGACGTTCCGCTCTGCCCCGAACCCGATGCGGAGCTCGGAGACTGCAGCGCGAGCAGCCTGATCGGGCACACCACGGTCGCGGCGGGCGCCGGCAGCAACCCCTTCGAGCTCGCCGGCGACGTGTACCTCACAGGCCCCTACGGCGGCGCGCCGTACGGCCTCGCGATCGTCGTGCCCGCGATCGCAGGGCCGCTGAACCTCGGCGACGAGATCGTCCGCGCCTCGATCGCGGTCGACCCGACCGACGCCCACCTGACCGTCACCAGCGCGGCGCTCCCGAGCATCCTCGAGGGCATCCCCCTCCAGCTGCGCCTGATCAGCCTGACGGTCGACCGAGCCGGGTTCACGTTCAACCCCACAAGCTGCGAGCCGAAGCAGATCGTCGCGACGATCTGGAGCTCGCAAGGCGCCCCCGCACCCGTAGCCGCCCCCTACCAGGCCACGGGTTGCGGGGCGCTGCCTTTCGATCCGACGTTCACCGCCGCCACCCTCGGCAAGCACAGCTCGACCCGCGGCGGAGCGTCGCTGCTCGTCCACGTCGGCTCCAAGAGCGGGCCGGGACTGGCGCCGGGGACGAAGGAATCCAACATCGAGAAGGTCGACGTCGAGCTGCCGCGCGCGATCGCGATCCGCCTCACGACGCTGCAGAAGGCGTGCCCGGAAAAGGTCTTCGCCGAACGCCCCGCGGCCTGCCCCGCGGGCGCGAAGGTCGGCAGTGCGACGGTCACCACGCCGCTCCTGAACGGGCCGCTCGCCGGTCCTGCGTACCTCGTCAGCCACGGCGGCGCAGCGTTCCCCGACCTGGACCTGCTGCTCACCGGCGACGGCGTGACGATCGATCTCGTCGGCAACACGCAGATCACCAGGGGCCGCGTGTACTCGAAATTCGAAGCCGTCCCCGACGCCCCGATCGAAAGCTTCGCGCTGACGCTCACGGAGGGGCCCGGTTCGGTGCTCGTGCCGAACGGGGCGCTGTGCGACCACGGCCGCAGGGTGACCGAACGGAAGCTCCGCACCCGCCGCCGCGGCGGGCGCACCGTTCACGTGCGCGAACGCGTCACCCGGACGATCTCGACGCCGCTGCAGATGCCGACGACGATCACCGCGCAGAGCGGCGTCGTGCTGCGGCGCGAGACGACCGTCGCCGTGACGGGCTGCCCGCGCCGAGGCCGGCGCGCCGGCAGCTGAGGGCTCGCGGGGGTGCCAGGTCCCGGCCGGAAGCCCCCTACGAACTCAGCCGGGAGAAGCGCGCGCGTGATCCAGCAGTCGGCGGGAGTGCGGGCCGAGGGCCTCGTCAAGCGCTACGGGGCGACCGAGGCGCTGGCCGGACTCGACCTGGCGATCGAGCCGGGTACGGTGCTCGGCCTGCTCGGCCACAACGGCGCGGGCAAGACGACCGCCGTCGGGATCCTCTCGACCCTGATCCGCCCGGACGGCGGCCGGGCGTTCGTCGGTGGGCACGACGTCGTCAGGGAGCCGCATCGGGTCCGGCAGCAGATCTCGCTCGCCGGCCAGCGGGCCACGCTCGACGATCTCCTCACCGGCCGCGAGAACCTGATCCTGCTCGGGCGGCTGCTGCGCCTCGCGAAGGGTCAGGCGCAGCGGCGCGCCGGGGAGCTGCTGGCGCGGTTCGAGCTGACCGAGGCGGCCGACCGGGTCGTCGGCGGCTACTCCGGCGGCATGCGCCGGCGCCTCGACCTGGCCGCCTGCCTGGTGGTGCCGAGGCCGGTGATCTTCCTCGACGAGCCGACGACCGGCCTCGACCCGGCGAGCCGCCGCGAGATGTGGGCGCTGATCCGGAGCCTCGTCGAGGACGGATCGGCGCTGCTTCTGACGACGCAGTACCTCGAGGAGGCCGACCAGCTCGCCGACCGGATCAGCGTCCTCGCCGCGGGCCGGGCGGTCGCCGAAGGCACGCCGTCGCAGCTGAAGGACGAGGTCGGCGAGCGGCGCGTGACGGTCACCGTCACGGACCGGGCGGCGCTCGCGGCGGCTCGCGTGGCCCTCGCGGGGCGCGGTCTCGAGGTCGAGTTGGAGCGCAGCGACGGCGTCCGCCTCTCCGTTCCCGCTCCCGGCGGCAGCACGGACCTCGAATCGGTGCTCGCGGCGCTGCGAGGCGCCGAGGTCGCGGTCGAGGAGGCGGGCCTGATCAGACCGACGCTCGACGACGTCTTCTTCGCGCTGACCGACGGGGCGGCGTCGTTGCGCGAGGAGCGGGATCATCGTGCCGAGCTGGAGGCGCTCAGGTGAGCGCGGCCCTGCAGATGGCCGAGCAGTCGCGTCTGCTCGCGGGGCGCATCCTGCGGCAGATCCCCCGCGTCCCCGAGCGCCTCGCCGACAACACCGTGATGCCCGTTATCTTCGTGCTCACGTTCGTCTACGTGTTCGGGTCGGCGATCCGCCTGCCGAAAGGGATCAACTACCACGACTACCTGGTCTCGGGGATGTTCGCCCAGGGGATCGGCGCGACCCTCAGCGGCCTCGCGGTCGGCGTCGCCAGCGACCACGAGAGCGGTTTGATCGAGCGGCTGCGGGCGCTACCCATCTCCCGCGTCTCAGTGCTCGCCGGGCGCAACCTCGCGCAGGTCGCGGAGGGCCTCCTCGGACTCGGCACGCTCTTCGTGCTCGGCATGATCGTGGGCTGGGCGCCGCACGGCAGCGCGCTCGACACGGTCGCTGCCTTCGCCCTGCTGAACCTCTGGGCCTTCGCGGGCGCCTGGCTCGGCACCTGGGTCGGTCTGATCGTGCGCGAGCCGGAGGCCGCCAACCAGGTCACGTTCCTGATCTTCTTCCCGCTGATGTTCCTCTCCGGGATCTTCGTCCCGGTCGCCGGCCTGCCGACCCCGCTGCGTCAGATCGCCGAGTGGAATCCGCTCAGCGCGGCCGCCGCGGCATCCCGGCATCTGTTCCACACGCCCTCGCCCCCTGTCGGCGGCGCCTGGCCGCAGACCCACCCGGTCCTCGCAACGCTGGTCCTGTCGCTGGCGATCATCGCGATCTTCGCGCCGCTCGCGGTGCGCCGTCATGCGCGCGGCGGAGGCTGAGCGCGGGCGCCTATGGGCGCCTATGCGACCGCGCTGCGGACCACGCGCGTCGCCCACGCGAGCGCCGCCGCGGCGAGCGGAAGCAGGACCGCGAACGCCTGCCAGACGTGCGGCCCGCCCGTCCTCCCCGCGGCGAGCACCCGGGCGGCTTCGACCAGGTAGTAGAGCGGGTTGAAGTGCGCGAGGATCCGGATCCACAGCGGGCCGAGCGAGATCGGCAGCAGCACGCCGGCGAGCAGCAGCAGCGGCAGGTTCAGCCCGTTGACGATCGCCGCGAAGGTGCTGATCTGCTTGGTGACGATCGCCACGGAGATCGACAGGGCGGCGACCGTCGCGACCATCAGCGCGAGCAGCACGGACAGGACCAGCAGACCTCCCCAGTGGACGTCGAACCCGAACGCCGCGCCGACGGCGACGAGAACGCCGTCGAACACGAACATCAGGGCCATGTTCGAGAGGATCGGCCCGAGCAGGATCGCGAGCCGGCTGGCCGGCGTCACGCGCAGGCGCTCGATCACCCCCGCGCTCAGTTCGAAGATCGTGTTGAACCCCGGGCCGGTGCCCGTCGCGAACGCGAGGAACGCGAGTATCCCCGGCAGGAACTCGTCGATCACGCGGCCGCTGGACAGGCCCGCCGCGCTCGGTACCGCTTTCAGGAGCGGCGTGAACAACGCCAGGTAGAGCACCGGCGTCGTGAAGCCGACGAACAGCCAGATCGGGTTGCGGATCAGCTGCAGCATGCTCCGCGCGAACAGCAGGCGAGTGTCCGCGACGCCCCTCACGCCGCGGCCTTCACGCCGGGCGCGTGTCCGGGCTCGTGCAGTGAGCGGCCGGTCTTGCGCAGGAACACGTCGTTCAGCGTCGGCTTCGAGACGCTGATCGACGTCAGAGCTATGTGCTGCCCATCGAGCAGCCGCAGGATCTGGGGCAGCGCGTCGCCGCCGTCGTTCACGTACATCCGCAGCTCGCCACCGTCGGACGCGAACTCGCGGACGAACGCCTGCCCGCGCAGCGCCGCGCCCGCCCGGAGGGCGTCGGCCGGCTCGCTCAAGGTCACGGTCACCTGATCGCCGGAGACCTCCTGCTTGAGCTCCGCGGGTGTGCCGCCGGCGACGATCTCGCCGCGGTCGATGATCATCACGCGGTCACAGAGCGCATCGGCCTCCTCGAGGTAGTGCGTCGTCAGGAAGATCGTCGTGCCACGGGCGCGCTCGGCCTCGATGTGCTCCCACAGGTTGGCTCGGTTCTGCGGGTCCAGGCCGGTGCTCGGCTCGTCGAGGAACAGCACCTCGGGCTGATGGGTCAGGCCCAGCGCGACGTCGAGCCGCCGGCGCTGGCCGCCCGAGTAGGTGCTCGCGCGGCGGTCAGCGAACTCCCCGAGGTCGAACAGCTCGATCAGCTGCAGCGCCCGCCGCGCCGCCCGGGTCCTCTCGAGGCCGTAGAGGCGCGCCTGCAGGACCAGGTTCTCACGGCCCGACGCAAGCTCGTCGGCTCCCCCGAGCTGGCCGACGTAGCCGATCTTGGTCCGTACCCGCTCGGGCTCGGATCCGACGTCGAAGCCCGCGACGGTCGCGCGCCCCTCGTCGACGGGGAGCAGCGTCGCGAGCATCCGCAGCGTCGTCGTCTTGCCGGCGCCGTTCGGGCCGAGGAAGCCGACGATCTCGGCGCGGGCGACCTCGAGGTCCACGCCGCGTACGGCCTCGACGTCGCCGCCGTGGGGGGTCCGGAAGCGCTTGCGCAGGCCGCGGGTGACGATCGCGGGCTCCGCAGGATTTTCGTCAAACTTGACTATGCGCGGTAGTCAAACATGAATACCCGGACATGTCAACTATCCTGACGCCCATGTCGACGACGCGGCTGCTCGTGCTCGGCGCGGTCCGCATCTTCCAGCCCGTGCACGGCTACCTCGTGCGGCGCGAGCTGGTCAGCTGGCACGCCGAGGAGTGGGCGCATCTGAACCCCGGGTCGATCTACAACGCGCTGCGCACGCTCGCGCGCGAGGGCTACCTCCGCGAGGCCGCAGCCGGCCCGGCGCAGCAGCGGACGGTGCGGACGAGCTACGAGCTGACTGCGGACGGCGAGACGGAGTTCCTGATGCTGCTGCGCTCGTCGCTATGGGACGTCGATCCGTACGCCCCCGACCGCCTGCTCGCCGCATGGAGCTTCGCCTGGGTGCTCACGCGCGAGGAGGTGGTGACCGCCTTCGAGCACCGGCTCGAGCAGATCCGGGCCGGCGCCCGCGCGGCGCGCTTCATGGTCGACGACCTGACCCGCGACCCGGCGAAGCCCACGCACGTCGCGGAGCACGTCCGCCTCACCCGGGCGCGACTGGACGGCGAGGCGAGCTGGACCCGGGACGTGCTGAAGCGGCTGCGCGCGGGCGAGTACTGGTTCGACGGCGAGCCACATTCGCCGTGGGAGGCCGGCGAGCAGGCCGCAGGCGCTACCCGGGAGCCGTGACGGTCGTCGTCCCGACCGGCACGTACGCGGTGCCGGGTCCTTCGAGCAGCGCGGGCCCGTTCGCGTGCTGGAACACGACGTTCAGCGTCGTCGAGCCGGAGGGAAGGACCCCGGTGCGGACCGTGAGTTCCTGGCCCGCCGCGACGTCGCCTTCGCCGACGTTCACGCTTTCTTCGATCCCGCCGCTCCGCTGCCAGCGCAGTTTGTACTGATCGCGCACGCTCGACACGGCGAGCGGCGCCTTGAAGGTGACGAGTGCTTCGACGTGCCCCCCTGCCACAGGGACGAGTTGCGCGGAGAGCGGCGCCTTCGCCTGCGAGGCGCTCGGTTCGGGCTCGGCCGCCACGTATCCGACGGGGACCCCGCTCGGCGCACACGACGGGCCATTCGTCGTGCCGACGTGACAGACCGCCCCGGACGTGTAGTGGATTTCGGTGATCGGGCCGTACACCGGGAGCGGACCGGTCTCCCCCGCCCCGTACGCGTCGTTCGGCTGGAACCCGCCCGGCGCGTTCTGGACGATCAGGTACGCGCCTTCGGGGCCGCTCGTCGGCAACGTCACCGGATGGCCACCTTCGACATAGGTGATGCTCTCGGCGTCGGGACCGAGCAGCCCGTAGAAGACGTCGCGCTCGCTCGACTGCGGGCAGATGCGACCCTGCGCGGAGCTCTGTTCCGCCGCGGTCGCCGCGGCGGCCGCACAGACGTCGTGGGCCTGCGGCAGCTCGCGGCTCGGCACCTGTTCGGGGCCGATCATCCCGTTCGCGAGCTGGTCGCCCTTGCTGACGTTGCCGAAGATCCGGCCGCTCGCGTCGAGCGCGCTGCAGGTGAGATCGTCGGTGCTCGCGACCGCCAACGGATGCAGCTGCCCGTCGTCGCCGTAGGCCCCGTCGGTGCCGAGCACGCCGATCTGCCCGTCTACGACCCGTCCGAGCTGGATGCACCCTGCCCCCCGCGTGGTCGTGAAGACGCGAAGCCCCCACGGCGGCCCGCCCTGCGGATCGTCCGCCCGGACGGCGAGCAGCTTGGCGGAGCCCGGCACGACCGTGCCGAAGCCCGAGTCGGGGATCTGGAAGCTTTCGATTTTCCTCGCCGGGGAGCCGATCGTGACGAGCCCGCCGGCGATCGCAGCGCCGACGATCAGCAGCATCGCGACCAGCGCCAGCGCAGGTGCGCGCCGGACCAGCCGACCGCGGGTGGATCGCGACTCCGGGTCGGGCGCAGAGGCGAACGTGACGGCGACGCTCCGCCAGCACTCCTCGCGGGTGCGCTCGTCGATGATCAGGCCCGCGGCGGGGTCGGCCGCCGCGAGCTGCGCGATCGATTGCGATCGGGTTCGTCTCATGAGGTCGACCTCGCTTCTTCGTTGATCGGGAACTGGTTCTGCGCCTCGGCGCTGAGCGCGTGCTCGAGCCTGCGCCGGGCACGGTGCACCCGGACCGTGAAGGCGGTGGTGCTGCAGCCCATGACTGTCGCCGCGACACGGTGCTCGAGGCCGTCCCAGGCGATCAGCATCAGTGCTTCGCGGTCACGCTCGGCGAGCATCTCGAGCGCGAGCGCGATCCGGGTGCTCTGCTCCGGACCGGCCCCCCAGCTCGAGCGCGGCTCCGCATTCAGGCGATCGGAGAGCGCGCCGCGCCGCGCCTGACCCCGGAGGTGGTTCGCCGCGACGCGCCGCGCCACCCCGAGCAGCCAGGGCTTCGGATCCCCGCGCAGCTCGCGCCGGCGCCGCCACGCGACGATGAACGTCTCCGAGACTACGTCCTGCACGTCGTCACGAGGCAGCCGCCGCGCGACATATCGGGTGACCGCCTCGTAGTTGCCGCGGAACAGCGCCTCGAAATCGGCCTCGGAAGGGTTCACACAAGGGTATTTTCCGGCCGCGCAGCGCGCATTACACGCGCCCCCCGATCGGCTTCGGCCGCACCGTGTGATCCCGAGGTCACCCGGTCCCGGTAGCCTCGCGCCGATGTTCGATCACGTCGGGATCAGCGTCTCCGACCTCGGCGCATCCGAGCGCTTCTACCGGACCGTGCTGTCGGCGCTCGGCGTCGAGCCGAGCCACGCGGACGCCGGGCTCGTCGAGTGGGAGGACTGGGCGATCGGCCCGGCGGATCGCGAGCACCCCGTCAGCCGCGGCCTGCACGTCGGCTTCCGTGCGCCCGATCGCGCGGCTGTCGACGCGTTCTGGCAGGCGGGGATCGATGCGGGCCACCCGGACGCGGGCGCGCCGGGGCCCCGGCCGATCTACAGCCCCGACTACTACGGCGGGTTCCTGCTCGATCCGGACGGCAACAGCGTCGAGGCGGTCCACTTCGACCGCCCCCGCGCCGTGCCGGACGGGCGCATCGACCACCTCTGGCTTCGCGTCCGCGACCCGCAGGCGTCGCGGCGCTTCTACACGACGATCGCGCCCTACGCCGGCCTGCGCCTGGGGCACGACACCGTGGATCGCGTGCAGCTGAGCGGTGACGGCCACAGCTTCTCGCTGGTGCGCGACGAGCGCCCGCCGACCGAGCACGTGCACCTGGCGTTCGCCGCCGGCGAGGACGTCACCGTGCGAGCGTTCCACGCCGCCGCGATCGCCGCGGGGTTCGAGGACCACGGCGGCCCCGGCGAGCGCGCCATCTACCACCCGGGCTACTACGGGGCATTCGTGCTCGACCCGGACGGCAACAACATCGAGGTCGTCAACCACAATCGCTGAGCGGCCGCGAGCGGCGGGCCTGGCGGCTGCGACGGTGGTTCCGCCGCAGCCCACCCACCACCGTCCTGTTAGGTTGCGGCCGTGCCCGACGAGCGCGTTGTGCCGTTGGAGTCGGTCCCCGGCGGGCTCGGCCCGCGCGCCCGCGATCTGCTCGTGCTCGAGTTCGGCTCGAAGGCGGAGTTCGAGGATCCGCGCCTGGAGTGGCGGCGGCTGTTCTCCGAGCTGCTCGGCACGTTCATGCTGGTGCTCGTCGCCGCCGGTGGCGGGCTCCTCCACGGCAAGGGCCAGATCAGCCTGGCCGCCGCCGTGGTTGCCCCCGGGCTGATGGTGATGGCGATCATCCTCTTCATGGGTGCCGTGTCCGGCGCGCACCTGAACCCCGCGGTGTCGCTCGCATTCGCGCTGCGGGGCGACTTCCCGTGGAGACGGCTGCCCGGCTACGTGCTCGTCCAGCTCGCCGGTGGCGCGCTCGCCTGCCTGTTCCTGTTCGCGGTCTTCGGCAACGTCGAGCATCTCGGCGCCACGCTGCCGGGCCCGGGTTACGCGAGCTGGCAGGCGCTGCTGATGGAGATCGCGCTGACGGCTGTCCTGGTCAGCGTGATCCTGGGAACCGCCTCGGCCGCACAGAACGTCGGCGCGATCGCGGCGCTGGGCGTCGGCGGATACGTCGCGCTCGCCGGCCTGTGGTCGGCGCCGGTCAGCGGCACCTCGATGAACCCTGCTCGCTCGTTCGGGCCGGCGCTCGTGAGCGGAGACTTCAGCAGCTACTGGGTCTACGTGGTGGGTCCGCTCGCGGGGGCGCTGATCGCGGTCGGGTGCGCGTTCGTGCTGCGGGGAGCGGGTGGCGATCCGACGTCTCGCCGCGCCGGGTCCGGCGCGCTCGACTCGAGCCAGGACGATCGGCCCGCCGCACGCGCGACGGCCGACCACGAGACGCCGCGCTGAGGGCGGGCGCCGGGCTCAGGCGATCTTCAGCGGGACTTCGCCGTAGGGGTCGATGCGGTACACGAGCGAGACCCGGTGATAGCCGTCGGCGATGTCCGCGCCCGCCTTGCCGCTGATCACGAGCACGGGGCTGAGGTGCTTGCCCTCGATCACCTTGATCAGGTCCTTCATCACCCCTGGATCGTCGAGCGGCGCAGCCGTCAGTCCCGACGCGCGAAGGATGTCGTTGGCTCGCCGTTTCGTCAGCGGTGCGTCGCGGAGCCGCTTCACGGACTTGTGAACCACGTCGTCGTCGAGCTTCAGCGACAGGTACGCCTCGGCGGCGGCGTAGTCGTGGTCGGCGACCTCCTTGCTCCACTCGATCTGCTCGACAGGTCCACTCCCGAGTCCCTTCGGCTTGCCCTTCGACATGGCATCGATGATGGCAGACGCGCACCGCCGCGCTGCGTCGGCGGCCGGGTGTACTCGAGGCCTCGAGCGGACGGACCCGACGAAGCGCTGTGCGGCCCCACAGGACCGCGTCGAGAGGAACGGAGACCGGCCCGCGCCGCGGCCGACCGGGCGGCGACCGTTCGTCGCCGCCCCGGGCCTCAATCCTCGCCCGGCCGCCGCCGCTGGGGATGGACCGTCTCGCCCCGGGCGAGCATCGCCACGAACCGCTCGATGCTGCGCGCGCGGGCATCGCCGCGGGCGGTGTTCGCGAGCCGGTAGAGGATCGCGTAGCGGTTCTGGCTGGTGAGCACCTCGAACATCGCCCGCGCCCGGGGCTCCTTCGCCAGCGCCGCGGCGAGATCCGGGGGCATCTCGATCGTCGCCGGTCCGGCGTAGGCCGCGTCCCAGCGCCCGTCCGACTTCGCCGCCTCGACGGCGGCGACCCCCGCCCGCTCCATCCTGCCTTCGGCGAGCAGCCGCTCGACGTGCGAGACGTTGCGCGCCGACCACTTGCTGCGCGGGCGGCGCGGCGTGAAGCGCTGGTGGAAGGTGTGCTCGTCGATCCGTTTCACCTGCCCGTCGATCCATCCGAAGCAGAGCGCCTCGTCGAGCGCCTGGGCGTAGGTGAGGCTCGTGGGTCGGGTGGTTCCCTTCTTCGCGAGCACGAGGCGGACCCCCGTCGCCTGCTCGTGGTTCGCGCCGAGCCAGGCGCGCCAGGCAGGCGCATCGTCAACCAGCAGCTCGGGAAGCTCGGCGGCCACACGCGAAGTCTCGCATCGCGCCCCGGGCCCAGCCGGCGTCGCGGCCGCCGACCGGACGAGACGCAGCGCCCCGCCAACCGGGCGCTCACGACGCGACGCGACGTGGCATCGTGGAACGATGAGCCCAGGCGCCGGGAAGTCGGACGGCCCCCTCCTCGCGGGACGCCTCGTGTCGGTCAACGTCGGGCTGCCCAAGAACGTGGCGTGGCGTGGCAAGACCGTCTTCACCGGTGTCTACAAGGAGCCGGTCACCGGCCCGCGGCGGGTCGGCAAGCTCAACGTCGAGGGCGACGGCCAGGGCGACCTCGCCGGGCACGGCGGCGAGCACCGAGCGGTCTTCGTCTACCAGCTCGAGTCCTACCGCTACTGGGAACGCGAGCTGAAGCGCGACGGCTTCGTCCCCGGCCAGTTCGGCGAGAACTTCACCGTCGAAGGGCTGCTCGACGACGAGGTCTGCATCGGTGACCGCTACCGCGTGGGCGAGGCGACGTTCGAGGTGACCCAGCCGCGCGTCACCTGCTATCGGGTGGGGATCCGGATGGAAGACCCCCGCATCCCCGCGCTGCTCGTCTCCCACCACCGGCCGGGCTTCTACCTCCGCGTGCTCGAGGAGGGACGCGTCCAGGCCGGCGACGAGATCGTCAAGCTCGGCACGGGGCCGGACCAGATGACGGTCGCCGACACGAGCGCCCTCCTCTACCTCCCCGGCCACCCGCGCCCGCAGCTGCGCCGCGCGCTGCGGATACCCGCGCTCAGCCCCGGCTGGCAGGACTCGTTTCGCGCGATGCTCGCCGCGGACGGCGACAGCGGCAACGTCGGTCTGAACGCGGCGAGCCCGCCCCCGGCGTGGCCGGGCTTCCGCTCCCTCGAAGTCGCCGGGATCGCGCACGAGAGCGACTCCGTGATCTCCGTCCGGTTCCAGCGCCCCGACGGTGAGCCGCTGCCCGCCGCGCAGCCCGGCCAGTACCTGACTCTGCGGATACACCCCACGAAGCGTGCTTCGCCGCTGCTGCGCAGCTACTCGATGTGCGGCCCACCCGGTGCCGGCTGGTACCGGATCGCGGTCAAGCGGGAGCCCCACGGCGCCGCCAGCGGCTATCTGCACGACCGGCTCGCCGTGGGCGATCAGCTGGAGGTCGCCGCGCCTCGTGGCACGTTCGTACTCGACGACTCCGCAGCGCCGGTCCTGCTGATCAGCGCGGGCGTCGGTGTCACCCCCGTGCTCGCGATGCTCAATGCCCTCGCCGAGCGCCACTCGACCCGGGAGCTCTGGTGGCTGCACGGCGCACGCGACGGCGACCAGCACTCGTTCGCCGTGGAGACCCGTGCCCTTCTCGAGCAGTGCCCCAACACCGTCGTGCGCGTCTTCTACAGCGACCCGGGCTCCGAGGACGCTCAGGGCAGGGACTTCGACATCGTCGGCCGGCTCACTCCCACGGCCCTGCTCGAACTCGAGCCGCCCCGCGACGCGCAGGCCTACATCTGCGGTCCCACCGCTTTCATGAACGAGATCAGCGCCGGGCTCGCGTCGATCGGGGTCGAGGCTTCGCAGATCCACACCGAGCCGTTCGGTCCCGAACCGGCCTCCTCCCCCGGGATCGCCCCGGCGCCGGTCCGCCCGCCGCACCTGCCCGCCGGCGCCGGGGGTGACGGGCCGACGATCGAGTTCGCACGCAGCAACCTGTCGCTGCCGTGGAGCGACGACTACGGGAACCTGCTGGAACTCGCGGAAGCCTGCGACGTGCCGGTGCGCTGGTCCTGCCGCACCGGCGTCTGCCAGACCTGCGAGACGAACCTGCTCGCCGGCGATCTCGACTACGACCCCGACCCCGTGGAGCCGCCTCCCGAGGGGAGCGCGCTGATCTGCTGCTCGCGACCGCGTGACGACGTCGTGCTCGACCTCTGAGCGGCGAGCACACGCCGGCCGGCCGAGCGGCGGCCGTCACGGAGGAGCGGCACGGCCCGTCACCGGCCGGCGCCGTCCTCAGAGCCCGAGCTTGCGGACGCCCGCCTCGTCGAAGCCGAGGTGGTGACCTACCTCGTGCCGGACGGTTTTCTTGACGTGAGCCCGTAGTCCCACGGGGTCGTCCCCGAAGTCGCGCACGAGCGTGTCGCGGAACACCAGGATCTCGTCCGGCATGCCGCCGCCTCCGAAGAACGGGTTGCCGCCGAGCCTCGACCCGACGTACATGCCGTACGCGTGGTTCTCGGTGCCGCGATCGGACACGACCACCGCAACGTGCTCCAGCGCCCGCTGGAACTCGTCCGGGAGTTCGTCGAGCGCCGCGGCGACGAGCTGCTCGAACTCCTTCTCGCTGTAGTGCCGGTGTCCGCTCATCGAAGCTCGAGCCGAGCGTCGCGGTCCGCTCAGCCGCCGCCGGCGGCCTGCTGCTCCTCCAACGTCAGCTCGGCCGTCGGCACAGCCTCCAGGCGCGCGTCCGGGATCGGCTCGCCGCTCTCCACGGAAAGCCCGTAGGTGCCGGCCGCGAGCCTCGCCTCGGCACGCTCGACCGCGGCCATCTGCCGCTCGAGGTCCTCGGCACGCCCGGTCTCCGCCTCCTGTTCGTAGAGGTCCTCCGAGCCCATTTCCCCTGGTTCCTCACGCTGCTCGCTGCGCGTCCCGTCGCCGCTGTGGAGCGCGTCCATCGCCTGCTGCACCCGCTCGCGCTCGCGCGCCAGCAGCTCACGTGCCTGATCGTCGTCCATGCCCCCAGACTAGCTCCGCACGGCGCCGGCCGTCTCGCGGCCGTCGGGTGAGCAGGCGCCGCCACCGGCGTCACCGCCGTTCGCGCCGTACTCGCACGACACCACCGCCGGCCTCCCGTAAGGTTGGCCCATGCTCGGCCTCCCCGACGGCGTGCGTGTCTGCCTGTTCGATCTCGACGGTGTGCTGACGCAGACGGCGAAGGTCCACGCGGCCGCCTGGAAGCAGATGTTCGACGCCTACCTGCGCGATCGCGCCGAGCGCACCGGGACGCCGTTCGTGCCGTTCGACGAGGTGAAGGACTACGACGACTACGTCGATGGCCGGCCCCGCTACGAGGGCGTGCGCCGCTTCCTGGAAGCGCGCGACATCGAGATCCCCGAGGGCGGGCCGGGCGACCCCCCGTCGGCTGAGACGATCCACGGGCTCGGAGACCGCAAGAACGAGATCGTGCTGCGCCTGATCCGCGAGCAGGGCGTCGAGCCCTACGAGGGATCGGTGCGCTACGTGAAGGCCGCCGTGCAGGCCGGGCTGCGGCGCGCGGTCGTCTCCTCCAGCACCAACTGCCGGGACGTCCTCCAAGCCGCCGGCATCGAGGACCTGTTCGAGGTCCGGATCGACGGGGTCGTTGCCGAGCGCGAGCACCTCCACGGCAAGCCGGCGCCGGACACGTTCCTGGCGGGAGCCAAGGCCTTCGGCGCGGCGCCTTCGGAAGCCGCCGTGTTCGAGGACGCGCTGGCCGGGGTCGAAGCGGGACGTGCGGGCGAGTTCGGCTGTGTCGTCGGCGTCGACCGTGTCGGCCAGGCCGAGCAGCTCCGCGCGCATGGTGCGAGCATCGTCGTGTCCGACCTCAGCGAGCTGCTCCCCGCCTGAGGCAACGCGGGCGGGAATCGATCATCTAGGCTCAACGCGTGATGCCGGAGAGCACCGAGCACTCGATCGTCGTCGACATGTGGGTGGTCTCCGAGGACAACCGGGACGAGTTCCTCGAGTCGCTCGTCGGCCTGTTCGAGCGGCTCCGGACGCTCGACGGCTTCCTCGACGGTCAGATCCTGCAGGGCGTCAACCCGACCCTGTTCGTCTCCTACGCCACGCTGCGCTCGGAGAAGGATCGCGAGGCGGCGTTCGACGACAAGGAGATCCAGGCGATCATGCGCGCGATCGGCGGGATCGCCCGCGCCGCGCCGCACTCCTACACGGTCGCGCGCAGCTTCAAGCCCGCCGGCGACTGAGCGCCTCGCGCGGCTCGCGCCCCGCAGGCTGCCCCGGCTCCTTCTCGTCGGGCAGGGAGGGAACCGGCCGCTCCACCGGGGTCCCGCCGCTGAGCGCGATCGCCTCTCCGTAGTGCTCGATCTCGAGCTCCTCGCCCTCGAGCAGTTCGTAGCTGACGCGCTGGGGCTCGACGCGGACCTCCAGGCAGCCGTCGCGCACGTACAGCCGGAACGTCAGGCCCTTCAGCGGCGGCGCCAGCCGGGGTGCGAACGTCAGGCGGCCGTCGTGGTCGCGCATCCCCCCGGCGCCCGCGACCGCCGCGATCCAGGTCCCCGCGAGCGATGCGATGTGCAGACCGTCGCGGGTGTTGTGCTCGAGGTCCTCGAGATCGATCAGCGCCGCTTCCCGCAGGTACGCGTACGCGAGCTCGAGATGGCCCAGCTCGAACGCCAGCACCGCCTGCGTCGACGCCGACAGCGACGAGTCCCGCACCGTCAGCTGCTCGTAGTAGGCGTAGTCGCGCAGCTTCTCCTCGTGCGTGAAGGCGTCGCCCCGCAGGTACAGGGCGAGCACGAGATCCGCCTGCTTGACGACCTGTTTGCGGTACAGCTCGAAGTACGGGAAGTGCAGCAGCAGCGGGTACTGGTCGGGCTTGGTCGCCGCGAAGTCCCAGCGTTCGTGCCGCGTGAAACCCTCCGATTGGGAGTGCACGCCGAGCTCATCGTCGTACGGGATCGAGACGACATCGGCCCGCTTGCGCCAGCCGGCGATCTCGTTCGCGTCGACGCCGAGCCGCTGCGCCTCGGCGGACTGCTTCTCGGCGAGGTCGGCAGCGGCCGTCAGGTTGCGCTGCGCCATCAGGTTCGTGTACACGTTGTTGTCCGCGACTGCGCTGTACTCGTCGGGCCCGGTGACGCCGTCGATGCGGAACGCGCCCGCTTCGTCGAGGTATCCGACCGAGCACCACAGCCGCGCCGTCTCCACCAGCAGCTCGGTCGCGACGCTCTCGGCGAAAGCCTGGTCGTCGGTGGCGGTCAGATAGCGCGCGGCGGCGTCGGCGACGTCGGCGTTGATGTGGAAGGCGGCGGTGCCGGCCGGCCAGTAGCTCGAGCACTCCGAGCCGCTGATCGTCCTCCACGGGAAGCTCGCCCCGTGCAGGCCGAGCTGGCGCGCGCGCTCGCGCGCGTCCGGCAGCGTCCGGTGGCGCCAGGTGAGTGCGTCGCGTGCTGCGGCCGGCGCCGTGTACGTCAGCACCGGCAGCACGAACGTCTCGGTGTCCCAGAACGTGTGCCCGTCGTAACCGGGGCCCGTCAGGCCCTTGGCGGCGATCGGCCTGCGCTCTCCGCGCGCGCCCGCCTGGAGGATGTGGAACAGGGCGACCCGGACCGCCTGCTGCAGGTCGTCGTCGCCCTCCACGATCACGTCGGCGCGGTGCCAGAACGCGTCGAGGTACTGCCGCTGCTCGTCGAGCAGGCCCTGCCAGCCGTTGCGACCGGCGTCGGCGAGAGCGGCCGCGACCTGATCGCGCAGGGCCGGCAGCGAACGCTGGGCCGACCACCCGTAGGCGAGGTACTTGGTGATGCCGAGCGGCGCGCCGGGCGCAGCGTCGGCGGCGATCGTGATGCGCGCGACGTCGTCGAAGCTCTCGGCGCCGACATCGGCGGCGTGCTCGGACTCGATCTCGTGGTTCATCGCCGCCGCGACCCGCAGCCCGCTCTGCCGCGTCTCGTGGACGAGCAGGGCGCGGTTGCCCTCCGCCTGCGCGATCTGCGAGACGAGCACGGCCTCGAGGGAGCTCCCGCCACGGGGATCGGCGACCTCGTTCGGCAGCATCTCGTTCGCGACGAGCTCGGACTGGATCACGAGCGACAGCGGTCCGTCGAGCGGTTCGACCTCGTAGCGGATCGCGGCGACCGCGCGCCGCGAGAACGAGACCAGCCGCGTCGATCTCACCTCCACCCGGTTCCCGGTCGGGGAAGCCCAGCGCACGGTGCGGCGCAGGACGCCGGCGCGCAGGTCGAGCACACGCTCGTGCGACTCGAGCGTCCCATAGCGGATGTCGAGCGGCTCGTCGGCGACGAGCAGCCGTATGAGCTTGCCGTTGGTGACGTTCACCACCGACTCGCCGGCCTCGGGGTAGCCGTAGCCGGCCTCCGCGTAGGGCAGCTTCGTCTGCTCGTAGAACCCGGCCAGGTAGGTACCCGGCACGCCGCTCGGCTCGCCCTCGTCGAGGTTCCCCCGCAGGCCGATGTGGCCGTTGGCGAGCGCGAACAGCGACTCCGTCTGCGCGAGCCGCTCGAGCTCGAGCTCCGTCTCGTGCAGCGACCAGGGCTCGACCGAGAAGGCGGGATGCTCGATCATCGCGGCCTCGTGATGGGACTCTCGCGCACCTTCCTCCACCCCTTCTCGTCGCGGCCTCGCGGCGCGCGGTCGCACCACCGATCGGTCCGTCGGCGAGAGCATGCCATGCGCCCGCTCGCCCCGGCGCGCAGAGCACCGCCCGCGAGCGCTGGCATGCGATCGTGAGACGTCTGCGCCGGCCGCTCGCGCGGCGGGCGCCGGCCGACCGATCGTGGGACGATCGCGGCGGAGCTCGGCGATCCGGCGTGCCGTCGGCGCCGAGCCGCGAGGCGCGACGCTCGCGGCGCGCGAGCAACCCGACGACGGAGGTCCCGATGAGCAACCTCGAGATGGTCCTGGCCCATTTCATCGTCTCGGCGGACGTCGAGCGCTCCCGCCGCTTCTACACCGACGTGCTCGGCGGCCGGACGGTGATCTCGGGCGAGAGCGGCGACGGGGTCACCTACGTGGCGCTGGCAAACAGCTGGATCATCATCAACGTCGGCGGCGGCCCGACCGACGACAAGCCGACCGTCACGCTCGAGACGCCGGCCGACCCCGACCGGGTCAGCAGCTTTCTCAACATCCGCGTCGCGGACATCCAGGCCGTTTACGACGAGTGGACGGCGCGCGGGGCGCAGTTCCTGACGCCGCCGAAGCGGCATGCGACCGAGATCCGCTGCTACGTCCGCGACCCCGACGGCTACATCATCGAGGTCGGCCAGACGACCCTGGACCGCGGTTGGCACCCGCCGAGCCATTGACTTCGGGACCGCGCCGATGCAGAGTGACGGCGAATCCGATCGGGGGCTTCTCCGGGCTCCCAGAGCGAGGCCCATGCGATTCCCGTACAGCTCGGCAGCGCCGGTCCACCAGCCGCCGTGCATGCCGTGCCCGGGCACGGGCGAAACCCCGCGCCACGATCCGCGGCGCGCGAACTGGAGGTCGAGATGAGCAGCGTCGAGATCAGTGATGCCGGTGCGGCCGCGCCGGTCAAGGCGGGGGAGTTCAAGCTCGAGGTGGTGGTGATCCCGGTCTCGGACGCCGACCGGGCGAAGAGCTTCTACGAGGGGCTCGGATGGCGGCTCGATGCCGACGTCTGGGAGGGCGACGCGCGCCTCGTGCAGCTGACGCCTCCGGGGTCGGCCTGCTCGATCCAGTTCGGGCCGACGACCACCCCGGCGGCGCCCGGCTCGGCACAGAACCTGTACCTCGCCGTCGCCGACCTCGAGGCGGCGCGCGCCGAGCTCTCGAGCCGCGGCGTCGAGGTGAGCGAGGTCTTCCACGAAGGACGCCCGGGCGGCCGCTTCCACGCGGACGGGCGCGCCTCCGGAGCTGGACCCAACGACGGGAACTACTCGTCGTTCGCGACGTTCAGCGATCCCGACGGCAACAGCTGGCTGCTCCAGGAAATCGACCAGCGGCTGCCCGGCCGCTGAAAGGGAGACTTCCATGTCGACGACCTATGAGTCGGTCGAGGACCTCGCGGAGGCGCTGCGCCGCGCCGAGGCCGCGCACGGAGAGCACGAGCAGCGGATCGGCGAAGCCGATCCGAACTGGCCGGACTGGTACGCGCTCTACATGGTGCGCGAGCGCGCCGGAGAGGAGCTGCCGCAGTGAGCGACTACGACGTGATCGTGCTCGGAGCCGGCTCGCCGGGCGAGCACTGCGCTGCCGCGCTGGCCGAGGGCGGGCTGCGCGTCGCGATGGTCGAGCGCGAGCTCGTCGGTGGAGAGTGCTCCTACTGGGCCTGCATCCCGTCGAAGACGCTGCTGCGGCCGGGCGAGGCCGTCCACCAGGCCCGCGACGCCGCCGCCAGCGCGGAGGTCGATGTCGGGGCCGCGCTCGCATGGCGCGACTTCATGGTCTCCGACCACACGGACACGGCCGCTGCGAAGTGGCTGGCCGACCAGGGCATCGCGCTGCTCCGGGGCAGCGGCCGGCTCGCGGGCCCCGGCGCGGTCGAGGTCGACGGCGTCCGGCACACAGCCGATCACATCGTGCTGGCAAACGGGGCCGACGCGGTGATACCGCCGGTCCCGGGGCTCCGCGAGCTGGACGGCGTCTGGACGAACCGCGAGGTCACGGCGATGAAGTCGATCCCCAGCCGTCTGCTGATCCTCGGCGGCGGCCCCGTGGGCGTGGAGATGGCACAGGCCGTACGCCGCCTCGGGGGCGAGACGGTGGTGATCGAGATGTCCGACCGCCTGCTCGCGCACGAGCCGGCGCCGCTCGGCGAAGCCCTCGGCGAGACGCTCGCAGACGAGGGCATCGAGCTGCTCCTGTCGAGGAGCGTGACCGGGGCGCGGCGCGAGGGCGACGAGTACGTGCTGGCGCTCGACGGAGACGAGGACGTGCGAGGCGAGAGGCTGCTCGTCGCCACGGGCAGGCGCGCCCGCGTGAACGGGATCGGGCTGGAGACCGTCGGCATCGAGCCGGACCCCCACGGCGTCGCGGTCGACGCGCATCTGCGCGTCGCCGAGGGCCTGTGGGCGATCGGGGACGTCAACGGCGTGTGGCCGCTGACCCACGTCGGCAAGTACGAGGGCGACGTCGTCGCGGCCAACATCCTCGGCAACCCGCGGACGGCCGACTACGACGCCGTCCCGCGGGTCGTCTACACCGACCCGCAGGCGGCGTCGGTGGGCGCATCGGAGGCGCCCTTCAGCGGCACGGCGATGCTGTCGGGCGTAGCGAAGACGGCGACGTACACCCGCAGGTACGCGGACGGGAAGGGATTCATGACGCTGCTGAGCGACGGCGAGCGGCTGACCGGCGCGTACGCGCTCGGCCCGGAGGCGGGCGAGTGGCTGCAGCAGGCGACGCTCGCGATCCGCGCCCACGTCCCGCTCGACGTCCTCGCGGACACGATCCAGCCGTTCCCGACCTTCTCGGAGATCTACAACGACGCGTTGAAGGCGCTTCGCGGCGAGATCGCGGCGAAGACCGGGGTCGCAGCGCACGCGACCCTCGATCGCCGGCTGAGCGCGGGGATGCGACGGATACGGCGCTGAGCTCCGATCGCTGAGGCCGCGGCGATGAGCGACGCAGCCCGCTCGCAGCGCGCCCGCGCACGCGGGACGGCCCGGATCGGCCGATCGTCATCACGCCGTGCGCGCCGGCGCCCGCTGGCTGCGCAGGTCGGGGCTGCGGCTGCTCGGCTTCCTGATCGCGGCGTATCTCCTGATCAGGCTGATCCCGGCGCTGCGCCAGGCGCTGGAAGATCTCGAACGTCCGAGCCCGTGGTGGCTCGCGATCGTGCTCGCGCTCGAGATCGTCTCCGAGACGGGCTTTGTGATCTCCTGGCACGGGATCGTCGATCCGCAGAGCCGGCTCGGCCGCGACCGCCGCGGGCACATCGACCTGCGGCTGGCGTGGGCCCAGCTGGGCACCGGCATCTTCGTGCCGGGAGGGTCGCTGTCGAGCGTCGGGGCCGGTAGCTGGCTGCTGCACCGGCTGGGAATGCCGCTGAAGCTGATCACCGAGCGCCAGTTCAGCCTCAGCTTCCTGAACACGGCGATCGACGCGATCGCGCTGGTCGTGTTCGGCGTCGCCCTCTCGCTCGGCATCCTCCCCGGCGAGCGCCGGCTGACGCTGACGGCGCTGCCGGCGGCGGTTGCGGCGGCGGGTGTGCTCGGCGCGCTGCTCGTCGCCGGGTACGCGCGGCGACGGGGACGCTCGCGCCATCCGCGACACGCGCGCATCGCCGCCGCGGTCACGACGCTGGCCGAGGCCGTCGAGGACACGGGCCGGATCCTCACGCACCGCAACGGCGCCAAGGTCGTGTGCGGCGCGTTCGTGTACCTGTTCTTCGACGTGCTCGTGCTGGCGTTCGCCTTCACCGCGATCCGGGTGCATCCCGCTCCCGGCTTCGGCGTCGTCGTGATGGCCTACATCATCGGCGCGCTCGGCGGCGCGATCCCGCTGCCGGCGGCGATCGGAACCGTCGGCGGGATGGTCGGCATGTTCATCCTCTACGGCGTCCCCCGCAACACCGCCGTGGCCGCGGTCCTGCTCTACCAGGCCGTCGGGCTGCTCGTGCCCCTGATCGGCGGCGGGATCGCCTACCTGCTCCTGCGCGGCGAACTCTCGCCGCGGCGGCGAAGCGGCCGAGCGAGCAACGCTCGGCGTCGACGTCTAGGAGTTGTATGAGGACGGCAGCGACTCGGGGGACCGCTTGTTCCAGCCGTGGAAGTGGGAGTAGTCGCCCGAATCCCACTCCTCGCGCAGCCCCGGCCTGCTCAGGTCCCAGTCCGGGCGGATCTCGGCGGTAACCGTGCGCAGGTCGCGCCACAGGTCGGCGAAGGACGGACGTCCCCAGAACCAGTAGCCGTTGTAGACGGCGCGGATCTGGAGCCCGGGCGCCAGCACGAGGGTGTGGGGGATCATCGGGTCGTGCTCGGGGTCCGTGTACTCCTGGATCTCGAGGTCCTTCTGCACGGTCCGCTCCGGATCGGACAGGAACGGCCACTGGGCGCCCACCGAGGCGCGGAACTCCTGGCTCGAGTGGTGGGTGTCGGTCGAGATCGTCGCGATCTGCGTATAGGAGACCGCGATCTTCGGGTAGTTGGCCGCGAGCTCGAGGTGCTGCTGGTGCTCCTTCGGGCAGTAGTTGCCCCGCGCGAGCGTGAGGATCAGGGGGTCCTCGCCTTGGATCTCGCTGAGCGTTCGGGTACGGTCCTCGTGGTCGGGCAACTCGTAGTCGGGAAAGGTGCCGCCCGGGACGATGTCGCTGCGCATGATCTGCTCCTGTCCGTCGTTGGGGAGTGACGGGAACGACGGCCGCCGCTCCTCGTGCTCGCTGCTGCACGATTCCGGAGCCCCGGCCCGTGCAACCGCTCGGACCATCGGCGACCCGGCCCCGATCCGCGCAGCCCGGCTTCGCCTCGAGCCTAGTCAACCGGACCCTCGCGCGCCAGACCGGACGGCGTGCCCGTGAGCGCTCGTACCCCGGTCTGCGAGATGCTCGGGATCGAGCACCCGATCGTCTCGGCGCCGATGGCCGCGGATCCCCGGCTGCCCGCCGCGGTCTCGAACGCCGGCGCCCTCGGCACGATCGGCCTGTGGTGGGTCGATGACGCCGGCGTCCTCGTTCGCGAAACGGCGTCGCTGACCGATCGCCCGATCGGGGGCAACTTCGTCCTCACCTCCGACCAGCACCGGCGGGTCGAGCAGGCCCTGTCCGCCGGCCTGCGGATCGTGTCGTTCCTGTGGGGCGACCCCGCGAGCTACGTCGAGGAGGTGCACGACGCGGGCGGGCTGGTCCTGCACACCGTCGCCAGCGCCGAGGAGGCCCGCCGCGCCGTCGGCTGCGGAGTCGACATCGTCGTCGCGCAGGGCTGGGAGGCCGGCGGGCACGTCTGGGGGAAGGTGGCGACGCTGCCGCTGGTGCCGGCGGTGGTCGACGCGGTCGCGCCGGTGCCGGTGATCGCCGCGGGCGGGATCGGCGACGCCCGCGGCGTCGCCGCCGTGTTCGCGCTCGGCGCGCAGGCGGCGTGGCTCGGCACACGCTTCCTGATGGCCGAGGAGATGCCGCTCCACGACGAGTACCGCCGTCTGCTGGTGGCCGCCGAGGAGGCCGAGGCGGAGTGGTACCCGAACCTCTACGAGGTCGGATGGCCGAACTCGCCGCATCGCGCGCTTCACAACTCGACGGCCGAGCGATGGGAGGCGGCGGGCCGCCCGCCACCGGGCGAGCGGCCCGGCGAAGGTGAGGTGATCGCGCACTTCCCGACGGGCGACCCGATCGTTCGCTACTCGCCCGCGCCGCCGCTCGTCGGGACGACCGGCGAGATCGAGGCACTGTCGCTGTGGGCCGGGCAGAGCGTCGGGCTAGCCAAGCGGGAACAGCCTGCCGCGGAGATCGTGGCCGAGCTCGTCTCGCGTCTCTGATCCGCCGGGCCGCGGCTCAGCCGAGCAGCTTGGTCTTGGCCTGTTCGAACTCGGCGTCGGTCAGCTTGCCGCGGTCGTGGAGCTCGGCGAGCTTCGCCAGCTCCCCGACGCCGCCCGCCGGCGTCCCGCCGCTCGTCTCGAAGCGCCGGAAGGCTTCGGCCTCGGCGCGGTCGTGTTCACGGTGTTCGTGCATCGTGTGGCCGCGCACGATCAGGTAGGCGAGCACGCCGATGTACGGCACGATGATGATGAACAGCATCCACGCCGCCTTGCCCCAGTTGGAGAGGTCGGAGCTGCGGAAGATGTCGAACACGACGCCGACCGCGACCCAGATCCACAGGAACAGGATCGCGAACTCGAGAACCGTCAGCAGCGAGTCCCCGAACGTGTAGGTGGCGATCACCGACATCGCACGGCGAGCCTACTGGATCGGGGGGTGCCGCGGAGCGCCTCGCCACGGCACCGATGGGAACCCCGCGGCGAGGCGATCGTCAGACTGCGCGGCGTGAGCGCACTGCAGGAGCGTTGCCACGAGACGCTCGAGCGAAGCTGGACCGTCGGCGAGCGCGACGGGACTCCGTTCGCGTACACCCGGCCGAGCCCCGACCGGTACCGCTGGCAGTGGTACTGGGACTCGTGCTTCGCGGCGATCGCCTGGCGGCACTTCGACCCGTCGCGCTCCCGGGCGGAGCTCGAGACGCTGCTTGCCGCGGCTCGGCCGGACGGCTTCATCGGCCACACGATCTTCTGGGACCATCCCCTCGCCGGCGCGCGCTCGCTGTTCTACAACGTCGTCCACCACGACGATCCGATGACGTCGACGATCCAGCCTCCGGCGCTCGCGCTCGCCTGGAGGATCGCGGTCGGCGACCCGGCGCTCGAGCCTCGGATCGTCGCTCACCACGAGGCGCTCACCGCCCAGCGCGACCTCGAGGGTGACGGGCTGCTGTGGATCCTGCAGCCGGACGAGTCGGGCCTCGACGCCTCGCCCCAGTTCGACCCGATCTGGCGGCGGCAGGCGCAGGGCCTGCCCGGCTTCCTCGAGCTGGTGAGGCGCAACCGCGAGCGCGGCTTCAGCATCGAAGCGGTCCGCGCCGACGGCGACCCCGTCGTCTGCGAGGTGTTGACGAACGTGTTGCACGGGCTGTCCCGGCTGGCGCTCGGCCTCCCCTCGATCACGCCGGCGCTGGTCGCGCGCCTCCACGACGAGTCGACCGGCCTGTTCTGGCCCGCCGTGCAGCCGGCGATCGCCGAGCCGATCCCGCTGACGTGGGCCGCGCTCGCACCGCTGGCGCTCCCGGACCTGCCCGAGCAGATCGGTCACCGTCTCGTCGAGTACCTGCTCGACGAGCGCCGCTTCTGGACGGCGATCGCTCCGCCCGCGGTCTCCAGGGGCGAGCAGGCGTTCTCGTTGAAAGAGCACTTCGCTGGCCTGCGCCGCTACTGGCGCGGGCCCACCTGGGTGAACAGCGCGTGGCTCGTCTGGCGAGGGATGGTGCGGCTCGGCTACGAGCAGCAGGCCGCCGAGCTCGCCGGCGCGATCACGGAAACGGTCTCGCGCGAGGGGTTGCGCGAGTACTACGACCCGTTCGACGGGCGGGGAATGGGCGCCGAGGACTTCGCCTGGTCCGCGCTGGCGCTGGAGATGGTCGATCCTCGGAACGCCGGCGCGGAGACGTTCGGCTGACCCCGCGCTCCGGCTAGCCGAGGCTGTGCGCGTCGGCGTGATCGAGCGCGAGCCGCTGTGCCCGGATGTTGTCGTGGACCTTCGAGATCAACTCGAGATCCGTGCTGACGGAACGAACTTCGGCTTCGTACTGATGCTTCCAGTTCCCCTCGGCGCCGGTGCCCGAGAACGTCCGGAGCGATTCGAGCGCGCGAATGTCGGCTGGCTCGGCGAGCACCGAGACGGTGGACGCGGCCCACGCGTAGCGGCTCTGTTTCCAGATCGCGTGGTCTTCCTCGTCTCCGACCATCCGCGCGGAGTGCAGCACGTACTCACCGAGCGAGTGGTACTTCTCGAGCGTGCGCAGCATCCATGCGGTCTTGTCGGTCGTGTCCATGACTGAGCGCTTTTGCCATCGGCGCTTCGCCGATGTCGCTTGAATACGTGGAAGCGGTCCACGCATACGCGTTGGTTATAGGGGTGCCCGAGCCGAGCCCGTGCTGTCCCCGGGTGTCGGCGAGCGCGCATGGGATCATGGGGTCGATGAGCATGCCCGGAGCCGGCACGAGCGCGGACGAGGCCGGCGCCCCGCGCGACGGCGACGCCCGCCTGCGCGGCCGCGACATCGTCTGCGTCGGCTTCGCCGACTGGGACAACGACGTGTGGTTGAACCAGCACCACCTGATGGCGCGCCTGGCGAAGGACAACCGCGTGCTGTTCGTCGAGTCGCTCGGCCTGCGCCAGCCGCAGCTCGCGAGCCGCGACCTGAAGCGGATCCTGCGGCGGCTCCGGCGCGCGCTCACGCTGCGCTCCGCCCCCGAGGGCCTGACCGTGCTCTCGCCCCTGGTGGTGCCGGTCTACCGGCTGCGGCCGGTGCGCGCGCTCAACGCACTGCTGCTGAGAGCCCAGGTCCGCCGCGCCGAGCGCCGGCTCGGCATGTCGAACCCGATCCTCTGGACCTACGTCCCCCACGCCGGCGTGCTCGAGGAGGTCCTTCAACCGTCGCTCGTCGTCTACCACTGCGTCGACGACATCACCGCGGTGCCGGGCATCGACGCCGCCAGCGCGGGAGCCGTCGAGGCCGCATTCGCAGCGCGAGCCGACCTGGTGTTCGCGAGCTCGCCGCACCTCGCCGCTCGTATGCGCACGTACTCGACGCGGGTGATCGACGCCCCGAACGTGGCCGACACCGAGATGTTCGCGCGCGCTCTCGAGCGACGGGCCGGTCGACCCCCAGATCGAGGCGCTGCCGCGGCCGCGCATCGTCTTCACCGGGGCGGTGGTGACGACGAAGCTCGACATCCCGCTGCTCGAGGAGCTCGCCCGCCTGAGGCCGGGCTGGTCGTTCGCGCTGGTCGGCCCGATCGGGCTCGGCGACCCCCGCGCCGACGTCTCGGGGCTCCGGGCGTTTCCGAACATCCACCTGCTCGGCCCCCGCTCCTACGCCCAGCTCCCCGCCGTCCTGCGGGGCGCGGACGCCGGCATCATCCCCTACGCGCGCAACCCCGTCACCGACAGCGTCTTCCCGATGAAGGTGTACGAGTACCTCGCGGCCGGCCTGCCGGTGGTCTCGACCTCCCTGCCGGCGCTCGACGGCGTCGGGGAGATCCTCCGGGCGGACGACGCGGAGACGATGGCGGCCCAGCTCGATCGAGCGCTCGAGCAGGACAGCGCCGAGCGGCGCGCCGAGCGCTCGCGGGCCGCCTCGAGCCACTCCTGGGAGCAGCGCCTGCGGGAGATCACGCTCGCCGTGGAAGCGCGCGAGGCCCCCTCCGCGTAGCTGCGGAAACCCGCTCGGCAGCCGTCCGGCAGCCGCTCGAACGCCGTTCGGACCGCTGCTATATTCCGCCACCGTGGTCGATGCGGGCTCGCCTTCCCCGGTACCGGGCCGCTCACCGGGGGCGCCACCGGCGGACGCGGATGCAGCACGCGCGCTTCGCGAGCAGCGGGCCTACGACGAGGACGGCGTCGAGGAGGCGATGGACCTCTGGCACGGCCGCTTCGGACACGTCTTCGAGTGCCCCAACACGAGGCGTGCCGAGGATCGCTTCGACACGCTGACGCGCGCGGCCGTCGCCTCCGAGCGGGTGCTCGACGTCGGCTGCGGCAGCGGCGAGAGCTCCGAGCACCTGCTGTCGCTGGGGGCCGCTTCCGTGCTCGGCATCGACATCTCGCGCAACGCGATCGAGCAGGCGAGCCGGCGGGCGCAGCCGGGACGCCTCGAGTTCCGCGTGGGGGACGTCACCCGTGATGTCGACGGGCGCTTCGGATGCATCTTCGGACGCTCGATCCTGCACCACATCAACTACCGCGAGGCGCTCCCGCGCCTCTACGCAGAGCACCTCGCCGACGGCGGCGCGATGCTGTTCATGGAGCCCCAGGGCGAGAACCTGCTGATCCGCGCCTACACCGCTCTCGTCGCCTCCGCGCACACCCCAGACGAGCAGTCGTTCAGCCGCGACGATCTCGACTGGCTGCAGGCGCACTTCCCGAGCCTCGAGCTGTACCCGTACAACTACCTGAGCTTCCCGGTCGCGCTGGCGACCTCGACCCTGCGCGCACCGGCGAACAACCCCGTCTCGCGGCTCACCGACCGCGCCGACGAGTGGATCGCCGGCCACTCCCGACGGCTGCGGTCGCACTTCCGCCAGACGATCTTGGTGCTGCGCAAGCCGGCGGCGTGAGCGGACCGGCGCGCGGCCTCGAGCGCGCGGTGGGGCACGCCGAGGCAGCGGACATAATGGGCCGCCGATGAAGATCGTGAGCGTGATGACGACGAGCTCCGCGGGCGGAGGCGAGTTCGCGGCGGTCGAGATGCTCGAAGCGCTGCGTCACCGTGGCCACGACGTCGTGATGATCTCCGACTCGCCTTCGATCGGCCGCGACACGGAGGTTCCGGTGCGCTCGATCGCGCTCGGGCCGAAGCTCGCGAAGGGCACCTGGGTGTCGCTGATGCTGCGCTGGCCGCAGCTGCTGTGGCGACTGCGCCGCGCGCTGCGCGCCGAGCTCCCGTACGACGTGCTGATCGTCCATTACAAGAAGGAGCAGCTGCTCGCGGCGATGCTTCCGAAGCGGCTGCGCTCGACGATCGTGTGGGCAGAGTGGGGCAAGGTCCCGTTCCAGTTCCACACCGGGATCCCCCACGCCGCGTATCTCGCCGCCGCTCGGCGGGCGGGGCTCGTGATGTGCGTCTCGCAGGGGACCCACGACTCGGTCGTCGAGCAGGGGGTCGACGCCGACAAGGTGATCGTCGTCCCGAACGTCCTGCGCACCGACGACATCAGCTACTCGGAGCAGGGCCGCGCGTCGGTGCGGGCCTCGCTCGGGATCCCGGCCGACGCGTTCGTCGTCGGCTGCATCTCCCGCTTCCACCCGAAGAAGCGCAACGACGTGCTCGTCACCGCGGTCCGCGAACTCGACGATCCGCGCGTGCACCTGATCCTCGCCGGCGACGGGGAGACCGAGCAGCAGCTGCGCGCGCTCGCGGCGCCGCTCGGCGAGCGCGCCCACTTCGTCGCGACGCCGGGGAACGACGTGGCGGACGTGCTGTCGGCCTTCGACGTCGTCGGTCTTCTGCCCGAGCCCCACCGAGGGGGCGCCGCGAGCGGTGATCCTCGGCATGCTCGCCTCGAGGGCATGCCTGTCGACGGGTCCCGAGGGGGTCGACGACATGATCATGCCCGGCATGGGCGGGATCGCCTCTCCGGAGAACGATCCGGCCGCGACGCGCGAGCTGCTCCGGCTGTACATCGACGACCCCGAGCGCGTCAAGCGGGAGGGCGCGGCGGGACGCGAGCACGCCGAGCAGAAGTACGCAGCACCGGTCGTCGCCGCGACGATCGAGGGCCTGTTCGGCGAGGCGCGGGCCCGCGCCGGCGCTCTTCGCTGAGCGCGGCGTCCACCGGGGCCACCTCGGGCAGCGCCTTCGGGCTCCCCGAGCGCCCTCAGCGGCTCGCTGTCCGGGATCGGCTCGGCCAGCGCGGCGCGCCCCGCCGGCGCGTCGAACGGGTCGGCGAAGAACTGCGTCTCGTGCTTCACCTCGCCACCCTCGAGCTCCATGATGCTGACCGAGTCGGTGGGCACGCCGTCGTAGGTGATCACGCATTCGCTGACCCAGAGATCGCCGCCGCCGAGGATCCGCCGAACTGTGAAGTGCCGCTCCGCCGGATGCCCGCCGCGCTGCGCTTCGATCTTCGACCTGCCGGCGAAACGCTCGCCCGACTGGGGATAGTCGAGGATCGCATCGTCGGCGTAGATCGCGTGCTCCGTCACGGTGTCTCCGCGCTCGGAGGCGGCCCAGTGCTCGAGCAGGCGCGGGCGGAAGTCGTCCACGATCAGCTCTCCGCCGACATCGCGATCAGCCCGCGGATCAGCACCTCGAGCCCGAACTCGAAGCGCTCGTCGCCGTCGGCTTCGGTGAGCGGCCCGGCGAGCGCGACGATACCCGGGAAGCGATCAGGGGGCAACGAGGCGAAGTAGCCCCTCAGGCGGCCGACGAACTCTGCGATCTCCGCGGGCGTGACGCCATCGAGCGGCTCGAGGCTCTCCTCGTAGGCGATCGCGCCGATGTAGAGCGCGAGCAGGTCGCAGCCGAGGCCGATCGCGCGATCGGAGAGCCCTCCCGCGCGCATCACCGAGATGATCCACTCGCTCCCGCGCAGCGCGTTCTCGCCGAGCGGGATCCGTGCGAACGAGGCACGGGCGAGATCGCGGTGCCGCGACCACATCTCCCTCATCTGGCGCGCCATCTGCTGAAGCTGCTCCATCCAGCGCTCGGGGTCCGGGGCTTCGTCGAAGCGGATCTCGCCGATCACGCGCTCGACGACCAGCTCGATCAGCTCCTCCTTCGAGGCGACGTGCGCGTACAGCGACGCCGCACCGGTGCCGAGCGTGCTGGCGACGGTTCGCATCGTCACGGCGTCGAGCCCCTCCCGGTCGACGATCGCGAGCGCCGCGTCGACGATCGCGTCGCGGGAGAGCGTGCGCCGGCGCGGCGCGCGGCGGCCGGCTGCGGCGGTGCCGTTCGGCCTGCGCGGCGGTGCAGGGAGCTCCGCCGCGACCGCTTCCTCGCTGCTCATCGGCGTCAGCGTACTTGACATCGCGCGGCGCGTTCTGGAACACTGTTCGTAATACGAACGCTGTTCGTGATCACTGTTCGCCCCGACCTCCGAGGAGCCATGACCCCCCACCCCAAGCGCTGGCTGATCCTGTTCGTCGTGCTCGCCGCCGAGTGCATGGACCTGCTCGACGGCACCGTCGTCAACGTCGCCGCTCCGGCGATCCACTCGAGCCTGCACAGCTCCTCCACCGCGCTGCAGTGGATCGTCGGCGGCTACCCGCTCGCGCTCGCGGTCGGGCTGCTGACCGGCGGCCGGCTCGGCGACCTGTTCGGCCGCCGCGTGCTGTTCCTGACCGGGATCGCCGGCTTCACGATCGCCTCGGCCGCGTGCGGCGCCGCGCCGGACACCGGCGTGCTGATCGCCGCGCGGCTCGCGCAGGGGCTGTTCGGCGCGCTGATGATCCCGCAGGGCCTCGGGCTGCTCCGCGAGACGTTCCCGCCGGAGGAGATGACGAAGGCGTTCGGCCTGTTCGGGCCGGTGATGGGCTCCGCCGCGATGATCGGACCGATCCTCGGCGGCGGCCTCGTCTCCGCCCACCTGTTCCACGACCCCTGGCGCTCGGTGTTCCTGATCAACCTCCCGATCGGGATCGCGGCCGGGGTCGCCGCCGCCCGCCTGCTCCCGCGCACCGAGATCCGTCACGCCGAGCAGCTCGACCTGGCGGGGGCGGCGCTCGCGGCGGTCGCCTCGATCGCACTCGTGTATCCCCTGATCGAGGGTCGCTCGCTCGGGTGGCCGGCCTGGACCTACGGGTCGATCGCCGCGAGCGTCGTGCTGTTCGCGGCCTTCGGCCTGCACCTCGCGCGCCGGCGCCGCAACGGCCGCGACCCCCTCGTCGAGCCGAGCGTGTTCGCCCACCGCGGGTACTCCGCGGGCGCCCTCGTGCTGATGCTCTACTTCGGCGGGATGATCGGCTCGATCCTCGCGCTGACGCTGTTCCTGCAGATCGGCGAGGGGTTCAGCGCGATCCACGCAGGGCTCACGACCGCGCCGTTCGCGCTCGGCACGGCGATCACGGCGCCGATCGGAGCCGGGCTGATGGCGAAGCTCGGCGGGCGCGTGCTGATCCAGGCGGGAACGGCGGTCTCGCTGCTGGGCTACGCGGCGATCGCGGTGATCATGTCCCAGACGGATCACGTCTCCAGCTGGGGTCTCGTTGCGCCGCTGCTCGTCGTCGGGATGGGCATGGGGCTGTTCGTCGTCTCCGCGTTCGACACGATCGTCGCAGCGGTGACCGATGCCGAGCTGGGCTCCGCTTCCGGGGTGCTCAACGCGATCCAGCAGTTCGGCGGCGCGATCGGCGTCGCCGTGCTCGGGACGATCTTCTTCTCGGTGCTCTCACGAGCACGGGTTCGCGCCGGCGCTGGAACGCGTGATGTGGTGCTCGGCCGGGGCGCTCGGGCTGGTGCTGGTCGCCTCCCTGCTGCTGCCGGCGCGAGCGCGGGACCCCGAGGCCGGGGAGCTCGCCGCGCCCGACGCGCACGCCGCGGCGCGGTCGCTGCCGGCCTGAGCCGGCGCTCAGCGGACCTGTTCGATCATGGTCACGAGCTCGGCGCGGTCGTAGCCGCTCTGCCGGCCGAGCCGGACGAGCTCGACCGCCCGGGCGAGCAGCGCGCCGAGCTGATCGTCACCGTCCCGAGGAGCGCCGGCGGCGGGCCGATCCGGGAACCGACGATGATCTGGCGCGACGCCGACGGACGCGTGATCCGCACCTTCCACCGGCTCTGACGCCGAGGCCCGCGGGACATCCGCCGAGCTGCCCGGTGAGCCGTGTTCGCCAGGTTCTACGATGGTCGATACGGGTATGCAATAACCGTCACAAGTAAATAGCTCGTTGTCAGCGGCGCCGACGGGTACTCCGCAGGCGCTGGACGGGTCCGGCCGGAAGAACCCGACGGGTCCGAGAAAGGGCGAATGCCTATGGCGACTGAAGTCGAGCGCGGCGCGCAGCCGACGGCGACCCCGGCGGACCATGCGCATCTCAGCAGTGAGGACAGCGTCTCGCTGCTGCGTTTCATGCTCCTGATGAGGGGCCTCGAGGAACGGGCGATGACCCTGTACAAGCAGGGGAAGGTGCCCGGCTCCTTCTACGACGGGTACGGCCAGGAGGCGGTCTCGACCGGAGCGGCCTTCGCGATGGGCCCCCGCGACCGTCTGTGCATCCTGCATCGCGACCTCGCCGCGCATCTCGTGCGCGGCGTCTCACCCGCGCGCATCCTCGCTCAGTACATGGGGCGCGAGGGCGGCGTCACCGCGGGCCGTGAGGGCAACGTCCACTTCGGCGACCCCGCGCTCGGCTGCGTCGGGATGGTCTCGATGCTCCCCGACATGATGCTCGTCGCCGCCGGTATGGCGATGGCGTTCAAACTGCGTGGAGAAGCGCGTTGCGCGATCACCTGGGTCGGTGACGGCGCGACCTCGCGGGGCGACTTCCACGAGGCGATGAACTGGGCCGCGGTGCAGCGGTTGCCGGTGATCTTCGTGCTCGAGAACAACCAGTACGCGTACTCGACCCCGCTGAGCCTGCAGTTCGCGGTCGACCCCGTGGAGCGCGCGCGGGCCTACGGCTTCCCGGGCGAGCGGGTCGACGGCAACGACGCCGAGGCGATGTTCGAAGCCACGCGTCGCGCGCGTGAGCGCGCGCTCGCGGGCGCCGGGCCGACCCTGCTGGAGGCGGTGACGATGCGGATGCACGGCCACGCGGCCCACGACGACATGCGCTACGTGCCAGCCGGCCTCGTCGAGACGTGGCGCGGGCGCGACCCGATCGACCGCCAGGAGCGTCGCCTCGCCGAGCTCGGCGTCGACACCGCGGCGCTGCGCGAGCAGGTCTCCGCCGAGATCGACGCCGCTGCCGCGGAGGCGCTCGCCTCGCCGATGCCCGACCCGGCGAGCGCCCGCGAGGGCGTCTTCTGCCTCGGCGAGCCGGAGCCGCTGGGCGACGGCCTCGCCCCGTGGAGCGGATTCCGGGAGGACGCAGATGCCTGATCTCACCTATCTGCAGGCGATCTCCGACGGACTCCGCGAGGAGATGCGCGCCGACGAGCGCGTGTTCCTGATGGGCGAGGACATCGGCGCCTTCGGCGGCGCCTTCAAGGTCACCGACGGGCTCCAGGCGGAGTTCGGCGCGGATCGCGTGATGGACACCCCGCTCGCCGAGTCGGGGATCGTCGGCACCGCCGTCGGCGCCGCCGTCGTCGGCATGCGCCCCGTCTGCGAGATGCAGTTCTCGGACTTCATCTCGTGCGGCTTCGACCAGCTCGTGAACGTCGCCGGCAAGATGCACTACCGCCAGCGGCTCGCGGTCCCGATCACGATCCGCCTGCCTTCGGGCGGCGGCTTCTCGGGCGGGCCGTTCCACTCGCAGAACCCCGAGGCGTGGTTCATGCACGCGCCGGGCATCAAGGTCCTGGCTCCGGCCACGGCGGAGGACGCGAAGGGGCTGCTCAGCGCGGCGATCCGCGACCCCAACCCGGTCTGCTTCCTCGAGCACAAGAACCTCTACCGCCGAATCAGGGGCGAGGTCCCGGAGGGCCGCTACCAGACGGAGATGACCGCGCGGGTCGCCCGGCCCGGCAGCGAGCTGGTGGTGATCGCGTACGGCGCGATGGTGTGGTCGGCGCTGGAGGCGACCGAGGACCTCGACGGCGCGAGCATCGAGGTGCTCGACCTGCGCTCGCTCGTTCCGCTCGACGAGCGGGCGATCCTCGACTCGGTCGAGCGCTGCTCGAAGGTCGTGATCGTCGACGAGGCGAACGCGACCTGCGCCGCCGGCGCGCAGGTGGCGGCGCTGATCGCCGAGCGGGCGTTCGAGCACCTCGACGGCCCGGTCGTCCGCGTCGCCGCGCGCCGACGTCCCGATCCCGTTCTCGCCGCCACTCGAACGCGCGGTGCTGCCACAGACCGACGACATCAGGGATGCCTGCCGTGAGCTCCTCGCGTACTGAGCCGGCCGCGACGCCCGGGACCGTGGAGGTGACGATGCCGCAGATGGGCGTGTCCGTCGCCGAGGGCACCGTCGTGATCTGGCACAAGCGACCCGGCGACTGGGTGCGGGCGGACGAGACGATCTGCGAGATCACGACCGACAAGATCGACTCCGAGGTGCCGGCACCCGTGTCGGGCCGCGTCGTAGAGCTGCTCGTCGAGCCCGACCAGACGGTCGCCGTCGGGACGACGCTCGCTCGGATCGCGACCGACGCCCTCGCGGGCGAGCCGCACCCCGACGAGCAGCTCGCGCCCGGGACGGCTCAACCCGACCCGCAGCCGGCCCGCGAGCCGGCGGACCGCGACGAGCAGCTCGCGCCCGGGACGGCTCAGACCGGCCGGCGACACCCGGCCGAGCCGCCCGGCCTGGACACAGGCGTCGCGCCCCCGGAGGCGGGGGCGGGACCCGCTCGCGCGACCGGTCACGCCCGCCACTACTCGCCGGTCGTGCTCCGCATCGCGCGGCGCGAGGGCGTCGACCTCGACGCGGTGCCCGGCACCGGCCGCGGCGGGCGGGTGCGCAAGCAGGACGTGCTGGGGTTCCTCGAGTCGCACGAGTCGGCGAACGGGGGCGAGCCGCCGCTACACAGCGAGAGCCCCTATCGGGAGGAACCCGCAGCGCGCGGGGAGAGGCTGTCGCGCATGCGCCGTTCGATCGCCTCGCACATGGTCGAGTCGCTGCGGACCGCCGCACACTGCACCTCGATCACGGAGGCGGACATGTCCGGGATCGAGGCGGCGCGGCGCCGTCTCGGGATCACCTACCTGCCGCTCGTCGCGCGGTGCACGGTCGAGGCGCTGCAGGCGCATCCGGAGCTGAACGCGACGCTCGACGGCGAGATGCTGACCCTGCATCGCGAGGTGCACCTCGGGATCGCCGTCTCGCTCGGAGCCGACGGCCTGATCGTGCCCGTCGTCCACGACGCGCAGGACCTCTCCCCCGAGGGGCTCGCCAAGCGCATCGCCGAGCTGGCGCGGCGTGCCCGGTCCGGTGAGCTCGGCGCCGACGACGTCCATGGCGGCACGTTCACGATCACCAACCCGGGCGGCTACGGCACGATCGCCTCGACGCCGATCATCAACCAGCCCCAGGTCGCGATCCTCGACCTCGAGGCGGTCGTGAAGCGGCCGGTCGCGGTCGACGACGGCCACGGCGGCGACGCCGTCGCGATCCGGCCGATGACCAACCTCTGCCTGTCCTGGGATCACAGAGCGCTCGACGGGGCCCTCGCCGCGCAGTTCCTCGCGGCGGTCCGCGAACGCATCGAACGATGGAAGGAGCAGTGATGGCAACAGCAACCACGGTCGGCCCGGCGGCTCCGGTGAACGCGCCGGACCCGAGCGAGCACGAGCTCGTGCTGGTTCGCCGCGGCCGCCGGACCGGCGCCCACATGATCGTCGCCGTGCACTCGACGGTACTCGGGCCGGCGCTCGGCGGCTGCCGGCTGTGGCGCTACGCGACCCTGCAGGATGCGATCGACGACGCGCTGCGTCTGTCCGGGGCGATGACGCTGAAGGCGGCGGCCGCGCAGCTGCCGCTCGGCGGCGGCAAGTCCGTGATCTTCCCGCCCGCGGACCTCGACCTGACCGGCCGTTCGCGCGAAGCGCTGCTGCACGACTTCGCCGACACGCTGAACATGCTCGAGGGCATCTACATCACCGCGGAGGACGTGGGGATGGGAGCCGCGGACATGGACGTCCTCTCGAGCCGCTCGCGCCACGTCGTCGGGGCTCACCGCGGCAGCGGCGATCCGGGCGCGTTCACGGCGGCCGGCGTGCTCGCGGCGATGCGGGCCTGCTGCCGCTCCGTGTACGGCTCGCCCGACCTGCGCGCACGGAGCGTCGCGGTCGTCGGCCTCGGGCACGTCGGCGAGCCGCTCGCGCGCGCTCTCAGCGAGTCCGGTGCCGCCGTCGTCGCCTCCGACATCGATCCCGGCAAGCGGGCTCTCGCCGCCGAGCTCGGCGCGGCCTGGCTGGACACCGACGAGGCCCTCCGCGCCGACGTCGACGTGCTCGCCCCGTGTGCGCTCGGTGGCGTGATCGACGACCGGCTCGGCCTCGAGCTGAATGCCCGCATCATCTGCGGGTCGGCGAACAACCAGCTCTCCGCGAGCCGTCTCGCCGACGTGCTCGCGTCCCGCGGCGTGCTCTACGCCCCGGACTTCATCGTCAACTCGGGCGGCCTGATCAACGTCGCGCTCGAGCTGACCGGGTACGACGCCGGCCTGGCGCTGCAGAGCGTGAGGAGGATCGAGGACGTGCTCGGCTCGATCCTCGACCACGCCGACGCCGCCGGGGTGACGCCGCTCGACGCCGCCGTGCAGCTCGCGAGCGACCGGATCGCCGCGGCCAAGCGGCACGGTCACCGGGCGGCCGCCTAGCTTCGCGCGCGATCGTCGACAATGCTCCGCGTGCGGAGCGACCCCCACTCGCGATGACGACCTTCACCGGCCCCGACGGGCGAGAGCGCTGCGCGTGGGCGGGCGCCGCCCCCGAGTTCCTCGACTACCACGACCGCGAATGGGGGTTCCCGGTGGCCGACGACCGGCGGCTGTTCGAGAAGCTGAGCCTCGAGGGGTTCCAGTCCGGCCTCAGCTGGCGCACGGTGCTGGCCAAGCGCGAGCGTTTTCGCTCCGTGTTCGACGGCTTCGACTTCGAGCGCGTCGCGCATTTCGGCGAGCGCGACGTCGAGAAGATGCTCGGGGATGCGGGGATCATCCGTCACCGCGGCAAGATCGAGGCGGTGATCAACAACGCGCAGCGCGCGCTGGAGATGGTCGAGCTGGAGGGCTCGATCGCGGCGTTCGTCTGGCGCTACGAGCCGGAGACGCAGAGCCGCGCGGAGCTGCGGAGCACCTCGCCGGAGTCGGTCGCGCTGTCGAAGGAGCTCAAGCGCCGCGGCTGGAAGTTCGTGGGGCCGACGACCGTCTACGCCTTCATGCAGGCGATGGGCCTCGTCAACGACCACGCCGAGGGCTGCGCGATCCGCGCCGAGGTGGCGCGCTCGCGGGAGTCTTTCCGCCGCCCGGAGTGACCCCCGGCGGTCAGGCGAGCCCTGAGTTCGTGCCGGCGACGCTGGTCGCATTCCGCGCCCGGACGACGGGCGCTAGCCGCCGCCCCCCGCCTCCGCTCGGGGCCGGCCGGTGCGGGCTAGAGGCGGGCGATCACAAGGGCGGTGGCGAGCAGCACCATCCCGATCGCGCAGGCCCGCAGCGCGCGCTCCATCGGCGCGGCGAGACGAACCGCGTCGAGCGGCACGGTCGTCCCGTCGGCGAGCGTCTGCTCGCCGGTCAGCGCGACCGTGCGCCGGCGCAGCTCGCGCACCGGCGTGCTGAGGCTGCGCTGCGCGACGAGCAGCCCCGCGCACCCGGCGGCGGCGAGGAACGGCGCCGGCCGGAACGCGAGGGCGTTCGCCCAGTAGGAGGTCAGGACCGGGAACACGCCCCACGCGACCGCGAGCCAGAAGGTCGTGTGGAAGCGCCCGCCGAACCACTCGAGGTTGTAGGCCGGCACGATGAAAACGCCGGCCAGCACGAACGGGACGATGCTCGCCGACACCGTCACGGCGCCGGCGATCCCGATCGCCGCTGCTCCCCCGAGCGAGGCGACCGCGAGCGCGACGAGCGCGCGATCAGACAGCTGGGTACGCATCGGGCGGCCCTGCAGCTCGTCGAGCACGTGCGCGCCGACCCCGACCGCCAGGAAGAACGCGCCGAGCGTCGCGAGGAGCCGCACCGGGTACAGGTGCGGCGCGAGCGCGGCGCCGATCGCGACGTTCGCGAGGTTCCAGGCGGTGTAGGGAAGGTGCAGCAGCGTCACGAGGTCCCGCCAGCCGCCGGGCCTCAGCGCATAGAACGCCGGCCTCTCCAGAGAGCCGGAGGCGGGCGTCGTCTCGCTCAACTCCGCCCCCACCCGCGGCTCAGGATCGCGAGCACCGCGGCCGCCGGTCAGCCGCCCGGGGGCGGGACGAGGACGGCCTGCGAGCTGCTGACGCTCAGCCCGTTCGCGTCGGTGACCGCGATCCTGGACGGGACGCTGCTCGCACCGGCGTAGGTGCGGCCCCGGCGGCCCGGCGTCGCGCCGGCGGCGGCCGATCCGGCCGCGAGCGTGCCGGGCACGAGCGCCGCGACGAGCGCCCCCAGCACCCGGCCGCGTGATCTTCGCCGGGGGGCCACGGTGCCGAAGGCTACCCGGGCAGAGCGGGGGGCGTGGTAGGACGGGCTCGGAGCAGGCGGGCGCTCTACCGTCGCGGCGCGGGGTCTCCCTGGACGGCGCTTGTCCGCCGGCAGCGCGGTCTGCCTCTACGCCGTCGTCGGTCCGGCGGCCGCCGACGCGGCGCGCCCGACGCGGGCGATCAGCGAACTGCTCGCGACGCTTCGGATCGAGCCCGCGGCTGACCGCGCAGCGCCGCGCGCCGCTGTAAGGAATCTCGCGGCCCCGGACATATTGCAGTTGTGACCGACCGCCGAAGGTTCGAAGCGCTCTACGCAGCACACGCGGGCGCCGTGCTCGCGTACGCGAGACGCCGCGGCGCCTCCGGCGAGGCCGACGACGTCGTCGCGGAGGTGTTCCTGATCGCGTGGCGCCGGTTGAACGACGTGCCCGACGACGCGCGCGGCTGGCTGCTGGCCGTCGCGCGTCGCGTGCAGGCCAACGCGCGGCGCGGCAGCTCGCGACAGGAGGCGCTGCAGGCTCGGCTTGCGAGCGAGCCCGTCGCCGAGCCGGCCGGAGCGCCCGAGGACGGTCGCCTGCTGGCCGCCCTCGCGGCGCTTCGCGAGGACGACCGCGAAGCGCTGCTGCTCGTCGCCTGGGAGGGGCTCAGCCACCGCCAGGCGGCGGAGGTGCTGGGGGTGCGCGAGAGCACCTTCGGCGTGCGCGTGCACCGCGCGAAGCGAAGGCTCGTGAGGGCGCTCTCGACGGCGCCCGGCGAGATGTCCCGGACGATCGACCCGATGGAGGCCCGATGAACGATACAGACGTGCTCGAGCGGCTCAGCCGCGCCAATCCCCTGCCCGACGACCCTGCGCCGCCGCCGATCGACGCGCTGCTGGAGAGGCTCGACGAGGTGCTGCGCGAGCCGCGGGGCCGGAAGCGGCTCGGCGGCTCGCTCGGCTTGCTCGGGCCGTTTCGCCGACGCCTCGTGCTGGCGGCCGCCGCGGGCGGCGCGGTCGCCGTCCTTGCGCTCGTGGCCTCGAGCCCCGACGGGGGGACCCCGAACGTCGCCGCCGAGATGTTCAAGGCGACGGAGCCGGGTACCGGCGTGCTCCACATGAGCACGCTCACCGAAAAAATCGTCGGTGCCCAGGTCACGACCACTCGCGAGCAGTGGTGGTCGGAGCAGAACCCGCGGACCGTGAGGTTCACGATCGACGACGGGGAAGAAACGATCGAAAGCATGCTCACCACCAAGCCGATGAAGCTGCTCAGGTGGGAGCAGTCCCAGCCGGACACGATCTCCGAAAGCGTGCCGACGGACGTCGCCAGCTCCGAACAGACCGGCGTGCAGATCCTGCGCGAGCTCTATCAGAAGGGCGAGCTGACGAACGCCGGGCGCTCGACGGTGGGCGGTCGGGAGGCGTGGCTGCTCGAAGTCCATCCCCAGTACACGGTGCCGACGCTCGACGGCAAGCAGCTCCCCAACCCCGTGGTCGCGATCGACGCGAGCACCTTCGAGCCGCTGGAACTGACGACCTCCGACGTCACGACCGAACACGGCCGCCCGGAACTGCTCGTCACCAAGGAGCGTTGGCTGGCCTACGAAGAACTGCCGCGCAACGCCCAGGACGAAGCGCTGCTGACGCTCGCAGCGCATCCCGGGGCGACGATCAAGAGCGAAGGTTGAGCCGGCGGCGAGCGGCGATCGCGACCGCGGGACTGGCGGCGGCGCTGGCAGGCGCCGCCGCCGGTGTCGCGACGCTCGCCGCTCCCGCGCCGAAACGACGAGCTGCACCCGCCGGCGACACGAAGCCGGCGGCCGGCGAGGTTCGAGTGCTCGCGCTGCGGCGCCGCCGACCCCGCCGGAGGGCCGCCGTGGGGCATCGGCCTCTCACGGACGGCCGGCGGCCTGCTCTGCGCCCAGGTCGGGCGCGTCGTCGACGGCGAGCTCGGAGCGCTCGGGCTCGACGGGGCGTTCCACGACGACGGTGGCTTCCACCCGGACCCGGCCCCCCGCTCGGCTCAGGTGCCGGGGACGATCGAAGACGGCGACTGCGTGGCACCGAAGGAAACGTTCGCGGGGGAAATCGACGGCCTCGACCGCAACGCGGTAACGAACCCGCCGAACGACTCGATCGCGCTCCCCGGGCGCCGCGAGATCTCCTTCGGCCTGCTCGGCCCGCACGCCCTATCGGTCACCTACCGCAGCGGCGGGCGCACCCGCAGCTCGCCGGTGCTGCGCGGGCTCGGCGCGTATCTGATCGTCGCCCGCGCGCAACGGGGGCGCGCGCTCGGTGGGACCGGCGCGGCGCCGGGCGGCGACTACGCCGACGACCTCCAGCCGGCGGGGCTGACCGGGGCGCTGACGGCGATCACCTACCGCTACGGGCGCACGGTCTGCCGCGACGACGGCAACGACACGATCGCGCGCTGCCGGCTCGCCGATCACCCGCTCGGGCCGGAACGCACGCCCAGCCAGCGCGGAATGTGAAGGTCGTCAGGGAGTCGCGCAGGGGCGAGCTCCCCTCGCGCGACGCTTCCCGCTGCCCGCCTGCTGCGGTCGGGCAGTGGTTCGTCTCGAACGCTTGCCGCCTACCCGCTCGCGACCGCCGCGCCGTCCCCCTGCGGCCCGGGTTCCGACGCCGCCGCCGAGGCGACATCCGTCGCGAACGTCCTGCTTGCCCGGAACAGGCAGACGCCCGCGGCGACGAGCGCGACGAGCATGATCAGGAACGTCACCTGCAGGCCGGTCGCCGCCGCCGAGGACGGCGCGTGGGGATGGGTGCCGATCGGGGCCTGCGCCGGCACGATCCCCTCGACCAGCTGCGAGATCGCGCCGAACAGCAACGGCGCGAGCGCCTGCGCCAGCGATCTGACGACGGTCAGCGCGCTCGACGCCCGCCCCCACAGTCCGGCGGGCACGACGTCCAGGCGCGCGGCCTGGATCGGCGGGTTGGCGGCGGAGATCAAGCCGGCGCCGGCGACGTCGAACCACAGCGCCGGCGTCAGGTGGGAACCGAGCAGGCCGATCAGGAGCAGCAGCGCCGCGCCGATGTAGCAGGCGCCGGGGAACCACATGCGCGCGGCGAGCCGGCCGCTCTGGAGCAACGCATCTGTGATCCGCCCGCCCGCGATCGCGCCGAGGACCATCCCTCCCACGAGCAGCGCCAGCGAGAGCTCGGCGGCGGCCTGGCTGGCGTGGTAGTGCCCCTTGACGAACAGCAGCGCAAACGTCTGCAGGCCGGCGAAGTAGAAGTAGCCGAGCGAGGACCCGAAGATCATCTGCACGTTCGAGGGGATCGCGAACAGGTAGCGGAGCGAGCGCACGAGCCCCATCTGGGCGGCGTCCTCATCCAGCACGATGCGGGGATCGGGGCGCGCCCCTTCCCGCCGTGCCGCGTCGAGCGTCGCGTCGTGGCCCGCCCCGGGCGGCGGCGGGAGGTCCTCCTCGCCGGCATCGTCCACAGCACCGCCCGTCGGCACGTCGGCGAGATCCACGGTCCCCTCCGCGAGGTGGCTCTGGCCGCCGCGCGCGGGCTCGGGGACCGTCCGCCAGAGCTCACGGGCGAGGAAGAACCCCGGCAGGCCGAGCACGACGAAGGCGAGGCGCCAGTCGATCGCGCTGGCGACGAAACCGCTGACGATGAACCCGAAGGCGGTGCCGGCCGCCTCGCCGACGAGGATGTAGGACCAGATCCGCCCCCGCTCCTCTGGCGCGAAGTAGTCGCCGGTCAGCGAGGAGATCGCCGGCCCGGCGCTCGCGGCGACCGCTCCGAGCGCGAGCCTCGTCAGCAGCAGCGTCCCGAAGCTCCCCGAGAAGGCGCTGACGAGCGAGGCGACGCTCCACAGCACGATCGTGAACGCGAGCAGCGGCACGCGCCTGCTGCGATCGACGAGCAGCCCGACCGGCACCGTGAAGATCGCGCCGACCAGCAGCGTGATCGAGCTCAGCAGCCCGAGGTCGGCGTTGCCGATGTGCAGGCCGGACTCGAGCTGCGGCGCGATCGCCCCGACGGTCGACGCGTCGGCGCCGTTGAGCGCGAGAACCGCCGCAAACAGCACGATCACGCGGGCACGCGCGGGACCGCCGACGCGCTTGACGACCTCGCCGCGGGCGCCGCGCGCCAGCGCGCGCGACAGCGCCCCGAGCATTCGCAGCGGCCACGGCCAGCTCTCCTCCCGCGTGCTCATCGGCGCCGGTCGACCTCTGCGATCGCCTGGTCGCGCGTCGTCGCGGCAGGAGCGGAAGGGCGGAAGCGGTGTGCTGCGCTCGGCATCTCCCGGGAGTGTGTCGAAGCGAGGCTCCGACGCGCAGCCGGATCGCCTCGTCTCGGTCCGAACGTCCCTACTCGGCCGCGAGCACGCGAATCATCACCTCGGCGACGAGTCGGGCATGACGGCGCACGTCCGCGTCGCTCTCCAACGCAACCCCCTGCGCGGGCAGCAGCGTGCGGCGGTAGGAGATCGGCCCGAACGTCAGCGAGACGAACAGCACCACCGCCTCCTCCACGCGGAAGCGGCGCATTCCCCGGCGCGTGCCGGCCTGGCGCACCGCCGCGAACGCGTCCCGTATCGCTGTCGACGAGGCGCCCGCGGTGCCGAGCCGGCCCTCGTGCTCGAGCTCGGCGCGCATGATCAGGGCGACGAACGCGGGGTCGGCGAGGAGGAACCGCATGTAGCCCCGAGCGGCTTCGCCGAGCGCCCGCCGCAGGGCCGGCGCGCCCTCGCCGCCCTCGCACCACGCGCGAACGGGCGCGAAGGCGGCGCGGGTCGCCTCCTGTCGCGCCGCGAAGGCGGCCTCCAGCACCTCGGCGTAGAGCTCGTCCTTCGATCCGAAGAAGTACCCCGGCGAGCCGCGAGAGAGCCCGGCGGTGGCGCCGATGTCGCTGAGGCTGGCGCCGTCGAACCCGCGCTCGGCGAACAGCTGCCGGGCCGCGGCGAGGATCGCGCGACGGCTCCGCTCGGGGTCGCGCAGGCGCTCGCCGCTCGCCGCGCTCACCCGTCCTCCGCGCCCGCGCCAAGCATCATCTCGATCGCCGCGTCGAAGCTCTCGGCATCGGCCCGGTTGGCGTCCTCGTCGCGCAGCGCGGCGAGGGTCTCGCCGTAGAGCGTGCGCTTGATCGTGCCGAGCGTCGCGGCGTCCTTGCCCGCGAGCCGCTCCGCGCGAACGATCGCGCGCTCGAGCACCTCGGAGGCCGGAGCGAGCTCGTCGACGATCCCGGCGGCCGCCGCCACCTCCGGCGTGAGCGGCTCGCCGGTGACCAGCAGCCGGTGCGCAATCTGCGGCGCCACACGGGCGCGGACCAGCGACGTGAGACCCGGCGTGAATGCGATCCGTCCGTCGATCTCGGGAAGGCAGAAGAACCCGCGGTCGGCTCTCATCACGCGCTCGTCGTGCGCGAGCGCGAGCAGCGCTCCGCCCGCGAACGCGTGGCCCTGGATCGCGGCGACCGACGCGAACGGGGCTTCGAGCAGCGCGGCGTCGAGGCGGTGCATCGACTGCACCAGCTCGGCGGTGCGATCGCGATGCGCCGCGATCCACGCGACGTCGAGACCGAGCGCCCAGGCCTTGCCTGAGGCGGCGGTGACGAGCGCGCGAGGCCCCGGTGCGGCGGCCACCTCCTCGACCAGCGAGATCAGCTCGGCGACGCGCTCGAGCGTGAAGCGGTTGCCGTCGTCGCCGAGCTCCAGAACGAACACGTCGCCTGTGCGCTGCAGCTTCGCCACGCGGTGATCTTAGCTTGACACACGGCAAGCTAGTCCGTTTGCGGACCGCGGCGGGCGGGTAGCCAGGAAGCGGCCATGGCCTACGACCCGCGCGACCCCGACGATCCGCCCCCGACCGAGCCGCTGCGGCCCCCCCGGCCGCCCGAGCCGGTGCGCCACGTCCCGCCGCGGCGGCCCCTGACGCCGCCCGTCGAGCGTGTCTACGAGCGCGAAGCGCCACCACCGCTCGCCGTCGAAGAACGTCCGGCCAACCCGTGGCCCGCGATCGTCGCGGCGGTGATCGCGCTGATCATCGGCGGTGGGATCGGCTACGCGGTGGGCCACCAAGGCGAATCGACGACGACTCGCTCGAGCCCCACCCAGACGGTCACGCAGACGCAGACGGTCACGCAGCCGAAGGTGGTCGAACACTCGCAGACGGTCACGGCGCCGGCGGACAAGGCGAACGAAGAAAAGCGCGTCGAAGCCGAAACGGACCTGCGCCGCGTCGAACGGGAAAACGAAGAACTGAAGCGCCAGGGCGAAGGCGGCTGAGCAGCCGCGCGGAGTGCTAACTTGTCGGGCGTCAAGTTGTCTTCGGCGCCCGCCGCGTGAGCCCCCCGACCCTCTACATCGACCTCGGCTCTCCCTACGCCCACCTGGCGGTCGCGCGCGCGCCCGATGTGCTCGGCGTCGACCCGGTGCTGCGCCCGGTCCTGCTCGGCGCGATCTTCGCGATGCGCGGCTATGGCTCGTGGTCCCTGACAGCGAGCCGCGAGCGCCGGGTCGCCGAGATCGAGGCACGCGCGGCGAGCTACGGCCTGCCGCCGCTCGTCTGGCCGGAGCATTGGCCCCCCGACGGCCTGCGGGCGATGCGCTGCGCCGTCTGGGCCGATCGCCGCGGCGCGCTCGCGCCGTTCGCGCGCGCGGCGCTCCACGCCCAGTTCGCCACCGGCGCGGACATCGCGCGCGACGAGGTGCTGGCAGCGGCGGCCGCGGAGGCCGGGCTCGACGGCGACGAGATGCTCGCGGGAGCGGCTGAGCGCTCCGTGAAGGACGAGCTGCGCGCGCTCACTGCCGAGGCGTGGGACGAAGGCGTGCGCGGCGTGCCCTCGCTGCGCGTCGGCGAGGCGGTCTTCTTCGGCGACGACCAGCTCGAGCTCGCCGCCACCGCGCTCGCGAGCGGCCGCCCGAACTCCCCGGCTCCCCGCCCGCGCGAGGCGGCCGGCGAATCGGAAGCCGACGTCTCCGCTCCGCCCGCACGCGAGCCGGCCGGCGAACCCGAGGCCGCAGACGCCCCCGCCCCGCGCGGACGCGGGGCGGCCGCCGCATCCGGAGGCACGGACCGCTCCGCTCCCCGCGCACACGAGGCCGAGCCGCGCGGCGGGCTCGAGACCACCCCTCTGCTCGATCGTCTCGACGTCCCGATCGTGCTCGCGCCGCTCGCCGGCGGCCCGTCGACACCGGAGCTCACCGCGGCGGTCTCGCAGGCCGGCGGGCTCGGCTTCCTCGCCGCGGGGTACCTGAGCCCGGAGGAGATGAGCAGCCGCATCGCCGCGGTCCGCGCCGCGACCGCCAGGCCGTTCGGCGTCAACCTGTTCGCGCCACCGGCGGCGCCGGCCGATCCGGCCCTCTACGCGGCCTACGCGGAGCGCCTGCGGGGCTGGGCCGCCGCCCGCGGCCTCGAGCCGGGCGCGCCGCGTGTCGGGCGACGACGGGTGGGAGCAGAAGCTCGCGCTGCTGAGCGAGGACCCGGTCGCGGTCGTGTCGTTCGTGTTCGGCTGCCCCGCGCCGGGGGTGATCGCGGCGCTGCGGGAGCGCGGATGCGAGACCTGGGTGACGGTCACCGACGCCGACGAGGCGCTGCAGGCCGCAGCCGCCGGCGCGGACGCGCTCGTAGTACAGGGCGCCGAGGCCGGCGGACACCGCGGCTCTTTCGAGGACGACCCGGAGCGGCCGCCGATCTCGCTGCTGCCGCTGCTCGAGCTCGTTCGCGACGCCGTGACGCTGCCGCTCGTCGCGACCGGCGGGATCGCCACCGCCGGCGCGGTCGCCGCGGTAATCGCCGCGGGCGCCAGCGCCGCCCAGGTCGGCACCGCGTTCATGCTCGCGCCCGAGGCCGGCACCGACGATGCCCACCGCGCCGCGATCGCCGCCCCCGCCCCGACCGAGCTGACGCGGTCGTTCACCGGCCGCCTGGCGCGCGGGATCCGCAACCAGTTCATGACCGAGCTGGCCGGCGCGCCCGCCGCCTACCCGGAGATCCATCACATGACGGCGCCGCTGCGGGCAGCCGCGCGCCGTGCGGGCGATGCCGGGGGCTTCAACCTCTGGGCGGGCGAGGCCCATCAGCTGGCGCGGGCGCGCCCCGCCGCGGCGACGGTTGCCGCGTTGACCCCGCCCGGGTGACTACGGCCCGTCCGCGCGCCGGAGGACCGCTCGGATCAGGCCGGCGCGCCCCTGCTCGAGGTTGCCGAGCAGGTTCTCGAGCTTGCGGGCGAAGTCCGGGACGAACACCCCGAGCCCGAGCGCCGGCGGTCCGGCTGCGAGCAGCGCTCTCATCGCCGCGGCGGACTGCGCGGTCAGGTCCTCCCAGTGCAGCGGCTGGAAGCCGGCCTCGACGAGCACCGTGCGGAGCTCCTCGGCCGTGACGAGATGGCTGGCCGCCGGCTCACTCGCCCACGGGACCGGGAACGCGAGGGGCCCGGCGCCCGCGACGACGTCCCAGACGCCGAGCCGGCCCCCGGGCGCAAGCACCCGCGCCGCCTCGTGGTAGAGGCCGCGCTTGTCGGCGACGTTCATCTGCACATGCTGGCTGAGCACGACGTCGAACGATCCGCGCTCGAAGGGCAGCGCCGTCACGTCGCCCTCGACGACCTCGATCAGCGGGGCCAGGCCGGTCGCCTCGTTCAGCCACCGCGCGGCCTCGCAGTACTCGGCGGTGAGATCGAGCGCCGTGACGCGGGCCCCGCGCTCCCGGGCGATCAGCCGCGAGGTGCCGCCGATGCCGGCGCCGGCATCGAGCACGCGATCGTCCCCGCGCACGTCGAGCAGCTCGATCAGCGCGACGGTCGCGAATCGCCCGGAGGAGTGGAAGTCCTCCAGCAGCGCGAGGTCGTCCGGCGCCAGCCGATCCGGATCGCGCCCGGCGGCGAGCAGCGCCTCGCGGATCCTCGCGACCGTCTCGCCGGTCGCGTACGGCGTGCGCGCCGAGCTCATCGACCGGCCTCTGCGGCGACCGCGCCAATCAGCGGCTGCTTCTCGCCGAGCGCGGCCTCGGTCGCCGGCTGCGACGGCAGCAGCCAGAGCGCGAGCAGCGCGCCGACCGCGGCGACCCCCGCGGCCACGAGGCAGCCGACGCTCAGACCGTGATCGAAGGAGGCGATCGCACCGTCCCGCAGGGCGCCGGCGAGGCTCGCGTGGCCCGCGGCCGCGAGGTGCTGAGCCGCGCCGAGCGCCTGCCCGACCGAAGCGCGCGCCGCCGCCGCAGCGGCTGCCGGAACGTGAGCGGGAACCGTCGAGGCGAGGCGGCTGGTGTAGGTCGAAGCGAAGACGCTGCCGATCACGGCGACCCCGAGCGTGCCTCCGAGCAGCCTGGTGGCGTCGTTGATCGCCGAGCCCGCGCCGGCCTTCTCCAGCGGCACGGCGCCCATGATCGCCTCGGTCGCCGGGGCGCTCGTGAGGCCCATGCCGACGCCGTAGAGCACCATCTGGATCGCGATCGCGTAGTACGGGTACGTCGGGCCGATGCTGGTCGCGACCCAGATGTAGAAGGCGGTCACCATCACGAGCCCGGTGCCGACGACGAGCTTCGTTCCGGCGCGGACCGCGAGCTTCGTGCCGAGCACCGAGGAGACGCCCACCGACAGCGCCACGGGCAGCAGGTGGACCCCGGCGGAGAGGGCGCTGTAGTGCTTGATGAACTGGAAGAACTGGGTCATCAGGAAGATGAACCCGAGCAGCGTGAAGAACGAGACCGTGACCGAGACGCTCGCCGCGGTGAAGCGCAGGTTCCGGAAGATCGACAGGTCGATCATCGGCGCGGCGACGCGCGACTCGCGGGCCACGAACGCGACCATCAGCGCAACCGCCAGCGCCAGGCCCGCGATGCTCCGCGGGCTGGTCCAGCCGTAGCTCGGCGCCTCGATGATCGTGAACACGAGCAGCGACATCGCCGCCGTCGAGAGGCCGAACCCCGGCCGGTCGACCGGCGCCGTGTCGGGGTCGCGAGAGGTCGGGACCGCTCGCGCGACGAGCAGCGCGCCGACCACGGCGACCGGGGTCATCGCGAAGAAGATGCTCGACCAGGAGAAGTGCTGCAGCAGCCAGCCGCCGATGATCGGCCCGAGCGCGATCGCGATGCCGGCGGTCGCCCCCCACAGCCCGATCGCGCGGGCGCGCTCGACCCGCTCGGTGAAGACGTTGGAGATCAGCGAGAGCGTGGCGGGGAACACCAGCGCAGCACCGAGGCCCATCACCGCGCGCGCCGCGATCAGCTCGCCCGAACTCGACGCGAGGCCGCCGGCGAAGCTGGCCGCCCCGAACACGGCGAGGCCGCTGAGCAGCATGCCCTTGCGGCCGAGTTTGTCGGAGAGGCTGCCCGCGGCGAGGATCAGCGCCGCGAACACGAGGTTGTACGCGTCGACGATCCACTGCAGCTGGTTGTCGGAAGCTCGGAGCTCGCGAACGAGCGAGGGCAGCGCGACGTTCACGATCGTCGTGTCGAGGTTGATCGCGAACGCCGCGAGCAGCAGCGACGCGAGGATCAGAGGCTTGCGTGTGGTGGTCATGAGCCGCGACACTAGCAAAAATCAAGCAGATGCTTCCGTTCCGATTTCGCCGCTATGATCTTCACTATGCGCTCCTACCGCGAGTACTGCTCCCTTGCGAAGGCACTCGACGCGATCGGGGATCGCTGGTCGATGCTCGTGATCCGCGAGCTCGCGCTGCGAGGGCCTGCCGCTACACCGACCTGCAGGAGGGGCTGCCCGGCATCTCGACGAACCTGCTCGCCGACCGGCTGCGCGAGCTTGTCGAGGCCGGCGTGGTCGTGCGCCGCGAGCCGCGCCCTCCGGTCGCGACGCCCGTGTTCGAGCTGACCGAGCACGGCCGGGGGCTCGAGCCGATCATGCAGGCGCTGATGGCTTGGGGCGTCCGGTACATGGTCGACGGCCCCGCGCCCGACGATCACTTCCGCGCCCGCTGGCTGAGCTGGCCCGCCGAGCGCTACCTCCGGGACCACGAACCTTCCGCGGCGCCGGTGCGCATCGAGCTCGACCCCGAAGCCGAGGAGATCGTCGCGATCGACGTCGCAGAGGGCCGGGTCGCGGTCGCGGCCGACCCCGGCCGGCGCGGGGCCGATGCGCGGATCAGCGGCAGCCCCCACTCCCTGCTCGGCCTGATGACCGGGTACGTGAGCCTCGACGCGGCCCCGGCTTCGGGAATCACCGTCGAGGGATCTCGCAGCGCGGTCGAACGCGTGCTCCCGGCGGAACCCCCCCGAACCTGACCGATTCCTGACATCCTGGGTTTCAACGCCCCCTTCAGGGGACCGTCCAGCGAGCGGCCACCGGGCCGGGAGGAACGAGCGATGAACGACATGGGCACTTTCGCAGCGGGCGCATTCGGCGCGACCGCGAGAGACAGGAGCCGCGCGCTGTTCGGGCACGTGATGGGGCTCGTGGCGCTCACCGTCGGCTGCGCCGCGCTCGGCGCCTACCTCGGCCGCAACCTCTCCGGGGGCGCCGGGATCGTCGCGTTCATCCTCGCGTTCGTCTGCATCTTCGGGCTGAACATCGCGACCTCCCGCGGCCGCGAACAGCTCGCGATCGGCTTCCTGTTCGGGCTCGGGGTGCTGCTCGGCGCCGCCGTCGGGCCGGTGCTGCGCGTCTACGCGGAAACCCAGCCCGCGGTGCTGTGGCAGGCCGCGGGGGCGACCGCCGCGTTCGTCGCGGCGCTCGGCAGCGCCGGCTACGCGACGCGGCGCGATCTCGCGCCCGCACGGCGCATTCTGTTCTGGGCGCTGCTCGCACTGATCCTGTTCGGGATCGTCGCGATCTTCGCCTCGATCCCCCACGCGAACATCATCTACGCGGTCCTCGGGCTCGTGATCTTCGGCGGCTTCACGGTCGTGGACTTCAACCGCCTGCGCCGCGTGCACCCCGAATCGCGCGGTGCCGATCGCCGCGTCGATCTTCCTCGACGTGTTCAACGTCTTCCTGTTCTTCGTGCAGCTGTTCGGGGGCGGCGGCCGGCGCAACTGAGCGGGGCTCCGAGATCCGGTCGCCTGGCGGCTCCGCGGATCGTCGGAGCCCCGCCGCCGCCGGCTGGGGGCGAGCCGGGTGGCGGCGGTCAGGGACGGGCTGCGCGGTCGTGGCGAGCAGGCGTTGGACGACGCGCTACGCGTGCGCTCCCCATTCAGGCGAGACGTCGGCGCTCGCCGCCGGGCGAGCGTTACCGCGAGCCGACCCAGGCCCGGAGAGACCGCCGCCCCGTTTACTCCGAGGGGGATTGCGGGTAGGGAACGTCCGTTCGCTTCCAGGGGTGTGAGGCGACTCTCGTCCAACGCTGATCTCGGAGGAAGCACCATGTCGAAGGGTCGTACCCTCGCCGCCTCGGCCGCACTCGCACTGTGCTGCGCGCTGCTGACCTCAGCCGTCGCTGCCGCCAACCCCGTCGTGCTGCCGACGATCTCGAACGAGATCGCCAAACAGGACGCGATCGTCGCCTCCCATCGCGCGATCAACCCGCCCGCGCCCCCGTGCCCGGAGAACGGGATGCTGCCGGAACCGTTCTCGAGCTGCGGCCTTCCCGAGGCGCCGGCGACGACGCTCCCCTACCCCACTCCGATGGCGTACTGGGGAGGCCACGTGCAGACCGTGCCGAAGGTCTACGTCGTCTACTTCGGGTGGGGCGAGCCCGGCGCATTCCCGTCGGGTGAGAAGTGCAAGTCCGAGAAGATCACCGAGGGCGCGCTGCACGCGACCCTGAAGTGCGACCCCGATGGCGCGGGCAAACGGATCGCCGACTGGGTTCAGCAGCTCGGCGGAACGGAATGGGCGAGCGTCAGCACTCAGTACTTCCAGAAGAGCGCGAGCGGAGCCGAAGAACACATCACGAACCCGGGCGACGTGCTCGCCGGCATCTGGACCGACAACCAGGATCCCGGGGATCTCTCGAAGACGTCATCCAGCGCGGAACCCGGTGGTGACAACACGTACACCGACCTCGGCGCGGAGGCAGCGCGGGCAGCGAAGCACTTCCACGTCAAGGACCTCGCGAACGCGGACTTCGTGATCGCCCAGCCGCAGGACTTCAGCGACCCGAACGCGTACGCGAGCGGATACTGCGCGTTCCACGACTACACCCAGCCGGGCGTCGAGAAAGGGATCTACGACGGCGTCGCGCCCGGGATCTCCTACACCAACATGCCGTACGTGCTGAAGATCGACAGCGAAAGCGGCGCGAACGATTGCGGTGAAAACGCCGTCAACGCGGGACCCGAAGGCAAGCTCGACGGCATCTCGATCGTGCTCGGGCACGAGATCGAGGAGACGATCACCGACCCGGGCGCCGAGGACATCCTCGGCAGCGGAACCGAAACGCAGGATCTCGGCGGCTGGTACGACGCACTCGACGCGAACGAGAACGGCGACAAGTGCGCGTGGGTCGGCGAGCCGCTGACCGGCCCGATCCCGGGCGGCCCGCAGGTGCTGCCCATTCCGGGAGCGATGGGCGACATCAAGGGCAACGCCGGTACCACGTTCGCGGTCCAGTCGCTGTGGAGCAACGAAGCGGCCGGCGGCACCGGCTACTGCGCGGGTGCCGGTACGGACCTGCCGTAGGACTCGCGCTCTTTCGACGATCCGGCGCCGCCGAGCGCCGGATCGTCGGAGCGGCGCCCGCCCCCGGCCGGGGGGCGAGCCGGGGGCGGCGATGAGGCAGGCGGACGCAGGCTCGGCGAGCGGTTTACAACGGCGCGCTACGCCTGGGCTCCGTGGTCAGGCGAGAGGTCGAGCCGGCCGGACCTCTGGGTGGGTCGGGCCGGCCCGATCGCTCCGCGTTTCGACGACCCGGCGCCGCCGCGACGCCGGATCTCGAACGAACGCGCCCTATCTGAGCGACGTCCACGCGTAATCCCACTCGCCGACGTCCCACAGGTCGCCGACGCCCTGCACCCCGGCGCCCTCGATGTTCGCCTGCTTGTCCCAGTCGAACGGGACCGCCATCGCTTTTTCGACGACCCGTTCGTCGATCTTCGCCCAGGCCGTCGCGCGCGCGGACTTGCCGGTGATCGATTCCCCTTCGGTCATCTCCTTGTTGAGTTCGGCGTTGTTCGCCTGGCTGAAGTTCACGTTCCCCGTTTCGTTGATGAACTTGCCGTTGAACGTGATGTTCAGAACCGCCTGCGGGTCGGCGAAGTCGGCGATCCACCCGACCGACGGGCACACGTCGATCTCTTCTTTCGGGACCTCGCAGTACTTCGCGTACATCGTCGCCGTTTCCACGAGCGTGAACTTCGTGTTGAAGCCGAGGTTCTTCAACGTCGAGTTGACGATTTCCGCGTCCTGTTCGGCCGGCGGCCCCTTCGCGCCCACGATCGTCACCGTTTCACCGCCGGTGTACTTGCCCGACGGGTAACCCGCGAGCTTCATGTACTTCTCGGCGACCGCCATGTCGCCTTCCGGGTGTTCGTTGAAGTCGAACTTCGGCCCCGCCAGCCCACCGGCCTGTTCGAAGCCGGTGACCGTCGGATAGATGAAGTGCGTCATCACGTCCGTGACGAGCTTGCCGCCGCGCTCCTTGTCCATCGCCGTGCGGTCGAGGGCCGCCCACACCGCCTTGCGCAGGTCTTCGTTCTTGAACGGCCCGTGCGCGTTGTTGAGCCCTATGTAGTGCGAGCCCGCGCCGGGCGAGATCTCCATCTGGCCCCGGTAGCGTTCGTCGGCGAGCCTGATGTTCGACTGCGACGGCGGTTCGTTCTCGACGACGTCGCTGCCTTCCAGCACCTGCTTGCCGATCACGTCGTTCGTGCCGCCGATCTGGATCTGGATTTCGTTCAGGTACGCAGGACGGATGTCCAGCGCGCCGTTCCAGTTCGGGTTGCGCACGAGCGTCGCCGACTTGCCCGGGAAGTACCCGACGTCGAGCACTTTGCCCGAGCTGTCGTTCTTGAACATGTACGGGCCCGGTCGCGACCTGGTAGTCGCCGTAGTCCGAGGGCTTGTGCGCGTCGTACTTCGCCGCGTATTCCTTCGGCACCGGCATCGTGATCGGCATCTGCAGCGCGTCCACGACGATCTGCGCCTTCGGTTCGGTGAGTTTGAAGACGATCGTGTCCTTGTCCGGCGTCGTGATGCCCGCGATCGAGCCGCCTTCGGCCTTCGGCACGCCTTCGACCGCGTTGAAGTACGTGTGCAGGTACGGGTTCGCGACGTTCGGGTTGGCCGCACGTTCGAACGCGTACTTGACGTCTTCGGCGGTGACTTCGCGGTTGACCGGCGGGGAGAACTTCCACCCCTTCTTGATGTGCACCGTCACCGTCTTGCTGTCGGATGAGACCTGCGGCTGTCCTTCGGCCAGCACCGGGCTCGCTTCGGTCGCCGTGTTCGGCTTGTCCATGTAGAGCGGGCTCTGCGTCGCGTAGCCGACCTCGTAGTCGATCGCGTAGTACATGATCCCCGGGTCGATGTGTTCGAAGTCCGTTTCGTCGAGCACCTTCAGGACCCCGCCCTTCTTGCCGCCGGTGAGCGGCTCGGTCAGCGGGCTCTCGAAGCCGGACGAGCTGAGCGCCGCTCCGCTGCCGCTCCCGCCGCCTCCGCTCGACCCGGAGCCGCTCGAGCCGCATGCCGCGATCCCCAGCACGGCGGCCAACGCGGCGCAGCCTGCCGACATCCTCGAAAACGACCTCATCTCGACCTCCTCGTCGTCGAAGCCCATCCCACGCTCGGCAGCCCCCGTCTCACGATCACGACCCGCCTCGGCGCGGGTTCCGCGGGCACGGCCCAGGCCGGCGTTCCATGCAGCCGCCCACCCACCGCCTGACAGCCCTGGCACGGCGCTTCGGCTGGGACGAGCGCTTCGGCGACCAGGTCGGTCCGCGCGCCCCCGTGCGGGAGGCCGCCTGCCGCGAGCGCCCCGAGCACGGCCGCGAGCACGCCCGCCTGGGCGGCCGGCCCGAGGCGCCGCAGGCGTCCCGCCGCAGCGCTGACGGCGCGGCGGCCACGGCGCGCCGTGACGCTGTCCGCAAGCTGGCGCTCGAGCTGGTCGTGGGCGCTCACGAGGCCTCCGCAAGCCGGTTGCGCAGCCGTGCGAGGCCGCGGTGCACCCGCTGGCGCACGACCGCCTCAGAGCACCGCAGGTCCCCCGCGATCTCGGCGTAGCTGCGTTCGTCGAGGACCCGCGCGCGGACCGCCCGCTCCTGCTCCGCGGGCAGCTCGGCGAGCAGCTCGTCGACGCGCGCTTCACCGCCGAGCGACGCGAGCTCCTCGACCCGCGCGAGGTCGGCATCGTCGAGCACCAGCCGGCCGTGCCCGAGCGCACGGCGGGCCCGGGCCTCGACGCGGCCCCGGCGGAAGCTGCTCAGCAGCTTGTGCTCGGCGATCGCGAACAGCCAGGCGGGGGCGGAGCCCCGGGCCGGATCGAACTCGCCGAGCGACACGACGACCGCCGCGAAGGTCTCCGCGGTCAGGTCGAAGGCGGCCTCGCGCGAGCCCGCGCGCCGCAGGTGGAAGCGCGTGACGACCGGCAGCCAGCGCCGGTAGAACTGCTCGAACGCAGCAGCGTCGCCGGCCGCTGCTGCAGCGAGCAGGGCTCCGTCGTTCGCCTGCTGGCGCGTCAGCACACCCACACCCTTTCCTTCGCCTCAGCTCACATCTTGTGACACCCGGCCGCGGTTGCCGCGAATCGCACCCGGCGGCATCTCCGCGAACAGCCGCGCCCGGCGCCGCCACGGCGCCTGCATGAGCAGCGCCAGGCGCAGGGCGGCGCGCCCGCCGCGCTCGGGCTGCCGAGATCCGGCCCCGTAGCGCGCGGCGCGCAGCGCGCCGACGTAGCGCGCCGCGCGCGCCCGGCCGCCGTCCTCGAGCTCCCGCTCGAGACGGGCCAGCGTGATCCCCGCGGGCATCCCACCGACGCGGCCGAGCACGCGCGCGAGCTCCTCGACCGTCCCCGCTCCCTCGCCGCGAAGCGCGCGGCGAAGTCGCAGGTGCCCGCGCAGCCAGGCGGCGGAGCCGGCGAGCAGGACCACCGCCGCGAGCAGCAGGGCGGCCGCCGGCTCCCACCCCGAGCCCCCGGCCCTTCCCCGCGCCTGCACGCCGGGGAGCCGCGCCGAGCGCGCCGCGGCCGCACCCGCGGCGATTTCGGTCTTGTTCTGCGTGGGCGAGGACGCGGAGCCGCTGAGCGCGACCGGCGTCGCCGGGGTCGGATCGAACGGGACCCACCCGATCCCGGCGAAGAAGACTTCGACCCAGGAATGCGCATCGACGGCACGGACCGTCCACAGGCCGCTGACCCGGTCGTAGATCGCGGGTTTGAACCCGGCCGCGACACGCGCCGGGATCCCGTCCATCCGCAGCAGCAGCGTCATCGCGCCGGAGAACTGCTGGCAATAGCCGCGGTGGGTCTCGAACAGGAACGCCTCGAGCGGGTAGCGGGCGGCGGGCACCTGTTCGTCGTAGGTGTAGTTGGTAAGCAGGTAGCGCTCGACGCTCAGCGCGATGTCGTAGCTGTCGGAGGCGCCGGCGGCGAGCCGTCGCGCCAGCTGCAGCGCCGGCGCGTAGACCGATTGCTCGAGGTTCGCGGCCGACTCAGCCGAGAGAGCCTGCCCGGGCGCCTGCGGCCCCACCACCCGCGAGGGCGCTGCCCGCGCCTCGGCCGCGAACCGCGGGGCGAGGAGCCCGGAGGCGGCCGGCGCCGGGAGCTCGAGCTGCGTGTAGGGAAGATAGGCGCGCGGGTAGGTGCGAGGCGCGCGGCGCAGTTCCGCCACGCTGGGCCGCGGCCGGTAGTAGGTGACGCGGTAGAAGCCGGCGCTCGGCGTCGAGGACGCGACGAGCGTGCCGTCCGCTTCGCGGCTCACCGCGCGGGCGCCGGCGAACCACCGCACCGAGGCCGAGCCGGCGGCGCTGCCGACGAGCAGCGGTGAGCGCAGGCCGGCGAGCACGATCGTCGCGTGCGCAACCCAGGCGCGGTCGCGCGCGCGCGGCGCGTCCGCCTGGGCGCTCCCCGGCGGCGAGGCGGAGCGCAGGAACCGCAGCCCGTCGAAGCGATCGAGCGAGGTGACGCGGAGCAGGCCCGGTTCCGCGGCCTCGACGGTGAACATCGGCGCGTCGCTCCGCGACCAGTCGATCGGGCCGTAGACCTGATCCCACTGGAAGCTCGCGACCGGCCCCTGGCCGCTCACCGCTTCGCGGAACGGCAGCCAGGCCCCGGAGCTGCTGAGCGCCGGGCGCAGGGCGAGCGCGAGCAGGGCGGGCAGCAGCAGCCACCGCGCGGCCCGGGACGCGGTCGCCTCGGCCGCGCGGGGCAACCACAGCCAGCCGCCGATCAGGGCGAGCAACACGAGACCGCGCAGTCCCGGCTCGCGTCCCGGAGTGTTCGCCGCGCCGACGAGGAACAGAGCGACCAGCAGGGCGAGGCCCGCCAGCCAGCGCTGCAGCCGCCCCCGCGCCGAGGGCCAGAAGCACAGCGTCCCCGCCACGGTCACGGTGGCCGGAACCACGAGCAGCACCGCGATGCGCGACCACCGCGCCCCGCCGCGGTAGGGCCACAGCCAGGCGCCGAGGCCGTCGACCCCCGAGGAGACCCGCCGCCCGAGCGCCGGCCAGTGCGCCGGCGCGAGCAGGTGCGCCGGCACGCCCACCGCCAGCGCTCCGGCGGCGAGGGCCACGAGCGGCGGCAACACCAACAGGGGCGCCGGCCGCCACAGCGGCCGCCCGTCGCGGCCTTGCAGCGAGAGCGCGGCGCACGCGACGGTGACCGTCGCCGTGACACCGAGGAGCCGCAGGACCGGTGGATGGATCAGCAGTTCGCCGTACGTCGCCGCCGCGAACGACGCCAGCGCCCAGAACAGAGCGACTCGCAGCGCAAGCCGCTCGTGCGCGCCCGCCTCGCGCCTCGCACTGCGAGCCGGCAGCGGCGCCGCGTGGGCGACCGCGCTCACGCCGCCCTCGCCGCCGCCCTGCCCGCCGCCTGCACCGAGCAGCCCGCCACCGCGAACAGCACCGGCCGGTCGCGGCGCGGCAGCGGCGAGACCGTGCAGCAGACGACCCCCCTGCCCGGCCGCTCGTCGGGCATGGAGGCGCCGACCCAGATCACCGACCGCGCCCGCTCGGCTACGGCCCAGGCCGGACGGGCCCCGGCCGCGACGGTCGCGAGCCGCGCGTGCAGGTACGGCCAGGACGACAGGTCGGGCCGCAGCGGCTGTGCCTCCTGGGCTCCCGGCAGCAGCAGCGAGCAGCCGCCGAGGCCGGCGATCGCGAGCGTCAACGAGGCGGCGGCGCGAACGGCACGGTCGAGCGCGTCCTCGTCGGCGGGCGCGCCGGCGTCGAGCACGACCATGAACGGCACGTCGTCGGCATCGCGTTCCGCGCGGCGCTCGACGAGCTCTCCGACCCGCGCGACGGTGAGCCAGTGGATCCGGGCGGCCGGCGCGCCCTGGCGGTAGGGGCGCAGCCCCTCGACGTCCGGACCGTCGTCGAGCAGCGCCCGCGCGCGTCCGAGCCCGAGCGCGCGGTCGAGATGCTCGCGCCGGATCCGCTCGACCCGCGGCAGCACGAGCAGGCGCCGCGAGCGGAGCGGCGACCTCGCGCCGGCAGATGCCGAACGGGTCGCCGAAGCGCACCACGGCGGGGCCGACGGGGTGCTGGCCGCGCCGCGCGGGACGCAGCGCGAGCTCCTGCACGCCGCCGCGGAAGGAGACCGGCCGGCGCGCCGCCCCGGGCAGCGGTTCGAGCTCGCCCCGGCTGAGCGCGAACGGCCACCCGCCGGCGCGCACGACGACCGTTGCGGGATGCCCCTCTTCGACGCTCGCCGCCTCGAGCGAGAGGGAGACGGCCCCGAACCGTGCGGCCAGCCGCACGCCGGCCTCGGCGGCGACTGCGAGCAGGATCAGCGCGACCCCGGGGACGTACAGCGGCGAGACGCCGAACGCGCCCGCGAGCAGCGTCAGGAGGATGCCGAGGAGGGCGACCGCGGCGGCGCGGCTCAAAGCGCGGAGACCGCGGCGAGCGCGGCGTCGACGATCTCCGCGCGCGCCGCGTCGGGCACGCCGGGAGCGAGCAGCAGCCGGTGGGCGAGGACCGGGTGGGCGAGGGCCTGGACGTCGTCGGGCAGGACGTGGTCGCGCCCCTGCAGCGAAGCCTCGACGACGGCGGCGCGGAGCAGCATCAGCCCGGCGCGCGGGCTGCCGCCGAGCTCGGTGCGCCGGTCGCGACGCGTGCGGTCGAGCAGCGCGACGACGTAGCGGCGCAGCGCCTCGCTGGCGTGTACGCGCGTGATCGCGTCCTGGACCGCGACGACCTCCGCGATCGTGCTGACCGGGGTCAGCTCGAGCACCCTGTCGCCCGCCACGTGCTCGGCGAGCATCTCGGCCTCGTCGTCGGCCGACGGGTAGCCGAGCGTGAGCCGGACCATGAAGCGGTCGAGCTGGGCCTGCGGAAGCGCGTAGGTCCCCTCGAACTCGATGGGGTTCTGGGTCGCCAGCACGAGGAACGGGCGCGCCAGCTCGTGGGTCGTCCCGTCGACCGTCACGCGCCCCTCCTGCATGCACTCGAGCAGGCCGGACTGCGTCTTCGGCGAGGCCCGGTTGATCTCGTCGACGAGCACGACGTTCGCGAACACGGGACCGGGACGGAACTCGAAACGCCCGTCGCGCTGGTTGAAGACGTTCGCGCCGACGAGATCGGCCGGGAGCATGTCCGAGGTGCACTGCACCCTCGCGACCTCCGCCTCGACCGACGCGGCAAGGGCTCGCGCGAGCGCCGTCTTGCCGACCCCCGGGTAGTCCTCGACGAGCACGTGGCCGCCCGCGAGCAGGGCGACGAGCAGCTGGCGCTTGACGCGCTCGGGAACCCTCACCCCCCGCGACACGTTCGCGGCGACCCTGCTCCCGAAGGCCGCCACGTCAGCCGGTCCGAGCTGGTCGACCGCACCCATGGCGCGACCGATGCTACGACGTGTGCGCGCGGGACGCTGCACCCGCGCCTGCCGTCGCCGGCGCGCGGGCGGTCAGACTGTCGGGCCATGAGCCTCCCGTGCGAATCCCGGAAACGGAGCGCGACCGCCCCGCTCGCGGCCGCCGCCGCGCTCGCCTTCGCGCTGTCGGGATGCGGTTCCAGCGTCGCGCCGAAACAGCCGTCGGAGCAGACGACGACGGCCGTAATTGCACCCTCGCGGACGACGCGCGCAGCGCCCCCGGCAAGGCTCCCGAAACCGCGGCCGAACACAAGCGCAGGCTGGTCGCCAAGGTCGACATCAGCTCCGACCGGATCATCGCCGAAGGCAAGATCCACATCGCCGCGGGCGCACCGTCCGACGCGGAAGTCCGGCGCGAGGTCGAACAGGCCAAGCGGCACGGCGCGAAGCTCCCCGCGGGCGAATCGGTGCAGGCCTTCGAAGCCGCCGAGGCGCAGATCGGAAGGGCCCGCGGCCGGCGCGGAAACGCCGCTCACGCCGTGGAACCCGCGCCTGAAGCCGATCGCGGGCTGGATCGTCCCCGTGCTCGCATGGGCCTACGAACACGGGTGGCACGGGACCGTCACGAGCGGCTATCGAAGCTTCTACGAACAGGCGCAGCTGAACGCCGCGGGAGCCTTCAGCGCGCCCGCCGGTTACAGCAACCACGAGACCACGCAGTACCCGGGCGGCGCGGTCGACGTGACCGAACCGTCGCAGCTGATCGCGGCGCTGCGCGGCTACAAGGGGCCGCGAAAGCTGATCGGCGGCGTGCTCGGCCCGGCCGACCCGGAGCACTTCTCGGCGACGGGGGACTAGCGACCCGAGTCAGAGGTTCGGCGGCGTTCGTGGTTTGCTTCGCGGCGTGCCCCGCCCGGCGTCCGCCCCTTCTCCTCCGCAGCTGCCCGGCGAGCGCTCGGAGGCGCGGCCCGAGCGGCTCGAGCACGACGAGGCGCTGAGCGAGGTCTTCCTCGACGAGCAGGAGCTCGCCGGCCAGGACGCGCGCGGCGCCCAGATCAAAGGCAGCGTCCTCACGGCGTGCGATCTCTCCGGCTCCAGGCTCGACGACCTGCGCCTCGTCGATTGCGAGCTGCGCGGATGCGACCTCGCGAACACGAACGCGCCGCGGTCCTCGCTGAGCCGCGTCGAGCTCGTCGACTGCCGCCTGACGGGGCTCGCGCTGATCGACGCCAAGCTCGAGGACGTGATCGTGCGCGACTCGCGCGTCGACCTCGCGAACCTCGCCTCGGCGAAGCTGACGCGCGTCACCTTCGAGGACTGCATCCTGATCGAGGCGCGGTTGCTCGAATCGACGCTGGACTCGGTGCGCTTCCACCGCTGCGACCTGACCGCTGCAGACTTCCGGGGGACGAAGGTGCGCAGCTGCGAGCTGCGGCGCTGCCGGCTGACCGCGGCGCAGGGCCTCGAGAGCCTGCGAGGCGCCGCGATGGAGTGGCCGGACATCGTCGAGCTCGCCGGCGAGATGGCGCAGGCGCTCGGCATCGAGACGATCGAGGCGGACCTGTAGGCGGGGCGATCAGGGGCGCGCCGTGAAGACGTGGGCGACGCCTCCGCCGCTGAAGGCGATCGTGCTCAGCGGCTCGATCGCGAGCGGCGCGGTGAACAGCCGCTCGCCCCCGCCGAGGACGACCGGGTGGACGACGAGGCGGTACTCGTCGATCAGCCCGGTCTCGACCAGCGACCGCGCGAACCGGACGCCCCCTTGCGCCAGCAGGTACCCGCCCGAGCGCTCCTCCTTCAGACGCGAGACGGCTTCGGCCAGGTCCCCGCTCGCGATCGTCGTCTCGGGCCAGTCGGCGGACGTGAGCGAGTTCGAGAACACGACCTTGGGGATCTCGTTCATCGGCGCCGCGAAGGGTCCGGTCTGCTTGGGCCAGAAGTCGGCCCAGAGCGCGTAGGTCGCGGCGCCGATCAGGTGCGTGCCGGCGTTGCCGACGGTGTCGAGGACCCACTCGCCGCTGTCGGGAGCGCGTCCCGCGGCGACCCAGTCGGAGCTCCCGTCGGCCGCGGCGACGTAACCGTCGAGCGAGACGGACATCTTCAGGATCAGTGAGGTCATGCGCCGTTTCCCTTCGTGGATGAGAGACCGCCGCCCCGACTTCGGGGTGCCGCCGCGGGCGAGCGTGAAGGCGTTTCGCTCAGGGGCTCGCCGGCACCTGCTGGGTGATGCAGTGCACGTTCCCCCCGCCCAGCAGTATCTCCCGGCCCGGCACCCCGACCGGCTCTCGCTCCGGGAAGCACTCGGCGATGATCTCCGCCGCGCGCACGTCCCGCGCCGGGTCGAGCAGCGGGAACACGATCCGGTCGTTCGCGATGTAGAAGTTCACGTACGAGGCGGCCATGCGGTCGCCCGCGCGCCTTGGCAGCGTGCCCTCGACCGGGGTCACCCCCTCCGCCTCCAGGGCCTCGATCGAGAGCCGGCTCGGGGCCTCGATCGGGATCACCTCGATCCGCCTGCCGGCTGCGTCCCGCGCCGCTTCCAATCGCGCCCGTGCGTCCTCGCAGACCGCGAACATCGGGTCCTCGCGGTCCTCGGTCGTGGTCAGCAGCACGCGGCCGGGGGCGACGAAGCAGGCGAGGTTGTCGATGTGCCCGTCGGTCTCGTCGTCCGGCAGCCCGCGGCCGAGCCAGATCACCTCGCGCGCGCCGAGGTGGTCGCAGAGGTGGCGCTCGATCTGCTCCCGCGAGAGCTCCGGGTTGCGGTTCGGGTTCAGCAGGCACTCCTCGGTGGTCAGCACCGTCCCCTCGCCGTCGACGTGGATCGAGCCTCCCTCCAGCACCAGCGGCGCGCGGTAGCGGTCCGCTCCCTCGGCGGCGAGCACGGCCGCCGCAGCGGCTTCGTCGCGGCGCCAATCCGCGTACAGCCCACCCCATGCGTTGAAACGCCAATCGACCCCGCGCAGGCCCGCGGGACCGGTCAGGAACGTCGGCCCGATGTCCCGCATCCAGGCGTCGTCGGTCGCGATCTCGACGATGCGCGCGCCCTCGGGGAGCAGCTCGCGCGCGCGCTCGGTCTGCTCCGCGGGGACGGCCACGCTGACCGGCTCGGAGGCCGCGATCGCAGCCGCGACCGCGGCGAACGCGCGCTGGGCCGGCTCGGCCTGATCGCGCCAGTTGTCGGGACGCAGCGGCCACGCCATCCAGCACCCCGCGTGCGGCTCCCACTCGGCCGGCATCCGGTAGCCGTCGTCGGCGGGTATCGAGCCGAGCGTCGCGTTCATGGCCTGATCATCACAGAGACCATCTACAGTCAGCCCGTGGCCGAGCCGCTGCGTCTGATCGTCGCCGAGGGAGTCCCGGAGTCGCCCGCCCGCACACGCCCGCCGGAGCGCGGAACGCTGCGGGTCGCGGCCGTCCAGCACCGCTGGCACCCCGACCCCGACGAGCACGAGGAGAGGCTCGCCGAGGGCATCAGGCTCGCCGCGCGGAACGGCGCACAGCTCGTGTGCCTTCAGGAGCTGACGCTCTCGCCCTACTTCGCGGTCGACCCGGCCGGTCCGGCCGCTGGGGGGATCGAGCCCGAGCGGCTGCCGGGCGGCCCGACCGCGACGTTCGCATCACGGCTCGCGCACGAGACCGGCGCGCACGTGCACGCCTCGCTCTACGAGCGGGCGGACGGACCGGACGGACTCGGCTTCAACACGGCGATCGTGGCGTCCCCGTCGGGCGAGATCGTCGCGCGCACGCGCAAGCTCCACATCCCCGTGACCGAGGGCTACCACGAGGACCGCTGGTTCCGCCCGGGTCCCGCCGACGGCGGCGACGCGTTCGCGCTGACGACGATCGGCGGGGCGCGGCTCGGGCTGCCGACGTGCTGGGACCAGTGGTTCCCGGAGCTGGCGCGCGCGTACAGCCTGCGCGGCGCCGACGTGCTCGTCTACCCGACCGCGATCGGCTCCGAGCCCGATCACCCCGGGTTCGACACCGAGCCGCTGTGGGAGCGCGTGATCGTCGGCAACGCGATCGCCAACGGCACGTTCATGGTCGCGGTGAACCGGATCGGCGAGGAGCCGCCGCTGCGCTTCTACGGCTCCTCGTTCATCTGCGACCCCTACGGCCGGATGCTCGCCCAGGCGGGACGCGACGAACCGGCGGTGCTGGTCGCCGACCTCGACCTCGACCAGCGCCGCGACTGGCTCGAGCTGTTCCCGTTCCTGACGACGCGCCGCCCCGACGCGTACCTGTCCCTGACCGAGCCCGGCGCGGCCTGAACCGCCCACGGCCCTCCGAGGGCCGCCGATCGCAGGTCCGCGGCGCGCGACCCCGCCCGCCTCCGCGCTACGCGGCGCCCTTGCTGACGCGGGCGAGCACCGCCTGCGGGCCTGCACGCGGGTGCGGTCTCCCAGCGTCATCTCGCTGCCGTCGCCGCCTCCTGCGCCCGCGCGATCGCCGGGATCCCGCCGTCGATCACGTGGATCACCTCCGACGCGCCGTGCAGCTCGAGCAGGCTCGCCGCGGTCGCGGCGCGCGCGCCGGCGGCGCAGGCGACCGCGATCGGCCGCTCGGGGTCGAGCTCGCCGGGCACTCCGTCGATGTCGTGCCACGCGCGCCACACCCACCCCTCCAGGTGGCCGGCGTCCCACTCGTGCCGCTCGCGGACGTCGAGCAGCTGCAGCTCCGGCCGCGCCGTCATCAGCGTTGCGACCTCGGCGGCCGGGACGCGCTCCGTGCGCACGACCGGGTTGCCTTCCTGGCGCCAGTTGGTCATCCCCCCGCCGAGCAGCCCGGCGACGTTGCGCACACCGACCGACAGCCCGAGCTGCGCCGCACGCCGCCCGTCGGCGTCGTCACGGCCGATGAACACGATCTCGCGCTCGTGGTCCGCCAGCCAGGCGAGCTTCGAGCCGAAGCCCGGGCTGAACGAGGGGATGCAGACCGACCCGGCGATGTGGACGTCGTCGAACTGCAGGTCGGTACGCACGTCGACGAGCAGGGCGCCGTCCGCGCGCTTCAGCTCCAGTTGGTGCGAGTAGAGCGCGGGCGCCTCGACTCCGCTGGTCACGAGCGGACCGCGGTTGAGCTCGACGATCTTCTCGAAGTTCGGCGGCTGCGGACCGAGCCCGGCGACGGCCTCACGCACGAACTCGTCCTCGACGGAGATCGAGAGGGTCGGGTTGTGACGGCGCTCGAATCCGATCGTCGAAGAGATCTTCAGATTCATCCCGGCGCCGCCGCACATCGAGCCGCCGAGGTGGGCCGGCCAGACCTCGGCGTCGTCGGGCAGCGTCAGCAGCCGCTCGTGCACCGAGCGGAAGATCTGGCGCGCGCCCTCGGCGCTCTCGATCGCGAGATCGGTGCGGGCGACGCCGCCGACGAACAGGCTGTCGCCGCTCAGCACGGCCCACGGGTCGTCGCCGCGATCGGTGTCGATCAGCACGAACGCGGTGTGCTCGGGACGGTGGCCGGGGGTGTGGAGCGCGCGGATCAGCAGCGAGCCGAGCCGCAGCTCCCAGCCGTCGTCGAACGGCTCGTGGGGATAGCTCGGTTCCGCGAGCCGGTGAACATGGATCGTCGCGCCGGTCGCCGCCACGAGCCGGCCGTGGCCGGACACGTGGTCGGCGTGGTTGTGCGTCTCGAGCACGTGCCGGATCGCGACGCCGCGGTAGCGGGCGAGCTCGAGGTACTCGTCGATGAGGAAGCGCGGATCGACGACCGCAGCGACCCCCGCCTTCTCGTCGCCGATCAGGTAGGAGGCGCAGCCGAGGTCGTCGTGCGTGATCTGCCGGAACAGCATCCCCCTCCTCTCACCGGGACTAAGCGGGTTGCGCTACCAACCGAATGTAGGGCTTCGGCGACTTCCACCCGCCCGGGTAGGAGGCCTTCGCCTCCTCGTCGGAGACGGACCCGGCGATGATCACGTCGTCGCCCGGCTGCCAGTTCGCGGGCGTCGCGACCTTGTGCGCGGCGGTCAGCTGCAGCGAGTCGATCACGCGCAGCACCTCGTCGAAGTTGCGTCCTGTCGTCATCGGGTAGGCGAATACGAGCTTCACCTTGCGGTCCGGGCCGATCACGAACACGTTGCGCACCGTCTGGTTGTCGGCCGGCGTGCGCGAGCTGGAGTCGCCGCCGGTGTCGGCGGGGAGCATGCCGTAGAGCTTCGAGACGCGCAGGTCCGAGTCGGCGATGATCGGGAAGTTCGGCGCCGCGCCCTGCGTCTCCTCGATGTCCCTCGCCCACTCCGCGTGCTTCTCGGCGGAGTCGACCGACAGGCCGATCACCTTGACTCCGCGCCGGTCGAACTCGGGCTTGATGCGGGCGACGTGTCCGAGCTCGGTCGTGCATACCGGGGTGAAGTCCTTCGGGTGGCTGAACAGCACCGCCCAGCTACCGTCGAGCCAGTCGTGGAAGGCGATCTGCCCGTCGCTGGTGCGTGCCCGGAAATCCGGTGCCTCGTCTCCGATCTGCAGCGTCACGGTGATTCCTTTCGTTTCGAGTGGAAGACGGATAGAAGCTATCCTCATAAACTCTATCGACAAACTCTGGTTCATACCGGAGTCCGGACGAAAGGCCTCCCACCGATGAGCACCACCGACGAGCTGATCGCGAACGCCGAGTCCTACGCCGCCGGCTTCGACAAGGGCGGCCTGCCGCTCCCGCCGGCCCGCAAGGTCGCGGTGCTCGCATGCATGGACGCGCGCCTGAACCCCTACGGCCTGCTCGGGCTGCGGGAGGGCGACGCGCACGTGATCCGCAACGCGGGCGGCGTCGTGACCGACGACGAGATCCGCTCCCTGGCGATCTCGCAGCGCCTGCTGGGGACCGAGGAGATCATCCTCATCCACCACACCGACTGCGGGATGCTGACCTTCACCGACGACGAGTTCAAGCGCTCCGTGCAGGAGGATGTCGGGATCAAGCCGGAGTGGGCGGCCGAGGCGTTCCCGGACCTCGACGAGGACGTGCGCCAGTCGATCGCGCGGATCGAGGCGAGCCCGTTCATCCCCCACAAGAACGTGCGCGGGTTCGTCTACGACGTGCACACCGGCGCGCTGCGAGAGGTCGGCTAGGGCCCCGGTTCGTCCGGCCGCCGCGGCACGCGTCGCCGCACGTTGCGGACCGACCCGGCGGCCGGCGCGGCCGGGCGCTCGGTGCGCGGGGCCGCGGTCTGCGCCGCCCGCTCGATCCTCAGCGCGAACGTCGGGCAGGCCGCGACCGCCCGTTCGGCGTGTGCGACGAGCGCCGCGGGGAGCGGGCGCCCGTCGACGATCGGGTAGCCCCACTCGTCGAGCGCGACCATCTCCGGGAGCAGCTCGCCGCACATCCCGTGTGCCTCGCACGCGATCGGGTCGACGCGGACGTGGCGGCCGCTCACCGCAGCGCCTCCTGCCGGACGCCGCCTCGCGGCAGCGGCAGCACCGGCGGTTGCGAGCACTCGTCGCACGGCCCGAGCCGGGAGTGCTCGGCGAACTCGGCGGCGAACACCCGCATCGCGCTGGCGACGAAGCGCAGCGTCCCGTCCGGATGCCGGCAGGCGCCGCGGCCGCGGATCACCGAGGCGAGCCGCAGGATCTCCTGCTCGCCACCCGCCTCGCCGCCCCAGGCCCAGCCTTCGAGCTGCGCGGCGACGCGCGCCGAGACCGAACACGCACGGCCCGCACTGGCCGGCGCTCTCGTCCGCGAGCCAGCGCGCGATCCGGACCGTCTCGGCGACCCCGCAGCGCCGCTCGCCGAGTACCGCGACGACGCCGGCGCCGGTCGAGGCGGAGTGGGCCGCGAGCCAGCCGTCGTCGATCGTCATTCCCGACGCCTCGCGGCCGTCGATCCACGTGCCGGCGTAGCCGCCGACGAGGATCGCCCGCGGCGCTTCGAGCTCTCCTCCCGCCGCGTCGAGCAGCGACCGCAGCGTGGCGCCGTGCTCGATCTCGTAGACGCCCGGAGCGGCGACCGGGCCGGCCAGGGTGACGAGCGTCGAACCGGGGTGCCCGGGCGTCCCGACGGCGCGGAACCAGTCGGCGCCGTGGCGGGCGATCAACGCGAGGTGGGCGAGCGTCTCGGCGTTGTCGACGAGCGTCGGGCGCCCGCCGACGCCGCGTTCGAAGACCCGCGGCGGCGTGAAGGTCGGCTTTGCCGCGCCGCCGTTCAGGTGGCTGACGAGCGCCGACTCCTGGCCGCTGACGAAGCCTCCCGGGATCTCGGCGAGCGACAGCGACGTGTCGCCCTTCAGCCCGCGCCGTTCGGAGATCGCGGCGTCCACCGCCGCTGCCGTCTCGCCACCGTCGTCCACGCAGACGATCGCGCGGCGGGCGCCGACGGCCCGCGCGGCGAGCGCCGCGCCGTCCAGCACGAGGTGGGGTGCGAGCTCGAGCAGCGCCGCGTCCTTGCTGCTCGCGGGCTCGCGCTCGACGGCGTTGACGACGACCGTGCGGCCGCGCCCGCGGGCTCCGGCGACAGCGTGCATCTTCACCGCCGTCGGGTAGCCGGCGCCGCCGCGCCCGCGCAGCCCCGCGCGTTCGACCTCCTCGATCAGCCCGGCGCCGGCAGGGCCCCCGTCGAGCGGCGAGGGGCCGTGCACCTGGAGATGCGCCTCGAGGTCGAGACGCCCGCCCTCGGCGACGCCGGCGAGCAGGCGCGGCAGTCGCGGGGCCGGCGCGCTCACCGTCGCACCTCGCTCCTGACAGAGGTGCAGCAGCGAAGCGGGGGTGCCCGAGCGCCGCGCCCATTCCGAGCCGAGCGGCCCGCTCGGCAGCCACAGCGCGAGGAACAACGCGAACGCGCCGGTGGCGGCGAGCGCGGCGCCTCGTGCGCGCGGCGGCGTCTCGCCCTGCGGGCCGAGCACGCGCACGAGCACGCTCGCGGCGACGGCGGCGAGGCACGCGAGGCTCAGCGCCAGCAGCCATCCGCTCTCGATGTCGCTGCCGGTGCCGAGCCCGTGCAGCAGCGCCATCGGCCAGCTCGCGTACGACAGCCAGTGGACGGCGCGCCAGGCGCCGTGCCCGATCCGGCGGCGCAGGAGGCTCGTGACGGTGACCGCGATGATCAGGTCGAACGAGACGGCGCCGAGACCGAGCCAGAAGGGACGGTACGCGCCCGCGAACGGGACCACGGCGTCGAGCAGTCCGATCGGCGCGAACCCGTCGAGGACCGACGTCAGCACGTGCAGGACCAGGAACACGACGGTCGTCAGCGCGACGCTGCGGTGCAGGCCGTCGATCACGAACCGCGGCCAGCGCGCGGTCGCATAGCGGCGCACGTCGATCACGCCGAGCACGACCGTCAGCGTCAGGAGCACCAGCGCCACCGCGCCGGTCGAGCGGGTCAGGTACCACCATGCCGTGCCGGTCGCGAGCGGCGGCGAGCTCATGCCGCGACCTCGTGCGCCACCCCGGTCGGCCAGCCGGCGACCGCGCGGACCGTGCCGTCGTGATCGACGAGCCGCGCGGGGAGGCCGCGCTCCCGCAGCCAGCCGGGCGCCGCGTCGCCCAGCAGCAGCGCCGCGGTGCTCGCGATGTTCGCGTCGGCGCAGTCGGCCGCCGCGACCGTCGCGGTGCGCCAGCGCGTTCGCGCGGGGGCGCCCGGTGGCGGGGTCGAGGATGTGGTGCATCTCGGCGCCGTGAAGCCGCCACCGGCGCGCAGCGACGCTCGAGGTCGCGAGCCCGCCGGACGCGACGGTGACGCGCTGGCCGGGCGCGTCGGGGGAGGCGCGATGGTCGTCGGTGACGTGCACCTCCCAGCCTCCGGGCGGTGCCGCTCCGAGCACGGCGATGTCGCCGCCGATCGCGACCAGCACGCCGCCCGCGCCCTGGCGGTGGGCGGCCGCGCAGGCGAGGTCGGCCGCGAGCGCTTTCGCGGTCGCGCCGAGGTCGAGCTTCGCGCCCGCAGGTACCCGCACCGTCTCCCCGACACGGTCGTGCTCGAGCTGCTGCCAGGCGGCGCGGCGGCGTGCGGTCACCTGCGGCGCGGAACCGCTCGACGCGTCGCCCGCGCTGATCAGCTCCCAGTCGCGGTCGTATCCGGCGCGCTCGAGGTCCCCACCGAGGCACGGGTCGAGCAGCCCACCGGTCAGCTCGGCGGCGCGCAGCGCGAGCGCGACCGCGTCGAGCAGCAGCTCGGAGGCCGGCGCGGCGTATCCGGCGCGGGCGTTCGCGATCGACAGCTCGGAGTCCTCCCGGAAGCGACTGCACGCCGCCTCGACACGATCGAGCTGGGCGCGGACCGCCGCGGCCGCCGCCTCGAGGTCCGCTGGGTGCGTGACGCGGAGCACGACCGTGCTGCCGAGCGCCTGCCATCGCAGCGTTGCGAGCGTGCCGGTCAACGCGCACCCCGACGCCGTCGCCGGCGGGCGAGCAGGCGCTCGGCAGCAAGCGACGCCGCGCACGCGGCGATGCACCAGCAGCGCGCAGAGCGCGAGCACCGCAAGGCCCGGCGCGAGGATCAAGCCGACGAGGGCGAGCGTCGCGGCGATCGCGAGGTCGGCGACGAGCAGCCGCCGGCGACGCACCCGCGCCGCCGCGGCGCGCCTGCGGGCCAGAGCTGCGCCTCTCGCGGTGGCCTGCTCGTCGATCCCTTCCGAACGGGAACCTGCCACCGGACGGGCGCTCATGCCGGGATTCTCCGGAACACCGGGCGGGGCAGCAGGCGCATCGCGAGCATCATCCAGCGAAGACGGGACGGAGCCCAGACCGTGTGCGAGCCGCGACGCAGGCCGCGCAGCGTCTCCGCGGCGACAACCTGAGCCGTCGTCGCGAGCGGCGGCACGTCCAGGCCCGCCGTCATGCGGGTGCGCACGAAGCCAGGGCGCACGGCCATCACCCGGACGCCCGTCTCGCGCGAGGTCGTCGCCGAGCGCCTGCGCGAGCGCGTCGAGGCCGGCCTTGGAGGCGCAGTAGACGGCGTTCGCCGCACGCGGGCGCTCGGCGGCGACGGAGCTGAGGACGACGATCGTGCCGCTACCCTCCGCGCGCATCAGGCGCGCCGTCTCCATCAGCAGCGAGGCCGCCCCCACGGTGTTGACGCGCAGCAGCTCGACGGCGGCCGGGATGTCGTCGGGCAGGCCGCCCCGCTCGCCGAGCACGCCGACCGCGAGGATCGCCACGTCGACGCCGCCGAGCAGCGCGAAGGCCTCGCGCAGCGCGTCGCCGTGGGCGAACGTCCGGGCCGCGTCGAGCGTCACGGTCTCGGTGCGTTCGGCGCCGCGCGCCGCGCAGGCGCTCGCCGGCGCGGGCCAGCGCGGCGGGATCGCGTCCGGCGAGCACGAGCTCGCGCGCGCCGTCGGCGACCAGCGCCTCGGCGATCGCGACGCCGATCTCGGAGCTGCCTCCGATCACGAGCACCTTGCGGGGGACGGTGGCGCTCAACGCGTCAGCCCCAGTCGCCGCGACATGTCCGAGCGCAGCAGCTCGTGCGGATCGACCCGGGCACGCACCTCGCCGAAGCGGGCCAGCCGCGGGTACATCGCACCGAGCGTGTCCGGCGCGAGGCGGGAGTCCTTCGCGAGGTACACGCGGCCGCCGGCTTCGGCGACGAGCGCGTCCGCCCGGCGGAGCGCGTCCGCGAGGCCGCTCGGCACGGGCCGGGATGTCGACGGCGAGCGTCCACCCCTCGAGCGGGAACGAGAGCATGCCCCCGCTGCCCGGCCCGAGCCGCTTGAGGGAGGCGAGGTACATCGGCAGACCGTCGCGGCGCGCAGCAGCTCGAGCAGCGCACGCAGCTGCCCCTCGGCGCCGCGCGGCACCGCCGCCTGGTACTGGACCAGGCCGGCGCTGCCGTAGGCGCGGTTCCAGCCGGCGACGGCGTCGAGCGGGAACAGCGCCGGACCGACACCGAGCGACAGCTCGCGTGCCCGGCGCGGGCTGCGAAGCCAGTGCACGGGGTTGAACGCCCGCGCCGCCGCGGGCAGCACGCCGCTGAGCAGGGGCGGCGCGAACCCGAAACGCGGCGGCGGGATGCTCAGCTCGCAGGGACCCGCCGCCTGCTCGCCCTCCCGGGAGCGCGTCACGACCGCACGGGTGAACCGGTCCCCGCCCGCCAGCAGATCGAGCCAGGCGATCGCGTGCGTGTGGCGCTCGGTCGAGGAGAGAATCAGCCCGATCGCCTCCTCGATCGAACCGGCGCGGTCGACGTCGGCGACGGCGCACGGGGAGCGCAGCACGGACGTCGCGAGCGTCGCGGCGGTGATGACCCCGGTCAGACCCATCCCGCCGAGGGTCGCGTCGAGGAGATCGCCGGGACCGATCTCGAGTGGGCCGTCGGCCGGCGTGACGAGCGACAGTGAGCGCACGTGAGCGCCGAAGCTGCCGCGGTGAGGATGGTTCTTGCCATGGACGTCGGCGGCGATCGCGCCGCCGACGGTGAGCGCGCTGGTCCCGGGCACGACCGGCAGCGTCAGCCCGTGGCGGGCGAGCGCGCGCAGCACGTCGGCTACGAGGGCGCCGGCGCCGACGGTCACGTCGCCGCTGCGTTCGTCGATCGCGTGGATCTCCGCGAGCGACGTCGTGTCGAGCACGAGTCCGCCCTCGTTCTGCGCCGGGTCGCCGTAGCTGAGACCGGCGCCGCGGGCGATCAGGCCACGCGGCGCGACCGCGCCGGCGAGCAGCTCGGAGACGTGCTCCGCGTCACGCACCCGCACGACCGTCGCCGTGACGCGGCGCGTGCGGCCGAACCCGCTGATCGTCTCGGTCCGGCCCCGCACGGCGGGCGCCGATCCGGGCGACAGGGAAGTCAGCTCAGCCGGCGACATACACACCGGACACGAACAGGGCGACCCAGGTCGCGCTCATCGTCAGCAGGAAACGGTCGGCGAGCACGACGTCCTCCGGCGCTTCGCCTGCGCCCCTGTCGATCAGAAGGGCGTAGCGGAGCAGCCACAGCACGAACGGGATCACGGTCAGCTCGTACCAGGTCAGGTGGGACTGGTGCGAGCGTTGAAACGCCCACAGGCAGTAGGCGGTGGTCGCGACCGTCGCCGCCAGGCCGGCGACGAACCGGAGGTAGCTCTCGGAGTACAGCTCGAGCGAGGCCCGCGCGCGGCCCCCCTCGGATCGCAGCTCCGCGAAGCGCTTGCCGGTCACCAGGAACAGCGCCCCGAACGAGGTGACGAGCAGGAACCAGCGGGACACGGCGACGTCGGTCGCGACGCCGCCCGCGAGCGCGCGGAGCACGAACCCGCAGGCGATCGCCGCGAGATCGGCGACCGCGACGCTTCGCCACCAGAGGGTGTAGCTGCCGGTCAGCACGAGGTAGACGCCGCCGACCGCCGCGAGCGAGGGACGGATCTCCCAGGCGAGCGCGAGACCGCCGCACGCGAGCAGTGCGGCGGCCGCGACGCCGAGCGCCGGCGACACCGCGCCCGAGGCGAGGGCGCGCGTGCGGCGGCGCGGGTGGCGTCGGTCCTCCTCGCGGTCGTGGAGGTCGTTGAGCAGGTAGGTCGAGCTGGAGAGCGCGCAGAAGGCGAGGAACGTGACCGCCAGCCTCCCCGGGACATCGGGGTGCGTGAGGACGCCGGCGGCGCCCGGCGCGGCGAGCACGAGCAGGTTCTTGAGCCACTGCCGCGGGCGGCAGGCGCTTGCGAGCCCGCGCACCGCGGCGAGCGCGCGCGGCGCCGCGACCGGGACGAGCTCGCCGTCGGTCGCGGGGGGAGTCAGCTGGTCCGTTTCCGCGCGCACGTCGGCAGACATCCCACTACCCATAGATCAGCGGGGGGTGTCGAACCGGTGAGATTGCTCTCAGAGCAGGGGTTTTGCGGTGCGGGCGTATGCCACGATGGCCGCGATGGACTCCCTCGCCGGCTACGGCTCTACGCCCACGCTCGCGCCCTCGCCGGCGCTGCGGGGGGCGGGCCCGGGACAGCGGCTGCGGCGCGTGCTGATCGCCGCGGCGCTGATCGTGCTCGTGCCCTCGACGGTCTCCTACGTAACGACGATGGGGGCGGCGTCGAACTCGAGTGTGGGCATCCGCTCGGTCGAGTGGCTGCGCGACCACGGCGCGGCGGGACTCGTGGCGCGCGTCGAGACGATCTACTACTCGCTGACCGCTCCGGCCAAGGGCGGGCCGGCGCTGCACGCGCTGCCGCGCGTCGGGGTCTCAGCCGACGCCGCGGCGGCAGCGCACGGACGCGGCCGCGCGCTCGTCGATCGGCCCGCCCGGATCGCAGCGCTGACGAGCCCGGCCCTGCCGGGCGAGGGCTCGTGGAGCGGCACGCTGCTGAACGAGAGCCGCAACGATCCGCCGCTGCTGGTCACGACGTTCCGCAGCGACCCGTCGGAATACCCGCGCCTTGTCGCGGGGGTGGCATGGATCAACACCTCGAGGACGTCGATCGAACTCGTCCCCGGCCGGCTAGAGCCATCGGTGTCGCTGCCGACCCGCGGTCCGATGGAGGTGCCCCCGAGCCGGCGCGCGAAGCTGCTCGCGACGTTCAACAGCGGCTTCAAGCTGGCGGACTCGCGTGGTGGCTGGGCGCTCGACGGACGCACCTACGCGCCGATGCGCGACGGGCAGGCGACGTTCGTGCGCTACGCGGACGGGCGCTACGACGTGATCGACTGGCACGGCGGGCCCACGGTGGGACCGGACGTCGTGTTCGCGCGCCAGAACCTGCCGCTGATCATCTCCGGCTCGCGGCTCAGCTCGAGCCTCTCGAACGGCAGCGAATGGGGCGCGACGGTCGGCAACGCGGTGCAGGTGTGGAGGTCGGGGCTCGGGATCGACGCCCACGGCAACCTGCTCTACGCGGCTGCGAACTACCAGACCGTCGGGAGCCTCGCGAAGATCCTCCACCACGCGGGCGCGGTGCGCGCGATGGAGCTCGACATCAACTCGTACTGGATCAGCTTCAACACCTACGCGGCGCCCGGCGCGCTGCGCCCGGGCAAGCTGCTCGAGGAAACGGAACGCCCGGCGACGCGGTACCTGACCCCCGACGACCGGGATTTCTTCGCGGTCTACGAACGGACGGGTTAGGCGCAGCGCCGTCCTCGGGCGCCGCGTCGGGGTGCCTCGCCTGCCACCGGATCGGAGGCACCGGCAACGCCGGCCCGGGCCCGGACCTGACCGAAGTCGGAGATCGTCTCCCGCGACGGGCGATCGCGAGGACGCTGCAGGCCCCGGTCGCGCCGATGCCCTCCTACCGGCACCTCCCCCGGGCGAAGCTCGCGGCGATCGTCGACTTGCTCGCGCTGCTGACGTGGCGGCCCGCTCCCTCGTCCTCGTGACCGCCGCATGCGGGGAACGCGGCGCGCCGCAAGGCGAACGGGCTCAGCTTCCCCCCGACACCACCGGCGCTTCCGAGCGTTCGGGCGCCGGCGCAGGGGCTTCTTCGTGCGTTTCGGTAGGCGTTTCGGCCGGCGCCTGCTGGGTCGGTTCGGGTGCGGCGGTGTGGGTTTCTTCGGCAGGCGCCGGAGAGGATTCGGCCGGTGCCGGCGTACTCTGCGTCTGCGTTTCCGGTGGCGGGGCTGCCTGCGTGGTCGTCGTCCGCGGCGGGGCGGACGGGGGTTTCAGGGCGTGCGCGCGCGTGTGGGGGCCGCGCCGGGAGGCGGGCCGGCGCGTCGTCGTCTTGTGCCCGGGGAACGCGTTCGCGGCGACGTCGGTCAGCACCCCGGTGAGCAGCGCGCTACCCGCGATCAGCCAGCGGTTGACGCGCGTCAACCGCCGCAGCGCGGCGTCGCGCGTACGGCGGGTGTGAGTGCTTCCGGGAGGGTTGATGCTCTTCACGGTCTCAATGATGATGGTGGAAGAGGTGCTGGCCTTCGACCCAGGGCCCGAAGTCGGGGATCAGGACGAGCGCGAGGACGAGCCCGGCGACGAGCGCCCCGGCGACGGCAAGGGCGCGGCCGTTCGACCCGGGGAGGCGCGCGGCGAGCGGGTAGCCGGCGAGCGTCGGCCCGGGCCCGGGCCCGGCGCCCGCCGCGGCGAGCACCTCCGCCCGCGTCCGCCGGGCACCGAGCAGGCCGTGGCGCAGCTCGGGCAGGTGGCCGAGCACGTGCAGCGCCGTGGCTGCGAGCCATACGAAGAAGAACACCTTGTGCGGCAGCAGCCAGGTGTCGCGTGAGCCGGGCCCGCGCCAAAGCAGGATCACCCCGGTGGCGAACACGCCCAGGGTGCTCGCGACGACGAGAGGCCCGAGCGCACGCAGCGGCGCAGCAGGCGGTCCCTTGCGGCGATACGCCGGGTCGGAGGTGTAGTAGCGGACGAAGCGGTAGCCGGTCGAGGCGATCTTCAGCGCGACCGGCCCGAGCAGCAGCATGCCGAGGAAGAGGTGCACCCACAGCAGCTGGCCGATCCGGATGATCGTCACCCCGAGCACGGCGAGCAGCACGAACAGCACCGCTCCCGTCTGGACGGTCAGGCGCTCGTTGCCGTCGGTCCCCCCCGCGAGTAGGCGACGTCCGCGAGGCGCCGGTGCGGGCTCCGCCACCGCCACCCGCAGGCCGGGAGGAGGATCCATCTCTCTCGTTTCGGGCATCTCTCTGAGGATCCACTCTGGTCCCAGGCGCTAAGACCGTCATAACCATCGGATTAGAAGCCTCTTGGAAACAGTGGCGGCAGAGGGGTCGGCCCCTGGGCGGCCTGTGAGGCCGCTTATCCTGGGGTGCGATGACGCCTGCCGCCGAATCCGGGAGCGAGCACACCGGCGGCGGCGCCGACGTGCTCCTGATCGAGGACGAACCGGGGATCGTCGACTTCGTCCGGCGGGGCCTCGAATCGGACGGGTTCCGCGTCCACGCCGAGACCGACGGGCTGCGCGGCGAGGAGCGAGCCCTCGCAGAGCGGGTCGATGTGGTCGTGCTCGACCTGATGCTGCCGGGGCGCGACGGGCTCGCCGTGCTGCGCACGCTCCAGTCGGCGAAGCCCGAGATGCCGGTGATCGTCCTCACGGCGAAGGGCGAGGTCGAGGACCGGGTCGCCGGGCTCGACGCCGGCGCCGTGGACTACCTCGTCAAGCCGTTCTCGCTCGCCGAGCTCGCGGCGCGGATCCGAGCGCAGCTGCGCTCGGCGTCGCTCGGAGCGACGACGAAGCTGCAGGGCGAAGACGTCGAGGTCGACCTGCTCTCGCGCAAGGTCACACGCGACGGCGACCCGGTCGCGCTGTCGAGCACGGAGTTCGAACTGCTCGCGCACCTGATGCGCAACAGCGGGCGCGTGGTGAGCCGCGAGGAGATCCTCAGCGCGGTATGGGGATATCAGCACGATCCGGCGACGAACATCGTCGACGTTTACATCGGCTACCTCCGGCGCAAGCTGCGGCGAGGCGAGCGCCCGGCCCCGATCTTCACGGTCCGCTCGGTGGGGTATCGCTTCGGCCGTGCCGGCCATTAGGCGACGCCGCCCACTCGAGCTCCGCTGGCGGCTGGCGGCATGGGTCGCCGTCGTCGTGATCGTCTCCTCGGCGATCACGTTCGTTGCGGTCTACAGCGGAACGGGCAGCCAGCTGCGCCACCAGATCGACTCAGAGATCGCGGGGGACTCATCCGAGCTCTCACATGCGCTGGCCGGCTCGGGCGCGCGCACGACCGCGCAGCTCCGCAACGTGGCCGCGGCGTACATCCGCGCTCAGCCGTTCAGCTCGGGATCGACGCTGCTCTACGTGCTGCTGCCGGGCGCGAAGCCGGTCACCAACCGGCCCGAGCTGTTCGCGGCGCAGGCCCCCGACGACGGTGAGACCGGCAAGCAGCAGGACGAAGAGAACCATCAGGCGGGTCGCCTGCTTCGGGCACCGGCGGGCTACTCGACGGTGATGCTGCCGGACGTCGGCGAACTCCGGCTGCTGCGGACGAGCGTGCAGATCCCAGCGGCGAACGGGGCGCTCGCGAGCGGGGTCGTGACGGGGGTCGGCGAGCCGCTCGCGACCGTCGCCCGAGCCCAGGACGGCGTATCGCGGGCGTTCATCCTCGCGGGCATCCTGTCGCTCGCGGGCGCGCTGCTCTCGGCGCTCCTGATCGGCAGCGGGCTGACCAGGCCGTTGCGGAGGATGGCGGCTGTCGCGGCCGAGGTCGACGCCGGCGACCTCCACCACCGCATCCACGACGCCGATCGAGGGGCGCGCGAGGTCCAGGTCTTGGCGGACTCCTTCAACCACATGCTCGACCGGCTCGCAGACGCGTTCGCCGGACAGCGGGCGTTCGTCGCCGACGCCTCGCACGAGCTGCGCACGCCGCTCACGGTGATCCGCGGCCAGCTCGAGGTGCTGGCCGCGCAGGAGCATCCGTCGCGGGAGGAGGTGCGGCGCGTGGAGCAGCTCGTGCAGGCCGAGGTCGGGCGGATCACGCGGCTCGTCGACGACCTGCTGGTGCTCGCGCGCAGCGAGCACACCTCGTTCCTGAGAATCGAGGGGGTCGCGCTCGAGCCGTTCGTGACGGACCTGTGGGACGCGTTCTCGCTGCTCGACGAGCAGCGGCGCTTCGAGCTCGGGCCGGTGCCGGCGGGAACCCTGCGCGCCGACCCGGACCGACTCGCGCAGGCTCTCCGGAACCTCGTCGGCAACGCCGTCGCCCACACCGAACCGGGGTCAGGGCGCGTGTTGCTGCATGTCGAGCGGGCGGCGGACGGCTGGGTCCGGTTCGTCGTCGAGGACGACGGGCCGGGGATCCCGGAAGACCAGCGGGAGGCGGTCTTCGACCGCTTCCATCGAACCGACGCAGGGCGCGCGCGGGCGTCGGGAGGAACGGGGCTCGGGCTCGCGATCGTGCGGGCGATCGCCGAGGCCCACCAGGGCACCGTGCGGGCGACGGAGAGCAAGCTCGGCGGCGCGCGGATCGAGCTGGAGCTGCCGGGGTTCGCAGCGGCGCCGCCGCCCCGGCCCGCGCCGCCGGAGGCGGTCGCCACCGGCGGCGTCTGACGGCGCCGCCGGGGTGCGCGGAGCGCGGCCGCGCCGCGGCCGCGCTTAGCGGCCGGCGTACATCAGCGAGCCCGGGGTCGTAAGGTCCTCGCCCGTCTCGAGCAGCGTCTTCAGGCCCGAGAGGATCATCGGCCAGCCGCCGTAGAGCTGTCCGTTCGCGCCGTCGCGCAGCTGGTCGTGGACCACCGTCAGGCGGCACGAGTCCTCGACCGGCTCGATCTCCCACGTCACCCGCGAGGTCCCCTCGGCTGCGACGTCGTCGCTCCATCGCGCCTCGAAGCTCTGCACGAGCCGCCGCGGCGGATCGACCTCGAGGTTCTCGCCCCGCGTCAGCAGGCCGCCGGACGGGGTCTTGCCCTCGTAGGCCGACCCGGGAGCCCAGTCCGACTCGACCGCCGCCCCGAACGTGTACCGGGCGCGCATCCGCGGGTCCGTGATCGCATCCCACAGTCGCTCGGGGGTCGTCTTGATGTAGATCTCGAACACCTTCTCCATCGTCTGCTCCTCGATCGTCTTCTTGAGCCCCGTCAGCGCCGCCGCCCAGGGCTCCGTGTACCTGCTCACCCACCTGTCGTGGACGAGGCGGATCGGGACCGGGTTCAAGAAGTGCAGCTTCTCGCGGCCGCGCCTGCGCGTCACCACCAATCCCGCCTGCTCGAGCACCCGCAGGTGCTTCATGACCCCGAACCGGGTCATCGGCAGCTGCGCCTCGAGCGCGCTGAGCGTCTGCCCGTCGCGCGCACGCAGCTCGTCGAGCAGGCCGCGACGGGTCGGGTCGGCCAGCGCCTTGAAGACCTCGTCCATGATCGGATTTATACGTGACCGTTTGGTCACTTGTCAAGGGCTCTAATGTCCCGCCCTCAGATCGCCACCGAGGAGGACGCGATGGGCAAGATCTTCGTAACCGAGTTCGTCTCGCTCGACGGCGTGATGGAGGACCCCGGCGGCGCCGAGGGCTACCGCCACGGCGGTTGGTCCTTCGCCTTCGACCGCGGCGCCGACGGCGATCGCTACAAGCTGCAGGAGACGATCGACAGCGAAGCCCTGCTGCTCGGCCGGCGGACGTACGAAGGCTTCGCGGCGGCGTGGCCGTCGATGCAGAACGAGTTCGCCGACAAGTTCAACTCGATGCCGAAGTACGTCGTCTCGAGCACGCTCAGCGACCCGACGTGGAACAACACCACGGTCCTCTCGGGGGACCCCGTCGCCGAGGTCAGGACGCTGAAGGAGCGCTCGCCGGGGCTGGTGCAGGTCGCGGGCAGCGCGCAGCTCGCGCAGACCCTGATCGACGCCGGCCTGGTCGACGAGCTGCGCCTGATGGTCTTCCCGGTGCTGCTCGGCGAGGGCAAGCGCCTGTTCGGCGACGTCGCGCGACAAGCGGACCTTCGAGCTCACCGACTCGCGCGTCCTCGGCGCCGGCGTCGCGCTCCTGACCCTGACGGCGACCTGAGAGGTCCGATGCTCCTCTACGACTCCAGGGTCTCCGGCAACTGCTACAAGGTCCGGCTGCTGCTGCGGATGCTCGGGATCCCGTTCGAGCGGCGCGAGGTCGACGTCGTCGACCGCTCCGGCCGGCTCGAGCTGCTCGGGGCGCTCAACCCGGCGCTGAGGGTGCCGACGCTCGTGCTCGACGACGGCGAGCCGCTGGCCGAGTCGAACGCGATCCTCTGCTACCTCGCCGAGGGCACCGAGCTGCTCCCCGCCGAGCGCCTCGACCGCGCCCGCGTGCTGCAGTGGCTGTTCTTCGAGCAGTACAGCCACGAGCCCTACATCGCCGTCGTCCGCTTCTGGGTGCTGTTCAGCGCGCTCTCCTCCCCCGGTTGCCGAGATCGAGGAACGCCGCCGTGGCGGCCACGCCGCGCTCGAAGCGATGGAGCGGCACCTCTCGGCGCGTCAGTACCTCGTCGCGGAGCGCTTCACGATCGCCGACATCGCGCTCTACGCATACACCCACGTCGCGCACGAGGCGGGCTTCGAGATGGCGGGCTATCCCGCGATCGCGGCGTGGCTCGCGCGCGTCGCGGCCCAGCCCGGGCACACCCCGATCACCGACTGAACGCTCAGTCGCCGAACGCTCGGAAGGCCTCGCCCATCCGCGCGTCGCGCTGCTCCTCGGCGCTCTGCTCGCCCTCGCCCCCGCCCTCCGGCTGCGTGAGGTCCGCGCTCGCCTGCAGCACCGCGCTCTCGAGCTCGTGCCGCAGATCCTGCTCGGAGCCCTCCTGCGGGTCGCGCACCCGGATCTCCCGCTTCGTCACCTTGACTCGGCCCCAGCGCTGCTCGGCGTCGCCGCCGAGGCGCGCGAGGACCGCCTCGACACGCTTGGCGAACCCCGCGGGGAGCTCGCCGGTCAGACCGACGTGCAGCTCGCCGTCCTCGACCCTCGCGGTACCCCAGTCGATCGCCGGCGCGTTCTCTTCCGCTGCCATAGCCACTGTCCTACCCGCGCCGGCGCCGGAGCACACGGGGCGGTGGTTTACCCGCGGCGAGCGTGGGTATGGCGCAGGTATGGAGATCCATCCGGCAGCGCCGGCGCCCGCGCCGCCGCACCCCGATCCCGCTCCGCCGGTTCCGCGCCCGAACCCGGTGCCCCCCGTCCCCGGGCCCGACGTGCCGCCCTCGCCGGAGCCGCCGCAGCCGAGCATCGGCCCGGGAACCTGAGCGCGGCGCCCGAAGCCCGGCAGCGGCGGCCGAGGGAGCGCCTCGACCCCTCGGTCTTCCGTCTGCCGGTCGAGCGCATCCGCGACGGCTACTACTCGGACGCCTACTTCAACAGCACCCGCGAGCTGCTGCTCGAGCGGGGCGAGCGCCCGCGCGTGCTGATGCAGGTCTTCCAGAGGCGCGACGGGGCCCGCCTCGGCGGGATCGACGAGGCGCTCGCAGTGCTGCGGGAATGCGCCGGCCTCCGCCGGCCCGACGGGAGTTGGATCCCCGGCTTCGACGAGCTCGACATCCGCGCGCTGCACGAGGGCGACGAGATCGACGCGCGCGAGACCGTGCTGACGATCGAGGGCCCGTACCCGCTGTTCGCGCATCTCGAGACCGTGTACCTCGGCTGCCTCGCGCGGCGCACCGCGATCATGACCAACGTTCATCGCACCGTCGCCGCCGCCCGCGGCAAGCCGATCTTCTACTTCCCCGCCCGCCACGAGCACTGGCTAGTGCAGACCGGAGACGGCTGGGCCGCCCATGTCGCCGGCGCGATCGGCGTCTCGACCGACGCGCAGGCGTCCTGGTGGGGGGGTCGCGGGATCGGCACCGTCCCCCACGCCCTGATCGCCGCCTACGGCGGCGACACCGTGCGCGCTGCGACGCTGTTCGCCAACCGCTTCCATGACGAGATGAACATCACGGTGCTCGTCGACTTCGACAACGACTCCGTCGGCGCCTCGCTCGCCGTAGCGCGGGCGCTCGGGCCGCGGCTGTGGGGGGTGCGGCTCGACACGTCGGAGGACCTCGTCGACATCGCGCTCTCCGGGCAGCCGCGCGAGCGCGCCGCCGGCGTCTCGCCGGCACTAGTCCGCGTCGTCCGGGAGCGGCTCGACGAGGCGGGTTTCGGCAGCGTGCGGATCGTCGCCTCGGGAGGCTTCGACGCGGAGCGGATCGAGCGCTATGAGCGCGACGGCGTCCCCGTCGACGCGTACGGCGTCGGCTCCTCACTGTTGCGCCGCGGCCACGACTTCACCGCCGACATCGTCGAGGTCGACGGGCGGCCGTGCGCCAAGACCGGGCGCGGGCGCCGCCCGAACCCGCGCCTGCAGCCGGTCACCTAGCGCTTTTTCCCGTCCACCGCGCGCTGCAGCTGGATCTTCGACATCCGTGAGCGACCCTCCACGCCGAGCTTTTTCGCCTCGTTGTAGAGCTGCTCGCGCGTGCGACCCCGCGGGCCGGGTTTGCCCGAGCGCTCGCCGCCCCGGCTCGACGCCGATTTGCCGCGCGTCGAGGACCGCGAGCTCTGTTTCGATTCACCGCTGCGCGCCCGTTCCTTGTTGACGGTCCGCGCGGCGATCTCCTCGGCGCGTTTCGTCGAGCGTCCCTGTTTCTTCTCGGCGTCCTTGACGTGCTCGTACTGGCGGCCGCGCTTGCTGTCCTTCTTCACACCCCGTGGCGGCAACGCGCCACCTCCCTTCGCGAATCGGTTGACCTGCCCCGTCACTACCCCGCGTGGCACCGCGCGAAAAGCCCGCAATCGGCGCCGGCGCGGGGCCGCGGGACCGTCACACCGCGGGCGCCGGGGCCGGTCCGCGCCGGACCTCCGAGCCGCAGAACGCGCACCGTTTCGCGGGCCTCGGGATGTCGCTCAGGCACTCCGGGCACGGGGCTGTTTCCGAGTCGACGTCGGGCTCGGTCCGGCGCCGCGCCATCAGCGCATTGACCGGTTGCACGACGAAGAAGAACACCGCCGCGGCGATCGACACGAACGCGATCAGCGCGTTGATGAAGTCGCCGTAGAGGAAGTGGCTGCCGTTGATCGTGAAGGTGAGGTTGGAGAAGTCCGGCTTGCCGATGATCGCGGCGACGATCGGCGTCACGAGGTCCTTGACGAGCGCGGTGACGACCGCCCCGAACGCCGCCCCGATCACGATGCCGACCGCCAGGTCGACGACGTTCCCGCGGAGCAGGAAAGTCTTGAAGTCCTTCAGCATGAGCACCCCTTTTTGTCGTTTCCCCCTCCGGCGGCGCGATCGTACAGCCCGCGCGAGCGCTCAGGAGAACCGGGAGCTCAGAACAGTGCGAGCAACTCCTCGCGCACGGCGCGCAGCGGCGCGAGGTCGTGCTGGGCCCGCGCGAGCAGCAGCCCGCCCTCCACCGCGGCGAGCACGTGGAGGGCGCGCCGCTCGGCGGAGGCGGCATCCATTCCGCCGTCGCGCAGGGCGTCGCGCAGAGCGCCGAGCCAGCTCGAGAACACGCGCTCGGCGGTCAGGCGGATCGGCTCCGACGAAGAGGCGCTCTCGAGCGTGACGGTGGCGATCGGACATCCGTCGCGATAGCCGGACGCCTCGAGCCCTGCGGCGAGCGCGTCGACCAGCCGGCCGAGCGACTCGCGCGGGCCGCCGCCGGAGGCCATCGTCGCGGCGATCGCCGCGCGAAGCTGCCCTCCGCTGAGCTCCATCGCCTCCAGCGCCAGCTGCTCCTTGCCGCCGGGGAAGTGGAAGTAGAGCGAGCCCTTCGGCGCGCCGCTCGCCGTGACGATCTCGTTGAGACCGGTCGCCGCGTACCCCTGGCGACGCAACAGGCGCGCCGTCGCGGTGAGGAACGCGTCGCGGGAGGCGCGGCGCCGCGGGGCGGAGGGACGGACGGCGGGCAGACGACGAGCGAGCGGGCATCCAGGTACTATAGCGACCGGTCTACTTACTCAACTGGAGGCGTCCCGTGCAGCAGCTCACCTTCACCGCCCCGCACCGGCTCGAGTGGCGCGAGGCGCGAGCCCCGACGCTCGACTCGGACGCCGCCGCGCTCGTCAGGCCGCTCGCCGTGGCGACATGCGACCTCGACGAGCTGATCGTCGTCCGGCTCCTCCCCGTTCGCGCCGCCCTTTCCGATCGGCCACGAGTGCGTCGCCGAAGTCGTCGAGACCGGCGACGCCGTGCGAGGGCTCGACCCCGGGACGCTCGTCAGCGTCCCCTTCCAGATCTCGTGCGGCGCCTGCCCTCAATGCCGGCGCGGGCGCTCCTCGAACTGCTCAGCGGTGCCGTTCATGTCGACCTACGGCTTCGGACCGGCGGTCGAGCGCTGGGGCGGGTTCCTGTCGGATCTAGTCCAGGTCCCCTTCGCCGAGCCGATGCTCGTCGCGCTCCCCTCGGGCGTCGCACCGGCGGCGGTCGCGAGCGCCTCCGACAACATCGCGGACGCCTGGCGTGCGGTCGCGCCCGGCCTGGCCGAGGACCCCGGCGCGCCGGTGCTCGTCGTCGGCGGCGCCTCCTCGGGCTCGATCGGGCTCTATGCCGCCGGGATCGCGGTCGCGCTCGGCGCCGAGCGGGTCGTCTACGTCGACGCCGACGAGGGCCGGCGCGCGATCGCCTCCTCGCTCGGCGCGGAGCCGCTGGGCGACACGCCGAACCGGCTCGGCGCCTTCCCGGTGACGGTCGACGCCTGCGCCGACGCGGAGGGCCTCGGTCTCGCGCTGCGCTCGACGGCCCCGGACGGCACCTGCACGAGCTGCGCGATCTACTTCGGCGAGCAGCCGCGGCTGCCGCTGCTCGAGATGTACACGAAGGGCATCACGTTCCGAACCGGCCGGGCGAACGCGCGCGAGGCGATCGGCGACGTGCTCGAGCTGGTCGCATCGGGGGCGTTGCGCCCCGAGCTCGTGACGACGCACACCGTCGCCTGGGGCGACGCCGCCGAGGCCCTGGCGGAGGGCGGCTGGACGAAGCTCGTCGTCGAGCGCTAGGCGGCTTCGCGGATCGCGCGCGCGAGCGCGGCCCGTCCGTCGTGCAGGACCGGCTCGCCGTGCGAGACGAGCAGGATCTCGACCGGGAGCTCGATCAGCGGCCGCATCAGGTGCGCGAGGCCGGCGCGATCGACGCGCTCGTCGTCGAGCCACCCCGCCGGCGAGAGGCGGACCCCCCCGGCGTCGTCGCCGATCAGACGGTCGCCGAACACGAGCGCGGCCGCTCCGGGCAGCCAGTAGACCGTCTCCCCCGCCCCGCGCAGGGGCCGCTGCTCGACCCCAGGCGGCAACGCGTTCCACTGTCGCTTCGATCGCCCCGCGTAGCGCTCGGCGAGCTCCTCGCGGTCGCGGCGGTGCCAGCGGATCGTCGTGAGGATGCTGACCGGGCGGCCGGCCACGCGCGCGTCCAGCTCGCGCAGGAACTGCTCGCGTCCCTGCGATGGGAGCTGCGGATCGAACAGCACGACGGTGTCCGGCGCGTCGTAGAGGACCGAGCCGACCAGCGGCCCCCACCCCTCCGCGGAGGCCGCGCTCCACTCGGGGTGCGGAGCCACCCAGCGGGCGAGACCGGGGGCGAGCTCCGCGATCACGACGGCGCCGGCCTCAGACACCTCGTCCCGTGATCGTGACGATCGTCGGCCCGCGCCGGTCGCTGCCGCGCAGGAGGTAGTGGCCGGTGAACGTGCCGCGGGTCGTCGGGGCGAAGACGATCGGCACCCGCAGCTCGGCCGCCGGGTCGAGGCTGATCCCCTCGGGCACGGCGAACGGCACGGAGAACGGACCGAGTGGCGCGATCGCCCGCGTGATCTCGAGCGGCACCGTCCCGTGGTTCGCGACTCGCAAGAGCGCGGTGCGCCGCGAGCCGACGCGAACCGATCCGAGGTCGATCCGCAGCGGCAGCGCGACGAGCCTGGGGCTTCCGGTCAGGGCGCGTCCGGCCAGCGCCAGCCGCGCCGAGCCCTCGTCGGTGGCGAGGGCGATCGCCCCGGCGTAGCGTCCGGCGCGCGCCGGATCGAACAGCACCGACGCGGTCACGGACTGGCGCGGCGCGAGCGTCGTGCCCGGCGCCGGCAGACCGCTGACGGCGAACGCGCCGCGCGGCAGGCTCGCGCTGGTGATCCGCTCCGGATGGCTCCACGAGTTCGCGATCGTGAAGCTGATCCGCTTGCCACCGGCACGCGTGGCGATCGTGCCGAAGTCGAGCGGCCGCGCCGAGACGAGCAGCCCGGGCGCGGAGCCGTAACCGGACACCGCGACCGAGCGGGTGCCGGCGCTCGTCGGGATGTCGAGGCTCGCGACAACCGGCCCGCGGCGGAGCGGGTGGAAGGTCACCTTCAGCGGCAGCGTCGCGCCGGCGGCGAGCGCCGCGCCCGGCGCGGGCTGGGTGATCGTCAGCACCCCCGGCGCCAGCGACGTCGTGCCCGAGGGCGGGATCTTCGACGGGCCGGCGGTTCGCGAGGTCACGCCCGTCGTCGCCTGCGGCCCGTTCGCGTCTTCGACCCCGGTCGCGGTGATCGGCCCGGTGACCGTCACGTTCTGCGTCGCTTCGACCGGGACGTTCACGGTCGTGCTCTGCCCGACCGGGACTTCGCCGGCTTCGACCGCGCTGGCCTTGACCGGCGCGGTCGAGGAGGACCCGAACGCGAGCAGCTGGCCGCTGCGGTTGCCGACGTAGACGCGCCCTTCGTAGGCCGTCGGCGTCGCGAACTTCGAGGATTTGCCGATTTTCCCGGACCACAGCAGCTGCATCGTGCCGCCGGCGGGCGCCGCGTTGTACGCACGCAGCTGCGCCGCGGCGCCGGTCGGGCCGGACGTGTAGACGACCCACACGACACCGCTGCCCGCGGTCGTGCCGTTGCTCGTCACGAGTGGCGAGCCGGACGTGTAGCCGAACGATTCGGCGCTCGTCGCGACCGGCGTCAGCTGCGGAAGGCCGCCCGCGCTGAGGCCGTATTCGAACGCGCGCAGATAACCGCCGCCGGCGCTCTCGAGGATGTAGACCCAGCCTTTCTGGCCGCCGTAGGCGGCGGGGTGACCCCAGACGCCGTCGAACGGGCCGATCTCCTGAAGCACCGAGTCGGTTTCTTTCGGGCCCTGGCGGTAGCCGCCCATGTTGTCGGCGTCGATCAGGAACACGCGGCCGTCCTTGCCGATCTGGACGAGCAGGTGGGGATGGGCTTTCGTCCCGAAGTATTCGGTCGGCAGCGCGATCGGTCCGCCGGAGCCCAAGTCTTCGTCGTTCTGGTCGAGCGTGGGCGCGTTGCTCGGGGCGAAGAAGTCGCTCGCCGAGATCTGCCCGTTGCCGGCGACGGTGAGGCCCATCACGGACTCCGACAGCGTCGCGGGAGGTTTCGTCGAGGGTGCCGGCGAGGGAGAGACGCCGTTGCCGCTCGTGAGGATGATCCGGCCGGGGATGTCGGAGACGAGCCCGCCGCCGCTCTGCCAGATCCCGGCCTGGGAGTCTTCGTTCGTCCCGGCGCCGGCCTCGTCGCTCCACATCGTGGTGAGCGCCCCGGTCGAGGCCGAGTAGCCCGCGACGATCCCGCGATAGGGGGTGATGTCGCAGTCGGATGCGAACGCCATGTAGACGACCCCATTCAGCAAGAGCAGCGCGGGGCGCTGCATCTCGAAGCCTTCGTTGAAGGGGATGCCGGGGGTGTTGTAGGGGGTGCCGCTGATCTCGACGGGGAACCCGGCCTTCTCTTCACCGGTCGCGGCGGATAGCGCCTGCAGGAACCAGTGCGACCCCGCGACGCCTTTGCCGACCTGCAGGCGGGTCGTCATGTAGACGGTGCCGCTGCTCGGATCGATCACGGGAGTCGACGTCGAGCCGATCTCGGGCGTGAGGTCCGAACAGCCGATCGTGCTCGCCTTGAACGGTTTGCCGAAGTTCCGTTTCCAGAGGATTTCGCCGGTGACCGGGTTGATCCCGTACGCGTTCGCGGCCTCGGTGGTGACGATCATGCGTCCTTCGTAGACGAGGGGCTGCGCGTAGATCGCGCCCTGCAGCTTCGTTTTGAACAGCTCGCCGAAGGTGGAGGACTGGACCGCCGAGGGAGACAGCGCGGGCTCCGCGGAGTCCCAGTCGTCGCGGAGGGTGCCGTAGCCCGCGGTCGTGACGTTGCCGCCCGCCAGCGCGATCGGCGCCGCCAGCGCGGCCGCGCAGAGCGCTGCGAGCGTGAACGCGGCGATCTTCCTCGGTCCTTGCATGATGCCCCCGTTCGTCTCCGTTTTGGCCGGCCGCGGATCCCGGCGAGCCGCTCGCGGAAGACTAGCCGCCGAGCTCAGCGTTTGCGGGCGTGTCGCCTCGACCGGGCACGATCTTCCCGCGGCAATCTCCGCTCGCGCCACCCGCCCGGTCGGACACGTAGGCTCGCCGCGTGCGACGGACGCAGGTCGGCGTGTATTTGGTCGCGGCGGTGACTGCTTGCGCCGCCTTCGCTCTGAGCGGCTGCGGCGACGCCGAGAAGCTGCAGGACGGCGGATCGATCGGCGCGTTCGCCTCCTACCAGTGGTCCGGGAACGCTGTCAGCTCCGTCCACGCCACCTGGCGCGTACCGGAAATCCTGCAGCGATCGCCCTGCGGTCTCGCGGCAACATGGATCGGAGCGTCGGGCGAAGGCAAAGCCTTCATCCAGCTCGGGACACAGGAGGGATGCCTGCGCCCCGCGTCGGGATCGCTGCCGCTCGAAGCCGAATACGTGGCGTTCTGGAGCGACACCTCCAAGCAGTATCACCCTCACTCCCTGTTCCGGGTGGGCGCGGGCGACCTGATCGAAGCGACGCTCGACATCTCCCACCGGCGCTGGCGTCTCACCCTCGAGGACGGCACGACCGGAAACAAGGCGAGCTTTACGACGGCCGACGAAACGCACCGCCTGCCCTACATCGCCGAATGGGTGCAGGAGGACCCGCAGCTGAGCGACTCATACGCCGCGTATCCCTCCCTGAGCCAGGTGAAGCTCAGCGACGTGCTGGTGAACGGGAAACCTCCTGGCGAAGAACACCTCACCCCCGGCACGCTGTCCGCCGGCAATGAGTCGTACTCCCCGACGCCGCTACGCGAAGACTCGTTCGAAGTCCGGCCCGAACACGAATGAGCGGCTGATCGCTCGGCCTCAACCCGCCGATCCGTACTCCCAGTCGCGGCACGCGCCGCTGCGGTCGCAGAAGGGCCGGTTGTTCGACTCGCCGCACCGGCACAGCGCGGCCCGGGTCTCCGGCTCCCCGTCGAGCTCGAGATCTCCGGCGATCAGCAGCGGTCCCCCCTCGGGCAGGCTGATTCGAGTCGGCACGAGCGGCTGCTCCGGCTCTCCGTCGCGCAGCTCGTAGTGCAGCGCACCTGTCGGGCACCTGCGAACCACGGTCGCGATCTGCTCGGCGTCGGCGGCGTCGGGATCGACCCACGGGCGCTTCGAGGTGTCGAACACGGCCGGCAGCCCTCGCACGCACTCGGCGGCGTGGAGGCAGCGCGCGGGGTCGTAGGTGACCTCGATCCGATCGCCGTCGTAACGCTTCACAGCCCGAACTGCTCTCGGTAGCGCTCCGGCACGAGCGGCTCGAACTCCCGGTGGCGCTCGATGAACGCTTTGACGAACGGGCAGAACGGCAGCACCGCGAGGTCGCGTGCCCGGGCGTCCTCGAGCGCGAAGCGGATCAGCCGGTCGGCGAGCCCGCGCCCTTGGAATCGCTCGTCCACCTCGGTGTGGATGAACGCGATCAGGCCGGGGCGCAGGCGGTAGACGGTGAAGCCCGCGGGCTCGCCGTCGAGCGAGATCTCGTAGCGCTCGCGCTCGGGAGCGTCGGCGATCTCGACGGCCTCTGCGACAGCCATGCGGAGAGCTTAGGGCCGGCGCGGCCGAGTGTGCGCACTCGAGGCGATCGGCGCGCGAGCTGCGTGCGCCGTCGACGCGACGCGCCGGCGGACACGGCTCCGCATCTGCTTCACGAGGGGTGAGCGATGGGGCTCGAACCCACGACCGCCTGGACCACAACCAGGAGCTCTACCAGCTGAGCTACGCCCACCAAGCTTGCTGCGGGGCAGAGTCTAGCGACGCCCCGCGTCAGCCAGGGGAGTTCTCGCGGCGCAGCTCTCGTTCGGCGAGAGCGAGCGACTCACTCGGCGCGAGGCCGTCGGTGCGCGAGGCGACAGCCGCCCAGGCCGAGAGCAGGCGCTCGCCGTCCGCGCCGAGCAGCGCAGCCAGCTCCGGCTCCGGCTCCGCGACCGGCGTCGAGGCGGGCTCCTCGCCTGTGCCCGCAATCGCGGGGCTTCGGCGATCGGCCTCCGCCCCGTCCGTCGCGGAGCTCGGGTGATCGGCCGGCGCGCCGGACGCGGCACCCGCCTTCGCCGCGCTCGGGTAGTCGACGGCCGGTGTCGCGGACGCGGGCGCCGCCGTCGCAGCCCCGCCGACCGCGCTCCTCGCTTCGCCCATCACGCGGTCGGTGACGTTCTCCCCCTCACGCTCGGCGATCCTCCAGCCACGTCCCATCGACAGGCGCTCGACCGGGATCGGCGGCCCCTCGATGATCGTGATCGACGCGTCGTAGGGCGCCCAGTTCTCGCCGTCGATTTCGATCACCCGCTCCTGCACCCAGGGGATCACGATCGCGCCGACCTCCTGCCCCGTGAGGTTGAAGCGGTTGCTCACTTTCGGGAACCGGCGCAGCTCGAGGTGGTAGGTCGGTGCCACTCGCTGCGCCAGTCTAGGGCGGGCCCGGCTCAGGCGGCGGCGCCGGGCCGGCGTCGTGGCAGCTTCGCCGACGGCTCGCCGCCGAGCCGCGCCCGCATCACCCGCACCGCCTCCGGGTTCGAGTCGATCAGCACGTAGCGCCGCCCGAGCTGCGCGGCGACCGCTCCGAGGGTGCCGGAGCCCGCGAAGAAGTCCAGGCACCACTCCCCCGGCCGCGTCGAGGCCTGCACGATCCGGCGCAGCACCCCCTCCGGCTTCTGTGTCGGGTAGCCGGTCTTCTCTCTGCCCGAGGTCGGCACGATCGTGTGCCACCAGACGTCGGTCGGGAGCTTGCCCCGCGCCGCCTTCTCGGGCGTCACGAGCCCGGGCGCCATGTACGGCTCGCGGTCGACCTGCTCGGAGTCGAAGTGGTAGCGCGCCGGGTCGCGCACGTAGACGAGGATCGTGTCGTGCTTCGCCGGCCAGCGACGCCGCGAGCGGCCGCCGTAGTCGTAGGCCCAGACGATCTCGTTGAGGAAGCACTCCCGTCCGAACACCTCGTCGAGCAGCAGCTTGCAGTGGTGGGCCTCGCGGTAGTCGATGTGGAAGTACAGCGTCCCTTCCGGCCCGAGCAGCCGGTGCGCGTGCTCCAGCCGCGGCGCGAGGAAGCCCAGGTAGTCGTCGAAGCTGTCGCGGTAGCTCGAGCGCTCGAGCTGCTCGCTGCGGTAGCGCCGTCCCTGGAATCCGGTCCGGTCGCCCCCCGGGTCTGCGACCGCGCGGAGGGTCACCCGCTCGCGGCTCGCGCCGGTGTTGAAGGGCGGATCGATGTAGACGAGCTGGAAGCTGCCGTCGGCGTAGGCCGGCAGCAGCTCGAGGTTCTCGCCGAGCAGGATCTGGTCCTCTCGAGGTGGATCCAGCGCCGCGCTCACGCGGCCGAGACTACGGCCGCGCGCCGATGGACCGTCTGTTATTGCTGGGAAGAGGATGAGCCGCAGGGGATGGATCGCGTTCGCAGCCATGTCGGCGATCTGGGGCGTGCCGTACCTGTTCATCAAGCTCGCGGTCGACGGCGGCGCACCGCCGGCCTGGGTCGCGTTCGCCCGCGTCGCGCTGGCGGCGGTCGTGCTGCTCGCGCTCGCGGCCCGCGCGGGCGTGCTCGCCGCGCTGCGTGGCCACCTGCGCTGGCTCCTCGCGCTCGCCGTCGCCGAGATCGCGATCCCGTTCCCGGCCGTCGCCTACTCCGAGCAGCACCTGCCCTCCTCGACGGCCGCGATCCTGATCGCCTCGGTGCCGCTGCTGATCGCGCTCCTGTCGCTGCGCTTCGAGGAGGCCGAGCGGCCGACGGCGGTGCGCCTCGCCGGGCTCGTGCTCGGTTTCGCCGGCGTCGTCGCGCTGGTCGGGGTCGACGTCTCCCAGCGCCCCGGCGAGCTGCCGGGCGTGCTCGCGGCGCTGGCCGCGGCGGCCGGGTACGCGGTCGGCCCGCTCGTGCTCAAGCGGCACCTGATCTCGCTCGACCCGCGCGCGACGATGGGCGCGGCGCTGGCGATCGCGGCGCTGCTGATCGCGCCGGCCGCCGCGCTGTCGGTCCCCCCGCGGCTGCCGAGCGCAGGCGCGATCGCGTCGATCGCGGTGCTCGGGCTGCTGTGCACGGCGCTTGCGTTCGTGATCTTCAACGTGTTGATCGCCGAGGTCGGGCCGGCGCGCTCGTCGGTGATCACGTACGTGAACCCGGTCGTCGCGGTGGCGCTGGGAGTGACCCTGCTCGGCGAGCAGCCGGACGCCGGGACCGTCGCCGGGCTGCTGCTGGTACTCGCGGGGTCGTGGCTCGCGACCGACGGCAGGCTGCCGCCGGGGCTCGGCGCGCGCCTTCGCCGGCGCAGGCGGAGAGCCGGCCACGCAGATGCCCCCGGCTGGACTCGAACCAGCAACCCCCGGCTTAGAAGGCCGGTGCTCTATCCAGTTGAGCTACAGGGGCCGATGCCATCGGCGCCATCAGGCACAATCTTGGCGGCTCGACCCGACGAGCGCACTACTTAGATGAACTTGAAGATAGATCTGTCAAAGTTCCCGTCATGAGCAAGGTCGAAGGGGACGAGCAGGAGCTGACGCGCAAGGAGCGTCGCGAGCAGGCGCGCGCGAACCGCAAAGCAGCGGAGGAAGCGCACGCCGCGACCGCCGCACGCCGCACCCGCCTGACGCAGCTCGGCGGCGCCGTCGTGGTCGTCGTCGTGGCGATCGTCGTGATCCTGATCGCGACGGGTGGCGGCAGCAAAAAGCCGAGCACGAGCGGGGTCGGCGAGAACAACGCGAAGCCCACGACCGGCCAGCAGGAAGCGGTCAGGGCCGTCAACTCCGAGATCGGCGGGATCAAACAGAGCGGCGACGTCCTCGGCAGCCCGACGGCGCCGGTGACGCTCGCCTACTTCGGCGACCTCGAGTGCCCGATCTGCCGCGAATTCACGCTCGGCGCGCTGCCGAAGATCATCCAGAACGACGTGCGCACGGGCAAACTGAAGATCGAATACCGCAACCTCGAGACCGCCACACGCGAACAGGAAACGTTCCGCAACCAGCAGAGCGCGGCGCTCGCCGCCGGCAAGCAGGACAAGGGCTGGTACTACATCGAGCTCTTCTACCACCTGCAGGGCGCTGAGGACAGCGGCTACGCGACCGAAAGCTACCTCCAGGGCCTCGCCAAACTCGTGCCGGGTCTGAACCTGACGCAGTGGCAGACCGATCGCAACGACACGGAATGGCAGGCCCGCCTCGCCTCGGATCTGCAGGAAGCGAACAACAACGGCTTCACCGGCACCCCGTCGTTCCTGATCGGCCGCACCGGCGGAGCGATGAAGAAGTTCGAATACTCCTCGCTGCAGGAACCGCAGAGCTTCGAAGAAGAAGTCGCGAAGCTGGCCAAGGCGTAGGGCACCATGAGCGCCCGGACGCTGCGGAGGACGCTGATCGTGATGGCGGTGCTCGGCACCGGCCTCGCGTCCTACCTGACGTACATCCACTACGCCGGGATCAAGCCCTTGTGCGGCAGAGGCGGCGGCTCCTGCGAGATCGTCCAGACCTCGCAGTACTCGCACCTGGCCGGCGTGCCCGTCGCGCTGCTCGGGCTGATCGGGTACGTGCTGATCCTCGGGTCGCTGCTCGCACCCGACGAAGAGCGGTTCCGCTTCGCGACCGCCGCGCTCGTGCTCGGCGGCTTCGGGTTCAGCGTCTACCTCACCTATCGCGAGGTGTTCTCGCTCGAAAAGATCTGCGAGTACTGCGTCTCGAGCGCGATCCTGCTGACGCTGATGACGCCGCTGACGCTGTGGCGGTTCCTGCGCGGCGCCGACGTGACTCCGGGCCCCGGTCCGGAACCCGCGGACGCCGGGCCGGACGCCGGCGCCGCGGTCGGCAGCGCCTCCTAGCCGCACCGGTCTGAGTCGCAGGGTCTTGAGGCCGGATCTGCGGCCGCGGCGAGGTGCCTATGCGTCCAGGCGGGCGCCGTGTTCATCGGCATTTCGAGACGCGCGCCGACGAGACCTTGACCATGAGCAGCGAACAGATCACCGTGCACCAGCCCGCCACGGCGGTGAGCGCCGCAAGCGCAGCCGATTCGAGCGTCGCGAAGCTGTTCGAGATGACGAGCGACCTGCTCGCGACGATCTCGCTCGAGGGCTGTTTCACGCTGCTGAATCCGGCCTGGGAGCAGCTGCTCGGCTGGCCCCGCGACGAGCTGCGCGCACACCCGGTCACCGACTTCGTGCACCCAGAGGACGCGGAGCAGCTGCTGGGCCCGATGCGGACCGGCGAGGGCAGCCTCACCGAGGTCGAGAACTTCACGACGCGGTTCCGCCACCGCGACGGCTCCTGGCACTGGCTGCTGTGGAGCGCGCGCCGTGACGGCGGCACCTGGTACGCCGCGGCCAAGGACGTGACCGACCGCATGTGGCTCGAGCGCGAGGCGCTGCACGACCCGCTGACACGCCTGCCGAACCGCACCCTGCTGATGGACCGCGCCCGCCAGGCGATGACCCGTCTGAACCGCAGCGACGGGGTCCTGGCGATGCTGTTCGTCGACCTCGACAAGTTCAAGGCCGTCAACGACAACCTCGGCCACGACGTCGGCGACCACCTGCTCGTCTCGGTCTCCGAACGGCTCGCGGAGCTGATGCGCGAGACCGACACGATCGCCCGCCTCGGCGGCGACGAGTTCGTGATCCTCGCCGAGGAAATCGAGAGCCAGGAGGAGGCGATGGCGCTCGCCGGACGCGTGCTCGACTCGCTCGAGGTGCCGTTCCCCCTTGCTTCGGCGGAAGTGGCGATGCTCGCCAGCGTCGGCGTCGCGGTCACGGACGACCCCTCGTCGGACCCCGAGGCGATGCTCCGCGAGGCCGACCTCGCGATGTACAAGGCCAAGGGCGCCGGCGGGCGTCGGCTCGAGTTGTTCGACGACAGCCTGCGCCGCGCGATGGACACGCAGGTCGAGATCGAGACGCTGCTGCGCGAGGCGCTGCCACGCCAGGAGCTGGCGCTCGCCTACCAGCCGATGCTGCCGCTGACAGGCGGCCAGCCGGTCGGGATCGAGGCGCTCGTGCGCTGGCGCCCGACGCGCGACGGCGCCACCGAGGAGCTGCTCCCCGCAGAGTTCCTGCGCCCCGCCGAGGACAGCGAGCTGATCGTCCAGATCGGCCGCTGGGTGTTGCACAACGCCTGCGCGCAGGCTGAGCAGTGGCGGCGCGCGGGGATCTCGATGCCGGTCTCGGTGAACGTCTCCGCCCGCGAGCTGACCGAGCTCGACCTCGCCGAGCGGGTGCGCGAGGAGCTCGCCTACTGCCGGCTCCCCGGCCACGCCCTGTGGATCGAGGTCAGCGAGGACGCCGTGATCCGCGACCCGGAGCGTGCACGCGAGGCGCTGCGCGACGTCAAGCGGCTGGGCGTCTCGGTCGCACTCGACAAATTCGGCGCCAAGGGCGTCTCGCTCGGGCTCCCTCACGACGTGCCGCTCGACCTCGTCAAGCTCGACCGTGAACTGATCGGCTCGTTCGATCGCGACAAGTCGCGCCGGGCGATCTTCGCGGCGTCGATCGCCCTTGCGAAGGAGGCCGGGCTCAGAGCCGTCGCAGTCGGCATCGAAACGAACCGCCAGCTCGCGCTCGCCCGCCAGCTCGACTGCTCGATCGGACAGGGATTCCTGCTGCAGAGCCCGGGCGCCGCGGCGAGCGTGCGCCTCAAGGACCGCAGCGGCTCGGTAACGTCCGCGCCATGGCGTCCCCTGGTGCGGCTGGGCGGCGACCGCCGCTGAGCGGCGGCGACTCCGCGGCCCTCCAGAAGCGCGCCGCGGCCGAGTCGGCCGCACTGCTGGTCGAGGACGGGATGAGGGTCGGTCTCGGCACCGGCTCGACCGTCGCCCACCTGCTTCCGGCGCTCGCGGCACGAGGGCTCAGCGGTGTTCGCTGCGCCGCGACATCGCCGGCGACCGAGCGCACGGCACTGGAGCTCGGGCTCGACGTCGAGCCGCTCGATGCGCTCGGCGAGCTCGACATCGCGATCGACGGAGCCGACCAGGTCGACCCGGCGTGCTGGCTCGTCAAGGGCGGCGGCGGCGCGCACGTCCGGGAGAAGATCGTCGCGGCCGCGGCGCAGAGGTTCGTCGTGATCGTCTCAGCGGAGAAGCCGGTCGAGGAGATCGTGGCGCCGGTCCCGCTCGAGCTGATCGCGTTCGGAGCCGGCCGGACGCTGTCCTCGCTGGAGCCCGCCGAGCTGCGTCCCGGCGCTCCGCCGAGCCCCGACGGGGGGCTGATCGCCGACTACCTCGGAGCGATCGGGGATCCCGCCGAGCTGGCAGCGAGGCTCGACACGACCCCCGGGGTCGTCGGACACGGGCTGTTTCCGCCGGAGATGGTCAGCGACGTGCTGATCGGCGGCCCGGACGGCGTCACCCACCTGACCGGCCCGAAGACGCCGGTCTAGTCGTCGAGCGGTTTGAGCTCCTGCTCGTAGGACATCGCGTGCCGCACGAGCACGCCGTTCTCGCCGATCGCGTACGCACCCATCCGCAGCAGCGGCGGCGAGTACACGTGCAGGGTCACGGCCGGATCGTCGCCGGCGTGACGGACGCGGTGGATGTCAGACGCGCTGAAGTGGAACGTCCGACCCGCCTCGAAGGTGCGGTTGACCGGCGAGCCGCCGAGCGCGAGCCGCTCCTCGCGGACTGAGCCGCTGACCACCGCGACCGCGCCGCTCGAGCGGTCGTGGTCGTGGAAGCCGGTGTCGTGGTCGTCCATCCAGCAGATCAGCCAGGCGGTCAGGTTCTCGTCGCTGAGCAGCTCGGTGTAGGAGCGGTGGGTCGGGTCGTGGCGGACGTGCTCGATCCACAGCTCCGGCCGGTCGGCGAGCTCGCCGACGAACGCCTCCAGCTCGGGGCCGTCGAGGTCGCGCCCGCGCGGGCGCGGAAGGAGGTCGAGCGGCTGGCAGCGGCTTCGATGCGGCGGGGGCGCTCACAGCGTCACCCCGGCGGGCTCGCCGAGCGCTCGGGCCGTCACCTCGGAGAGGAGGTCCCAGTCGAGCTCGACAGGACCACCGGCGGCCGGGTCGATGACCGGGCGATCCGAGCCGTAGAGGATCTGGGTCGAGCCGACGACGGTCTCGAGCGCGGAGACGGCGACCGGGCCGTACGAGGAGGTCTCGTAGAACAGCAGCGGGTCAGGGCCGGGGTGGCCCGGCCCGCCGCGCGCCGACAGGCGCTCCGCCTGCAGCGGCGCGAGGCCGGCGAGCATCGCGAAGATCACGCGCAGGCGGGGGTGATCGGCCCGCCCCGCCGCCTGGAACGCGAGCCACGCAGCCTGCAGGCCGGCGACGTAGCGGGTCATCGCGGGCCACCACAGCGGCTCGCCGAACGACGCCTCGGCGCCGCTCCGGGGAGCGTCGAAGCCGGGGCCCGGGTGGACGAACAGGGGTGCGCCGCGGCGCTCGAGACGGTCGAGCACGCCGCGCATCGCGAGCAGCTGATCGACGCCGGCGATCGCGCCGGCCGGGAGCGAGATGCCGACGCAGCCGCGGTCGAGCGCGAGGTCGACGTCCGCCGGGTCGGGACGGTCGAGCGCGATCGCCCCCCATGCCCCGAAGGGCACGTCGGCGGCGAGCACGCCCTCGTGGTAGGCGTCGAGCAGCGGCGCGGCCTCGTCACGGCAGAGCCGCTCGATACCGATCGGGCTCGACAGGCACAGCAGCGCGCGGTCGAGTCCGTCGCGCTCGACGAGCTCGGCGCGCTTCGCCGGCGCCTCGCTGTCGCGGTCGATCACATAGGGGCGCTCACCGGCCAGGTAGAGGACGGTGAGACCGCGCTCGAGCCGCACGAACGGGAGCTCGCTGCGGGAGGCGAGCTGCTCGACGAGTGGCTCGCTCCAGAGGTGTTGGTGGACGTCGGTCCGCATCGCGTGTGAACAATAGCACGTTTGTCGATCAACTTTATGAGGTATGTCGGCGTTGGGTCCTCTCGGCCTTAGCCTCCCGCCTGCCGGGCGCCTGCCGCGGGGGCTCGCGCTCCGAGAGCTGTCACGAACGAACGAAGCTGGGGCCGGAGGCAAGCGCTCTGACGCCGCGGCCGGGCGCTACCGGTCGGCGCCGTTCAACTCGGAGACGAGCGCGTCGACCCGTCGTCGGATCTCGTCGCGGGTTGCCCTGACCTCGCTGGTCGGCCGGCCCCTCGGGTCGGGTAGATCCCAGTCCAGGTAACGCTTCCCGGGAACGTAGGGGCAGGCGTCGCCGCACCCCATCGTCACGACGACGTCGGCGCGTTCGGCGAGCTCGGCCGTCAACGCCCGCGGCACTCGATCCGCGAGCTCGACGCCGACCTCGCGCATCACCGCCACGACCTCCGGGTGGACGCGCGCCGCCGGCGTCGTCCCCGCCGAGACGCCGATGTGCCGCTCCCCCGCAGCGCACTCGAACAGCGCCTGGCTCATCTGCGAGCGCCCGGCGTTGTGCAGGCAGACGAACAGCACGGTCGCCATCTATGTGATCGCGGTTCGGCCGGCCGGCGGCTCGTGACGGGAGACGACGAGCTCCGCCGCCTCGCCGGGCGTCACGCCGGGGTAGAGGACCCGGATCGCGAGCACCGCGAAGGCCCCTCCCGCCAGCTGAGCGAGGACGAACGTCGGGACGGAGGCAGGGGCGATGCCGGCGAAGGTATCGGAGAACATGCGCCCGACGGTGATCGCGGGGTTCGCGAAGCTCGCCGAGCTCGTGAAGAAGTAGGCAGCTCCGATGTAGGCGCCGACAGCGGCGGGTGCGGCGGTCAGACGTTTGGTGCGGGCGAGGGAGAAGATGACCAGCAGCAGGCCTGCGGTCGCGATCGTCTCGGAGAGCAGGTGCGCGCCCGTCGCCCGGTGGTGGGTGGAGATGCTGACGGCCGCACGGGCGAACATTCCGTTCGCGGTGACCGCGCCGAGCACGCAGCCGGCGATCTGCGCCGGTACGTAGACGAACGCGTCGCGCCGGGAGATGCCGCCGAAGGCCGCATCCGCCAGCGACACGACCGGGTTGAAGTGCCCACCGGAGACCGGGCCGAACATCAGGATGATGGTCGCGAGACCCATCGCCGTCGCCGCCGCATTCTCGAGGAGCTGCAGGCCCGCGTCGGCCGGCGAGAGCGTCTGCGCCGCGATTCCCGAGCCGATCACGAGCGCCGCGAGGAAGGCCGAGCCCAACAACTCCGCGAGCAGGCGGCGCGCGAGCGGGGCCTCGTTCATGCGTGGACCCTATTACATCGACAGACGTGAGTCTTATTGATATAAGTAGATCGATGTCCGTCGAACTGGAGCTGTCGCCCAAGCAGAAGCGTGCGAACGGCTCGCCGTGCTGCGAGCCGGTCGTCTACCCCGACGTGGACCGCCAGGAGTCGCTGCGGATGGCGGAGGTCGCAAAGGCGCTCGGGGACCCGATCCGGCTGCAGCTGGTGGACGTGCTGCGCAAGCACGCGGGCAAGGTCTGCGTCTGTGAGCTCGTGCCGCTGTTCGACATCTCCCAGTCCACGCTCTCCCACCATCTCGGCAAGCTCCGCTCGGCCGGCATCGTGGATTCCGAGCGCAAGGGCCTCTGGGCGTACTACTACGTGATCCCCGATGCGCTGGACGAGCTGTCGGCATGGCTGAGCTGAACCCGCCCGAGACAGCGGCCGACCCATGCTGCCCGCCCAGCGAGCAGGCAGCATGCTGCGAGCCGACCGCCAAGGCCGGCTGCTGCGGCCACGAGCAGGGCTGCGGCTGCGCCGCGGGGAGCGATCGGTCGCCGCCGATGGAGGTGCGCGAGCGGGTACGCGAGCGGTATGCCGCCGCCGCGGCCGAGGTCGCGGCGACGGACCCGGGCGCTCGGAGCTGCGCTCCGAGTGAGACGTTCGACGGCGGCGGCGAGGTGTTCGGCGCCGCGCTCTACGAGCTCGGCGACCAGGAGCAACTGCCGGACGGGGCCCGGCTCGCGTCCCTCGGCTGCGGGAACCCCACTGCTGTCGCCGAGCTCCACGAGGGGGAGACCGTCCTCGACCTCGGCTCCGGTGGCGGCATCGACGTGCTTCTCTCGGCCCGCCGAGTAGGCCCGACCGGCAAGGCTCACGGCCTGGACATGACAGACGAGATGCTCAGCCTCGCACGCGAGAACGCGCGGAAGGCCGGGGCCGAGAACGTCCAGTTCCACAAGGGCTACATCGAGGAGATACCGCTCCCGGACGCCAGCGTCGACGTGGTGATCTCCAACTGCGTGATCAACCTCTCCGCCGACAAGCCCAGGGTCCTACGCGAGGTCGCGCGAGTCCTCCGACCCGGTGGGCGCGTCGCTGTCTCCGATGTGATCGCCGACGAGGACATGGACGATGCCACGCGTGCGGACATGCGGGCACACACCGGTTGCATCGCGGGCGCGCTCACGGAAGCAGAGTTCAAGCAGGCGCTCGCCGGCGCGGGCTTGATCGATCTTGAGATATGCGAGACCCACCGCGTGCACACGCACGCAGCCTCCGCGATCGTGCGCGCCCGCAAGCCGGCCGACTCGGCATGAGCGACGCGACACAGGAGGTTCATCTGCATGGTCCCCAGACGCTCTACCGCCACTGGGAGGAGAGCCAGTGGAGCCCCTGGGACGTCGACCTGTCCGTCGATCAACGGCAATGGGCCGAGCTCGACGACCGGTCGCTCGTGTCGTTCGTACTCGGCTCGCTGATGGTCGCCGAGGAGCGCATCACCACGAAGTTCTCCGGGCTCGTCGGCGCCGACGGCACCGAGGAGGAGGTCAATCTTCCTGGCCACACAGCAGGTCGATGCGGCCAGGCACATGCAGTTCTACGCGCGCTTTCAAGACGACGCAGGCGCAGACGCCTCCACCCTCGGAGCGTCGGCCGAGGAGCTACGAGGCTTCGCCCTGGACGGGCTCATCCGCAGGCTGGCGATCATCGGCGTGCCTCTCGACACCCTCTGAGGAGAGCGCCAGGAGCCAGCGGGCTTTTGGAGAGCGGGGGACCGAGGAGTCGAACCTCGCGTTGCGGTTTTGGAGACCACCGTGTTACCGATACACCAGTCCCCCGGGGATGCAGGATTGTAAGGGGTGCCCGCGGCCGGGTCGGAGACCCCTTCCCTGGTCAGCTTTCAGACGCTAACCTTCGCCACTCACAGGGGGCTGTGGTCACTGCCAAGGAGGGCAGATCGTGGGGTTGCGAACGTTGCGGGCCGCCGTGCTCGCCGTAGCGCTGTTGATTCTCGGGCCGGCGGGCCACGCGCTCGCGGGCGAGATCACGAACTCCTCCGAAGACCTGCGGACCGGCTGGTACCCCGCGGAATCGGCGATCACGCCCGGCCTCGTGACCGGCGGCACCTTCGGACAGGAGTGGTCGACCCCCGTCACCGGGCAGGTCTACGCACAGCCGCTGCTCGACGGCGCGACGGTGCTCGTCGCCACCGAGGAAAACGACGTGTACGCCCTCAACGCCTCGAACGGCGAGGTCGAGTGGGAGAAATACCTCGGCGCCCCGCCCTGGAACCCCGAGGAAAAAGAAGTCGAATGCAGCGACCTCGAGCCGAAGGTCGGGGTCACGAGCACGCCGGTGATCGACACCGCGACCGGCGTCGCCTACATGACCCACAAGACCGGTGCGGGCACCGGCACGCAGTGGTACATGGACGCGATCGAAATGGCGAGCGGCGCCGAGAAGCCCGGGTTCCCGGTACTGCTCGCGGGCAGGTCCCAGAACAACGGCGAGGAATTCAACGCGCGCTACGAGCTCCAGCGTCCCGGCCTGCTGCTGATGGAAGGCGTCGTCTACGCCGCGTTCGGCTCCGACTGCGACGCCGGGAGCTACAAAGGCTGGATCTTCGGCGTCAGCGAGGCCGGCGCGCTGAAGGTCCGCTGGACCGACGAACGGTACGCGGGCAGCGGCATCTGGCAGTCCGGGGCGGGGCTGATGTCGGACGGGCCCGGCACGATCGTGTTCGCGACCGGCAACGGCAGCACGCCCACCCCCGGCACCCCCGGCAACCAGCCCCCGGAAACGCTCGGCGAGTCGGTCGTTCGCGTGCGCGTCGAGAAGGAAGGCGAAAACCTCCAGCTCGAGCCGACCGACTTCTTCGCGCCGTACGACGCCGAATCGCTCTCGAAGAACGACGCCGACTTCGCCTCCGGCGGCGTCACCGGCCTGCCGCCCGAGTACTTCGGCACGACCTCGGTCCCCCATATCGCGGTCGCGGTCGGCAAGGACGGCTACGTGTACCTGCTCAACCTCGAACACCTCGGCGGCATCGGCGAGGGCAAGAACGGCGGCGACGACGTCGTGCAGAAGATCGGCCCGTACGGAGGCGTGTGGTCGCGCCCCGGGGTGTGGCCGGGCGAAGGCGGCTGGGTCTACATCCCGACGGCTTCGAACGGGGAATCCTCGTCGGGATCGGCCGGCAACCTGCGCGTTTACTCCTACGGCGTCTCCGGCGAAAACAAGCCCACGCTCGCCCTCCAGGGCACCTCCAGCGAAGAATTCGGCTTCGGGTCCGGGGCGCCGATCATCACCTCCGCCGGCACCCAATCGGGCTCGGCGGTGGTCTGGATCGAGTGGGCCGCCAACGGCGGCGGCGAAGGCGCCCAGCTCCGCGCCTACGCGGCGAAACCGGCTTACAACTCGACGACCAGGAAGGTCGAACCGGTGCTGCTCGACAGCTGGCCGATCGGACGCTCCGCGAAGTTCGCGACTCCCGGGATCGGCGGGGGCCGGGTCTTCGTGGGCACCCGCGACGGGCACGTGATCGCGTTCGGCTCTCCTGTCTCCGCGCCGCTCACCGCTCCCCCGACCGAATTCCAGACCACCACGCTCGGCAGCCACACCGAACGGACCGCGACGCTCACCGCCACGCGCGAAGTGACGATCACCGGTCTGCAGACGAGCCCGTCGCCCGAATTCGAAATGGCGCCCCAGCCGGGGCTGCCCGTGACGCTCGCGCAGGGCGAAACCCTCGCGGTGCCGGTCAGGTTCACCCCCGGGTCCACGGGTCCCCGCGGTGGGACGCTCACCGCGACCCTCTCCAACGGCGAAAAGGTCCCGTTCTCCCTGGCGGGAACCGGCCAGGCATCGGGACCGCTGCTCGAAGGGTCCCCGACGGTGATCACGTTCGGCGGGACCTCGCCGGGCGGCAGCCTCTCCGCGACCGCGACCTTCCGCAACGTCGGGTCGTCGAACCTCGAGATCCAGAGCGTCGTCACCCCGGGGTCGCCGTTCCACGCCGAAGGGGTGCCGGCGCCCGGCACCGAGATCGAACCGCAGCACTCGGTCACGATCCCGATCGACTTCGAACCGACGGCCGACGGCCAGTACGAAGAAGCGATCAAGGTCGAAAGCACCGGCGGCACGATCGAACTGCACATGACCGGAACGTCCGCGCCGCCGGGGGTGCTCGCGATCGAACCGGAAGAACGGACGTTCGGCGAAGTCGCCGTCGGCGGCGAAGCCACCCGCTCGTTCGTCGTCGCCGACACGGGTGGCTCCCCGATCACGATCTACAAGTCGAAGCCACCGACGACCGAAGGCGGCTTCGAAGCCGTCTCTGAGCCTCCCCGAGGACAGCGTGATCGTCCCCGGCGAACGCCGCGAAGAGACCGTCCGATTCGCCCCGAAGGCGACGGGGCCCGCGAGCGCCGCGTGGATCATCAACGGTGAAGGCTCGACGACCGTGCACGAAGTGAGGTTCACGGGCATCGGGGTCGCGCCGCCGGTCGCGCAACCGCAGCCGCTGACGCTGACCCCGCCACCGCCCGGCGGCGGCGCGCTGTCGTTCACCTCCTCCGCCGCGCCCGGCACGGAGCTCGCGAGGCGGACGCTGCATGCTTCGCACAGCGGATCGTTCTCGCTGCAGCTCCGCTGCCCGGCGACGGCGCCGGCGTGCAGGGGCTCCGTGGCGGTGCGTACGGCGCGCCCGGTGCGGCTGTCGCGCCACCGGCGCAGAGCTGCGATCGCGACCCTCGCAAGTGCGGGGTTCCAGCTGCAGGCCGGGCAGACCGGGACCGTGGTGCTGCACCTCTCCGCCGCGGCGCTGGCGTTGCTGGAGCGCGCCGGCACACTGCCGCTGAGCGTCGCGACGACGACGCTTCCGGCGGCCGGGACGCCCGTCGTCGTACGGGTCGCGGCAACGCTGCACGCGCCGCCCCGCCGGCACCGCTAGCGACCGCTCCGCGGCGCCCGCCGCGAGCCGTGAACCCGTACGTGGGGGCCTTCCGCACGCGCCTATTGGAGCCGGTCGAAGCTCAAGCACGGCCTCGGCGGTGCCGAGTAGTCAATAGGTCCGGAGCTACTTGTCACAATGCGCACTTTCATGAAGAGGACGTCGGGTGAGCCGCGCATGCGCGCGATCTGCTCGTGGCTGCGCGGCGAGCACGCCGGCGGCGAGGACGGCTTCCTGCTGATCGAGGTGATCGTCAGCTCGCTGCTCGTCGCGCTGATCGTGATCGGCACCTTCACCGGCTTCGACGTCGTCAACCGCATCGGCACCGCGGAGCGCCAGCACGACGAGGCGGCGGTGCTCGCAGCGGCCTCGCAGGAGCAGCTGCGAAGCGACCCGGCGAGCGTCCTGGCGACGCTCCAGAACAGCCCCCACTCCTACACCCAGACCGTGCAGGGGACCGTCTACACGGTCACCCAGGGCGCGGAACTGCAGCCCTCCGGCACCTCCACCGGCACCTGCAACGCTGGCAACTCCTCACGCCAGAGCGGGAACGCCTACCGCATCACCTCGACCGTCAAATGGCATGCGCAGGAACAGTCGAACCGCAAGCCCGTGGTCGCCTCGAGCCTGATCACCCCCCCGATCGGCTCGTCGCTCGAGGTCGACGTGCTGAGCGCCCCCGCCGCGACCAGCGGCATCTCCGGCGAGACCGTGTCGATCAAGTACAAGCCCGAAGGCAGCAGCACCTACGCGACCCAGAGCCAGACGACGGGCAGCGAAGGCTGCGTCATCTTCGGCGCGATCCCCTCCTCCGAAGCCGAAGTCTCGTTCGGCGAACTGGTCGGGTACGTGACGCCCGCCGGCGAATCGAAGATCTCGCCCAAAAAAGAGTCGATCGCCCCGAACTACACGACGCACGCCTCCGTCGTCTACAACCGCGGGGCCACGATCCAGGCCAACTTCGCCTACAAAAACGCCACCTCGGTCAACCACAAGAACAACGAAGAAACCGGGGAAGTCGCCCAGACGGTCACGGGCGACACATTCGTCGCAACGAACACCGGCTTCGAAGTCGAACCGAACTACGAGGTCGGCAGCACGACCTACGGCACCGGCGCCGTGCCGCCCTACGAAGTCAAGACCGGGCACCTTCGCGGCGAGCGCGTTCAGCAAGGCGAACCTGTTCCCGTTCACCGAAGCCGAAAAAGAATACTGGGGCGTGTACGCCGGAGACTGCACGGCGAACAACCCCGAAACGGTCACCGGCAACGCCGTCAAAGTCCAGGAAAAAGTCGTCCTCCAGCCCGGCAACACGACGGCCGTCACCGTCCCCACCAGCTACACGACGCTGAACCTCTACTCCAAAAAGGAAGGCGAAGTCGCCAAACAGGCGCACGCCTACACCGCGCTGGAAACGACCAACTCCTACCCGGTCGTGATCGACAACCTCGGCTGCAAAGGGATCACGCCGCCGGCTCCGGACAACGAGAAAGAAGTCTCCTACCAGCACGCCGAGACGACGAGCACCGGGAGCTTGATCGGTGGGCACCTGAGCAACCCGTTCCAGCCGTTCGGCAAAGAATTCACGCTCTGCCTGGTCAGCGTCTCGCGGAACCAGACCTACAAGGTCAAATACGGGAACACCGCGCTCGCCGGCGGCACCGTCTCGATCTACCTCCCGCAGCGACCGCTGGCCGAAGTCCAGGCCGAAAAGCCGGCGAAGAAAACCGAATACGAAAAATACGAATCGGAATACAAAGCCAAGGAAGCCTACAAAGGCGACAGCCGGCTACTCGGGCAAGGCCGCGGAAGCCGCGACCGAAAAAGCGAAATACACGGAATGGGTGACCGAATACAACCACGACCACGGTAACTACGAAACCGAACGAAACAACTTCACCACGCTGAAATCGAAATACGAAACGGAAAAAACGAGACTACACGAACGACAAAGCCAAATACGAAACAGAAAAAACGAACTACACGAACGACAAAGCCAAATACGAAACGGAAAAAACGAACTACACCAACGACAAAGCCAAATACGAAACGGAAAAAGCCAACTACAACAGCAAAAAAACCGAACCGTACAAAAAAAACTACGAAAAATACGAAGCGGAATACAAAGCGGCCGAAACGAACTACAAAAAATACGAAGGCGAATACAAAACCGCCGAAACGAACTACAAAAAATACGAAGGCGAATACAAAACGGCCGAAACGAACTACAAAAAATACGAAGGCGAATACAAAACGGCCGAAACGAACTACAAAAAATTCGAAGCCGAATACAAAGAAGACGAATCCAAATACAAAACGTACGAAGCCAACTACCAGGCCGACGAAAAACAGGCGACTGAATACACGTACTACACCGAATACGTCGCCGACAAAGCCAAATACGAAGCCGCCAAAGCCGCGTACGTGACGCTGGGCGAAGAAGAAAAAGAAGGCCTCGGCGTGACCGTCGAAAAAGGGACCACCTGCACATGAGCCGCCTCGCCCTCCCCAGGCGTTTCCGCGAGGAGAGCGGCTTCTCGCTGATCGAAGTGATGGTCGCGATGGTTGCCGGCATCGTCGTCACCGGCGCGCTGTTCGCGATCCTCGAAGTCGCCCTTCACCAGAACTCGCGAATCGACGATCGTGTGCAGGCACAGCAGATCGCATCCAACGCGCTCGCGCGCGTGATCGACCCGCTCCGTTCCGGCTGCATCTCTCGCGAAGCCACGCCGGTGCAGACGGGAAGCACCCCGACGAAGCTGATCTTCACGACGGCGTTCAGCCAAGCGACCACCCCGGCGGTCGGCGAAGTCTACAAGGAGACCGTCGAACTCTTGTCCCACAAGCTGTGGATGAAGACGCAGAAAGCGACCGCCGGCGCCTGGCCCACGTACACGAGCTTCGAAGAACCGGGCAAATCGACGCTGCTCGCCGAAAACGTCTACCCGCCGAGCGGCCAGACGTACCTCTTCCAGTACTACAAGTACGGCACGAAAAGCGAATCGACCTCGGAAACCGCGCTGAGCTCGCTCGAACCGCTGACGAACACCGGCGCGCTCAGCGAAGCCGAAGCGAAGTCCGTCGCCGGGGTCGAAGTCGGCCTGCTGGCGCTGCCGCAGGACGCCGACACCAGGCTCAACCGCGGCGCTGAACTCACCGACCAGGTCACCTTCGCCTTCTCGACCCCCAACTCCGAAGGCACGATCAAGGACGGACCATGCCAGTGACCCCTCTCCGCGCCCGCCTGCGTGACGAGCGCGGCTTCACGATGATCATCGCGATCGGCGTGATGTTCGTGACCAGCATGCTGCTGGTCGCCGCCTTCACGGCCGTCAACGGCGACGTCCACAACTCGCAGACGAACGTCGACCAGAAGAAGGCCTACTACGCCGCCGCGGCCGGGATCCAGGAATACGAGTACCAGCTGCAGGCGAACCCCGACTACTGGGAGACTTGCCCGGCGCCCAAAGGGGAAGTCCCGGGCGAAGGCAAAGAGACCTTCGAAGACACGACGCTCGCGGCGACGACGGACCCCGAAGCCGCAAAAGGCACACCCCCGGAAAAAGTCTGCAACGCCTCCTCCCCGTTCTCGACGATCATCGAGAGCTCAGGCACGCTCGCCAACACCTTCCGAATCAGGTCCGTCGGCAAGTCCGGCAAAGAGACGCGCACGCTGGTCGCCAACTTCCAGGTCGCGAACTTCCTCGACTTCGTCTACTTCACCCAGTACGAGGACCAGGACCCCGAAGCCTACGGCGGCAACAGCGAATGCGAAGCCTATTACAAGGAACGCGTCGAAAAAGGCATCGAGAACTCCTGTGTGCAGATCGAGTTCGCGGAAGAAGACAACGTCAACGGTCCGATGCACACCGACGACGCCGCGATCGTGTGCAACGGCGTCGAATTCGGCCGCGCCGGCCACGAACCCCCCGACGCGGTCGAAATCAACGGCGGGCCGATCTCCGGCGGGTGCGGCTCGGGAACCGTCAAATACAACACGGCCAACGGCAAATCCAGCGTCGGACCGACCCTCGAAGCGCCGCCCAAAGACGACAGCCTGAAATTCTACGTCGAACACTCGCCCCAGAACAACGAACTCGAAGGGCGAACGAAGCTGAAGCTCGAAGGCGGCACCGGCAAGATCAACGTCACCCACGCGAACGGCACCGAAGAAAAAATCGAATGGCCGAAAAACGGGCTGCTCTACGTCGCCAACTCGGGAAGCTGCGGCTACACCAACTTCGAACAGGGGAACACCGACACGAGCGCGACGTACGCGAGCGAATACAACTGCGGCAGCGTCTACGTCGAAGGGACCTACGCCAAACCGCTGACGATCGCCGCTGCCGTCGACGTGATCATCGACGGGAGCCTGACGCAGTACGGCAACACCGCGGGGCACGTTCCGACAGGCACGGCCACGCTCGGACTGATCGCGACTCGCTTCGTGCGGATGTACCACCCCTGCAGCGGCAGCACGAACGGCAGCGGCACGCCGACCAACCCCTGGATCTACGCGGCGATGCTCTCGACCAGCCACTCGTTCCTGGTCGACAACGACGCCTGCGGCAGCTCGCTCGGGGAACTCAACGTCTACGGCGCGATCGGACAGAAGTTCCGCGGCATCGTCGGCACGTTCAACGGCCGCAGCAACAGCGGCTACATCAAGGACTACAACTACGACGAACGTCTCGCGACCGACGAGCCTCCCTACTTCCTGGCGCCGCTGAAGGCCGGCTGGCGGATCATCCGCGAGACCTCGCCGACGGCCGGATAGCGCCCCGCCCGAGCACGGCGGATCATCCTCGAGACCTCACCGACAGACGGTGGCGCCGCTCGTACGCGGCACGGCAGATCGTCCACGAGACCTCGCCGGGAACGTCGGTGCTCGAGCAGGCCGCTAGCGCGACCGCTTGCGCGGGCGCTTGCGGGCCTTCTTGGGCGCCGGCGCAACCGTGACGAGCGCGGCGCTCGAGGGGTCGAGTCTCAGCTCCAGGACGCCGCGCCGCACCGGCGCCGTCTGTTCGCGCGCCGGCGGGGTCCAGCCGCCGCTCGATGAGACCGCGCGGCCGGCGAGTCGCGTGCCAAGCGTCGCCGGCGGCGCGGGCGCGGTGAGCCGCATCACCCGGGCGACGCCGAAGCCGGCGCCGAGCGGCGCGCGCACCGCGAGCGGCGGCGAGCCGGGCGCGTCGTCGTCGACGAGCAGCAGCTTGCGCGTGGGGCCGGGGCCCGCGAACCCGTATGCGGCGAGATCCGCTTCGCCGGCCGCTTCGATCGTCGTCGGCAGCGGCCGGTAGCCGACCAGCGAGCGCGTCAGCAGCAGCGCGTACCAATCGGGCTCGGCACGCATCTCCCCCGCCGCGAGCGCCGCGGGCGAGGTCGCGCAGAGCGGCGTGTACCCGGCGCAGTTGGTCGGGTTGCCCTCCAGGTTGATGCCGACCGTTCCGGCCGCCATCGCCTGCCCGACGTAACCCGCGGCCCATAGCGCCGAGGCGAACGTGTCGCTGATCCCTGCCACGCCGCCGCACGAGACCGAGTTCGTCTCGTCGACCCGGAACGGGATCCCCTGGTTGCGCGAGATCGTCGTGTACGTTTCGAGCGAGTGCGCCTCGCGGCCGCGCGAGGCGGCGCTCAGCAGCGTTTCGATGCTCGGCGGCGGCATCGATGCGCAGCCCAGCGGATAGTGGTGCCCCGTCAGCAGCACCGGCGCCTGCGACGCCGCCTCGGCGAACCCCCATTCCGTGAAAACGCCCGATCCCGACACGTCCGGCCCGGCGATCGCGATCCCTGGCGTGAGCGCGTCGATCGCTTCGCGGTAGAGGCTCACCTGTTCCTGGTAGCCCTGCGTGATCCAGGGCATCGACCGGAAGCCGTGGTGACCGTAGGCGTCGGGCTCGTTTCCGATCTCGACAGCCTCGAGGTTCGCACCCAGCGCGGCGTGCGCGGATGCGACCTCGCGCGCCGCGGACTGCGGTTCGAAGTGCGCCATGCCGACGGTCAGGAGCACCTTCCAGCCGCTGCGCCGCGCGAGCCGCCCCAGCTCCTGCATGTCGGACGGCCCGATCGTGCTCGACGCCCAGGCCGGCCGCGGGGTCTGCGGGTCGGTCCAGCCGACGTTCTGATCGGCCGTGATGCCGCCGAAGCGGATCACCCCGGGGCCGAGCGAGCGCAGCAGCGTGACGAGGTCGCCGCGGTCGGCGAGCGCGCCGATCTGGCCGATCGCCTGCGCCTCGAAGGACAGGCCGAGGAAGCGCGCGGGGACGGGGCGGCCGGGCGAGAGCGTCGAGAGGCCCAGCTCGACCGGGACCACCGAGGGCCTCGGTTCGGGCGCCGGCGTGCCGGGCGTGGATTCCGCGGTCTCCGTCCCGGGCGCGGGTTCCCCGCCGGGAGTCGCGCCGGAAGCGCCTGCCGCCGCCGCGCAGAACGACAGGAGAGCGGCGGCGAGCAGCGCGCAGAGCGATGGGAGGCGACGTGACATGGTTTGCGGCGAGGCACCGGAATCAAACCGGACCGCGGCGCGAAGTCGCGCGACCCCGGACGGCACCGGGCCCGCGCGGGCGGCGGCGGATGCCCTCTCGACGGCACCGCGACGCGGGCCGGCGAGGTGCGGGCGGAGGGACTCGAACCCCCAAGGGCCAGGGCCCACCGGCTCCTAAGGCCGGCGTGTCTACCAGTTCCACCACGCCCGCGAACGCGACCGAAGCCTAGATCGACGAGCGTTGCACGAGGCCCGCGCGAGGGGGTATCGTCACTTCCAGATGTCCGCGCGCGAGCAGAGCGACCGGCCCACCGGCACGGTCATCACACATCCGAACCGCGACAAGGCGGTCGTGCAGGCGACGCGCGCGACGGTCATCCTGCTGCTGCTCGTCAGCGCCGCGCTCGTCCTGATCGTGACGATCGGCGGCTGGAGCCTGCTCGAGGGGATGATCCCCGTCGACATCCTCTACGTCCTGGTCTACGTGACGCTCGCGTTCTACGCCGGGCGCTGGAACCGCGGCGTGCTGCCGGTCGCGGCGGCGCTCGCGGTGCTGCTCGCGATCTTCGCGGCGGTCGCCGGGCCGGGATGGTTCACGCGCGACAAATCGGGCTTCGAACAGCCGAGCATCGACGCCGGCCTGCTCGGCGTGCTGACGCTGTTGATCGTCCCGGTGCAGATGCTGCTGGTCGCGTTCGCGATGCGCGGCTTCCAGCAGGGCTGGAACGTCGAGCTCGAGCGGCGCGACCCGGCGGCCGCACCGGGCGGCTACGCCGACGCGCCGCCCCAACCCGCCTGACCCGGGGATATGCTCGGCTCGCCCGGCCGGCCTGCGGCGGTGGCGGAACGGTAGACGCGGGGCCCTCAAAAGGCCCTGTCCGCAAGGGCGTGTGGGTTCGAATCCCACCCGCCGCATCGACTGCGCCGGGCCTCCGCCCGCTCAGCCCTGGACCAGGCCGAGCAGCTCGTCGGCGATCCCGGCGCGCGCGGCGAGCACCCCCCACGGCAGGTCTGTGGTCGCGCCGAGCTCGCGCAGCTCCAACCCCGCCCGCGCGCACACCAGCGCCCCGGCCGCGACGTCCCACTGCTTGACCGACCGCTCGTAGTAGGCGTCGAACCTGCCCGCGGCGGTCCAGCAGAGATCGAGCGCGGCGCTCCCGAAGCGGCGGATGTCGCGAACCCGCGGGGCGAGCGTCGCCAGCGTGCGAGCCTGGCGAGCGCGCACGCCCGCGTCGTAGGCGAGGCCGGTCGCGACCATCGCGCTCGACAGCGCCTCGCCGCCCCCGCCCGGCCCTCCCTGGCGGCCGCCCAGCTCCGAGACGCCGGCGGGGCCGCTCAGCCGCGCCGGTCCCTCGCGCGTGGCCGTGAACAGCTCGTCGCGGCTCGGGTCGTAGACCGCCCCGGCGATCGTGCCGCCGGGTCCGGCGACCGCGACGCTCACGCACCACTGCGGGATCCCGAACAGGAAGTTGACGGTGCCGTCGAGCGGGTCGACGATCCAGCGCAGCCCGCTCTCGCCCTCGATCTCGCCACCCTCCTCCTCGCCGAGGAAGCCGTCCCCCGGCCGCCGGGTTCGCAGCAGCTCGTGGATCGCCCGCTGCGAGGCGACGTCGGCCTCGCTGACGAGGTCGGTCGGGGTGCTCTTGCTCGAGATCTCGCGCTCGGCGCCCTGCGATGCGCGCTCGGCGAGCAGGCCGCCGCCGAGCCGCGCCGCCTCGACCGCCAGCTCGAGGAGCTCCTGCTCGGCGCTCACTCGAAGCCGGGCGGAACCCGATCCGCCCAGGGCCGAGCGGCCTCGATCTGGGCGCACAGCGCGAGCAGCGGGCCCTCCTGCCCCGGCCGGGCGACGATCTGCACCGACAGCGGCAGCCCCTCCGCGGAGAGCCCGGCGGGCACGGCGACCGCGGGCTGCCCCGTGAGGTTCCAGACGCCGTTGTAGGGGACCCAGCCGGCGACCGCGTTCAGCGTCCAGAGGGCGCCTCTCCCCTGCAGCGCCCCGATCGCCGGCGGCGGCGCCGCCACGGCGGGCGTGATCAGGAAGTCGTGGTCCTCGAGCACACGGTTGACGCGCGCGGTGATCGCCGCCTCGGCGGCGTAGGAGCGCTGGAGCAGCCCCTCGCCGATCAGACCGCCGATCCGCGCGAACGAGCGGGTGCGCCGTTCCAGGCGCTCGGGGTGCTCGAGCGCCGCGACGTCGTCGTGGGCGCCGCGCATGTACCTCGCGATTACGTTCGGGATCGCGTCGTTGCCGTAGTCGGGATCGCGCTCGCCGAGCTCGTGCCCGAGCGAGCGCAGCAGCTCGACCGTCTCGTCGAGCGCGCGCGAGGCCTGCGCGTCGAGCTTCGCGAGGACGATTCCGGGGAATCGCTTCGACCACGCGATTCGCAGCCTCCCGGGTGGCGTCGCCGCTGCCTCGGCGAACGGCACCGGCGGCGGCTCGGGGCGATCGAGATCGATCGGAGTGGAGCCGGACGCGACGTCGTGGAACAGCGCCGTGTCGGCGACGCGCCGGGTGAGCACACCGTTGACCGACATCGCGTGCCACGCCCGCGGGCGCGGCGCCATCGAGACACGGCCGCGCTGGGGCTTCAGCCCGAGCAGGCCGCACCACGCGGCCGGGATCCGGATCGAGCCGGCGCCGTCGGAGCCGAGCGCGGCTCCGACCAGCCCTGCGGCGACGGCCGCGCCGCTGCCGCCGCTCGACCCGCCCGGCGCCCGTTGCAGATCCCAGGGGTTGCGCGTGACGCCGAACGTCGCGGTCTCGGTGAACGGCCACAGCGTCATCTCCGGGACGTTCGTCTTGCCGATGATCACGGCCCCCGCCTCGCGCAGCCGGCGGACGACCTCGGCGTCGGCCGCCGCCGGGGTGTCCTTCGCGTTGGTGCCGTGGGCCGTCAGCTCGCCGGCGACGTCGATGTCGTCCTTGACCGCGATCGGGACCCCGAGCAGCGGACGCGGCGCGCCGGCGGAGCGGCGCGCGTCGGCCTGGCCGGCTTCGAGCAGCGCACGCTCGGCGAACACGACGCGGAACGCGTTGAGCACGCCGTCGTGGCGCTCGATCCGCGCCAGGTAGAGCTCGGTCAGCTCGCGCGAGGAGACCTCTCCGGCGGCGATCAGCCCGGCCTGCCGCGCGATCCCCGCGTATGCCAGCTCGCCCGGCTGCATCCCATCGCGCAGATTACGCGAAACGGGTGCGCATGCCGCCGAGGGCGCGCCTGCGATCTCTCACGCGCTCGCGAGAGGGGCCGCGCGCCGCCGGCACCGGCTGAAGCTCAGACGGGTGTCACGGGGTTGCGCTTCTCCGGCCAGTCGCGCCGCTTGGCGGCGGCGTGGGCGAAGCGCCGCACGAGCTCCTCGCGCAGCAGCGCCGGCGCGACGACGGCGTCGATCACCATCTCCGAGGCGAGGTGGAGGATGTCGATGTCGGCCGCGTACTCCGCGCGCAGGCGCTCGGTCTCGGCGGCCCGCTCGTCGGCGTCCTCGATCGCCTGCAGCTGGTTGAAGTAGACGGCGTTGATCGCCGCCTGCGGGCCCATCACGGCGATCGAGGCGCTCGGGAGCGCGATGCAGCAGTCCGGCTCGAACGCCGGGCCGGCCATCGCGTAGAGCCCCGCGCCGTACGCCTTGCGGACGATCACCGACAGCTTCGGCACCGTCGCCTCGCTGACCGCGCTGATCATCTTCGCGCCGTGGCGGATGATGCCCTCCCGCTCGACCTGCGTGCCGATCATGAAGCCGGGCACGTCGGCGAGGAACAGCAGCGGCACGTTGAACGCGTTGCACGCCCAGATGAAGCGCGCCGCCTTGTCGGCGGAGTCGGTGAACAGCACGCCGCCCTTGTGCTTCGGCTGGTTCGCGACGACGCCGACTGCGCGCCCCTCCAGGCGCGCGAAGCCGACGACCAGCTCCTTCGCCCAGCGCGGGTGGATCTCCATGAAGGAGTCGCCGTCCACGAGCGCGGCGATCAGTGTCTTGATGTCGAACGGCTTGTTCTCGTCCGCCGGGATCAGCTCCTCGATCGGCCGCAGCTCCGACGGCGGGACCGCCGGCGCCGGCGGCGGGTCCCCGCGCCAGCTGCCGGGCAGGTAGGAGAGGTAGCGCCGCGCCGCGGCGAGGCCCTCCTCGTCGCTCTTCACGAGCTGGTGGCCGCAGCCGGAGACGCCGGTGTGCATCCGCGCGCCTCCCATCTCCTCGAGCGTGACCTTCTCCCCGATCACCATCTCCGCCATCCGCGGCGAGCCGAGGTACATCGACGCATTGCCGTCGCGCATGATCACGAGGTCGCAGAAGGCCGGGATGTATGCACCCCCGGCGGCGCTCGGGCCGAACAGCACGCAGACCTGCGGCACGACCCCGGAGAGCTTGACCTGGTTGTGGAAGATCCGGCCGGCGCCGCGACGACCCGGGAACATCTGGACCTGCTCGGTGATCCGGGCGCCGGCCGAGTCGACGAGGTAGACCATCGGCACCTCGAGCGACATCGCGCGTTCCTGGATGCGCAGGATCTTCTCGACCGTCTTCGGCCCCCACGAGCCGGCCTTGACGGTCGGGTCGTTCGCCATCAGCGCGACCGGACGCCCGTCGATCTCACCGACGCCGGTGATGACCCCGTCCGCGCCGAGGCCGTCCTGCAGCCAGTTCGCGAGCAGCGCCTCCTCGGAGAAGGAGCCGTCGTCGAGCAGCATCGCGACGCGCTCCCGCACGGGCAGCTTGCCCTGCTCGATCGCCTTCTCGCGGTGGCGCTCAGGGCCGCCCGCGAGCGCGCGGGCGGCAGCCTCCTCGAGCGTGCTCATCGCGGCAGGCCCGGGGGTCCGTGGAATCGGCGCCCGCGGCGCGAGTCCCGACGGCGGCGCCGTTCGAGGCTGCGTTCGACGTGCTCGAGGTCGGGGTCGGGACCGAGCAGCTGCCAGCCGTCCCGGACGAACGGCAGCAGGCTGAAGAAGATCACGAAGCCGGGCCAGAAGCCGCCGCTCGCGCCGCTCGCCAGCCAGATCGCCACGCACACCGCCGAGACGCTGACGCCGCCTCCGGCCTCCTGAACCAGGCGGCGGCGCAATCGGCGCTTGCGACGAGCGATCTCGCTGCGGGCCGCCGCCGGGCTCAGCGGCAGGTCGCGCTTCAGCAGCTCGAGCTCGCCGCGCGTGCGCGCCCCGTACGCGGCGGAGATCCGCTCCTCGAACTCGTCGGCGCGCAGGCGGCCGGCCAGCATGTGCTCGCGCAGCTCCTCGGCGACCCCCTCGCGGTCGTCGTCGGAAACGCGGATTTCAGCGGGGTCGGTCATCGGACGTCCAGAGCGTAGTACCGGCCGGGGTCCGGCGTCGGCGCGCGACGGCGCGACGGGGCCCGCCCGGTCGGGTTGCGCAGCGGCGGGGCGCATCCCCACGACCCGGCCTGACACGGTTGCGCGCGGCGGCGATGTGGTGGGTAGCCTGAGCGTGTGGAGCAGGACACCTCTTTCGACCTCGCCGCGGCCGGGCTGCGCGGGGACGGAGCCGAGCTCGCGATGTCCTTCGAAGTGCTCGCCGGCAAGCTCGAGGCGGCGCTGCCCGGCCGGGCCCGCGTCGAGCGCCGCGGTGGCGGGCTGCTCGGCCGGGGCCCGCGGAGGGTGCGGTCCGTGCAGGTCGAGCTCGGCGGCTGCAGCTACAGGCTCGAGATGGACGGCGAGCGCCTGCAGGGGTCGCGTGAGCACCGCAGCGGCGGGATCGCGATCAAGCGCGAGCCGCTGGAGCCGGCGTCCTGGGTGGCGGCGCTGACCGACGCGCTCCGCGAGGAGGCGGAGCGCGACGGCGAGGCGCGGGTCGCGCTGGAACGGCTGCTCGCGTGACGCCGCAGCCGCCCGAACCCGACGACCGCGAGCAGGAGGAATCGCAGGCGCGGCTGGAAGCGGGCGGGATCCCGCTCACGGCCGAGCGGCGCCTGCGCGAGCTCGGCGAGGGCGCCGGCGCCTTCACCTCGGACCTGTCGGTCGGCTCGTTCGCGCTCTGCCACGAACTCGGCCTCACGCCGCTCGCCCAGGTGATGGGCAGCTCCGTCTACCAGGTCGGCTATCAGACCGGCGCCTACGGCAACGCGTTCGGAGGCCCCGGCTTCGGCAGCTGGATGTACGAGCTCGACGCCCTGTCCGGAGCGTGGAACGAGTCGCGCGACCGCGCCTTCGCGCGACTCGCGCTCGAGGCGGAGCAGCTCGGCGCCGACGCGGTCGTCGGCGTGCAGATCACGCGCGGCGAACGCGAGTTCACCGAAGGCGGGGTCGAGTGCATGGTGGTCGGGACGGCGGTGCGCCGCGGCCCTCGCGGCGGCGGTCGCCGATCGGGCCAGCCGGTGATGACCGAGCTGTCGGTCCCCGACTACGCGAAGCTCCAGCGAGCCGGCCTCGAGACCGTCGGCGTCGTCGCCTGGACCTCGGTCTTCTACGTGCAGTCCTGGACCGCCGCGCAGCTCGGCGGCGGCTTCGGCTTCATGCAGAACCAGGAGATCGGCGACTACACGCGCGGCATCTACGAGGCGCGCGAGAGCGTGATGGCGCGCGTCACCGCGCAGGCCGCCCGCGCCGGAGCGACCGGCGTCGTCGGGATGCGGGTCGGCCACACGGTGCGACCCTCCGCCAACAACGCGCTGATCGTCAGCTTCGACGCGATCGGCACCGCGATCCGCCAGGCCGCCGACTTCACGCCCGAAGCCCCGAAGACCATCATCGACCTGACCGAAGGAGCGAGCAACACATGAGCGACGGCGAGAGCACCTACGACCCCGCATCGCTGGAGGGCGTGCCCGAGGCCGGGCGCGAGCGGCTGCGCCAGAACAAGGCGGGCCTGTTCACCTCAGACCTCTCCGTGAACGAGTTCCTGCTCGTCAAGGAGGCAGGCTTCGAGCCGCTCGGGCTGGTCGTCGGCAGCTCGATCTACCACATCGGCATTCAGATGGCCGGGTGGAAGAAGAGCCAGGAGCTGACGGTGCTCTCGGAAGCGATGTACGGCGCGAGGCAGCTGGCGATGACCCGCATGGAGGAGGAGGCCGACCAGCTCGGCGCCGACGGGGTCGTGGGCGTGCGGCTCGACATCGGCCGCTACGAGTGGGGACAGGACATGGCCGAGTTCATCGCGATCGGCACCGCCGTCAAGCACCGCGACGGCGTGCTCCACCGGGCGCCGAACGGGCGCCCCTTCACGAGCGACCTCTCCGGGCAGGACTTCTGGACGCTGCTGCGCACCGGGCACCGGCCGGTCGGGATGGTGATGGGCAGCTGCGTCTACCACGTGGCGCACCGGGGGATGCTCCAGTCGATGGCGCAGACCGGCCGCAACGTCGAGCTCGCCAACTACACCCAGGCGATCTACGACGCCCGCGAGCTGGCGATGGAGCGCATGCAGAGCGAGGCGGCGGCGATCTCCGCCGAGGGGATCGTCGGCGTGCAGCTGAAGGAGACGAGCCACGGCTGGGGCAGCCACACGATCGAGTTCTTCGCGATCGGCACCGCGATCGTCCCGCGCGAGGGTGAGAGCGAGGCGATCCAGCCGCCGACGACGGTGCTCGACCTGAGCTGACCCCCGGCGCTCGGTGCGCCGCGCGCGCTCGGCGAGTGGCGGCGGCCTGAAGCGCCGGGACGCCGTGCCGCGCCGTTTCGCTGCAACCCCGAGCGGCAACCCGGGGCCGGGAAGTTTCCGCCGCCGCCGGAGTCCGTGAGAGCCGACGGGGCGTCGCATGCCCCGCGCCCGTTCCCGAACGACGGAGACACGATGCCTCTCACCGCCCTGCGCGCCGGCGGCCGCCGCAGCGCCCACGCGCCTCTCCTCCCATCTCTTCTGTTCCTCGTCTGTTCACTCGCGCTCGCGCTGCCCGCCGGCGCGTTCGCGCGGCCCTTCCTCGGGCAGCTCTCGACGATCCACGAAGTCGGCACGACCGTGCCGGCCGACGGCGACGTCAACCCGTACGGGGTCGCCGTCGTCCCCGCCAGCACCGGCTTGCTCGTGCGCGGCGACGTGCTCGTCAGCAACTTCAACGACGAAGCCAACGAACAGGGCACCGGCACGACGATCGTGCAGCTGTCCCCGACGGGCGCGCAGTCGCTGTTCGCGCGCATCGTGCCCGGCTCGCTGCCCGGTCCGTGCCCCGGCGGGATCGGCCTGACGACGGCGCTCGCCGTGCTGCCGGGCGGGTTCGTCGTCGTCGGCAGCCTGCCGACCGCGAACGGCAAAGCCGCAAGCGCGTCGCCCGGCTGCCTGATCGTGCTCGACAGCGGCGGGCACGTGCTGAGGACGATCTCGGGCGGCCCGATCGACGGTCCGTGGGACATGACCTCCGTGTCGATCGGACCGATCAGCGAGCTGTTCGTGACGAACGTGCTGAACGGCACCGTCGCCGGCGGCGAAAACCCGACCTTCGGCGGCACCGTCGTGCGGATCGGCCTGTTCGCCGTGCCCGGCCGGACCCCGCAGGTCATCTCCGAGCGGGTCATCGCCGGCGGCTTCGGCGAGCGGACCGACGAAGCGGCGCTCGTGATCGGACCGACCGGCGTCGGCTTCTCGCCCAACGGCACGCTCTACGTCGCCGACACGCTCGGCAACCGCATCGCCGCCGTCCCCGACGCGCTGACGCGGCGCGCCGAGATCGGCAGGGGTGGGGTCACGGTCACGACGGGCGGGTTGCTGAGCAGCCCGCTCGGGCTGGCGATCGCGCCGAACGGCGACATCCTCACCGCCAACGGCGGCAACGGGAACTTCGTCGAGACGACCCCCAACGGGAACCAGCTCCCGCCGCTGATGACAGAAGCAGGCGAAGGCGGCCTGTTCGGCCTGGCCCTCGCACCGGGCGGCCACGGCCTGTACTTCGTCAACGACGCGCAGAACACGCTCGAACTCGCGGACTGAGCACCTCACACCGTGCTGCGGCGGGGGCAGAGGGAGCCCGCCCCCGTCGCAGCCGGCCCACGCGATGCGGCCGCGGCGCGGCTGCACGTGCGCGCGAGGCCCCGGGCACTGACACGACCTCGGCGATCCGCGCTGGAATCGATCATCTACGCTTCGCCTCCCCACACGGACCACAGGAGGCAGCCGTGAGCATCGTCGTCACCGAGGACCGCGGCCGGGCGCGCCACGTCGTGCTGAACCGGCCCGACAAGCGCAACGCGATGAACCAGGAGCTGCTGCGGGCGCTCGCGGCGGAGCTGCGCGAGGCGGCCGCCGACCCCGACGTGGACTGCGTCGTGCTGCGCGGCGAGGGCCCCGTCTTCTCGGCCGGCGTCGATCTCGTCGAGCTGATGGGCTCGACCGGCCGTCCGGGCGTGCTGCGCCCGTTCCGCGACGTGTTCCTTGAATGCGCGAACCTCTGCGAACAGATGGCCAAGCCGGTCGTCTGCCAGATCCACCGCACCTGCGTCGGCGGTGCGCTCGAGGTCGCGCTCGGCTGCGACCTGCGGATCGCCTCGAGCGACGCCCAGCTCGGGCTGCCCGAGGTCAAGTTCGGGATCATCCCCGACGTCGGGGGCTCGACCCGGCTGCCCGCCGTCGTCGGGCTCGGGCGCGCCAAGGAGCTGATCATGACCGCGCGGCTGATCGGCGCCGAGGAGGCCGAGCGGATCGGCCTCGTCAACCGCGTCGTCGAGCCCGACGAGCTCGAGGCGGCGACGGCCGCGCTGGTCGACGAGCTGCTCGCGAACTCGCCGGTCGCGGTCGGCCGCGCGAAGCGCGTGATCGACGCCTCCGCGCGGCCCACCCTGGCCGCTTCGCTGGAGATGGAGGTCGCCGTCCAGGAGTACTGCGTCTCCGCGGCGCGCGAGAGCGCGCGCGAAGCGCAGGACGCCGAGCAGCAGCAGCCCGTCGGCGGCTAGGAGGCGCGGGCCGGCGCCGCGCCCGCGTGCCACTCGACCGGCCCCGCGACCAGCGTGTGGCTCCCGAGCGGCCGGCCCAGCACCTCCTGCACGCGAGCCGAGCACGCGAGCAGCGCGGGCAGGTCGATCCCCGTCTCGACGCCCATCTCGTGCAGCATCGAGACGAGATCCTCGGTCGCGATGTTGCCGGTCGCCCCAGCAGGTACCGGGCAGCCGCCGAGCTCGCCGAAGCTCGACTCGAACGACTCGATCCCGGCCTCGAGCGCCGCCAGCACGTTCGCCAGCCCCTGCCCGCGCGTGTTGTGGAAGTGCGCGGTCAGCTCGACGCCGCCGAGCTCCTCGCGCGCGCGCTCGAAGAAGTCGCGCACCTGCAGCGGGTTCGCCATCCCGGTCGTGTCGCCGAAGCCGATCTCGACCGCCCCCGCGTCGCGCAGCGCCGCGGCGATCGAGAGCACCCGCTCGGGCGCGACGGCGCCCTCGTAGGGGCACCCGAACGACGTCGAGATCACCCCCTCGCAGCGCAGCCCGGCCTCGCGTGCGCGATCGAGGACCCGGCGCAGCCCATCGAGCGACTCCTCGACCGAGCGGTTCACGTTCTTGCGGTTGTGCGTCTCCGACGCCGACATGAACACGTTGACCTCGTCGAACAGCGGCCGCTCGCGCTCGGCGGCGGCCTCCGAGCGCAGCGCGAGCGCCGTGTCGAGCCCGCGCTCGTTCGGGATCAGGACCGACACGCTCACCTGCCCGGGGACATCGATCGCGCGCAGCACGTCGGCTGCGTCGGCGAGTTGCGGGATCACGTCGGGCCGCACGAAGCTGGTCGCCTCGAGGCGCTCGAGCCCCGTCCTCGCAAGCGCGTCGATCAGCTCGACCTTGCTCGCGGTCGCGATCACCTCCGGCTCGTTCTGGAAGCCGTCGCGGGGACCGACCTCGCGGATGCGGACGCTGCTGGGGAGCGGCGGCGCGCCGCTCATCGGCGACCGCAGGCGGCGTCGGGTGTGCAGCTCAGGGCCATCTCGGGATAAGCCTATCCTTGCCCGGACCGCCGCCGGGCAGCCCATATACTCGGCCGCCGATGTCCTCCGCTCCCGTCGCGATCATCGGCGCCTCCGGCGCCCTCGGCTTCGGACTCGCGCTGCGGCTGGGCCGGACCGGCGTGCCGATCGTGGTCGGCTCGCGCGACGCCGACCGCGCGGCCGAGACCGCGGGGCGCCTGCGCGAGCAGGTGCCCGACGGCGAGTTCACGGGCCTCGGCAACGAGGGCGCGGCAGCCGCCGCGCAGACCGTGATCCTGAGCGTCCCGTTCCGCAGCCAATCCGAGACGCTGGGCAACCTCAAGGACGCCCTCGCCCCCGGCAGCCTGCTGATCGACGCGACGGTCCCACTCGCCGCGGCGGTCGGCGGCAGGGCGACGCGGATGCTCGGCGTCTGGCAGGGATCCGCCGCCCAGCAGGCGCTGGAGATGGCGCCCGACGGGGTGCGCGTCGTCTCAGCGCTGCACACCGTCAGCGCCGCCTCGCTCACCGACCTCGAGCACCCGCTCGATCAGGACGTGCTCGTCTGCGGCAACTCCCGCGACGACAAGCGCGAGGCGGCGACGCTGATCGAGCGCATCGAGGGACTCCGCTGCGTCGACTGCGGGCGGCTCGAGAACGCGCGCACGACCGAGGCGCTGACCGCGCTGCTGATCGCCGTCAACGCGCGCTACAAGGCGCACGCCGGGGTCCGGCTGAGCGGCCTGCCCGACAAGCTCTGGGAGTGACCGCGCCCGGGCGCGACATCCTGCTGCTCTCGGGGGGGACCGGCGGGGCGAAGCTCGCGCTGGGGCTCGCCGAAGAGCTGGGGCCCGAGCGGCTCGCGGTGATCGCCAACACCGGCGACGACATCGAGATCTACGGCGCGCTCGTCTCGCCCGACCCGGACCTCGTCTCGTTCTGGCTCGCCGGGCTGATCGACGAGCGGGGCTGGGGCCTGCGCGGGGACACCTTCGCGGTGATGGACGGGCTGCGCGAGCTCGGCGAGGAGGTCTGGTTCAACCTCGGCGACCGCGACCTCGCTTGGTGCGCGAGGCGGACCCGCCTGATCGCCGAGGGCGGCTCGCACACAGCGGCGCTCGCGGCGCTGAACGCGGGCATCGGGCAGCCGGTGCCGGTGCTGCCGATGTGCGAGGAGCCGGTTCGCACCTGGGTCTCGACCCCCCGCGAGGGCGCGCTCCCGTTCCAGGAGTTCATGATCCGCGCCCGTGCCGAAGGTCCGCTCGACGGCCTCGAGTTCCGCGGCGCCGAGCGGGCCCGGCCGAGCGCGGAGGTGCTCGCGGCGATCGAGCAGGCGCGCGCGATCGTGATCGGCCCCTCGAACCCGCTCGCGTCGATCGCTCCGATCCTCGCCGTTCCGGGGATCGAGGAGGCGCTGCGGAGGGCATCGGCGCCGGTCGTCGCGGTCTCGCCGATCGTCGGCGGCGAGGTCCTGAAGGGGCCGACGGCCGCGTTCATGGCGTTCGCCGGCAGGGAGTGCTCCGGGGCCGGCGTGCGTGCCCACTACGGGGACCTGCTCGACGGGTTCGTCAGCGACGAGGAGCTGCCCGGCGGCGGCTCCCCGCTGCTGCGCACCGCGACGATCATGGGCTCGGCCTCCGAGCGACGGGCGCTCGCGCGGGCGACGGCGGAGTTCGCGCTGGAACTCGGCGTCTAGAGCGGCCGATCGAGCCGGGGGCGCCGCGGACCCGAGCCTCCGCGGCGCCCCCGGCCTCGCCGTGGACGCCGCGGGCGATCATCTACGCTGGCCGGGCCGTGCGCACCGCCGCGATCCTGCCCGTCAAGAGCTTCGCCCGCGCCAAGCAGCGGCTCGGCGCGAGCGTCGAGGATCAGCTCCGGCTCGCGCTCGCCCGCGCGATGGTCTCCGACGTGCTGGAGGCGCTGTCCGGCATCGAGGCGATCGGCGCGACGTTCGTCGTGACGCGCGAGCCGCTCGCGGCGGAGGCGGCGCTCGCAAGCGGGGCGAGCGTCGTCGAGGACGAGCAGGAGTCGGGCCAGTCTGCGGCCGCCGCGCTCGGCATCGCCCGCGCCGTCGAGGCCGGGTTCGAGCGGGTGCTGTGCGTTCCGGGCGACTGCCCGGCTCTCGACCCGCTGGAGATCGCCGCGCTGCTCGCTCCGGCCGCCTCCGCCGCGGAGGTCGTCGTGCTGCCGGACCGCCACGGCACGGGTACGAACGGGCTGCTGCTCTCGCCCCCCGCAGCGATCGAGCCGAGCTTCGGGCCGGACAGCTGCGAGCGCCATGTCGCGCTCGCCCGCGACGCGGGCGTGAGCTGCCGCGTACAGCGGCTCCTCTCGCTGTCGCTCGACGTCGACACCGGCGAGGACCTGCGCGCGTTGCGGTCGGTGCTCGCCGATCTCGACGGCCGCGCCCCGCGGACCCGCGCGGCGCTCGCGTCGAGCGCCGCGAGCGCGGCCCCCGGCGGCGAGCTCGCGGGCAGCCGCTGAGCAGCATGAGCGCACCCGGCGGCCTGCTGCTCCGGGCGCTGCCCGGCATCCCCGAGATCGCGCCCGGAGGCGACCTCGCCGGCGCGATCGCGGCCGGCGTCGGGCGGCTCGGCGCCGCGCCTGACGCCGGCGCGGCGGCGCGGCTGGTGCTCGCCATCGCCCACACGGTCGTCTCGAAGGCGGAGGGCGCGCTCGTCGATCTCGGCCAGATCCGGCCGGGCCCGCGGGCGGTCGAGCTCGCCGCCGAGCAGGGCAAGGATCCGCGCCTCGTGCAGGTCGTGCTCGACGAGTCCGCCGAGATCCTCCGCGCCGAACGGGGTGTGATCGTGAGCCGGACGCGACAGGGCTTCGTCTGCGCGAACGCCGGCGTCGATGCGTCCAACGCCGGCGCGGGCGACCGGGCGATCGTGCTGCCCGCCGACCCCGACGCCTCGGCCCGCGCGCTCCGCGCCCGGCTCGGCGAGCTGCTCGGCGCTGCGCCCGCGGTCGTGATCACCGACAGCTTCGGCCGCGCCTGGCGCCACGGCCAGGTCGACGTCGCAATCGGCGTCGCCGGTCTCGCCCCGCTCGACGACTGGCGGGGCCGGACCGACGCGGAGGGGCTCGAGCTGCAGGCGACCTGGCTCGCGATCGCCGACGCGGCGGCGGCCGCCGCCGATCTCGCCCGGTCGAAGGACTCGCGTGAGCCGGTGATCGCGATCGAGGGACTCGGGCGGTTCGTCACGCCCGGCGACGGGCCCGGCGCGGCGGCGCTGCTGCGCCCGGCGGCGGAGGACCTGTTCCTCTAGGAAGCCCCTGCGCCGCCTGCGAGCCGTTTCCAGAAGCGGACCCACTCGCGCTCGTGGCCGATCCCGCATTCGAGCGCCAGGAGCTGCCCGCGCGGGAGGAACTGCTTGTGCTCGATCAGCTGCTCGTAGGCCTCGAGCTGTCGTTCGTGCGCGCCGAGCTGATCCTTCGCGAGCGCGACGGGATCGCCGCCGAAGAACAGCTTCAGCGTGCTCGCATCGCGCAGTTCGCTCGTGCCCACCGACGGTTCGGCGCGCCAGCGCTCGAGCTCGGCGCGACCCGCATCGGTGACGGTGTAGAGCCGCCTGCGCCGGCCGGTCTCCTCCCGCTCCTCGGTCAGCAGCCCGCCCTCGGCGAGACGCGCGCACTCGGTGTAGATCTGGGTGTGCGGGACCGTCCAGAAGTTGTTGGTCGAGACCTCGGCGGCGCGCTTGAGGTCGTACGGCGTACCGGAACCGGCCTGGTCGAGCAGGCCGAGGACGATGTAGGAGGTCTCGGAGAGACGGGGGGTTGACACGGTCGCCAGAGTAGCGTACGGTGCGTACCGTTCGAGTTGAACCATTCAGGAGGTACCTTCATGGCGACCGCGACGGCATCGACCTTCCCCCGGCTCGGGGTGCAGACGCTCGAAGACGAGCGCACGATCGACGAGCTCGAGCTGACCGGCTCGCTGCCCGCGTGGCTGTCGGGCTCGCTGCTGCGGACGGGCCCCGCGAAGTTCGAGGTGGGCGAGAAGAAGATGCGCCACTGGTTCGACGGGCTCGCGATGCTGCACCGCTTCACGGTCGCCGAGGGGCGCGTGTCCTATGGCAACCGGTTCCTGCACAGCCGCTCCTACCGCGCCGCCGAGGAGCAGGGCAGGCTCGTCTACGGCGAGTTCGCGACCGACCCGTGCCGCTCGCTGTTCAAGCGGGTGCAGACGATGTTCACGCCGATGTCCTCGCTGCCCGACAACGCGAACGTCAACGTCACGCGGCTCGGCGAGCGCTTCGTGGCGATGACCGAGACGCCGCTGCCGGTGCAGTTCGACGCGCGCACGCTGGAGGCCGCCGAGGTGCGCCCCTACACCGCGCCGGGACAGCTCTCGACCGCCCACCCGCACATGGACCGCGCGACCGGCGGGATGATCAACTACGCCGCGAAGCTCGGCCCGCGGAGCAGCTACCGGTTCTTCGCGGTCGACCCCGCGCCGGGCGAGACCGGCGAGCTGCGGCCGCGCCTGCTCGGCTCGCTGCCCGTCTCCGAGCCCGCCTACATGCACTCGTTCGGACTGACCGAGAACTGGCTGGTTCTCGTCGAGTTCCCGCTCGTCGTCAACCCGATCGCGCTCGCGACGGCGCGCCGGCCCTACATCGAGAACTACCGCTGGAAGCCGGAGCTCGGCACGCGCTTCACGCTCGTCGATCGTGCGACCGGCCGCGCGAGCGGCCCGTTCACGACCGAGGCCTGCTTCGCGTTCCACCACGTCAACGCCTACGAGCGTGACGGCGAGGTGGTGGTCGACCTGTGCGCGTTCGAGGATGCCGGGATCGTCGAGGACCTCTACCTCGACCGGCTGCGCGCGGGCAAGCCGGTCCGCAGCGCGACGCTGACGCGCTTCACGCTGCGTCCGGGCGAGGGCTCGGTGACGCGCGAGGCGCTCTCGACGGAGACGCTCGAGCTGCCCCGGATCAACTACGGGCGCTGCAACGAACGGCCTTACCGGTACGTGTGGGGCGTCGGCGACGGAGACAGCGGCTGGCTGGAGCGGGTGCTGAAGATCGACGTCGAGGACGGCTCGGCGCTGTCGTGGTCGGAGCCGGGTTGCTACCCGGGGGAGCCGGTGTTCGTCGCCGAGCCCGACGCGGCCGAGGAGGACGGCGGCGTGCTGCTGTCGGTGGTGCTGGACGAGCGCAGCGAACGCTCCTTCCTGCTCGTGCTCGACGCCCGCGACCTCAGCGAGCTGGCCCGTGCGGAGCTGCCCCACCACATCCCGTTCTCGTTCCACGGGCAGTTCGCCCGCGGCCTGACGTAACCGCGCCTAGACGGCGACCGCTGCCTCGAGCGTCCAGTCGCCGCCCGGCTCCGCGACCGGGTACCGGCGGCGGATCTCGTACAGCGTCGAGCGCTCGGCGGCGGGGCGGCCGGCCGCGTGGGCCGCGGCGATCAGCTCGGGCGGGTCGAGCCTGACCCCGTGGTAGCTGCCGGCGAGGCGGCTGATCGACTCCTCCATCAGCGTCCCGCCGAGGTCGTTCACACCCCAGTGCAGCGCCTCCGTGGCGGCGTCGATGCCCATCTTCACCCAGCTCGCCTGCAGGGAGGGGACGGTGCGCCCGAGGGCGAGCCGGAACACGGCGGTGTGCTTGAGGTTCTCCTCGCGGGAGATCTCCTCGACGCCGTGGGTGCGGCCGAGCAGCGTCTGGAAGGGGATGAAGGAGAGGGGCACGAACTCGGTGATCCCGCCGGTCCGCTCCTGCAGCTCGCGGACGACACGCATGTGCTCGGCGAGCTCCCACGGCTCCTCGATGTGGCCGAACATCACGGTCGCGGTCGAGCGCAGCCCGGCGGCGTGCGAGGCCTCGATGATCTCGACCCAGCGGGCGACGGGCAGCTTGTTCGGCGAGATGCGCTGGCGCACCCCGTCGTCGAGGACCTCGGCGGCCGTCCCCGGCGTCGAGCCGAGGCCGGCGTCGCTCAGCCGTGCGAACACCTCGGCGGGCGGCAGCGCGGAGATGTCGCACATGTGGGCGATCTCCATCGGCGAGTAGGCGTGCAGGTGCAGCCCGGGAGCGCCGGCCGCACTCGCCGTCGCCTTCGCGAGACGGAGCCAGCCGAGGTAGTCCTCGAGCTGCCAGTCGGGATGGATCCCGGACTGGATGCAGAGCTCGGTGGCGCCGTAGTCGAGCGCCTCGTGGATACGGCGCACGAACTCCTCGGCATCGTGCTCGTAGGCGTCGGGCGAGCGCTTTCCCTGACCGAAGCCGCAGAACGCGCAGCCGACCGTGCAGACGTTGGAGATGTTGATGTTCCGGTTGACGACGAAGGTGACGGTGTCGCCGGCGAGCTCGGCCCGCAGCTCGTCGGCGGCGAGGCGGATCTCCTCGACCGCCTCGGGACGGGTCTCGGCGAACAGCGCGGTCAGCTCCTGCGGCGTCAGCGCGACGCCGTCGCGGGCGCGCTCGATCGCGCCGGGCACGAGCGACGGTGCGATCTTTATCGGGTCGCCACCCGCCCACGTGCGCCCCGACCCGCGGCGCGGGATGAACGACCAGTAACGGGCCTTGATCGTGTCGAGCACGCCCTGCGACTGCCACTCGGGAGCGATGAACTCGGAATAGACGCAGAGACGCTCGGTCAATGCGTAGCCGTCGCGCTGCAGCTCGCGGCGGACCTTCGAGGGCGAGGGGAACGGGTGCTCGGGGGAGATGTGATCGCCGTTCGCCGACAGGCCGCCGAGATCGGTCGCGCCGGCCGCGACGAGCTCGCCCCACCAGTCGGCGAGGTTCGGCGGGATCTGGATCCCGACGTCCGGCATCAGCCGCCGCGCCTCGGCGATCAGCCGCTTCATGTCCTCGATCTCGATCGGACATGCCCAATCGGGCAGCGGCAGCTCCGGCCTGCCGTCCGCGACGCCCGTGCGCCAGTACTCGGCGGCGGCGGCGTCGGCGATCTCCGCGGGCTCTTCCCCGTAGTAGCGCTGGTGCGGGACGAAGTTCTGGAGGATCACCTCCTGGATGTGCCCGTGGCGGGAGTGCACCTCCGCGATCGCCGCGAGCGAGTCCATCCGCTCCTGCTCGGTCTCGCCGATGCCGACGAGGATCCCGCTCGTGAACGGGATCCGCAGCTCGCCGGCGGCCTCGATCGTCTCCAGCCGCCGCGCGGGGTGCTTGGTCGGGGAGCCGGCGTGGACGGTCTCCATCAGCCGCTCGGAGATCGACTCGAGCATCAGCCCCTGCGAGGCCGTCACCTCGCGGAGCCGGGCGAGGTCCGCTCGCGGCAGCACGCCGAGGTTCGTGTGCGGCAGGATGCCGCGCTCGAGCGCGCGCTCGCAGGCCCACACGACGTAGGCGGTGAAGTCCTCGTGGCCGTACTCGGCGAGTTTCGCCCGCACCCCGTCGTTGACCTCGGGGTGCTCGCCGGTCAGCACGAGCAGCTCCTTGACCCGCCGGCGGGCCGCCCCGTCGAGCAGCGAGATCACCTCGTCCGGCGCCTGCAGGTGCGCCCGGTGGGTGGCGAACGCGCAGTACTTGCAGTAGCAGCGGCAGGTCCTCGACAGCGACAGCGTCAGGTTGCGCGAGAAGGTGACCCTGCGACGCATGAGCGGATTCTATGACGCAACCGACCGCCGTCCCGCGCCGGTCCTCGATCCCTCTCGCGTGCCGCTGCGGGCGGGGCGTTCGCGCGCACCGCGGCCGGCCACGATCCGCGGGTTCAGGGGCGGCCCGGGCCGGGCTAGTCTGCTCGCATGCGCGCCGTTCGGTTCGACGAATACGGCGACCGCGACGTCCTGCACGTGGTCGAGGTCCCCGACCCCGAGCCCGGCGCCGGCGAGGTCCTCGTGCGGGTGCGCGCCGCCGGGATCAACCCGGGCGAGACGTCGATCCGCAAGGGCCTGCTCGACGACCGCTGGCCGGCGACGTTCCCCTCGGGCGAGGGCAGCGACTTCGCCGGCGTCGTCGAGCGGGTCGGCGAGGGAGTGGAGAGCGTGCGCCCCGGCGCGGAGGTGATCGGCTGGACCGACGAGCGTGCGAGCCACGCGGAGCTGGTGGTGGCGCCGCAGGAGCACCTTGCGGAGAAGCCCGCCGAGGTGCCGTGGGAGGTCGCGGGGGCGCTCTACGTCGTCGGCGCGACGGCCTGGGCGGCGGTCCGCGCGGTCGCCCCGCAGACCGGGGAGACGGTCGCGGTGTCGGGCGCGGCCGGCGGGGTCGGCTCGATCGCCGTGCAGCTCGCGAGGCTCGCGGGCGCGCGGGTGATCGGCATCGCGGGCGAGGGGAACCACGCGTGGCTCGACGCGCACGGGATCGTCCCGGTCGACTACGGCGACGGGCTCGCCGAGCGGCTCTCGGAGGTCGCGGCCGAGGGCATCGACGCGTTCGTCGACACCTTCGGCGGCGGCTACGTGGACCTCGCGGTGGAGCTCGGGGTCAGCCCGGAGCGGATCGACACGATCATCGACTGGGAGGCCGCGTCGCGGCACGGCGCGAGGACGGACGCGAGCCAGCAGGGTTCCAGCGCCGAGGTGCTGGCCGAGCTCGCCGGGCTGATCGCGCGAGGCGAGCTCGAGGTCCCGATCGCCGCGACGTTCCCGCTGGACCGCGTGCAGGACGCCTACGAGGAGCTCGAAAGGCGCCACACGCGCGGCAAGATCGTGCTGCTGCCATGACGCCCGGCGAGAAGCGGGCGGCGATCGACCACGTCACGGTCGGCGTCAGCGATCTCGACCGCAGCCGGGCCTTCTACGAACGGGCCCTGGCGCCGCTCGGGCTGACCGAGACTCAGACCGCCGAGGCGCTGCCGAACGAGGTGGAGTTCGGTGACGGCGAGCAGCATCCGTTCGCGATCTCGACCGACTACCCCGTGGGAGCGCCGGTGCACGTGGCGTTCGGCACGGCGAGCACCGATCAGGTCGACGCGTTCTACGAGGCCGCGCTCGCGGCCGGAGGCGAGGGAAACGGCGCGCCGGGCCTGCGACCGGAGTACTCGGAGCGGTACTACGGGGCGTTCGTGCTGGACCCGGACGGGCACAACATCGAGGCCGTCACGCGCGTCCACGGCGGGTGAGATGTTCGACGCCGGGCTCCTCTGACCCGCCTGCCGCCGCCGCGCATCAGCCGCATCAGCGTCGCCGATCTCACGATCGCCGGGTCCGCCTTCGAATCAGTCCGCCGCGACCCAATCCTTCGCCTGATCGAGCTCCGCGAGCGCGAACACCCGCACCTCGCCCGGCATCATCCAGCGGAAGTGCTCGACGGCCTTGCCGATCCACTCGACGTCGGTGACCGTCGCGATCCGCTTCCAGGCGCCACGGTGCTCGATCGCGAGCGGCACCGCGCCCTTCAGGTCCTCCTTGACGGCCCCGATGTCGAAGCCTTCGTACTCCGGCGCGACAACGAACACCGCCCGCAGGGACCCGGAGGCGACGGCGGCGCTCAGCGCGGGGGTCAGCACGTCTCGGTAGTCGGCGGCGCCGACGCGGCCGGCGATGCGGAAGCCGATCGTTCCAGCGGGCATGTCAGCGAGCGCTTCGATCACCTGGTCGAACCTAGATGATCGCGTCGCGCCCGTCCGCCACCAACCCACGAGACCGCATCGCGCCCAGCACCTCGCGCGCGACGTCCTCGGCGCCGCGGCCGTCGGTGTCGATCGCCTGATCGACGCCCGCGATCGCCGGCGCGGAGGCTGCCATGGCGCGCGCGTGGGCGATCAGATCGTGCTTGCCGGGCCAGCGGTCGGGCTCGCGCTCGGCGAGGCGCGCGGCGAGCACGTCGGCCGGGGCGCGCAGGCAGACGACGTGTGTGAGCTGCGCGCCGGTCGCGGCGAGAACGGCCTGCAGTTGCGCGGCCGATTCGGCCGTGAACGCGACCAGGAAAAGCCGCCGGCCGGAGCCGCGCTGGAGCTCGAGCACGCCGCGCAGCTGCTCGGCGAGCAGCTCGTTGCCGAGCGTGGGCACGCCGCGGGTGAGCTGCTCGGTCTCGATCGCCCCGTGCTCGATCCCGTCCAGCTCCAGCAGGGTGCAGAGCGCGTCGAGCACCGAGGACTTGCCGGCGCCGGGCGCGCCGGTGATCAGCAGCGCGGCGGTCACCCTTCGGGATCCTCACACAGCCTCCTCGCCTATGCTCAGCGCCGATGAGCGCCGAGGACTCCCCGCCGCCGGCGTCTACCTCGCCCGCCACGGACAGACCGCGTACAACCGCATCGGGCGCTTTCAGGGCCAGCAGCAGATCCCGCTGGATGAGACCGGTCGCGAGCAGGCGCGTGAGCTCGCCGAGCGAGCCGTTCCCTACGGGTTCGCGGCGCTCTGGACGAGCCCGCTGATCCGCGCTCGCGAAACCGCCGACGCCGTCGCCGCGCGGATCGGCCTCGAACCGCTCGACGACGCCCGGCTGATGGAGACCGACGCCGGCGACTGGACCGACCGCCTGTTCACGGACGTCCGGGCCGAAGATCCCGAGCGCTTCGACGCGTTCGCCGCCGCCGATCCGGGCTTCGCGTTCCCGGGCGGCGAGTCGTTCGCCGAGCAGGAGGACCGAGTCGAGGCGGCGCTCGCCGAGATCGAGCGCGGGCCGAAGCCGGTGCTCGTCGTCTGCCACGGCATGGTGATCCGCGCCGCGATGTACCGGCGCCGCCGTCCCGGCGACCCGCCGTTCACGCGCATGCCGAACGCGGCGCTCGTGCCGCTCGACCCGGCGCTCGCCTCACAGGCCCTGCTCGGCGGGGGCGAGGCCACGCAGCCCAGCTAGGCCGCGCCGAGTCCCACGATCAAAGCCCCAGGTACCGTCTGAGCGAGCGGCGCTGTGCAGGCAGCCGCCTCCCCGCCTCGAGCTCGCGGATCGCGATCTCGTTCGTCATCGCCGAGAGCAGCTGCGACGCGGCGGTGGCATCGGGCCACCCCATCGCGCGGATGCTCGGGACGGTGCTCGCGACGAAGCGGTCGTGGCGCGCCGCCATCCCGTCGGTCATCGCGTTCCCCGCCCGCGCCTCGAGCGCCATCGCCTTGATCGCCGGTTCCGAGAGGCATACGTCGAGGTAGGCCTCGACGCCGCGCCAGAGCAGCTCCGCCCCCGGCCCCACGCCGCCGCTCGCCTCCTCGACCGCCGCGAGCACGCGTTCGTGGAAGCGCTCGTGCAACGCATCTACGAACGCCTCCCGGTCCGCGAAGTGGACGTAGAACGTGCCCTTCGCGACGCCGGCCTCCGCGACCACGCGGTTGACGCTGAGTCCGGCGAGGCCCTCGCGCTCGGCGACCGCGGTGCCCGCCGCGAGCAGCGCCTCGCGTGTGCGGTGTGCGGGACGCTCGGCGGTCGCGATCGGCGTGCTGGACATGACGTCCGAGATCCTAGATGACCGATCGGTCGGCCAGTATGACCGACCGGTCAGTCATGTGATACGTTCCGCCGATGACCGAGACAATCGAAACCTCCTTCGGCCCGATCGCCTACGACCTGCACGACGGCGCCGCCGATCTTCCGCCGCTCGTCCTCCTGTCCAGCGGCGGGCACGACCACCACGACTTCGACGAGCTCCGCGCACAACTCGGCGAGCACACCACGATCGCGGTCGACTGGCCCGCGCAGGGCGACTCTCCCGCTCTCGGGGAGGGGCCCGCCTCGGCGATGCGCCTCGCCGACGTCGCCGAGGAGGTCGTCGCCGGCCTCGCCCCCGGCGGGGCGATCGTCGCCGGCAACTCCGTCGGGGGCTTCGCCGCCGCGCGCATGGCGATCCGGCGCCACGACCTGGTCCGCGGACTGGTCGTGATCGACGGCGGCGGCTTCTCGGGCCGCTCCCCTGCGACCTTGGCGTTCTGCGCACTGATGGCCCGTCCGCGGCTCCTGCGCGCAATCTATCCGGCGTTCACCGCCGCCTACATGCGCGCCCGCACCGACGCCGACCGGCGCGCGCGGGCCACCGCGCTCGCGACGACGAGGGACCCGGTCGCGCTGAGGGCGCTCAGCGAGCTGTGGCGGAGCTTCGCATCTCCCGAGCACGACCTGCGCCCGCATGCCGGCGAGATCGCCGTCCCGACCCTGCTCGTCTGGGGTCGTCACGATCCGGTGATCCCGGTTCGCGTCGGTCGTCGCGTGCAACGCCTGATCGGCGGCTCGCGTCTGGTCGTGCTCGACACCGGCCACGTTCCTCACACCAGCGATCCGCGGGCCGTGGCCGGCGCCGTGCTCGAGCTCGCGGCCTCGGTCGTGTCCGGCGGCGGGCGGGTGGCGGCCTGAGCGGCCGGCGCTCGGGGCTGCTCGGCGGTCGGCGTGATCGCGTCGGCCTGCGTCAGCGCAGGACTACGCAGCCGGTGCTGCCGTGCGCCAGCAGCACCGAGGGGTCCGACTCGAGGAACAGCCGCCCCTCGGCGGTCGCGGTGCGCCGTCCCGCGTGGACGACGCTGCCTTCGGCGAGGACGCCGCCCGCACCCTCGCGCAGTGCCCGCAGGTAGCGGACCTGCAGGTCGGTGGTCGTGTACCCGACCCCCGCCTCGAGCGTCGTGTGGACCGCGCAGCCCATGCACGAGTCGAGGATCGTCGCGGCGATCCCGCCGTGGACGGAGCCGATCGGGTTGTACATCCACTCCTGCGGTTCGAGTGCGAACACGGCACGGCCGGGCCCGACCTCGATCAGGCTCATCTCGAGCAGCCGCGCGATCGGCGGCGCCGGGTGCTCGCCGGCGATGATCGACTCCATCAGCTCGAGCCCCGACATCCCGGCGGCGCGGTCCAGCGCCGCGACGGGGTCCTGCCAGGTGAAGGTGCGCTCACGCTGCGCGACCGTGTTCACGCCGCCTCCCCGACGATCGTGCCGCCGGGCAGCTCCGCGACCTCGAGCGGGTCGAGCGCGAGCAGCTCCTCGACCTCGACCGAGGGCACCTGCGCGCCGGGCGCGGTGCGTCCGATCGCCGCCATCGCCACACCCGTCAGCAGGCCGGCGATCACCGTCACGAGCCACGTCGAGTGGAAGTCCGTGGCGCTCCGGCCGCCGCTGCCGAGCACCGCGACCAGCAGCGCGACGCCGAGCGCCGCCCCGATCTGGCGCCCCATCGTCAACACGGCGGCGCCGGTCGCGAACCGCTCGGGTGAGAGCGACGATGCGCCCGCGCCGGTGAGGGTCGGGATCACGAGCCCGACACCGGCGCCGGTGACGATGTTCCCCGGCAGGAACTCCGACGCGTACGCCGGGTGGTCGCCGGTCTGCGTGATGTAGAAGATCGACCCCGCCGCGAACAGCAGCGAGCCGACGAGCCCGGGGAGGCGGTAGCCGAAGCGTGCGCCGAGACGCGCCGAGGGGATGCTGAACAGCGTCGCCATCGCCGGGCCGGGGAACAGCATCAGGCCGGCGGTCAGCACGTCCTCGTGCCAGACGCCGGTCAGGAACAGGACGCCGCTGAGCAGCATCGCGCCGAAGCCCGCGAAGAACAGCACCGAGGCGCCGACCGCGAGCCCGAAGCGCCGAACGCGCAGCATCGACGGTTCCACGACCGGGGTCGGGTGCCGTCCGGAGCGCCGCCACAGCGCCGGCAGCAGCACCGCGGTCGCGACGAACAGCGCGATCACACCGGCCGAGTCCCAGCCCCATTCCTGGCCCTTTACGATCGCCACGACCAGTGCGCCGATCGCGAGGATCAGCGTCGCCGCGCCAAGGAGGTCGGGCCGGCCGGCGTCCTGCTCGCGCCGCTCACGCAGCGTGCGGATTCCGGCGACGAGCGCGGCGAGCCCGACGGGGACGTTGACGAGGAACACGAGCCGCCAGTCGGCCTTGACGAGCAGCCCGCCGAGCGGCGGCCCGGCGGCCGCCGCGATCCCCCCGCTCGCCGCCCACAGCCCGACGGCGACGTGGCGCTTCTCGGGCTCGAACTCCGGCAGCATCAGCCCCAGCGAGGTCGGCAGCATCAGCGCGCCGCCGACCGCCTGGACGATCCGCGCCACGATGAGGGCGGTCACCGACGGCGCCGCCGCGCAGGCGGCGCTCGCGGCGACGAACACGCCGAGCCCGAGCAGGAAGGCGCGCTTGCGCCCGAACGCGTCGGCCCACCGCCCGGCGGGGACGAGCAGCGCGGCGAACACGATCGCGTAGGCGCTCAGCACCCAGGACAGCGACGCGACCGACGCGCCACCGAAGTGCCCGGCGATCGACGGGAACGCGATGTTGACGATGAACAGGTCGAGGCTCGACATGAACACCCCGGCCACGACGATGAGGGAGATGCGCCATTTCCGTTGCATGATGCAACGCACCCTACCATACCCGTTGCATGATGCAACCCTCCCCGCTACACTGCTTCTCGAGATGCTTCGAAACGACTACGAGAACCAGGCCTGCTCGATCGCCGGCGCGCTCGAGGTGGTCGGCGAGCGCTGGTCGCTGCTGATCGTCCGCGACATCCTGCTCGGGCTGCGCCGCTTCGACGAGCTGCAGTCACACCTCGGGATCGCCCGCAACGTCCTGCAGGCGAGGCTCACGCGGCTCGCCGAGCACGGCGTCGTCGAGAGGGTCCCCTACCAGCAGCGCCCGGTCCGGCACGAGTACCGGCTGACCGAGAAGGGCCTCGACCTGTGGCCGATGATCGTCGCGCTGATGAAGTGGGGCGACCGCTACGCGCCGCCCGAGGGCGGGCCCGCCGTCGTGATCGAGCACCGTGGCTGCGGTGGCGCGGTCGACGAGCACCGCATCTGCGAGCGCTGCGGCGAGCGTCTGAGGGCGCGCGACGCGGTCGGCCGGCCGGGGCCCGGCGCGCGCGAGGACCACCCGCTGCTGCGCCGCGCGCAAGCGGCCGCCTAGACCCTCCTCGGCGCGCTGGCTGCGAGTCGGTCGGCTGTGCGCCGTGGCCTGCGCGCGCCGGCAGCGATCCGACGGGCGCAGCACGCCTCAGCGCGCCAGCAGCGAGTCGATCAGCTGTGCGCCCTCGCGTGCCATCCGCGAGCGTGGGACGACGAGGTCGAAACCCTCCCGCTCCGCGACCTCGCGGACCCCGGGCTCGACGTGGGAGTAGTAGGCGAGCAACGCTGCGCCGCCGATGAACCCTTCCTCGCGCAGCTCGGCGACGGCCTGAACCCCCGCCAGCTCGTGGTCGGTCAGGTCGGCGACGACGACGCGGGCAGGCTCGCGGATCAGCGCCTGGCGCAGCGCGTCCTCCCCCCCGGCCATCTCGACCTCGTGGCCGGCGGCGAGCAGCATCCCCTGCACGTTCGAGCCGAACAGCAGATCCGCCGTGAGCACGAGCACGCGGGCCACCGGCGGGACCAGCTACTGCGCGCGGAGCCGGCGGAACTCATCCCGCGCGGACTGCGGGCGGCCCCACATCTGCGTCACCTCGACGCGGCCCTCACGGACCTCGCGCAGCACCAGCTCGGCCTCGACACCGGCTTCGTCGAGCAGCCGCAGCGCGCCGTGGACCGCGGGCGCGGCGGCGGCGTGGCCGAAGCTGTGGGCGACCAGCAGCCGCCAGTGCCAGTCGTGGCGCGAGTAGGGCCGGGCGTTGACCGTCGCGAGGTACAGCGATGCCTCGACGTAGCGCGACTCGTCCGCGATGCGGAGGTCGAGCTCGACGTCGGTCCAGTCTTCGGGGAGCGAGTCGAGGATCCCCTCGAAGGTGTCGGCGAGGCCCACGGGCCGAAGCCTAGCGCGGCTATTCTCGAATCATGGCTGGCGTGGCGCCGACGATCGAGCTGGACTACGCGGTCCTGACCTCCGCGTGCGGGCTGCTCGACCGCTCCGAGCGCGGCAAGCTCGCGCTGACTGGCCCCGGGGCGGTGGAGTTCCTGAACGGCCAGGTCACGAACGAGCTCGTTGGACTGCAGGCGGGTGAGGGGTGCTACGCCGCCTTCCTCACCCACAAGGGGAAGATGCTCGGCGACCTGCGCGTGCTCGCCGTCGCCGGCGACGACGGCCTCGAGCTCTGGCTCGATACCGAGCGCGTCGCTCTGCAGGCGCTGTTCGACATGATCCGCCGCTTCAAGGTCGGCTACGCCGTCGAGCTGCACAAGCGCACGCTCGAGCGCACTTTGCTCTCGCTCGTCGGCCCCCGCGCCGCGGAGACGCTCGGCGCCGACCCGGGCTCCGCAGAGCACGACAACGCTCCGGTCGGCGTCGACGGCATCGAGGCCCTCGCCGTCCGCACGGACCGCGGCATCGACCTGCTCTGCGACGCCGCCGACGGCGAGGCGCTGATCGCAGCGCTGCGCGCGCGGGGCGCGGAGCCGGTCGCCGAGGCCGCCGCGGAGATCCTGCGGGTCGAGGACGGCAGGCCCCGCTTCGGGCTCGACCTGGACGAGACCGTGATTCCGCAGGAGGCCGGCCTGAACGATCGTGCGGTCAGCTTCACGAAGGGCTGCTATGTCGGCCAGGAGACCGTTGCGCGGCTGTTCTACAAGGGCAAGCCGAACCGCCATCTCCGCGGCCTGAGGCTGTCCGCGCCCGCCCGCACCGGGGAGGAGCTGACGGCGGGGGAGCGGGTCGTCGGGCAGCTGGGATCCGTCGCCGACTCGCCACGCCTCGGTCCGATCGCGCTGGCGCTCGTGCGCCGCGAGGCCGAGCCGGGGACCGTGCTGGCACTCGCCGGCGGCGCCGAGGCGCAGGTCGTCGAGCTGCCGTTCCCGGCGCCCTGAGCGGCATCGCTCTCCCCGAGCCGCCGCTCGCCGACGAGGCGATCGTCTTGCGGCCGTGGCGGGCCGAGGACGTGCCCGCGGCGGTGCGGGCCGCTCGCGACCCCGCGATCGGCCGCTTCAGCCACCTGCCCGACCTCCTCGACGACGCCGCTGTCGCGGCTTGGATCGAGGGGATGCCCGCCGAGCGCGAGGCGGGGCAGGCGCTGCGGCTGATCGTCGCGGATGCCAGCCGGCCCTCGCACCTGCGCGGCGCGATCGCGCTGTTCGACGTACGGGGCCGCGAGCAGGGAGAGGTCGGTTACTGGATCGAGCCGGGATCGCGCGGCCGGGGACTTGCCGGGCGAGCGGTCTCGCTGCTCTCGCGCTGGGCGTTCGAGGTGTTCGGGCTCGGCGGGCTCGTGGCGAGGGTCGACCCGCCGAACGTGGCCTCGCGCCGGGTGCTGCTCGGCTGCGGGTTCGTCGATCGGGGCCGGGCGGACGGGAAGCTCGTACTGCGGCTCTCGCGACCCGGATTAGGGTTCCCTAATTAGGGGACCCTAACTATGCTACGGTCCCGAATGCCGACTGCTGCGGTCGGCTTTCAAGCTACCAGCCGATGAGCGCGCGCCCCGCCACCACCACCTCCTCCGATCCCTCGCGGGCGATGCGCATCTGGGTCCTCGTCGTGCTCGCCGTGGCGGTCGCGGCCGTGATCCTCGGCTGGCACGCGCGCGGCGGCACGCCCGACCCGACCGCCCCCGGCGCGCACATGAGCCGCGGCTCGGCGGTCGTCGACAGCGCCGTGCTGGTGTTCCGCGAGGGACTCGAGACGATCCTTGTGCTGGCAGCGATCACCGCGAGCCTCCTCGGCGGCAACCGCGCCTACCGCCGGCCCGTTGCGGTCGGCGGCGGCATCGCCCTGGGCGCGACCGTCGTCACCTGGTTCGCCGCGGTCTGGACGATCGGGATGCTCGGCGACGGCGGGCTGACGGTCCAGGCGATCACCGGCATCCCCGCGATCCTCGTGCTGCTGCTCGTCATGAACTGGTTCTTCCATCGCGTCTACTGGACCGGCTGGATCTCGCACCACAACAAGCGCCGCAGGCGGCTGATCGGCTCGACCGACGAGGCGGCGATCCGCTCGACGATGCTCGGGCTGGGCCTGCTCGGCTTCACCTCGGTCTACCGCGAGGGCTTCGAGATCGTCCTGTTCCTGCAGGGCCTGCGGGTCGCGTTCGGTTCGGGGGTCGTGCTCGAGGGGGTCGTGCTCGGGCTGCTGTTCACCGGCGCGGTCGGCGTGCTGACGTTCGGCCTGCACCAGCGCCTGCCGTACCGGAGGCTGCTGATCATCACCGGCGTGATGCTGCTCGCGGTGCTGTGGGTGATGGTCGGCGAGGAGGTCAACGAGATGCAGCTCGCCGGCTGGATCGGGACGACCCGGATCCCCGGCCTGAACCCGCCCGGCTGGGCTGGCACCTGGTTCTCGATCTTCCCCAACGTCGAGACGCTCGCGGCCCAGCTCGGAGCGGCGCTGCTCGTGGTCGGCTCCTACGTCGGCGCCCAGTACGTGCGGGTGTGGCGCCCGCGGCGTCGGCACGAACGCGCCTCGCGCATCGCCGAGCGCCCGCCGGAGCGCCCGGTCCGGCGTGCCGCTGCAGGGACTGCGCGCCGGCTAGCCGCCCAGCTGCTCGAGGATCGTGTGCTCGGCGGCCCGCAGGTAGCCGAGCGCGGCATAGGGGTCGGCGATGTTGTGCCGCATCCGCACCGTCGAGCTGTACTCCCCCGGACCGTCACCGACCTCTTTGATCACCTGCACGATCGTGATCACGGCGCCGATCTCCGCGGTCTCGTCCTGCCCGTAGTCGTGTTCGAGCGCCTCCATCTGCTCCGAGGCGCAGTTGCCGAGGATCGTTCCGTCGAGTGTCATCTCCGCTCCTTCAGCGCTGCGGGCCGCGTCGAGCGGCCCGGTCGGGGTGGCGGAATCTAACCGGCCCGGCGCGCAGGGCGGGCAGCGATGATCGCGGCATGGACCGGCCGGCGTGGCCACGCCGTGCCGCCGGGCGCACCAGCGACATCACCGACGGCGGCGTCCGGGCCGCGGCGCCGAGGCTCGGACGCGTCGACGTGAAGGTCGCCGCGATCGGCGAGGACTGGTCGGGACCGAGGCTCGTCCGGCGCGGAGAGCTGCGTCTCGCTCGACGGCGGCGGGGAGCCGTGATCCGCGGTGCCTGGGTAGGATCAAGGACGTCGTCAACCCCCGAGCAACGAGGTCCAGAGCACGTGGCAATCGATCTTCAGCAAGTCTCCAGCGTCGATGTGGAGCCCGGCGAGCTGCCCCGCACGATGGCCGCCTGGGTGATCCGCGAGGAGCGTTACGGGGAACCGAAGGACGCCTTCCAGATCGAGGAGATCGAGGTGCCGGAGCCCGGCGCCTTCGAGGTGATCGTGCGCGTGATGGCGGCAGGCGTCAACTACAACAACGTGTGGGCCGCGCTCGGCAAGCCGGTGTCCGTGATGAAGTACGGCGACCACCCGGAGTACGGCCACCACATCGGCGGCTCGGACGCATCAGGGGTCGTCTGGAAGGTCGGAGCCGGCGTGACGCGCTGGAAGCCCGGCGACGAGGTCGTCGTGCACTGCAACATGGCCTCCTACGAGGACCCGGAGGTGCACGGGCTCGACCCGATGGCCGCGCCGTCGCAGCGGATCTGGGGCTACGAGACGACCTGGGGGTCGTTCGCCCAGTTCACCAAGGTCCAGGCGCAGCAGCTGCTGCCGAAGCCGGCGGCGCTGACCTGGGAGGAGGCTGCCTCGTACGGGCTCGTCTACTTCACGGCGTACCGCATGCTGATCACGCGCTGCAAGCTCCAGGCCGGCGCGAACGTCCTGATCTGGGGCGCGGCGGGCGGCCTCGGCGTGTTCGCCACCCAGATCTGCAAGGCCGCGGGCGCGAACTGCGTCGGCGTCGTCTCCTCCGACGAGAAGGGCGAGCTGGTCAAGCGGCTCGGCGCCGTCGACTACATCGACCGCAACGAGTTCGCCGGGATGATGCGGCGCGGAGGCGAGACGGCAGAGGAGGAGAAGGAGCGCTCCAAGGTGTCGCTCGCGTTCGCGAAGCGGGTCAAAGAGATCCTCGGCGACGCCCCCGACATCGTCTTCGAGCACGTCGGCAAAGCGACCCTGCCGACCTCCGTGTTCACCGCGAAGACGTTCGGCAAAATCGTGATCTGCGCCGGCACCACGGGGATCGACGTCGACTTCAACGTCGCGATCCTGTGGATGCGCCAGAAGGAGATCCTCGGCTCGCACTTCGCGAACGCGTACGAGTGCATGAAGGCGAACGAGCTGATCGAGAGCGGCCTGATCCGACCGGTGCTGTGGCGGACGCTCGGCTTCGAGGGGGTCGCCGAGGCGCATCAGCTGATGCTCGAAAACAAGCATCTCGGGAAGATCGCGATCCTCGTCGGCGCCGACGAGGGGGGCCAGGGCAAGACGGCCGACGGCCCGGGCGCGATCCACGCGGAGGTGGGAGCCTGATGCCCGGCACCGTGATCGTCCCCTGGTATGCGACCGGCTTCCGCGGCGACGCGTTCGAGGAGGCCCTGAACGAGGCGGCGGCGGTGGCGCTGCGCTACGGCGCGACGTCCTACGCGGTCTACCGCGCACGCGACGACCGCTACAAGTTCCAGCAGCTCGCGGGCTTCGAGGAGTACCTCGACTGGGAGCGCTACTGGGAGGGCGACGAGATGGTCTACTTCCGCGCCAGCCACTCCAGCTGGTACCAGGTCCCGGTGCTCTACGGGTGGTGGGACCTGACAGCCGCCGGGCGGACCTCGGCGGCGCCGGTCGACCCGGGCAGCAACGGCCACGGCGGCAACGGCGTGGGCGTGGGCGAGAGCGCCTAGGCGCTCGGTCAGATCTGCGCGCCGACAGGGGGCGGTCGGTCAGAGCTGCGCTTCCACGCGCGCAGATCGTGCCGCTTCGCGCCCCGTGGCGGAACCGACGCGCCGCAATTCGGCTCTTTGCGGGCCTGACGATTCTCGGCAGCGCACGGCAGCACGCCGAGCCGAGCTCGACGACCGCTCGCGGCCCCCGAAGGTCCGAGCGACCCTCCCATCCGCGCGCCGCGATCCGACATCAGGTGGCGGCCGCCTGCGGCGGCGCCTGACTCGGATCCAGGCTCACCCCTGCTCGAGCGGGGCCATCGTCAGCCCGGCGCCCTTGAGCTGCTCCCAGTAGTGCTCCGCGGGCTCCTGCATGCCGCTGTAGACGATCGCCTGCCCGCTCGAGTGGATCACGTTCGCGATCTCCATCCCGCGCTTCATGGTGATCCCCGGGATGAACCGCGCGAGCGTGCCGGCGACGTGGTCGAACGTGTTGTGGTCGTCGTTGCGGACGATCACCCGCCAGTCGCCTCCGAGCCCGGATCCGGGTCCCCCGGGCCGTGGCTTCTCGAGCGTCTGCGCCATGGGCCGGAGGATAGAGACCGCGGCGCAACCGTACAATCAGTGCCATGAGCTCAGAGCACCCGGCGCGCCTGCCCGAGCCCGATCGTCCGTGGATGATGCGGACCTACGCCGGCCACTCGACGGCCAAGGCATCGAACGAGCTGTACCGCCGCAACCTGCAGAAGGGGCAGACCGGCCTTTCGGTCGCCTTCGACCTCCCGACCCAGACCGGCTACGACCCCGACGACGAGCTCGCCCGGGGAGAGGTCGGCAAGGTCGGCGTTCCCGTCTCGCACCGCGGCGACATGGCGGCGCTGATGGACGGCATCCCGCTCGGCGAGATGAACACGTCGATGACGATCAACGCGACGGCGGCCTGGCTGCTGGCGCTCTACATCGTCGCCGCGGAAGAGCAGGGCGTTTCTCAAGACGCGCTCCAGGGCACGACCCAGAACGACATCATCAAGGAGTTCCTCGCGCGGGGGACCTACGCGTTCCCGCCCGCCGCCTCGATGCGGCTGATCGCGGACATGATCGCCTACACGGTCGAGCACGTCCCGAAGTGGAACCCGATCAACATCTGCTCCTACCACCTGCAGGAGGCCGGGGCGACGCCGGTGCAGGAGATCGCCTACGCGCTCGCCAACGCCGAAGCGGTGCTCGACGCAGCCCGCGAGCGCGTCCCGGCGGACCGCATGGAACAGGTCTTCGGGCGCATCTCGTTCTTCGTCAACGCCGGCGTGCGCTTCATCGAGGAGCACGCGAAGCTGCGCGCGATGTCGATCCTCTGGACGGAGCTCGGCCGCGAGCGCTACGGCGTCACCGACGAGCGCCACCTGCGCTTCCGCTACGGCGTGCAGGTCAACTCGCTCGGGCTCACCGAGGCGCAGCCGGAGAACAACGTCCAGCGGATCGTGCTCGAGGCGCTCGCGGTCACGCTCGGCCGCAACGCCCGGGCCCGCGCGATCCAGCTTCCCGCCTGGAACGAGGCGCTGGGTCTCCCCCGGCCCTGGGACCAGCAGTGGTCGCTGCGCATCCAGCAGGTGCTCGCCTACGAAACCGACGTCCTCGAGTACCCGGACATCTTCGAGGGCTCGCACGTGATGGAGGCGCTCGTCGACGAGCTCCTGGAGGGCGCACGCAACGAGATCGCCGTCGTCGCCGAGCACGGCGGGGCCGTCGAGGCCGTTCCCTACATGAAGGCCGCGCTCGTCGACTCGCACCGCGAGCGGATCCGGCGCATCGAGGCGGGCGAGCTGGTCGTCGTCGGGCAGAACCGGTTCACGGAGACCGAGGAATCGCCTCTGACCTCCGACGCGGAGGGCGGGATCCTCGTCGTCGACCCGGCCGTGGAAGCCGAGCAGATCGAGGAGGTCCGCCGCTGGCGCTCGGAGCGCGACCAGGGAGCCGTCGACGCCGCCCTCGCCGAGCTCGCGCAGATCGCCCGCGATCAGGCGAGCGCGCGCAACCTGATGGAGCCGACGATCGCAGCCGCGCGCGCCGGCGCGACGACCGGCGAGTGGGCCGCGACCCTCCGCGACGTGTTCGGCAGCTACCGCGCGCCGACCGGCGTCGGCGAGGGGTCCGCCGCGGCGGGGGGCGGCGAGCTCGCGGAGCTGCAGGCGGAGGTCTCACGGCTGGAGCAGAAGCTCGGCAGGCGGCCGAAGATCCTCGTCGGCAAGCCCGGGCTCGACGGCCACTCCAACGGCGCCGAGCAGATCGCGGTCAGGGCTCGCGACGCCGGCATGGACGTCGTCTACGAAGGCATCCGCATGACCCCCGCGCAGATCGCCGCCTCGGCACTGCAGGAGGGGGTGCACGTGATCGGGCTCTCGATCCTCTCCGGCTCCCACCGCGAGCTGATTCCGGCGGTGATCGAGGCGCTCCGCGCGGCCGGGGTGGACGCCCCCGTCGTGGTCGGCGGCATCATCCCCGACCAGGACGTCGCGGGGTTGCGCGAGGCGGGGGTCGCAGCGGTCTACACGCCGAAGGACTTCGACATCACCCGCATCGTGCGCGACATCCTGGCGCTGCTCGACGAGGGCGCCGGCCCTGCGCCGCTCGCGGTCGGCGGCGGGCCGCCGGAGACGGTGGCCGGCGAGGCGTGAGCGCCGACGGCGCCGCGCTCGGACGGCGCCTGCGAGAGGCGGACGTCGACGCCGCACCCGCGGCGCTGAACCTGATCGAGAGCTCCGCCCCGAGCGACCGCGAGCAGGCGGCCGCGCTGCTCCGCGAGCTGTCCCCTGCCGCGCTCGGCGGCGAGGCTCGCGGCCACGTCGTCGGCGTCACCGGCCCTCCCGGCGCGGGGAAGTCGACGCTGCTCTCGGCGCTTCTCCAGAGCTGGCGGCGGCGCGGCCTGACGGCCGCGATGCTCGCCGTCGATCCGAGCTCCAGACGCTCGGGCGGCTCGCTGCTCGGTGATCGTGCCCGGGTCGAGTTCGACCCCGCCGACCGCGGCGTCCTGATCCGCTCGACCGCCGCCGGCCAACGCCTCGGCGGACTCGCCCGCGCGACTCGGGACGCCGCGCAGGCGCTCGCAGCGGCGTTCGACATCGTCGTGATCGAGACGGTCGGGGTCGGCCAGGCCGAGACCGAGATCGCGGACGTCGCGGACACCGTCGCGGTGGTCGTGCAGCCCGGCAGCGGCGACGTGCTGCAGTTCCTGAAGTCCGGGATCATGGAGATCCCGGACGTGCTGGTCGTGACCAAGGCCGACCTGGGCACGCTTGCGCTCAGCACGCGGCGCGACCTCTCGGCGGCGCTGCGCTCGCTCGGGTCCTCCCCGGCAAGGGTCCTGGCCGTCTCCTCGCTGCCGCCCCCGAGCGGCGTCGAGGAGCTCGCCGACGAGCTCGAGGCGCATCGCGCGACGCTCGATCTGCCGGCGGGACGCGCGCGCGCGCGACGCTCGGGCGCTCTCGCGGACTTCGCCTCGGAGTGGGGCGAGCGCGGGATGAGGGCGCTCGGTGGCCGAGCGGCGGCCGAACGCCTGCTGGCCGACCAGGACGCGGGCACCGCGACACCCGACCTCGTCGCGGCGCTCGAGCGCGCCGCGCGCGAGCACGAGAGCGTCGCGTGAACCGGGACCTCGTGACGATCATCGGTGCGTTCGTGATCGCGAGCGCGCTCGCCGGCGCACTGGGGGCGACGAACCTCGGGACCGCGCTCGCCTTCGGCCAGATCGCGATCGCGGTCAGCGTCGTGTACGTGCTGCTGCGGCGCTGAGCTGCACGGCGTCGGGCCGACACATATCCTGGGCGCCGCGATGGCGACGGGATGCTTCATCTCCACGGGCCGCTCGCTGCCGGAGGCCGTCGAGCGGGTCCGGCTCGCCGAGTCGCTGGGCTACGAGTCGGTCTACGTCACCCACGTCGCCGGTCGCGAGTCGCTGACGGTGCTGACCGTCTACGCCCAGGCGACGAGCCGGATCCGGGTCGGTACGGGGGTGGTCCCGATCTACACCCGCACGCCGGCGACGATGGCGCAGACCGCGGCGACGATCGACGAGCTCTCGGGGAGCCGGCTGACGCTCGGCCTCGGCGTCTCCCACCGGCCCGTCGTCGAGGGCTGGCACGGCCAGACGATCGACCGCCCGGTCACCGAGATGCGCGAGTACGCGACGATCGTGCGGGCGATCCTGCGCGGCGAGGAGCCGCCCGCGGGGGAGAAGTGGCGCACCGGCTTCCAGCTCGGCGGCCTCGACACCCGGCCCGGTCTGCCGATCTACATCGCCGCGCTGTCGCCGGCGATGCTGCGCCTCGCGGGCGAGATCGCGGACGGGGTGATCCTGTGGCTGTGCAACCCCCGCTACATCGAGGAGGTCGTGATCCCCGAGGTGACCGCCGGCCGCGAACGCGCCGGGCTTCCGATCGAGGGGTTCGACGTCGTCGCGGCGGTGCCGGGCGCCGCGACCGAGGACCGCGACGGCGCCTATGCGGCGATGCGCAAGGACCTGATCCCGTACTTCGGGCTGCCGTTCTACCGGGCGATGATCGAGCGCACCGGCTTCGGCGCGGACATCGCCGCCTACGACGCCGCCTCCTGGGAGATGGAGAAGATGCAGGCCGCGATCTCCGACGGGTTCCTCGAACAGCTGACGGCGGTCGGCGACGAGGAGGGTGTCCGCGCGGGGATCGCCCGCTATCGGGCCGCGGGCGCTTCGTCGCCGTGCATCGGCCCGATCCCGCGGACCGACTTCGATCGCACCCTGCGCGCGGCTGCGCCCGCCTAGAGACGGCCAGAGCGCCCGCGCAACCGGCGCGGGGTCGCGGGCCGCCGCTCTAGGCTGCGTGCATGGGGCACGGGCGTCGCGTAACGGATCGGCGCCCTCGGCGGACGTAGGAGTGACCAGATGCTCGTCCTGATCGGTTTCGCGCTCCTAGCCGGCGCCGGCACGGCCCTGTCGCCTTGCGTGCTGCCCGTGCTGCCGGCGCTGCTCTCAGCGGGCGGGGTCGGAGGGCACCGGCGGCCCCTGGGGATCGTGCTCGGCCTCTCGATCACCTTCACGGTCACGATCGTCGGGGTCGCCGACGTCGTCGATGGCGTCGGGCTCGGCAGCGATCCGCTGCGCGACGTCGCGATCGCGGTGCTGCTCGCGTTCGGCGTTGTGCTGCTCGCGCCGGGCCTGTCGGCGCGGCTCGAGGCGCCGCTGTCGCGCCTGGCGCGCTTCGGGCCGAAGGACAGCGGCGACGGGTTCTGGTCCGGGCTGCTCGTCGGCGGCGCGCTCGGATTCGTCTACACGCCCTGTGCCAGCCCGATCCTCGCCGCCGTGATCTCGGTCAGCGCCGCGTCCGGCCGCACGGTCGTGCTGGCGGTCGCCTACGCCGGCGGCTCGGCGCTGGTGCTGCTCGCGCTGACGCTCGGCGGGCGCCGCCTGTTCGACCGCGTCCGCCGCGCCGGTCGCGGGCCGCTGCTGCAGCGCGTCCTCGGCGTCGTGATGATCCTCACCGCGGTCGCCGTGATCACGAACCTCGACGTCAACTTCGACCAGCTCGTCGCGGAAGACATCCCCGACGTGAACCTCACGGCGGCGCTGGAGTGCTCGAGCACGGTGACGGGACGGCTGCACGAGATCACCGGCCGCAATGCGCGCTTCCAGCCGGCCAACGGCTCCTCCGCATGCCACGGGTCCGCCTCGAAGATCGTCGTCGCCCCGGCCGGGGCGCCCCAGTCCGAGCTGCTCGCGACCGCCCGGACGCTGCCCGCGCTCGGCGAAGCGCCGGAATTCACCGACACGGAGGACTGGTTCAACACCCCGGGCAACCAGCCGCTGACGCTCGCCTCGCTGCGCGGCCGCGTCGTGCTCGTCGACTTCTGGACCTACACCTGCATCAACTGCATCCGCACCCTCCCCTACCTGAAGGCCTGGGACGCGGCGTACCGCGCCGACGGCCTGACGGTCGTCGGCGTCGAGACGCCGGAGTTCGCGTTCGAGAAGGACGCCGGCAACGTGCGCGACGCGATCGGCCAGTTCGGGCTCCGCTACCCGGTCGTGCAGGACAACGAAATGGGGACCTGGAACGCGTACGGCAATCAGGACTGGCCCGCGGACTACCTGATCGACGCCCACGGCAAGGTCCGCTACGTGGCGATCGGCGAGGGCGACTACGAACGCACCGAAACGGCGATCCGCGCGCTGCTCGCCGAAAAAGGGGCGAGCGTCGGGGGCCGCGGGCACCCGACGGGCGTCGTCGTGCCCTCCTCGGAGGCGACGCCGGAGACCTACATCGGGACGGCGCGCGCGGAAGGGTGGCTGCACCAGCCGAAAGCGGGCCTGCACGACTACGGCGGGCCGGTGACGGCCGAACCGGCGCTCAACCAGTTCATCCTCAGCGGCAGCTGGGACATCGCCGAACAGCCGGCGAGGGCGGTCTCGGCGGCGGGGATCGATCTCGAGTTCGAGGCGGAGCACGTGTACCTCGTGCTCAGCTCGCCCGGCGAACGGCCGCTACCGGTGCAGGTGCTGCTCGACGGCAAGCCGATCTCGGCGGCCGACGCGGGGGCGGACGTGCACGACGGCGTCGTGACGGTGCGCCGCCAGCGCCTCTACTCGCTGGTGTCGCTGCCGAACGACCAGCGCCACCACCTGTCGCTGCGCTTCGCGCCCGGCGTGACGGCCTACGCGTTCACGTTCGGCTAGGCGGCTCGCGCTCGGCCGGGCGGCCTCGGACGCTTCCGCCGGCCCGACGCGGGCCGCGGCGCAACTCCACGCGCCTCGGCGACTCGGGCGCTTGGCTGAACCGGCGCACCGCGCGGTGAGACGCGCGACGCGGTCCGCGCCCCTCGGCGCCTCCGACGCTTCCTGAACCGGCGCACCGCGAACGCGGCACGCCGTCCACGGCCACCGGCCCGGCCCGCACGGCGACGGGTTCGCGACGTTCGGGCAGCGGCGCCGGCCGCTGCCCGAACCGCGAAGCCGCTTATTTGTGTTTGTGGTGTTTGCCGACCACGCACGTGTGGAACGTGCGGATGTCGACGTACTTCCGTCCCTTGCTGTCGGTCGCGATCATCGTCACGACGAACGTCCCTTTCGGGAGCCCGACCAGGTTGATCGTCGTCGCCCCGTTCTTGATCCGCGAGCTGCCCCTGCTCTTGCCGTTGATCAGCAGCTGCACGCTGATGAGCTTGACGCCGCGACCTGCCCGCGGGTGAGCGGTGAACCGGCGCTTGCTGACACAGCCCTTGATCGCCTTCAGGCCGAGTTCGGCTTTGAACCCGATCAGCAGCACCTCTGAGCCGCAGGCGCTGGACGACGGCGCGTTCACACCGTCGCCGCTGTAACCGGCGACCCAGTAGTACTTGCCTGCCTTCGGCGCGATCGGCGTCGAGGACGCGGCGATCCCTCCGACGACGGCACCCCGGCTGCTGGCCACCGCTTTCGTGCATTTCGCATCGGAGTAGAGCGTGTAGGTGACGCTGCCGGTCGCGGTTTTCGCGAGCGATCCCGCGATCGCCGCTTTGTCCGTCACCGGCGTGCCCTGGGGCATCGTCAGGCTCGCCCCGGTCAGGCCCGCACCGGTCTGCTGCGTCGAGGTGCTTGTCGGTGCGAGCACTTTCAGGACCTCGGTGCCGCAGGGACTCGCGACGGCCTGGTTGTTGATGTCGCCGGCGTACGTCGCCTGCCAGTAGTACGTCCCGGGCGGCAGCGTGGTGATCGCGCTGGACGCGGCAGCCGTCCCTCCGGTGATCGCCCCCACCCCGGCCGGCGACACGAGTTTCGTGCACGCCGCGTCGGCGTAGACGTTGTACGCGACCGAGCCCGTCGCGACCGAGGCGCCGGCGCCGCCGACGACCGCGGTGTCGGTGACCGCCTGGCCCTGGATCACGGTGATCGACGCGCCGGTCTGGCCGCCGCCGCTGAGCGTCGTGGACAGCGTCGTCGCGTTGCCGACGGTGATCGATTTGCCCGTCAGCGTCTCCTCGAGCGAGAACCAGGTGAACTGCCCAGGTTCGAGCGCCGGCGAGAAGTTCACGGTCCCGCTCGTGGCCGTCGAGCCGATGCTCGAGAACCAGACTTTCGGACCCTCGTAACCGCTCACCTCCTGGCCGGCCGCGCCGTAGCCGATGGCCTCGGCGAACGCTTCGGCGAAGTCATCGAAGTTCGCCGGCTCCGCGGCGGGCGGTTCGAAGCCGCACTACTGCGCTCCTGGGGCGGCTTCGCTGACGGGACAGGGTTTGCCGTGTTCCGACTGGGGTTCATGCGCGCTGTTGTCGGGAAGGACCACGCAGCCGGTCGACCTCGGCAGTTCCGGCGGCTCGCACATGCCGTCGCCGTCGAAGCCGAAGATCGGTTCGGTCGAGGAGATCGGGATCGCCGTGATCGGTTTCGAGGACGTGTTCTCGATACCCACGAGCGTGTCGTCTTCCGCGTCGTAGGGACCCACCGGTTCTTCGGCGACCGCGACCCCGTTGTCGGTCGCGTTGATCAGGAACTGACATCCCGGGTCTTTGTCGACCGGCGGGCACTGCGTGAACCCGGCGGCCCCTGCGGACGCCGTTCCCACCCACGTTGCCAAACCGACGGCCATCACGGCCACCATCGGCGCAATTCGCTTCATGCGAGCCACCCCCAAGTCTGTTTGTTGTCGGCGGCGGGCGCCCGCCCGCGCCTGCGGAGAGTCAGGAATCTACCCAACCTCGCACTCGGAGGACGGAGCCACCCTTATGCCGTCGATGACGCGACCGTAAGATGGACTGATGAGCGTTCCAGAGTCCGAAACCGGGGCCCGTAGCTGGCTGCGGTGCTACCGCTGCTGGTCGCAGGATCTCGAGGTGCAGGTGCACTACGAGGGGATCCACAAGATCGACCCGGACACGGGCGAGCGAGCCGAAGTCGTCGACGAGCTCCAGGAGGCCGTCGTGCAGTGCCTGGACTGCATGCACGACCAGCCTCACCTCGGCTTCAACAACGGCCGCGTCGAGCCGATCGAGGACCGCTGGGAACGGATGATCGCGGGCACCCCATGGGTCGCATCGTGCACGGTCAGCGTCGACGCGGAAGACGTCGAGACGTGCTCTGGACCGGAGGCCGGCGACTCGCTCTCCTACGCGGCGTTCGGGGATCACGGCGTGCGGGAGTTCTTCACCCACGTCCGCTTCCACAAGCACGAGGACGACTCCCGGATCATCGTGCACCTGCTCGTCGAGCTCTACGCGCGCTCGCTCGAGGAGGCGACCGAGGTGCTCGAGTCCGCGGCTCGCGGCGCGCTGACGATCACCTCGCTGGCCGAGGAGTCACGCCCGCCGGCTGCCGCCGGCGAGACCCACGTTGGAGATCAGGCCTTCGGTGGCGTCCTGCCCCACGGTCGCGCGTGGGTTCGCGCCGCACGGTTCGCCGCCCGCTGGGAGCACCTTCACGACGAGCTCGTCTCCGGCGCCGTGCTTCACCGCGGCTTCGATCTGCGTCGTGATCGACTCGACGGGTTCGGGGCTCGCGGTCGCCAATTCGAGAGTCGGCGCCGCGAGGGCGGGCGCGCAGAGAACCGCGCTCCAAAATGCGCCCCAAGCGGCGACCGCTGCAAGCCTTCGGACACCCCGTGCGCCCATCTCATCCCCCCTTGTCGAGCCCGACGGCTCCGTCGAGCGATCGTTCGGGCGAGCACGCTACAGCATCGTTTGCGGCGAACGATTCGAGCCCTTGATCTGGTCGGGCTCGCTGGCCGAGGAGTCACGCCCGCCGGCTGCCGCCGGCGAGACCCCCCACGACTAGCGCCGCGCCTCGTCGGCCGCCGGCCAGAGCAGCTGCTCGGTCGTGCGCCGCTCCCTCGCAGGCGCTCGCCGCTCGCCCTCCTGCTCCGCGGCGACCGGACTGGCGTATCCGACGGCCGACATCGACGTCACCTGCCAATGCTCGGGGACCGCGAACTCCGCTTCGATCGCCTCGCGGTCGAAGGCCCGGAACTGTCGCACCGCGAGACCCATCGCCTGCGCCTGCAGCGTCATGTGGGCGACGGCCTGCCCGAGGTCGTAGATCGAGAACTCGGAGTAGTCCCAGTCGGTCTCCTCGACATGGACGTGGCCCAGGTTCCCGAGCAGCAGGCCGGCCGACGGCGCCCAGCGCGACGAGCTTCCCGCCAGGTGGGCGACCAGCCTGCGGTGCGTGTCGTCGCCTCGCAGGCCGGCGATGAACGCCCAGGGCTGCGAGTTGCCCGCGGAGGGCGTCCACCGCGCCGCCTCGAGCAGCAGCTCGAGCTGGCGCTGCGAGACCGGACGGGAGTCGTCGAACGAGGACGGGCTGCGCCGCGCGGCGAGCAGCGGATGGATCTCCTCAGCGGCCGACTGCCCGTGCATCAGCCGACCCTCGAGAAGCGGCCGCCCCGGCTCCTAGGAGGCGAGCCGCTCTTCGAGCGACTTCAGCTGCGCCATCAGCTCCTCCGGCAGGTTCGCGAAGCGCGCGAAGTGCTGGTGGATCTGCGGCAGCTGACCGCGCCAGCCCTCGACGTCGACCCGCAGCAGCTCCTGCATCGCGCTGTTCGAGACGTCGAGGCCGTCGGTGTCGATGCCGTCGGGCCCGACGGGGGGCATGTAGCCGATCGGTGTCTCCTCGGCCGCGCCGCGCCCGGCGCAGCGGGCGAACACCCAGGCGAGCACGCGGGAGTTCTCGCCGTAGCCCGGCCACAGGAAGCGGCCGTCCTCGTCCTTGCGGAACCAGTTGACGTAGAAGATCTTCGGGAGCTGCGCCCCGGAGCGGCGGCCGATCTCGAGCCAGTGCGCGAAGTACTCGGCCATGTCGTAGCCGCAGAACGGGAGCATCGCGAACGGGTCGAAGCGGAGCTCGCCGACGGTGCCCGCGGCGGCGGCGGTCTTCTCGGAGCTCATCACCGAGCCGAGGAACACGCCGTGGTCCCAGTCGAACGCCTCCGTCACGAGCGGCACGACCGTCGAGCGGCGCCCCCCGAACAGCATCGCGTCGATCGGCACGCCGGCGGGGTCCTCCCACTCCGGGGCGATCGCCGGGTCCTGCTCGGCGGGGGTCGTGAAGCGGGCGTTGGGGTGCGCGGCGGGCCTGTCGGAGTCGGGCGTCCAGTCCTCGCCGTGCCAGTCGATCAGGTGCGCGGGGGGCTCCTTCGTCATCCCCTCCCACCAGATGTCGCCGTCGTCGGTCTTCGCGCAGTTCGTGAAGATCGAGTTCGACGCGATCGTCTTGATCGCGTTCGGGTTGGTCTCGTCGCCGGTCCCCGGCGCGACGCCGAAGAACCCGGCCTCCGGGTTGATCGCGTAGAGCCGGCCGTCGGCGCCGAACTTCATCCAGGCGATGTCGTCGCCGATCGTCTCGACCGTCCAGCCCTCGAGCGTCGGGATCAGCATCGCGAGGTTGGTCTTGCCGCACGCGCTCGGGAAGGCGCCGGTGATGTACTTGACCTCGCCCTCGGGGGAGGTCAGCTTCAGGATCAGCATGTGCTCGGCCATCCAGCCCTCGTCGCGGGCCATGACCGAGGCGATCCGCAGCGCGAAGCACTTCTTGCCGAGCAGCGCGTTGCCGCCGTAGCCGGAGCCGTAGGACCAGATCTCGCGCGTCTCGGGGAAGTGGACGATGTACTTGTTGTCGGCGTTGCACGGCCACGGCACGTCCTCGGCGCCTTCGCCGAGCGGCGCGCCGACGGAGTGCAGGCACGGCACGAACTCGCCGTCACCGAGCGCCTCCAGCGCGGCCTGGCCCATCCGGGTCATGATCCGCATCGAGACCGCGACGTAGGTCGAGTCGGTCAGCTGCACGCCGACGTAGCTCTTGTCCGAGCCGAGCGGTCCCATCGAGAACGGGACGACGTACATCGTGCGGCCGCGCATCGAGCCGGTGAACAGCTCGGTCAGCGTGTCGCGCATCTCCCCCGGCTCGCGCCAGTTGTTGGTCGGGCCGGCTTCCTGCTCGTTCGGCGAGCAGATGAAGGTCCGGTCTTCGACGCGGGCGACGTCGCCCGGATCGGACAGCGCCAGGTACGAGTTCGGGCGCTTCGCTTCAGACAGCTTCTCGAAGGTCCCCGCTTCGACGAGCTGCGCGCACAGCGCGTCGTACTCCTCGGCGCTGCCGTCGCACCAATGGACGGAGTCGGGTTCGGTCATCGCCGCGACCTCCTGCACCCAGGCCAGCAGACGCTCGTTCTTGGTAGGTGCGGGGACGGTGGTGTTCATCGCGGATCGGCGACTCCTTGATTCGCTGACTTTGGGGGCAGCGCTGTGCGTGTTCTGCCGTCGAAGTCCCTTCGCAAAGCAGAAAACGCCCTGTGGGCGCTGGCCGGGGAAGCGTACCGTACGAACGGCTCCCCGGCTCTCGGGCCCGGCATCGCGGCGTTCGCGGCGAACGCAGGGGTCCGCTACTCGACGTTGCCCTCCGCGGGCTGGTCGCCGGGGTTCTTGCGCGGCACCAGCACGAGCCGCTTGAACTCGGCGACGAGCACCCCGTCCTGGTTGAGGACGCGGGTGTGGACCTTGACGGTGCCGCGGTCCGGCTTCGAGCGCGACTCCTTCTTCTCGAGCACCTCGGACTCGCAGAACAGCGTGTCCCCATGGAACACCGGCGCCGGGTGTTTGAGCTCTTCGGTCGCGAGGTTCGCGATCGCCTTGCCGCTGACGTCGCTGACCGACATGCCGAGCGCGAGCGAGTAGACGAGCGGCCCGACCACGACGTTGCGGCCCTGCTGCGATTTGTGCGCGTAGACGTCGTTGATGTGCAGCGGGTGGTGGTTCATCGTGATCAGGCAGAACAGGTGGTCGTCCGCCTCGGTCACGGTCTTCGCGGGCCAGTGCTTGTAGACGTCGCCGACCTCGAACTCCTCGAGGTAGCGGCCGTACGGGTGGGCGCCGCTGGCCTCGCGGGCAGCCTGGTCGGTCTCGACGGAATGGGTCTCGCTCATGGCTCTCTCGTGGTCTCCTTGTTCTCTTGGCGGGCGGAACTCTAGTGCGCCGCAGCGGCCGCGCCGCGCGGCGCGGACTCGTCGCGGCCGGCCACGCAGTACGCCGGCCGCGCGACGAGCGGGCAGGCGACGCCGGGGGTCTGCGAGCAGGGAGCGCACCCGGGCCGTTCCGTCGGCGGCACGATCGGCGGCGGCACGGTGCGGCAGCTCGTCCCGCACGAGCCGGCGAGCGCGGCGCGCAGGGCGGACGCCTGGCCGGCGAGGCCGCAGGCGGCGTCGTAGGCCTGGGAGACCGCCGCGGCCGAGCTGAGGCCGCCGAGCGCCTCGCCCCGTGTCGCGAGCACCCGGATCGCAGAGGACGCGAGCGGCCGGCCTCGAGCGGTCAGCGCACAGACACCGCGCGGAGACCGGCGCCGCAACGCTCAACGGGTTCGTCCGCCGGTGCAGCCGCGGCGCCCCGAGCGCGCCGGCGGAGACCACGCCGAGGCGAACGAGCGCGGGATCGAGCAGCGCCGTCGGGCGGTTCGCCACGAGCAGCAGCGCGGTCTCGGGACGGCCGGGAGCGGCGCTGCGAGCGCCAGGTAGTCGTCGCCGAAGGCGCCGCGGACGGCGACCCGCAGCGAGCGGGAGTCGAGCCGGCGCCGGCCGCCGTGCGGGAAGGAGATCGCGAGCAGCGCGAGGTCCCCGGGCGCAGGGGCGAGGGCGACGGCGGTGGTCCGGGCGCCGCCCGCGGCGGGCGCCCCGGGGGCCGCCGCGGCGACGGCAGCGAGGGCGGCGAGAAGGGCGATCGGGCGGTATCGGGCTCGCATCCTCGATACTTCCTAGCATCGAACTGGCGCCAGGCGCCGCACCAGGCCACGACTAGGAGACCACTTGCGCAGCCCCCGAGACTTCTTCAAGCCGCTCGCGATCGACGCCCCGGAGCCGGTCCGCGAGATCCCCTTCAAGCCCTCGCGGATGATCCACTTCCTCGACTTCTCGAACGAGAAGATGGTTGCGAAGGTCCCCGACATCGCGCCGACGGTGGACATCCTGCTCGGCAACCTCGAGGACGCCGTGCCGCTCGACCGCAAGGAGGCGGCGCGCGCCGGCCTGATCACCGTCGGCAAGGAGATGGACCTCGGCGACACGGCGCTCTGGACCCGCGTCAACGAGCTCGCCTCGCCGTACTTCCTCGACGACATCACGCAGGTCGTGGCGGAGATCGGCGAGAAGATCGAGGTCGTGATGATCCCGAAGGTCGAGGGGCCGTGGGACATCCACTACGTCGACCGGCTGCTCGCGCAGCTCGAGGCGAAGGCGAAGCTCGACCGCCCGATCCTGATCCACGCGATCCTCGAGACGGCACAGGGCGTCGCGAACCTCGAGGAGATCGCGACCGCCTCGCCGCGGATCCAGGGCATGAGCTTCGGTCCCGCCGACCTCGCCGCGTCGCGGCGGATGAAGACGACCCGTGTCGGCGGCGGGCACCCCGGCTACCGGACGATCGCCGACCCGGACCCGGAGAACCCCGACGCGCCGCGGCCGAGCTACCAGCAGGACCCGTGGCACTACTCGATCGCGCGCATGGTCGACGCCTGCACGTCGGTCGGGGCGCTGCCGTTCTACGGCCCGTACGGCGACATCCGCGACGAGCAGGGGTGCGAAACCCAGTTCCGCGCCTCGTTCCTGCTGGGCTGCGTCGGCGCCTGGTCGCTGCACCCCGCCCAGATCGCGATCGCCAAGCGCGTGTACTCGCCGGACCCGGACGAGGTGGCGTTCGCGAAGAAGGTGATCGAGGCGATCCCGGACGGGCGCGGCGTGCACATGATCGACGGCAAGATGCAGGACGACGCGACGTGGAAGCAGTGCAAGGTGATGGTCAACCTCGCCGAGATGCTCGCGAAGAAGGACCCGGAGCTGGCAGAGGCCTACGGCTTCGAGCCGGTCGCGAGCTGAGGAGTGAGGCCGCGCGGAGCGCTCCTCGCCGTCGCGTCCGCGGCGCTGCTGGCCTACGTGCCGGCCGCGGCGCTCGGCACCGACGGTGTGAAGACCGCCTCGGAAGGCACCGTCACCGCGACCCTGCAGTTACTCGGAAGGGACCGAACAGCCGCTCCCCACCGCGGTCGGGCTGACGATCGCCAGGACAGGCTCGGCGTCCTACGACGCGCCGGTCACCTCGAAGTACTGCAAGCCGTGCGGGCTGGAAACGTTCGGCGGCGGCCCGGTCATGGTCCGGGACCTGGAAGCGAACGGACAGGGGAACGTGATCGTCGAGCTGAACAGCGGCGGTGCGCACTGCTGCACGATCTTCCAGGTGTTCACATGGGACCCGGGGACGATGACCTACCGGGTCGCCGAACACGACTTCGGCGACCCCGGCGCACTCGTCGCGGACATCGCCGGGAACGGGAAGCTCGAGTTCGAGACCGCCGACGACCGCTTCGGGTACGCGTTCGCCCCGTTCGCGTACTCGGGGCTGCCGCTGCAGATCCTGTCGTTCGCGAACGGCCGCTTCCGGAACGTCACCCGCTCGTTCCCCTCGGCGCTGGCGAAGGACGCGGCGAAATGGCTCCGGGCGTTCCGCTCCGAACGCCGCCTGCAGCTCGGCAACGGGCTGATCGCGGCATGGGCGGCGGACGAGGAGCTGCTCGGCCACGGCGCGCTGGTGCGCTCGACGCTCGCGCGGGAAGCGGCGCAGGGGCACCTGCGAAGCCGCGAAAACTACGGGCCCTCGGGTACCGCGTTCGTGCGGGCGCTGCTGCGGTTCCTGGCGCGCGCGGGCTACCGCTGAGCGACCTCGCCGCGCATGGCGATGCCCTCCGTATAGGCTTCCGCGCCGCATGAGGTTCTTCGAGTACGAGGCCCGCGACATCGTCAAGCGCGCGGGCATCCCCGTAACGGACTACGGCTTCACGACCGACCCCGCCGAGGCGAAGTCGATCGCCGAGCGGATCGGCGGCCCGACCGTGATCAAGTCGCAGGTGCTGACCGGCGGCCGGATGAAGGCCGGCGGCGTGAAGTTCGCCGACACCCCCGAGCAGGCCGAGGACTACGCGCGCGAGATCCTCGCGCTCGAGATCAACGGGCACGAGGCCCGCGGCGTGCTGGTCGACCCGAAGGCCGAGGTCGCGCAGGAGTACTACGCGGGGGTCGTCTGGGACGGCACCGCGAAGAAGCCGCTGATGCTGTTCAGCGACATGGGCGGCATCGACATCGAGCAGGTCGCCGAGGAGCACCCCGACCACGTCGGGCGCGGCCACTTCTCGACGATCGAGCCGTTCTCGGACTTCCAGGCCAAGCAGGTGATCGCCGCTGCCGGCGTCACGGGCAGGGCCCTGCAGCGCGCGACCCCGGTGCTCGCCCGCCTCGCGCAGCTGTTCCTCGACAACGACATGACGCTCGCCGAGATCAACCCGCTGGCGGAGCTGAAGGACGGCTCGTTCGTCGCGCTCGACGCCCACATGGAGATGGAGAACGAGGGCATGCCGCGCCAGAAGGCGCTGCTGAAGGCGCTCGGCATCGGCGAGCAGGAGGGCACGCGCGAGGGCCACACGCCGACCGCCTTCGAAGAGGCGGTCAAGGCGATCGACGCCGCCGACCACCGCGGCGTGATCCAGGGCAAGGACGCGGGCTTCAACGGCAACATCGGCCTCGTGATCGGCGCCGGCGGCGGCTCGCTGACGCTCACCGACGCCGTGCGCCAGCAGGGCGGGAAGCCCGCGAACTACTCGGAGATCGGCGGCAACCCGTCGGTCGCCAAGGCCTGCGGGCTGGCCAAGCAGGTGCTCCAGAAAGACGGCGTCGAGAAGATCGCGGTGATGATGTCGATCGTCTCGAACACGCGCGTGGACATCGTCGCCCGCGGCGTGATCAAAGCCTGCCTGGAGCTGGGCAAGGACCCGGGCGAGACGGTTGCGATCTTCCGCATCCCCGGCGCCTGGGAGGAGGAGGGCTTCAAGATCCTCGACGCCTACGGGATCGAGTACTGCGACCGCTCCGTGTCGCTGTGGGAGGCCGCGGGCCGCGCGGTCGCGAAGATCCAGGGAGCCGGCAGCCTGATGTCGATCCTGATCGACCGGGACACCACCTTCATCATCCAGGGCATCACCGGCCGCGAGGCGGTGAACCTGACCCGCGAGTGCCTCGACTACGGCTCGAAGATCGTCGGCGGCGTGACCCCCGGGCGCAAGGGCCGCGAGGTCCACGGCGTGCCGGTGTTCGACACCGTCGAGCAGGTCGTCGAGCACAACGGCGGCGTCGTTCCCGACGGGTCGGTCGTCACGGTCCCGCCCGCCGGCACGCGCGACGCGGTGTTCGAGGCGCTGCACGCCGGGATCAAGACGATCGTGATCGTGACCGAGCGGATCCCGCGCCGCGACGTCGCGATGATGGTCGAGCTCGCAGACGCCAAGGGCGCGCGGATCATCGGCCCGAACTGCCTCGGCGTGATCGTCCCGGGCGTCGCCAAGATGGGCGGCATCGGCGGCCCGGCGCGCAACGCCGCGGTCGCCTACCAGCCCGGCTCGGTCGGCGTGATGAGCCGCTCCGGCGGCATGACCACCGAGATCTCCTCGACGCTGACCGCGGCCGGCCTCGGCGTCTCGACCGCGGTCTCGATCGGCGGCGACGCGATCATCGGCTCGACCTACGCCGAGCTGATGCCGTACTTCGAGGCCGACGAGCAGACCCAGGCGATCGTGATCTACACCGAGCCCGGCGGCCGCATGGAGGCGCAGCTCTCGCAGTGGGTCGCCGAGCAACGACTCGCGCCTGCCGATCATCGCCTTCATGGCGGGCAAGTTCATGGACGACGAGGAGATGCAGGGCATGTCCTTCGGCCACGCCGGCACGATCGTCGAGGGCAAGGAGGACAGCGCGACCGAGAAGATCGCCCGCCTCGAGGCCGCCGGCATTCCCGTCGTGCAGCGGATCGACGAGATCCCCGACCTCGTCAAGGCCAAGCTCGCGGAGCGGGCGGGGGGCGCGGCGTGAGGGCCGACGGCACGTTCATCGCAGTCGAGGTCGACGACGCCGCCGCCGCCGACGCCGAGCTCGCGCGCAAGCTGACCGAGGCGTGCCCTGTCGACATCTACGCCCAGGGGGGCGACGGCCGCCTGGAGCTGGTCGAGAAGAACCTCGACGAGTGCGTGCTGTGCCGCCTGTGCCTCGACGCGAGCCCGGCGGGCGCGGTCAAGATCATCAAGCTCTACGACGGCGGCGCGCTGCTGGAGTGAGCGGGGCCGGGGCCGTGAGCAGCTTACGTCCCGAGCAGTGGTGCTGGATCGCGCGCCCGCACGACCCCGGCGAGCCCGCTCGGCACGTCGCCGAGCTGAGCGAGCCGCTCGGCGCCGGTGAGCTGCGCGCCAACGTCTGGCGCTACGAGCCCGGCGCGGCCGGGCTGCGACACCGGCACGCGCATCAGGAGGAGTCGTACTTCGTGATCGAGGGGACCCTCACCGTGTATCTCGGTGAGCCGCCGGAGCGGATCGACGTGCCGCCGCACGGGATCGTTCACGTGCCCGCGGGGACGCCGGTGCAGAGTGCGAACCATGGCGAGACGGACCTGCTCGTGCTCGCGACCGGCACGCCGCCCGAGGACGAGCGAGCGGAGCTGCTGCCGTCGGCGCTCGGATCCGCGTGAGGCCGCCGCGCGTCGATTATGATCTCGTCAGGGAGCGAAGGGTGAACGAAAACTTCTCACTGATCGTGATGTGCCTGTTCCTGCTGGGATCGCTCGCGTTCCTCGCCGAGCAGCTGACCTCGTACCACTGAGCTGTCAGGCTCCTGACGGCTCTCGGCGGCGCGGGCCGGCGGTCTAGACGATCCGTCCAGGGACACCCATAAATGCCGCCTATCCGAATCGGGCGGTCGAAGCAGTCATGTGGCCTCCCTTCCTCGAGCCTCCGGCGCTCAGCGCGCGGTGTTCGGCCGTGGCCGCGCCGCGCTGCGCGCGGCCGAGGACGAGCTGGCACGCTACTTCGAGGAGTCGCTCGAGCTGCTGTGGTCCGCCGACCGGACCGGTCGCATCGAGCGCGCGAACCCCGCCTGGGAGCGCTGCCTCGGGCACGCGCCGGCGGCGCTCGAGGGGCGTCCGCTGTGCGACCTCGTGCATCCGCACGACCGCGACGCGGCGGCGGCGGCGATCCTCTCGCTCGCCGACGGCAGCCGCGACAGCGTCACGCTGCGCAGCCGCTTCCAGACCCGTGAGGAGCGGCACCTGTGGCTCGAGTGGAGCGCCCGCTGCTCGGAGGCCGACGGCACGATCCACGGCCACGCGCACGACATCACCGCGCAGCGCCGCGCCGAAGCGCAGCTCGCGGAGGAGGCCCGGCGGCTCGGAACGATGGTCGAAGAGCGCACCCGTGACCTCAACGAGGCCCGCGCCGAGACGCTGCAGCTGCTGGCGGTCGCCGGCGAGTACCGCGACGACGAGACCTACCAGCACACCGAACGGATCGGCGAGATGTCGGCCGAGATCGGCAAGCGCCTCGGCATCTCCGCCGAGAGCATCGCGCTGCTGCGCGAAGCCGCCCCGCTGCACGACATCGGCAAGCTCGCGATCCCCGATCGCGTGCTGCTGAAGCCGGGTCGGCTCGACGGTCACGAGCAGGAGCTGATGCAGACCCACACGACGCTCGGCGCGAGGCTGCTGTTCGGAAGCCGCTCGCCGGCGTTGCAGCTCGCGGGCGTGGTCGCCGAGTCCCACCACGAGTGGTGGGACGGGAGCGGCTATCCGCAGGGCCTGATCGGCAACGACATCCCGCTGGTCGGGAGGATCGTGGCGGTCGCCGACGTGTTCGACGCGCTCACGCACGAGCGGCCGTACAAGCAGGCGTGGCCGGTCGAGCAGGCGATCGCGATGATCCGCTCCTCGGCGGGCACCCAGTTCGACCCGCGCGTCGTCGAGGCGTTCCTTCAGATCGTCGGCGCCGGGAACGACCGCCGAGAGCCCGGCGCCGCCGCGCGATGTGCCCGAGCACGCGGACGACGCAGCACGCGCGCCCCACGTGGTCAGGCGCGCCCAGCCCGCCTGAACGACGATCTTCACGCGGCGGGGAGCTTCAGGCGGTGGCTCGCGGCGATCTGCTCCGCCATCTGCCGATCGATCCCGTGCTCGGCCGCGAGATCGGGCCAGCCACGAACCGCATCACGCACCTCGGCGAGGATCGACTCACCTCGCCCCCGCTTCAGCCCCGCCACGCGCGCGACCGCCTGGAGGTCCGCCCTGCGTGAAGCCGTTGCGCTTGCCGTTGATCGTCATCTGATGGCTGTCGAGCCAGCGGTTGCCCGGCGCATACGCCCAGGTGAGATCGTACGCCGGAGCCAGCGACCAGCTCCCCTCGGGCCCCATCAGGAACGCGACGTTCTTGACGTGGTCGTCCTGGTTGCGCGCGACGACGTTGAAGACCATGCGCCGGTAGAGCTGCTCGGCGGCGCCCGTGTCGAGGCCCAGCCGCCGCGACAGCGTCATCGCCTGCTCGTAGCTGTAGGTCCCGGGCTCGTTGTAGCTGACGTGCTCGAGCGCGCCGATCGTCTGCATGTGCAGCTTGCCGCCGCCGTCCGGCCGGTCGAAGCGCCGCGTCATGAAATGGCGCCTGCCGTGCTCCTCCAGGAGCCTGCACTCGCTCATCTCGATGCCGGCGCTCGCCGCCATCAGGGAGTAGACGTACTCGATCGCGCACCACCCGGCCGGGTCTGACAGGCCGTGGTCCCCGGCGTCGCGGACGCCATCGAACTTCAGCAGCCAGTGGCGGAAACCGGGTGGCGCCTGCAGCTGGCCGGAGCGCACCTGCCCGGTCGACTCGTTGTAGGCGATGATCGCCTTCGGCCGCGCGCCGCCCGCCGACGTCCCGATCGAGAGGATCGAGGTGATCGCCTCCTCTTCGGGGCTCGCGGCCAGCTCGGCGACGAACCGTGATCGTTCCGCCAGCACCTCGCTCGCGAGGCGGACGATCTCGTCGAAGCGCAGATCGGCCGGCGCCGAGGACGCGGGCTCGCGCGCCGGCTGGAACTCCAGCGCTCCCATGCCACGGGTACCCACGTAGCAGAGGCGCTCAACGACGTCGAAGGTCGACTCGTCGCGACCTTGCGCGGCGAGCCAGGCGTTCACGAGGGCCGTGCCCCAGCGATCTGGGAGGGAGTCGGCGAGCATGCCCGGCAGGCCACGGAACGCGTCCTCCGGCAGGCCCGGGAACGAGTAGGGAGCCCTGCCGAGCGGCATCCGCAGGGGCGACACCGGCAGGCCGCCGCGCAGCCAGCCCGGCTCGTACTGAAAGCTCGCGTAGCGAGCGCCGGACGGGATCGAGACGGCTCCGATCGTGGTCCCCCACAGATCGACGGCGGCGACCGTCATCGAAGCTCCTCGCCGTCGGCCCCCCCGGGCTTTCGCCGGCCCCGCGGCCGGCCGGCGCGGCGGCGACGGCGACGCTCCCTTTCCAGTTCCGCGATCGGCGAGACGAGCGACTCGGGCACGAGGGCATCGAGCCCGGCGAGCAGGTTCAAGGCCCGCAGCACGCGAACGAGCGACGTCGCCTGCACCGATCTGCCGCGCTCGAGGCGCTGCAGCGTCGCCCGTCCGACGCCGGCGGCATCCGCCAACTCCTGCTGCGTCACGTTCCGGGCGAGCCGCTGCTGCTCGAGTCGGCGGCCGAGCTCCGCGAGCGCCGCATCGTCGCTGAGTACGTCAGAGAACTGCATCATTATTGATCTATTATAGCCGAGAACGCCTATAAAGCCTCTGTATCGATGCTTTTCTTGTCGGAGTTTAGCATCGCTATCGATGCGTTATCGGCAAGAAGCGTCTGAACGCATCAGCTGCGATGCAGACGACCGGCCCGCGAGGTCAGGAAGCCTGGTGGCGCGCCTTCGGAGTCCGGTCGCGCTCGATCTGGCGCTCGACGACGTTCACGATCAGCTTCACGATCTGCTCGGGCCCCGAGGCCTTCGCCTGACCGTAGGTGAACGCCTCGACCCAGTCGGCGACCTTCGCTTCGCGCGCCATCACGTTGAAGAACTCGCGCCGCATGTCGACGCGCACGCGGGCGTCGGCGGCGGGGCCGCGCGTGACCTTCAGATCGGGCATCTCGGCGCGGAACTGCTGCACGTCGCCGCGGCCCCGCAGCTCGAGGCCAACGACCAGCTTGATCGGCGCCAGCGACGGCACTTCCTCGACGAAGCGACGTATCGCGAGCTCGATCAGCGCCTTGGCGTCGTCGGCCATCGCGACGTCAGATCTTGTGACGCTGCAGGAGCTTGCGGCCGATCACCATCCGCTGGATCTCGGAGGTGCCCTCGCCGATCAGCAGCAGCGGCGCGTCGCGGTAGATCCGCTCGATCTCGTACTCCTTCGAGTAGCCGTAGCCGCCATGGATGCGCAGGCTCTCCTCGGCGCAGAAGCGGCCGGCCTCGGAGGCGAACAGCTTCGCCATCCCGGCCTCGAGGTCCGAGCGCTCGCCGGCGTCCTTCATCCGCGCCGCGCGTCGCACGAGCAGCCGCGCCGCGTCGACCTGGGTCGCCATGTCCGCGAGCTTGAACTGGATCGCCTGGTGCTCGGCGATCGCCTTGCCGAACGTCTTGCGCTCCTGCGCGTATTTGAGCGCGAGCTCGAGCGCGCGCTGTGCGAGCCCGACACCGCGCGCGGCGACGTTCACGCGACCGAGGTCGAGCGCGTCCATCATCTGCACGAAGCCCTTGTTGAGCCCCTCCTCCTCGCCGCCGAGGATGTTCTCCGCGGGACAGCGGTAGCCGTCGAACACGAGCTCGGTCGACTCGACGCCCTTGTAGCCCATCTTCTTGATCTTCGGCGGGACTTTGAAGCCGGCGAGCGCGCCGGTGTTCTCTTCGACGCCCGGCTCTTTCTCGCAGATGAAGCAGGTCATGCCCTTGTAGCGCGGGTCCGCCTGGGGGTCGGTCTTGACGAGCGTGAAGACGAGCGAGGAGAGCAGGCCGTTGGTGACCCACATCTTCTGCCCGTTGATCTCCCACGTGCCGTCGTCCTGCTTCTTGGCCGAGGTTTTGATCGCCTGCACGTCGGAGCCGAGCTCGGGCTCGGAGAGCGAGAACGCGGCCCGCAGCTCGCCGGTCGCCATCTTCGGCAGGTACTTCTGCTTCTGCTCCTCGGTGCCGAAGTTCATCAGCAGGTAGGAGCCGATGAAGTGGGTGTTGACGACGCCCGAGATCGAGATCCAGCCGCGCGAGAGCTCTTCGACGATCATCGCGTAGGTCGTCAGGTCCAGCCCCATCCCCCCGTACTCCTCGGGGATCGTGACGCCGAACAGCCCGAGCTCCTTCATCTGCTCGACGATCGGCTCCGGGAAGGAGTCCTCGTGGTCGTAGTGCTCGGCGTTCGGAAGGATCTGCTCGTCGACGAACTGGTGGACCATCTCGGCGATCGCGCGCTGCTCGTCGGTGGTCTCGGTGTACGGGGTCGCTACGGCCACGGTGATCTGCGCTCCAGGGGTCGGGTCGCCGCTCGAGAACGCGGCGCTCTGATTGGCGGGGCGCGCCCGCTGGGACGGGGCGTCGCTCCGATGTGAGCATACCGGCGCAAAGCCGCCCGCACGCTCGGCGTGGACGGGCCGCCCCCGCGCCGCGGGCGCTCCCGGCGTCTACGATCACGCCGCCATGAACTTCGCCGCCGAGGTCGTCGACGCCGCGCCGCCGGACCGCCTCGCGCTGCTCGAGCTGGCGCGGGACGGGTCACGACGGGAGTGGACGTTCGCCGAGGTCGCGGACCGCTCGGCGCGGCTCGCGGGAACGCTGGCCGCGCGCGGGATCGGCCGCGGCGACGTGGTGATGACGGTGATCGGCAACCGGCCCGAGTGGGTGCTGGCGATGATCGCCTGCTTCCGCCTCGGCGCCGTCGTGCTCCCGTGCACCGAGCAGCTCCGCGCGAAGGACCTCGAGCTGCGGATCGCGCTCGCACGGCCGTCGCTGGTGCTCGCCGACGAGCGCAACCTCGGCGAGCTCGCCGGCGCCGGCGTGCCGGTGCTGAGCATCCCCGACGAGTCGCTGTTCGAGTCCCCACCCGCACCCGCCGCCACGCTGGCCGCCGGGGACCCCTGCCTGATCACCTTCACGAGCGGCACCGCGGGCGAGCCGAAGGGGGTGCTGCACGCGCAGCGCTACCTCGACGGGCAGCGCCTGCAGGCCGGCCACTGGCTCGCCCCCGGCGAGCGCGAGCTGGTCTGGTGCACCGCCGCCAGCGGCTGGTCGAAGTCCGCCCGCAACGTCTTCATCGCGCCTTGGCTGCGCGGCGCCGCGGCGCTCCTGCACGACGCCCGGTTCGACCCGCGGGAGCGCCTCGAGCTGCTCGCCCGGGAGCGAGTGGCGGTGCTCTGCATGGCGCCGACCGAGTACCGCGTGATCGCGAAGCGCGCGACGCTCGCGCCGCTGCCGGACCTGCGCGGGATGGTCGCCGCCGGCGAGGCGCTGAACCCCGAGGTGCTGAGGGCCTGGGAGGAGGTGACCGGCCTGCAGATCCGCGACGGCTACGGCCAGACCGAGACCGGGCAGCTGACCGGCGCCCCCGGCGGCGGCGAGACGCGCCCGGGATCGATGGGGCCGGCGCTGCCGGGCATCGGCCTCTCGATCGAGGACGGCGAGCTGACCGTCGACCCGGAGTCGGTGCCGACCTTCTTCCTCGGCTACCTCGGCGAGGAGGTCGAGCGCGGCGAGGACGGCACGTGGCGCGCCCGGGACCGGCGCGGCGGCGGGCGCTGGCACACCGGCGATCGCGTCCGCCGCGACGACGACGGCTGGCTCTACTTCGAGGGCCGCGCCGACGACGTGATCGTCTCCGCCGGGTACCGGATCGGCCCCTTCGAGGTCGAGTCCGCGCTGGTCGCGCACCCGGCGGTGGCCGAGGCCGCGGCGGTCGCCTCACCGGACGAGGAGCGCGGCGCGGTCGTGCGGGCGGTGATCGTCCTCCGCGACGGCTACGCGCCCGGGGACGATCTTGCGCGGGAGCTGCAGGATCACGTCAAGAACGTCACCGCCCCCTACAAGTACCCGCGCATCGTCGAGTTCGCGGAGGACCTGCCGAAGACCAGCTCGGGGAAGGTGCGGCGCGCGCTGCTGCGCGAGCGCGGCCCCGCCGGCGGCGGCTAGCGGACCGGCGGCCCCGGCGGGGACGCACACGCGGGCGGCGGCTCACGGCCGGCGGGCCGCCACCCACGCGGCCGGGGGAAGGAGCGATCACGGCGAACGGCGGACGGTCGGGGGCCGTGGACCAGACCCCGCGAACGACCGGCCCCGGGGATCTCGGACCCGGGGCCGGTCGCGGGGGCCGCGTCAGGCCGCGTCGGCCAGCTCGACGGCCGGCTCGGAGGGAGCGGTCTGCGCAGCTTGGACGACGAGCATCTGCCCGCGCTCGGCCTCGCGGGCCTCGCGCAGCAGCTCTCGCGCCATCTCGGTGAGGGTGCCGGTGCCGGCACGGCGGGTGCGGCCGCTCCCCAGCACGCGCTGGGCAGCGGACCTGCGCCGCGTCTCGTGGTTTCGGGTCAGCGCGCTCATGCTGCCTGTGCCACCGGCTCGGCGGCCTGCACGCTCTCGATTCGAGCGAGCTCCTCGTCGGTCTCCTGCAACCCCGGCCGTCTCGGCGTCCGCAGCACCAGCAGCGCCGCGAGGATCCCGACGGCGACGGCTGCCGCCGCGACCACGTAGGCGAGGTGGTAGCCGCCGGTCAGGGCCGCGAGCGCCCCTTCGCCGTGGTGCGCGAGCGATTTCGCGTGGTCCGTCGCGATCGTCCCCAGCGTCGCCAGCCCGATCGCGCCGAACAGCTGCACCGAGACGTTGACGATGCCCGAGGCGAGACCCGCGTCGCGCGCCGGCGCGTCGGACATGCCGAGCGTCAGCAGCGGCAGGAACGAGGTCCCGGCGCCGAGCCCCATCAGCAGGAACGCGACGAACAGGCCCGGGAAGTAGCTCGCCCCGACGCCCTGCGTCGCCAGCAGCACGAGGCCGCCGATGATCCCGACGAGCCCGCTGGTCAGCGTCGGCACCGCGTCCGAAGCGCTCCATCAGCCGCGCCGCGCCGCCCATCGAGAGCGCCGCGATCGCGAGCGTCAGCGGCATGAACGCGAGGCCCGTTTCGATCGCGTCGTACCCGAGCACCCGCTCGAGGTACAGCGAGCCGAGGAAGAAGGCCGAGAACATCCCGGTGATCAGCATCCCCCGGACGAGGCTCGAGCCCATCAGCATCCGCAGCCGCAGGATGCGCAGCGGCATGATCGGGTTCGAGATCCGCGACTCCCAGGCCAGGAAGCCCGCGAGCAGGACGAGCGCGCCACCGCCGGTGGCGAGCGTGCGGGCCGATCCGATCCCGTATTCGCTGGACTTCACGATCGCGAAGGCGCCGAGCATCGTCGCCAGCGTGATCAGCACCGAGCCGAGCACGTCGACGCCGCCCGCCAGGCCGATCCCCTCGTTCTCCTCGATCAGGGCCGAGCCGAGCACGAACGCGACGAGGCCGATCGGGACGTTGACGAAGAAGATCCAGTGCCAGGACAGGGACTGCGTCAGCGCGCCGCCCGCCAGCAGGCCGATCGAGCCGCCGCCGGCCGAGACGAAGGCGTAGAGGCCCATCGCCTTCGCCTGCTCACGGCGCTCTGGGAACTCGGTGACGATGATCGCCAGGATCACGCTCGACGCGACCGCGCCGCCCGCGCCCTGCAGCAGCCGGAACGCGATCAGCATCCCCTGGCTGGTCGCGATCCCGCACAGCACAGAGGCGGCCGTGAACATGACCAGCCCGGTCAGGAACACGCGCTTGCGTCCGACCAGGTCGCCGAGGCGTCCCGCCAGCAGCAGCAGGCCCCCGAATGTGATCAGGTAGCCGTCGATCACCCATGTCAGGCTGCTCTGGGTGAAGTGGAGTTCTCTCTGGATCGACGGCAGCGCGACGTTCACGATCGTCGAGTCGAGGACCATCATCAGCTGTCCGAGGCAGAGGACGGCGAGCGCGATCCAGCGGCGGCGCTCGGACCCTGCGGAGGGCTGGGAGATGCTGCGGACGAGGTTTGTAACTGCTGCCATGGTGATCCTCCTTGTGTCGATGAGATGCACCATATCAGGGATGATCCATGTTTCAAGGATGGTCTACTAAATATTTACGATCCGTGCTAAATTGATGACAGATCGAACAATGACGGGTAAGGTGATCCCGATGGCACCCAAGAACCGCGAGCCGAGCTCCCTCGTGCTCCTCTCTCGCCTCTCCAAGCAGGTCTACCGGCGCAGCCAGGACCGCAACCTCGACATCCAGCTGCGCGAGCTGGTCGCGCTCTCGTTCCTGCGCGACCACCGCGCGTGCCCGCAGCAGGAGCTCGCCGACGCGTTCTGCATGGACGCGAACAACGTCGTGCTGCTGCTCAACGAGCTGGAGGCCGAGGGCTACGCAAGCCGCCAGCGCGATCCGCACGACCGCCGCCGGCACGTGGTGCAGCTGACCGAAGCCGGCAGCGCCGCGCTGGACCGCGCGGAGGAGGCGCTCGAAGCGGTCGAGGACGACGTCCTCGGCGCACTGGACGCCGACGAGCGCAAGATCCTGTGGACGCTGCTGACCCGCGCGCTGCGCGGCGTCGACCCGGCGGACGGGCCGCTGAGCGCGCAGGACCTCGCCGCCACCGCCTAGCGACTCGAGTCAGAAGCCCGACGGCGTTTCCCGGCGCCCGCGCTCGCCGCCGAGCCCTCCGTGCTCCGCGTACCACCGGCTCGCCGTCGAACGCCGGGCACGACCATCGGCCCGGCGAATCTCGCGCCCACCTGCTGACTCGGGTCACTGCAGCGCGACGATCGCGTCGATCTCGACCTGCGCACCGCGCGGCAGCGCGGCGACGCCGAGGGCGACCCGCGCCGGCGGCTGCGCCCTCGAAGAACGTCGCGTAGACCTCGCCGACCTCGACGAACGCGGAGAGGTCGGTCATGTAGACGGTAAGCCGCACCGCGTCCGCGAGCCGCGTCCCGGCCGCCTCGCAGACGGCGGAGAGGTTCTCCAGGCAGCGCCGCGCCTGCTCGGCGGGCGTGTCTCCGACGATCTCGCCGCTCGCGGGGTCGAGCGGGATCTGACCCGAGCAGAACAGCAGGCCGGCGGCTCGCACCGCATGGCTGTACGGGCCGATCGCCGCGGGCGCGCCGGGCGCGTCGATCGCCTCTCGCTCAGCCGCCATCACGAGGCAGCCTAGCGCCGGCTCGTAGCGATTCGCTGGAACGGGCAATAGATTCCGGGAGATGAAACGCGGGCTCACCACCACCTCGTGCGTCGTCGCGGTGCTCGCCGCGCTGTGCGTCGCCGCACCCGCGCCCGCCGCCGCGGCCCTGAGCTGGAGGGCTTGCCCGCACACGAACGACTACGCCTGCGCGACCCTGGCGGTGCCGCTCGACCCGACCGGCGCGACGCCGGGCACCGTGAAGCTCGCGATCCGCCGCCACCGGGCGCCGCTGGGAGAAGCGCGCTCGGCGATCATCGCGCTCGCCGGCGGCCCCGGTCAGTCCGCGATCCCGTTCGCCGAAGACTTCACCGAACTGCTCGGGCCGGTCGCCGGGAACCGCGACATCATCGTCTTCGACCAGCGCGGCACCGGCGAATCCGGCGCGCTGCATTGCGCGGCGTTCCGCAACGTCGACGCGGCAACGCCCCCGCCCGCGCGCGTCACGGCATGCGCGCGCCAGCTCGGCGCCGCGCGCGCCTTCTACGGCACCGCCGACAGCGTCGCCGACATCGAGGCGATCCGGCGCGCCGCCGGCTACGAAAAGCTCGTCCTGTACGGCACCTCATACGGCACGAAGGTCGCCGAGGAGTACGCCCAGGCGTACCCGGCGCACGTCGAAGCACTGGTGCTCGACTCGGTCGTGCCTCCCGCCGGGCCGGAAGCGTTCGACCGTCCGACCTTCGCCGCCGTCCCGCGGATACTCAGCCAGGTCTGCGCCCGGCACGCCTGCCGGGACGTGACGCCCGACCCGACCGCCGACCTCGCCCGCGTGCTGCGGCGGATCCACAGGGGCCGTCTGCACGGGCGCGCAGTGGGCCCCATCGGGTCGCCCGCACAGCGTGCCGATCACCGCCGCGGGAGTGCTGAATGCGCTGCTGGAGGGGGATTTCTCGGGACCGCTGCGAGCCGTGCTCGTCAGCGCCGTGCGCTCTGCGGCGCTCGGCGACTACGCCCCGCTCGCGCGGCTGCTCGCGACCGTCCCGGAAGAAGGCGAAGGCGAAACCGGGGGCATCGACATCCCGCTCTACTACGCGACGAGCTGTGTCGACGAGCGCTTCCCGTGGGCGCCGGGAGCGGCGCCGCAGGCGCGCCTCACGCAGGCGCTTGCCGCCGCACGGGCGCTCGGGCCGTCGGCGTTCGCGCCGTTCGACGCGGCAGATGCCCTCGGGCTCAGCGACATCCCGGCCTGCGCGTTCTGGCCGGCGGGGACCACGACGCCAGACCCGACGGGACCGCTGCCGGCGGTGCCGACGCTGATCCTCAGCGGTGAAGACGACCTTCGCACGCCGACTTCGGACGCCCGCGAAGTCGCGGCCGAGATCCCCGGATCGCACGTGCTGGTGGTGCCGATGGTCGGCCATTCGGTGCTCGGGGCGGAGAGCGGCGACTGCGCCGAGAAGGCGCTGCAGGCGCTGTTCGCGTCCGCACCGATCGTGGGGTGCCGGGCGACGGCGGTGCCGGCGCGGCTGCGGCCCGCTCCACCCGCGCCGCGTTCGCTGTCGGCGGTCACGCCGGCGCGAGGGTACGGAGGGCTGCCGGGGCAGACCGCCCACGCGGTCCAGCTGAGCGTCGCGGACCTCGCGCGAACGCTCGCGCTGACGATCGAAACGAGCCCGGACTCCGAAGCGCTGCTGTCCTCCCCCTCGCTCGAGATCGGCGGGCTGCGCTCCGGCTGGGCGCGGCTCACGGCCGGCGGGGTCAGCTTCCATGGCTACTCGTTCGTGCCCGGCGTCACCGTCAGCGGCACGCTGCGCTCGGGCGCCGCGCAGCTGGCGGTCGGCGGACCCGCAGCCGCGCCCGGCACGCTGCGTCTGGGCCACGGGCACATGCTCGTCGGCAGCCTCGGTGGCCAGCGCGTCCGCGTCCCGGCGTCCGGCGAAGGCGCGACGGCTATTGTCGGCGTCGATGCCGCGGCGCGTCCTGCTTCCGTTCCTGGCGGTGCTCGCCGCCGTGGTGCCACCCGCCGCCTGGCCGGCGCCGTCGGCGGCCTCCTCCACCCCTGAGTTCCTCCCCTGCCACGGCGAGCCCGCGCTCTCGTGCGGGGCGCTCCCCGTGCCGCTCGATCGCTCCGGAGCGGTGCCGGGCACGATCACGCTGAGCTTCGCGCGCAAGCTGGCCGGAGCCGCGCCGAGCTCGTCGGCGCTGCTCGCGCTGGCGGGAGGCCCCGGGCAGGCAGCGCTGCCGTTCGCGGAATTCGCCGCCGCGTCGATGGCGCCGGCGCTGCACAGCCGCGACCTGCTGGTGTTCGACCAGCGCGGCACGGGCGCCTCCGATCCGCTCACCTGCCCGGCGCTCGAAAGCTTCAGCCCGACCTCCGCGAGCCACGCGCTGGCGAGCTGCGCCGCGGAGATCGGCCCCGCCCGCGGCGCGTTCACGACGCAGGAATCCGTCGCCGACATCGAGGCGCTGCGCGAGGCGCTCGGCTACCAGAAGCTGGTCCTGTACGGGACCTCCTACGGAACGAAGGTCGCGCTCGAGTACGCCGAACGCCACCCCGAACACGTCGAAGCGCTCGTGCTCGACTCGGTCGTGCCGACCGACGGCCCCGAACCGTTCGCGATCCCGACCTTCCAGGCGGTCGGCGAAGTCGTGCACGAGCTGTGCTCGCAGAACCTGTGTGCCGGGATCACGCCCGAACCGCTGGCCGACCTCACGCACCTGATCGCGCGGTTGCGGGTGCACTCCCTGCGCGGCTCGGTCTACGACGGCTTCGGCCACAGGCACGCCTCGTCGATCGCAGAGCGCGGGCTGCTGGGGGTACTGGAGGCCGGCGATCTGAACCCGGCGCTGCGGGCGCTCCTCCCCGCCGCGGTGCGTTCGGCGCTGACCGGCGAACCGGACCCGCTGCTGCGACTGCAGGCGCTCTCGGAGGGGCTGGTGCCGAACGTCCCCGGCGCGCAGCACGAAGAAGGCGACGAGAACGAAGCGCTGTTCGTCACGACCACGTGCGAGGAGGCGCCGTTCCCGTGGAAGCGGACCTCGTCCCCCTCTGCACGGCTCGCCGAAGCGCTCGCCTACCTCCACGCCCAGCCCGCGTCCGACTTCGCGCCGTTCGACGCAGCCACGGCCCTGCAGGCGAGCCTCGTCGAAGCGTGCGACGCTTGGCCGTACGCGTCGAGCCCGCCGCCGCCGGCCGCGCCGCTGCCCGACGTGCCGACGCTGATCCTGTCCGGCGCCCAGGACCTCCGGACCCCGACGTCTGGCGCCCGTCGCGTGGCGGCGACGATCCCGGGCTCGCAGCTGCTCGTCGTCCCGTTCACCGGTCACTCGGTCGTGGGCAGCGACCTCACCGACTGCGTCGCGCCAGCGATCGAAGCGTTCTTCGCCGGGCACGCCGTGCAGCCGTGCACCTCCGCACGCGACGTGCTCGCGCCGACGCCGCTGACGCCGCGGAGCCTCGCCGCGGTGCATCCGCCAGCCAAGCTGGGCGGGCTGCCGGGGCGGACGCTGGTGGCGGCGCTCGACACGCTGCTCGACCTCGACCGTCAGGTGATCGCGGCGACCCTGCAGGCGAACGCCGCGCTGCCGAGCGGCGCGCGCTTCGGCGGCCTGCACGGCGGGTTCGCGCGCATCTCCACGCACATCGCCGTGCTCGAAGGCCTGTCGTTCGTTCCGGGGGTGACGCTCAGCGGCGCGTTTCCCGTCAGCCACGGGCGGCTGCTGGCGAGCACCGTCCGGATCGGCGGCCGCGCCGCGGCGCCGGGCACGATCCGCGTCGGCGCGACGACGAGCCGCGTGACGGGGACGCTCGGCGGCCGGCGCTTCGATGTGCTGCTCGGCGGCGTCCGCCTGGCGCGCGCCGGAGGCGGCGAATGGCCGTCTGCGCAGGCGCTGCTGTCGCGGCTCGGGCCCCGCACCGGCGGCGCGCCGGCGCGGCTACCCTGAGCGCGTGGCCAACGCGCTCGCCGCAGAGACCTCGCCGTACCTGCTCCAGCACGCGGAGAATCCCGGTCGACTGGCTCCCCTGGGGTCCGGGCGCGTTCGCGCTCGCCGCGGAGCGCAACGTGCCGGTGCTCGTCTCGATCGGCTACTCCTCCTGCCACTGGTGCCACGTGATGGAGCGCGAGTCCTTCGAGGATCCCGTGACGGCCGAGGTGATGAACGCGGAGTTCGTGTGCGTGAAGGTCGACCGCGAGGAGCGCCCCGACGTCGACGCGCTCTACATGGAGGCCGTGCAGGGGATGACCGGACGCGGCGGCTGGCCGCTGAACGTGTTCCTCACGCCCGAGCAGATCCCCTTCTACGGCGGCACCTACTACCCGCCCGAGCCGCGCCAGGGGATGCCCGGCTGGACCCAGGTGCTGCAGGCGATCGCCGAGTCCTGGCGCGAGAACGGCGAGGAGATCCGCGCGGGAGGCGAGCGCCTGCGCACGCAGCTCTCCGGCGGCGCGCGCCTGACGCCGAACGCGGGTCCGGCCGGCGAGCAGGCGCTGCGCCACGCCGCCGAGAACCTGCGGGCGACGTTCGACGCGCGCAACGGCGGCTTCGGCGGCGCGCCGAAGTTCCCGCAGGCGCCGGTGCTCGAGTTCCTGCTGCTGCGGGGGGAGGGCGAGCAGCGAGATGGCCGATCTCGACGCTCCGCGCGATGGCCGCCGGGGGCATCCACGACCAGCTCGGCGGCGGCTTCGCGCGCTACAGCGTCGACGCCGCATGGACGGTCCCCCACTTCGAGAAGATGCTCTACGACAACGCGCTGCTGGCCCGCGCCTACCTGCACGCCTGGCAGCAGGGCGGCGAGCCCCGCTTCCTCGAGGTCGCGCTCGGCACGCTCGGCTGGACTCTGCGCGAGATGCGGGGCCCCGAGGGCGGCTTCTACTCTGCGCTCGACGCGGACTCCGAGGGGATCGAGGGGCGTTACTACGTGTGGGGCGTCGACGAGCTGCGCGACCTGCTCGGCAGGGACGTGGCAGCCGCGATCGCCTGGTTCGGCGTGACACCGGAGGGCAACTTCGTCGATCCCCACCACCCTGTGGCCGGCCTCAGCGTCCTCACCGCGCGGGGCCCCGAGCCGGCCCCCGAGACGCGCGAGCGGATCCGCACGACGCTGCTGGAGGCGAGAGCACGCCGTGTGCCGCCCGCCCTCGACGACAAGCGCCTGACATCGTGGAACGCGCTGATGATCATGGCGCTGGCCGAGGCCGGCGCCGCGCTCGCCGGCGACGACGGCGAGCTCGCGCCGCCCGGAACCGGGGCCGAGCTGACGGCCGCGGCGCTTGCGTGCGCGGAGTTCATCGACCGCGACATGCGCGACGCGGACGGGCGGCTGCTGCGGAGCTACAACGACGGGCGCGCGAAGATCGACGCGTTCCTCGAGGACCACGCGTACCTGCTGGAGGCCGCGATCGTGCTGTTCGAAACGACGTGCGAGGAGCGCTGGTTCGACCTGGCGCTGCGGACCGCGGACGAGACGATCGCCCGGTTCGCGGACGAGGAGAGCGGCGGCTTCTTCTCGACCCCCGCCGACCACTCGCTGATCGTGCGCCGCAAGGACCTCGAGGACAGCCCGATCCCGGCCGGTGGCTCGAGCGCGGCGAACGGGCTGCTGCGGCTCGCGCAGCTGACGGGGGACGAGGCCTACCAGCGTCACGGCGAGTCCGTGATCGCCCTGCTCGGGGAGATCGCCCCGCGCCATCCGGGGGCGTTCGGGCACCTGCTGCAGGCGATGCACTGGCAGGTCGCCCCCGCGCGGCCGCTGGCGTGCGCGGTGCCGAGCCGGCCGGCGAGTCGGCCGGGGCCTGCGGCCGAGGGGTGAGGCGCCGCCGGCGGCGGCCTAGAGCTCGATCTCCTCGCCGGGGTCGAGCGGGCGCGCCGGCACCTCGGCGCTCGCCGCCGCGGAGAGGAACCGCTCGCGGGCATCCGGCACCGGCTCGTAGTGGCCCTCGAGGCGGAAGCCGCCGTAGTGGATCGGCACCACCTCGCGGGCTCCGAGCAGGCGCGCCGCCTGCACCGCCTGCCCGGGGTCCAGCACCGCAGGCAGCGCGCTCGGCGGCTGCAGGTGCGGGAAATCGATCACCGCGCCGTTGATCGGCGCGAGCACGAGATCGAACGGCCCGAAGCGCCGCGCGATCCGCCACCAGTGGCTGTGGAAGCTGGTGTCGCCGAGGTGCAGGACGCGGCGGCCGCCGGCGGCGATCAGCCACGAGACCTGCGTGTCCCCGAGGCCGTCGAGCGCGGGCAGCGCGGTCAGCTCGAACGGGCCTGCCTCGCGCGTCCCCCACGGCTCGACGCGGTCCCTCGGCAGGCCCGCGGCGTCGAGGTCCGCCTGCGCCTGCGCGCACGCGACGTTCTCCTCGGGCGCGCCCGAGGGGTCCGAGGGCGAGAGCACCGGCGCCCCGGGGCGCAGCGCGTCCGCGAGCGCGCCGGCGTCCGCGTGGTCGCGGTGCAGGTGCGTCAGCAGGCCCGCGGCCGCGTCGCCCGGGCGTCCGGGCTCGACCAGCGGCGGCGCCTCGCAGCGCACCCCGAACGGCCGGTAGGTCGCCGCCGCGTCGCGCAGCGGATCTACCACCACGCTCTCCCCGTCCGACTCGATCTCGACCCCGGCCCAGCCCAGCCACCTGACCACCATCTCGATTCCTCCTTTAGCGCACGATCGTTCGTTCGCAAAAGGCTATCATGACCGCCATGCGCAGGTCAGCCACCGCGGTCGAGGACACACGCCGGACGGTGCTCGCCAAGGCCGTCCGGGCCGCGTCCGTCAACGGCCTCGAGGGCCTCACGATCGGACCCCTCGCCGACGAGGCCGAGATGAGCAAGAGCGGCTTGTTCGGGCTGTTCGGCAGCAAGCTCGATCTGCAGCTCGCGGTGCTCCGCGCGGGCAGCGACACGTTCATCCGCGAGGTCTGGGCGCCCGTTGCGGAGATGCCCCCGGGACGTGAGCGCCTGCTCGCGCTCTGCGAGCGCTGGATCGACTTCCACATGCGCGGCGTGTTCCCCGGCGGCTGCTTCATGACGACCGCGATCGTCGAGTGGGACAGCCGCCCCGGCCCGATGCGCGACGCCGTCCGCAGGGCGCAGTCGCGGTGGCTGGCCCTGCTGGCGGAGGACGCCGAGGCGGCGATCGAGGCCGGCGAGCTGCGGCCGGGCAGCGACGCGGCCGACGTCGCGTTCTCGCTCAACGCGCTCGCCGCGGCGGGCAGCTCCGCCTACCAGCTGAGCGGTGAGAAGGCCGAGCTCGAGCGCGCCCTGCGGCTGATGAGGGCCTCGCTGGCGGGGAGCTGACGGCCGGGCCGGAGAGCGGTACGACCTCGATGCCCGCGGCCCCGCCGGCGCGGGGCCGTCGCCGGCGGCAGGACTTGGGTGCTCGCGCGCGAAAACACCGGAGTGGCCAGCGAAGCCGTGACCGGGCAAACGCCGACGGCGCTCGCCGCCGACCACCACACCCCCTTCGGCGGCGACGCGTTCGGGCGCCAGGCCGAGCGCTTCGCGCGATTCTTCGGGACGCCGACCTTCATCCTCGGCCAGACGGCATTGGTGGCGCTGTGGATCGTCCTCAACGCACTCGCGATCACGCAGACGATCGCTTGGGACAAGTACCCCTTCATCGCGCTGAACCTGGCCTTCTCGCTGCAGGCCGCCTACGCCGCGCCGCTGATCCTGCTTGCTCAGACACGCCAGGCCGACCGCGACAAAATCCGCGACGAAAAGCTCCAGGAGCACCGTGAGGCCGAGAACAGACACGTGCAGGCCTACGAGGCGAAGCAGGCACAGCTGCTCGACGAGGACAAGACGATGGCCGAGCAGCACACGGCGATGCTCGCTCAGAACACGAAGCTGACCGAACAGGTCGCGGCGCTCACGACGCGAGCTCCACGAGACGATCTGCAAGGGCGGCTGACGTGCGCTATCTGATCTCGCGGTAGAGCGCGATGCGCATCGGGACGGCGTCGGGCGCCCCCGGCCGCGAGTCACGCCTACAGGATCGCCAGGTAGCGCTCGAGCTCCCAGCTCGACACCTGGACGCGGTAGTCGTCCCACTCCTGACGCTTGATCTCGACGTAGCGGTTGAACATGTGCTCGCCGAGCGTGCGCAGCACGAGCTCCGACTCGGCCGTCAGCTCGATCGCCTCGCCGAGGCTCTCGGGCAGCTGCTCGACGCCGAGCCGGCGCCGCTCCTCGCTGGAGAGGTGGTACAGGTTCTTCTCCATCGGCTCCGGCAGCTCGTAGCCCTTCTCGATCCCTTCGAGCCCCGCCTGCAGCAGCACCGCGAACGTCAGGTACGGGTTGCAAGCCGGGTCCGGGCAGCGCAGCTCCATGCGCGTCGCCTGCTCGCGGCCCGGGTGGTAGAGCGGCACGCGCACGAGCGCGGAGCGGTTGCGGCGCGACCAGGCCACGTAGACCGGCGCCTCGAATCCCGGCACCAGCCGCTTGTACGAGTTCACCCACTGGGCGAAGATCGAGCAGATCTCGCGCGCGTGCTTGAGCTGGCCGGCGATGAAGGCCTTGCCGACGTCCGAGAGGAAGTACTGGTCGTCGGGGTCGTAGAACGCGTTCTTCCCGTCCGCGAACAGCGACTGGTGGGTGTGCATCCCCGACCCGTTCTCGCCGAACAGCGGCTTCGGCATGAACGTCGCGTGCCATCCGTACTTCATCGCGAACTCCTTGACCGTGATGCGGTACGTCATGCAGTCGTCGGCCATCTTCATCGCGTCCGCGTAGCGCATGTCGATCTCGTGCTGGGACGGACCGACCTCGTGATGGGTGTACTCGACGTGGATGCCGAGCTGCTCGAGCGCGAGCACGGTCTCGCGACGCACGTCCGAGCCGGCGTCGAGCGTCGTCAGGTCGAAGTAGCCGCCCTCGTCGAGCACCTCGGTGGACTTCGAGTCGCGGAACAGGAAGTACTCGAGCTCCGGCCCGACGTTGAAGGTCTCGAACCCCATCGAGCGCGCCCGCTCGATCGCGCGCCGCAGGACGTGACGGGGGTCGCCCTCGTAGGGGGTCCGCTCGGGGGTGATGATGTCGCAGAACATCCGCCCCACGCCCTGCTCCTCGGGGCGCCATGGCAGCACGGCGAAGGTGCTCGCGTCCGGCAGCGCGATCATGTCGGACTCCTCGATCGCGTTGAAGCCCGTGATCGAGGAGCCGTCGAAGCCCATCCCGGCCTCGAACGCGTCATCCAGCTCGGCGACGTTGATCGAGAACGACTTCAGCTGCCCGAGCACGTCCGTGAACCAGAACCGGATGAAGCGGATGTTCCGTTCCTCGACGATCGCCTTGACGTCATCGGGTGTCGTCGGCCGCTGCGGCATCACGGGCGGACCCTAGCCGATGGAACCCGTCGGCCGGTATCGACGGATGGACAAAGCGTCGCCGCTAGTGCCCGGCGACGGCGGCCACGAACTCCGCCACATCTTCGGCTTCTTTGCCCTGGTAGAGGAGGGCGGGCATCTGGCCGAGTCCGCGCGCCCGGCCTTCGCCGATCGCGTTGAGCACGAGCGCCTTGCGGCCGGCGGCCGTGGCGATGTCGTCGCCGACCCTGACGTCGAGGTTCGGGCCCGTGCGCCCGACCGACCTGACGGCGGCGAGCGTGTGGCAGACCGCGCAGCTGCGCGCGAACAGTTCCCGCCCCTTCTGCTCCTGGGCGGTGAGGTGGACGCCGCCGACCCCGACGCTCGCCTTGTCTTTGCCGTTGTCGGCGAGGACCAGCGCCGGGATCGAGATCCCGAACGCGAACAGGATCACCACGCCGATCGTCACGAGACGGCGGCTGATCGTCGATTCCGTATGGAGCCTGGCGCGCGCGCCGCGCGGGCCGCCGCTGATCGCAGCGAAGAACACGGCGAGGCCGACGAGCACCCAGAAGACGACGAAGACGATGAGCATTGCGGGACGGAAATCTATCGGCTGCGCATGAAGAAGGCCCCGGCCACGGCTCCGTCGGTTCTCATCGACCATTTACTTCGGGCGAATCTCCCCCGCTAACCTCAGAGTATGGCTGCATCCCCGGCGAAAGGACTCCGGTCGACGTGAACATGCTCAGGCGCATCTCGGTCTCCCGGCTGCTGCTGCTCTGCACGGCGACCGTTGCCCTCGGCGTCTCGGCGACGGCGATCGCGCTGGCCCTCGGCACCGGCCCCGTGCCTCCGCGCAAGCCGCTCGCACAGGCGGTCCACGACGCCCTCGAAGGCGGCGCGCGGCGGCGTCCCCGGCTTCAGCGCCACGATCACGCTGACCAACCACCTGCTCGAAGGCGCGAACCTGGCGAACGCCGGCGGCCAGGGCGGCGGCGGCGAAATCACCTCGAGCCCGCTCCTGACCGGGGGATCGGGCCGGATCTGGGTGGCGCGGGACGGCCGCGCACGGCTCGAGCTGCAATCCGAACAGGGCGACACGGAGATCGTCTACGACGGCCACTCCGTGACCCTCTACGACGCCGCGAACGACTCCGTCTACCGCTACACGCCCAAGCAGGAAGGCTCGTCCTCGTCCTCATCGGATCGCGGCACGAGCGGTGCGATCCCCTCGGTCGCGAAGATCGAAGAAGCGATCGCCCACATCCGCAAGCACGCCGGCCTCTCGGAAGCGGCACCGACCGACGTCGGCGGCCAGCCCGCCTACACGGTGCGGCTCTCGCCGAGCGAAAGCGGCAGCCTGATCGGCGGCGCGGAGCTCTCGTTCGACTCCGCGAACGGCGTGCCGCTGCGCGCCGCGGTCTACTCCTCGACGACCTCGGCGCCGGTGATCGAACTCGCCGCGAGCGAAGTGTCCTTCGGCTCCGTCCCCGGCTCCGTGTTCCAGATCACCCCGCCCCCCGGCGCGAAGGTCGAAGAACTGAGCTCCACCTCCGGCGGCCACGAGAAGAGCGCCGGGAAGAGCGGCGAACCCCCGAAGGTGACCTCGCACGGCCACGGCATCACCTCGATCGAGGTCCTCGAAGCGAAGGCCGGCAAGAGCTCCTCGTCGGCCCTCGAAGGGCTTCCGAAGGTGAAAATCGGAGCGACGTCCGCGAGCGAGCTCCGGACCGCGCTCGGCACGATCCTGACGTTCGAGCGGGCCGGCACCCGCTACGTCGTCGGGGGCGCGCTGTCGCCCGGCGCGATCGAGGCGCTCGCCGGGAGCCTGTAGCCGTGAGCGAAGGGGCGCCCCCCGTCAGGGCGCGCGCTCTCGTCAAGCGCTACAAGGAGGTCCTCGCGGTCGACCACATCGACCTCAACGTCGATGCCGGTGACGTCTACGGGTTCCTCGGCCCGAACGGCGCGGGCAAGACGACGACGCTGCGGATGGCGCTCGGCCTGATCGTCCCCACGGAGGGCACCGTGGAGCTGTTCGGCCGCGACCCGATGCGCCACGGAGCGGCTGCTCTCGACGGCGTCGCGGGCTTCGTCGAGGCTCCCCGCTTCTACCCCTACCTCAGCGCCCGCAAGAACCTCGAGCTGCTCGCGGCGCTCGACGGAGGCGATGCCTCGCAGCGGATCGACGAGGTGCTCGCGACCGTCGAGCTCACGCCCCGTGGCGCGCACCGCGTCGGCGGCTTCTCGCACGGTATGCGCCAGCGCCTCGGGATCGCCGCGGCCCTGCTGCGGCGCCCCCGGCTGCTGATCCTCGACGAGCCGGCGACGGGGCTCGATCCCGCGGGGATGCGTGACATGCGGACCCTGATCCGCGGCCTCGCCGACGATGGGATCACGATCCTGCTCTCCAGCCACCAGCTTCCCGAGGTGCAGGACCTGTGCGACCGCGTCGCGATCGTCGACTCCGGCCGCGTGGTCTACGAGGGCGCCCTCGCCGACCTCCGCCGCCAGGGCGGCGCGGGCTACCGGCTGCGCACCACCGACGACACGCGCGCCGCTGCGCTCGCCGCCGAGCAGCCGGGGGTCGAGGCGGTGCATGTCGCCGAGCACGGCGTCGGCTTCCAGGCCGACGAGGGCCATGTCGCATCGCTCAGCCTCGCGCTCGGCGCCGCCGGGATCGGGATCCTCAGCCTGACTCCCGAGCTTGCGACGCTCGAGGACCTGTTCTTCCGGCTGACCGACGACCACGGCGATGACGCGCCTGCCGCAGCCGAGCACGGCGAGCTCGTGAGGACGACGTGAGCTCCGCCGCGACGGCAGCCCCGGCGGGAGCGATCGCGCGAACCTCGCGCGGCCCCTCCACCTTCACCGTCTACCGCTGGGAGCTGCGCAAGCTCGTCTCGCAGAAGCGCACCTACCTCGGGCTCGGCCTCGCGGTCCTGCTGCCGCTGATCTTCGTGGTCGTCGAGCTGATCCGCAACCAGCCCGCCCACGGCGACACGATCTTCGCCTCCGAGATCCTCGACTCGGGCCTCGCGACCCCGGTGCTGATGCTGACGTTCCTCTCGGGGTTCTTCCTGCCGCTGATCACGACGCTGGTCGCGGGCGACGTCGTCGCCAACGAGGACGGCAACGGCACCCTGAAGACGATCCTGACCCGCTCGGTCGACCGCGGGCAGGTGTTCGTCGCGAAGACCGCCGCCGCGATCACCTATGCGGCGCTCGCCACGTACCTCGCGGCGATCGTCGGCACCGGGGCGGGCGTCGGAGCCTGGGGGTTCCACAGCGTCCGGACCCTCTCCGACACGGTCGTCTCGGCGCAGAAGGCGCTGCTGCTCGTGTTCGCGGCGTACACCTTCTTCCTGATCCCGCTGATCACCGTCACGTGCATCGCCGTGATGCTCTCGACGGTGACGCGCAACAGCGCCGCCTCGATCGTGGGGGCGCTCAGCGTCACGCTGATCGTCGCGATCCTCTCGCAGATCCCCGGGCTCGAAGGCCTCCACCCGTACGAGCTGACCCAGCAGTACTTCGCGTGGCAGGGGCTGCTCCGGACGCCGACGGACTGGGGACCGATCACGCACTCGCTGTGGGTGTGCGCGCTGTACGCGGTGCCGTCGCTCGTCGCGGGGTACCTGGTGTTCCTGCGCCGCGACGTCGCAGGGGGCTGAGCCGGGCGGTCGCCTGCAGCCCGCAGGGACGAGCTCCCGCGCCGCGCCCGATCGATGACGGATCCTCGGTGACGGCGCCGCGCGGAAACCGCGGCTGACCGGGCCGCCATCGGGGTAACGACCGGACGACGATGCGGAGAGATGCGGCATCGATCCCAGCCGTGCCGGTGCGGGGCGTCCTCGTCGCGGCGATCCTCGCAGCGATTTCGCTGCTCGCCGGCGCGGCCGCCGCCGAGGCCGCCCCGGTCCTATCGCTGTCGGCGGGGTTCCCTGCAGGCTCCTTCCTCGCCGAACCGACGACCGCGACCGCGGCGATCGAGCTCTCGGGCTCGCAATACGACGCTCGCCTGTCGCGGCTGACCCTTCGCTTCCCGCCGGGCACCGTCCTCTCCACGGCCGGGCTTCCCGGCTGCCCGAAGTCTGAACTGGAACCCTCCGGGAAGGGGCCGAAGGCCTGTGCGAGATCGCTCATCGGACCCGACGGCAGCTTCTCCGCGTGGGCGGCGTTCGGTCGCGGACTGGAACCGGAGCAGGGGACCGTCGAAACGTTCCTCTCGACCGAAGGCGGCATCCTGCTGTTCCTGTTCGGCCACGAACCGGTGCTCGTCGAAGAGCTCGCGGTCGGCCACCTGCTGCCTCCAGCCGGTTCGCTGGGGCCCTCGGTCAGCTTCGAAGTGCCAACGGACGAAACCGTCCCCGGCGCGCCGCCCGTCAGCCTCCGGGACCTCAGCTTCGAACTCGGGCCGGTCGCCGAACAGACCGCCCAGAAGCGGAGCGTCGTGACGGCTCCCGCGCAGTGCACGACCAGCCTGCCCTGGCAGGTCGAAGCCCAGTTCACGACCGGCGAAGGCGCCGTCGTCGGCACGACGACGGCGACGAGCAGCCCGTGTCTCGCGGAGAGCCCGGCCCAGCGCGCCGCGGAAGTTGCCCGTGAAGCCTCCGAACGCGCGGAACGGGCCTTCGCGCGGGCCGCGCGCCTGCTCCCGTCGTGGCTCTCCCCTCCCTCGCGGAGGATCGACACGCTGCTCGCACACGACGGCTACACGAGCCGCCCACCGCTCCCCGAGGGAACCAGCCTGTCGGTCGCGTGGCACCTGATCCAACGGGGGCACCGTGCGCCGCCGCTGATCGCAACGGGCGCCGCGAGCGCGGCCGGCTCGGGACCGGCGACGCTCACCGTCCGTCTGACTCGTGCCGGCAGGAAGCTGCTCGAGCACCGTCGCTCGCTGCCGATCGCGGCAAGCGCACAGCTGATCGGCGCCGGCTCCAAGACGTCCACCGGCGCGCGGAGCTTCCGGGTGAGCAGGACCGGCCGGTAGCGCGCCGCCGTCCCTCAGCCGCTCGACGCTGCGGTCCCCTCGCGAAGGCCGCAGCCCTCGCGAGGACTCCGGCCCCTCAAACCTCGGCCGTCACCTCGACGTCCTCGAGCTCGACGTCGCCCATCATCCGCCGAGCCTCCCGGGGGTCGATCTGGCCGGCCCCGAAGCGGCCGGTCGACTCCGCCCCGCAGGCGACCCCGAACCGCACGCACTGGTCGGGCGGGCGCCCTTCGTAGCGCGCCGCCAGGTACCCGGCGAGCAGGGCGTCACCGGAGCCGCGTTTCGCGATCGGCTCGCGCAGCTCGATGCTCGCGCGTTTGAGCCGCCGGTGCCCGTCGATGAGCACTTGGGCGAGCGCCCCGTCGGCGAGCGTCATGATCACCTCACGAGGCCCGAGCGCGGCGATCTCCGTCATCGCGAGGGTGCGCTCCTCCTCCGTCGCGAACTCGTGGCCGACGAGCTCCTCGGCCTCGAGCACGTTCGGCGAGATCAGGTCCGGCTCGGAGCGGACGGCTTGGCGCAGCGGCTCGCCGTCGGCGTCGACGACCGTCGTCACCTCCGAGCGCTCGAGGTCGCGGATCAGCGCGCCGTACAGGTCGGGCTCGACCCCGCGCGGGAGCGACCCTGCGAACACGACGATCGCGGCGCCGCGGGCGAGGTACAGGAGCTTGTCCCGGAACAGCTCGACCTCGCGCGGGCTGACCGACGGGCCCCGTTCGTTGATCTCGGTCTGCACGCCGGTCGTCGGGTCGAGCACGGACGTGTTGGTCCGGGACTCCTCGCGGATCCGGACGAAGTCGTTGAGGATCGACTCCTCGGTGAGCTGCTCGACGATGTGGGTGCCGGTCGCGCCGCCGGCGAACCCCGTCGCGATCACCGGCTGGCCCAGCGACTTGAGCGTACGGGCGATGTTGACGCCCTTCCCCCCCGCCATCGTCCGCTGTTCGACCGTGCGGTGGCGGCGTCCCAGCCGGAAGTTCGGTACCGCGAGCGACTTGTCGATGGCGGCGTTGAGCGTGACCGTGATGATCATCGTGGCTCGGATCCCCTTTCGCCTAGGCCCCCGGAACCGGAGGCCGGGCGGGGACGCTCGACACAGGCTAGCGGACCGCCGAAAGCGCCCATGCGGCCTCGCGCAGCCGCTCGGCCTCGGCCCGCGCGGCCGCAGCCGGGTCGCCACCGGATGCCAGGTGCGCCCCCGCGATGCTCCGCGAGGCCGACACCAGGCCGCCCGCCGCCCCGGGTGCGAACGCGGCCCGGAGCTCCTCGACCCGGCCGCCCTGGGCGCCGATACCCGGCAGCAGGAAGGTCGCGTTCGGCATCAGCTCGCGGGCCCTTTCGAGGTGCCAGGGAGCCGTCGCCCCCATCACCGCCCCGACGTCGCTGAGGCCCGAGTCGCCGATCCCGTCGGCCCCGAGCTCCGCCACGAGCACGGCCGCGCGCTCCCACACCGTTCCGCCCCCAGCGAGCTCGAGGTCCTCGATGTCCGCGGCGCCGGGATTGGAGGTCCTGACCAGCACCAGCACGCCGGCGCCGCTCTCACGCGCGGCCCGCACGAACGGGATCACCGCATCGCGTCCCATCAGCGGGTTGACCGTCGCGAGGTCGGCACCGAGCCCGTCGACGTGCCCGAACGGCGTCTCGAGTCCGCCGAACAGCGAGGCCGCGTAGGCCTCCGCGGTCACGTCGATGTCCCCCCGCTTGGCGTCGGCGATCACGAGCAGCCCGGCCTCGCGGGCGTCGGACGCGACCGCTCCGAGGACCGTGCGCCCAGGCTCGCCGAGCGCCTCGAAGCGCGCGAGCTGCGGCTTCACCGCCACGCAGGCGGGTCCGGCCGCGCCGATCAGCGCGCGGCAGTGCGCGAGCACCGCGGCGGCGGCGGACTCCGCGGGGGTTGCGCCGCCGGCTGCCGCGGACGCCGCCGGCCACAGCGAGGCGGGGTCCGGGTCGATGCCGAGGACGAGCTGCGATTCGCGGGCGGCGACCCGTGCGGCGAGGGTGTCGCCGAGGCCCAGCTTCGCTCAGCGCCCCTTCACGGCGCTCTTGAGGCCGCTGCCGGCGGTGAAGCGGGGAACGCGCGACGCCGCGATCTGGATCCTCTCGCCCGTGCGCGGGTTCACGCCCATCCGCGCGCCGCGCTCGCTCACGTGGAACTTTCCGAACCCGGACACGGACACGTCGCTGCCCCTGCGCAGCGCGTCCTCGACCGTCGCGATCAGGGCGTCGACCGCGCGCATCGCGTCGCCCTTGGTGAGACGGCCGCGGTCAGCGATCTGGTCGACGAGCTCAGCCTTGGTCACGGGACCCCTCCCTCATTCGTACAGTCGGATTCGCGGCGACGCTAACACCAGATGCGGACATGCGGTCGTGGGACTGCGTAAGAATCCCGTCGTGGCTTTCGAGCGTATCGCCTGGCTCGCGACAGTGCTCGTCGCGCTCGTGACCGCTCTGCTGCTCCTGATCTCCGGCTACAACGGGTACGCCGGGCCTCGGCCTGGCGGTGGCGATCGCGGCCGCGATCAACCTGCTCTGAGGCGCCCGCGCTCTCAGTCCTGCGAAGCGAGCCAGCCGAGGAGCTCGCGGGCAGCCCGCCCCCGGTGGCTGATCTCGTCCTTGCGCTCGTCGTCCAGCTCCGCCATCGTCAGGCCCTCGGGGCCGTCGTCGGGGAGGAACGCGGGGTCGTACCCGAACCCCCGCTCGCCGCGCGGGTGCTCGGCGAGCCGCCCCGAGCAGCGACCCTCGAACAGCCGCTCCTCTCCCTCCGGGTCGACGTAGGCGATCACGCACACGTACTCGAGCGCGCTGCCGGCCGGGGCCTCGCGCAGCAGCTTGGCGAGGTTCTCCGCATCGGTCGCCTGCTCCCCGGCGTAGCGTGCCGAGCGTACCCCCGGCGCCCCGCCGAGCGCCGCGGCGCAGATCCCCGAGTCGTCGGCGATCGCGACCCGGCCCAGGCCCACCGCCGCGGCGCGCGCCTTGCCGAGCGCGTTCTCGGCGAAGGTGTCGCCGACCTCCGGCGGCAGCTCGAAGCCCGGGTCGAGCACGTCGAGCGCGATCGGCCGTCCGGCGGCGGCGAGGATCCGCTCGAACTCGCGGCGCTTGTGGTCGTTGTGGGTGGACAGCAGCAGGCGCACGCGATCAGCCGGCGATCGCGCCTGCCTGGACCGTCGCGCAGCTCGCCGATCCCCGCCTCCGCGAGCGCGAGCAGCTCGTCCAGGTGCGCGCGAGAGAGCGGGGTGCGCTCGCCGGTCGTCTGCAGCTCGACGAGGCCGCCGTCGCCGGTCATCACCACGTTCGCGTCGACCTCCGCCCGCGAGTCCTCCTGGTAATCGAGGTCGAGCAGCGGCACGCCGTCGATCACACCGCACGACACCGCCGCGACCGACCCGGTCAGCGGGCTGTGCTCGAGCAGCCCCTTCTCGCGCAGGCGCTCGCAGGCGAGCGCCAGCGCGACGTAGGCGCCGGTGATCGAGGCGCAGCGGGTCCCGCCGTCGGCCTGCAGCACGTCGCAGTCCAGGTAGACGGTCCGTTCGCCGAGCGCCTCGAGGTCGACGATCACGCGCGCCGAGCGGCCGATCAGGCGCTGGATCTCGACCGTCCTGCCGTCGGGCCGCCCGCGCGAGACGTCGCGCTGCTTGCGCTCGCCGGTCGAGGCGGGAGCATCCCGTACTCCGCGGTGAGCCAGCCGCGCCCCTGCCCGGCCATCCAGCGCGGCACGCTCTCCTGCACCGAGGCGGTGCAGATCACGCGCGTCTCGCCCGCCGAGATCAGCGCCGACCCCGTCGCGGGGCGCACGAAGCCCGGCTCGATCGTGCAGGGCCTCAGCCCTCCGCGGCCGCGCCCGTAGGAGCGCGCCGATGCCTGGCCGTCGTTCACGCGGGCCATCATTCCAGAGCGCTACCGTCGGGACATCTTGCGGGCGCTCGTGGTCTCGAACATGCAGCCCGACGGCGCCCACCCCGGCCGCGGCAGCTTCGTGCGCGACCAGGTGGCCGGCCTGCGCCGCCTCGACGGGGTCTCCGTCGAGCTGTTCGAGTTCCCGCCCGGGCCCCGCGCGCTCGCCGGCGCGGCCCGCGATCTCCGCCGCCGCTTCGGCTCCGGCGAGCCTCACGACGTCGTGCACGCCCACTTCGGGCTCACCGCCTGGCCCGCCCTCGCGGCGCCGGCCCGGCTGCGCGCGCTGACGATGCACGGCACCGACCTCGCCGAGCCGCGCACGCGGCTCGCGACGCGGCTCGTGCTACCCCGCGTCGGGTTGCCCGCGGCGGTCTCGGATGAGCTGCTCGCACGCGTCCCGGGGCCCGCGGCGAGGCGTACGCGCGTGCTGCCGTGCGGCGTCGACACGGGCCGCTTCCGGCCGCTCGACCGCGCGACGGCGCGGGGCGAGCTCGGGATCGCTCCGGAGCACCCCGCGCTCCTGTTCCCCGCCGATCCGGCGCGCCCCGAGAAGCGCTTCGATCGCGCCCGCGCGCTCGCCCGCGAGCTCGGCGCCGAGCTGCTGGTGCTCGGCGCCGTCGCGCCCGATCGCGTCCCCCTGTACGTGAACGCCGCCAACGCGGTGCTCGTGCCCTCCGAGCGCGAGGGCTTCGGGCTCGCCGTGCTCGAGGCGCTCGCCTGCGACGTGCCGGTGCTCGCGACCCCCGTCGGGATCCATGCCGCCGCCCTCGACGGCGTGCCGGGCACGCTGTGCGCGCCGTTCGACGCCGACCGCTGGCGGCAGGCGCTCGAGCCGCACCTCCGCGCGGCGGACCCCCGGGTTCCCGGGCGCGCCGCCGCCGAGCGCTGGTCCGCGGACAGGATGGCGCAGCGGGTGCTCGACGCCTGGCGCGAGCTGCTGACCGGTTGCCGCTAACCGGGCGGGTAGTGTTAATCCGGCGTGGAGCGGACAGAGGCCACGAACCCCACCGATGCAGGGCCGACGCAGGCGCCCGGCGACACCCCGGCCGCCGAGGCGCAGCCCGAGCCCTCGCAGCACCCGGACTTCCGCTCGCGCGGTCGCGCGAGGCGGCGCGCCCGTTTCCTGCGCAAGGCGCGGGAGCTGGCCTATCGCGACCTCGGAGGGCTCGTCTACAACCTGCATCGCTTCGGCCAGCGCAACGACGCGCTGGTGCTCGCCAAGCTCGCGACGCTCGGGCACATCGACGACGAGCTACGGGCGATCGAGGCCGCGATCGGCGATCGCCAGCCCGTGACCGTGCTCCGCGAGGCCGGGATCACGGCGTGCCCGCGCTGCGCGGCGATCCACGGTTCCGAAGACCGCTTCTGCCCGAACTGCGGGCTGCCGATGTCCCGCCACGCCGACCTGCCGGTCGGGGGCGCGCCGAGCGACGCGGCGATCGCGGCGCCCGTGCAGCAGCCGACCGCCACGTTCCCGGTCCAGCAGCCCGTGACCGCCTCCCACGCCGCGGTCGGCCATCAGGCGACCGCCGCCTTCCCCGCGGACGGCGCCCCGACGCCGCCTCCCGGCGCGACGGGAGCCCCGCCGGGCCCCGCCACCGCCCAGCACGCCGCCGTCAGCCCGGCCGCGCCCGGACGCTCGCCGGCGCCGCCAGAGCGAGTCGCCGCCGGCGCTCCGCGCACGGCGACCCCCGAGGAACAGACCGAGATCATCCACCCGCCTGCGCAGGAGAAGTGAGCGCGCCGGCCCCTCCGGCCGCGGCGCCGCCCCCCGCTGGCCCCGTCGAAGTCTGCCCGTTGTGCGGGACGCCGCTGGCGCCCGACCAGGAGTGGTGCCTGCGCTGCGGTGCCGCGGCCCGCACCAGGCTGGCGGCGACGGCGCCGGGGTGGAAGACGCCGATCGTGGCGCTGGCCGTGGTGGCGGCGCTCGCGCTCGGCGCGCTCGCCGCCGCGCTCGTCAAGCTCGCCGGCGACACGGGCCCCGCGCCGGCGCCCGTCACCCACACGATCACGACCGCCGCTGCGACGCCGCAGGCGACCCCGCCCGTGACGACTGCCGCGACGCCCGTCGCGACCGCCACGATCCCCGGCGCGACGACGAGCACGCCCGCGACGAAAACGACCGCGACGACGCCGGCCACCGGCGGAGCCGCGCCCGGCGCGACCTCGACGGCGGGTGCGCCCGCCGTCAGCGGCGGCACCGCGACGGGCACCGGGGCGACGACCGGCAAACAGGGCGCCTCGCCGAGCAGGTAGCGGGGCCCGACGGGCGACGCCGCGCTCGCCGCGGCGGATACGGTGTCCTCGATGCCCGGCCCCACCGCGAGCCACCTCGAGGCCGACATCGCGGTCGTCGGCGCCGGTGCCGCCGGCCTCTACGCCGCCCTCTGCGCCGCACGGTCCGGTGCCGGGCGTGGTGCTCGTCTCCGCCACCCCGCTCGCCCAGACGGCGAGCTACTGGGCGCAGGGCGGCCTCGCCGCGGCGCTCGCCGAGGACGACAGCTGGGAGCTGCACCTGCACGACACCGAGACGGCGGGACGGGGGCTCGTGCGCCACTCGGCCGCGGAGATCCTCGGTGCGGGAGGCTCCGGACCGCGTCCGCGACCTGGAGTCACTCGGGGTGAGGTTCGACGCCGACCGCTTCGGCCAGCTCGCGCTCGGCCTCGAGGGCGGCCACTCGGTGCGCCGCGTCGTGCACGCGGGGGGCAGCGCGACCGGCCGGCGCGTCGTCCGCCAGCTCTCGGCGCTCGCGGCCGAGGAGCCGCTGATCACCGTGCTCGAGGGCGCTCGCGCCGGCGCACTGTGGCGTGGGGACGGCCGCTGCGCCGGTGTCGCCTGCGACTCCGCCCTGGTCCTTGCGAGGCGCGGCATCGTGATCTCGACCGGGGGCGCCGCGGCGCTGTGGGCGCGAACCACGAACCCGCCGGGCTCGCAGGGCGTCGGCCTGCTGCTCGCGCACGGCGCCGGCGCCGCGCTGGCCGACCTCGAGCTCCTGCAGTTCCATCCGACCGCGGTGACGGGGATCGCAGGCCGCGAGGGGTTCCTGGTGACGGAGGCGATCCGCGGCGAGGGGGCGACCCTGCACGACGCCGCGGGCCAGCGCTTCGTCGATGAGCTGGCGCCGCGGGACGAGGTCGCCCGGGCGATCTACGAGCTGCTCGCGCGAACCGGGGGCCGCTCGGTGGGCTTGGACATGAGGCAGATCGATCCGGCCCGCTTCCCGAACGTCGTCAGCGCGCTGCGCGAGGCGGGGCTCGACCCCGCACGCGAGCTGATCCCGGTGGCCCCGGCCGCGCACTACATGATGGGCGGGATCGTCACCGACCTCGACGGACGATCGACGGTCGACGGTCTCTACGCGGTCGGCGAGGCGTCGTGCACCGGGCTGCACGGCGCGAACCGGCTCGCGTCGAACTCCCTGAGCGAGTGCTTCGTGTTCGCCCACCGCGCCGTCGCGCACGCGCTCGCCGCGGACGCGCCGGCGACGATCGCCCCCAGCGAGGCCGAGCTCGCCGAGCTGCCCGCGCCGCCTCCTCCCGCGACGCGCGAGACGCGCGAGGCGGTGTGGCGGGATGCCGGGATCGTGCGCACGCCCGAGGCGCTCGAGCGGCTGCAGGGAGACCCGCACCCGCTCGCCCGGATGATCGCGGGCTCCGCGCTCGCGCGGGGGGAGAGCCGCGGCGCACATCTGCGCGCGGATCGCCCGGAGCGCGACCCGGCGCTCGACCTGCGCCACGCCGTCGTCGCTGGGGACGACGAGACCACCTGGGAGACCTGGCTGTGAGCCGAGTCGGGCGACCGCGACATCTCTCGCCCGATTGATCCGCCGGCCGCTCGGCCGCGCACAGGACATGAAGGGCCGGGCGAGTCTTTAAAGATCCGGCAGGTCCCCTTTATCTCGATCCTTTTAGATCGCATTCGTGTTTCCAGGTCTGGAAGGAGTTCGCGCAGAGCGGAGTCAGAAGGAGACGGCGGGTGTGCTCGACCTAACGATTCGAGCGACTTAGAGGTCAAGGAGCAGCCATGTACCAGTTCAGCCGAGCGATCTACCGAGAGCTCGCTCCCCAGATCGACGAGCCGGCGGCCGCGCAGTACGCCGCCAACCACGCGGCCGTGCTCGCCGCCTGCGAGGCGGTCGTGACGAGAATGGCGATCGACCGCCACTACTTCGCGCGTCCCGAGCGCACCCTGTTCGCGGACATCCGCGGCTACTTCGCGATGTCCGCCCAGGCGCGGGTGCACATGGTCGTGTGCCGTTACATCGACCTCGCCCAGCGGTTCCTGGCGGAGAACCCGATGGAGGCCTACGTCGCGGTCAGCGGCGCTCCGCCGCGCTGTCGCGCGACGACGCGCAAGGGCTCGGCCTGCCAGCGCACGCCGCTGGCGCGCAACGGCTACTGCCCGTCCCACCAGCACCTCGCCGACACCGAGGACCGCGAGCTGCAGGCCGCCTGACGCACCCCGTCATCGGCGGGCGTCGCGTCGCCCGCCGCCGCCGCCGATAGGGCGGCCTCGGCCCTCCGCCACCGAAACCGCGGCGCACCGTCGCGGAATCAGCATCTAGGCTGGCCCCCATGCTCCTCGGCGTGGACGTCGGCGGCACCTTCACGGACGCCGTGCTCCTCGACGAGGCCGGCGAGGTCCACACCGCGAAGGTCCCGACGACGCCGGGGGATCAGGCCCGGGGGGTGATGGACGCGATCCGCGAGGTGCTCGCCCGGGCCGGCGCCCGCACCGCCGAGGTCGAGCGCTTCGCCCACGGCATGACGGTCGCGACCAACGCCCTGCTCGAGGGACGCGTCGCGCGCACGGCGCTGCTGGCCACCGACGGGTTCACCGACGTGATCGAGCTGGGCAGGCAGGCGCGGCCGCACCTCTACCGCCTGTGCGAGGCCGCGCCCGCGCCGATCGTCCCCGCCGAGCTGCGTTTCGCGGTCGACGAGCGCCTCGGGCCGGAGACGACGCTGCGCGAGCTCGACCCCCTGGCGGCAGCGAGCCGTCGTCGCCGAGCTGGCGCGAGCGCAGCCGGAGGCGGTCGCGGTCTCGCTGCTGCACTCCTACCGCGACGACCGCCACGAGCGGCTGCTCGGCGAGCTGGTCGGCGCGCAGCTGCCGGACGCCGCCCTGTCGCTCTCCAGCGAGCTCGTTGGCACCTTCCGCGAGTTCGAGCGCACCGCGACGACCGCCCTCGACGCCGCGCTGTCGCCCGGGCTCGGCTCCTACCTCGCGAGCCTCTGCGGCGAGACCGTCGAAGCCGGGCTCCCAGAGCCGCAGGTGATGCAGTCCTCCGGCGGCCTGACGGAGGCCGGCCGCGCCGGCGCGCACGCCGCCCTCACGGTCCTGTCGGGACCGGCCGGCGGCGTCGCCGGGGCGACGCTGCTCGCGGCGCTCGCCGGTGAGCCGGACGTCGCATGCTTCGACATGGGCGGCACCTCCTGCGACGCCTGCCTGATCGAGTCCGGGAGCGTGCCTGAGACGGCCGAACGCGTGATCGCGGGACGCCCCGTCGCGCTGCCGGCACTCGACATCCACACCGTCGGCGCCGGCGGAGGGTCGATCGCGTGGCGAGACTCCGGAGGAGCGCTCCGCGTCGGGCCCGCCTCGGCGGGTGCCGATCCGGGACCGGCCTGCTACGGGCGCGGGGGGCGCGACGCGACCGTGACCGACGCGAACCTGGTGCTCGGGCGCCTCCCGGCCGATGGGCCGCTCGCGGGCGGCGTGCAGCTCGACGCGGAGGCCGCCGCGCAGGCGGTCGACGAGCTGGCCGCGCCGCTCGGTCTCGGGCGGCTCGAGTGCGCCGAGGGGATCGTCCGCGTCGCCGAGGCCGAGATGCTGGCGGCGCTGCGCGTGATCACGGTCGAGCGCGGGATCGACCCCCGCTCGTTCGCGCTGATGCCGTTCGGCGGCGCGGGCCCGCTGCACGCCGCCGCCCTCGCCGACGCGCTCGGGATCGATCGCGTGCTCTGCCCTCGCGCCTCGGGGGTGCTCTCGGCGCTCGGGCTGGCGGCCGCGGCGCCGCGGCGCGACGCGGCCCGCACGGTGATGCTCAGCGGCGAGGCGCTGGGCGGCCCGGCGCTCGCAGCTGCGCGCGAGGAGCTCCTCGGGCAGGCACGGGAGCGTCTCGGCGAGACACCAGCGCACGCGCGCGTGCGGCACGAGCTCCGCTACCGCGGGCAGTCCTTCGAGCTTCCCGTCGACGAATCCCGCGACGCGCGGCCGATGACGGCTGCCGAGTTGCGCCGCGCCTTCGAGGATGCGCACGAGGCCCGCTACGGCTACCGCGACGAGGAGGCCGAGATCGAGCTCGTGAACCTGCGCGCCTCGGTCTGGGGAGGCGCGCCGGACCTCGAGCCCCAGGCCCGCTGCGCGCGACCGCCGTCGCTCGGCACGACGCGCTTCGTCCTCGACGGCGAGCAGCACGAGGCGGCCCTGGTCCGCGGCGAGCCCGAGCCCGGCTTCGCGCTGGAGGGACCGGCGCTGTTCGCGCTCCCCGAGGCGACGCTGCTCGTGCCGCCAGGGTGGCGCGCCGAGACCGACCGCCAGGGCACGATCGCGATGCGCAGGAGCACGCCGTCGTGAGCCTCGACCCGATCGAGCTGCAGGTGCTGACCGGGGGCCTGCGGGCGGCCTGTGAGGAGATGGGCGTGGTGCTGATCCGCTCGGCGCACTCCTCGAACATCAAGGAGCGCCGCGACGCGTCGACCGGGCTGTTCGACGCGGACGGCGAGATGGTGATGCAGGCCGAGCACATCCCTGTGCACCTCGGGGCGATGCCGGCGGCGGTGCGGGCGGTGCTCGGCGAGCGCCACGCGCCCGGGCGGTCGTGGATCCTCAACGACCCGTTCGCCGGCGGGACCCACCTCCCCGACATCACCGTGATCACGCCGGTCCACGCCGCCGGCGCGCTGATCGGCTTCGCCGCGAGCCGCGCGCATCACGCCGACGTCGGCGCGGAGCGGCCGGGCTCGATGCCCGCGGACAGCGTCTCGCTCGAGCAGGAGGGCGTCGTGATCACGCCGCGCCCGCTCGACGAGCACGAGCTCGAGCGGCTCGTCTCGCAGATGCGCCAGCCGCGCGAGCGGCGCGCCGACCTGCTCGCGCAGCTGGCCGCGAACCGCACCGGCGCGCAACGCCTCGCCGAGCTCGCGGGGACGCTCGGCGCCGAGCGCCTGCGCGAGGGGACCGACGAGGTGCTCGACTACTGCGAGCGGCGCACGCGCGCCTGCCTGGCCGCGCTCGGCGACGGTCCGCGCGAGGCGCGCGACGTGCTCGAGGGAGCGGACGGCGATCTCGAGCTGCAGCTGCGGGCGGAGATCCGTGACGAGCGGCTCGTGCTCGACTTCGCGGGCAGCGCGCCCCAGCACGAAGGGAACCTCAACTGTCCGCTGGCCGTCACGTCCTCCGCCTGCATGTTCGCGGTCCGCGTCCTGACCGACCCGGACATCCCGCCGACCGCGGGCGCGTACCGGCCGATCGAGGTGCGGGCGCCGCTCGGCAGCGTGCTCAACGCGCGGCCCGGCGCGGCGGTCGCGGCGGGCAACGTGGAGACGTCCTCGCGTATCGCGGACGTCGTGCTGAGCGCGTTCGGCCACGCGCAGGGGCAGGGGACGATGAACAACCTGAGCCTCGGCGACGAGCGCTTCTCCTACTACGAGACGCTCGGCGGCGGCCAGGGCGCGTGCGCGGACGCGGACGGTCCGAGCGGCGTGCACGTGGCGATGAGCAACACGCTCAACACGCCGGTGGAGGCGCTCGAGCGCGACTTCCCGCTGCGCGTCGTCGAGTACGCGCTGCGGCGGGGGTCCGGCGGCGCCGGGCGCCGTCGCGGTGGCGACGGCGTCGTGCGGGAGCTCGAAGCGCTCGCGCCGATGAGCTGGTCGCTGATCGCCGAGCGCCGGCGCCACGCCCCGCGCGGCGCGGCGGGTGGCGCCGACGGCGCCCCCGGCCGGGACCTGCTCGACGGGTCCCCGGTCCCCGCGAAGTCGGCGGGAACACTGCGGCGCGGCCAGCGGCTGCGCATCGAAACACCGGGTGGTGGAGGATTCGGCGATGGCGACTCCGGCTGAGCGGATCGGCTTCTTCGGCCTCGGCATCATGGGCTCGCGGATGGCCGCGAACCTGGCGCGGGCCGGCTACGAGCTGTCGGTCTGCACGCACACCCCCGGCAAGGCCGAGGCGTGGGCCCGCGAGCACGGCGCGAAGGCGCTCGCGACACCCGCGGAGCTGGCGGCCGATGCGGACGTGCTCGTGACGATGGTCGTCGACGGCGCGCAGGTCGCCTCGGTGCTGCTCGGCGAGCACGGCGCGATCGAGGCGGCGAGGCCGGGGCTGCTCGTGATCGACTGCTCGACGATCGCGCCGCCGGACACACGGCGGATCGGGGCGGCGCTCGCGGAGCGGGGGGCGAGCATGGTCGACGCGCCCGTCACGGGATCCTCGCCCCGCGCCGAGGACGGCACGCTGACGATCATGGCGGGCGGCGCCGAGCAGGACTTCGAGCGCGCCCGGCCCGTGCTGGAGACGATGGGGCGCCTCGTCGTCCGGGTCGGCGAGCTGGGACAGGGCGAGATGGCGAAGCTGATCAACAACGCGCTCGGCGCCGCGAACGCCACGGCGGTCGCCGAGGCGCTGCTGCTCGCGGAGGCGACCGGCGTCGATCTGGACGCGCTGCTGCAGGTGGTCGGGGCGGGCTCGGGGGCCTCGGCGCAGCTCGATCTGAAGGCCGGTGCGATGCGCGCGCACGACTACACGACGCTGTTCAAGACCGACCACATGCTGAAGGACGTGCGCCTCTGCCTGGCCGAGGCCGAGAGGGCCGACGTTCCGTTCCCGGCCGCGTCGCACGCCGCGGCGCTGCTCGAGGCGGCGGTCCGCGCGGGCCACGGCGAGGAGGACTACTCCTCGCTGCTCGAGGCCGCCGAGCAGCAGGCGGGCAGACGGCTGGAGACATAATCACCCCCCGAGCGGGGAACGACTCGCCCGTTGACTGGCCAGTCAGTCAAATGTCTCCTAAAAAGACCTTGATTTGCAGGGCATTTGGGATTTTCGCCCAGGTTTCGTATCTCTTAACCCGTCGCGACGGTCCGAGGGTCCTGAGCGCGGCAGGTGCAGGCTTTCCCCCTCATCGAGGTCCCATGCCAATTGCTTTCAAAGAATGGGCGGTAACCGTCCGCGCGCTGGCTGAAGGCGAGCAGCTGTTGACGATCCGCAAGGGGGCGATGCCGCAGCCGGAGAGGCCGTTCCGCCTCGCGCACGAGCGCTTCTTCCTGTACCCGACGTTCGACCACCAGACCGGGGACCTCGTCCGCGAGTCCCACCAGCCGGAGCTTCGCCGCGCCCTCGAGGAGGGCGTATGGAGCGACGGCGAGCCGCCGCTCCACTCGTTCGTCTCGGGTGCCCCCGTGCCGCAGCCGGACCGCGTCCGGATACGCGCCTGGGCGGAGGTCACCGACCACTTCACGATCGTCGACCCCCGTTGCGTCGACGCGCTCTCGCCGTTCTACGTGTGGACCCCGGACTACGCCGAAAAGCGCCTCGGGTGGCGCGGCGGCCGCCAGCCGCTGCACGTGCTGCTGCTCCGGACCTACCGGATCCCGCGGCCCGTCACGGTCAAGGTCAAGGACGAGTACAGCGGGCCGCAGGCGTGGGTCCAGCTGCAGCGCGAACTCCCCTTCGAGGGCACGCCGGTGCTCTCCGACTCGGAGTTCGAGCGCGCCTCCGAAGAGATCCGCTCGATCACGAGCGAAGCCGGCCAGCCGGTCCTGGTCTAGGCGCCCTCCGCCTCGGCCTCGGCCGGACGCGCCGGGGCGAGCGCTTCCCGCGCCGCCTGCGCTCCCGACTCCGGCACCAGGATGTCGCGGCGGCCCCCGAGGTAGAAGTCGGGGACGTCGAGGTTGCCGCTGCTGCGGCCGATGCTCGGGATGCCGTGCTCGAGCAGAAGCCCCTCGATCATCTCCATCTCGGCGAGGTTCGAGGCCCGACCGACCTTGACGAGCGGCCCCTGCGCATACTCGGGCCTGATCTTGCGGGCGCGGCGGCGTCGCTCGTCGGGCTCCTCCTCGCCGGCCGCGGCGGCCACGAGCGGCATCCCGCAGGCATCGCAGAAGCGCTCCTCGGCGGGGTAGTGCCGGTCGCAGCCGGGACAGCGCAGGTCCGGGGCGCTCACCCGTCCCTCTCGCCGATCGGCACCTCGTGGATCTCCGCGCCGTCGATCAGATACGAGCGCACCTCCGGCTCCTGCCCCGAGGCAAGGCCGACGATGATCCACTCGACGCCCGGCCAGGACGCCGCGAAGTTGACGTCGGTCTGCGACGGATACGGAGCGCTGCGGACGTGCGAGTGGTAGATCGCGCCGAGCTCCCCGCCCTCGTCCTCGATCGCGTTGTGGAGCGCGAGCAGCTGCTTCGGGTCGATCTCGAACTTCATCGGGCTGGCGTGGATGTTGACCGCACGATGAACCCTCGTCGCGACGCGCTCGCCGTCCGGGGTGACCGCGACGAGGCCGCAGACCTCGTTGCCCGGGTCCTCGAGGGCGTGACCGACGATCTCGCCGAGCAGCTCGGGGGAGATCTTCATCGCGCTCGCGCGAGCCGCGCCACTACCACCAGACCGTCGACTCGAGGTTCGCGACCTCGTCGACGGGGAGGGTGTAGATGCCGCTCGACAGGTACTTCCAGCCGTCGTCGCAGACGATGAAGACGACGTTGCCCTCGTCGAGCTCGCCGGCGATGCGGACCGCGATCGACGCGATCGCGCCGCTGGAGACGCCCGCGAACAGGCCCTCCTGGTCGAGCAGGCGCCGCGTCCAGACGATCGCGTCGCGGTTGGTCACGAAGATCTTGCGGTCGAGCAGGGAGATGTCGATGATCGGCGGGATGAAGCCGTCGTCGAGCGAGCGCAGCCCCTGCACGGGCTCGCCCTGCATCGGCTCGGCGGCGACGATCTTGACGCCCTCGCCGAGCTCCTCCTTGAGCCTGCGGCCGTTCCCCATCAGCGTCCCGCCGGTGCCGAGGCCGGCGACGAACGCGGTCACCTCGTCGAGCTCTTCGAGGATCTCCAGCGCTGTGCCGTTGTAGTGGGCGGCCGGGTTGGCGGGGTTGCCGTACTGGTAGGGCATGTACACCGAGGGGTCGGCGTCGGCCATCTCCAGCGCCATCGCGACGGCGCCGTTGGAGCCCTGGTCGCCTGGCGAGTAGACGATCTCGGCGCCGTACATCTTCAGCAGCTGCGTGCGCTCGGGGGTCACGTTCTCGGGCATCACCACCTTCAGCCGGTAGCCGCGCCGGGAGCAGATCATCGCGAGCGAGATGCCGGTGTTGCCGGACGTCGGTTCGAGGATCGTCGACCCGGGGGCGATCGCGCCCTTCGACTCGGCGTCCTCGATCAGCGCGCGGGCGACGCGGTCCTTGACCGAGCCGGTCGGGTTGCGCGACTCGAGCTTGGCCCAGATGCGAACGCCCGGCTTCGGCGAGAGCGACGGCAGCTCGACCAGGGGCGTGTTGCCGATCGACTGCACGACGTCGCCGTAGCGGCCCCCGCAAGGCCGGTTTCGGAGCCTCTCCGCCGCCATTACTTCACGGAATATAGCGGGGTGGTGAGGGGGTGACGCGCCAGTTTGGAGGCGCCGTGGAAGTCTAGCCCATAGCAAGGTGCAGGCTAGAGGGCGTTTGATGCGATGGTTGGAATAGCTTTCTCTCACGATGGCAGGGGAAATGCTGGCCTTGGCGGACGCGCCGGTTCGGAAGGACGTGGTGATCGCGACCGTAGGAGGCGCCGCAGCACTCGGAGGGCTCGTGTTGGTGTTTCTTGGGGTCGTGATCGTGTGGTACAGGCCTATGCCAGGAGGCACGCCGGGGCGCCGCGAAGCGGTTCCCGTCGCCGCGCAATGCGGCGCGTCATCGCCGCCCTTGCGCTGAGCCTGCTTTGGCGCCGCCTGGGCGTAAGCTGGCTGGCTACGCAGGTCGGCGCCGGAGCACTCGAAGAGGCGGCTCTATGGACGTTTTTTCGCAGATCTGATCGCCATCCTCGCCGTGCCCTTGATATGACGTAGTGGAGTAGTCCTACCGGAGCTGGGTATGGCAATCACGACCCTAAAGACCCAACGGCTCACGGATGCAGGGCTGGACGCGCTGTTCTCGAAAGCAGAAAAACACTGGCTGACCCACGCGAAGCGATCTTTCAACTACATGGCTCAGCTGGTGGCCAACCAGGAAGACATCTATCCCGACGACCTGATCTCTACGCTTGTAGTCGCCTTGGAACTCGAATACGAAACTGACCGATTTCCTGGCCAAAGAAAAAACTCGGGCAGGAATATTGCGTTCACGTACTTCGCCGAGTACATCGTGGATGAGCTGTGGGACGAAATATAAAGGAGGCCCAATGACGCGACCAGCAGATCAGCGCCCTTGCTAGGCGGTATGTAGACGAGAGCATCGAGGCGGGAGCGAGCAGCCCTCTGCGCAGAGGCCCGTGAGGCTGCCGTTGACGTGTGGAAGCCAGAGACGTACAAGCTTCTCGCGGTGTCTGATCGGGCGCAGGACGCGGAGGCTGTGGCCTGTTAGCCGATTAGCTGCGATGTCGCGGAGCGTCCAGACGTGATCGGCGATCCCGGCGGCCATGGCCGGGGTCCGGGGTAGGGGTGGGAGCATCTGTCCGGCCGGGCGGCGTTGTATGAGGAAGTGCCGGGCGATGGCGGCCATGTGGTTGTCGAGCATCTTGGCGAACCATTGGTCAGCCGCGTGAACCGGCGCTTGCTCATCGCTCTTGAGGTTCTGCGCTCGACGTAGCTGGTCGAGGTCTTGGCGGGTCGGGGTTGCCGCGATCACGGACTCGCCGCCGGTGCAGACGGCGGGGCTGTAGCGGCCTGTCCTGCGCGTCGGAGCGACGCGTAGTCCTTGACGATCTGCGCGAAGTCGATGTTGTGCCGGAACGCGAGGGCCGACGGCGTCGGAAGGCACCGTGACCGTCCGTGGTGAGCTGGATACGGTTCGCGAGCCGTTCGTAGGTCGACCATGAACGCTCGCGGCGTCCTCGTACGCGCGTCCGCCGACGTACCAGGAGCAGATGAGCTTGCTGTCGGCGGCGAGCGCAGTCCAGGTCCAGACGTCGCCGAAGTCCGTGGTCGCTCTCGTGACCCTCAGGGATGTTCTTCGCCTTGCGAGCCACGAACGACCAAATCTCATCAGCCTCGATGATCTTGCATGTCGAGTCCCGCAGCGTGCTCGTCGTGATAGGCGGCCGGCGGCCTCGCCGATGTCGAGCAGGAGCTTCGGAGACGGTGTTGAACGAGACGCCGGCCATTCGGGCGGTGGCACGGATGCTGTTGCCCTCGACGAGCATCGCGAGGATCTGGGCGCGCCGCTCGGTGGACAACCTGTTCATACTGAATATTATGCCAGAGCGCTCAGGCAGAGTCAAGTGTTTGCGGCGATTTACATTCGCGGCGCACCTCCTGGTGTGGGTACAAATAAACGGAATCGAGGCTACCGCGCTAACAAGGAAGTCCCTGCACAGGGGTCGAAATCCAAGCTGGATTCTGCGACTGTTGACCCCCGTGCCTACCGCCGCTGACGAGCCAATCCAATCAACCTGAGGCGATCTCCTGGGATGGGTGTCTACGCCCTCGGTGACCGCAGGCGGTACTCGCCCTGAGCGGCGAGCCCGAGGACGGTGCGAAGACCGCGCGATGGCTCAAAACGGCTCTGAATCCCGCCGATCATCGCCGTGGCAGGCCGAATACAGCTTTTCCGATCTCGTCAGCCTGTTTGTCGTGAGGGAGCTAAGTCGCAAGGGCGTGGCAGCCCACACGATCCGCGAAGCCGAGGACTACTTGCGTGCCAAGTGGCAAACGGACCGACCCTTTGCACGCGAGGACATCAAGACTGACGGCGTCGAAGTGCTCTGCGACGACGATCCAGAAGCGGGCCCGGCCCAGATCGAGGGTGCCGGCCTTCGTGGACAGCAGATGCTCCGCCATGCCATTGAGAACAGTCTTGAGAGCGTTTTCTATGCCGACAAGGTGGCCGCGTACTGGATGCCCTCCCCCGGCATCGTCATTGACCCCCGCGTTCAATTCGGCGCGCCTGTAGTTGCGGGAACGCGCATCCCGACCGATGCGTCCGGCGTTCCGAGCGCGCTCGGGATTGAGCGGGCCGTTCGCCGCTTCGACATATCAGCCGATCTCGTCATGAACGCAATCGAGTTCGAGGACGAGATCGCCTCTTTCAAGCTAGCGGGGCACATTGCTGCCGATTCTGTCCGAGCAGGGCCTGCAGCCCCAGGTTGCGGTCGCGCTTTCGGCGATGAGCCTGGAGGCAGCGGCCGTGGGTCAGCCCGGCGCCCCGGCGCGGGGGAACGGGGACGAGGTCAACTGCGCCTGGTGTAGCGCGAACGGGGCCGTACTCGTCACTAATGATCGGGGCAAGAAAGAACAAGGAGATCCACGACTTCCTGGCTCAGCACCACGTTCATGCGGTGTTCGTGCCTAATGGATGCGCGATGCGCCCGGAGCACCTCCTCGGCTTCCCGTGTGAGAGCGGAGAACGAGATGGGACGGATCGCGGAACGCGGGCTGCTGAAACACAACCTGCGCCCGACCGGCCATCTGAGCAAACGCTAGGACTTCCAGCGCGCCTTGCCGTCGTTGCGAACGGCCTCGCGCCGCTGCTCGGGCGTCAAGCCGTCGGCGCGGGCCTTACGCCCTTCGACCCGCCTTGCGGCCCAACTCGACGGCGGCGGGGTTCATCCCGGTGTCGGGCGCCTGGTCCTCGGCCTCGCCGGTGACGATGTCGGTGATGAGCTTGGCGAGCTGGTTCGGGTCGCGGGGTCTGCGCGAGCGGTCAGGCATACCCCAAGCGTATCGCCGCATCTGTGTGGAGGCGAATCCAAACTGATGCACTAGCGGTCAGGGGGTGGTGCGCCAGTTTGGGCGCCATGGCGTCCAGGCGCCGTGAAGCGGTTCCCCGCTCGGCGGCGAACGGCGCGTCGGCTTCCGCTTCGCCTCGGCGGCGTCGTTGCCGGGCGGCGCCAGCAGGCGACAGCTGGCGTACAGTGGCGCGCGCTTGTTCGTTGGGGTCGAGGAATTCGGTCAGGTCGTTGGCGTTGGCGTCGCGATAGGTCGTCGCCCGCCCGCCGAGGGCGACTGCCGGTTGCGGCTGGAGCGCGCTGTCCTCCACGGACCGGTCGATACCCGGCAGTCGCCGGAACTTGTGAACGTCTCGTCACCCGAACGGCTGCCGTCTTCGTCGATCCCTGATGCAAGAAACTGGCCACCCGGCCAAACACCCCCTAGAATCCCCCTCGCCCCGGAGGAGGGGCGTGAATGGCAGCCCGGGAGCACTCATACGACTACGACTGGCTCGTGATCGGGTCCGGCTTCGGCGGAAGCGTCTCGGCGCTCCGGCTCGCGGAGAAGGGCTACTCGGTCGGCGTGCTCGAGTGCGGCCGCCGCTTCGCCGACGACGAGTTCCCGAAGAACACCGGCGACCTCAAGCGCTACTTCTGGAATCCCCGCCTGGGGATGAAGGGGATCTTCCGGCTGACGACCTTCAAGGACGTCGCCGTGGTCTCCGGGTGCGGCGTCGGCGGCGGCAGCCTCGGCTACGCGTGCACGCTCTACGTCCCGCCGAAGCAGTTCTTCGACGACCGCCAGTGGGCCGGGATCGCCGACTGGGAGTCGGAGCTCGCGCCGCACTACGAGGAGGCGCAGCGGATGCTCGGCGTCACCGAGAACCCGCACGAGGACCCCGCCGACCAGCTGCTCCGCGAGCTCGGCGACGAGCTGGGCGTCGGCGAGAGCTACAAACGGACGCCGGTCGGGATCTACTTCGGGGAGGCCGGCAGGACGGTCGGCGACCCTTACTTCGGCGGCGAGGGCCCGGACCGGACGGGCTGCACGCTGTGCGGCCGCTGCATGGTCGGCTGCGTGCATGGCGCGAAGAACACGCTCGTCAAGAACTACCTGTGGTTCGCCGAGCGACGCGGCGCCGAGGTCACGCCGGAACGGATGGTCGTCGACATCCGCCCGCTCGGCGCGTCCGACGGCAGCGAGGGATACGAGGTCGAAACGATCCGCTCGGGTGCCTGGTTCCGCAAGGACCGCCGTATCCAGCGAGCGCGTGGCGTCGTCGTCGCGGCCGGGCCGCTCGGCACCAACCGGCTGCTCCAGAAATGCCGGCTCGAGGGATCGCTGCCGGCGATCTCGCCCCGGCTCGGCGAGCTGGTGCGCACCAACTCCGAGTCGATCCTGACGGTGACGGTGCCCGAGGACTACCCCGAGGACCTGATCCGGCGCGTAGCGATCACCTCCTCGATCTACCCCGACCCGAACACGCACATCGAGACCGTCACCTACGGCGACGACGGAGACTCGATGCGGATGCTCTACACGCTGCTCACCGGCGACGGCACCCGCGTCACGCGTCCGCTGAAGCTGCTCGGCCAGCTCGTGCGGCACCCGGGCCGGCTCGCGAAGGTCCTGTTCGCGAAGCGCTGGTCGCGGCGCACGATCATCCTGCTCGTGATGCAGACGCTCGACAACGCGATCGCGCTGCGACCGCGCAAAGGCCCGTTCGGATCGTTCTGGCTGCAGACCGAGCAGGACCCGGAGCGGCCGAACCCGACCTTCATCCCGGTCGCCAACCAGGCGGCCGAGTGGTTCGCGAGGCGCACCGGCGGGATCGCGCAGAGCTCGGTCACCGAGGCGCTGTTCAACATCCCCTCGACCGCCCACATCCTCGGCGGCGCGGTGATCGGCGAGGACCCCGGGCGCGGTGTCGTCGACGCCCGCCAGCGGGTGTTCGGCTACGAGAACCTGCTCGTCTGCGACGGCGCCGCGGTGCCGGCGAACGTCGGCGTGAACCCGTCGCTGACGATCACCGCGCTGGCCGAGCGCGCGATGAGCCTGATCCCGGCGGCGGGGACGAGCGACGTCGCCCCGGCCGAGGACTCACAGCCCGCCGCCCGCGCGGCGTAGCCGAAACCGCTCAGGCGCGGTACGGGTCGATCACGACGTGATCGCACCCGACGAGCTTGTAGTGCCGGTTCTGGGGCAGGTAGCGCTCGACCAGCGTCTTCACGCCGGGACCGTTGCAGTAGACGGTGCCGTAGCCGTACACCAGCGCGACATGATCGTTGCCGGCCCCGGTCCAGATCAGGTTGTGCCCGTCGCTCGCGTAGATCCAGTCTTCGCCGGGGCCGCCGTGCAGCTGGTCGAACTGGTTCGGAGGATCGTCGGGGTGGGAGTCGCCCCAGATCACGTCGCCTTCGTTGCCGGCCCAGATCACGTCGTTGCCGTCGCCGCCGAGCAGCATGTTGTGGACCCCGTCGAGCCCGCGCTCGACGCCGCTTTCGTTGTTGGGGTGACCGACGTGGTGGCCGATCTGCGGCCAGCCGGTGTGGTTCGCCAGCCCCAGCGCGGCCGGGACCGCCGTCAGGCAGAGCGCCGCCACGAAAGCGGTGAGCGAGATCAGTGAAGACCGGAACATGTGCACGTCATCGGTGTCGTTTGCCGTCCGCGCTCGCCGGCGAGCGCCCCCTGGACGCAAAGCCGAGCCCGGCGCCCGCGCAGATCCTAACCGCAGCTCGCCGCGATCCGCACTGCGACCCGAGACTCGGCAGCGGTTCGCCGACGACACACGGTCGACCGGCGGCCACGCCGCCGGTCGACGGCGACAGCCGAATCTGGAGCACGCCGATGAGCGCCGCCGAAGACGACCGACCAGCAGGCGCTCGTCGCGTCCGCCCGGCTACGCGGAAGGGGCGCCGCCGGCCATCGCCGGCAGGATCTGCAGCGTGTCGTTCTCGCCGACCGCCGTGTCGAGCCCGTCGAGCACCCGCACGTCCTCGTCGTTCAGGTAGACGTTGACGTACCGGTTGAGCGCGCCGTCGGGCGCGAACAGCTGGCTCTCGGTCGCGGGATGGCTGGAGGCGAGGTCGCGCAGCACCTCGCCGACGTTGGAGCCGGACGCGCCGACCTCCTTGTCGCCGCCGACGGACGCCCGCAGCACCGGTGGGATCTTGATCGTCGCCATGACTCGCGGCAGATTAGCGCGCCGGGCCCCGGCCGCCGCGGCCGGCTAGCCGGCGGCGGCGCAGAACGCCTCGTAGTCCGGGAACACGCCCATCTCCTCGTCCCTGATCTCATCTGGATCGCGGGAGCAGATCGGGCACTCCGGGTCACGGTGGACCTTGACCTCGGTGAGCGTCGCGCCGAGCGCGTCGTAGAGCAGCAGCCGCCCGATCGCCGGGTCGCCGATGTCGAGGATCAGCTTCACGACCTCGGTCGCCTGCAGCAGGCCCATCGTGCCCGGGAGCACGCCGAGCACGCCGTTTGCGCCGCACGAGGGCGCGAGCTCGGCGGGCGGCGGCTCGCGGAACAGGCAGCGGTAGCACGGGCCGTCGTAGGGCTTGAACACCGACAGCTGGCCGTCGAAGCCGAGGATCGACGCCGAGACGACGGGGATCCGCAGGCGGACCGTCGCGTCGTTGAGCAGGTAGCGGGTCGGGAAGTTGTCGACCCCGTCGACGATCACGTCGTAGCCCTCGATGATCTCCATGATGTTCGAGGCGTCGATGCGCGTCTTGTACTTGACGACCTTCACGTCGGGGTTGAGCGACTGGATCGTCTGCTCGGCCGAGTCGACCTTCGCGACGCCGACCCGGTCGGTCGCGTGGATCACCTGACGCTGCAGGTTCGAGAGGTCGACCTCGTCGTCGTCGACGATCCCGAGGGTGCCGACGCCGGCCGCGGCGAGGTACAGCGCGGTCGGCGAGCCGAGCCCGCCGGCGCCGAGCAGCAGCACCTTCGCGTCGAGCAGCTTCTGCTGGCCCTCCGCGCCGATCTCGGGGATCAGGAGGTGGCGCGAGTAGCGGTCTCGCTGTTCGGGGCTGAGCTGGCGCGGGACCTCGACCTCGTAGCCGCGGTCCTTCCACAGCGTGATGCCGCCGGTCATCGAGCGCACGTTCTCGTAGCCGAGGTCCTCGATCATCGTGCGGGCCGCGTACGCGGACCGCTGACCGGAGGCGCAGTAGAGGATCACCTGGCCGCTGCGGTCGGGGGCGACGCCTTCGATCCGCGCCTCGAGGTGGCCGCGGGGAACGCTCTTGGCGCCGGGGAGGTGGCCGGTCGCGAACTCTTCGCTGCCGCGGACGTCGACGAGGGTCACGCCCTCGTGCGCGAGCTCCTTGACCTCCGCGGGGTCGACCTCCTGGATCCTGCTCTTGATCTGTCGGAGCAGCTCTGGTCCGGACGTGCTCATCGCGAAACTCCTGAACTAAGGTCGGGATTCATGAACTTCAGAAAGTATAGCGACCTCTGAGCGGTTTGCGGACCTCGGCCGGAGAGGGCGGATCAGCCCGGAAAGCATGCCCCCGGGCAGCATCCTGCGCGCCCGCTACAGGACGACGAGGTACGTCGACCCGACGGTCGCGCTCGGGCTCGCCGTGCGCGAGCCGCCGTACCGGGCGCTGACGCGCCAGCGCCCGACAGCCGGGGGCGTGAACGGCAGCAGCGCCGTCCCACCCGAGGCATAGCCGGTCAGCGTCCGGTAGAACTGCCAGCCGAACACGGGGTCGAAGCGTTCGATTTCCGCGGTCACGGGCCCCGACGTCGCGGGCGAGACCGCGACCTTCACCGGTGTCGACTGCCCGGGCGCCGCGCGGGCGGTGCCGAACGACGCGCGAACGCTCGTGATCGTCCGCGACTCGCGCGTCAGCGTGAAGCTGCCGCCGCCCCGCCGCTGGGACGTGACGACCGCGTAGTAGTGGCCCGGATCGAGCTGCTGGAAGATCCGCTGGGGGCCGCTCCCGCCGCACTGGCATTCGATCACGTTGCCCTGGAAGTTGCGCAGCTGCAGGCTGAGCCCGGCGGACGGCGAGGCGTTGAGGCGCAACGTGAGGTTGGAGTGGGTGGTGATGTCCATCCGGTAGAGCCGCAGCACCTGTGCGGTGCCGGCGAGCAGGCGCGCGCCGACCCGGCCGTAGTTGCCGAGCGTCAGCCCGGGGGCGGTCTCCCCGCTGCCGGCAGGCGCGACCTGCAGGTGGAAATGCTGGACACCCTTGAACGTTTCGCGTGGGGTCAGCTCGACGCTGTAGAGACCGCCTGCGCCGGCCGCGGGAGTGAACAGGCGGAAGCCGCCGCATGGGATCTGCAGGGCGGACGAGCCTTCTTCGAAGCTCGTGGTGCCCGGTCCGTAGAGCGCGCCGGTGACGCAGGCGTGCGGCGTGTCGCTGGAGAGGCTGACGATGTAGCTGACCCCGGAGTGCATGACCACGGAGTACGCCGCGTTCACGTTCTGGATGCGATCGACCTGGCCGGCGACCCCCGCCGCCGGCAGGCGCGGGCCGGGCGGCGCGATCGCCGGTGTCGGCAGGTAGATCTCGAACGTGAAGGTGTCGAGCTGGGACGCGGTGAGCGCCGCCACGCGGATGTCGTAGACGCCGTTCTTCGACGCCTCCCAGGTCAGCGAGGCTTCGCCCTTCGTGTCGGTGCGCTCGCAGTTGACGTCGTTCAGCTGCGAGCGGACCGCGTGGAAGACTTCGACCGCGGCGTCGAGCGTCCCGGCGGCCGCGATCGCGATCGCGACGCGCTGCTTGACGGGCGAGCGGTACTGGTACCAGACCGAGTGTTCGGTGCCGCCGCAGCCGCCGGTCGCTTCGAGCGGTTCGACGGTCGCGCCGACGAGCGTGCCGCCGAGCGTCGACGGCAGCGAATGCACTACCTGGGCGGCCGTGAGCGCGTCGTTCGGCGGAGGCGGCGGGCCGGCGGCTGACGCGGCGACTCACCGACGCGAGCCCGGCGGCGAGCACGAGCATGGCGGAGACGCGGCCGATGAGGGTGCGAGCGCGCACGCTGCCTCCAGATACGACGACCGGCCGCCGATCTCCTGCCATCGGTGCAGTTCCCTTGATCGGAATCGCTCTCCTCCGTCGAGCTGCTGTGCCTGCTGGTTACCCCGGCGAGCGGGGTTTCAACGGATGCAGGCGCCCGCGCCCGCACGCCGAGGCTCGCTCCGCCGCCGGGCCCCGGTGGAGCGTCGGATCACTCGCGCCCTCTACGCTCCCGCGGATGGGACGCAACCGCCTGCTCGTGCCGGCGATCGTCGCGGTGCTGGCAGCAGCGGCGGTCGTGTTCGCGATCGTCGCGAGCAGCGAATCCGGCTCCGGCGGCGGCAGCGGCGCGGCTCCGGTCACCTCGCTCGCGACCGGCACGCAGCCGGGGTCGGCGACGCCGTCCGGGACCGCCGGCGGGTTCGACGGCGCCGCGCTCCCCGGCGACCACGAGGCGCCCGCGTTCACGCTCGACGACCAGTACGGCCGGGCGATCTCGCTCGCGTCGCTGCGCGGCGAACCGGTCGTGCTGACCTTCCTCTACGCCCGCTGCGGCGCGCCGTGCGTGCTGATCGCGCAGCAGATCCGAGGCGCCCTCGACGAACTCGGGGCACACCCCGCGGCGGTCGTGATCGTCAGCGCCGACCCGGCCGGGGACACGCCGCAGGCGGTGCGGGCGTTCCTCGCGCAGGTCTCCCTCAGCGGGCGGGTGCACTACCTCACCGGGAGCGACGCGCAGCTCCGGAGCGTGTGGGCCGCCTACAACGTTCGCCCGGCCTCGGCGGGCGCGTCGACGTTCGCGAAGTACGCGACGGTGCGGCTGATCGACGGCGAGGGACACGAACGGGTCCTGTACGGGACCGAACAGCTGACACCCGAAGCGCTCGCCCACGACATCGGGAAGCTGCGGGCGGGTTGATACCCTAGCGCCCAGGTAGGAAATCGGGCGATGATGTTCTCAACCAAGGCCGAGTACGGCGTACGCGTGATGGTCGAGCTGGCTAGGCGCAGCGACGGCGAGCCGATCCCGCTCGCCGAGATCGCGGCCAACGACGGCCTTCCGCTCGCCTACCTCGAGCATCTCGTCGCGCGTCTGCGCAAGGCAGGGCTGGTGGACTCGCGGCGCGGCTCGCGCGGCGGCTACCTGCTGGCGCGCCCGGCGGCGCAGATCACGATGGCCGAGGTCGTCGAGGCGCTGGAGGGCTCGATCGCGCCGATCGAGTGCATCTCCCAGAGCCCGGACGGCTCGATCGTCTGCGCGCGCGAGTCGAAGCTCGACCACACCTGCCCGACCAAGCTGCTGTGGACGCGCGTACGCGCGTCGATCGTCGGCACGCTGCGCGAGACGACCCTCGCCGACCTGCTGGTGAGTCCCCCGCTCGCAGCTGCCCCCTTGCAAATCGAACCCCTCACGACCGGAGCCTGAAACGACCACATGGCCGACCTAGAGATCAGAGACCTGCACGTGCGCATCGAGGAGCGCGAGATCCTCCGTGGTGTCGACCTCGACATCAGCCGTGGTGAGATCCACGCGCTGATGGGGCCGAACGGCTCCGGGAAGTCGACGATGGCGAACACGCTGCTCGGCCACCCCACCTACGAGATCACCCAGGGCTCGATCACCTTCATGGGCGAGGACATAACCGAGGCCGAGCCTCACGAGCGCGCGAAGGCGGGGCTGTTCCTGGCGTTCCAGTACCCCGTCTCGATCCCCGGCGTGTCGGTCGCGAACTTCCTGCGCATGGCGATCAACGCCAAGCGCGAGGACCCGATCCAGGTGAAGGAGTTCCGCACCGAGCTGCAGCACGCGATCGAGCTCCTCGACGTCGACCGGTCGTTCACCAGCCGGCACCTCAACGACGGCTTCTCGGGCGGCGAGAAGAAGCGCGCGGAGATCCTGCAGATGGCGATGCTGAAACCCGACGTCGCGATCCTCGACGAGACGGACTCGGGTCTCGACATCGACGCCCTGCGCACCGTCGCCGAGGGCGTTCAGCGGCTCCACGACGAGCAGGGCCTCGGCGCGTTGATCATCACCCACTACCAGCGCATCCTCCACTACGTGAAGCCGCAGTTCGTCCACATCCTGATGGACGGGCGGATCGTGCTCGAGGGAGGCGTCGAGCTCGTCGAGCGCCTCGAGCGCGAGGGCTACGACCAGATCCGCCAGGAGGTCGCGGCGGGGGTCGGCGCCGGTGACGAGGATGTCTGAGGCCGCTGCCCCTGCGGAGAACGGCAACGCAGTAGGCAACGGCGCGGCCCCGGTCAAAGTCAAGGCCGGCCGTCACCGCGATGCGACTCTCTACAAAGCGCTGGCCGGCGCCGGCGCCGGTGACGGGCGCTCGCTCGCCGAGCTCCGCGAGGCGGCGCTGAAGGCGTTCGAGTCGAGCGAGATGCCCGTCTGGCGCCGCTCGGGCTTCTGGACGACGAGCCTGCAGGCGCTCGACCTCGACGCGCTCGAGACGAGCGTCGAGGAGAGCGAGGTGCCCGCGATCGTCGCGCAGACGATCCCGGAGCGCCCCCGCGCGGGGCGCATCGTGCAGAGCGCGGGCGCAGTCGTCCACACCGAGCTCGACCCCGCGCTCGCCGAGCAGGGCGTGATCCTCTGCTCGCTCGAGCAGGCGTTCGAGCTCCACGGCGAGCTCGCGAGCCGCTGGTTCTCCAAGCGCCTGGAGATCGACCGTCACAAGCTCGAGGCGGCCAACGCCGCCTTCTGGACCGGCGGGATCTTCCTGTACGTGCCGGAGAACGTCCACGTCGAGGACCCGTTCGAGCTCGTCTACGCGATCCCGCGGCCGGGTCTCGCCCAGTACGGGCGCACGCTCGTCGTCGGCGGCCGCGCGAGCGACTTCAAGGTCCACGAGTACGACCTCGCCGAGGACTTCGGCGAGGGCGCGCAGGCGCTCCACGCCGGGGCGTTCGAGCTGTACCTGCAGGACGGCGCCCGCTGCAGGCTCGCGCAGGTCCAGGACTGGGGCTCCGGCAACGAGGTGTTCGACGTCTCGACCCGGTTCGTGCAGGTCGGGCGCGACGCCTACTGCCACTGGCTGCCAGCGCTGCTCGGCGGGCAGATGGTCCGCCAGCACCTCGAGCTCGCGATCTCCGAGCCCGGCGCCGACATGCGGTTCCGGGGGCTGTTCTTCGCGCAGGAGCACGAGCACCTCGATGTGTTCGCCGCCGACCTGCACGAGACCGGCCCGTCGGGCGGCGACGTGCACTGGCGCGGAGCGGCGACGGGCGAGAGCCGCGCGAGCTTCGAGGGCCTGATCCAGATCGACCCGGGAGCCCAGCAGACCCACACCTACCTGCAGATCCACACGATGATGCTCTCGCCGAAAGCGCGGATCGACGCGATCCCCTCGGTGCTGGTATCCGCCGACGACGTCTCGGCGTCGCACGGCGGCACCGTCGGCGAGCTCGACGAGGCCTCGATCTTCTACATGCAGAGCCGCGGGCTCGACCGCCCGTCGGCGGTGCGGATCATCGTCGAAGGGTTCTTCGAGCCGTTGATCTCGGAGCTCGCCGACGAGCACCTGGAAGAGCTCGTCAGGGAGAAGATCGCGGTCAAGCTGGCGGCGGCGCGCGAGGACATCGAGACCTATGCCACCAGTCGCTGAGCACGCGCTCGCGGTAAGGGCGGACTTCCCGATCTTCGAGCGCCGGCCGGGCGGGCGGGCGCTGGTGTACCTCGACTCCGGGGCGACCGCGCAGAAGCCCCGACGGGTGATCGAGGCGCTGACACGCCACCTCGCGGAGCACAACGCGAACGTCCACCGCGGCGTCTACCCGCTCGCGCAGGAGGCCGACGGAGCCTACGAGGCGGCGCGCGAGCGGATCGCCGCGTTCACCGGCTCCGAGCCCCGCACGACGGTGTTCACGAAGAACGCGACCGAGGCGATCAACCTCGTCGCGTACTCGTGGGGCGGCGCGAACCTCGGCCCGGGCGACGCGGTGCTGATCACGCAGATGGAGCACCACGCGAACCTCGTGCCCTGGCAGCAGGCGTGTCACGCGAGCGGCGCGGAGCTGCGCTGGCTGGAGGTCGACGAGCACGGCGAGCTCTCGCTCGAGCAGCTCGACGCCGAGCTGGCGCGCGGCGACGTGAAGCTCGTGGCCTTCACCCACGTCTCGAACGTCCTCGGCACGATCAACCCGGTGCGCGAGATCGCGGCGAGGGCGCGCGCGGCAGGCGCGCTGAGCCTCGTCGACGGCGCCCAGGCGGTGCCGCAGATGCCGGTCGACGTCGGCGCGCTCGGCGTCGACTTCTACGCCTGGACCGGCCACAAGGCGGTCGGCCCGACCGGCATCGGCGTGCTGCACGGGCGCCGCGAGCTGCTCGAGTCGATGGAGCCGTTCCTGACGGGCGGCGACATGATCGCGTCCGTCTCGCTCGAGCAGACGACCTGGAACGAGCTGCCGTTCAAGTTCGAGGCGGGGACGCCGCCGATCGCCGAGGCGGTCGCGCTGGCGGCGGCGGTCGACTACCTCGACGGGCTCGGCATGGACCGGGTCCGCGAGCACGAGCGTGCGCTGACCGAGCTGATGCTCGAGCGCCTCGCCGAGGTCCCCGGAGTGCATGTCTCGGGACCGCCGGCCGACCGCGAGCGGGGCGCGCTCGCGTCCTTCTCGGTGGACGGCATGCACCCTCACGACGTCGCCGAGCTGCTCGGCCGCGAGGGCGTGTGCGTGCGGGCGGGACACCACTGCGCGCAGCCGCTGATGCGCTGCCTCGGCGTCGCCGCGACGGCGCGGGCGAGCCTCGGCGTGTACAACGACGAGTCGGACGTCGACGCGCTGATCGAGGCGCTGCGCCGTGGCCGCGACGTGTTCGGGCTGCCGCGATGAGCGACGACCTCTACAGGGACTACATCCTCGAGCACTACAAGCGCCCCCGGAACTTCGGGGAGCTGGACCCGCACGATCTCGAGGGGCTCGAGCACAACCCGCTGTGCGGGGACGAGCTGGGCGTCCACATCCGGGTCGGCGGGGACCGGATCGAGGAGATCCGCTTCCACGGCCACGGCTGCGCGATCTCCCAGGCGGCGGCGTCGATCGCCTCGGAGGAGCTGAAGGGGATGGCGCTCGCCGAGGTCTCCGAGCTCGACGCGGACTGGATGATCGACCTGCTCGGGATCCCCGTTTCGGCGACGCGGCGCAAGTGCGCGCTGCTGAACCTGAAGGTCGTTCGCGGCGCTGTCACGGGCGACAACGACTGGCCGCGCTGAGCCACGCCCCGCACCGGCGAGCGCGCAGGCCAGTTCGTCCCGCGCGCCTCACAGACCGCGCGGCGAACGCCCCGCACGGCGCCGCTGCGGCGCGTTTATAGTCCGTTCGAGCGATTGGAATCGCCCCGATCCGTCCGCGGACCGCGCGACCTTCATCGGGTCCGCGCGTCTACACCACCATGACCCCCGAACAGCAGCGCCTGCTCGACATCCTCCAAGACGGCGAGCCTGCCGCGTTCGCGCGGCTGCTGGAGCCCTACCGCGCGGAGCTCGAGCGCGCCGTCCGCAGGATGCTGCGCGACCGCTGCGCCGCCGAGGAAGTGATGCAGGAGGCGCTGCTGAAAGCGTTCCGCTCGCTGCGCGGCGGGACCCGGCCCGGCAACCTCAGGGCCTGGCTGCACACGGTCGTCCGCAACTGCGCCGTGAACGCGCTCCGCACCGAACGCGTTCAGCTGCCGCTCGACGAGCACGAGTGCTGCGAGCCGTCCGCGACGACCGCCGCCGTGGTCGAGCAGCAGGAGTGGATGGACTGGCTGATGGGAGCGATCGTCGCGCTGCCACCTCGTCAACGCGACGCGCTCGTCGCGCAGGCGTTCGAGGGACGCAGCCATCTCGAGATCGCCACGTCGCTCGGGACCTCAGTGCCGGCGGTGAAGACGCTCCTGCATCGCGCACGACGGACGCTCACCGCGGCGCAGCCCTCGGCGCTCGCCGCGTCGCTGCCCGCGGTGCTGATCCGGCCGTGGCGCGGGCTCGCCCGCCTGAAAGGCTGGCTGACCCTCGACGCGGGCGCGAAGGGGATGGCGTCGAGCTGGCAGGTGCTGGCGGCGATCACGGTCGCCTCGGGGGTGATCGTGGCAACGCACAGCGTCACCGCGCCCGCGCCCGCGGGGGGCGCGGGGCGCGGGCGCGGGCGCGCAGATCGCATCTGACCATCCCGGGCACGGCACGACGCACGGCCGGCCGCGTCGTGAGAGCCCGACCCAGGTGCACCGCGAAGCGCGACGCGCAGCGCACGAGTGCCTGACCGGCCGGCGGCTCTCCCACACGCTGAGCCGGGAAGACCTGCTGTACGCCGCCCACCACCTCTCACCGGCGGCGAGGGAGTACACGGAATGCGAAACGCTGCTGACTCGCGGCGCCTTCGGCGCCGGCCAGACCCACGGGCGTCGCAGGATCTACCTGGCGGTCTCTCCGCGGGGGCTCGCCGACGCCCGGCCGGCCCGCTTCGCCGTCGAACCCGACGAAATCGTCCTGTTCCCCCGCGAAGGCTGGTCGCTGACCGGCCTGCGGTGGCGAGGCTGGGGCACGGCGCGGGCGCGCGGGGAGGGCGCGAGCCTCGAGCGCACCTGCGAGCCGAACTGCACCCAAGCCTCGACGACGGGCTCGTTCCGGCGGTCGCCCGCGACGATCGAACTGTGGAAGCCGGGGCGCCTCGCCGGGCACCTCGTCTACCGCTGCTTCCGGCTGGAAGGTGCCGGCACCGTGCCGAGCATGGAGCGCGGCTGCTCCTGATCGCGCCGAGGCGGCCGGGCCGGGCGCGCCCCCCGGCGCGCTACGGCCCGGCCGCCCGCCGGTCAGCGGACGGTGACGGAGAGCGCCCTCGACCCGACTCCAGGGCGCCCGCTGTCCCCCGCCCACTGGGCGACGAACACCGACGATGAGCTGATGTGCCAGGTCGTCGTGAAGCTGCCGCCGTTGGCGCCGGCGACGACGTCCTGGTGCTGCCAGGAGCCACCGGAGACGTCCCGCCGCGACACGACGATCGTCTCGCCGCCGATCGCGCCGGACAGCGTGCCGGTGATGCGGACGGTGCCGTGCACCCCATGCAGAGCGCGCCGTGTGAACCTCGTCCGGGGAGCCCGCAGCGCGATCGTGGCCGCCGTTCCCGCGACGTCGCCGCCGCTTGCGGTCGTGAACACTTCGAGCCGTGCGGGCACGGGCACCCCGTCCTCGGAGGTGCTTCCCCCGCCTTCGACGAGCGCCGCGCCGCCGAGTGCGCCGTCGGCGACGAGACCGTCGTACGGCAGCGAGCCGAGCGTGATCAGCTGCGGATGCCAGCTCGCGCCGCCGTCCGCCGTGCGCATCACGTAGGCGTCTGCGCTGTCGCCGCCGAAGCGGCTCAGCGACAGGAACGCGTCGCTGCTGCTGCCGAGCACGACCTGCCTCCCGTCGCCGCTGCCGATCGTCAGCACTTCGCGCCAGCTGCGACCGCCGTTCCCGGTCCGCCACAGACGCCCGTTCGAGTCGAGCAGCATGCCGATCTGTGCTGAGACGAACGACAGGCTCCGGATCGACACGCCCCGGCTGGCGCCGACCTTCCTGCCGTGCGCCCGAGAAGCGGGGTGCGACAGGGGGAGCGGCACGGCGGTCCAGCGTGCGCCACCGTCGGTGGAGCGGATCAGCGAGTGGGTGCCGGTGCCGAACGCGAGCAGCGTCGAGCCGACCAGGTCGTAGTCGTCGAGCCCGCTCGTGTGGGCCGGCAGCCGCACCGGTTCGAAAGCGCCGCCGCCGGTCGCGCGGTTCACTCCGCCGGGCCCGATCAGCAGCGCGGTGGAGGACCCGAGGGCGACGACGGCGGCCGCGGGCTGCGAGGTCCCGGGGTTCAGCGTCTGCCAGCTGCCGCCGCCGTTGGTCGTCCGCTGCAGGCCTCCGGAGGCGTCGAGCGCGTAGCCGACGGCGGTGGTGCCGAACGACGCGTCGACGAGCTGCTTCGACGTCTGCGTCGCGAGCAGCTGCCAGCTCTGCCCGCCGTCGGCCGAGACCGCGAGGTCGCCGTCGGCGCCCGGTGCCAGCATCTCGCCGTTCGGGCCGCCGCGCAGCCGCCCGAAGCGACCCCCGGTGCTGGCGCTCGCGGGCTTGAAGGTCGCCCCGCCGTCGCCGGAGAGGACGGTCGTCCCGCCCTGCCCGACCGCGACGATCTGTGTCGGCGAGGCGTAGGCCGCACCGAAGATCAACGAGCTCGATGCGGTCTTGACGGTGGCGGTGGCGCCGCCGTCGGCCGTCTCGATCAGCTGGTTGCCGCCGGCGACGGTCAGCAGGCACGTCGTCGGCGAGGCGCAGTCGATGCCCGTGAAGGCGTTGCCGTGCGCGATCGGCTCGCCGCTCCACGTCCGGCCGCCGTCGGACGAGCGCAGGAGCGTTTCCGTTCCCACCGCGTAGACGTTCTTTTCATCGACGAAGTGCACGGAGGCGACGTGGGCGCCCGCAGGCAGCGGCACGGGCGTCCAGGAGACGCCCCCGTCGGGGGTCGAGAACTCCTGGCTGGCGCCGTTCGAGTCCTGCACGAACGCGATGCCGTCGGTGGGACTGTTGAAGTGGATTTCGGCGCCTGCCAGCGAGCCGCCGCCGCTCGAGGAGGGGGTGCCGGGGATCGAGGTGCGCCGCGCGAAGGTTTCTCCGCCGTCCGTCGTCAACTCGACCGAGCCGTTGCTCAGCAGCAGCCAGCCGGTCGTAGGCGAGATGAAGCTGAACGCCGCGACGGGTTCCGCGCAGCTCGATTCGGCGACGTTGAAGATGCGGCGGAAGATCTGGCCCGAGTTGTCGGAGATGCGGGTCACGCAGCCTCCCGCACCGCCGACCACGACGGTCGTCGGGTTGACGACCTGCAGCCGTTCGAGCGGCGCCGAGGTGCCGGTGTCCAGCCCCGCCCAGGAGTCGCCTGCGGGGTCGGTCGCGAGCGCCGTGCCGCCGTAGCCGATGGCATAGCCGACGCCCCCGGAGAACGCGATGCGCCGCAGTGTGCGGCCTTGCGGGACCGGGTTGCTCCAGGCCCAGCCCGACTTGCTCGACTGCACGCTCGCGCGGCCGTCGGCCGCGACCGAGCCCAGCACGATGACCCCCGCGACCGCAGCCACGAGCGTGCGGAGCCGCACGGCTCCGCCTCTGTTGAGACCCGCCATATCTCCCCCGATCCCGGCCCCGGCGTCCGCCGCGGCCGTTCCGAACATTTGACTGTTGGGAAGAACAGGCGAGTGAGCGGAGAGTTGCGCGCGAGGTCCCCAACCGGCTCGTCACCGCTCGGACCCTCGGGGCCGACGGCGCGCGCGATACAATTCCTACCTCCCAGCACAGGATTCGCCAACCCCCAGCGAGGACTTCCAATGGCCACAGTTGACCGCATCTCGAAACCGAGCCCGATCGTCGAGGACGAGCAGGGCCAGCTGATCGCCCGCAAGGGGATCTCGCGCGAGGTCGTGAAGGAGCTCTCGAAGGTCAAGGGCGAGCCCGACTGGATGGCCGAGAAACGCCTCAAGTCGCTGGAGATCTTCGAACGCAAGCCGATGCCGAACTGGGGCCCGGACCTCAGCGGGCTGAACCTCGACGAGCTGGTGCTGTACTCGCCGCCCACCGCCGGGCGCTTCAACTCCTGGGACGAGGTCCCGGAGGAGATGAAGAAGACCTACGAGGACCTCGGTATCCCGCAGGCCGAGCGCGAGCACCTCGCCGGCGTCGTCGGCGTCTGGCGCCAGGAGCCGGTCTACGAGGGCCTGAAGGCCGAGTACGCGAAGCTCGGGATCCTGTTCTGCTCGATGGACACGGCGATCGCCGAGTACCCCGAGCTCGTCCAGAAGTACTTCATGAACAAATGCGTGCCGCCGCAGGACAACAAGTTCTCGGCGCTGCACGGCGCGGTCTGGTCGGGCGGCTCGTTCCTGTACGTGCCGAAGGGCGTCAAGGTCGACCTGCCGCTGCAGGCGTACTTCCGCATGGAGGGCGCCGGCGAGGGCACCTTCGAGCACACGCTGATCGTCGCCGACGAGGGCTCGGACGTGAACTACATCGAGGGCTGCACGGCGCAGACGTACAGCGTCAACTCGATGCACTCGGCGGTCGTCGAGATCTTCGTCCACGAGGGCGCGAAGGCGCGGTACACGACCGTGCAGAACTGGTCGAAGGACGTCTACAACCTGAACACGAAGCGCGCCGTGGTCGACGCCGGCGGGACCGTCGAGTGGGTCGGCGGATCGATGGGCGCGAAGTACGTGATGCTTTACCCCGGCTCGTTCCTGCTCGGCGAGGGCGCGCGCGCCGACCACCTCAACGTCGGCGTCGCCGGCAAGGGCGTGCACAAGGACACGGGCGCGAAGGTCGTGCATCTCGCGCCGAACACGACGTCGAACATCCTCGCGAAGTCGATCTCCAAGGACGGCGGGATCATGGGCTACCGCGGGCTCGTGAAGATGGGCCCGAACTCGGCCGGCTCGAAAGCGCGCGTGCAGTGCGACGGGCTGATGATGGACGGCGAATCGCGCAGCGACACGTGGCCGGACATCCAGATCCAGAACCCGCACGTGACGGTCGCGCACGAGGCGACGGTCGGGCGGATCTCCGACGACCAGCTGTTCTACATGGGCTCGCGCGGGTTCACCGAGGACGAGGCCGCGGCGATGATCGTCAACGGCTTCATCGAGCCGGTGACGAAGGAGCTGCCGATGGAGTACGCGGTCGAGCTCAACCGGCTGATCCAGCTGGAGATGGTCGGCAGCATCGGGTAGGACGCCGGATCGGCGGCGGTCGGTGCCGTCGCCCGGGAGTTCGACCCGTCGGGCACGATCTGGTGAGAGCCCCCGTCGGGAACATCGCCGCCCCGCTGTTCCCGCGCAACCTGCCGTGGCTCAACACGCCCGGCGGCGAGCAGGTCAGCATCATCCAGCGCGAGCGGCCGTTGCTCGTCGAGTTCTGGGACTTCTGCCGGCCGCATTCGATCCGCACGCTCCCGTATCTGAAGGGGTGGCACGAGCGCTACGCCGCGAACGGGCTGCGGATCGTCGGCGTGCACTCGCCCGGGTTCGACGCGTCGCGCCCGGAGCAGGGGGTCCGTGATGCGGTCACCCGGCTCGGCATCTCCTACCCGGTGCTGATCGACGCGGAGCTCCAGCTGTGGCAGGAGTACGAGAACGAGGGGTGGCCGGCGCGCTACCTGTTCGACGGCGGCGCGCGGCTGTTCGAGTACCACTTCGGCGAGGGCGACTACGCGGGGACGGAGCTCGCGATCCAGGAGCTGCTCGGCGTCGAGCGCGAGCCGCTCGAGCCGCTGCGCCCGGAGGACGCGCCCGGCGCGGCCCTGGCGCCGCCGACTCCCGAGCAACGCGGCGCGTACAGCGGACCCTACGAGGCCGGGGGCGTGTGGGCGGTGCTGGACGGGCGGGGGACCGTGACGGTCGACGGCGACGCGATCGATGTCTCGCACCCCGGCGCGTACGAGCTGATCGCGCACGAGCGCCACACCGCCGGCGTCCTCGATCTGAAGCTCGACCCCGGCGTGCGCTGCGAGGCGACGGTGTTCACCCCCGGGGTCCTCGCCGAATAGCGGAGCCTCGCAGGTCGATCGTCGTGAGCACGGCCGAACCCTCGAGGTTCGGCGGGCGGGAGCGCACCCGGGCTCCTGCGCGCGCACACGGACCCTCGCTCGTTCGGCCGGGCGGCAGCGCACCAGCGCGCGCGGTGCGCCCCGCTGGCTACGCTGAGCGCGGATGCGCCTCCTCGCCCTGTGCTGTGCCGCGGCCGGCCTGACCCCGGTCCCGCTGGCCCAGGGATCGACGCTCCCGCAGGTGACGCGCCTCGAACAGAGCATCGGCCCGGAAGCGGGCGGCGCCACGGTCACGATCCGGGGCGTGGGGTTCGGCGGGTCCTCCCCCGTCACATCCGTCACCTTCGGCGGCCGCCGCGCGAGCTTCCGGATCGTCTCCGAAACCGAGATCGAAGCCGTCGCTCCCCCCGGCGAAGGCGAAGCCGAAGTGCGGCTCGCCGACGCGCGGGGCGAAAGCTCGCCGGCCTCCACGGCCGACATCTACGGCTGGGCTCCCCCGGCCTCCGCTCCCTGGCTCGGGCTGAACGGCAACAGCTCCGTGTTCCTGAAGCCGACAGGCGAGTTCGTCGAACACGGAATCGCCTACGACCGCAGCGGGCCGATCGAGTGGTACGCGGGCGAGACGCTCTCGCACGGCGGCGCGAGCCCCGGTATCTCCGGCGGGCAGGGGCTCGCGCTCTCGATCGACGCCGGCATGATCCCCGTGATCACAATCGAGTACCGCGCCTACGAACACTGCCACTACAGCGAGCAGTGCCTGCCGACGAGCGCCCGTGACATCGACGAATACGTCACCGGGTTCATCGGCTCGGCACGAGAGATCATCGCGCGGTACCCCGCCGCCCCGATCCTGTTCGAGGTCAGCAACGAGCCGTGGGGCTACGGCTCCGCAGCCCAGTACGCGGCGATCCTCGCGGCGCTGCTGCCTGCGGCGCGCGCGGCCGGGCTGCCGATGGATCGCATCTACGCGGGGCTCACCTCCGGCGGATGGCTCGGCGGTCTGTACTCGGCGGCACCCCAGCTGCGCAGCGAAGTCGGCGGCTGGTACCTGCATCCGTACAACCCCTCCCACAGCGCCACCACCGGGATCGGCGAGCTGCCGGGGTTGCAGGCGCAGCTGGGCTCCGGCCGCGACAACCTGATGGTCTCCGAGTTCGGCTTCTGCGCGGCCGACGTCAACAGGCCGCACACCAACTGCGCCAACAGCCCCGCCTCCGCGAGCGACAGCGCCGAAGCCGCGGCGCTGCTGGCGGCCGAACTGCGGCGTGCCGTGCCGTACCACCGAGCGGGTTGGCTGCGCGCCGTGCTCGTCTACTCGCGCAACGACGGCGGCTGGGCGATGCAGACGATCACGGGCGGGCTCACGGCGGCGGGGCGGGCGTTCGTCGCGTTCGCCGACGCCAACCCGTAGATGACAACGGCCCCGAGCATCTCTGCCCGGGGCCGCTGTATCACTGGAGGCTCGGTTCTTGGCCCGAACCGTATCGCTGGCCCGACGGGGGCATGTCAGACCAACGGCTGTCATGGGGCGCACGATCAGGCGTACGTCATCACGACATCTCCCACTGTAGCCAGGTTCAGCGCGCGCGTGGGGGGACCGTCGGCATGAAAGCTCCCTTTCATCCAGACGGCCCCCGCGCCGCGCCGCCCGAGCCTCCAGTGCCAGCGGCGCGCCCCCGGCCGCGAAGCCGAGGCCTTAAGCATCCCCCATGAGGGGCTCGGCGGGAAGGGCCCGAGCAAAAGAAAAGGTGTGAAGTACGTCAAACATACGCAAGGTCGCAGGCTGCGGCGGGCCCCAAACCTCCTCGGACCTATGTAAACCTCCACCCCGGTCATCAGCCTGACGCTGCGGGCGAGAAAATGCGACCAGACCGCCCCCCTTCTGTCACCATTTGCAGGAACTTCTAGGGAGGCAGAGATGATTCACCGGGCCCTCAACGCCGTTCGTCGCAACCTGGTCGCATGGATCGCGCTGTTCGTCGCGATGACAGGCACGAGCGCCGCGGCTACGCACTACCTGATCACGTCGACGAAGCAGATCAAGCCATCGGTGCTGAGGACGCTGCGCGGTGCGCGCGGAGCCCGCGGCGCCACGGGGGCGACCGGCGCGACCGGGCCGCAGGGGCCCGCCGGCGGCCAGGGGCTGAAAGGCGAATCCGGCCACAACGGCGAACGGGGAGGCCCGGGAGCGGAAGGCAAAGAAGGGAAAGAAGGCAGAGAAGGCAGAGAAGGCCCGAAAGGCGAACCGGGCACGGCCCTCGCCTACGCGCGGATCACCGCCGCCGGAGTGATCGTCGCCGGCGACAGCAAGGGGTTCGGGACCGTCGAACTGGCTGACAAAGCGCACACGACCACCCCGGAAGAAGGCGTGTACTGCATCTCCGGTCTGAGCTTCACGCCGAAAAACGTGGTCGCGACCATCGACGCGGGCGAAAACCAGCCCGGGTTCGTGACCGCGACGCTGGGGGCGACGGCGTTCTCCGAACCCGGCGGGACGGAATCGGGCTGCAAAACACAGCCGCAGATCACCGTCGAAACCTGGAGCCCGGTGGTCTCGGAAACCAGCAAAACGCTGAACGACACGACGCAGGACCTGGGCTTCTACATCGCCATCAACTGACGGCTGGGCTCGCGATCCCTGCCGCCGGCAACCGTAGGAGCAGTGCGGCCAAGCTGAGAGGATGGGGACGATGAGTCCGATCTCCAGGCCGCCAGGGACGGCGCGTGCGAGGACACGCCCTCTTCGCTCGGCCTGCGCGTTCGCAGTCGTTGCCTCGACCTGCCTGCTGGCGGCCGCGCCGGCGATGGCTCACTGGTCGAGGGTCGCGCTCGCGCGAACCCTCGCCTCGCCGTACTACGTGTGTCCTCCGGGCCACGGAGCGCCGCGCTGCGCGCTGATCGAAGATCCGACCCCCGCCGGCAACCACCGCGGGCCGCTGCCGGCCGGAGCGATCACGAAAGGCCCCGTGCAGGAAGTCAGCCCGGCGCTGGAAGGCGGCGGCGAAGATGGCGGCTACGACCCCGAAGACCTACGGGCCGCCTATGGGATGCCCTCGGCGACGGCCGGTGGGGGTGAGACGGTTGCGCTTGTCGACGCGGAGAGCGACAACAGCGCAGAAGCCGACCTCGCCGCGTACCGGTCGCACTACCACCTGCCCCCGTGCACCGCGGCGGAAGGGTGCTTCCGCAAGGTGAACGTGCGGGGCGTGAGCGGCGAATACCCGACCGAATCGAGCGCGGAATGGGCCGCCGAGACCTCGATGGATCTCGACATGGTCTCGGCGATATGTCCCGGCTGCAAGATCCTGCTGGTCGAGGCGAAGCTCGAACCGGCGGCGCTCGCCGAAGCGGAGGATGAGGCGGTGGCCCTCGGCGCGACCGAGGTGAGCAACAGCTTCGTCACAGCGCAGCCGTCTGAACCGGCCTACGCCGCCGACTACGATCACCCGGGCGTGCCGATCGCCGCCGCAGGAGGCGACGAAGGCTACGGCGTCGTGACGCCGGCGGCGAACCCCCACGTGATCGCCGTGGGCGGGACCTCGCTCCGCAGGCCGGGCAGCCGCTGGAGCGAAACCGCGTGGTCCGGGACGGGCAGTGGCTGCAGCCTCGAACCGAAGCCGGAATGGCAGCTGGATACCGGATGTGCCCACCGGACCACGAACGACGTCGCCGCCGTCGCCGACCCGAACACGCCCGTCTCCGTCTACGACAGCTTCACCGGCAACCCATGGAAGCTCGAGGGTGGCACCAGCGTCGCAACGCCGATCGTCGCGGCGTCGATGGCGCTGACCGACAGCTACACGAGATCGTTCGAAGGCGCGCAGGCGCTGTACATCGCCGACCAACTGAGGGAAACGGGGTTCAACGACATCGTCGCCGGCAGCAACGGGACGTGCAGCCCGGCGTACCTGTGCACGGCGGAGCAAGGCTACGACGGTCCCACCGGTCTCGGCAGCCTTCATGGACCGCCGACGGTCCCGCCGCCGGAGGCCACGACGGAAGCCGCGACGTCTCTTGCTGCGAGCAGTGCGACGCTCAATGGCACGGTGGCACCGAACGGGGGCCGGATCTCGGCGTGCGAGTTCGAATACAGCGCCGGCGGGCAGACGGGCGACGTTCCCTGCAGCTCTTCGCCCTCCGGCACGGCACCGGTCGCGGTCAGCGCGCAGTTGCGAGGTCTCGCGCCGAGCGAGCAGGCCGGCTTTCGCCTCATCGTCACGTACAGCGGCGGAACCGCCGAGGGTGCGCCTCAGATGCTGACCACGCTCCCGGTCGCACCCGGGGTGGCGACGCCGACCGTCTCGGCGATCACGGCGGGCTCGGCGACGCTGAACACCGAAGTCAATCCGGAGGGAAGCGAAGTCGGAACGTGCAAGTTCGAATACGGCACCTCGACGAGCTACGGCTCGAGCGTTCCCTGCACCTCGCTCGCGGGCGCGGGACGGACGCCGGTGTCAGTCGCCGCCTCGCTCAGCGGCCTCACCCCACTGACCACCTACCACCTCCGCGTCGTGGCCGCGAACCGCTCCGGGCAGACCAGCGAGAGCAGCGACGCGACGTTCACCACCGCGAGCGAACCGCCTACGGCGAGCACGGCGCCCGCGTCGTCGCTCACGCCGAGCTCCGCGACGCTCGGCGGGGTCGTGGACCCGATGGGAGGTGCAAGCTCCTGCGGGTTCGAACTCTCGGGCTCGAGCGGTCTCATCCCCTGCAGCACGAGCCCCGGCTCGGGCACCTCGCCGCTGGCGATGTCGGCGTCGGTGAACGGCCTGCGGCCCGACACGACCTACGAATACCGGATCGTCGCGAGCAACTCCAGCGGGACGACCTCGGGTAACGTCGTCACGTTCGCCACGCCTCCGCAGCCCACGACCTCGGCGCGCCGCTCGGAAGCCCGGCTGACGGCGACGGTGCTCTATGCCGGTTCGCACGCGCTGCTGCCCCTACGGTTGCGGTGCTCGGCTGGCAGCCCGTCCTGCAAGGGGACGATCACCCTGCACACGATCGGCTCGGTCGAGATCGTCGGCACCGGCGGAACGAGCTCCCGACGGGTGCTCCTTCTCGCGAGCGCCCGGTTCACGATCGCAGCGGGTCGTGCGGCCGGGGTGCAGCTGCGGCTGTCGGCCGCGGCGCAGCAGCTGCTGGCGAAGCGACGGACGATCCGGGCGCGGGCCAGCGTGGTCGTCCACGAGGCGAACGGGACGAACCTCACTGTGGTCGCGACGGTCACGATCAAGATCGCCCCTGCTCACGGCCACTGATCCTGAACGCCGAAACACGCACGGCCGGCAGCCCGGACCGGATGGAGTCGGCGATCGGCGAGCCGCGCGCTACAACGCCCGCGCGCGTTGGCTAGGGCGCGAGGACCATCGTCCCGACCCAAGCCCCGTGCGCGCCTTTGGGCGTCTTGAATTCGGCGGTGACGGTCAGCTTCAGGTGCTTGTTCTGCTTGAGGATCTGGCGGCCGAGCCGCGTCAGCGAGAGCTTGACCTTCTCCTTGCCAGCGGCCGTGAAGACGGTCTTCGCGGAGGCAAGGAGGATCGGCTTGGGCTTGTGGGATTTGCTCGACGCATGCGTCGCCTTGGGCACCTGGTACCACGAGACCGAGAGCGTCCCGGCCTCGAGCCCGGCGATCATGAACGTGAACGAGCCACTCTTGAGTACCTTGCTGCGCCGCGCGGCGCGCAGGACGTGGGGAAGCTGGCTCCTCAGCGATGCTTCCACTTCGGGGATGGTGACCCGTGACGTGGTTTTCTTGATCGGCCCGCCCGGCCCCGAGCCGCCCGGTTTCGTGGCCGAACCGCTGTACGGGATCGCGACGCCCTGGGTGTCGGCTTCGTAGCTACCTTCGGGACTCGACGCGGTCACCGCGCACGTGATCAGGTGGCCCTGGTATCCGGGTTCGACGTTGAGCACCGTCCCGGTAGCGCCGCCGATCGGGACCTCGTCGAGCAGCCATTGATAACTGAACGACGGAGGTGGCCTGCCTTCCCACACGCCGCGTTCGCAGTGCAGTTCGGAGCCGACCTGGGCCGCGCCGGTGATCTCGGGGTCGACGCCCGCGAGCCGAGGAGGCTTGCCGGGGATGTGGATCGCGTTGCTCGACGGCTTCCGTCGTGCCTTCGCTGTTCCGTGCGATCACGACGCAGAAGATCGAGCGGCCTTCCTCGCTCGAGAGGACCGTGTAGGTCGAGCTCGTCGGCTCCGGCGATCCGGGACCCTTCGACGGTCCACTGGAAGCTGTAGGTCGCGGTCGGGGCGGCCTTCCATTCCCCGATGGCAGCATTTCAGGGTCTGGTCCGGCGCGGCACTGCCTTCGGCGTGCGGCGCGACGAGAGCTGCGCGGCGCGTAGCCGGGCACCTTCACCGGCGCGCTTTCGGCGGTCCGTTTGCCTTCGCGTTTTTCGCGGTGACCTGGCACGTGATCGTCGAGCCTTCATCCGCAGCTCTGACCTGGTAGCCGCTCGCGGAGACGCCTCTCCGCGTGCCGTCGCTCAACCATTCGTATTTGTAGGTCGGGAGCGGGCGAGCCGGACCATGTGCCCGGCGAGCAGCTGAGCGTTTCCCCGACGACGGCACGCCCGGTCACTTCCGGAGCTTTGCGGTTTTCAGGTTCGCTGCCGGGCACGAACACTCCGGGGCTCGTCGCTTCGCCGCTTCCATGGCCATTGCTCGCCCGTTCCTCGCACTTCAGCGTCTTGCTGACGTCGGCCTGTTGCACGGTGTAGCTCGAGCCGGTCGCGACCGGGGTAGCGCCGCGCAGCCACTCGACGGAGGGCGTCATCGTCGCCGACGGGCTCCATTCGCCCTGTTCGCACGTGATCACATCTCCGACCTTTGCTTCGCCTCGGATCGTCGGCAGCCGCTATGTTCGTGAGTTTTTCTTCGCCGGAGCCTTTGGCGATCACAACCTCGGCGAGGGTCGTGGAGCTTTCGCTGCCGTGGGTGTTCGTGGCGGTGACCTGACAGGACAGCGTCTCGCCGACGTATTCTTCTTCGACTCTCCGCGTCCGTCCGGAGCTGATCGCGATGTTGCCGTTGAGCAGCCACTCGTACTGGAACGTCGGGGCGGGACTGCCGCTCCACCTTCCGGGTTCGCATTTGAGTTCCCGACCAACTTCCACGCTGCCGCCGGCCGGCGACAGCGTCGGCGGTTCTTCGAGCGACGGTTTGCTTCCCCCGATCGAAATCGGCGCGCTTTCCGCGCGACACTTCCCCGAAGGCGTTCTTGGCCGACGACGACGCACCTGATTTTCTTGCCTTCCTGTTCCGCGCCGACGACGTAGGTGGTGCCCGTCTGACCGGTGAGTTTCGTGGCTTTCGCTGTACCACTGGTACGTGAAGGTCGGAGCGCCGCTCCACGTCGCCCGTGTTGCATTTGAGCGTCGCGCCGACTTCCCCGATGCCGGCGATACTCGGGGGGGTTTCGTCTTCGGGAGGTTCCCCGCCGACTTTGACCGAGTTTTCGCTCAGCGCCGATTTGGTCGCGCGGGGGTTCGTCGCGTTCACCTCACACCAGAGCGAGTGGCCCTCGTCGGACGCCGCGACGACATAGGTCGACCCTTCCCCAACCTTGGTCGCCTTTTCGCTCAGCCATTCATAGGTGAACGTCGGCGGCCGGGTTGCCGCTCCAAGCTCCGGCTGCGCAGGTCAGTGTGCGTACCGGGACTCGACCGTCCCGGTTGGCGAGATGCTCGGGCCGCCGCCTGCCGGGGGCGGTTCCGGCGGTTGTTCTCGGGGGGGCCTGCGCCCCCCACCGCGACGCTGTTGCTGCTTTCGGCTTCGGTCGACTGTCCTTCGGAGAGCGCCTTGACCTCGCACGTCAGCGACTTTCTGGAGTCGGCCTGCTGGATCGTGTAGAAGACGCCGCCCGGCGCCGCCTCCCACAGCGTGATCGGAACCCCGTTTCGCAGCCACTCGTATTCGAAGCTTTCCGGGTAACCCGCCCAACTGCCCGAGCCGCATTCGAGCGTCGTGCCGGGTTCTGCCTGCGCGATGTACTGGCCGCTTTCGAATGACACCTCGGGCAGGCTCGTCGGGTAGGGCCTCGCCAAGCTCGACGCCGGCAGCAGCAAGGCAGCGCCGACGACGACCACGAAAGTGGCGATCCCCCGCACCACAGAACGACGCATAAACCGTCGGCCGTCACTGCCCGACGTCGGCGTCAGTCCATGACTGCATGACGTGTAGACTCCATCCCCCAAGGCGGCGTACGACATTAGTGTCCGTCCGGCTGGTTGTCAAGCTGTAACCTCCGTGTCACGGAGCGCGGGTGGGCTCCGATCCTTTTTGTGTCCATCGCCTGACCGGGACGAGCGGATGACGACCTTCAAAGCACGGTGGCTAGGTGTTGCCTTGGCGGCTCTGAGCCTCCTCTCGGCACCGTCCGCGGCGGCCGCAACGGGCCCCGTTGTCACCCAGCTGTCGAACCAACGCACGCTGACACGCTGGGGCTACCCGCAGGAGGCAGCCCCGGCGCGGCGGAGCCCGTCACCGCGAGCGCCGGTCGTCGGCAGCCTGCGGTTCCTGACGGGCGACGGCCAGGCGCAGCTGTACCTCGCGCTGCGCTCCTACCGGCTGCACGGGCACACCTGGATCGAGGTGCCGCTGCCGGGTCGCCCGAACGGACGGACCGGATGGGTGCCCGCTTACGCACTCGGCGAACTACACACGCTGCACGATTACCTGCGCGTCGATCGCGAGGACTACCGGGCGACCCTCTACCGAGATGGGCGCGCGGTGTGGAGCGCGCCGGTGGGCGTCGGGCGCCCGGAACTGCCGACGCCGGCGGGCCACTTCTACATAACCGAGAAGCTGATCACCCTGGACAGCCCGCTCTACGGGCCGTACGCCCTCGGCACGAGCGCCTACGCCCCGACGCTCTCGGAATGGCCCGGCGGCGGCGTCGTCGGCATCCACGGCACCGACGAACCGCAGCTGATCCCGGGACGACCCTCGCATGGCTGCATCCGCATGGTCAACGCCGACATCGCCCAGCTGTGGGGCATGGTCGAGGTCGGAACGCCGCTCGAAATCGTCTGAGGTCAGTCAGCCGGTGAACTTCGGCTTGACCCGCGGCGATCGCGTGTGCACGAACGCGCTGCTGCGCGCAATCGGCGGGCACACGGCCTCGGTGACGCCGACCTTGATCGACACGCGGTGGGCGCCGATCGCGAGCTTCGCCGGGTTGATGCGCACCGTGAACAGCCCGTGCTTCGCGCTGGCGCTCGTGAGCTTCGCGAGCACGCGTCCGTCAAGGTAGAAGGTGATCCGCTTGACATTCGTGGACGCCACGCTGACGGTGAACGGCTTCCGCTTCGGACCGTTCGCGCCTCGGAGCGCCGGCGCAGACACGGTGCAGGCTTCGACTTCGTGTTTGGGGATTACGGGCGGCGGCGGCGAAGGAGGCAGCGGCGGCGCAGGAGGCGGAGCCGGCACGGTCGCTTCGACGGTGTTCGACGTGTGCGAGACCGTTTCGCCGTCGCCGCTTCCCGTGACGGTCGCGACGTTGTCGTAGGTGCCGGGCGACGAGAGCACGCGGCTGCAGGTGTACACGGCTTCGCCACCGGGAGCCACCGCGCCTTCGTGCGGGCTCCCCTTGAGCGTCCCGGGCGCGCAGTTCGGATCTTCGAAGTTCGTGAAGGTCGCGGGCGCGCTCCCGATGTTGCGGACGATGATCTCGTATTCGACGGTCTCGCCGGCCGTGCCCGTCAGGGGCGAGCCGGTGAAGCCGGCACCGGACCCGGCGATCTGCTGCAGCTTTTCGATCCGGAAGGCGAGGAGGCCGATTTCACCGGTTTTGACTTCGACGGGTTCCGATTCGTGCGGGATTTCGACTCCATGCGGAGTCAGTCCCGTGATCGCGGCGACGTTCACGTAGGCCCCCGCCTGGGCCAGCAGGTGACTGCAGGTGTACGTCGCGTCTTCGCCCGGTTGCACCGCTTCGGTGCCGCGGCCGCCCGCGATCGTGCCGCTGTCGCAGTGCGAGTCGACGAGCCCGCTCGGGAACGTCAGCGGCACGTTGCCGGTGTTCTCGACGATGATCTCGTATTCGACCGTTTCGCCGACGAACCCTTCGAGCGTGGAGCTCGTGAAGCCGGTCAGCGTTCCGCTCAGCCGCTGCTCCTTGACCACCTTGAAGCCCGGGGCTTTCGGGGACCGTGACGACGACTTCGTTCGAGGACTCCGGGATTTTGTGTCCTTCGGAGGCTTCGCCCGAGATCGCCGCGATGTTCGTGTAGGAGCCGACCTTCGTGAGCGCGTGGCTGCACGTGTACGTGACGCTCTGGTGCGGCGCGACGGGCCCTGCGGCGCCGCCCGCGATCGTGCCGGCGTCACAGCCGGGATCGTGCATTTCGGAGAAGGTCAGCGGCACGTTGCCGGTGTTCGTAACGACAATTTCGTAGTCGACCGTCTGCCCGACTTCTCCCGTCAGCGGGCTCGTCGTGTAGCCGCCCGCGGAGCCCTGGATCTTCTGGAGCTTCTGGATCGTGTACGCCGGTTCTTCCCAGGTTTCGCGCGGCGCTTCGATCGTGAAGCCGGTGGTGTAGGTCGTGTACGGCTTCGATTCCAGGCTTGCTTCGATCAGGCTCTCGCCCGGCGCGCAGGAGCCGCCCCCGAGCAGCACGACGAAGCCGTTGCCGTCGTTGTCGAGCTGCAGGCCTTCCAGCGATGCCGCCGAGCTCGCCAGCATCGTGCCGTCGGCGCCGATCCACTCGAGGTGCGGCGCGATCAGGCAGCGTGAGAACAGCTGGCCGGTCGCGATGTCGACGTACTTCTCGGCGTAGACCGGCGGGAACTCGACCTGCACGATCGTCGCCACGCTGCTGTTCACGGAGTTCTCGACCTGCCGCGGCGGCGAGGCGGTGACGCCGGGCGGCGTCACACCAGGCGCCTTGACCGTGAAGCTCGTCGTGAAGGTCGTGTACGGAGGTTCGTCGAGGTCGGCCGCGACCAGGCTCTGACCCGCCGTGCAGTTGGGCCCGCCCCACAGCACGACCGTCGCGCCGCCGTCGCCGTCGAGCGTGACTTCATAGCTCGAGGTGTCGTGCGCCGGCAGCGATTCGTAGGGTTGCGCCCACTCGAGGTTGTGCTGGCAGCGCTCGTAGAGCTCGGGGGCGCCGATCGTGACCTTCGAGCCGGCGTAGATCCCTTCGCACTCCACTTCGATCACGTCGGCGACGCTGCCGACCGTTTCGAACTCCCCCTGCGCCATGAACGAGGGAAGCGAGTGGATCACGCAGCCGGCTTCCGGGGTGGGCGCTTCGACCGCGGCGCCATGCGCCGACGCGGAGCTTGCGCTCAGCGCGGTAACAGCAACCACTGCGATCAGCGTCGCCAAAAGGCGCCGGCGACTCAACACGATCCTCCAGAAAGTGCCTCGATACCCCCAGGACCGCCATTCTCGGTCCCTTCCTCCGATGAAGCTAGCAATCACCAGCGGCAAAGTCAAAGCTGCGGGATTCTGTGCAACCCGGCTACCGGGGGGCACCTCGGGAGCAACCGGCGGGACGGCCCAGAAAGCACGAGGGCCCCGGTTGCCCGGGGCCCTCGCAAACTACTTCACGTCGTTACCGGTGCGTTCAGACGCCTTCCGTGAAACCTTCACTGGGAGGCAGGATGTTGAACACCTTGGTGTACGTCGTGTACGGCTTCGCTTCGAGGCTGGCTTCCACCAGGCTCGGACCGGCGGCGCACGAGTCGCTGCCGACCATCACGACGAACGCGTTGCCGTCGTTGTCGAGCTGGACACGGTCACTGAGGTCCGGACCGATTTCGGCGTACGTGCCGTCCGGGCCGATCCACAGCAGTTTGACCGAGTCGTAGCCACCACAGCGGTTGTAGAGCTGCGGCGAGTTGATGTCGACGTACTTCTCGGCGTCAACCGGCGGGAACTCGACCTCGGCGATGGTCACGACGCTGCTCGTGTAGTCATCCTCAACCTGCGAGGACGGGAGCAGGGTCAGACCCGGCGTCGTGGTGTGCGGCGCCTTGACCGTGAAGCTCGTCGTCACGGTTTCGTACTGGTCGTTGACCAGGTCGGCCGTGACGAGAGACGTACCGGCCGTACAACCCGGGCCGCCCAGCAGCGCGACAGTCGCGTTGCCGTCGTTGTCCGTGTAGACGGTGATGCCCGGCTCGTAGATCGAAACGTCGCTCTTCGAGTTCTTCTTGTTCTTCTTGAGCTTCTTGCCCTTGCTCTTCAGCGCGTTGCCGACGAGGTCTTCGCTGATTTCGCTCACTTCATAGGGAGCGCCCCAAGCGATGTCGCCTTTGCACTGCGAGTAGAGCTCGTGGTCGGAGATCTGAACTTCTTCTTCGGCCGCGTATTCGGGGTTACAGCTCACTTCGATGATGTCGGCGACGCTCGAAGACGTCCCGAACTCACCCTGATCCATGAACGACGGGAGCGAGTGCACCGAGCACCCTGCCGCCCCTGCCGCCGATTCTTCGACGGGGTCCGTCGCGGCCTTCACGGTGCCGTGTGCCGAAGCGGAGCTGACCAGCATAAGCATCGTGCCGATCAGGGCCAAAAGGCCAACCCCTAGCTTGCGTCTCTCCATGACTTGCCCTCCAGTGACTGGATTGTTTTTGGCTTGCACCCGCAGCTCCCGGTCCGCACACAGCAAAACGGGCATCCCGGCGTTTGCCGGGTGACCCCCACGGGTATGTCAACCAATTGAATACCATACTCCGCGAGGGGGAGGAAAGCAAAAAAGTCGCTATTTGCGGCTTTTTTTTCGTCCAAAACCCTTGATTTGCAGCAACTTTGGTGATTTGGCGTTTGCCCCAATCGGCGCAGCGGCGCTTGACGCCCGAGCGCAAATTGCGACCCCGCGTTCAGCCCCGGTGGTGAGCTCGGGACGACGAGGCCGGATCAGCGCTTGAGCTCGAACGACGCGCTGGCGGCGACGGGCCGTTCGCCGGCGGTTGCGAACGAGCACACAACCGTGATCTTCAGGCGCGAGACACGGCGCAGGATCTGCTTGCCGGCCTTCGTGAGGCGGATGTCGATCGCCGCCGTTCCGGCCTTGTGGAAGCTCAGCTTGCCCGAGGCGATAACGACCGGCGCGGGCTTCTTCTTGCCGTGCTTGGGGGGCGTGTAGCTCCAGGTGATCGTCGCGGTTCCGGCCGCCGGCGCCTTGAAGCGGAGCGCGTACAGGCCCTTCTTCAGCAGACCGGCGATCCGCAGGCTCTTGTTGGGGAGCAACTCGGCGGCGATCGCAGCCAGCACGCCGTTTCTCGGGTTGCCGGTCGGTTTCGACGGTTCGCCGGGGTTCAGGGGGACCGTGCCGCCGGCCATCGTCGTGAAGCTCTGATCGCCGCCCACCGCGACGCCCCCGCCTTCGTTGATCACGTGCAGACGGAAGTGGTACGTCGTGCTCGGCTTCAGCCCGAAGATCCGCGCGAATACCGAGATCGCCCCGTTGGCGGCCGACGGGAAGTTTTCTTCGCCGGAGGTCAGTGCGCATTCGGCAACGCCTCCATAGGCGGTGCTCGAGCCGTATTCGAAGTAGCACGATTCGACGTCCCCCCTGTTCGGATCGACGAAGCCGTGGAGATAGCCCGAGGAGCTACTCACCGCATTGCCGGCTTCGGTCGTCGCCGACGGGGCGATCTGTTCCAGTGTGAACGGCCTGCTGATCATGGCCGCTTCGTCGCCTTCGATCGAGCTCGGCTCGGTCGCGACGACCGTGTAGTGGCCCCAGGCGAGCGCCGGGGTGAGCTTGGCAGTGGCCCACCTGCCTTCGTGCACTTCGACCGTGACCGGCGCGTCCACGGGTGACCCTTCGCGGAGCACCTGCACGGTCACGGGCGTGTCCTCGTTAGTGGTGCCTGCGAACGAGGGCGTCGTGTTCGCGGACGGAGACTGGACTTCACGCAGTTCGAGAGCAGGCGGTTTGTCATAGACGACGAACGTGACTTCTTTGCTGGTCCCTGCGCCGTTGCCCGCGATCGAGCTCGCCTCGGTCGCCCGCGCCGTGTATTCGCCTTCTGGGAGGGCCGGTTTCACGGCGTCGGACACCCACGAACCGCTCGCGGGGCTCACGCTCGTCGCCTGTGCGACGGCGGTTCCTTCCGCTTTTGATCCGGCGTACACGTCGACGGTCACCGCGCCCGGTTCGCTCGTCGTTCCCCTGAACGACGGTTGCGTGTTCGCCGACGGCGTCGGCTCAGCTTCGAGGGTCACGATCGGGGGCAGTGTGTCGACCACGAAGGTGACGGGAGCGCTCTTGCCCGTTCCTGGGATCGCGGTCTCGATCGCGACCGCTTCGTAGGAATGGTCCCCTTCCGGCAACAGTCCCGCGAGCTTGACGGGTCCCCATTTTTCCGAGCCGCCGACCGTCGCCGTCACGGAGAGCCCCAGAGGCACGCCGCCTTCGTAGATTTCGACCTTGACCGGCGCGGTGCCGCTCGCCTTACCTTCGAAAGATGGCGAGCGGTTGTTTGAGGGGGTCGGCACCTTTGCGAGTGAGACTTCGGGAACGCCCGACTTGATCACGAACGTCACGAGCGAGCTCACGCCTTCCTTGTTCTTCAGCCCGCTCGGCTCGCTGGCCATGGCCGAGTATTCGCCGTTCGGGAGAGGGTTGATGCGCTGGGTTTCCCATGCTCCCCCTCCCGTAGGGACCACGGCGCCGTAGGTGGCGATTGGCGTGCCGCTCCCGCTGGACCCGCTGAAGATCTCCACCGTGACACGACCTGCTTCGCTCGCGGTTCCCGAGAACGCCGGTTTGTTTTCGCCCGAGACGAGTGCGGGCGGGTTGAGCGTGACCTTCGGCGGTTCCGTGTTGACTTCGAACGAATGCGTTTCGCTGCGTCCTTCGGCGTTTCCGAGACCGCTCTTCTCGGTCGCGACCGCCGTATAAAGGTGTTTGCCCGTCGGGAGCTTCGCGGCGGGCGAAGCCCACCCGCCTTCCTTGGCGATCGTCGTGACTTTCGCGACTTCGGTGCCTTCGGCCTTCGTGCCTTCGTAGATCCGGACGGTGACTTCGGTCGCTTCGCTCGCGGCGCCGGAGAACGCCGGTTCTGTGTTGTTGGTCGGCGTGGGCACTTCTTTGAGCGTGACCTTCGGCGGGTTCGTATTTACGACGAACGTCCGCGATTCGCTCGTGCCGGGCGCGTTGCCCAGGCCACTCGTCTCCGTGGCCACCGCCGTGTACGTGTGTTCGCCCGTCGCCAACGCCGGGGCCACGGCGCCGGTGGCCCAAGACCCGCCGCTTGCGGTGGTCGACGCTTTGGCAACCACCGTTCCTCCCGCTTTGCTGCCTTCGTAGACGTTCACGACCACTTCGGTGTTTTCGCTCGCCGTGCCGCTGAACGACGGCGACTTGTTGTTGCTAGGGGTAGTGGGCGCCGTCAGCGTGACTTTCGGCGGGCTCGTGTTTACGACGAACTGCCTCGTTTCGCTCTGCCCTTCGCCGTTGCCGAGACCGCTCTTCTCGACGGCGATCGCCGTGTAGGTGTGTTCTCCAGCCGCCAGCGAGGGGCTTACCGCGCCGGTGCTCCACGCCCCGCCGCTCGCCGTCGTCGACGCTTTCGCCACGACCGTGCCTTCCGCTCTCGTCCCTTCGTAGACCTTCACGACGACTTCGGTGTTTTCGCTCGCGGTGCCGCTGAACGACGGCGCGGTGTTCCGGCTCGGCGACGTCGGCTGGTTGAGCGTCGGCGTCGGCGGCAGCGTGTTCACGACGAACGACTTGGCTTCGCTCACGCCGTTCGCGTTCCCGAGCCCGCTCGCCTCGCTCGCGATCGCCGTGTAGGTGTGGTTGCCACCGGGCACGGACGCACCGACCGACCAGTTGCCGCCGCTCGCGGTGGTCGAGACGCGCGCGACTTCCGCGCCTTCGGGCCTCGTGCCTTCGAACACGCGCACGACGACTTCGGTGTTTTCGCTGGCGGTCCCCGTGAAGGTCGGCGCGGCGTTCGAGGAGGGTGTCGCCGGCTGTTTGAGCGTGACCGTCGGTGGGCTCGTGTCGACGACGAACGTCCTCGATTCGCTCTCCCCTTCGCCGTTGCCGAGGCCGCTCTTCTCGAACGCGGCCGCCGTGTAGGTGTGTTCCCCGGACGCCAGCGCCGGGCTGACGGGCCCCGTGCTCCAGGCGCCGCCGCTCGCGATCGTCGACGCTTTCGCGACGACGGTGCCTTCAGCCTTCGTGCCTTCGTAGACCTTCACGACCACTTCGGTGTTTTCGCTCGCCGTGCCGCTGAACGACGGCGCCTGGTTGTTGCTCCGCGCAGGCGACGGCGCCCTGAGCGTCGGCGCCGGCGGCAGCGTGTCGACGACGAACGTCTCGGGTTCACTGACGCCGTTCCCGTTCCCGAGCGAGCTCGCCTCGGTCGCACGCGCGGTGTAGGTGTGGTCTCCGCCCGGCACTTCGACGGTCGCGGACCAGCCCCCGGCGCTCGTCGGCGTCGTCTTTTCGGCGACCACCTTGCCTTCGGGCTTGGGCCCTTCGTAGACCTTGACCACGACGTTGCCTTCTTCGCTGGCGCCACCGCTGAGCGTCGGGCTCGTGTTGTCCGTCGGCGTCGCGGGCTGGGTCAGCGTCACCACGGGGACTTCCGTGTCGACGACGAAGGTCCGTTCTTCGCTGCGGCCGGGCGCGTTGCCGAGGCCGCTCGCCTCGGTCGCCACGGCCGTGTAGGTGTGGTTTCCGCTGGACAGTGACGCGCCGACCGACCAGCTTCCGCCGCTCGCGGTCGTCGAGACCCGTGCGACTTCCGGGCCGACGCCCGCTTTCGTGCCTTCGTAGACCTGCACGACGACTTCGGTCGGTTCGCTCGCCGTGCCGGAGAACGTCGGGCTCGTGTTTTTGCTCAGCGACGCCGGTGCTTTGAGCGTCACGGTCGGCGGCAACGTGTCGACCGCGAACGTCCTGCCTTCGCTCTTGCCTTCGCCGTTGCCGAGCGGGCTCTGCTCGAACGCCCGCGCCGTGTAGGTGTGTTCGCCCGACGGCACCGTGATCGGCGCGGACCAGCTTCCGCCCGCCGAGTGCGTCGAGACTTCGTCGATCACTTTGCCTTCGGCTTTGGAGCCTTCGTAGACCCGCACCACGATTTCGCCGTCTTCGTTGGTGGATCCGCCCAGCGTCGGGTTCGTGACGTTGCTCGGCGTGGTCGGCTGGTTCAGGGTCACGATCGGGAACCGCCGTGTCGACGACGAACTGCCTCGCTTCGCTGACGCCGTTCCCGTTCCCGAGCGGGCTCGCCTCCGAGGCCTGCGCCGTGTACGTGTGGCGACCGCCCGGGACGGTGATCTGAGCCGACCAGCTGCCGCCGCTCGCCGTCGTGGTCGTTTTCGCGACTTCGTGTCCTTCCGGCGCGGAGCCTTCGTAGACCCTGACCACGACCTGGCCTTCTTCGCTGGCCGTCCCGGTCAGCGTCGGGCTCGTCACGTTGGTGGGGGTCGCGGGCTGGTTGAGCGTGACCGTGGGGACGTTCGTATCGACGGTGAAGGTCCGTTCCTGGCTGCGCCCGGGTTCGTTGCCGAGGCCGCTCGCCTCGGTCGCGACCGCCGTGAAGGTGTGGTCGCCGCCGGGCAGCGAGACCGGCGCCTGCCAGCTGCCGCCGCTCGTATTCGCGGTCGCGCTCGTGACTTCGTTGCCCGACGCGGTCGTCCCTTCGTAGACCCTGACGACGACCTGGCCGGCTTCGTTCGTCGAGCCGCCGAGCGTCGGTTTCGTTTCGTTGCTGAGCGCCGACGGCTGGTTCAGCGTGACCGACGGCGGGTTCGTGTCGACCGTGAACGCGCGCGCTTCGCTTTCGCCGGTGCCGTTGCCGAGGCCGCTCGCCTCGGTCGCGATCGCGGTGTAGTTGTGGTCGCCGGTCGGGAGGTTGACCTGAGCGGACCAGTTTCCGGAGCTCGTCGGAGCCGTTGCTTCGGTGACCTTTTTCCCGGTGCGGCTGCCTTCGTAGACGGTCACGAGCACTTCGCCTTCTTCGCTCGTCGTACCACCCAGCGTCGGGCTCGTGACGTTGCTGGGCGTCGCCGGCTGGTTCAGCGTGATGACCGGGACGTTCGTATCGAGCAGGAACGTGCGCGGTGCGCTTTCGCCTTCGCCGTTGCCGAGCTGGCTCTGCTCGGTCGCGACCGCGGTGTACGTGTGGTCGCCCGCCGGCAGCGACAGTTTCGCCTGCCAGCCCCCACCGCCCGTTTTGACGTTCGCGCTCGTGATTTCGGGTCCCAGCGCGGAGCCGCCTTCGTGCACGTGGACGACGACTTCTCCGGCTTCCGAGGCCGTGCCGTTGACGGTCGGGTTGCGGTTGTTCGACGGCGTTTCGGGCTGTTCGAGCGTGACCGTCGGCGGGTTGCTGTCGACGACGAAGGTCCGCGCGGGGCTGGAGCCTTCGCCGTTGCCGAGGCTGCTCGCCTCCGTCGCGACCGCGGTGTAGGTGTGTTCGCCGCTCGCCAGCGGCACGGCCACCGACCAGGTGGAGCCCGTCGCGGTCGTCGCTGCGCTGGTGACTTCCGGTCCGCCGGCGCTCGAGCCTTCGTGGATGTGGACGACCACTTCGCCCGGTTCGCTGACCGTGCCGTGCAGCGTCGGGTCGCTGTTCCCGCTCGGCGTCGCCGGCTGCGTCAGCCCGACCGTCGGCGGGGCGGTGACGACTTTGAAGGTGACGGGCGAGCTCTGTTCGGAGATTTCCGGCTGGACGGCGACGACCGTCCACGCGCCTTCCGGCAGGGCCGGGCCGGCCGTTGCTTCCCATGAGTCTTCGGAGGGGAACGTCGCGTCGAGGGTCTCGAAGGGCGTCTGCCCTTCGGCCGAGCTGCCTTCGTAGACGTCCACTTCGACCGCGGCGAGCGGGTCCGTCGTGCTGCCGGCGAACCTGGGGCTGCCGTTCGTCCTCGCCCCCGAGCCGGGCGCTTCGACGACCGGGGCAGCTGCCGCGGTCGCCGCGCCGGCGCCACAGAACGCGAACAGGCACGCCGAGGCGACGAGGATCGTCCTCCGCGCAGTCCGTTGCGTTCTTTGCTCCAAAGCCTCACCCAGCCTTCCGAAATCTGCAGCAGGGACGCGTCGGTGCGCCCCCGTCCCCCGCCTGCGCGGACCCGCCCCGGGCCCAAAATGCGGAATCCGATTGTACGGCCGCATCGCCCCGTTGGCAAAGGAGTCAGATCTGAAACCTTTCTTGCAGGACCCTCGACGGTGCGTCCGGAGCCGGCGCGCGGATGCAGAACGTCTGGGATAATGCCTGCACTCGAGGACAAAAACGCTGGGAGGACAGACGCACATGAAGAAGGCTCATTGGATCGCGCCCGCCGTCAGCGGCCTGGCGTTGCTCGGCGCCGCTAGCGCGCTCGCCGGCCCGCTCGCCGGCAAGACCTACAACGGGCAGACCGCGTCGAGAGGGACGAACGAAAAGAACCGCCAGCTGCTGATCCACCCCGGCCCCACGCCGATCAGCCTGAAGGTCTCGCGGAGCGGCAGGAGCGTCACGATCCGCTTCCCCACGCACTCCGCGCTGTTCTACTGCGTGACGGCCGAAAAACTGTCGGGGACCCCGACCGCGACCGGGAGCATCTCCTCGAGCGGCCGCTTCCACGTGACGGTCGGCGAGCGCTTCTCGCCGGCGCCCGGTCCGCCGCCGATCACCGAGAGCGTCAGCGGCAAGTTCAGCGGCAGCTCGGTATCGGGCACGATCCGCACCGTTGCGCCGCCGTGTGGCGGCACGACGACGTTCTCGGCGAAAGGCTGAACCTCTCGGCCCCGGCCGTGTCCCGCTGCGGGGCACGGCCCGGTCGCCGACCGCACGCGCCTCACCCTCGAGTCGAGGGTGAGGTTGCCCTTCGGGCGGGCGGCAGGCTGGTCGAGTGACTAAGGCCCCGCGGCGCGCGTCGATCGGCGGCGGTGCCTAGCCCCGAGCGGCGGCCGTGGATCGCTTCGGGCCGCCGGCGCCAGACGGCCTCAGCTGCTCCCGCGTGCGGTCCTGCAGCAGGCGGCGCACCTCGGGCGGCCCCTGCTCGCCGACCAGGACGCAGGCACCCGGCCAGTACGGGCTGGCCTGCGCGTCGCGGCCGAGGAAGAACCCCGCGTAGGTCCAGCTCCCGCAGTTGACCAACCGCGCGCCGCCACGGCCCAGCCACTCCCCGGGATCGTCCCCGCCGAGCGGGCCCGGACGGTGCGTGTGGCCGAACACGACGTAGGCGTCGCCGAGCCCGAGCCGGGCCGCCACCTCGCCCATCGCCACGAGACCCGCGCGCCGCAGCTCGTCGCCGGAGATCTCCGCGCGCAGCGGCCCGAGCCCGGCCCGGTTGAGCGCCGCAACGGCGAGCGGGAAGCCGAGCGCCATCGCCCGCCTGCGTGCGCGTTGCCCCAGCGGTGTGCGCCGGCCGGCCACGGAGCGCCGCCGGGCCGTCCCACCGCCCAGCGCCTGCCATGCCGAGACCGTCGCCATCCCGTTGAGCGCGGCGCCGGTGCGGGTGTACCGCGCCACCGCATCGCGCCACGCGAACACGGGAGAACCGTTCGCCTCGTAGTCCTCTACGCGATCGAACTCCGACGGGGGACGCCGCAGCACCCGGCTCATCACCGCCAGGCTCAGCCGCTCGAGCGTCGGCATCGTCAGGTGGCAGTCGAGGTAGTGGCCGTGGCTCGCGTAGACATCCGGGCGCACCCACAGCCCCGGGTACGCGACGCGAACCGGGCCGCTGCCGTGTCGGCCGACCCACCCTGCGACCGTCGCCATCGCCGGCGACGCGTCGGCCGGCGCGATCAGCTGCTCGAGCCCGAGCGGCGGCGGCTCGGGATCGCCGCCGCGCTGCTCGAGCCACGGTTCGACGAGCCCGTGGTCGTGGTTGCCGGCGGCGATCACGAGCTCGCGCTCGCCGAGCGCGGCGCCGAGGTCCTCGAAGAACGGACGGGCGGCTGCCAGCGCCTCGCGCAGCGGCCCGTGCCGCAGCTCGAGCACGTCGCCGAGCAGCACGAGCCGCTCGACCCCCTCGAGCTCGGCGAACAGCGCCGCGCGAACGTCCTCGCTGCGCAGCAGGTCCGATCCGGAGATGCTCCCGAGATGCAGGTCGGAGACGATCAGGGTCCGCATCGCGCCACCCCCGGCCCCGCCACGCACGACACGGCGGCGGCGGTCAGGACGACCCGGCGCCGACGACCTGGCGGATCTGCTTCGGGAGCATGAAGCGCACGTCCTCCTTGACCACGTCGAACTCGGAGATGTCGCTCACCCCCCGTGCCCTGAAGAACTCGACGAGCTCGGTGACGAGGTTCTCCGGCGCGCTCGCGCCCGAGGAGATGCCGACGACCCGGCGGCCGTCGAGCCACTCCTCCCGCACCTCGCGGGCGTTGTCGATCAGGTGGGCGTCGGTGCCGAGATCCCTGGAGACCTCGACGAGCCGTTTCGAGTTCGACGAGTTGTCCGAGCCGATCACGAGCAGCAGGTCGCAGCCGGGAGCCATCTGCCGGACGGCGGCCTGGCGGTTCGTCGTCGCGTAGCAGATGTCGTCCGTTTTCGGACCGACGATGTGCGGGAAGCGCTCGCGCAGGCGCTTCAGGATCGACGTCGTTTCATCGACCGCCAGCGTCGTCTGCGTGATGTAGGCGATCCGCTCCGGGTTCTCGACCTCGAGCGTGGCGACGTCGTCCTCGTCCTGGACGAGCACGATCTGCTCGGGCGCCTCGCCCATCGTCCCTTCGACCTCCTCGTGGCCTTCGTGGCCGACGAGCACGATCGTGTAGCCCTCGGCCGCGAAGCGCACCGCCTCGCGGTGGACCTTGGTCACGAGCGGGCAGGTCGCGTCGATCGTCTGCAGGCTGCGCGCGACCGCGCCCTCGCGGACGCTCGGCGCGACGCCGTGGGCGGAGAACACGCAGACCGCGCCCTCCGGGACCTCGGTGGCCTCGTCGACGAAGATCGCGCCGCGCTTGATCAGCTCCTCGACCACGTGCTTGTTGTGCACGATCTCCTTGCGCACGTACACGGGGGCGCCGTGCAGCAGGAGCGCGCGTTCGACCGTCTGCACCGCCCGGTCGACGCCCGCGCAGTAGCCGCGGGGCGCCGCGAGGATCAGCTTCTCGACCGTGTTCGCCACGCTCGACATTGTATTGGCCGCTTTGCGCGCCGCCGAGATACTCTAAGCGGCCATGGCTCAGCGGCACCTCGATCGCCTGACCCCCGTCGACGCCTCGTTCCTCCATCAGGAGCACGCGAACTCGCACATGCACATCGGCGGCCTGACCCTCGTGGAAGGCCCTCCGCCGGGGATGGACGAGTTCCTCGAAGCGATCCGCCGGCGCCTGCATCTGGTGCCCCGCTACCGCCACAAGCTCGCCTACACCGCGCTCGACAGCGGCCGGCCGGTGTGGGTCGACGACCCGAGCTTCAACCTCGAGTACCACGTGCGACACACCGCGCTGCCCTCCCCGGGCACCTGGGAGCAGCTGCAGGAGCTGACCGCCCGGATCTTCTCCCAGCAGCTCGACCGCTCCAAGCCGCTCTGGGAGATGTGGCTGATCGAGGGGCTCGAGGGGAACCGCTTCGCGCTGATCACGAAGACCCACCACTCGCTGATCGACGGGATCGCCGGGGTCGACCTGGCGACGGTGCTGTTCGACCTGTCCCCGGACCCGCCGCAGATCCCGCACTCCGGCCGGGCCTGGAAACCGCACCCGGAGCCGAGCACCGCGGCGCTGCTCGCCGCCGGCGTGACCGGCGCAGCGAAGACCAGCGTCGCGCTCGTCGAGGGCGCGCTCGAGGCGTTCGCGCACCCGGAGCGCGCGATTGCGCGCGCCCGGGAGGTCGCCGAGGGGCTCGGCGAGCTCGTCTGGGCAGGCCTGAACCCCGCGCCCGAGACCCCGCTGAACGTGCCGATCGGCCCGCACCGCCGGTTCGTCGGCGTGACCGCGTCGCTCGACGACTTCAAGACCGTCAAGAACGCCTTCGGCGGCACCGTCAACGACGTCGTGCTGACGATCGTCGCCGGCGCCCTGCGCAGCTTCCTGATCGCGCGCGGACGCCAGATCGAGGGTGTCGAGATGAGGGCGCTGGTGCCGGTCTCGGTGCGGACCGAGGACGACGAGGGCACCGCCGGCAACCGGATCGTCGTGATGCGCGGCCCGCTGCCGATCTACATCGGCGACCCGCTCAGCAGGCTCCGCTTCGTCTCGCACGCGATGGACGGCCTGAAGGAGTCCAAGCAGGCGCTCGGCGCAGAGGTGATCGCCGGCGCGCAGAACTTCGCCCCGCCGACGATCCTCGCGCAGGCGTCGCGGCTGAACTTCTCGACGCGGCTGTTCAACCTGATCGTCACGAACGTGCCCGGGCCGCAGTTCCCGCTCTACGTCCTCGGCCGCGAGATGGTGCTCGCGGTGCCGGTCGCGTTCCTGCCCGAAAACCACGCGCTCGCGATCGCGATCATGTCCTACAACGGCCAGATGAACTTCGGGCTGCTCGGCGACTTCGACGCGCTGCCCGACATCGGCGCGATCGGCGAGGCGATCCGCGAGGAACTCGCCGGGCTCGTCACGCTCGCCCACGAGGGCGCTGCGGCGCCCGCCTGAGCGCGCGCGGCGCGGCGAGCCCGCCCGGGCTCAGTACCCGAGCGCGAACTTCGCGTCTTCGCTCATCATCTCCGGCGACCACGGCGGCACGAACACCATCTCCGATTCGACGCTGCTGACGCCGTCGAGTTCGCCGACGAACTCCTCGATCTGTTCGTTGACCTGCGGCCCGATCGGGCATCCGGGCGTCGTCAGCGTGAAAGTGACCTTGACGTCGCCGCCGGAGAGCTCGACGCCGTAGATCAGGCCGAGCTCGACGAAGTCGAGGCCCAGCTCGGGGTCGATCACGTTCGAGAGGGCGTCCATCACGTCCTCCTCGCTCGGCACGATCTCCTGCTCGGACATGACAGCAGTCTAACCCGTGCGAGCGCCGCCCCGGGGGCGCGGGGGCCCGGCCGGCTTCAGCGGTCGCCGCGCAAAGCGTCGCGCGCGATCACGAGCAGCAGCGCCGTCGCCGCCAGCAGCAGCGCCGAGGAGGCGGACACCAGCCGAGCGCCGGCGATCAGCACCTTCAGCTCGCAGGCGACAGCCACCGCGAGGAGCAGCGGGCCGAGCCGGAGGAGCCTGCGTTCACGCGCGTTGCGCATGATCCGGATGCTAGCCCGGTGCGGCGGTCGGGCGCGCAAGTTGGCGACCAGACCTGCGATCCTCCCGCCCGATGAGCGCGTTGGCCACGGTGGGTGTGACCAAGCGTTTCGGCGGGACCCTGGCGGTCGACTCGCTCGACGTGCGTGTCGAGGCCGGTGAGGTCCACGGCCTGCTCGGGCCGAACGGCGCGGGCAAGACGACCCTGCTGCGCCTGCTGCTCGGTCTCGTGCGTCCGGATCGCGGGACGATCCTCCTGCACGACCGCGACCTCGCGGACCCGTTCCGCCTCGACGGCGTCGCCGGGTTCGTCGAGGAGCCGACCTTCTACCCGTACCTCAGCGGGCGCGCGAACCTGACGGTGCTCGCCGAGCTCGACGGCGGCCCTCGCGACGGCCAACCGGAGGCGGCGCTCGCCCGCGTCGGTCTGCTCGAGCGCTCGGACGCGCGCGTCGCCGGCTACTCGACCGGGATGCGCAAGCGGCTCGGGCTCGCCGCCGCGCTGATGCGCGCGCCCAGCCTGCTGCTGCTCGACGAGCCGACCGCCGGCCTGGACCCGGAAGGCGTCCGGCTCGTCTCCGGCCTCGTGCGCTCGCTCGCCGACGAGGGGGCGGCGGTGCTCCTCTCCAGCCACCAGATCGCCGAGGTCCAGGCGATCTGCGACGGCTTCACCGTGTTGCGGAAGGGCCGTGCCGTCTGGTCGGGCAGCGCCGAGGAGATGCGCGCCGAGGCCCCCGAGGCCTCGACGAGCCTGCACACCGCCGACGACCGGCGCGCGCTCGAGATCGCCGCCGGCATGCCCGGGGTCGCGGTCTCCCCCGCGCGCGCCGGCGGCATCGTCGTCGAGGCCGCGCGCGAGCAGCTCGACGAGCTGGTCCTGGCGCTCGGCGCCGCCGGTGTCGCCGTGCGCCGGCTCGAACCGATCTCCGGGCCGCTCGAGTCGCTGTTCTCATCGCTGGTCGGCGAGCCCGAGCCGAGCGACTCACGGTCGGAGGCAAGCGCGTGAGCACACCCCGCGCGAGCGCTTCCGCCGGGGTCCGCCACGCATATCGCGCGGAGCTCAGCAAGCTCCTCGCGCAGCCGGCGACGCGGGCGTTCGCGTTGATCTGCGCGCTCGCGCCGTTTGCGTTCGCCGCAGTCCTCGCCCTCCAGAACGGGCTCCCCGCCGATACCGTTCTCGGCGTCTGGGTCCACAGCTCGGGCAGCTCGTTCGCGTTCGTCGTGCTCGGCTTCTGCGCGTACCTCGGCTTCCCGTTGCTCGCGGGCGTGATCGCGGGGGACGCGTTCTCCTCGGAGGACCGCTACGGGACTTGGAAGTCGGTGCTGACACGATCGAGCACGCGCGGCCAGCTGTTCGCCGGCAAGTGCCTGGCGACGATGTCGCTCGCGACCGCGCTGCTGCTCGTCGCCGCCGTCTCGAGCCTGCTCGCCGGCCTCGTCCTCGCGGGCGGCTCCTCGATGGTCGGCCTGTCGGGGAACGTCGTCTCGGCCGGGAACGCGATCGGGCTGCTCGCGCTCTCCTGGCTGCTGTCGCTGCCGCCGCTGCTCGCGCTGGTGAGCCTCTCGCTGTTCTTCTCGGCCTACTCCCGCAGCGGCATCGTCGGCGTCGTCGGCCCGGTGCTCGCAGCGCTGGTGATGCAGCTGCTGTCGCTGGTGGGGACGGGAAGCTGGATGCACGCGGCGCTGCTCACGACGGCCTTCACCGACTGGCACGGCCTGCTGGCCTCGCCTCGCTTCTATGCCCCGACGCTGATCGAGACGGGCGTCTCGCTGCTGTGGCTCGCGGGCTCCCTCGCCGCCGCCTGGGCCTGCCTGCGCCGGCGCGACTTCGCGGGTCCGCCGCTGTCACGCAGTGCGGGATGGCGGGGTCCGGCGCGCACGGTGGTCGGGGCGATCGTCGTGATCGGACTGCTCGGGCTCGCCGGCGGGCTCGGCCCCGCGCCGATCACGCAGACCCGCCTGCAGCGCTCGCTCGCCGCCGTGTTCGAGCGGCTGACCGTCCTGCAGCTTCGCGAGCTCGGGCGCACGGTGCCCCCCGGCGCGGAACTCACGGACCTGACGAGCTGCTACCGCCACACCTCGAAGAGCGTCGGTCCGGGCGACGACTGGAGCTGTGCGATCGCGCTGCTGCACCCGGCCGGCGCTGCCGAATCGCTGCAGACGACCACGGTCACCTACGACACGAGCGTCAAATCCGAAGGCTGCTACAAGGCGCAGGCGCCGCCCTCGTTCGTCGGCTCGCAGACGATGACCGACACGCACGGCCACAGCGTCGTCAACCCGCTGTTCGTGATCTACGGATGCTTCGACACGACCGGAGCGGCGGCGGGCCACGCGCCGAAGATCAAGCGCTTCCACGAGTACAAGCCGACAGCTGCCCAGCGCCGCGCGGAAAAGGCGGCGCTCCGGCGCGCCGAAGAACAGGCGGGTCCGAAGGTGATGCGCGAAATCCGCGAAGCCGAGCGCCAGGAACAGAAGAACTCCGAAGGCCCCGAACGCGCGCCGCAGCCACAGGCTCGCTGAGGCCGCCGGCCGTCAGCTGGTGGTGGTGGCCTTCCGTTCTTCGCCCGTCGTGCTGCCGCCCTCGTTGTTCGTCGCGACGAGCCGGTAGAAGTACGCCGTCTTGCTCTTCAGCCCTTCGACGACGGCGCTCACGCCCTCGTTCGATTCCCCGTATTCGGGCAGCGTCGCGCAGGGGATCGAGGATTCAGAGGGGCTCGCGGTCCCGTATTCGAACTTGCAGGCGCTGATGATCCCCAGATTCGGGTTGACCGTCCCGTTGAGGGTCATCGAGGTTGGGCCGACGGAACTCGCGGCGCCCGTCTTGACCGTCGGTGCCTGCTGGGCCGCGCCGGGTTCTTTCGAGGGCGGGCCCGAGGGCGGGTGAGGCGCGAGCAGCGTCGGCGCCCGGGGCGTCTGGTTGAAGTTGAAGTCTTCGGTCAGGCTGCCGAGACCGGACGCTTCTTCGCGCACGTCCGGGCGCTTGTCGGCCCGTCCGTCGGTCGCCGGGTTCAGCCGCTGCCCGCCGAGGAAGTCGTCCTCGATGAACTTCAGGTAGGCGTCGTGGCTCAGCTGCTGGTGGTCGATGTACCCGCGCTTGGCGTAGGGGCTGATGACGAGCCCGGGGACGCGGATGCCGTAGCCGTCGCCGTCGACCTTCGGCGGCGCGACGTGATCGTAGAAGCCGCCCCAGTCGTCCCAGGAGAGGAAGACCGCGGTGCTGCCCCAGCACGGGCTCCGCATGATCGAGTTGATGACGGTCGTGGTGTAGGCCTGTCCGTCTGAGATCGGGCTTCGGGGGTGTTCGGAGACCTTGAGGTTCGGGATCAGCCAGGAGACGTTCGGGAGCCCGCATTCCGATTCCTTCTGGACGCCCTTGTAGAAGTTCGCGAGCGACTGGACGTCGCCCGTCTGGTCGTCTTCCTGGACCGTGGTGAAGTCCGGCAGCGGGTTCCAGATGCCCGGCGTGTACGCGTCTGCTTGTGGGTGGCGCAGGAGACTTCTTCGTTGAGCTCGCAGTCGGGCTCGCCGCCTTCGAGCAGGTAGTAGCCCCAGCTGACGCCGTGCTTGTCGAGCAGGTAGGTGATGTCCGTCCAGGAGTACGTGGTCTTCCCCGGCAGGATCTTGCCGTAGTAGGTGTGGGACGGCGATTCCGGGTTGATCGAGTTTTCGCAGTCCATCGGGTTCGGGTCTTTGTGCGGGCAGATCGCCGACCACCCCGAGACCATCCAGAGGTGCGAGGGCAGGCTCCACGAGGCGACGGACTCGAACAGGTTGTCCTGCAGCACGTATTTCTCGGCGTACTTCCAGTAGTTCGGGATCTCGCGCGCGTCGTGATAGCCCATCACGTCGTCGCAGCGTTCTTTGTTTTTCGATTCCGAGTCGCAGGGGCTGCAGAACGGTTCGCTCTTGACGCACTTCTCCCGCATCTCCGCGCCCTTCACGAAGCCGTCCATCTTGCCGCCGTCGATGTCGACTTCGGACGCTTCGGAGCCGTGCGGGACCACCCCAGTTCGTTTCGCTGGGGTCGTGGAAGGGGGCGCGGCAGCCACCGAAGTCCGGGTCGGGCTCGCAGACGCCCGCCGGGATGCCGTTGGCGCCCGGATAGGTGCCGAAGTAGCTGTCGAACGAGCGGTTCTCCTGCATCAGACCACGACGTGCTGGATCTTGTGGATGCCTTCCGGCGTGTGTCGCCTGCTGGCCGGCGGCGAGCGCGGGGAACGCGACGAGCGCGCACAGACACGCTGCCGCAGCGAGCGAGGTCGGCACGGACGCTCGCGCTCGGATTCCGTTCGTCGCGACGATCCGGGAACGGTACAAGAGCGATTCCTCGCACGCCACCGCCTTCACGCCTCGGGTCACAGAAGGCCGCGGTGGCGCGTCGTTCCGGAGTGCGCCCGGGCATGCCGACGTGCCTGTCGGAGATCAGCGACGGCCGGCGCCGAGCCGGCAGGCGCCGCCGCTAGTTGTCGCAGCCGAGGCGGTCCCACATGTACAGCTGAATGCACTCCCCTGCCAGCTCCGTCGCCCGCTCGTGCGAGAGGCGGGGCAGCACCGTGTCGAGCGCCTGGTCCTCGGCGACCCCGGCCTGGAACGCTTCCTCGCCGCGGAACCCGGCGGCGATCTTCAGCGCCTCGCGGCGGTTCTCGCCGAGGCTCGGGAACACTCCGACCAGGAACTCGGTGTTCGGGATCGGCTGGCCCACCTCGAGCGAGGCATGCCAGGCCGCGAGCAGATGGAGGTCGTCCTCGTCGAGGTCCGCGATCGCCTTCGCGTAGTGCAGCGACAGTTCCTGCTCGGGGATGTCGTCGACCCAGGCGCGCACGACCTCGCCGACCAGCTGGCGGCGCGCCTCGCGGCCGAGCGAGTCGGCTATCACGCGAATTGCGTCCTGTGGCTGGATGAAGCAGAGCGGCATGGGGCCTCCGGGGTAGTTCTGGAGCAAGTGGCCTGCCTGCAGGGTAGGTGCCGGTGTGGACGGACATCGGCGCCCGGTACCACGCCTGCGCCAGCGCCCCGTGGCGCCTGCTCGGCGCGCCGCGGCGATCCTCGGGGACGCCCTGCGCCGTTCGTGCCGCCACCCGCCATCGGTGCGGGATCGTGTGGCTCCGCAGGGCATCCGCGTCGCGGCCGCTCCGCGGGTGAAAGCGTGGCTCGACGGCGGCGCAGCGCGCCGCCGTTCGCCTACAGCCCGAGCGCGGCCGCGACCCCGGCGCCGTCGGGCTCCTCGGCCGGGCGAAAGCCCATCGTCGCGCGCTGCGGCGATCCCCAGTTGAACAGCGCCAGGTCCAGCGCTTCGATCGGCACCCCCGCGGCCTCGGCGAGCGCGCTCGCACGGCGATCGAGCAGGATCGGATCGCCGATCCCGAACACGCGCTTCGCCGACGACACGACCTGGTCCTCGCCGGCGGTGCCGCGAGGCGCCGCGAGGTGCAGCGACTCCGCGCGCAGCTCGTAGAGGCCGAGACGGCCCAACGTGACGAGCGCGTCGTAGCGCCCGGCGCGGGACAGCCCCGGCAGCGACAGCCGTTCGTACAGGCGCGCGAAGCGGCGGCGGTCGTCCCAGCTCTCCTCGCCCGCGAATGCGGCGGCCTGACCGCCCGCCGTGCGCTGCGCCCACTGCGCGTAGGCGATCACGGTGCGGGCTCCGCTGCCCGGCTGGTGGGAGCTCCGCGGGCCGGTGACGGCGTCGTCGAGGACCTCCGAGAGCTCAGAGGCACGCTCGGCGTCCGGCGCGATCGCGAGCGCGCGATCGACGGACGCGAACGGCTCCTCGTCCTCCGCCGGCGTCAGGTAGGCGATCAGGAAGCAGGCCCAGGTCGCGGCGTCGAGCTGATCTGCGGCCGCCTGCTCGAAGGCCTCACCGTAGGCGCCCGGGGGGTCGATCGCGAGCGCTGCCAGGCGGGCGCTCGAGAAGGCGATCTCCGCCGCGAGCCGCTCGGCGTCCGCGGAGGCCCGCACGCCCGGGATCAGCGGCGAGCTGTACCCGTCCTCGACGGCACGTCCCTCGCGGCGCACGCGCATCCCCTCGGCGCGGTGGCGGCGCCCGGCGCGCTCAGCGGGCGGGCGCGTGGCGCGCGCCCTCGGCGCGGTCGCGGTCGGCTCGTTGCCCGGCAGCGTCCTGCTGCAGATCGGGCAGCGCTCTACGAAACGGTTGTGGCGACAGAAGGTCGGCATCTGACGGAGGGGGCATAGCCGCGCGCACGGGCACGCCGGGCCCCGGCGCGTCGCTCTGCGTTGAGCCCTTGGAGGTAGTCGTCGAAGTCGACCTGGATGGTGTGACGCTTCGACGCCACGTAGCGGGTTCGCATCGCCTGCTGGTCGGCGGCGATGTCGGCGCGCATCTCGGCCCGGTCCGGCAGCGCGTAGTCACCGAGCAGGTAGTCGCCGGCCCACGCACCCTGCGCCTCGGCGAGCGGCATGATCGCGCCGAGCGGCTGGAGCAGCCCGATGAACATCAGGTCCGGGATCTCCGGATCGAAGACGCGGCGGAACAGCTCGATGCGGTTGTCCGGCGCCGAGATCAGGTGCTCGTCGAAGAACGGGAACGTGATCTTGTAGCCGGTGCAGTACACGACGACGTCGGCGTCGGCCTCGCTGCCGTCGTCGAAACGCACGGTCGAGCCCGCGAACGAAGCGATGTTCGGCTTCGGCGTGATCGTCCCGTGCTGGATGCGGTCGAGGATCCGCCCGGAGACCGTGGGGTGAGCGTGACCGAAGCGGTGGTTCGGCTTCGGGAGCCCGTAGCGCTCGGGCGGGCCCATGTAGCTCGCGATCATCGCCTGCACGACGCGCTGGCGCAGCCTGAAGGGGATGCGGGGGTCGTTGCGGATCTGGTCGGTGGGGCGGCCGAACATGTACTTGGGGACGATCCAGACGCCCTGCCGCGCCGACAGGTAGGTCTGCCTGGCGACGTAGGAGGACTCCACCGCGATGTCCATCGCGGAGTTCCCCATCCCCACGATCACGGCGCTCCGGCCCTCGAAGATCGAGTTGTCGACGTAGGAGTGGGCGTGGATCTGGGTGCCGCGTGAACGTCTCCGCGCCGGGATACGCGGGTTCCGGCCAGCGCGGGTTCCAGTGATGCCCGTTGGCGACGAGCAGCGCGTCATAGCCGCGCCGCTCGCCGGTGTCGAGCTCGATCGTCCAGCCGCCGCCCGGCTCGCGGGTGGCATGGACGACGCCGGTCTCGAAGGTGATCCGGTCGCGGAACGCGAAGTGGTCGACGTAGTCGTCGAAGTAGGCGGCGATCTGCGTGTGGTGGGGGAAGTCGGGATAGGACTCGGGCATCGGGAAGTCCGAGTAGGCCATGCGCGGCCTCGAGGTGTTGATGAACAGGTCGCGGTACGCAGCGGACATCCCGTTCTTGTTCCCGAACACCCAGTTGCCGCCGACGCGGTCGGACTTCTCGAAGCAGTCGAACTCGATGCCCCGCTCGTGCAGGGCCTTCGCAGCGGCGATGCCGGATGAGCCGGCGCCGATGATGCAGGCCCTGACGCCTCCAGCGGTCCGCGCGCTCCCGCCGGTGACCTCTCCGTTCTGCCCGCTCATCTCCGCAAGCGTATCCACCGAGCGCGTGCGCCCCGTCGCATCCCCCACGGACGGGGGTCACCGCCCGATCAGCGAGGATCACAAGAACCCACCGATCAGGCCTCCCCCCTCACAATCGCTCCCCGGGCGCCGACGCGCCCCGTCACGCCGCACCCCCCGGCAACCCCACCCCCCGAATAGCCGATGGGCGACGTCACTCCGCCGCACCCCATGGCAACCCCACCCCCCGAATAGCCGATGGGCGACGTCACTCCGCCGCTGCACCTACCGCACACGGATCGAGCTCACGCCCCGAGCAGCGCCCCCCAAACGCGGCGAGCGACGTCAGTCTGCCGCAGCGGCGGATGACTCGCCCATCGGCGCGCCCCCCGGCAACCCCACCCCCCAATTAGCCGATGGGCGACGTCACTCCGCCGCTGCACCTACCGCACACGGATCGAGCTCACGCCCCGAGCAGCGCCCCCGCACAGCGGAAGGGCAACGTCACTCCGCCGCAGCGGCGGATGACTCGCCCATCGGCGCGGCGGATGACTCGCCCATCGGCGCGCCCCCCGGCACCCCCGGCCCCACATGATTCGGCGGCCCCTCCGGACCTTCGTCCGCGTCGGCGTGCCCGGCTAGCCCCTCGTCGCGTTCGCCCCGTTCCCCGAGCCCTGCCAGGTAGCGATCGACCATCCGCGCGCACTGCCGGCCCTCGTTGATCGCCCAGACGATCAGCGACTGGCCCCGGCGCGCGTCGCCGGCCGCGAAAACCCCGTTGACGGAGGTCGTGTACGGCGTCACCGCGCGCACGTTGCCGCGCCGGTCCTTCTCGACCCCGAGCTGGTCGAGCAGGCCCTGCTCCGGGTGCAGGAAGCCCATCGCCAGCAGGACCAGCTGCGCGGGGATCTCGCGCTCGCTGCCGGGAACCGGCGCGAACGGCGGCTCGCTCTCGGCGCGGGCGATCGTGAGCCCGCTGACCCGGCCGCCCTCGCCGGTGAACGCCGTGGTCGCGACCGAGTAGTCCTGCTCGCCGACGCGGAGCTCGCGCGCCTCCTCCATCGCGTAGCTGAGGCGGTACTTCAGCGGCCACTCCGGCCACGGCGTGCGGTCATCCGGGCGGTGCGGCGGCGGCTCCGACAGGAGCTCCAGCTGGGTGATCGAGCGGGCGCCCTCACGCAGCGAGTTGCCGACGCAGTCGGCGCCGGTGTCGCCGCCGCCGATCACGACCACGTCCTTGCCCGCGGCGGTGATCTGCGCTGCCGCGGGCGGCGCAGGCACGAGCGGCTCCGGCCCTGCCTCGGCCGCGACCCAGCGGTTGCGCTGGTACAGGTACTCCATCGCGAAGTGCACGCCGTCGAGCTCGCGACCGGGCACCGCCAGGTCCCTCGGCACCCGCGACCCCGTCGCCAGCACGATCGCGTCGAACGTCGCGAGCAGTTCCTCGACCGGCATCTCGTCGCTGCCGACATCGACCCCGCAGCGCAGCACGACGCCCTCGGCGGCGAGCTGCTGCACGCGCCGCTCGACCACCGTCTTCTCGATCTTGAAATCGGGCACCCCGAAGCGCACGAGGCCACCGATCGCCTCGTCGCGCTCGAACAGCGTGACCGCGTGCCCGGCGCGGCGAAGCTGCTGGGCTGCCGCCATCCCCGCGGGACCGGAGCCGACGACCGCGACGGCCCGGCCGGTTTCGCGCCGGGGCGGCTGCGCCACGACCAGGCCCTGCTCCCAGGCCCGGTTGATGATCGAGTTCTCGATCTGTTTGATCGTGACGGCGTCACCCTCGCGGATCTCCAGCACGCACGCCGCCTCGCACGGTGCGGGGCACAGGCGCCCCGTGAACTCGGGGAAGTTGTTCGTCGCGTGCAGCTGCACGATCGCGTCAGCGAAGCGGTCGCGGTAGACGAGGTCGTTCCAGTCCGGGATCAGGTTGCCGAGCGGACAGCCGTTGTGGCAGAAGGGGACGCCGCAGTCCATGCAGCGCGCGCCCTGGTCGCGTAGCTCCTCGACGGGTCGCTGCAGCAGGAACTCGTGGTAGTCGTGGGCCCGTTCGGCGCTGTCGCGATACGGGATCGAATGGCGCTCGATCTTCAGGAAACCGCCGATCTGGCCCATCAGGAACCCGCCTCGCCGACGGCGTCAAGCGGCCTCGAGCCGGCGGCGGACACGCGCGCCTCTTCCTCCGCGCGTTCGCGCAGCACCCGCTTGTAGTCGTGCGGCATCACCTTCACGAACGCGCCGCTCGAGATCAGCTGCTGCCAGCGCTCGAGCACGTCGGCGGCGACCGGGCTGCCGGTGCGCGTCCGGTGCTCTTCGATCATCGTGCGCAGCTCGATCTGGTCGGCCTCGGAGAGGTCCTCGAAACCGACCATGCCCATGTTGCAGCGGGCCGGGAACTCGCCCTGCTCGTCGAGCACGTAGGCGACGCCGCCCGACATCCCGGCGGCGAAGTTGCGTCCGGTCGGGCCGAGCACGACGACGCGCCCGCCGGTCATGTACTCGCAGCCGTGATCGCCGACGCCCTCGACGACCGCCCACGCCCCGGAGTTGCGGACGCCGAACCGCTCGCCCGCGAGCCCCCGGAAGAAGGCCCGGCCGCGCGTCGCGCCGTAGAGCACGGTGTTGCCGACGATCACGTTCTCCTCAGCGCGGAAGTGCTCGCCCAGGCCCTCGCGCGGGCGGATCGCGAAGACGCCGCCCGACAGGCCCTTGCCGGCGTAGTCCTGCGCGTCGCCGCGCAGCAGGAAGGTGACTCCGGGCGCCAACCAGCAGCCGAAGCTCTGGCCGGCGGAGCCCTCGAACTCGACCTCGATCGAGTTCTCGGCGAGGCCGTCGGCCCCGTGGCGCCGGGCGATGTGGCTGGAGAGGATGCCGCCGACGGTGCGGTTGCGGTTGCGGATCGGGAGCGACATCGCGACCCGCTCGCCGTCCTCGATCGCCGCCTTCGCACCCCGCACGAGCTCCCAATCGAGCGCGTCGTCGAGCACCGGCGGCGGCGCTTCGACGCGGTGGCGCGGTGCCCCCTCCTCGAGCTCGATGTGCGTCAGCAGGTGGGTGAGGTCGACCCCGCGCGCCTTCCAGTGGCCGATCGCGCGCGAGGCGCCGAGCAGGTCGACGCGGCCGATCGCCTCATCGAGCGTGCGCAGCCCCAGCGAAGCGAGGATCTCCCGCACTTCCTCGGCGACGAAGAAGAAGAAGTTGACGACGTGCTCGGGCGTGCCCTTGAAGCGCTTGCGCAGCTCGGGATCCTGGGTGGCGATCCCGACCGGGCAGGTGTTGAGGTGGCAGGCGCGCATCATGATGCAGCCGGTAGCGATCAGCGGCGCCGTCGAGAAGCCCATCTCGTCGGCCCCGAGCATCGCCGCGATCACGACGTCGCGGCCGGTCTTAAGCTGCCCGTCGGTCTGCACGATGATCCGCGAGCGCAGGTCGTTGAGCAGCAGCGTCTGCTGGGTCTCGGCGAGCCCGATCTCCCACGGCACGCCGGCAGCCTGGATCGAGGACAGCGGCGAGGCGCCGGTGCCGCCGTCGTGGCCGGCGATCAGCACGCGGTCGGCGTTCGCCTTCGAGACCCCCGCGGCGACGGTGCCGACGCCGACCTCGGAGACGAGCTTGACCGACACCTGCGCCTCCGGGTTACCGCACCGCAGGTCGTAGATCAGCTGCTTGAGGTCCTCGATCGAGTAGATGTCGTGGTGCGGCGGTGGCGAGATCAGCCCGACGCCGGGCGTCGTATGGCGGATCGATCCGATGTACTCGTCGACCTTGTGCCCGGGCAGCTGCCCGCCCTCGCCGGGCTTCGCGCCCTGCGCCATCTTGATCTGCAGCTCGTCGGCGTTGACGAGGTAGTGGATCGTCACCCCGAAGCGGCCCGAGGCGACCTGCTTGATCGCCGAGCGGCGGCGGTCGCCGTTCGGGTCCGGCGTGAACCGCACCGGGTCCTCTCCCCCCTCGCCGGTGTTCGAGCGGCCCCCGAGCCGGTTCATCGCGATCGCCAGCGTCTCGTGGGCCTCGCGCGAGATCGAGCCGAGGCTCATCGCCCCCGTGCAGAAGCGCCGCACGATCTCCGTCGCCGGCTCGACCTGCTCGAGCGGAATCGGCTGCGTCGGCGCCGACCCGTTCCCCTCGCGCTCGCCGCCGATCTCGAGCAGGCCGCGCAGCGTGGCGCGACGCGCGGCGTCGGCGTTGACGGCCTTCGCGTACTCGCGGTACTTCTCCATCGCCGGGCTCTCGCGCACCGCCTCGTGCGCCTGCTCGTCGCCCGCGAGCGCCGCCGCGACGTCGCCGTTGCTCGAGCGCACCGCGTGCTGGACCAGCGCGATCGTCTCCGGGTTCCACATGTGGTGCTCGCCGTCGCGCCGCCAGGCGTAGACGCCGCCGACCGGCAGCAACGGGTCAGGTGACACGGGATAGGCGCGGGAGTGGCGCTCGAGCGCCTCTTCGGCGAGGACCTGGAGCCCGATCCCGCCGATCCGCGAGGCGGTCCCTGTGAAGTACTTGTCGATCAGCTCGCGCTCGAGCCCGACGGCCTCGAAGATCTGCGCGCTGCGGTAGGACTGGATCGTCGAGATCCCCATCTTCGAAATCGTCTTCAGCAGGCCTTTGCCGATCGCTTTGATGTAGTTCTGGGCGGCGGTCTCCTCGTCGAGCGTCTCGGCCCCGCCGTTCTGGGCGGCGCCGGCGATGCGCCGTTCCGCGGCGAGCTCGTCGAGCGTCTCGAGCGCGAGGTAGGGGTTGATCGCGCTGGCGCCGTAGCCGATCAGCGTCGCGAAGTGGTGCACCTCGCGCGGCTCGCCGGACTCGACGATGATGCCCGCCCGCAACCGTGTCCCCTCGAGCACGAGGTGGTGGTGGACCGCGGCGACCGCCAGCAGCGACGGGACCGGCACGCGCCGCGGGCCGAGCAGCCGGTCGTTGAGGATCAGGATGTTCGCCCCTTCCTCCATCGATTCGCTCGCCGTCGCGCAGAGCCGCTCGAGCGCGTCGAGCATCCCGGCGGGGCCCTTGTCGACCGACCACGTGGCGTCGATCGTCCGCGCTTTGTAGACCTCGTGATCGACCTCGCGCAGCGTCTCGAGCTCGCGGTTGAGCAGGATCGGCTGGTCGAGCAGGAGCTTGTGCGCGTGCTCGGGGGTCTCGTCGAAGAGGTTGCGCTCGTTGCCCAGCGAGGTCGCCAGCGACATCACGATTTCCTCGCGGATCGGGTCGATCGGCGGGTTCGTGACCTGCGCGAACAGCTGCTTGAAGTACGAGAACAGCGGCGGCGCCTGGTCGGAGAGGACCGCCAGCGAGAGGTCGTTGCCCATCGAGCCGATCGGCTCGGCGCCGTCCGCGGCCATCGGCCCCAGCAGGACCTTGAGGTCCTCCTGCGTGTAGCCGAAGGCGCGCTGGCGCAGCCGCAGCGGCTGGTTGGAGAGCGTCACCTGTTCGGAGGCGGGCAGGTTCTTGAACGGCACCGCGTTGCGCGCGTACCACTCGCCGTAGGGCTTGCGGGTCGCGACCTCGCGCTTGACCTCCTCGTCCTCGACGATGCGCCCGCGCTGGAGGTCGACGAGGAACAGCTTGCCCGGCTGCAGGCGGCCGAGCCGGCGCACCCGCTCGGGCGGGATGTCGAGCAGCCCCGACTCCGACCCGAGCACGACGTAGCCGTCGGTCGTCTCGACCCAGCGCCCGGGACGCAGGCCGTTGCGATCGAGCGTCGCGCCGACGACGCGGCCGTCGGTGAACGCGACCGAGGCGGGACCGTCCCACGGCTCCATCAGGCAGGAGTGGAAGGCGTAGAAGCCCTTCAGGTAGTCGGGCAGGTCGTCCCGGTTCCGGTAGGCCTCGGGGATCATCATCATCGCCGCGTGTGGCAGCGAGCGCCCCGCGAGCATCAGCAGCTCGAGCACGTTGTCGAAGGTCGCCGAGTCCGAGTTGCCCGGCGGGACGACGGGCAGGATCTTCGCCAGATCCTCGCCGAACAGCTCGGACCTGAGCTCGCTCTCGCGGGCCCGCATCCAGTTGACGTTGCCCATCACGGTGTTGATCTCGCCGTTGTGGCAGATCACGCGGTAGGGGTGCGCGAGCTCCCAGCTCGGGAAGGTGTTGGTCGAGAAGCGCGAGTGCACCAGCGCGAGGGCGCTCGTGCAGCGCTCGTCGCGCAGGTCCTCGTAGAACGCCGCCAGCTGGAAGCTGATCAGCATCCCCTTGTAGTTGATCGTGCGCGAGGAGCTGGAGCAGATGTAGAGGCCGTCGTGCTCCGCGTTCAGCTCGCAGATGCGCCGGATCACGTAGAGCTTGCGCTCGAAGGCGTCCTGGTCTCCGCGCTGCGCCTCGCCGGCGCCGACGAACAGCTGCCTGATCACGGGCCGGGCGGCGCCCGCGACCTCGCCGGTGTGCTCGGGGTCGACCGGCACCTCGCGCCAGCCGAGCAGCTCCTGGCCCTCGGCCTCGACGATCCGCTCGAGCTGGCGTTCGAGCGCGGTCCGCGCGGCATCGTCGGTCGGCAGGAAGCACATCAGCACGCCGTAGGCGCCGAGCGGCGGGAGCTCGAAGGCGGAGACCGCGCGGAACAGCTCGTCCGGCATCTGCATGAGGATCCCCGCGCCGTCGCCGGTCCGCGGGTCGGCCCCGGAGGCGCCACGGTGCTCGAGGTTCTCGAGCGCGGTGATCGCGCGCACCACGACCTCATGGGTGGGCTGGTTGTCGAGGCGCGCGACCATCCCCACCCCGCACGCGTCGTGCTCGTAGCGGGGGTCGTAGAGGCCGACGGCCTGTGGCGGCTGTTTGGGGTGCTTGTTCATGGGAGTGCTCGTCGGGGGGAGCCTTCCCGCCCTGCGGCAGCGCAGGCGGGCAGGCGGGCACATGAGGCGGAGCAGGAAGGGTATCAGCGCAGAGCGGCCTGAAATAGGCGCGCTCGGCGAATTATTTGGCCTGTTGCCCCGCGCCTTTCGGCGGGATCCGAGGGGCCCTCGCCGGTCGTCTCCTCGAGGCTCCAGGAGCACATCCCGCCGCGCCCCGGGCATCCCGAGCACAGCTGCGGCCCCGGACGCGGGCTGACCGCGAAGGGGTCCTCCCAGTCCGCCGCGAGCCGCGCCGCCAGCTCCGACTCGAGCGTCGGCCGCTCGGCGAAGGTGTAGCGCGCGAGGGCGGGCTCACCGGGGCGTTCGAGGAACCAGTGGGCGACCTCGACCGCCGGCGCCCCCTCGCGCAGCACCGCGAGCGCGTAGAGCAGGCGCTGGACGGCGTAGTCGCGCTCCACCAGCGCGCCGGGGTCGGCGCCGGGCTCGAGCCGATCGCTCTTGTAGTCGACCACCAGCAGCCCACCGCCGGGCTCCTCGCAGAGCACGTCGATCACGCCGGTCACGAGCGGCGTGCCGGGCCCGAGCGTGAACGCGAACGGCTGCTCGACACGGCGCCGCCCGGCGGCCGCGATGCGCGCGCCGAGCGGGCTCTCGAGCGCGCCCCGCAGCAGCTCGGCGAGACCCGCGGGCTCACCCTCGCCAGGGCGCAGGCCGAGCTCGGCCGCGATCTCCTCGACGCGCTCGGCGTCGGGGCCCGCGCCGGCGCCGTGATCGTGCAGCTCGAGCAGGCGGTGCACGAGGATGCCGCGGGCGCGCGCCTCGAGCCCGTCCGACCCCGCGCGGCCGTCGCCGGAGATCTCCTCCGGCATCCGCAGGTGACGTTCCAGGTACCAGCGGTAGCCGCAGCGCTCGAGCTGGGCGAGCGAGGTGTAGCTGAGGGTCGCCGGCAGCGCCGGCGGCTGCGGGGCGGACGATCGAACCACGGGCTCGCTCGGCTGCGGCGCGGGCGCGGCGTCCCCGGAGTCCCGACCAGCCGTCCGCTCCGGCCGGGGCGGCTCGCGCAGCACCTCGCCGTAGCTCGCGGGGTCGCTCAACGTCACTCGCACGTTCGGGCCGCCCGCACCTGCCGGCACCGTCCTCGTGCCGCCACCGCCCTTCACGAGCTCGGCGATCGAGGGGATCAGCGCGGGCCCGAGCCAGCTGATCGGGGCCGACACGTCGTTCTCCCGCGGCCAGGACCCGAAGTCGACGGCCCCGCTCAGCAGCAGCCGCTCGCGGGCGCGCGTCATCGCGACGTAGAACACACGGCTCTCCTCTTCGCGCTCACGCGCCTGGCGCTCGGCGCGCAGCTCGTCGAACTCGAGCGTCTTCACGCCCTCCCCCGCTCCCGGCCGCCAGAGCCGCAGCCCGAGTCGCTCGCCGGACACGTACAGCCGGTCGGACGGGGGCGGACGACGGCGCCCGAGGTCGGCGACGCAGACGACGGGGAACTCGAGCCCCTTCGCGGCGTGGATCGTCATCAGCCGCACGGTGTCCGGCTCGACGTCCTCGACGGGCGCCTCCGGCTCGATCGCGCCGCCCCTTCGCAGCTCCTCGACGTGGTCGACGAAGCCCCGCAGGTCGCGGCCCTCGGCGGCCTCGAACGCGCGCGCCAGCCGCAGCAGCTTGTGGATGTTCGCGAGCCGGCGCTCCGGCCAGTCGAGCCCGCGCACGTGCTCGGCGTAGCGGCCGTGCGCGATCGCACGCTCGATCAACGCCGAGATCCCGTGACCCGAGGCCTGCGCCCGCTCCGCCTCGAACCAACCAGCGAATCGGGCGAGCGTCGCCCGGTCGCGCTCCCCGAACTCCGCCGCGCCCTCGGCGGCGAGCGTGAGCGCGGTCTCCCACACGTCCTCGTGGCGCGCCCCCGACGCCAGCAGCGCGAGCCCGTCGCGGGAGACGCCCGCGAGCGGCGAGGCGAGCACCCCGTACAGGGCCTCCTCGTCGCGCGGGTTCGCGAGCGCGCGCAGATACGCGTGCAGGTCGGTGATCTGCTGGCGCTCCCAGAAGGTCCCGACGGTCGCGAGCGTGCGCAGGCCCTGCAACTGCATCGCACGCTCGAAGGTCTCGATGTCGCCGCTCGCCCGCAGCAGCACGGCGACGTCTCCGGCCCGCGCCTCGCCCCCGTCGACGAGCTCGCGCACGCGCTGTGCGAGCAGCCGCGCCTCGGCAGCGCGCGCGAGCGCCCGGGTCTGGGGCAGCCCGCCGGTGATCGCCTCGGCGCCGGGCTCCTCGCGCCACGCGCCACCGGCGTCGGTCAGCAGCAGCTCGACCGGAAGCTCGATCGACTCCGTTCCGCTCTCGTCGCGGCCGTGCACCAGCGGCGCGAACGGCTCGAAGCGCTGCGCGAACACCGCGTTCACCGCTGCGAGCACCTCCCTCCGGCTCCGGAAGTTGCTGCGCAGCGCCATCGCGCCGCCGCTCGCCGCCAGCTCGTCGCGGCGGTCGCGGAACAGCCCGACGTCGGCGTGGCGGAAGCCGTAGATCGACTGCAGCTCGTCGCCGACGGTGAACAGGTTGTCGCGGTCGAGCGAACGCAGGATCGCGAGCTGGCGCGGGTTCGTGTCCTGGAACTCGTCGACCATCAGCAGCTGGAAGCGCTCCGCCCAGGAAACCCGCAGCGCCTCGTTGCCGGCCAGGAGCTCGCCGGCGATCAGCTCGAGATCGTCGAAGTCGAGCGCAGCTCGCTCCTCCTTGGCGCGCTCATAGCGAGCCCCGAAGATGCCGAGCAGCCGGTCGAACAGCGCCACCGCCGCGAGCGCGTCGCGATCGTCTGGGCTCGCGTCGGCCGCAGCCTCGCGCACCGGCAGGCGCGGGCGCCGCTCGCCGCGGCTGCGCAGCTCCCCGTAGAGCTGCTCGACCATCGTCCGTACCGTGTCGACGCCGTACGCGGCCAGCAGATCGACCGCCCCGGGATCGTCGGCGGCGAGGAACTCGACCAGCGCGTCCTCGAACGCGCGCCGGCTCAGCCAGCGCGCGCGCGCGGCGTCGAGGACCGAGAACCCCGGATCGAGCCCCGCCGGCAGCGGATGGGCGCGGAGCAGCCGTGCGCAGAAGCCGTGGAAGGTGCCGATGAACGCCGCCTCCGTGTCCCGGGCGGCCTCGCGCGCGCCGAGCTCGAGCAGCCGCCCGCGCACCCGGGAGCGCAGCTCGCCCGCGGCGCGCTCGGTGAAGGTGATCGCGAGCACGGCTGCGGGAGCGATGCCGTCGTCGCGCACGGCCTCGACGAACCGCTCGACCAGCACCGACGTCTTGCCGGAGCCGGCGGCGGCGGACAGCAGCAGGGCCCGGCCGCGATCGGCGACGGCCACCCGCTGCTCATCGGTCAGGCGGCGGCCGGGTGCGAGCGGCGCGGCCGGACCGAGCGCGTCGAGGTCGATGCTGAGCTGCTCCATCTGGACGGTTCCGGCGCTCGCCAGGCGGCGCGAAGGAGTCGCCATCAGCGCTCGCAACGGCAGATCGTCGGGTACATGCAGCCGCGCCCTCGGTAGCCGCAGGTCTCGGGCCGCGGCTCGAGCGCGCCCTCGCCGGCCTCCCGTGCGGCGCTGCGGGCGATCTCGAGCGCCTCGGCCAGCAGCTCGGCGAGCGCCTCCTCGTCGAGGAGGTCGGTCCGCACGCAGTTCCCGGCCCAGTCGTGGTCCTCGAGCATCACCCCGCGGGCACGGAGGTCCTTGCCGGACAGCGGCTGGTAGAGGCCGCCGACGACGCGCACGCCGAGCAGCTGTTCGGTGACCTGCATGTACAGCGCGACCTGCAGGTTTCGCTCGGAGATCCACTTCTCCCGGGGCGGCGCGGTTTTCGCCTTGTAGTCGACGACGACCGCCTCACCGTTCGCACCGACGTCGACGCGGTCGATCCGCCCGCGCATCCTCGCGCCGCCGCCGAGGTCGAAGGCGGGCAGCTCGCTCGGCTCGCCGTGGTCGTCCTCGCCGGTGTCGAACCCGAACCCGAGCTCGAGCTCGCGGGGGGCGAGCGACCCCTCGAGCCCGGCGGCGTGCTCGAGGTAGCGTTCGAGGTCGGCGCGCAGCCCACGCTCGATCGCGGCCTCGCGCTCCGCGCTCACCGACAGGCGCTGTTCCGCGCCGCCGCGCGCGAGCGAGGCGCGCATCAGCTCGCGGGCCCGGGAGAGATTGCCTTGGGTCACACGGGCGCTGCCGGTCTCCTCGCGCAGGCCCTCGAGCGTCTCCTTCAGCGCGAGGTGCGCGAGCGTGCCACGGACGAGTGGCTCGGGCTCGGGCTCGAAGCGCTCGGGCGCGAGCAGACGCTCGACGAACCAGGCGACGGGGCACGACACCCACTTCTCGATCGATGTCCCCGACCAGGGACGCCCGCGCAGGCGCTCGAGCACCCGCTCGTCGACCAGCCGGCCGGCCGCGGGTAGCAGCGCGGGACCGCCCGCGGCGCCGTTGCCCGTGTCGAGCGCACCGAGCGCACGGCGCGCGCGGCGGTCGTGCAGGCGCTCGTCGAACAGGTCGCAGACGTCGTCGACGAACAGCGAGCGCGACAGCGGCGCGGCGTCGTCGTCGGTCTCGTGCCAGCTCAGCGCGAGCCGCTCCTCGGGACGCGAGAGGATCGCGTAGAGCAGGTAGCGCTCGGCCGCGAGCACGTCCTCGGGCTCTCCGAGCAGCAGCCCGGAGGCGCGCGCGACGGTCGTGCGCTCGCGCTCGCCGAGCAGCTGCTGCGGCCGCGCGCGAAGCGGGAACTCGCCCTCCTGCAGGCCGGCCAGGAACAGCGCTCGCACGCGACGTGCGCGGAGCTGCAGCGGTTCGAGCACGGCGACGAGGCCGGGTCCCGGCAGCTCGCCGCTGTTGACCTCGACGCCGGCGAGCACCGCCGCCAGCTCGGAGGCGTCGCCCGGCGCGGCGTCACGAGCCACGGTGGCCAGCTCTCGCAGCTCGGACAGCGCGGCGCGACCGCCCGCAAGCGCGCGCGCCTCGTCCATCTCGTCGGCGTCGAGCACCCGCGCAGCGCCGCGGCGCGGCTGGGTGAAGAGGCGCAGCAGCTCGCGCCCGGCGCGCTCGACGAGCGCGCCGGGACCGCGTCGCTGAGCATCGGCGAGGCGGTCGATCGCCTCCAGCGGGAAGCGGCTCTGCTCCCAGCGCTCGCGCGCCTGCTCGACAGCGCGGATACCGCGGCGTCGCAGCTCGAGCTCGAGCGAATCCGCGAGCTCAGGCCGTCGCAGCACCCCCGGCGCGCGCAGCCACGCGAGCAGGTCCCCCGCGTCGCCGGGCGCAGCGCCGCCTGCAGGGGTCGGGACGCAGCGCAGCAGCCCGATCAGCGCGCGTCCCACCGCCGTGTCGCCGAACGGCCGCCTGTACGGCATCGCGATCGGCACCGCGGCGTCGCGAAACACCTCCGCGACGAGTGGCGCGGAGGCGCCGGGCCGTCGCATCACGACCGCGATCTCCTCGGCGGGGACGCCTTCGCGCAGGAGCGAGGCGACGCGCGCGGCGACCAGCTCGAGCTCCGCCCGCTCGCCGCCGCCCTGCATCAGCTCGACGGCGTCGCCCGGATCGACGCGCCCGGCTCCGGGCGTGAACAGGTTGCGCTCGATGTGCGAGAGCGCCGCGCGCGAGCCCTCCGCGTAGTGGTCCGGGCGCGCCGCGAGGGTCACGTGATCGCTCGCCAGCGGCGCGAGCGTCTGGAAGGTGCCGGCGCGCCCGGCGAAGGCCGCGCGCCCGGCCTCGTATGCGAGCGACACGGTCACCTCGGCGTCGACGACGCGTCCCAGCGTCTCGATCGCGTCGAGTTGTAGCGGCGTGAGGTCGTCGAACCCGTAGAACAGGACCGGCGTGGCCCACAGGAAGGGGCGCTCGCGGAGCCGGTCGAGCGCCCCCAGCAGCCGCTGCTGCTCGTCCACCCGCCCGATCCGCTGGAGCCGGCGCAGGTACTCGCCGTAGGCGGCGGCGAGGTCGAGGCCGAGCGCGGCGGCGCCGTCACCGAGGCCTGCATCGAGCGCCGCGGCGAGCCGGCCGGGGGCGACGCGGGCGGTCTGGAGCTCCGCGAACAGCTCACCGAGCGCACGTGCGACACCGGGGCGGTTGGCGGCGGTTGCGACCGCGGGGAGGGCGCCGATCAGCCGCTCGCGCGCGAGCCGGCCGAGCGGTCGGCCGTCGACGCCGGAGCGGCGCACGAGCTCCTCGACGAGATCGTCGAACACCAGCACGCGCACCCCCGTCGCGGCCTCGCCGCCGGCGAGCTCGCGGAGGTAGTGCTCCACGTCGACGCGCGTGGGCACGACCAGCAGCGGCTCGGCGCGTCGGGCGATGTGGCGCCGTACGGCCGCCATCACGACCTGCGCCTTGCCCGAGTTGGCCGGGCCGGTGACCAGCACGATGCTCATCCTCGAACCATCCTGTCGCACCGCCCCGACGCGGCCGGAACGCCGCCGAGCGGGGCGGCGAGGAGCGGTTGCCGGCTGCTCAGGCTGCGCTGACCGCGGCTGTTGCCTGCGCGGCCTCGGCGGTCTCGGCCTCGGCCTCGGGCGGCTTCGCTCCCTCGCGCGCCCAGGGCTCGTCGAACTCGACGCGCCATTTGCCCTCGTCGGTCTGCTGCAGCGCGAGGTGCGCACGGAAGCTGCGGCCGCTGCGGCCGCGGAACCCGGTGATCGCCTGGGCGGTGTAACCCTTGCGGATCAGTTCGCGCGCGATCGCGACGGGCAGGGTCTTGCCGGCTTTCGCCTTCCAGATCACGAACCCGCACCCGGGGTCGTCGCGCGACCAGCACGAGTAGCCCTTGCGGTTCTCGACGATCTCGTGTCCGCACACCGGGCACGGCCCGAGCCGTGCGCGGGGAATGCGCACGTCTTTGAGCGTCTCGTCGAGCTGGTGGACGGTGTCCGTCGCGAACCCGGCGATATCGCTCATGAACTTCTGGCGCGAGTCTTCGCCGTGCTCGATCTTGCCGAGCCGCTGCTCCCAGCTGCCGGTCAGGCCAGGCGAGGTCAGCGGGTGCTCGCCGAGCAGCCGGATCACGTTCAGACCCTTCTCGGTCGCGACCAGCGCGCGGCCGTCGCGCTCGATGTAGCCGACGGCGATCAGACGCTCGATGATCGCGGCCCTGGTCGCGGGGGTTCCGATCCCGGAATCCTTCATCGCCTCGCGCAGCTCGTCGTCGTCGACCAGCTTGCCCGCGGTCTCCATCGCCCCGAGCAGCGAGGCGTCGCTGTAGCGCCGGGGCGGTTTCGTTTCCTTGCGCGAGCTCTCGATCGCGGCGGTGCGGACGCTCTCGCCGTCCTGCAGCCGGGGGAGCTGCTGATCGGCGCCCTCGTCCTCCTCGCGAGCATCCTCGCGGGTGTCGGCGGCGACCTCGTCGTAGACGCCGCGCCATCCGGGCTCGAGCAGCAGCTTGCCACGGGTGCGGAACAGGAACGAGCCCTGCGGAACCTCGACCGTCGTCTCGACCCTGGTGTTCTCGAACACCGCCTCGGGGTGGAACACGGCGAGGAAGCGGCGCACCGCCATGTCGTAGATGCGCTGGTCGTCGGAGCCCATCTTCTCGACCGGGTGCTCGGACCTGGTCGGGATGATCGCGTGGTGGTCGGTGACCTTCTCGTCGTTGACGACGCGGGCCAGCGGCAGCACGTCGAGGCCGGTCACGTACTCCGCGCCGCGCCGGTACTCGGGCCGGCCGCCGACGAGCTCGGCGATCGGCTTGATCTCCTCGACCATGTCGGTCGTGAGGTAGCGCGAGTTGGTGCGCGGGTAGGTCAGCGCCTTGTGCTCCTCGTAGAGCCGCTGGGCAGCGGCGAGCGTGCGTTTCGCGGAGAAGCCGTAACGGTTGTTCGCCTCGCGCTGCAGGGTCGTGAGGTCGTAGAGCATCGGCGCTTTCTCGCGCTGCTCTTTCTTCTCGAGCTTCGTGATCGTGCCCGTCTGCCCCTCGCAGGCGGTGACGACTGCCTGCGCCTCGTCCTCGGTCCCGAGCCGCGGCCCTTTCGTGTTGCCCGGACTGCCGGGAGGCGCCTGGAAGTGCCCGACGTAGGAGCGTGCGCTGCCCGCTCCCTCGAGCGGCGGCGCCTCGAAGGTCGCGTCGACGAGCCAGTACGGCTCGGGCACGAACGCCTTGATCTCCTCCTCGCGGCGGGCGATGATCGCGAGCGTCGGCGTCTGCACGCGGCCCAGCGAGACGGCGCCGTCGAAGGAGCTGCGCAGCCTGATCGTCGCCGCTCGGGTCGCGTTCATGCCGACGATCCAGTCGGCCTCGGAGCGTGAACGGGCGGCCTGCTCGAGCAGCTCGAACTCGGAGGCCGGCCGCAGCGCGTCGAGCGCGCTGCGCATCGCCGCGTTCGTCATCGAGTTCAGCCACAGCCGTTTGACCGGCTTCTTCGCTTTCGCCTTCTCGTAGAGGTAGGCGAAGATCAGCTCCCCCTCGCGACCTGCGTCGCAGGCGTTCACGACCTCGTCGACGTCGTCGCGGCCGAGCTGTTTGGTGACGGCGGTCATCTGCTTACGTGAACGCTCGTCTCGCACGACGAGCTTGAAGCGCGGCGGCACGATCGGCAGGTCCGCCATCCGCCAGCTCTTGTATTTGGGGTCGTACGCTTCCGGCTCGGCGAGCTGGACGAGGTGGCCGACCGCCCAGGTGATGACGTGCTCGGGGCCCTCGAGGAAGCCCTCGCTCTTCTTGAACGGGCCCGGCAGCACGCGCGCGAGATCCTGGCCAACGGAGGGCTTCTCGGCGACGAGCAGGGTCTTCGACATGGCGGTCAGCGTAGCGAGCGGTGGAGGCGGCGTAGCTCGTCGGGCCGCCGGCGGCGCGGCTCAGCCTGCGCTGCAGGCGCCGGTGCTGACCGGAGCGCCGCCTCCGCCGGCGACGCTCCGCAGCAGGCGCTCGACCGTTGCGTCGGCGACCCCGTAGCCGCCGTGCTGGCCGCCGCCGACGGTCGAGGCGAACACGGTCGTCAGCACGCGGCCGTCGCCGTCGACCATCGGCCCGCCGGAGTTGCCGGGCCGCACGAGCCCGCGCAGCGGCGTCAGCAGCCGCTGCACCGGGCCTTCGCCGTAGGCGTTCTGCGTGAGGACCTCCTGGGTGCGGCCGATACGGCCGGGCTGGACGTCGAAGGGGCCGTTCTCCGGATAGCCGAGGATCGCCCCGCCGGTGCCGGCTTCGGGCGCGGGCGCGAACGACAGCGATGGGAGCCCGAGGCCCCGCACGCGAAGCAGCGAGATGTCGTCGTTCGGGTCGAACAGGATCGGTTCGGCTTCGAGCTCGGGGCCGCTGCCCGCGACCTGCACGGTCGTGTCCTGCTCGCCGGCGACGACGTGGGCGTTGGTGACGACGACGCCGGGTTCGACGACCCAGCCGGAGCCCTCGATCGCGAGCCCGCAGGCGGTGCCGAGGACGCGCACGACGCTGCGCGAAGCGCGGGCCACGCCCGGCTCGTGCGCAACGGCCGGCGAGGGCGCCGCGACGTCGGGCGAGGGCCCCGTGATCGACGGCAGCGGGTCGAGCCGGGCGAGCGCGTCGAGGATCGGCCCCGACGGCGGCAGCACCGAGTTGAGCTCACGCAGGATCGCGGAGCGCTGGATGTCGGCGCGGAGCTGACGCTCGCCGGGGCTCTGGCCCGCGACCGCGGCCGCGATCCAGACGATCGCGAGGGCGAGCCCGGCGCCGAGCACGGCGCCGAGCATCCCGTCGAGCACGCCGAAACCGGGCAGCACCAGCGTCCGGCGGAGCCTGAAGGCGAACCCCTCGAGACCGCTCGCGAGGACGGCGCCGCCGAGCAGCGCGCCGCCGAGACCGAACGCGGGGGCGTACGGCGAGGCGGATCCTTTCGGGAGCACGAGCGGAGCGAGGCGCGTGCCGATGAAGGCCCCCGCGAGGAACCCGGCGAAAGACAGGGCACCGACGAGGAACCCCTGCCTGAAGCCGAGGATGGCGAGGACCGCCGCGAACGCGACAATAAGCCAGTCCAACCCGGTCACCTGACTGATGTTCTACAAGCTCCTTGTCCGATAGACGCAACCAGCGCCTGCGCCGCGCCCGTCCGGTCGTGGCGCTCGCCGCCGTCGCGTTCGTCATCGGCGCCCTCGTCGGCGCAGGCCACGGAGCGTCCCCCGCCGTGGCCCTCGCGGGCCGTTTCGTCTCGGCGTGGAGTCACGGCGACTACGCCGCGATGTACTCCGAGATCACTCCGGCGGCGCAGCACGGGGTCTCCCCGGCCGGGTTCGGGTCGGCCTACGAGGAAGACCTGCGGACCGCCACCGCGCAGGGCGAGCGCGTCGCGGGCCGGGCGCACTCGCTCGGCCACGGCCGGGTCGAGGTCCCCGTACGCGTGCGGACCAGGCTGTGGGGAACCCTGTCGCTCGAGTACACCCTGCAGACCGTCTCCTCCGAAGGCGGGACGCGGATCGAGTGGACGCGCTCGGACGCGTTCCCGGGAGTCGGCGCGGGCGCGGCGCTGACGCGGCGGACGACGATGCCGCGCCGCGCGACGCTGCTCGCGCGCGACGGCAGCGTGCTCGCCGAAAGCCCGCCCGAAGGCGAGTCGGGCCCCCGTTCGACGCCGCTCGGCGAATACGGGGCCGCGGTCGTCGGGCAGCTCGGGCCGATCCCCTCCTCGCGGCGCCAGACGCTCGAAGCCGAAGGCGTGCCGGGCGACGCCGAAGTCGGTGTGAGCGGCCTCGAGCTCGCACTCGACGACGAGCTGCGGGGGACGCCCGGCGGCGAGCTGCTCGCCGGCGAACGCGTGCTCGCGTCGGTGCCGCCGCATCCCGCGAAGGCGCTGCGCTCGACGATCTCGCCAGCGATCCAGCGAGCCGCGGTCACGGCGCTCGGCGGGCAGCTCGGCGGGGTCGTCGCGATGCGCCCGTCGACCGGCGAGATCCTCGGCGTCGCCGGGATCGGCCTGGAAGGGCTGCAGCCTCCGGGATCGACCTTCAAGATCATCACCGCCTCGGGTGTTCTGGGCGCGCACATCGCGACTCCCCACACCTCGTTCCCCTACGCGACCTACGCGACGCTCGACGGCGTAAAGCTCAACAACGCGAACGGCGAGGACTGCGGGGGCTCACTCGAACTCGCGTTCGCGGTGTCGTGCAACTCCGTCTTCACGCCGCTCGGGGTGAAGCTCGGCGCGGCGCGGTTGGTGGCGACCGCGGAAGCGTTCGGGTTCAACCACGAACCGGGGCTGCCGGGCGCGGCGCGCAGCACGCTGCCGGCGGCCTCGGAGATCCAGGGCGAACTCGATGTCGGGTCGACCGCGATCGGGCAGGGAGAGGTGCTGGCGACGCCGCTGCAGATGCTCGTCGTCGCGTCGGCGATCGCCGACGCGGGCCACCGGCCGCAGCCGACGTTCCTGCCGGGCTCGCCGCACGGAGGCGCGCAGGCGGTGAGCCCGACGGTCGCCCGCACGGTGCGGCACCTGATGACCGAGGTGGTCCGCGAGGGCACCGGGGTGCCGGCCGCGATCCCGGGCGTCACGGTCGCGGGCAAGACGGGGACGGCGGAACTGAAGTCCGCCTGCACCTCCTCGACCGAAGAACACCCGGCCCACGAATCGGAAACGAGCGAAAAGAGCAACGGGTCGGGCTGCCAGGGCGGCGAAGACGAAGCCAGCAACACGGACGCGTGGTTCACCGCGTTCGCGCCGGCGATCCACCCGCGCATCGCGGTCTGCGTGATGCTCGTCAAAGACGGGGCGGGCGGAGCGACCGCGGCGCCGGCGGCGCGGGGGGTGCTGGAAGCGGGGTTGCACGGCTACTGACCGCTCCGCGAGATCGCCGGTCGCTGACGCTCCCGGCGACGTCGCTGCGCGGCGGCCGAACTCGGCGACTCAGACGTCGAGCTCTGCCGAGACCGTTTCCGCCGGGTTTTCCGGGTCCACGATCTTCAGCTCGAGCGGGCGGTTGTCCAGCGAGGAGACCCTGATCTTGTAGAGCAGCAGCGAGCCCTGCGTCGGGCCGTAGGCGGCTGTGGTGCCGGGGCTCGGGATCTGCCCTTTCGCCGGGACCGGCCCGCCGCGGTACGCGTACGCGTTGCCGGTGCTCGGCACGATCGGCTTGTAGACGTTGCCCTGCGTGTCGCTGATCGTCATCGTTTCGGCCGCGTTCTCAACGCCGTTCCCGTTGTTCAGCACGAGCATGAAGACCCCGAACCACTCCTGGCCCGTTTCGAGCTTCGCTTCCGCTGGCCCGAGCCCCTGCAGGTAGGCCGCGTCTTCGCTGTTCGCCGGGTTCAGCTCGCGTGAGAGCTGGACCTCGTAGACCAGCGGCCCGAGATTGAGATACGGAGCGTTGGCGCCCGACTCGCCGGCGTAGGTGCCGGTCACGACCTTCGTGTGGGAGTCGCCGCAGGCGCCCAGCGCGAAAGCCGCCAGCAGCAACGGCAGGGCAAGGGCGAGCTTGCGCGAGCGGCGTCTCATTGCGGGCGGCAGTCTACCCACCGGCGACGGTGACGCGCGGTCCCCGCCGAGGGGCCCTGACGCCCGGCGTGGAGCCGTGCTCCATGATCGCGCGCAGGCGGCGGAGCGCCTTGCGGTTCTGGCGCCGCAGCCAGGAGCGTGCGCCGAAGCTCTCCATCAGGCGGTCCGCGAACGTGGCCGGAGCCGTCTGGAAGGTGAAGGTGACGCGGGTCGCTCCACCCGAGGCCGGATCGAGCTCGTAGACGCCGACGGTGCGAATCCGGTTGTTCTTGCCGGTACGCCCCACCTCGACGATCCGGTGCGGGCGCTCGACCTCCGTGAACGTCACGTCCCCCCAGCTGAAGCGGTTTCCGGGTGCGGTCACGTGGAAGCGGGCTCCGGCGCCGCGACCGACCGGGTCGACCCGCGTCAGGTGCCAGTCGACGAGGTAGTGGTCGGTGAACTCCGGGTGGTTGGAGATGTCCTGCAGGTAGTCGAAGATCGCCTCGCGAGGGGCGGAGACGACTGTCGAGACGGTCACCGGATCCATCGGCGGCGGAGTTTAGTGCGATCGCGCGATCGCGTCAGATCCTCGTCGCGGCGGTATCCGTCGGACGCACTGATTTAGATCGCGCGATCGCGTCAGATCCTCCTCGCGGCGGTATCCGTCGGGCGCAATCCGATTTAGATCGCGCTCGCCCTCGTCTTGGCGGGGGCCGCGACGAGGATCGTGACGCGATCGCGGACCCCGGTTGCGGTGCTGCGTAATGGGGCGGGATCCGGTCGCGAGCGCGCTACGCCCTCGTCCTGGGGAGCCCAACGAGGATCGTGACGCGATCGCCCCCCGTCGCGGCGCGGTGTCACGGGGCGGGATCCGGTCATGATCGCGCCGCGCCCTCGGCGGGGGCCGCGACGACGTCCGTTTACCGATTGCTCGGCTAGACGAGGGGTCGGAGCGCCGTGTCAGCGGGCTGCTGGGCGGCGGCTTTGACGCGGACCGTGTGCGCCGAGTGACGAACGGTCTCGCTCGCGAGCGGCGATGTGCGGCGGAGCTGGCTGCACAGCTCGCAAACCAGCTCCGGCTCTCGGGCGCCCTCGTAGAGGTGCACCTGCTCTCCGATCAGCGGCGTGCGCCCGCAGTCCGAGCAGCGGCTGCGGTCTGCCTCGAGCGCTCCGATGCACCTCACCAGGAGGCTCCGCTCGAACCGCTCCACGTCGTCTGCGATGCTCGCCATGGAACGGGTTTCGCCGTGCGCGGGCGCGGTCCTTCGTGCGGGCGGCGGCGATCACGCCGATTGCCCGCAGGCACAGGATTCGCGCATTCGGAACCAGTGCCGCGCCTCGCCCGTCTTGTTATGATCGACACGAGTTTCCCCGAGGGGTGCGTCCCTGCCACAAACGCGCCCGGGAGAGAGAGGAGCACACGGCGATGGAGTCACTGAGCGCGGGGGCTTTCGTTGGTGCCGGCTCCTTCCGCTGCCAGCACTGCGGTTACGCGCTCACGCTCGAAGGCTCCGAGGAACTGACGCCGTGTCCCAGCTGCGGCGGCCAGGAGTTCGCCCGCGCGTCGCTGTTCGGCACGCAGCGGATCAGCCCCGGCGAAGACCAGCCGACCCACGCGGCGCTCGCCCACCCCGGCGACTACGAGATCGGCGACCGCATCGCGCTCGCCCGAGCCCAGGTCGAGCAGCCCGGCGAGTACCTCGTGTTCGAGGAGAACGACGAGCTCCGCACCGTCGCGCTGACCCGGGAGTGGACCCGGATCGGGCGCAGCCTCGCCGCCGACCTGCGCTTCGACGACCCCACCGTCTCGCGCCGCCACGCCCTGATCGTCCACCACCCCGACGGCGTCAGGCTGCTCGACGACCGCAGCCTCAACGGCGTGTTCGTCAACGGCGACCGGATCGACGGCCGGCTCCTGCAGGACGGCGACGAGATCATCGTCGGCCGCTACCGCCTCGGCTTCATGCGGGTCGGCCCCGAGGGGCAGGTCCGCGCCGAGAGCCAGGGCTCGGACCCGGCCTCCTCGGTCGGCTGAACCGGACTCCGCGACGGCCTGCCACGGCGGCCGCGCGGCGATCTCGGTCCGCGCGAAGACCGCGCGCGTGCCAGGCGCTCGGCGGGCCTCTCCGGCGGTCCTCGACCTCACGCCACCGGGGGCGGCAGCCGCGTAGTATCGCCGCCATGTCCACGACGATCGCGGTCCTCTCTCAAAAGGGCGGCACCGGCAAGACCACGACGGTGCGGACGCTGACCGACGCGCTGCGCCGCGCCGGGCTCCGCACCCTGGCGGTCGACCTCGACCCGCAAGGGAACCTCTCCGACTACTTCGACCTGCCGACCGACGCCGAGCCGACGATCGCCGACGTGCTGTCCGGGCGCTCGGCGCTCGACGAGGCGATCCTCAGCGACATCGTCCCCGCCAACCTCTCGCTCGCCGAGGCGGAGCTGATGCTCGGCGGCAAGATGGGCCGCGAGATGACCCTGCGGCGCGCGCTGGCGAAGCCCGCCGCCGAGTACGACGTGATCCTGATCGACTGCCCGCCGTCGCTCGGGCTGCTCACGATCAACGCTCTGGTCGCCGCCGACTACGCGCTGATCACCGCCGAGGCCCAGTACTTCGCGCTGCAGGGCGTCGAGCAGGCGATGGAGGTCGTCGAGCTGGCGCGCGACAGCCTCAACCCGGACCTGAAGCTGCTCGGCGTGCTGCTGAACCTCGCCGACATGCGCACCGTGCACTCTCGCGAGGCGCTCGTATCGCTGCAGGAACGGTTCGGCGAGGACGTCTTCGACACCGTGATCCGCTCCTCGATCGCCTACGCCGAGTCCGCCGAGCGAGCTCGCTCGATCCTCGACCACCGTCCTGACCTCGGCGCCGACTACATGGCGCTCGCTCGCGAGCTGGTCGAACGGCTCGGGGGCATGAACGGAGCCGGCGGGCGCCTCGAGCAGCTCGCGCGCGAGTCGAGCTGAGCGCGCCCGGCGGCTACACGCCGTCGAGCTCGCCTCCGACGAGCGAGAGGATCTCCAGGTCGAGACGCCGCCCGCGGAGGACGTAGACGGAGCGGAGCGTGCCCTCGTGACGGAACCCGAGCCGCCCAGCGAGGCGCACAGAGGCGACGTTCTCCGACGCGGCCCGCCACTCGACCCGCTCGACCCCCAGCTCGCGCCGCGCGAACGCGATCAGCTCTCGGCAGGCGGCGGACGCCACCCCGCACCCCTCCGCGGCGGCCACGACCCAGATGCCGATCTCGATCGTCGCGGCCTCGCGGTCGTGCTCGAACAGGAGCACGCCGCCCAGCAGGCGAGTCCCCGCCCAGATGCCCAGCACCACGACGCGCCCCTCCTGCTGGGCCTCGTAGCGCCCGAGCCAGGCGCGCGCCCCCTCCGCGGTCGAGGTCGGATCGGGCCACGGCAGATACGTGCGGAGCCGTTCCAGGTCGGCGGCGACGTGGGCCGCGAAGGCCTCCGCGTCGCCGGTGCCGAGCCTTCTCAGCACGACCTGCTCTCCGAACCCCGTCTCGACCGGCACGCCGGCCGTGAAGCGCTCCGGGAGCGCTGTGCCGTCGACGATCATCAGGGCGCTCACCGCCGCTCACAGGTCGGCGACGTACGCTCCCTGCGGCTCGAACGGCGCCCTCAGCACGGTCGCCCAGCCCTCCGCCTCGGCGGCCAGCGCCTCTGCGACCGCGCCCGTCTGCTCGTAGAAGCACCAGACGAGCACGGTCGGCCCGGCGCCGGAGATCGTCGCTCCCAGCGCTCCCAGCGAGCGCGCGCGCCCGGCCAGCTCGGTCGAGCGCGGGAACAGGTGTGCGCGCTGCTGCTGGTGGAGCCGGTCCTGCAGCCCCCGGCCGAGCAGATCCCAGTCGCCGCGAGCGAGTCCGAGCGTCAGCAGCGCGCCGTGGGCGACGTTGAAGACCGCATCCGCGAGCGGCACCTCCGCAGCGAGCGCCGCCCGTGCGGCGCGCGTCCGGACCGCGTGGTGCGGCACCACCGCGAGCGCCTCGAGCCCGGTCGGCGGCTCGAACCGCGCGGCGTCGCCGTCGGCGCAGATCACGAAGCCGCCCTGCAGCGCCGCCGCCGCGTTGTCCGGATGCCCCTCGATCTCGGTCGCGAGCGCGAGCAGGTCGGCGTCCAGCTCGAACATGTGGTCGGCCGCCGCGAGCCCGGCGACGACGGCCGCGGCGCTGGAGCCGAGCCCGCCCGAGAGCGGGATCTCCGAGGAGATCCTGAACGTCAGGCCGTCGGCGGGGTGCAGCCGCTCGAAAGCCCGCACGCATAGGTTGTCCCGGCCACGCGCGACGTGCAGGTCGGTCTCGACCCCGAAGGTCCCCGTCTCCTCGACCTCGAGCGTGAGCTTCAGCGACAGCGCGGCGGCCATGCAGTCGAAGCCGGGGCCGAGGTTCGCAGAGGAGGCCGGGACCCGCACGACCCGTTTCCTGATCACCGGGGCTCGCTCCGCACGGCGCGCCCGGTGCGCGCCTCACGGATCACCCAGCACCGCCTCCTCGATCGCGCCGAGCTCCACGGGGGCGGTGATCATCCGCCCGTCGTTGTTGGCGATCGCGGTCTCCGGGTCCTTCAGCCCGCGGCCGGTCAGCACGCACACGACCTCCTCCGCGCCTTCCGCGCCGTACTTCAACAGGCCCGCGACCGACGCAACGGAGGCGGGCTCGCAGAACATCCCTTCGCGGTAGGCGAGCAGGCTGTAGGCGGCGAGGATCTCCTCGTCGGTCACGACCCTGATCGCGCCGCGCGAGTCGCGCGATGCGGCGATCGCGTCCTCCCAGCGGACCGGGTTGCCGATGCGGATCGCGCTGGCGATCGTTTCGGGGTGCTCGATCGGGTGTCCCTCGACGAGCGGCGCGGCGCCCGCGGCCTGGAACCCGAGCATCCGCGGCGCGGCGCCCATCTCCGTGAACCCGCGCCAGTAGGAGGTGATGTTGCCGGCGTTCCCGACCGGGATGCAGAGCGCGTCGAGCCCGCCTTCGAGCGCCTCGTGGATCTCGAACGCGGCCGTCTTCTGCCCTTCGATCCGGTACTCGTTGACGGAGTTCACGAGCACGATCGGGTTGTTCGCGGTCAGCTCCCGCACCAGCGTCAGCGCCTGGTCGAAGTTGCCTCGCAGCGAGATCACGCGCGCCCCGTGCACCAGCGTCTGCGCCATCTTGCCCTGGGCGATCTTGCCCTCGGGCACGATCACGGCGCAGGTGATGCCGGCGCGCGCCGCGTAGGCCGCGGCGCTCGCGGCGGTGTTGCCGGTCGACGCGCAGATCACGGCCTTGGCGCCGTCCCGCACCGCGGCCGACAGCGCGCAGGTCATCCCGCGGTCCTTGAACGAGCCCGTCGGGTTGCCGCCCTCGAGCTTCAGCCGGACGCTGGCGCCGACCATCGCCGAGATCACCGGCGCCTGCAGCAACGGGGTCGAGCCCTCCTGCAGGCTGACGAGTTTGTCGCCGGGCTCGAACGGGAGCCGGTCGAGGTAGCGCTCGATCAGCGGCACGTGGCTGCCGCTGTGCGGGCCGCCCTGGATGCGGGGCAGCGGAACCGGCTCGTAATCCCTCACAGGAACTCCTCTTCGATCACGCGAATCGTCCGTGGTGCAGAGCGTACGAAGTCGAACTCGCGCAGCCCGGCAACCGCGGCGCGCAGCCGCGACTCCAGCACCGGGTGGGTGACCATCACGAGCCGGGCGCTCTCGGCCAGGCCGCGCTGCACGACGGACTTGATCGAGACCTCATGCTCGCCGAGCACGCGGGTCACGGTCGCGAGCACCCCCGGCCGGTCGGCGACGTCGAGGTGCAGGTAGAAGGCGCTTTCGACGTCCTCGATCAGCGTCAGCGCGAGCGGCGGCGCCGGCGGGCGCGCGCCTCCGGTCATCACGCTGACGACGTCCCCGAGCACGGCGCTCGCCGTCTGGCGGCCGCCGGCGCCGGGCCCCGACAGCGTGATCTCCGTGATCGTGTCCGACTCGACCGTGACCGCGTTGAACGAGCCCGAGATCGCGGCGAGCGGGTGGCCGGAGTGCAGGAACGTCGGGAACACGCAGACCGACAGGCCGCCCTGCCGGCGCTCGGCCGTACCGACCAGCTTCAACCCGAGGTCGAGCTCGCGCGCGTACTGCAGGTCGTCGCTCTGCAGGTTCTCGATCCCCTCGTAGCGGACCTCGTCGAGGCGGACCGGGGTGCCGAACGCGAGGCGGGCGAGGATCGCCATCTTCGCCGCCGCATCGCGGCCCGAGACGTCGTCGCTCGGGTCCGCCTCGGCGTAGCCGCTGCGCTGCGCCTCGGCCAGCGCCTCCGCGTAGCTCGCGCCGCGCGACATCTCCGTGAGGATGAAGTTCGTGGTCCCGTTGACGATCCCGTGGATCCGCTCGATCGGCGTCGCGGAGAGCGATTCCTCGAGCGTCCGCACGACCGGCACGACCCCGCCGACGGCGGCCTCGAAGCGCAGCAGCACGCCGCGCTCGCGAGCCGTCTCGTACAGCTCCTCGCCGTGCTGGGAGAGCAGCTGCTTGTTGGCGGTGACGACGTCGCGGCCCTCCTGCATCGCGCGCAACAGGTGCTCGCGCGCCGGCTCGATGCCGCCCATCACCTCGACGATCAGATCGGACCCGGCAAGGATCTCCTCGAACGAGCCCTGAGAGCGCGTCAGCACGCCGCTCAGCACCGGGCGGCGCCCGTTGAACCGCTCGATCTCCTCGGCCCGCTCGGCCAGCAGCGTCGCGAAGGCCGCTCCGACCGTGCCGTGCCCCAGCAGGCCGATCCTGAACTCGTTCTCGTTCATCGCTACCCGGCCACGTCCCGGGCGAGCAGGTCCTCGAACGACTCGCGCCGCACGACCTCGCGGGCGCGCCCGCCCGCGCAGAAGACCACCGGCGGCCGCGGCACCCCGTTGTAGTTGTTGGCCATCGCGAAGCCGTAGGCGCCGGTCGCCGGGGTCACGACGATGTCGCCGGGACGCGGCTCGTCGAGCACCGCGCGGCGCACGATCACGTCGCCCGACTCGCAGTGCTTGCCCGCCAGCACGCACTCCGTGTGCCCGCCGAAGCGGTCGACGACGTGCGCTTCGTATGGCGCGTCGTAGAGCATCGGCCGCAGGTTGTCCGACATCCCACCGTCGACCGCGACCCAGCGCGAGACGTTCTCCTTGACGCTCTCGACGGTGTAGAGCGTGACGCCGCCGGTCGCCGTCAGCGCGCGACCGGGCTCGACCAGCAGCTGGGCACCGGAGGCGCCTGCCGCCGCTACCGCGTCGGCGATCGCACCGAGGTACTCCTCGACCGTGGGGGGCGCCTGCTGGTCCTCGAGGTACTGGACGCCGAGCCCGCCGCCGACGTCGATCACCGGGAACTCGCCGAGCGCGGCGAGCGCGGCGCATGCGCGGCGGAACGGCTCGAGGTCGAACAGCTGCGAGCCGACGTGGGCGTGCAGCCCCCGCAGCTCGAGCCCTGCGACGTCGCGAATCCGCGCGATCGCCTCGGCCGCCGCGCCCATCGAGAAACCGAACTTCGAGTCCGCCTGGCCGGTGGAGATCTTCTCGTGCGTCTCGCCGCGCACATCCGGGGTCACACGGATCAGGACCGGCTGCGCCCCGCGGTCGCCGAGCGCGCCCTCGGCGATCAGCCCTGCGAGCCGCTCGACCTCGTCGAGGCTGTCGATCACGATCAGGCCGACGCGGTGGCGCAGCGCCATCCGCAGCTCGGCCTCCGACTTCGCGTTGCCGTGGAGCACGATCCGCTCCGGCGCGAAGCCGGCGGCGAGCGCGAGGTGCAGCTCCCCGCCGGACGCGGCGTCGCACCACAGGCCCTCGCTCGCGAACAGTCGCAGCACCGCGGTGCAGGGGAAGGCCTTCGAGGCGAACACGACGTGCATGTCCGGGTGCAGCCGGCGCGCGGTCTCGACGAACGACCGCGCCCGAGCGCGCAGATCGTCCTCGGCGACGACGTAGGCGGGGGTGCCGAACTCGCGCGCGAGCTCCAGCGCGTCGCAACCGCCGAGCTCGAGCACGCCGCGCTCGTTCAGGCGGCTGCCCAGCGGGAAGACGGGTGAGAGTCCGGTGCCGGTGGCCATCGGGGCGTGATTATCGCGGGCGGGTGCGGGCGCCGGTCGGGACGTCGCGCTCAGGCCGGGCTCGGCCGCAGCGCCGCGAAGCCCTCGCGGCGCGCCATCAGCCACAGCCAGCTCGCCCCGATCACGATCAGCACGACGCTCTCGAGCTGTGGCCCCGTGAGCCCGAGCAGGATTTCCTTGTTGCGGCGGATGAACTCGATCAGCAGGCGCTCGGTGCCGCTGCCGACGAGATACAGGGCGAACACGACGCCCGGTCGCACGCGGTCGCGGAGCCGCCACAGCCCGTAAGCGAGCAGGCACATCGTCGCCGTCTCGTAGATCGGCGTCGGCAGCACCGTCACCCCCGGCGGGGTCGGCACCGTTCCGTGGGGATAGCTCATCGAGGTGGGCAGCGTCGAGCGGATCCCGTAGTCGCCGTCGCCCGAGACCTGGCAGCCGATGCGCCCGATCGCGTAGCCGAGCGTCAGCGCCGTCGCGCACATGTCGAGCATCTGCAGTTCGAGCACCCCGCGCCAGCGCATCCAGCCGATCACCCCGATCGCGCCGCCGATCGCGCCGCCGTACCAGACGAGGCCGGAGCCGGAGAAGATGTTGCCGAGCAGGCTCCCGTGCAGGGACCCCGCCTTTTCGATCAGGTAGTAGGCGCGGGCGCCGACGATCCCGCCGATCAGAGCGGAGAACGTGATCTCGTAGGCCCAGTCGACGGGTCGGCCCAGCTCCTTCAGCCGCCGTGCGACGACGAGGCCGCAGGACAGGAACCCGAGCGCGAACGCGACCCCGAAGGTCTTGATCGAGATGCCGATGATTTCGACTTCTGGCTTCATCGCGGGCCCGCCACTTTAGGGCACCGCAAGCAGCGTCTGCGAGAATCGGGCCAATGGCGACGAGACGTTCGAACTTCGGCCGGGACACCGGCCTGCAGGCCCGGATGCTGCTGACGATGTTCCTGCTCGGGCTCCTCTACGTGGTGTTCGTGGGGGTGCTGTTCGCGGCCGGCGCGGGGGCCGGCGTGATCGTCGTCGTCGCGGTCGTGCTGCTGCTGTTCCAGGTGTTCGGCTCGGACAAGCTCGCGCTCGCGACGATGGGCGTCAAAGAGGTCACGCCCCAGGAACAGCCGGAGCTCCACGGCATCGTCGAACGGCTGTGCGTGCAGGCCAACCTGCCGAAGCCGCGGGTCTGCGTGATGGAGACCTCGATGCCGAACGCGTTCGCGATGGGCCGCTCGCAGAAGTCGACGACGGTCTGCGCGACGAGCGGGATCCTCGAGCTGCTCGACTCCTCCGAGCTCGAAGGCGTGATGGCGCACGAGCTCACCCATGTGATCAACCGCGACGTGATGGTGATGACGCTGGCCGGGTTCTTCGCCTCGCTCGCGGCCCTGATCCTGCAGTTCGCGTTCTTCTTCGGCGGCGGCTACGGGCGCGGCGGCAACGAAGAGGAGGAGGACATCATGATCGTGATCGCCGTCTCGGCACTCGTGTATGCGATCTCGTTCCTGCTGCTGAGGGCGCTCTCGCGCTACCGCGAGTTCGCGGCGGACCGTGGTTCGGCGGTGCTGACCGGCCGCCCGAGCGCGCTCGCCTCGGCGCTGATCAAGATCAGCGGGACGATCGAACGCGTGCCGCGGCAGGACCTGCGCGCGGCGGAAGGGATGAGCGCGTTCTTCATCGTCCCCGCGAAGGCGAAGAACTCGCTGATGAACCTGTTCGCCGACCACCCGCCGCTCGAGCAGCGCCTGGCCGCGCTGCAGCGCCTGGAGTCGCAGCTGCAGGGCGCGGCCTGACCCGTGGGCCTGCGCGACACACTGTTCGGCCGCCACCAGGTCCAGGGACCCGCGCCCGACCGCCTGTTCGCGATCGCGACGGCCTACATCACGCTCGAGAGCGAGCACGACATCAAACCGGCGGGGCGCGCCGCGATCGTCTTCCAGGCGCTCGCGACGAGCGAGTTCGAAGCGACGATCAAGGAAATGGAAGAGGTCGTGCGAGCGACCGGGTCCGAGAGCGGCACGACCGTCGCGACCGAGGACGACAGCTACGGCTATCGCTGGATGGTGCTGCGCAACCCCGAGGGCAAACCGAGCATCGAAGACCTCGCGGTCGGGATCAACGCCGTCTCGAGCTCGATCGAGACCGCCGGGCACGGCGAGCGGCTGCTCTGCGCGGTGTTCGCGTTCGCCGACGCACAGGGCCGGCCGATCTACTTCATCTACAACTACAAGCGCGGCTACTGGTACCCGTTCGTGCCGGCCGGCAAGGACTCCTCCGAGCAGGAGCGCAACATCGAGCGCGAGCTGCAGATCAAGGCGCAGATCGGCCAGGAACTGCCGATCGAGCCCGAGCTCGAGCGCCAGTTCCCGCTGTGGGGCATCCCGATCTAGTCTCGGGCGTCCGCCCCGGACCGGCGCGTCGTACGGCTCAGTCCGGGATCAGGCCCTCGCCCGTGAACTCGTTCGTGGCCTCCTCGAGCGTCGTGTCCGACGGGGGGAGGATCACGTCGGAGACGTCCAGCGAGTCGTCGGAGAGCGGCTGGCCGGCCGACCGCACGAAGTCGAGCAGCTCGGCGAAGGCGGGAGCGTAGTCGGCGTCGCTGCGCTGCTCGACGGCGCCGACGACCGCCTGCTCGAGCTCGTTCAGGCGGTCGGACTGCTCGTCGGCGAGGGCCCACTGGCCCTCGCCCGATATGCGGACGATCATGCCTGGCTGCTCTCGCCGGCGGGCGCGCCCTCGCCCGAACCCGATGAGATCTGCGCCGCGGCATCCCCGCCGGGGCCGATTTCCGACTTCATCTTGGCGAGCTCGTCGTCGACGTCGCCCTTGCTGGAGAGCTGCTTGAGCTGGCGGTCGATGTCATCTTCGCCCGAGCCGAGCTGGGTGACATCGTCGAAGGTCCCGGCCGCTTCGAGCTCTTGGACCGCGTCGGCGCGGGCGCGCATGTTTTCGGTCTTGTCGACCGCCCGCTGCATCGCCAGCCCGACGTCGGCCATCTGCTCACCGACACCGGTAGCCGCCTCGGAGATCCGCACCTGCGCCTCGGCGGCGGAGTACTGCGCCTTGATGACCTCCTTCTTGGTCCGGAAGGATTCGATCTTGGCGCGCAGTTTCTGCTCGGAGTCGGTCAGCTTTTCCTGCTGCTGTTCGAGTTCGGCGACCTGGGTGTCGAGCGACTGCAGCTCCGTCTGCGCGACGTTCTTGCGCTCGAGCGCGGCACGGGCGAGGTCCTCCTGCCCTGCGGCGACGGCCTGCCGGGCCTGCGTGTCGAGCTTGACGACGCTCTGCTGGAGGGTGCTCTCCTGCATCTGCAGGCGCTTCTTGGCCGTGACGACGTCGGCGATGCCCTTCTTGACGTTCTGCAGCTGTTCGACCTGCTTCTGGTAGCTGTAGTCGAGCGTCTCGGCGGGGTCTTCGGCGCGGTCCAGAAGCTTCGAGACCTTCGCCTTCACGACGGTGGACATGCGCCCGGTCAGGCCGGCCATCCGATCCTCCTATGGATTGCAGCTGAGCGGCCGGCGGGGCGCCGGCCCAACGGCTTCAAGGGTAGCCGACACCCGCGCCGCCGACGACGCCAGGGGCGCCTGCGGCCGGGGCCGGCGCCCTAGAGGCCGAGGGGGTGGCGGACCTTGTAGCCGGAGTTCTCCGTCCGCAGCGGCCGCCAGCGCGGGCCCTGCTGGTCGGAGGGGTCGTCGGCGGCGCTCGTGTCGAGGCGCAGGCCGGCGATCGTCATGTAGGCGTGTTCGGGGTCCGCGAAGACCGCGATCCAGCGCCCGGGACCGTGCGAGCCCCAGGTTTCGAATTCGGAGGAGTCCTCGGGCGCCTGGAGGAGGCTCGCGCCGTGCAGCGCGTAGGACACCGTCCCGGAGCAGTCGTATCCGCTCGAGATGAACGAGCCGTGGCCGCCGCCGTAGATGTACGGGAGGCCGATCACTTCGTTGCCCGCCCAGATCACCTCCTGGACGGTCGCGGGCGCGGACATCGGCGCCGCCGCGAGGCCGTCGACGTAACGGGCGGTGATGCCCGGCACGAGCAGCTCGGGGCGCGCCACAGGACCGGTCGCGCTCGTCATGCCGCTGCCCGTCATCAGTTCGGCGGGGATCGCGTCGGAGACGGTTCCGGCGGGCGCGCTCGCCGTCGAGGTCGGAGCGGCGCCACCGGTGGCGCTCGCCGCGCTCCCTGTCGTGAGGCTGGTCGTCGAGACGCCGGCCGCGTAGGGAAGGACTTCGCCGGCCGAGGTCTTCATGTAGACCGGGCCCTTGTAGGCGACGCTGCGGGAGCGGGAGGTGACGGGAAACGTCTTGACCGCGGGCTTCGCGGCGGTGGGCGCCGCGGCGGCGGTCGGTGCCGCGGCGGCACCGCCGGTGTTCGCGGCGAGGGCGGCGGATGCACCGGAGCCCATCACCATCAGGCTGCAGAACATCGCGCTGGCGATACGTACCTGCAAAGCACAAACCTCTTTCGTCGGCCTGCGGGGTTAGCTGACGGGCTAGCGCTGAAAGAGCCTGCGCTTCCCGCGACGATGCGCGGGATTCGCCCCAACAACCTGGGTCCCCCGTCCCCTGGCTCCTTGCCAGAGGCTCGGCGTGTTTCGCGGCAACCTAGCAAAGTGCAACGACGCTTGCAGTCGCTGCCGCGGTTCGTTCGGTGATACCCACTCGTACCGGCCTCTACTCCTCCCCGGTAGTGTGCCGCCGTCGGATGCGGATCAAGGCGTCTTCAACGCTCCTCGCGTTTCTCCTGCTCGTCGCCGCGGCGCTCGCTCGCCGGCTGCGGCAAGGCCGGGCCCGAACCCACCCCCGGCGGCGGCCCGATCCGCAAGGTCGCGCCGGTCGCCGAAGAGGGCGCCGTCAGCGTCGCGACCCGGAACACGACGCGGGTCGGCGGCGCGACCACCGCGGTCGACGCCGCCGCCGTGTCGCGCGTCGTCTACCCCGGGCTGACCGTTGGGTCGCGCCCGCAGACGGTCGTGCTCGTCAACGGCCGCAATTGGCCCGCGTCACTCGCCGCGGCCTCGCTCTCGGCGGCCCCCCTGAACGCACCGGTCCTGCTCACCGAAGGCGAATCGCTGCCGAAGGTGAGCCTCGAAGCGCTCGAAGCGATGCACCCGCGCGGCGCGGGGCCACTCGACGTCCAGGTCCTGGAGCTCGGCACCCGGGCGGCCCTGCCGAAGCAGTTCACGGTGCACCAGATCGCCGGCGACCGAAGCCGCGCAGACGGCCGAAGCGGTCGAGCAGCTGCTCGCGCAGGCCGAGGGCGCCACGCCCGGCGCGGCGATCGTCGTCTCACCCGCAGGCGCGCGCGGCCCGCAGATGCCGGCGGCCGGCCTCTCGGCGGAGAGCGGCGCGCCGATCCTGTTCGCGGGCGCCGCGGGACTTCCCGCGCCGACGGCGACCGCGCTCGGGCGCCTGCATCACCCCTCGATCTACGTGATCGGCGCCGCGGGCCTCAGCCACACCGAGCTCGGCGCGCTCGCGCGGCTCGGCCGCGTCACCCGCATCCCCGAATCCGGCGGCGGGGAAGCTGCCTCGCCGTCCGCCGCGGCGATCGCCGTGGCGCGCTTCACCGACGGCTCGTTCGGGTGGGGCGTGAAAGACCCGGGCCACGGCCTCGTGTTCGCGAACGCGGCGCGGCCGCTCGACGCTCCCGTCTCGGCGCTGCTGTCGGCGACCGGCGAGTACGGGCCGCTGCTGCTGCTCGAAGCACCCGGCCACCTCCCCGCCGGCCTCATCTCATACCTCGGCGACATCCAGCCCGCCTACACCTCGGCGCCCGAATTCCAGCCGGTCCGCGGCGTCTACAATCACGGCTGGCTGATCGGCGACGAACAGGCGATCTCGCTTGCGAGCCAGGCGGAAATCGACTCGATGCTGGAGATCAGCCCCCGAAAGCAGGCCGGCGCCGGCGGCGAAGAATCGTCGGCATCCTCGGCCGAATGAGACAGAGAGGTCGAGCTTGAGCCAGGCCGAGGATCCCCGTCGCGTCACCCGCAAGCAGGAGGGCCGCTCGGTCACGGTCGAGGACGTGCGCCAGCTGATGGGCGCCTCCACGCCGCACTTCGCGCTGCAGTTGCGCAATCGCATCGCCGCTCTGATCGAGGGGCTGCCCGAGGGCGACCCGGCGCGGGACGAAGGCGAGCGGGAGATCGCGCGCCTGCAGCGGCTCGGCTTCACCGGCGAGACCCGCGGCGAGGGCGCCAGCGAGGGCGAGCGCCCGCTTCCGTCGCTGAGCCTGCCGCCCGAGGGCGTCGCCCACCGCGCGCCCTCCGGCGCCTAGACCGTCAACGCCGGCCGAGCGCGAAGACCCGCTCGCGCCGCGCGTCTTCGAAGCGGGCCCGCAGGAACCGGAACAGCAGCCAGAAGACGGGCGCGTCGACGGCGAGCGGGGCGAGCACGAGCGCCGCGCCGCGGGCGCCGAGCGCGAACAGCCCGAGCGCGATCGCGCCGTGCAGCACCGCCGTCGGCACCGCCGCGAGCAGCGTCGTATGCGAGCGGTAGCCGGTCCGGTGCTCGCGGCTCGTGAACTCGAGCGTGCCGAGCAGCGTCGCGCCGAGCCCGGCGAACAGCACGCTCGGCTGCTGGCGCACGGCGCCGACGGCCGTGCCGATCAGCCCGACGAGGATCAGCAGCTCGGAGAACGGCCACGGGTGCCACGGCGCGTCGGGCCGCTCGCCGACTCCGCCGGGGTCGCGCTGCACGCCCCGGTCGGCCGGTGGGCGCCGCGCGCCGCGCTGGCGGCCGCCGCCGCGCTCGGCCGGGGCCGGCCGCGCCGCCGCGCCGGCCGCCGTGACCTCCGCGGCCGGACCTGCTGCCGCGCCGCCGCCTCGCTTGCGCGCTCTTCCCCGCCTGCCGGCGTTGCGCTTCGGCATCCTAGAAAGGAGTCCCGCCCACCCGAGTCCCGCCGACCCGGTACCCGCCGCTCCTCATCGCCGTCGATCGTAGCGCCTATGCTGGCGACGATGTCCGTGCAGGCAGGCACCGACGGGGCCGCCCCGAAGGGCATTCCCGACAGCCCGCTGCCGGGTCCCTACCCGGTGGGCCGCTACGCGGCGAAGCTGCGCGAGCAGCTTCGCTCGTTCGCCCGGGTGCAGCTGATCGGCGAGCTCACCGGCTTGCGCGTGACGCGCAAGCGGGCGTACTTCGAAATCCGCGACGCGAGCGGCGCGGTGCCCTGCTCGGCATGGATCAGCGACTGGGAGCGGATGCTCGCCGCCTGCGGGCAGACCCCGGCCGAGGGGATGCAGGTGATCGTCGCGGGTGGCTGCGACTACTACACAGGCAGCCTCACCTCGTCTCCCTCCTTCTCGTTCGGCGTCACCGACCTGCGGATCGCGGGCGAGGGCGACCTGCTCGCCCAGATCGACCGGCTGCGCAAGCAGCTGGACCTCGAGGGCCTGCTCGAGCGCCAGAAGCGGCTTCCGATCAACGCGCTGCCGCGCACGATCGGCGTCGTCACCGGCGAGTCCGGCAAGGCCCGCGACGACGTGCTCGCAGCGCTCACCCGCAGGGGCTGGGCGGGCCGGCTGGTGTGGGCGTTCGCCCCCGTCCAGGACCGGCACGCAGCGCCGAGGATCACGCGTGCGCTCGGCGACCTCGCGGCGCTCGGAGATGTCGACGTCGTGATCGTCGCGCGTGGCGGCGGCTCGCTCGCCGACCTGCTGTGCTTCTGCGACGAGACGCTGTGCCGGACGGTCTCGATGCTGCCGGTGCCGGTGATCGCCTCGGTCGGCCACCACACCGACCGCACGCTGCTCGACGACGTCGCGGCGGTCAGCTGCTCGACCCCGACCCACGCCGCCGAGGCCGCCGTCGCGATCGACTGCGCCGCCGCTCGCACGCGCCAGCTCGCGACCGCCGCACGCCTCGCCGAGCATGCCGGGCGCGCGCTCCAGGGGCGGGAGCGCCAGGCGCGCGACGCGCGGCGCCTCGACGAGCACGGCCGCCGCGCGGTGCTCGACCGGGCGCGCCGGCTGGCGCTGCTCTCGCGCGCGCCGGCGAACCACCTCGAGCGCCAGCGGGCGCGCCTGCACCAGCAGCTGCGCGAGATCCGCGCCGGGTCGCGGCGGCGTCTCGCCGGCGAGCAGCGCCACACGGCGACCAGGGCGCTGGTGCTCTCGCGCAAGGGCGCCTCGACGCTACGCGAATGCCGCGAGCGCCGGCCGCGCGAGCTCGAACGGCTCGCGCTGGCGCTCGGCGGCCACGATCCTCAGCGCACGCTCGAGCGCGGCTACGTGCTCGCCTCCGCGGCGGACGGGACGCCGCTCGCCAGCGCAGAGGCGGCGCGCGAGGCAGGCGAGCTGTCGCTGCGCTTCGCGGACGGCGAGCTCGGCGCGCAGGTGCGGCGATGAGCGCCCCGCAGGAGCCGCAGCTGACCTACGAGCAGGCCTCGGCGAAGAGTCGAAGAGATCATCCGCCGCCTCGACTCGGGCGAGGCGAGCCTGCAGGAGACGCTCGCGCTCGTAGCCGAGGGCAAGCGCCTGATCGAGCAGTGCGCGGGCGAGCTCGCCGCGGTCGGCGACGCGCTGGACGAGCTGAAGCTGGACGAGCTGGTGGCCAGACTCGAGCGGGAGGCCGCGGGATGAGCGCGACCTGGGAGCGCGTCGCCGGGCTCGAGCTAGAGATCGAGGACTATGCGCTCGAGGGGCTCGAACAGGAGGTGTCGAGCGACTTCCTGCGCAAGAGCACGCTGATCCGCCTGCGCGGGGCGGGCGCGGACGGGCTCGGCGAGGACGTTACCTACGAGGCCGTCGATCACGAGATCGCCCAGGCGCGGGGGCCGGAGCTCGCGCTCGGCGGCACGCTTCACGATCGCCGAGTTCTGCGAGCGCCTCGCGGCGCTCGAGCTGTTCGGCGAGCCGCCGCAGCGCGAGGTCTCGCGGCGCTACCGCACGTGGGCGTACGAGTCCGCCGCGCTCGACCTCGCGCTCGCGCAGGCGGGACGGTCCCTCCACGAGGTGCTCGGCCGCGTCCCCGAGCCCGTGCGGTTCGTCGTCTCGCTGCGCCTCGGCGAGCCACCCACGCTCGAGCCGCTGCAGCGGCGCCTGGAGCCTTACCCCGGGCTGCGCTTCAAGCTCGACCCGACCTCGTCGTGGGACGAGGAGCTGATCGCGGAGCTGGTCGGGACCGGCGCCGTCGACTCGGTCGACTTCAAGGGCCTCTACGAGGGGACGATCGTCGACCAGCCGGCCGATCCGCTGCTCTACGAGCGGGTGGTCACGGCGTTCCCGGACGCCTGGATCGAGGACCCGAAGCTGACACCCGAGATCGACGAGATCCTCGCGCCGCACCGCGACCGGTTCTCGTGGGACGCGCCGATCCACTCGATCGCGGACATCGAGGCGCTGCGGTACCCGCCGAAGATGGTCAACGTCAAGCCGTCGCGGCTCGGCGGACTGCGGAACCTGCTCGACGCCTACGATTACTGCGCAGAGCACGGGATCGGCAACTACGGCGGCGGTCAGTTCGAGCTTGGGGTGGGGCGTGGGCAGAACCAGTACCTCGCGTCGCTGTTCCACGCCGATGCTCCGAACGACGTCGCGCCGACCGGCTTCAACCTCAACGATCCCCCCGCGGGGCTGCCGTCGAGCCCGCTCGAGCCCGTGCCGTCGAGCGTCGGCTTCCGCTGGGGCGCCTGACGTGAAGGGCCGATGCCGCACGTCCTGATCGAGGTGCGCCGGGAGTACGGCCGGCCGAGGAGGTCGCGCTGATGGAGGCGGTCCACGAGGCGCTGCTGCGCGCGTTCCGCATCCCCGAGAACGACCGCCACGTCCGCCTCCTCGCGCACGAGCCCCATCGCTTCGCGGTTCCCCCGGACAAGTCCGATCCCGACCGCTTCACGCTGGTCACGATCGACGCGTTCGCGGGACGCTCGATCGACGCCAAGCGCGCCCTCTACAGCGAGATCGTCGATCGCCTCGCCGGCCTCGGCATCCCGCGCGATCACGTCTCGGTCCTGCTGCGCGAGGCGCCGCTCGAGAACTGGGGCATCAGGGGCGGAGCGGCCGCCTCGGACGTCGACCTGGGCTTCGACGTCGACGTCTGAGAGCGGCCCTGCGCTCCTGCATTCGAATCCGACGCCGGCGCTCGGGCGGCGCGGCGCTCCGGCACCTCGGCCGCCGCGGGTGCGGCGTCGGCGTGTGAGCGGCCCGGCGCGCCGACCTCGGGGCCGTCGACGCCGGGCACGGGCTCCGGCCTCGATGACAGCCGCTGACATCACGCGTGCTAGAGTGATGTCAGCAAATGTCATCGCCTCGTCCTCAGCCGGCGAGGCCCGTTCCCGGAGGTTCCCCCATGCGTGTCTTCGTCACCGGCGCGTCGGGCCACATCGGCTCGGCCGTCGTCTCAGACCTCCTCGCCTCAGGCCACGAGGTCGTCGGCCTCGCCCGCTCCGAGGCATCCGCAGCCGCGATCGAGGCGGCCGGCGCCGAGGCGCACCGCGGCGACCTCGACGATCTCGACGACCTCCGCAGCACCGCCGCCGCGAGCGACGGGGTGATCCATCTCGCCTTCAAGCACGAGGCGATGCGCTCCGGCGACTTCATGCAGGCGGTCACCGCCGACCTCGCCGCGACCCGCGCCCTCGGCGAGGCGCTCGCCGGCAGCGGCAAGCCGCTGGTCAACACCACCGGGACGCTCGGGCTCGTGATGGGCGGCGTCGAGGGCCGCGCGGGCGAGGAGAGCGACCCGGCCGGCGGCCCGAGGGCCGACGCCGAGAAGGAGACGATCGCGCTGGCGGAGCGGGGCGTGCGCTCGTCGGTGATCCGCCTCCCGCCCGTCGTCCACAGCGACCTCGACCACCACGGCTTCACGCCGACGCTCGTCGGGATCGCCCGGGAACGCGGCGTCGCCGGGTACGTCGGCGACGGCGCGAACCGCTGGCCCTCGGTGCACACGCTCGACGCCGCGCGCGCCTACCGGCTCGCCGTCGAGTCGGCGCCGGCGGGGTCCGTGCTCCACGCGGTCGCCGACGAAGGGGTGCCGTTCCGCGAGTTCGCCGAGGCGATCGGCCGCGGCCTGGGAGTACCGGCCGCCTCGGTCGCGCCCGACGACGCGGCCACGCACTTCTCGTTCCTCGGCGGCTTCGTCGGCCTCGACAACCCGACCTCCTCGGCGCGCACCCGCGAGCTGCTCGCCTGGGATCCCGAGCACCCCGGCCTGATCGCGGACGTCGACGCCGGCCACTACTTCGCGACCTGAGGCCGGCGCCGGGAACTTCGAGCGTCCTCGCTCCACGACTCCGGCCCACCACCAAGCGTCGAGGTGACGTCATGTCGAAGCCCGCCAGAGCTTCGACTTGACCCACCGCGACGCCCGCCAGGGCTTCGACCGGCTCGCCGCGGCGCGCAACTTAACGACCGCCTGCGCGTTCTCAGCGGGTGAGCCGGTAACGTCGGCTCGAGCCGTCGGGAGGGCTCGAAGGCCGGTCCCGGGGGCGTAGCTATCACCTCGGCACGAAAGGAACCTCGTGGCTCCCGCGAGCAGAGGCGCCGCAAACACGCTGATCGCCCCCGCGTCCGCGCTGCTCGCCGCGCTGGCCTGCGTGTGCGCCCTCGCCGTTCCTGCGCGCGCGTCGAGCGGGGGCTCGGCGGCCCCGGGCGCGACGACGACGAAGCCGGCCGCCAAGGGGACGGGCGCCCACGTCACGAGCGTCCGCATCACGAGCGTCGCGTGCATCCCCGAAGCGCACTGCAGCGGCAACCCGCACCAGGTCTCGCTCCACGGCACGCTGCTGCTGAAGGGCATCGGGCTGAAAGCCGGCATGACGCTCGGCTTCCCGAAGAAGGCGGGGGCGCGGGTCACGACCGCCTCGCCGCAGGCGCGGCTGCGCACGACCTCCGCCGGGCTCGTCGCGACGGTGCCGAAGGCAGCGCACTCCGGCCACCTGATGATCCTGCTCAGCCAGGGCCGCTACACGAGCTCGTACGGCCCGATCTACCTCTACAACCACGCGCTTCATCCGCCGCCGAAACCGGTCGTCTCGCCGGTCGTGGCGGGAGGGGTCGGAGCCGGGCCGCTCGAAGGCCAGGGGATGTGGATCTGGTACGTGAGCAAGTCGAGCGGCGGCTCGGTGCGCCGCGATCATCGCCCAGGCGAAGGCCGCCGGGGTCACGACCGTGTTCGTCAAGAGCTCCGACGGGTCGAGCAACTACTGGACCCAGTTCTCCCCCCAGCTCGTCGCCGAACTCCATGCGGCGGGGCTGAAGGTCTGCGCCTGGCAGTACGTGTACGGGACGGAACCCGTCGGCGAGGCCGCGCTCGGGGCCGAGGCGGTCGCAAACGGGGCCGACTGCCTGGTGATCGACGCGGAGGCGCAGTACGAAGGCAAGTACGCGGCGGCGCAGACGTACATCACCGACCTGCGCGCGAAGATCGGCGCCACGTACCCGCTCGCGCTGGCCTCCTTCCCGTACGTCAACTATCACTCGTCGTTCCCCTACTCGGTGTTCCTCGGGCCGGGTGGTGCGCAGTTCAACGCCCCGCAGATGTACTGGCACGACATCGGCGTCTCGGTCGACACGGTCTATGCGAACACGTACATCTGGAACCGCATCTACCAGCGGACGCTGTTCCCGCTGGGGCAGACCTACGGAGGCGTCTCCGCGGCGGAACTGGTGCGCTTCCGCGAGGAGGCGGTCGACTACGGGGCCCCCGGCTGGTCGTTCTGGGACTGGCAGGAAACGACCGAAAAGGGCTGGGCCGCGCTTGCCGAGCCGCTCGCGCCGCTGACCACGGTGACGCCGAACACGAGCTACCCCGAACTCGCCAAAGGCGCCAAGGGCGACCCGGTGCTGTGGCTTCAGGAGCACCTCGCCGCCGCCGAGCCGAGCCAGGAAACGACCGGCACGTTCGGCGCGCAGACGGTCGCGAACCTCGAAGCGTTCCAGACCGCGCACGCGATCGCCCCGACCGGGGTGGCCGAAGGCGCCACCTGGGCCGCACTGCTGTCCCTGCAGCCGGTCGCGGTCAACTGGACGGGCACCTCGCCGAGCGGCTGACGCCCCCGCGGATTACGCTGTGGGAGAGCTCCCACAGAAAGGATCGCCGATGCCTTCACCGAGCACACCGCCGGGCGCGGAGGCCCGCCGCGTCGCCTACGTTCAGGCCTCCTGGCACGAAAGCCTGCTCGAGCGCTGCCGCGCCTCGTTCTTGAGCGAACTCTCGGCACTGGGAATACTCGAGGACCATGTCGATGTGTTCCGCGTCCCCGGCGCGTTCGAGATCCCGCTCGTCGCCAGGCGCGCGATGCGCAGCGGCCGCTACGACGCGGTGGTCGCCTCGGCGCTCGTCATCGACGGCGGCATCTATCGCCACGAGTTCGTCGCGGAAACGGTGCTCGAGGCGCTGATGGGGGCGCAGGGAGACCGACGTCCCGCTGATCTCCTCGGTGCTGACCCGCACCACTTCCACGAGCACGCACCGCACACCGAGTTCTTCAGCCGGCACCTCAGCGAGAAGGCGCCGAGGCCGCGCGCGCCTGCATCGGCGCGCTCGCCGCGCTCGACGAGGTCGCCGCCGTCGCCGGCTGAGCGCCCGCCCCTTATTCCGCGCGCGGGAGGAGGGTCACGGCGCTCGCGCCGAGCGCGCGCGCCTGCTGGGCGCCGCTGGCCGCGCTCGACGATGTCGCCGGCCGAGCGCGAGGGAGGCCTCTCGAGCGGGATGCGCGGCCAAGAAGCCGACCGACGAGCCGGCGCGAAGCGCGGCTGTGCACCGGAGACGCGCCGCACTTGCGCGGCCACGGCCCCGCGACGGCCGCTCCGGCGGACGCGCAGCGCCCGCCGGACCGCTCACCGCGCGCTAGACGCGCTGGATCAGCGTCGCCGTGCCGAGCCCGCCGCCGCAGCACATCGTCACGAACCCGATCTCCTTGTCGCGGCGCTCGAGCTCGTGCAGCAGCGTCGTGATCAGGCGGGCGCCGGTCGAGCCGAGCGGATGCCCGAGCGCCATCGCGCCGCCGTTGACGTTGACGCGGTCCATGTCCGGGTCGAGCTCCCGCCACCACGCGGCGACCACCGGCGCGAACGCCTCGTTGATCTCGATCAGGTCGATGTCGTTGATCGACATCGAGTTGCGCTCGAGGATCTGGCGCGTCGCCGGGATCGGCCCCTCGAGCATCTTGACCGGGTCGCATCCGACGGTCGTCTGGTCGACGATCCGCGCGCGCGCCCGCAGGCCGAGCTCGCGCGCCTTCTCCGCGCACATCAGCAGCACCGCCGCGGCGCCGTCGGAGACCTGCGAGGAGTTGCCCGCCGTGATCTTCCCGTCCGGCTTGAACGCCGGCTTCAGCGTGGAGCGCCTCGAGCGAGGTGTCGGGACGGATTCCCTGATCGGTGGCGAGCGTCTCGCCGTCGAGCGCCATCGGCACGATCTCGCGCTCGAAGCGGCCCTCCTCGGTGGCCTGAGGCGCGAGCGGTGCGAGCGCACGGCAAGCTCGTCGAGCTCGGAGCGGGCGATCTCCCACTCGTCGGCGATCATCTCGGCGCCGAGGCCCTGCCCGACGATGTTGTGCTTGCCATCAGCTCCGGGGTGAAGGCGCACCCGTAGTCCTCCTGCGTCTTCATCCCTACGGCGAACGGCAGGTGGCCCATGTGCTCGACGCCGGAGCCGATGACGCGTCGTGCACGCCGGCGGCGATCTGCGCCGCCCGAAGTTCACGGCCTGCTGGGCCGAGCCGCACTGGCGGTCCACCGTCGTGGCCGGCATCTCGAGCGGCAGACCGGCTCGAGCCAGGCGGTGCGGGCGATGTTGTAGGCCTGCTCGCCGATCTGCTGCACGCAGCCGGCGATCACGTCCTCGACCTCGGCCGGGTCGATCCCGGAGCGCTCGATCACCTCCGTGTAGCACGTGGCCAGCAGCCCGTTGGGGTGCGTGTCCTTGTAGTAGCCCTTCTCGCGGTGGCCGCGGCCGATCGGCGTGCGCACGGCCTCGACGATCACGACCTCGCGGCCGTCTGCTGCCTCATCTTCGAGTCCTCTCGGTCTGGTTCGATGGCGTCCTGAGCTGCCCACGACGGGGCCGGCGACCGCCGGCCGCGACGCGTCTGGGAAGATGCCCCCGGCTCGGCATCGAGCGCCGGGCCGGTCAATTGTTCGCTGCAGGCCGTACTGTACCGCCTGCCGGCGGCGCTGGCCGCGCGGCCAGCCTCACAAAACACCACACCGGACGAGGGAGAGTCAGTGCCAAAACGTCTTGCGGTTGCGGGGAGCGGCGCGATCGCCTGCGCCTCGCAGCGACCGCCGCCCACCACGGTCCCGTGCTGCTGCTCGCCCGCTCCCAGAGCTCCGCCGACCGCGCCCGCGCGACCGTCGAGAAGACCCTGAGCCGGCTCGGCGCGGAGATCGACCCCGAGCACGTCGAAATCGTCACCGACCCGGATGCGCTCGCCGAGGCGACGTTCTGCGTCGAGGCGATCGTCGAGGAGCACGACCCGAAGGCGAAGCTGCTGGGCGAGCTCGACGCGATCCTCGACGACGGCGCGATCCTCGCCTCGACGACCTCCTCCCTGTCCGTCGCCCGGCTGGCCGAGGCCAGCGGGCGCCCCGACCGCTTCCTCGGGCTGCACGTCTTCAACCCGGTGACGCGGATGAAGCTCGTCGAGCTCGTCTTCCCCAAGGAGGCAAGCGAGGAAACCCGCCGCCGCGCCCTCGAACTGTGTGAGAAATTCGAGAAGACCCCGGTCGAGGTGCCGGACATCCCGGGGGCGTCGTCAACCGCCTGCTGTTCCCGTACCTGTTCAGCGCCGTGCGGCTGCAGGAAGAGACCGGCATGTCGCCGGAGGACATCGACACCTGCATGAAGCTCGGCGCCGGGCATCCGATGGGGCCGCTGGCACTGCTCGATCTCGTCGGCCTCGACGTCTCGGCCGCGATCGGCGAAACGATCGGGGAGGAGATCCCGCCCGGGTCAAGGACCTGATCGCCGAGGGCGCGCTCGGCCGCAAGAGCGGCCGCGGGATGCTCACCTACTAGCCCCCGCGCGCCGAGAATCTTTATCGCTCCTGTGCGGAGGTTTTAGGTCGCGTTCATCCCTGCGCGGATACTTGTCCATGCGACGGTCAAACGTCGCAACGCACACCCGCCTCCTCCCAGTGCGCACGATCGGCCGCTCCCCCCGCGGGCCGGACGTGTTTAACGGGCCGGTCGATCGCGTGGGAGTTCTCGCATGCGCGAGCGGGGCCGATCAGGCCCCCCGCTCCTCCTCCTCGCGGCGCCGCACCTGCCGTCGCTCGCGGATCCGCACGGCCTCGATCCGGTTGTCGTCGACCGACTCGACGCGGATCGAGTACCCGTCGGCGTTGACCGTGTCGCCCCGCCGCGGCAACCGCCCGAGCTCTGAGCAGACGAACCCTCCGACCGAGTTGTAGGCGTCGCTGTCGACCGGCAGATCGAGCCCGTAGTCGGCGAGATCTGTGACCGCGACGTGGCCCCGTACGAACCAGTCGCCGTTCGCCAGGCGCCTGATCTCCCCCGCCGTCGGGTCGGTCTCGTCCGCGATCTCGCCGACGACCTCCTCGATGATGTCCTCGACCGAGACGACGCCGACCACGCGCCCGTACTCGTCGACGACGACCGCCATCGACGTGCGGCCGCGCTGGAGGTCTGCGAGCAGGTCGTCGAGCGGCTTCGTCTCGGGGACGATCAGCGCTTCGTGGACGACCGGCTCGATCGCCGCCTGCGGCCCGTCGCTCATCAGCCGGCCCGCGAGCTCGCTGAAGTGGACGAGGCCTCGCACCCGGTCGCGGTCGTCCTCCTCGGTCACGACGAGGCGCGTGTGGCCGCTCGACACGCACAGCCGAACGGCCGCCTCGACGGTCTCCGAGACGTCGATCGTGACGACCGCCGGGATCGGGGTCATCACCTGGCGCGCCTCCTGTTCGTGCAGATGGAAGACGCCCGTCAGCATCCCCGCCTCGCCCGGGTCGAGTGCCCGCGGCCTGCGACTCCGCGATCAGCCGCTTGAGCTCGTCCGAGGAGCCGCCCCGGCGCTCGATCGTCATCTCCACACCGAGCAGGCTGAGCAGTCGGTTCGAGACGACGGTGAGCATCACGATCAGCGGGTGGAACACGACGCTGAAGGCCTGCAGCGGGCGCGCTACCCGGCGCCGCGACCGCCTCGGCGCGATCGATCGCGTAGAACTTCGGCACCATCTCGCCGGCGATCAGCTGGACGGCCGAAATCACGCCGAACGCGACCACCGCGGCGATCACCGCCGCCACGCCGTGGCTCCAGCCGTTCCCGAGCGCGCCCTTGAGCAGCGACGCCAGCGCGGCTCGCCGAGCGCGCCGATCCCGATCGAGGTCATCGTCACGCCGATCTGGACGGCGGAGATGTACTCGTTCACCTGCGCGAGCTGCGAGAGCGCGAGCGTCGCGCCCTTCGCGCCTTCGTCGCGGAGCAATTCGAGCCGCGCCCGGCGCGAGCGCACGAGCGCGTACTCGGCGATCACGAAGAAGGCGTTGATCGCGACCAGGACGGCCGCGAAGATCACGCGAAGACCGTTCACGCGCGCGCTGCGGTCCCCGCCGACCTTCGGCGGAGCTCGCAACCTCGGCTGCGCGGAGGCGGCCCATCAGGGCCGCGCTACTTCGGGGAAGTTCTTCGTCGTCGCTCATCGCGCAGGTCAGCGGTTCCAAAGGTAGCAAGGCGCCCGCGCGGAACCGGTGACGTGCCTTCTGAGGTCAGCCGGGGTCGCCGATACGCGCGGCGAGCTCGAAGTCGGCAGCGGTCAGCCCACCCTCGGAGTGGGTCGAGAGGGTCAGCCGCACCTTGTTCCAGCCGTGGAGCAGGATGTCGGGGTGGTGGCCGGCGGCCTCGGCGGCCGCGCCGACCCGGTTCACGAACGCGAGCGCCTCGGCGAAGTCACCCAGCGTGAAGTCGCGCTCGATCGCCGCGGGCTCGCCGTCGGATCGTCGCCAGCCGCCGCCGGCGGCCGCGAGCCGGGCCTCGATCTCCTGCTCGCCGAGTCTCGCCATCGTCTCGAGACTATCGGGCTCCGGGCCTCGTAAAGTCGGTGCATGCGGATCGTCAGCCTCGTCCCCCACGCCACCGAGCTGCTGTTCGCGCTCGGCGCCGGCGAGGAGGTCGTCGGCGTCACCCACGAGTGCGACTTCCCGATCGGCGCGGCCGAGCTTCCGAACGTGACGCGCGACGTGCTGCCCGCCGGCCTGTCCGCGGCCGAGATCGACGCGGCCGTCCGCGAGCGCACCCTGGAGGGCGAGGCGATCTACGAGCTCGACGCCGATGCGCTGCGCGAGCTCGAACCCGACCTGATCGTCACCCAGGCGCTGTGCCCGGTCTGCGCGGTCTCCTACGACGACGTCGCGGCGATCGCCGCGAAGCTGCCCGGGCGCCCGCGCGTGATCGCGCTCGACCCGAAGACGATCGGCGAGACGCTCGGCGACGTGCGCACGCTCGCCGAGGCGACGGGGCATCGCCGCGAGGGCGTCGAGCTGGTGGCCCGGTCGGCGGGGCGCATCGATCGGGTGCGGCTCGCCGTGCGCGGCCGCCGGCGGCCGCGCGTCGCCGCGCTCGAGTGGCTCGACCCCGTGTTCGTCGCGGGCCACTGGACGCCGCAGATGATCGAGCTGGCGGGCGGCGAAGACGCGCTCGGCCTCCCAGGGGAACCCTCGGAGACGATGAGCTGGGAGCTCGTCGCCGAGGCCGGCCCCGAGGTCGTGATCGCGATGCCGTGCGGCTACGACGCGCCGCGTGCCCACGAGGAGTCGCTCACGTACGCCGAGCGGCTTCGGGCGCTGGGCGCGGCGCGCGTGTTCGCGGTCGACGCGTCCGCGTACTTCTCGCGGCCCGGCCCGCGCCTCGTCGACGGGCTCGAGCTGCTCGGCGCCTTGCTGCACCCGAGCTGCTTCGAGGGGTTCGACCTCGCCGGCCGCGCCGTCGAGCTCGAGCTGCAGAGCGCCTGACGCTCAGGCGAAGCCCTGGCCGGAGACGTGGGAGACGGCGATCGCCCCCGCGACCGAGACCCCGCAGAGCACGACACACGCGGCGTATCCCACCCAGCCGGCGCCGCGCCTGTCCGCGGTGCGGATCGCGAGCCCGGCGAGCGCGCCTCCGATCAACCCGCCGATGTGGGCCCCGACGGAGATGTTCGCGAGCGAGAAGCTGAGGATCAGGTTGAAGATGATCAGCCCGCCGATCCCGGACTGCATCACGCTGAAGCCGCGGGCGCGGAGCTCCACGGCCGCCGCCCCCATCAACCCGAAGATCGCCCCCGACGCGCCGAGGCTCGGCGCCGCGGTCGCGGCGAGCGCCCCGAACGACCCCGCGAGCAGCGCGACCGAGTAGATCACGGCGAACCGCGCCGATCCGATCGCGGGCTCGAGCATCAGCCCGAGCAGGTACAGCAGGTACATGTTGAAGCCGATGTGCAGGATGCTCTCGTGCAGGAACGCGGAGGTCACGAGCCGCCAGTACTGATGGGCGACGCCGATCCCTTCGCGGAACAGCACCCCTTCGTCGACCACGGTGCCGTGGACGTTCGATTCGAACAGCGAGAACTGGCCTTCCTCCGTCAGGTAGGCGATCACGTTGATCGCGATCAGCGCGTACGTGACGCGCGGGATCGTGGTGACGCTACGCAGCGTCTTGACCGCCGTCCGCTGTTTCGAGCACTCCGGACAGCGCATCCCGACCGGGGTCGTCGTCATGCAGTCCGGGCAGATCGGCCGCCCGCAGTTGGAGCAGGAGACCCCGGTCTCGCGGGAGGGGTGGCGGTAGCAGGTGGCCATGGCCGGAGGAGGGTAGCTGGGGGGCGCGCCCCGCGGGCGGCGCCGCCGCCGATCGGGCGGCCTCAGCGGTCGCCGAGCAGCTTGCGCGTCTCGCGCTCCAGGTCCTCGACGGCGCGCTCGGCCGCCTGGCGCAGACCCTTCAGGTTCGGCGGTGTCGACGTCGTACGACGGCGCGCGCGCAGCACCACGAGACCCGCGGCGGCAGCGCTGCCGGCGACCACCGCCGCGGCCGGGCGCACCCAGTTGCGGGGGTCGCGCATCGCCGACAGCTCCCACGCCTCGAGCTCGTCGGCGGCCATCTCGGTGATGCTCGTGAGCGCCCCCTCGAGACGCTCGACGAGGTCGGCCGGCGGCTCGACCGGCGCCAGCGCTTCGCGCAGCAGGCCCTCGAGGTTCGGGATCGCCTCAGTCATCAGCGTCCTTCGTGGCGGCCGCCGACCCGTCCCGCTCGCCGACGATCTCCTCGAGCTGCTTGATCGCGCGATGGATCAGGACCTTCGTGGCGCCGTCCGAGCGGCCCAGCGCACGCGCGATCTCGCGGTTGTCCATGCCGAGCGCAAAACGCATGATCAGTGCCTCCCGGCGGTCGTCCGGCAGCATCTGGACGCCGGCGAGGACGCGGCTCAGCTCGTCGCGGCCCTCGACCAGCTGCTCGGTGGTGTGTGGGGCGGTGATCGTGGTCGTCTCGTCGATCGGCGAGGCCGGCTTGCGCGAGCGGTCGCGGTACAGGTTCGCGGCGAGGTTGTGCGCGATCCGGATCAGCCACGGCCGCAGCGGCCGCCCGTCCGATTCGCGCTGCGCACGCTCGAAGTGCCGGTAGGCCTGCAGGAACGTCTGCTCGGTCAGGTCCTCGGCGTCGTGGTGGTTGCCCACCCGGTAGTAGGCGTAGCTGTACACGTCGCGCAGGTGCGCCCGGTACAGGTCCGAGAACTCGTCGTCGAGCTGGGCCTTGGTCTTCGCGCTGCCGGGCTCCGCCACTCATCGCACCCTATCCCCTGTCGAGGGCCCGTCAGGCGGCGCGCGAGATCTCGCGCGGCGCGTCCGCCGGAGTCAGCTCGCGCTGCTCGTCCTCGCCGCCGAGCCAGTCCCACTGGAGCCGCACGCAGGCCCAGATCCGTTCCGTGACCGCCCCGGCGAGGCTCGGGGAGCAGCGTTCGACGGTCGGGTAGTTCAGCGGGCGCCCGACGCGCAGCCGCACCTTCCGGGGCCTGATCCGCCAGCCGCGGCGTACTTCGTCGGTTCCCATCACCGCGATCGGCGCGATCGGAGCGCCGGTTTCGAGCGCGAGCCGGCCGACCCCGCGCTTCGGCTCACCGAGAGGGCGCCGGCGCATCCGCGTCCCCTCCGGGAAGACGACGACGCAGTCGCCGCGTTCGAGGATCGCGCGAGCGGTCGCCATCGCGTCGCCGTCGCCGGCGCCGCGATCGACGGGGAAGGCGCCGAGCGCGTTGAGGATCCACGCCTGCCAGCGCTTTTCGAACAGCTCCCGCTTCGCCATGTAGTAGACGGGCCGCCGCACGAGCGTGCCGATCACGAACGGGTCCAGGAAGCTGCGGTGGTTGGCCGCGAGCAGCAGCGGCCCGCTCCGCGGGAGGTGCTCCCGGCCGACGCGCTGCATGCGCAGGTAGACGAGGAAGAACGGGACCAGGATCGCGCGCAGCACCCAGTAGACGAAGGGGTTCACTCCTCGCTCGAGCGAGCGCTCGCGAAATCCGTCGAGATCGACGCGGGGGGCGGGGTCGCGCTTTGCCGGCAGCGGGGCGGCCATGACCCCTCTACACCGCGCGGCGGCGCCGCGTTACAGGCCGGATCAGCCGCGCGAGGGCGCTGTGATCCGCGCGAGGCTCTGCAGTTCTCCGGGCGACTCCCCCGAGAGCAGCCAGCCGTTGTCCGTCGAGCGCACGAGGCCCCGCTTGGAGAGCAGCGTGAGCGCGCTCGTGACGGTCGGCCGGCGGGCCGCGACGAGTTCGGCGAGCACCGCGTGGGTGAGCCGCAGCGAGACCGTGACGCCGTCGCTGCCGACGCGACCCCAGCGTGCCGCGAGGTGCCAGAACAGCATGTGCAGGCGGACGTCGACGCGCGCCTGATGGACGATCGCCATGTTCACCGCGATGTGCCGCGCGCGGCTGACCGCGCGGCCGACGAGCTTGCCGCCGAGCTCCGGGTAGTCGGCGAGGCGCGCCATGAAGGCGTCGTCGAGGACCGCGAGGCGCGCGCTCTCGAGCACCCGCCAGCCGGTCGTCATCGGCAGCGTCGGCAGTTCGTCGTCGCCCTCGCTCGGACGCAGCAGGTCACCCTCGCCGAGCAGCTCGGCGCCGTAGCGTCCCTCGATGCCGACGCGCCGCACCAGCAGCCCGTCGAGCACGAGCAGGCCGATGCCGACGCCGCCGCCCGCGCTGCCGTTCAGCGGCGGCGCTACGCGCCAGCGCCCGGTCGGCAGGTGCACCTCCCGCGCGACGCAGTCGGCGATCGCCTGATCGCGCCGCTCGGGCGGGACGGCATCCGCAAGCGCGGGCTCGAGTTCGAGCACGCGGAGCAGATCCGAGGAGGTTGTCGTCGGGGGGCTGTTGCCATCGTTCGCATGCCGCAGCCCGCTCCCCGAGCCGCTTGACAGGGTGAGGGGAACGTCCGTCACTGTCACTTCCGTTACCCCGATTCACCGAGGCTGAACGGCGCCGGGGCACCGCTCGGCCTCGATGAAGCGTACGGGACCGGGGCAAACGGCGCTCTGCGTTGCCTTAAATTTCGAGCAACTCTAATGAAAAAAATGGGGCGCACGGAGCCGCCGGCAACGGGTCGCCCAGAATCCCGAGGATAGCGCCCGAGCCCGAGACAGCGAGGGACCCGGCAATCGAACGACGGTCCGCGCGCGGCTCTGTTCTTCTGGGGCTCGAGGTCCTGGAGAGCTGGTCGGGAGAGGCCAAAGGCGCCGAAGGGTGTCTCGCTGCGGCCGCGCGCGAACCTATATCATCGAGGGGCTTCCCTTGCCGGAGTAGCTCAGCTGGTAGAGCGCCTGTCTTGTAAACAGGGGGTCAGGGGTTCGAGTCCCCTCTCCGGCTTTGTTACCTGCGAAACGGCTTATACATCCGGAGTCCGTTGCTGCTCGGCTGCTCCTCGTAAAAGCAGTCGCGTTCTTTAATAAAAATCTCAAAAAAGCGCTTTCTCTAGAAAAAACGCCGGCGCCGTCCCGCCACCGCTCTGCCTGGGGGGGGGGGGGGGGGGGGGGGGGGGGGGGGGGGGGGGGGGGGGGGGGGGGGGGGGGGGGGGGGGGGGGGGGGGGGGGGGGGGGGGGGGGGGGGGGGGGGGGGGGGGGGGGGGAAAAAAAAAAAAAAAAAAAAAAAAAAAAAAAAAAAAAAAAAAAAAAAAAAAAAAAAAAAAAAAAAAAAAAAAAAAAAAAAAAAAAAAAAAAAAAAAAAAAAAAAAAAAAAACGGGCGGGGCGGGGGCCCGGCCGCCGCGCCGGACCCACACCGAGGGGCCTAAACCTGAGCTCGAACCGGAGAGCGGCTCATGAGTGTGTGCTCCGGGTGTAGGGAGCGGTTAAATTTTTTTTTTTCGATCGATAGCTCCCTCGGCGCGCCTTCATAGGGAGGAGGGCCAGGGTCGTTCTTAATCGTCGAAGACCAGCGTGAGGAAAGAGGGGCATAAGACGAGAGACCGCGCTCAAGTTTTGCGGTTCAGAAACTTGAAGCTTCGTTTCGCTTTAAACCTGTATACCTTTCCGCCATGGCCGGGGAACCCGGGCTGCAGGGCCAACGGGTCAGCTCTCGAGGGGCTTCGTACGGAAAGCAACGGGCAGTAAGCCTTTTTACCAGGCTGAAAATCGATGGATATAGCTTCGGCTCAGTGGCTATCTGCTCAGAAATGTGAACTGACGATAGCCCTTGGGGGGCGCTCACTCGTCACCTGTGGAGATCAAGGCCGCTCGCCGACGCCTCTTCACCGCATCCGTCGGACGGGCTTCCGGGAAACAGGGTCCCATCCGTAACTCCTGTCGGCATCGGGGCCGGGTTCGATGGGTGGGGGGGGGGGGGGGGGGGGGGGGGGGGGGGGGGGGGGGGGGGGGGGGGGGGGGGGGGGGGGGGGGGGGGGGGGGGGGGGGGGGGGGGGGGGGGGGGGGGGGGGGGGGGGGGGGGGGGGGGGGGGGGGGGGGGGGGGGGGGGGGGGGGGGGGGGGGGGGGGGGAAAAAAAAAAAAAAAAAAGGGTGAGGGTGTAAAAGAACCGAAGCTCTGATAGCCAGCAAGGGTTCGAGTTGAACAAAAAAAAAAAAAAAAAAAAAAAAAAAAAGGTCCTTCTTCCGCTACTGGCCGATAAGTGAGTAGACGTTGAGCCCCGCGGCCAGGGGCGGAACCGCAGGCCGCCCCAAGGCACGACTTCGTGGGGGCGTGGGAGTCCAGCTCGAGTCAACAGCCAGCGGCACCGCCTCGCGCGCCCGGGAAGCTGCCGATGCAATCGAAACAGCACCCACGAGGCCGCCACCAGCACCGCGAATACAACGGAACACTTCCTATGTCGCGCATTCCCTGGCCATCCCCCTGTGCGAGTTTGCGAACGCCCCGGGAGGGCTAGAAGGAGTCAAAACCCGGTCGCGGGACGTCGGAGAAACTGACCTTCCTGTGCCCCAAAACCGGCAAATCCGGCCGGCTTGCGCCCTGAAAGCACTCGGCGCCCGTAACTAAAGCCAACTTTTTTTTTTTTTTTTTTTTTTTTTTTTTTTTTTTTTTTTTTTTTTTTTTTTTTTTTTTTTTTTTTTTAAAAAAAAAAAAAAAAAAAAAAAAAAAAAAAAAAAAAAAAAAAAAATTTTCTAATTCGCGCGCCGGGGCGCGTTCCAACGCACGTCGATCCCTTATCCTCCAGGAGAAACGACCCAGTGATGCCTGGGGCCGTCCCGCGGCCCCACGCGTGGCGTTCGCTCACCGGTGGGCGCGGGTGCGTGGGGGAACATCGGGAGCCGCTCGTAGCGCCCGTCCCGGGCAGCGACTGACTCGATCGGCCCGGAAACCGGGCCGGCCGGCCCCGCCTCACACGGCCTCGAGCACGCCGACGCGCCTCAGGTAGTCGACCTGATCGCCGGCGACCCGCTCGGGGCCGTCGCCCGTCAGCCCCCCGAAGTGGTCGTAGGGGTACCTGTGCAGCTCGGCGCGGGGCGCGCGCTCGGCGAACCGCTCGATCGCACGCGCCGAGACCGTCACGTCCCGCTCGCCGAGGCCCAGCCAGATCGGAGTCCCGAAGCGCGCCGCGCGCCGCAGGGGCCGGTGCAGGCCGACCGTGAGGAAGATCGCGGGGGAGATCTCGTTCCGCCACGGCGAGCCGGCCGGGACCGCCGCAGCGAAGCCCTCCGCCTCTCCCGGCAGCGTCATCGCCGCGTGGCCGCCGGGCTCGGCCGTGACCGGCACGAGGTTGTGACGCCCGAGCTGGTCGGCGATCGCCCGCGGCAGCAGCCACGCGGTCAGCGCCGGCGGCGTCGCGAGCACGCGCGGGAGCCCGTCGAGCATCGGGCACAGCGCGAGCACGGCGGCGACGCGCCCGTCCGCAGCGGCCGTCTCGACGACGTGCCCGCCGGCGAACGAGAACCCCCACAGCACGATCCGCTCGGGGTCGACGCCGTCGAGCGATCGCGCGTAGGCGACCGCCGAGCGCCAGTCCTGCAGTTGCGCCGCCTTGCGGAACCGCTGTCGCGGTGAGCCGCTCGAGTCGCCGAGGTGGCGGTGGTCGAACACCAGCGCCGCCGCGCCGGCGGCCGCGAAGCGCTCCGCGTAGGCCGGGAGACCGTCGTGGCGGGTCAGCGAGAACCCGTTCGCCATCACAACGCAGGGCGCCGCATCCACGCCCGGCGCCGGCCGGTAAAGCCACGCCGCGCACTGGTCCCCGGCGGACGGGAACCTCAGCTCAGCACGATCCGCCACGCTCACCCCGGCGCTCGACCGCGGCGGGCCTTCCTGACGGCCGCCCATCGGGGCCTATGCGTACATCGACTCGATCGTCTCCGTGTACTTCTCGGCGATCGGCTTGCGCTTGAGCTTCATCGTCGGGGTCAGCTCGTCCCCGCCCGGCAGCCAGTCGCCGCGGACGATCGAGAACTTCTTGATCTGTTCGACTTTCGCGAGCTTCGCGTTCGCCGCCTCGACCCCCTCGGAGACGGCGGCGCGCACGCGCTCGTCGTCGGCGAGCGCCTCCAGCGAGGCATCCTCGATCCCGTTCTGCCCGGCCCACATCGGGGCGAAGTCCGCGTCGAGCACGATCAGCGCGGTGTTGTAGGCGCGCCGGTCGCCGATGCAGCACGCCTGCCCGATCAGCGGCGAGGCGGTCTTCAGCGTCGCCTCGATGTTCGCGGGCGACATGTTCTTGCCGGCGGCGCTGATGATCAGCTCCTTCTTGCGGTCGACGATCTTCAGATAGCCCTCGGAGTCGAACTCGCCGATGTCGCCGGTGCGCAGGAAGCCATCCTCGGTGAACGCCTCCGCGGTCTTCTCGGGGAGGTTCCGGTAGCCCTTCATCACGACGTCGGAGCGGATCAGCACCTCGCCGTCGGTGTCGAGGCGGATCTCGACGCCGGGCGCGGGCGGCCCGACCGTGCCGATCCTGATCCGGCTCGGCGGGTTGACCGTGCCGGCGCCGCAGGTCTCGCTCATCCCCCACAGCTCGGCGAGCGGCAGGCCGATCGCGTGGAAGAACTCGAGCACCTCGACCGGGGTCGGCGCCGCGCCGACGTTGATCGCCTCGACCTGGTCGAGCCCGAGCATCGTCCGCAGACCGGAGAAGATCTGCTCGTCCGCCGCGGCGACCTGCTCCGCCAGCTCCGCCGGGACGTCCTCGCCGGCCTGCTCGAGTCGGACCTTGCGCAGCGACGCGTCGATCGCGGACTGCATCTTCTCGCGCTGCTCGTCGGGCTGGCTCGCGAGCATCGTCTCGAGCCCGGCCTTCAGCTTCTCCCAGATCCGTGGGACCGCGAAGAACCAGCTCGGACGCACTTCCGGGAGGTAGGAGAGCACCTGCCGGGGGTCCTCGCAGCAGGTGATCTGCAGGCCGTAGACGATCGGCAGGTAGTGGTGGGCGTTGCGCTCGGCGACGTGGGCCGAGGGCAGCCACGAGATCACGCGGCCGTCGCGCGGGAATTCGATCAGCTCCTCGAGCCCTTCGCACGCCGCCATCAGGTTGCGGTGAATCAGCTGCACGCCCTTCGGCGGGCCGGTCGTGCCGGACGTGTAGATCAGGGTCAGGACGTCGGTCGGGGTCAGCGCCGCGACCGAGGCCTCGACGTCGAACTCGGCGTCCGAGCCCTCGACGTCGGACAGCGCGAGCGTGCCGCCGGGGGCCTCGCCGTCGACGACGATCACGTGCTCGAGCCCCGGCAGCGACTTGCGGGCCTCGAGCACGCGGTCGAGGTACTGGTGCTCGCAGATCAGGATCTTCGCTTCGGCGTCGCTCATCAGGTAGGTGATCTGTTCGGCCGTGTAGGTCGAGTAGATCGAGAACGGCGTAGCGCCGACCATCATTCCCGCGATGTCGCAGAGGTGGAACTCGGGACGGTTGCCGATCAGCAGCGCGAGGGTGTCCCCGCGGCGGAGCCCGAGCGCGTGCAGCCCGGCGGCGAGCGCGTCTGCGCGGTCGCGCAGCTCGCCCCAGGTGATCGTGAACTCGTCGCCCTTCGTGCGGATCGCGATCTCGCCGACACGTTCGGCGGCGGTGATGCGGAATGCCTCGGCGATCGTCGCGGCGCCCGCGGCCGGGGTCGCGTTCCGGGCTGCCGTTCCTGAAACTGCGGCCTCCATCGCTTCCTCCCTGTCGGACCCCGCCCACGGCCGGCGGACTGCACGATGATAACCCCGACCCGGGGCCGCGGCTAGGCTCGCAAAATGCGGGTTGGCGAACTCGGCTTCTGGTGGCGCTCGCTCGGCGGCCCGCCCGCACCGCGCCCGGCCCTGCCGGGTCCTGCGGAGGCCGACGTGGCGATCGTCGGCGCCGGCTTCACCGGGCTGTGGACGGCCTGGTACCTGAAGCTCGCGAACCCCGCGCTGAAGGTCGTGGTCCTGGAGGCCGAGCAGGCCGGGTTCGGGGCCTCCGGGCGCAACGGCGGCTGGGTGTCGGGGTTCTTCTCCGGTCCAGCCCGCGCATGGGAGCGGCGCGGCGGGCGCCCGGGCTACGAAGCGCTGCAGCGCGCGATGTTCGAGACCGTCGCCGAGGTGGCGCGCGCCGCCGAGCAGGAGGGGATCGACGCCGACCTCCTCCACGGCGGCAACCTCACCGTCGCGCTCGACCGCGCCCAGCTCGCGCGGCTGCGGGAGGCGGTCGCCGTCGCGCGCAGCGCCGGCCTCTCCGAGCGCGATCTCCGCGAGCTCGACGGCGAGGAGCTGCGCGAGCGGGTCCGCATCGCCGGGGCGCTCGGCGCGTCGTTCTCGCCGCACGTCGCGCGGGTGCATCCGGCGAAGCTGCTCACCGGGCTGGCCGCCGCCGTCGAGCGCCGCGGCGCCGAGATCTACGAGCGCACACCGGTCACCGCGATCTCGCCCGGGGTCGCCGCCACCGCACGCGGCGAGGTGCGGGCGAGCTGGATCGTGCGGGCGACCGAGGGCTACACGCCGTCGCTGCGTGGGTTGCATCGCGCGCTCGTGCCGATGAACAGCTCGATGATCGTGACCGCGCCGCTGCCCGAGGCGGCGTGGCCGGAGATCGGCTGGGAGCGGGCGGAGACGATCGGCGACAACGCCCACGTGTACGCGTATCTCCAGCGCACGGCTGACGGGCGGATCGCGATCGGCGGCCGCGGTGCCCCCTACCGCTTCGCATCGCGGACCGACGGCCGGGGCGACACCGCGCCGCGCACGATCGCGAGCCTCGAGTCGAAGCTCGCGTCGATGTTCCCCGCCGCCGCCGGCACCCCGGTCGAGCACGCGTGGTCGGGCGTGCTCGGCGTGCCCCGCGACTGGTGCCCGTTCGTCGTCGCCGACCCGGCCCGCGGTCTCGCGGCCGCCGGCGGCTACGTCGGCGAGGGGGTGGCCGCCGCGAACCTCGCGGGCAGGACGCTGCGGGACCTGCTGCTCGGCGAGCGCAGCGAGCTCACCGCGCTGCCCTGGGTCGGGCGGCGCCCCCGCGCCTGGGAGCCCGAGCCGCTGCGCTGGGCCGAGATCCAGACGGTCTACGCGCTGTACCGGCGCGCCGACGCCTCCGAGCGGCGCTCCGGGCGCCCGTCGCGGCTGGCGGCGCTGGTCGACGCGCTGTCGGGGCGCGAGTAGGATCGGCCGCTCGCCACGCGAGGAGGCCCTGCATGCCCTACGAGACACTGCTCTACGAGATCGCCGGCGCGACCGCGACGATCACCCTGAACCGGCCCGAGCGGCTCAACACGATCGTGCCGCCGATGCCCGACGAGCTGCAGGACGCGGTCGAGCGTGCGACGCTCGACGCCACCGTCAAGGTGATCGTGCTGCGGGGCGCCGGGCGCTCGTTCTGCGCGGGCTTCGACTTCGCCGGCGGCTTCCACCACTGGGACGAGGGGATGACGACGGACGGACGCTGGGATCCCGGCAAGGACTTCGCGATGGCGACCTCCCCGGCCGCCGGCCCGATCCCCAAGTTCATGTCGATCTGGCGCACCCCGAAGCCCGTGATCGCGCAGGTCCACGGCTGGTGCGTCGGCGGCGGCAGCGACATGGCGCTGTGCGCGGACCTCGTGATCGCCTCCGACGACGCGCGGATCGGCACGCCCTACTCGCGGATGTGGGGCTGCTACCTGACCGGCATGTGGCTGTACCGGCTCGGCCTCACCAAGGCCAAGGAATACGCGCTGACCGGACGGCCGCTGTCGGGCGCCGAAGCGGCGGCGGCCGGTCTCGTCAACCGCTCGGTCCCGTTCGCGGAGCTCGAGTCGACGGTCGCGGCCGAAGCCGCGGCGCTCGCCGAGATCCCGGCCTCGCAGCTCGCCGCGATGAAGCTGATCGTCAACCAGGCCTACGAGAACATGGGGCTCGCCTCGACGCAGACGCTGGGACCGATCCTCGACGGCCTGATGCGCAACACGCCGGACGCCGCGGCGTTCGTCGAGCTCGCCGAGCAGGGCGGCGTCGGCGCCGCCGTGACCCGGCGAGACGGGCCGTTCGGCGACTACAGCCAGGCGCCGCGCGACGAGCAGCCAGACCCCGCGAACGTGATCGAGCCCTGACTAGCGCTCCGGCTTGACCGCCCCGTAGCGGCCCCAGTGGCGCTCGGGGATGTCCTGCGGGTCCTTGTACCAATGCCAGGTGCAGGGGTCCTTGGCGTAGTCCTCGGGCGGGTCGGAGGGGTACAGCGGATAGCCCGACCACTGGATCGGCAGCGACTCGTTCATGAACGAGCAGTGCGTGCAGTACAGCGGCAGGCCCTTGCGATGAAACGACCAGTCGTGCGCCTCCTGCGTCACGCCGCCGCCGGGCAGGCCCTCGTAGGCGCCGTTCAGGACGAGGCGCTGACCGGACCCGCAGGGGTTCATCGAGAACGTCACCTTCTCCTCGTCCTCGGTGATCGTGAAGGACCCCGGGTGGGGTCCGACGCCCGAGCACGAGTGGGCCCGCCAGGTCGCGGCCAGCAGTTCCACGAGGTCGCGCCGCTCGAGCGCGACGATCGCGTCGTGGTGGCGGCGCCACCCGCGGCTCATCGACTCGGTCCACGCTTCGGCGACGCCGTCCTCGCCGAGCCGCTGCTGGATGAAAGAGACGAGATCGAGCACGCCGGAGGCCATCAGGTCGTGGAGCATCTGCCACTCGTGCTTCATCTCCTCGCAGAGCGCTCGCGCCCGCTCCGGTTCGCCGGCGTCGAGCGCCTCGATCGCCCGGTCCATCGTCGGTCGCGAGAGCTCGCGGAGCTGCTCGTCGGAGAACCAGCGGTCTGTCATCGTTCCCTCCTTCGATGATCGTCGGGGGCCAATTGTGACCGCTCCGGGGCGCGCGCTCGTCACGGGCGCGGCGCGCGGCATCGGCGCCGCGATCGCGGCCCGCCTGCAGGCGGACGGCTTCGAGGTCGTCACGCTCGACCGCGACCCCGGCTGCTCGATCGAGCTCGACGTCGCCCGCGGCGAGTTCCCGGACCTCGGGCCGATCGACGTCTGCGTCGCGAACGCCGGCGTCACGACGACGATCGCCCCGGCGCACCGGATGACGGCCGCGCAGTGGCAGCTGGACGTCGACGTCAACCTGACCGGAGCGTTCCGCACGATCCAGGCGTGCCTGCCGGGAATGCGCGAGCGCCGGCACGGACGGATCGTCGTGATCTCGAGCGTCGCGGCGCTCGGCGGCCTCCCCGGCCAGGTCGCCTACGCCGCCTCGAAGGCGGGTCAGCTCGGCATGGTCCGCACGCTCGCGGTCGAGAACGCCGCACGCGGGATCACGGTCAACGCCGTGCTGCCCGGCCTCGTCGGCACCGAGCAGGTGCTCGCGATGCCGGCCGAGATCCGCGAGCGCGCGCTCGCGGCGGCTCCCGCCGGGAGGCTCGTGGAGCCGGCGGAGATCGCCGCTGCCGTCTCGTTCCTGGCGGGCGCGGAGGCCGCCCAGGTCAACGGCCAGACGATCGCCGTCGACGGCGGCGCCTCGCTCACGCAGATGACGCTCGGCAGCTCCCGCTGAGGATCACTGCGGCGCCCGCCGGTGCGCCGCCGGGGGCTCGCCACCGCTGGGGCGGACCAGCTCAGCCGTCGACGACCGAAGCGGCCGCCGCCCTGTCGCCGCGCAGCCGCAGCCCGATCGCGGGGAACAGCAGCGTCGAGAGCACGGCCGCGCCGACGAGCGCCGCGGCTGTCGACGGGCGCATGTGGCCGGCGGCGATCGCGAGCGTCGTGATCGCCAGCACGAGCGGGAGCTGCGTCGCGCTCATCAGCGCCAGCGCGATGCGATCGCGGAGATCGAGCTCGCGGCGGTAGAGCGCCAGCGCCGGGGCGCCGCGCACGAGCAGGAACAGCACGAGGAACGTGACCATCTTCAGCACCGCGGAGACGCTCGCGAACAGCGCGGTGACGTCGAGGCGCATGCCGCTGACGACGAAGAAGAACGGTACGAACACGCCGAACGCGACCGCGGTCAGCTTCGAGTCGAAGCTCGGCAGCTCCCCCCCTTTCAGTGCCTGCCGGGTGATCATCCCGGCCGCGAAGCCCCCGAGCAGCAGGTCGAGACCCAGTTCGAACGCGAGCAGTGCCAGCGCGAACACGAGCACCACGATCCACCGCACGGCGAGCTGCGAGCTGCTCTCCATCGTCCGCTCGAACAGGGGCAGCGCGCGCTCGCTGGAGCGCACCGCGACGATCGCAACCGCCACGGCGAGCGCGATGAAGGCGAGCAGGATCACCGCGTTGTGGATCGTGCTCTGGGTCGAGAGGATCAGCGTCAGCAGCAGGATCGGCCCGAACTCGCCGACGGCGCCCGCGGCGAGCAGCAGCGTGCCGAACCGCGAGCGCAGCTCACCCGAGTCCGAGAGCATCGGGATCAGCGTGCCGATCGCGGTCGTCGACATCGCCGAGCCCGTGTAGAGCAGCGACAGCACGACGCCGGCGGCGGCGAGCGCGGCGCCGAGCGAGTAGGCGACCGCGAGCGAGGTCGCCCACCCCGCCAGCCCGAGCGCGAGCGGCCGGCCGGCGATCCGCCGCAGGTCGATCTCGTAGCCGGCGAAGAAGAACAGCAGGCCGAGGCCGAGATCGGAGAACAGCGAGACGACCTCCCCGGGGTGCAGGCCGGCGACGTGGGGGCCGATCACGATCCCCAGCAGGAGCTCGACGACGACCACGGGCAGCGGCAGCCCGCGGGCTCCGGCCAGGGCCGAGAGCGTGCCTGCGAGCGCGGCGCAGGCGACCACGGCGAGCAGCGTTCCCGGCGCCAGTTCGACCGCCGCGGGCATCCTCAGCCGTACCGGCGCGGCGTCTTGGTGCGAGCCCCCACGTCGGCGCCAAAGCTACAGCGCGGCGCGGGTGTCGACGTCGCGGGCAGCCCGGAGACCGGGCGGCGGCGCGATTTCGTGCAGCTGGGACCAGACGTCCGTGCACCGCAACGATCACTCGACGGACGGGTTACGGGTACGCAGGGGGAAAGCACAAATGATCCCGACAAGGAGAAGGCACAACATGCGTTCACACAAGCTCGCGCCGGCCGTCACGGCCGTCGCAGCGCTGCTGGCGCTCGCCCCGGCCGGAGCGGCGGCTGCGCACAACCACCGCGCCGGCGCGGTCCCACACACCGGCGCCTGCAAGCTGACGCTGAAAGTCGCCCCCAGGCTCGTGACGAGCGGCGAATCGGTCCTCGCAAGCGGCATCGCGTCGTGTGACGAAGGCCAGACCGTCACGCTCTACCAGCGGCCCGCCGGGAGCCCCGGCTACAGCGTCGCGGGCACGGCGGTCGCGAAGGAAGGTGCCTACGAGATCCAGACCGGCACGCTGACCAAGAACACGACGTTCTACGCGACGCTCGGCGCGCTGCACACCGGCCGGCGCAACGTCAACGTCGCTGCTGTCGTCGATCTCGAAACTCCGAAGGAAACGAACGCGCTCGAGACCGGCAGCCACAACGCGGTCACGTTCAGCGGCTCGGTGAACCCCGAAGACGCGGGGGCGACGATCGTGCTGCAGCGGGAGAACGCGCTGCGCGGGACCGAATGGTTCCGCATCGGCAAGCCGACGACCGTGAACCGCGAAGGCAAGTTCTTCGTCACGCACGCGTTCGTCGTGCCGGGCCCGTCGAGCATCCGCGTCGTGATGCGGCCGAACCACCGCAACATCGCGAGCCCGTCGAACGTGCTCAGCTACGTGATCTCGCAGGCGCAGAACCCGCTCCTGAAGATCGCGAGCTCGCAGGACCCGCTCGCGTACGGCAGCTCGACCGTGATCTCGGGCGAAGTCCCGGGTGAGCCGAAGACGGCGCTGACGCTGCTCGGCCGCACGACGACCGGCCACTTCGCGCCGGTCGCGACGACGACCAGCGACGAACACGGGAACTACTCGTTCCCGACGCAGACGCCGCTGACGAGCATGCTCTACAAGGTGCAGAGCGGCGGCCGCGTCTCGGCCGTGCTGTTCGAGGGCGTGAAATACATCCTCAGCCCGGTCACGGCGCCGGCGAGCGTGCTCTCCGGCCAGCCGCTGACGGTCTCGGGGAGCGTGACGCCGATCAAACCCGGCCACGCGATCTACCTCGAGCGCGAGAACGCGATCGGCGGGAACTTCCACGTCGTCGACGCCGGCACCGAGAACCCGGACGGGACGTACTCCCTGAGCCGCGCGTTCTTCGCCCCCGGCAGCTACGTGCTGCGGGTCAAGATCCCGGGTGACACGGAAGACGCGGGGTCGGCCAGCCCGACGTTCACCGTCACGGTGACGCCGGTCCCGGCCTCGAAGATCCCGGCGGAGTCGCCGACCAACGGCACGCCGCCGCCCACCGGTCAGGACTGACCTCTCGCAGGGGCGTCGCCGTGAGACGCGGCGACGCCCCCCTCCATGGGAGAGAGACGGCCGCCCTTCGGGGCGGCCGTCGGCGTTCCGGGACGTAGCGAGCGTCCGCCGGGGGCGGTTTCGAGCGGCTGCCGGCGTTCCCGGGGGTTATCGAGCGGCCGTGATCAGCGGCTTCGAAGCGGCCGCCGGCGTTCGCGATCTTCTGATCGCTCGCCGGCGGAGGCGCCGAGGTATGCTGGCAGCTTCGGCGAGGAGGCCTCCGTGGCAGTGATATTGCTGGTGATCGCACCGCTCGTGCTCGTGCTGTACCTGCTGATCGCCGGCATCAACCGCGGTGAGCACTACGCGCCGCAGGCCTACTACCGCAGCAAGCGGGGAGGCGCGCCCGTCGCGTACGGCTACGAGTCGCTGGGGCCGCGCAGGCGCCGCCACTCGGCGATCGAGGACGACGCCCTCGATCAGGGCTGAGCGGCCTCGCCGGGGAAGGATCACGCCGTCGACCGGCGCTGAGCGTGCAGGCGCGCTCCGGGAGGACGCCGCCGTCGACGCCCGCGCCGAGGGCCGCGAGCGCCGCGCCGCGCCGGCGCTCAGGCGGCGACGGCGCGGGAGTCCAGGTGCGCCCCGACCTTGCGCTTCACGCGCTGCAGGGCGTTGTCGACGGTCTTGGTGTCGCATGACAGCCGCTCTCCGACCTGCTCGTAGGAGTAGCCGTCGAGATACAGCGAGAGGACCCGGCTCTCGAGCTCCGAGAGAGCGGTCGAGAGGCAGCCGACGAGCGAGCGCAGCTCCTCGGAGGAGATCACCTGGTTGACCGGGTCGTGGACGGTCGGCCCGGGCAGCATCTGGTCGAGCGTCGGGACGTCGTCGCCCGCGCCGGCGGGTGTCGAGGAGAACGACACGTACTGGTTCAGCGGCGTGTGCTTGTTGCGCGTCGCGGTCTTGACCGCGGTGATGATCTGGCGCGTGATGCAGAGCTCGGCGAAGTTGCGGAAGCTCGACTCGCGGTCGGTGCGGAAGTCGCGGATCGCCTTGTAGAGGCCGACGAGGCCCTCTTGGATCAGGTCGTCTGCGTCGCCTCCGGCGAGGAAGTACGAGGACGCCTTGAGCCTGCACGAAACCGTGGTAGCGGCGCACGAGCCGGTCGTAGGCGACGCGATCGCCCTGCTTCGCGAGGGCGATGAGGAACACATCCTCAACCTTAGGTTCAGAGTTAGGGTTATGGGAGATACGTGCCACGAGCAGTCCATCCTTTCTAGGGGCCACCTCCCTGGTGGATCCCGGGTGTTTGCTCAGTGGCGCACTCCTCCCCTGGCGCCAAAGGTATTCAATTGTCTGAGGCTTCTAAACCTCAGGTCCAGCGTTATGCGCGCGCAGACTCGCACAGTTATGACGAGCTGTCAACCCTTTGCTGCAAGATCTCGTACAGCAGCACCGCTGCCGCGGCGGCCACCCCGAGCGACTCGATGCGCCCGCGCAGCGGCAGCGCGATCAGCTCGTCGCACGCCGCGGCGACACGAGGCCGCAGCCCGCTGCCCTCGCTCCCGAGCACGAGGACGACCCCCGCGCCGGCGTAATCCGGGCGCTCGTAGGGCACCGGGCGGCGGCCCCCCTCGCTGCCGGCGCTGGCGCCGTAGGACCAGCAGCCGGCCCCGCGCGCGTCGGTCGAGGAAGTCCGCGAGGTTGCGCACGCGTGCGACCGGCAGGTGCTCGACGGCGCCGGCCGAGGCCTTGCAGACCGCCGGCGTGACCTCGGCGGCCCGCCGCTCGGGCACGACGACGCCGGCTGCCCGCGCACTCGGCGGTCCGGCAGATCGAGCCCAGGTTCTGGGGGTCCTGGACCTGGTCCAGCGCCACCAAGACCGGTTCGGGCAGCGCCAGCAGCTCTCCCGCGCCGACATAGGGGTAGCCGCCGGCGTCCGCGCAGATGCCCTGGTGCGCGTCCGAGCCGCAGCGCGACGCGATCTCCTCCGCGGCGGCGACCGTCACGCGGACTCCCTCGAGCCACGGCTCGCGCACGGCGCCGGCGGTCGCCCAGACCCGCTGCACGGCATGACGGCGCCTGCCCCGCAGCGCCTCGCGCACGGGGTTGCGCCCGTAGACGATCACAACGGCAGCAGCTCGAAACCGCCGGCGCCGTCGCGGACCTCCCAGCCGAGCGCGGCGATCTCGTCACGGAGTCGGTCGGCGGCGGCGAAGTCCCGCTCGCGACGCGACTGCTCGCGCTGCTCGGCGAGCAGGCGGACCTCCTCCGGGGCCTGATCCGCAGCCTCGAGCAGGCGCTCGAGGCCCAGCACCAGGAGCATCTCCCGCAGATGGGAGTCGCCCCCGTCGCCGGCCGCCCGTAGCCACTCGTTGAGCGCGGCGAGCGCCTCGGGCGTGTTGAAATCGCGCGCCAGCGCGTCGAAGAAGCGGTCGCGCAGCGGCTCGAGCTCCGCCGGCGAGGCCTCACCGGGCGCGAGCCGGCGAGCAGACTCGCGGATCCGCTCGACGTTCGCACGGGCCTGGGCGAGCGCGGCGTCGGAGTAGGCGAGCGGCTGGCGGTAGTGGCCGGAGACGATGAACATCACGACCGTCTCTGCCCCATGGCGCTCGAGCACCTCGTGCAACGGCGCGATGTTGCCGACCGACTTCGCCATCTTCTCGCCGGTGAACTGGATCATCCCGTTGTGCATCCAGATCCGTGCGAGCTCCTCGCCGCGGGCGGCGCGCGTCTGCGAGGCCTCGTTCTCGTGGTGCGGGAACAGGAGATCCGAGCCGCCCCCGTGCACGTCGAAGCCGACCCCGAGGAACTGCTCCGCCATCGCCGAGCACTCGATGTGCCAGCCCGGCCTGCCCTCGCCCCACGGCGCCGGCCAGAAGGTGTCCTCGCCCCCCTTGTGCGCCTTCCACAGCGCGAAGTCGAGCGGGTCCTCCTTGCGCTCCACGCCCTCGACGCCCTCCCCCTGATCCATCATCTCCAGCCGCCGGTGGGAGAGGCGCCCGTAACCCGGGTCCGAGCGCACCCGGAAGTAGACGTCGCCGTCCGCGGCGTAGGCGTGACCGCCGTCGATCAGCGCCTGGATGTAGTCGACGATCGGCCCGATCGTCTCGGAGGCGAGCGGCTCGTGGCTCGGCCGGCCGAGCCCCAGCCCGTCGGTGTCGGCGATGTACGCCGCCGTCATCCGTGCCGCGAGCTCGGCGCTCGGGACCCCCTCCCGGCCGGCGGCGTCGTAGATCTTGTCGTTGACGTCGGTGACGTTCACGACGAGGTCGACGTCGTACCCCTCGTGCTCGAGGAACCGCTTGAACAGGCTGAACACGACGAACGGGCGGGCGTTGCCGACGTGGATGCGTCCGTACACGGTCGGTCCGCAGGCGTAGATGCCGACGCGGCCGTCGTCGCGCGGCCTCAGCGGCGTCTGCTCGCCGCTCTGCGTGTCGTGGATCACGATCTCGCGCATCGCGGGGCAACCCTAGATGATCGGCTCCACGGCCGAGCGCCGTCTCGCCCACCGTGCCGGCGTCCCGTCAGAGCGGCGTCGAGACGAGTTCGATCGTCGCCACGGCGAGCGCGGCCACGCCCTCGCCGCGGCCGACGAAGCCGATCCCCTCCCCGGTGGAGAACTTGACGTTGACGTAGGCGGGGAGCAGACCGAGGCCGCCCGCGAGGCTGGCGCGGATCTTGTCGCGGTGCGGGGCGAGCTTCGGCCGCTCGAGCACCAGCGTGCAGTCGACGTTGACGATCCGGAAGTGCCCGCGCTGCACCATCGAGACGACGCGTCCGAGCAGCGCGATCGAGTCGGCGTCCTTCCAGCGCTCCTCGGTGTCCGGGAAGTGCGTGCCGATGTCGTCCAGCCCGGCCGCGCCGAGCAGGGCGTCGATCACGGCGTGGGTCAGCACGTCGGCGTCGGAGTGGCCGTCGAGGCCGACCTCGCTCGGCACCCGCACGCCGCCGAGGATCAGCGGGCGGCCCGGCGCGAGCCGGTGCGAGTCGTAGCCGATGCCGGTGCGGCTCACTCGGCGTCCCTCGCCGAGAGCTCCCCGGCGGGCTCCATGCGCCGCTCCCGATGCTCGAACACGGAGAGCTCGGCGATCCCGACCTCCGAGAGCAGCTCGAGCGCCCGGTCGTACGCGTAGCCGACGTCCTGCGGGCGGTGGGCGTCGCTGGAGAGCGCGACCGGCACCCCGGCTTCCGCGCACATCTCGAGGAACGCCGGGGCCGGGTACATCTCCGCCACCGGCTTGCGCAGCCCGGCCGTCGAGAGCTCGACCGCGACGCCGGCCTCGGCGAGCGCTTCGACCGTCGGCTCGTAGTAGAAGCGCAGGTCGCGGGCGGGGATCCGCTCGGGGTGCGACGGCCCCCAGATCTTCACGAGGTCCGGATGGGAGATGATGTCGAACAGCCCGCTGCGGGCGCTCGCCGCGACCCATTCGAAGTAGCGCTCCCAGACGGCCTCGGGCGAGCGTCTGGGGTCCTTCGGGTCCCAGACGGTGAAGTCGTCCATGTCGACGGCGCCCTCGGCGATGAAGTGCACCGAGCCGACGACGTAGTCGAAGTCGCGGGCCTCGAGCAGCGTCGCGAGGCGGTCCTCGGCGCCGGGGACGAAGTCGGCCTCGATCCCGAGCCGCAGGTCGGTCTCCTCCCGCACGAACCGGCAGTACTCGTCGAGGTCGTCGCGGGCGAACCCTTCCCAGAACGGATGGCGCCAGACATCGAGCGCCTGCGTGAAGCGGTAGATGTGCTCGGAGACGCCCAGCTCCTCGATGCCTCGCTCGCTCGCCGCCTCGCGATAGCGGTCGGCGTTCGCGGCGGTGAACCACCGCTCGGGCGAGGCGTCGACGTCGTCGGGCCGCAGGTGCAGGTGGTAGTCGGTCAGCATCGCATGACTGATCGCACGCGATTCAAGCAGGCTCGCCGGAGGCCGCGCGGCCACGCTCGGCGAGCAGCAGCTCGGCGACGCGCAGGTCGAGCGGCGTCGTCACCTTGATGTTCTCCGCGGGCGACGGCACGACGATCACGCGGCCGCCGCGGCGCTCGATCAGCGAGGCGTCGTCGGTCGCTCCCGCGAGGGTCTCGTGATCGACGTCGAGCGCGCGCTCGAGCGCCTCGCGGCGGAACACCTGCGGCGTCTGCACCGCCCACAACTCGCCGCGGTCGAGCGTCTCGAGCACCGCGCCGCCGTCGCGTCCGGCGCGCTTGATCGTGTCCGTGACGGGAGCGGCGGCGACGGCCGCGTCGGCCGCCGGGTCTGCGGTCAGGGCCGCGATCACCGTCTGCGCGAGCTCCGGCGTGAGCAGCGGCCTCGCCGCGTCGTGGACCAGCACCGGATCGCCCTCCCCGGCGGCGGCGAGCGCTCTCCGGACCGAGTCCGAGCGCGTCACGCCGCCCGTCGCCGCCACCACCGGCGTGCCCGGCGGCGAGTACGAGAACGAGTGGCGCTGCGGGACCCCGTCGATCTCAGCGGGCATCGCGACGGCGATCCGCTCGATCGCCGGGGTCGCGCGGAGCGCTTCGAGGCTCCACTCGAACAGAGCGCGCCCGGCGAGCTCGACGAACGCCTTCGGCCGTCCCGCGCCGAGCCGCTCCCCGCTGCCCGCCGCGACGATCAGCGCTATCGCCATCGCCGGGTACGGCTGTCGCGCACGCGGCACACCGGGTCGCCCGGTGCTGCCGCGTGCGCGAGAGCCCGCCTACTTCCCCGCGACCGCCAGCTGCTGGCTGGCAGAGTCGGCGAGCAGCTCGTCGAGGTACTGCTCGGCCTCCTCCTCGTCCTTGTCGAGCGCGTACATCAACTCGGACGCGAGGATCTTCTTGGTGCGGGTGAACATCTGCTTCTCTCCGGTGGAGAGGCCCTTCTCGCTCTCGCGCAGAGAAAGATTTCGCACGACCTCGGCGAGCTCGTAGATGTCGCCGGTCTTGATCTTGTCGCGGTTGTGCTTGAAGCGGCGGTTCCAGTTCTTCGGCATCTCGGAGACTTCGTCGCGGAGCACGTCGAGGACCTTTTTGACCGTTTCCTCGTCGATCACCCGGCGCAGCCCTGCGAGCGCGGCGTTCTCGGTCGGCACCCGGACGGTCATGTCGTTGTGGAGGATCTTGATCGTGAGGTACTCGCGGCGTTCGCCGAGGATCTCCATCTCCTCCTTCTTGAGCACCTTTCCGGCGCCGTGGTGCGGGTACACGACGTGGTCGCCGAGCTCGAACTCGATCAGCTCGACTTCGCGGGTGACCTCGACCTCGTCAGTGAGCGTTCCTTCTTCAGTTGCTTGTGCCGGAATGGTGTCCTCCTTCGTTTGCGGCCGGTCTGGGGCGACCGGCCCTTGTCAGGTCTGCAGGTAGCGGTCCACGAGGTTGAGCTCCTGCAGCCTGCGCAGGCCCTCGCGGATGTCCTTGGCGCGGATCTCGCCGACGCCCTCGACCGCCTCCAACTCGGCGTCCGTCGCCGCGAGCAGCTCGTCGAGGCCGCCGAACTCGGCGACGATCGTTCCGACCACGAGCTTCGGCAGCCGCGGGATGCGTCCGAGGACGCGGTATCCGCGGGGGGAGACGGGGTAGTCGAGCGTGTTGAGCTTACGGTCGTAGCCGAGCAGCTCCGCCATACGGCCGAAGTCGAGCAGGTCCTGGTGGGTGAGGCGCCCGATCTCTTCCAGCGCGGCGGCGAAGGCCTCGTCGGAGTAGCCGGAGAGGTAGTCGCGCACGAGCGCGGCCTTCTCCGCGGCGGCGCCGACCATCGTCTCCTCGAGCTGCATCTCGATCAGCCGCCCCTCGCTGCCGAGCTCGACGATGTAGCGCTCGATCTCGACCGCCATGCGCGTCACGAGCTCCGAGCGCTGCAGCACGGTGAGCACATCGTGGAGCGTCGTCGCGCCCTCGAACTCGAGCGCGGTCAGGCGCGTCGAGACCTGGTCTAGACGGGTCCGGTACTTCTCGAGCGTCGCCAGCGCCTGGTTGCCCTTGGCGAGGACGATCGGGATGTCTTCGAGGATGTACTTCGCGCCGTCCACGTAGACCGAGACGACCTCGCGACGCTGGGAGATCGCGATCACCAGCGCGTCGGTCTGCTTCGAGACGCGCTCGGCGGTGCGGTGGCGGGTGCCGGTCTCGTGCGAGAGGATCGTCGGGTCCGGCATCAGCTGGACGTTGGCCATCGTGATCTTCGTCGCGTTGGCGTTGAGGATGATCGCCCCGTCCATCTTCGCGACCTGGTAGAGGAAGGCGGGCGAGTAGTCGATGTCGAGCTGCATCCCGCCGGAGAACATGAACCCGAGGTCTTCGGGCTCGCAGATCACGATCAACCCGCCGGTGCGGGCGTGCAGGATGCTGTCGATGCCCTCCCGCAGCGCGGTCCCGGGCGCGATCATCTCCAGCGCCCGCATGAGTCCAGGATCCGGCCTTACTGCATTGTCTACATCTTCACCGGATCGAAGTGCCACGACCCCTGATTCTAGGGCATTCAGCGCTCTGTCAGCATTCCGGGGGGGTCCCGGGAACGGCTAGGGGACGCCGATCTCGGCCTCTTCGGGGCCCCGGCGGCGGCTCGCTCCGGCGGAGCTGCCCCGCCGTGCCCGGATCGCGCCCGGGAGGGCCACCGCAAGCGCCTCGCGCAGGGTCGAGGCCCCGCGCGAGCCCCGCGCCGCTGCTCGGGCGGCGAGATCACCTCTGCGAGGCCGTGGCGGGCCGCCTCCTGCAGGCGGCGCTCGGGATGCCCGACCCAGCGCAGCTCCCCCGTCAGCCCGAGCTCGCCGAAGCAGGCACGCGGCGCGTCGGCGACGGGGACCCCGCGGGCCGCGCTGGCGACCGCGAGCGCGACGGCGAGGTCGCAGCCGGGCTCGTCGACGCGCACGCCTCCGACGACGTTGACGAACACGTCGGCGGAGCCGGTGGGTACGCCGGCATGGCGGCCGAGGATCGCGAGCACCAGCGCGACGCGGTTGCGGTCGAGCCCGGAGACGACGCGACGGGGCTGTTCGAGCTCCGAGGGCGCCACCAGCGCCTGGACCTCGACCAGCAGCGGGCGCGACCCCTCCATCGTCGCCAGCACGACGCTTCCGGGGGCGCGTGTCGCCTCCGCGACGAAGCGGGCGGAGGCGTCGAGCACCTCGACCAGGCCGCCCTGGCGCATCTCGAACAGGCCGGCCTCGTTGGTGGAGCCGAAGCGGTTCTTGAGGGCGCGCAGCTCACGGTAGGGCCGCTCCCGCTCCCCCTCGAACTGCAGCACGCAGTCGACGAGGTGCTCGAGCACGCGCGGGCCCGCCAGCGCGCCGTCCTTGGTGACGTGCCCGACGAGGATCACGGCGATCCCGTCCTGCTTCGCCAACTCCATGATCCTCGCTGCGACCTCGCGCACCTGCCCGACCGAGCCCGGCGCTCCCGACAGCTCGGCGGAGCGAAGCGTCTGCACCGAGTCGATCACGCAGACCGCCGGGCGCACGGACGCCAGCGTCGCGAGCACGGACTCGAGCTCGGTCTCGGCGAGGATCGGCACGTCGAGCGCCGGGTTGGCGGGGGCTCCGTCGACCGTCGCGAGCCGCTCCGCGCGCAGCCGCACCTGCTCGGCGGACTCCTCGCCGCTGACGTACAGCGTGTTGCGGCCGGCGCCGGCGAGGTGGCCGAGCACCATGTTCGTGAGCGTCGACTTGCCGATCCCGGGCGAGCCGCCGAGCAGGATCAGGGAGCCGGGGACGATCCCGCCGCCGAGCACACGGTCGAGCTCACCGATCCCCGTGGACATGCGCTCGACGGGGGCGGAGCCGACCTCGCGGAGCGGGCGCGGCGCGCCGGCAGGAGCGGAGGCTCCTGCCCCGCGACGGCGCCCGGCCGCAGGCCGGGGCCTCGGGGAGCACCTCCTCGACCAGCGTGTTCCAGGCCCCGCAGGTCGGGCACTGGCCGTGCCACTTGGCCTCCTGGGCCCCGCAGTCGGAGCAGACGTGGACGGACTTGCGGGCCATGCGACGGAGGCTACGCGGCGACGGGGACGCCACAGCTCATCCCCGCGGAGCCTGCCGAAACGACGAGCGCCGGCGGGTGCCGGCGCTCGTGAAGCGTGTCTGTCTCGATCCGGTCGCTAGGACTCGCTCGTGGCTGCGTCGCCCTCGCCCTCGGTCAGCTCCTCGGCCTCCGAGCCGCCCTCGGCGCCGACGCCGACCGGCGTCTTCTGCTTCTTGGGCTCGACGATCGAGAGCTTGACCTCGCCCTCGGCGTCCGCGTCCGGGTCGACCACGACGGTCGCGCCGGGAGACAGCTGCTCGCGCAGCACGAAGTCCGCCAGCGGATCCTCGATGTAGCGCTGGATCGCGCGGCGCAGGGGTCTCGCCCCCATCGCCGGGTCCCAGCCCTTTTCGACGAGCAGGTCCTTCGCCGGCTCGGTCAGCTCGAGCTGCAGCTCGCGCTCGGCCATCGACTCGCGGATCCTCAGCAGCAGCAGCTCGACGATCTGCTTGATCTCGTCCTTCTGCAGCTTGTGGAACACGATCACGTCGTCGATCCGGTTCAGGAACTCGGGCCGGAAGACTTTCTTCAGCTCGCCCATGATCCGGTTCTTCATGTCGTCGTAGGTGATCCCGGTCTCGTCGTCGGAGACCGCGAACCCGAGCGGCGTGTTCCGCGCGATCTCCGAGGCGCCGATGTTCGAGGTCATGATCACGATCGCGTGGCGGAAGTCGACCGTGCGCCCCTGCGCGTCGGTCAGCCGCCCGTCCTCGAGGATCTGCAGGAGGATGTTGAAGACGTCGGGGTGCGCCTTCTCGATCTCGTCGAGCAGCAGCACGCTGTACGGCTTGCGCCGCACCGCCTCGGTCAGCTGGCCGCCCTCGTCGTAGCCGATGTAGCCCGGGGGCGAGCCGACCAGACGGGAGACCGCGTGCTTCTCCATGTACTCGGACATGTCGATCCGGATCAGCGCGTCGTCGTCGCCGAACAGGAACTCCGCGAGCGTCCGCGCGAGCTCGGTCTTGCCGACGCCGGACGGGCCGAGGAAGATGAACGAGCCGGTCGGGCGCTTGGGGTCCTTGAGGCCCGCGCGCGAGCGGCGGATCGCCTTCGAGATGACCTCGATCGCGGGGTGCTGGCCGATCACGCGCTTGTGCAGTTCGTCCTCCATGCGCATCAGCTTCTGCGTCTCGGCCTCGGTCAGCTTGAACACGGGGATGCCGGTCCACATCGAGACGATGTCGGCGATCTCCTCCTCGCCGATCGACGGCCGCTCGCCGGACTCGCCGGATTCCCAGGCCTGCTCGAGCTCGCGTTTCTTGTTGGTCAGCTTGCGCTCCGTGTCGCGCAGCGCCGCCGCCTTCTCGAACTCCTGCGCCTCGATCGCGGCCTCCTTCTCGCGCCGCGTCTTCTCGACTTCGTCCTCGAGCTCGCGGTTCGCGGGCGGCGAGGTCATCGACTTGATCCGCATCCGCGAGGCGGCCTCGTCGATCAGGTCGATCGCCTTGTCCGGCAGGAAGCGGTCGGAGATGTAGCGGGACGCCAGCTCGCCGGCGGCCTGCAGCGCCTCGTCGGTGATCTGCACCTTGTGGTGCTGCTCGTAGCGGTCGCGCAGCCCCGTCAGGATCTCGACGGTCTGATCGATCGTCGGCTCGTCGACGCGGATCTGCTGGAAGCGGCGCTCGAGCGCGGAGTCGCGCTCCAGGTACTTGCGGTACTCGTCGAGCGTCGTCGCGCCGATCGTCTGCAGCTCGCCGCGCGCCAGCGCCGGCTTGAGGATCGAGGCGGCGTCGATCGCGCCCTCGGCGGCGCCCGCGCCGACGAGGTTGTGGAGCTCGTCGATGAACAGGATGATGTCGCCGCGCTGGGTGATCTCCTTCATCACCTTCTTGAGGCGCTCCTCGAACTCGCCGCGGTACTTCGAGCCGGCGACCAGCGCCGCCAGGTCGAGCGTGTAGATCTGCTTGTTCTTCAGCAGCTCGGGCACCTCGGAGCTCGTGATGCGCTGGGCCAGGCCCTCGACGACGGCGGTCTTGCCGACGCCGGGCTCGCCCACCAGCACGGGGTTGTTCTTGGTGCGCCGCGAGAGGATCTGCATGATCCGCTCGATCTCGGTCTCGCGCCCGACGCACGGGTCGAGCTTGCCCTCGGCGGCGAGCTTCGTCAGGTTGCGCCCGAACTGGTCGAGCAGCTTCGAGGACTTCTTGCCCTCGCCGGCCGGCGCGCCCGCGCCGGAGCCCGATCCGCCGGAGCCGCCCTGGCGCCGGCCGCCGGGACCGGAGAGCATCCGGATCACCTCGTTGCGGATCTTCTCGGAGTCGGCGTCGAAGTCGAGCAGGATGCGGGCCGCGACCCCCTCGTTCTCGCGCACGAGCCCGAGCAGGATGTGCTCGGTGCCGATGTAGTTGTGCCCGAGGCTCAGCGCCTCGCGCAGCGCGAGCTCGAGGACCTTCTTCGCGCGCGGGGTGAACGGGATCTGCCCGGAGGTGACCTCCTCGCCGGAGCCGACGATCCGCACGACCTGCGCGCGCACCCGCTCGACGGTTATGTCGAGGCTCTCCAGGACCCGTGCGGCGAGCCCCTCCTCCTCGCGGAGAAGACCGAGCAGGATGTGCTCGGTACCGATGTAGTTGTGCTTGAGGGTCCGCGCCTCCTCCTGCGCGAGGACCACCACCTGTCGTGCCCTTTCCGTGAACCGCTCGAACATTTGTGCTTCCTTCCTGCCGGGGCGGTGCCCCAAATAGGGTCCTTGGGTGGTCCTTGTGGCGTCTTGAGGACCAGTCTACCAACCGGTCCGACACCTCTTACGGGGTCATCGGCACGTTGCGACCGGGGCTTGACGACGGGCACCCGGACATTCGTCCGCAAACTGCGAATGACCCTCAGGGAGTCATTTTACCGCCCTTCAGGACGCGGTCCCGGGGTCCCTCATCGCCGGGAACAGGACGACCTCGCGGATCGAGTCGCGGCCCGTCAGCAGCATCACCAGGCGGTCGATCCCGAGGCCGACGCCGGCGGTCGGCGGCATGCCGTGCTCGAGCGCCTGCACGAACGCCTCGTCGTAGGGCATCGTCTCGGCCTCGCCGTCGCTCTGCGTCTCGATCCGGTCCTGGGCGATGAAGCGCTCGCGCTGCTCGTCGGGGTCGATCAGCTCGCTGAAGCCGTTGGCGATCTCCATCCCGGCGGCGAACGCCTCGAAGCGCTCGACGGTCCGGGGGTCGTCCGCGCGCTCGCGTGCGAGCGGCGAGAGCTCCTTCGGGTAGTCGACGACGAACGACGGCCTGGCGAGGCCCGGCTCGACGTACTTGCCGAGCAGGTCGTCGGCGAGCTGGAACCACGCGGCTCCCTTCGTCTCGATCGCCAGCTCGCGGCGCTCGATCTCGGCGGCCAGCGCCTCGGCGGTCGCGAAGTCCGGGAGGTCGACGCCGGTCGCCTCGCGCACCGCATCGACGAAGCCGATCCGCGGCCAGGGAGCCGAGAAGTCGAGCTCGCCCTCGTACGAGGAGGCCGCCACCGCGTTGCGGACGATCGCTTCGGTCCGCGCCATCGCGCCCTCGTAGTCGGCGTAGGCCTCGTACCACTCGACCATCGTGAACTCGGGGTTGTGCTTGTGGGAGATGCCCTCGTTGCGGAAGTCCTTGCCGAGCTCGTAGACGCGCTCGAGCCCGCCGACGATCAGCCGCTTGAGGTAGAGCTCCGTCGCGATCCGCAGGTAGAGGTCGCGGTCGAGCGCGTTGTGGTGGGTCGTGAACGGGCGCGCCATCGCGCCGCCGTAGAGCGGCTGCAGGACCGGGGTCTCGACCTCGATGAACCCGTCCGCGTCGAGCGCGCCTCGCACGGCGGAGATGATCCGGGCGCGGTCGACGAACAGGCGCCGGGACTCCTCGCTCGAGATCAGGTCGAGCTCGCGCTGGCGGTAGCGGGTCTCGACGTCGGTCAGCCCGTGGTGCTTGTCGGGCGGCGGGCGCAGCGCCTTGCCGAGGACCCGGAAGGCCTCGACGCGCAGCGAGATCTCGCCGTGGCGGCTGCGCATCGCGCTGCCGTCGACGCCGAGCAGGTCGCCGAGGTCGAGCGAGACGAGCTCGCCGAAGCGCTCCTCGCCGAGCACGTCCTGGCGCGCGTGCAGCTGGATCTTGCCGCTGCGGTCGACGAGATCGAGGAACGCCGCGCGGCCCGAGCCGCGCCGCGCCGCGATCCGTCCCGCGACGCGGTGGCGCTCGTCGGTTTCCTCGCCCGTCTCGAGGTGCTCGTACGCGCCCAGCACGCCGGCGATCGGCTCGACGCCGGGGTACGAATGAGGGAACGCCTCGGGGTCGGAGTCGCGCAGCCGCCCCGCCTTCGCGCGCCGCTCGGCGATCAGCTGCTGCAGGCCGTGACGGGAGCTGTCGGGCACGGCAGCGCCGTCCGCCGACGGGCTGTCCGGCTCGCCGGTTCCGCTCATCGCGGGCGAGCCTACTCCAGGCCGACGTCGATCTTGGTGATCTTGAGCTTGCGCGCGGGGCCGCGCGGCACCTTCACGGCGACGGTCTCGTTGCGTTTGCGGCCGATCAGGGCGCGGCCGACGGGGGACTCGTTCGAGAGCTTGTGCTCGAGCGGCTTCGCCTCGGCCGAGCCGACGATCGTGTACTTGACGGATTTGCCCGTCTTTTCGTCCTTGACGTGGACGACCGAGCCGACCTGGACGACGTCGGTCGACAGGTCCTTGGGCTCGATCACCGTCGCCATCCGCAGCTTCTCCTGCAGCTGCGCGATGCGGCTCTCGATCATCGCCTGCTCGTTCTTGGCGTCGTCGTACTCGGAGTTCTCGGAGATGTCCCCGAACTCACGGGCCTCCTTGATGCGCTCGGCGACCTCGCGCCGCTTCTCGGTCGAGAGCAGCTCGAGTTCGTCCTTCAGCTTCTGGAGTCCTTCTGGGGTGAGGATTACGTCCTTCGGCATGGCGCCCTCGATTGCGGATTGCGCCCCCGGCCCGTGTATGCAAAACCCCGCTGCCAGCGGGGATATCCAGGGGCCGGCGGCCCTTGGGAGCGCAGCAGTATAGCGAGGGCGCGGGAGGGCTAAGCGACGGCTCAGACCGCGGCCGGGGCGCGGTCGAGCTCGAGCAGCCGGCGCACGAGCGCGAGCGTCTCGGCTCGCTGCAGCTCCTCCTGGAGGCGCTTGGCGGCGTCCCGCTCGAGCCCGAGGCGCGGCACGTACCACGGGTAGAACTTGCGCAGATAGCGGGTCGCGCGAGGCTCGCCGAGGTGCTCGACGGCGCGCTCGATCGTCCAGTCGAGCTCGCGCCGCACCTGCTCCGGCGTCGGCTCGCCGTCGTCGTCGCCGAGCAGCCGCGAGAACAGCCAGGGGTTGCCGAGCGCGCCGCGCGCGAGCATCACCGCCGCGGCGCCGGTCGTGCGCAGGGCCTCGGCGATGCTCGCGGGATCGTCGAGGCCGCCGGTCAGGATCACGGGCGCCGGAAGCGTCTCCACGAGCCGCGCGGCGAGCTCGTAGTCGGGCACGCCTTTGTGGTGGACGGCCGCCGAGCGCGGGTGGAAGCCGATCGCGGCGACGCCGGCCTCCTCGACGAGTCGATGGGCGAGCGCGAAGCCGCTCTGCTCGCCGCTGCGCAGCCCGGAGCGGAGCTTGACGGTGACGGGCATCCGGACGCCGTCGCGGACGGCGCCGTCGACCGTCGCGGCCGCGACCGCGACCGCCCGGTCCGGGTCTGCCAGAAGCTCGGCGCCGGCGCCGGTCTTGCGGACCTTCGGCACCGGACAGCCCATGTTGATGTCGATCGCGTCGGCGCCGGCCGCGGCGACGTAGGCGGCGGCCTCGCGCATCGTCGCGGGGTCTTCGCCGAACAGCTGGATCGCAACCGGCCCGCCCTCCCGCTCGCGGGGGTCGATCCGCAGCATCTCGCCGCAGGTGCGCTCGTTGCGGTGATGGATCGCGTGCGAGGAGACCATCTCGGAGACCGCCATGCCGGCGCCGTAGCGCTTGGCCTGGAGGCGCACGAACCAGTTGCCGATCCCGGCGAGCGGCGCGAGCAGCACGCGGTTGGGCACCGTCAGGCCGCCCAGGGTCCAGCTCTCACGCAGTCGCTGCGAGGTGTCCACTCGGCCATTATGGGCGTTGATCGCGGGCGCTCGGGGCCGTGGTATCGGTCGCGTCGTGGCGAGCGGTGGCGTGCGAAGGGGAGCGAGTGCCGGGCTGCGGCACGGCGCAAGGCCCGCGGCTCCGGTGCTCGCGTGCGTCGTCAGCCGTTCACGGGCTCGACTCGCTGTTGCGTTCGTGGAGCAGCCGCAGCCCGGTCAGCGTCAGCTCCTCGTCGATCTCCTCGATCTCCTCCGCGTACGGCACCACGAGCCCGGCGAGACCCCCGGTGGCGACCACGTCCGCGTGCTCTCCGAGCTCGTCGAAGATGCGGCGCAGGATCGCGTCGATCGCCCCCGCGTAGCCGTAGACGACCCCGGAGCGGATCGCATCGATCGTGTTCTTGCCGATCACGCTGCGGGGCGGCGCGAGATCGATCTTCGGCAGCCGCGCGCCACGCTCGGAGAGCGCTTCGAGCGAGATCTCGATCCCGGTCATCAGCGAGCCGCCGAGGTACTCGGCGTCGCGCGAGACGACGTCGAAGGTCGTGGCGGTGCCGAAGTCGACGCAGACCGCGAAGCCGGCGAACCGCTCGCGCAGCGCGACCGCGTTGACCAGGCGGTCGGCGCCGATCTCGCGCGGGTTGTCGTAGCGGATCGCCATCCCGGTGCGAATGCCGGGCCCGACGACGAGCATCTCGTGTCCGAGATAGCGGCGCGCCATCTCGGTCCACTCCGGCTCCAGCTGCGGGACCGTCGAGGAGACGATCGAGCCGTCGATCTGCTCGAACGAGCAGCCACGCAGCTCGAGCAGGTTCTGCAGCGCAGCCCCGAGCTCGTCGGCCGTCGACGAGCGCACGGTCGCGAACCGCCAGTGCTCGAGCAGGCGACCGCCGTCGTAGGCCCCGAAGTGGGTCTGCGTGTTGCCGACGTCGACCGCGAGCAGCATCGTCGGGCATTATGCTCGCCGCCGACCATGGCTGCGAGCGACGACATTCGTCTCTACGTGCTCCCGGGATCCCATCCGTGCGCCGCGGTGAAGGCCGCGCTGGAGCTGAAGGGGCTCGCCCACCGGCAGGTCGACCTGCTGCCGCTGATGCCCGGGCTGGTGGGCCCGCTGCTGTGGCGCGGGAAGACCGTCCCCGGGATGCGGATCGGCGCCGAGCGGATCGTCGGCTCGCGGAGGATCATGCGACGGCTCGACGAGCTCGCGCCGGAGCCGCCGCTGCTGCCGCCGCCCGGCACCGCCGAGTACGCGCGCGTGCTCGAGGCCGAGCGATGGGGCGACGAGGTCCTGCAGCCGGTGCCGCGGCGGATCATCGACGCGGCGTTCCTGCGCGCCCCGACGGCGATGGAGAGCTACGCGGGCGACACGAAGCTGCCGCTGCCGCGCGCGGTGCTGCGTCCCGCGCTGCCACTGACGGCGCGGCTGCTGGCGATCAAGAACGGCGCGAGCGACGACGCCGCACGGGACGACCTCGCCGCGCTGGGGGCACAGCTCGACCGCATCGACGGCTGGATCGGGGAGGGGCTGCTCGGGCGGCGAGCGGCCGAACGCCGCCGACCTGCAGATCGGGAGCACGGTCCGGCTGCTGCTGACGATCGGCGACGTGCGGCCCCTGATCGAAGGGCGGGCGTGCGGAGCGGCTGACGCGGTACTTCCCGCCGATGCCCGGCGAGGTGCCGGCGGGCGCGCTCTCCGATCTGGGCGCCGCGCGGGGTTCTCTCGGCTGACGCCGGGAGAGCGCCGGCGCCGCCGGCTCCCACCCGTCCCGTGTGCCCGGACCCGCCTTCTCTCACGACGCCGCGCGGAGAGTCAGCCGCCGCGTGAGCGTCGACGGCGTTCCGGCGGCGGGCCGCAGCGTCACGTGGACGGTCACGGCGAGCCGCCTGCGGGAGCGCAGCGCACGGCGGGCCGCGGCGCTCAGCGGGATCGTCAGCGACGCGGTCCCCGGCGCGGTGTGCGCGCGGACCGCGCGCCCGGCCGCGACGGGCCTGCCGGCGATCGTCGCGACCACCGTGCCGAGGAGCGTCGCGCCGGCATCCGCGACCGGTACGACCACGCTCACGCGCACGTCGGCGCCGTGGCGCAGGGCGGCGAGCCGCAGCCCGGTGAGGGCGGCTGCGGGCGGGGGCGCGAGCTGCCCCGTCGCGTCCGGGGCGCCTGAGGGGCTCGGGCTCGTCCCCGTCGCGGTCGAGCCGGGCTGCGTGTAGACCGGGGTCGTCCCGGTCGTCGCCGTCGTCGTGGTGCCGGTCGGCGACGTGCTCGGCGCGCCGACCGTGATCGTCCCGCTCATCGCCGGTCCGTGCACGGTGCAGTAGAAGGTGTAGGTGCCCGGTCGCGTGAACTTGCAGCTCCCGCTCCAGTTCGTCCCGGATGCGGAGGCGCTGTTGCCGACCGGCACCCCGGCGCTGCATTCGGGCGCGCCGCCGGGCGTCGAGACCCAGTGGATGCCGTGCTCGCACCGCCGTCGGGTTGGTGAACTGGACGCTTCCACCCGTTTCGATCGTCGCTTCCGGAGGGCGCCAGTAGTGCACGCTCGCGCTGACGTTTTCGGCGGTGATCGTCGGAGCCGATTCGGAGCTCGCCTCCGCCGGTAGGACGACGACCGCCGCCCCGAGCACCGCCGCCACCGACAGCCCGACTCCCTTGCGTAGCCTCACGCCTGCCTCCTGTTCCGTCCGCGAGCGGGCCGGTCGGCCGCCCCTGCATGCGAGGACCCCGACCGCCGGGGAACCTTCCCGCTACAGTCGCGTTCGGGGGCGCCGGCAGCAGCCGGGGCGCGCTCCCCACGCATATGCGCACTCTCGACCCCCAGTCGCTGAGCAAGCACGTCGACCGCCTCTACAGGGCAGCCTGGGCGCTGTGCGGCTCGCGCGAGGACGCCGAGGATCTGGTGCAGGAGACCTTCGCACGGGTGTTGTCGCGACCGCGCGTGCTGCACGGCGACGACGAGGTGTACTACCTGATGCGAGTGCTCCGGAACACCTTCCTGACGGGACTGCGAACGGCCTCGCGCCGACCGTCGACGGTCGCGACGCTCGACGACGTCGTCGCTGCCGACCCGCGGCCGACCGGCCGGCCCGACCGGGCGCTCGAGGTCCAGGAGCTGTATGAGACGATCGCCCAGCTCCCGGAGAACTTCCGGCTCGCGCTGGTCGCGGTCGACGTCCTCGGGCTTTCCTACCGGGAGGCGTCAAGAGCGCTGCGGGTGCGGGAGGCGACGCTCACGACGAGGCTGTTCCGCGCCCGCCGCCAGGTCGCGCGCCAGCTCGGCGACGAGCCCCTCGAGGGCGACGCGGAGGGGAAGGAAGCCGCCCGTGCGGGGTCTTCGATGGAGGTGAGACCCGATGCCGGATGAGTTCGTGAACAGGCCACGAGACGAGAACGAGCTCGTCGATGCGATCCGCTCGGTCGACGTCGCCGCCCCCGCGCGCCTGCACGAGCGGGTCGAGACGATGATCGCCGAGCGCGCCGGCGGCGCCCGTGCGACCCCGAGCGGGCTCGCGATCGGCGGCCTGCGTCTGCGGATGGGCGCAGCAGTCACCGTGCTCGCAGCGGTCGCGGCGGCGCTGGCGCTGGCGCTGTCCGGATCGGGCGGTGGCGGCCTCTCGCTGCAGCAGGCGTACGCGCTGACGATCCGGCCCGCGACGGCGCCCGCGCCGGCCGAGAGCGGCAGCGACCGCGGCTCGCTGACGAAGGCGGTCGAAGGCGTCAGCTTCCCCTACTGGGAAGAGCGGTTCGGCTGGCGCTCGGACGGCACGCGTCAGGATCGCGTCGCCGGCCGCGAGGTGAGCACCGTCTTCTACACCGACGGCGCCGGTCGCCGCATCGGCTATGCGATCGTCGCCGGCACGCCCGCCCCGGGATCTCGGGGGGCGCCCCGAACCTGCGGCGCGGCACCGACTACCGCCTGCACCGGGTCGGCGGCGCCGAGGTCGTGACGTGGACGAGGGACGGGCGGCTGTGCGTCGTCTCCGGCCGCGGCGTGGACGCCCGCACGCTGCTGGCGCTCGCATCCTGGGAGTAGGCCATTCGCCGGGTGCGCGTCGCACAGCTCGAGCCGCCACCCCGCGCGGCTCGATCAGCTCCCGGGAAGGTTCCGCCCGTCCCGGCGTCCTCGGTGAAGAGGGCCGCGGACTCCGCGCCGGCGGCGAACGGACGAGAAGGAGCGTTTTGATGAACAGGAGATCGGTCGGATTCCTCGCAGCGCTGACGCTCGCCGCGGGCGCCATCGTCCCCGCCGTTGCGCTCGGGGGAGCCCGCGCGTCGTCGTCCCACACGGTGGTGCTCCAGAACCTCCGCTTCCACCCGAGCACGCTGACGATCAACCACGGCGAAAGCGTCACCTGGGAGTGGCGGGACGGCGGCACCGAACACAACGTGACGTCCAACGGCTTCCACTCGCGCACCCAGGGACACGGGTCCTACACCGTGCGGTTCACCCACCGAGGCACGTTCAACTACCGCTGCACCATCCACGAATCGGAGGGGATGCGCGGCAAGATCGTGGTCCACTGAGGAGCGGATTCCTCCAGCCGCTCCTCGTACGCGAGGGCTACGGCGCTGGGCAGGCCAGGGGTGGCCCTGCCCAGCGCACGCCCTCCGAGACGTCGAGCCGCGCGAGCGCGTCCGCCAGGCGGGTGCCGTCCGGCGCGCGCAGCGTCGCGTCGAGCTCGACCGCCGGCACCAGCACGAAACGGCGCTCGAGCAGCTCGGCGTGAGGGAGCGTGATCCGCTCGTGCGCGAGCCGCTCCGCGCCGATCAGCAGGATGTCGATGTCGATCACCCGCGGCCCGTGCCGCACGCCGCCCGCCTCGCGTCCGAGCCGCGCCTCGAGCGCCTTCACGGCGTCGAGCAGCGCGAGCGGCTCGAGCTCGGTGGCGACGATCACGCAGGCGTTCAGGAAGGCGGGCTGGTCGCGGACCTCGCCGACCGGGTCCGTGTCGTAGACGCTCGAGCAGGCGAGCGGCTGAACACCAGCCGCGGCGAGACCGTCGACGGCGGCCTGCAGGTTCGCGCGTCGGCCGGCGGGGCCGTCGCCCCCCAGGTTCGATCCGAGCCCGAGCAGCGCCCGCCGCACGGCGCCCCTCGTCGCGCCGCCGGCGCTCACTCGCGCGTGGTCGAGAGCCCCGCGGCCTGCACCTTCTCACCCATCGCCTGGGCGAACGGCAGCAGGCCGGAGATCGGCCGCAACATCACCGTGAAGTCGTCGATCAGCCCCTGCTCGTCGACGCGCAGCAGGTCGATGCCCTCGATCTCGCGCCCGCCGATCGCGGCGCGGAAGATCAGCGCGTGCTTGCCGTCGGCCTCGAGCTCGTCGGTGTAGCGGAAGTCCTCGAAGGTGTCGGCGACGATCGTCAGCAGTCGGGTGACGGTCTCGCGGCCGACGAACGGGTGGAACGTCGCCGGGCTGTGGAACACGATGTCCTCGGCGAACAGCGCCGACGCGGCGCCGATGTCCTGCTGCTCGACCGCTGCCCGGAAGCTCGCGGCGGCGTTGGCTTCGCTGCTGGTGGTGCTCATCGGGACCTCCCCGGCGTCGGTTACGGGGCCAGCCTACCCCTCGGCTTCGCGCCACACCTCGACCGAGACCTCCTCGACCGGGAGCGCGATCGGCGGCTCGGGCTTCGCGGCCTTGACCCACACGGCCTCGAGCTCGTAGTCGGCGAGCAGGCGGTCGGCGATCGTGCTGCAGAGGCGCTCGAGCGTCTTGTGCGAGCGCTGCTGGGCGATCAGCGCGACGAGCTGGCAGACCTCGGCGTAGTCGACGGTGTCCTCGATCGCGTCGGTGACGGTCGCGTCCGTCGCGCCGAGGTCGAGCCGCAGGTCGAGCACGAGCCGCTGGCCGACCTCGCGCTCCGCCTCGCTGACGCCGTGATGCGTGTAGAGCGAGAGCCCGGCGATCTCGATCGTGACCGACTCGCCGCCCTGCTCGCCGTCGTCGTCGAGCTCGCCGGAGTCGTCGTCTAGCTCGTCGCCCTCGTCGCCCCCCTGCTCTCGGTCCATCGCCGGCCCAACGTAGCAGCCGCGACGGCAAGCGCATCACGCACAGGGGCGACGTCGTGCACCCGGAACACGGACGCCCCGCGCTCGTAGGCGAGCACGTTGGTCGCGATCGTCCCGGGGAGCCGGGCATCGGGGGCGACCGGCTCGGCGTCCTCGATCTCGCCCCCACCGGCCGCCGCGGCGGCGATGCGCCCGAGGAAGCTCTTGCGGGAGGTGCCGACGACCAGTGGCCGGCCGATCGCGACGAGCTCGTCGAGGCGCCGGAGCAGCTCGAGGTTGTGGGCCGCGGTCTTCGCGAAGCCGATGCCGGGGTCGAGCATGATCCGCTCCTCGGCCACCCCCTCGGCGAGCGCGAAGCGCATGCGCTCCTCCAGGAACGCCTTGACCTCCGAGACGACGTCCTCGTAGTGGGCTTCGCTCTGCATCGTCCGCGGGTCGCCGCGCATGTGCGCGAGGCAGCAGTCCGCGCCACTGTCGGCCACCAGGCCGGCGAGGGCTGGATCGCCGCGGAACGCGGTGACGTCGTTGACCAGCGTCGCGCCCGCCCTCAGCGCCACCTCGGCGACGGCGAGCTTCGACGTGTCGATCGAGAGCTGCGCCGCCACGCCCGCGAGCGCCGAGACGACCGGCTCGACGCGCGCGATCTCCTCGTGCGCGGGCACCGGCTCGGCGCCCGGCCGCGTCGACTCGCCGCCGACGTCGAGGATGTCGGCGCCCTGCTCGATCAGCTCGCGCCCGTGCGCGATCGCGGCGCCCTGCAGGCGCCCGCCGTCGGAGAACGAGTCCGGGGTCACGTTGAGCACGCCCATCAAGCGGTAGCCGGCGCTCATCGAAGCCAACCTAGCCGTCCGCGCGATCAGCTGCCACAGTCCCGGAGATGAAGCTCCGCATCGCCGGACCCGACGATGCGCCGGCCCTCGCGGCGAGCGTCTACGACGGCTTCGCGAGCTACGCAGAGTGGGCTCCCGCCGGCTGGACGCCGCCACCGCGAACTCCGGAGTCGCTGGCGCGAGCCGTGCAGAGGCTCTCGCGGGAGGACGTCTGGTGCGTGCTGGGCGAAGACGGCGCGCAGGTCGCCGGCCACGCCTCGATCTCGCCGGTCACGACGGAGGAACCAGAGCCGGCTCCGCCCGGGACGATCAACCTCTGGCAGATGTTCGTGCGCGCGCCGTGGCGGGGGACCGGCCTCGCCGCCGAACTGCTCGATGCGGCGATCGGCGAGGCGACGGCGCGCGGCCACGCGCGCATGCGACTCTGGACGCCACGCGGCGCCGTTCGCGCGCGAGGGTTCTACGAGCGGATGGGCTTCTCCGCGACGGGGCAGGTCCACGAGCATTCGTCGATCGGCCTGCCGACCGTCGAGTACGAGCGGACGCTGACGCGCCGGCCGGAGCGGGGACTCAGCTGACGCCGGGCCCGGCCGGGCCGTCGCCGCGCATCTCCGCGGTCCCGCCTGCCAGCCCCGGCCGCGGGATCGTTCGCGGCGCTTCGCGCTCGGGGCGCTCCGGAGCCACCGGCGGCGTCCCCAGCTCGGGTTTCGCGGCGTCGTCGACGCCGAACACCTCGGCCTCGCTCTTGCCGTCGAGCAGCGCGAGGAACTCCTCCTTCTCGATCGTCTCGCGACGGACGAGGATTTCGGAGATCTTCGTGAGGTCGTTGCTGTGGTCGCCGAGGATGCCCCGCGCGCGCTGGTGTGCGGCTTCGATGATCCGCCGCACCTCGTCGTCGATCTCGCGGGCGATCTCGTCCGAGTAGTCCGGCTCGCTCGAGAACTCGCGGCCGAGGAACGGCTGGCCGTGGTCGTGCCCGTAGACACGCGGCCCGAGCTTGTCGCTCATCCCGAAACGCATCACCATCTGCTTCGCGGTCTGCGTGACCTTTTCGATGTCGTTCGAGGCACCGGTCGTGATCTCTCCGAACACGAGCTCCTCGGCGGCGCGACCGCCGAGCGTCATCGCCATCGTGTCCTCGAGCTCGGCGCGGGTCGTCAGGAAGCGGTCCTCCTGGGGCATCGAGATCGTGTAGCCGAGCGCCTGGCCGCGCGAGATCACGGAGACCTTGTGGACCGGGTCCGAGTGCTCGAGGAAGTGACCGACGATCGCGTGGCCCATCTCGTGGTAGGCGGTGATGAGCCGCTCTTTCTCGCTCATCACCCGCGTCTTCTTCTCGGGGCCGGCGATCACGCGCATGATCCCCTCCTCGAGCTCCACCTGCCCGATCTCGCGCTTGCCGGTGCGAGCCGCGAGCAGCGCCGCCTCGTTGATCAGGTTCGAGAGGTCGGCGCCGGTGAAGCCGGGGGTCTGTCCCGCGAGCGCGTCGATGTCGATCACCTTCGCGAGCGGCTTGCCGCGGGTGTGGACCTCGAGGATCTTCGCCCGGCCCTTGCGGTCGGGCCGGTCGACGGCGATCTGGCGGTCGAAGCGGCCCGGGCGCAGCAGCGCCGGGTCGAGGATGTCGGGGCGGTTCGTCGCCGCGATCATGATGATGTTGTCCTTCGCCTCGAACCCGTCCATCTCGACGAGCAGCTGGTTGAGCGTCTGCTCGCGCTCGTCGTGACCGCCGCCGAGGCCGGCGCCGCGGTGGCGGCCGACCGCGTCGATCTCGTCCATGAAGATGATGCAGGGGCTGTTCTGCTTCGCCTGCTCGAACAGGTCGCGGACGCGTGAGGCGCCGACGCCGACGAACATCTCGACGAAGTCAGACCCGGAGATCGAGAAGAAGGGGACGCCGGCCTCGCCCGCGACCGCGCGCGCCAGCAGCGTCTTGCCGGTGCCCGGCGGCCCGTACAGCAGCACCCCGGTCGGGATGCGCGCTCCGAGCGCCTGGAACTTCTTCGGATTCTCGAGGAATTCCTTGATCTCGTGGAGCTCCTCGACGGCCTCGTCGACCCCCGCGACGTCGCGGAAGGTGATCTTCGGGGAGTCCGCGGACATCCGCTTCGCCCTGGACTTGCCGAACGACATGACTTTCGAGCCGCCGCCCTGCACCTGGTTCATCAGGAACAGCCAGAAGCCGAAGAACAGGACGAGCGGGATGATGTACGTCAGCAGCCCGAGCAGGATGCTGCTCTTTTCGGGTTCGACGTTGTAAGCGACGCCGGCGGTCCGCAGTTCTTTGATCAGTTCCGGCGCGGCCTGGTCGATGAACCCGACTTCGTACGTTTCCTTGTTTTTGAGCTTGACTTCGAGCGCCCGGCTCTTGTTCTTGAACTCGACCGATTCGACTTCGCCGTGCGGCAGCTCGTAGCCGACCAGGGTCTGGTAGCTGTGCTTGCGGTGGTCGGTGTTGTTGTTGTTGACCAGTTTGACCGCGAGGAACGCCAGCACGACCACAATCAGGATCGGGAACGCGGCGCTCTTGAAGAAACGGCTCATGGTCTAAATCCGCTGGCCGGCACCCTCGAAAACCCTGGTCACCGGGCGATCTAGCGTACCACGGGCGTCGCCGTGCCCCCGCAGGCACCGGCCCGCCACGGCGGGCCCGATTCAGTCCTCCAGCACCGCCACGAACGGCAGGTTGCGGTGCCGCTCGTCGTAGTCCAGGCCGTACCCGACGACGAACCGGTTCGGGATCTCGAAGCCGACGTAGCGGGTCGGCAGGTCGACCTTGCGGCGATCCGGCTTCGTCAGCAGCGCGCAGACCTCGAGGCTGCGGGGGTTGCGCGATCCGAGGTTGCGCAGCAGGTACTGCAGCGTCAGCCCGGAGTCGACGATGTCCTCGACGATCAGCACGTCGCGGTCTTCGATCGAGGCATCGAGGTCCTTGAGGATCCGCACGACCCCCGATGAGTCGGTCGCCGAGCCGTAGGAGGCGACCGCCATGAAGTCGACCTCGACCGGCGCGTCGATGTAGCGCATCAGGTCGCTGAGGAAGAACACCGCCCCCTTCAGCACGCCGACGAGCAGCAGCGATCGGCCCTCGTAGTCGGCGGTGATCTCGCGGCCCAGCTCGGCGACCCGGAGCTGCAGGTCCTCCGCCGTGACGAGCACCTCGCCCAGCCCCGGCTGCTCGGAGTCGCGCGGGGTTCCGGGCACGCCGCGCAGTGTAGATGCTCTCCGCCGCGAGACGCCCGTGGCGCTCACGCGCGCGGCGCCAGCCTGACCATCCGCAGCACGCCGTCCTCGATCACCGCGCCCGCCCGGCCGCCGATGTGGAGCTCCGAGCGGCCGCCGCGCTGCCCGAGCTCGAGCAGCTCGGCGACCCTCTCCCCCGCCTGCGGGACATATGTGCCGGCGGCCTGCTCGGCGAGCCGCACGACGACCATCCGCGCGAGCGCCGGGGGCATCCGGCGCAGCCGCGAGACCTCGACGTTCGCGCGTCCGGAGAGCTCCTCCTCGACGAGGCCGTCGAGCAGCTCGGACTCCTCGCGCAGCAGCGCCGCCGTCCGCAGCACGTTGCGCTCGGCGGCCGGATGCACCTCGCGCAGCTCGGGGAGCAGCCCGTTGCGCACGCGCGCCCGCGCGAACCGGGGATCGTCGTTGGAGGCGTCGTCGCGGAACGGCAGCGAGCGAGCGCGGCAGTACTCGGCGGTCTGCTCGCGCGTCACCGACAGCAGCGGGCGGATCAGCCGCCCCTCCGCGGGCGACATGCCGAGCAGCGCCCTGCGCCCCGGCGAGGCGCCGAGCCGGTAGAGGATCGTCTCGACCTGGTCGCTCGCCGTGTGACCGGTCGCGATCAGCGCGTCGTGCTCGACCGCGAGCCGCTCGGCCTCGGCGTAGCGCAGCTCGCGCGCCCACGCCTGGAGGTTGCCGGGAGCCGCGCCGGGGCCGTCCCCGGGACCCCCCGGAGCCGCTGCCGTGTCGGCCCGCACGACCCGGAGCTCGGCGCCGAGGCTCTCGCAGAGGCTGCGGCACGCCTGCTCGTCGCCGTCCGCCTCCTCGCGCAGGCCGTAGTTGACGTGCAGCGCCCGCACCGAGGACGCGCCGAGCAGCGCGACGGCGACGTCGAGCAGGCAGGTCGAGTCGCGCCCGCCCGAGATCATCGCCACGACCGGCCGGTCGCGGGCGAACAGGCCCTCGGACCGGACGGCCTCGCGCAGCTCGGCCGGGTCCGCCACCGGCTACCCCTCGCGGCTGGTGGCGGTGAACAGCTCGGTCGGCTCGGAGAACCCCTTCAGCCGCACCTCGCCGATGCGCGCGAACTGCAGCCCGTCGGCGCCGTCGGCGACGTCGACGACGGGGCGCGTGACGAGCACCTCGCCGCCCCCGGCGCGGGCGACGACGCGCGCCGCCTGGTTGACGTCGCGACCGAAGTAGTCGCCGTCCCGGTAGAGCGCCTCGCCGTAGTGGATGCCGATCCGGGGCGGCGGCTCGCCGGCGGCGATGCCGGCCTGGAGGCCCACCGCCCAGGCGGTCAGCGCGCTGGCGTCGGCGCCGACGACCATCACCTCGTCGCCGAGCGTCTTGATCACGCGGGCGTCGGCGGGCAGGCTCTCGCCGACGGCGCCGACGAACCGCTCTACCGTGCCGACCGCCGCCTCGTCGCCCTGCTCGACGGTGAGCCGTGCGAAGCCGGCGAGGTCGGCGAACGCGATCGCGACGCGGAGCCTGCCCTCCTCGAGCTCGTCCTCGCCGAGCTCGGCCTCGACGTGCCCGATCATGTCCTGCTCGACGAAGTGCGACAGCAGGCGGCCGTGGAGGTAGCTGATGAACGGCGAGGCGAGCGGCAGCACTTCACGCGTCATCGCCTCCATCTCCTCGGCGATCTCGACGTTCGGCACACCGGCGCGCATCAGCGGCTTGTGGACGTAGAGGTGGACGAGCCGAACCTCGGCGTCGGCGACCTGGGCCATCGCCTGCCCGTAGACCCGCAGCAGCTGTAGGTAGGCGGGCAGCGGGAAGCCGGCGGCGAGCACCGCGGCCGCGTAGCGCATCATCTGCAGGTCTTCGTCGGTGAGCCCCTCGGCGGGCACCGGGCCGAGGCCCATCGTCGCGTAGATCTGGCGGATCAGCTCGGTGGGGAGCCCGCTCTCGCGAGATGCGTGGCGGAGCGAGTGGCGGGGGCCGGTCGGGCTCAGCAGATCCTCGATCGGGCCGATCGCGAGCTGGCCGTCGTCGCTCGCGCGCTTGATCCGCTCGAGCGAGTGTCCCCGCGCCCGCAGCCGCGCGACGACCCGCACGTAGGCGATCGCCGACGGCGTCCAGCGGCCGTCGAAGCCCGGCACGAGCCCGCGCTCCACCCAACGGCGCACCGTTCCGGCCGAGACACCGACGGTCTGCGCGACCTGAGCGAGAGTCGGCTCCTCGCCGCGCTCCTCGGGGATCTCGGGCACGGCTAGGAGGCGAAGGAGCGGGGGGCGGGCACCTGCATAAGTCTAAAGTCGCGGGCCGTGAGCGAGCCGGAGCATCCTCATCTGAGACCGACGGCGCCGCTCGCGGAGCGGGTGCTGCTCCCCGGCGATCCCGGCCGTGCGCTCGCGCTCGCCCAGGCGCTGCTCCAGGAGCCGCGGATGTTCAACCACAACCGCGGCCTGTGGGGCTACACGGGCGCTGCCGCCGACGGGGAGGCGTTGACGATCCAGGCGACCGGGATGGGCGGCCCGTCGGCGGCGATCGTGCTGACCGAGCTGATCGAGCTCGGCGCGCGTCGTGCGATCCGCGTCGGGACGTGCGGCGCGTTGCGCGAGGGCCTCGGATTGGGCGAGCTGGTGGTGGCGACCGAGGCCGTGTGCGCGGACGGGACCTCGCGGGCGCTGGGCGCGGGGGAGCGCATCGCCGCCGACCCCGCGCTGACCGGCGCGCTGCGCGCACAGGCACCGCAGGCCGCGGCGGGCCCGGTCGTCAGCGTCGACCTGTTCTACGAGCCCGGGGCGCCCGGCGGCGGGCGCGAGGGGCTGGCGGTGGAGATGGAGGCGGCGGCGCTGTTCGCGCTCGGGGAGGCGCGCGGCGTGCCCGTCGGCTGCGTGCTGGTCGTATCCGACACGTTCGGCCCGGACGGGACGCGCGCCCGGATCGGGGACGCGGAGCTGCTCGAGGCGGGGGAGCGGATGGGCCGGGTCGCCGTTGGCGCGCTGGCCTGAGGCGGGCGCGGGTTCCCGCAACCCGCTCCTGGGTCTGCGCCCACGCGCGTGAGCGGCCGGCGCCCACGATCGCGCGACGCACGCGCGGCTCCAAGGCCGTGCGTGCGTCGCGCGCGAGCGGCCGGCGCCCACATCTATGCCGCGTGCGCTCTGCTCCGCAGCAAGCGCGAGCGGCTCGGCGCCTAGGTTTTGCCGGGCGCCGACCGGCCGGCGCGGGAGCGACCGCCCGGGCTTTTCGCGGAGCGCGTCGCTTTGGTCGCTTTCGCGGTGCGCCCGGTGCGCGCTTTCGCCTCTTTGGCCGCCCGCACCTTCCGGTCGGCGCTGGGGCGCCCCGCCCCGCGGGCGTTCCCGCGACGGGGGGCCGCGGCGGCCGGCGCCCCGCCTCCGCTCTGCAGCGCGCGTTCGATCTTGCCGCCCAGCGACTCGAGCCTCGACTCGATCGAGTCGAGGCGCGCCTCGACCCCGGAGGGTGTGAGCGCGCGGTCGAGGCGGTCGACGCCGTCCTCGATCGCCTCGAGGCGGTGGGAGACGGCGCGCAGCCTGCGGGTGAGCCGTTCGATGTCGGCGGCGGAGGGGAGGTTGAGGGCGCCCATCGCGACCTCCTGGGCCTGCACGGCCTTCTCGCGCGCATCGAACGCGCGCCCGATCGCGCCCGTCAGCAGCGGGTTTTCGAGCAGGTCGGAGAGGGCCCGCCCGAGCCTGTCCTCGGTGTTCGCGCCGAGCCGCTCGCGCAGGCTCTTGGCGGCGTTGTCAGCGTCAGACATCCTCGACTCCGCTTCCTCGTGCGCCGCCCGCATCCGAGCGCGCGGCGCGTTGGCCTGGAGCGGTGAAGGATACGGTGAAGCGATGGCCGGCCCGCTGTTCGTGTTCCTGCAGCTCGAGTTCCCGTGGGCACTGGGGCCGGCCGACGGCCGCTACCTGCTGAAGGAGGCTCCAGACGCCGAGCCACAGCGGGTGGTGGTGATCGAGACCCTCGTCGCCGGGACGGCGGCGCGCCCGGCGCCGCCGGGCCCCGCCGGCTGGCTGACCGGCCGCGGCGCGCGCCGCTCGCGACGCGAGCAGGCCGTCCCCCCCGAGCCGCCGCCGGCGCCCGCCCCGACGACGCGGGTGACGGTGATCGACCCGGTGCCGCTGTCGGTCGAGTCGCAGGCGCAGGCGTGGTTCGAGGGGATGGACCGCGAACGCGAGGTTGCGGGCGCGCTCGCGACCGTCAACCGGGTGGTGCAGGCGCACCGCGTCGCGTCCGCCGACCCCTACACGCGCGAGGTCGGCGCGGCGCAGGCGCTGGTCGTGCGCGGTGGCTGGGGTGAGGGCGAGCAGGTTGCGTCGGGCCTCTGGCTGGAGGCGCACGAGCTCGACGTGCGTCCTCGCCGCGGGCGGCGTCGCGACCGCACCTGGGCGCTGCGGCCGCAGGAGCGGCTGGCCGCCCTGCTGTCCGGCCGCAGCCACGCGCTGCTGTGCGAGGAGCTGTCGCTCCGCGCGCGGCTCGACCTCGACCAGGGGCGGTCGGCGGCCGCCGCGGTCGCGCTCGAGCGCGCGCTCGCCGCGGCGGTCACGGAGCTCGCCACCGAGGGACGGCAGGACCTCGCGCTCCGGGTCGCCGAGCTCGAGCGGCTGCACGAGGGCGCCGCCGCTCAGGCCCACGCCGCGCTCGAGCGCGGCGACGCCGACGAGGAGCTGCTCGAGCACGCCCTCGATCGCCTCGAGTCGGCGCTGCGGGCGCGCACGGCGCCGGGGGTCTGAGCCCCCGCGGCAGCGAAGCCGCCGAGATCGATCATCTACGCTCGGAGGCGACATGGACCCGACGAGCACGGCGATCGGCACGTGGAGCGGCGGGCGCTTCATGCACTTCGGCGAGCCCCTCGCCGAGGAGCGCTTGGAGGCCCTGCTGCGCCCGGGCTCCGGCATCGAGACGGTGATCAGCGCCGACGCGTACGGCGCGGGCGCCGCGGACGAGGCGCTCGGCCGCGCGCTCGCGGGTGTCGAGCGCGACTCCTACTGCCTCGTCGGCGCGATCGGGCACGACTTCTACGAGGGCGCCCGCGACGGCGCCAAGGGCTTCCCGCGCTTCACCGACCCGGCGCTGCGGGGCGAGGACGCGTACGAGTCGTACATCAGGATGGCGACGGAGCGCAGCCTCGAGCGGCTCGGCGCCGAGCGCTTCGACCTGCTGCTGCTGCACAACCCCGACCGCACCGGGTATCGCAGCGAGGCGGTGTGGGCCGGGTTGGACGCGGTGCGCTCGGCCGGCCTGACGCGGATGCTCGGGGTCGCTCCGGGCCCGGCGAACGGGTTCACCCTCGACCTGATCGACTGCCTGGAGCGGTTCTCGTCGCTGATCGATTGGGCGATGATCATCCTCAGCCCGATGGAGCCGTGGCCCGGCGAGCTCGTGCTCGGTGCCGCCACGCGCACCGGCACCGGCCTGATCACGCGGGTGGTCGACTACGGCGGCCTGTTCCACGACGACGTGCTCCCGGGTCACGAGTTCCCCGACTGGGACCACCGCCGCTTCCGGCCGGACGGGTGGGTCGGCGCGGGCCGTGAGAAGCTCGAAGCGATGCGGCCGATCGCCGAGCGGCACGGGCTGACGATGCTGCAGCTGGCCTGCCTGTGGAACCTCGCCCAGCCCGGCGTGGGGTGCGTCGCGCCGACACTGATCCAGGAGCCGGGCGAGCACGCGAGGCCGGTCGAGGAGAAGCGGGCCGAGCTCGCTGCGGTCGGGGCGCTGGCAGGGACGCTTTCGGGCGAGGAGCTGACGGCGATCCGCGCGATCGGCGACAACGGCGGCTCGATGGCGCTGAAGGGCGGCAGCGTCGAACACGCGGGCGAGCCGCGGCCGGACCGCTGGGAGCTCGACGACGAGCTCGCGGCGGCCGCGAGGCGGTGGGAGATCGACCCGGCGCGCGACCTCGCGAGAAGCGTCGCCGCGTCCGGCTGAACGACCGCGCGGGCCCAGCCGGGCCCCGTGCAGGAGCAATGGGGCGGCCTGCGCGGCCGCATGTTCTCGGAGCGGCGTCGGGCCCGGTGCTCAGACCGGATCGAGCCCGACCGCCGCGATGAGCGCGCCGAGCTCCGCGACGACATCGCCGCGCAGACGCACCGTGGCATCCTCGTCGTAGGGCGTCGGCCCCTGGGTGAGGATCGCCAGCGCACCGCCCGCCGCGAGGGTGATGCGGGGCAGCGCGGCGACGGGGTGCACCTCCAGCGAGGTGCCGATGCAGAGCAGCACCGAGGCGTTCTCGCACAGCTCCCGCGCGCGCTCGAGCGCGCCCGCGTCGAGCAGCTCTCCGAACAGCACGACGCCGGGCTTCAGCGGCGCGAGGCACGACTCGCATCGCGGCACGCCGTCCTCGGCGTCCGCCATCCGCGCCCGCGCCTCCTCGAGCTCGACCCGCCCTCCGCAGACGAGGCACGAGCTCGTCGCGATCGAGCCGTGCACCTCGACGAGCTCGCAGGCGCCCCCCGCGCGCCGGTGCAGCATGTCGACGTTCTGGGTGATAACGGCGTCGAGACGTCCCGCCGCAGCCAGCGCGGCGAGCGCATGGTGGGCGCCGTTGGGGCGCTTGTCTTGCAGCGACGCGAAGCGATCGCCGTAGAAGGACCAGAAGCGGACGGGATCGGCGTGGAAGGCGTCGATGTGGGCGACCTCCATCGGGTCGACGTTCCGCCACAGGCCGGTCCCGGGCGAGCGGAAGTCCGGGATCCCGGACGGCACCGAGATCCCGGCGCCGGTCAGGGCGACGACCGACGAGGCGTCGCCGATCAGCCCGGCGAGCTCCGCCACGCCGGAGGAGGCAGCGCTCGTCCGCGGGGACGCCACTCAGCTCCCTTTGAAGCGAGGCGCTCGTTTGCCGAGGAACGCGGCGATCCCCTCGCGGGCGTCGTCGCTGGCGAACGCATTCCCGAAGCCCTGCTTCTCGGCGGCGATGCCCGCGTCGAGGTCGCCGTTGGCGGAGACGGTCTTGATCTCACCGACCGCGAGCGGCGCCTGGGCGGCGAGCCGGCGCGCCCACATCAGCGCGGTGTCGAGCAGCTCGTGGTCGTCGACGAGGCGGTTCACGAGGCCGAGCTCGAACGCTTCCTCGGCGAGGATCGGATCGCCGACGAGGTTCATCTCGAGCGCCTTGTTCGTGCCGACGAGCCGCGGCAGGCGCTGGGTGCCGCCGAAGCCGGGGATGATGCCGAGCTTGATCTCGGGCTGGCCGAACAGCGCCGAGCGGGCGGCCAGCCGCACGTCGCACGCCATCGCGAGCTCGTTGCCGCCGCCGAACGCGAGCCCGTTGACGGCGGCGATCGTGACGATCGCCGAGCGCTCCATCTCGCGCAGCAGGCCGTGGGTCTGCTCCAGCAGCCGGCGGCCGGCCTCTTCGTCCATCGTCGTGAACGCCTTGATGTCGGCCCCGGCGCTGAACAGCATCGGGTTCGCGGACGCGATCACCAGCGCACGGGTGCCGTCGGCCTGTACGGCCGCCCAGACCTTCCCGAGGTCCTCGACGACCTGAGGGGAGATCGAGTTCATCTGCCCGTTCGCGAGCCACGCGATCTTGACCCCGTCCTCGCGGCTCTCGAGCTTGATCACCTCGGCGGGCTGGTCGGCGTCGGGACGCGGATAGGGGTAGAAGCCCTGCCCCGTCTTCTGCCCGAGGCGGCCCTGGGCGACGAGGCGACGCAGGATCGTGGGCGGCGCGAACCGCTGGCCGTGGCGCTCGGCGACGTTCTCCATCCGCTCGAGAACCACGTCGAGGCCCTCGCTGTCGGCCTTCATGAACGGCGGCAGCAGGCCCCGGCGGGGGTCGAAGCCGGCACCCGCCATCAGGCCGAAGTCGATGTCGCGGTGGCTCGCGATGCCCTCCTCGAGCACGAGGCAGGCCTCGAGCAGCGACTTCGCCGAGAGCAGCTCGACGAGCTCGGCGACGTCGGGCTCGCCGTCGCCTGGGATGTTCGGCTCGCCGTCGGGCGAGTAGAAGCCGTCGCCGCCGGTCTTCGCCCCGAGTTTGCCGTTGGCGACGAGCTTCTGCATGCCGCGGGGGGCGTAGAAGCGTTCCTCGCCGTAGGACTCGACGAGGTGCTCGGCGACGTGCAGGACGGTGTCGAGGCCGAGCAGGTTGACGAGGTAGTAGGGGCCGACGGGGACCACGCCCGCGGAGCCGACGCCATCGTCGATCGCCTTGATCGAGAGCCCCTTCTCCTCCTGCTCGCGCCAGATCTCGGACATGCCGGAGGTGAGGATGCGGTTGACGACGAACCCCGGGACCTCGAGGCAGGTGATCGGCTGCTTGCGGATCGTCTGCGCGAACGTGACGACGGCGCCGACCGTCTCCGCCGAGGTGTCCTCGCCCTCGACGATCTCGATCAGCGGCATCAGCGACGCGGGGTAGAAGTAGTGGAAGCCGACGACCTTGTCCGGACGCAGGGTCGCTTCGCCGATCTCCGTGATCGACAGCGACGAGGTGTTCGTTGCGAGGATCGCGTGACCCGGGGTGGCGGCGTCGAGCTCGGCGAACACGGCCTGCTTGACGTCGATCCGCTCGGGCACCGCCTCGATCACGATGTCGACGTCGCCGAACGCCTCGTAGGAGGTGGTGGGGTGGATGCGGCCGAGGACCTCGGCGATCTGGGCCTCCGCCTGCTCGGCGGTGAGCTTGCCCCGCTCGACGAGTTTCGCGGCCTGGCCGCGGGTCACGTTCGACGCCTCGTCGACGCCGGCCCTGACGAGCGCCTCGTCGATGTCCTTGAGCACGACGGGGATGCCGGCGGCGGCGATCGTCTGCGCGATCTGCCCTCCCATCGTCCCGGCGCCTACGACGGCGGCCTTGAACACGAACATGCGCGGTCTCCTCTGCTGCTGGGTGTCGGTGTCACGGCGGTGCGCCGTGCTCGAGCCGCCTGGGCCCGGGGCGGGCGGCGGCCGGGCGGAGAGCGTAGATCATCGCCCGCTGCGGGCACCGGCCCGCCGCACCTCCGGGCTCCCCCGCGGGTTGGCGCGGGAGGAGGTGGCGCGAGGAGAACTCGAAAGCGGGTAAGGAGGCTTACATGACAACGAAAAGATCGAAGGGCATGAGCTGCAGGAGATGGGTCGCGGCGATCGCGCCGGCCGCCGCGGCGCTGGCGCTGGCAGCGCCGGCGAGCGCGACGAAGCCGACGGTGTCGACGGGAGGAGCGAAATCCGTGACCTACGACTCGGCGACGGTCGCCGGCACGATCGGGCCGGGAAGCGAAGCCACGTCGTACTACTTCCAGTACGGGCCGACGCGCCTGTACGGGGGGCAGAGCGCGATCGCCTCGGCGGGATCGGGCACGAAGAACGTGCAGGTGGCACAGCCGCTCACGGGGCTGCAGCCGCTGACGGTGTACCACTACCGCCTCGTGGCGGTGAACGCCGCCGGGACGACGATCGGCGGGGATCAGACGTTCCAGACGACGAAGGTGCCGCTGTCGCTCGCGATCCTCTCGGCGCCCCAGCCGGTCGTGTTCGGATCGGCGTTCGTCGTGCAGGGCACGCTGTCGGGCACGCTGAACGCCGGCCGCCAGGTGGTCCTGCAGGGGAACCCGTTCCCGTTCAACGCCGGGTTCCTGAACGTCGGCAACGCCGAGCTCACGAACGCGCAGGGCGGCTTCAGCTTCACGCTGCTGGGAGCGGCCACGAGCGAGCAGTTCCGGGTCGTCACGCCGACCAACCCGCCGGTGATCAGCCCGATCGTGACCGAGTACGTGGCGGTCGCCGTGAAGAGCCACATCGGCCACGCGAGACGGCACGGATACGTCCGCGTCTACGGGACCGTGACGCCGGCCGAGAACGGCTCGCAGGTCGCGGTGCTGCGGATCACGCACGGCCGCGGCGTGCTGGTCGGCGGCACGGTGCTGCGAGCGGCGGGCACGAGCTCGACGTTCAGCCGGGTGGTTCCGGCACACCGCGGCGTCTACCGCGTGCTCGTGCGCGTGGTCGGCGCCCCGCAGGTGTCGAACTACGGGCAGCCGCTGCTGGTCGGCTAGTCGAGGCGGGGACGGGCGGGGCCGCCGTTGCGGCCCCGCCGAAGGCGGCGGATGCTTCGCGTCCCGCGCATCCGCCGCCCCCGCCCGCGGCCCCCGCGGGGGCCCGAGGGCGGGATCGGCGGAGCGGCAGGCTAGGCCGGGACCGCGGTCGGCTCCTCGACGCGGCGCGGCAGCAGCGTTTCGCGCGCGATCACGAGCCGCTGGATCTGCGACGTGCCCTCGTACAGCTGCATGATCTTCGCGTCGCGGAACAGCTTCTCGACCGGGTACTCCTTGATGAACCCGTACCCGCCGTAGACCTGCACGGCTTCGGTCGCGGTCTTCATCGCGGTGTCGGCCGCGAAGCGCTTCGCATGCGAGGAGACGAGCGTGTTGCGTTCGCCGTTGTCGAGCATCGCGGCGGACTTCCACGTCAGCAGCCGGGCCGCCTCGATCTCGGTCGCCATGTCGGCGATGATGAACTGGATCGCCTGGTGCATCGCGATCGGCACGCCGAACTGGACGCGTTCGCGCGAGTAGTCGACGGCGAACTCGAACGCGGCCCGCGCGATACCGGTCGCCATCGCCGCGACGCCGGGGCGGGTGCGGTCGAGCGTCATCATCGCCAGCTTGAAGCCCTGGTTCTCCTCGCCGAGCATGTTCTCCGCCGGGACCTCGACGTCGTTGAAGGAGATCGTCGCGGTGTTCGACGCGCGCTGCCCGAGCTTGTCCTCCTTCTTGTCGACGACCACGCCCCAGTCGCGCTCGACCACGAACGCGCTGATGCCGCGGTGGCCGGCGTCCTTGTCGGTCTTCGCGTAGACCGTGTAGTAGTCGGCGTACCCGCCGTTCGTGATGAAGCACTTCGAGCCGTTGATGACGTACTTGTCGCCCTTCTTGACGGCGGTCGTGCGCATCCCGGAGACGTCCGAGCCGGCGTCGGGCTCGGTCAGGCAGAACGACGCGAGCTTCGGCGATTCGGTCAGCGCGCCGAGGTACTTCTTCTTGATCTCCTCGGAGCCGCCGAGCGCGATCGGCGCGGTCGCCAGGCCGTTACAGCCGAGCGAGGTCTGGATCCCGGAGCATCCCCAGGAGAGCTCCTCCTCGATCAGGCAGCCGTCGAGGTAGCTCGCGCCCGCCCCGCCGTACTCCTCCTCGATGTGGCTGTTCATCAGGCCGACGTCCCACGCCTTCTTGATGATGTCCTCCGGCCACGTCCCGTCCTTGTCGTACTCCCAGGCGACGGGGCGGATCTCTTTGACGGCGAAGTCGTGCGCCATCTCGCGCAGGGCCTTCTGCTCGTTCGTGAGCGTGAAATCGACCATTCTCTCTGCCCCTCCTAACGGGCTGGCACGAAATTAGATTGACTGGTCAGTCAATCGGGCCGTTGGAGGGTAGCGGAGCGCCCGCCGATCGGCAAGAATCCCCAGCGTGCAAAGCGTCCCCGGCACGCTGTCACTCGGCCTCGCGGGGAACGGGCTGACGTTCGTCGTGGTCGGCACCGTCGCCTTCTCCCTCGTCGTCTCCGTGCTGTTCCTCGTGACCCGCGGAAGCGACTCGATGTACGACCAGATCGGCCAGGGCGGGATCTCCCGAGAATCCGACTACGCACCCACCGCAGGCGAGGCCGCGGCGCCGTCCTCGGCGGCCGCCCGCGACGAGCAGGAGCGGGAGGTCCGCCAGATGCTGCGCGCCCGCAGCGACCGCCGCGTGCAGCGGGGAGAGGAGCCGCTCGACGTCGACGCCGAGGTCGCCCGGCTGCTCGCGCCGGCCGGGGGCGCGAGCTCCGACCCGGCGATCGAGATCGAGGTCCGCCAGCTCGTCGCCGCTCGCAACGAACGCCGCGCCCGCCAGGGGCTCGAGCCCCTCGATGTCGAGACCGAGGTCGCCCGCACCATGGACGAGCTCGGCGGTGGGGTATAAACGGCCCGATGCGCAACGTACGCACCCTCCAACTCGACGAGCTGCTGCTCCGGCCGGGCACGTACTTCAACCCGCAGACCGAGGTCATGATCGTCGTCGACGACTCCCCCGAGGTCGACAACGAGATCTTCGAAGGAGTCGACCTCGACGCCACGGACTGGGTGCTGATCTCCGACGAGGCCCCGGTCGACGAGCACCAGCGCGACGAGCTGATCGAGCGCTTCCACCAGTCCCACCAGCCCGCCGGCGGGCTCGGCGACGACGACCCTCCCGACGACGAGGACGTCGACCTCGACCCCGACGAGGACGAGGAGGACGACGAAGTCGAGGAGCTCGACCCGCTCGAATTCGGCGGCGAGTGACCACGGTCGTGCGCAACTGATCACCCCGCCGGGGGTTCCGGTGTGCGATGGACCGTTCCCCCCCGGCCGCTGCAAGCGGCGCTGCAGCGCGTCGCGGCGCCGCATCTAGGATCGCCGCCGTGCGACCCCGGCGCCTACTGGGCCTGCTGCTCGCTGCGGCGGCCCTCTCTCCGATCGCGCCCGGCGGCCCGCTCGCCCCGGCCGGTTCGGCGGCGGCCCCCGGCGCGGCCGCGCTGGGACCCCTCGGGGTGCCCGTCCGCGCCCGCGCGGCAGCCCGCAAGGGCCCGACGGTCAGCGCCGCGCTCGCGGCGCTGCTCCGCTCCGGCCAGATCACGGAAGCCGTCTACCGCCAGGACCTGGCGTCCTACACCGCCGCCAAACGGTCCGTCGGGCGCCTCTCGGGCACCCGCCGCGAAGAACTCGCCGCCGTGCTCGCGAACGTCCAGGCGATGGCCGCCGGCGGCTATCTGATCCCCTCGCGGCTCGCGGTCGTGTTCCTGACGCTCGAAAAGAACGAGCTGTGGTGGACGACGCGGCCCCTGCTCTCGGGCGAGGTGCGCGTCAGCTTCCCCCCGAGCGAGCTGATCTGGGAGCACTACCCCGGTCAGGGCATCGAGATCCAGTGGCTGGCGACCTTCGGAGAGGGCAACGGCTACTACCTGTCCGGCAACGAGAACACCCAGCTGCACCAGCTCGTCGAAGAAGCGATCCCGCTCGCCACCCAGCGCGCGGGCGGCATCGCCTGGGAGTACATGTTCCATTTCGACGGCGGCTCGCCGCCCTGGACGAGCGGCCTCTCCCAGGGCACCGCGCTGCAGGTCCTCTCGCGCGCGTGGTCGCGCCTGAAACAGGCGTCGTACCTGACCGCAGCGCAGCAGGCGCTGGGCATCTACGAGCAGCCGCCGCCGCAGGGCGTGCGCGTGCAGACCACCGCAGGCGCGAACTACGCCGAGTACACGTACGCCCCGAGCGACCGGATCCTCAACGGCTTCATCCAGGCCGTCGTCGGGCTCTACGACTACACCTCGCTGACCAAGGACCCGACCGGCCTGAAACTGTTTCAAGAAGGCGACGCCGAGGCCCGGGCCGAGGTTCCCAACTACGACACCGGCTACTGGTCCAAATACGACCAATACGGGGAATCGAACCTGAACTACCACGAACTGCTCACCGAATTCCTCCAGCACCTGTGCGAACGCACGCGCAAAGGGCCGCCGCTGGTGACGGCCCCGCCGCCCGCGCCCACGACGACGCCGCCGCCGACGGCGACGACACCGACCACCACCACGAGCCCTGCGGGTGGCACCGCGCCCGCGGCTCGCGCGGCGGCCACCACGGCCACCCAGATCCCCGGCGATCAGATCTACTGCACGACCGCGCAGCGTTTCACCGAAGACGAGCGGACGCCGCCGGTGGTGTCGCTGCTCTCGACGAAGGTCGCGGCGAGCTCTCGCGCCGGCGTGAAGATCCAGCTGACGAAGATCTCGACCGTCACGCTCACGATCCGCCGCGGGTCGAAGGTCGTCTGGACCAACCGCGCGACCGTCGAAGGCGGGAAGCCGCGGCTGCTGTGGGTCACGCCGGCGAAGACCGGTACCTACTCCGTGACGCTCGCCGCGGGCGACCTGGCCGGAAACTTCACCACCGCCCAGGGCACGATCGAAGTCACCCGGCATTAGCGCGAGGCGCCGGGCCTAGACTAGGCGGCAGTGAGCGGGCACGAAGCAGGCGCGAGGAGCGGGAGCCGGTGAGCCGGCTGCTCCGCGCCTGGGGCGCGATGAGCTCCGAGCGGCGTCTCGCCGCCGTCGCCGCCGTGTCGCTGCTCGTGACGATGTTCCTGCCGTGGTACGGGCTGCAGAACCTCGACCGCAGGACGGGCGCGATCTACTCGCACAACATCGACGCGTTCGGCGACGTGTCGTTCGTCGAGGCGGCGATCTTCCTCGTCGCCGCGGGCGTGATCGCGATGCTGCTCGCCCGCGCCGAGCGGCGCGACTTCACGCTGCCCGGCGGTGACGGCATGATCGTCACGATCGCCGGCTGCTGGGCGACGCTGCTGATCTTCTACCGCGTGTTCGACCGGCCCGCCGGCCACGGCTATCCGGTCGGGATCCAGTGGGGGTTCTTCCTTGCGTTCGTCGCCTCCTGCTCGCTCGCATACGCCGGCTGGCGGATCCGCCACGGCGAACGGCCCGAGCCGCCGCTGGTGCGCCGGCGCCCCACCCCGTCCGATCGCCGGGCGGCCGAGCGCTCTCCCCACGAGGCGCCGGAGCCCGGCACCGTCCGCGCCGAGCGTCTCCCCGCGACCGAGCCGGGCCGCCGCCGTCGCGAGGAGACCGGGGAGACCGCGCTGCTGCCGGTCGGAGCGGACCGGCGTGCCCGCCCCGCACCGGCGCGTCCCGCGCCCCCCGAACGCAGGCGGCCGCGCTTCCCGCCGGCGCCCGGCGAGCCCGAGCAGCTCTCGTTCGAGGACCCGCCCGAAGCGCGCTGACGGGCGCACCCCACCGCTCCCGAACTCGGGCGGCGCCTATCATTGGCGGCCCATGAGCGACCCCTCCGCCTCCGAGCCCAACTCCGTCGAGGAGATCGCCGAGGGGCTCCGCTCCGTCGGCTACCTCCCGGGCGAGTCGACAGCGCTCGTCTCGTTCCTCGCCACCAAGCTCGGCAAGCCGGTGCTCGTCGAGGGTCCCGCCGGCGTCGGCAAGACCGAGCTGGCGAAGGCGCTGGCCTCCCACCTCGGGCGCGAGCTGGTGCGCCTGCAGTGCTACGAGGGCCTCGACGAGGCGAAGGCGCTGTACGAGTGGAACTACCGCAAGCAGCTGCTGCGCATCCAGGCCGAGCAGACCGGGACCGGCTGGGACGCGGTGCAGGACGACATCTTCGGTGAGGAGTTCCTGCTGTCGCGCCCGCTGATGACCGCGATCGCCTCCGAGCAGCCGGTCGTGCTGCTGATCGACGAGATCGACAAGACCGACCAGGAGTTCGAGGCGATGCTGCTCGAGGTCCTCTCCGACTTCCAGATCTCGATCCCGGAGCTCGGCCGCGTCAGCTCCCGGTCGCACCCGGTGGTGCTGCTCACCTCGAACAACTCGCGCGAGCTGACCGAGGCGCTCAAGCGCCGCTGCCTCTATCTCTGGCTCGACTACCCGGAGCTCGAGCACGAGCTCGAGATCGTCAGGCTGCACGCCCCGGAGCTCGACGAGACCATCGCCCGGCGCCTCGTCGAGGTGATCGGGATGGTCCGCGACCTGGACCTCAAGAAGCCGCCCTCGATCGCGGAGTCGATCGATTGGGCGCGGGCACTGCTGCTGCTCGGCGTGAAGGAGATCGACGCCGAGGTCTTCAACGAAACGATGGCGGTGATCGTCAAGCACCGCACGGACATGGACGTCGTCGCCGAGCGTGTGGGGCTCAAGCTCAGCGCGCCGGCCGATGTCGCGTGAAGGTCGTGCACGGGCCCGGCGCTCCTCGACGGCCGAGCGCGATGGGCGCGTCCGGCGCTACGTGCCGGGCGAGGGAGATCGGTCCCGCCGGCGCTCCCCGCCGACCGAGGTGACCGAGGCGCCGTGCCGGGCGAGGTAAACCGAGCGGGCGGGCGCGCCGTGGCACCCGAGGGCATGCCGGCGCGCATCCTCGAGCTCGGCGAAGAGCTGCGCCGTGAAGGCGTCCGGGTCGGCACCTCGGAGCTGCTCGACGCCTTCGAGGTGCTGCACGAGATCAGCTGGACCTCCCAGCAGGACTTCCGCGAGGCGCTCGCCGCGACGCTCGCCAAGAGCAAGGAGGACCGCCGCGTCTTCGAGCTGGTCTTCGACCGCTTCTTCTTCCGCGCCGTCGAGCTCGCCGCCGCTCGCGAGGGCATCTCCGAGCAGAGCCTCGCGGAGCTCGGCGAGCTGACCGACGCCGAGCTCGACGCCCTGCGCGAGCAGATCGCCGCCGCCCTGCGCGACGCCGACGAGAGCGCGATGCGCGATCTCGCGCGGATGGCGATCGCCGCGTTCGCGCGCCGCCAGGAGGGATCGGGCGTGATCGGCGTCGACGTCCAGCGGATCAGGCGCGCGCTCGGGCTGCGCGCGGAGCCCCAGCCCGAGCTGCCGCCGGAGGACCCCCGCCACGACGGTCTCCCCCGCGACGAGCTGCGGCGCTTCGAGGCGATGCTGCGGCGCGAGCTCGAGCGCGCGCAGATCGAGCGCACCGGCAGCCTCCCCCCTTCCCGCCCGCTGGGCGAGCTCGACCGCGCGCTGCCGTCCGGCCCGCTCGCCGACCTCGCCGCCGTGCACCGCGTCGTCACCCAGCTGCGGCGGCGCCTCGCGACCCAGGGCCAGCAGCAGCGCGGCCACCGTCGACACGCCCAGGTCGACGTGCGGCGCACGATGCGCGCCTCGTTGCAGACCGGCGGCGTCCCGGTCGAGCTGCGGTTCCGCCCGAAGCGCCCGAAACGGCCCGAGATCTTCGTGCTCTGCGACGTCTCGACGAGCGTCACCTCGGCGTCCGTGTTCTTCCTCTCGGTGCTGCACGCCCTGCACGACACGTTCCGCAAGATGCGCTCGTTCGTGTTCATCGAGCGGATCTCCGAGGTGACCGACATCTTCGAGCACGAGCGCAACTTCAAGGCGGTCAGCGAGCGGATCTCCTCCGACGCCGGCGTCGCCGACATCTCGGGCTACACCGACTACGGGCGGGTCTGGTCGGAGTTCCGCGAGCAGGTCGAGGACGAACTGCACCCCCGCGCCACGGTGATCGTGCTCGGCGACGCCCGCACGAACGGCCGCGACCCTCGCGCCGACGAATTCGCGCAGATCGCCGCGCGCGCCGGCCGGACCTTCTGGCTGAATCCGGAGCCGCGCCTCTACTGGAACTACGGGGACTCCGTGATCTCCGCCTACGAGCAGCACTGCACGGCGTTCGAGTGCTGGACCACGTCCCAGCTCGAGGACTTCGTGCGGGCCCTCACGCGCCCCGTGATCTCCGCGCAGTGAGCGCGCGCCGTGGCGCCTCGCCCGGCGTTGCCCCGGCGCGGTAGCATCGCCGGCAAGAGCGGATACCAGGGGGGCTGGCGGGAAGGCCGGCTGAGATGGCATCCGGGAGAAACTGAGAGATCCGGCCGGCGGTCCGTGCCGGCTCAGCGCTCCCCCGATGTCGACCCTTAGAACCTGTGGGGTAATGCCCGCGAAGGGAGCGACTTGTCAGCGCAACTGCAGCCAGCACCGACACCCGCCGCAGATCCGCGCGGGCCAGAGGCCGACGTCGCGCTCGAGGGTGTCGGCCGCGCCTTCGGCGACGTGTGCGCGCTCGACGGCGTCTCGCTCCGCGCGGCGCGCGGGGAGGTGCTCGCGCTGGTCGGGCCGAGCGGCTGCGGCAAGACGACGCTGCTCGAGCTTGCGTGCGGCCTGCAGCGCGCCGACGCGGGCACGGTGCGAGCCGCGCCCGCGGTGCTGATGCCGCAGGCCGATCTGCTGCTGCCTTGGCTGGACGCCGCCGACAACGCCGCGCTGGCGCTCCGGATCGCCCATGTCCCCCGCGCGCAGGCGCGACGCCGCGCGGGCGAGCTGTTCGCCGAGCTCGGGCTCGACGGCTTCCAGGGCGCGTTCCCGCGCGAGCTCTCCGGCGGCATGCGCCAGCGCGTCGCGTTCCTGCGCACGCTGCTCTCCGGCAAGCCGGTGCTGTGCCTCGACGAGCCGTTCGGAGCGCTCGACGCGATCACCCGCTCGGAGATGCAGGACTGGCTCGCCGCGGCGCTGGCCCGCGAGCCGCGCACGGTGCTGCTCGTGACGCACGACGTCGAGGAGGCGGTGCTGCTCGCCGACCGGGTGCTGGTGCTCTCGCCGCGACCCGGCCGGATCGCGGCGGAGCTCGCCGTGGGGCAGCCGCGGCCGCGCGACAGGGGCGACGCCGAGGTCGTCTCAGCCCGCGCCGGCGCCCTGCGGATGCTCGCCGAGGCGATGGTTTGAACGCGCCAACCCGACCGGGGACCGCGCCCGGCGCCGCTGCCCGGCAGGCCGCCCCCACCTCCTCGCCCCGGCGCCGGCCGCTCCCGCGCATCGTGCCGCCGCTGGTGCTGCTCGCGCTGCTGATCGGAGCCTGGGAGGTCTACGTCGACGCCGGCGGCGTCGAACCCGCGGTCCTGCCCGCCCCCCACGAAGTCGCCTCCGCGCTCTGGCACGGAGGCAGCGTGCTGTGGCGGAACCTCGCGGTGACCGCCGAGGAGGTCGTCCTCGGGCTGGCGATGGCGCTCGCCGCAGGCTTCGCGCTCGCCGTCGCGCTCCACCTCTCGCCGCTGCTGCGCCGCGCCGTGTACCCGCTCGCGGTCGGCTCGCAGGCGCTGCCGATCCCGGTGATCGGGGTGCTGCTCGTGTTCTGGTGGGGGTTCGGGATCTTCCCGAAGCTGGTCGTGATCGCGCTGATCTGCTTCTTCCCGGTGCTGGTGACGACCGCCGACGGGCTCGCCGCCGTCGACCCCGACCAGCTCAAGCTGATGCGCACGCTCGACGCCTCGCGCTGGCAGGCGTTCCGCCTCGCCGAGCTGCCCGCGGCGCTGCCGGCGGCGCTCAGCGGCGCGCGCATCGCGCTCGCCGTCGGGGTGATCGGCGCTTTCATCGCCGAGGTCGCCACACCCACCACCGGCGCCTACCCGGGACTCGGCCGCCAGATCACGACCGACCTCGATTTCCAGTCGGCCCGCGCCTACGCGGGGACCGTGCTGCTGATGGCCTTCGCCGTGGCGTGCTTCTATGCGCTGTCACTCGCCGAGCGTCGGCTCGCGCCCTGGCGGCAACGAACGAGAGGAGAGCTCGCGTGAGCATCGCCCGACCCCGTCCCCGCATCCTCGCCGTCGCGCTCGCGGTGATCGCGAGCGCTGCGGCGCTGGCCGCGTGCGGCAGCAAGAAGGACGCGCTGTCCTCGTCGACGCAGCGACGGTTCACGGTGATGCTCGACTTCTTCCCGAACGCCGACCACGCCGCGCTGTACTCGGCGATCGCGCACGGCGACTTCCGCGCCGTCGGGCTCGATGTCGTCCCCGAGGCGCCGGCCGAACCCGCGGAACCGCTGAAGCTGCTCGCCGCGGGCAAGGTCGACCTCGCCATCTCCTACGAGCCGCAGCTGCTGCTGGCGCGCGACGAGGGTCTGAAAGTGGTCTCGATCGGCGCGCTCGTGCAGCGCCCGCTGACGTCGATCATCGCGCTCCCGGGCAAGCACATCTCGACCGTCGCGCAGCTCGCCGGCAAGCGCGTGGGCACCGCGGGGATCCCGTACCAGAGCGCCGAGCTGCGGACCGCGCTGGAAAGCGCCGGCGCGAAGCCCGACTCGTCGAAGGTCGTGAACGTCGGCTTCAACCTGATCCCGGCGATGATCTCCGGGCAGGTCGACGCGACGCTCGGCGGGTTCTGGAACTACGAGGGCATCCAGCTTCGACTCGCTCACCGGCACCCGGTCGTGATCCCGGTCGACGAGGCCGGCGTGCCGACCTACGACGAGCTCGTCCTCGTCGCACGCGAAAAAGAGGCGAACCGCGACGGGCAGGACCTGCGGGCGTTCCTGCAGGCGCTGACGCGCGGCGAGCACGAGGTCCGCGCGGACCCGGCGGCCGCGGCGGCGACGATCGTCAAGGCGAACCCGTCGCTCGAACCGAAGCTGCAGCTCGAATCGATCCGCCAGACGCTGCCGGCCGCCTTGCCGAGCGAAGCCGGCAAGCCGTACGGCTGGCAGAGCCCGTCGGCCTGGGCGGCCTTCGCGAGCTGGATGTTCTCGCACCGGCTGCTGAGCAAAGACCCGAACACCGGCCTGCCGCCTTACACGAACGAGTACCTGCCGGGCCAGGGGATCTAGCGGATCACCGGGGGATCTGGAGCGCCGCGCGGCGGTAGAGGCCCGGGTCCGCTCGGCGCCCGCGACGCCGAACCGCTGGGCGGGCGGCAAGGAGATTCGCTCCGCGGGTGACCAACGAGCGCCGGCCTCTGCGCGATCGGCGCCGGGTGCCGGCGGCGCGCGCCTCAGCCGACCGGCCACCAGCGGCCGAACTGCGCGATCGCCGCGGCGACGAGCGGCCCGTCCGGACTGCGGGCGTGCAGCTCCGGTTGCTCGTCCCCCGCCAGGACGCCCAGCACCCCGCCCACGCATTCCGCGAGCACTTCGGGCTGATAGCCGCCCTCCAGCACGACCCCCACCGGCGCGGCGAGCTCCTCGCCCAGAGCTCGCACCCGCGCCGCCATCTCGCCGAACGTCCCGGTCTCGAGCAGGCAGTGCGCGAGCGGGTCCGCCCGATGCGCGTCGAAGCCGGCCGAGACGAGGATCAGCTGCGGCTCGTACGAGCGCGCCGCGGGCACCACGACGTGCTCGACCAGCTCCATCCACTCCTCCGGCCCGGTCCCCGGCGGTACCGGCAGGTTGATCGTGTAGCCCTCCCCAGCGCCGGAGCCGGAGTCCCGCAGCGGCCCGGTGCCGGGATACAGCGGCGACTGATGGAGGCTCGCGAACAGCACGTCGCGGCGCGCGTGGAAGATCTCGGCGGTGCCGTTGCCGTGGTGCACGTCCCAGTCGAGCACGAAGACCCGCTCGAGACCCCGCTCGGCGATCGCCCAGGCGGCCGCGACGGCGACGTTGTCGAACAGGCAGAAGCCCATCGCGCGGTCGCGTTCGGCGTGGTGGCCGGACGGCCTCAGCGCGCTGAACGCCGCTGGCGCCTCGCCGTCGAGCAGCGCGCGCGCCGCCTCGCATGCGCCTCCCGCCGCATGCAGCGCGGCCCGGAAGGAGCGGGGACCGACGTAGGTGTCCATGTCGATCGCCCCGCCGCCGGCCTCGCACAGCTCGCGCACGTGGCGCACCAGCGCGGGGGCGTGGACGAGCTCGAGCTGCTGCTCGCTCGCCGCGGGCGCGAGCCTGCGCTCCCAGCCGAGCCAGCCGCGCTCGGCGAGCGCCGCCTCGAGCACCTCGATCCGCTCCGGCGTGTCGGGGTGCCCCGGCGAGAGCAGCCGTGGATCGTGCTCGAGGCTCGAGGGGTGATGGAGGTAGAGGGGCGCGCTCATTCGCTCGGAGTCCATCAATATGACCCAATGGCGGTTCCGGAGACGATGCGGGCGATGGTGCTCGACGCACCGGGTCGTCCGCTCCGCGCGACCGAGCTGCCGGTGCCCGAGCCGAGCCCCGGGCAGGCACTGCTGCGGGTCCTCGCCTGCGGCGTCTGCCGCACCGACCTGCACCTGCTCGACGGAGAGGTCGAGGTGCCCGATCCGCCGCGAGTGCTCGGACACCAGATCGTCGGCGAGATCGTCGCCGGGTCCTCGCCGGAGGGTCTGCCCGAGGGCGGGTTGATCGGGGTGCCGTGGCTCGGATGGACGGACGGCGACTGCGCGTACTGCCGCAGCGGCCGCGAGAACCTCTGCCCGAACGCGCGCTTCACGGGCCGCGACATCGACGGCGGGCAGGCAGAGTACGCGGTCGCCGACGTCCGCTACTGCTTCCCACTCCCCTCCGGCTTCGGCCCGCTCGAAGCGGCGCCGCTGCTGTGCGCCGGGCTGATCGGATACCGCGCCCTGCGGATGTGCGGCGACGCCGAGCGGGTCGGGCTGTACGGGTTCGGCGCGGCCGCGCACATCCTCACGCAGGTCGCCCGCTGGCAGGGTCGCCGCGTGTTCGCGTTCACGAAAGCAGGCGACGAGCGCACGCAGGCGTTCGCGCGCGAGCTCGGGGCCGAGTGGGCGGGCTCCTCGCAGGAGCGCCCCCCCGAGGAGCTCGACGCGGCGATCATCTTCGCGCCGGTCGGAGAGCTGGTGCCCCTCGCCCTGGCGGCGGTCGCCCCGGGCGGCGTCGTCGTCTGCGGAGGCATCCACATGAGCGATATCCCGGCGTTCCCGTACGAGAAGCTGTGGATGGAGCGCGCGGTGCGGTCGGTGGCGAACCTGACCCGCGAGGACGCGCGCGAGCTGCTCGAGATCGCCCCGCGTGTTCCCGTGCGCACGACGGTGCGCGAGTACGCCCTCGCGGACGCCGGAGCGGCGCTGGAGGATCTGCGCGCGGGCGCCTTCTCTGGGGCCGCTGTGATCGTGCCGTAACGAGTCAGAAACACCGCCCAACGGCGTTTTTCCAGTACTGGAGCCAGATCCCGATCGGCGCTCTCAACCGGGTCGCCAAATAGGTCACGATTGGTCGAGTGTCGGTTATGGTGCCCGCGGGGGGCACGCCGGCCGAGACGAGGAGCGATGGCCACCGCCAGCCCGGAGAAGACCAGATGGATGCGGGGTCCTTCCACTCCGCTGCGGGGGGCGCTGCTCGGATTGCTGCTGGAGCGTCCGGGCCACGGCGGGGATCTCGCGAACCGGCTGGCGACACGGCTCGGCGAGACCTGGCGTGTCGACACGAACGACGTCTACCGCCTGCTCGAGCAGCTCGAGCAGACCGGCCTCGCGGCGTCCCGCGACGAGCCCCGGCGCGGCAGCAACCGCCGCACCCACCTCGTCTACCACCCCACCGCGGAGACCTCGGAGGCGCTGACGCTGTGGATGGAGACGCTGCTCCCGCGCGAGCCGGTGCGGCTCGGCCTTCAGGCGAAGCTGTCGGTCGCGCGCGAGCAGGACGCGCCGCGGCTGCTGCTCGCGCTGCGCGCGTACGAGCGGGAGTGCCTGGTGCTCGCCCAGCTCGTGTGCCCGACCGACGGCGACGCGCGCTCGTGGGGCTCGCTGTGCATCGACTGCTCGCGGGACGCCGTCTACGCGCAGCTGCAGACCGAGGTCGACTGGGCGGCGCGGACGCGACGGCGCATGAACGAGTACCTCGCGGCGAGATGAGCGCCTCGACGGCGGACCCGCGGCGCCTCGCCGCGCGACCGGTCATCGGGTGAGAGGGCGGGCCACGATGGGACCGCTCGTCCGCTTCGAGAACGCGAGCAAGCGGGTGCCCGACGGCGGTCGCGAGATCGCCGTGCTCGACGGCGTGTCGCTGACGATCGAGGCCGGCACGTCGGTCGGCGTCTACGGCCCGCGGCGATCGGGGAAGTCGACGCTGCTGAGGATGGCTGCGGGCATCGTGCTGCCGGACTCGGGCCGGGTCCTGTTCGACGGCGCCGAGATGTCGCGGATGTCGGTCCGCGAACGCGGCCTGCTGCTGCGACGCGAGATCGCCTTCATGGCGCCCGAGGACTGGCGCGCCCACGCCGGCGAGAGCGTGCTCGATCACGTCGCCACCTCGCTCGGCAGCGAGGGCCTGACGATGCGCGACGCGCGCCGCCGGGCGGTGCGCGCGCTCGACCGGCTCGGGATCGGCGCCGCCGGCGCCCACGAGCCGGCCGCGGCCCTCTCGCTGACCGACCGGACGCGGGTGATGCTCGCGCGAGCGCTCGCCCGCGAGCCGCGACTGCTGGTGCTCGACGAACCGGCGCTGATCCCGAACCTGCGCGACCGCGACCGTTTCTACGCCCAGCTGCGCGCGGCCGTCCGCGAGCACGGCACGGCGCTGCTGCTCGCCTCCGAGGAGATGGCGGCGCTGCAGGGCGCCGAGGTGCTCGTCTCGATCGCCGACGGCGAGCTGACCTCGACCGAGGAGCCGGGGACCGTCGTGCGGCTGCCGCGGCAGCGTGCGGCGGGAGCGGGCTAGCCGCGCGATGCCGGCGCTCGAGCTGCGCGACGTGTCGAAGGCCTACACCGGCGGCCCGCAGCAGGTGCGAGCGGTCGACGGCGTCTCGCTCGTCGTCGAGCCGGGCGAGCTCGTCGCGCTGCACGGGCCGAGCGGCTCCGGCAAGACGACGCTGCTGCTGCTGGCGGCGGGGCTGGCGGTCGCGGACAGCGGCAGCGTGCGTTTCGGCGCGCTCGACGTGGGCGCCCTGAGCGAGCGCGAGGCCGCCGCGTACCGGCTTCGCGACGTCGGCTTCGTGTTCCAGTCCTTCCATCTGATCCCGCACAGCTCGGCGCTGGACAACGCCACGATCAAGCTCACCGCCGCCGGGCACACGCTGCGAGAGGCGCGCTCTGCGGCGATGCCGTGGCTCGAGCGGGTCGGCCTCTCCGAGCGCATCGAGCATGCGCCCGAGCAGCTCTCGATGGGCGAGCGCCAGCGCGTCGCGCTCGCCCGGGCACTGGCGGGAGAGCCGCGCCTGCTGCTCGCCGACGAGCCGACCGGGAACCTCGACTCCGAGCGCAGCGCCGAGATCCTGGCGCTGATCCGCGACGTCGCGCACGAGCGCGACGTCCCGGCGCTGCTCGTCACGCACGATCCGGCCGCCGGCGAGGTCGCCGACCGCATGCTCACCCTGCGCGACGGCCGCCTCGCGGACGGGCTCGCGCGGGCGGCGCACGCGGCGCCGTGAGCCTCAACCCCCGGATCGGCGGGCTGCGGCTGAGCATGCTGCTGCACCTCTACCGCCTGCGCCTGCGCTCGCACGCGGTCCAGGAGCTGCTCGCGGGAAGCGGGATCGCCGTCGGCGTCGCGCTCGTGCTCGGGGTGCTCGTCGCGAACACCAGCCTCACCGCCTCGGCCGGCGAAGCGGTCCACGAGGTGATCGGCTCGGCACAGCTGCAGCTCGCGGCGCGCTCGCAGCTCGGGTTCCCCGCGTCTCTCGGCGCCCGGGCGGCCCGCCTGCCGGGCGTCCGCGTGGCCGCCCCGGCGCTGCGCGAGAACGTCGAGGTCGTGGGCCCCCGCGGCCGCGGCGCCGTGCAGCTGCTCGGCGTGACACCGGCGGCGCTGCGCCTCGGCGCCCTGGCGAGCCGCGGCTCCGATCTCGAGGTCGGAGGCGGCCTGCTGCTGCCGGCCGAAATCGCGGCGGCGATCGGCGCCGAGCGGGGCTCGCAGGTCACCGTGCTCTCCTTCGGCGCCGCCCACCCGGCGCGCGTCCGCGGCGTGCTCGGCGGCGGCTTCGGCGCGCTCGCCTCCAGCCCGATCACGGTCGCGCCGCTGGCGGTCGCGCAGCGGCTGACGGGACTGCGCGGACGGATCACCCAGGTCTACGTCGCGCCGAGACGCGGGATGGAGGGCGACGCGCGCGCGGAGCTGACGGCGCTCGGCGGCCCCGGCCTCGATGTCGAGCCGGCGGATCACGAGCTCGCGCTGCTCGAAGCGGCCGCGCGCCCGAACGACCAGTCGACCGACCTGTTCGCCGCGATCAGCGTGATGGTCGGCTTCCTGCTCGCGCTGAACGCGATGCTGCTGACGGTGCCGGAGCGGCGCCGGTTCGTCGCGGATCTGCGGATGCAGGGATACGACTGGCGCCAGGTGCTGCTGCTGCTCTCGTTCCAGGCGGTCGTGCTCGGGCTCGTGGCGTCGGCCGCCGGCGTCGGGCTCGGCTACCTGCTCTCCCACGCGTTCCTGCACCGCGTCCCGGCGTACCTGCGGACCGCCTTCCCCGTCGGGCAGCAGGAGCTGCTGAGCCCGGAGATCGTCGTCGCCGCGCTCGCCAGCGGCGTGCTCGCCGCGCTGCTGGCGTCGCTGTCGCCGGCGCTCGACCTCCGGCCGAGCCGGCCGGCCGACGCCGCGCTGCGCGGCCACGAGGCCGGGAGCGAGGTGATCGAGCGCCGCACCGGCGCCCAGCTCGCGCTCGTCGGCGCGAGCGCCACCGCGATCGTCGCGGGCGCCGTCCTGCTCGCCCCGGGCCTGACGATCGCCGGCGGCGTCGCGCTCGCGGCGCTCACGCTGATGGTGATCCCCGCCCTCTTCGCATCGCTCGCATCGGCGCTGCGATGGGCGGGCGAGCACGTCGGCTCGAGCGCGCTGATCGTCGTCCTCTCGGAGCTCCGCGCGACGACGACTCGCGCGGTGGCGCTCGCCGGGATCGCCGCGCTCGCCGTCTACGGCAGCGTCTCGATCGGCGGCGCCCGCGCCGACCTGCTGCGCGGCCTCGACGCGAACTTCGGGGAATACCTGCGGAGCGCCGACCTGTGGGTCACGACCGGCGGCAACGACCTGACGACGAACGCCTTCGCCCCCTCAGACCTGGTGACGCGGATCGCCGGCGTACCGGGCGTTCGCTCGGTGCGCAGCTACGCCGGGGGCTTCCTCGACGTCGGCGACCGGCGCATGTGGGTGATCGCGCGCCCGAGCGCGGACACGCCGCAGCTGCCCGGGAGCCAGGTGCTGGAAGGAACCCCCGCGCGTGCCGAACGGCTGCTGCGCTCCGGGGGCTGGGCCGCCGTCTCGGCGGGGTTCGCGCGGGAACGGGGCCTGCGGGTCGGCAGCTCCTTCGAGCTGCCCACCCCGTCCGGACCGATCGGGCTGCGCGTCGCCGCGGTCACGACGAACCTCGGCTGGGCGCCCGGCGCGGTCGTGCTCGGCGCGGCGGCATATCGCGCCCACTGGCTCTCCGGCGACCCGACGGCGCTCGAGGTCGGGCTCGACCCGGGCGTCTCGGAGGGCGCGGCGCGGCGAGCCGTGCTGCGTGCCCTCGGTCCCCGTCCGGGGCTGGCGGTGCAGACGTTCGGCGAACGCCGGGCGCAGTACGCGGCGGACTCGCGCCAGGGACTGCAGGCGCTCGGGCAGATCGCGACGATGCTGCTGCTCGCGGCGGCGCTGGCCGTCGCCTCGGCGCTGAGTGCCGCGATCTGGCAGCGCAGGGCACGGCTGGCGTCGCTGAAGATCCAGGGCTACGCGAGCGCGCAGCTGTGGCGCGGCGCTGCTGCTCGAGAGCGCGATCGTGCTCGGCGTCGGCTGCCTCGCCGGAGCGGCGTTCGGAGTCCTCGGGCACGCGCTGGCCGCGCGCTGGCTGCGTCTCGGGACCGGGTTCCCGGCTCCGTTCTCGGTCGGTTTGGCGACGGTGTTTCTCACTCTCGGCGTGCTCGCCGCGATCGCCCTCGCCGTGGTCTCGCTGCCCGGATGGGCCGCCGCCCGCGTGCCGCCGCGCGCCGGGTTCCAGGAGTGACTTCCACATATGAGAATCGCGCCCGCAGACTGCGCGGGTGCCAGCCCGATCGGGCCGCGGCCCGCACACCGCGTTCGCGCCCGCCGCGTGGCGGTACTGGACCGGCCTGCTCCCGCACGTCCGGCGCGAGGTCGCGGGCTGGCGCCTGCGCGCAGGACGGATAGCCGACGGCCGGCTCGCCGCGCTCGCGGTCGCGACGCTCGACGCAGAGCGCGGGAACCTCGAGGGCGCGGCGGCGTTCGCCCTGCTCGCACCGCCCTCGCGCCGCGCCGCGGTCCTGCGGGCCGCGGTCGCCTTCCAGGCGCTCTACGACTTCCTCGACACGGTCGCCGAGGTGCCCGCGCGCGATCCGGTCGCGAGCGCGGCGCTGCTCCACGAGGCGCTGCCGGCGGCGCTCGGCGCCGCGGTTCCGTCGCGCCGCTGGTTCGCCGCGAGCGCGTTCCCCGGCGGCGACGGCGGCTACGCCGACGCGCTGGTCGCGGGCTGCCGGGCCGAGCTGGCAGCGCTGCCGGGTTTCGCCGACGTGCGCGCGCCCGCGACCGAGGCCGCACGCCGGATGGCCGTCTACCAGGCTTGCATCCACGACCCGGCCGACCCGGCGCGGCAGGCGCTGCGCGGCTGGGCGGGCTCCTGGACCGGCGCCGGAGACCGGGCTGCGGTGGTGGGAGGCGGCCGCCGCGGGCGCCTCCTCGCTCGGGGTGTTCGCGCTGATCGCGCTGGCCGCCCGGCCGGACGTGGGAGCGGCGGCGCCACAGGCCACCGCGGCGGCCTACTTCCCGTGGGCCGGGGCGCTGCACGTCCTGCTCGACAGCCTCGTCGACGTCGAGGCCGATCGCCGCACCGGCGATCACAGCCTGATCGGCCACTACGCGTCCACCGGCGAGACGGCCGCGCGGCTGACCGAGATCGCGCGCCGGGCGGACGCCGCCGTCGGCGCCCTCCGCGACGGAGCGCTGCACCGGCTGATGCTGATCGCGATGGCGTGTTTCTATCTCACGCGCACGCCGGGGAGCTGCGCCGCGCGGGCTGGCGTGTTCGGCGCCCTCGGCCCAGTGACACTGCCCGCGCGCACGCTGCTGGTGGCGCACGGCGCGGCCTCGGCGGCGACTCGAAAGTCAAGTAGTCGACTTTCCACTTGCCGCTGCCGCCCCGGCCGCGAATGATCGCCTAGCCGGGGCAAGAGAATGGGCAGCGGTATCAACATCGAGCTGACGCGGCCGCAGATCGAGCGCGTCGTTCGCGAATCCGGGCGGGGCGGCGGTGTCTCGACACTGCTGCGCGGTCTCGCCGCGGGCGACGACCTCGCGTCCCGCTACGAGTCACTGTCCGACAGCCCCCGACTCTCGCGCTCGCTGCTGCTCGGACTGCTGGTGCTCGCCACGTTCCCCTCCGACGGCGGCTCGCTGGCTGTGACGGACGTGGCGGTCAAGCTCGGCATGAGCCCGAGCACGACGCACCGCTACATGACGACGCTGCTTGCGGTGGGCCTGCTCGAGCAAGACCCGCGGACGCGTCGCTACCGGCTCACGGGAGGGCCCGCGTGACCGGGCCGATCCGGACCCGCCGCCGCTGCCTGCGGCCGGGGAGGACGCACCGCTGCAGGTGGGCGCACCGGCCGGTGCGGCTGCTCGACGGCCGCGTGCGTGAGGCGTGCCGCCCGCGGCGCGACTTCACCGGGCGCGGGTTCGGTCCCGAGCGCCCCGGGACTCGCGCGCGAGGTGACGCCGAGACCGGGCGCGGGTTCGGCCGAGCGCCACCGGGACTCGCGCGCGAGGTGACGCCGAGACCGGGCGCGGGTTCGGCCCCGAGCGCCACCGGGACTCGCCGCGCGAGGTGACGCCGAGGCCGGCCGCCGCTGACGAGGCTCGCCGGCGCCGGACGAGCGACGGCCGGCGAGATCCGGCCTGGTTGGCGCGTCGGCGAGCGAGAGTGGCTTGGCCCCCAGGCGCCCGGGCATGCTCGACCGCCTCCGGGCCCCTCGGCCCAGCTGTGACTCGACGTCCGCAGAGAGCCGCCTGCGGCGCTCCCCGACCCGAGACCTCCACTCGCGGCTCTCTCCCGGACTCGAGTCACGCCCCCATCGCGTGCACCGCCGCCAGCCCCGCCCACTCCCCGTAGGGCGCGAAGAAGTCACGCACCTGCTGCTCCTCGGCGACCGCCTGCGGATCTCCCCCCGACAGCGCCCGCCCGACCAGCTTCAGCAGGTTGAGGTCGCCGGCCGGGATCTGGTCGTGGCGCCCCTGCCCGTACAGCGCGAGCATCTCGACCGTCCACGAGCCGATCCCCGGGATCGCGCGCAGCCTGCGCCAGCCGCCCTCGTGGCTCTCGGCCGCGAGGTCCACCCGGCCCCGCGCCACCTCCCGCGCGGCGCGCGTCAGCGTGATCGCGCGGCACCCCGCGAGATCGAACGACTGCAGCAGCGCGGGCGGCGTGCCGGCCAGCCGCTCGGGGGTCGGCATGTCGGCGAGGGTGCTGTGCGCGCCTTCCCAATCGACCCAGCGGCGCCCGAGCGCACCGACGATCCGACGCTCGATCGCCGCCGCGCGCTCGTACTCGATCAGCTGCTCGCAGATCGCCATCACCAGCGCCTCGAACGGCTCGGGACGGCGCCCGACCCGCAGCCACGGCCGTTGGCGCAGCGAGCGCCCGATCAGCGGGTCCCGCGCGAAGCGGCGCAGGAACGGGCGCTGGTCGAAGTCGAGGCCGAGTGCGAAGCGCATCCTCGCGATCCCGTGACGGGCCGACTCCCGGCTCGGCGCGCGGGCGCCGAGCAGGACCCGGTCCGGCGCCGTCTGCGCGACCCGCACCAGCACCGGCTCGCCGTCGTGGTGCAGCAGCCGCTCTAGCACACCGCCGCGACGGCGCACCATGCGATCGAGGCCATTGCGGCGGGGCAGACGGAACGGGCCGGCGGGCGTGACCTCCAGGCGCACCTCGGCGGGCGCGGGCATCGCCGCTTCCGTCAGCGCTCGGGGCCGGAGCCGCCGAGCAGGTGCACGTCCAGCAGCAGCGAGCGGCTGCCGACGATCTGCAGGCGGTCCGAGCCGGCGCTCGATCCTCCGCGCCCGCGCCGCAGCAGCCCGCGCCTCTCGCGGCCCCGCGCGAGAGCGCGGGCATGACGGCGGTTGACGAGCCCGACGACCGCGGCGCCGGCGACGAAGCCCCCGGCCGCGGCGGCGGCCGCCTGGACAGCGGGCAGCGCCGTGCGGCGTACCGGCTCCACGAGACCCGAGGCGGGCTTCGCCTCGACCAGCTCGCCCTCCTCGACCGGGACCGGCAGGGTGACGCCGCTGGGCTCGGAACTCATCCGCGGGAGTGTAGACACCCGTTCAGACCGTCTCGCCGGCAGCGGACGAGGGAACCTCCGGAGCCTCGTCGAGGACGCGCTCGAACACCCGGTAGCGCTTCACTATGCGCCCGCCCATCGCTTCCATGCCACGGTTCATCGCGGTGTTGGTCTCGAGGATCCAACCCATCTCACCGCCGTCCTGAGGCGTGCGTTCGGCCGCGTTGAAGTGCTCCTCGTAGAGCGCCGCCGCGACGCCGGTGTGCTGGTGCTCGGGTTTGACGCCGAGGAACCCGACCCGCACGCGGTCCATCCGTTTCGACTTCGTGAGGAACTTCCACCAGCCGAGCGGCAGCAGCCTTCCGCGCATCTGCTCGAGCACCTGGTTGAGGTCGGGAACCGTGATCGCCATGCCGACGACCTCGCCGGTGTCTTCTTTCTCGGCGATCATGAACCAGTTCTTGTCGTAGGCCAGCTGCAGGTCGAGGTGGTAGGCGTCGAGGTCGGCCTTCGAGTAGGGCACGAAGTCCCAGTTCTCGGCCCAGGCGGTGTTGTAGACCGCGGCGAAGAACTCGAGGTCCTTGCGCAGATGGCGGCGGCGCATCGGACGGATCCGGATCCCGTGCTCGCTGCGGGACTTCTCGGCGAGCTCGAAGATCACCGGCAGGACCTTGTCGCGACCGGTCACCTCGAGGTTCCACATCAGCAGGTCCATCGCCTTCGTCATCCCGGCCTGTTCCATCATCTGCGGGTACCACGGCGGGTTCCACGTCTGCAGGATCATCGGACGCAGGTCGAAGCCCTCGATCAGCATCCCCCCGTCGTCGTTCAGCGCGAAGCTCGCCGGGCCGAGCATGCGCTCGCAGCCGTGCTCGCGCAGCCATCGCTCGGCCGTGGCGAGCAGCGCCTCCAGCACCTCCGCGTCCTGCTCGAATTCGATGAAGCCGAACCAGCCCCAGCGCGATTTGTGGTGGTCGTTGAAGGCGTGGTTGATGTGCGCCGTGATGCGGCCGACCACGCGCCCGTCGCGACGGGCGAGGAAGTACTCGCCTTCGCCGTGGGTGAAGAATGCGTTGAGGCGCTTGGTCAGGAACAGCAGCCGCTCGAGCTTCAGCGGAGGCACCCAGAGCGGGTGGTTAGCATTCAGACGGAAGGGCAGGTCGATGAAGGCCTTAAGGTCGCGCCCGCCCCGGACCGCTGTCACCTCGACGCTCACAGGGGAGCCACCCTATATGCCCACCTCGATCGACGTCTTCGCAAAGGTTCGCGGCCACGAGCGCGAGGAGCTGCTGCGCGCGGCCCGCGAGGCGGACGTGCTCCCGTACTTCCACGTGCTCACCTCGCCGGCGATGCCGATCGTCGAGATGGAGGGGGCGGAGCGGATCATGCTCGGCTCCAACAACTACCTCGGCCTGACCGGCGACGAGCGCGTGATGTCGGGCGCCGAGCAGGCGCTGCACCGGTACGGCACCGGTCTCACGGGGTCGCGGCTGCTGAACGGCACGATCCCGCTCCACCTCGACCTCGAGCGCGAGATCGCCGAGTGGATGGACACCGAGGCCGCGCTCGTCTTCTCGACCGGCCATCAGGCGAACCTCGGCACGCTCGGCACGCTGCTCGGCCCCGGCGACACCGTGATCGTCGATTCCGCCGATCACGCCTCGATCCTCGACGGCTGCCTGCTGTCCCGCGCGAAGCTCCGGCCGTTCCGCCACAACCGCCTCGACAAGCTCGAGAAGATGCTCGAGCGCGCCCAGGGCGACGGGGGCGGCGTGCTGGTGGTCGTCGACGGGGTCTTCTCGATGGAGGGCGACATCGCGCCGCTGGAGGAGATCTGCGAGCTGTGCGAGCGCTTCGGCGCGCGGCTGATGGTCGACGAGGCGCACGGCGCCGGCGTGCTCGGCGCGCGCGGCACCGGCGCGAGCGAGCTGCTCGGGGTCGCCGACCGCGTCGACCTGAGGATCGGGACCTTCTCGAAGTCGCTCGCCTCGTGCGGCGGGTTCGTCGCCGGCTCCGAGGAGGTGATCGACTACCTGCGGATCTCCTCGCGGGCGTTCCTGTTCACCGCGTCCGCGGTTCCCGCCGCGGTCGGCGCGGCGCTCGCGGCGCTGCGGGTGCTGCGCTCCGAGGACGGGCCGCCGCTGCTCGCGGGCGTGCTGCACGCCGCCGAGCGGCTCCGCGACGGGCTCGAGGGGCTCGGCTTCGCGGTCGTCGCGCCACAGCGGCTGCCGGCGGCACCCGGGGTGCAGCTGCACGCCCCGGGCGTGCGCGAGGACGGCGCTCAGAACCACACGATCATCACCCCGATCGTCCCCGTGCTGGTCGGCGACGACTGGAAGGCCGCGGTGCTCTGGAAGGCGCTCTACGACGCCGGGGTGTTCGTCAACACCGCCCTGCACCCGGCGGTCCCGCCGGGCGGCGCGATGCTGCGCACGAGCGTGATGGCGACCCACGACGACGCCACGATCGACCGGGCGCTCGAGCGCTTCGCCGAGGTCAAGGTCGCGTTCGAGGCCGAGCACGGCCCGCTGCCGGGCCCCGGCTCCCGGTGACGGTCGAGGGCGTCCTCGACGCTCGCGACTTGTCCATTTCTTCACAAGGCGGGGGGCGAACAAAAAGCCCGCTGCGAGCGCACGAAGCACTCGCTCCGTGTTGACCGGGCACCCCGTCCTGACGTAGCTTCCACTCGCGCTCTGCATGACCGTTCGGGGACGCGCTCCGAACGACACGAAGACAGTCTGAAGGGTGATCTGCCGGGACTGCCGCGCCCGGTCGCGGATCAGCCCAGGGCGGTCATAGAGGGCGCAGATCCGTCCACACTCAAGACAGCATGTCGCCGCCGCGCGAGCCTCGCGACGGCGACGGGGAGATGCCCGAAATGACCGCGACAGCGACGATTGCCCCTGCCGCCCCTCAGCACATGCGCGCGCTCGAACGTGCCAACAAGGTGCGCCTCGCGCGTGCCGAGCTCAAGCGCCGGATCGCCGATGGCGAGCTCGGCGTGGCCGAGGTGATCCTCGACTGCCCCTGGGAGGCGGAGAGCATGGCGGTCGGCGATCTGCTGATGAGCCAGCGCCGCTGGGGTCAGACGCGCTGCCGCAAGTTCCTCGCGCAGGTTCCGATGTCGGAGAAGAAGTCGATCGGGTCGATGACCGACCGCCAGCGCCGGACGCTGGCGTCGATGCTGATCGCGTCCCGCCGGAGCCGCAGCTGGGGCCCCGCGACGGGTGGCGCGCCGTTCGTTAGGGACAGCCTGACGACAGCGTGAGCTCCCACCATCCGGCGAGCATCCCGATCAGGCCCAGCCGGGGTCGGACCTCCCAGACGCCGCAGCCGGATTCGCCGAGGTCGCGGACGGGCACGCGGTAGTACTTGTAACGGCCCGGCTCGAGGCGCATCCGTTCGAGCAGGTCCCGGGCCCGCCGTTCGTGCTCGCCGCGCCGCTCGGCGCGGGCGTGGAGCAGCTGGAGCTGGGCGGCGAGGGAGTCGCGGGTGCGCTCGAGCTCGCCGAGCCCGGCGAGGTGCGGGCCCGCTGCGACCGGCACCGGCTTCGGCGACGGCGCGTGGACGAACGGGAAGCGCTCGGCCAGCAGCTGCGAGACGTCGCCCTCGAGCCGCGCGATCTGCGCTCGCAGCGTCGCTCGCGCGGCGCGCTCGGCCCGTGCCCCGGCGGGCTCGACGAGCGCGCCCGCGACGCCAGCCGGCGCCTCGTGGCCCCCGCGGTCTGCTGGGTGCTGCCGGGACTGGATCAAGCCTGCTCCTCCGCCGGATGCATCGTCCATCTTACAGCCAGCGGGGCCGCGTTCATCCGGTTTCGAGCGCGCGCCGGCACGACCACAGCGCCTCCTCCCCGTACAGCCCCGGCACCCCGGGCGCGAGCACCGCGTAGAGGGCGAGCCGGCGGCTGTCGCGACGCGGCACGCGATCGGGCGCCGGCTCCCCGAACAGCACCGCGACCGCGGCCTCGCCGTCGGCCACGACGAGCCGCCCGTCCGGGAGCAGCGGGCCGTCGCCGCCGAGCGTCTCCCCCTCACGGCTCTCGCGGATCCCCAGCGGGCCACGCAGCCGCTCGGCGTCGAGCGCCCGGACCGGCACGCCGGTGTCGATCAGCGCGATCAGCAGCACGTCCTCGAGCAGGCCGCCGGTGAGGAAGCCGCCGCGCAGCATCCGCTCGACGACGGCCGCCTCGATCGGGATGCGCTCGACATCGGGGTCGAGCCCGATCTGGCGGAACAGCACGCGGTAGGCGGCGGGGACCGGCTCGCGCCGGATCGAGATCGCGCGCGCGCCGCGCACGCGGCTGGACAGTTCGCGCATCCGCGCCTCGATATCGGGGGGCGAGTCGCCGGTCAGCGAGCCGGCACGCCTGACCTGCACCTCGGCCTCGATCAAGCGCAGCCCCGGGAGCTCGTCGGCGACCGCCGGTGAGATCCAGCCGGTCGCGGGGGCGACGTCGTCGCTCATCCCGCCCCGGTGGACGCCGAGGCGCCGGCGAGCGCCGCGACGCGGGAGCGCAGCAGCGCCGGCGAGGGCGTGCCGTTGAGCGCCTTGCTCTGCATCGTCCCGCCGCGCGAGATCAGGCTCACCTGGGTGCAGATCGCGACCTGGTAGAGCGCGGCGAGCGCGCCGTCGCGGTCGAGCCCGACGGGGAACGTCAGGCCCTTGGCGCGGATCAGCTTGCGCACGCCCGAGGTCTTGCCGAAGATCGCGACGCCGGCGAAGCGGACCGCGGGGAAGTCGTGCGTCAGTGCCTGCATCTGGGTCAGCACGTCGGGGCAGCCGCCGGAGTCGACGAACAGCGCGAGCACGACCGGTCCCTGTTCGTAGAGCTCGCAGATGTTGAGGATCCGCGCGCCGCGCTCCATGCACGCGGGGACGTTGCCGGCGCTGCCCTCGCCCGCGCGCGTGGCGACGTCGGCGTCGCCGCCGAGGTCGCTCGTCGCGAGCGGCACGGCGAACGGCGGCACCGTGCGCCCGGGCGCGATCCCGGTGCTTCCGTTCGGTTTCGTCGTGAGCGTGTTGATCGTGATCAGGACGAGGATCACGAGCGCCAGCAGCGCCACGTAGCGGCCGTAGCGCGGCGGCTGGAACGACGGCTTCTCGGCGCCGGGCCCGTCCGGCTTCTGCTTGCGGGCGTCCTCCGCGGGCGCGGCGAAGCCCGGCGGGCGCGGCGCCCCGGGTGGCTGCTCAGGCTGGCTCATGGCCGGAACGGGCGCGGCGCGCGGCAAGGCGCGCGGGCGGCCAGGCCCGCGGCAGCCGGCGGCCGGCGCGCTCGCCTCCGCGTTCGGCCAGCACGACCGCGGCCGGGAGCGCCGCGAGCACCCCGACCAGCGACACGGTGAGATCGATCAGCGTGACGATGCCGAAGTCGCGCAGCATCCTGATGTCGGAGAGCATCAGCACCCCGAACCCGAAGATCGCGGTCGCCCCCGAGGCGCCGATCGCCGCGCCGGTGCGGGCGTAGCTGCGCCGCAGCGCCTCGAGCGTGTCGTGACCGGCGAGCCGCTCCTGGCGGTGGCGCTCGGCGAGCAGCACGCTGAACTCGGTCGAGATCGCGATCACGAGCGCGCCGAGGGTCACCGACATCGGGTTCAGCGGGATCCGCACCGCGAACAGCACGAGCGCCGACCAGCCGCTGGCCAGCACGATCGGCGCGAGCGGCACCAGCGCGCGGCGGCGGTCGCCGCGGAAAGCGGCGAGCAGCACCAGGGCGACGACAGCGAGCGATGCGAGCAGCGTCTCCAGGCGCCGCCAGGGGTCGGCCACCTCCGAGCCCGACTGCGCGGCGAGCACCGGCAGCCCGACGAGCGAGGCGTGGACGCCGGAGGGAGGATGGAGGCTCGAACGCATCGCTTCGATCAGCTGCTGCTCGGCGGAGAGGCTCATCAGGCGCACCCCGAACGCGAGCGTCGCCGCCTGCCGGTTCGGCGCGATCACGTCCTGGGAGAAGTACGGCGGGATCGCGTTCAGCAGGCCCTGGATCTCGGCGGCGTCGAGCTTCGGCGTGGTCGCAGCCGCGGCGCCGCCGTCGAACAGGTCCGGCAGCGAGAAGGCCGGGCACAGCCTGGCGCGAGCGCAGCCGCGCGCCTCGCTGTAGCCGAAGCGGGCGAGCACGCGCCGCTGATAGGCGATCATCCATTCGACGGTCTGCGGGGACGCGGCCTTCGGCCCGGTCACCAGCACCGAGATTTCGCCGCCGACCCCGGTCGTCCGCTCGACCGTCTGCAGCGCTCGCAGCGACCCGAGGCTCTGGGGGACGAGCTTCGTGATGTCGGTCTCGACCCGCGTCTGCGTGTCGAGGCCCCAGCCGAGCGCCGCCAGCACGAGCCCGGCGGCGAGCACGCGCTCGGGGCGGCGCAGCGCCGGCCCGAGCGCGAAGCGCGTGACGGACCGGGTCAGGGGGTTGTCGCGGAGCAGCTCGCCGGCGCCGCGCCAGGAGGAGGCGAGCGTCGCGGCCCACGGCACCCGGCGCGGGGCGCGGGCACCGGAGCGGGCGGGCCACAGGGTGATCGCCGCCGAGCCGGCCGTGAGGGCGCACAGCAGCGCGACGACGACGCCGGCGACGAGCAGCAGGCCGAAGCCGCGCACCATCGGCACCGGCGAGAGCAGCAGCACGAGCATCGCCGCGGCGCTCGCCGCCGCCGCGGTCGCGAGCGTCGGCCCGCCCGCCGTCGCGGCCCGCCGCACAGCGCCGGCAGCGCCTCCGCGAGCGCCGGATGCGGACGCCAGCTCCTCCCCCGCGCGCGACTGGAACTGGATCCCGTAGTCGACGGCGAGGCCGATCAGGACCGGCAGCACCGCGACCGCGGCGACGGTCAGCGAGGCGCCGGCGGCGGACAGCGCGCCGAACGTGATCGCGGCCGCGAGCAGCGCCAGCGCGAGCGGCAGCAGCCGCGGCCGGCCGAGGAACACGAGCCCGAGCGTCGCCGCCATCACGACGAGCACCGCGATCAGCAGCAGCTCGATCGAGCTCGTGATCGAGGAGGTCAGGTCGGAGACGATCACCGGCTCGCCGGTGACCAGGTAGCCGGCGCCGCGCGTCGTCAGGTGCCACTGCGCCATCGCCACGGCTTCCCGGATCAGCGCGATCGTGCGGTCGCGCTGCTGCTGGGAGAGACCGGGTCGCATCCGCACCGAGATCAGCGCGGCTTCGCGGCTCGGGAACAGGTAGGCGAAGCGCTGCTTGGGGGTCCCGGCCGGCTTGGAGGAGTCGAACACGACGTTCGAGATGAACTGCGTGTCCTGCAGGGTCGGCGCCGACGTGAGCCCGTATTCGATCGCGATCGAGAACAGCCGCGAGCGGAAGCCGGCTTCGGTCACGGCGCGGGCTTCGCGGCCGAGGGCGCGCGCTTCGGCGCTGCTGTGGCCCTGGGCGAGCGCCGTCTTGTAGACCGAGCTCGCGGCGTGCGCCCCGCCCGCGGCGGCGCGGGTGTTGAGCGTCGAGAGCTCTTCGTCGATCCGGGCGGCGGCCTCGTTGAGGAAGGTGCCCGGGCCGAACACGACCTTGACGGTGTGCAGGCGCCCGATCCGCCCGCACGGCCCGTCGGCGCCGCCCTCGGCGGGCAGCGCTGCGGCGGGCACGCGTCCGGACAGGCAGCCCTCGAGCCCGAGCAGCCGCTCGAGGTCCGAGCCGAGCACGAGCTGCTGCAGGTTGCCGTGGACGAGCACCGCGACCGGCTCTTCTCCGAAGTCGCGGTAGTAGGCCTGGGTGCTGCGGTAGGCCCCGCTCGAGGACGACACGAAGCTGCTCGTCGCCGCGGTCGGCTGCAGGCGCAGCGCCAGCGCGCCGCCCGCGAGCGTGAGCACGACGGCGAGGGCGACGACCGCACGTGGCCGCCTGGCGGCGGCGCCCGACAGCGCTCCGAGCGCGCGTGCGACGCTCACCGCGCCGCTCGCCGATGGGGTTCGCGGACGGCCAAACCGCCGCGCTCTACTCCATGCCGAGCGGCCCGGCCGAGGCGCCCGCCAGGAACTGGCGCACGAACGGGTTTTCCGAGGCGAACAGGTCCTCGGCGGGTCCGGTTTCGACGATCCGTCCCTTCCAGAGCACGGAGATGTGCTCGGCGACCCGGCGCGCGCTCATGATGTCGTGTGTGATCACGACGTAGCAGCCGCCGTTCTCGGCGTGGACTTCCTTGATCAGCTCGCACAGGAGCGCGGTGCGGACCGGGTCCAGACCCGAGTCCGGCTCGTCGAACAGCACCACATCGGGTTCCATCACGAGCGCGCGCGCGAACCCGGCGCGCTTGCGCATGCCGCCGGACAGCTCGTTCGGCATCTTCTCGTTGGCGTTGCCGAGGCCGACCTCCTTGAGGCGGCGGTTGACGATCTCGGCGATCTCCTCGTCGCCCTTCTCGGTGTGCTGACGCAGCGGGAAGGCGACGTTGTCGTAGAGGTTGAGCGAGCCGAACAGGGCGCCGTCCTGGAACAGCACGCCGAACTTCTTGCGCAGCTCGAAAAGCTCCTGGTCGGGCAGGCTCGGGATCGAGTTGCCGTGCACGATCACGTCGCCCTGGTCGGGGTAGAGGAGGCCGACGATGTGCTTGATGCAGACCGACTTGCCGGTGCCCGAGGGCCCGAGGATCATCGAGATCTTGTTCTCGGGGAGGCCCATGTTGAGGCCGCGCAGGACGTGGTTGCGGCCGAACGACTTGTGGACGTCGATGAACTCGATCGCGTCGTCCTCGCGGCTGGCCCGGACCTCGCCGGTGTGGTAGCGGAACTCCTCGTCGTCGTGCCGCGCTTCCTCGCGCAGGACCCGCGTTTCGGTGGCCGTCGGCTCGTGAGCGCCGATCACCGGGGCCGACGGGGCGAACGCGCTTTCCCCGCCCGGCTCGACCGGCGCCGGAGGCTCGTGGGAGATCGTGCGGTACTCGTCGTGCGGGCGCTCGGTGATCTCGTCGGCGTGCTCGGCGTCGTGCGCTTCGACGGCGCTGAACGTCGGCTCGACCGGCGGCCGAGGCTCGGCCGGCTCGTCGGCGCCGCGCCCGGGGCGGCGGCCCCAGGGGATGCCGCGGCGTCCGCCGTCGTCCTCCATCAGCTCACCCCCCGATCGGCGCGCGCGGGTTCGCGCCCCAGAAGATCTGGGTTCCGAGCATCCCGATGACGTGTACGAGCACGAGGTTCAAGACCATCGACTTCGCGGTAGCGCGGCCCACTCCGACCGGGCCGCCGCTTGCGTTGTATCCGTAGTAGCAGGCGACGAGCACGATCGCGGTCGCCATGAACATCGCCTTGATCAGGCTGTATAAGAAGTCCGGCGGATTCTGGAACTGCCAGAAGATCAGGAAATAGCCGCCCGAGGAGACGTAGCCGATCTGATCGACCACCGCGATGTAGGACGCCAGGAACGCCGCGCCGATCCCCGCCATGTACATGAACGGCAGCACCAGCCACGAGGCGAGCAGCCGGGTCGCGCACAGGAACGTCATCGAGTTGATCCCCATCACCTCGAGCGCGTCGATCTCATCGGAGATCCGCATCGCCCCGAGCTCGGCCACGATCCCGGTGCCGACCTTCGCGGACATCATGTAGCCGAACGCGTACGGGGTGATCTCACGCAGATCGCACCACGCCGTGAACACGCCGGAGTAGGCGGGCGCGCCCTGCGCGGCCGTGAAGTAGGCGCCCTCGATCCCGCACTGCAGGCCGAGGATGAACATCAGCGTCCAGATGATCGTCGTCGACCCCACGATCAGGATCCCGCACTGGCGCAGCGACTCCCCGAAGAACCGGAAGACCCGCAGCCCATAGACGTCACGGACGATCGTGCCCGTGAAGCGCCCGATCTCACCGGTCGCCGCGAGCCATTCGCGAGGCATCGCGAGGAGTTCGTTCATCCCCGAGCTCCGTCGGACCGCCGGCTCACTTGATCACCAGGATCTGGGGGTGGGTTGCGAGCAGGGTCTGGGTGAAGACGTAGTCGAACGAGAAGATCGCGGTGAACGCGAGGACGACGGCCTCGTTGACGGCGCGCCCGACGCCCTCGGCGCCGCCGGACGCGGCCATGCCCTTGTAGCAGCAGACGATCGCGATGATCGCGCCGTAGATCGTGGTCTTCAGCACCGAGCCCCAGAGGTCGGTGGTGGAGGCGTTGGCGAACAGCGTCGCCCAGAACGGGCCGAGCGCCTGGCCGTTGACGAGCTCGGCGATGATCCCGCCGAAGATCCCGAACAGCAGCGCGTAGATGTCGAACAGGCCGGTCACCAGCATCAGCGCCAGGAACCGCGGCACCACGAGGTTCTTGACCGGGTCGACGCCGAGCACCTGCAGGGCGTCGAGCTCCTCGCGGACCTTGCGCGCGCCGAGGTCCGCGGTGATCGCGGTGCCGGCCACGCCGGCGACGACGATCGCGGTCACGCTCGGGCCGATCTCGCGGACCGCGCCGAGCACGAAGAACCCGCCGAGGCGGTCCAGCGCGCCGAAGATCGTCAGGAAGTTCGCGGCCTGCAGCCCCGGTGCCGCGTAGCAGATGCAGACGGTCGAGACGAGCAGCGGGAACCAGCACAGACGCAGCGCGAACAGGAACTGGGAGACGAACTCCCCACCGTAGGGATACGGCGGCCTGAGGGCAGACCAGATGGTCTTACCCGTCAGGATCATCATGTCCCCGAATTCCTCCAGCAAGTGCCGAGCGGAGGGGAAGACCCGCTCAGCGACGCCGCGCACCATCTCTAGCTGGCCCTCCCTCGGGTCGCACTCGGTGGTCGCGGGTAACTCTACGCCATGCCAACGGCGGGTGCCACCATCGAAGGTCCTGCACCCACTGGTAATCTGGCCCGACCGTGAGGGGGAGACTTGGAGTCTTCTTGGGGATGCGGGCCGCTGTGCGCGGTCGCGAGCATGCACGCCGCGACGCAGCCGGCGCGATCGTGGCCGGCGCGATCGCGATCGCGCTCGCCGGGTGCGGCGGCTCGGCGGCGACGGCGGGTGAACCCTCGACGTCGTTCGCGATGAAGATCGCGGCGGCGACGTTCCCGGCGCAGCAGTCGATCGCGAAGCCGGAGCAGATGACGCTGTCGGTGACGAACACGAGCGGGCACCGCATCCCGGACCTGACGGTCAGCGTCGACTCCTTCAGCTACCAGTCGAACTACCCGGGCCTCGCTGCGAGGAGCCGCCCCGTGTGGGTGATCGAACGCGGACCCGGGACGCCCGCGAAGACTCCGGTGGAATCGCAGGAAGTCAGCATCCCCGGCGGTGGACAGACGGCGTACGTGAACACCTGGGCGCTCGGCCCGCTGGCAGCGGAAGCGACGAGCAACCTCAGCTGGCGCGTGGTCCCGGTCAAGAGCGGGACCTACACCGTGCACTTCTCCTTCGCAGCGGGGCTAGCGGGGCGCGCCCGGGCGCATCTCGCGACCGGCGGCCCGGCGTCGGGCTCCTTCCAGGTTCACGTGGCGGGCTCCCCCGCCGTCACGCACGTGAACCCGAGCACCGGCAAGCTCGTCAGCGGGCCGTACACCGGCACGCCCTAGCCCCCCGTCGGCCCGTTCCCACCCTCGCGTTTGGCCAGCTGTCCAAAGGCGCGACACGGGGTTTTCGCCAGGCGGTGATCCCGGCGCAGCCGCTGAGGATTACGATTGACGGCGCCCCTCGCGCGCATCCCGCGCCGGGCACTCACGCGACCTTCGAGGCCGGAACGGAGAGACGGCCGATCAACACGCAAAGACCGGTGCGGAGCGCCGGGCGACCAGCAACGAAGAGGCCGGCACGCAGCTGCGGCCGACCAACATCTACTCAGGAGGGATTCGACCCCGCTCATGCCCAGGACCCGCCAGCAGAACGTAACCGCCGCGCAGTGGAGCGCCAACGGAGCCGCGCTCGGCTCACCTGACCTGACGGTCGCCGACAACCAGGTGTTCGGGGCGAACGTGTTCTCCCCCGCAGTGCAGCGCAGCCGCCTGCCGAAGCACGTCTACAAGGCCCTGCACCGCACGCTGGCGCGCGGCGAGGCGCTCGACGTGACGCTGGCCGACTCGGTCGCCCAGGCGATGAAGGAATGGGCGATGGAGAAGGGCGCGACGCACTACACGCACTGGTTCCAGCCGCTGACCGGCTCCACGGCCGAGAAGCACGACTCCTTCTACGGGCCGGTCGGCGACGGCACCGCGATCGCCGAGTTCTCCGGCAAGGAGCTGATCCAGGGCGAGCCCGACGCCTCGTCGTTCCCGACCGGCGGCATCCGCGCCACCTTCGAGGCGCGCGGCTATACCGCCTGGGACCCGACCTCGCCCGCGTTCATCCTCGAGAACCCGAACGGCGCGCTGCTCTGCATCCCGACCGCCTTCACGTCCTGGACCGGCGAGGCGCTCGATCACAAGATCCCGCTGCTGCGCTCGATGGACGCTCTCTCGGGCGCCGCGATCCGCGCCCTGGACCTGCTCGGCGTCGACGAGGCGACACGCGTGTTCACGACGACCGGCTGCGAGCAGGAGTACTTCCTGATCGACGAGCAGTACTACTTCGAACGGCCCGACCTGGTGACCACTGGGCGCACGCTCTACGGCGCCAAACCGCCGAAGGGCCACGAGCTCGACGACCACTACTTCGGCTCGATCCCGGAGCGGGTGCTGGCGTACATGCTCGAGGTCGAGCTCGAGCTCGCGAAGCTCGGGATCCCGATCAAGACGCGCCACAACGAGGTCGCGCCGAACCAGTTCGAGGTCGCGCCGATCTTCGAGAACTCCAACGTCGGCTCCGACCACCAGATGGTGACGATGCAGATCATGCAGAACACGGCGCGCCGCTACGGGCTCGTCTGCCTCCTGCACGAGAAGCCGTTCGCCGGCGTCAACGGCTCGGGCAAGCACAACAACTGGTCGATGGGCACCGACACCGGCCTGAACCTGCTGGAGCCCGGCGACACCCCCTCGGAGAACCTGCAGTTCCTGTTCTTCTGCGCGGCGGTGATCCAGGCCGTCAACCAGCACCAGCAGCTGCTGCGGGCGTCGATCGCGAGCGCCGGCCAGGACCACCGCCTGGGAGCCAACGAGGCGCCCCCGGCGATCATCTCGATCTTCCTCGGCGCGGAGCTCGAGAAGGTCTTCGGCGCGATCGAGGCCGGCAAAGTCCAGGCCTCGAAACCCGGTTCGTTCCTGGGGCTCGGCACGCCGGTGCTGCCGCCGTTGCCGCTGCACGGCGGCGACCGCAACCGCACCAGCCCGTTCGCCTTCACCGGTAACAAGTTCGAGTTCCGCGCGCTCGGCTCGAACTCCTCGCCGGCGTTCCCCAACACGGTCCTCAACACGATCGTCGCGGAGTCCGTCGACGAGCTCACCGACAAGCTCACCGCGGCCCTCAAAAAATCGGGCGCGACCCTCGAGAAGGCGGTCACGAGCGTCGTCAAGGAGGTCTGGGCGGCGAACAAGCAGGTCGTCTTCGACGGCGACGGCTACTCCGAGGAGTGGCACAAAGAGGCCGCCAAACGGGGCCTCGCGAACCTCAAAACGACGCCCGAGGCGCTGCCCTGGCTGACCAACAAACAGACCATCGCGGCCTTCAAGAAGTACAAGGTCCTCTCGAAACGAGAGCTCGAGTCCCGTGAAGAGGTCTTCACCGAGCAGTACGTCACGAACATCAACATCGAGGCCGAGACGGCCGCCGCGATCGCGCGCACGATGCTGCTGCCCGCGGCGGTCCGCTACCTGGCCGAACTGCAGCCGGTCGGGCTCGACGACCTCGTCGGCGAGGTCGAGCCGCTGGTCAAGGAGTTCCACTTCGCGATCCTGAAGCTGGAGGACGCGAACCTCGACGAGAACCACCCGGAGGACATTCACAAGGAGGCCGCGTACATGCGCGACTTCGTGCTGCCGGCGATGGACGACGCACGCGATGTCGCCGACCGGCTCGAGAAGATCGTCGCCGACGACCTCTGGCCGCTGCCGAAGTACTCGGAGATGCTGTTCATCAAGTAGCGAGACGATGAGATCGGGCCGGCGCGGCCGGCCCGATCGTCGTCGTCACGCAGGGCGCGGGGACGCACCTTCGCCTCGCGGCCAGGCGCGAACCGGGCGCCGCGGCACTCTGAAGGTCAACGACTGCCGGTGCGGAGCGGAGGCTGCGCCCTCGTGAACGTTCAACGTCGCGGGCGGGCCGGCAGCCGCGCCGAGCGCACGCCCGGCGGCTCGGTGAGCCGCTCCAGGCCGATCCTGCGGCCCGGGCCGCCCGCCGCCGTGTAGAAGACTTCGACCGTCGCCGTGCGCCGTCCGCACGTCGCGTCCTGGAACGGATCGCCGACCTCCACGACGACGTTCGCGCCGGCGGCGATGTCGCGATCGGTCGACTGCCCCACGTATCCCCCGAGCGGTCCGTGGCAGAGGCCGATCGGCACCCGCACCTGGTAGCCCTCGGCGGCGCTCGTCACGGCCAGCGGCGCGCGGAAGGAGACCGACAGGCCGCGGATCACGCGATGCGAGACCCGCAGCGCCAGCCGCAGCGGCACGTGCAGCGGCCGCCCGGCGGGCGCCGTGCGCGGGAACAGCGACTGCGGGGGCGGGCACGGATGCTCGGCGCGCACGCCCGGCAGCAGCCGTTCGCAGAGCGAGCCGCGGAGCCTGTAGGTGATGCCCGTCAGCGGCGCGACGGGCGCGAGCCCGCCGGCGCTCCCGATCGACCCGCCGCCGGTCGCGACCTGATCGTGCGCCGAGGTCCCGGTGACGAACAGGAACGCCCCGACGCCCGGCACCACCGGCTCGGTGTGACGCGTCGAGCCTTCCGCCCAGCTCACCGAGACCGCCTGCGGGCCGAGCAGGCCGAAGTAGAGGTCGCGGAGCTGTGCGCGGGGCCGCCTGCTCGTGTCGGCCGGCCCCGCCGCGCTTCGCTCCGTGCCGATGCTGTCGCCGAGGAACGTTTCCGACGGGAGGTGGCAGTAGCTGTCGCTCCCGATTTCGCTGAACGCGTGACCGAGTTCGCCGCCCGCGTCGGGCAGCGCGGCTGTCGGCAGCGGATGGAAGCGCCCGTCGTCGTGGAAGGCGCCGTCGACCCCGAGCTCGCCGAGCTCGCCGCCCTCGAGCCGCGCGACCTGCAGGCAGACCAGCCCGCGCGTCGTGCGCACCACGCGCAGCCCCCAGGGCGGACCGCCCTGCGGATCATCGACGGACAGGCCGAGCAGCACGGAGCCGCCGGGGGCGGGCACGCCGCTGCCGGCGCCGGGGTTCAGCCCGGCCGGGACCTTCACCGGCGAGCCGATCGGGATCACGCCCGTGGCCGCGAGCGCGGAACCGCCCATCAGCACACAGAGGACGAGACCGACGGCGAGCCGGCGTCCGCCCCGGCGACGGCGCACGCGCCCCTGGCGCATCGCACCCCGCAGCTCGCGCTCGACCGATGCGAAGTAGTCCATCAGCGTCCCTCCATCTGAGATCTCAACGTGCTCAGGCCGCGGCTCACCCGCTGGCGCACGACCATCTCCGAGCACTCCAGCCGCTCGGCCAGCTCCGCATAGGTCCGTTCGTCGAGCACCCGGCCGACGAGCGCTGCGCGCTGCGCCTCGGGGAGCTCCTGGAGCAGCGCCGACGTCTCGCCGGTGGCGCACGCCATCTCCTCGACGCGCTCGAGGTCGGCGTCGGTCAGGACCACCGGCTCGACGCCGAGTCGCCGTCGCGCCGAGTCCTCGACGCGGCGCCGGCGCGCGCTCTCGCGCAGCTTGTTGCGAGCGATACCGAGCAGCCAGATCCCCACCGGCGCCCGCTCGGGGCGGTAGCGGCGAGCGGAGATCAGCGCCGCGGCGAACACCTCCGCGGCGAGATCGGCGGCCACCTCGCGGTCCCCGGTCTGGCGGTACACCCAGCCGACGATCAGCGGCAGGTGCCGGCGGTAGAGCTCGGCGAACGCGGCGTCGCCGCCGTCCGCGATCGCGCGGACGAGCGCCGCCTCCTCTGCATCTGCGCCCGCCATCTGCAAGAGGTTTGCGCTTGGCGGCCCGGTTGTGACGCGCGAGCCGGCGGTTTCCCGCGTGGGATCGCCGAACCCTGCCCTGCCGGTCGGCATCCGCACCCCCGGATAGGGTCGCCGCCGATGCTCGCGACCCTTCCGTTCACGACCTCTCACGCCGAATGGCTCGGGCTCGTCGTCGGCGCGATCAGCCTGATCGGGATCGGCGGCATCGTCTCCACGCTGGTCTGCCACCGATCCGGTTGCTACCGGCGCGGGCGCTTTCGCTACGGCCACTTCAAGCTCTGCCACGTGCACCATCCGGGCGTGCCGAGCGACGGGAAGATCACGGACGAGCACATCGCGGCCGTGAAGCTCCACGACGGTCCCGGCGATGATCGGCCCGTCGCGAGCCCGCCGCCCTTGCGGTAGCGACTGGTCGAAAACCGGCCCAGGTGCCATCCTTGACGGGTGAGGCGGAGGGGTGTCAGCAGGGTCGGGCTCGGCGTGGCCGCAGCCGCTGTGGCGTGCGCGGCGATCGCGTTCTTCGCGGCGTCGGCGCTCGACGCCGGCCATCGCGCAAAGCCCGCGGCGGCCCCCGCCCGCTATGCGGTGCTCAGCCTGCAGACGCCCCACGTCGAAAGCTCGTATCAGACGTACGGCGTCAAAGCGGGCGCCGAACGACCCTCCGCGCCGACCGCCCGCAGCGGGGTGCTCGGACCCGCTGCGTTCGCCACCCCGGTCGCGCACTACCGCTCCTACGCCGACGCTCAGCTCGCGGCGCTGTCCGGCGAAGTCCTCGCGCTGCGCGCGGCGCTCGCGTCCGACGACCGCGGCGCCGCGCAGGCTCGCTGGCGCGCAGCCTGGACCCGCTACCTGCATCTCGGCACCGTTTACACGACCGGCGCCGAGGGTCAGCTGAACCAGGCGATCGACGGCAACGCCGGCGGGCTGCCGGGCGGCGTCGCGAGCCCCCGCTTCACCGGCCTGCACCGGATCGAATACGGCCTCTGGACCGGCCAGCGACCGAGCTCGATGGTCGGGCTCGCGGATCGGCTCGGCGCCGACGTCGCGCAGCTTCGCTCGATCCTCCCCCACGCGAAGGTCGAACCGACCGAATACGCCAACCGCGCGCACGAGGTCCTCGAGGACGCGCTGCGCGATCTGCTCAGCGGCACCGACGTCCCCTGGAGCGGGGAAGGCGTCGCCGGCACGGCAGCCGGGCTCGCGGCGACCGAAGAGCTGCTGGCGACGCTGCGGCCGCTGCTGCACGACGAAGACGCCGAACGCCCGCCGGTCGGGAACCTCGTCGAAGAAGAACTCGGCCCGCTGCGCGACGCGCTGCACGCGATCGCGGCCGATCACGGCGGGCAGCTCCCGACCAACTCGGGGCTGAGCGGGTCCGAGGCCGAGCGGCTGCAGGCCGCGCTCGGCGGGGCGCTCGAGGCGCTCGCGCAGGTGCCGCCCGCGCTCGAGGCAGAACCGCCGCCGAAGCCGATCACGATCCCGCCCGCCGACGCGAGGACCGAACCGTGAGCGGGACGAACCGCCGCCAGTTCCTGACCCGCTCGGGCCTCGTGCTGGGCGCCGGGGTCGCCGGCGGCATCGGCGGGCTGGCTCGCGAAGGCGCCTCCGCGGAGGCCGCGGCGACCCCTCAGGGCGAACTCGCGTTCACGACCGCCCAGCTGGCGATCCACGAGCCGTTCTCGGGCGAGCACCAGGCCGGCATCCTGACCCCCGCCCCCGCGCAGGCGACGTTCGTCGCGCTCGACTCCTTCGCTCCCGACCGCGCCCTGCTGAAGACGGCGCTGCAGGCGCTCAGTGCACGCGCCCGCGAACTGACCGCCGGCGGGGCGATCCCGGCGCTGACGAGCGGACGGCCGCCTTCGCTGCTCGAACCGGGCGCGCCCCCGGTCGACTCGGGGATCCTCGGCGGGGTCAACACCCCCGACCGGCTGACGGTCACGATCGCGTTCGGCGCGACGCTGTTCGACGACCGCTACGGGCTCGCCTCGAGGCGGCCTCCGGAGCTGGAGACGATGCCGACGTTCCCGAACGACGCGCTCGACCCCGCGCGCAGCCACGGCGACGTGCTGCTGCAGATCTGCGCGGGCGAGCGGGACACGGTCACCCACACGCTGCGCGAGCTGCTGCGCACCGTCCGCGGTGCGCTCGTGCCGCGCTGGACGCTCGACGGCTTCAGCGGCGCCGACCGGGGCCCGACGCCGCACAGCTCCGCTCGCAACCTGTTCGCGTTCCGCGACGGGACCGCGAACCCGCCGGTCGCCGACGCGGCGAAGATGGCGAGCCTCGTCTGGACCGACCCCCAGAGCCCGTCGTGGATCGCCGGCGGCACCTACCAGGTCGTCCGCGTGATCCGGATGCACGTCGAGTTCTGGGATCGCGTCGGCCTCACCGAGCAGGAACGGATGATCGGGCGCGACCGCGTCAGCGGCGCGCCGATCGGCGGCACCGAGGAGTTCGAGGAACCGCGCTACGACCTCGACCCCGCCGGCGAACGGATCCCGCTGACCGCCCACATCCGCGTCGCCAACCCCCGCACCGCGGCGACCGCCGACCAGCGCATCCTGCGGCGCGGGTTCAACTACGCGCGAGGCCTCGACGAGGCCGGCGCGCTCGACCAGGGGCTCGTGTTCGTGGCCTTCAACCAGAGCCCGCGCCGCCAGTTCCAGACGATCCAGGAACGGCTCGACGGGGAGCCGATGAGCGACTACATCACGCCCGTCGGCGGTGGCTACTTCTTCGCCCCCCGCGGGGCCGGGCCGGCACCCGACTGGGTCGGCTCCGGGTTCTTCCAGGCGAGCTGAGCCGGACCGCGGGCACAGGGCTCGGCGAGGCCCGCTAGCTAGCATGCCTTGATGGCCCGCGACTACCTCAACGCGCTGCAGAGCCGCGTCGTGATCTACGACGGCGGGATGGGCGCCACGCTCGAGCAGTTCGACCTCACCAGCGAGGACTACGGCGGGCTGCAGGGGAAGTGCCACGAGGCGCTCGTGCTGAACCGCCCCGACGTGATCGAGGGCGTCCACAGCTCGATGCTCGAAGCGGGCGCCGAGGTCGTCGAGACGGACACCTTCCAGGGCTCGCGGCTGAAGCTCGAGGAGTGGGGTCTCGGCGACTACACGGTCGAGGTCAACACGAAGGCCGCGGAGATCGCCCGCAAGGCGGCCGGCGAGGACCGGTTCGTCGCCGGCTCGATCGGGCCGACCGGGTTCCTGCCGGCCTCCGAGGACCCGACGCTCGGGCAGATCGGGTTCCGCGATCTCGTCGCGGTCTTCGCCGAGCAGGCCGCGGGCCTGATCGACGGCGGTGTCGACCTGATCATCATCGAGACGGCGCAGGACATCCTCGAGGTCAAGGCCGCGGTCTTCGGGGCGCGCGAGGCGTTCAGAACGACCGGCCGCGCTGTGCCGATCCACACCTCCGTGTCGCTGCTCCCGAACGGCGGCAAGATGCTGCTCGGCACCGACATCTCGTCGGTGCTGACGACGCTCGACGCGCTGAAGGTCGACGTGATCGGGCTCAACTGCTCGACCGGGCCCGAGGACATGCGCGACGCGATCCGCTTCCTCGGCGAGTTCTGCCCGGTCCCCGTCGCCTGTATCCCGAATGCGGGCCTGCCGCTGCAGGGGCCCGACGGGGAGACGATCTTCCCCGAGCAGCCCGAGCCGCTCGCGGACGCGCTGCTCGAGTTCGTCGAGCGCTACGGGGTCGGCGTGGTCGGCGGTTGCTGCGGGACGACGCCCGAGCACATCGCCGCGATCGCCGAGCGGGTCCGCGGCCGCGAGGTCGCCGCGCGCCCGGCGCGGCGGGCGATCCACGTCTCCTCGATGATCGCCGCGACCCCGCTCGTGCAGGAGCCGCGCCCGACGATGGTCGGCGAGCGCGTCAACGCCCAGGGCTCGCGCAAGGCCAAGGAGCTGTTGCTCGCCGACGACTACGACGGGCTCGTGCAGATCGCCGAGGACCAGGTGACCGGGGGCGCGCACGTGCTCGACCTGTGCGTCGCGCTGACCGAGCGTGCCGACGAGGACGAGCAGATGCGGGTCCTCGCGAAGAAGGTCTCGCTCACCCAGCCGGCGCCGATCCAGATCGACTCGACCGAGCCGGAGGTGATCCAGCGTGCGCTCGAGCAGATCCCCGGCCGCGCGATCGTCAACTCGGTCAACCTCGAGGCGGGCCGCGACAAGCTCGACCGGGTCGTGCCGATGGCGCTCGAACACGGCGCCGCGCTGATCGCGCTGACGATCGACGAGGTCGGGATGGCGAAGACGGCCGAGCGCAAGGTCGAGATCGCCAAGCGAATCCGCGACCTCTGCTGCGACGAGCACGGGATGGACCCGGAGGCGCTGATCTTCGACTGCCTGACGTTCACGCTGACGACCGGCGACGAGGAGTGGCGTCCGTCGGCGGTCGAGACGATCGAGGGGATCAAGCGGATCAAGGCCGAGGTCCCCCAGGTGAAGACCTCGCTCGGCGTCTCCAACGTCTCGTTCGGCGTCTCGCCGGGCGCCCGCGCCGTGCTCAACTCGGTGTTCCTGCACCACTGCGTGCAGGCCGGGCTCGACCTGGCGATGGTCAACCCGAACCACATCACCCCCTACGGCGAGATCTCCGAGTCCGAGCGCGAGCTCGCCGACGACCTCGTGTTCAACCGCCGCGAGGACGCGCTCGAGCGCTTCATCGGCCACTTCGAGTCGAAGGGCGAGGACGACACCGCGCAGGGCGCGGCCGACCCGACCGAGGGCATGGAGCCCGAGCAGGCGCTGCACTTCCACATCCTGCGCCGCCGCAAGGAGGGCGTCGAGGACTGGATCGACCGCAGCGTCGAGAAGATCGGCGCGGTCCCGACGCTCAACGACGTGCTGCTGCCCGCGATGAAAGAGGTCGGCGACAAATTCGGGGCCGGCGAGCTGATCCTGCCGTTCGTGCTGCAGTCCGCCGAGGTGATGAAGAAGGCCGTCGCGCAGCTCGAGAAATACCTCGACAAGATCGAGGGATACACGAAGGGCACGGTCGTGCTGGCGACGGTGTTCGGCGACGTGCACGACATCGGCAAGTCGCTCGTCAACACGATCCTCACCAACAACGGCTACACGGTCGTCGACCTCGGCAAGCAGGTCCCGATCCAGACGATCGTCGATGCCGCGCAGGAGCACGAAGCGACCGCGATCGGGCTCTCGGCGCTGCTCGTCTCGACCTCCAAGCAGATGCCCGCCTGCATCCAGGAGCTGCACGCGAAGGGTCTGCGCTACCCGGTGCTGATCGGCGGCGCCGCGATCAACCGCGCGTTCGGCTACCGCGCGCTGTACCCGGGCGGCAAGGACTCCGAGGAGATCTACGAGCCCGGCGTGTTCTACTGCAAGGACGCCTTCGAGGGGCTCGGGGTGATGGACCAGCTCGTCGACGCCGACTCGCGCGCCGCGCTCGAGGAGAAGCTGCGGGCCGGAGCCAGAGCGTTCCGCGAAAAGGGCGAGGAGCCCCAGGAGGAGCTGAACTTCGCCGACGACTCGGTGCGCTCCCCGGCGCGCACCGACGCGCCGGTGCCGGAGCCGCCGTTCTGGGGCGTGCGCGAGATCCCCGTCGACCTCGACGAGGTCTACCGGCACCTCGACACGCACGTGCTGTTCAAGCTGCACTGGGGCGGGCGCGGGGTCAAAGGCGAGGCGTGGCAGAAGCTGCTCGCCGAGGACTTCCGGCCGCGCCTGGAGCGGATGTGGGCGGAGCAGACCTACCTGCATCCGCGCGCGCTGCTCGGCTTCTTCCCCTGCTACGCGCTCGGCAACGACATCGTGGTGCTGGACCCCGAGGACCGCTCGACCGAGCTGACGCGGTTCGTGTGCCCGCGCCAGCCGAAGGGCGACCGCATCTGCCTGGCCGACTTCTTCCGGCCGGCTACCGAGGACGGCAGGCCACCCGAGGAGCTCGACGTGATCCCCGTCCAGGCCGTCACGGTCGGCAGCGAGGTCACCGAGCTGATGGCGAAGCTCGAGGCCGAAGGCGAATTCGCCGAGCAGCTGTTCGTGCACGGGCTCGGCGTGCAGACCGCCGAGGGCCTGGCCGAGTGGCTGCACTACGAGGTGCGGGGCATGCTCGGCATCCCCGCCACCCAGGGCCGGCGCTACTCGTGGGGCTACCCCGCGGTGCCCGAGCAGGCCGAGCACCTGAAGGTCGAGCAGCTGCTGCACCTCGAGCAGATCGGGATGAGCATCACCGACGGCTACGCGCCGGAGCCCGAGCAGTCGACGCTGGCGATGATCGCCCACCACCCGCAGGCGATCTACTTCGGCACGCGCCAGGGCCGGCTGCTGCCCGACGGCAGCCCCGACGACGTGATCCGCGGCTCCAACCGCGACCCCTCCCTGTTCGGCGAGATCGACGACGTCGATCCGCCCGACGGCCCCGTCGAAGGCGAGGACGAGCCCGCGATGGCGGGCGAGGGCGCCTGAGTCCGTCGGTCAGCCGACGCGGGAGACCGTGAGCAGCGCCACGTCGTAGTGCGAGAGCGTCGCGTCGGCGGTCGCGAGGGTCAGGGACTCCAGACGCGCCTGGGCGACGAGCATCCGGTCGAACGGGTCGCGGTGATGCAGCGGAAGCCGGCCGGCCTCCCGAGCGTGGGCGACCGTGATCGGTAGCGGGTCGAGACCCGCGGTGAGCGCCCGATCCGCGATGTCGGCGCGGCGCCGTGATCCGTCCCCGGGCTCGCTTGATTTCGATCTCCCAGACGCTCGCGACGCTGACGACGACGAGGTCCGCAGATTCGAGCCGCTCCCGGGCCGCGTCGTCGAGTGCATCCGCAGCTGCCCACAGCAGCACATGGGTGTCGAGGAGGACCCTCAGTCCTCGCCGCCTTCGAACTCCGGAAGGGGATCGTCGAAGTCGGCGTGGATCTCGACTTCGCCCCGAGCCCATCCCAGCCTGATCGGATTCCGCTCCTCGAGCGGCGATCAGCCTCGCAACCGGCCTTCCGTTTCGCGCGAGCACGATCTCCTCGCCGTTGGCGGCGCGCTCGGCGAGCCTCGAGAGGTGGGTCTTGGCCTCGTGCATGTTGTAGGTCGTCACCGGACTTAGTCTAGCTTAGTCCGGTGGACGGAGCGTCAAATACACTACTTGCGGTCAGCTACGACGAGCGCCGCTCGCCAGGACGCCGCGCCGCCCCCGCGACCGGCCGATCAGGAGGCCGGCTGGACGGGATGCACGACCGTCTCGCCCGCAGGCTGCGCCGCGGTCTCGCCGATTGCGGCGCGCGCCTTCCTGCCCGCGTACGCCACACGACCCTCGGTGGCGAGCTCCATGATCTCCTCGGGCGCAAGCGGCTGGGCGAAGTGGAAGCCCTGGCCGAAGTCGCAGCGCATGCCCTGCAGCCGCGCGAGCTGGTCGGGGCGCTCGACGCCCTCGGCGACCGCGCGGAGGTTGAAGATCCTCGCCAGCTCGACGATCGACGCGGTCATCTGCTCGACCTGCGGGTTCGTGTCGGCGAGGAACGAGCGGTCGATCTTGAGGATGTCGACGGGCAGCTCACGCACGTAGTTGAGCGACGAGTAGCCGGTGCCGAAGTCGTCGATCGCGAGTTTGACGCCGAGCGCCGCGCAGCGCTTCCAGGCGCATCAGGCTGACCTCCATGTCCTGCATCATCACGCTCTCGGTCAGCTCCAGCGTGAGGCTGCTCGGCACGATCTCGCTGGCCGCGAGCGCCTCGGCGACCTCGTCGATGAACTCGGCCCGCTGCAGCTGGCGCGCGGAGACGTTGACGGCCATCGACAGCGCCGGCTCGCGCGGGCAGCCCTCCTGCATCTGCGATGCGAATGCGCAGGCGTCGCCGAGCAGCTGCCGGCCGACCGGCACGATCAACCCGGTTTCCTCGAGCAGCGTCACGAACTCGGACGGGGGCAGCGTTCCCTTCGTCGGGTGCTCCCAGCGCGCCAGCGCCTCCATCCCGGCCATGTCCCCGCGCTCGAGGTCCATGATCGGCTGGTAGCGCAGCGTGAACTCGCCGGCGTCGAGCGCCCGCTGCAGTTCGCCCTTGAGCTCCATGCGCGCCATCGCGCGCGCGTGGATCTCGGGGTTGAACAGCTGGTAGCTGTCCTTGCCGTTCTCCTTCGCCATGTACATCGCGGCGTCGGCGTTGCGGAGCAGCTCGTCGGCGTCGCTCGAGGCGACCATGTGCTGGTCGGAGAAGGCGATGCCGATGCTGACGGCGAGCGTGACGTCACGACCCGACAGCGCGACCGGCGACTTGAGCGCCGCCATCACGCGGCTCGCGACCTCGATCGAGTGCATCTCGCTCTCGGTGTCGCGCAGCAGGATCGCGAACTCGTCGCCGCCGAGCCGCGCGGCGGTGTCGACGGGCCGCATGCAGTCCTGCAGGCGCCGCGCCACCTCCTGGAGCACCTCGTCGCCCGCGGCGTGGCCGAGGCTGTCGTTGACGTACTTGAAGTCGTCGAGGTCGAGGAACATCACCGCGACCGGCAGGTTCTCGCGCCGGCGCCCGACCAGCGCGTGCTCGACGCGGTTGCGGAACAGCGCGCGGTTCGGCAGACCGGTGAGCGTGTCGTGGAACGCCTGGTGCTCGAGCTCGTCCTGGAACGCCCGGCGCTCGCTGACGTCGCGCATGTTGAGGACGATGCCTTCGACGCTCTCCTCGGCGAGCTGGTTCGAGGCGAGCGCCTCGATGTGCCGGGGCTCGCCGCCGTCGGGCCCGGCGATCCTGAACTCGACGAGCGAACGCTGGCCTGCGGGCTGCCCGGCGATCGCTGCGATCAGCGAGCGGACCCGCGCCGCGTCCTCGGGATGGACGATCTGCATCAGGTCGCCGCCCGTCAGAGCGTCGGGGTCGTGGCCCAGCGCCTGCTTCAGCGACGGGCTGACGTAAGCCGACCGATGGCGTCGGGGCCGAGGATGCAGACGACGTCCGAGGAGTTCTTGACGAGCGCGCCGAGGCGCTCCTCGGCGCGGCGCGTGACGGACCGTTCCGCCAGCTCGACGCGCAGCGCCGACTCGCGGCCGGTCGACCTCGGCGTGGCTGCGCACGATCCCAGCCATCCGCAGCAGCACCAGCGCGAACATCGCCGCCGAGGCGCCGATCAGCACGTCGATGTCGACGTGCTCGCCGAGGGCGTCACGCACGACGATCAACAGCGGCACCGAGAGGCTCGCGCAGGCGAGCAGAGCCAGCCGCGCGCGGGTCAGCGTCGAGTCGGCGGGCGGCCCGCTCTCGGAGAGGCGGCGCATCGACGGGTGCATCGCCGCGGTGCCGATCAGCGCGTAGAACAGCGCCCAGCAGCACATCGTCACGGGTCCGGCGGCGTACTGGCCTTCGAGCAGCCGCCAGCCGTAGACCGCGTCTCCGGCCAGCAGCAGGGCGATACCGCTCGTCATGAAGATGAACGCCGGCTCGCGGCGGTGGCGGCCGGCGGCGAGCCTCGCGAGCACGCCGACGAGCAGGATGTCCATCGCCGGGTACCCGATCGAGGCGAGCCTCGTCAGCGCCGACATCGAGTGTCCGTCCGCGTACGGGGAGATCTCGTAGACCCAGAGCAGCGTCGCCAGCGCCAGCGTCACGGTCATCGCGTCGATCAGCGCGCTGCGGTCGCGCTTCTCTTCGCGTTCGTGGATCAGCAGCAGCATCGCCCCGAACAGGAACGGGTAGAACGCGAGATGGAAGGAGTCGGCCGCCGAGGGGAAGCTCAGCGGTTCGCCGAACAGGCGCTGGTAGTTGTAGGCGAGCACGTCGGCGGTCGCGAACATCGTCTGCCCGAGGGCGAGGAGGTACCAGGGCAGCCTGTGGCCCGGGCCGACCGCTCTCGCGCCGGCGATCAGCGCGGCGATCGAGAGCCCGCCGAGGAGGTTGAAGACGAGGCCCGAGCGCAGCCAGCCGGGGCCGGTCAGCGACGCGACGACGTAGCCGAGCGTGAGCGGCCCGGCTACGGACAGGTAGATGAGCCACCAGCGGCTCCTCTGAGCCGGGACGGCGGGATCGTCAGTCGCGACGTGGTCCACCCTGGCTCCTCGCGCTGGGTGGCGGGACCGGGCGGCGCAGGCGGGCGAGCTCCGTCCGCACGAGCCGCGGGTCGAGCAGGCTCGGCAGGGCGACGCGCGCCTTCTCGGCGGATGCGTCGGCCCGGATCAGCCGCGGGCGCAGGGGCGAAGCGGCCGAGGGCAGCTCGGCCAGCACTGCGTTCGGGTCCTGCATGGGACTCCCATCGCCAGCGCGCCCTCGCACGGTGAGCGATGACAGCTTTCATGCGTCAGAAGTACGACATCCGTCCGCGCGGGGGCCCGCGCGGTCAGGCGGCTGGGGTCAGTCGTCCTCTTTGGGAGGGGGGCGGAACAGGATCCGCTTGACCTCCGCGGCGGAGCCGCCGCCGAGGCGCAGCGCGGTCTGGATGCCCTCGTTGCCGAGCTCGCCGGTGTCGAGCGCACGGCGCAGCTCGTTGAGCGCAGCCAGATCGTCCTCGGCGACGTGCTCGCGCGAGGTCTCGATCAGGATCAGGTGGCGGGGCCTGCGCTCCTCGGCGGCGGCGCGCAGGAACGGCTCGCGCTCCTCGGCGGTGAAGCCCTCGGTCGCGAGCACGACGGTCTGACGCGCCTCGAAGCGCTTGCGCGCGGCCGCGAGCAGCAGCTCGCCGGCCTTCGCCTGCAGTTCCTCCTCGGGCACCCGGCCGCGCAGCAGCGCCGCGACCTTGCTCAGCGACAGGACCGCCGAGCGCTCCTCGATCAGCCGGTCGAGGAACGCGTCGAGGTCGGGACGCGACGCGCACGAGACGATCACGAAGCTGCCGGGCGAGTAGCGCAGGCGGTCGGTCGGCCGCAGGACCGTGCAGTGGACGGTCAGATCGGCGGGCCGTGCGGGGCCGGCGCGGCGCGGCCGGTCCGAGGACCAGCCGGTGCGCTCGTCCTCGCCGATCTTGACACTTCGTCCCGGGGGCCTGCGTCGCCATGTCACCCATCATGCCGAATTACGACGCTCGGCCCCGCCCCAACCGTTCGCCGGCGCCGGGCCTAGCGCTCAGGAGTCCGCGCCGGCCTCGATCAGCGCCAGCTTCTCGGCGCGGCCGAGGCGCTTGATCCGCGCCTCCTCGCGCATCGCGGCGCTGCGGTCGGGCATCGCGCGGCTGAGCACGAGCTGGACCGGGAGGCGGCTGGCGGTGTAGCGGCTCGCGGTGCCGGCGCGGTGACGGGCGAGGCGCCGCTCGAGGTCGTTCGTCCAGCCGGTGTAGAGCGTGCCGTCGCCGCAGCGGAGCACGTACACGCACGCGCCCTCAGGCACCGAGGTGCCCAACGCGTCAGTTCCGCGCCGCCCCGCGAGGCGCGGCCGCGTTCGGCAGCGCCCCGAGCCGGACGGGGGTCGCGTGCATCGTGCGCAGCCGCACGTCGCGCCAGGACAGGCCCTCGTTGAGGAGCGCCGGCAGCCCCATGATCAGCGCGGTGCCGACCTCGACCGCCTGCAGCACGATCCCGTAGGCGATCGCTTCCGGCGTGGAGACGTGGTAGGCGCCGGCGAGCACGGCGACGCAGGCCGCCTGGAACACGCCGACGTTCGCGGGCGTCGCCGGGACGACGGCGGTGACGTTGACGGCGAACAGCACGGCCGCGGCGGCGCCGGGGCCCGCGCTGCCGATCCCCAGCGCCATCAGCAGCAGCCAGCAGGACAGCCACTGCAGCGTCCACGCGCCGAGCTGGGCGACGGTCGCCCGCGCCGCGGCGCGGGGGCGGGCGAACACCGAGAGCCCGCGCCGGAGGCGCAGCAGCGAGCGGTGCAGGGCCTCGACCGCCGCCTGCAGGCGGCGCGAGCGCGACATCGCCGCCTGCGGGATCAGCAGCGGCGCGATCAGCGCCACGAGCAGGCAGGCGAGCGGCGCGAGCGCGACGAGCACGAGCGCGCGGTCCTGACCCTCGAGCACGCTGACCCGGGAGAGGGTGACGGCGCCGAGGACGGTGAGGGCGAGCAGGTTCAGCAGCGTCTGCGAGACCATCGTGCCGAGCACGACCGGCAGCGTCTCGCGGGCACGGCCGAGGCGACGGGCGAGGATCAGCGCACGGGAGGGCTCGCCGAGGCGGGCCGGGAGCGTCGCCGACATCAGCACGCCGATGAACGTGCCCTGCATCGCGTCGCGGCGTTTCGCGCGGCGCCAGGTCGGGGCAGCCGAGAGGATCGCGTGCCAGGAGATCGCGCGGGCGAACATCGCTGCGCACATCAGCGCCACACCGGCCGCGACGAGGCCGGGCTTGGAGGCGACGAGCGACGCCGCGACCCGGGTCACGCCGACGCGCTGCAACGCGAGCGCCGCGAGCGCGCCGCCGGCGAGGGTCGAGCCCGCGAGCGCGGCGCGTCGGACCGTGCGCATGCGCCGCGCGGAGACGGGATGCGCGGGGTCGAGCAGCGCGGGCGGGGCGGTTTGGAGGCTCGGAAGGCGTTGCGCGGGGACGCGCGGCAGCAGGTCGGAGGGGGCGAGGCCGTAGCGCCGGGCGAGGCGGCCGGTGCGGCTGGCGCCCGCGCGCGCACGGGCGGCGGTCGCGATCGCCTGCTCGTAGACGTCGGCGGCTTCGGCGGCGACGTGGGGCCAGGCGAAGCGCTCTGCGCGCTCGCGTGCCGAGCGCGCCATCCGCGCGCGCCGCTCCGGGTCGAGCGCGAGCGCGCGCAGCGTCTCGGCGAGCGCGAGCGCGTCGCCGGGGGCGCTCAGCACGCCGTCCTCGCCGTCGCGCACGACGTCGCGGTAGCCCGGGATGTCGGAGGCCACGACCGGCGTCGAGGCGGCGAACGCCTCGGTCAGGACCATCCCGAAGCTCTCGCCGCTGAGCGAGGGAGCGCACAGCGCGTCGGCTTCGCGCAGCTCGCGCAGCTTGTCCTCCTCGGAGACCTTGCCGAGCGCGGTGACGCCCGCGCCGTCGAGCGTCAGGTGGGCGATCTCAGCCTGGGTGGGGCCGATCAGGCGCAGCGTCGCGGGCACCTGCTCGCGGAGCGCCTCGAAGGCGGCGAGCAGCACCGGCAGCCCCTTGCGCTGGACGGCCTGGCCGACGAACAGCAGCCGCAGCTCGCCGCCCTCGCGGGGTGCGACGGGCGGCTGCAGGTGCACGCCGTTGGGGACGATCCGGTAGTTGCCGCCGAAGTACCGTCGGGCGGTCCAGGCTGCCGCCTCGGAGACGGCGATGCGACCGTGGAGACGGTTCATGCGGCGGCGGCCGCCGAGCGGCACGGCGGCGAGCCCGTTGGTGAGCGTGTTCTCCGAGTAGGTGTGGAAGGTGCCGACGAGCGGGAGCTCTCCCGAGGAGCAGAGCACGTCCCAGCTGACGACGGGTGCGACGGGGTCGTGGACGTGGGCGACGTCGTAGCCGCCGGTCGCGAGCTCGGCGCGCACGCGGCGCACGCAGGTTGGGCCGATCGCGAGGTTCGAGACGGCGCCGTTGGCGGGGAAGCCGACCGTCCGTCCGAGCGAGACGAAGCCGTCCGGAACCGGGTGGCTCTGCGGGCGCGCGCCGCGGTGGAGCCGCTGGGCGGTCGCGTCGTCGGGGTCGTACGGGGCGATGATCCGCGGCTCGTGGCCGGCAGCCGCGAGCTCGGCCGCCAGCGCCTCGATGTGGCGCGTTACACCGCCGGGATAGGTCCAGGAATACGGCGAGACGAGCGCGATCCGCACTACCTCTGCACTTTATCCGGCGCGGGCGCCGGTCGCAGCCCGGCAGGCCGATCGGCCGGTGCGATAATCGGGGCCGTGAGCACGCGGCACTTCGTCAAGTACACGTTCCTGAAGGTGGACGCGGAGTGGCGGCGGCTGCCGGGCGAGCAGCGCGAACGCGACAAGCGGGAGTTCATCGCCGCCTGCGAGGACTTCGCCGACGGTCATCTGCTGCAGGCCTTCTCGCTGGTCGGCACCCGCGGCGACACGGACATGCTGCTGATCGCCGAGGCGGAGAACCTCGAGCGGATCCACGAGTTCCACGTCGTGCTCGGCCAGAGCGGGCTGATGAAGTGGGCCTCGACGCCGTACTCGTTCCTCGGCATGCGCAAGAGCTCGGAGTACTCCGAAGACGAGCGCACGCTGCCCCGCGCGTTCCGCGGACGCTACGTGTTCGTCTACCCGTTCGTGAAGTCGCGGCAGTGGTACGGGCTGCCCGCCGAGGAGCGCTGGCGGATCATGCAGGGCCACATCCAGGTCGGGCGGGAATACCCCGGCGTCGACAACCACACGACGTACTCGTTCGGGCTCGACGACCAGGAGTTCGTGGTCGCGTTCGACACCGACGACGTCGGCACGTTCCTCGACCTCGTGCAGCGGCTCCGCACGACCGAGGCGTCCGCCTACACGGTGCGCGACACGCCGAGCTTCACGTGCATCTCGATGTCGCTCGAGCGAGCGCTGAACGCACTGGACGGCGACCCGCTGGGCGCCGAGGCGTACCCCCCTGCCTAGGGGGCTCGCCCACCTGAAGCGCTCCGACCCGGTGCTGGCCGGGCTGATCGCCGCGGCGGGGCCGCTGGGCGATCCGCGCGAGGGGAGACCGGACCGCGATGACCACTACGGCGCGCTGGTGCGGGCGATCGTCGGCCAGCAGCTCTCGGTGCTGGCCGCACGGGCGATCTACGGCCGGCTGACCGAGCGCTTCGGCGGCCGGACGCCGACGCCACAGGAGGTCCTCTCCGACGATCCCGAAGAGCTGCGCGCCGCCGCGGGGCTGTCGCGCGCGAAGGTGACGTTCCTGCGCTCGCTGGCCGAGCACGTGATCTCGGGGGAGCTCGAGCTGGAGCGGCTCGACGAGCTCGAGGACGAGGAGGTGATCGCCGAGCTGACGGCGGTGAAGGGGATCGGCCTGTGGTCGGCGCAGATGTTCCTGATGTTCCACCTCGACCGGCCCGACGTGCTGCCGGTCGGCGACCTCGGCATCCGCCGCGCGATCGAACGCGCCTACGGGCTCGAGGGTCTGCCGGAGGCCCCCGAGATGGAGGTCATCGCGGAGCCGTGGCGGCCGTACCGCTCGCTGGCCTGCCGGTATCTGTGGCGGTCGCTGCACAACGAGCCGTAGCGCGAGTCGGTCGCGGCGTGGCGGCCGCGACGCGACGTCGCACTACGGCGGGTATGCGGGTGAGGCTCAGAGCTCGGCGACGCTAACGAGCCCACGAGCTGGATCGACGGCCGGCCGATCCGTGAACGGCTTGCAGGTCCAAAGGCCACGCCGCTATCGCAACGAGGACCGTGTGCGCGCCGCGGCTACTTCAGCTTCAGCGCGTATTTCTTACGCGCCTGCGCGATGCACTTGTTCTGCTTGGACTTGCTCTTCTTGTCCTTCTTCTTGCAGGTGGCGACCGCTTTGACCTGCTTGCGGGCCGTTGCGTCGCATTTCGCGCGGAGCTTCTTCTTGGCTTTCTTGCACTTCTTGAGGAGCTTCGCGAGTTCGGATTCGGTTTTGTGCGCAAGGACCTTCGAGCAGCCTTCGACGTTGACGTGCGTGTTGCCTTCGAGCACGGTGCCGCCGTGCGCGCCGAACGTGGTCGGCACTTCGATCGGCTTTTCGCAGAGGTTGCCGTAGCCGCTGAATGCCGAGTAGGGCCCGCGCGGGAGCGTGACTTCGAAGCTCGTCACCGGGGCGTCCGGGACATCTTCGAAGGTCGAGCTGGTCACGCCTTCGTGGATGAAGGTCTTGCCTTCGAGCCGGAGTTTGAGCCCGTTTTCGCCGTGCAGGATGAAGATCACCGGCGGGAACGATTCGTTGGCGTGCGAGACGAGATACGCCGTGCCCGACCAGCGGTTCTTTGAGCACCGGCGTGCGAGCGATCGCGGTGCCGATCATCGATTCTTTGTCGCAGTGTTCGGGGTTCGCTTCGAAGGTCGCCTGCGGACAGGCCTTCTGGATCGTCGTCAGTCGCGACGGCACGGTCTTCGGGAACACCAAGATGCGTGAGCTTGATGTTCGACTGGCCCGCCCCGGAGGTGACCTTGATCTTCATGCCGGTGCCATCGAGGCGGCTGACGTTCGATTCGACGTTGACCGAGATCGTGGGCTTGAACGGGAGCGAGGAGCAGCCGGTCGCGTGGAAGGGCGAGCTCGGAGCGAACGCGCCTTCGGCGGCGCCGAGTGCGCCGGTCTGGACCGACGCCCAGCCGGTCAGCAGGCTCTGGGTGGACAGCGGTTCGCAGCTCGTCGGGTTGAACGCGAAGCCCGGGCGGTTGACGCTGATCGCGACTTCGCTGATCGCCGCCGGGACGCCTTCCACGTACTGCGGCAGCGGGTTGCTGGTGACCGTCGCCTGAGCCGTCGTTTCGTTGACGGTGATCGTCGACATCACGCCGATCGTGCCGATGTTGAACGGTCCGACGTGTGTCGCGTCCGTGGTGTCGAGCAGGCCGAACGGAGCGCCGTGGTAGGGCCCCGTCAGGAAGACCTTGCCCGGAAGTGATACGCGTGCGGCGCCCGCGCCGTAGGCGCCGGTGCCGAGGCCGGCGATCGCGGTCGATTCGCCGATCTGGCTGGACGCCGGGACATTCGGGCGCGCTGTGCAGGCTCGCCTGAGTCGGCGTTTCGGGCGCGGACGCTTCAGCGATCGCGGTCGGGCAGGGCGTCACGGACGCCAGGATCGCGGCCGCGCCGAGCGGCTCGGTCACCTGGATCGTGCGCAGCTCGTTCTCGCCGTCGGGCTTGCGGATCGTCACTTTGAAGGGGCTGAACGCGCCCGCCTGGGAGTTGTCGGAGCCCGCTTCGAAGCTCGGCTGGAAGGCCGGGTTGCAGGCGCTGCCACCCGGACCTTCGGAGATCGCGAAGTTGCTCTTGGCGGTGTGGGTCGCACCGGTCGAGGCGGTGAATTCCGCCGTCGATTCGTTGGTCGCCGAGCACTTTTCAGGCGTCGTCTGCGAAGCGCGCGGTCCGTCTTCGAGGTGCAGCGTGAGCTTCGAGAAGGGGACCGGGGGAGTGTTTTCGAAGACCGAGACCAACTGCCCGTCCGCTTCCGGTTTGACCTGGCCGGCGAGCTTCACCAGCACGTGGGAGACGGGGGATTCCGCGATCACATAAAGGACAAGCGGGCTCGTGAACGGGCTGGTGTTCTCTTTGGCGAGGAACACGCCGCCCGGGATCACCTCGTGAGGCTTCCATTCGACCCCGCCGTAGATCTTTTCTTCGAGCAGCGGCGTTTCGATTTCGACCGTGCCGATTTTCGAGCCTTCCGGGCAGGAGACCTTGGCTTCGTTGAATTCGTCGTTCGCGAGAAGCGGCCCGAGATCGCTGCTCAGCGGTTCGGGATGTTCGAAGCCGACCTCTTCGCTGGTGCAGGTTTCCAGTCCCTCGGCGGCGCCGGCGCTGGCCGAAACGCCGGGCGGCAGCGTCAGCTTCGTTTCCTTGATGTCGGCCTCGGCGTAGACGCCCTTCTTCGGCGAGAGCAGGCCGGACTGCGGCACTTCAACTTCGACTTTGTAGCCACTCGGGGTGGCCGCCTGCTTTTTGTCCGGGGTGACGTTGATGCTCGGCTGGAATTCGAGATCTTCGCACCCCGTGAACCCGCTTCCGTTGCCGGTGGCTTCTTTGAAGAGCGAGTTGAAGGAGAAGACGAACGGTTCGCCTTCACCGAGTCCGAAGTTGCCTTCGTTGTTCCAGGCTTCGCCCGTCACCGACGACGACGGGGCGCCGCCGCAAGTGGTCGGCATGGTCAGGAACGCTTCAGGCCCGTGGTGAGGTTCCTTTTTTTCGCTTTCGAGCTGTTTGTTTTCTTCGGTTTCGAGTTCTTCCCCGGTCCGGCAGGCTTTTTCGCCGAAAACGTATGCGCCTTCTTGAACGCATTCCCAGCCTCGCACTGCGTTGTGCCGCGAGTCGCCGGGCGTTCCCCACAGCGTCAGCTGGCTCGTGAGGATCACGGCCGATTGGGTCGTCTCGTGAACGCTGACTTCTACGCCGTAGTCTTTGCCGCTGCGCACGTGCGTGGTCAGAACCACCGGCACGTCGTGGATCTCGAAACCGAACCGGGCGGGTTCGCCTTGCTCAGGAGTGAGGTTGAATACGGGTACGGAGCCGACGAGGTAGCCGACGAAGAAGGGCACGATCGCCGTGTTGTAGGCGTAGCCGATCGCTGTGTTCTGCGGACACTCGTTGGCGTCGCCCGAGGTGAGCGCCGCGAAGTCCGCTCCCGAGCACTGCGGCATTTTCGCGGCCCTTCCGATCAGGCCCGGGGGCAGCACGAAGTTGAGGTTCTTGACGAGCGCGGGTGCGTTCGGCAGGAGCACAGCCTGCCCTTGCGGGGCGATTTCCTTGAGAATCTGGTTTGGTTCGAACAGCGTCGTCAGCTGGAACGGATGCGATCCTGCATGCGTTTCGATTTCGCCGAATTCGTTTTCCGGGCGAACTTCGTAATGTCCGATGCCGAATTTGGTTTCTGCGCTGTTCACTTCGATCGTGCGGTCGATCGGACCGACTGCTTTCGCGCTGCCACCCCCAACTTGGGCGCTGTTGATGACAGTGCTGCCGTTCGCCAGCGTTGAGCTGACCTTCACGCGGATCAGCATCCTGATCGATTCGGCGGGCTCTACTTCGCCCGTCCAAGGGCAACTGATCGTCGACCCTTCCGTGCTGCACGTAAGTTTGTGCTTTTCGCGGTGCAGCTTCGCAAGCGGCTGGAACGGGCCGGCTTCTCCAACCACCGAAGTCACTTCTACGCCTTCCGGCAGCGTATCCTCGATGACGGTGGGGGTCGTTGCACCCGACACAGGTTCGTACCCGGCATTCACTGCCGTCGTGATGATCGTGGCGGGCTGACCCGGCTGCAGTTTCGTCGGTGCCGGGCTCGACGAGAGCACCCACCAGCCGCCGGACCCCGCAGCGGAGGCGTTGGCGCTCCACGAGGCGAAAGCAGCACAGCAGACGATGGAGATCGTGACGAGGCGGAGGAACGATCTACCCACAGTCATCGCTTCCCCTTCGCCTTTTGAGAGCTCTTCTTTGCCTTCTTGGGCCCATACTGCTTCTTCGCCTTCGCGAGGCACGTGGCCCGCTTGTGCTTGTTCTTGATCTTCTTGCAGGCCTTGACCGCTTTGGCGTAGAGCTGCGCGCGCGTGAGTTTCTTCTTGGTGGTCGGTTTCTTTTCTTCCTTCTTGCCCAAGACTTCGTGACGCGACACGTTGCTGCTCGCGGCACTGCTGAGCGTTCCGGGCGAGCTGCTTCCGCTCGCATTGTTGACCGGCCCGCCGACGCGACATTCACCGACGCATTGCTGGGGCTGCGGCGCCGGTTCCTTCACACACGGCGCGGTGCCTTCGGCATTGCACACGCTCGCGTCGTAGACGTCGTAGTCCTGGTCGGTGTCGGTCGGGAACAGCGGGATCGCGGTGTCGAAGAAGACGTCGTTACCGTTTTCGCTGGCGTCGAGGAACGCCGATTCTTTGCTGCTGTCCCCGGAGGAGATCAGCGAGACACAGCCGAGGCTCGAGGAGCTGTAGGTATCACTCGACGTCGTGCAGGCCCCGATGCCGGGCGGCTCCCACTGATACACGTCCATCTTGCCGTTTTTCGCCTCCGGTACGAGCGCCTGCGGGCTGTTGAAATACAGGCGCCCGTTATCGAGCAGGTAACGCGGCTGGTACCAGGCCCCGAACTCTTCGATCTTGGTGTAACCGGGGACGTTGGCCGCCAGCCAGGCTCCCCCGGTCCTGGTGCCCCAGTTCTGCGGCCGGTCCACGAGCAGGCCGAGGCCTTCTCCGGATTCCTGCAGGTCGTGGACGCCGCGAGGCCGCGAGCCGGTCGGATCACACGACGCACAGACGAGCGCTTCGGTTTTCGCGTCGTAGAGGAAGACCTCCTCGTCCGACTTCCCGCTCACGATGTCGTGGTTGTTGTAGCCGGCCGGGTTCGTCGTGGTCGGCAGGCGCCGATCCGACATGAACGTGATCCATTCGCCGCTCGGCGACACGCGCGCCGTGAGGCTGCCGAGATCGTGATGGAGCCAGTCCGATGCCCAATCCGGTTCGTCTTCTTGGGAGAGCGCCGCGACCGGTTTCGGCGCTTCCCAGCTTTCGCCGGAGCGTTTGGCGACGTAGAGCTCGCAGACGCCACCGAGTTCGACTTCGGCGCCGCGTTCTTCCGTTGCCCGACCGGGAACGCAGTCGCCCTTTGTCGCATTACTCGCGAGCTGACCGTCAGCGACGAAGAACACCTCCGAGCCGTCGGCCGACGCACCTTGCACCGCGCCCTGCACATCGGCCGCTTCGCCCGGGTTCGTGCTCGTCGTGAGGTCCTTCAGCTTGCAGCTCGGTTCGCCTTCCGCCGGTTCCTGGACTTCGCACACATAGAGGTCGGGCTTCGTTTCCGTGGAGGTCGCATTCGCGGTCAGTCGCGCCGGGTCGGTGAAGAAGATCGTTTTGCCGTCCTTGCTCGCGGCCTGGTATTCGGGCCGGCCCGTCGGCGTTCCGCTTTCGGGCGTGTCCACCTGCACGGTCTTGCCGGTCTCGAGGTTGCGCTCGAACAGATGCCGCCCGAAGCCCAAGGTCGCGCTGAAGATCACGCGGAGGCCGTCTTCCGAGGGCGACGGGCCTTCGGAAACCGTGTCTTTGAGCACACGCGCTTCGGCCCCGAGTTCCGGGCTCGTCAGTGGCGTCCCGTTGCTGAGCGCGTTGACGAGCTTGACCTTCTGGCCCGCCTTCCACTCGTACAGGTTCGCGCCTTTGAGGTTCGCACGTTCCGCGGTCACAGGGCCGTTCGTCTGCAGGATGATCGCCGATAGCGATTCGTCCGCCCCCGCCGGTTTGGCCGAGCTGAATTTCGCTACCAGTTTTTCTTTGCCGGTTTCGGTCGTGACTTCGAATTCGTGTTCGGCATATTCCGCGTCGAGCAGCGGTTCGTAGCACGTTTCCGGAGGGGCCGGGCAGCTGAAGTCGTGCCTCAGGAATGTCGTCTTTTCGATCTCTTTGGGCGACAGCACAGGTTCGTCGCCGATGTACGGATCGACCAGCGCGACGGACAGGTCGGACGAGAAGATGCGGTAGGCCATCGGCGAGCCCGTGACGATGCCTTCGGCGAACTTGTTGGGTGTGTTCACGTCGTTCGTGGACCAGCTGCTCGTTTCAGATGCGGGTTCGGCCGTGCGCACCGACAGCAGCTGGTTCGGTTCGGGCGAGCGGTTGCCTTCGGCGCCCTTGATCGCGTTGGACGCGATGTAGGTGATCGCGTTTCCGTCGGAGGAGGCTTGGATGTCTCCGCCTTCGTTCGAGGAGGCTTCGATGTACGCGCCGTTCTTTTCGGTGTTCAATGGCGAGACGATCTCCCAGTGCCGCCCGTCTGGCAGGACCGATCCGCTCGGGATCGGCTCGGTCCTGAAGGTGATTTCTACGCTTTCGGATTCTCCGTGAGCGTTCTTCGCGAACGCGCGGAACCCGTACGCCGTCAACGGAGTCAGGCCTTCGATCGTCACCGGCGGCACCGCGACGTTCGCGTATTCTTCCGACCCCTGCCCGACCAGGCCGTGGGGAGCGGGCACTTCGACGCAGGGGCTCGTGCAAGGTTCGCCGGCCTTGGGCACCGACTCCGGCCGGTGCGTAGCGGAACCAGTATTCGGTCGCGGTTGCGCCGGGCGCGATCTCCGCAGTGAGCTTGGCGCTGGAGGGTTCGGGTTCCACCGCGCTCGCTTCTTCAACGCGAGGGGGACCGGGCTGTTCCGCTTCGAACGCGTCGATGCGCCCCGTCGCGGCGTCGGCGACCAGCACCGAGCCGCTCTTCTCGTTCACCGCGATCCCCGTTCCGTGCTGCAGCACGCCTTCGCCGATGCGCTGAACGTTCACGCCGGTGTCCGTGCGGATCAGGACGCTCGTCCCGTTGTCGACCAGGACGTCGTCGTTGACGGGCGAGACGGACACGCTCGTCGAGTTTTCCGGCGTGATCGCAGATGAGATCTGGACGTTTTCCCGTTCTCCGGGCACTTCCGGTTCCGGCGAGTTGATGATCTGCCACTTTGCGATGACGGTCGGGGCCGATTCGGATTCTTCTTCGGCGTGCCCCGCGTACAAGGTTTCGTTTGCACCGATCGCGAAGCCGTCGCGTTCGATCCAGGTTTCGAATTCCACCTTCTGGAGCTCGGTGTGGGCTTCGTCGTTGCCGAGCTCGACGACTTCTTCTTCGTTGTAGTAGACCCAGAGGTGCCCTTCGGCGTCGGTCGAGAGGCCGTGGAGGTTTTCGAAGACGACAGCTTCAGGGTGTTCTTTGTTTTTCTTTTCTTCTTCCGTCTGGGGCGGCTTGAAGCCGGTCATGCTCGTCACCAGCGCGATCGCGCCGGTTTTTGCTTCTTCCCGGAAGACGTCGATCTCGCCTTTTTCGAAGTGCCCGCCTTTTTCTTCTTCGTAGGGTTTGACCGCTTCGACGTAGATCTCGCCGAACGACGGGCTCGCCGGGTTGCTGTCGATCGCGATCGCCCCTGCGCCGTGCAGCTCGCCCTTGCCGTGACCGGCCAGGCCCTTTTTGCAGCCGGTCGCTTCGGTGCATTCCTGGAGTTCCTTGGCCCCGGTGTGGACACCCCAGCCCCAGGCGCGGATGAACTTGCCGTCGCTTTCGAACTCGTCGACTCGGTTGTTGCCGGAGTCCACGACGTAGACGTTGCCGGTCGACTGGTTGACCGCGACGCCGGCGGGATCGGTGAGCTGCCCGGCCCCTGATCCGGGTGAGCCGAACGACTTCGCTTCATCGAAGACGAAGCCGCGCTGCACGTAGGCGCCCGCGGGAGCCGCGAGGACGAGTGCTGACAGCGACAGAGCCATGACGACCAAGAGCGAGCCGCGGCGTGCGCTTCATGAGACGCTGTTGCCACGGCGCCGATCTCGGTCCTCATCTCCCTAGGTGTCTCCCTCGTTTACTTCCCAGAAAACAGTGTATAGCGGGCAAGGCGACTGTCAAGCGGGAACCAGCACGCGGAGCCTGTTGCGCACGGGCTGAACGAGCCGGCCGTCGGGCACGACGAGCGTCTGCGTCACGCGCCGGACGCCCGTGCCGTTGCAGCCGGTGAGCGGCTGGCGAGGCCGTTCGCGTGTACCGCGAGAAGCGCGCCACCTCTCCGGACGCAGGTCGGCGGCTGCCGCTCGAGCCGACGCGCTGTTCAGGAGCCACGGATCTGGCGCAGGCGCGTCAGATCCGGACCGCGCTTGCCGGGGAGCCTCATACGAAGGCACAAAAAAGGGCGGGGCCCGAAGGCCCCGCCCCGTGCATGCAACTACGTCAGAACTGCTGCTTAGCCTTTAGACCTCGAGCGCTTCGCCCTTGGCTTTGGCTTCCGCAACCTGGCCCGAGGGCAGGGTGTGCGGTTTCCGTGCTACCAGCTTCCGTGATTTCGGAAGCGAGGTAGTGTTCGCCCGGAGTCCCACCAGTGACGTGCGTGGGGATGTTCACGAGCGGCGTGTACTTGTGGCCCGGCGCGTATTCGACTTCGCCGAGGCCCGGAGCCGATCGTGAAGTGGTCGATGTCTTCTTTCGAGATCGTTCCGACGTCGCCGGTCTGTTCGGCGATGACCGAACCGAGCACGTTGTTCGTCGCGAGTTCGGTGCAGGTGAAGTTGGCCAGCGCGGTGCCGGTTTCTGCTTTCAGCAGAACGCCGACTTTGCTGCCTCCTTCGATGTCGACGAGTTCGCCGTCGAGGCTGTTCGTCTTGATGACTTCCTTCTTGGTGCCGCTCTGGCACGGCGAGCCGAGCGCCTTGCAGCCCTTGAATTCGGTCACGACTTTCGAGACCGTGTTCGGCAGGCCGGCTGTCACGGAGCCCTTGTACGAGGTGCACTTGACTTTCACTTCGCCACCTTCGGGCAGCGCGCCTTTGCCGGTCGCCGGAACGACGACGACGAGTTCGGCCGCGGTACCAGACGTCTTGGCGGCTTTGCCCTTGCCGACACCAGGCACGAGTTCGTACTTGGCGGTTTTGCCTTGCTGCCGGCCCCGACACAGAGCTTTTCGGAGTATTTGCCGCCGGTCTCGTTTCTTACATTCGTACCAGCCGGGGGCAGCCGAAGCGCTGGAGACCGCAACCGCGGCGAGCGCGAAGACGGCAACCAGGGCAAGCCCCAGAATCCTCAGACGTTTCATGTGTGAACTGCTCCTTTTCCCTCTTGATTAGATCGACGGGCCGGCGAAGCGGCCACTCCCTCAACTGCGAGACGTGGCTGCCCCCAAGCCCGTCGTTGCCGAATCGCTGATCCTCAGCGTTCCGGTGCTGCTCTCGACCCTGGCAGAAAACATCTCGTGCGTCAAGGTCAAGCCTGTCGGGCGATGACGATGGGCAACTTCTCTGCACGCCCCCACGCGGGGAACGCACGCGTTGCCGCGCGTCCGGGCGTCCCTCCCCATCTCCACCCTCGACATCATGTCGCGGCGACCGTAGCACAGAGTCGGGAGACGCGTCAACCGGCAGGGGGCCTGCAAACAAAGGGTTTTCACTGGCTGGCTGGACAGTCAGAGACACCGCGCGACCGGTCTGGCCGCATCTGCTGGGGGCCGGCGACCGCAATGAGCCCTGCCCTGCGGCCGTGACGCCGGACCACCCTCGACCTTCACCTCAGGTTGACTGCCGCGGCGTGTGTAGGCGCTGTTCTCGCAATGTGAAGGTCAACTCGCGCAGAGCGCGGGCGATGCAGCAGACAAGCCTCCCTGCGCGAGCCTCGACCACAGCCCGTATGTCTTCGAGGTCCGTCCCAGGTCGGCGCTCACCAGTCCTACCGGGAACACCGGATCGGAGCGGAACGTGTACTGGAACACGGCCCCGACGCGAGGGTCCCGGCCCCACTCGGCGAGCTGCGTGGCCAGGGCGGAGCACCCGGCGGCTTCGGCGCCGGGGCCGATCGCGACCGCCCGGCCGGGGTCGGCGGCTCCGGCCCCGGACTCGGTCACCCAGACCCGAGCGCCGGCGGCGCATCCGCCGCGCACGTCCAGCGCCGCCTCGAGCGCGGCGACCGGATCGGCTTCGGCCGCGTCGGCGCCCCACGCCGCATAGGCGTGCACCGCCCAGGTCCCGGACAGGCAGAGCACGTCTGCCGGCAGGGCCGCCACGAACTCCGCGATCGAGAGCCGGTGGGGCGAGCCGCTGTCGTAGCCGCCGAGCTCACCGAGCAGCATCCGATCGCCGCCGCCGCTCGCGCGGACCTCCGCGGCCATCGCCCGCGCGAGCTGCGCGTAGACCGCGACCGCGGCCGGCGCTCCGGATGCCGAGCACGTCTCGCGCTGCGGGCTGAGGAAACGGGGGTCGTTCGGCTCGTTCCACGGGCTCAGCCACATCGGCCCGACGCCCTCGCGCCGCCCGAGCGCGAGCAGCGAGCCGACCAGCCCGCTGTATGCCGCGAGCGCGTCCTGGCTCACGGGCCTCGCCGTCGAGGTCGTGCCGGGGCGTTCGCAGCCGTGCGCCGGCAGCGCCGCCCACGCCGGCGCTCCCAGCAGGTCGAGCACCACCTCGGGTTCGGGCCTCCGTTCCGCGCGAGCCGCCCGCTGCTCGGAGGCGACGGCCGCGAGCTCGCCCGCGAGCCCGGGATAGGCGCCGCACGGCGGCAGGCCGCGCGCGCACCCGTCGACGGGCGCTTCCAGCGCGGGCGGCTCGGAGGAGAGCGGCTGCAGCGCCGCCCAGTCGACGAGCAGCCGGACGTAGCGAGGGTGCAGGGCCGCGAGCTGCTGGCGGGCCTGCATGAACGGGGCGGCGACCGCGGGAGCGGCCCTTTCCTGCGGGCTCCAGAGGATGTCGGCGTCGTCTTCGGTGATCCCGAACGCCGGACCCGCCGCGACGAGCGGGGGCCGCGGGCGACTTCGGCGCCGCAGGACGTCGAGCGCCGCCGCCGCCGCAACCGGCCAGCAGAGCCGCCGCCGAGAGCGTGCACGCAACCAGACGAAGGCTCCTCACGGAACCAACCGACCGCCGGCCCGACCCGCCCGCGCCGAACGGCGCGGACCTCAGACTGCGGAGACCTGCTCCTCCTCGGCAACCCGGAAGGAGGAGCCGCAGCCGCACGCTGCGACCACGTTGGGGTTGTTGACCTTGAAGCCCGCGCCCTGGAGGCTTTCCTCGTAGTCGATCGTCGAGCCGCCGACGAACTGCAGGCTCTCCCGGTCGACCAGCAGCTTCAGGCCGTGACTCTCGAAGACGATGTCCCCGTCCCGCTGCTCGTCGAAGGCGAGCTGGTACTGGAAGCCCGAGCAGCCGCCCCCGCGCACCCCGACCCGCAAACCCGCGAGGGTCACGTCGGCCTGCTGTGCGGAGAGGAACTCGTGGACCTTCTCTGCACCCTTGTCCGTGATCTCGATCATCGTCAGTGCTCCATCGGCTTCCGTAGGACTTTCCAAAGTATAGCGGTGGTCCGCGGCGGCCCGCAGAGCGCTTGGAGCGCGGCGCGCCGATCTTCTACGCTAGGCGCGAGGTGCCCTCACCAGAGGAAATCAAGCAGCGCATCGAGGCCGCCCTGCCGGGCAGCCAGGCGGAGGTCCGGGACACCACCGGGACCGCCGATCACTTCGAGGCGACCGTCGCGTCGCCCGCCTTCGCCGGCCTCAGCCGCATCGAGCAGCACCGGCTCGTGTACGGCGCCCTGCAGGACGACATCGGCGGCGCGATCCACGCGCTCGCCCTGAAGACCCGGATCGCCGACACGATCGAGACACCCTGAGCCAGGAGCAGCGAATGTCCAGCAGCCAGTTCGACCCGATCCCGATGATGACCGCCGCGCCCGACGCCGGTGGCACCGGCGACGGAGGAGCCGAGCCCGATCCGCGACGCGATCAAGGAGGCGATCTCCGAGCACGACGTGATCCTGTTCATGAAGGGCACGCCGGACGCGCCCGCCTGCGGGTTCTCCGCACGCACCGTCGCGATCCTGCAATCGCTCGACGTGCCGTTCGCGGCCGTCGACATCCTTCCCGACCCGCGCATCCGCCAGGAGCTCTCGGCGCTGTCGGAGTGGCCGACGATCCCCCAGCTGTTCCACAAGGGCGAGCTCGTCGGCGGCTGCGACATCGTCACCGAGATGTACGAGTCCGGAGAGCTCGAGGAGGCATTGCGGTAGCGTCCCGCGCCGCATGGCTCCCGTAGCGGTCGCCACCGACAGCACCCACTACCTCCCCCGCGCGCTCGCCGACGAGCAGGGCGTCCACCAGGTCAGCCTCTACGTCGGCTGGGCCGGGAGCCCGGAGCGCGAGCTCGAGATGGACGGCTTCGATGCGTTCTACGAGCGGCTGCGCACCGACCCCGAACTGCCGAGCACATCGCAGCCGTCGATCGGCGACTTCCTCGCCGTCTGGGAGCCGCTGATCGAGCAGGGCTCCGACGTCGTCTCGGTCCACCTCGCGGGCGGAATCTCCGGCACCGCCGGCGCCGCGAAACAGGCCCAGGAGCTGCTCGCGGAGCGCGGCTTCGGCGAGCGCATCGCGGTGATCGACGGCGAGACCGGCTGCGGCGGCGAGGGCCTGCTCGTGCTCGCGGCGGTCGCCGCCGCCCGCGCCGGCGCCGACAAGGACGCGGTCGTCGCGCGCGTGCGCGAGGCTCGGAAGTCGCTGAAGATCTGGTTCTGCCTGGACACGCTCGAGTACCTGCGCCGCGGTGGGCGGATCGGCAAGGCGCAGGCATGGCTCGGCGGCACGCTGCGGATCAAGCCGATCCTCTCGCTCGAGTTCGAAATCACCCCCGTCGAGCGGGTCCGCACGGCCGCTCGCGCGTTCGAGCGGATGGTCCGCTACGCCGAGGAGCTGAAGGCCGCCGGCTCGGACGGCTGGGTCGTGCAGCACATCCAGGCGCCCGATCAGGCCGAGCGTCTCGTCGAACGCGGCCGCGAGATCTTCGGCTCCGAACCGATCTTCACGTCGGAGGTGGGCCCGGTGATCGGCACCTACACCGGGCCGGGGCTGCTCGGGATCGGCGGGATCCCGCGCTCGCTGCTGGGCTGAGCGCGCCCCGCGCTGCTCCGCGTCCTGCTAGCTCTTGTTGTGGCCGGGTGCTTCGCAGCTCTTGCCGTGGGCGCAGGGCGATTCGCCCGGGCCGGACGCGCGGCGCGGGCGGACTGCGGGCGTCGGCTTTGCGGGCGGGGGCGGATTCGCGGGAGGTTGGGGAGTCGTCGGGGCTCCGGGCTTCGCGGGCGTCACCGGCTTGGGCGGCGGTGCGGGTGCCGGCGGAGCTGTCGGCTTCGGCGGAGATGCGGGCGTTGGCGGAGCCGGGTGTTCCGCGGGATCTATGGGTTTCGCCGGCGTCGGTCTCGCCGGCGGTCCGGGTCTCGCCGGGGGTGCGGGGGGAGCAGGCGGCCCGGCCTTGACGGTGCCCGGGCGTTCCGGCGTCGCGAGACTCGATGGTTCCGAGCCGGGCAGGGGTGGCTGCGGCTTCGCCGGGGAGTCTGCGGCGGGGTTCGCCGACAGGCGCTGCGGCCGTGGGCCGCGGCCGTCGTGGCTCGAGGCCGCGCCCGGCACCCCTCGAACCGCCGCTCGAGCCGCGGTCTTCGCTGATGGCGCGCGCGCTTCCGGCCGTGACGCGGACGCCGTCGAGCCGAGGGCCGCGCCAGCCGCACGGTTCGCCGGGGACCGCGGCCGACTCGGCGTTAGCGGCGCCACCTCCACGGAGCGCCGCGACCACGGCGCCCTTGGCGCGCGGTGCCCGCCTCTGCAGCGCGGTGAGCGCTCACGCCGAGCGCCGAGCTCGTTGCGGCCGACGCCCCGACGACGGCCGCGACGGCGACGACTTTTGCGGCGGAGGCGACGGCGCCGGCACTGCCGGACAGCCAGCTCAGCAACCGGTCGGGCAGCCCGCAGACGATCGACCAGACGCGCCAGTGGCCGGCGGCCCGAGTAGCCGTCGCAGAACGCCCTGACCACGACCGGGTCGAGGCGGCTGCCCGCGTCGCCGCGCAGGATGTCGATCGCGCGCTTCTGCGGGCTCGCCGGCCGGTAGGGACGCGCGGAGGTGATCGCGTCGAACGTGTCGGCCACGGAGATGATCCGCGCCCCGAGCGGGATCGCCCTGCCGGCGAGCCCGTCGGGGTAACCGCTGCCGTCGAGGCGCTCGTGGTGGTGACGAATCATCTCCTCGAGCTGGGGGTCGCCGAGGACCGCGACCATCTCGGCGCCCTCGCCGGGGTGGAGCTTGATGACCCGGTACTCCTCGTCGGTCAAACGTCCCGGCTTGTGCAGGATCGTCTTGGGGGTCTTGCTCTTGCCGACGTCGTGGAGCGCGGCGGCCGTGCGGATCTTCGCGACCTCGTCGTGTGACAGCTTCATCTGCTGCGCGATCATCCACGCGTAACGGGCCACTCGCCGCGAGTGCCCGTGCAGGTAAGGGTCACGTGTCTCCATGCGGGCGACGAGCTCCTCGAGCAGGCGCTGCTGGCGTCGCGTCTTGGCCGGCTCGTCGCGAACGAGCTCCGCGACGCTCGCAAGACGGCGCTGCCGGCGCTGCCGGCGCAGGTAGCCCCACACCATCAGCTCGTTGAACAGAAGGTCTTCCGAACCCGGCTGTTTCTCCCAGATGTGCTGACCCGCCCAGCTGATCAGCAGCGACAGGCCCATCCCGATGAGCAGGGCGAGGGGGACCGCGGTGACCGTTGCGGAGGCGCGCAGCCACCAGACGGCGGCGACGGGCACGCCGGCCACCAGCAGTGTCGCGGAGACGACCTGCAGGGCGCGCCGCACGGCGGGTCCGTGCTGGCCTCGTTCGATGGGTTGGGCACGTGTGGCGATGGTGATGACATCGACACCTGCGCGCCGGCTGTGACTTGACACCGCCACGACTCAGCGAAGGTGCTTGTCCGCAATCGGACTTCTAGTTCATCTGCCCGTCAGCTGCGGCCGCGGCGGCGCAGCAACCGCGCGCAGACGCGGGCAGCCCGATCACGGCATCCACCGGAGACGTTTGACGACTTTGGCCGCGATCACACCGAGCAGAACGAGGATCACCGCTATCGCGAAGAGCCCCCCAGAAGCACGCGAAATCGGGGAACGGCGGGCTAGCTCTTGTTGTGACCCGGCGCTTCGCAGCTTTTCCCGTGTTCACAGGATGATTCGGCGGAGCCGCCCGCCACGGGCGCCGAGGCCCCTTCTTCCTTCTTGACCGGAGCCGCTTCGGTGCCCGATGCGTGTTCTTCGGACTTCGTCGTCTTCGCTTCTTCCTTGGCTACCGTCTTCGCTTCTTCTTTCGAGACCTTCGCTGCTTCCTTCGCTTCTTCCCCGGCCGTCATCTTCGCTTCTTCCTTCGTCGCCTTCGCTTCCTGACCGCCGCCTCCGGCTTCGCTCACGGGAGCGCTCGATCCGTGGTTGCCGTGACTGCCGGTGTTCGTCGACGTGGCTTCGTGCGACCCCGAACTCGTCGATGCGCCGGTGGTTGGCGCGACCGCCGCGGCGGACGTGCCGGGCTTGGCGGGCGACACCCGGACCGCCTTCCTGCGCGCGTGACCGACCGCGTGGCGCCGCGCGGCGACGTGGCGCGCCGCCGTGCTCCCCGGGACGGCAGTTGCATGTGAGGCCGCGGCGGAAGCGCTGGAACCCGCGGGCGCCGCCGGAGCCCGATGGTGTGCCGCCGTCGCCGTACCCGGCGGCGATGCCGAGCGACGATGCCGCTGCGGTGGTGCCGACCAGCCCCGCGACGGCGACCACCTTGGCGGCCGATGCGACGGCGCCGGCGCTCGTCGAGAGCCAGGTCGAGGAGCCGATCCGGCAGCCCGCAGACGATCGCCCACAGCGCCAGCGGCCGCCGGCCTGAATAGTCGTCGCAGAAGGCCTTGACCGCGGCCGGGTCGAGGCGGCTGCCAGCGTCGTCGCGCAGGATGTCGATCGCGCGCTTGTGCGGGCTCGCCGCCCGGTAGGGACGCGCCGAGGTGATCGCGTCGAACGTGTCGGCGACCGAGATGATCCGTGCGCCGAGCGGGATCGCCTCGCCGGCGAGGCCGTCGGGGTAGCCGCTGCCGTCGAGGCGCTCGTGATGGTGGCGGACCATCGCCTCGAGCTCGGGATCACCGAGGACCGCCACCATCTCGGCGCCCTCGCCGGGGTGGAGCTTGATGACCCCGTACTCCTCGTCGGTCAGACGCCCCGGCTTGTGCAGGATCGCCTTGGGCGTCTTGCTCTTGCCGACGTCGTGGAGCGCCGCGGCGGTGCGGATCTTCGCGACCTCGCCGTGCGGCAGCTTCATCTGCTGGGCGATCATCCACGCGTAACGGGCGACGCGGCGCGAGTGCCCGTGCAGGTAGGGGTCGCGTGTCTCCATGTCGGCGACGAGCTTCTCGAGCAGGCGCTGCTGGCGCCGTACCTTCGGCCGGTTCGTCGCGCACCAGCTCTGCGATGTTCGCGAGGCGGCGCTGCTTGTGAAGGCGCCGCAGGTAGCCCCACACCATCAGCTCGTTGAACAGGAGGTCTTCCGAACCCGGCTGTTTCTCCCAGATGCGCTGACCCGCCCAGCTGATCAGCAGCGACAGGCCCATCCCGATGAGCAGGGCGAGCGGGACCGCGGTGACCGTTGCGGAGGCGCGCAGCCACCAGACGGCAGCGACGGGCGAGACCTGCCACCAGCAGCGTCGCGAAGACGACCTGCAGGCGCGCGCCGCACGGCGGGTCCGTGCTCGACGCCGTTCGATGGGTTGGGCACGTGTGGCGATGGCGATGACATCGACACCGGCGCGCCGGTCGTGACCCGGCACCGCCGCGACTCGGCGAAGGTGCTTGTCCGCAATCGGACTTCTAGTTCATCGGCCCGTCAGCTGCGCCCGCGGCGGCGCAGCAGCCGCACGCCGACGAGCAGCCCGATCACGGCAGCCCCGGCGACGATTTCGGGCCGGTGGCGCTCGACGTGCGCGCGCCAGTCGGTGACGCGCGTGACCTCGCCGCGAAGCTTCTGGACCGAGACCGCCAGCTCCTGCCGGTTCGCCTCGATCGAGTTGCGGATCTCATCCGGTGTGCGCTGCGCCGCCATCAGCCGGCGCTCCCCGGCTCAGCGGGCGCGGCGGGAGACGGCGGGGCCGCGACCGACTGCTTGATCTTCTGCGCCTCGGCGATCGCCATCGTCGGCACCGGCGGCGCGCTGCGTTTGACGACTTTCGCCGCGATCAGCCCCGCGATCACACCGAGCACCACGAGGATCACCGCCATCGCGAAGAAGCCCCAGAAGTACGCGAAGTCGGGGACCGGCAGGTAGAAGTAGAGGATCCAGGCGCAGCCGATCAGCACGAAGATCAGCGCGAACAGGAAGAACACCCCGGCGGCGACGCCGACGACCGCGCCCTTCGCGAGCTTCGTGACCTTCTCGGTGACCTCTGCCTTGGCGAGCTCGATCTCCTCGCGCACGAGCACCGTCGCGCGCTCTGACACGTCGGCGATCGCCGCGGCGATGTTCTGCGGCGAGTCGCCGCTGCCGGACGCGCTCACTCCGGCGGTTCCTCGTGGAAGAGCGCTCGCCACGCGAGCCCGGCGGCACGATTCGCCGCGATGCTGGCGAGCGCGCCGAAGCCTGCGAGCAGCCCTGACCACACGAGTCTCTTGACCATCTCGTTCTCCATCGCGCGGGAGTCTATTGCCCGCGCCCGTCGCAGGCGAAAACGGCGGGCCGCACTCAGGCCGCGGCCGGGGCCGCTCTCGAGCCCGCCGCAGATCGTCTCGACGACCAGCCACTTCGCGCGCTGGAAGTCCTCGGGGCCCTGCGGCAGCAGCTCGAAGATCCAGCCGGTCAGGAGCTGCTCGATCGCCCCGTAGAACGCCATCGCCGCGAACCGCGAGTCGATCTCCGGCTTGAAGTCGCCGGCCTGCTGAGCCTCGGCGATCATCCCGCCGATCAGCTCGTAGGCCTCGCGGATCGTGCCGATGTGGGTGTTCCCGAACGAGTTCGCCGCGCGCGTGACCTCGACGATGATCACCTTCATCAGCTCGGGGTCGTGCTGGTAGGAGTCGACGATGAACGAGGCGATCGCTTCGAGCTTCTCCCGCACCGGGATCTCCTCGGTGTCGACCCGGCGGATCAGCTCGAGCATCACGTTCCAGCGCTCGAGGAACAGCGTGTCGAGCACCTCGTCCTTGGAGCCGAAGTAGTGGTAGACGAGGCCGTAGGCGACACCCGCCTCGTCGGCGATGTCGGACACGCGGCAGGCGTGGAAGCCCTGGCGGGCGAAGACCCGCACGGCGGCGTCGAGGATCACCCGGCGCTTGTCGGCCGCCGCCTTCTTCGCGCGCGGCGTCGCCGCGCGCCCGCCGCCGCTCATGCGCGCGCCTCCTGCGGCCAGGCGTAGGACTCCGGGCGCCGGTTCGCGAGCGACGGCAGGCGTGCGCCTGATCTCGAGCTGGCGCTCGAGGTCGAGGTCGGCGACGATCGCACGCTCGCCGTCGGCGGCCTGCGCGAGCACGAGCCCCCACGGGTCGACGATCATCGAGCGCCCGCCGGAGTGCTGGCCCGCGGGATGCTCGCCGAACTGGTTGGCGGCGATCACGAACGCCTGGTTCTCGATCGCGCGGGCGCGCAGCAGCGTCTCCCAGTGATCGCGCGTCGTCGGCAGCGTGAACGCCGCCGGCACCGTCACGATCCGCGCGCCGCGCACCGCGAGGATCCGGTAGAGCTCCGGGAAGCGCAGGTCGTAGCAGACGGTCAGGCCCAGCTCGACCCCGTCCTCCGTGCTCGACAGCACGATCTCCTCGCCCGGGTCCTCGAGCTCGGACTCGCGGTAGACGCGGCCCTCGACCTCGACGTCGAACATGTGGATCTTGCGGTAGACGGCCCGGATCTCGCCGTCGCGGCCGACGTGCACCGAGGTGTTGGCGAGCTTCTCGCGGCCCTCGCACGCGCTCGACGATCGAGCCGGCGACGATCTCCACGCCGAGCTCGCGGGCCGTCTCGCGCGCCCAGCCGATCGCCTCGCCGTCGAGCGGCTGCGCGGAGGCGCGCAGGTCCTGCTCGGAGCCCATCGCCGTCCACTTCTCGGGGAGTACGATCAGCTCCGCGCCCTGCGCGGCCGCGTCTCGCGTCAGCCGGTCGGCCTTCGCGAGGTTCGCCGTCACGTCGGCGTTGGAGTTGAGCTGTACAGCTGCGACCCTCATCTGACCTTCTCTCGCCCGGCCCCCCGGGCGCGTCGGCACATCCAGGCCGGAAATAGATTGACTGGTCAGTCAATGAGCGCAAGCATACTGCCGCAGGATCGCCCCGGCCTTCTCACGGCCGAGCGCTTCCGCGAAGGGCGCGGGCTCGTTCACCGCGGCAGGCCGCTGAAGCAGTGGCGCTGGGTCGGCGTCTTCGGCGAGCAGCTGTCCGCCTGCGCGGCGCTGCGTGCGGATCGGCCCGGGCCGGCAGAGCTTCTGGGCGCTGCACGCTGCCGCGGCGCGCGGCACGCTGCGCGAGCGCACGCGCCTGATCCCGCGCGGCGGCGAGGTCGAGCTGCGCGAAGGAAGCCCCGACGGCGCCCGTCCCGGGACGTTCGCGATCCGCGACCGCGGCGTCGAGCTGCTGCTCGAGCTGACCGAGCAGCCGGGGTTCGAGGCGCGCTGCCCCAACGGCCGCTCGGACTCGTGGACGCGCAAGCAGGCCGGCGTCGCGGCGCGGGGCACGCTGCGGATCGACGGCGGCGCGCCGGTCGAGATCGAGGCGCTGCGCGGTGATCGACGACTCCGCCGGCTACCACGCGCGCGTGACCGAGTGGCGCTGGAGCGCGGGGCGTCGGCGTCGGCGTCGACGGCGACGCCGCTCGCGTGGAACCTCGTCACCGGGATCAACGACACGCCGCACGGGCAGCGAGCGCGCGGTGTGGGTGGCCGGTCGAGCCGCACGAGGTGGGGCCGGTCGAGTTCGCCGCCGACCTGTCGGCTCGATCCGCGCCGCGGACGGCTCGGAGCTGACCTTCCACGCGCGAGGCGGAACGGGCGCGGCGCGACAACCTGCTGCTGTTCAGCTCCGACTACCGCGCGCCGTTCGGAACGTTCTCGGGGACGCTGCCGGGTGGTCTCGAGCTGGGCGAGGGGCGCGGGGTGATGGAGTGGCACCGGGCGCGCTGGTAGGCCGGTCGAGCTGACCGTCCCGTCCGGCGTTCTCACCGATCCGTCGAGCGGCTCCGCGGCTCGGGGCGGGAGGCGGCGCGCACCAGCAGGTCGCGGACGTAGCTCTCGAGAGAAACCCCCGCCTCCTCCGCGCGCGAGCGCAGCGTCGAGTACACATCGTCCGGCACGTCGTCGATGAGGATCGTGACGCCCACCGCGCTGGATCGTGCCACGTACCCGGCGCTGGACGCCCCCCACGTCTCTCACCCGCGCTGCCGCCTCAGCTCCGCCAGCAGCAGCTTCGAGTGCATCGCCCCGATCAGCTCTCGCAGCGGTTCGGAGCCCGCCTCGATGATCTCGATCGCGCGCTCCACCTCGACCTCCCCCGCGAGCCGCTCCAGCAGCGCCCGCACCTCCTCCTGCACGAGCGGCTCGAGCGCGTGCCGGTAGCGCAGCGTGTCGTAGACGGTGAAACCCAGCGCCTCCTCGTAGCCCCCGGCCCGGAACGCGCCGATCGCCGCGACGATCTTCTCGTCGTCGCGGTCGTAGCCGCGCTGGTTCGGCGTCAGCACCCCGATCTCGGCGAGCCGGTCGAGCACGTTGCGCGGCACGCCGTAGCGCTCGCTCGCCAGGCGCCGCGAGATACGGCCGCCGTCCTCGGCGCCGGCGATCGCGCGCTCGAGGATCCGGTCCTCGAGCTCGATCATCGCGCGGACCCTGTCGGGGTCCTCGCGCATCGCGCTGCGGATCACCCGCAGCGGCATGAACCGCTCCTCCTGCAGCCGCTTGATCAGCGCGATCCGCTCGACGTAGTCGGGCGGGTAGTACGCCATGTTGCGGCTCGTGCGGACGATGTCCTCGCCCTCCCCGAGCAGCCCCTCGCGCAGGTAGTAGCGGATCGTGCCGGGGCTCACCCCCGAGCGCTGCGCGAGCTCGCTCATCTTCAGCAGCGTGCGGCCGTTCGGCCCGGCGGCGGCCTCGGCCGTGCGGCTGCTCGGCGCCGCGACCACCTAGGCCCTCAGCGTGGTCCCGTGGGCGCTCTCGGCCGGGCCCGCCGCCGCCCCCGAGTCGAGCAGCTCGGCGATCTCCCGCTCGTCGTAGCCCGCCGCGGCGAGCGCCTCCTCGGTGTGCTCGCCGAGCGCCGGCCCCGGCAGGCGGTCGTGCTCGCCGGGGGTGCGGGCGAGCTTGACCGGGATGCCGAGCTGGCGCACCGGCCGCTCGGCGCCGGGCTGGTGCAGCTCGACGACCATCTCGCGCGCCGCGACGAGCTCCGAGGAGAGCGCCTCGTCGAGCTCGAGCACCGGCTCCAGACAGCAGTCGTGCTCGCGGGCGAACGCCTCCCACTGCTCCCGGGTGCGGCCGCGGAAGATCTCGCAGACCTGCGCGTGCGCGTCCGACCCGGGCCGCTCGAACTGCACCTCGATCAGGTCCTCGCGGCCGACGCCGCGGCACCACGCCTGCCAGAACTTCGGCTCGAGCGCGCCGAGCGAGACCCATCCGTCGGCGCACTCGTAGGGGCGGTAGCAGACCAGCGCGCCGGCCAGGGGCAGCTCGCCGCGATGCGGCACCACGCCGTCGGCGAAGTAGGAGCCGGCGACCATCGCCAGCCACGAGAGCGCGCCGTCGGCCATCGAGACGTCCACCATCTGCCCGGCCCCGGAACCCGGGACCGGCTCGCGCGCGGGCAGGCCGTTCGCGGCCGGACGCCCCGGCGAGCCGTCGCGCTCGCGCAGCGCGGCCATGATCCCGAACGCGGCCATCAGCGCGCCGCCGCCGAGGTCGGCGATCTGGCCGGCCGACTGAATCGGTTCCCCTCCCCCGCCCGCCCCTTCACAGCCCTCACCCGCCGCAGCGCCGGTCAGGCCCAGCAGGCCGACCAGCCCCAGGTAGTTCATGTCGTGCCCGGATGCGTCGCGTTTCGGGCCGTCCTGGCCGTAGCCGGAGATCGCGCAGTAGACGATGCCCGGGTTGGCCTCGCGCATCCGCTCGTAGCCGACGCCGAGACGGTCGAGCACGCCGGGGCGGAACGACTCGAGCACGACGTCGTAGTCGGCCACCAGCCGCAGCAGCGCGTCGCGGCCCCGCTCGTTCTTGAGGTCGAGCCGGATCGAGCGCTTGTTGCGGTTCAGCGCCAGGAACAGCGCCGAGCGGGCCGAGTCGTGCGCGCCCTCGTAGAAGGGGGGCGACCAGCGGATGTAGTCGCCCATGCCCGTGTCCTCGACCTTCAGCACGTCTGCGCCGAAATCGGCGAGCAGCAGCGAGCAGAACCCGCCCGGCAGCAGGCGGGAGAGGTCGAGCACGCGGACCCCTTCGAGCGGCAGGCTCATGCGGCGCTCCCGACCGCCGGCCGGGCCGGCACGCCGAGCATCGCGCGCGCCTCCTCGACGGTCGCGGGACGACGGCCGATCTCCTCGGTCATCTGCCGCGCCTTCGCGATCAGCTCGCCGTTGGAGCTCGCCATCCGCCCATCCGGCAGGTAGAGGTTGTCCTCGAGCCCGACGCGGATCGAGCCACCCAGCGTCAGCGCGGCCGCCACCAGCATCCATTGGTCGCGCGAGATGCCGATCACGCCCCAGTGCGATCCGCCCGGAATGTTGTCGACCATCGCCGCGAGGTTGCGCGCCGTCGGCGGGATGCCGCCGACGACGCCCATCACGCAGTCGACGTGAAGCGGCGTCCTCAGCACCCCCATGTCGATCAGCGGCTCGAGCGAGCCGACGTGGCCGATGTCGAAGCACTCGTGCTCCGGTTTGATGCCGAGCTCGTTCATCGCCTCGAGCAGCTCGATGATCTCGTCGAACGGGTTGGCGAAGACCATGTTGAAGACGAACTGCTTGCGCGAGCGCGAGTACTTCGCGTAGTTCATCGAGCCCATGTTCAGCGCGGCGACCTCGGGGCGGCAGGCGCGCAGGTACTCGATCCGCTTCGCGACCGGGACGCCGATCGTGCCCGTCGAGTAGTTGATGATCGCCGCGTCGCCGACCTCGGCGCGGATCGCATCCGTGATCGCCTGGAAGTCCTCGACCTCGTAGCTCGGCGTGCCGTCGGGTTTGCGCGCGTGGATGTGGATGTGGACGCCGCCCTCGTCGACGATCCGCCGCGCCTCCGCGGCGTACTCCTCGGGCGTGTAGGGGATCGCCGGGCACTGCTCGCGGTTCGCGATCGCGCCGGAGATCGAGCAGGTGATGACGACGGGGTCGTCGAGGCTCATGCGGGGGTCACCTCCAGGTAGGTGCTGGGCGAGCGGTCTCCGACCACGCGCTCGTAGATCCGCCGGCCGATTCCGTAGCTGGAGCGCAGCACCGACTCGGCGTGATCGCGCTCGTGCTCGCCGACGACGCGCCCGCTGCCCGGCGCGAGCGGCCCGAGCGGCTTGCCGCGCGCGTCGGAGGGACCGATCAGCACGCGCGGGTCGGCTCGCACGCGCTTGACCTTCGCGGCGTCGGCGCCGGTGCGAACGTAGAGGCGCTCAGCGCCGTCCATCCCGAACCAGACCGGGGTCGGCATCGGCTCGCCCGAGCGGCGGTAGGTCACGAGCAGCGCGTACTTGTGCCCGCGCAGCGCGCCGAACCCGCTCGCCTCGGCGCCGTCCCGCGCGGCGGCGCCCGCGGCGGGGTTGCGCACGCGGTCGTAGACGGAGGTCATACCGGCACCACGCCCTGGCGCTTCCACGGCCGCTCGATCCGCTTGCCCGCCGCCATCTCCAGCGCGTGGCAGATCGTCGCGCGCGTCTCGCGCGGGTCGATCACGTCGTCGATCATGTCGTTGCCGGCGGCGATGTAGACGTCGATGATCTTGCGGTAGGCCTCGATCAGCTCGGCCTTCTTGGCGGCCGGGTCGTCGGCTTCCTCGACCTGTTTGCGCATCACGATCTCGACCGCGCCCTCGGCGCCCATCACCGAGATCTCGGCGCTCGGCCAGGCGACGATCAGGTCCGGCTCGTAGGCGCGGCCGTTCATCACGTAGTAGCCGGCGCCGTACGCCTTGCGCGTGATCACCGTGATCTTCGGAACGGTCGCGTTGGCGACCGCGTAGAGCATCTTCGCGCCGTGCCGGATGATGCCCGCCTGCCTCGACCTTGGTGCCGACCATGAACCCCGGCACGTCCATCAGGAACACGAGCGGGATCGAGAACGCGTTGCAGAGGTTGACGAAGCGCGCGGCCTTGTCGGCGGAGTCGTTGTCGAGGATCCCGCCGAGATGCTTCGGCTGGTTCGCGACGATCCCGGCGGGCCGTCCGCCGAAGCGGGCGAAGCAGGTGATGATCGTCTTCGCCCACTGGCCCTTCATGTCGAAGTACTCGCCGTCGTCGACGATCCGGCGGATCACCTCGTACATGTCGTAGGGCTTGCGGTTGGACTCCGGCAGCACGTCGAGCAGCTCCTCGTCGCCGCGCTCGACCGGGTCGGACACCGCGCGCACGGGCAGCGGCGCCTCGCAGTTCTGCGGCATGAACGACAGGTACTGCTTGATCCGCTCGATGCACTCCTCGTCCGAGGCGACCTCCATGTCGCCGACACCGGACTTCCGGCAGTGCACGCGCGAGCCGCCGAGCTCCTCCTGGGTGACGTCCTCGCCGACCGCGGCGCGCACGAGATGCGGCCCGGCGAGCGCCATCGAGCCGCGGCCCTTGACCATCGGCACGAAGTCGGCGAGGCCGGGGATGTAGGCGGTGCCGGCGGCGCACGGCCCCATCAGCGCGGCGACCTGCGGGATCACCCCGCTCATCACGACCTCCTCGCGGAACAGGTGCCCGGAGCCGGCGAACAGCGAGCCGACCGCCTCCTGGATGCGCGCTCCGGCCGAGTCGAGCAGCCAGATGAACGGGATCCGCTTGGTCAGCGCCAGCTCCCGCAGCCGCGTCACCTTCAGCTCGCCCGGTCATCCCCATCGAGCCGGCCATCACCGTGAAGTCGTACGCGCAGACGGCGACCAGGCGGCCGTCGATCTTGCCGTAGCCGGTGATCACCCCGTCGGCGGGGGCGTCCCTGCCCTCCATCGCGCGCTGGGAGAAGTGGGGACGCGCGTGGAGGCCCATCTCGACGAACGTGCCCTCGTCGATCAGCAGCGCGAGCCGCTCGCGGGCGGTGAGCTTCTCCTGGGCGTGCTGGCGGGCGATCCGCTCCTCGCCGCCGCCCAGGCGGTTCTGCTCGCGCCGGGCGTGGAGGTCCTCCACGAGCGGGCGCAGGAGGCTCGTCGGCGTCGAGGAGGCGGCCATCGAGCTGATCCTAACCTGCCGGGCGCGGTGCGGGAAGTGCGAAGCGCTACTGCTTACTTCTGCCGCGCCGCCCCCTCAGCGCCCTTTCCACTCCGGCTCGCGCTTCTCGAAGAACGCCGACACCCCCTCGACGATGTCCTCCGTCGACTGCGCCAGCGACAGCTGAGCCCGCAGGTAGTCGAGCGCGTCGTCGAGCGGCATGTCGAGCTGGCGGCGCATCGCTTCCTTGCCGAGCCGCATGATCACCGGCGACTTCGCGGCGAGCTTCCCGGCCCAGTCGGCGACCGTCTCGTCGAGCTCGGCGTCGGGCACGACGCGGTTGACGATCCCCGCCTCGAGCGCCTGCTGCGCGCTCCAGCGCTCGCCGAGCAGCAGCAGCTCGTTCGCCTTCTTGCGCGGGACGTTGCGGTAGATCAGCGCCATGATCATGAACGGGAAGGCGCCGATGTTGATCTCGGGCGTGCCGAACGACGCCTGCTCGGAGGCGACGATCAGATCGCAGGCGAGCGCGATCCCGAGCGCGCCCGCGAGCACGTGCCCGCGGGCCGCGACGACGGTCGGCTTGCCGAGCTCGCCGATCAGCTTGAACAGCGACACGAACCGCTCGCCGGCGAAGTGCTTGTGGACGAGCGCTGTCTCCGCGGCGAAGCCCGACAGGTTGGCGCCCGAGGAGAAGGTGCGCTCGTGCGAGGAGCGCAGCACGACCGCGCGAGCGCCGTCTTCGTCGCGCGCCCGCTCGAACGACTCGATCAGGCCGCCGAGCAGCTCGGCGGAGAGCGCGTTGCGCGTCTCGGGGTCGTGCAGCGTGATGCTCGCCACGCCCCGCTCGTCGAGCTCGTAGAGGACCTTGTCGGTGGGCACGCGCGCATACTAGACCGCTCGCCGCCAACCCGAAAGTGAATAGCTCTACTGTTTACTTTCGGAGGACGCTCCGTTAGCGTCCGCCCCCGAGCGATCCGCCGACCCGACCCGAGGAGACACGCCCCATGGCCGCCACCGCCGAGAGCGTCATCAAGCCCGACTTCGCATCGCAGCGCAAGCACTTCATCTTCACCGACGAGCACGAACAGCTGCGGGAGTCGATCCGCAGGTACGCCGAAAAGGAGCTCGCCCCCCACGCCGAGGAATGGGAGGAGACGACGTTCCCCGACTCGGTCTTCCGGCGCATGGGCGAGCTCGGCTTCCTCGGCCTCGACAAGCCGGTCGAGTACGGCGGGCAGGGCGGCGACTACTACAGCGCGCTGGTGCTGGCCGAGGCGATCGGCTACGGCAACTCCGGCGGGCTGGCGATGGGCCTCGCCGTGCAGACCGACATGGCGATGCCGCCGATCCTCAAGTTCGGGACCGAGGAGCAGAAGCGCGAGTGGGCGGAACCCGCGATCAAGGGCGAGAAGATCCTGTGCCTCGGCATCACCGAGCCCGACGCCGGCTCCGACGTCTCCGGGATCAAGACGCGCGCGGTCCGCGACGGCGACGAATGGGTCATCAACGGCTCGAAGACCTACATCACCAACGGCCACCGAGCCGACGTGATCGTGCTCGTCACGAAGACCGACCCGGACGCCGGCTACGACGGCTTCACGCTGTTCCTGGTGCCGATGGACAGCGCCGGCGTGATTCGGGAGAAGCGCCTGCAGAAGCTCGGCATGCACGCCTCGGACACGGCGCTGCTCGCGTTCCAGGACGTGCGGGTGCCCGACTCGGCGGTGCTGGGCCAGGTCGGCAAGGGCTTCTACCACATCATGTGGGAGCTCCAGGGAGAGCGCCTGATCGGAGCGGCGGGTTGCGTCGCCGGCGCTCAGCGGTGCTTCGAGAAAACGCTGCAGTACGCGCTCGGAGCGCAAAGCGTTCGGCCGCGAGATCGGGAAGTTCCAGGTGATCCGCCACAAGTTCGCCGAGATGGCGACGAAGATCGAGTCGGCGCGGCAGATGGTCTACGTCACGGCCTGGCGCTTCAACAACGGCGAGTATCCCGTGCGGGAGATCTCGATGGCGAAGCTCCAGGCGGCGCGGATCGCGGTCGAGGTCGCCGACGAGTGCATCCAGATCCACGGCGGCGCCGGCTACATGGTCGAGTACGGGGTCGAGCGGATCTGGCGGGACATGCGCCTGAACCGGATCGGCGCGGGCACCGACGAGATCATGCTCGACGTGATCGGGCGCTCCTACGGTCTGTGAGGCTCGAGGACGGTTGCTGCGGCTGCGCCGCGGCAACCGACCCGGCTCGCCGGCTACCCGGCCGGCGGGATCACGTAGGGCGTCGTCTTGGCGATCTCGGTGAAGCCGAGGCGCAGCAGGATCGGGCGGCTCTCGTTGGAGGCGTCGACGTGCAGCCACCGGTACCCGCGGGCCGCCGCCAGCGCCGCGCGCCGCGCGACGAGCGCGCGGAACAGGCCGCGCCGGCGCCAGCCGGGATCCGTGCACCCGCCCCACAGCCCCGCGAACTCACTGTCCGGCGTCAGCTCGAGTCGGCCGCCCGCCACCGGCGTCCCATCGCACACGGACCATCAGCGCGGCGGCGGACGGGGGACGCTCGGCGAGCGCCGCCGCCAGCGCCTCGCTCAAGCCGGGGTGCGGGCTGCCGAACACCGCGTCCTGCAGCGCGACCAGCGCGCGCGCCGACTGCTCGTCCTCGACCGCGATGAGCTCGAAGCCGGGCGGCAGCGGGACGTCGCGATCGAGCTCGTCGATCGCTGCGACGAGCACCGCCTCCTCCGGCTCGGGTCGAAGCCCGGCGGCGCGAAGCCGGGAGGGCAGGTCGGCGGGACGGTCGTAGGAGTAGAGCTTCCACTCCCAGCGCCCGCGGCGCGAGGCGAAGCGCTCGACCTGCGCCGCGATCGCCGCGTCCGCGTCGGTCCCCTCCAAGTCGCTCCAGATCACCCCGGACCAGTCGTCGCGCACCTCGCGCACGACGTGCTCGTCGCGCTCGATCGCAGGCGAGGTCGAGCGGACGCAGCGGCGCACCTGCTCGTCGTAGGCGGCCCGGAGCTCGGCGGGACCCACCTAGGCGCGGACCTCGACGGTCGGCGCGAGCCGGCGTCGCAGGCGCCGGCGCGCGGAGCTGATCGCGATCCCGACCGCGGCGACCCGAGCGATCGTGGGGACTACCGACGCCGGCCCGTGCTCGAGCGCCGCGCGCCTGAACTCCGCGTCGCGCCGCGCCGGGTCGGAGCGGTAACGCTCGTCGATCGCCTTCATCTCCGCGGCGAACGACCGGTTCCATTCGTCGCCCACCGGGTCATCCCCAGGCTGGAGGCTGCGCTGCAGCAGCTCTGCGCCCGCGGTCGCGCCGAGCAGCGCGAGCGTCCGCCACAGCTCGACCCGCCGCCCGGTGCGCCGGTCGACCGTGCGGGTGCCGAGCAGGCGCTGGCCGGGGCTCGCGAGCTGCTCGCGCACGAGCGCGCTGCCGGGGGCGAGCAGCGACAGCGCGGTTCGCGCAGGGCGGGTGCGAAGGCGGTCCCTCGCGAGCCACACCACGCCGGCGCCGAGCGCGGCGTCGACGAGGCCCGCGAGCCCGGAGCGCCAGCGGGGCGCGGTTTCGATCTCGATGCCGGACATGCCTCCATTGAACCTGTTTTGAGGGGACCGCAGACGCTCGGCGCGCGCCGGGTCGACGAACGGCGAGCACAGACGGGATGATCCGCCGATGAGCCCCGACCCTCCGTTCACACCCGAGCACGAAGAGCTGCGCGAGTCGGTGCGCGGCTTCATCGACCGTGAGCTGGCCCCGTTCGCCGCGCAGTGGGAGGACGAGCGGTGGTTCCCAGACGAGGTCTTCCCGAAGATGGCGGCGCAGGGGCTGCTCGGGCTCAAGTACCCCCTGGAGCTCGGCGGCCAGGGCGGCGACTACCTGCACGAGGCGGTGCTCTGCGAGGAGATGGCCCGGACCGGCTCGGGCGGCACCGCGGCGGGGATCGGCGCGCACATCAACATCGCGACGCCCCCGATCTGGAAGTTCGGGACCGACGATCAGAAGCAGCGCTACCTGGTGCCCGCGATCGCCGGCGAGCGGATCGGCGCGCTGGGCATCACCGAGCCGGGGGCCGGCTCGGACGTCGCCGCGATCTCGACGCGCGCGGAGCGGGTCGACGGCGGCTTCGTCGTCAACGGGGAGAAGACCTACATCACGAACGGCGTGCGAGCGCAGTTCATCGTCACCGCCGTCAAGACGACGGCCGAGGGCGGTCATGGCGGGATCTCGTTCCTGATCGTCGACCGCGGCGAGGGGGTCGTCTCCTCGCCGCTGCACAAGCTCGGCTGGCATGCATCCGACACGGCGACGATCGCCTACCAGGACGTGTTCGTGCCCGAGGAGAACCTGCTCGGGGAGCTGCACGGCGGCTTCAAGCTGATCATGGCCAACTTCCAGTGGGAGCGCCTGGCGATGGCGCTCGGCGCCGTCGGCGCGATGCGGCTGGCCTGGGATCGGACCGCCGAGTTCGCCCGCGAGCGACGGGCCTTCGGGCGCTCTCTGTCCGGCCACCAGGCGATCGCCCACAAGCTCGCCGACATGGCGACCTCCGTGTACACGTGCCGGTGCGTCACCTACGACGCGCTGCGCCGGTTCGTCGCCGGCGAGGATCCGCTGAAGGAGGTGACGATGGCGAAGCTGCTGACCCAGCGGGCGTCATACGAGCTGATGGACGAGTGCCTGCAGATCCACGGCGGCGCGGGTTACATGCGCGAGTACTGGGTCGAGCGCGCGGCGCGGGACGCGCGACTCGGGCCGATCGGCGGCGGCAGCGACGAGATCATGCGGGAGATCCTCTCGAAGATCCTCGGCCTCTAGAACGCCGCCCGCGGGGGCGTTGCGGTCGTCGCGGTGACCGATATCCCGCAGCAATCGTCACGTTTGGGCAGGTTTTTGCACCCGTCCAAAACGATCCAAAACCGCTCATGCGGTGCGCCGGCCGGGCCGATAGGCCCCCATGGCTCGACACGTCATCGCCTGCTCGACGGCCGCCCTGATCGCGCTTCTCGCCCTCGCGGCGCCCGGCGCCTCGGCCGGCCAGGTCCACCGTAAGGCCCGTTGCGCCTCCGCGCGCCGTGCCAGCGCCCGCAGCGGCACCCGCAGCTACCACTCCTCGCACTGCGCCAGGCACGGCGCCCGCCTGCGCAAGCACGGCGGTGCCGCCCACGTGCTGTTCTTCACCGCACACGCCGGGGTGTGCCCCGACGCCACGGTCGAGCCGACCACGTCCGACATCGCGATCGTCCGCGCCGCCACGCTGTGCCTCGTCAACCGCGAACGGGCCGACCACGGCGAGCGCGCGCTGCATTGGAACATCCACCTGCTGGCGGCGGCGCAGGGCCACACCGAGAGCATGGCCTTCGGCGACTACTTCGCCCACATCGGCCGCAGCGGCGAAACGCCGCTGATGCGGATCAGGCGCTCGGGCTACATCTACAGCTCCTCGGTCGGCTTCGAAGTCGGCGAGAACATCGGCTGGGGCAGCCTCTGGCTCGGCACCCCGAACGCCGTCGTCGCCGCCTGGATGGCCTCGCCCGGCCACCGCGCGAACATCCTCGACGGCCGCTACCGCGACACCGGCATCGGCGTCTCGCCGCACGTGAACGAACTCGCCGGCGGCCAGCCGGGCGGGATCTACACGCAGGACTTCGGCGTCCTCGTCGGCTGAGCGGTGCGCCGGCCTGCGCGGTCGGCGCGGTCCACGATCCGCTCGACGGCCGCCCCGTGCTGCTGCGGCGACACCCCCGACCGCGGGCGGCCGCCCGCGGCTTGCCCTTGGATAACCTCCGCCGCACCTCAACGGACAAGGAGACGCGAAAGCTATGGGAGTACTCGACGGCAAGTCGGCGATCGTCACGGGGTCGGCACGAGGGATCGGCCGCGCCACGGCCGAGCTGCTCGTCTCGCAGGGCGCGCAGGTCCTGATCAACGACCTCGACGGCGACGTCGCCGAGCAGGCGGCCGGCGAGATCAGCGGTGAGACCGCCGTCTACGCAGGCGACCTGACCAAGCCCGGCACCGCGGACGAGCTCGTGCAGAAGGCGATCGACTCGTTCGGGAAGATCGACATCATCGTCAACAACGCCGGCTACACGATCGACGCGCCCGTCCACAAGATGAGCGACGACCAGTTCCAGAAAATGCTGGACATCCACACGATCGTGCCGTTCCGCGTGATCCGCGCGGCCGCGCCGCACCTCAGGGAGCCCGCCAAGAAGGAGCGCGAGGAAGGCAAGGAGGTGTTCCGCAAGATCGTCAACGTCTCCTCGACGTCGGGCACCTTCGGCAACGCCGGCCAGGCGAACTACTCCTCCGGCAAGGCCGGCGTCGTCGGCCTCACGAAAACGATCGCCAAGGAGTGGGGCCAGTTCAAAGTCAACGTCAACGCCGTCGCGTTCGGGTTCATCGACACCCGGCTGACCCAGGCGAAGGTCGACGAGAACGCGATGGAGATCGGCGGCGAGACCGTCCAGCTCGGGATCCCCGAGCAGATGCGCGCGATGGCATCGATGCTGATCCCGCTGGGACGCCCCGCGAGCCCCGAGGAGGCCGCCGGCGGCGTCTTCTTCCTCTGCTCGCCGTGGTCGAACTACGTGCACGGCCAGACCCTCCACATCACGGGCGGCATGTTCGGCGGCATGACCGGCTGAGAGGCCGAGTCCTCCCCCGGCTGACGCCGGGGGAGGCGGCGGCCGCTCACCCCGAAGGGGGCGTTCTGCCGGCGGCAGCCTCCGCCGCTGTCTCCCGGCAGGGCGGGTGCCGCCGCGCTACGCCGAGCCCGGCCCGCGCAGGTCCATCAGGCACCCCGAGAAGTACGCGCCGGCCGGCGAGAGCAGGTAGCACGAGAGCGTCGCCAGCTGCTCGGGCGAGACGGCGGCGCCGGGCGCCACCGCGACCACCGTGATCCCGTGCCGGGCCCACTCGATCGACAGCGTGCGGGCGAGGTTCTCGAGCGCCGCCGCGGCGCCGGGCGCGAACGGCATCCCGTCGGCGGGCGCCAGCAACAAGATCCGGCCGCCGCTCCCCGTGGGCAGGAACGCCTCGGCGGCCGCCGCCCGCACCGCATCCCACGTCGCGGCCAGGCAGGCGCCCAGCGCGTCGCGGCCGCCGGCGAGGAACGGGCCCGAGCAATCGACGACCAGCGCGTCGAGGGCTCCGAGCTCCCCGAGCGCGGCGCGCACGGCCACCTGAGCCTGCTCCTCTCGCTGCTCCGCGGGCCCGTCTCCGGCCGCCAGCGTCAGCCCGGCCACGCCGCCGCCGAGCGACTCCACCGCCGCCCGCACCGCGTCCGCGACCGCTCCGCCGCCGCCCGCGACCGCGACGGACGACCCGTTCAGGAGCCCCTCTCTCAGCAGCTCGCCGGCGCGCGCGCTCATCGCCGCGGGACCCTATCCACCCGCCGTGCGGGCGGTCCTGCGCTCAGGCCCCGAAGGGGTCCGGCGGCGGGCCGGGCCTGACGCCCGCGCGCGCGGCCGGTCGTGGCTCGCCCCGCGCCGCGAGCAGGTCGAAGTAGAGGACCGCCTGCGCGAGCGCCGTGAGCGGGGCGGTGAGCACCGCGACGACGACAGTGACGACGAGCCCCACGGCGGCGCCGGCCGAGTTCGCCGCGGCCTCCAGCACGACCGCGACGATGATCACGAGGAATTGGAGAACGATGATCACGCCGAACGCCTGCCAGCCGTTGCCCCGCACCAGCTCGCGGCTTCGTCCCAGGGCACCGAGACCGGGCGGGCGCTCGAGCACGACGACCGGAACCGCGACCGACCAGATCGTCAGCAGGATCAGCCCGGGGACGACCAGCGCGACGAAGCCGATCACGATCAGGATCCCGGCGACGACGGCGACGAGGATCAGCGACCCGAGCACCGGCAGGACGGCGCGCAGGAGCTGCCCGGAGGTCGCGTCGCGCCGCCCGTCCTGGACGTCGGCGACGAGCTCGACGACCATCCCCGTGAACAGCCAGGTCGCGACGATCCCGACGAGCTCCGCGATCAGCTCCAGGCCCGTGCCGGCGCGGATCAGCAGGGTCGAGATGATCCCGGTGAAGACGAACACGACCGCGGCGGCCGGCATCAGCACCGACGCCTCCTCGACGTAGATCCGCCAGACCTTGCCGATCACCGCGCCCACCTCGAGCCGACCCTGCATCGCGCCCTTCCCGGTCGTGTCCGGCGAACCCTAGGTCACCGCGACGACGCGGCGACGGCGGGGCTCAGGCGACCGCAGCGCCCTTCGCGGCGGCGCGTCGCGCCCGCCGCTGTTCGCGCAGGGTCCGCAGCACGCCCCTCCGCCCGTGCTCCTCGAGCCCGGCGTAGAGCCGGCGGATCTCGGTCAGCACCTGGTCGGCGACGAGCTGCTGCTGCTCGCGCGTCGGTTCGGCGATCTGCTCCCAGCGGAGCGCCTCGCCGTACTGCACCGTGACCTTGGGAAACTGGAGGCGCTTCCAGTTGCGCACGCGAGAGGAGCCATGGATCGCGATCGGCACGATCGGCGCCCCGGTTTCGAGCGCGAGCCGCCCGATCCCCGGCTTCGCGCTCTCCGAGAGTTTGCCGGTCCGCGACCGGCCGCCCTCGCAGTACATCGTGATCGCGCCGGCGCGCGCGAGGATCGCGCGCGCCGTGATGAACGCCTCCTCGTCGCGCGCGCCGCGCCGCACGGGGAACACGCCGCCATGGGTGTAGACGAACTGCATCGGCCGTTTGAACAGCTGCGACTTCGCCATGAACCGCACCTTGCGGCGGATGTAGCAGCCCATCAGGAAGTGGTCCATGAACGAGAAGTGGTTCGGCGCGAGGATCACCGCGCCGCGACCAGGAACGTTCTCCACCCCGATCGCGCGCGTCCTCAGCAGCGTCCACGCGTACAGCGACGTGAGCAGCCGCACGACCTCGTAGACCCAGTCGGGTTCACGCGTTCGCCCCCGCTCGTGGAAGCGGTCGAAGTACTCCTTGGGGCGCGGGTCGGAATAGACCTGCTCGCGCATCGACGCAAGTTCGCTCATCTCTACGCCTCTACCTCCCAGGCACCTCAAGGTTACCCGCGTGCGCGCGACCGCCGCCCCCACGCGCGCGCGACATCGGCGAGCTGTCGCGCGCGATGCGCGAACCCCGACGGGCTGCGCCCGGTCACGCGGTGCGCCAGGTCCAGCTCCAGCTCCTCGACGCGAGCCCCGGCGCGGACCGCATCGATCGTGATCCCGGCCTCCATCCCGTACCCGGCGGCGAACGGCAGCGCCCGTTCGAGCGTCGCCCGCGTCAGCGCGCGCTGCCCCGAGAGCGGAGCGCGCGTGTCGAGACCGCAACCTCGCCGGATCGCCCACCGTGCGAACCCGACCGCGATCCCGAAGCCGCCGCCCGCGCTGCTCGCGAACGCCGCGACGGCGAGCTCCGCGCGGCGCCCCGCCACGGCCGCCGCGAGCGGCCCGAGCCTCGCGGAGGACTCGCCGAGGTCGCCGTCGCAGAGGACGAAGACGTCACCGTCCTCGCCCGGCGCGTCCGCGATCGCGCGCCGCGCCGCGATCGTCATCGCCGCGCCCTTGCCGACGTCGCGCCCGGTGCTCACGACCCTCGCGCCCGACCGCGAGGCGATCAGCGCGGTCGCATCCCGCGAGCCGTCGTCCGCGACCCACACCGGCGTCGCGGGAAAGGCGCGCGAGAGCCCGGCGAGCGTCGCGCCGATCCGCTCCCCCTCGTCGCGCGCGGCGACGATCACCGCGACGGCTTTCCCGCCGTCGCCGCCGCTGTCTATTGTCTGGCCCAAGTTGCCTTGCGAGGAGCGACGGAGGATCGATGACTGACATTGAGGCGCATATCACCGGCACCGTATGGAAAATCGAGTGCGCCGTAGGCGACACGATCGAGGAGGGCGACACGGTCGCGATCCTCGAGTCGATGAAGATGGAGATGCCGGTCGAAGCCGAGGACGCCGGGACCGTGACCGAGATCGTCTGCGAGGAGGGACAGGCGGTCAACGAGGGCGACACCCTCGTCGTGCTCGACTAACCGGGCAGGAGCGTCTCCTCCTCGCGGCGGCGGCGGGCGCGGGCCCGCCGCTCCAACCACCAGAGCGGCCCGTAGACGGCCACCGCCAAGGCGAGACGGGCCGGCCAGGTGTGGAGCTGCCCGGTGACGGCGAACGCTACGAACGCGCCGATCGCCCCCGCGATCTTCGTGCCCCGCGTCGCCGGCGCTTCGTTGCGGCTGAGCAGGCGCAGGTGCCGGGGCGACGGCTCGACGCCGAACGGGTCGCGCTGTGAGGGAGCCGCTCTCGAGCGTCGCTGCCACGGCGTCACCGTACCCCTGCGCTCGACTCGGGGTCCGGCCGCGCGCCGGCAGCAGGGACGGCGCCGGCGACGGGCAGGCGGTGCCGGCGAGCGGGCAGGCGCGTGCCGGCGGCGCGCTGCAAGTAGCCTTTCGCGCCGTGGAGCAGACCGAGCATCTCGCCGACGGCAAGCTGCTCGTCGACCGCCCGGCGGCGCGCGTCGTGCGCCTCACGATCTCCAACCCCGAGAAGCGCAACGCGCTCGATCACCCGATCCTCGACGCGATCAGCACCACGCTCACGACGCTCGGCGAGGACGGGGAGACCCGCTGCGTGATCGTGACCGGAGCCCACGGCATGTTCTCCGCCGGCTACGACATCGGCGAGATCCCCGAGGAGGAGTTCGAGGAGCGTGCCGAGCGGCTCGTCGCGCACCCGTTCACGGAAGCGATCGACGCGCTGGAGGCGTTCCCGTACCCGACCGTCGCGATGCTCCCGGGCCACACGATCGGCGGCGGCCTCGAGCTGGCGCTCGCCTGCGACCTGCGCGTCGCGCTCGAGAGCATCAAGCTGGGGATGCCGCCCGCGAAGCTCGGGCTCGTGTACTCCCACACGGGGTTGCGCCGCTTCATCGATGCGATCGGCGCCGCGCGCACCCGCGAGCTGTTCCTGCTCGGGCGCTACGTGGACGCGGCGACGGCGCTGCAGTGGGGACTCGTCACCCGAACCGCGGCCGAGGGGGAGCTCGAGGCCGTCACGCAGGATCTCGCCGGCGAGCTCGCCGGCAACGCGCCGCTGTCCCAGCGCGGGAACAAGCGGGTGATCGCCGCGCTGCTCGCCGCCGAGGGCGAGCTCGAGCCCGGCGTCGAGGAGGAGCTGATCGAGCTGCGCCGCGCGTCGTTCGCCTCCGAGGACATGCGCGAGGGGATGAAGGCGTTCCGCGAACGCCGCCCGCCCGAGTGGCGGGGCCGCTGAACACCCCGCCGCCGAGCGGATCTCGGCGGGCTCGCAGGGCGCGTCCGCCCCGCACCGTACGGTTCGCGCATGCCGCCGCTGATCACGCGCGAGGAGGCTCTCCGGCTCGGCGAGCTCGAGGACCACGAGCAGATCGAAGCGCTGATCCAACGCGCCTGGCAGGCCCGTGTCGAGCGCTTCGCCGACTCGACGGACATGTGCTCGCTGGTCAACGCGAAGTCCGGTGGCTGCGCGGAGGACTGCGGCTTCTGCGCCCAGTCCCGGTTCGCCGAGGCCGACACCCCGATGCACGCGATGATGGACCCCGAGCAGATCCTCGAACACGCGCGGGCCGCCGAGGCGGCGGGCGCCCATCGCTTCTGCATGGTCACGCAGGGCCAGGGCCTCTCCAAGCGCGACTTCGAGAAGTACCTCGAGGGGGTCCGCCTGGTCTCGGAGAAGACGAACCTCAAGCGCTGCGCCTCGGTCGGCCACATCTCGTCCGCTCGCGCGAAGGCGCTCAAGGAAGCCGGCATCCAGCGCGTCCACCACAACGTCGAGACCGCCCGCAGCTACTACGACGAGGTCACGACGACGGTCCGCTACGAGGGCCGGCTGCGGACGATCGCGGCGGTCCGGGAGGCCGGGCTGGAGACGTGCGTGGGCGGCATCCTGAACCTCGGCGAGAGCCGCGAGCAGCGCGTCGAGATGGCCTTCGAGCTGGCAGAGATCGACCCGACGAGCGTCCCGATCAACATGCTCAACCCGCGTCCCGGCACGAAGTTCGGTGAGCGCGAGTTCATGGACCCGTGGGAGGCCGTGAAGTGGATCGCGATCTTCCGGCTGATCCTGCCCGAAGCGCTGTTCCGCCTCTGCGGCGGCCGCGTCGAGAACCTCGGCGAGCTCCAGCAGCTCGCCGTCGAGGCGGGCATCAACGGCGTGATGATGGGGAACTTCCTGACGACGCTCGGCAACGAGCCGGAGACGGACCGCTCGATGTTCGAGGAGCTCGGGCTGAACGTCGCGCGCCACGCCGACAACGCCGCGAACCCGCGACCTGACAACCGCTCGGGCTGGATGGAGGGCGAGACCCCGGACGTCGTCGAGGAGCTGCTCGCGATCGAGGCACGCGAGCCGAAGCTGGAAGTGCGCCTCTGGGACCCCTCCAAGCAGCTGCGCTTCCGCGCGAAGCGCGCCGTGGGGCCCCGGCCCGACGGCGCCGGCGGACGCGACTCCAACTCGATCCCCGTCGCCTAGCCGAGCATGACCGAGATCGCCGAGCGCCTCGCGGAACTCGAGCGCCTCGGCCTGTCCCGGCGGCTGCGCATGATCAGCGGCCCGCAGGGACCGACCGTGCTGCTGGACGGCAAGCCCGTGCTGCTGCTCTGCTCGAACAACTACCTCGGCCTCGCCGACCACCCGAAGGTCCGCAAGGCCGCCGCCGACGCGGCGATGCGCTGGGGGGTCGGCGCCGGCGCCTCGCGGCTCGTCTCGGGATCGATGACGGTCCATCGCCGGCTGGAGGAGCGCCTCGCCGAGTTCGAGGGCACCGCGTCCTGCCTGCTGTTCGGCTCCGGCTACCTCGCGAACCTCGGGGTGATCGCCGCGCTCGCGCCGGACGGGGTGATCTTCTCCGACGAGCTGAACCACGCCTCGATCGTCGACGGCTGCCGGCTCGCGCGGGCAGAGGTCGTCGTCTACCGCCACCGCGACGTCGAGCACCTCGACTGGTGCATGCGCCGTAACGGCGACCGCGACGCGGCGCGGCTGATCGTGACCGACTCCGTGTTCTCGATGGACGGCGACATCGCCCCGCTCGCCCACATCGCCGAGCTCGCGCAGATCTACGGCGCGCGGCTCGTCGTCGACGAGGCCCACGCGACCGGCAACGTCGGTCCCGGCGGCCGGGGCGCGGTCGCCGCAGCAGGCCTCGAGGACGCGGTCGACGTCGTGATCGGGACGCTCGGTAAGGCGCTCGGGTCCTACGGCGCCTACGCCTGCGCGAGCGCCGAGACCGTCCAGTACCTGATCAACGCCGCTCGCCCCGTGATCTTCTCTACCGCGCTCGGGCCGCCGGCGGTGGCGGGCGCGCTGGCCGCGCTCGAGCTGCTGATCGAGCGGCCGCACCGAGTCGACCGGCTTCGCGCGAACGCCCGGGCACTGCGGCGCGCGCTGAGCGAGGAGGGGTTCCCCGTCGCCGAGTCCGAGATGCACATCGTCCCGCTGATCGTCGGCGACGAGCGCGAGGCGATGGCCTTCTGCCAGCAGGCGATCGAGCTGGGCGTGTTCGCGCAGGCGATCCGTCCGCCGACGGTTCCCGCGGGGACCTCGCGGCTGCGGCTCACGGCGATGGCCTCGCACACGCCCTCGGAGCTGCGCGAGGCGGCGGCGAAGCTCGCCGCCGCAGCCCGCCGCGCGGGGATCGACCCCGAGCGCCTGCAACGGCCCGCGCCGGAGCCGTCCTACGAGGTCGAGGAGGTCGAGACGGCGCTGATGCGCTCCGAGCGGATCGCCGCGGAACGGCCGCCGGGAGAAGGCGTCCCCCGTTCGATCTCGAGCAGGGCCGAGACGGGCAGGCCGCGCCCAGCCTGGCCGAGGAGCTCGCCGTGATCGCCCAGCGCGTCGAGCCGGCGGCGGCGCGGACCGAGCTGTTCGACTTCGAGCGCGCCGAATCCGCGGCAAGCTCCGGCTGATCCGCCGGAGGCGGGCGTGCACGGGCTGTTCGTGACGGGCACCGACACCGGTGCCGGCAAGAGCGTCGTCTCCGCCGCGCTGGTCGCGGCGATCGGCGCCGCCGGCGAGCCGGTCCGCGCCCACAAGCCGGTGCTGACCGGGCTCGACGACCCCACCGGGGAGTGGCCGCGAGACGACGAGCTGCTGGCGTCCGTCTCGGGCGCGGATCCCGAGGACGTCGCGCCGCTCCGCTTCGGCCCGGCGGTGTCGCCGCACCTCGCCGCCGAGCTCGACGGACGGCCGATCGATCCAGCCGCGCTCCTCGAGCGCGTGTCGAGGGCCGGCGCCGGCGACCCCGAGCCGGTGCTGATCGTCGAGGGCGTCGGCGGGCTGCTGGTTCCGATCGCGCGCGATCTCTCGGTGCGGGACCTCGCCGCCGAGCTCGGCATGCCGCTCGTGATCGCAGCGCGCCCCGGTCTCGGGACGATCAGCCACACGCTGCTGACGATCGAGTCGGCGCGCTCGGCCGGACTGCACGTCGCAGCGGTCGTGATGACGCCGTGGCCCGCCGAGCCCGGCGCGCTCGAGCGCTCCAACCGCGAGACGGTCGAGCGGCTCGGGGAGGTGACGGTCGCAGGCCTGGAAGCGGTCGGGCCCGATCCTGCGGCGCTGGCTTCGGCGGGGGGCCGGCTGCCCTGGCGCGAGTGGGTGGGGCCCGCTCGTCACGGGCCCCCGCCTGAGGCCCGGTTGCAGGGTTCCGAGCCGGCGCACCGCGACCTTTAGTACGAGCGGCCAGCCGCGCAGGCGGGGTCCGGCGCCCCGATTAGTGTCTGGTGCCTATACCTCTGGCCGCAGGGGGCGGCTCGACGACATGCCTGGGAGGCAACCCTTGAGACCATCACGCACCCGCTTCCTGCTCGCGACGCTGTGCTGCTGCGCCGGCCTGCTCGCGTTCGCCGGGCCCGCGGCGGCGATCCCCACGAGCAGCTCGCAGATCACGACGCCCGCGAACCCGGCCTTCCCGGTCGGCGAAGGCGGCACCGAATTCACGGTCGCGGGCACGGCCGAACACCTCACGGAAGTCGACATCGAGTGCTACTACGGCAGGTCGTCGGCCTTCAGGGTGATCCTCAAGTCGAAAGTCCCGGTCACGGCCAACCACTTCTCGACGATGGTCACGCTGGACGAAGTCCCCCACGGGATCTGTCAGCTGCGGGCGGTGCCACCGGAAGAAAACGGCGCGCTCCCGCCGGGCGAATCGTTCCCGTGGGAAGGACCGCTGCTGGCCCCCTCCTACTACGAGCCGGAAGGGACCACGAACTACTCGCTGAGGTCCTCCTCGGACCCGTTCACGCTCGAATTCGAAGACGTCGGCAACTACGGCCTCGAATCCAGCGTGTTCGTCGCTCCGCTGCACGAAACGGTGAGGCTCCTGTACGGCGTCGCGGCGCTCCGCGAGGAACCCGACGAAGCGCTCGGCCGCTCGAGCCTGCAGGTCGACGGCACGGACGCGTTCGCGCCGGCCGCGGCGGAGGAAGTGAACTCGACCGCCCCTGGCCTGCCGTCGGCCGCGGTGCGCCAGGCGATCTCGCCGATCACCCGCCAGGCGGTGATCGTCGAGGAAGACCCGATCGTCAAGTGCTCGTCGGGGTCCTTCCCGCACAAAGCGGAAAACTGCCCCAGCTTCGTCTCGACCGGCGTCGAGCTCGTCCGCGAATGGCGGACGTCCTCCGAAGACCAGCTGGCGATGCAGACCGACACGTGGCGCTCGACCGACGGGGCGTCGCACACGGTCAGCGCCCGCTACTACACGGAAATGAAGAGCGCGAAAGAAGGGGGCGCGTACGAGTTCCCCGGACAATCCGTGTACTCCGCGACGACCAACGGCGAAACCAAGCCGCTGCCGGCCGGGCCGGGCGCGATCCGCTACCGCTGGAACGCCGGGGCCCCGGAAGCGGAAGACCCGGAAGCCGCGCTCGTCTACGACAGCCCGAGCACCCCGGTGGCCGTCCTGAGCGGCACCGAAAAAGCCGAAAGCAACGTGCTCGAACTGCCCTATGAACGAACGGTCACGGCGGCGACGCCGGCCGTGCTGCGGTTCGCCTACGCGCAGGGCTTCTCCCCCGCTCAGGTCGGATCGCTGGCGTCGGCGGCGATCGCCGGGTTCTCGCCGGCGGTCTCGATCGCATCGCCCGCGAACGGGTTCTCGACGGCAAGCCCGGCGGTGACGGTCACCGGCACCGCGTCCGACACGGGCGTGCTGACCGGCCTGACGGTCAACGGCGCCGCCGTCCCGGTCGGCGCGGGCGGAGCCTGGTCGGCATCGGTGGGGCTGAAAGCCGGTGCGAACACGATCACGGCGGTCGCGACCGATCAGGCCGGGCTGAGCTCCAGCGCGGCGATCACGGTCGACTACGTGCCGCCGCCGCCGGCCGCGGTGGCGAGCGTGCGGTCGTTCAAGGTCTCCGGCGGCAAGGTCACGGTCGCCGTCAAGTGCACCGGCGCGAAGGGCACGAGCTGCAAGCTGCTCGCCACCCTGACGACGGTCGAGAAGCTCAGCCACGGCAAGCTCAAGAGCCTCGCCGCCAAGCTGCGCTCCAAGAGCGTGACCGTCGGCAGCCAGAAGATCACGCTGGCCGCCGGGAAGAGCGCGACGATCACGATCGCCCTGAACGGCACCGGCAGGCGCCTGCTCGCGCGCTTCCACCGGCTGCCGGTGAAGGCGCTCGTGCAACTGATCCCGACGGCCGGCAAGAACAAGAACGTGAGCAGCGCGACGCTCACGATCACCCCGGCCCACAGGAAGAAGAAGAAGAAGCACCACTGACCGCCGGCGCGCCGGCGCGGGGCCTTCTTCAGAGGGCTCTCGCGCCGGCCGCGGCAGCGGCGCACATCGCGCCCGTGACCTCGGCGAGGTCGTGCTCACCGATCACGTAGGGCGGCATCGCGTACACGAGCTCCCTGAACGGGCGGAGCCAGACGCCCCGTTCGACCGCCGCCCGCGTCGCGGCCGCGACGTCGACCGGCCGCTCCAGCTCGATCACCCCGATCGCGCCCAGCACCCGCACGTCGACGACGCCCGGCTGCCCGCGCGCCGGCGCGAGACCCTCTCGCAGCCCGGTCTCGATCGAGGAGACCCGGCCGCGCCAGCTCCCCTCGTCGAGCAGCGCAAGCGAAGCGAGCGCCACGGCGCACGCGAGCGGGTTGGCCATGAACGTCGGGCCGTGCATCAGGCCGCCGCCCTCGCCCGCCGAAACCGTCTCCGCGACCTCGGGCGTGCAGAGCGTCGCGGCGAGCGTCAGGTAACCACCCGTCAGCGCCTTGCCGACGCACATCACGTCGGCGGCGACGCCGGCGTGATCGCTCGCGAACATCGCCCCGGTGCGTCCGAACCCGGTCGCGATCTCGTCGAGGATCAGCAGCAGCCCGTGCTCGTCGCAGACCTCCCTGAGCACCCGCACGCACGCCGGCGAGTGGAAGCGCATGCCGCCGGCTCCCTGGACGACGGGCTCGGCGATCACGGCCGCGAGCTCACCGGCGTGACGCGCGGCGAGCTCCCGCACGGAGGCCGCCCAGCGCTCGTCGAGGGCGGCGTCGAAGCCGTCGGGCGGGCGCGCAGCGAAGACGTGCTCGGGCAGGGCGCCGGCGAACAGCGAATGCATGCCGCCGACCGGGTCGCAGACCGCCATCGCGCCCATCGTGTCGCCGTGGTAGCCGCCGCGGACCGTGAGCAGCCGCGTGCGCCCGGACCGGCCGAGCGCGCGCTGGTACTGGAGCGCGAGCTTGATCGCGACCTCGACAGAGACCGACCCCGAGTCCGCGAAGAACACGCGCTCGAGACCAGCGGGCGCGAGCCGCGTCAGCGCCTCCGCCAGGCGCACGGCCGGCTCGTGCGTGAGCCCGCCGAACATCACGTGCGCCATCCGCTCGAGCTGGGAGCGCGCCGCCGCGTCGAGCGCGGGGTTGGCGTAGCCGTGGATCGCGCACCACCACGAGGCCATGCCGTCGATCAGCTCGGTGCCGCCGGCGAGGCGCAGGCGGACGCCCTGCGCGGACTCGACCGGGAGCGGCGCGACCTCGGACGGCAGCGCGCCGTAGGGGTGCCAGACGCGCTCGGCGTCGAGCGCGAGGAGGCGGTCCCAGTCGGCGTCGCCCCTGCCCGGCAGCGCGCGGTCGCCGGTCACCTCGGGCAAGGAGTGCTCGACCGGGGGCGTCGCCCGACGCCGGCCAACGGCTCCCTAGTCCTCGTAGCGGGTGAAGTCGCGCTTGCGCGCCCCGCACACGGGACAGAACCACGTGTCGGGAATCTCCTCGAACGGGGTCCCGGGCGGGATCCCGCCGTCGGGGTCTCCCTCCTCGGGGTCGTAGATGAAGCCGCACGACTCGCAGATCCACCGCTGCAGCGTCGCCGGCGCGCTCATCCGTCCGTCCTTCCGATGATCTTGCTCATGCGGCGAAGATTACCGACAGGTAGGGTCAGCGAGATGTCAGCGACGGGCAAGGACGAGCGGCCCGGCCCCGGGGAGGAGCTGAACACGGGGGCACCCGTTCGGCCGCGCCAGGCCGCCAGCGTGATCCTGCTCCGGGGCGGCGCCGAGCGGCTCGAGCTGCTGCTCGTCAAGCGCACGCCCGAGGCGCGGTTCATGGGCGGCGTCTGGGTCTTCCCCGGCGGTGCCGTCGACGCAGACGAGGGCGACGGCGACGCCGCGCACCGGCTCGCGGCGCTGCGCGAGCTGCAGGAGGAGGCGGCCGTCGAGCTCGGCGGGACCGGCGAGCTCGTCAAGTTCTCGCGATGGATCACCCCCGCCGCGGTCGCGATCCGCTTCGACACCCATTTCTTCCTCGCGACCCTCCCCGAGGGGCAGGAGCCTGCGGTGGACGGCGAGGAGTGCGTCGACCTCGGCTGGTTCACGCCCGCAGCGGCGCTCGCCGCGCACGCCGCCGGCGAGATCCTGCTCGTGTTCCCGACGATCAAGCACCTCGAGCAGCTCGGAGAGTTCCCGAGCGTCGACGAGCTGCTCGACTACGCGAGAGGACGCGAGGTGCTGCCGGTCGAGCCGCGGGTCGTGATGGAGGGCGAGGTCGCGCGGATCCTGCTGCCCGGCGAGGAGGGCTACTGAGCGGGCGGTCGTAATCGGTCGCCGGTCACAACCGGGGGGCTTCGTCCGTATCCCCATCATCGTGTCGTCCACCGAGGCCAGCGACGAGCAGCTCCTCCGCGACGGCGGGGCGGACGGCTTCGCGCTGCTGTACGAGCGACGCCTGCGCCTGGTTCGCGGGTATCTGCGCCGCCGCGTCGGCGCGCAGCCCGAGCTCGTGCTCGATCTCGTCGCCGAGACGTTCGCCCGGGCGCTCGAGCGGCGCGAGCAGTTCGACCCGGCGCGCGGGACGGCCGCCGTCTGGCTGCTCGGGATCGCTCGCAACCTGCTGATCGACGCCGTCCGGCAGGGGCGCGTGGCCGACGCCTCTCGCCGGCGGCTGGCGATGGAGCGGATCGTCGTCGAAGACGCCCAGCTCGAGTGGATCGAGCGCGAATCGGGCTCGGAGCTCGAGGACGAGCTGGCCCGGCTTCCGTCCCAGCAGCGAGACGCGATCGAGCTGCACGTGCTGCGCGAGGAGCCCTACGCGGAGATCGCCTCGCGCGTCGGTTGCTCCGAGCAGGTCGTTCGAAAGCGCGTATCGCGGGGACTCGCCACGCTGCGCCGGAGCGCAAGGGAGACGACATGAGGGATCCGTACGAGACACTGCACGACCAGCTGAAAACGGCGGCGCGCAGGCTGGAGCGGCCCGCCGGAGGCACCGAGCGCCTGCGCACGTGGCTGTCACGGCGCGTCAACGCTTGGGTCCTGACCGCCGCGGCCCTGCTCTCCGGTGGCGCGGTCGCGCTGGCCGCGACCGGGGTCCTGTCGGGGGCGCCGGTCGCGCCCGAACACCACCCCAGCGCGACCTCGGGCAACGGCCTGCCGGTGAAGGGCGCGCACCTCGCACCGGCGATCGTCGTCCCGGACCCGGCGGGCGGCCTGCCGTGGGGCGCGCGGATCTTCCGCACGACGCGGGGCCAGGCGTGCATCCAGGTCGCCCGCGTCAAAGCCGGCCAGCTCGGCCTGCTCGGCCTCGACAGCGCGTTCGGCAGCGACGGGCGCTTCCACGCCCTGCCCTCGAACGCGCTCCCGCCCGGCTACGGCGGCCCGGAAAGCCACGGCGAATGCGTCCCGGCCGGCGCCACCGCGCTGGTCGAAGACGCGAACGCCGACCGCAGCGCCGACCGCCTGCTGCCGGAGGAGTTCGACTCGCCGCCCGCCGCGCACCGGACGGTGCCGCCGAGGGCCGACCTGCGGGCGATCGCCTACGGCCTGCTGGGCCCGCACGCGGTGAGCGTCACCTACAGGACGCCCACGGGCCTCCAGACCGTTCCGGTCACCGGCGGCGAAGGCGCGTTCCTGATCGTCGAGCCCGCCGGGTACATCGAAGACTCCTCGCTCGTCGGAGGATCCGTTCAGGGGCGGGCCGAAACCGACTCGGTGCTGGTCCTCTCGCCGGCGCGCGGCGGGACCCGGCCGGGGAACCTCGTCGTCGCGGCCACGTTCCGCTTCGGCGCGAGCACGTGCTCGGTCGGCACGGGCGCCACCGTCACGACGCCGTGCCCGCAGCGGCGCGTGGAACCTCCGCGGAGCGCGTTCGAGCCGACGCGCGACCTGCGCCGGCCCGTCCGCCTGACGCTGCTCAGCCAGCCGGCCGCGGTCTGCAGGCGCGCCTTCCTGCTGATCCCCTGCTACAAGGGCGAGATCGCCTTCACGGCGCCCTACTCGATCACCGACGCGTCGGCCGACTACTCGATCGACATCAAGGCGAAATGCAGCGTCGGCGGACGCCCCGAAGGGGGCTGGAGCATGGAACGGGACGTCGCCCGCGGCGAACACGTGCGCACCGACGAGCTCGGGCTCTTCGTGTTCACGCCGTCCTGCGCGTCACACGAGATCTTCCGGGTCGAGTACCTGAACACGCACGGACCGTCGCGCGCGGCGCCGCACACATCGGTGATCGTCGGCAGCGTCTCGGTCGCGAAGGCGAAGCTGCCGGACGGCGGGAAGCCGCTGCCGCCGACGTCCCGCTGAGCGCGGCCGTCAGTAGTCCTGCGGTGGCCGTTCGCGGAACGCGTCGTCGAGCTGCCGGGTTTTCTGATCGAGCACGACGTCGTCGCCGGCATAGGGGCCCTGTTTCGCGCCTCGCGTGAACCACAGCGCCGCCGCGAGCACCACGACGACGGCGATGGCGATGATCGCGTCGAGCATGGCTCCTGTTTACCCACGAGGCTGTTTCCACAAGCTGCGAGTTCCGTCCGGGAGGCGTGAGCTCTGGCGGACCCGCCCCGCGCACACGCTCGGCTGAGTGACGTCGCGGTTCGCCGCCAGGCGAATCGCGACTCGCTCAGCCGAGTTGAGCCGAGATCACGTGCGTGACCGCGTTGATCAGCGCCAGGTGCGTGAACGCCTGCGGGTAGTTCCCGAGGTGCCGGCCCGAGGAGGCCTCGAGCTCCTCGCCGTACAGCTCGAGCGGCGAGGCGTATGACAGCAGCCGCTCGCAGAGGTGCTCGGCCTCGCGATGCTCGCCGATCTCCGACAGCGCCGAGACGAGCCAGAACGAGCAGATCAGGAACGTGCCCTCTTCGCCGTGGAGGCCGTCGTCGGTCGCCTCGGTGCGGTAGCGCAGCACGAGGCCGCCGTCGGTCAGCTCCTCGCGGATCGCGACCACGGTCGCGCGCACCCGCTCGTCCTCGGCGGGCAGGAACCGCACCAGCGGCACGAGCAGCGTCGACGCGTCGAGCGCATCGGTTTCGTAGTGCTGGCGGAACACCCCCCGATCGTCGACCCCCTTGGTGAGGATGTCGTCCTTGATCTCGTCGGCGATCCCCTGCCATTTCGCCGCGTGCTCCTCCTCTCCGCGCCGTTCGGCGAGCCGCGCGCCGCGGTCCATCGCGACCCAGCACATCAGCTTCGAGGAGACGTAGTGACGAGGCGCGCCGCGCGCCTCCCAGATCCCCTGGTCCGGTTCCTTCCAGACCCGCGCCGCGCATTCGACCTGGTCTTTCAGCACCGGCCACAGCCGCTCGGGGATGTGGTCGCGCTTCTTGGAGTGGAGGTAGACGGAGTCGAGGACCGCGCCGTAGACGTCGTTCTGGCGCTGGTTGTAGGCGCCGTTGCCGACCCTTACGGGCCGCGCGCCCTCGTAGCCCTTGAGGTGGTCGAGCGTCGACTCCTCGAGGTCCTTCTGGCCCTTGATCCCGTACATGATCTGCAGCGAGCCGTCCTCGTTGCGCTCCATGTCGGCGACGTACTGGACGAAGTCGTCGGCCTCCCAGTTGAGGCCGAGCGCGTGCAGTCCCCACAGCGTGAACGAGGCGTCGCGCATCCAGCAGTAGCGGTAGTCCCAGTTCCGTTCCCCGCGCGGGGTCTCGGGCAGCGAGGTGGTCGCCGCCGCCACCAGCGCGCCGGTCGGCATGAACGTCAGCCCCTTCAGCACCAGCGCCGAGCGCTGCAGGTGGAAGCGCCACGGGTGGTCCGGGTAGATCCCTTCCGCGAGCCACTCCCGCCAGAAGTGCCCGGTGCGTTCGAGATGGGCCTCCGCCTGCTCGACCGTGTGCGGGCCGCCGAGCCCCTCGGTCCACGACAGTGCGCAGAAGCGCTTCTCGCCTTCGCTCATCGTGTGGCGTCCGTGCGCACGGTTGCCCTCGACGCCCATGCGGATGTCGCTGAACAGGCGGAACGCGGTGACGTCGTCGGTCGCGTCGATCGCGCAGACGCCCTCCTCGCCGGTCTGCACGACCGTCCAGCGCGCCGGCGTCGCGCCGTAGTCGAGCATCGGCTCGCAGACGATCTCGACCTGGACCTGGCCCTGGATGCATTCGATCATCCGCACGACGAGGTGGTCCGCGTCGTAGTCGGTCGGCGGCCGCGTGTGGCTCGAGCCGTGCTTGTTGTCGTGCCACGGGCCGATCGTCAGCGCGTCGACGACCCGGATCCAGCCCTGCGGCGTCATCCAGGTCGTCTCGATCATGTTCGTCCCGGGGATGTAGCGGCGGCCGGCGGGGACGTAGATTCCGTAGGGGCCGACCCGCCAGGAGCCGGCGCCGCGGTCGAGCATCGCCCCGAACACGGACGGCATGTCGAAGTGCGGCAGGCACATCCACTCGATCGATCCGTCGGAGGCGAGCAGCGCGCAGGTGTGGCAGTCCGACAGGAACCCGTAGTCGGCGATCGGCGGGAACGGGGAGTCCAGCGAGGTCGCGCTCGACCCGCGCGCGACGGCCGGTGCGGGCGCCGCGTCGCTCACCATTCCACCCGCTCGAAGCGAGGACGCTCGACGCCGGGCGGCAGGACCTGCTCCTCCTCGAGCTTGTCGAGGTGGGCGGCGAGCGTCGCCGCGGCGGCCGGCCGGAGCTGCTCGGGCACCTCGGGCCAGGCCGCGTCGAGCAGCTCCTCGACCGTGCGCCGCCCTTCGCCGAGCGCGGCGATCAACATGGTCTCCCGGTCGATGCGGTGGGCGGCATAGCTCTCGAGCCTGCTGTGCGCGTCCCACACGGGGGGCCCGTGGCCGGGACACAGCACGTTGAAGTCTTCACGAAGGCGCAGACGGGTCAGCGCCAGCAGGTAGCCGGACAGCGCGCCGGGATAGGGGCTGATGAAGACGCTGCCGGTGCCGAGCACCGCGTCGCCGGTGAAGCACGCGCCGTCGCCGATCAGCGCGTAGTGGTCGGGGGCGTGGCCCGGGGTCGCGATCGCCGTGAAGGGACCGACCCGCACGCCTTCGGCCAGCGCGAGGTCGGGATCGCCGCGGCCGGCCGCGAGCGGCGCGCCGAAGCGCTCCGCGACCTCGCGCGCCGCCTCGGAGTGGTCGCCGTGGTCGTGCGTGAGGACGACTCCGCCGAGCCCGCCGCGCGCGTCGATCGCCGCGTACAGCGCCGCGAGGTGCTCGTCGAGCTTCGGGCCGGGATCGATCAGCCATGCCGGCGAGCGCCCGACGAGCCAGCTGTTGGTGCCCGACAGCGTCAGCGGGCCGGGGTTGGCGGCGCGGACGAGCTCGATGTCGTAGTTCTCGCGCAGGTCCGCGAGCGACTCCTCCTCGGAGGGTTCCAGCAGCTCCCCTTCGCGCATCTCCATTGCGGCGACGTTAGCTGAGGGCACGACCGCGGCCCGCACGACCGTGCGCGGCCGCGAGCCGCCGGCCGCGCGGCACGGCCGGCTGCTCGCGTGGCCGGCCGCCCTCAGGCGGTGCGGATCAGCTTCTTGTTGACGAACTCGTCGGCGCCGTAGCGGCCGAGCTCGCGGCCGAAGCCCGAGCGCTTGAACCCGCCGAACGGCAGCTCCGGGCTGTCCGCGCCGACGATGTTGACGTAGACCATCCCCGCTTCGATCTGGTCGGCGACCCGTTCCGCCTGCGCCGGGTCCGTGCTCATCACGTAGGAGCCGAGCCCGAACTGCGTGTCGTTCGCGAGCGAGATCGCCTCCTGCTCGGAGGAGACCTTGTAGACCTGCGCGACCGGCCCGAAGAACTCTTCCTGGGAGGCGGCGTCGCCCGGCTCGATGCCGGTCAGGATCGTCGGTTCGTAGAAGTTGCCGTTGCGGTTGCCGCCGATCACGACCTTCGCGCCGGCCTGGACCGCGCGTTTGACCTGCTCGTCGAGCCGGTCCGCCGCGGTCTTCGAGGAGAGCGGGCCGATCGCCGTGTCCTCGGCCTCCGGATCGCTCGGCTTGGCGGCGCTGAGCTGCTCGGTGAGCTTGTCGAGGAACTCGTCGTAGAGGCTGTCGAGAACGATGAAGCGCTTGGCCGCGTTGCACGCCTGGCCGGCGTTCTCGAGGCGCGCTTCGGCGGCTTTCTGCGCCGCTTCGGCGACGTCGTCGGTGCCGAGCAGGATGAACGGGTCGGAGCCGCCGAGCTCGAGCACGACCTTCTTGAGGTTCCGCCCCGCGATCTCTGCGACGGCCGCGCCGGCGCGCTCGGAGCCGGTGACCGAGACGCCGCGGACGCGCGGGTCGGCGATCACCCACTCGATCTGCTCGTTGCTCGCGTAGATGTTCTCGTAGCAGCCCTCGGGGTAGCCGGCGTCCTCGAAGATCTGCGCGATCGCCGCCGCCGATTCCGGGCACTGCGGGGCGTGTTTGAGCAGGATCGTGTTGCCGATCACGTGGTTCGGTCCGGCGAACCGGGCGACCTGGTAGTAGGGGTAGTTCCAGGGCATGATCCCGAGCAGCACGCCGTAGGCGCTGCGGCGGACGATCGCCGTGCCCTCGCCGCCCAGCAGCTCGATCGGTTCGTCGGCCATCAGGCTCTCGGCGTTCTCCGCGTAGAAGTCGTAGATCGCCCCGGCGAACTCGGCCTCGCCGACCGCCTGCTCGATCGGCTTGCCCATCTCGCGGACGATGATCTCGCCGAGCTCCTTGCTGCGCTCGACGTGGAGCTTGCCGACGGCGCGGATCAGCTCGGCCCGCTCGGCGACGGTCGAGCCGGAGCTCCACGCGCGATACGCGTCGTCGGCGCGGGCGATCGCGCTCTTCAGGTCGGCGTCGGAGATCTCGGGGTACTCCTTGACGACCTCGTCGGTGGCTGGGTTCGTGACGGCGTAGCTGCTGCTCATGTCTCTCCCTCGGGTCGAATCGGGTGGTTGTCCTTCGCGGGGCGCTGGTTCGCGCTCCTCATGCCGGCGCCGGCATGCCGAGCGCCTCCGCGACGGCGGGGTGGGTGATCTCGCCGCCGCTCACGTTGAGGCCCTTGTGCAGGCCGGGGTTGGCTTCCATCGCCTCCTGCACGCCGTGATCGGCGAGATCGAGCACGTACGGCAGGGTCGCGTTCGTGAGCGCGTAGGTCGAGGTGATCGGGACCGCGCCGGGCATGTTCGCGACGCAGTAGTGCGTCACCCCGTCGACCTCGAACGTCGGGTTCGAGTGGGTCGTCGGGTGCGAGGTCTCGAAGCACCCGCCCTGGTCGATCGAGACGTCGACGAGCACGGCGTGGCGCTTCATCAGCTTCAGCTGCTCGCGCGTGACGACGTGCGGCGCGCGCCCGCCGGTGACGAGCACAGCACCGATCACGAGGTCGGCCCGCGGCAGCATCTCCTCGATCGCGAGGGTCGAGGAGTAGACGGTCGAGGCGCGGCCGCCGAACGCGACTTCGAGCTCGCGCAGCCGGTCGATCGAGCGGTCGAACACGAACACGTCGGCCTCCATCCCGATCGCGATGAACGCGGCGTTCATGCCGACGACGCCGCCGCCGATCACGAGCACGGTCGCGGCGGCGACGCCGGGCACGCCGCCGAGCAGGATGCCGCGGCCGCCGAGCGGCTTCTCGAGCATGAAGGCGCCGGCCTGCGTCGCGATCTTGCCGGCGACCTCGCTCATCGGCGCGAGCAGCGGCAGGTGCCCGGCGTCGTCCACGACCGTCTCGTAGGCGATGCAGGTCGCGCCGGACTCCATCAGCCCCCGCGCGAGGTCCGGCTCGGCGGCGAGGTGCAGGTAGGTGAACAGGGTGTGCTCCGGGCGCAGCCGCGCGACCTCCTCGGGCTGCGGCTCCTTGACCTTCAGGATCAGCTCGGCCTCGGCGAACAGCGCGTCCGCGTCGGGGAGGATCCGCGCACCCTGGGCGGTGAAGTCCTCGTCGCTCATCGCGCTGCCCTCGCCGGCGCCCGCCTGCACGAGCACCTCGTGGCCGTGGGTGCTCAGCTCGCGCACCCCGGCCGGCGTGATCGCGATCCGGTACTCGTCCGTCTTGATCTCCGTCGGCACGCCGATCCTCATCTGCGCCGTGCTCCTTTCGATCGGTGGAGGCGCCCGTCGGGGCGCCGGAGGTTGATGTGGATCATCGCGCGAGTTCCCGTCCGCGCAGCGCCAGCCAGAACTCGATCCGGTCGCGCGCGTTGGAGAAGTCGCGGCCGGTCAGCTGCTCGATGCGCCTGATCCGGTAGCGCAGCGTGTGCCGGTGGCAGAACAGCGCCCCGGCCGCCTTCTCCCAATGGCCGTTGTTCTCGATGAACACGTCGAGCGAGCGTACGAGCTCGTCGCCGTAGTCGCCCTCGCCGTGCTCGATCGGGCCGAGCACCGACCGGCAGTAGGAGCTGAGCGCCTCCTCGTCCTGCAGCGAGAGCAGCAGCTGGAAGGCGCCGAGGTCCTCGTAGGTGGCGACCTCGGGAGCGCTGCCGTTGCGCAGGCGCACCGCCTCCAGCGCGCAGCGCGCCTCGTGGAAGCTGATCCGCAGGGAGTGCGTCGCCACCGGCCGGCTCGCGGCCGCGCCGGCGTCCCCGAAGCGGGCGGCGAGCTCGCGGCGGATCCGTGCGGCGAGCGCGACGGGGTCGGCGGGCGCCTGGCCGCCACGGTCGGAGGCGTCGATCACCGCGCACAGCAGGCCGCCGCGGATCGCGACGAGGTTGCCGACGCGCTCGGCGCCGAGCAGCCGCTCCACGACCGGCGCGCCGGCGCTCGGCGTCGTCGAGGCGGAAGGCCAGCACCGCGAGGCGGTCGCCGATCCCGAACGGGCGCAGCCGCGCCTGCAGGTCCTCGGGGTAGAGATGGCCGCTGAGCGCCTCGGCGAGCACGTCGCCGACCATGTTGCGCTGCAGCATTTCGTAGCGTTCGTCGAGCAGGTGCGCGAAGGCGCGCTCGGTGATCGCGATGAACGGGAGCTCGTAGGGGACCTCGAACAGCGGGAAGTCCCGCTTGCGGGCGGCCGTCAGCAGCGCCGCGGGGAGTCGTTTGTGGCGGAACCCGGTGCCGAAGCCGAGCGCGGCGATGTCGTGCCCGGCGATCCGCTCGAGGAACTCGCGCTGCGCCTTCGGGCCGTCGAGCTGCAGGCCGGTCGTCAGCAGCACCTCGCCGCCTTTCAGCCACGGCGTCGGGTCGGGAAGCTCCGTCGCGTGCACCCAGCGGACGTGGGCGCCGGCCGCCGAGGAGCCGGCGGCCAGCTCGAGCCCGAGCTCGCCGATCAGGCTCTCGACAGTGAGCTCCACGCCTGCATCCGCTCGCTGGCCTCGCTGAGCACGGGCCGCAGGATCGAGATGATCTCCTCGAACTCCGCCCGGCCCGCGATCAGCGGCGGCGAGAGCTGGACGATCGGGTCGCCGCGGTCGTCGGTCCGGCAGATCAGGCCGCGGCGGTAGAGCTCGCCCGAGAGGAAGCCGCGCAGCAGGTACTCGGACTCCTCGCCGTCGAAGGTCTCCTTCGTGTCCTTGTCCTTGACGAGCTCGATCGCGTGGAAGTAGCCGGCGCCGCGCACGTCGCCGACGATCGGCAGGTCGCGGAGCCCGTCGAGCATCTCGCGGAACAGGCCCTCGTTGGCGCGGACGTTGCCCGGCAGGTCCTCGCGCTCCATCAGCTCGATGTTGGCGAGGCCGACGGCGCAGGCGACGGGGTGCCCGCCGAACGTGAAGCCGTGGACGAACGAGGACGTCGCCGTGGAGGAACGGCTCGGCGATGTGGTCGCCGGCGATCACGGCGCCGAGCGGCGACGTACGCGGAGCTGAGGCCCTTCGCCGTCGTGATCATGTCGGGCTGGTAGCCGTAGCGTTCGCAGCCGAACCAGTGGCCGAGCCGGCCCCACGAGCAGATCACCTCGTCGGAGATCAGCAGCACGCCGTGCCGGTCGCAGATCTCGCGCACGCGCTGGAAGTAGCCCTCCTGCGGGGTGAAGCAGCCACCGCCGTTCTGGACCGGCTCGAGGATCACGGCGGCGACGGTGCTCGGCGCCCTCGAACTCGATCGCCTCCTCGATCGCGTCGGCGGCCCACAGCGGGTCGCGCTGCTCGGTCCAGCGGTAGGAGTTGGTGTTCGGAACGTGGACGCCGCCGGGCGTCAGCGGCTCGAACGGCTCGCGCAGCGGCGGCAGCCCGGTCGCGGTGAGCGCGCCCATCGAGACGCCGTGGTAGGCGAGGTTGCGGGAGATCAGCTTGTGGCGGTTCATCTCACCGCGCGCGCGGTGGTAGGCCTTCGCGAGCTTCCACGCCGACTCGACGGCCTCCGAGCCGCCGGAGGTGAAGAACACCCGGTTGAGGTTGCCGGGGGCGAGTCGAGGCGATCTTCGCGGCGAGCTCGATCGCGGGCGGGTGGGCGTAGCTCCAGTTCGTGTAGAAGCCGAGCTGCGCGGCCTGCTCGGCGGCGGCCTCGCCGAGCTCCGCGCGGCCGTGGCCGGCGTTGACGCAGTAGAGCGCGGAGAGGCCGTCGAGGTAGCGCTTGCCGTGCTCGTCGTAGACGTAGCAGCCCTCGCCGCGCACGATCACGGGGACCTGGTGCTCGTCGTCGTAGGAGCCCATGCGCGTGAAGTGCATCCAGAGGTTCCGGCGCGCGAGCCGCTGGAGGCGGTCGGCGTCCTCGGCCAGCGCGGGGCCGGACGGGCCGGGCGCCCAGTTGTCGCTGGTGGAGCCCGTCGCGGGGCCGGCCTCTTTCACGTCGCTGCCTGCCATCGCTCTCTCCTTCCGCTCTCGCAACAGACCGTGCACGCGGGGCGCACGGATAGACACTCAGGACAACACTATCCGCGGCGCGATCGCCGTCTCAAGCCCGGCGCACGGTCAAACCGGACCGCATGCCGCTTGTACGACTTGTACATACGGGCCCCCGACGTTTTGGGACATCTGCCACTTGCGCGTCGGCCGGACGGAAGCGTAGGTTTCGCCACGAGCAGGCACCAGTCCCTGCCCGACCGGAGAGGAGCGAGTCCATGGCCGTCGAGGGAACCGCAGTAACGGGGGGGCAGCACCCTCGACGGCACGAGGGCGTCATGGACAAGGGCCTGAAGAAAAGGCGCGATCGGCTACATCTCGAACGTCGTCATCGGCGTCGCCTCGACCGCTCCGGCCTACTCGCTCGCGACGACCCTCGGCTGCGATCGTGCTCGTCACCGGCGTCGGCGCACACGCGCCCGCCGTGCTGCTCGTCGCCTTCATCCCGATGCTGCTGGTCGCCGCGCGCCTACAAGTACTTCAACCGCGCCGACCCCGACGCCGGCACGACGTTCGCGTGGACGACGCGCGCGCTCGGCCCGACGATCGGCTGGATGAACGGCTGGGCGATCTTCCTCGCCGACGTGCTCGTGATGGCCTCGCTGTCGGACATCGCCGCGCGAATACACCTTCAAGCTGTTCGGCTTCAGCGAACTCGGCGAATCGAAAGCCGCGCTGATCTCGCCGGCGGTGCTGTGGATCGTGCTGATGACCTGGATCTGCTACCGCGGCATCGAGCTCTCGGCCGAAACTGCAGACGGCGCTGCTCGGCGTCGAGGTCGTGATCCTCGCGATCTTCTCGGTCGTGGCCCTCGTCAAGGTCTACGGCGGCGTGCACCCCTGCACGAAGTCGTCGAAGGCAAAACCGTCATCTACCACTCGATCAAGCCGTCGCTCGACTGGTTCAACCCGTTCGCGATGAAGGCGAGCGATCTGTTCGTGGCGCTGCTGATCGGGTTCTTCATCTACTGGGGCTGGGATTCGGGCGTCGCGGTCAACGAGGAGTCCGAGGACCCCGCCGAGGGGCCCGGCAAAGCGGCCGTCGCTCTCGACGATCCTGCTGGTCGCTGATCTACGTGGTCGTGACGGCCGCGGCGCAGTCCTTCCACGGCACCGAATTCCTCGGCAACCAACGAAAGCGACGTCCTCAACGCGCTCGGCAAAGAAGTGCTCGGCGGCACGCTCAACAAGCTGCTGATCATCACCGTGCTGACCTCGGCGTCGGCCTCGACGCAGACGACGATCCTGCCGACGGCCCGCACGACGCTGTCGATGGCGCACTGGAAAGCCGTCACCGTCGCTGCTCGGCAGGGTCCACAAACGGTTCCTCACGCCGACCGTCTCGACCTCGGGCTTCGGGCTCCTCTCGATCATCATCACGGTCGTCGATCCTGCTGCTCTCGGAAAGCGTGCTGCTCGACTCGATCAGCGCGTCGGCTTCCCGATCTGCTTCTACTACGGCTTCACCGGGATCGCCTGCGCGGTCTACTACCGCAGGGAGCTGACGAAGAGCGTCAAGAACTTCCTGTTCCTGGGTGCCGGCCCGATGATCGGCGGCCTGGCGATGTTCGGGGTCGTTCTACAAGGCGCTCGTCTACTACGGCCACCAGGAAAACGTCTCGTCCAAGGAGATCCTCGGGCATCACGCTGCCGATCTGGATGGGGATCGGCGGGATGCTCCTCGGCGTCGTCGTGATGCTGCTCTCGCGCCCGTCTTCAAAGAGTTCTTCTCACGCAAGCGCGAAACGGCGCCGCCCGGCCTGCTCGGAACGCGCCGCCGATCGAGGCGATCCCGCGCGCCGGTCGACTTCTAGGCGGCACAGCGCCACGCGCGTCCGGAGCGGCGGCCCGCCGGGCGCCGCGGGGGCGTCGCCCGCGCCCGCTCGACCGGTGCCGGAGCGAAGCGCGCGCTCGCGGGCGTCGGCCGCGGGCGTCGACCGCTCGCCGGCGACCGCGCCGCGGAGTCAGGGCGTCTTCTCGACCACCCCGTGCGGCGCGCCGTACTCCCCGAGCAGGTCGAGGAACGGCTTCGGCGGGAACGCCTCCGGGCCGAGCACGCCCGTTCCCTTCCAGTCGCCGCGGTCGAGCAGCTCGAGCGCGACCGCCGGGTTGATCGCGGTCTGCCAGACGACCGCCTGGCTGCCGTACTCGCGCATCGTCTGCTCGTTGTCGACCAGGTGGTAGAGGTAGGTCGAGCGCGGCTCGCCGTCCTTGCCGGTGCCCCGGACCCAGGTGCCGGCACACGTCCGTCCCGTCATCCGCTCGCCGAGCGTCGCCGGGTCGGGCAGCGTCGCCGCGACGACGTCGCGCGGCGAGACCTCGACGCCGCGCACGCGCACCGGCTCGGTGCTGTCGAGACCGAGTTTGTGGAGCGTCGCGAGCACGTCGATGAACTCCTGGCCGAGCCCGTACTTGAACGTGACCCGCTCGCACTCGACCCAGCGCGGGATCAGCACGACCTCCTCGTGCTCGACGTTCACGCATTCGACCTCGCCGATCCCCTCGGGGAACTCGAAGATCTCCGGCTCCGAGAACGGTGCGGTCGTGTAGAAGCCGCGCTCGCGCTCCCAGATCAGCGGCGGGTTCAGGCACTCCTCGATCGTCGTCCAGATCGAGAACGTCGGCGCGAAGTCGTATCCCTCGACGACGAGGTCGGCGCCGTCGCGCACGCCCGCCTCGTCGATCTTCGAGAACAGCTCGTCAGCCGCGTAGCGGGCGAAGATGTCCGAGAGGCCCGGCTCGACGCCGATCCCCACCAGCGCGAGCAGGCCGGCGCCCTCCCAGTCGGCGTTGCGCGCCAGCTGGTAGTCGCCGAGCATCTCGCCCGGGCACCTCGTACGGCCGCTCGGGGTCGGGGTGGGAGAGCGTCATCGCCATGTCGAGGTAGGTGACCCGGGCCTCGTGGCAGGCGTCGAAGATCGGCTGGTTGAAGCGGGGGTCGCAGGCGTTCAGCACGGCGTCGGGTCGGGTTCGGCCGATCAGCTCGACGAGCGCGGCCTGATCGGAGGCGTCGACCTGCTCGGCGCCGAACCGGTCGGCCTCGCCGAGCCGGTCGGCCGCCGCCCGGGCGCGCTCGATCGAGACGTCCGCGAGGGCCACGTGCTCGAACACCGGCCGCCGCTGCGCGATCGCCGCGAACGCGGCGCCGACGCCGCCTGCTCCAACCACGAGGACCCTCATCTCCGGGGAGTCTTGCGCAAATCCCCATGCCGGATCGTCACATCGCCCCTCGGCACGTGCGCCGCGGCGGCGGATGCGCGCGATGCGGGGCGTCCCCGCGGGCGGCTTTCGTATGCTGCCCCGATCCGCGTCGCCCCCGATCGACATCACAGGCCGTGAGCGCCGGCCTGCCCGGCACCGCCGCGACCCCCAGCGGCGAGGACGCCCCACAGGGCGCCGCCGCATCGCCCGCCACCCCCCGTCGCGCGCTCGCGGCTCGCAGCTGGGCGCCCTCGCCCGCGATCCCGCGCCGCGAGCTCGGCCTCGTCGTGCTCGCGGGGGTGCTGCTCGCGGTCCTCACGACCTGGCCGCTGGCGATCCACCTGCCGAGCCGGATCTCCCCCGATCTCGGCGACCCGGTGCGGACGGCCTGGGAGATCGCGTGGGTCGGCCACGCGATGCTCCACTCCCCCGGGCACCTGTTCGACGCCAACGCCTTCTACCCGCACCCGCTGAGCCTCGCCTTCTCCGACTCGCTGCTCGGCTACGGCCCGGCCGCCTTCTTCGGCTCCGGGACCGTCGCCGCGCTCGTCCGTTACAACCTGCTGTTCCTGTTCGCCTGGTCGCTGTGCTTCGTCGGCGCGTACCTGCTCGCCCGCGAGCTCGGCCTGCAAGCGGTGGGGCGCCGCCGCAGCCGGGGTCGCGTTCGCCTACGCCCCTTACAAGGTCACCGAGGCGGGGCACCTCCACGTGATGTCCTCCGGCGGCATCCCGCTCGCGCTGTTCCTGCTGCTGCGCGGCTACCGCCGCGAGTCGGGGCGGCTCGTGCTCGCCGGCTGGCTCGTCGCGGCTTGGCAGATCAGCCTCGGCTTCACGCTCGGGCTGCAGTACGCCTACATGCTGCTGGTGCTCGCGCTGGTCGTGGCCTGGTCGTGGTGGCGCGGGGGCATGCGCCGCGCTCCGGCGCGGGCGGGCAAGGCGGAGCCGGCACCGCATCGCCGCAGCGGCGGCGAGCGAGACGGCGCCGGGATCGCAGCGCACGGCGAAGCGAGGGCGCCGCCACCGCGGCGGACGGCGGCCGCGGCGCCCGGCAGGCGGGGCCCCACGGCGCGCCGCACCGGCGGGGCGCGGCGGGTTCGTGCTCCCCTCCAACCGGCTGCTCGCGTTCACGGCCGCCGGCCTGATCGTGCTCGGCGCGGTGACCGTCTACCAGGCGCGCCCGTACCTGCGCGTCGCCGACATCTACCCGACCGCCAAGCGCACGATCAAAGAAGTCGAGAACTACTCCTCCGGCCCCGCCGCGCTGATCTCCGCCTCGACGGAGAACCGGGTGTGGGGCTCGATCACCTCGGGCCCGCGCGAACACGTCCATTCCAAGAACGAGGACGTGTTCTTCCCCGGCGGGCTGATCCTGCTGCTCGCGCTGCTCGGCGCGGTCGGCGCCGGCGGCTCGATCCTGACCCGCAACCTGCGCATCGGGCTCGTGGCGGGGGTGGTCGTCTGCTCGGTGCTGGCGATGGGCATGGGCCTGACCGGCGCGGGCTATCCATACCGGCTGCTGTTCGACCACGCGCCCGGATGGAACGGCGTGCGCGTGCCCGGGCGGATCTTCGTGCTGGCGACGTTCTTCTACGCGCTGCTCGCCGGGGCCGGAGCCGAGTGGGTGCTCGCGCGGACCCGCACGCTCGGCACGCGGTGGGGCGTCGCCGCCGCGCCGGCGCTCGTCGGCGGGCTGCTGCTGATCGGCCTGCTCGGGGAAGGCGCGGGTCACCTCGGCCATCCCGTCGTGCCGCAGCCGACGAAGGCCGAAATCGGGCTGCCGGGCCCGCGCCTCGACCTCCCGACCGACGGCTCCCACGATCGCATCTGGCAGTTCTTCTCGACCGACGGCTTCTACGAGATCCCGATCGGCAACAGCACGTTCGACATGCCCGCGGTCGACGACCTGCGGGGCGGCATGAACGGCTTCCCCGACCGGGCGAGCGTCGAGAAGCTCCGCTACTACGGCATCAGGACCGTCGTGCTGCACCTCAACACGATCAAGGACCTGCCGGTCGAGCACGGGCTCGAGTTCGCCGAGCCGCCCGATCCCGCGGCCGCGGCGCTGAAGCCGATCGCGGGCCTCGGCATCACCCGGCGCCGCGCCGGTGACAGCGTGATCTACGAGATCGGCCCCGGCCCCAAGGCGCTGCACGGAACCGACTGATGAGCGCGGGGACGGCGCCGGCCGGAGTGGCAAGCTGCACCGGGAGGAGCGAGCGGGAGGCGGCGGGTGCCGCGGGCGCGCTTCGCCCTCGCCGCGATCCTCTGCGCCGGGCTCGCGTCGTTCGTGATGCTGCAGAACTGGTCCGACAACCAGAGCTCGCACTACGACCTGATCCGGGCGCTCGCGGCGGGACGCACGACGATCGACGCCGGCCCTTACCCGACCAAAGACGAGGCGTTCTACAAGGGCCACTGGTACTCGGCGCGGGCCCCGGGGCTGGCGATGTACTCGCTCCCCTTCTACGAGGCGCTGAAAGTCGTCGAAGCGCCGCGGCTCGCGCGCGAATCGCCGGCGCTGCGTGGGGAAGACGAGATCATCGACTTCATCGGCTGGTGGGGCAGCGTGCTGCCGGGCCTGATCCTGATGCTGCTCGTGTGGCGCGCCGCCGACCGCTTCGAGCCGGGGTACGGCGCGGCCGCGGCGGTGACGGTCGGGCTCGGCACGATGGTCCTGCCCTTCTCGACGCTGCTGTTCTCGCACGTCTTCACCGCGATGCTCGGGTTCGCGGCGTTCGTGCTGATGATGCGCGAGCGCGCCGGCCCGCCGCGAGGGCGGGCGGGACTTCTTCAACTCGCGCGCGGCGGGCCTGCTCGTCGGCTACGCGATCTCCTCGGAGTACCCGCTCGCGTTCGTGGCGGTCGTGCTCGGCCTCTACATGCTGTCGCGGCGCGACACGATGACGGTCCGCGGCCTCGCCTCGCGCGCCGGCGCGTACGTGCTCGGCGCGTTCGTCGGGGTCCTGCCGCTGCTGCTCTACAACCACGCGGCGTTCGACTCCTGGACGCACCTCGCGTACTCCAACATCCCCCAGCAGCAGCGCGGGTTCTTCGGAATCTCGGCGCCGTCGCTGCGGGTCCTCGCGACGCTGCTGTTCGACTCCCGCGGGCTGCTGACGATCTCCCCCGTGCTCGGGCTCGGGGCGATCGGCACCTTCCTCCTGTACCGCCGCGGCCGGCGCGCGGAGGCGCTGACGATCACCGGCGTCTGCCTGTGCTTCCTGATCTACAACTCCGGCTACTACCTGCCGTTCGGCGGCGGCGCGCCCGGGCCGCGTTTCATGATCACGATGCTGCCGTTCCTCGGCTGCCCGCTCGGGCTGGTCTTCAAGCGCTTCCCGGGTCCGTCGGTGGCGCTGGCGGCCGCCTCGATCGTCACCACCGGGATCGCGACGATCACGCATCCGCTCGTCGGCTACGAGAACGAGACGGTGGTCTGGACGCGGCTGCTGAGCAAAGGCGAATTCCAGCCGACGATCGCCTCCGCGTTCGGCGCCGGGCGCGGCTGGGGGGCGATCTGGCCGTTCCTGCTCGCGGTCGCGGCGGCGGCGGCGCTCGCGGTGGTCGCGACGCCGAGGCTGCGGATCGGCTGGCGCTCGGCGCTCTCCGGAGTCGCGGTGCTCGCCGGATGGGCGCTGTTCGCGGCGCTCGCGCCGACCCTGCTCGGGATCGACCACCGCGGGCTGATCGACATCAAAGGCGCGGGCGACCCGACGGCGTTCAACCTGCCGCTGCACAACGGCGCGCGCTACCCGCTCGACCGGCTCGTGCTCTACGCGGGGATCGCCGGAGCGCTGGCGGTGGCGGTGCTGGCGGCGCTGCGGGTGGCGCCGCGCGGGGGGCGAAGCCGCGCGGGTCGCGAGCCGGCGCCGGCCTGAAGCCCGCCAGAGCCTGCGGGACGCTCCGGGTAGCGCCGCCAGGCGCTACCCGGAGCTCGGCGCGACGCTCAGTTCGAGGCCGTCTTCACGTTGCATTTCGCCGCGTGCATCGCCTTGCACACGACGACGTAGCCCGCTCGCGGCTGCTGGTGGGCGTTCATCAGCCCCGCGTCGAAGCGCGTCGAGCTGGTCCCGCCGGTCCAGTCGTAGACGTAGAGCCGTTTGATCTGCGGGTACTTCGCAGCGACCGCGAACATGTACTTCAGGACCTTCGCGGCGCGGGTCAGGCCCGAGCCGCGCTTGTTCAGGAACGACGGCTTGAACTGCACGAGCCCGCCGGTCTCGGTCAACCACACCTGACCGCCGCCGAACGCTTTGATCAGTTCGCGCGTCCGCCAGCTTTCGAAACGGTTGATGTCGGAGTAGTTGTGCAGCCCCCAGACGGACGGCATGTTCGTGTCCAGGTGGACGATCTCGCGCTTGAATTCGGAGATGTAGCGCAGCGTCGAGTTGATGTTGTCCGCGTCCAGCACGTCGAGCCCGATCACCGGGTTGCAGCCCTTGCAGACGCGCTTCAGCGCCTGGTAGTACTGAGCCGCCTGGACCGCCGACGGGCTCGCGAGCGTGTGCGCGATGTTGCCGCGGTTCGCCTCGTCCCACGATTGGTACTGGCGGACGTGGGGGAAGTCCTTGACGAATTTCGCGACGTCCTTCTGGTACGTCGAGATGCTGGGCATCTTCGTCGGGGTGTGCTCGGAGTGGTAGAAGGCGACCAGCACCTCCTGGTGCGCCGCTTCGGCGGCCTTGATCCAGGCGCGTGCGCGGCCCAGCTCGTCGCCGCGGACCGCGGCGTCGTACGGCGCGATGTAGCGGGCGATCTTCGTGTGCAGCTGCTGCCACAGCGGGTTCGCGAACATCGAGGACTGCTCGTCGCCGATGCCGGTCAGGTAGGAGGCGGCGGCATGTGCGCGCGGCTTCGCCGCCTGGCCGCCGATCGCGGCGGGGACCGAGAAGGCGAGCGCCGCCGCGGCGGCGAGCAGGGCGATCGTGGCGGTGCGGAATATGTGGGGGGATCGTTTCATGTGTTCACACCAACAGGCTCGGGGGGCGGGGGTTGCGCGATGCTAGTGATGTTTCACGACCCCGGCGCCGGGACCGTCCGGAGGCGGACACAGCGGGCCGTCAGCGCGCTCGAAGGTCCCCTTCGGCGCCTCCCGCCGGGACTCCTGCCGTCTTTAGGAGGTCTTCATCCCGCGCTCGCCCGCCCTGCCGCAGGCTCGGGTCGGCGACGATCCTGATGTCGACGCCCGGCAGCCCCTCGAGCAGGCGCCACAGCGTCGACTCGCTGGGAGAGCGGAGCCGGCCGAACCCGCGGCGCGGCGCCGGGGTGCCGATCAGCACATAGGTGGCGCCCACGCGGCGGGCCGCTCCGATCGTCACCGCGGCGACGTCGTCGCCCTCCTCGACGCTGAGCCTCGCCCCGAGCATCGACGTCAGCCGCCGCAGCGACTCGAGCCGCCGGCGGTCCTCCTCGCTCGGCTCGCGGCCCGGCGGGCGGACCACGAGAACGTCGAGGTCGGCGTCGAGCCGCTGCGCCGAGCGCCAGGCCCGCCGCACGACGTGCTCGGACTCCCGGTCGAGCGTCGCCAGCGCGAGCAGGTGCTCGCTGATCGCCTGCGGCCCGCTGTCACCGGGCGCGGCCAGCCCCTCCTCGTCCCTCCTCGCAGGGGCCGCCGGCTCGCGCACGAACCGCTTGACCTCGACGTCCTCCGCGACCTGACGCAGGGCAGTCTCGCGCAGCGCGGCCAGGTTCTCCACCTTGAAGAAGTTGTTGAGCGCCGCCGGGACCCGCTCGGGCGCGTAGACCTTCCCCGCCCGCAGGCGCGCGATCAGCGCCTCCGGCGTGAGGTCGATCAGCACCACCTCGTCGGCGGCCGAGAGGATCTCGTCCGGGATCGTCTCACGGACCGTCGCCCCTGTCAGTCGCTCGATCTGGTCGTTGAGGCTCTCCAGGTGCTGGACGTTGACGGTCGAGAACACGTCGATCCCGGCAGCGAGCACGTCCTGTACGTCTTCGTAGCGCTTCTCGTGCTCCAGGCCCGGCGCGTTCGTGTGCGCGAGCTCGTCGATCATGCACAGCTCGGGCGCCCGCGCGAGCACGGCCGGCAGATCCATCTCCTCGAGGTCGGTGCCCCGATAGGTGACCCTGCGGCGGGGCACGAGCTCGAGCCCGTCCGCCTGGGCGACGGTCTCCGCTCTACCGTGGGGCTCGAGGTAGCCGACGACCACGTCGCGGCCGGAGTCGGCTTCCGCGCGCCCCTCCTGGAGCATGCGGAAGGTCTTCCCCACGCCCGGGGCCATGCCGATGAAGACCTTCAGGTGACCGCGACCGTCTGGCATCAGAGACCCTGTGGGACGCTACCGGAGTGACCTCCTTCCAGACCAGCGCCGCCGTGCTCGGGGGACTGCTCGTAACCGGGGCGCTGCTGTCCGGGCTCGCGCGCCGCAGCCTGCTGTCGCTGACGGCGGTGTTCGTGCTCGCCGGCTTCGTGCTCGGTCCCGGTGGCGTGGGGGTGCTCGACTTCCGGGCCAAATCGGGGACCGTCAGCGACCTCGCGACCGTGGCGCTGATCGTGATCCTGTTCCGCGACGGCCTCGAGGTCGACGCGGAGCTGCTGCAGAGCCACTGGCAGCTCCCGCTTCGCAAGCTCGCGATCGGCATGCCCGTCACCGCCCTCGTCGTCGCGCTGCTCGCGCACTGGCTGACGGGGCTGTCGTTCACCGAGTCGCTGCTGCTCGGCGCACTGCTGTCCCCGACGGATCCCGTGCTCTCCGCCGGGGTCGTCACCGACGAGCGAGTGCCACGCGTGATCCGCCAGTCGCTCAACCTCGAGTCCGGCCTCAACGACGGCCTCGCGCTGCCCGCCGTGCTCGCCTTCGCCGCGGCGCTGGAACCATCGAACACGAGCTTCGTGTGGTGGCACTTCGTCCTCCAGGACATCGGCCTCGGACTCGCCTACGGCCTCGTCTGCGGGTTCGTGGGGTCGCTGCTGATGCCGCGGGCGGGCGGTGGCGACGGCTCGATCCCCGAGCACCAGAAGGCGCTCTATGGCCTGGGGCTCGCGTTCGGGACGTACGGCCTGACCGTGATCCCGCCCCACGGCAACGGCTTCATCGCCGTGTTCGTCGCGGCGATCGTCCTCGGGGTGCGGCGTCCGGATCTGCACGAGACGTTCGCGGACCGCTCCGAGGAGCTCGTCGAGATCGTCAAGTTCGTGGTGTTCGCGGTGTTCGGCTCGCTGCTGACGCTGCACGGGCTCGAGACCGACGGCTGGGCGGCGGTCGGGGTCGTCGCCGGCGCGTTCCTGCTGGCGCGGCCGCTGGCGGTGTGGATCGCGCTCGCCGGCAGCGCCGCGAGCCCGGCGGCGAAGGCGTTCATGGCCTGGTTCGGGCCGAAGGGCGTCGCCACGATGGCCTTCTCCCTGCTGATCCTCTCGCGCCAGGTCAGCGCGGGCCGCGAGATCTTCGACATCGCGGCGCTGGCGGTGTTCGCCTCGATCATCGTGCACGGGCTCAGCGAGGCGCCGGGTGTCCGCTGGATCGCCGGGCGCTCGGGGCAGCCGGCGGCGTCCGGTCGCGAGCGAGGCGGAACCGCAGAGGAGTGAGCTCGGGTCTCGGCGGGTATCCACCTGTTTGACAGGAGCTTCGCTCCACAGGGCGAACCCAGAGCGGATGCGGCCCGCAGGCGACAAGCGTGAGACCCGACAGCCGACCCCGGCCTGGTCGCTGACGCTGCCCTCCTGGGCGCAGGGGCCGGAGCAGACCGGCCACCACGCGCGGCGCGGCCCGAAGCTCTCGATCGCCGTCCGCAGGCTCCGCCACCCGCGCCGTCGCGCCCCGCGCGCTCCGGCCGGCCCGGCTGCCTGAACCTCCGCTGCAGCACCGGACCGTCGCGGAGCGTGACTAGGCTCAGCTCCGTGCCGAGGCTCTACTACCTGGGGGCGTTCGTCCCGGCGGCGGTGGTGCTCGACCTGCTCTCCGCCCCCGCGGCGGTCGTGTTCGCGGCCTCGGCCCTCGGCGTGATCCCGGCCGCGGGGCTGATGAGCGATGCGACCGAGCAGCTCGCCGAGCACTCCGGTCCCGGCGTCGCAGGGTTGCTCAACGTCACCTTCGGCAACGCCCCGGAGCTGATCATCGCGGTCTTCGCGCTCGCCGACGGGCTGCAGGAGGTCGTCAAGGCCTCGCTCGTCGGCTCGGTGATCGGCAACGCGCTGCTCGTGCTCGGCGCGGCGATGGCGGTCGGCGGCGTGCGTCACGGCCGGCAGCGCTTCCAGGCGCGCGCGGCGCGCCTGCAGGGCGGGACGCTGCTCGCCGGCGCCGCCGCGCTGGCGGTGCCGTCGCTGGTGCGGCTCGCCGGTGGCCACGGACTGCCGGCCGTGGGCGCCGCGCGCCAGTCGTTCGGCGCCTCCATCGAAGCGCTCTCGATCGCGGCCGCCGTGGTGCTGATCGCGGCCTATGCGGTGGGGCTCGGCGCTTCGCTGCGCGCGCACGCCGGCGACCGCGAGGCGCCGGCGACGCCGCCGCGGTGGAGCGCGCGGCGCTCGATCGGGCTGCTCGCCGGCGCCGCGGTGGTCGTCGCGGTCGCGAGCGACACGCTGGTCGGGTCGGTCCAGCACGCCTCGCGGGAGATCGGGCTCTCGCCGTTCTTCATCGGCGCGTTCGTCGTGGCGATCGTCGGCAACGCTGCCGAGCACTGGGTCGCGGTGGTCGCCGCCTCGCGCGACCGCCTCGACCTGTCGATCTCGATCGCGGTCGGATCATCGGCACAGGTGGGACTGTTCCTGACGCCGTTGATCGTGCTGCTCTCGTTCCTCGTCGGGCCCTCGCCGATGGCGATGGTCTTCAACCCCTACGAGCTCGCCGCGCTGGTGCTGGCGGGCGCGCTGGCGCTCGCGACCACGGCGGACGGCTGCTCGACGCGCGCACGAGGCACGCTGCTGCTCGCTGTCTATGGCGCGCTCGGCGTGACGTTCGCGCTCGCGTAGCGCCCGTCGAGAGCCGGGCCGCGCCGGTCACACAGCGAGCGCTTCGAGCGCGTCGAGCAGCGCCGCGACGAGGTCGCCCCGACGCTCCTCGACGTAAAGGGGACTGGAGCCCTCGATCAGCAGCAGCTCGCTGAGCGCGACGCCGCGCGCGCTGACCTCCCCCCGATCGCGCAGCGCGCGAGCGAGCGCGAGCATCTGCGGACGCGCCGCACGCACAGCGCCCCTCGCCGGCTGCACCGCGGCGCTGAGGGGCCGGGGGCCGCGGCGGCCGGCGACCTCGACCGCGCGCTCGAGCGAGCTCGCAAGCAGCCGACGGTTGCGCGGCCTCAGCAGGCGTTCGGCGCGCAGCACGAGCTCGGCCGAGCAGTGGGGCGCGGCGCCGGCCGCAAGCTCGCGGTCGAGCTCGACGCGCCGCCATGCGACCCGTAGGCGCAGCAGCGGGCCCCGCGCCCGTTGCTCCGCGAGCACAGCGCCCGCGGGGAGATCGTCGGCTCGCGAGGTGAGCACGACACCCGCCCCCTCACGCCCCCAGCAGGTTGTGCACGATCAGGTCGATCAGCTTGATGCCGATGAACGGCGCGACGATGCCGCCGAGACCGTAGATCCAGAGGTTGCGCCGCAGCAGCGCGCTGGCGCCGATCGGCCGGTAGCGCACCCCGCGCAGCGACAGCGGGATCAGCAGCGGGATCACGATCGCGTTGAAGATGATCGCCGAGACGATCGCGCTGCGGGGCGTGCCGAGGCCCATGATGTTGAGCACGTGCAGCGGGCCCTTTTCCGAGTGCCCACCCACCCCCGCCGCGTACGTCGAGATGAAGACCGCCGGCAGGATCGCGAAGTACTTCGCGACGTCGTTGGCGATCGAGAACGTCGTCAGCGCGCCGCGCGTGATCAGCAGCTGCTTTCCGACCTCGACGATCTCGATCAGCTTCGTCGGGTTGGAGTCGAGGTCGACCATGTTGCCCGCCTCGCGCGCGGCCTGGGTGCCCGTGTTCATCGCCACGCCGACGTCGGCCTGGGCCAGCGCCGGCGCGTCGTTGGTGCCGTCGCCCGTCATCGCCACCAGCCGGCCGTCGGCCTGCTGCTCGCGGATCAGCGCGAGCTTGCGCTCGGGCGTCGCTTCGGCCAGGAAGTCGTCGACGCCCGACTCTTCGGCGATCTTCGCCGCCGTCAAGCGGTTGTCCCCAGTCACCATCACGGTCTTGATGCCCATCGCGCGCAGCTGGTCGAAGCGCGCCTTCATGCCCTCCTTGATCGTGTCCTTCAGGTAGATCACGCCGAGGATCTGGGTGTCCCGCGAAACCGCCAGCGGCGTGCCGCCCTCGCGGCCGATGCGGTCGAGCTGCTGCTGCAGCTCGGGCGGGGCGGAGCCGCCTTCGCGCACGACCATGTCCACGATCGCGTCGCCGGCGCCCTTGCGCAGCTGGTGCCCGTCGTAGTCGACGCCGCTCATCCGGGTCTGGGCGGTGAAGGGCACGAACTCGGCCTCGATCGAGGTCATGTCGTGCTCGCGGATGCCGTACTGCTTGGCGAGCACGACGATCGAGCGGCCCTCGGGCGTCTCGTCGGCGAGCGAGGCGAGTTGGGCCACCTCGGCGAGCTCGGACTCGGGCACGCCGGGCATCGGGATGAACTCCGAGGCCAGCCGGTTGCCGATCGTGATCGTGCCGGTCTTGTCGAGCAGCAGCACGTCGACGTCACCGGAGGCCTCGACGGCCCGTCCCGACAGGGCCAGCACGTTGCGGCGCACCAGGCGGTCCATGCCGGCGATGCCGATCGCGGACAGCAGCGCGCCGATCGTCGTCGGGATCAGCGCCACGAGCAGCGCGATCAGGGTCGTCTCCGAGATCGAGGTCCCCGCGAACAGGCCGAACGGCCGCAGCGTGACCACCACGATCATGAAGATCAGGGTCAGTGCCGCGAGCAGGATGTTGAGCGCGATCTCGTTCGGCGTCTTGCGGCGCTCGGCGCCCTCGACCAGCGCGATCATGCGGTCGAGGAACGAGTGGCCCGGCTCCTGGGTGATTTCGACGACGATCTCGTCGGAGGTCACCCTCGTGCCACCCGTGACGGCGCTGCGGTCGCCGCCGGACTCGCGGATCACCGGCGCGGACTCGCCCGTGATGGCCGACTCGTCGACGGTCGCGATGCCCTCGATCACGGTGCCGTCGCCGGGGATCAGCTCGCCCGCCGGCACCACCACGACGTCGCCGCGCGTGAGTTCGGAGGCGGCCTTGCTCGAGCCGTCGCGCATCTGGGCGACGGTTTCCTTGCGCATCGCTCTCAGCGTGTCGGCCTGAGCGCGCCCGCGGCCCTCGGCGAAGGCCTCCGCCATGTTGGCGAAGATCACCGTCAGCCACAGCCAGATCGCGATCAGGAACGTGTACCAGGCGGGCTCGTGGCCGCCGCCGAGCGGGCTGCCTCCGAACGCCTGTTTGATCCAGGTGAAGGTCGTGATCACCGAGCCGATCTCGACCACGAACATCACGGGGTTGCGCACCTGCACCCTCGGGTCGAGCTTCTTGAAGCTCTCGATCACCGCGTTGCGGACGATGTCGCCCTGGAACAGGGAGATCGCCTGTCGCTCGTGTGCGGCCGGTATCTGGGCGGACATCAGTGGGCTCCTCCGGTGAGACGGTCGAGCGCGAGGTTCAGCTCGAGCACGTTCACTCCGCGCTCACCGCTGAAGCCGAGGCCACGCTCGTCGGTGTACTTGGCGATCAGGGCGTCGACGGCGCTCAGCGACAGCGCACGCTTGGCGGCTATGCGGTGCGCCTGGATCCAGGCGTTGGCCTGGGAGATTTCGGGGTCGAGGTTCGAGGCCGAGGTGTTGACCGCGTCGACGGGGATCTGCGCGACGGTCAGGCCCGGGTCGAAGGGCTTGTTGAGTTCGAGGTACGCCTTGATGTTTGCCGCGTCCGCTTCCTCGGTGGCCTTGTCGTTGGGCCCGCGGTTGGAGAAGGTGCTGGCGGCGGCGTTGTATTCGCCGCCTTCGGTCGCCGAGGGCCGCGACTGGAAGTAGCTCGGGTCCGCTTCGGTGACGAGCGCGCCTCCCTTTTCCTCGGGCTTGCCGTTCTTGCCGATGACGGGGGAGGAGAAGCTCTGCCCGATGATCTTCGAGCCGACGAGCTTGCCGTTCACGTAGACCTTCTGGCCGTTGGCGTCGCCGGGGAACGCGACCTGGCTGACGCCGGTGATGACGAGCGGGTAGACGAGCCCGAGCAGGACCGTGAAGAAGACGATCGCGATCGCTGAGGTGACGATGTCGCGGCGCATCTCAGTAGAGGTGTCCCGTCAGGCCCTGGACGACCGGGCCAAGCAGCAGGGCGGGGAAGAAGGTGAGCGCGCCGACCAGGATGATCACCCCGATCAGCAGCACGACGAACGTGCCGTTGTCGGTGCGCATCGTGCCGAGCCCGACGGGGGTCACCCGCTTGCCGGCCAGCGCGCCGGCGACGGCGAGCGCGAAGACGATCGGACCGAATCGCGCGAACAGCATCACGAGGCCGCCGAGCAGGTCCGCGAAGGTGACGCCATGCGAGCCGATGCTGCCCGCGTTCGGCTGGATGAAGCCCGTGTACCCGGCGAACGCCGAGCCGTTGTTGTTCGACTGCGAGAGGTACGCGTAGAAGGTCTCGGAGAAGCCCTGCGGCCCCTTGCCGAGCGCAGAGATCGACGCACGTCCCCCTTTCGTCGCGACCGCCAGCGCGGTGGCGAAGAGAGCGGCGAGCGGCGTGATCAGGATCCCCAGACCGGCGAGCTTGATCTCCTTCGCCTCCAGCTTCTTGCCGAGCCACTCCGGCGTGCGGCCGACCATCAGCCCGCCGATGAAGACTGCGAGCAGGACATAGAGCAGGATCGAGTAGAGGCCGGTGCCGACACCGCCGAAGATCACCTCGCTGGCGGAGAGATTGGCGAACGGCACGGCTCCGCCGATTCCCGTGAAGGACTCGATCGCGCTGTTGACGGCACCGCACGACGTGACCGTCGTGACGACGTCGAACAGCGCCGAGCCGGCGATGCCGAAGCGCTGCTCCTTGCCTTCCATGTTGCCGCCGGTCGAGCCGTGGATCACGCCCGTGTGCAGACCGGCCGCGTGCTGGGCGGGAGAGCCGTGCGCCTCGGCGATGTACGCGACGGCGACGGCGCCGAGGAACATCACCATCATCGTCCCGTAGACCGCGTAGCCCTGACGGCGATTGCCCGTCATGCGCCCGTACATGAACACCAGGGCCGCCGGGATGATCAGCACCAGCAGCATCTCGAAGAAGTTCGTGAACGCGGTCGGGTTTTCGAACGGGTGCGCCGAGTTGACGTTGAAGAACCCGCCGCCGTTCGTGCCGAGCATCTTGATCGCGAGCTGCGAGGCGACCGGGCCCTGCGCGATCGTCTGCGTCAGCCCCGTGATCGTGTGCGCGGTGAGGTAGTGGGAGAAGTTCGCGATCACTCCCTGCGAGGCGAGCACCAGCGCGCCGATCACCGAGAGCGGCGCGAGCAGGTAGAGGATCGTGCGCACGAGGTCGTGCCAGAAGTTGCCGATGCTCTTGCCGCTGCGCCCGACGATCCCGCGCACCAGAGCCACCGCGACGACGATGCCCACGCCGGCCGACAGCCAGTTCTGAACCGTCAGACCGATCATCTGGCTGAGATAGCTCATCGTCGTCTCGCCGCTGTAGAACTGCCAGTTGGTGTTCGTGACGAACGACGAGACGGTGTTGAAGGTGACGTTCCACGGCGCTGAGTGAAAGCCCAACGGGTTCAGCGCGTGCGGTACGTAGAACGCGTTCTGCGTGCGGAGGATCAGGTACAGCAGCAGCCAGCCGGCGAGCGAGAAGATCAACAGGCTCTTCGCGTACGCCTTCCAGTCCTGCTCGCGCGCCGGGTCGACCCGCAGTGCCTTGTAGATGAGGCGCTCGGGCCGGCCGAGGATCCGGGTGAGGAACACGGGCTCGCCCCCGTAGACCTTCGCCATGTAGGTGCCGAGCGGTACCGCCACAGCCGACAGCAGCACCACGAACAGCACGATCGTCGCCCAGCCCGCGAAGGTCACAGCTTCTCCCCGCGGATCAGGGCGTAGAACAGGTAGGCGATCACGATCACCGAGACGACGAGACCGAAGAAGTCGGCGCCGCTCATGTGGGCGATGAACGCCCCCAGCGGCAGTTGCGCGCTCATATCCGGTCGATCCCCTCGATCATCACGACCAGGAGCGCGAACACTCCGAGGGCCAGGATCACTGCGACGATGTCCATGCCGTCACTATTGGGCGGCGGGCGTCACGCCGACATAACGATCGGCGAGTGCGGCATTACGATTTCGTGACGAGCGGGTCCCCTCGCGCGCCACGCGCGGCGCCGCGGTCCGCGCGGAGCGCCTCACCGAAGCGGGCGGGCGGCCTCAGCCGGCGAAGCGGTAACCGACCCCGGGGTCGGTGAGGATGTAGCGAAAGCCTGCGACCCCGCCCTCGCCCTCCGGCTCGATCTTCGCGCGGAGCCTCGCGATGTGCGTGCGCAACGGCTGGATGTCGTCGACGAACTCCGGGCCCCACACGTCGACGAGCAGCTTGCGGTGCGTCATCAGACGGCCGCGGTTTCGCACGAGCACGCGCAGCAGGTCGAACTCGATCGGGGTCAGGTGGATCGTCTCTCCGTTCCGGCGCACGGTCCGTGCGGCGAGGTCGACTTCGAGCCCCTCGACCGTCACGGTCGGCTCCTCGTCGCCGCGACGCGCGCGGCGCAGTGCGGCCTGCAGCCGCGCGACGAGCTCGCGCGTCCCGAACGGCTTCGTCACGTAGTCGTCCGCCCCCGCCTCGAGCGCGCGGACCTTCTCGCCCTCCTCCCCCACCGCGGACAGCACGAGGATCGGCATCTCGCTCCACGTCCGCAGGCTGCGGGTCACCTCGATCCCGTCGGTGTCGGGAAGGACGAGATCGACGATCGCCGCCTCCGGCGGGCGGACCGCCGCGAGATCGAGCGCCTCCGAGCCGGTTTCGGCGGCGACCGTCTCGAAACCGGCCTCGCGCAGGACGACTTTCAGGGCCCGGACGATCTGCGGCTCGTCGTCGACGACGAGGATGCGCGGCCGGGGCGGGGGCTCGCTCGGGCGGCCGTCGCTCAAGCGCGCTCGCGATCAGCGCGGCGCCCGGCGGCGGCGAGCTCCTCGCGGGCGTCGCCGCGGCGACCGCCGTCCCGCGGAAGCGGGATCTCGAACACGAACGTCGCGCCCTGCCCGGGCAGGGACTCGACGTGCAGCGAGCCGCCGTTGGCCTCGGTGAAGCCGCGCGCGATCGCGAGGCCGAGCCCGGAGCCGCGGTGCTCGCCGCCGGGAGTGCCGGCGCGGTAGAAGGGTTCGAACACGCGCTCGAGCTGGGCCGGTGGGATTCCGGGACCGCGGTCGACGACGCGCACGATCACGCGATCGCCGCGGGTGCGCGCCGCCTCCGCGGCGCCGCCGTCGGCGCCGTCGGCCGCCGGCGGGCGGACGCCCGCGAGGCTGCGGACCGCGCGCGCGCGTACCGACACCGGATGCCCGCCGGAGTGGCGGCGCGCGTTCTCCAGCACGTTCACGAAGGCGCGCTCCATCTGCACCGCGTCGACGCTGACGAGCGGCAGGTCGGCGTCGATCGAGAGTGAGAACGCCTCGGGACGCCCGCCGCTCGCTTCGTCGGCCGATGCGCGCAGCACCTCGTCGACCGAGACCCAGTCGCGCTGCGGCTCCGCAGCCCCGGCTTCGAGGCGCGAGAGGTCGAGGAGGTTGTCGACGAGCCTCGAGAGGCGGCGCGTCTCCTCCTCGATCAACGTCGCCATCTCGACCCGCTCCTGCTCGGAGAGCGACGAGGACGAGAGCGCCTCCGCGGCGGCGGAGATCGCGGTCAGCGGCGAACGAAGGTCGTGGGAGACGGCGCGCAGCAGCGCGGTCTTGATCGTGTCCGCACGCCGCAGCGCCGCGGTCTCGACGACGCCGCCGAGCAGCCGCTCGCGCTCGAGCGCGGCGCTCAGCACCGCCTCGAGCGACGGCACGACGCGCTCCTGCAGGCGGCGCAGGTTCGCCTCGGAGGTGCCGGCGCCGACGAGCAGCGTGCCGATCCGCGCGCTGCCCTCGCGCAGGGGGAAGGCGACATATCGCTCGTCGCCGTCGTGCGCGTCCATCTCGATCGCCGCGGAGCTCAGCTCGAGCGTGCGCGCGAGCCGCGCCGCGGCCGTCGGCAGCGTCTCGGCGAGGCTCCCTCCGCGCAGCAGCAGGCGCGCCATCTCGGCGGCGAGGTCCGCCTCGCGCCGCCGTTCCTGGGCGTCGCGGGTGCGGGACCGGGCGATCTCCGCGACCGAGCTCGCGATCCCGGCGACGACGAAGAACGTGATCAGCGCGACCCAGTTGCGCGAGTCCCGGATCGTGAACTCGCCGGTCGGCGGGATGTGGAAGAAGTTGAAGGCCGCGGCGCTGAGCACCGCCGTGCCGATGCCGAGCACCCCGCCCCAGACGATCGAGACGACGAGCACGGCGGGGAGGTAGACGACGCTCAGCGAGGCGAGCGGCGCGACGTGGTGCAGCGGATAGATGATCAGCGTGCACAGCGCTACCGAGAGCAGCGCGACGAGCGCACCGACCCGCTTGGGCGGCGGCGTCGGGGACAGCACGAAACCGAGTCCGGACATAGCTCGACTGTGAGCGTAATGGCGAGCGGGACGGGAGGTGCCTCCCGTCCCGCCGCCGCGCTCTGCAGGCGCGGTCCGACGGCGCTCCCTCACGGGCCAGCTCGGCGCCGCGCTCGCCCGCCGCCCACAGCTGCCGCCGTCCACGTGGGATGGTCCGCGATCGGGGACGCCGCGGAGGTGACGGTGTGGTGACCGGGATGTGACGATCGCGTGACGCGACCGCGTCGCCGGCGGCGCGAGGACACCGCCGTGAACGCTCGACCCCCGGTGACCGCTGCCCGGGGAGCGTCCAGCCCACCCCGCACGCGCTCAAGTGGCCTCCCGCCACCGCCGATGCCGACTGCAGGACCGCAGCATGAGCCGACGCCCCCTGCGCAAAACCGTTCGAACCGCCCTGCTCGCGGCCCTTTCGCTGGCACTGCTGCCGGCCGCGCCCGCCGCGGCCGAAACGGTCTCGCCGCTCCCCGCCTCCGACTACAGCTCGCGACCGGCGTGCGGCGAACCCGCCCCCGGCGACGCGAGCTGTCTCGCCGACGAGCTCGTCCCCGTCGCCCCGGAAGCCCTCCGCCACACCCACCCGCTGGGGATGGTCGCGCCGGCCGGCGTCGCGCACCGCGCCGTGCCGTCGCCGGCATCGGGCGCGTTGGGCCTGCGCCCCCAGGACATCCACAGCGCCTACTCGCTGCCGGTGAACGCGCCCAGCTCGCAGACGATCGCCCTCGTCGACGCCTACAACGACCCCCACGCCGAACTGGACCTCGCCGAATACGACGCGGAGTTCAACCTCCCCGCGTGCACGAAAGCAAACGAATGCTTCTCGCAGATCGGCCAGAGCTCCGGTGGCCCGCTTCCCTATCCGTCCTCGGTCTCCGAACTCGAAGCGGGCCTCGCATCGAGCGAACCCGCCAAACGCGAAGAGGCCGAAGAAGCCTCCGGCTGGGGGATCGAGATCTCACTCGACATCGAGTCGGCGCACGCCACCTGCGAGAGCTGTCACATCGTCCTCGTCGAGGCCAACACGCAGGAACTCACCGACCTCACCGCGGCGCTGAGCCGCGCCGAGGAAATCGGCGCCACCGAGATCTCGAACTCGTGGGGCGCCCCCGAGGAAGCGTTCGAAGTCGCGGCCGCGACGCGCCCCCCCTACAGCGACCCGGGCGTCGTGATCACGGCATCGGCCGGCGACGACGGATACCGCAACTGGGCGGCGCCGCACAGCTACGAACGCGGGTACACCTCGTTCCCCGCCGCCTCGCCCGACGTCGTCGCGGTCGGCGGCACGCGCCTGGAACCGCTGGGGACGTCCGGCCAATGGCGTGGCGAGAGCGTGTGGAACGGCTCCGGGGCCGGTGGCGGCGGCTGCAGCACCCGCCTGACCGCGCAGCCGTGGCAGCGTGAAGCCTCGGACTGGAGCTCTGTCGGGTGCGGGACCCACCGCGCGGTCAGCGACGTCTCGGCCGACGCCGACCCCTACTCCGGGATCGTGATCCGCGACTCCGACGCGCCCGGCGAAGGCTGCGAAACGCCCTACGAAGAAGGGGGTGTCGAAAGGTCGCTGCCCTACTGGTGCACCTACGGCGGCACCTCGCTCGCGTCGCCGATCATCGCGAGCGTGTTCGCGCTCGCCGGCGGCTCGGGCGGCCGCGCGTATCCGGCCCAGACCCTCTACGAAACCCTGCGGAACGCGCCCGGGAAGCTGCACGACGTCACGAGCGGCTCCAACGGCGAATGCCTCTCCGGCTACTACGTCGAAACCGGGCGCTCGCGGTGCACGGCCGCCGCCGAGGCGGCGCGCAGCTGCAGCTCGGCGCTGATCTGTCTCGCAGGCCCCGGCTACGACGGACCGAGCGGCGTCGGCACCCCCGACGGCGTGCTCGGCTTCACGCCCGGCGAGACCGAAGCGAAACCCGAAGCGGAACCGGCGCCCTCCCCGTCCGTGACAGCGCCGTCGGCGCCGTCGGCGCCCGCGCCGGTGCTGCCGCTCAACACCCATCCCGCCGTCCTCGAAGTGAGCTCGCTGGTGCTGACGCCGGTCTCGGTGGTCGCCCTCGACCGGCGGCCGACGACCGGCAAGGTCGCGTTCTCGTTCGTCACGAACATGCCCGCGAAGCTCCACGTGACCCTCTGGCGCCGCGTGCGCGTGCACCACCGGCTGCGATGGGTCGCGATCGGCAGCGCGCGGACGATCTCCGCGTCGCCCGGCCGCAACCTCGCGCGGCTGACCGGAGGCACCCGGCTGACGCCCGGCGCCTACCGGCTCACGCTGACCCCCGCCGGCACCGCGGCGCGCTCGGTCGTCTTCCACATCGGCTGAGACCCCGCCCGTGCCCGCGGCGCGCCGCTCAGGCGCGCAGCTCCGGCGGCGCGCCGTACGCCGCCAGGCACTCGGGCAGCGCCACGCTGCCGTCCTCGCGCTGCCCGTTCTCGAGCAGCGCGACGATCGTGCGCCCGACCGCCACGGCGGTGCCGTTCAGCGTGTGCGGGGTGCGCGTCCGTTTGTCCGCGCGCACGCGGATGCCCAGGCGGCGCGCCTGGTAGTCGGTGGTGTTCGAGCAGGAGGTCAGCTCGCGATAGCGGCCCTGGCTCGGCAGCCACGCCTCGCAGTCGTACTTCTTGGCAGCCGAGTTGCCGAGGTCGGTGACGGCGATGTTGAGGACCCGGTAGGGGATCCCCAGCTCGCCGAGCAGCTGCTCCTCGATCGCGAGGATGCGCTCATGCTCGGCGACCGACTCCTCGGGCTCGACGAAGCTGAACATCTCGACCTTGTCGAACTGGTGCACGCGGAAGATCCCGCGCGTGTCGCGGCCGGCGGCGCCGGCCTCGCGGCGGAAGCACGGGGAGAAGCCGGCGTAGCGGCGCGGCAGCTCCTCGGCGTCGAGGATCTCCTCGTCGTGCAGCGAGGCGAGCGCCACCTCGGAGGTTCCGACGAGGAACAGCTCGTCCTCGGGCACCCTGTAGAGCATCTGCTCGGTGTCCGGCAGGAAGCCGGTGCCGTACAGCGCCCGTTCGCGGACCAGCACCGGCGGGATCACCGGTTCGAAGCCGTGGTCGCGGAGCCGCTCCAGGGCCCAGCGGACGAGCGCGAGCTCGAGCAGCACGAGATCGCCGCGCAGGTAGGCGAAGCGCGAACCGGACAGCCGCGCCCCGCGCTCGGTGTCGATCATCTCGCCCGCGAGCTCGAGGTGGTCGCGCGGCTCGAAGCCGAGCTCGGGGACCGCGCCGACCACGCGGACGACGGCGTCCTCGGGTCCGGGCGCCGCGGACGGGTCCGGCACGTTCGGCAGCCGCGCCAGCAGCTCGTCGAGCTCGGCCCTCGCCGCCTCGGCCTGCTCGCCGGCCTCCTTCACCTGCTCGCTGAGGTTGCGCATCTCCTCGCGCAGGCGGTCGCGCTCCTCGCCCTGCTCCCTGCCGAACGCCTCCGAGCGGGACTTCTGCTCGGCACGGAGCGTCTCGGCCCGCGTCGTCGCCTCCCGCCAGCGGCGATCGGCGTCGAGCACCGCGTCGATGCTCGCCCCGAGCTCGGGGCCCCGCCGCGTCAGGGCGTCACGGACTCCGTCGGGGTCGTCGCGGATCAGCCTGATGTCGAGCAAGGCGTGACCGGGCTATTTGCCGGTGCCGGACTTCTTCTTCTTGGCGGGCGTGGTCGCCGTGCCCGTCCCTGCGGTTCCGGCGCCGGTCGTGCCGCCGGCGGACGAGGGGTTCGTGTCCGCGGGGTTCGCGGGCCCTTCGCCCGGCTTCGTGCTGCCCACGGATTCGCTCGTGCCTTCCGAGAGTTTGATGTTGGTCGCCGGCACGTTCTGTTTCTGCAGGCCGGAGTACGCGGCAAGGAACGACGCGACTTCCTGGGCTTCCTGGCCGACGATGATGTTCTCGGGCATGATCGCCCCCGAGAAGCCCCCGTTGCGGATCGCGTAGAGGACCTGTTCCGGGGCCTCCTTGCGGATGTTGAAGTTCGGCCCGTTCGTTTTGACGCGGTTGGCGATGCTCGTCGCCGAGCCCTCGGCGCCGACCACGCTCAGCGTGTGGCAGCCGGAGCAGTGGTCGCGGAACAGCACGGCGCCGCGGTAGTAGGCGCTCGTCTTCGCGATCTGCACGCCCTGCGAGCCGCAGGCTCCGAGCACGGTGGCGCAGGCGAGCGCGAGCAGCAGCGTGAGGGCGGCCTTCATGCGGCAGGAATATATAGGCCTGCGCCGCTCAGAACCCGTGGGCCGTGCTAGCGGCGCGCAGCGCGAGGAACACGACCACCGCCGCCGACGCCGCCATCACGGCGATCTCGCGCCGGACGATCATCGCGACGAGCTCGTGCTGCTCGGCATCGGGCAGCACGCCGACGGCGGCCGCGCCCTCGAGGCCGCGCTGGTCGAGTATCGCCTGCGCCGAGGACGCCCGCAGCTGCTCGGCGAGCAGCGCGATCGCGAGCGGCAGGAGCGCATAGAGATAGAAGAGGTGTTCGGTCGAGTAGTTGCCGGCGGCGGCCAGCGAGCCGACTGCGATCGCGAGCGTCAGAGCGGAGCCCTGGCCGACGCGGAGCAGCAACCAGAACAGCCGCGCGGCGCCGCCCGCGGCGTCGGCCGTCCACCACACGAGCAGCCCGTCGAGCGCCGCCAGCAGGTTGAGCCCGGCGACCGCCAGCGCAGCCGCGACGACGGCCTCATTCATGGGGCGATATCGAGTCGATCGTCACTATGTAACACAGTGCCACAAGGCTGATATAACAACGCGCGGTGCTGCGAAGCTATCTGCCCGCGATTGTCTTCCTGGTGCTCGGAGGAGCCGTCGGAGTGACATTCGCGGTGCTCAACTCGGCGATCGGCCCGCGCCGCGCGACCCCGCAGAAGCAGGACCCCTACGAGTGCGGCCTGCCCTCGGAGATCACGCGCGGGATGCGGTTCGGGATCAGCTTCTACCTGATCGCGATGCTGTTCATCCTGTTCGACATCGAGGTCGTTTTCCTCTACCCGATCGCCGTCGAGCTGCGGGCCTACGGCAGCTTCGCGCTGGCCGAGACGATCGTCTTCGTCGTGCTGCTGTTCGTCGCCTTCGTCTACGTCTGGCGCCGGGGGGCTCTCTCGTGGAAGTGAAACGGGAGCGCCTGCCCGCGGTCGATCCGGACCGTCTGAGGGTGCGTGAGCTGACCGCCCACCAGCTGCTGCGCGGCTCGGAGCTCGAAGGCCCCAACCGGCCCGCGCACCTCGAAGGCGAGGAGCTCGAGCGATACGTGCAGGAACGCGTCCTGACGACGACACTCGACTCGGCCGTCGCCTGGGCCCGCTCGAACTCCTTCTTCCCGCTCGCGTTCGGCCTCGCGTGCTGCGCGATGGAGCAGTTCCACGCCGCGGGCCCGCGCATGGACATCGCGCGCTTCGGCTTCGAGGCGTTCCGCGCGTCTCCCCGCCAGGCGGACCTGATCATCCTCGCCGGCCGCGTCTCGATCAAGATGGCGCCGATCATCCGCCGCCTCTACGACCAGATGCTCGAGCCCAAGTGGGCGATCTCGATGGGCGCGTGCTGCAGCTCGATGGGCGTCTTCAACAACTACGCGCTGGTCCCGGCCGACAAGTTCATGCCGATCGACGTCCACGTGCCGGGCTGCCCGCCGCGGCCCGAGGCGCTGATGCACGGCGTGCTCAAGCTCCGCAGCCTCGTGCAGGACAACCCGGACTCGGGCTGGCGCGAGCGCTACGGCGCCCACGGCACCGAGGAGCAGCCCTAGATGGCGGCGGAGCCCTGATGCCCGACGCAACGGGCTTGGAGCTGCTCGCTGCAGACCTCGGCGACGCCGCCACCGACACCGCCTTCTTCCGCAACCGAGCGACGATCGAAATCGTCCCCGCGCGCGTGCGCGAAGTGCTCGCCGCGCTGCGCCGCCGCGGCTACTCGTTCCTGGCCAGCCTCCACGGCGTCGACTACTACCCCGAGGAGCCGCGCCTCGGCGTCCTCTACGAGCTGCTCGACATGGCTCGCGTCGACCGCATCACGGTCAAGCTGCGGCTGCCGAGCGACGATCCCCGCGTCGACTCGGTCACGCGCGAATGGCCGACCGCCGACCACCAGGAGCGCGAGGTGTACGACATGTTCGGGGTCGTCTTCGACGGCCACCCCGACCTGCGCCGGATCCTGATGCCCGAGGACTACGAGGGCCACCCTCAGCGCCGCGACTTCCCGGTCGGCGGCGAACCCGTGATCTTCACGCGCGACGAGCGCAAATGGCTCGAGGAGCCGCATGAGCCCGCCTGACGGCCGCGCGATGTCCGAGTACCGCCGGCGCGAGGAGAGCGTCACGCTCTCGCAGCTGGACGAGCCGCTCGACATCGGCGAGCACGAGACCAGCGAGGAGCTGCTGACCCTCAACTTCGGCCCTCACCACCCCGCCACGCACGGGGTGCTGCGGCTGCTCGTGACGCTCCAGGCCGAGGTCGTGCTCGACGTCAAACCGATCATCGGCTACGTCCACACGGGGATCGAGAAGACCGCCGAGGACAAGTCCTACTGGAAGGTGATCCCGGTCGTCGAGCGGATGGACTACCTCGCCTACTACTTCAACGCGATGGCCTACTGCAGCGCCGTCGAGACGCTGATCGAGGTCGAGGTCCCCGCGCGGGCGCAGTACCTGCGGGTGATCCACCTCGAGCTGAACCGCATCGCCTCGCACCTGATCTGGCTCGGCACGAGCGCGCTGGATCTCGGCGCGGTCTCGATCTTCCTCTACTGCCTGCGCGAGCGCGAGCTGATCCTCGACCTGTTCGAGATGTCCTCCGGGGCACGGATGCACACGCGCTACTTCCAGGTCGGGGGCGTCGCCGAGGACATCCCGCGCGGGTTCGAGACGAAGGTCCGCGAGTTCTTGAAGGTGATGCCCGAGCGGGCCGACGAGTACGCCGCGATCCTCAACTCGAACGAGATCATCCTCCAGCGCCTGCGCGGGACCTGCCCGCTCGACGCCGAGACGCTGCTCGGGCTCGGCGTCACCGGGCCGCTGCTGCGCGCCGCCGGCAACCCCTGGGACCTGCGCAAGGCCGCCCCGTACAGCTCCTACGAGGACTTCGACTTCAAGATCCCGGTCGGCACCGTCGGCGACAACTACGACCGCTATGCGGTGCGGCTCGCCGAGATCTACGAGTCGGTGAAGATCATCGGCCAGGCGCTCGACGGCCTCCCCGAGGGGCCGTACATCACGACCGACCGCAAGGTCGCGCTGCCGCCGCGCCACGAGCTCGCGACCTCGATGGAGGCGCTGATCCACCACTTCAAGCTCGTCACCGAGGGGTTCCGCGTACCGCCCGGCGAGGTCTACTCCCCGATCGAGTCCCCGCGCGGCGAGCTCGCCTGCTTCGTGCGCTCCGACGGCTCGTCCAAGCCCGCCCGTGTGCACATGCGCGACCCCTCGTTCGTCAACCTCCAGGCTCTCTCGCACATGGTCCGCGGCAGCTACATCGCCGACATGATCGCGACCACGGCGATGCTCGACCCGATCCTCGGAGGGATCGACCGGTGAGCCCGCTCGGCTGGGACGCGCCAGCGGACCTCGAGAAGGAGCCGGCCGGGATCCCCGACCCCGCCGCGACCGAGGTACCCGCCGCGCTGCGCGAGGAGATCGAGGCGCACATGGCCAACTACCCGGACCGGCGCTCGGCGGCGCTGCCGGCGCTCGCCGCCGCCCAGCGGGTCCACGGCTGGTGCTCGCCCGAGGCGATCGAGCAGGTCGCCTGCGTGATGCGGGTGACCCCCGCCTACCTGGACTCGATCGCGAGCTTCTACGACATGCTCGAGACCGAGCCCGCGGCCCGTCACAGCGTCTACGTCTGCACGAACATCTCGTGCTCGCTGCGCGGCGCCGACGAGCTCTACGAGGCCGCGCTGGCGGCGGTCGCCGACGACGCCGAGGTGCAGGTCCGCGCGTTCGAGTGCCTCGGCGCGTGCGACATCGCGCCGATGGCCTCGGTCGACGGCGTCTACGTCGGGCCGCTGACCCCGGCGGATCTCCCGTCGCTGCTCGACGACATCCACGCGGGCCGGCCGGTGCTGCCCGAGCTGCAGCTGGCGCGGCGCCTGGTCGCCGACCCCCACGCGAACTCGCGGGACTTCGGCGAGCACCCGATCCAGGCGACCCCCGCGAACGGAGGCGCCAACCTCGAGCTGCCGACCGAGTCGCCCCGCGCCGCGATCGGCGAGCAGGGCGGCGACCGTCCCGGGCCGACGGCGCCGATCGAGGACTCGCCCGACCACGCCGAGGAGGACGACAGCTGATGGCCGCAGCCGCCCCCCAGCTGCTGTTCGCCGACATCGACGAGCCCGGGCTCGCGACGCTCGAGGTCTACGAGCGCCGCGGCGGTTACGAATCGATGCGCAAGGCGCTGAAATCCGATCCGGCCGACGTCCTCGCGAACCTCGAAGCTTCGGGCCTGCGCGGACGGGGCGGGGCCGGCTTCGCGATGGGCAAGAAGGTCTCGTTCCTGCCGAAGGGGGCGATGGACAAGTACCTCGTGTGCAACGCCGACGAGTCCGAGCCGGGGACCTTCAAGGACCGCGAACTGATGCAGAAGACCCCGCACATGCTGATCGAGGGGATCGTGATCGCCTCCTACGCGGCGGGGGCGAACCGCTCGTTCATCTACATCCGCGGGGAGTACGTGCTGCAGGCCGACGCGCTCGACGCCGCGCTGCGCGAAGCGCGGGAGGCCGGCTACATCGGCGAGGACATCCTCGGCTCGGGCCATTCGCTCTCGCTGGTCGTGCACCGCGGCGCCGGCGCCTACATCTGCGGCGAGGAGACGGGGCTGCTCGACTCGCTGGAAGGCAAGCGCGGCAACCCCCGCCTGAAGCCCCCGTTCCCGGCCAACCAGGGCCTCTACCAGGGGCCGACGCTGATCAACAACGTCGAGACCCTCTCGACGGTCCCCGCGATCGTGCGCCTCGGCGGCGCGGAGTACGCGAAGCTCGGCGTCGAGACCTCGACCGGCACCAAGCTCGTGTCGGTTTCCGGCCACGTTCAGCGGCCGGGCAACTACGAGATCGAGCTCGGCATCCCCTCCCGCGAGATCATCTACGGGCTCGCGGGGGGCCCGCCGGAAGGGCGCCAGGTCAAGTGCTGGTTCCCCGGCGGCTCCTCCTCGCCGGTGCTCACCGCCGAGGACCTCGACCTGCCGTACGACTTCGACACGCTCGGCAAAGCGGGCTCGATGCTCGGCTCGGGCGCGATCATCGTCGTCGACGACTCGACGCCGATCCTCGACGTCGCGATGAAGACCGCGAAGTTCTACCGGCACGAGTCGTGCGGCAAGTGCACCCCCTGCCGCGAGGGCACCAACTGGACCGTGAAGATGCTCGAGCGGATCGATACCGGCGAGGCGACGCCGATGGACCTCGAGATCATGGCCTCGGTCCAGGAGCACATCATCGGCAACTGCCTGTGCGTGCTCGGCGACGCGATGGCGATGCCGATCGGCTCGATGATCGCGAAGTTCCGCGGCGAGTTCGAGCAGCACATCGAGCGGGCGCGGGCGGCGCGCGGCGACGGCTCCGATCTCGCGCTGGCCGCGCAGGGCGCGCTCCACGACGGACCCGACACGCTGCTCGGGTCCAGCGGCGCGGGAGCCCAGGCCCCGGGCGCGCATCGCGGCGAACCCGGCACCCACAAAGGCGGGATCTAGAGATGCCCCGCCCCCAGCCGCGGACGATCACGTTCTCGATCGACGGACGCGAGGTCCAGGCGCCGGAGAACACGATGCTCGTCGACGCGGCGAAGCTCGGCGACGTCGAGATCCCGGTGTTCTGCTACGAGCCGAAGCTCGGCAGCCCTGTCGGCGCGTGCCGGATGTGCCTCGTCGAGATCGAGGGGATCCCGAAGTTGCAGACCGGCTGCTCGACGCCCGTCAAGGACGGGATGGTCGTCTACACCCAGACCGAGCGCGTGAAGGTCGCCCAGCAGGCGGTCGTCGAGTTCCTGCTGATCAACCACCCGCTCGACTGCCCGGTCTGCGACAAGGGCGGCGAGTGCCCGCTGCAGGACATCACGTTCGGCTGGGGCGGCGGCATCTCGCGGTTCATCGAGCCCAAGCGCCATTTCGTCAAGCCGCTCGAGCTCTCGCCGCTGATCGCGATCGACCGCGAGCGCTGCATCCTCTGCTACCGCTGCGTGCGCTTCTCGCAGGAGATCTCCGAGGACTACCAGCTGGTGCTGCTCGAGCGCGGTGCGCACTCCTACGTCTCGACCTTCGACGGGCACCCCTACGTGGCGCCGTTCAGCGGCAACATCGTCGAGCTGTGCCCGGTCGGGGCACTGACCTCGCGCCCGTACCGCTTCCGCGCGCGGCCGTGGGACATCGAGGGCGCAGGCTCGGTCTGCACGATCTGCCCGGCGCAGTGCAACGTCACGGTCACGGTCCGCGACGAGCGCGCGCTGCGGATCCTGGCGCGCGACAACGCGGGCGTCGACGACGGTTGGCTGTGCGACAAGGGCCGCTTCGGCTACCAGTCCTTCCACGTCCCCGAGCGGATCGTCGAGCCGATGATCCGCGACGGCGGCCAGCTGCGCCCGGTCTCCTGGGAGCGGGCGCTCAGCGAGGCGGCGGCCGGGCTGCGCCGCGCCGGCGAGCACACGGCCGCGCTCGTCGGAGGACAGGCGACCAACGAGGAGGGACACCTGCTGTCGCGGGTGATGCGCGAGGCGCTCGGCTCCCCCCACCTCGACTCGCGCCGCGGCGGCACGCTCCCGCTCGGACTCCACCGCGCGCTTGCGGCTCCGGCGATCCAGGCCCGCGTCAGCGACCTCGAGTACGCCCATGCGGTGCTGGTGATCGCGGCGGACCCCGTCAACGACGCGCCGATCCTCGACCTGCGCCTGCGCAAGGGGATCCGCCGCCACGGTCTCGCGCTCGCGCAGGCGATGCCCGCCGAGACCTCGCTCGACCCGGGCGCGAGGATGTCGCTGCGCTTCGCCCCCGGTCAGGCCGCCCCGTTCGCGGCGGCGCTCGCGGTCGCGCTCGGCGAGCAGCCCGACGAGACCGAGCTGAAGCGGCTGGCCGAGCTCGCGGGCAGCGACACGGACGGGCTGCTCGCGCTCGCCGAGCTGCTGCGCGGCCCCGCCGAGGAGGAGACCCCGCGTGAGGTCGTAGTGCTGTTCGGGGAACGGCTGCTCTCGGGCCCCGACGCCGTCGCCGCCGCGACCGCGCTGCTGCAGATCGCGGAGCGCCTCGGCCTCGGCGCGACCGACGGCGCCGGCCTGCTCGAAATCCCCGCGGCGAGCAACGGCCGCGGCCTGCGCGAGGCCGGCGTGCTGCCCAACGCCGGGCCCGGGTACGGCGAGCCGGCGCTCCCCGGCGCGCGCGACGCGCACGCGATCGCCGAGGGTCTCGCGGGCGGCGAGCTCAGCGCGCTCTACCTGCTGCAGTCCGACCCGCTGCGCGACCTTCCCGACGCGGCGCTCTGGCGCCGCGCGCTCGAGGGCGCCTCGACCGTCGTCGCCCACGCGTCGTTCCTCACCGAGACCGTCGCCGAGCACGCCGACGTAGTGTTCCCGGCCGAGGCGTACCCCGAGAAGGAGGGCACGATCGTGCACCCCGACGGGCGGCTCCAGCGCCTGCGGCCGGCGATCGCGCGGCCCGGCGAGGTTCGCGCGGGCTGGCAGGTCGTCTCCGAGCTGGCGCTCCGCCTCGGCCTCGACCTCGACGTGCTGAGCGGCGCGATGGCGTCCCGGCGGCTGTTCGATGCGGTTCCCTTCTACGCGGGCCTGACGCTCGAGGAGATCGGTGGCCGCGGGCTGCGCTGGCAGGAGCGCGACGCCGCCGCGGCGCTGCCCGCCGGCGACACGGCTCCCGAGCAGCCGCCCGAGTTCGCGCCGCGCGCGCACGGCGAGGCCGCAGCGGTGCAGGCGCGCGAGATCGCGGCCTTCCGCTCCGTCTGGGACGCCGCCGAGGTCGAGCGCTCGCCCGCGCTCGAGTTCCTCGCCCCGAACAGGCCTGAGAAGGCCGTCCCGGCCTCGGGGGAGCTGGTGGGCGGATGATCGGGACCGTCGGCTACTTCGAGCCCTGGTGGATCCAGATCATCAAGGCGCTGCTGATCTTCGCCGTCGGGCTTCAGCTCGTGCCGATCGTGCTGCTCGCCGAGCGCAAGCTGCTCGGACGCTTCCAGAGCCGCTACGGCCCGAACCGCGTCGGCCCGTTCGGCGCGATGCAGCCGCTCGCAGACATCCTCAAGCTGCTGACCAAGGAGCAGTTCCGCCCGACGACCTCGGTCGGACTGCTGTTCGCCCTCGCGCCGATGATCTCGATCGTCACCGCGGTCGCGGCGTTCGCGATCATCCCCTTCGGCAACACGCAGGACATCTTCGGGACCAAAGTCGGCCTCTACGGGATCGACGTCTCGATCGGCCCGCTGTATGTCCTCGCGCTCGGCGGCATCGCGTTCTACGGGATCATGCTCGGCGGGTGGTCGTCGGGCTCGAAGTACTCGTTCCTCGGCGCGATGCGAGCGGCCGCGCAGCTGATCTCCTACGAGGTCTCGCAGGGCCTCGCGCTGGTCGGGGTCGTGATCACCGCGCAGACGCTCTCGCTGACCGGGATCGTCACGGCGCAGAAAGGCATGTGGTACTTCATCCCCCAGTTCTTCGGGTTCCTGATCTTCCTCGTGGCGAGCTTCGCGGAGACCAACCGAGCGCCGTTCGACCTCACCGAGGCCGACGCCGAGCTGGTCGGCGGCTACAACACCGAGTTCGGCGGCGGCCGCTTCGCGTCCTACTACTTCGCCGAGTACCTCAACGTCGTGGTCGTCTCGGGGATCGTCACGACGGTCTTCCTCGGCGGCTGGCTGCTGCCGTTCGGGATCCACCCGCCGGGCTGGGTGGACCCGATCGTGGTCCTCTTCAAGATGTCGTTGATCACGTTCCTGTTCATCTGGGTGCGCGCGACGCTGCCGCGCCTGCGCTACGACCAGCTGATGAGCTTCGGCTGGAAGGTCCTGCTTCCCCTCGCCACGCTGAACACGCTCGTGACCGCGATCCTGGTGGTGGCGACGCACTGATGAGCACCGTCGACCCCAACGCCGCCGCAACCCTGAACGTCACCGCCTGGAGCCCGGGCGACGACGTGATCGAGGTGCAGCGCACGCCGGCGCCGGGCCCGGCGCGATCGACCTGGCGGATCTTCGTCGAGACCCTGCGCGGGCTCGGCACGACGTTCGGGCGCTTCCACGAAAAGCCGACCACGGTCCAGTACCCGGAGCAGAAGACGCCGGTGTACCCGCGCTTCCGCGGCCGCCACAAGCTGCACCGCTTCGAGGACACCGGCCTCGAGAAGTGCGTCGGCTGCTCGCTGTGCGCCGCCGCGTGCCCGTCCGACTGCATCCGCGTCGTCGCGGCGGAGAACACGCCTGAGAACCGGGTGTCCGCGGGCGAGCGCTACGCCGCCGTCTACGAGATCAACCTCTCGCGCTGCATCTTCTGCGGCTACTGCGAGATCGCCTGCCCGTTCGACGCGATCACGATGGGCCACGACTACGAGCTGTCCGACTACGACCGGACCGACCTGATCTTCACCAAGGAGATGCTGCTCGCCGAGCCACTCGAGAGGACGCCTTTGAGGAGCGAGGGCGAGTGACGGGGCGCCGGGAGATGGCGATGCTCGCGGCCGGACCGTTTGGCCGCGTGGCGCGCTGTGGAGGCGCCGTTACCCGGACATCGGTCGGCTCGATGTATGAGATGCAGGCCGCTGCGCGTCGCCACGTCCCGGCGCCCCGCCGCGGGCGGGGCGGATCGGCGCTTCGCCACGTCCCGGCGCCCCGCGGCGGGGCGGACGGATCGGCGCGTTGCCACGCCCCGGCGCCGCGCGGCGCGGCGGACGGATCAGCGCTTCGCCAGGTCCACGCGCCGCGGGACGGATCGGCGCTTCGCCCCGCCCCCGGGTCGCGCGCCGGGCGGGGCGGATCGGACGGGCGGGCGTGAGCGCGGTCCTGTTCTTCATCGCCGGGATCGGCGTGATCACGGGGGCCGTCGGGGTCGTCGTGCTGCGCAACCCCTTCTACAGCGTGCTCGCGCTCGTCGGGCACCTGGTCTCGCTGGCGGTGCTGTTCCTGCTGCTCCGCGCGGAGTTCGTCGCGGCCGTGCAGGTCGTCGTCTACGCCGGCGCGGTGATGGTCCTCTACGTCTTCGTCGTCGCCTACGTCGGCGGCGAGGGCGACACGATCGGCGAGCGGCTGCGCGGCGCGGGCACCGGGCCCTCGGCCGCGGCGCTGCGGCTCGGCGGGGCGGTGCTCGGCGGGGCGATGCTGATCGAGCTGCTGATCGCGCTGCTCGGAACGGGACTCGTCGCCGTCGACGGCTACGGCGCGGGTTACGTCCCCGGGCCGCACGCCTACGGCACGCCTGCGTTCATCGGCAAACTGCTCCTGACCCGCTTCCTGCTGGCGTTCGAGGTCGCCTCGTTCCTGCTGCTGATCGCCGCGGTCGGCGCGGTCGTGCTCGCCCGCAGGCGCGGCGGGCTCGGCGACGACGATCCCGAGCACGACCGCATCACGCCACTCGACCTGCTCAGGCCGCGCGCCACCGGCACCACGGCGGAGGGCGTCGGGAGGAGGCTCGGATGACGATCGGCTGGTACCTGGCGCTGTCGGCGATCGTCTTCGCGCTCGGCGCAGTCGGCGTGATGACTCGGCGCAACCCGCTCGTCGTGCTGCTGTGCCTGGAGCTGATGCTGAACGGCGCGAACCTGGCGCTCGTCGCGTTCTCGCGGATGTGGGGCAACGGCGACGGCCAGATCCTCGCGCTGGTCGTGATGACCGTCGCCGCCTGCGAGGTGTGCATCGGCCTCGGCATGATCGTCGCGATCTACCGGCGCAAACTGCCGATCGACGTCGACGAGCTGCGGGAGCTGCAGGGCTAGATGCTCGAGCGCGAGGCGATGGGGTCGAAGACCCGATGAGTACGACGGGCTGGGCCTGGCTGGTGCTCGCGTTCCCGCTCGCCGGGACGCTGATCAACGCCTTCCTGTTCCGCCGCCTCCCCGGACGCTCGGCCGGCTGGCTCGGCACCGCGGCGATCCTGCTCGCGTTCCTCGCGGCGGTCGCGACGCTGATCTCGCTCCAGGGCCACACGCCGGAGCACCGCCAGCTCGAGTCCTCGCTGTGGAACTACGCCTCGACGGTCGGCATCGACGCGAAGATGTCGATCCTCGTCGATCCCCTGTCCGTCTTCATGATCCTCGTCGTCACGGGGACCTCGACGCTGATTCACCTCTACTCGATCTCCTACATGGAGGGAGACGAGGGCTTCAGCCGCTACTTCGCGTACCTGAACTTCTTCGTGTTCTCGATGCTGCTGCTCGTGCTCGCCGGGAACTTCGTGCTGCTGATCGCCGGCTGGGCGTTCGTCGGCGCGGCCTCCTACCTGCTGATCTCGTTCTGGTATCGGCGCACGACCGCCACCCGGGCCGGGATCAAGGCGTTCGTGATCAACGTCGTCGGCGACGTCGGGCTCGTGCTCGGCACGTATTTCATCTTCAAGCACACCGGCACGCTCGACCTGCTGAAGACCTTCGCGAGGACGAACGCGGGGGCCTTCGGCCACCACGGCGACGGCGACCTCGTGGCGGGCTGCATCCTGCTGCTCGTCGGCGCCTTCGCGAAGTCCGCGCAGATCCCGCTGCACACGTGGCTGCCGGACGCGATGGAGGGCCCGACCCCGGTCAGCTCGCTGATCCACGCCGCGACGATGGTGACCGCCGGGGTGTACCTGATCGCGCGCATGCACCCGCTGTTCCAGCTCGCTCCGGCCGCCCAGGACGTCGGCGCCTCGATCGGAGCGCTGACGCTGCTCGTCGCCGGCACGATCGGCCTCGCCCAGACCGACATCAAGCGCGTGATCGCGTACTCGACGATGTCCCAGATCGGCTACATGATCATGGGCGTCTCCGTCGGCGCGTACGCCGCCGGGCTGTTCCACCTGATGACCCACGCGTTCTTCAAGGCGCTGCTGTTCATGGGCGCGGGGTCGATCATCGGCGCGATGGGCGGCGAGCAGTCGCTCGAGCGCATGGGCGGCTTCCGGCGCGCGCTCCCCTTCACCTACGCGTGCTTCATCATCGGCGGGCTCGCGCTGTCCGGGGTGCCGCCGTTCTCCGGTTTCTTCTCGAAGGACGAGATCCTGCTGTCGACCGGCGAGCTGGGCGGATGGCACTGGATCCTCTACGTCGTCGGCTACGCGGGCGCGTTCCTGACGGCGATCTACACGTTCCGCATGATCTTCCGGGCGTTCCACGGCGAGCCGGTGCCCGAGGCGCGCGAGCTCGAAGCCGGTCACCTGCACCACCCCGAGCACCCGACCAACCCCGACACCGGCGAACTCGAGGACACCGACGTCGGCTTCCCGGGCCCGCACCACACGACCGCCGAGCAGGCGATCCCGATGCGGATCGCGATGGGGCTGCTGGCCGTCGGCGCGGTCGGCGCCGGCCTGCTGCAGATCCCGAAAACGGACTTCGTGATCGACGACTTCCTGCGCCCGACCTTCAAGGACGCCACCGCCTACGAACCCCACACCAAAAGCGGGCTGCTGTGGCTGGGCCTCGCGCTCGGCACCGTGATCGCCCTCGCGGGGATCGCGCTCGCCTACCGGATCTGGGTGAAGCGGCCCGAGATCGCGACGGCGGCGCGCACGCGGTTCAAGCCGCTGTACGAGCTGTTCGTCAACAAGTGGTACTTCGACGAGCTGATCGACGCGCTCGTCGTCAGGCCCGTCGCCGCGGCGGGGGTGTTCGCGCGTGACGTCTTCGAGCGCCGCGTGATCGACGAGACGATCGTCGGCGGCACGACCGGTGTCGTGCGCGCCGGCTCGGCCGCGGTCCGCGCTGTCCAGAGCGGGTTCGTCCGCTACTACGCCGCGCTGCTCGTGCTCGGCGTCGCCGTCGTCGGCTTCTACTTCCTCCTCCAGAGCTGATGCCGCCGCTCTCGATCCTGATCTGGCTCCCCGCCGCCTGCGGACTGCTCGGCGCGCTGCTGCCGTCCGGCGGCGGCAGGGTCGCGACCCCCGCGACCGCGCCCGGCGGGGAGGTGCGCCGCCCGTCGAGCCCGGCCGGCCTGATCGCGCTGCTCGGCTCGCTCGCCGCGCTCGGGCTGACGGTCGCCTACATCGCCGACTACAAAGCCGGCGGCGGCCTGCAGCACGTGACCGACACGATGTGGATCTCCTCGCTCGGCATCCACTACAAGCTCGCGGTCACCGGGCTGAACGTGATCCTGATCGGCCTCACCACGCTGCTGTTCGCGGCGTCGGTCCTGGCGAGCAACCTGCGCGCGGCCGGTCCTCCCGAGCGCCCGCGCCTCTTCTACTTCCAGATGATGCTTGCCGAGTCCGCCGTGCTCGGCGCCTTCCTCGCCCAGGACCTGATCCTGTTCGTCGCGTTCTTCGACCTGATGCTGATCCCCTTCTACTTCCTGATCGGGACCTGGGGCCGCGATCCCGAGGGCTCGACGCGCGTGCGCGCGACCACGAAGCTCGTGATCTACACCCTCGTCGGCTCGCTGCTGATGCTGGCGGGCGCCGTCGCCGCCGGCGTGTTGAGCGCGCAGCACGGCGGCGGTCAGGTCGACTTCGCCTACAGCGCGATCCGCCATGCCGGGCTCGGCACCGGCACGCAGGAGTGGATCTTCCTGCTGTTCGCAGCGGCGTTCCTCGTGAAGATGCCGGCCTTCCCCCTGCACGGCTGGATGCCCGACGGCTACCGCGCGATGCCGACCGAGGTGCTGATGGTGTTCTCCGGCGTGCTGTCGAAGGTCGGCGCGTACGGGTTCCTGGCGATCGTGCTGCCGCTGTTCCCGCAGGCGAGCGTCCACTTCCAGACGCTGATGCTGCTGATCGGGCTGGTGTCGATCATCTACGGCTCGCTGCAGGCGTTCACCCAGACCGACGCGCGGCTGATCGCGGGGTACTCGTCGGTCGCACAGCTCGGCTTCATCACGCTCGGGATCTTCGCGCTGAACGAAAAGGGCGCGCAGGGCGCGCTGCTGCAGATGGTCAACCACGGCCTCGTCGTCGCGCCGCTGCTGTTCATCGCCTCGATCCTCGGGCGGCGCACGGGCGGCTCGGAAGACATCCGCGACATGGGCGGGATCGCGTTCCGGGCGCCGGTTCTCGCGACGATCTTCCTGGTGGTCGCGTTCGCGACGCTCGCGATCCCGGGATCGTCGAATTTCGTCGGCGAGTTCCTGATCCTGCTCGGCCTGTTCAAAGCCAAGACCGCGATCGCGATCATCGCCTTCGCCGGCGTCGTGATGGCGAGCGTCTACGCGCTGAGGCTGTTCATCCGGGCGATGCACAACCGGGTCGGACCGAAGGTGCACTCGCGTGAGATCACGCTCGCGGACGGCGCCGTGCTTGTCCCGATCGTCGCCGTGATCTTCTTCTTCGCGCTGTATCCGCAGCTCGCGCTGCACAAGAGCGAAGGGTCGGTGAAGGGGGCGGTCGGGCTCACCGCGGCGAGCCGTTCCGGCGCGCGTGCCACCACCGACCTCGATGTCCTCTTCAACTCGGCAGGCGGCGGCTCGAGCACCACCGAATCCGACGTCGGCACCACCCCTCGAGCGGTCGAAACCAAATGAACCTCCTCGCCACCGCCCACCTCAAAGGCCCGCACGTCGACTTCGGCGGCCTCTCGCCGCTGATCGCGCTGCTCGGCGGCGCCGCGATCGTGCTGATGTTCGGGCTGCTCGGCTCGCGCTGGGTCCGCACGGCGCTGGTGCCCGCGCTGAGCCTCGGCGCGCTGGGCGCCGCGCTCGGCCTGACGATCTGGCAGTGGGGCGCCGAGAAGTCGATCGTCTCCGGCGCGCTGCGGATCGACTCGCTGTCGCTGACGCTGACGCTCGTGCTGCTGACCGGCGCGGTCTGCGCGGTGCTGCTCGCGTGGCGCTCGCGCGCCGTCCACGAAGCCGCGCACGGTGAGTTCTTCGCGCTGCTGCTGACCTCGGTCGCGGGGATGTCGCTGCTCGTCTCGGCTCAGAACACGGTCGCCCTGTTCGTCGGGCTCGAGCTCCTGTCGATCCCCCTCTACGTCCTCTGCGCGACGGAAATGAAACGAGAGCACTCCCTGGAGTCGGGGCTGAAGTACCTGATCGTCGGCTCCGTCGGCTCGGCGACGCTGTTGTACGGGCTCGCGATGATCTACGGCGCGACCGGCACGACCGACTTCTCTGGGATCGCGGCGAAGCTCGCCGAAGGCGGCACCTCGACCGACGTGCTGACCCTCACCGGTATCGCCCTCAGCGTCGCCGGGCTCGCCTTCAAGGCGTCGGTTGCGCCGTTCCACCAGTGGACGCCCGACGTCTACGAGGGCGCGCCGACGCCCGTCACGGCGTTCATGGCGGTGACCACGAAGGTCGCCGCGCTCGGCGCGTTCGCACGGTTCTTCGACGTCGCGCTGATCGAAGCGCACTCGAGCTGGGGGCCGGCGGTCGCAGCGCTCGCCGCGATCACGATCCTCGTCGGCAACGTCGGCGCGCTCGGGCAGTCCTCGCTGAAGCGGATGCTCGCCTACTCCTCGGTCGGGCAGGCCGGCTACATGCTGACCGGCATCCTCGTCGCCACGAAGCTCGGCGTCCAGGCGCTCGTGCTGTACCTGATCGTCTACCTGTTCATGAACATGGCGGCGTTCGCGACGATCGTCGCGAACGAGCGCGAAGTCGGGGAGGGCGACTCGCTCGCCGCCCTGGCGGGTCTCGGACGGCGGCGGCCGCTGCTGGCGTGGCCGATGACGCTGGCGATGCTGGGGCTCGCCGGGATCCCCGCCACCGCAGGCCTGATCGGCAAGATCTACCTGATCGAGGCCGCCGTGAACGGCGGCTACGCCTGGCTCGGCGTCGTGATCGTGATCGGCTCGATGATCTCGCTCGGCTACTACCTGCCGGTGGTCGCGGCGATGTGGATGCGCGAGGCCCCTCGGCGCGGCGCGCTCGGCGCCGCGGGCGGCGAGGGCTCGCTGCCCGCGCTCGCGGGAGGCTCCTCCGAGCTCGACGACGAGCACGCGACGGCGACGGGCCCGCAGCTCGAGGTCGTGCTCGTGGCGGTCCTCGCCGGCGCCGCCACGCTCGTGTTCGGGATCGTGCCGCAGCCGCTGTTCGAGCTCGTGCGGCACACCGGCTCCGCGCTCGGGCTGCTCTAGCGATAGACGCCGGCGCCGCGCGCCGGAGGGCCGACACCCGGGGGCGGCGGCGGCCCGATGCTCGCGCGGCAGCCACGCCAGGCGGGCGCTCGCACGCAGCGGCCGGCGCTCGGGGCGGCGGCCCGACGCGCGCGCGGCCGCACCCGGGCCGGCGCTCGCGCGCGCCGGCCCGCGCGGCGCCGGTCAGGGGAGGATCACGGACCCCTCGCCGGACGACGATTCTGCGGCTTCCTGGCGGTATGGGGACGCGCCTTCAACGCCGCCGGCCTGCTGTTGCTGCTGCTGGGCTTCGAGGGTCGAGCGGACGGCCGCGGCGTATGCGACGCCCTGGCCCGCCTCGATCTTCTTCACCGCCGCGGCGATCGTCTCGGTCGAGATCGCGAAGCCGACGCCGGTGCTGCCGGGCTGGCCGCTCGTGCTGCTCTCGTCGCTCGCGATCTGCGAGTTGACCCCGACGACTTCGCCGGCGGCGTTGAGCAGCGGACCGCCCGAGTTCCCCGGGTTCAGCGCCGCGTCGGTCTGGATCGCGCCGGCGATGCGCTGCCCGTCCGGCGCCTCGATCTCGCGGTCGAGTGCGGAGACGATGCCGCGGGTGAAGGTCTCTTCGAGCCCGTAGGGGTTGCCGATCGCGTAGACCTGATCGCCGACCTGCAGCGACGAGGCGTTGCCCAGCGTCAGCGCCTTCAGACCGAGGCCGCTGGGGTCGACGCGGATCAGCGCGAGGTCGTCGTTCGCTTCTTCACCGACGAGCTTCGCTTCGCGCGTGACTTTCGAGGACCCCGTGCCGACGCCGATCTCGATCGCGGTCGCGCCCTCGACGACGTGGTCGTTGGTCAGGATCAGCCCACTGTCGTTGAGCACGATCCCGGTGCCCTCGTCCTCTCCTTCGGCGGTGCGAACGATGATCGACACGACGCCCGCGGAGTCGCTGGAGTAGATCTGCGTGGCGGTCGGCGCGGAGTTGGAGACGGGCTGGGCTTTGGCTGCGGTGCCCGTCGCGGAGGCGGTGCTCGTGGCGCTCGACGCGGTGCCGGTCCTCCGCGTGCCGCCGCCTGCGCCGCTGACGGCGAGGACGAGCGCCGCCGAGAGCCCGCCGCCGAGCAGGGCGGCGATCAGGAGCGGTGCGATACGGAGTCTCATGGCTGGTTACCTCCGGGTCGTTGGAAGATCCCGACCAGGGTGGAACACCGCGCTGAGGGGCCGCTAACGGGACGCCTAAAGGGAGCTGAGCGGCGCGCAAAGGTTCTCTAAGAACGGCAGGAGCCGGCGCGGGCTCGGAGGCTGCGGCGGCGGCGGACCCTACAGCCGCCCGGACGCCTCGGCAGCCTGCTCGGCTTCCGTGAGCTGCCGCTCGACGAGGTCGAGCCCGGCCTCCCAGAAGCCCGGGTCGGCGAGGTCGACGCCGACGATCGCGCCGAGCTCCTCCGGGCTCTTCGAGCCGCCGGCGGCGAGCATCTCCAGGTAACGCGGCACCAGTTCGGGCCCGATCTGCTCGTAGCGCTCGTACACGGACAGCGCCAGCAGCTGCCCGTAGGCGTACGCGTAGACGTAGCCGGGACTGCCGATGAAGTGCGGGATGTAGGACCACCAGGTGCGGTAGCCCTCGGTGACCTCGACCGAGTCGCCGAACAGCTCGTCCTGGCTCTCGGCCCAGAGCTCGCCGAGGCGGTCGACCGACAGCTCGCCCTGCTCCCGGCGGTTCGTGTGCACGAGGTCCTCGAATCGGTTCATCGCGACCTGGCGGAAGACCGTCGCGATCGTGTCCTCGAGGTTCTCGGCGAGCAGCGCGAGCCGCGAGGCGGGGGAGCTGTCCTGCGCGAGCAGTTTCCCGAACACGATCGTCTCGCCGAACACCGACGCCGTCTCCGCGAGGGTCAGCGGCGTGTGCTGCTGGAAGATCCCCTGCTTGGCGGCGAGCGCGAAGTGCACTCCGTGCCCGAGCTCGTGCGCGAGCGTCAGCACGTCGCGCCGTTTCGCCGTGTAGTTCAGCAGCACGTACGGGAACTCGGAAGGCACGGTGCCGGCGCAGAACGCGCCGCCGCGCTTGGCCGGGCGCACCGGCGCGTCGATCCGCCGCTCGTCGAAGAACCGCTGCGCCAGCTCGCCGAGCTCCGGCGAGAAGCTCCCGTAGCAGTCGAGCACGAGCTCGCGCGCGTCGCGCCAGGCGAACGTCACCTCGTCCTCGCTGACGGAGGCCATGCGGTCGTAGTCGGCGAGCCGCTCGACGCCGAGCAGGCGCGCCTTCAGCCGGTACCAGCGCCGCGGGATCTCGTAACGGTTGCGCACCGCCGAGATCAGCGCCTGCACCGATTCGTCGCTGGCCTCGTTGGCGAGGTTCCGAGCCGCCAGCCAGTGCGGGTAGCTGCGCAGCCGGTCTTCGGTCGCCTTGTCGGCGAGCAGCGTGTTGAACAGGAACGCCCGGGTTCGCAGGCCGGGCGCGAGCGCCGCCGTCACCGCCTCGGCGCTGGTGCGCCGCACCTCACGGTCGGCGTCCTGCAGGCGGCTGAGCGCGACGTCGAGCGGCACGCGCGCGGGCTCCTCCCCGTCCTCGCCGGCCAGCTCGACCTCGATCGAGGAGGTCAGCTCCTCGAACAGCCGCGTCCACGCGCTCGCGCCGGTCAGCGACTTCTCGGTGATGATCCGCTCCTCCGGTTCGCTCAGGAGGTGATCGCGGTAGCGCCGCACGTTGCGCAGGTGGTGCCGGCAGAAGTCCAGACCATCGCCCGACAGCAGCTCCTCGGCGCGGTCGTCGGACAGCGCCGCCCACTCGAGCTCGAAGAACAGCAGCGTCGTCTGGATCGCCGTCTCCTGCTCCTGGACCCACTGCATCAGTGCCCCGTTGGCCGGGTCGGCGGTGTCCGTCGAGAAGCGCAGCGCCGCGTAGTACCCGGCGCGGCCGACCAGCTCCTGGATCCCGGCGAGCTCGCCCATCGCCCCGGCGAGCCCCGACGGCTCGATCTCCGCGAGCCTGCCGGCGTGGGCCGCGGCGAACGCGTTCGCGCGCTCGAGCGCCTCGCCCATCCGCCGCTCGACGCCCTCCTTGCCCTCGCCGGCGACCAGCGGCTCGAGGTCCCAGGAGGCGTCCCTGAGGTCCTCGTCGGTCTCGGTGGCGGCCTGCGCGGACACGGTGCGGCCAGCTTATCGGTCGAGGCGCGGCGCCCGATCCGGGCGTCGGCTACTCCCCGGTGATCGCTTTCAGCATGTCCAGCCGCGAGGCGCGGCGGGCCGGGATCGCGGCCGCCACGATCCCCACGAACGCGGCCGCGATCAGCAGCACGAACAGCGTGCCGACCGGCCACGCCTGCACGTAGCCCGACCCCGACAGCGAGAACGACGTCGCGACCGCGCCGACGATGCCGACCACGAGACCGAACACGCCGCCGATCAGCGCGGTGATCACCGACTCGTAGCGGATCATCTGGCGGATCTGGCGCCGGCTCGTGCCGATCGCGCGCATCATCCCGAGCTCGCGCGATCGCTCGTAGATCGAGAGGATCAGCGTGTTGACGATGCCGAACAGCGAGACGATCACCGACAGCGCGAGCAGCACGTAGATCAGCGTCAGCAGGTTGTTGATCTGGCCCGCCAGGTCCTGCTTGAACTGCGCCGCCGTGCGCGAGCGGACCTGCGGATAGGAGGCTGAGAGCACGCTGTCGACCGCGGGCTGAACCTGCTTGTCGGTCGCGCCCGGCGCATAGGTGACGAAGTCGACGCCGTCTTCTCGCTGCCCGAAGGCGGTGGTTGCGAGCTTGCGGTCGATCGTGATGCCGCCGAGCAGTTCGGCGTTTTCCTTGATCACGGCGAGCGTCGTGAGCGTCACGTGCGCGCCCGTCGGCGTGAGCAGCGTGAAGGTGCGACCTGGTTTCAGGTGGTGCTGGCCTTTGGCGAACTTTTCGGTCACGATCGCCTCGTTGCCGCTGAGCCGGCGAGCGACGCAGGCGGGCCTTCCTTGTATTCGAGCTTGTACGCCTTGCCGAACGAGGCCGGTTCGACTGCGGTCACGGCTTCGTTGTGCGTCGTGCCGCTCGGGCGCCCGAGCGTGAACGCGACCGCCGTCACTTCCTTGACGCCGTGCACGCCGCGGACGGCCGCGGCGACGGCCGGCGGGATCCCCTGTTCGGAGCCGTTCTGTGAGTTCTCGACGATCAGGTTGCCCGCGAACGAGCGGTCGACGGCGTGGTTGATCGTCGCCTTGAAGCTCGCCGCAAGCACGGCCACGAATGCGACAAGCCCGAGGCCGACCGTCAGCGCAGCAGCCGTCGCCATCGTGCGCCCGGGGTGGCGGACCGAGTTCTCCTCGGCGAGGCGCCCGGTGACGCCGCGCCAGCGCACCAGCCGGCCGAGCCCGTGACCGAGCGGCGAGACGATCCGGTTGACCATCGGCTTGCCCGTACGGAGGCGCACGATCAGGAAAACGAAGCGGAGCACGGCGACCACGACGAGCGCGATGCCGACACCCTTGCCGATGGTGGCGCTCGCCAGTATCGCGACCACGAGCAGCACGCACGAAGCGCCGCACCAGCTGCCGGGCGGTCGGCAGCCCGCGGCGGGATCTGCAAACCCTCACGCATCGCCGCCAGCGGCGGCACGCGCGTGGCCCGCAGAGCCGGCGCGAGACCGGCAACCACCGTGATGATGATCCCGACGAGCAGCGAGACGACGATCGTTCGCGTCTCCAGCACGGTGCCCGAATCGGGCAGCGTCGCACCGAACGCTTTGAACAGCGCATCGAGTCCGGGCGCGACCGCGATTCCGGCGAGCAGTCCGAGACCCGCACCGATCACACCGAGCAGGAACCCTTCGGCGACGACGGACCACAGGATCTGTTCGCGAGAGGCGCCGAGCGTCCGCAGCAGCGCGAGCTCGCGCACGCGCTGCGCGATCGTGATCGAGAACGTGTTGAAGATGATGAAGGCGCCGACGACGAGCGCGACGTAGGCGAAGATCAGCAGGAACGTGCGGAGCCCGCCGAGGTTGCTTTCGAGGTTGCTCGTGTCCTGTTTGGCCTGTTCTGAGCCGGTGCGGACCTGGACGGTCTGGGGCAGCTCGGCGCGGATCCGGTTGCGCAGGTCGCCGGGGGTGACGCCGGGGCTCGCGGCGACGTCGATCTGGTCGAAGTGGCCGGGGTTGCCGAGCAGCCGCTGTGCCTCGGCGGGCAGCAGGGTCGCGATCCCGGCGCCGCCGAACGATTCGCCGCCGCCGAACTTCAGGATCCCGACGATCGTGTAGTGCCCGGTCGCGGCGCTGCCGGCGACGATCATCTGCTGACCGATGTGGAGCCCGGCGCGCTGCGCCGTCGCCTCGTCGATCGCGACCTCCGAGGCGGTCGTCGGGAAGCTGCCGCGAACCGGCGTCAGCGACTCGAAGCGCGCCGGGACGATCGAGTTGATGAACGCCGGCGCGAAGCCGCTGGTCAGCCGTTTGCGATGGGTGTTGAGGAACGTCCCGCGCGAGAAGATCGACCCGGCCGCTTCCGCCACCCCCGGCGTGCGCCTGACCTGTTCGACCATCGCCGAGGTCACCGGCGAGTTTTCCGACTGGATTTCGCGACCGAGCGTTTCCGCCGGGGTGACGACGACGTCGTGCCCCTTGCTCGCGGTCTGGAAGATCTTCGCGAACGAGTGGTTGATCGTGTCCGTGAGGATGTAGGTGCCGGACATCAGCGCGACGCCGAGCACGATCGCGATCGCGGTCAGCGCGACGCGCAGCTTGCGCTGCATGAACCCCCGCAGCACGAGGCTCAGCATCAGCCCAGCGCCTTCATCAGGTCGAGCGTCTGCTCGGTGCTGACCGCCTCCCCGTCGTGGACGATGCGACCGTCGGCGAGCACCAGCAGCCGGTCGGCGAACGATGCCGCGTGGGCGTCGTGGGTGACCATCACCACCGTCTGCTCGAACTCGTCGACGGCCCCGCGGAGCAGCCGCAGCACCTCGTCGCTCGATTTCGAGTCGAGGTTGCCCGAGGGCTCGTCGGCGAACACGACGCTGGGGCGCGACACGAGCGCGCGGGCGACCGCCACGCGCTGCTGCTGCCCGCCGGAGAGCTCAGCGGGCCGGTGCGTGAGGCGATCGCCGATGCCGACCGTCTTGACGAGCGTGTCGAACCAGTCCCGGTCGACCTTGCGGCCCGCGATCGACAGCGGCAGCAGGATGTTCTCTTCGGCGTTGAGCACCGGCAGCAGGTTGAACGTCTGGAAGATGAAGCCGACGCGGTCGCGGCGCAGCTGGGTCAGCTCGCGCTCGCCGAGCGCCGTGATCTCGACGCCGTCGATCGAGACCGTGCCGGAGGTCGGCTGGTCGAGCCCGGCGAGGATGTGCATCAGCGTCGACTTGCCGGACCCGGAGGGCCCCATGATCGCCGCGAAGCGTCGGGACGGGAACGACACGGTGACGCCGTCGAGCGCGTCGACCGCCGCCTCCCCCTCGCCGTAGCGGCGGGTGATGTCGCGCGCGTCGATCAGCTCGGCGGTGGCCACTGATTGGAATCCCTGCGACATCCCGTCGAGACTACCTCCACTCGGGGCGGACGCCGGTCCGCTTGTTACCGGGTCGTTCATGCGTCCATCTCCCGGGTCCGCCAGGCGCCGAGCGCGGCGAACACCACGAGCCAGACGACGATCACGATCAGCGCCGTGCCGACGCCCATCGAGACCCGCCCGCCGCGGTCGCCGAGGCTGATCGGGGTGAAGTGGTCGACCGCTTCGCGGAGCACGAGGTCGCGCGCCGAGCCGAGCGAGGAGATGTTCGTGAGGATCGGGCTGGCGACCAGCTGCCAGCCGATCAGCGCGACCAGCGCGCCCGGTCTCGACGCGGTGAGCGACGCCAGCCCCACCGCGACTGTGCAGATCACCGCCATCGACAGCAGCGTGAAGCCGAAGCCGTTCAGCATCGTCCCCGCGCTCGGTGTTTCCGACCCACCGGCGAGGGCGTAGATGCCGATCGTGAGGACCGCGTAGCTCGCGATCGCGATGAGCCAGGTCAGCCCGATCGCCGCCGGGACGCGCGTCGCGAACAGGGCGATGCGGGAGCGGCCGGTGACGACGAGGTCGCGGAACACGCCGGCGGAGGCGTCGCCGGCGCCTGCGTCGGTGCCGATCAGGATCGCCGCCAGCGGGCCGAAGAACACGGCGACGATCCGCAGCGCATCCTGGAAGCCGTGGACGCCGCCGGCCGGCGGGTGTTCGGCGGGGCTCGACGAGTGCTGCGCGGCGCTGACGATGAAGTAGATCAGCAGCGGCGCGAGCGCCAGCAGCAGCGACCACGCGAGCGTGCCGCGTCGCTTGCGCAGCTTCAGGAAGTCGGCGCCGATCATCTGGGTGGCGACGGCCGCGCTCATGCGCTCACCTCCTCCCGGCTCGGAGCATCGCCTTCGAGCCGTGTCGTGATCTCCAGGAAACGCTGCTCGAGGCTCTGCCGGACGGGCTCGAGTCGCATCACGCCGATCCCCGCGAGCACCAGCGCGGAGTTGATCGACGCGGCCGCGGCGCGTGGGTCGGCGGCCTCCGGCGCGAGCGCCACCCGCAGTCCCTCGTCCGATCGCCGCGCCGTGGCCACGAGCGCGCTCGCGTCGAGCAGCGCGAGCGCGCGCTCCGCGTCGTCGACGGCGAGGATCAGCTCGTTCGCCGCGCCGCCGCGTGCGAGCTCGGCGACGGGTCCCTGCGTGATCACGCGGCCGCGGTCGACGATCGCCGCGCCGTCGCAGGTCTTCTCGACCTCGTCCAGCAGGTGGGAGGAGACGAACACGGTGCGGCCCTCCTGCTCGACCATCGCGCGGATCATCTCGCGGAACTCCTGGATGCCGCCGGGGTCGAGGCCGTTCGTCGGCTCGTCGAGGATCAGCAGCTGGGGGTCGGCGAGCAGGCAGCGCGCGACGCCGAGGCGCTGGCGCATCCCCATCGAGTACTTCGACACGCGGTCGCTGCCACGCGCGGTGAGGCCGACCCGCGCCAGCGCCGGCTCGATCCGCGAACGGACCTCCGGGCCGCGGGCGGCCGCCACCACGCGCAGGTTCTCGCGGCCGCTGAGATGCAGGTGGAAGCGCGGCTCCTCGACGATCGCGCCGACCCGCTCGAGCGCCTCGGCGCGCCGCTCGGGCACCGGCAGGCCGAGCAGCCGCATCGTCCCCTCGCTCGCGGCCGTCAACCCGAGCAGCGTGCGGATCAGCGTCGTCTTCCCGGCGCCGTTCGGCCCGAGGAAGCCGAACGCGGAACCGCGCGGCACGAGCAGGTCGACCCCGTCGATCGCGACGCGATCGCCGAAGCGCTTGGTCAGGCCATGGGTCTCGATTGCGGCATCGGCGGATGTGGGGGGCATCGCGTTCCTTCCGGGGGGTCGAGGGGTCACGGAACTGTCGCGGCCGCCCGGGCGCGGCGCAATCGGGGATTGCCCCTAGTGGACGGTCCGCTACATCGTGGTACGTTACAACGTGCCGCGACTCAGTTGTCGAAGCTGACCAGATGGCGCTGCACGGCCCAGCGGCTGAGCTCGTGGCGGCTCGAGAGCTGCAGCTTTCGAAGCACCGAGGAGACGTGCGCCTCGACGGTCTTCACCGAGATCCCGAGCGTGCGGGCGATCTCCTTGTACATGTAGCCCCGCGCGATGTGGCGCAGCACCTCGCGCTCGCGCGGCGTCAGCTGGTCGAGCTCGTCCCCCGCCGCCTGCTGCTCGGCGCCGCGGTCCGCGAACGCGTCGAGCACGAACCCGGCGAGCCGCGGCGAGAACACCGCGTCACCGTCGGCGACCCGCGCCACGGCCTCCGCCAGCTCCTCGCCGGAGATCGTCTTCGTGACGTAGCCGCGCGCGCCCGCCCGGATCACGGCGATCACGTCCTCGGCCGCATCCGAGACGGACAACGCGAGGAACCGGGGGCCGTCGCTGCGCCCCTCGCAGCAGCGCCGGATCACCTCCGCGCCGCCGCCGTCGGGCATGTGGACGTCGATCAGCACCACGTCGGGAGCCGTCGCGGCGATCATCTCGACCGCCTCGCTGACGCCGCCGGCGTCGCCGACCACCTCGACCCGCTCGCCGAGCTCCGCGCGCACGCCGGCGCGGAACAGGCGGTGGTCGTCGACGATCACGACGCGGGGCGGGCTCACGCCGGCACCCCCCGTCGCATCTGCAGCTCGACCTCGGTGCCCTCACCGGGCCGGCTGCGGATCGTCGCCAGGCCGCGGTGCCGTTCCATCCGACCGACGATCGAGTCGCGGAGGCCTCGCCGATCCTCGGGCACGGCCTGCGTGTCGAAGCCGACGCCGCGGTCGCGCACGTACACCTCGGCCCCGTCGGGGCCGACCTCGGCGTACAGGTCGATCTTGTCCGCGCCCGCGAACTTGCACGCGTTCGTCATCGCCTCGCGGGAGGCCTGCACGAGCGCCTCGAGCGACGGGTCGATCGGCCCGTCGCCCACCGTCACCACCTCGACCGGAACACCATGCAGCTCCTCGACCTCGGCGGCGGCCCGCTGCAGCGCGCCGGCGACCGTCTCCTGCGCCGGCGACGCGCCCCCACGAAGCAGCCAGCTCCTGAGCTCGCGCTCCTGGCGCCGGGCCAGCCCCGCGACCTCCCGCGGTTCGGCCGAGCGCTTCTGGATCAGGGCGAGTGTCTGCAACACGGAGTCGTGCAGGTGCGCGGCCATCTCCGCCCGCTCCTGGGCGCGGATGCGCGCCGCGCGTTCGAACCCGAGGCTCTGCCACAGGCGCAGGAACCAGGGCCCGGCGAGAACGCCGGCGACGACCATCACGAGAGCGACGGCGCCGACCGCCTTGCCGAGGCTGTGCATCAGCGCGAAATGGTGGAGCAGCGCCGCCGACGCGAACGCCACCATCAGCGCGCCCAGCAGGACCCGCAGCCAGTCGACCCGAGCCGAGCGCGGGAGCAGGCCGCGGAGACGGCCGGCACCCCCGCGGGCAGCGGACGGGGGCAGCGCGTCCGGCTCGCGGTCGGTGGGCCGCCAGACGAGCGCCAGGCCCGCCAGGCCGACGACGAGGGGCCAGAGGATCGACTGCTCGACGCCGAACCCGCGGTTTCGCAGCAGCCAGACCAGCGAGACGGCTCCGATCAGCACCGCGGCGCCCTCGAGCCGGGCCTCTTTGCTGCGCGCTCGATCGCGGCTCTCCGCAGACGCCGGGATCACCACCCAGGCGACGGCGTACAGAGCCACGCCGACACCGCCCGCGCCCGCCGCCATGACCGCGAGGACCCGCACGACCCTTACGTCCAAGCTCAGCCGTCTCGCGAGGCCCGCGCACACTCCGCCCAGCAGGCCCTCGTCGGGCCGACGGCGCAGCCGCCGCGCGCTTCCCGGCGACGGCCCGATTGCGGCGTCGTACGACATACCCAGATCATCGCAGCGGAGCGCACCTTCGCGATCGGGGATCTCCCCTAGGTGGTCTCGCCGCCGCTTTGCGCCGTTGCCCGCCGGGACAGCGTCGGGCGCAGTGGGATCGGCCGCCCGTCCACTCCGCCCGCGAGGCCTCATAACATCCAGCGGCATGAGCGCACGCGCTGAGGCGGCGGGACCGCGGGCGCACGGCGGTCGGGAAGCAGCCGCGCGCCGGTCCCCCACCGCCGCCCAGCTCGTCGTCGCGTTGACGCTCGTCGGAGCGGCGCTCCGCTTCGCCACGCTGAACGTCCAGTCGCTGTGGCTCGACGAGTCGGCGACGATCCTGCTCGTCCACCGCAGCTTCGGCGGGATGCTCTCGCACCTCTCCTCGAACGAGTCGGCGCCCCCTCTCTACTACGTCCTGGCGTGGCTCTGGACCCACGTGTTCGGAACGGGGGCGGTCGGCTTCCGCTCGCTCTCGGCGCTCGCCGGGACCGCGACGATCCCGGTCCTCTACGCGTGCGGGCGCGAGATCTCCGACCGGGTCGGCGTCTGGGCGGCGGCGCTCGCGACCTTCAGCCCGGCGATGTACTACTACTCGCAGGAGGCTCGCGCCTATGGGCTGCTGGTGCTGTTCGGCGCGGTCGCGTTCCTCTGCTGGCAGCGCGCGCTGCGGCTGCGCACCGGTCGCTCGCTCGCATGGTGGGGCGCGGCCTCGGCGCTGGCGCTGCTGACCCACTACTTCGCGCTGTTCCTGTTCGTCCCCGAGGCGCTGATCCTGTGGCGGCGCCTCGGCAGGCGCATGGCGCTGCCGCCGATCGCGGCGGTCTGCGTCGTCGGGGCCGCGCTGGTGCCGCTCGCGGCGAGCCAGCGCTCGGACGGCAAGGCGAAATGGATCGAAGAAGCGTCGCTGACGACCCGCTTCGGCGAGACCGTCAAGCAGTTCCTCGTCGGCCTCTACGGTCCCCTGGAGATCGAGACGGCGGCGATCAGCGGCCTGCTCGTGCTCGCAGCGCTGGTGGTGCTGGTGCGGCGCGGGGGGCGCGAGGAGCACGCGCGCGGGCGAGACGCCGCTGTGGTCGCCGTGACGGGGGTGCTGCTGCCGCTGGTGTTCGCGCTGATCCACGCGATCGACGTGTTCGACGGGCGCAACGTGATCGCGGCGTGGGGGCCGTACGCGCTGGTGCTCGCCGCCGGGGTCGGCGTCGCACGCGCCGGGCGGGCCGGGCCGGCGATCGGTGGCGGGCTGTGCGCGGTGGGGATCGGCGTGATCGTCGCGACGAACCTGCTGCCGGGATACCAGCGCGACGACTGGCGGGGGGTCGCGCAATCGCTGCCGGCGCCGCTCACGCCGCGCGCGATCGTCGGCGAACGCTACGCGGGGTCGCCGCTTTCGCTGTATGTGCACCAGAGGCTGTCCGGTGTCACGGGCGGACAGGTCACGGTGAGGGAAATCGACTTCGCGACGCTGAGGGTGCGGCGCACCAAGGGCTCACCGACGCCGCCATACGTGCCGCCGGCCGGGCCGCCCGGCTTCCGGCTCGCCGGCGTCAAGCGCACCGAAGCGTATGCGGTGACGCGCTACGTCTCGCCCCGGGCGCGTGCGGTCGCGGTCGGGGAACTGCTGCGGCTGGGGGGAGTCGAGGGGGGCGAAGCGCTGGTGACCCGCTAGGCCGCGCGGCGTGCTGCTTCGGGACTGCCGGCAAGGCATCCGGTCGCGAGCCGCGCGCAGCCGACGAGCCGGATGAGCGCCGTCCGAAACCGACCTATCGGAAGCGCTCACGCCGGTCCGACGCACGCCGCGGGCAGCCGGCGTCCTCAGCCGGGCCCGGCCGAGGACGCCTCCGCTCGCTCTCGCTCACAGAGCGAGCAGTTCTTGCGCGGCCGCGGTGTACGGCCCCTTCGTCTGATCTTCGTGCTGGAGCAGCCCGAAGTACGCTTCGCGGCTGTTGGTGACGCCGGCGGGCTGCTGGTCACGGACCTGGTAGAGCATGAACAGCCCGAGCCGCGAGCCCAGCATCCCTTTGATTTCGCTCAGGCTCCGGCGCAGCTGTTCGGCCGCTTCGGCGTAGCTCATGCACGGGTTGAAGCCGTAGTTTTCGGTGACGCAGCTCGAGCCGTCGGTCGAGATACCCCACTCGGTGATGTCGATCGGGATGTTCGACGGCGCACCGTGCGCGGCGGTCTGCTTGAGGATCCCTTCGAGCTTCGTGCGGCCGCTCGCGCCGTACGGGTGGCTGACCCAGCCGGCGACGTAGCTGCCGAGGTTCGGGACGGCTTCGAACATGCCGTTCATCCAGTCGCCGGTCCAATCGTCGGCGGCCGCGAGCAGCCCGACGTGGATGCCGCCCGCGGAGATCGCTTCGGCGGCCTGCTTCAGGCGCGTCGCGTAGTTGCGCGCCCGTTCCTGGTAGGAGGGAGAGCCGGCGTTGTCGCCGTACTGGTAGCCGTAGGACGTCTCGTTGCCGAACTCGATCGTCCTGATCGCCAGATAGCCGTCGCTGCGCCCGGCCCAGAAGGTGCCGCCCGGGCCGTAGGCCCGCGCCCAGCTGGCGAGGTTCTGCGCTTCGGCGACGGTCGGGATCCGTCCTTCGAAGCCCGCCAGCGGCGCGACGCGGACGCCGCGCGCGGCGTAGCTGGCGATCGTCGATTCCCAGGCCGAGGCCGGCGCCCCGATCGGGTATTCGATGCGCACGATCTTCGCGCCGAGCTCGCTCGCGCCGACGAAGTCCTGCTGCTGGCCGCCGGAGTTGATGCCGGGCTGGAAGCCTTCGGTGCTGCCGCCGCCGCTCGACGGTTCGCTCGTCGGCGCTTTTTCGGCCGGCGGAGCGGGGTAGGCGATCGTCACGCTCGGCGACCAGGCGCTGCCGTCGACGGCGGTGCGGATGCTGTAGGTGACGGTCATGCCGGGGACCGCCGGGGGCGTGACCGAGGTGCCGCTCACGGAGGTGAACGATTCGCCCTGGCCGGGCACGTCGGTCATCAGCACGTAGCTGCCGACCCCGGCGACACCGTTCCACGAGAGCGTCTCGCCCGAGACCTCGAGGACCGGAGCGGCCTGCTGCTTGACTTCTTCTTCGGAGTGCCCGGAGGGCGCTTCCGGAGTCCGCGACGGGGTCGTCGCCGGGTAGCTGATCTTGACCGCGTTGGACCAGTGCGAGGACCAGTAGGCGGAGCGGACCATGTAGAGGACGGTCTCGCCGGGCACGGGCGGCGGCGTGGTCGAGGTGCCGTGCACGATCGAGTAGCGGTTGCCCTGCCCGGGGACCTCGGCGACGAGCACGTAGGCACTGACGTGCGGGTCGGCGGTCCAGCTGAGCTTCTCGGCGCCGGCGTGCAGCGACGGCGCCGCCTCGTAGGCGGCGAAGCGGGCGCCGCGGCGCCCGGCGCGGCCGGCACGGGCGGCGAGCGCGCGCTCGGCGGCCGAGAAGGCGCGCCCGGCGCGCTGCACCGCGCCGCGCGCGGAGGAGCACCTGCCGGCGTGCGCGAGGCAGGCGTGCAGGGCGCGGGCGTCGGTGACGAGACGCCGGTCGGCCCGGGTGGCGCGGGAGGCGGCGGCGCGCAGCCCGCGGGGGACGGTCACGGAGTAGGTCCTCGCTCCGGCGCCCGCGACGGGCACCAGCAGCAGAGTGAGCAGGAGGCAGAGGAACACGGCCGAGCGACGAGCCGTTCCCCCCATGGAGCTGACGAGCATTGGTGTCTCCTTCGGTGGCTGGGCTGTCTCGCGAGGAGACCCCTGGCTTTGCGAACTCGTCTCGCGACGAGGGTGCCTTTGTCGGGAGCTACGAGCGGAAGGCGCCGTGTGCGGACGCCGGCCCCCCGATGGACCCGGGTTTACTTGAGCTGTGCACGTTCCATCGCAACGGTGACCCCGTTGCATTAGGCGCTGCAGAACTACTGGACGCTCGGTCTAGCTCGGGGGAGACACTCCTCACCCCGGTTTCCCGGCCGGGTGGCCCACCAACCGGGCCTGGACGCGCGACCGAGTGACAGCGCGGTACGACGCGCGCGCAGCCGGCAGGCCGCGCGCGCATCGGCCATCGCTCAGTCCTCCTGGGCCTGCAGCTCCTTGACCTTGCCCTCGAGCTGGGACATCACGTCGGGGTCGCGCAGCGTGGTGACGTCGCCGAGCGCGCGGCCCTCGGCGATGTCGCGCAGCAGGCGGCGCATGATCTTGCCCGAGCGGGTCTTGGGCAGGTCGTCGGCCCAGATGATCCGCTTCGGGCGGGCGAACTTGCCGATCCGCTCCGCGACGGTGCCACGGATGCCCTCGACGGTCTGCTCGTCGCCGCCGAGGTCGCCCTGCAACGTCACGAAGGCAACGATCGCCTGACCGGTGTCCTCGTCGTGCTGGCCGATCACCGCGGCCTCGGCGACGTCGGCGTGCGCCACGATCGCCGACTCGACCTCGGCCGTCGAGAGGCGGTGCCCGGAGACGTTGACGACGTCGTCGATCCGTCCGATCACCCAGAAGTAGCCGTCCTTGTCCCTGCGCGCCGCATCCCCGACGAGATAGGTCTCCGAGCCGTACTTGCTGAAGTACGTCTCGATGAAGCGCTCCTCCTCCTTGTAGAGGGTGCGCAGCATCGACGGCCACGGCCGCGTCAGCACCAGCAGCCCTTGGCCCTCCTCGATCACCTCGCCGGTCGACTCGTCGCGGACCTCCGCGAACACCCCCGGGAACGGCTGGGTCGCCGAGCCCGGCTTGGTCTCGGTGATCCCCGGCAGCGGCGTGATCATGATGGCGCCGGTCTCCGTCTGCCACCAGGTATCGACGATCGGACAGCGTTCCCCGCCGATCACCTTGTGGTACCAGAGCCACGCCTTCGGGTTGATCGGCTCCCCGACCGAGCCCAGCAGCCGCAGGCTCGAGAGGTCGTGCTTGCCGGGCCATTGCGCGCCCCACTTGATGCAGGCGCGGATCGCGGTCGGGGCGCAGTAGAGGATGCTCACCTTGTAGCGCTCGACGTTCTCCCACCAGACGCCCTTGTCGGGGTAGTCCGGCGCGCCCTCCCACATCACCGACGTCGCGCCGTTGCACAGCGGTCCGTAGACGATGTAGGAGTGCCCGGTGACCCAGCCCACGTCGGCCGCGCACCAGTACACGTCGTGATCGTCCCCACCCACCTTCAGGTCGAACACGTAGCGGTGGGTCGCCGAGACCCCGGTCAGATAGCCGCCCGTGGTGTGCAGGATGCCCTTCGGCTTCGCCGTCGAGCCGGACGTGTAGAGGATGAACAGCGGGTGCTCCGCATCGAGCGGCTCCGCCGGGCACTCAGGATCCGCGGCCTCCACGATCTCGTCGTAGAAGACGTCGCGACCCGGTTTCATCTCGCACTCGACGCCCTTGCTTCGTACGACGATGATCCGCTCCAAGGTCTCCAGGTCGCCCATCACCTCGTCCACGCGCGCCTTGATCGGCGTCGTCTGACCCTTGCGCGCGGCGCCGTCGACCGTGATCAGCGCCTTCGCCTCGGAGAACTCCATCCGCTCGCGCACCGCCTCCGCGGAGAACCCGCCGAACACCACGTTGTGCGGCGCGCCGATCCGCGCGCAGGCGAGCATCGCCACCACGACCTCCGGGATCATCGGCAGGTAGATCCCGACTACGTCGCCCTTCGCGACGCCCTGATCCTTCAGGGCGCTCGCGAAACGCTTCACCTCGCCCAGCAGCTCCGCGTAGGTGATGTCACGGGTGTCCCCCGCCTCGCCGCGCCAGTGGAACGCGACACGCTCGCCGTTGCCGGCCTCGACGTGCCGATCCAGGCAGTTATGGGAGACGTTCAGCTCGCCGCCCACGAACCACTTGTAGAACGGCGGGTTCGAGTCATCCAGGACCTGCTCCCACGGCTTGAACCACTCGAGCTGGTGGGCCTGTTCGACCCACCAGCCCTCCGGATCGGCCGCTGCGCGCTCGTAGACCTCCGGGTCCTTCAGGAGGGCGTGCTCGCGAAACGCCTCCGACGGCGGGAAGCGCTCCACCTCGAGCAGCTCGGCGAGCTCGCTGTCGAGCCCGTCGCTGCCTGCACTCTGGTCGGGAACGGTGCTCATCGCGCCACCCTATACCCGCGGGCTCGCGCGGCCGACGTTGAGCGGGAACACCGGCAGCACGACTCTCGCGAACGTCGAGTTGATCACCGCGGCGAACGACGCGTACCACGCCGCAGCCGCCGTGGCGAGCCCGATGTAGCCACCCCAGTGCAGGATCGTCAGGTCTCCGCCGTCGTTGCCGATCGCGAGCAGCACGAACGTCACGGTCAACAGCACGAACACGAGCAGCACGGCACCGCTCACCCGCAGCGCCGCGACGGTCATGTACGCGGTGAAGATCGCCCAGGCCCACAGGTAGACGCCCAGGGCGTGTCCCACGTGGCCGGTGATGTCCTTGGCGTAGAACACGTTCAGCGCCCAGAAGGAGATCCAGAACGCGCCGAACGAGGAGAAGGCCACCGCGCCGAAGGTGTTGCCGGTGCGGAACTCCCACATGCCGGCGAGCAGTTGCACGATGCCGCCATAGGCGAGCGCGAGCCCCAGGACCACCGCTGCGTTCTTTTCGCTGACGAGGTTCGAGGTGAACATCGACAGCACGAACGTCGTCATCGCGAAGGCCCCGAGCCCGAGCGGGCCCGGGTCGGCTGGTTTGAACCCTCCCGCCGCGGGCGGCGGCGGAGGCGGGTCCTCTCCCCGCGTCGGGTCTCGTTGGAACGTAGCTGCCGCCATGGCGAGCCTCCCTTCGATAGCCGTGCGAGCGAGCGCAGGGCCGATCGGCCCTCCCTCGTCCCTTGATTCTGTTTATACCCCCCAGCGCGTGCGAATCAACACATTTTTGGTGGGGCCGATCCCGGCCTCGCCGCGCCTGCGCTCAGCGGCCCTTGCGGCGCTTGCGCGAGGTGCCTGACTGCTGCGGTCGCGGCGCCGGCGCGAGGTCCGCGCCGCCGACGGCCGCGGGGATCGGTTCGCCCTTCGCGCGGGCGCGGCGCTCGGCCTGCAACTGGGCACGGCTCGGCCACGGCCGCGCCTCCCCCGCCTCCCACGCCGGCGGGTCGCCGCCGGGCCATTTGCCCGCGAGCAGCACGCCCATCATCACCATCCAGAAGGCCGGCACGAGCTGCAGCGTCGGGCCGACGTTCGGCAGCAGGATCAGCAGCCCGCTGAACATCCCGAGCACGCCCATCCACCGCGGCACGAGCCCGCTGCGCAGCGCGTTCAGCAGCGTCACTATCAGCCCGACGACGAGGGCGAGGCCGGCGAGCAGCGACAGGTAGGCGACGATCTGGTTCGCGGCGCTCTTCGTCAGCGCGTTGTCGACGGCGGCACGGGTGAAGTCGTGGCCGACCGCGAATTCGTGGGTCTCGATCGCGTACACGACCTCGTGCGCGATGCTGGCGATCGCCACGGCGATGCCGCCGCCGAGCACGAGCGTGCGCGCAGGACGCCACATCGCCGGCCGGCGGAAGGCGCTGGCGCGATAGAGGAACAGGAGGATCAGCGTCAGGGCGCCGACCGCGACGGCCGCGATGACGCTGCCGGCGATCAGCGAGAGGGCGTGGTGCGAGATGTATTTGACCTCTTCGGTGCGGGGGCTGACGGCGGGGTTGGCATCGCCGTGCAGGGTCGCTTCGAGCCCCTGCAGCGGGCCGACCGTGGGCAGCCCGTTGAGCGTCGAGCTGATCACGATCGCGCTCAGCAGGTAGAGGAAGCCGCCCGCGAAGGCGGGCACGGCGAGCCGCGCGCGCCTCGCCAGCTCCCATGCGATCTGTCCCTGCTTGTCCGCGTCCTTGGCCATCGAACACGGGAGTCTATGATCTGAGCATGGAGGGCAGCCCCTTCGGAGACCTGTTCGGCGACCCGGACGAGCTTCAGCGCCGCCTCGCGGAGTTCGCCGACCAGATGCAGGGCAGCCAGCGGCTGGCCTGGGCGGACAACGCGATCAAGCTCGCCGTCGACATGACGGTCGCCGCGGTCGGGCGCGTCAACGTGCAGGGCAACGCCGAGGCGCAGGCCGAGCAGATCCGCACCGTGATCGCCCGCGTCTTCCCCGAGGCCGTCGCGCTCGTGCGCGAGGCGCGCGCCGGACTTCAGTAGCGGTAGGCGCGGCGTTCGCGCCGCCGAGCCTCGCCGGCGGGCGCGGGCGCTTCGTCCTCCCGGTCGATCCAGCCGTCCCGCTCGGCATCGCGCTCGGCCTGCTGGGAGGCGCGACCGGCGGCGATCACCTCTTTGAACGAGCGGAACCGGAAGATGAAGATGATCGCGCCGAGCCCGGTCAGCGCCGTGAACGAGGCGATCGCGATCTGCTGCCCGACCGAGTAGGCCGCGAGCACGGTCCCGTTCGCCTTCGAGGCGAAGACCTTGACCAGCAGCGCCTGCTGGACGCCGGCGCCGCCCGGCGTGAAGGGGACCGCCCCGGCGACCTGGTTGACCCCGAACACGAGCAGCACGTTCTGGACCGACCCACCGACGCGGAACGCATCGAGCAGGAACCAGAAGGCGGCGAACCGGCAGAGCCAGGCGACGGCCTGCAGCGCGGCCACTTCGCGCAGGTAGCGGGGTTTGTCGCCGAGAATCGTCACCCCCTGGCGCACGCGCAGCCAGAACGCACGGGCGCGCTGCGCGAGCAGCGCGAACGCGAGCAGCCCGATCACCGCGACCGCCGTGATCAGGAACAGCGTGAAGCGGAAGTGGGCGAAGAAGAACGAGATGTCGAACGAGCTCAGCTTCGAGAAGTCCGGAGGCTTCGGGAACACGCCCTGGGTGAAGGCGTAGATCAGGACGAGCACGCCGACGGTCGCGTCGAACACCGACTCCACGAAGAAGGCGGCGGCGACGGTCGGGTAGCGCGACCCGGGGATCGAGGAGCGCGTCAGGAACAGCTTGATGACGTCGCCGCCGCGAGCCGGCACGACGTTGTTGAAGCCGACGGCGGCGAAGTACGCCCCCCACACGCGACGCCACTGGAAGCGCGCGGCGGGGTACGCGGCCCGCAGGCTGTTGAAGAATGCGCGCGAGCGGATCGTGAGGTTCGCGCCGAAGAACAGCAGTCCCACCAGCAGCGCCGGCCAGTGGACGGCGGCGAGGTCGGAGAAGAACTTCCCGACGGCGTCGAAGAAGGTGTTGAGGCTCTGGCCGAGCGACGTCGACACCGGCAGGACGGGCACCGGTCCAGGGTACGTGAGGCCGGTGCCCCGGCCGCCGCCGCGCGGCCCGCGGGCGCTCGAGGTCGGCGGCGGGCGCCGACTGCGGCGTCGAGCCTCAGGCCGCGCTTGCGAGCAGCGCCAGGGCGATCGCGATCGGAGCCAGCACGATGCCCTGGCGGGAGTAGGCAAGAACCGACGGCTGCTCGCCCGCCGCTCGCGCCGCGCGCCACCACAGCAGCACCGCGAGCGAGCCGGTCACGGCGAGGTTCGGGCCGAGGTTCAGCCCGATCAGCAGCGCGCGCGTCGAGAGCTGGCCCCGCGCCGACAGCAGCACCGCGGCGGGGAGGTTGTTGACGAGGACGGTCGCGAGCGCCGCGACGCCCGCCGTCGCCGGCTCCCCGGCGCGGCGCAGCCAGGCGAGGTCGAGCCCCGACCGGGCGAGCACGCCGAGCGCGACCGACAGCGCGAACAGCGCGAGCAGCGAGGGCAGCCCCAGCGCGCTCAGAGCGCGGCGCAGCTCGAGCCGGCGGCGCACGGCACGCCACGCGAACAGCGCGAGCGCGACCCCGAGCACCGGCAGCGCGGGGCTCGTCAGCGCGACGATCAGGACCGCGGCGAGGACCGCTCCCAGCAGGCCGGCCCCGGCGCGGATGGGCGCCGTCGCACCCACCTCGCCGGACGCGCGCCCGCCGCGAAGCGAGCGCCGGTGGATCGCGACCAGGCCCGCCGCGGTCGCCGCGGATGCGACGCATGCGGCGGGGCCCATCCGGCCCAGGAACGAGCCACCGCTGATGTGGTGCCCGGACAGCACCAGCAGGTTCGTGAGATTCGAGCCGGGCAGGAACAGCGACGAGGCATTGACCATGAAGATCGCGCCGTAGAGGAAGGGGCGGGTGTCGAGCTCGCGGCGGCGCGCGACGCCGATCAGCACCGGCGTGAGGAACACCGCGGCCGTATCGAGGTTGAGCAGGGCGGTGACGACCGCCACGAGCGCGAGGCACGCGGCCAGGCAGGCGGCGCCGCCGCCGGGCATCCTCACGAGCCTCGAGGCGGCGGCGTCGAACAGCCCGTCGCCGCCGGCGAGCTGGCCGAGCATCAGCAGCGCCGCGACGAGCACGAACGGCGGCCACGCCTGCTCGAGCGCAGGGCGGGCGTGGGCGATCCCGAGCAGCACCTCGGGCTAGACGATCCGCCCCGGCGCCCGCCTCAGCACCGCGACCGCGGCCAGCGAGCAGGCGAGCACGACGGCGATCAGCGCCGGCAGCATCGCCTCGCCGCCGGGCCAGTGGGCGCCCGACCCCTCGGCGAGCCAGAAGACCCCGAACGAGCAGAGCATCACCCCGACGGCGTACTTCATCGTGTTCTCGGGCACGCGCGCCAGCGGCCGGCGCACCGCCAGGCCGGCGAGCACGACGACGAGCGCTGCGAGGCCGGCGGCCGCCGCGGCGAGGCCGACGCGGTGCCGCGCCGAGCCGAACGTGACGACGATCAACGCGACCTCGAGGCCCTCGAGCAGCACGCCTTTGGCAGCGATCGTGAAGGCGTAGGCGTCCCATGCCCCGGCTCCGCGCGCGGCGTCCCGTGCCGCCTCGAGCTCGCTGCGGTAGGCGGCGTCCTCGTCGCGCATCGCCTTACGGCCTGCCTGGCGCAGCACGGCCTTGCGCAGCCACTGAGCGCCGAACAGGATCAGCAGCGCGCCGACGACGACCTTCAGGGGGCCGACGGGGATCTGCGACAACCCGGCGCCCAGCGCGGCGACGAACACCCCGAGCGCGACGAGCGCGACGCCGACGCCCGCGAGCGCCGAGCGCCAGCTCCGCGTCGCGCCGACGGCGAGGACGATCGTCAGCGCCTCGACGCACTCGACCGCGCAGGCGAGGAACACGGACACCGCGAGACCTGCCTCGGCACCGTTCATTGCCGTGAATCTAGATGATCGCCTGCCCACCGCCCGCGGCAGGGGGAGATGCGATAGAACGCACACATGGCGTCCCCGGGCAGAGGCCGGCGGTCCCGCCCGTTGACGGTGGCGGTGACCGGGCCGACGGGCGAGATCGGCCAGGCGGTCGTCGCCGCGCTCGAGCGCTCCCGTGGCGTCGGCCGGATCATCGGGATGGCGCGTAAACCCTTCGACCCGCGCGAGCGGGGCTGGAAGAAGGTCGACTACCGCCGCGGCGATGTGCTCGAAGCACGCAAGGTCGCGCGCCTCGTGGAAGACGCCGACGTGGTCGTGCACCTCGCGTTCATGATCATGGGGGGCGCCCGGGCGAGCCGACGAGTGAACCTCGACGGGTCGCGGAACGTGTTCGAAGCCTCCGCGCAGGCCGGCGTCAAACGGATCGTCTACGCATCGTCGGTGGCCGCGTACGGGTTCCACGGCGACAACCCGCAGCCGCTGACCGAGGACGTGCCGGCGCGGGGCACCTCGGCCCACTACTACTCGGCGCAGAAGGCCGAGGTCGAGGAGGTGCTCGCGGACTCCCTGCACGGAACGCGCACGAAGGCGTACGTGTTCCGGCCGTGCATCGTCGCCGGGCCGCACGCGCCGCTGCTGATCGACAGCCTGCCCTACACCCAGATCTCCGAGCGGCTGCCGGGACCGGTGCTGAGCCTGCTCGACGGCGTGCCGATCCTGCGGCCGGTGCTGCCCGATCCCGGCATCCCGTTCCAGCTCGTGCACCACGACGACGTCGCGACCGCGATGCGCGCGGCCGTGCTCGGCCGCGGCCGGCCCGGCGTGTACAACCTCGCGGGACCCGGGGAGATGACGGTGCGCGTGCTCGCCGAGGAGCTCGGCTGGTACTCGATCCCGGTCCCCGAGCTGGCCGTCGACGCGGTCGCCGAGATGGTCGGGCGACTCGGCTTCCTGCCGGCGCAGGCGCAGTGGATCGCAGCGTTCCGCGAGCCGGTGATCATGAGCACCGCGAAGGCGCGCAAAGAGCTCGGCTGGCGGCCGCGGCACAACGCGCTGGAGACGCTCGTGGAGACGATCACCGCGACGCGGATGGAGCCCCTGATCCGCTGAGCTCGGGACCACGCGGCGCCGGCTTTCGATGCGTAGGCTTCGCGGCTCGTGACCGGCCCCCGAGACCCAGAGGCCCCATCGACCGCCCAACGGGTCGCGGTCGTCACCGACAGCACGACCTACCTCCCCGAGCACCTGATCGAGCAGCTCGGGGTCCTCCGCGTGAGCCTCTATGTCGGGTGGGACGGGGACCTGCAGCCGGAGCACAGCTACGACGACCTCGACCGGTTCTACGCGCGGCTGCGTGACTCGCCGCAGCTGCCGACGACCTCGCAGCCGTCGATCGGCGACTTCCTCGAGGTCTACCGGCCGCTGGTCGATGCCGGGCAAGAGGTGCTTTCGATCCACATCGCCGAGGGACTCTCCGGCACCTGCCAGAGCGCCCGCGAAGCGGCGGCGCTGATCGCCGCCGAGGATCCTCCCGGTCGCGTGACGGTGCACGACGGGTGCACGGGCGCCGGGGGTCTGGGGTGCCTGGTGGTGGCGGCGGCCGAGCTGGCTGCCCAGGGTCTCGGCGGTGCGGAGGTGCTCGCCGGGGTCGAGCGGGCCCGCGAGAGCCTGGACATCTGGTTCTGCCTCGACACCCTCGAGTACCTGCGCAAGGGCGGACGCATCGGCGCGGCGCAGGCGATGATCGGAACCGCCCTGAAAATCAAGCCGATCCTCACCTTCGGGACAGAAATCGCTCCGGTCGGGAGGGTGCGAACCCACCGCCGGGCGATGGAGCGGATGGTGGAGCTGCTGGGCGAGCTCCGGGAGCGCGGCGCGAGCACGTGGATCGTGCAGCATGCCCAGGCGGCCGCCGACGCCGAGCGGCTGGTCGCGGCGGGCAGCGAGCTGTTCGGCAGCGAGCCGCTGTTCTGCACGGAGGTGGGCCCGGTGCTCGGTGCGCACCTCGGCGCGGGGGTCCTGGTCGGCGGCTTCGGCTCGCCCCGCTGAGACGGCACGGGCCGCGCGGGGTCCGGTGGCGCGGCGCGAGCCGGCGAAGCCGCGCCGGGCACCAGAGGCGCCCGGCGCGAGCCGCACCCCTACTTGACGATGTGGATCAGGCGCTCCATGCCCAGCCTGGTGTGGTCGCGACCGTCCTGGGTCTCCATGAAGCAGGCCTCCACGTACCACCCGGGCCTGGCCGTGATCACTCCCTGCTGCATGCCCCCTGTCGAGATCGGCCCGAAGAAGGCGACGGGTTCGCCGGCGGCGAGCGGCTCGAGGGCGCGCTGGTTGCCGTTCTTGAGATCGACCAGCGCCTTGCGGCCCGCGCTGCGGCTCTTGACGGGGAACGCGAAGTCCATGTGCACGAGGAAGCCTTCGTTCTCGAAGCGCACGAGCTCGCCGACTTTCAGCGTGCTCGGGCCCGTGAACGAGAACTCGATCGTCTTGACCGTCGCCGCCGGCGTGGGCAGCACGGCAGGCGCGGCGGAGGGGGTGACCGTGAACGCCGAATGCGGGATCGTCTTCGGCTTTTCACCTTCGACGTTCAGCGCGACGTAGTTGCCGGGCTGCAGTTCGGTCTGGAGTTCGGTCGTTCCACCGGGTGTCGCCACGGCGTCGAACACGATCGAGCCGACCGCGTTCACGTAGTTCGGGTCGCTGGTGCCTTTCGTCGTGAGCACGCTTTCGAGCTGCTGCTCGGTCGCTCCGGGGTTGAGCCGCACGAGCACCGGAGTCGGTTCCTTGAGGCCCTTGGCGGCGGTCATCACGATGTTCACGGCGCCCGAGACGGTCGCGCCGGAGACGGTCATGGAGCTGGAGGTGACGGACAGGTCGAGGTTGGGCAGCGCCGCTGCGCTTGCGAGCCCTGGGGCCGCGAGCGCGGAGATGCAGACGGCCGCGCACGCGGCAAGTCGGAGCTTCGACATCAGGTTCCTTTCGTCGGCCGGCACGTGCAGGGCACGTGGCGGACAGGCGTCAAAGAGCCCGAGCCCGGCGCGGAGCATCGTCCAGCGTTTCCCCCCGAGGCCGCGGGCGCCCACGGCATCGGGCCGCGGCCCCGGCATCCTTACATCTTCTTTAGATTCGCGCAGGTTCGTGCTCTGACCGCTCCGGGTCAGACGACGGGAGGCGAGGCCTCGCGCAGCGCCGCCAGCACGAGCTCGTCGTGCTCGGCCGGCTTGACCTTCCGCAGCACCTTCGCGACCTTCCCGTCCGGGCCGATCACGAAGGTCGTTCGTTCGTTGCCGAAGTACGTTTTGCCGTACATCGACTTCTCGACCCAGACGCCGTAAGCATCGGCGACAGCGTGGCCCTCGTCGGCGAGCAGCGAGAAGTTGAGGCCCTGCTTGTCGTGGAACTTCTTGACCTTCGCGACCGGGTCGGGGGAGACGCCGAGCACCACCGCGCCGGCGCCGGCGTAGTCGGGGGCGTGGTCGCGCACGCCGCACGCCTGGGTCGTGCACCCCGGGGTGTCCGCCTTGGGGTAGAAGTAGAGGACCAGCATCTGGCCCGCGAAGTCGCCGAGCTTGACCTCGCGGCCGTCCTGGTCGGGGAGGGAGAAGTCGGGGGCCCTGTCGCCTTGTTCGATCATCGAGTGCCGAATGCTAGCCATGTCGGCCCGCGGGTCAGAGACGTCAGGGCGTCGGTACGGCCTGCGACATCCGTCCAGCAGCGCGAGATCGCTAAAGGATCTCCGGCGGCATGCCGATAGCAACCACAGAAAAGGATGAGCCAGGCATCCGCACGCCGTTTCTCGCCCACAGCCGCGCTCGCCGCGGCCGCGCTGGCGTTCTCGCTCGGGACCGGCGCTCTCGCCGCAACGACCGACGGAGCCGTGTCCCACACGAGCGCGACCGACCGCCCGTCGGCTGCCACCGCCGCCTGGATTCGCAAGGCCGCCCGCCGGTTCGTCACCGCCGAGCTCTCGCGCGACGCCGCCGAAGCCTGCGCGGTCCTCGACGCTCCGCTTCGCGCGACGATCCGGGGCAGAACGTGCGAGCAGCGATGGGCCGCCCACCTCGCACGGCTCGCGCGCGTCAGCGGCGAGAGGGCGGCGTTACGCGCACAGCTGGGCGCAGGTCGCGCACGCACCGCTGACGGTTCACGGGAACACCGCCACGCTCGCCCTCTCCGCTCCGCTCTTCGACGGGACGAGCCGGCTCGTGTGGACGGAAATGTGCTGGATGGTCAGCGGCTGACGTTCCGCGGGCCCGGTCGGCCTCAGTCCTCGCCCCGCCTACCCGCGCCGAACCGGTCGGCGGCCCCCTCGATCACCCGCGCCGGCACGCCCCCGACGACCTTCCCCGGCGGCACGTCCTTGACGACCACCGCGCCGGCGCCGATCACCGCGTCGTCGCCGACCTCGATCGGCCCGATCACGACGGCGCCCGCGCCGACCCGCACCCGGTCGCCCAGCACCGGCGGCGCGCCGCGGTCGTCGTAGCCGATCGTGACCTGCTGGGCGACCTGGCAGTCGGCTCCGATCCGCCGCGCGGTCACGATCGTCGCGAAGCCGTGCATCATCATGAACCCCGGCCCGATCTCCTCGCAGGTGATGAACAGCGCGGGCTCGCCGGGGTAGAGCCGCGCCAGCAGCGCGGCGAGGACCCGTCCGGCGGTTCCCCCGACCCGCAGCCGGTGGTAGAGGATCGAGCGGAACGGGCGGTGCGCGAGCACGGTCACGAGCTCGCCTGCCGAGACCGAGGCGGGCAACGGCAGATCGAGCCGTGGTTGCAGCTGGCGGCGCACGTCGCGGGCGGTCGCGTCCCCGCCGAGCGCCAGCGCCGCCCGCAGCGGCAGGTACGCGAGCGACAGCACGAGCCGCTTGACGCCGCCCGCCATCAGCCCCCTCGCCGCGCCGGTTCGCACACGGCCCGCAGGCTAGCGGCTGCCGCCGCCGGCAACGCGGGGCCGAACGGCGTGTGCCGTCCGGGCCCCGCGGAGCGCAAGCGCTCGCCGCTAGGCGTCAGCTGCGAGGACTTCGATGTCGGGCGTGCCGCGCCCCGTCACGTAGTCCCAGCCCGGGGTGCACTGGTAGAGCGTGTTCGACCCGACGGTGATGTCTTTGAACGCCGCTTCGGGCTCGGTCTCGTAGATCACCGGGCCGGCGAACGCGAGCTTGTGCTTGTGCGCGCCCTCGACGCGGGCCCAGACGCCCTGCCACGCGGGCGCGCCGACGCTCGTGCCGCCGATCGTTTCTTCTTTGCCTTCGACGAACACCCCGACCCCGCTCAGCAGGTCGGCGTCGAACGCCACGTCGGGTACGCCGCGACCGGTGCCGAGGAAGCTGCCGCCCGCCTTTTCCTGCCACGCGGGCGTCTTCTCGATCAGGCTCTGCCCGCCGCCGCCTGAGTACCAGCCGATTTCGTTCCCGGCGCCGAGCACGCTGGTGCCGCCGACGCCGATCGCGTACGGGCTCGAGGCCGGGTAGTTCACACCCGGAGCGCCGAGCGGCGCCCCGTTCTCGCCGACCAGCACCGGGCACTGCGAGCCGGTGTCACCGGAGGACGCGAACAGCGTCCGCCCCTCGGCGGCGGCCTCGGAGAGGATCGTGTCGAGCGATTCGGAGAAGCCCGAGGCGTCGGCGAGCAGCTCGCACTCGCCCGCCGAGAAGCTCGCCTGCGGGGTGCGGCCTTCGGTCACCCAGCGATCGATCGTTTCCTCGATCGACGGGTCTTCCATCGAGGTGCCGGTGTAGACGTTGAGCTTCGTCACCCCGGGTGCCATCCCCGTCGAGTACTGGGTGTCGAGATCCCACTCGTCGTTGCCTTCGGTTTCGGTCCCGGCAGGACCGACGAGCACCTGGTTCCACTTCACCTCGCGCAGCCCGAAGTGCTGCTCGAACGCGCGCAGGTCGCTCTCGACCCCGGTCAGGTTGCCGGCGGTGATCACCGACAGCTGCTCGCCCTTGCCGGCCGCGGAGCTGGACGCGTGGTACAGCGACCACAGTTCCTGGGGCCCGTAGCTGTGCGGGTATTCGACGCCGGTCGGCGCCGGGGTCGCGGCCTGCCGCGCCGGCTCGGCGTGAACGCGCGCGAGCGTCGAGAGGCCGCTGATCGCGCTCACGTCGCCCGCGATCGAGGACGGCAGCGCGGCGACGCCCGAGGTCGAGACGTATTCGTTCCCGCCTTCGCCTCGGTAGCGCTCGAGCGTCACGCCAAGCGCGGACCCGAGCGTGGCGGCCGGGCCCGAGATGCCGACCAGCAGCCGGTCGGAGGAGACGGAGCCGACGGTCAGGCCCGCCCCCGGGCCCAGCGCTCGATCGCCGCCACCGTGCTCGCGGACGGCGCGTAGCCGCTCTTGAACTCGGCGGGGGTGATCGTCGTGCCCTGGGCGACGAGCGCCTGCAGCCCGCTCGCGTCGCGAGGGGCGAGGGTCAGCAGCGCGGACGCCGTCCCCTGCTCGGCGCCGATCGGCGTCGAGCCTTTCGTGATCAGCGGCTGGGCTCCGCCGAGGGCGAGCGCGCTGCTGCAGAGGGCGAGCGTCGCCCCGATGGCGGCGATGACCGAGCAGGCCAGCCTGGCGTATCTGAACACGTGTCCGTCTCCCGTCGACGCAGGGTGGTATTGACGACTGAGCCGGGCCCGGCGCACGAGCGCTCGGCCCTCCCGAAGGCCGGTGATGAGCACGTCATACCCCCGGACATCAGTTCCCCAAACGTCAACGGAGCCGAATCGTCGCGAGATCCTCGAGCAGGGGCGACGGGCGCGAAGGTAGCCTGCCCCGATGCGGCGGGGAGCCTGGGGGGAACGCTCGTTCAGGCTGTTCTTCTTCGGCCAGGGGATCTCGGCGGTCGGCGACCGCGTCGTCTCCGTGGCGCTCGCGTTCGCGGTCCTCGACCTCACGGGGTCGGTCAAGGACCTCGGGCTGGTGCTCGCCGCCCAGACCGTTCCGCTGGTGGGGTTCCTGCTGCTCGGAGGCGTGTGGTCGGACCGGCTTCCGCGCCGCACGATCATGATCGCCTCGGATCTGGTCCGCGCGGGCGCGCAGGGCGTCAGCGCGGCGCTGCTCGTGACCGGCGACGCGCGCGTCTGGCAGCTGGTCGTGCTGCAGGCGATCTACGGCGCGGCCGAGGCGTTCTTCAAACCCGCCGCCCAGGCGCTGCTGCCGGAGACCGTCGCGGCGGCGGATCTCCAGCAGGCGAACGCGTTGATCGCGGTCTCGCAGAACATCGCGAACATCGGCGGCCCGGCGCTGGCCGGGGTCCTGGTGGCGACGCTCGGCGCCGGCTGGGGCCTCGCGATCGACGCGGGGAGCTTCCTCGCGAGCGCCGCGTACCTCTCGCTGATGCGCGTGCGAGCCCTGGTCCCGGCCGCCCGCACCGGCACCCTCAGCGAGCTGCGGGCGGGCTGGAGGGCCTTCCGCTCGCGGACCTGGCTGTGGGTCAGCGCGCTCGAGTTCATGGCCGCCAACGCGCTCGCGTTCGACCCCTACCTGGTGCTCGGCCCCGAGGTCGCTCGAACCTCGCTCGGCGGGGCGGGCGCGTGGGCTGCGCTCGGCACCGCGACCGGGATCGGCGCGGTGCTCGGCGGGACGCTCGGCCTCCGCTGGGACCCTCGCCACCCGCTGCGGGCGATGTTCGTGACGTCGGTGATCGGAACCTCCCCGCTGCTCGTCCTGCTCGCCGCGACCGCTCCGTTGCCCGTGCTGCTGGCCGCCGCGGTCCTCTCGGGGATGTCGATCAGCTTCTTCAACCTCGTGTGGTTCGCCGTGGTGCAGCGGCGGATCCCCGGCGAGGAGCTCTCGCGGGTCAGCTCGTGGGACGCGCTGGCGTCATACGCGGTGACGCCGATCGGTCTCGCCGCGGCGGGCCCGATCGGGATCGCGCTCGGCATCTCGACGACGCTCTACGGCGCCGCCGCGTTGGGCGTCCTCGGCACCCTCGCCGTGCTCGCCGTGCCGTCCGTTCGGAATCTGACGTATGACCCGGAGGAGGGCGCGTAGGCCGCTCGCGCCGTCGCGGCTCGAAGCCGATCCGCTTCGATCTGCGCGACGAGTCGTTGCCCCTGACGGATCGCGAGCCATCCGCTGTCGGTGAGAACGAAGCGCGGGATGGTTCCCGAGTTCGGACGCGAGATCCGGCCCGCCGGCACCGTGGCCGCTGCTGCGCTCGCCGGCCCTGCCGCTACGGCCCATCGCGCGGGCATGCGGCCGCGCACGGCTGTCCTCGAACCGAGGGCTCAAATCCCGCCCTCGTGTTGACGGCCTCCATATTTCGTGTTACTAATGGTGTCGCGAAATGGCGACGCGCACTTACACCAAGGTGGCTAGGAAGAGGTCGGAGGAGCGCACGAAGACGAGGCTGCTCGACGCCGCCACGCGGGCGTTCTTCGAGGGCGACTGGGCCGCGACCTCGCTCGAGCTGATCGCCGAGGAGGCCGGCGTCAGCAAGCAGACGCTGCTGCGCCACTTCGGCTCGCGCGAGGGGCTGGCGAGGGCGGCCTTCGAGCGGGAGAGGTCGGTCGTCGTCTCGCAGCGGGCTGCGGCGCCCGTAGGTGACGTCGGTCGCGCGGTCGACAACCTGCTGGACCACTACGAGGCCTTCGGGAGCCGTGCGCTCAAGCTCGAGGCGCTGCCGCCGGACGCGGCAGGCTCGGAGTTCGTACGGGAGGGCCGCGGTCTGCACTACCAGTGGGTCGAGACGGTCTTCGGGCCCTTGCTCGGCTCGTCCGCGCGCGCGCGACGCAGACGCCTCGCTGCGCTGATCGCGATCTGCGACGTGCACACGTGGCGTCTGCTCACCCGCCATCTCGGCCTCGGACGTGCCGAGGCACGGGCGACCCTGATGCTCGCAATCAACGGAGTTCTGGAGGAGGCGCCATGAAGGTCCTTGCCTACACCTCGCCGGCTCGGGGGCATCTCTACCCGCTGGTTCCCACGCTCGACGAGCTCGCTCATCGGGGCGACAGCGTGGCCGTGCGCACGCTCTCGTCCGAGGTCGAGGAGATGACGGCCCGCGGGTTCCAAGCGAGCGCCATCGCCCCTTCGATCGAGGAGCTCGAGCACGACGACTACCTCGGGCGAACACCCGCGACGAGCATGAAGCGGGCGATGAGAACGTTCGCGACACGCGGCGAACAAGAGGTGGCCGACCTTCGCTCGGCGATCGCCGAGCACGATCCCGACCTGCTGCTGGTCGACTGCATGACCTGGGGGGCGACAGCGGCGGCGGAGGTCTCGGGCAGACCGTGGGCGCAGTGGTTCCCGTACCCGCTGCCGCTGGCATCGAAGGACGTGCCCCCGTTCGGACCCGGCCTGCGGCCCGCTGCGGGTCCGCTCGGGCGGCTCCGAGACGCGGTCCTGCGCCCCGTCCTGGAGACGGCGTTCGCGCGGGCGACGCTCCCGCAGGTGAACCGTGCGCGCGTCGGCGCGGGGGCGCGGCCCTTCCGGAGCATCGGGGAGATCTTCACGACTCCTCCGCTGCTGCTCTACATGACGGCCGAGCCGTTCGAGTACCCCCGGTCCGACTGGCCCGAGAACGTTCTGATGGTCGGCCCGGGCGCCTGGGATCCTCCGCGGACCGCGCCGGCGTGGCTCGACGGAGTGAGCCGGCCGCTGGTGATGGTGAGCACATCCTCCGAGTTCCAGGACGACGGCAGACTCGTGCGCGTGACCCTCGACGCGCTCTCCGGCGAGGACCTGTTCGTGGTCGCGACCGTACCGACCGCGAACCTGCGCGGGCCGATCCCATCGAACGCGCGCGTCGAGCGCTTCGTCCCCCACAGCACGCTGCTGGAGCGGGCGGTATGTGCGGTGACGCACGGCGGGGCGGGCGCGACGCAGAAGGCGCTCGCGGCCGGCGTGCCCGTGTGCGTCGTCCCGTTCGGGCGCGACCAGCTCGAGGTCGCTCGCCGCGTCGAAGTCGCGGGAGCCGGCACGACGGTCTCGTCCCGCCGCCTCACCCCCGACCGCCTTCGAGTCGCGATCCGCGACGCCATCTCCCGGCGCGACGGGGCGGAGCGAGTCGCGGGCGGGTATGAGGCGACCGGCGGCGCGATCGCGGCGGCGGACGCGGCGCGGATGCTTTTCGCCGGGTGGCGCGAAACGGAACGACCGCGCCCGATCGGGCCGATCGCGGACCAGGCTCACACGGCGTGAATGCCGATGGACCTGGTGGGAGTCGAACCCACTCCGTCGGGGCTGAAGGCCCGCTTGGCGCCACCCGGCCAGGTCCCGGACGACGAGCGTAACCCCTCCCGGCGAGCTACTTCAACAGCCGCGAGAGCCGACGGTCCTTGAGGATCCGCCCCTCGGTCTGCTCCTTCGGGCAGTAGGCGATCACGTAGTCCTCGAAGTGGACCGCGCGCAGCGTCTCGCCGCAGCGTGGGCACGGCTCGCCCTCGTGCCGGTGCACCTTCAGCGGCATCGGCAGCTTGTCCGGGATCGGCAGCGAGACCACCTGCTCGTAGTGGTCGAGCGCCGCACCAAGGGTCGCGACGATCGATCCGCGCAGGCGCTCGGCCTCCTCCTCGTCGAGGTCCGAGCCGCGCTTGAACGGCGAGAGCCGCGCGTCCCACAGGATCTCGTCGACCCACGAACGGCCGATCCCCGCGATCGTGCGCTGGTCACGGAGCAGCGTGTGCAGCGGCCGCGGTGCGTCGAGCAACTCCCGCAGCGAGCCGGGCTCGGGCCACGCCTCGGGGCCGAGCTTGGCGAGCGCCTCGTCGTCGGAGAGCTCGGTCGCGTCGAGCAGCTTCACCCAGGCGGCCTGCTTGGAGCCGAACTCGCGCAGTCGCAGCTCGAGCGGACCGGCCTCCCCCTCGCCGGGCTCGACGCGGACGAGCAGTCGCGAGGTTCGGTCGCGCGGCCCGGCGAGCTTGTCGAACAGCTGCAGCCGCCCGGCCGACATCAGGTGGATCAGCAGCGCGAGCGGACGGCCGTCGTCCCCCCCGACGTCGACGATCAGGTTCTTCCCCTGGCGCCTGACGCCCTCGATGCGCCGGCCCTCCAGCGCCGAGAGCGGCGGATCGAAGGTCTTCAGCGCGTTGATGCCCGGCGCGAGGGCGGATGCGATCACGCGCCCCTCGAGCGCGCGGTCGAGCAACCGCGCGGTGATCTCGACCTCCGGTAGCTCTGGCATCCAGAGAATCGTAGGCGGCCGCGGGCGCCGCTCCGGAGCCGGGCCACCTCCACCGGCGCGGCCCGCTCCCGACCCGCGTCACTGCGGCGGTTCGCACGGCCGCGGAGCCGTGCGAACCGCGACGCGTCTAGCTTGCGGCGATCGCGGGCCCCTCATAGGTCTGGCCCTTCGGGCTCTTCCACTTCACCCGCCAGGCGGTGCCGGCGACGCTCGACTGCAGCGACCAGTAGCCGTGACTGTCGGTGTGGACGGTCTTCAGCGTGCGGTACGCCGAGGAGCCCCTGCGACGGACGAGGACGGTCAGCGTCGTCGACCCCTTCGCCGGCCGGACCAGGCCCCACAGCGAGTAGCGGTGACCGCTGCGGCTGACGACGAGCGGCACGGGCCACGCGGCGAAGAGCGGCTTCGGCTTGCCGTTGACGTACTCGAGCCCGGTCTGGAACCCGACGGTGCCGCCCCCGGCGCTCGCGCCGGGCGCCCCGCCGAGCGGGTCGTCCTTGAGCAGGTACTGGGAGAACGCCGCGACCCGCGAGTTGCCCCAGGCGAGCTTTTCGGCGATCGCGTCGTATTCGGCCTGCTTGGAGACCGGGACCCCGAGTTCGGTGTTGGGGTAGCTCTGCACCCCGAACTCGGTCAGGTACATCGGCAGACCCGACGGGATCGCGCCGGCGGCGGCCGCTTTGTTCAGCGCGCCGCTCAGACGGGACAGCGAGCCGATCGTGACGTTGTCGGCGCCCGGCGCCACGTAGTACGGGCTCACCGCCTTGGTGTAGGCGTGGTGCGCGTACCCCGTCATCTGCAGCTTCCCGCAGGCGCCGGAGCGCCGCCAGTGGTTGTTGAGGCACAGCGCGCCGCGCAGGAACGCCAGCGGGGCGACGTCGCGCAGGTAGGCCCGCGAGCCTTCGTGACGGGGGTTGACGGTGTCGTAGCCGGTCGGCGCGGTCTCGCCGAACAGCACGCGCGGGCGCTTCAGGCCCGCCGCCTGCAGGCCCGCGTAGCCGGCCTGGTAGAGCCCGCGGTAGATCCGCGGCGAGGCGGGGGTGCCGTTCGAGTTCCACTGAGGCAGCAGGAACGCCGGGTGGTTGGGCTCGTTCCAGATCGAGATCAATGAGACTTCGGAGCCGAACCGCGTGCCGACCGCGGTCATGAATTCCTGGAAGTCCTTCGGGTCGGGGCGCGTGATGTAGGGCGCTTTCTTGTTGGCCGTGGCCCAGCGCGGGGCCGGCGCGGTGACCGTCAGCAGCACCGGCCATTTCAGCGTCTTGGCACGCGCGATCGCGGTCGCGTAGAGGCCCCAGTTGTAGCTGGCGGAACTCGCTTCGGCGAACACCGGCTTGCTCGCGCTGTTCGGGAGCGGGGCGACGTCGACCCACTCGAGCTCGATGCGCAGCGCTTTGACGCCGAGCGTTTCCATCTGCGCGAAGTCCTTGTTCTGGGACGCCGCGGAGGCGAACAGCGAGGAGCCCGCCTCGAAGTAGGTGGTCTGGCCGCGGGACGCGGACGCCTGGGACGCCCCGGCGGTCAGCGAGGCGAGGGCGGCAAGGGTGGCGATGGTGAGCGAGCGGAATCTGGGCATGGTCGATTGGACACCTCAGCGCAGGGAAGGTTGCGGTCGCTATAGCTTTCCCGTCCGTGAGCGCACCGATCGCGCCAGACGACATCGTCCGCACGACGGCGGAGGGGGAGGCTAACAGCCGCGTCCCGCTCCTCGTGCTCGACCCGCTCGAGGCGTTCCTCGACGCCCACGGCCTCGGCAGCGGCGATCTCAGCGCGAGCCCGATCGGCGAGGGGCACTCGAACGTCACGTACCTGATCGAGCGCGGCGGCGAGGAGTACGTGCTGCGCCGCCCGCCGCGCCCGCCGCTGCCGCCGAGCGCGCACGACGTGCTGCGCGAGGCACGGCTGCTGAGCGCGCTGTGGGACACACCGGCCCGGGTGCCACGGGTGCTGGCGGTCGGCTCCGACGAGCAGGTGATCGGCTCCCCCTTCTACGTGATGGAGAAGGTCGAGGGGGACGTGATCGTGACGAGCATGCCGCCCGAACTCGACAGCCCCGGAGAGCGGGCGAACACGGCGCGCGAGCTGATCGACGCGCTCGTCGAGATCCACGGCGTCGACTGGCGCGCCGCGGGGCTCGAGGACTTCGGCAAACCGACGGGTTACCTCGAGCGCCAGCTCCGGCGCTTCCTCGGGCTGTGGGAGATCAACAAGACACGGGAGATCCCCGCGGTCGAGAGCGTCGCGTCGTGGCTGTCGGAGAACATGCCCGAGTCGGGCCCGGCGACGATCGTCCACGGCGACTTCCGGCTCGGGAACACCCTCTACGCGCCGGGCGCTCCGGCGCGGCTCGCGGCGGTGCTCGACTGGGAGATGGCGACGATCGGCGACCCGCTAGCCGACCTCGGCTACCTCTGCATGATGTGGACCGAGGCGGGCGACCCCGCCGGGGGCATGCGCGACGCGCTCGGCGCGGTCACGCGAGCCGAGGGCTTCCCGACCCGCGCGGAGATGATCGGGCTCTACGAGGAGCGCTCCGGCCGCTCGATGGGGGACATCCGCTGGTACATGACGCTCGCGCTCTGGAAGAGCGTGGTGTTCATGGAGGGGAACTACAAGCGGGCGATCGCCGGCACGACCGACGACCCGTACCTGAAGTCGTTCGGTGAGGGCGTGCTCGAGCTTGCGAGCAACGCCGAGGCGGTGTCCCGTGGCGAGCGCTGAGGGGCACCGCACCGCGCTGCTGATCGACTGGGGCGGTGTCCTCACGACGAACCTGTTCGCGTCGTTCCACGCCTACTGCGTGGCCGCGGAGATCGACCCGAAGCTGCTGCTGGGGCGCTTCCGGACCGACCCGGAGGCGCGCAAGCTGCTGATCGCCCTGGAGACCGGCGCGCTCGAGGAGTCGGCGTTCGAGCAGCGCTTCGCGAAGCTGTTGGAGGTCGAGCCGGACGGGCTGATCGACGGGATGTTCGCCGGCGTGCACCCGGACGAGGAGATGGTCGCCGCGGTTCGCCTCGCCCACCTCGCCGGGATCAGGACAGCGCTCGTCTCGAACTCGTGGGGCGTGCACCGCTACCCCCACGACATGTTCGACGAGCTGTTCGACGGCGTCGTCATCTCCGCGGAAGAGGGCATCCGCAAGCCGGCGCGCAAGATGTACGAGCTGGGCGCCGAGCGAGCGGGGGCGAAGCCGCCGGAGTGCGTCTACGTCGACGACCTGCCGTTCAACCTCACGCCCGCCGAGGAGCTGGGGATGGCGACCGTTCACCACACGAGCGCGGAGACGACGATCCCGGAGCTCGAAGCGCTGCTGGGCGTGAAGCTGCGCGAGGACGCCGCGGCCTAGGGTCCCTGAGCGGGACGGCGGTGACGGCGCCGATCACGTCGGCAGTCAGCCACACATCCTCCGGCGGCCCGGACAAGCGATCGAAAGCGCCCTGCTCGTCGAGCAGCTCCCGGAGCCACCGGGATGCGCTCAGGTGCCGGCGACCAGCTCGATCCGGTTCCCCCACGGGTCCTCGCTGAAGAACCGCCGCACGGGCAGCTCCTCGTCCCATCGAACCGGTGCCCCGGCCGCGGCGAGCCGCTCCGCCAGCGCGTCGAGCTCGCGCGCTCCGTACACGCCGAAGGCCGGATGCGCCTTGCGCGCCGGTGCGAAGGGCTGCTCGACGCCGATGTGGAGCTGGCGCCCGTCGCCGAGCGCGAACCACGCCCCGCCCCGCGCCCGCAGCGGCTCGGGCTTCTCGATCTCGGCGAGACCGAGCAGCTCGCCGTAGAAGCGCCGGGCCTCGGCCTCGCATCCGGGCGGCGCCGCGAGCTGCACGTGGTCGAGCCCGATCACAGTTCGTTGATCGGCCGCAGGGTGCCGACCACCCAGAGCTGCGCCAGCGCCGCGGCGCAGAGGAGACCGGCCACGCCCCAGCGCACGGGTGCGGCACGCAGACGAGGGGCGAGCGAGAGCAGCACGACGAGCGCGAACGCGGCGAGGACGGGGCCGGCGAGCAGCACCCAAGGATGGTGTCCGGGCTCGACCGTCGCGCACCAGCGACCGCGTGGGGTGCCGGGCTCGGCGGCCGAGACATCACCTTCGAGGTGGTTGCAGGCGCGGTCGGTGCCGAGCGCGCCGAGTGCGGCACATGGCGCCACGCACAGCGCGACCAGCCACGCGGGCGGGGATCGCCTCGCGCCCTGTGCGGAGCGCGTCGCCGTCACGGCATCGCGTGCGGCGCCGGTCATCGATGCGCCGGCGCCGCCCGACCCCCGGGCCTCAGGCCCGGCGCCCGCGCCCGTACATGAACTTGAAGAACCGCGCGAGCAGCTTCGACGTGCGTGACTTGTACGGGTACATGAAGACTTCCTTCTTCATGGCCAGTTTCGGCGTGACGACGATCGCCTGCTGCGAGCAGTACTTGCGGATCCCACCGGCGCCGTGCCGGGAGCCGAGGCCGGATGCCTTTGCGCCGCCCATCGGCAGCTCGAGCACCGTGTAGTTGATCATCGCGTCGTTGACGTTCGCGGCGCCCGCTTCCAGCCGTCGCGCGACCGCCTCGCCCCGCTCGGTGTCCCGGGAGAAGACCGACGCGCCGAGGCCGTACGGCGAGTCGTTGGCGAGCCGCACCGCCTCGTCGGCGTCACGGACCTTCATGATCGGCAGCGTCGGGCCGAACGTCTCCTCGGTCATGCACTTCATCGAGTGATCGACGTCGACGAGCACGGTCGGCTCGAAGAAGCGGCCGGCGCCGGGGGCCTCGTGGCCGCCGGCGAGCACCCGCGCGCCCTTGTCGATCGCGTCCTGGACGTGGTCCTTGATCGTGTCCATCTGCGGCGGGAAGGTGATCGCGCCGACCTCGACGGAGCCGGGGCCTTCGGGCTTGCCGACGCGCAGCTCGCGCACTTTCTCGGAGACTTTCGCGACGAACTCGTCGTAGACGGGCTCCTCCACGTACACGCGCTCGATCGAGATGCAGGTCTGGCCGGCGTTCTGCATCGAGTAGTAGGTGGCGAAGTTGGCCGCGCGCTCGACGTCGGCGTCGGAGAGCACGATCATCGGGTCCTTGCCGCCGAGCTCGAGCGACGCCGGGATCAACCGCCGCGCGGCCGTCTCGGCGACCTTGCGGCCGGTCTTGGTCGAGCCCGTGAACATGATCATGTCGACGTGCTCGATCAGCGCCGCGCCGGTCTCGCCGCGGCCCGTCGCGATCTGCAGGACATGCTCCGGCAGGCCGCTCTCGCGCATCCCTTCCGCGAGCAGCAGCGAGGTCAGCGGGGTCACCTCGGACGGCTTGAGGATCACGCTGTTGCCGGCCATCAGCGCCGGAATGCAGTCGCCGAACGAGTTGGTCAGCGGGTAGTTCCAGGGGCCGATCACACCGATCAGCCCGAGCGGGCGGTAGCGGTTGATCAGCTTCTTGCCCTTGACGAGGATCTGGCTCGACTTGACCCGTTCGTCGGCGAGGTACTCGGGGCCGTACTTCGCCCAGAAGCCGAAGGCGTTGCCGCCGTAGCCGATCTCGGCCAGCTCGGCGTCCTCGTAGGTCTTGCCGGTCTCGGAGACGATCGTCTCGACGACGCGCTCGGCGTTGTCCATCAGCCACTTCTGCGCGCGCAGCATCACACGGGCGCGGCCCTCGAAGCCGTAGGCCTCCCACTCCGGCTGTGCGGCGCGGCCTTTCGCCGCGAGGTCCGCGACCTGCTCGGCGGACATGTCGGGGACGTTGCCGACCGTGGCGCCCGTCGCCGGGTTCTCGACGGGGATCCCCGCGGACGAAGCGATACCCGTGGCTGCGCCGTTCGCGGCCTCGGGTGCGTGCTGCTCGACAGTGGCCATCTTCCTCTCCCCTGCTAGCTCGGCTGGTGGGTCTAGGTTACTCCGACGGCAGGGGTGCCGCGTGCTTGCTGGCCGCGCGGCCAGGGGTGCGCGTCCGAGCGGCGCAACGACGGCGCTCCCCCTCTTCACGCGCGACAGTTCAAGCGTCGCGAGGGTCGTCCCATGCTCCCGCGCCACGGGGCACGAGGGTGTCGTGGGGGGCCTCGCCGCGGCGACCGAGCCGCAGCGGCACAGCCCCGCCCGGGTCGACTAGCGCTGCCCGGCGTCCCGCAGCGGGCGCACGAGGTCGTCGGTGATCGTTGCGCCGCCGGGGCCGATCAGCAGCCGGCGGTCGATCTCCTGAAGCTCGTCGATCAACCGCTCGCGGGAGGACATCCGCGCACGCTCGGCTCCGATCCCCGGCTCCGGCGAATCCGGGCCCGCGTCCATGGTCCGGCCGCTACTCGCCGAACTCGATCGAGGAGATCCCGATCGGCTCCTCGGGCCGATCGCCGCCGTCGGTGTCGACCCCCTCGAGCCGGTCGACGACGTCCATCCCCTCGCTCACCTGACCGAACACCGTGTGCTTCCCGTCGAGCCACGGGCACGCCTCCGCGGTGACGATGAAGAACTGCGACCCGTTCGTGTTCGGCCCGGCGTTGGCCATCGCCAGCGCGCCGCGCACGATCTTGTGCGGGTTGATCTCGTCCTCGAAGGTGTAGCCGGGTCCGCCCGTGCCGGTGCCCTGCGGGCACCCGCCCTGGATCATGAAGTCCTTGATCACGCGGTGGAACGTGAGCCCGTCGTAGAAGCCGTCGCCGGCGAGCTTGCGGAAGTTCTCGACGGTCTTGGGCGCCTCCTCGTCGAACAGCTCGAAGACGATCGGCCCCTCGGTGGTCTGCATCGTTGCGGTGGACATGGCGCCTACTGTACCCGCACCCGCTCGAGGCTCAGCGCGCGGGGCGCGTCCGAGCCGACCCGCGTGCCGTCGACCGCCGCGATCACCTGCTCCGCCTCGTGCTCGGGCACCGACAGGAACGAGAAGCGCTCGAGCACCAGCACGTCGCGCACCGCCTCGCCGTCGAGCCCGGCCTTCGAGGTGACCGCCGCGACGATGTCCTTGACCTCGAGGCCCGAGGCGCTGCCGCCGGACAGGACCAGCTTCGTGTACGGCTCGTCCTCGTCGCGCCGGGAGATCTTCGGCTTGGAGTGGCGGCGGGGGCGCTCCTTGACCGGCGTCGGGCTCGCCTGCGCGCCTTTCTCCCAGCGCGTGATGCTCGTCCCGATGTGCCGTTCGATCGCCTCCAGCTCGCGCTTCTGCCGGTCCTCCACGAACGTGATCGCGCGCCCCGTGCGTCCGACCCGCCCCGTGCGCCCGATCCGGTGCACGTAGGTGTCCGGGCTCGTCGGCACGTCGTAGTTGATGACATGGGTCACCGTCGAGATGTCCAGGCCGCGGGCGGCTACGTCCGTCGCGACGAGGATCGGCACGCGCCCGCCCTTGAACGCCAGCATCACCCCGTCCCGCGACCCCTGCGACATGTCGCCGTGCAGCGCCCGCACGTTCATCCCACGGTCGCGGAGCGTCCGGTAGAGCTGGTCGCAGCGCACCTTCGTGCGCACGAACACGATCGCCTGGTCCGGTTTCTCGGCCCGCAGCACCTCGACCAGCATCTCCGCCTTGTGCTTCGTCTCCACCGGCAGCTGGAACTGCGCGACGGTGTCGATCGTCAGCGTCGCCGCCTCGACCTTGATCACCTCGGGTTCGTACATGTAGCGATCCGCGAGCTTGCGGATCGGCGGCGGCATCGTCGCGCTGAACAGCGCCGTCTGGCGGCTCGACGGCGTCAGCGCGAGGATCCGCTCGACGTCCTCGAGGAACCCGAGGTCGAGCATCTCGTCGGCCTCGTCGAGCACCACGAAGCGGCAGTCGGTCAGCATCAGCGAGTGGCGCGAGATCAGGTCGAGCACGCGCCCGACGGTCCCGACGACGACGTGCCCGCCGGCGCGCAGCTGCGCCTGCTGGGTGCGGATCGGCGCGCCGCCGAACACCGCCACGACATCGATCCCCTTGTTCGCGCCGTACGCCCGCAGCGCCTGCGTGACCTGGATGCACAGCTCGCGGGTCGGCGTCAGCACCAGCGCTTGGACCGTCTGCTCGGACGGGTCGACGTACTCCATGATCGGCAGCCCGAAGGCTGCGGTCTTGCCGGTCCCCGTCTGGGCCTGGCCGATCACGTCGCCGCCACGCAGCAGCGATGGGATCGCCTCTTCCTGGATCGGGCTCGGCGACTCGTAGCCGACGTCGCGGAGGGCCTGCTGGGTCGACTCGGAGAGCCCGAGCTCGGCGAAGGTTTTGCTCATCTGGTTGGTCTTCCTTGGTCGTTCGAATGCCGCTTCATCTCAGGCGGTCACATCCAGCAGAAGCTTCCCGGCGGTGCGCCTCGCGCCAAGGTCGATCTGCGCCTGCGGTGCCTGCTCGAGAGGGTAGGTCTGCCCGACGATCGCCCGCAGCCGCCCGTCCGCGGCGCGGGCGAGGAGATCCGCCAGCGCCTCGCCGAACATCCCGGGGCGCTCCAGCGTGTGGAACAGCCAGAAGCCGATCACGGAGCGGGAATGGCGCAGCAGCGAGCCGGTCCGGACCTCGTTGGGTTCGCCGGTGGCGATCCCGTTGACGACGATCCGCCCGAACGGAGCGAGCGCTTTGATCGAAGCGTCGAACACCGCGCCCCCGGAGGAGTCGAGGATCACGTCCAGCTCGCGGCCCTCGTTGGCCTCGAGAAGCCGCTCCGTCAACCCCTCCGGCTCCGCCTCGAGCGCCGCATCGGCGCCGAGCCCGAGCGCGAGGTCCCGCTTCTCGGCGCTCGAAGCCGTCGCGATCACGCGCCCGGCCCCGAGCTGCGGCGCGAGCTGCGTCGCCAGCGAGCCGACGCCGCCGGCGGCGGAGTGCACGACCACGCTCTCGCCCGCGGCCAGCCGGGCGGCGGTGCGCAGCAGGTGCCACGCCGTCGTTCCCTGGATCACCAGCGCGAGCGCCGTCCCGTCGTCGACCTCGTCCGGGATCGGGAACACCCGGTCCCGTGGCGCGACCGCGTACTCCGCGTAGCCACCGGAGCCGACCAGCGCGACGACCCGCTCGCCGCTCTCGACGAGCGTGCCGGCCACCTCCCCACCTGGCACCAGCGGCAGCGTCGCCTTTCGCACATACGAGTTGGTCCGGGTATGGGTGTCGGCGAAGTTGAGGCCCGCCCGGGAGACGCGGATCAGCGCCTGATCGGGCCCGGGCACGGGCTCCGGAAGCTCCGCCAGGCGCAGCACCTCGGGGCCGCCGAACTCGGTCATCTGGATCGCACGCATCGAGGACCGAGGCTATCGGAGCGCGCCGCTCGGCCGCCCGCCGCGCCCCGGGAACCGGCGCGGCGCCCCGCCGCGGCGATCCCCGGCGCCGCTCGGCGATCATCTAAGGTGCCCGCCCATGTCCATCACCGTCGTCGGATCGATCGCCTACGACACCGTCAAGACCCCGTTCGGAGAACGCGAGCGGATGCTCGGCGGTGCCGCCGTCCACTTCTCCCTCGCCGCCTCGTTCTTCGACGAGGTCCGCGTCGTCGGGCCGGTCGGGGACGACTTCGGCGAGGAGCAGCTCGAGGTGATGCGCCGCCGCGGCGTCGACGTCGAGGCGATCGAGCGCGTCGCCGGTGGCCGCACGTTCTTCTGGCACGGCGAGTACGGCTGGGACCTGAACACCCGCGAGACGCTCGACACCCAGCTCGGCGTGTTCGAGGGCTTCGATCCGAAGCTGACCGACGCCGCCCGCGCGAGCGACGTCCTGTTCCTCGCCGAACATCCAGCCCGACCTCCAGCGGCAGGTCCGCGAGCAGCTCCCCGATGCCCGGTTCGTCGCGCTCGACTCGATGAACCTGTGGATCGACATCGCGCGGGACTCCCTCGTCGAGGCGATCCGCGGCGTCGACTGCGTGATCCTCAACGACGCCGAGCTGCGGCAGCTGACCGGCAAGCCGAACCTCGTCGCTGCCGCTCACGAGATCCTCTCCTGGAGCCCGCCCGCCGGTGGCCGCGGCCCGAGCGTCGTCGTCGCCAAGCAGGGCGAGTACGGCGCGGCGCTCGTCACCCGCGACGGGTTCTTCGCGCTGCCCGCGTACCCGCTCGAGTCCGTCGTCGACCCGACCGGTGCCGGCGACACGTTCGCCGGCGGCCTCGTCGGCTTCGTCGCCGCCAATCCCGGCGAGGAGCTCGGCTCCGATCTGCTCCGCCGGGCGATGGCCCACGCGACCGTCCTCGCCTCGTTCAACGTCGAGGAGTTCGGCACCGAGCGCCTCCAGCGGCTCGGCCCCGACGAGATCGCCGAGCGCATCGAGCAGCTCCACGCGATGACGCGCTTCAGCGGCGCGCCGCTCCCGCTGCGCGGCTGATCCTTCCTCGCAGCCAGCGGGTATCATCGCCCCCAGTGGACGTCTGGACGTTCCTCTGGCTGATGCTGTTCCTGAAGATCCCGATCGTCGGCCTCTTCCTGATCGTCCGCTGGGCCGTTCGCCAGACGCCCGAGACCGCATCGGGCGAGGACGGCGGGATCGGTCCGCGTCCGCGGCCGGTGCACCCGCACCATCCTCGCCGCCGGCCACCGCGGAAACCGCGCCGTGGCCCGCACGGAACCCCCGCGCCGACGTCGCCGCCGCGGATGCGGGCGGTCGCCGGCGCTCTGCGACACGGGCCGCGTGTGTGACCGGCGCCGTCCGGCGGGGGCACCCGCCCGCTTCGTCCATAATCGGAAGCATCGAACCCTCGGATAGGAGAGGCCCATGAGCACCGAGACCCGAACGAGCGCCCCCGAGGCGGACGGTCACAGCGACCCCGGTGACGTGCTCACGATCACCGACAGCCGCACCGGCAAGAGCTACGAGGTCCCGGTCACCGACGGCACCGTGCGCGCCACCGACCTCCGGCAGATCAAGGTCGACCCCGACGAATTCGGCCTGATGTCCTACGACCCGGCGTTCATGAACACCGCCTCCTGTCGCAGCTCGATCACCTACATCGACGGCGACGCCGGCGTCCTCCAGCACCGCGGCTACCCGATCGAGCAGCTGTGCGAGCACTCCACCTACCTCGAGGTCGCCTATCTGCTGATCAACGGACGGCTGCCCAACGCCGTGGAGCTCAAGGACTGGATCGACGAGATCACGATCCACACGTTCGTGCACGAGAACGTCAAGGACTTCATGCAGGGCTTCCGCTACGACGCGAACCCGATGGGGATGCTCGTCGCCTCGGTCGGCGCGCTCTCGACCTTCTACCCGGACGCCAACAAGATCCACGAGGAGCGGGTCCGCGCGATCCAGATCATCCGACTGCTCGCGAAGATGCCGACCCTCGCCGCCTTCTCGTTCCGGCACAACATGGGCCAGCCCTACGTGTACCCGGACAACGACCTCAACTACGCCGGGAACTTCCTTTCGATGATGTACAAGATGACCGAGCTCAAGTACCAGCCGGATCCCCGGCTGGAACGCGCGCTCGACGTCCTGTTCATCCTCCACGCCGACCACGAACAGAACGCGTCGACGAGCGCCGTCCGCTCGGTCGGATCGACCCAGGTCGACCCCTACTCGGCCGTCGCCGCCGGGGTCGCCGCGCTGTACGGCCCGCTCCACGGCGGCGCCAACGAGCAGGCGCTGCGGATGCTCGCGCGGATCGAGAAGGTCGAGAACATCCCCGACTTCCTCGACGGGGTCAAGGCCGGCAACGAGCGCCTGATGGGCTTCGGGCACCGCGTCTACAAGAACTACGACCCCCGCGCGCGGATCATCCGCAAACACCTCGATGCGGTCTTCGAGGTGCGCGGCAAGAGCCCGCTGCTCGAGGTCGCGACCGAGCTCGAGAAGCGAGCGCTCGACGACGACTACTTCACCTCCCGCAAGCTCTATCCGAACGTCGACTTCTACTCCGGGCTGATCTACGAGGCGCTCGGGCTGCCGGTTGCGATGTTCCCCGTGATGTTCGCGATCGGGCGCACCAGCGGCTGGATCGCGCAGTGGAAGGAGATGGTCGAGGACAGCGAGCAGAAGATCGCTCGCCCACGCCAGATCTACACGGGCGATCGCGACCTCGACTACGTGCCGATCGCCGAGCGCTGATGCGCGCGGCCGAGCGTCCCAGGCCGGCCGGCTAGACGGAGCGCGGGTGGCTCTCGCCGGACTGCGCGCGCGCCTGCGCCTGCGCCAGCGCTTCCGCGACCCGGTCGAGCTCAAGCAGGAGACCGAGCTGCGCTGGTGGCTGGAGCGCTGGGACCCGGTGATCCGCGCCGGCGGCTTCAACCCCGGCGACACGCCCGAGCTCCTCGGCGGCGAGCCTCCCGCCGCGGACTACCTCGGCCGGCGCTGGCAGCAGGCGCGCGCCGAGGTCGTGCGCGTCGTGCGCGAGGCCGAGCTCGACGGGCCCGGCTTCTTCGAGGGCCGCGACCGTCGCTCGACATCGGCCCCGGCCCGCTCGGGTTCCCGGACGCCTGCCCCGCACGCGTCTCGATCGGGGTCGACCCGCTGGCGCGGCGCTACGCCGACGCGGGCCTGCTGCTGCCCGACTCCCCGGCGGTGTACCTCGACGCGCACGCGGAGGCGATCCCGCTCGTCGCGGCTACCGTCGACGTGGTCGTCTGCCGCAACAGCCTCGACCACGTCGAGGACCCCGACGCCGCCGCCGCCGAGATGCGGCGGATCCTGCGCCCCGGCGGCAGCCTGATCCTCAATGTCGACCTCGACCACCCGGCGACCGAGGCCGAGCCGCACACGCTCACCGAGGGCGACCTCGAGCGGCTGCTCGACGGCTTCTCCGTGCGCAAGCGCTCGACCCGGCGCGCGAGCGGGCGCGAGGGGCGGGCGACCGTGGTGGTCGCCGAGCGCGACTGAGCGAGACGACGCAAAACGCCCCGCGCGGCGAGGGTCGATGCGCCGCACTCGAGCGCGCCGGGCACGCGGACGGGCGACGCGGCGGACGTCCTCGTCGGCGAGCCACAGGCGAACGCAGCGGCAGACGCGACGGCGTGCCACCCTCCTGGTCTTCGTGCGCGCCCGACCGGGCGGGACGGGGCCGCCCCTCAGCAGGAGCCGAGCCAGCGCTCGAGCGCTCGCGCACCCCCTGCTCGCCGAGCCGCGTCGCCGGATGCAGCAGCTCGTTCTCGACGAGGCCCTCGATCAGCGCCATCAGCGCGACCGCATGCTCCGCCGGGCTCCGGCAGCCGAGCTGGGTCAGCAGCTGCTCGGACATCGATGCGAACATCGCACGCGATCGTGCGAGCGCAGGCGCCAGCGCCGGCTGACGCTTGGCCTCGAGGAACAGCTCGAGTCGCGCGGCGGTGCGTACGCCCGACTGCTCCGACCACGCTCGCACGACCGCGGCAAGGCCGGCGGCGGCCCGTGCGCGGTCGGCGCCCCGCTCGAGCCGCCGCGCCAGCTCGCGCAGCTCCGCGGCATCGCCGGCCGCGAGGTGCTCGTTGACCGCCGCCAGGAGCGCGGCGCGAGTGCGGAACAGGTTGCTCGTCGACCCCTCGGGCAGCCGTGCCAGCCGGTCGACTGCGCGGTGGGTGAGGCCGCGCGGCCCCTCGCTGCCGAGCAGCTCGAGCGCCGCCTCGGCGATCGTCGCCTCACGGCGTGATGGGGGGTTGACAGCAGTCACACTACAGATGTAGTATCGAGTCGAGATGAACAGCGACGCGATCCCGACCCAACCGCTGCCGACCGTCGAGCAGCTGCTGGGGACGCCCTCGCCCGAGCCCGACCCCGCCACGCTCGCCGCGTTGCGGGCGCCGATCGAAGAGGTCGCCGCGCTCGACCCCTCGGAGATCGACCGGCTGCTCGACCCGGCCCCGCTCGATGCCGAGAACGGCTGGTGCTGGACGCGCGAGCACGTCGCATACGTCGCGGTCCGCACACCGATGCCGGGACACACCGCGCAGATGTGGGACTGGTGGTTCGACTGGCATCCGCGCGAGGACGCGCGCTACCGCGCGTGGTTCCCCGAGGCCCACTTCGGCACCCGCTTCGAGCCGCCGCCCAAGGCGGGCGCCAAGCCCTTCTGGGGAGCGACCCACTACCCGGACGAGGACATCGGGCTCGGCCGTGAGGTCGTCCGCATCGAGTTCCGGCGGCCGAGCGAATACGGCTTCTCGAGCGACGCGCTCGACGACCCGCGCGTCGCCACGATCGTCGGCGGCTACGCCGGCTCGCCCCGGCGCCGAGTGCGCGCGGGCGTGATGACCCACGTGCTGCTCCACGCCGACGACGGGCTCGTCCTGCGCAGCCGCTTCTGGATCGGCCACGGGCTGCGCCCCGACCTGCCGGGCATCGCGGGCGACCTCGCCGGGAAGCTGCTCGACCGCCCGCCCGTGCGGCGCCTCGCGCTTCCCGAGCGGCTGCCCGGCGCTCTCGCGGACCATTGCGCGAGAGAGTACTCGCGGCTGTCGGCGATCCTCCCGGCGCTCCACGAGCGCTACGCCGGAGCAGGCTCGTGAGCGCGGCGCTCGTCTCGTTCGCGGCCGGGCTCGGGGTCGGCGTGCTCTACTGGGCGCTCGGCGTTCGCTCGCCCGCGCCGCCGCTGATCGCGCTCGCCGGACTGCTCGGGATCGTGCTCGGTGAGCTCACCGTCCCGTTCCTCAAAGATCACCTCCCGGCGCTCGTCGCGAGCGCCTGGCGGCGCTGAGGCATGGCGGAGCACGCGCTCTCCGCGGTCGCGAGGCACCGGGGCGAGGACGGTTACGAGCCCGCGCGCCGCGCGGCCGTCTGGAACGGACGGCTGCCGGACCGCTTCCCCGACCTCGTCGTGCAGGCGCGCGACACCGACGACGTGCTCGCCGCCGTCGCCGAGGCGCGGCGGCGGGGCGCCCGGATCGGCGTGCGATCGGGCGGACACAGCTGGGCGGCGAACCACTGCCGCGACGGCGGCATGCTGCTCGACGTCTCGCGGCTCGACGAGGTCGTCGTCGATCGCGACGCGATGCGGGCCCGCGTCGGACCGGGCGCGCTCGGGAACGTGCTGCTGGAGCGCCTCGCCGCCGAGGGCCTGTTCTTCCCCGCCGGGCACTGCCCCGGCGTGGCACTCGGCGGCTACCTGCTGCAGGGCGGGTTCGGCTGGAACGGCCGCGTGCACGGACCCGCCTGCATGAGCGTCGAGGCGGTCGACGTCGTCACCGCCTCGGGCGAGCTCGTCCGCGCCGACGCGCACAGCGAGCCCGACCTGCTGTGGGCCGCGCGCGGCGCGGGCCCCGGCTTCTTCGGGGTCGTCGTCGCCTTCCACCTGCGGCTGTACGAGCTGCCGAAGGCGATCGCCAACGGCGTCCACGTGCTGGGCGTCGAGATGCTCGACGAGGTCTTCTCGTGGGCGCACCGGATCGGCCCGAGCGTGCCGCCTGCGATGGAGCTGATGGTGTTCCTGCATCGCGGCGAGCACGGCGTCGTGCAGGTCGTCGTCACCGGGCCGGTGCTGATGGACAGCGAGCAGGAGGCCCGCGAGGCGCTCGCGCTGCTCGAGACCTGCCCCGGCCTGGACCGCGCGAGCATCTCCGTCCCGTTCGTGTCCGCGACGCTCGCGGACCTCTATGCGGGCGTCGCCTCCACCTACCCCGATGGACGCCGCTACGCGGTCGACAACATGTGGACGCACGCCCCCGCGGAGCAGCTGCTTCCCGGCCTCCACCGCATCGCCGAGACGCTGCCGGAAGCACCGTCGCACATGCTCTGGATGAACTGGAGACCCGGGCGCCAGGGCGGGTCGCTCCGCCGCCGCCGGGCGCGGCCTTCAGCGTCGAGGACGACACCTACATCGCCCTCTACGGGATCTGGAGCGACCCGCGCGACGACGAGGCGGGGATCGCGTGGGCGACCGATCGGATGCGAGAGATGGAGCCGCTCGCGAGCGGCATCCAGCTCGCCGACGAGAACCTCGGGCGCCGCCCGGCGCCGTTCGTGAGCGACGAGAACATGGCGCGGCTCGACGCGCTCCGCGCTCGCTACGACCCGGGCGGGCTGTTCCACCTCTGGATGGGGAGGGTCGGCGCGAGCGCCTGACCGGCGCTCGCCTCCAGCACGAAGCGCGGCAGCCGGGTGCCGGGGTTCATCGGGCGACGCCGGCGAGGAAGCTCGCGATCGCCTCGTGCCACTCCCGCTCGGCTTCGAGGTGCAGTTCGTGCCCGGCGCCGGCGATCGCCTCGGCACGGGCGTCGCCGAGCGCGTCGGCCATCGCGGCGGCGTGCTCGAGGCCGATCGAGCTCTCGCCGGCGAGCACGAGCGTCGGGCAGCGGACCCGCCGCCACTCCGGCCACCACGACCGCGTGCCGAGCTCGCGCGCGCAGGCGACCATCGTCGCCAGCTCCCAGCGGGGAGCGAGGCCCGATCCGCTCGGCTCGAGCCCGTTCGCCCAGACCACGGCCGGCAGGCCGCGCGCGGCGAAGAACGCGAGCGCCTCGTCCCGGCCGGCGAACCGCTCGGGCCAGCGCCCGAGCGACTGCTCGATCCCCTCTGCCAGACCCGGCAGCGGACCGTCGGGCGAGGCCTCGGCGACGACGAGCGCGGAGACGAGGTCCGGCCGCGCCGCCGCGGCGAGGAACGCCGTGTTGGCGCCCATCGACTGCCCGATCAGGACCGCGGGGGCGAGGCGGAGGCGCTCGATCACGGCCACGGCATCCGCCACGAACGACGCGCGCGTCACATCGGGCGGGCGGCGCTCGCTGCTCCCGTGCCCGCGCTGGTCGAGCGCGATCACGCGGTGCGTGCGCGCCAGCCGGCGCGCGGTGCCCTCCCACTCGCCCGCGTACCCGGCGAGCCCGTGCAGCAGCAGCACGCCCGGGCCCTCCCCGCCGTGGTCGTACGCCACGAGACGGGTGCCGTCCCTGACGAGCTCGACCGGCTGCACGGCTTCAGCCCACGCCGTCGAGCACCAGGGTCGCGCCGTGCCTGGCGAGCCACCGGCGCTCCTCCCGCCACGACGGCCAGTGCCGCTCGACGAGCGCCCAGAACCGCGGCGAGTGGTCCGGCACCCGCAGGTGGCAGACCTCGTGCCAGACGACGTACTCGAGGACCCGCTCCGGTGCCAGCAGCAGCCGCCAGTTGAAGCTCATCCGCCCCCGCGGCGAGCAGGACGCCCAGCGGGTGCGCTGCCCGCGTATGTCGAGCCCGCTGTACGACAGCCCGGCGGCGGCGCTCGCGCGGTCCAGTCGCGGCGCGATCTCCGTTCGCGCGGCGCGCCGGTAGAAGCGCTCGATCGCGAGCGCCGGGTCGCGATCGGGCACGAGCAGCAGCTCGCCGCGGCGGAGCGCCCGGGCGCGGCCCGCCTGCGGAACGACGCGCAATGTCGAGTCGAGATAGGGCAGGGTGTCGCCGCGTTGCGCGACCGCCGCCATCGCCTCCCGGGCCTCGGCGAGCCGCCGCTCGATCCAGGGACGCAGCTCCGAGACGGCGGCGGCCGCCTCGCGCGCCGGCGCGCGGTCGGGCAGCACCACCTCGACCCCGTTGCGGGCGTTCACGTTGACGCGCACGCGCCGCGCTCGCGAGGAGCGGCGGACGGTGTAGGGGATCTCGGCGGTCGAATCCATCGTCGCGGGGCAAACCAGGGTACGCACCGGCACGGGCGGCACCGACCGTAGGCTTCCCGCGATGGCCGAACCGACACCGCGGCGCCCGACGCTCGACGAGGAGCTGCTGATGTGGCTCGACGGCGAGTCGCCCGAGGTCCGGGCCGCCGACGCCGATCGCGTCCGCGACATCGCCGAGGAGTTCGCCCGCGGGTTCGACGCGCTCGCCCGGATCGAGCGCGCCGTGACCGTGTTCGGCTCCGCGCGGACCCGGCCCGAGCATCCCGACTACGCGCTGGCGCGGGCCCTCGGGGCCTGCCTCGGCCAGCGCGGCTACGCGATCATCACCGGCGGCGGGCCCGGCCTGATGGAGGCCGCCAACCGCGGCGCGCGCGACGCCGGCGCGCTGTCTGTCGGCTGCAACATCGAGCTCCCCCACGAGCAGGCGCTGAACCCGTACCTCGACATCGGTCTGCGGTTCCGCCACTTCTTCGCGCGCAAGGTGATGTTCGTCCGCTACGCGAGCGCGTTCGTCGTCTGCCCGGGCGGGCTTCGGGACGCTCGACGAGATGTTCGAAGTCCTCACGCTCGTGCAGACGCGGACGACGCGGCACATGCCCGTGATCCTGATCGGCCCCGGCTGGGAGGGCCTGCTGCGATGGCTTCGCGAGGTGCCGCTCGCGGCGCGCCACATCGAGGACGCCGACCTCGCGCTGATCCATCGCGCCGAGACGCCAGAGGAGGCGTGCGCGATCGTCGAGCGCGAACACGGCCGGCAGCTCGAGGAGGGCCTGCTCGTCGAGCGCCGCAGGCGCCTCCGAGGGCATAATCGCCCGATGGCCCGCTCGAAGGTGCAGCTCCCGCGTGACGTGCGCGAGCCCTACCAGGTGTTTCTCAACGGGGTTCCGCAGGAGCTCGGCGTCGACTTCAACGTCCGCGAGGGCGCGCTCGTGTTCGAGCGCGAGCTTCGCAAGGACCGGATCAGCGGCTGGCGCTGGGCGCTCGGCGCGTGGGGCGTCGGCACGTACCGCCAGAACGACTCGGTCGACGTCCGCTACGAAGCCGGCGACGGCTCGCCTCGCGTCGCCGAGGGACTCGAGATCGAACCCGCGTAGACGGCCTTCTCCCACGGCCGGGAGAGCTTCAGCGCGCTGAGGATCGCGCGCGTCGCTGGCGAGCGGTTGAGCGTGTAGAAGTGGATCCCCGGCGCCCCGGCGGCGAGCAGCTCGGCCGCCTGGAGGGTCGCATAGGCGACGCCGAAGTCGAGCACCGCCTCGGCGTCGTCCTCGCGCGCGTGGAGCTCGGCGCGCAGCGCCTCGGGGATCGCCGAGCCGCACATCTGCGGCCATCCGCTCGACCTGCCCGACCCGGGTGATCGGCATGATCCCGGGGATGATCGGCGCGGCGACCCCGGCGGCCGCGCGCACGGGCGACGAAGTCGAAGTAGAACGCGTTGTCGAAGAACACCTGGGTGATCAGGAAATCGACGCCCGCGCGCACCTTCGCGCCGAGGTGGCGCAGGTCGTCCTCGGGGCTCGTCGCATGGATGTGGGTCTCCGGGAAGCAGGCCGCGCCGACCGCGAACGGGTAGTCGGCGGCGATCAGCTCGACCAGTTCCCGCGAGTACTCGAGGCCGCCCTCGGTCTTCGTCCACTCGGTCTCCCCCGCCGGCGGGTCGCCGCGCAGCGCGAGCACGTTCTCGATCCCCGCGTCGCGCATCTCGTCGAGCGTCGCCTTCAACTCGGGGACCGTCGCGCCGACGCACGTGAAGTGCGCCATCGCCTCCAGGCCCCAGTCGTTCTTCAGCCGCTTGACGATCTCGAGCGTCTTCTCGCGCGTCGAGCCGCCGGCGCCGTAGGTGACCGAGACGAACGCGGGCTCGAGCGGGCGCAGCTCCGCCAGCGCGGCGTACAGGTTGCGCTCGCCCTCCTCGGTCTTCGGCGGGAAGAACTCGAAGGAGAACGCCGGGCCCTCCCCGGCGAGGATCTCGTCGATTCGCACGGCCCCGATTATGCCGTCCAGCGCTCGGGCTCACCGGGGATGCGCCGCACCGCCCCGGTCTGCTCGAGGTGGGTGAGGTAGCCGAGCGTCTGCGAGAGCAGCCACTGCCCGTTCTGCTGCGAGAGCGAGTCCCCGTAGACCGCGCCGACCATGTCGAAGGCGGTCAGCTCGCGGCCGTCCGACCGCCTGCAGCACCTTCGTCAGGTGCTCCTCGACCAGCGCCCGGTTGCCGTGGATGTGGGCGTGCACGTCGGTGAACGTGCGACCGTGCCCGGCGAGGCACAGCCGCGCGCCGAGCCGCTCGACGACGTCGAGCGAGTGCAGGAACTCACCGACCGGGTCCGGGGAGTAGCCGTACTCGAAGTAGAGGGAGATGCGGCCCAGCAGGTGATCGCCGGAGATCAGCAGCCGGCGCTCGGGCTGGAACAGGCAGACGTGCGATGGCGCGTGACCGGGCGTCTCGTAGGTCACCCACTCGCCGAGATCGCTCTGCACCGTCACCCCCTCGACGAGATCCCGGTCCGCGCGCAGCGGCCCGACGATCAGCGGGTTCGAGCTGCCGCGCTCGGCGGCGTACCGGCGCAGCGGCTCCTCCGGCACCCCGCTCTGGCGCGCGACCTCGATGCGCCGCGCGAGCACCGCCTCGGGGTCGTCGACCAGGCGGTTCATCAGCTCGTGGCTCGGATGCATCCACAGCTCGCAGCCGGCGCGCTGCGCGATCGGCACGGCCTGCCCGCAGTGGTCGGAGTGGGCGTGCGTGCAGACCACGAGGCTGATGTCGTCGATCTTCAGGCCGACCATCTCCAACGCCCGTTCGAGATGGGCCATCGACTGCTCGTCGTGGATCCCGGTGTCGACGAGCACGAAGCCGTCGCCGGCCGACAGAGCCCAGGCGTTGCAGTGCGGGACGCCGGGCCACGGCAGCGGCAGCCGCAGCCGGTAGACGCCGCTGATGATGCGTTCGCCGCGCCCCAGCTCGCCCCTGCTCGTCGCCTCGGCCACGCGCCGCAGACTAGACTACGGCCGCCACGCGGGGAAAAGGAGGCGGCGATGACGGATGGTGAGAAGCAGGGCCGGGAGAGCACCAAGGTCGAGGAGGTCGCGGCCAACGTCCAGCAGGCGGCGGCGGGGCGCAAACGCATCTCCGGCAGCAAGGCGCAGGGGGTCGCGCGCAGGTACTTCGAGGCGATCGACGCGCACGACCTCGACGCGGCCGTCGCGCTGTGGGCGCCGGGCGGGCGCGACGTCGTACGGGGCCGTGTCGACGTCGCCGCGCCGGAGGGCGTGCGGGCGTTCCTCGGCGAGCTGCTCGGCGCCGTGCCGGATCTGCGGATGGAGATCGTCTCGACGACCGCCGAGGGCGAGCGCTGCGGCGTGCACTGGCGGCTGCGCGGGACGTTCGCCGGCCCCGGCACCCTCGACGGCATCGCCCCGACGGGTGCTCCGCTCGACGTCGAAGGCTTCGACCTGGTGACGGTCGAGGATGGTCTGATCCACCACAACGACGCGTTCACCGACAACATGACCGTCGCCCGCCAGATCGGGATGATGCCGCCGCAGGGCTCCGGCGCGGAACGCGGCATGACCGGCGCCTTCAACGTCAAGACGCGGCTCGCCGGCCGGCTCGCGGGCGGCGAGCCCGAGCTCGTCGCCGAGGGGGTCTGGGTCGTGCAGGGCCAGCCCGCCCGCTGCAACGTGTACCTGCTGGAGGAGGACGGCGGCGTGACCCTGTTCGACGCCGGCGCCCGGACGATGACGCGGGCGGTGGCGCGTGCGGGTGCGAGGCTCGGCGGGATCAGGCGGATCGTGCTCGGGCACGGCCACACCGACCACCGCGGCACCGCTCCCGCGCTCGGCGTGCCGGTCATCTGCCATCCCGACGAGGTCGAGGACGCGGAGGGCAGCGGCGGCTTCCGCTACTGGCCGGAGGGCCTCGCGGGCGTGCCGTTCCCGCACCGCCAGGTCCAGCGCCTGATGCACCGCTACGCGTGGGACGGCGGTCCGGTGAAGATCTCGGACACGGTCGCCGAGGGCGACGAGGTCGCCGGCTTCCGGGTGATCGCACTGCCGGGCCACGCGCCCGGCCAGATCGGGCTGTGGCGGGAGTCCGACCGCCTCGCGCTGGTCAGCGACTGCTTCTACACGCTCGACATCTGGGGCCGGGACTCCGCGCCGCACGTGCCCTTCCCCGTCTACAACTACGACACCGAGCAGGCGCGCGCGAGCATGCGGAAGCTCGCCGGGCTCGAGCCCGCCGCGGCGTGGCCGGGCCACGCCAGACCGCTCACCGGCGACGTGCGCACGGTCCTGCTCGCCGCCGCCGACGCGCCGGCCTGAGACGTGGGGCGCCGCTCGCGCCGACGCGCCGTGCAGGGTGGCGCCACGGCGCCGCGCGCGCCCGAGAGCAGCTACGCCGACGGCGATCACGGCGAGCTGGTTCTGCGCGGCGCGCTGAGCGCGGGCTCGCGTCGCGAGTACCACGCCGCGCTCGCGGGATCCCCGCTGTCGCGGGAGGACGCCGAGCAGCGGGCCCTGGAGCTGCTGTTCGAGCGGCTGGCGGTGCGCTGGACGATCGCCGGCGTCGCGGCCGAGGGGCAGCGCGAGCTGCTCGGCCGGCTGCGGCTGGCGAGCTCGGGCGAGCGGGCCTGGGTGCGCGAGACGCTGCGCGCTCACTGCGCCGAGTGGTTCCCCGACGTGTCGGTGCCCTAGCCGAGCTCTCGCGGCCCCGGGGGCTACCGAGGCTCCGGGGCCTCAGCCGAGCAGCTCGAGCCGCTCTCCCTGCGCGCTCAGCGTCGAGACGAATCGCGCGGTCGCGCGGTTCAGGCGGAACTCGTGCAGCGATCCGTCGTCGGCCTGGACCTCGACGAGGCGGCCGTCCTCGGCGACGCGGATGATCACCGCCGGCGCCGAGTCGCCGCCGAACTGATGGATCCGCGCCGACGCGCCGACGCGCGGAACGAGACGGGAGGGCACGCGCCGATGCTAGAGAACGCCCGGGCACGTGCGCCGCGCCCGATACCGTGCGTGCCATGCGCCGCACGAAGATCGTCGCGACGATCGGGCCCGCCTCGCGGGACCCCGACACGCTGGTCCGCCTCGTCGAGGCGGGCATGGACGTCGCACGACTGAACTACTCCCACGGGACGCTCGAGGAGCACGCGGAGACGGTCCTGCGAGTACGCGAGGCGGCGGGGCGGGCGGGACGCCCGGTGGCGATCCTGCAGGACCTGCCGGGCCCGAAGCTCCGGATCGGCCCGCTTCGCGATGGCGTCGTCGAGCTCGCCGCCGGCGACACGCTGACGATCCTCTGCGGCGACGGCGAGACGCCCGGCGACGCGAAGCGCCTCGGGATCTCCTGGGCCGGGCTCGCGGAGGCCGTCGAGCCGGACGAGGTGATGTACCTGGCCGACGGCTCGGTGAGGCTGCGCATCACCGCCGTGCGGCTCGCCGAGTGCGAGGTCGACGCCGAGGTCGAGGTCGGCGGTGCGGTCGCCTCGCGGCAGGGCCTCAACATCCCGGGACCGGTCGACGCGCTGCCGGCGGTGCCGGAGGAGGACCTGGCGCTGCTCGGCCACGGCGAGTCGATCGGGGTCGACATGGTCGCGCTCTCGTTCGTGCGCTCGCCCGCGGACATCGAGACGGTCCGCGACCACACGCGCCTGCCCCTGATCGCGAAGATCGAGAAGCCCCAGGCCGTCGAGCGCGCCGTCGAGATCATCAACGCCGCCGACTGCGTGATGGTCGCCCGCGGCGACCTCGGCATCGAGCTGCCGATCGCACAGGTGCCGGTCGTCCAGAAGCAGCTGCTCGAGCTCGCCGGATTGCGGGCGCGCCCGTCGATCACCGCCACGCAGATGCTCGACTCGATGGTCAGCTCCTCGCGGCCGACGCGCGCCGAGGTCGCCGACGTCGCGAACGCGATCCTCGACGGGACCGACGCCGTGATGCTCTCCCAGGAGACCGCGGTCGGCGCCTACCCCGTGGAGGCGGTGGCGATGATGGCGGCCGTCGCCGAGAGCGCCGAGTCGATCGCCCCCTACGAGCGCTGGAACCTGTCCCGCGTCCGGCGCACCGTCTCCGACCCGGCGTACACGATCGCCCACAACCTCTGTGACGCCGCGCGCGAGCTGGCGCTCGACGCGCTCGTGATCCCGACGCTGTCGGGCCGCTCGGCACGGCTCGTCTCCGCGCACCGCCCGACGGTCCCGATCTACGCGCTCTCGCCTGGGCGCGAGACGGTGCGCCGCTGCGGGCTGATGTGGGGTGTGCAGGCCGCGTCGATCCCCCGGCACGAGACGACCGAGGCGCTGATCGCGGACGCGGCGCGGCGCGTCGTCGAGCTCGGCTGGTGCCACCCGGGCCAGCGCGTCGGCATCACCGCCGGGCTGCCGTCGGGACGCCCCGGCACCACCAGCCTGTTCCAGATCCAGGTGCTCTAGCTCGCGAGCTGCAGCTCGAACCAGACGGTCGTCGTGCCGTCGCCCTCGACGCCCCAGCGGGTCGCCGCTTTCTCGAGCAGGAACAAGCCGTAGCCTTCGCCGGGCCGCTCGGGGTCGCGCGGGCGAGGGGTGAACCCGCTGCCCGCGTCGGTGACGACCACGCGCACGCGCTCGTCGTCGATGTCCGCCTCGAAGCCGATCGGCGCATCGGGCGGCCCGTTCGAGTGGCGGACCGCGTTCGAGACGACCTCGGAGACGAGCAGCACGATCGTCTGGCCGAGCGAGCCGTCGACGCCCGCCGCCTCGAGCTGACCGGAGATCGCGGCGCGCGCCCGCCCCGGCGCGCTGACGTCGCGCTCGAGCTGCATCCGCACCGGCTCGTCGGTCATGCCGCCGCCGCTCATGCGGGGGGCTCGTCGACGAACGGCAGGTTCTCGTCGGCGCGGGTGATCTGGAAGATCGACAGCGCGGGGGGACCGGGTCTCACGAGCAGCAGCTCCCAGCCTTCCAGCTGCGCCCGGTCGGCGAGCACGATCACCTCACGCAGCCCCGAGGAGTCGAGGAACTCGAGCGGGCGCAGATCGAGGACGAGCCGCTCCGGGCGGTCGGCCAGCACCTTCTCGACGGCCTCTTCGAGCCGCGGCAGCGTCGCGATGTCGAGCTCGCCGCGCAGCGTCAGGAGCGCCCGCGCGCCGCCGGTCTCGCGCTCGATCTCGAGAGGTCGTGCGAACCCCACGGCCGCTACGTCCCCGCTCCGGGCGCCGCGAGCGTCGCGAGCTCGTCCGCGAGCGCGGGCTGGGCGGCGCGGCGCATCACGACGAGCGCGGTGTCGTCGGCCTGGGCGCCGACCTGGAACTCCTCGAGCGCGGCGATCAGGCGTTCGCGGATCGCCGCCGGCGACTCGCGCCGCACCTCCATCAGCAGCTCGCGCAGCCGCGCCGCGCCGAACCGCTCGTCGGCGTTGCCGAGCGTGTCGGTGACGCCGTCGGTGATCGCGACGAGCGTCTGGCCCGGCTTCATCTCGAAGCTCTCTTCCGGCCAGCGAGTCTGTGCGAACGCGCCGAGCAGGGTGCCGGGGGACCCGATCTCCTCGACGCCGCCGTCGCCGAGCCGCAGCAGCAGCGGGTGCCCGCCCGAGGCGACCGTCGCGTGCGAGCCGGAGACGCGCAGGCAGAGCGCGGTGCAGACCGACAGCGACGGGCGCCGGCGCAGCGCGGCGTTGACGCGTTCGAGCAGGTGCGCGGGCCTGGGATCGAATTCCGACGCCGTCCACGCAGCGTGCCGGACGAGCGCCGTCACCGCCGCCGCGCGCACCCCCTTGCCGGTCGCGTCGCCGATCATCATCAGCCAGTCCCCGTCGACGTCCCAGAAGTCGTAGAAGTCGCCCCCGACCTCGCTCTCCGTGCCCGCGGGCCGGTAGAGCGCGGCGATCTCCCAGTCCGGCATCTCCGGCAGCGCTTCCGGCAGCAGGCTGTTCTGGAGGGTCCGCGCGATCTCTGAGCGCTCGCTGTAGAGGCGGGCGTTCTCGACCGCAACCGCGGCACGCTCGGCGATCTGCGTAGCGAACTCGACGTCGTCCCCATCGAGCGTCCTCCCGGACACACCGCTGGCCATCGTCAGCGCCCCGATCGTGCGGCCGCGCACGCGCATCGGCACGACCAGCGCCGAGCGGGTGCCGACCGCGCGGATCAGCGCCAGGTGCTCGTCGTCGACGGCGACCTCGGCGAGCAGCTCGTCGTCGATCTCCGCGAACAGCGCCGGCTCGCCGGTCGCCAGCATCCGACCCATCCCGCTCGCGGGATGCACGCGCTCGGGTTCGTAATCGCGCATCCGGGCGGCGGCCTCGAGCTGAGCAGGGTCGACGTGGGCGATCGCCACGGGCTCCCGGGCGCCGTCCTCGTCGAGCAGGTCGACCGCGCACCAGTCGGCGAGCTGCGGCACGGCCAGGCCCGCGACGTTGCGCAGCGTCTGCTGGTAGTCCAGGGAGGAGAACAGCTCCGCGCCGGCCCGCGCCAGGAACTCGCTGCGCATCTGCAGCCGCCGGCTCGCGGTGACGTCCTCGATGATCGTCACCGCCGCGTCGATCTCGCCGCCGGCGTCGCGCACGGCCGTGGCCTTCAGCAGCACCCACTGCTCCTCGCCGTTGCGCGAGTCGATCCAGCGCATCAGCAGGGGCTCGGGCTCCTCGCCGCGCAGCAGCCGGACCGACGGCAGATCCTCGAGCGCGACCGGGCGTCCGTGCTCGTCCTCGGCGCGGTAGGGAGCCATCAGCTCGCGCGGGTCCGCGGCGGCGAGCTGCTCGACGGAGCCCATCCCCAGCCGTGCGAGCGCCGCCCGGTTCGCGTACACGAGGCGATTGTCGGGCGAGCGGATCGTGATCGCCTCGGCCAGCGAGTCGACGATCGCGCGCAGCCGCTGCTCGCTGCCGGCGAGCGCGCGCTCGAGCTGCTCGAGCAGCTGCTGGCGCTCGGCCTCCTGCTCCTTGCGCTCGCCGATGTCGCTGAGGAACGCGTGGAACGACAGGTCGTCTCCCTCGCCGACCGCCGAGACGATCATGTCGACCGGGAACTCGCTGCCGTCGGCGCGCAGCGCGACCTGCTCGCTGCGGTGATCGAGCAGCCTCGTCTCCCCCCTCCTTTGAACCGGCGGAAGGCGCTGCGCAGCGGCTCACGGAAGCGCTCGGGCACGATCTCGTCGATCGCGCTGCGGCCGAGCATCTCCTCGCGGGTGCGGCCGAAGGTCTCTTCGGCGCGGATGTTCCAGTAGGTGATGCGCCCCTCGCCGTCCATCGAGATGAACGCGCTGTGCGCGACGTTCAGGATCTTGCGAGCGGTTCCGAGATCCATACCCGGGGATGATCGCCGATCCGCGCGGGGGACGCTCAGCGAGCGCTCGACACCCCGCCGTAGAACTCGGCCTCCTGCCGGCCCAGCTCGGTCTCGGGCGCATCGCCGTATATCCACTCCCGTGCGACCCGGTACCAGTTCACCTTCGCGCGGAGCTGCGAGAGCACGGCGAGCGTGAGCATCTCCATGCGCCGGCCGAGCAGGTGCTCGGGGCGCATGTCCTGGTGGCGCATCTCGCGGAAATGGGTGGAGCGAGGATCGGAGCTCTCGATCATCACCTTGGTCGCGATCTCCGGCGTGAGCGGCACGTCGCGGTCGCAGGTGTACCACCAGATCGCGTCGCGCACGAACGCCAGCAGGTTCTCGGGGTCGACGCGGTCGGGCTCCGGCAGGAACCCGGCGGTCGCGAGCAGCCGGTGCAGCTCCTCGGCGTCTTCCTCGACCACGGCCCGCTGGGAGGCGAGCTCGAGCTCGACGGCGGCGGCGTCGATCCGCTTGAACAGGCCGAAGTCGAGGAACGCGACGCGACCGTCGTCGAGCATCAGGAAGTTGCCGGGGTGCGGGTCGCCGGAGAACTGGTGGTGGCGGTAGAGGCAGCCGAGGAAGAAGCGGAAGACGATCTCGCCGAGCCGGTCGCGCTCGGCCTGAGAGCGCTGCTTGAGCTCCTCGAAGCCGGCGCCGTGCACGTACTCGCTGACGAGCACGTGCTCGCGGCTGAGCGAGCTCACGACCGGCGGCACGACGATGAACGGGTGGCCGGCGTAGATGCGGGCGAGCGAGCGCTGGTTCTGCGCCTCGAGCTCGTAGTCGAGCTCCTCCTCGATCCGGTCGCGGATCTCCCGTGTCACCGCCTTCACGTTCAGCCCCGGGGTCATGCGCTTGAGCAGCCGCATGATCATGTCGAGGTTCTGCATGTCGGCGCGGACGGCACCGGCGACGCCGGGGTACTGCACCTTCACCGCGACCGCACGGTCGTCCTCGGCGAGGCGCGCGCGGTAGACCTGGCCGATCGAGGCGGCCGCGATCGGCTCCGGATCGAACTCGGAGAAGACCTCGTCGAGCGGCTCTTCGAGGTCGTCCTCGATCACCCGGCGCATCTGCTTGAAGGACACGGTCGGCGCCGCGTCGCGCAGCTTCGCCAGCTCGCGCTGGAACTCCTCACGGTGCTCCTCCGGGACGAGGCCGACGTCGAGGAACGACATCACCTGGCCGAGCTTCATCGCCGCGCCCTTCATCGTCCCGAGCACGGCGACGATCTGCTTCGCGGTCTCGAGCTGGCGTCGCGACATCGCCTCCTCGGCGGCGTCCTCGCCGCGAGTGACGTTGGCGGCTCGCGTCCCGAACTGCTTGACCGTCTCGCTCGCGGCGAGCGAGGCGACGGTCGCCGTACGGCGCACGCGCGAGGTGGGGATCTTGTCGTTCTCGCCGCGTGCCATCGCCCCAATCCTATGAGGCGGCGGGCGAGGGACCGGCGAAGCTAGCCCGCGCGCTCGACTTTCGATCCCGGCACGATGTCGTCCGACCCGTCGGGCCAGCGGACCCACGCCTTGGTGCCGCCGTCGTAGTCGGCGCCGAGCAGGATCAGCGTCGCAGGCTCCCCGAACGCGGTGCACGGCTCGGCGCCTTCGGGGTCGAGGCCGCGCCAGACGCGGATGAAGGCGTTGCCGTCCCACTCCTGCCCGACGGTCGTGTCGAGCGCGTGGCCGGGGTGGATCACCGTCTCCGCGGGGAGCTCCATCAGCGTTCCCATGATCGAGTCGCGCAGCTCGGCGTAGGTGGTGTGCCCGGGTGCTTTGACGCCGCCGACCGAGTTCTTGAAGAGGGTGTCGCCGGTGAACACGGCGCCGGGACCGTGGGCGTCCGCGACCAGGAACGAGAGCATCCCCGCGGTGTGGCCGGGCGTGTGCAGCGGGCGGACGGTGAGCGCGCCGAACTCGAGGGTGTGACCGGCCTCGATCGGGTTGCAGCGCTCGGCGAGGCCCGCACCCTCTTCGGAGGACCCGGCGAGCAGCTCGCCCTCGCGCTCGGAGATCAGCAGCTCGATCTCCGGCCAGCGGGCGGTCAGCGCCGCCGTCTCGCAGACGTGGTCGTAGTGGTGGTGGGTCAGCAGCACGTGGGTCGGCCCGAGCCCGAGACGGTCGGCTGCCTCGATCAGCGGCTCGACCGGGCCGCCGGCGTCGACGAAGAACGCCGGGCCGCCCTCGCCGTCGGCGACGAGGAAGGTGTTCGAGATGAACTGCGGGATGAGTTGAGCGCTCGACGAGCATCGAGCTCATCCTACGCACCGGCGCCCGCGGCGAGGTGGCCTGCAAGCCCCTCCAGGTAGGCGGTGTCGCCGACGTCGCGCCGCCACTCGAGCACCGGAACGCGCTCGGCCCACGCCGCGACCTGCTGCCGCGCCTGCTCGAGCCCGGGCGCCGTCGCGGCGAGCGCGACGGCGCGCGAGGTGCCGACGGTGCGATAGCTGCCGCCTCCGAGCGCGACGGCGGAGGAGAAGAACACGTGGCCGCCGTCCGCCTCGATCGCGCTCGCGTCGAGCGCGAACTCGTAGGGGCCGCCGGAGCGCAGCGCGTAGTCGGGCGAGACGAGGTAGAGGACGACGGACGCCTCGTCGCGCAGCGGCACCTCCGCGGCGCTCAGCCGGCGCTCGCAGATGCTCTCCATCGCGTCGGTCCAGGAGCCGGCGAGGAGGCTCATGATGTTCATGCACTCGGGGTCGCCGAAGCGTGCGTTGAACTCGATCACCTTGACGCCGCCCGCGGTCGCGAAGAAGCCGGAGTTCATCACGCCCGAGAAGTGCCGGCCTTCGGCGCCGAGCCGCTCGATCACGCGCTCGATGATCGTGCAGGCGCGCTCGTAGTGGGACTGGGTCATGAACGGCAGCGTCGGCGAGGGCAGCGACAGCGAGCCCATGCCGCCTGTCCCCGGGCCCTCGTCGCCGTCGAAGCGGTAGGGGTAGTCGTAGGTGGAGTTGGGGAACACGACCGTGCGGCCGTCGCTGATCGCCTGGATCGTGAACTCGGCGCCGTCGATCCGCTCCTCGATCAGCACCGCCTCGCCGGCGCCGCCCTTCTCGAGCAGCTCGAGCGCGTAGGAGCGCGCGGCCGCGTGGTCGGCGAGGTGCGGGCCCATCACCTTGACGCCCTTGCCTCCGGTCAGACCGGCGGGCTTGACCACGACCGGGGTCGAGCCGAACGCGGCGAACGCGTCCTCGACCTCCGACGGCGTGCGTGCGACCTGCAGCACCGGGACGGCGTCGGGCGCGATCTCCGCCAGCAGCTCGCGCGCGAACACCTTGTTCCACTCGATCTCCGCGCCGGCGCGCGTCGGGCCGACGGCGCGCGTCCCCTGCGCGTGCAGGGCGTCGACGACTCCCGCGGCGAGCGGCTCGTCGGCGCTGACCATCGCGATGTCGATGCTCGCGCTCGCGGGCGAACGCGGCGACGGCGGCGGGGTCGCGGACGTCGCCGACCTGGTGGGTGCCGCCCGAGCGCTCGGCGTGCGCGACGATCGTCGGGTTCTCGTGGCCGGCGAACGCGTGCAGCTCGCTGTGCTCGGCCATCCGCATCGCGAGCGCGCTCTCGCGCCCCCCGTGGCCGACGATCAGCGTTCGCACGGCGGGGAGTGTAGTCCGCCGCCGCACGCTCGCCGGGCGATCCGGCGAGGCACCGGTGGGGCGCATCGAGGGTCGCGCGGGGCGCCGCCGGCGGCGCGATCCTCACCGCCGGCCGCTGCCCCGGCCTCTAGTCTGGGCGGCGATGGCCGACGAGCAGCTGACACCCGAGGCGGCGGCCAACCGCGAACGCTGGGATGCGCAGTCGGACGCCTACCAGCAGCGGCACGGCGCCCAGCTCGAGGAGTCCGGCGGCACCGCCTGGGGGGTCTGGCAGATCCCCGAGGCCGCGCTCGGCGTGCTCGGGGACGTGTCGGGGCTCGACGTGCTCGAGCTCGGCTGCGGCGCGGCACAGTGGGCGATCGCGCTCGCGGGCCAGGGGGCGCGCATGACCGGGCTCGACAACTCCAGCCGCCAGCTCGAGCACGCGCGCAGGGCGATGGCGGACGCCGGCGTCGAGTTCCCGCTCGTGCACGCGAGCGCCGAGTCGACGGGGCTTCCGGATTCGGCGTTCGACATCGTGTTCTGCGATTACGGCGCGATGACGTTCACCGACCCGCACAACAGCGTGCCCGAGGTCGCGCGGGTGCTGCGGCCGGGTGGGCTGTTCGCCTTCTCCGCGATCAGCCCGATCGCGGATCTCGCTTGGCCGATCGGGGAGGAGGAGCCGGGCGAGCGCCTGGCCGTCGACTACTTCGAGGGCATCCGGCGGTTCGAGGAGCCGGGCGAGCCGATCAACTTCAATCTCCCTTACGGCGAGTGGATCACGCTGTTCCGCAAGCACGGGTTCCTCGTCGAGGACCTGATCGAGCTGCGGCCGTCCGCCGACGCGACGAGCAGCTACCGCTCGGAGGCGACGCGCGAATGGGCGCGGCGCTGGCCGCTCGAGCACATCTGGCGCGTGCGCCTGCAGCGCGGCTGAGCGCCGGCCAGCGGCAGCGCCGTGCGCCTGCGGCGCGGAAAATCCGAATCCTGACATTTCGAGGTTTCCCGGGCCCTGCCGTCCCGGGCGTCGGCGAAAGGTCCAGGGGCGCGCGCAGCGCATCAGGGTTCCTGCGCACGAGCCGATGCGCGTAGGACGGGAACCGTTCAGATGTCGTCCCAATCACAGATCGAGAGCGCGAGCGAGGCCGCTGCAGGTGCGGAGCTCGGCGGCCTGTTCGACCAGCCTCCCGAGGCCCACGCAGACGCCGACTCGCTCGAGCGGACGTTGCAGGCCCTGCTCGCCGTGCACCCGCAGGCGCCCGTCGGGGCGATGAACTCGGCCGGCATCTACGTGCCGATGCCCGACTCGATCGAGCTCGGCGAGCGCCCGGTGATGGAAGGGCGCTCGGGCCTGGATCTGATCGGCGAGGACGACATGGCAGCGGTCCTCGAGAACTGGGATCGCGCGCTCTCGTTCGGAGCATCACGCTGCACGATCCACCCGGCCGGGCACGACGATGTGACGCTCTACGCACTCGACCTGCGCGAGCGCCACGGGGTCGTGCTGTCGCTGCTCGCCTCCTCGAACCCACTCGATCCGTCGGCACCCGTCGCGGTCGACACGCCCGCGACGCGCCCGCGGTTCGCGACCTTGCACAAGAGCGAGCTGAGCTTCCTCACCAGCGTCGATGCGGCGCTGCTCGAGATCCTCGGCTGGGATGAGGAGGAGATGCTCGGCCGGCGGTCGCTCGAGTTCGTCCACCCCGACGACCACGGCCTGGCGATCGACAACTGGATGCAGATGCTCGCGCAGCCCGGGCCGGCGCGGAGGATCCGCCAGCGGCTGCTGGCGAAGGACGGCTCGTGGGTCTGGTTCGAGGTCACGAACCACAACCTGCTGGCGGACCCCGAGCACGGCGTCGTCGTCTGCGAGATGGTCGACATCACCGAGGAGATGGCCGCTCACGAGGACCTGCGCGCGCGCGAGCAGTTGCTCGACCGGCTCGCCGAAACGGTGCCCGTCGGGCTGATGCAGCTCGACGCCGAGCGCCAGGTCGTCTACACGAACGACCGGCTGCACGAGATCCTCGGCACCGAGCCCGCGGAAACGGCCGCGCAGCAGCTGTCGACCGTCGACCCCGCGGGCCGCGCGCTGATCGAGCAGGCGCTGTCGGCGCTGTTCGCCGACGGGCGCGATCGCGAGGCGGAGGTGGCGGTCAGCGGCCGCGGCGACGGCGCAGTGCGCCACTGCCAGATCAGCCTCCGCGCGCTGACGCTCGAGGATGGCGCCGTCAGCGGCGCGATCGCCTGCGTGGCGGACGTCACCGACAGCATCGAGATGCGGGAGGAGTTGCGCCGGCGCGCGACCTACGACGAACTCACGGGCTGCCTGAACCGACCGGCGATCCGGCGCGAGCTGGAGCGCCAGATCGCCGAGGGCGGGCCTGCGGCCGAGCGCGCGGTGCTGTTCGTCGACCTCGACGGCTTCAAGGCGGTCAACGACGAGCACGGCCATGCGGCCGGCGACGAGATCCTGCGCGCCGCTGCCGAACACATCCGTGCGAGCGTCCGCGCGGGGGACCTGGTGGGCCGCCTCGGCGGGGACGAGTTCCTGATCGTCTGTCCGGGCCTCGGCGAGGATGCCGCGCGGCGGCTCGCCGACCGGATCGCCCTGGCGACCGCGAACGGCCCAGCGGGCGAGGCGGAGGTGCGCCAGCGTCGGGGTGACATGGTCGCGCGGCGACGCGGACGACGCGGAAGCGCTGCTCGCCCTGGCCGACCGCGAGATGTACGCGGTGAAGCGGCGAGCAGCAGCTTCACGCGCCTGAGCGACGGGCGGCCGCGCGCGCGCCGCACCGCCTGCCGAGATCGGAGCCTCAGGCCGTCGGGTCCGGCCGAACGACGACCGTGTCAGCCAACGGGATGATCTCGTCGACCGGCAGGTCCGCCCGGTCCGCATGCTCGCGGATCGCGTCCGGGCTCGATGCCTCATAGATGCAGACCGTGCCGAGCGAGCCGCCGCCCTCCTCCAGGACGTAACTGCGGATCCAGCGGATGTCGTCGCTCATCTCCTCGTCGCCGACCTGTTTCGAGCGTCCCGCCGCCTGCTCGAGATCCTCGGCCGATCGCCAGCCGTTGCGCCGCAGAATGACGTAGGTGTTCATCGGTTTCCCCCCGATCGTGTGCTTGATCGGGCAAGACTAAAGCGCTTGCGGGCGCGGCGCCCGAGGCCGGCCTCGCTGCCGCCTCTCCGCGCGGCTGGCGGGCAGGACGCGCGCGGGCGGCTCGCGTCCCTAGACTGCGCGCCATGGCCCTCATCCACACCTGCTACCGCATCACCGACATCGACCGCTCGGTCTCGTTCTACGAGGCTCTCGGCTTTCAGGAGATCGGCCGGCTGCCGATCAAAGACGAGGCTGTCAACGTGTTCATGAACCAGCCCGGCGACGGCGACATGCCGCGCCTGGAGCTGACCTACAACTTCGGCGTCGACTCCTACGAGATCGGAACCGGCTACGGGCACATCGCGATCACCGCCGAGGATCTCGACGGCGACGCTCGCGCGGCTCGCCGAGCAGGGCATCGCGCCCGAGAAGCCGCCCTACTCGGTGCGCGAGGGCGGCTCGCGGCTGTGCTTCGTGCGGGACCCGGACGGCTACCGGATCGAGATCATCGAGCAGTCGTAGCGCGGGGTTCGCACCCGCGTCTGACGGACGGACCGAAGAGCCTCGAGTCGAGTACGGTCGCGCTTCCACGTACGCGAGCCGAGGGGGGAACCATGAGTGAGCAGAACGTAGAGTTCGTCAAGAGCGTGTCTACGGCGCGTTCGCGAGCGGCGATATGCCTGACCGTGCTCGCAGCATTCGCCGATGACGTTGAATGGTTCGAGGCCGAGGGCATGCCATACGGAGGCCTGTACCGCAGCGGCGAGGACGGTACTGCAGAACGTCTTCGGCCCGATCGCAGCCGACGTGGAGGGCTTCGCGGTGACGCCCTGAGGAGTACATCGCGATCGGGCGCGACCGTCGCGGCGATCGTCGCTACACGGGCACCGGGCAAGGCGACGGGAAAGACGCTGGACGAGCCGGCGGTCCACGTGTGGGAGATCCGCGACGGCAAGCTGTCGCGCTTCCGGCAGTTCATCGACACGGTCAAGTTCGCCGAGGTCGTGCGGGCGGGCTTAGACGGGTGCGTAGGGCGAGTAGCGGGCGGCACCTGCGACGAGCGATCGAATCGAGACGGGTTGGAGAGCTGGAGAAGAGATAGATGTGATGATGTCGCGATGAGCGCAAGCAGGGATACGCGCGGCTTCGTCGAGGGCTACCGGCGCGGACGTGGGAGAACTGGGATCTCGACGGCTTCGTCGAGTTGTTCAGCGAGGATGTCGTCTATGTGGAGCACCCGGTCGACGAAACGGTCGTCGGTCGTGAGCAGATGGAACGCTACATCCGCAAGGAGCAGGGAGGAACAGGGCACCGCCAGCGTTCGGATGGGCGAGCCGATCGTCGAAGAAAGATCGTGTGACGGCGGAGTTCTGGGCTGCGATGTCTAACCGCGACGACGAGCCGGAAGGGACGCTACAGGCTGCTTCGTCGCTCGGATCGATCCAGACAGCGGATCGATGCACCATTTCCGTCAGTACTGGTTCGAATTTCGAGGGGCGTCGAGCCGTTGCGGGATAGGGGGGACTGATCGCGGGCGGCGGCCGGCGCGGCCGGGTTGGCCGGCATGCGGTGCATCGACTAGCGGTCTTGCGGCGGATAGGATCGACGCGATCGGGTGTCGACACGGGGGGTGGGATGGACGGTATCGATGCACGAGGATCTCGTGCGGGGGTTCTACGAGAGCTTCAACGAGGGCAGGATCGACGTGCGCTCGCGGCGTTCTCCTCGGATCTGGAGATGATCGATCCGGGGTTGGGAACTGTTAACGGGCTCGGTCCGTTCCGCGAGTACCTGCAGACATTCAAGCGCGCTATGCTCGACGCAACGGCCGTTGTCGATGGAGCTCGTGGAAGCTGGAGATCTCGTTGTCGTCGAGGGTCGGTTCGTCGGTACGTTCACAGGGTCGCTCGCGAGCTTGGACGGCGATGTTGAGCTGATCGGTGCAAGCGTCGATCTTCGCTTTGTCGATGTTGCTCGCATCTGAGATGGTAAGATCGGCGTGTATTATATTTATTATGATTAGTTAGGATTTTTTATATAACTAGGCCTGATGGAAGCGTGACGGAAGAGCCGGCTAGACGGGTGCCTCGATGATCGGATGCTCCTCGGTCAGGAAGATCGAGGAGCGCTCGAGGTCGATGAACCTCGCCTCGTCCTCGGCGAGCGTCTCGTTCGCCCGCCGCCCCTCCTCCGACGTCGACACGGCGACGAACGCCTCCATCGAGTCCCACCAGATTTCGGCGATCCCGTCGTACGCCTCGGTCGTGCCACGGGCGGCGGCGAGCGCCCCGTTCAGCTCGGGCTGGACCGTGTGGGTCTGCACGTATCGCCGGGCGCCGAGCGGCTCGAGCAGCTCCCGGGCCAGCGGCCCGTGCTCCTCTGACCAGTAGCGGTGGAACTCCTCGGGCGAGAGGTCACCCCTGCGCCGGATGACGAACGCGAGCTTCAGCATCGTGCGCCACGAATCTATCCGGAGGTGCGATCCGTCAGCGGGCGTAGATCGCCGGCCGGCAGCGCGGCTCAGGGACTGGCCGCCCGGCCTCTCTGTGACCGCCTCAGCCGGCCAACACCCGCGCGAGCGCCGTCCACGCCTCCCGCGGAATCCCCTGCTCACCCAACGGCTGCAGACAGACGTGATCCGCGCCCGCTTCGAAGTGCGACTCGACGACCTCGGCGACATGCTCGGCGGCCCCCTGCGGGACGACCGCGTCGATCAGCCGCTCGGAGCCGCCGCCCGCGATGTCGTCCTGCGTGAACCCGTGGGCCAGCAGGTTCTGGGTGTAGTTGCGCAGGCCGAGGTAGAGCTTTGCGTAGTCGCGTGCGGTCGCTTTCGCACGAACGGGGTCGGTGTCGAGAACGCAGGCGAGCTCGGGCGCGACGAGCCTGCCCGGCCCGAGGCGCTCGCGCGCGAACCGCGTGTGCTCGACCGGCACGAAGTAGCTGTGCGTGCCGGCGGTGCGCTCCCCGGCGAGGTCGAGCATCTTCGGGCCGAGCGCGGCCAGGCAGCGCTCGTCGCGCGGCGGGGGTGACGGCGCCGCGTCGAGGCCGTCGAGGAACGCGCGCATCGACGACAGCGGCCTCGTGTAGTCGCTCGTCGCCTCCGGATGCCCGATCCCGATCCCCAGCATCGAGCGCCCCGGGTGCTCGCCGCGGATCGTCGCCACCGCGGCGGCCGTCTCCGCGGGGTCGCTGGCCCAGACGTTGAGGATCCCCGTGGCCGCGACGAGCGATGACGTGGCGTCGAGGATCGGCCGCAGCTCGTTCGCCTGGGGCGAGCCGCCGACCCACCAGGTGCCGTAGCCGAGCTGCTCGGCGAGCTTCGCGGCCTCGCCCGCGCGCTCCGCGCCGAACGGGCGGAAGCTGGTCCAGACGCCGATCCGCCCGAGCTCCACGCTCAGAGCGTGACACACCCTGCGCGGTGGTCCGGGGGTGATCTCAGGCGGGCGGGTGCTCGCGCGCCCAGCGCACGATCTCGCCGGACCCGGTGATCACGGCGCCGTCGTCGAGCACCAGGATCGGCACCGACCGCTGCCCGCTGAGACGCTCCACGTCGGCGCGGTCCTGCTCGCGGTTGCGCCACGTCCAGAACTTGATCGTGCCGCCCTTGACCTTGCGCCACTCATAGCTGTGACCGGCGCGGTCGAGCGCGACCGCGGCGCGGCCGCAGGGATGTGCGAGCGGACCCGGCATCGAGCCGAAGGCCTTGCCGTCGGCGCAGGTGTAGAGGACCACGGCGCGATCGTAGCGTCCCGCTCGTGGGCGAAGCGGAGCGCGTCAGGACGGCTCGGCGCAGCGCCGTCATCGCATCGCTGACGCGGCCCAGCTCGGACAGCATCGCGTCGGCTGCCTGCTCCATCGTCTCGTTCGGCTCGACGCGCTGTTCGTCGTCGAGGAAGCTCGCGACGAACGGGATCGACACGGCCTCGGCCAGCGCGAACATGCGCAGCGTCGTCACCACCTGCTTGAGCATCTGCACAGAGCGGGTCCCCGCCGAGACCCCGCCGTAGGAGACGAAGCCGACGGGCTTGTAGGCCCACTCGTGATGCAGGTAGTCGATCGCGTTCTTCAGCGGCGCCGGCAGCCCGTAGTTGTACTCCGGCGTGACGAACACGAACGCGTCAGCAGCGTCGACCCGGGCACTCCAGCGCCGGGTGTGGTCCTTCGTGTACTGGCGCAGGCGGGGGTGGTTCGGCTCGTCGAGGAACGGAAGGCCGATCTCCAGCAGGTCGGCGAGATCGATGCCGAAGCCGGCGTGCGCTCGCGCGCGCCCCTCGAACCACTGCGCGACCGGCAGCCCGACCCGGCCCGGACGGGTGCTCGCGATCACGATCATCAGGGTCGGCTCTGGCATCTCGGTTCCTTTGCGTGGGGGCGGTTGCGGGCCCAGGCTAGCGACCGGACGCCGGAACGATGTGCGGCGGCCGCAGGACCGGCGCCGCCCGCGAGCTCCTCGATTCGGCCCCCTCCGCCGACCGGCTAACCTCCCGGCAGCAGCGATGTCCGACACCGCCAAGATCGCAAAGAACCTCGAGCGCTTCGCCCAGGCCGTGGCGGCGCACGACCGCGAGAACCCGACGCACACGGCGTTCGGCATCGGGCTCTCCCACTTCGACATGGAGCGGCTCGGTCTCGAAGAGGGCGAGGAGATCCTGCCGGGCATCACGATCCAGACCGACACCGGCGTGACCGGCAACTTCCGTGTGCTCTGCGACGGCGAGCACGACGAGGAGCGTGAGGCCTCCGAGGAGGAGGTCGTCGACGCGGTCGCGCGCGATGCCGTCCCGATCGTCGCGCCCGGCGGCGAGCGCCCTCGCGAGATCTGAGCTCCGCCAGCGCGGCGCGGCGCGCGGTCCTGCGGCGGCGGCACCCCTTGACACGAGGACCGGCGGGCGGTTTATCCTGGGGCCATGGCTGACGTGGCAGTCGCACCCGGGGTGCCCGCGGCTCACGCGCCGGCGATCGAACGGCCGGACTTCCAGATCGTCCCGCGCAAGGGCCTCGTCGCGGTCGCGGTCGTGTTCGCCGCGGTGATCGCGGCGATCGCCGCCAACAAACTCTGGCCACTGGCGTTCCTGCACTTCGTCGGCGGCGCCTCGTGGACGATCATCGACCTGTTCCTCGGGTTCGTGATCGGACCGATCCTCGGCAAGCTCTCGCCGCCGGCCAAAGTCGAGTTCTCGACCCGGATGATGCCGAAGATGCTGCTGATCATGCCGACGGTGGTGACCGCCACCCTGGCGGCCGGCTGGCAGCTCGGCGTCCACCTCGGCACGGTCCAGTCCAACTACTACAACCACGGTTGGACCGTGGCGAGCTTCATCGTCGTCGGGGTCATGGCGGTGATCGCGCTGGGGCTGCTCGAGCCCGCGAACATCGCCGTGCTGGTCGAGCTGAAGAAGCCCAAGCCCGACCCCTCGGTGGTCGAGCGGCTGATGAAGCGCTTCATCTACACCGCCGGCGCGACCGGGGTGATGCAGATCGCGACGCTGGTGATCATGGCCAAGCTGACGGTCGGCTGAGATGGACGAACGGCGACTGCCGCCCGTCACCGAGCTCGGCATGGCGTCGCTGGCGCTGATCGTCGCCGGCGGCATCTACCTGGCGTCGCATCTGCCCAAACACGTGCCGCTGACCCCGGCGGTGATCCTGCTCGCCGCATCCGCCGCGCTGCTCGCGGCGAACCTGCTCAGCCTCGCGCGAGTGCAGGGCTTCGCCTGGGGCCGGTTCTTCGAGATCGCGCGGTGGGCGCTGCTCGCCTACGCGGCGATCGCGGGGATGATCGAGTACTCGTTCCTGCGCGATCACCTCAGCGGCGGGCCGCTCGTCGTGCTGACGCTGTCCCTCGTGCTGTTCGCCGTGCACGTGCCGGTCCTGATCGGCTTCACCGTCGCGCGCTTCCAGCGCCCGGCGGCCTGACGCGACCCGCGGGCGTAGAGCCCGGCCGCCCCGATTCTGGACAGCGGGCCAAGGCTCGCCGGCGGCCCATCGTCGAGACTCCCGCCGTGGCGGTGCGCGACACGGGGGATCTCCGCGAGGGCGCATCGTGCCGGGACTGGAGCGGTCACGTGATCGTCTGCGGCCTCGGCGACGTCGCGCTGCGCACCGTCGAGCAGCTCCATCTCGCGGGCGCCGACGTCGTCGTGCTCGAGGACGCCGCCGACGAGCGTCTCGCCCGCGTCGTCAGGGGCTGGGGCATCCCGCTGCTGCCGCGCGGCGCGCACCTCACCGAGCCGCTGTTCGACGCCGGCCTGCTCGGCGCACGCGCCGCCGTCTGCGCTCAGGACACCGATCTGCGGACGCTCGAGACCGTCCTGCAGATCCGCGACCTGCGTCCCGACCTGCCGGTGATCGCGGACATCGACAACGCGGCGGTGGCGCGGGCCGTCGAGCAGGCCGGGCGCTCCGTCGCCGTGCTCGACGTGGCAGCGCTGTTCGCGCCTGCCGTCGTCGAAGCCGTGCTCGGGCGCCAGGCGCGACCGCTGGCGCTCGCGGGCGCCTCGTTCGTCGCCGTCGAGGTCGCGGCGCCCGAGCAGGGGACGCTGCGTGAGCTGTACGGGAGCCTCGCCCCCGTGGGGGTGCTGTCCGACGCGGACGGCGCCCTGACCGCTTGCCCCGGCCGCGACCAGCCGGTGTCGCCGCGCGACCGGGTGACGCTGATCGGCACTCCGGCTGAGCTCGTGGCGGCCGGCATCCCGCTGCCCCGCGGCCCGCTGGCGCGGCACGGCCGCCTCGCCCAGCTCCGCGCGGCCCAAGCTCGGGCGGTCGGCACCGCGCGTTCGATCTTCGACCGGCCGTTGCGCATCACGCTCGTCCTGGGACTGCTGCTTCTGACGCTCTCGGCGCTGCTGCTGCACTTCGGCTACAGGCGCCCGTCAGGAGATCCCCGTCTGCCGATGCTGGACGCGGTCTACTTCACCGTCGAGACCGTCGCCACCGTCGGCTTCGGAGACTTCTCGTTCTCCAACCAGCCGGCGTGGGTGGAGGCGTTCGGGATCTTCCTGATCGTCGCCGGCACGACGCTGGTGACGACGGTCTTCGCGCTGTTGACGAACGCGCTCGTGAGCCGGCGCATCGCGCTGTCGCTCGGCGGCGGGCGGATCCCCGGCATGCGCGGCCACATCGTGCTCGTCGGGCTCGGTGCGGTCGGGATGCTGGTGCTCGAGGGCCTGCTCGAGCAGGGCGCCCATGTCGTGGTGATCGACCGCGCCGGGGCCGGCGCCCACCTCGCCCGCGCGCGCTCGATGGGGGTGCCGGTCGTGCTCGGGGATGCGACGCTCGTCGAGACGCTCGACTCCGTCAAGCTCCAGTCGGCCGCAGGCGTCGCGATCGTCACCTCCGACGACCTCACGAACATCGAGACCGGCCTGGCGGTGCGGGAGCGGCTCGGCGCGCGCTGGAGCGACGTGCCGGTCGTGCTGCGCGTCTTCGACCGCCAGCTGGGCCATCGCCTCGAGCAGTCGTTCGGGTTCCGGCACGTCTGGTCGACGTCGGCGATCGCGGCGCCGTGGTTCGTCGGCGCGGCGCTCGGGATGGAGGTGCTGTTCACGTTCTTCGTCGGCAACCACCCGTTCCTCCTTGCGTCGCTGCGGGTCGCCGCCGGCGGCGGGCTCGACGGCGCCTCGATGCTGGAGCTGCCCGCCCGCATCCGGGTCGTCGCGATCCGCCGTGCCTCCAGCGGTGCGCTCGAGCACCCGCCGCGCCGCGACACGCGCCTCGCTCCTGGCGACGACGCGTTCCTCGCCGGGCCCGCGGTCGAGCTCCTGGCCCTGCTCCGCACCGCGCGGCCCGAAGGCTCGGGCTGACGCGGCAGCGCGAGCCCAGGGCCCCGCTCCGCACCGCGCGGACGGCTCGGGCCGGCGCCGCCGTGCCCGCAGCGCGGGGCGACCCGCTGAGGCCGGGGCGTCGCAGCGGCGTCGGGGGCGCGTGGCAGACGCTGCCGTCGCCCGGGGCGACCGCCCGTCAGACGCGGGGCGGGGCGACCCCGGCGCGGACCGCGATCATCTCGACCAGCTTCTCGATCGTCGGGCAGGCGATGCCGTGGCGCGCCGCCGCGCGCAGCACCGAGCCGGGGATCGCGTCGAGCTCGGGCTCGCGGCCCGCGGCGATGTCCCGCTGCATCGAGCTGCCGAGCGTGGCGTGCGCTCGCTCGAGCTCCTCGATCGCGGTGTCCGCGTCGACCTCGGCCCCCTCCGCGCGCCCCGCGGCCGAGGCCTCGCGCATCGACCCTTCGAGGTCCGCGCGCAGCGCGGGGGTCGAGCGGATCTCGCCGAGCAGCTTGTCGTAGGCGCTCGTCGTGCAGGCGAGCGCGTTGAGCCGCACCAGCTTCGACCACATCACCTGCGGCTCTGAGTCGAGGATCCGCGTGGGCACCTCCGCTCCCTCGAGCGCCGCCGCGAGGCGGCCCATCGGCGCCGCCATCGCCGGCGCGGCGCTGGCCATGTTGATCAGCAGGAACGGGCTCGTGTGGATAACGACGGCGGGGCGCGGGCGATCCGCCTCGACCCTGATCGAGCCGGCGAGCACCGAGTCGGAGGGCAAGCGGCGGCGCATCACCGCGAGGTGGTCGAGCCCGTTCAGCAGCGGCAGCACGACGGGCGGCTCGACCTCGAGCCGCTCGAGCGCGGGCTCGAGTCCTGCCGCCTTCGTGGCGACGATCAGAGCGTCGACGGGCTCGGTGAGCCGATCCGTCGCCCGCGGTCTGACCACGAACCGACCGAACCGGACGCTGTCGATCCGGATGCCCTCGGCGGCGACGATCGCGGCCGTCTCCGGGCGGGCGACGACCACGACGTCGTGTCCGGCGCGGTCGAGCGCCCCCGCGAGCAGGCCGCCGACACCCCCCGGCCCCAGCACCCCGATCCTCACGGCGCCGGCTCCAGCAGCACACCCGGGTTCATGATCCCCGCCGGGTCGACCGCGCGCTTCGCGCCCCGAAGCGCCGAGGCGAACAGATCGGGCCGCTGCCGTTCGTACCAGGGCCGGTGATCGCGGCCGACCGCGTGGTGGTGGGTGATCGTCCCGCCCTGCTCGATCAGCACGTCGGACACGGCGCGCTTGATCGCGCCCCACTGGTCGACCTCCTCGCCACGGCGCGCCGGCGCGATCACCGTGAAGTAGGGCGCCGGGCCGTCGGGATACACGTGCGTGAAGCGGCAGAACACGCGCCCGCCCGGTCCACAGACCTCCCGCACCGCCTCGCGGGCGGCCTCCATCACGCGCGCATGGAACGCCGGGAAGCGATCCCAGGTGATCGCCGTCTCGAACGTCTCGCTGAGCACCCCCATCGCGACGAGCAGGTCGCGCAGGTACGGGGCGCCGATGAACGCGCCGCGCCAGGACTCCACCGCGTCGCCGCCCCCCTCCCGCCGCGGGGCGACCGTGCCGGCGTATTCGGCACAGATCGCCTGTGCCCGCGCCATCGCCTCGTCGACCGGGTGGTCGGTCGACTCGAAGCCGAGCACGAGCAGCGCGTGGTTGCCGTCACCGGCGAGCGTGAGGCCCGCCTCGCCTGCGTCGAGCAGGCGGCAGTTCGAGGGGTTGAGCCCGGACTGCGAGAGCTCGCGCACGCATTCCGCGCCGCGCGCGAACGTCTCGAAACGGACCCCCGCCGAGAGCCGGTGCAGCGGGCGCGGCTGCACGCGCACCCAGGCCGAGGTGATCACGCCGAGGATCCCCTCCGACCCCGCGAGCAGGCGGTCGGGGCTCGGTCCCGCGCCCGACCCGGGGAGCCGGCGGGACTCCCAGGTGCCGGCGGGCGTGATCGCCCGCGCCGACTCGACGAAGTCCTCGATGTGCGTCCGGACGGTCGCGAAGTGACCGCCCGCGCGGGTCGCGATCCAGCCTCCGAGCGTCGAGTACTCGAACGACTGGGGGAAGTGACGCAGCGTCATCCCGGCGGATGCGAGGCCCTCCTCGAGCGCGGGGCCGCGCGCACCGCCGCCGATGCGGGCCGCGCGCGAGACCTCGTCGATCTCCAGGACTCCCCCGAGCCCCGCGAGGTCGATCGAGATCGCCCCCCGGTGGCCGGGCGCGGGCTCGGGAGTGACGCCGCCGACGACCGAGGTGCCGCCGCCGTAGGGGATCGCCGCGACGCCCTGCGCGGCGCACCACTCGAGCACCGTCTCGACGTCGCTCTCGTCGCGTGGTCGCGCGACGAAATCGGGGGCCCGATCGAAGCGGCCACGGAACCCGGTGACGATGTCGACGTAGGACTTGCCGAGCGCGTGCGAGGCCCGCTCGTGGGCCTCGGCGGAGCAGATCGCCGCGAGCTCCGCCGGCACCGGGACGCGGGGCTGCGGGATCTCGGCGCGCTCGAGCGGCACGGGCTCCTCGATCTCGCGAGGCTCGACGCCGAGCCGCTCGGCCAGCACGGGCGCGGCGGCCCGAGCCTGATCGAGCGTCGGCTGCTGGTCCTCGTAACCCCACCCCCAGTGCTTGAGCCGGCGCGTCACGGGCGCGAGTCTACGGGCGCGCGCTGGGCGGGGCCGGGATGGCGGCGGTCCAATAGCCTCCCCGGGGATGGCCGACAGCTCCGAGCAGAGCAGCCTGCCGCCCGAGGTCCTGGCCCGCGGGCCGTGGGATCTCGACCAGATCCGCGCCCGCTGGCTCGAGGACCAGTACCTGCCGCCGGCGGAGCTGAGCGAGGCCGCGGACGCGGCGATCCTCGCCCTTCAGGATCGCGGCTCGCCCAGCCACGACGGCGTCGCCGCGCGGCTCGTCGGCTTCCGCCAGGACGGCGGCGAGCTGGAGATCGAGATGCAGCCGCTGCGATGGGCGCTGCGGCTGGTCGCAGGCGATGCGTCCCGCTCGATGGCGGCGATCTGCGTGACGCGCGCTGCCGACGGCCGCTGGCTGGCGGGGCGCCGCGCGCCGTGGGTCTCGTCCTGGGCGGGGCGCTGGGCGCTGGGCGCCGGCGGCGCCGTCGACCTCGGCGAGAGCCCCGCCGACACGCTCGTGCGAGAGCTGCGCGAGGAGTGGTCCGTCGCCCCGGAGCGGGTCCGGGGCGAGGCGCTGCTGTGCCTCCCCCACAAGCTCGTGATGTTCGTCGGCCAGGCATGGCTGGCCGAGGGCGACGAGGACGCTGTTCAACCGGACGAGGAGCACGACGAGCACGCCTGGTGGCCCGCCGAGATCGACGCCTGGCCCGCAGAGGCCGGCGAGGCGCTGCCGCGCCTGGCCCGCTGGCTGACGATGTGAGCCGGGCGGCCGGCCCGCTGACGTTCGCGCGGCTGCGGGCGGCGTCGTTCGTGCACTCGTGCGTGTACCTGGCGCTGCTGATCTGCGCGTTCGCAGCGGGCGGCCCGCAGCCGGAGACGTTCATCCTCGGCCTCACCCACGGGCTGATGTGGATCACGATGTCGCTGATCTGCCTGGCCGCCGCGCGGCTTCGTGTGGTCTCGCTGAAACTGGCCGTGGCCGTGGTCGTGCTCGGAGGGATCGGGCCGTTCTTCGGAAGCTTCGAGTTCGTGCGCGAGAGCCGGCGGCAGCGGGCCGCGGACGGCGTCCGCACCAGCGCTTCCTGAACGTCCCGGCGAGGCCCCGCCCAGGCCCCGCGGCAGGCGCTCCCGAGGCTCGCCGGGACGCTAGAGTGATGGGTCGATGGCCACCGACACGACGACCCAGCAGATCGTGGACGTCGTGACCCCGGCGGCGGGCGAGTCGGTTACCGAGGGCACGATCCTCGAATGGCACGTCAAGGTCGGGGACCCGATAAAGCAGGACGACACGATCGTCGAGATCTCGACCGACAAGGTCGACGTCGAGCTTCCCTCCCCCGCTACGGGCACGGTCACCGAGCTGCTCGTCGAGGAAGGTGACACCGTCACGGTCGGCCAGGTGATCGCGCGGATCGCCGTCGGCGGGGCCGCGCCACCGGCCGGGGACCCGAACGGCCGGGGAGCTCCGGAGGATGGCGACAGCGCCGCAACCGGCAACGGCGCCGAGGCCCCCGCCCAAGCCGCCGAGGCCCCCGCCCAAGCCGCGGAGACCCCCGCACAAGCCGCCGAGGCCTCCGCACGATCCGCCGAGGCCCCCGCCCAATCCACCGGGGTCGTCGACGTCCTCACCCCGGCCGCCGGCGAGTCGGTGAGCGAGGGCACGATCCTCGAATGGCACGTCGAGGTCGGGGACGAGATCAAAGCGGACGACACGATCGTCGAGATCTCGACCGACAAGGTCGACCTCGAGCTTCCCTCCCCGGCGACCGGGACCGTCACCGAGATCCTCGTCGCCGAGGGCGACACGGTCACGGTCGGCCAGGTGATCGCGCGGATCGCCGCCGGCGCCGGAGCGCCGCCGCCCGCCGGCAGCGCGGAGGCTCCGCCCGCGACGGCCGGCGCCGCGAGCGTCCCCGACGGCGCTCGCGTCTCACCGGTCGCGGCACGCGCCGCAGCGGTCGAGGGCGTCGACCTCGGCAACGTCGCCGGCAGCGGCCGCGACGGCCGCATCACGAAGTCCGACGTGCTCGGCGCGGCGCGCACGAACGGCTCCGCGAACGGGGCGCCGGCAGCGGCTCCCGCCCAGGGTGAGTCGAAGCTGCTGAAGGGCAGCGCCGCGATGCTCGCGCGCTACATGGACCAGTCGCGCTCGATCCCGACCGCGACGAGCTTCCGCACCATCACCGTCACGGCGCTGGACGGGCGCCGCCGCGAGCTCAAGGCGGGGCCGCGCAAGGTCTCCTTCACGCACCTGATCGCCTACGCGATCGCGAAGGCCGCGACGCAGATGCCGGTGATGGCGAACCACTTCGAGGAGGTCGACGGCAAGCCTCACCGCGTCGAGGACGGCCAGGTCAACCTCGGTCTCGCCGTGGACGTCGAGAAGAAGGACGGCTCGCGGACCCTGATGGTGCCGGTGATCCGCGACGCCGGGCGGATGAGCTTCGCCGAGTTCCTCGACGCGTACGACGCGCTCGTCGAGAAGGCGCGCACGAACTCGCTCCAGCCGGACGACCTCACGGGCGGGAACGTCACGCTGACGAACCCCGGCGGGATCGGCACGATCGCCTCGGTGCCGCGGCTGATGACGGGCCAGGGGACGATCGTCGCAACCGGCTCGATCGACTACCCCGTCGGGCTCGGCCGGATCGGCGCGATGATCGGCGCGGAGAAGGTCATGACGATGACCTCGACCTATGACCACCGGATCATCCAGGGGGCCGAGTCGGGCCGCTTCCTCGCGATCGTCGAGGAGCACCTGCAGGGCGAGCACGATTTCTACGAGTCGGTCTTCTCGTCGCTCGGCGTCGAGCTCGGGGCGCCGCCCGCCCCGCCCGCGCCCGCCGCGGCGGCTGCTCGTGCGCAGGAGCAGGCTCCGGCGCAGGGCTCGGCCGAAGCGAGCGAGGAGATGCTGCGCGCGGTCCGCGCGGCGACGACCTACGTCCACCGGGTCCGCAGCCACGGGCACCTCGCGGCGCGGCTCGACCCGCTCGGCTCCGAGCCGGAGGGCGACCCCGGCCTCGACCCGGAGGCGCTCGGGCTGACCCCCGAGCTGCAGGCGCGGATCCCGGCGGGGCTGTTCGAGATGTACGTGCCCGGCGCGACGCTCGCCGACGCCCTGCCGCACCTGCGCGAGACGTACTGCGGGACGATCGCCTACGAGATCGAGCACATCGCCTCCCACCGCCAGCGCGTCTGGCTGCGCGAGCAGATCGAGTCCGGCACCTTCCGTCACGACCTCACCAACGACGAGCGCCGCTGGCTGCTCAAGCGCCTGGTCGAGGTCGACGCGCTCGAGCGCTTCATGCACAAGGCCTACCTCGGCCAGCACCAGTTCTCGATCGAGGGTCTCGACATCACGGTGCCGATGCTCGACGAGCTGATCCAGCTGTGCGCCGCGCACGGCGGGCAGGAGGTCGTCGTCGGGATGGCCCACCGCGGCCGGCTGAACGTCCTCGCCCACAACCTCGGCCGCTCCTACGACACGATCTTCGCGGAGTTCGAGGGCGCCTCGACGCTCGAGGTGGTGACGACGATCCCGCAGGGCGGGACCGGCGACGTCAAGTACCACCACGGCTCGCAGGGCACCTACCAGCTGCCGGACGGCGGCTCGATCCGCGTCAACCTCGAGTCGAACCCGAGCCACCTCGAGTTCGTCTCGGCGGTGGTCGAGGGCGCGACGCGCGCAGCCCAGACCTCGCGGCGCGGACCGCACGCCCACCAGGACACGAACGCGGCGATGCCGATCGTGATCCACGGCGACGCCTCGTTCCCCAGCCAGGGCGTGGTGCCGGAGACGCTGAACCTGCAGGGCCTCGACGGCTACAAGGTCGGCGGCACCGTCCACATCATCATGAACAACCAGGTCGGGTTCACGACCGACCCGGACGACGCGCGCTCGACGCGCTGGGCGTCGGACCTCGCCAAGGGGTTCGACGTGCCGATCATCCACGTCAACGCCGACGACGTGCCGGCCTGCATGAGCGCGGTGCGCCTCGCGTACGCGTTCCGCCAGGAGTTCGGCCACGACGTGCTGATCGACCTGATCGGCTACCGCCGCTTCGGGCACAACGAGTCGGACGAGCCGGCCTACACCCAGCCCGAGGTCTACGCGCGGATCAAGAACAAGAAGCGGGTCACGGAGCTGTGGGGCGAACGGCTCGTAGCCGACGGCGTCGTCACGCAGGAGGAGGTCGAGAAGCAGGCGCAGGAGGTCTGGGACAACCTGACGATGCTTCACCAGCGCCTGAAGTCGAAGATCGCCGAGGTCGCTGAGCAGGGTGGCGAGCACTCGACCGGCGAGTACCAGCTCGACCGCTCCCCGAGCCCGGACGTCGACACCGCCGTGCCGGCCGAGCGGCTGCGCGAGCTCGGCGAGCAGCTGCTGCGCGTGCCGGAGGGCTTCACCGTCCACCCGAAGCTCGTCAAACAGCTCGAGCGCCGCCGCGAGGCGCTCGCCTCGGGCGGACACGAGGTCGACTGGGCGCACGCCGAGGCGCTGGCGTTCGCGTCGCTGCTGACCGAGGGCACGCCGCTGCGGCTGACCGGCCAGGACACCGAGCGCGGCACCTTCAGCCAGCGACACATGGTGCTCCACGACGCGAAGACCGGGCAGACGGTGTGCCCGATCCAGAGCCTCCCCGATGCGGCCGCGCCGCTCGAGCTGCACAACAGCCCGCTGTCCGAGCTCGCCTGCATGGGCTTCGAGTACGGCTACAGCCAGGAGGCTCCGGAGACGCTGGTGCTGTGGGAGGCGCAGTTCGGCGACTTCGTCAACGGCGCGCAGGTGATCGTCGACCAGTTCATCGTCTCGGGGCTCGCGAAGTGGGGCCAGACGTCGCGGCTGACGCTGCTGCTCCCCCACGGCTACGAGGGCTCGGGCCCCGAGCACTCCTCGGCGCGGCTCGAGCGGTTCCTCGCGCTCGCCGCCGAGGGCAACATCCGGGTGGCGAGCCCGACGACTCCGGCGCAGTACTTCCACCTGATCCGCCGGCAGGCGCGGATCGCCAAGCAGCGCCCGCTGATCGTGATGACACCGAAGTCGCTGCTGCGGCTGCCGCAGGCCGCGAGCTCGGTCGCGGAGATGGGCGAGGGCACCCGCTTCCATCCGGTGCTGGCCGAGCCCGGAGTCGACGACTCTCAGGTCACGCGGCTCGTTTTGTGCACCGGCAAGATCTACTACGACCTCGTCGGCCATCCCGACCGCCCCTCGCACGCGGGCCTCGCGGTCGCCCGCGTCGAGCTCCTCTACCCCTTCCCCGAAGGCCAGCTGCTCGAGGTGATGAAGCGCTACCCGAACCTGCGCGAGGTCCTGTGGGTGCAGGAGGAGCCGCGGAACATGGGGGCCCGCGCGCACATGTTCCCGCGGCTGATGCAGATCATGCCGTCGGAGATCCACTTCGGATACATCGGGCGCCCGGAGCGGGCGAGCCCGGGTGAGGGCTACCCCGCCGCCCACGCGACAGAACAGAGCCGGATCGTCACGACCGCGATCGACCTGCGCCAGCCGATCTCGCAGTACCCGCGCAAGCAGCCGGGCGAGCGCTGATGGGAGCGCTGCTGCGAAGGCTGTTCGCTGTGTTCGCGCAGCGGCGGCGTAAGCGGCGGGGGCGGTAGCGCCGCCGAGCGGCCGGTCCCCGGGCCGCTCCGGCACGAAGGCGAGGCGCCGCCGGCGCTCCGACCGGGCACGCTGCGCGCTCCTCGCCGGCCGCGGCGGGAAAGACCCGCCCGACCGACCCCTGACAGGGCGATCGGCTCTCAGCCGCCCGTCGAGTCCGTGGCCCCGGACGTCGTCGGGGGCACCGCGCCGTCGTCCGCCGCGCCGTCCGCCGCCGCGGGCGCCTCGACCGCCGGCGCGCCGCCGTTGTGCTCCGCTGCACCCGGCGCCTGCTCGAAGCTCGACCGACGTGCCGCGTCGAACAGCGCCCGGCTCTGCGAGATCAGGCTCGCCGTCACGTGCGCGAGGCCGTCGGCGCCGTCGAGCATCGTGATGTTCGCGTTGGCAAGGCCCTTCGCGGCGCGCTCGACGATCTCCGGCAGCTGTTCGATCAAGCGCATGTCGAGCGACACGCGGTCGTTCGACGCCGCGGCTTCGGCGCGAACCCGCGTGGCGTCGCTGTCGGCCTGCGCTTCGATCTTCGTCTTCTCCGCCTGTGCTTCCGCCGGCTTGACGACCTCCGATTGAAGCTGCTGCTGACGCAGCCGCGCCTTGCTCTGAGCGAGCTCGGTCTGCGACGCGGTGACCGCTTTCTGGGCCTTCGATTCGGCGAGCGGGCCCGCCTGCGCGGCTTCCGCTTCGGCCTTTGTTTCTTCGGCCTTCGTCCTCGCCCGCAGCACCTGGGTGTCGCGCTGGTATTCCGCCTGTTTGCGCTGCGACTCCTGCTGCGCCTTCGCGGATTCCTGGTCCGCTTCGGCCTGGGCGATGTTGGCCGCCCGCTGGATCGCCGCGTTGTGCGGCGCGGCCATCGCCGCGATGTAGCCGGACCCCATGTCGTCGACGGAGGAGATCTGGAAGGAGTCGACCAGCAGCCCCAGCTTGCCCATCTCCTGCTTCGAGGCTTCGAGCACCTGCGAGGCGAGCGCCTGGCGCTGGGTGATGATTTCCTCGACCGTCATCGCCCCGATGATCGAGCGCAGGTGGCCCGCGAAGATCCTCCCGGTGAGGGTCGCCATCGAGTCCTGATCGGAGAGGAACCGCTGGGCGGCGTTGACGATCGCGTCCGTCTCGGGACCCACCTTGAAGGCGCACACCGCCTGCACGCGCAGCGTGATCCCCTGCCCGGTCACGCACTGCTCGGTGACTTCCGCCTCCTGCATCGAGAGGCTCATGAAGCTGACGTGTCGCAGGCCCGGGATCACCCAGGCTCCGCGCCCGGTCACGACCTTGAACGGGGCGTTGTCGCTGCCCGCCTTCCCACCGGCGATCAGCATCGCCTCATCCGGGTCGGGCACGTGGTAGAAGAACATCGGGCCTCCTAGCCGACTCTTTCGACGTTCACCTTGCGCCCGCCGAAGGTGTCATAGACGACGACCTGGGTTCCCTCGGCGAGCGGCTCCTCGGAGTAGGCGATGAAGGTCGTCGATCCGCCGTTCAGCTCGACCTGGACCTCGCCCGGGCCCTCCTTGCCGCGCGTCGCGATCACGATCAGACCACGTGCGCCGATCTCGAGGGGGCTATCGCTGGGAACGTCGCGAAATTTACGTTTGATATTCCGGAACACGACAGCTCATCGGCATGTTACCCGTGCGCCGCGGGCGGTAGACGGCGCCCGCACGAGCGTGGCGCCGCCCTATCTCCCCTGCCACACGGGCTCGCGCTTCTCCTTGAACGCGCTCGCCCCCTCCCTGGCGTCCTCTGAGGTCATCACCGGCCCGGCGATCTCGCCCTGGCGCTCCCACATCTCCTGCTGCGACCAGTCCCACTGCTCCTGAAGGATCCGCTTCGACGCGATCAGGGAAAGCGGCCCGTTCTTCGCGAGCGACGCCGCCAGCTCGAGCGCGACGTCCACGGCCGAGCCCGGCTCGGCGATGCGGTTGACGAGCCCGAGCTCGTGGAACCGCTCGGCCGGGAACGGGTCGCCGGTCAGCGCCAGCTCCATCACCACGTGGTACGGCATCCGCCGCGGCATCCGCAGCAGCGCCCCGCCCGCCGCTACCAGCGAGCGCTTCGCCTCGGGGATGCCCATCTTCGCCCCCCTCGCGGCGACGATCAGATCGCAGGACAGGGCGATCTCGAGCCCGCCGGCGACGGCGAAGCCCTCGATCGCCGCGATCAGCGGCTTCTCCGAGGCACGCCTGGTGATGCCGGCGAAGCCGCGGTCGCCGAAGTACGGCGACTCGCCCTTCACGAACGCGCCGAGGTCCATGCCCGCGCAGAAGAACCCGCCCGTGCCGGTCAGCACGCCGACGGACAGGCCTGCGTCCGCGTCGAGCTCGTCGAGCGCGCCGGCGACGCCCTCGGCCAGCGCCGCGTTGACCGCGTTGCGCACCTGCGGGCGGTTGAGCGTGATCAGCAGCACGTTGCCCCGGCGCTCGGTGAGGACGGCGGGCTGCTCGGGGGCGTCTGCATCGGCGGTCATCGCGGCTCCTTGCTCATCGCTTGCCGGGGGAGCCTACCCGCGGCCGCGATCGCCGGCGCGAACGCTCAGGCCGCGAACAGGGTCAGCTCGGGCTCGCGTTCGCCGCGCAGCACCGCGATGTCGACCTCGACGCAGCCGATCCCCCGCGCCTCCGCGAGCACGGCGGCCTGCGGCTTGATCGTCTGTGCCGCGAGCACGCCGCGGCAGGCGCCCATCGCCGGGTCGAGCCTGATCCGCTCGAGATAGCGGGCGAGCTGCTCGACCGCGTCGATCGTGCCGATGCGCTTGATCTCGACCGCGATCCACTCGTCCTCGAAATCCCGGCACATCAGGTCGACGGGGCCGATGTCGGTCGGCCACTCCCGGCGGACCAGCCTCAGGCCCTCCCCGCACCAATCCGGCGAGGCGGCGAGCAGCTCCTGCAGTTCGCGCTCGACCCCCTCCTTCTCGAGCCCCAGCTCCGCGTCGAGCTCGTGCTCGACGTCGGAGAGGATCTCCGAGAGACCTATCTCGAGTCGGTCCTCGCCCTTCTTGCGGCGCACGACGAGGCCGCACAGGGCGCCGTCCGCGTCGCGCTGCTCCTCGATCACGGTCGGCGGCGTCATCCAGTTGAGCGGTTTGACGCCGCCGCCGTCCGCCCACACCATGAACGTCCCGTCCGGCCCGAGCATCAGCAGCCTGACGGCCTCGGGGAGGACGGTCGAAAGGCGGCCGGCGTAGGCGACGCTGCAGCGGGCGACGATCAGGCGCACCGCGCGAACCTAGCGCGTCGTCCGGACCGCGCGTGTCGCCTCAGGACACCGGCAAACCCCGGCGCCGGTTCGGGCCGGGCGAACGCCACGACGACGAGCACGGCGTTCGGGACTGGGGGCAAGGCGTACCGAAGCCGGATACCGCCGGCTCGCTGCTACCCCTCCTCCGAGCCCTCGGAGGGAACCACGACAGCGTCGGGCGGCGGCGCCTGCGCTGTCGCCGCCTGACCGGCGAGCGGCTCACCGGCCGCTGCAGGCTCGGGCGCCTGCGCCGTGGCCGCCTGGCCGTCGACCGGCTCGGCGGGACCCGCCGCCGGCGGCGGACCCTGAGCGGTGGCGGCTGCGGCAGGCGCCTCCGGCTCGTCGCTTTCCCCGGTGTTGATGGCTTCGCGGAACTCGCGGATGCCGTGCCCGAGCGCTTTCGCCAGGTCCGGCAGCCGGCGCGGCCCCAGCACGACCAGCGCGACGGCCGCGATGAACAGCAGGTGGACGGGGTTCTCGATGCCCATCGAGAATGGAGGCTAGCGCTCGTGCCCGCAGCCGGGCGCGATCGCGGTCGCGGAGCCCTCCGGCGCGCCTCATACGCTCTGCTGCCGTGGCCGATGCCCAGTCCCCTGCGCCGCCGCTCGCCCAGGGCCGGCGCCCCTATCCGCCGCCGGGCAGCACCGAGCCGTTCTGGCCGGCGCAGCTGACCGTGCTGGCGGCGATCGCGCTCCAGTTCTCGCTCGACGAACGCCTGACGATCGGCCCGAGCTGGCTGATGCCGGGGCTCGAGGCGTTGCTGCTGCTGGGGATGTTCTTCGCGACCCCCCGCGAGCTCGAGTTCGAGCACCCCCGGCGCCGCCGCGTCGCGCTGGCGATGGTCGCGCTCGTCACGGCCGCCAACACCTACTCGCTGGTGCTGCTCAGCAAACATCTCCTGCACAACAGCGTCACGGACGGGCACAAGCTCCTGATCTCGGGGGTCGTGATCTGGCTGACGAACTTCCTGCTGTTCGGCCTCTGGTACTGGGAGCTCGACCGCGGCGGCCCCGGCAAGCGCGCAGCGGGGCACGACGAGCGCCCCGACTTCCTGTTCCCGCAGATGGCCGACGACACGATCGAGCCGAAGGACTGGAGGCCGCGGTTCCTCGACTACCTCTACGTGTCGCTGACGAACGCGATGGCCTTCTCGCCGACCGACACGATGCCGCTCAGCCCGATGGCGAAGTGCGTGATGGGAGGGCAGGCGATGGTCTCGCTGATCACGATCGGCCTGATCGTCTCGCGCGCCGTGAACATCCTCTGAGCGCGCGTCAGACCCGCTGCGAGACCGGGCGCGGTTCGAGCGCGAGCGCCTGCGCGATCAGCCCCGGAACCTCGCCGCCGGCACCGAGCGCGCTGGCACGGCGCAGCGCCTGCAGAGCCCCCTCGCGGTCCATCAACGTCAGCCGCAGGCGCCCGAGCCGCTCCCAGGCCCCGGCGTCGGCCGGCCCGCGCTGGGTCGCCCGGTCGGCCGCCTCCTCGGCGAGGTCGACGGCGCCGATGTCTTCGTAGATCCGCGCGGCGAAGCGGTGCGGCGCCGGCTTCGCGCCGTCGACCCGCGCCCAGTCGCGCACCGCGCGCGCCGCCGCCTCGAGCTTGCCGCCCTGCCAGAAGGCGAGCGTCATCAACCGCAGCACCGCGACGTTCCGCGGGTCCGCGTCGCGGGCGTAGATCAGCCGCTGCGCGGCCAGGTCGTACTCGCCTTCGGCCATCGCACGTTGCGCGGCGACGAGGAACCGCTCGACGCGCTCCTCGGCGGGATCGGGCTTGGAGAAGTCGACGAATTTGAGGCTGCCCGCCGGGACCGTGCGGATCCCGTGCGCGAACTTTACGCGGGCCCATTGCTGGACCTCTTCGCCGGCGTTCTCCTCGTTGGAGAAGTAGATGCCCGCCACCGTCCCCACCCCCCACTCGGGGTAGGAGACGCAGCGCGCGTAGCGGTGCACGACCGAGTGATCCGGGACGCGCGCTCCGAACGGGTCGTGTTCGGCTTTCTCTTTCGCGGCCTCGCGTGCGCGCTGCTCGGCCTCGTAGGCGCGCCGGCCCGCCTCTTCGCGCTCGCGCCGGGCGGCAGCGGCGCTCGCGCGGACCGCGTTTTTCGAGACTTTCCCCCCGCGGGTGCCTTCGGCGATCCGCTCGAGCTGGTCCGCCGCCTCGTTGATCGCCTTGAGGTGGCGCTCGTGCTCGAACTGGCGCCCCGCGGGAGCGATGTCCGGATGCCAGCGCTTGGCCATCCGCCGGCGGGCGAGCTGCACGTCGCGCTTGTCGAACGGCGCCTCCAGCTCCAGCAGGAGAAGGTGCTGCTCGATGTCGAGGATCGTCGTGGGCACGACTCGACAACGTTAGCGACAGACCTGACCTCCTATCCTGCGTGCCGGTGTCCTCTCAGTACATCTTCACGATGCACCGTCTGTCGAAGGTCCACCCTCCGGACAAGACGGTTCTCGACAACCTCACGCTCGCCTTCTATCCGGGGGCGAAGATCGGCGTGCTCGGCTACAACGGCGCCGGCAAGTCGACCCTGCTGCGGATCATGGCCGGGGTCGACGAGGAGTACCGGGGAGAGGCTCAGCTCGCGCCCGGAGCGACCGTCGGGATGCTCGAGCAGGAGCCGCACCTCGACGAGAGCAAGGACGTCAAGGGCAACGTCGAAGACGGCGTCGCGGAGACCCGCGCGCTGCTCGACCGCTTCAACGAGCTCGCCGCCGACTACTCCGAGGAGAACGCCGAGGAGTTCGGCCGCATCCAGGCCAAGATCGAAGCCGCCGACGCGTGGAATCTCGACACGCAGCTCGAATACGCGATGGACGCGCTGCGCCTGCCGCCCGCCGACGCCGACGTGAGCAAGCTCTCCGGCGGCGAGCGCCGCCGCGTCGCGCTGTGCCGCCTGCTGCTGCGCGCGCCCGACCTGCTGCTGCTCGACGAGCCCACGAACCATCTCGACGCCGAGTCCGTCGCCTGGCTCGAGCAGCACCTCGCCGAGTACAAGGGCACGATCGTCGCGGTCACCCACGACCGCTACTTCCTCGACAACGTCGCCGGCTGGATCCTCGAGCTCGATCGTGGTCGCGGGATCCCCTACGAAGGCAACTACTCGAGCTGGCTCGAGCAGAAGCAGCTGCGCCTCGCCCAGGAAGAACGCAGCGACAAGGCGCGCGAGCGCACGATCGCCGCCGAGCTCGAGTGGGTCCGGACCAACCCGAAGGGTCGCCGCACGAAGTCCAAGGCGCGCCTCGCCCGCTACGAGGAGCTCGTCGCGGAGGAGCGCAACGTCAAGCTCGACGAGGTTCAGATCCACATCCCGCCCGGGCCGCGGCTCGGCGAGAAGGTCCTGACAGCGAACGACATCGCCAAGGGCTTCGGCGACCGGCTGCTGATCGAGTCGCTGTCGTTCGACCTGCCGCGCGCGGGCCTCGTCGGCGTGATCGGCGCCAACGGCGCGGGGAAGACGACGCTGTTCCGGATGATCACCGGCGAGGAAGCGCCGGACTCGGGCACCATCGAGCTCGGCGAGACGGTCGAGCTCGCATACGTCGACCAGTCGCGCGACGCGCTCGACGCCAACAAGACCGTCTGGGAGGAGATCTCGGAGGGCTACGAGCACATCAAGGTCGGCGACCGCGAGGTCAACTCGCGCCAGTACACCGCCGGCTTCAACTTCCGCGGCTCGGACCAGCAGGCGAAGATCGGCAACCTCTCCGGCGGGGAGCGCAACCGCGTCCACCTCGCGAAGCTGCTCCGCAGCGGCGGCAACCTGCTGCTGCTCGACGAGCCCACGAACGACCTCGACGTCGACACGCTGCGCGCGCTCGAGAACGCGCTGCTCGAATTCCCCGGCTGCGCCGTCGTGATCTCCCACGATCGCTGGTTCCTCGACCGCATCGCCACGCACGTGCTGGCGTTCGAGGGCGACTCTCAGGTGACGTGGTTCGAGGGCAACTTCGAGGCCTACGAGGAGCACCGCCGCGAGGTGCTCGGTGCGGCCGCAGACCGGCCGCACCGCATCACGTACAAGCGGCTCGTGCGTGGCTGACGCGGCGGCGGGCGGGCCCGGCCCGTTCGAGCGAGACACCGCCGTGCGCAGACGCGAGTACGCCGGCATCGCGCCGGGCGAGGAGCTGTTCGACGCGACCGTCGCCGAGGGCTGGCGCGCCGGTCGCGGGCCGCACGGGGGCTACCTCGCGGCGATGCTGCTGCGGGCGCTGACCGAGACGGTCGACGAGCCCGGCCGCGCTCCGCGCTCGCTGACCGTCCACTACGCCTCGGCGCCGGAGCCCGGGCCCGTGGAGATCCACACGAGGGTCGAGCGCGCGGGGCGCTCGCTGAGCACGCTGTCGGCGCGGATGGAGCAGGAGGGGCGGCTGGTCGCACTCGTGCTGTCGGCCTTCTCGGTCCCGTGGACCGGCCCCGAGATCGACGACCTGCCGCTGCCCGACGTCGAGGCGCCGACCCCCGACCGCGAGCCGAGCCGCGCGTTCGAACACGGCGGCCCCCAGTTCACGCGGCACATGCTGCTGCAGCCGCGGACCGAGGGCACGCCGCTGAGCGGCGAGCGGCGCCCGATGCGGGTCGGCGCCTGGGTGGGGCTGGTCGAGCCCCGGCCGCTCGATCGCGCTCGCGCTCGCGTTCTTCAGCGACGGGCTGATCCCCTCCCCGTTCATGGCGACCGGCGAACCCGCCGCGGCGCCGACGATCGACCTCACGGTCCACTTCCGCGCGACGCTGCCACGTCCGGGCGAGGAGCCCGGCGAGCTCGTCTACGCGGAGGTCTCCTCGAAGCTGATCCAGGAGGGATTCTTCGAGGAGGACGGCGTGATCTGGGCCGCGGACGGGACGGTGCTCGCCCAATCGCGTCAGCTCGCGATCCTGATGCCGCCGCGCTGATTCGGTTAGAGTCCTGACGCAGATGCCCGACTACCAGGCAAAGCGGATCAGCGAGATGCAGGCGGGTTTCGGCGGCGGCTTCGTGAAGGTCCGCGCCGAGCTCGGGATCTCGGCGTTCGGAGTCCAGGTGATCCAGCTGCCGCCGGACTTCGGCGACTACCCCGAGCACGACCACGCCGAGAGCGGCCAGGAAGAGCTGTTCGCGGTGTTGGCGGGATCGGGCTGGATGGACGTCGAAGGGGAGCGCGTCGAGCTCGACGCCGAGACGGTCGTGCGCGTCGGGCCGGACACGCGGCGCAAGGTCCACTCGGGCCCGGACGGCCTGCGGATGCTCGCCGTCGGCGGCTGCGCCGGCGAGGCGTACAAGATCTCGCCTGGCACCGAGCTCGAAGCGGTCTAGCGCGCGAACGACGTGCCGGCCTTGAGCCGCAGCGCGAACGCCGCGACGAGCCGCGCGCACGCCTCGACGTCGGCCAGCTCGACGACTTCGACCGGTGAGTGCATGTAGCGCACCGGGATCGACACGAGCCCCGTCGGCACCCCGCCGCGGCTGAGGTGGACGGCGTCTGCGTCGGTGCCGGTGGCGCGGCCGCTCGCCTCGAGCGTGAACGGGATCTTCTCCGCCTCCGCGGCGTCGTGCAGCAGCTCGAACAGGGCCGGGTTCAGGATCGAGCCGCGGCCGATCACCGCGCCCGAGCCGAGCGGGTGCTTGCCGAGCCCCTTGACCTCGATCCCCGGCGCGTCGGTCGCATGCGTCACGTCGAGCACGATCGCGGCGTCGGGCTCGAGCGAGAACGCGCTCGTCCGCGACCCGCCGAAGGTCGTCTCCTCCTGGGCCGCGGCGACGGCCGCGAGCTCCCACGCCGCCCCGCCGGCCTCGGCGACGAGCCGCGCCGCCTCGTACGCGACGTAGGACCCGAGCCGGTTGTCGAGCGCACGCGAGGACGAGCCGCCCGTTGGGCAGCTCGATCGGGTCGGCGTCGATCACGGCGACATCGCCGATCCGCACCATCCCCCGCGCCTGATCGCCGTCGCGCGCGCCGATGTCGATGTGCATCTGGCGGACCTCGGCGACCTTGTTGCGGTCGTCGCCGCGCAGCAGGTGGATCGGCTTCTTGCCGACGACGCCTTTGACCGGCCCGCCGCGGGTGTCGAGCACGACGCGCTGGCCGACGAGCACCTGGGCATCCCAGCCGCCGACTTCGCCGAACCACAGGAACCCGTCGTCGTCGATGTGCGTGATGACGAGCCCGATCTCGTCGATGTGGCCCATCACGAGCAGCCGCCTGACGTCGCCGCGCGAGCCCAGTCGCCGCGGCACGAGCGCGAGCGGCGTCCCGACCGCGTCGGTGCTGACCTCGGCGAACGGCGCGGCGGCCTCGCGCCACACCGCGGCGGGCGCGGACTCGTAGCCCGACGGTCCGCGCGCCTCGATCAGGCCGCGCAGCACCGGCGGCACCTCCGCAGCAGCGCGCGCTCTAGCTTTTTTCGCCGCGCCGGCGCGCCTGGCCTGGGGGCTCATCGTGCGAGCAGCCCGCGCAGCACGTACTGCAGGATCCCGCCGTGGCGGAAGTAGTCGGCCTCGCGCGGCGTGTCGATCCGCACCCGGGCGTCGAAGCCGAACGACTCCCCGTCCTTGCGCGTGACGGCCACGCGCACCTGGCGAGGCGGTGGCCCGTCTCCCGAGAGGCCGTCGGCGAGCCCCTCGATCGAGATCGTCTCCTCGCCGGTCAGCCCGAGCGAGGCCGCGCTCTCCCCCTCGGGGAACTGCAGCGGCAGCACGCCCATGCCGACGAGGTTCGAGCGGTGGATGCGCTCGAAGCTCTCGGCGATCACCGCGCGGACGCCAAGCAGCTTCGTGCCCTTCGCCGCCCAGTCGCGCGAGGATCCCGAGCCGTACTCCTTGCCGGCCAGCACCACGAGCTCGGTGCCGTCCGCGATGTAGCGCATCGCCGCGTCGTAGATCGACATCTGCTCGGACGAGTCGTCGCCGAAGAAGCGGGTCCAGCCGCCTTCGGGCAGCTTCTCGCCGCCGCCGATCAGGTTGCGCAGGCGGATGTTCGCGAACGTCCCGCGCATCATCACCTCGTGGTTGCCGCGGCGCGAGCCGTAGGAGTTGAAGTCGCGCGGCTCGACGCCCTGCTCCTGCAGGTAGATGCCGGCGGGCCCGTCGCGCTTGATCGAGCCGGCGGGCGAGATGTGGTCGGTCGTGACGCTGTCGCCGAGCAGCGCCAGCACGCGGGCGTCGCTGACGTCGGAGACCGCCTCCGGCTCGGCCGGCATGCCGTCGAAGTACGGGGGGCGCTGCACGTAGGTCGACCCCTCGGCCCAGGCGAAGCGCTCGCCCTCGGGAACCTCGAGCCCGTTCCAGCGCTCGTCGCCCTCGAACACCTCGCCGTAGCTGCGGCGGAACATGTCGGCGCGGACGGCCTCCCCGATCGTGTCGGCGACCTCCCGCTCGGACGGCCAGATGTCGCGCAGGTAGACGTCCTCGCCGCTCTCGTCCTGCCCGATCGGGTCGGCGACGATGTCGATGTCCATCGTGCCGGCGAGCGCGTAGGCCACGCACAGCGGCGGCGAAGCGAGGTAGTTCATCTTCACGTCCGGGTTGATCCGGCCCTCGAAGTTGCGGTTGCCCGACAGCACCGAGACGACGGCGAGGTCGCCCTCCCCGACGGCCGCGGAGATCTCCTCGGGCAGCGGGCCGGAGTTGCCGATGCACGTCGTGCAGCCGTAGCCGACGAGGTTGAAGCCGAGGGCTTCGAGCGGCTCGGTCAGGCCGGCCTTGTCGAGGTATTCGGTCACGACCTTCGAGCCGGGCGCGAGCGAGGTCTTGACCCATGGCTTCGAGCGCAGGCCGCGCGCGACGGCGTTGCGGGCGAGGATCCCTGCGCCGATCATCACCGACGGGTTCGAGGTGTTCGTGCAGCTCGTGATCGCCGCGATCACGACGTCGCCGTGATCGAGCTCGAAGCTCTCCCCGTCGAGCTCGACGCGCCGCGCGGTGCCATTGCGCGGCAGCGTCGCCGTGCCGGGCGCGGGCAGCTGCGGCGGCGTCGCACCGAGCGGGGCCGCGTGCCCGGGCTCGTTCGCGGGCGGGTCGGATGCCGGGTAGGACTCGGCGACGGCCTCGTCCTGGGCGTCGGGCTGCTCGCCGTCGTCGGGGACGTACGCCTTCAGCGACTCGCGGAACGCCTGCTGGGCCTCGCGCAGGGAGACGCGGTCCTGCGGGCGCTTCGGCCCCGCGAGGCTCGGTTCGACGGTGGCGAGGTCGAGCTCGATCGTGTCGCTGTAGGTCGGCTGCTCGGCGTCGTCGTCGTGCCACAGGCCCTGCTCGCGCGCGTACGCCTCGACCAGCTCGATCTGCTCGGCCGGGCGGCCGGACAGCTCGAGGTAGCGGAGCGTCTCGGCGTCGATCGGGAAGATCGCACAGGTCGACCCGAACTCCGGCGACATGTTGCCGATCGTCGCGCGGTCGGCGATCGGCAGTGCGCCGACGCCGGCGCCGAAGAACTCGACGAACATGCCGACGACGCCACGGCTGCGAAGCAGCTCGGTCACCGTCAGCACGAGGTCGGTCGCGGTCGCTCCCTCCGGCAGCTCGCCGTGGAGCTGGACGCCGAGCACCTGCGGGATCAGCATCGACATCGGCTGGCCGAGCATCGCCGCCTCGGCCTCGATCCCGCCGACGCCCCAGCCGAGCACGCCGAGCCCGTTGACCATCGTCGTGTGCGAGTCGGTGCCGACGAGCGTGTCGGGGTACGCCTGGGGCAGCCCGTCCGCGCGCTCGCGGGGGAACACGACGCGCGCGAGGTACTCGAGGTTGACCTGGTGAACGATGCCGGTGTCCGGCGGCACCACCGCGAAGTCGTCGAACGCCCCCTGGCCCCAGCGCAGGAACGCGTAGCGCTCCTGGTTGCGCTCGAACTCGCGCTCGGCGTTGAAGCGGAAGGCGTCCCTGGTGCCGAACGCGTCGACCTGGACCGAGTGGTCGATCACGAGCTCCGCGGGCGCCAACGGGTTGATCTTCGCGGGGTCTCCGCCCATCTCCGCCATCGCGTCGCGCATCGCGGCGAGGTCGACGACCGCGGGGACGCCGGTGAAGTCCTGCATCAGCACGCGGGCGGGGCTGAACGCGATCTCCTTGCTCGGCGCCGCCTTCGCGTCCCACGTCGCGAGCGCCTCGATGTCGGCCCCATCGACCGAGCCGTTGCCCTCGGTCCGCAGCAGGTTCTCGAGCAGGACCTTCAGCGAGAACGGCAGGCGGGCGACGTCGAAGCGCTGCTGCAGCGCGTCGAGCCGGAAGATCTCGTAGTCGCGGCCGGCGACGCCAAGGGTCGCCTTGGCTCCGAAGCTGTTTTCCGACATCGCGCCCTCCGACGGAGTCGAGTTTGAACGGGGACGGCCCGCAGTCTCGCAGAGTCGTGCGGGGCGACCGGTGGCCCCGCGCCGCGCGCCGTTCAGTGCCCGCCGGCGGAGCCGCGCGTGACGCGGCCCTTGCCTTCGCGCTTGGAGCGCAGCAGCGCGGCGTCGCAGGTCGCGAGCAGCTCGTCCGTGCTCATCGGCGGCTGCCACTGCGCGACGCCGACCGATGCGGCGACGCCCTCGCCGCCCGCGTAGGCGGTGAGGCCGCGCAGCCGCTCGAGCGCGCGCCCGGCCGCGGCCGCGGCGCTGTCGAGATCGGCGTTCGGCAGGATCACGACGAACTCGTCGCCGCCGTACCGAGCCACGCGGTCGAAGGCGCGGAACTCGCCGACGAGCGCACGGACGACCTCGCGCAGCATCGCGTCGCCGGCGGGGTGGCCGTGGACGTCGTTGACCTGCTTGAAGTCGTCGAGATCGATCAGCAGGCACGAAAGCGGCCCGCCGGTGCGCATCGCGCGCCCGATCTCCTCGTCGAGGCGCCGCCGCATCGCGCGGTGGTTCATGCTGCCCGTGACCGCGTCGGTGCCGGCCTCGGAACGGGCGCGGACGAGCGCCAGCGCCGTCGCCCCCTGCTCGACGAGGGTCCGCGCGAGCGTGATCGCGTCCGGCTCGAAGATCGCCGCGACGCGCCGCACGAGCATCACCACCGCCTCGACCTCCGAGCGCTCGAGCAGCGGCAGCATGAGCACGCAGCTCATCTCACCGGTCGCAGTCAACCGCGGCACGCTGGCGGCGAATTCCTCGGCGTCCGCAGCCAGGAAGCTGCGCCGTGTGCGCGCGACCCAGCTGACGCCCGGCGGGCGCTCGCTGCGTGGGGACAGGTAGCTGAGGCGGCCCTCGCCCTCGAACAGGTAGACATCGACGACGTCGTCGGAGGCCCCCTCCGCGGCGAGATGGTGGAGGTGCACCTCCTCGGCGCCCGGCACCTCGAGCAGCTCGCGGGCCAGCGTGCGGTAGATCGTGTCGACGTCGCTCGAGCCGTCTGCGAGGGCGGTCAGCCTTCGGATCCCCGAGAGCAGACGCTGCATCCCCCCAGACGGCGTAGAGGCTTCCGTACCCGATACGACATCCATGCCAGCAAATCTACGGCATGGAGAGGGGGAAGTGAAAGCGCTCCTACGGAGTTTTTAGGCGCTGAGAGCGGCCGAAACAGTCGAGCAGCGCGAGGATGAGCGGGGCGGCGCGCACCGGCGCGCCGCCCCAGCCCTCCCGAGACTCAGCGGAAGGTGATCCTTCCGAAGGCGACCGACGCCCTGCCGTGCTTCGGTACGAAGCCGACGCGGACGCTGATCGGCAGCGGCCGGTGACGGCGCCGCCCGGACCCGGACAGCGGCACCTTCAGGGTGACCAGCTGGAACGCCTTGGTCGAGTGCTTGTAGACCCGGATCAGGTTGATGCCACCGGCGCTGATCCGTCCTGCCGCCGGCGCACGCACCGTCACCCAGACCTGGCTGCCGACGACCCTGCGACCGACGATCTGCACCCCGCATCCGGCGATGTTGATCAGCGTGTTCTGTTTGATCGTCTTGCCGTTCTGCGAGGTGATCGTCGTCGGCATCACCTGCGACGTCTTGCACAGGTTGCCGTACGCGGCGAGCGCGCTGTGCGAGCCGATCGGCAGTTCGACCCTGACGCTCGAGACCGGTACGTCGGGCGTCGAGGCGAACGTCGTCGTCGTGATGTTGTTCTTGATGTTGGTGTTGCCGACCAGGATCACCCGCAGGTGGTTCGGGTCTTCGATCACCAGGTCGAGGTCCGGGAACGCCGCGCCCGCGTGCGACACGAGGATCGCGGCGCCTTTCAGCGGTTGCGGCAGCACCGGGGTCTTGACCGTCGCGCCGCCCACGAACGAGCCGCCCGGGCAGCGGTACGGGTTCACCGCGAAGACCTGTTCGGTGCAGGCTTTCTGCAGCGTCGTCAGCCTCGAGGGCAGCGTCCGCGGCAGCTGGACCTTGACCGACTTGATGTTCGCCTGGCCCGCGGGCTGGGTGATTTCGGTCGTCAGCATCGCCCCGTTGACCCGCGAGGTGCGCGAGCTCGAGGTCGCCGTGAACTTCGGCGAGAACTTCAGGGCCGAGCAGTTCGCGACCTGGAACGGGGTCGACAGCGTCTTGCTCGCCGTCAGCGGGCCGCCGGTGAGCGTGAAGCCGCTCAGCGTCGAGACCGTGGCGAGCGTGCCGCAGTTCGTCGGGTTGATCATGAAGCCCGACTTGTTGACGGCGACGCTGATGCTGCGGATGCGCAGCGGGATGCCGCTGCGGATCCGCGGCAGTCCGCTTTCGACCACGACCTGGGAGGTCAGCGGTTCGACGTTGACCGTCGCCCGCGTCACGACCGTGCCGAGGTTGAAGGGACCGGCGACCGCCGGAACCTTGATCGACAGGCCGTAGGGCGCGCCGTTCACGGGACCCGTCAGGTAGACGGGGCCGGTGAAGGTGAACGGCGAGGGCCCGGAGCCGGCGAGGACGGTCGCCTTCCCGATTTCGCTGCCGGCAGGGCAGGCCACGGTTTCGCTGGACGCGGCGGGTTCGCCACAGCGTTCAGCTGCCGAGATCTTGCCGACCAGGCCCGGAGGCAGCACCGTCCTCACCGAACCGACGTACTGTTCGCCGTCGCTTCGCGAGAGGTTGAGCGTGAAGGCGGTGCCTCCGCCGGCGTTGGCGTTCACGTTCGCGGTGCCCTGCGTCGGGGCGAACGGCGGCGGCGTCGAACCGCAGCCCGTGATGTTCACGCCGAATTTGTCGGTCGTGAGAGTGCCCGGTTTCGACGTCGGTTCGAAGCTCGCGGCCCCTTCACCGGTGCCGCAGACGAGCGGGTTCGCCACCGGGGCGAGCACGCCGCGTTCGAATTTGAGCGTAAGGCTCGTGAACGGCTGTTCCGGCGGGTTTTTGAAGTAGGTCGTCACCTGGCCCGTGACCGGGTTCGGGATCGTTTCGCCGAGCAGCCGGACCGAGACGCCGTATTCGGCGGAGTTCGCCACGACGTAGATCTTGTACGGAGGACCGGTGATCGTCCCGGAGTTCGGAGCGCCGAGGTAGACGCTGCCGGTCAGCGAACCGGCGGGCAACGTCGGCACTTCGAGGGCGACCGTGCCGATTTTCGAGCTCGCCGGGCATTCGACGCCGAACGCTTCGCCGAACACGGTCCCTTCCTGATGCGCCTGCGCTTCCGTGCAGGCTGTGAGGCCCTGGGCGGCGGACGGGTTCAGCGTCATGCCTTCCGGGAGCGTGAAGGAGGCCGATTTGACCTGCGACGTGTCGGCTTCCGCGGGGTTGTGTTCGGTCGAGGCGATCGCCTCGAATTCGTTCGGCTGCTCGGTGACCGATGTGGCCGAGCCGAACGCGAATTTCAGCGGGAAGCCGAGGGCTTCGCACGATTTCTGTTCGAGCCCGATCGGGGTCGTGAAGGACGAGCGCGTGCTGCCTTTGGTCCCGGCTTCGGGCCCGACGATGGCGGGACCTTCGAGCGTCAGCGACGTCGTCAGGTTGCCGCGGGCAGCTGGTCGCGTTCGTGATGAACGTCGCCGTTGCCGCTCGGTGCCCATCGAAGACCAGCCGCGAGCGGAGCAGCGGGGGTTCGAGGCTTCAGGATCGATTTCGAAGTAGTCGTGGAAGTCGCCTGCGTTCGTGCCGCGCGCTTCCTTGCCCCATTCGACGTTCCCCTTGATCAGGGTGTGGGACCACCACTGTTTTTTGATCAGCGCTTCTTCGGTCGCTTTTTTTTCGGCTTCTTTTTCGGATTTGGTGCCTTTGAACTCGCCTTCCGGCAGCGGTTCTTTTTCGAAGTGTTCTGTCAGCTCCCCTTCGGTCAGGAATTTCGGCAGTTCGACGGCGACCCCGTAGAGCGACGCGAGGCGAGCGCCGTTCGCCATGTGTTCGCCTTCGCCCGGCGACGAGGTCGTAGACCTCCCCGCTTCTTTGCCGCCGACGGGAACGTCACCCGCTCCGCCTCCTTCTTTCGGCGCCACGCCGAGTTTGCCGGTGTAGATGGTCGCTTCCTGCGATGCCGATTCACGCTCCCCGCGCATTCGGCGGCGGGCGCTTCGTAGAGACCTGCTGCGCGGAGCGTCGACGCAGGGGGCGCGCCGCCGTTTGAACGCGACCGTCGAGCACTGGGAACGGCGAACGGGTTCGTGGCGAGGCCGGGCGCGACATCGGTGCGGATGTGAGTGGTCTCGGCGGTCGGCACCTTCTCGCGGGTATTCGCCGACGCTCGGCGACCTTGAAGTCGGTCACGCCATAGGGGACTCGGCCACCCGCTTCGACGAAGCCTTCGTGTTCGGCTTCTTCGACGGAGATTTTTTCGTCCGGCTCGGAGAACGTGAATTACGAATTTCGGGCGCTGGAGTTTGGTCGCGGCGATCTTTTCCTCGCCGCATTTTTCGTGCGCCGACTTTGCAGTTCGTCGCGACGAACTTTTCGATCGCCGATGGCGCCTGCGCCGCCGCAGGCACGACCGCCCCCAGCAACAAGCCGCAGACCAACGTCAAGAACCAAACCCGAGCCTGCGACCTCATGCGAACCTCCCTCTCGAACCTGACAAGCATCCTCTACCGACTGAGACTCCAAGCACACCGCAAAAGTTGCGGGTTCGCGGAGCTATTAGACGAAGATCCGGGAAGTCCTTCCGTGGCCGGAGACCTGCGCCCCTCGCGGCTGTCGTCAGACCGTAGACGCGGTTCCGGACGCGACGGGCGCTCCGAAGCCGACCCGCAGCAGCGCCCCGCCGCCCTCGGCGTTGCGCGCCTCGGCGAAGCCCCCGCAGCTCTCGACCGCCTGCCTGACGATCGCGAGCCCCAGCCCGGACCCCGGCTGCGTGCGGGCCGCCTCGGAGCGGTAGAAGCGATCGAACACGAACGGCAGGTCGGCCTCGCCGAAGCCCGGCCCGTGATCGCGCACGCACAGCACGCCGTCGCGCAGCGAGATCTCCACCTCGCCCCCCGGCGGGCTCCACTTCCGCGCGTTGTCGATCAGGTTCGAGACGGCGCGCCCGATGCGGTCGGCCGCGCCGGTGACGACCGTCGGCTCGAGATCGAGCTCGTAGCTGACCCCGCCTCGCCGCCGCGCGCTCTCGACCGCCGCCGCGACGACCTCGTCGAGGCGCACGTCGTCGATCACGGCGGGCGGCTCGGCGCCGCGCGCCAGCTCGACCACGTCGCCGACCAGCGCGGTCAGCTCGTCGAGCTCGGCGACGATGTCCTCGCGCAGGCTGCGCTGCTCGTCGGGCGGCAGCCGGTCCGCCTCCCCCAGCACCTGCACGTTGGCCCGCAGCGAGGCGATCGGCGTCCGCAGCTCGTGGCTCGCGTCCGCGATCAGGTGGCGCTGCGCCGCGACCGAGCGCTCGAGCGCGTCGAGCGTCGCGTTGAAGCTCTCCGCCAGCCGCGCCAGCTCGTCGCGCCCCTTCACCTCCAGGCGGCTCGAGAGGTCGAGGCTGCCCGTCAGCGTCTCCGTGCGCGACGTGAAGCCGGCGATCGGCGCGAGCGCCGTTCGCGCCACCAGCGCGCCGAGCAGCGCCGCCAGCACGATCCCGCCCGCCCCGATCAGCACCAGGATCAGGACCAGGCGGCTGAGCTCGTGTTCGACCTCGGTCAGCGGCCGCGCGATCAAAACCGCCGAGCCGGGTGAGGTGGCGAGCGTCAGGACCCGCAGCTCGGTGCCGTTGACCCGCCGGTCGGACAGCGCGCTGCCGTGGCCGGCCGCGGCGATCGCCCTGTCGGCCGGCGTGGCGGAGATCCGCGACGAGCCGCCCTGACCGCCGGGCACGAACGCCTTGCCGCTCGAGGAGACGATCTCGACGAAGCCGGTCGCCGCGCCGAACGGCGCCGGCTGGACCCTTCCCGGCACGCGCGTGCCGAATCCGCCGCCGGTCGGCGGCCGCCGCCGGAAGAAGTCGCTCGACGGCCGCGCCCCGCTCGCGAACACGCGCGCCCGGTCGCGCAGCTGTGAGTCGAGTTCCCCCCGCAGGTCCGAGCGGACGGCGACGTAGAGGCCGATCGCGGCGGCCAGCACCGCGAGCGCGACACTGCCGCTCGCGACGGCCGCGATCCGCGCGCGCAGCGTCACCGCCGCTCAGGGCTCCCGGAGGGCATAGCCCACCCCCCGCACGGTGTGGATCAGGTTGCGCCCTCCGGCCTCCTCGAGCTTGCGCCGCAGGTAGCCGACGTAGACCCGCAGCGCGTTCGACGTCGGCCCGAAGTCGTACCCCCAGACACGGTCGTAGATCAGGCTGTGCGGCAGCACCCGGCGCGGGTTGAGCATCAGCAGCTCGAGCAGCTGGTACTCGGTCCGGGTCAGCTCGACGAAGTTCTCGCCGACCTGTGCGCCGTGCCGTTCGGAGTCGAGCACGACCTCCGCGAACGACAGCACGTCGCCGGCGCCCGGGTTCGCGCGGCGCAGCAGCGCACGCAGGCGCGCCTTCAGCTCGCCGACGTCGAACGGCTTCACGAGGTAGTCGTCGGCGCCGGCATCGAGCCCGTCGATCCGGTCGGAGACCGCGTCGCGCGCGGTCAGCATCAGGATCGGCACCCGGTTGCCGAGCATGCGCACGCGGCGGCACACCTCGAGCCCGTCGATGCCCGGCAGCCCGACGTCGAGCACGACCACATCGGGCACCGCGCGCGCGACCTGTTCGAGCGCCTCCTCGCCGTTCTCCGCGGGAGCGACCTCGTAGCCGGCGAGCGTCAGCGCGCGGCGCAGCGCGTCTCGCACCGCGCGGTCGTCGTCAACCACCAGGATCCGCACGCGAGGATTGTTACGCGGCGAGGCGCGCCAGCGCGGGCGCCGCTCCCCGGCAGTCGTAGAGGACGGCGGAGGAGGCGGCGGCCGTGCCTGCTTCGGATTCGCTGCCGAGGCTGACCCGGGTGCACGCCTTCGCGGCGGCGGCGATCGCCTTGCGCGAGCCCTGGCGGTCGTCGCCCGGAAGCCCGCCCCGGCCTCCGAACGTCGTGCCGCCGGCGGCTTCTTCGTCGAGCACCCAGCGGATCTTGCCGGCGCTGCACCTCCTGCGCGAGCCACGAGACCGTGACGCTGCTCTCGCGGCCCGAGAAGCCGCCGATGCCGGCCACATCCGCGCCTTTGGCGAGGATCGAGTCGGCCGCGCTCGACTGGCTCGAGACGGCGATCGTGCCACCGCCGTGCGCCTTTGCGTAGGTGAGGATCGAGGCGCTCACGGCCGATCCGAACGCCGCCGCCGCCGAAGCCGGCCCGGCCGCCGCCGGGGAAGCCGCTGCGACCGCCGATGCCCGGGCAGCCCGACCGCGCCGGGCGCGTTGCCGGGCGCCGCTCCGGCCGCCGAGGACCCTCCGCCCGAGGAGGAGCCGGGACCGAACAGCCGCGGCGCCGCTTCGCCGCCCGCCGACGGCGCGCCGGCGCCGCCCGGAGGTGCGAACCCGCCGCCCGGTCCACCGAAGCCGCGGGCACGCCCTCCGGGCCCGCCGAACCCGCCGGCGGTCTGCACGTTGCCGGGGCCGCCTTCGGGGAAGGTGCCCGTGACCGAGTGCCCGAGGGTGTCGAACGCCCACACGGCCGGAGCGATCAGCAGCAGCGCGGCCGCCGCCGAGAGCGCGGCGATGCGCACGCGCCGGTCGGCGTAGACGGCGAGCGCGATCGCCGCCAGCACGCCGAGCGCGATCAGCACCGGCACCAGCCAGCGGAGCTGCCCGGTGTAGTCGCCGAGCACGACCAGCTCCGTCGCGACCCCGGCGGCGACGGCGAGCGGCGCCAGCAGCCGTCCGCCGTGCCGCGCGGAGACGAAGTGGCCCGCGCCGGCGCCGACCAGCGCCGCGACGAACGGGGCCAGCAGCGACACGTAGTAGGGGTGGAAGATGCCGCTCGCGAAGCTGAACAGCACCGCGGTCGTCACGAACGCGCCGCCGACGGCGATCAGCCAGCCGCTGCGGGCGTCGGCCCGCCGCAGCCGCGTCGCCAGCAGCAGCGCGATCCCACTGACGGCCGCGAACCCGAGCAGCCAGCCGGCCTGCCCGCCGAGCGCGGAGTTCAACAGCCGCAGCGGCCCGGACTGCCCCCCGAACGTGGGGCTGCCGCCGAGCCCGCCGGGGCCCCCGGCCTGCCCGTCGACGCGCCCGACGCCGTTGTATTCGAAGATCAGCGACAGCACGCGGTTGTCGCTCGTGCCCGAGATCCAGGGACGGTCGGCCGCCGGCGTGAGTTCGACGAGCAACGGCCAGGCGCCGCCCGCGAGCGTCATCGCCGCGCCGCCCCACAGCAGCGCCCGCAGCGCGTGCAGGCGGCCGCGGGCGGCGGGCGCGACCCAGATCCACGCCGCGGCGATCCCCGGGACGACGACCAGCGCGACCAGCATCTTCGTCTCGAACCCGAGCCCGACGCACACTCCCGACAGCACCAGCCAGCGCGTGCGCCCGTCCTCCAGCGCCCGCGCCGCGAACCACAGCGCCGCGATCGAGAGCAGCACGAGCAGCGCGTCCGGCTGGTTGTAGCGGGAGATCGCGACGGTGATCGGCGTCAGCGCCAGCGCGGCGCCTGCCGCGAACCCGGCGAGCCGCCCGAAGCGGCGCCGGACGAGGTCGTAGAGGAGACCGACGCCGGCGACGCCCATCAGCGCCTGCGGGACGAGCATGCTCAGCGAGCTGAAGCCGAAGATGCGCACCGACAGCGCCTCGACCCACAGCGCGAGCGGCGGCTTGTCGACCGTCATCACCCCGCTGTGGTCGAGCGAGACGAACAGGAAGTCGTGCCAGCTGGTGCTCATCGAGCGGACCGCCGCGCTGTAGTAGCTGTTGGCCCAGCCGTTGCGGCTCAGCGACCACAGGTCGAGCACGCCGGCGAGCACGAGCAGCGCGAGCAGCTCGGGACGGCGGCGGCGCAGCACCGCGAGCCGTGCGAACGCGCGAGCCCAGCCCAGCCCGATCGGCCGCGGCGCCGCCTCGGCCCGCGGCCCCGCCTGGAAGTCGATGCTCATGGCGGCAGGATCGCCGCCGCCGCTAGGAACAGCCTTTGCGCAGTGTGAGAGTTTCGTAAGCCGCTGATCAGTCGATCAGCCGGCGGCCCAGCTGCGAGATCGCCAGCCGCCACATGATCACCGCGAACGCGAGCAGCACCGCCGCGTGGCCGAGATCGCCGGCGTGGAGGTTGCCGAGCGAGGCGTCGCGCACGAGCTGGACGCAGTGGTAGAGCGGGTTCACCTCGGCGACGTCGCGGATCCCTGCGGGCAGGTTGGAGACGGGGAAGAAGGTTCCGGCGACGAGGAACATCGGCGTCAGCACCGCGCTCGTTATGTAGTTGAAGTTGTCGATCGTCTTCGCGATCGCCGCGACCGTCACGCCGAAGCTCGCGAACCCGAAGCCGGTGACGAACCCGATCAGCGGAACGAGCAGCATCCCCGCTTCGGGTTCCAGGCCGAAGAAGAACCCGACGATCAGCGGAGCGAGGCCGTAGATGCCCGCCCGGGCCGAGATCCAGAGCACCTCCGCGGTGATCAGCTCTTCGACGTCGACCGGTGCTGCGAGCATCGCGTCGTAGGTGCGCTGGAACTGCCAGCGGATGAACGTGTTGAACATCCCCGGGAAGGCGGAGGAGAACAGCACCGCGGTCGCCACCACCCCGGTCGCGATGTACTCCATCGTCTTGACGTGACCGATGTGCGGAGCGATCGTCCGGAAGCCGAGCCCGAAGGCCAGCAGGTAGATCGTCGGCTGGACGATCGAGGAGAACGTCGTCGCCTTCCAATAGCGCCCGAAGAGCGAGATGTCGCGGCTCATCACGCCGGCCAGCGCGGCGGGTTCGAGCCGCCCGACGCGGCGCGTGCGCACCTCGGTCGTGGTCGCCTCGGCGCTCATTCGATCTCCTCCCCGGTCAGCGCGACGAACGCGTCCTCGAGGTTCGCGGGTCGCCGGATCCCGTCGGGCGCTTCGCCGTCGAGCTGCTCGGCGCGCATGATCGCGACCGCGGGGCCGCTGCGCCGGCTCGCCCAGCCGCGCGCGGCGGCGGTCTCGCTCAGCGCCGCGAGCTGCTCGGCGGGCCCGTAGACCTCGATCACCTCGCTGCCGGCATGGGCGGCGACGAGCTCGCCGGGCGTTCCCGAGGCGATGATGCGGCCGGCCGACATCACCGCGACCGTGTCGGCGAGACGCTCCGCCTCCTCGATGTAGTGGGTCGACATCAGGACGGTGACCCCTTCCGCCCGGAGCCCGTCGATCAGCGACCAGAGCTCCTGGCGGATCTGGGGATCGAGCCCGACCGTCGGCTCGTCGAGCAGCACCAGCCGCGGACGGTGGATCAGGCCGCGCGCCACGAGCAGCCGCCTGCGCATCCCGCCGGACAGCTCACGGACGATCGTGTCGGCGCGCGGCACGAGGTTCGCAATCCGCAGCGCCCGCTCGATCGCCTCGTCGCGCTCCTGGCGCGGCACCCGGTAGAGCCGGGCGAACACCGAGAGGATCTGGCGGCAGGTGAGCTCGACGTCGAGGTTGTCGAGCTGCGGAACGACTCCCATCTCCAGGCGCGACTGCTTGGACTCGCGCGGCAGCTCGTAGCCGAGCACGGAGATCGTGCCCTCGTCCGCCAGCGCCTGCGCGGTGAGCATCCGCATCGTCGTCGACTTGCCCGCGCCGTTGGGGCCGAGCAGGCCGAAGCAGACGCCGGGCGGGACCTCGAGGTCGAGGCCGTCGACCGCGGTGATCTCTCCGAACCTCTTGACGACGCCGCGAAGCGAGATCGCGGCGGTGGCGGGGGACTGCACGACGACACTGTAGGGGCGCGCGGCGTATGGGCTGCTGTCGACCACCGCGGCCGCGCAGTTGGGACGCGGGTCCATATGGAGCGGGCCGCGCCTCGGGCAAGGTGATCGTGACGGTCCCACAGCCACGAGGGAAGCGAGCGATGCCAGCAAGGGCCCCACAGATCGTCGCGCTGGGCGGCGGCGGCTTCTCGATGGAGAGAGAAGGCTCGTTGCTCGACGACTACGTCCTCTCGCTGCTCGACTCGCCGCGCCCGCGGGTCTGCTTCCTGCCGACCGCCTCCGGCGACGCCGATCACTACGTGGTCCGCTTCTACCGCCGCTTCTCGCCCGCGTGCGAGGCGAGTCACGTCTCGCTGTTCCGGCGCGACCAGGGAGCGGGCGGGGTCGAGGACAACCTCGCGGCGCACCTGCTCGCGCAGGACCTGATCTACGTCGGCGGCGGCAACATGGTCAGCATGCTCGGCGCCTGGCGCGCGCACGGACTCGACACGATCCTGCGGCGCGCGTGGCGGCGCGGGATCGTGATGTGCGGGCCCTCGGCGGGCTCGCTGTGCTGGTTCGGCGAGGGTCTCAGCGCGTTCCACGGCGCCCCGCGGGCGATCCGCGGGCTCGGCGTCCTGCCCTACTCGAACTGCGTCCACTACGACGCCGAGCCGGCGCGGCGCGAGGAGTACCACCGCGCGATCGCCGAGGGGATGTCGGCCGGTTACGCCGTCGAGGACGGCGTCGCTCTGCACTTCCGCGGCACGCAGCTCGAGCGGGTCGTGAGCTCGCGGCCCGAGGGACGTGCGTTCGCGGTGCGCAAGCACGGCCGGCAGGTGCGCGAGACGCCGCTGCCGGCCGAGTACCTCGGCGGTGCGCCCCTCCCCGGGCTGCACCCCGCGCTCGGGACCGCCCACGTCGGGGTGGCCGCTTGAGCGAGCCCGCGAGCGTGCCGCTGGAGGCGCGCACGATCTTCGCGATGGGCGGCGGCGGCTTCACGATGGAGCCGGCGAACCCGCTGCTCGACGACTACGTGCTCTCGCTCGCCCGGTCGCGCGAGCCGCGGATCCTGTTCCTGCCGACAGCCTCCGGCGACACGACCCCGCAGATCAACGCGTTCCGCGCCCGCTTCACGGGCCGCAACTGCGTCGCCGAGCATCTCTCGCTGTTCAGGCTGCGCGAGACACGGCGACCCCTGCGGGAGCTCGTCGCAGAGCAGGACATCCTCTACGTCGGCGGCGGCTCGATGCGCAACATGCTCGCGATCTGGCGGGCGCACGAGCTCGACGCGATGCTCGTCGAGGCGTGGGAGCGCGGCACCGTGCTGGCCGGCCTCAGCGCCGGGGCGATGTGCTGGTTCCAGTGGGGCGTGACCCGCTCCAGCGGGCCTCCCGAGCCGCTGGCGGGGCTCGGGCTGCTCGAAGGATCGCTCAGCGTGCACGCCGACGGCGAGCCCGAGCGGCTGCCGGTCTGGCTCTCGCTCGTTCGTGACGGCACGCTGCCGGGAGGCTGGGCGCTCGACGACGGGGTCGGGCTCCTGTTCCGCGGCCGCGCGCTCGACCGTACCGTCAGCTCGCGGCCCGGCGCCGTCGCGCAGCGCGTCGACGCGATCGCCGGCGAGCTCGTGCGCCGCCGGATCGATCCCGACCTGCTCGGCAGCCGCGCCGGGCACCCCCTCGGCGGCTACGACGAGGCGGTCGAGGAGATGCGCCGCGTTCATCGGCTGCGCCGGGGCGGCGGACGCTCGTAGCGCCGTAACACCGGCAGGTGTGAACGAGCCGCCGAGAGCATCACGTCCCCCTCGCAGTCGGCCCAGCAGGTGATGGGGCGCTATTACCCGACCGCCGTCTACTGCAGCACCGCGACGTTCGAAGCGGGCGGCTGGAAGGCCTGCGAGGCCGCCGCCCGCGGCTAGGGCGCTACAGGCGCCGCGAAGACCAGAGGATCGCGCTCAGGATCACCGAGACCAGGGCGGTGACGAGCCCCACGATCCAGCCCGCGACGTGCTGGGAGACGAGGATCGCCCCGAGCGCGACGCCGATCGCGACCACGCCGCAGGTGGCAACGACCCGGACGAACGCGGACTCGAGGGGCGGACGCTGTCTCCGCGACGGGAGCATGCCGCTCCCCTGAGGACCCGCCGGGGCGCTCGTCTCGACCGGATCGGATGCTGCTGGTCCCGAGGTCATGTCACTCACATTACCCGCGGTCGGCCCCGTCCCACCCGGCGCACGGGCTCGTGCCGGGCGCGCCAGACTGACGATCTGTGAGCGCCACCCGCTTCCTCGTCGCGCCCGACGCCTTCAAGGGCACCCTCACCGCCGAGCAGGTCGCGGCGGCGATCGCCTCGGGCATCCGCGGGGCGGGGGGCGACGCCGAGGAGTGCCCGGTCGCCGACGGCGGCGAAGGGTTCGTCGACGTGCTGCTCGGCCCGCTGGGCGCCGAGCGGCGCGTCGCGAGCTGCCACGACCCGCTCGGACGCAGGGTCGAAGCGCGCTGGGGCTGGATCCCCGCGTCGCGCACGGCGCTGCTCGAGACGGCGTCGGCCTCGGGCCTCGCCCTGCTCGAGCCCGCCGAGCGCGACGCCGAGCGCGCCCGCAGCGTCGGCGCCGGGGAGCTGCTGCTCGCCGCGCGCGACGCCGGCGCCCGCGAGGCGGTCCTCGCCGTCGGCGGCACCGCGACGACCGACGGCGGCGCGGGCGCGCTGGAGTCGATCTCCCTCGGCGGAGGTCTCGGAGCGATGGCGGTGACCATCGCCTGCGACGTGACGATCCCGTTCGAGCTCGCCGCCGAGATGTTCGCGCCGCAGAAGGGAGCCTCACCGGACGCCGTCGCGCGGCTCTCGGCGCGGCTCGAACGGTTCGCGCGCGGCCTCCCACGCGACCCGCGGGGGCTGCCGATGACCGGCGCGGGCGGCGGCCTCGCGGGCGGGCTGTGGGCGGCGCATGGCGCCGAGCTGAGAGCGGGAGCCGAGTTCGTGCTCGGCGCGCTCGGCTTCGAGGCGCGCCTGCGTCGGGCGGACGCGGTCGTCGTCGGCGAGGGCCGGCTCGACGCGCAGAGCGCCCACGGCAAGGTCGCAGGGCAGATCGTGCGGCTCGCGGGCGAGATCGGCAGGCCCGCGCACGCGATCGTCGGCTCGGTCGCCCCGGGCGGCGAGTGGGGCTCGCTGGCGTCGCTGCAGATCGCAGGCGACCCGGCGTCGCTGCGTGCCGCGGGCGAGCGGCTCGTGCGGGGCGTCATCTCGCCGAGCTGAGCACCTCGTTCGGGTTACGCTGCGTCGATGGTCGCTCCCTCGGGCGAGCAGTTCGAGATCTCGTTCGGATCGCAGCGCGCGACGATCGTCGAGGTCGGCGGCGGCGTGCGCGCCTACGCGGACGGCGCTCGCGACGTGCTCGACCCGTACCCGCTGGAGCGGATCTGCGACGGCGCGCACGGCGCCGTGCTGATCCCCTGGCCGAACAGGCTCCGCGACGGCAGCTACGAGTTCGACGGCGAGCGGTTCCAGCTGGCGCTGACCGAGCCCGAGCGGCGCAACGCGATCCACGGGCTGGTGCGCTGGGCCAACTGGCGGGCCCGGGTGCACGAGCCCGCCCGCGTCGTCGTCGATGTGTCTCTGCACCCGCAGCCCGGCTACCCCTTCCAGCTCGACGTCAGCGTCGAGTACTCGCTCGGCGAGGAGGGTCTCGTCGTGGTCACGACGGCGACGAACACGGGAGAGCGCCCGTGCCCGTTCGGAGCGGGCCAGCACCCCTACCTCTCGGCCGGCGGCGCGCAGCTCGACGACTGCACGCTGGAGCTGCCGGTGGAGACGGTGATCACGACCGACGCCGAGCGCTCACTGCCGGTCGGGCGCGAGCCGGTCGCGGGCGGCGCGCTCGACTTCCGCGAGGCGCGTGCGATCGGCTCGATCGCGATCGACAGCCCGTTCGAGGACCTGCGGCGGGACCACGACGGGCTCGCGCGCACCCGCCTCGCGGCTCCCGACGGGCGCACCGTCGAGCTTTGGGTCGATCGCTCCTACCCGCTGCTCGAGGTCTACAGCGGCGACACCCTCGCGCCCGAGCGGCGGCGGCGCGGGCTCGGCCTCGAGCCGATGACGTGCCCGCCCGACGCGTTCCGCAGCGGCGAGCGGCTGATCCGCCTCGAGCCGGGCGAGTCCGCGCGGCTCGCCTGGGGCGCGCGGCTGCTCGCCTGAGCGCGCCGGGGAGCCGGCGGTGGTAGAAGTGTCCTCCGTGTCCGCCCCCGCCGCCGCCGATGCCGCGCTCCGAGCCCGCCGCGAGGAGGTGGTGCGCGAGCACATGGAGTCGGAGAACCACCACGACTTCGACACCACGATCGGGACCTTCTCGCACCCCCGCTACGAGATCGTCGCGACCGGCGACGTCTACGACGGCGAGGAGCAGGTGCGCCGCTACTACGAGGAGACGCGGCGGGCCTTCCCCGACCAGCGCAACGAGCTGGTCTCGCTGCGACACGCCGACGACGCGGTGATCGTCGAGTTCGATCTGCTCGGGACCCACCGCGGCCCGCTGCGGTCGCTGCCGCCGACGGGCCGCGAGTTCCGGGCGCGGATGATCGCGCTGTTCGTGTTCGAGGGCGAGCAGATCGTGATCGAGCGGGTCTACTTCGACCAGCTCTCGATCATGCGCCAGCTCGGCGTCGCCCACGATCCGGCGTCCGCCGCGGGCCGGCTCTCGACGCTCGTCAGCCACCCGCTGACGATCGGGCGCGCGCTGCTCGGCACGGCCGCCGCGCGGCGCGGCGGCTGAGCGCTAGGACAGACGCCGAGCCGCGCGGCGAGCGCTTCAGGCGTGTACCCGGAATGCCGAAGGCGGGCGGGATGGAGAACGAGCACCCCACGCCCAACCGGCCCAGCGGAGCTGACGCGCTGACGATCGAGCGGACCCTCACGGGCTGCTGGACCGTTTGCCGCGGCGAGGTGGAGGTCGCGTTCGCGATGACGCGCTCGGCCGCCGAGCACGAGCGCGAGACGCTGACGCGGCTGAGCCGCTCGAGCGAGCGCCGCGCCGGCAGCCGCGCCGCAGTCGGCGCCTGACGCACGGCGCCCGCCCGCGCCGGCCGGCACGACGACCCGGCCTCCCGGGGCCCGCAGCGATCCCTGGCGCCTCCAGCGGCACGCACGCCGCGGTCGGCCCACGATCGGCACCGGCTCCGCCACAGGGACGGCCCATCTCGCCTCGCCGTCAGCGCGAGCGCGTCGCCGCACGCGCGCGAGCCCGGGCTCGACAAACGTCCATTAACGGCCGTGGGCTAACACGATTGGCCGCGTCGTCCGAAAAGGACGACAGGAAGTTGCCCGAAAAGGGCAACCGAGCTGCCCGAACAGGACGACATGAGAAACGACCTCCAGACCCCAGGCGAGCCCGAGCCCAGCGGCGGCGTCGTGCTCGAGTTCATCCCGCGTCAGGGCTCCCGCGCAGGCGGGCCCGTGCTGCGGTGCGTGTCGTCCGGCTACCTGGCGGGTGGCTGCTCCTGCGAACGCACGGTGCCGACCGACGTGGCCGCGAGCGCCTGGTCGGTCGAGCGGGCACGCGAACCGGGTGGCAGCCGGTTCTTCCACTTCGCCTGGCGCGGCGAGACGTGGATCGCGTTCGGTCTCGCCGACGGCACGATCCGAGGCGTGTACTGCCCGACCCACCGGACCGAACGCGAAGCCCGCAGCGCAGGCTACGAGGCGCAGCACGGCGCGCGGGCTCGGCTCGCCGCCGGCGTCTGACCCGGCCGGCATCGCTCGCGCCTCGCGGGCCGCTCAGGCGCGACCGTAGCCGAGCAGCGTGAACGTCTGCAGCGCCCGGTCGACCGCCGACTCGGCGGTCGCGATCTGCGTGCGATCTTCGTCGTAGGCCCCGACGCTTTCGGTGGCCGCGGCTTCGCCCAGCGCCGCGTAGGCCGTCGCGGTCGCGCGCAGCGCGCTCGCGAGCGCACGGCCGGCCTGCGCCGCGACCGGCGGGGCTTCCAGCGAGGACACCGCGTGCGCGGCGGCGGTCGCGCGCGCGGCGAACGACGCGGCCGCGGAGGACACCGTCGCGACCGTGTCGGCGCTCGCCATCGCCGTTCTCTCCCGCGTGCGTTCGGTCTGGAGCCCGGAGACGATCGGGGCGAGCGCGCTCGCGTAGGCCGGGTCGGGAGTCAGGTTCGGCGTCGCCGGACCGGTCAGGGTGACCGACGACACGGCCTTCTCGCACTGCTGGCTGGCCGGCGTCAGCGACCGCGCCGCGAAGCAGGCCATCACGCGCCCCCCGCCCGCTTCGGCGGGCACCGCGTAGAGGTCGACGGTGCCGTGGAACGACGGCAACGACACTTCGCTGTACCGGTAGGCCTGGGTCGATACGAGGTTGACCACTTCCGTGCGCGGGAGCACCCGCAGCGAGGCGAGGAGCCTCGACGGCAGCGGGCCCGCTTCTCCGGTGGCGAGGCGACCGCTGACGAGCCCGCCCGCCGAGCCGTCGAGCAGCGCGACCGGCGAGTCGAGCCCGAGCTTCAGGGGGTCGTCGCCGCCCTGCCGCCAGCCGAGCGGATATTCGATCAGCAGCCCGGCGTTCGAGAGGACCCGCGCGCCGGCCGGCGGCGATTCCGCGGGGGCGCTGGTCGTCACGCGATGGGATCCGGCGAGGTACCCGCACACGGCCACGAGCAGCAGCCCGAGCAGCACGAGGGGATGGATCCTTCTGGCGGGAGCGTCCATCGCGTCAGCCCGAGCTGTCGAAGTAGGTGCCGGGGGATTCGGTGTGGTGCTTCGCCGGGCCGGACGACGGCGCGGGCGTCTTCGAACCGCCCGATGCCGCCGGAGTGCTGGGACGGGTGGCGGGCGTCGTGGTCGCGGGCGCGTGGAAGCCGGCGTCGTGGTGGCCGGGGTCGCGAGCTGCGTCCCGCTCGGGGCGGGCGTCGTTTCGGCGCCCGAGGTCGTCAGCGGCGTCGCCGCGGTGTGGGTTTCGGGCGGCGGCTGGGCGACGCCGACCTCGATCGGCGGGGCCTGCCCGAGCGACGACGGCACCGGCGTCGGGACGGACGGCAGGCTCGCCGGGAGCCCATCGGTGCGTCCGGCGGGAGCCGAGCGCGCATGGCCGATCGCGAACGCCGCCGCGAACACGAACCCGAACACGGCGGCGATGACGACGGCCCGCCAGAGGACGGGCCGCCGGCGACGGGCGAGGGCGAGACGGTCGCGACCGATCGGCTGGGTGCTCATCCCGGGCACCCCGTGGGTTTACCCACGGTGCTCAGGCACGTGTCCACCCGCGACGGCAGCCTTCCGGCCCGCGACACGAAGCGGGTGTACTTGCCGATCTCCCCGGCCCGGCTGACCTCGATTTCGAGCACTGTGCCGGGCGGCAGCAGGCGCTCGAAGCGACGGAACTCGATGACCGTGACACCCGGCGGGTGCTTGCTCTTGCTCGCGGTGGCCAGCAGCGACACCTTCTTCGTCGGACAGCGGCGCCCCCTGCAGAGGATGCTGACCGTGACGCCGACCGGCGCCTGCACGGTCAGCAGCTTGATCCGCACGCCGGCCGAGCTCTCGAAACCCGCGATCCTCACGACCGGGAACGGCTGCATCAGCACCACCGGGACCGGCGTCACCTGGATCGCCTTCGAGACCGAGCTCGACGAGCCGTTCTGGTCGATCACCGAGAGCTGCACGAGGTGCGCGCCGGGCGTCGTGAACACGGTGCTGACGGTCTGTCCGGCGGGCGTGAACGCGCCGTTGCCCAGCAGGCTCCAGTCGTAGCCGACGATCGCGCTCGCGGGGTCGCTCGAGGTGGAGACGATCGAGACCGTTTCGCCGACGTGGGGGGCGGACGGATACCAGGAGAACGAGGCGCTGGGGGCGGCCGGCGGTGCCGGCGGGGCGATCTCGAACGTCACCGGCGGGCTCGTGCCGACATTGCCGACGTCGTCGCGCTGCTGAGCCTGGATCGTGTAGACGCCGCTGGGGAGCGAGCCGAGCGGTGCCGACCACGCGCCTGCCGAGCTCGGCACCGTGACCGTCTCGTCGGGGCTGGCGCCGGTCGACGTCCCCGGGTACACGCGCACCGTCATCCCCGGTTCGTCGCCCGCAGCGGTGCCGGCGGTCCCGCCCGCCGACAGGGCGGACGCGGAGACCGTGCTGCCCGCGGCGGGCGAGGAGATCGTCGGGCTCGGCGCCACGGCGTCGACCGTGAACGTCACCTTTTCCGAGAAGCCGGCCATTTCGCTCGTCGAGGGCTGTTCGGCCTGCGCCGTGTAGGTGCCTTCGGGCAGCGGCGGGAGCGGGCCGATGCGCCATTCGGGACCGTTGCGTTCGCCGCTCGATTCCTCGACCGGCGTTTCGGTCGGCGAGGACCCCGAGTAGATCCTGAGCTCGATCTCGGCGCTGTCCTGCGGGTCGTTCTGGGCGAAACCCGAGAAGGTCGGCGTCGCGCTCGAGTACAGCGCTCCCCCCGCGCGTTCGACCAGGCCCAGGTGGGTCAGCGTCACGGCCGGGCTGCGGGATTCGACCTGGAATTTCTGGTGTCTGCTGAAACCGACGTTGCCGGCTTCGTCGGGTTGTTCCGCGACCGCGATGTAGTCGCCGTTGGCGAGGTGCGGCCCGCCGGCGCCGGTGCTCCAGTGGCCGCCGACGATCGGCACGGTCACGGTCTCCGGGTTTTCCGGCGTTCCCGAGCTGCTTTCTTCGTAGATCTGCAGCGTGATCGCGTGGGCTGCGAGCGGTTCGGTCCCGCCTTCCCCTTCGAACGTGGGCTGCGAGCGGAGCACCTTTTCGCCGGCCCCGGGCGAGGTGATCGTCGGTTTCGGCGCATGCGACTTGACCGTGAATTCGACCGCGTTGCTGGTGCCCGTGTTCCCCGCGCGGTCCGTCTGGGAGGCGACGGCCCTGTAGGTGGCGTCGGGGAGCGGCGACGTCTTGTAGGTCCAGTCGCCGTCCGCGGCAGTGGGGACCGAGCCTTCGGCATGCGAGCGAGGCGCCGCGGTAGAGCTTGACGAGCACCGGCCGTTCGCGGGCTGCCGGCTGACTGCCGCCGGTCCCGTCCAGCGTCGGCGTTTCGCTGTTCGTCAGCAGCGGCGATCTGGTCGATCGCGACCACCGGCGGCTGGGTGTCGATCGTGAAGCTCTGCGGCGGGCGAGAGCCCGACGTTGCTTCGGCCTGGTCGCGCTGTTCGACCTGCGCCGTGTACTCCCCGTCCTCGAGCGTGGGCGCCGTGTAGCTCCAGGTGCCGCCGCCCGCCGTGACCGCTTCGGATGCAACCAACGGAGCCCGACGCGGAGCCGCCCGCGAAGATCCTGACCGTCACCGCGGGAAGGTCACCGGGCGCCGTGCCGGCAGTTCCTTTCAGCGTCGGGTCCGAGTGGTTCGTGTACGGGGAGAGCGTGCTCATCGTGGGCTTCGGCGCCGCGTCGTCGACGGTGAAGGTCACCGGCAGGCTGTGCGCGCCGGCCTGTTCCGCAAGCGCCGTGTACTGGCCTTCGGCAAGGAGTTCCGAGGAGGCGCTCCAATGGCCGCCGCTGACGCCGCCGAGCGGGGTGAGGGTCTCAACGGCGGTTCCCGTCGCGGCCGGGCCCGGGTAGACGTAGACGGTCAGCGGGTCTTCGGAGTCGTTGCTGGTGCCCATGAAGGTCGGAGACGCGTTCTGGGTGTAGCCCGGCGCCGGCGAGGTGATCGCGGGTTCGGCCGCCGCAAGGGCCGAGACGGGCGCGAGGAGCGCCACCGTTGCTCCGAGAGCGAGCGCAAGCGCGCACCAAGCTTTTCGGGCGCCGGTCATTGAAGCGTAGATCTCCGTTGCGGTCGTGGTTCATGGCGGTCGCAACCTCCAGGAATCCGTCCTTCGTCCAGACTCGCCGCCGCCGGGGATGATACGCGGTGGGGCGATCGTGGACCCCGGCCGACGGGCCGACGAAACCCGGAGATTGCGAGCAGCTCTCGCCTGTCCCCGCGCGCCGCGCGGACCTCGGCGCGGCGGGCGTCGCGTCGGCGGCCAGGCCTCACCCGCCGGCGGAGCCGGCGGCGCGCTCGGCGCGCACCTCGAATCCGGTCAGCGTCAGCGGCCCGAACGAGGTGATCAACGCGACGTCGACGGCGTCCCTGCCGCGCCCCACGACCACGCGCCCGATCCGGGGCGTGTTGTTCCGCGCATCGAACGTGTGCCAGCAGACCGTCGAGATATGCCTCGAACCACGCCGCGAAGTCCATCTCCTCGTCAGGCGCGGCGCTGCCGATCGCCGGGATGTAGCCGAAGACGTAGCGAGCCGGGATGTTCAGGGCGCGACAGAACGTGATCGCCAGGTGGGCGAAGTCCCGACACACCCCCTGACCGGCCCGATAGGCGTCGGACGCCGTCGTCCAGGGGTTCGACGCGCCCGGCACGAACGCGAGGTGACCGTGGACGTAGTCGACGATCGCCTGCACCCGACCCCAACCGGGGCGGATCGACCCGAATCGCTGCCAGGCCTCGTGGCCGAGTTCGTCCGGCTCGCAGAAGCGGCTCGGCATCACGAAGGTCAGGACCTCGTCGGGCAGCTCCCCGACAGGTGTCTCCGGCGTGTCCGGCGCGATCAGATCGGCGGGGCTGAGGAGGACGGCCTGCGCCTCGTAGGCGACCTGCGAGCTGCCGGGCGCCAGCGCGAAGCGCTCGCATCGATTTCCGTAGTGGTCGGTGTAGCTGTGGTGCTCGGCGCCGGTGTCCCACCGTTCGGAGCGGATCGACACGCCGGGCTCGCCGTACGGCGCGACCTGCAGGATCGCGGTGACCGGCTGTACCGAGTCCACGGCGAACCGGCATCCGACGCTGAGCGCGAGCGCGTCCCGATCCAGCGCGGCAACATCGCTCGAAAGCTCATGATCGATCACTCGAGCTCTGAGGATGCCACGTATCCGCCGGCGCCCCGGAGGGGCGAGGTTGCTGCGTGCGCCGGCACGCGCCGCGCTGCTGGGCGCGAGCACCGGCGCCGGAGCGGGCCGCGACGCAAGAAGCCCAGGAACACCCGAAGAGACGGGCGTTTCTGGGCTGTGAAGCGGAGGGGGGGAGATTCGAACTCCCGGTACGCCAATAAGACGCACAACGGTTTTCGAGACCGCCGCATTCAACCGCTCTGCCACCCCTCCTTGGGGCGAAGACCCAAGGCTAGATGATCGGCGAGCGAGCCGCCGGGCGCGGTCAGGCGGCCGGGCGGCGCAGCGCCAGGAACGGTCCCTGCCCGCCGCGCAGGTCGCTCGAGACGACCTCGAAGCCGGGGAGCAGCTCGAACAGGCTCTCGCCGGGCCGATCCGGCAACGGGTGCGTCTCGCCGACGATGCAGCGCACCCGCTCCAGCCGCCGGCTCGCGGCGAGGACCTCGTGCTCGGCCCCCTCGATGTCGATCTTGAGCACGTCGACATCGCCGAGCTCCTCGATGATCGAGTCGAGCGTGACGGACTCGACGGTGAACGTCTCCGTGACCTCCTGGAACGTGACGAACATCGACGTCCCCCAGCTGCCGCCCGCGAATCGGTTCAGCTCGAGCGTGCCGGCGGCGCCCGCGACCGCGCGGTTGCGCACCGCCACCTGCGGCCGGTCGCGCAGGTTGCGCTCGGCCAGCCTCACGACCTCCGGGTCGGCCTCGTAGGCGACGACGCGGGCCTCGCGGGTAGCGTTCGCTGAGGAACCGCGCCGAGAAGCCGACGTTCGCGCCGAGGTCGACGATCGTGCTGCGCGCCGACAGGCAACTGCGCGAAGTCGTACTCGCGCGGCGGCTGGTAGATCTCGCCGAGCACGATCAGATCGCACCAGTGCGCGAGGTGCACGCGACCGGCCGGCTCGACCACGACCGGCAGGGTCGCGCGCCGCAACACGCCGAGCGGCAACGCGACCTTGACGGCCAGCAGCGCCCGCACGATCGCCAGCCAGACGCGTGCCGGGCCGCGCGGCGCGAGCGTGCCGAGCCCCGCGCTCTCGCGCCAGTAGAAGCCGGTCAGCTGCCGCCAGCGGCGGACCCGTGCGGGCAGCAGCCGTGCGATGGGCGAGGAGGTTCCGGCGATCGCGGCAGCTTACGCGCGATCTGCGCTGTCAGCTGCGCTCAGCGGCGGCGTGCCGCGAAGAACGCTGTCAGCAGCGCGCCGCTCTCGTCGGCGAGCAGGCCGCCCGCGACCTCGGGGCGGTGGTTCAGCCGCGGCTCGCCCGGCACGTCGAGGACGCTCCCGCAGGCTCCCGCCTTCGGGTCCCAGGCGCCGAACACGACCCGCGGGATCCGCGCCAGCACCGCCGCACCGGCGCACATCGCGCACGGCTCGAGCGTCACGTAGAGGACCGCGTCGAGGATCCGCCAGCTCCCGTCGAGCCGTGCCGCCTCCCGCAGCGCCAGCACCTCGGCGTGCGCGGTCGGGTCGCGACGCAGCTCGCGCTCGTTGTGGCCCGCGGCGAGCACCTCGCCGTCGCGGACGACGACCGCGCCGATCGGCACGTCGTCGTGTTCCAACGCACGCTCGGCCTCACGCAGGGCGATCCGCATGAAGTAGTCGTCGCGTGGGAAGAAGTGACCGGTCATCGTCCCCCGCGGCGCCTGCGAACCTGCTGGCTCGTACCCGCCCGCGGGCACATCATCATTACTACACCCGAGATGCCCGCCCGCCCCGCGATCCCGACCCACTCCCGCCTGCTCTCCGCGATGGCGCTGTGCGCGCTGCTGGCGGCCGGGAGTGCTCGCCGCGCCGTCCGCACGCGCGGCGATGACGCGCCGCCGGATCGTGATCGGGCTCGCCCCGGCCGGCGAGGCACGCGCCGCCGGTGCCGCCGCGACCGAAGCCGCGAGCACCGCCCTCGTCGAGGTCCCCGCCGGGGAGAGCGTCGCCGCCGCGCTGCGCCGCGAGCGCGCGCGGCCGGGCGTCGCGTGGGCGGTCCCCGACTACGTGGCGCATGCCGAGGGGACGTTCGTCCCCGACGACGAGGGCTCGGGCACCGTGCCGGGCGACGTGGCAGGAACTGCAGTGGAACTTCGTCGGGCCGTTCGGCGTCGGGGCGCCCGAAGCGTGGGCGAACGTCGCCGCCGACGGCGCCGCGGGCGGGCGCGGCGTGGTCGTCGCGGTACTCGACACCGGCGTCGCCTATGCGAACCGCGGGCGCTACAGGATCTCCCCGGACTTCAGCCGCTCGCAGTTCGTGCGCGGCTACGACTTCGTCGCCCGCGACGCGTACCCCTACGACCGCAACGGCCACGGGACCTTCGTCGCCGGGACGATCGCGGAGGAGACGAACAACCTCTACGGGCTGACCGGCCTCGCCTACGGCGCCCGCATCATGCCCGTCCGGGTGCTCGACACCGAGGGCGAAGGCGAAGCTTCGACGATCGCGGAAGGCGTGCGCTTCGCGGTCGCGCACGGCGCCCAGGTGATCAACCTCAGCCTCGAGTTCTCGCCGGGGGTGACCGCGGCGGACATCCCCGAGCTGATCGAAGCGCTCCGCTACGCCCACCGGCACGACGTGCTCGTCGTCGCGGCCGCCGGCAACGAGGGTCACACCGCCGTCGCCTACCCGGCCCGCGCCCCCGACGTCGTGTCGGTCGGCGCGACGACCGAACACGGCTGTCTCGCCGCCTACTCGAACGACGGCAGCGACCTGACGCTGGTCGCGCCCGGCGGCGGTCCCGACGCGGAGCTGCCGGGCGACCCCAACTGCAAACCGGAAACCCCCGGCCGCGACATCTACCAGGTGACGTTCACAGGCGCCTCCGTGGAGCGCTTCGGCCTGCCCGCCGGTTACGAAGGCACGTCGATGGCGACCCCGCACGTCGCCGCCACCGCGGCGCTCGTGATCGCGAGCGGGGTGCTCGGCCCGCATCCGACCCCGGCGCAGCTGACCGCGCGCCTGCGGGCGACCGCCCGCAAACTCGGGGGCGGCGGCGACGAACGCCTCTACGGCGCGGGGCTGCTCGACGCGGCCGCCGCCACCGCGCCCGGCGGCCCGGGCGCCATTGCGGCTAAAGCGCGGCCCGCGGCCGTGCCGATCACGAGGCGATGAGCCCTCCCCCCGGCGATCGCTGCGACCTCGCGGTCGTCGGCGGCGGCATCGTCGGCCTGGCGGTCGCGCGCGAGCTGACGCGCCGCCACCCGTCGGCTTCGCTGTGCGTGCTCGAGCGCGAGCAGCAGATCGGCTTCCACCAGACCGGCCACAACTCCGGCGTGATCCACGCCGGCGTCTACTACGTGCCGGGGTCGCTGAAGGCGCGGCTCTGCGTCGAGGGCGCACGCGAGATGTACGAGTACTGCGAGCAGCGCGGCATCCCCAGCGAGCGCTGCGGCAAGGTGATCGTCGCGACCGAGCGCTCCGAGCTCGATCGCCTCGACGAGCTCGAGCGGCGCGGGCGCGCGAACGGCGTCGAGGGCCTGCGCCGGATCGACGGCGACGGGATCCGCGAGCTCGAGCCGCATGCCCGCGGCATCGCCGGCCTCCATTCGCCCGCGACGGGGATCGCCGACTTCCCGGCGGTCGCGCGCGCGTACGCCGAGGACGTCGACCGCGGCGCGGCGGCGTGATCGCGACCGGCTGCGAGGTGCTCGGCGTCCGCACCGGCGGGCGCGGGCTGCGGCTCACTCACGCCGATGGCGAGACCGAGGCCCGCAACGCGGTGTTCTGCGCGGGCGGCTGGGCCGATCGCCTGGCCGTGGCCGCGGGCGCCGACCCCGATCCCCGGATCGTCCCGTTCCGCGGCGCCTACCTGCGGCTGCGTCCCGACCGCCGTCATCTCGTGCGGTCGCTGATCTACCCCGTTCCCGACCCCGCGCTGCCGTTCCTCGGCGTCCATCTGACCAAGCACATCGACGGCGAGGTGCTGGTCGGCCCGACCGCGCTGATGGCCGGCGCGCGCGACGCCTACCGCCTCGGCCGGGTGCGCGGCCGCGACCTGCTCGACACGCTGGCGTGGCCGGGCACCTGGCGGATGCTCGCGCGGTGGTGGCGCACCGGCGTCACCGAGCTGACCCACGCGGCGCTGCGTCCCGCGTTCGTGCGGGCCGCCGCGCGCTTCGTCCCCGAGCTCACCGACGACGACGTCGAGACGTCGTTCGCAGGGGTTCGAGCGCAGGCGCTCGCGCGCGACGGCAAGCTCGTCGACGACTTCGTCTTCTCCCACACCGAGCGCGCGCTGCACGTCCGCAACGCGCCGTCCCCGGCAGCCACGTCCTCGCTCGCGATCGCCCGGCACGTCGCCGACGAGGCCGACCGCGCGTTCGGGCTCAGCGCCTGACCCGGAGCCGCGAGAGCGGGCGGTCGAGCCGCACCGCGCTGGACGCGGCTCAGCCGGCGCCGATCCGCGAGACGGCGTCGCGGACGCCCGCGCGGGCGTCCGGGAAGCGCGGCTCCCAGCCCAGCTCGCGCTTGATCCGCGCGTTCGAGCTGCGCGCGGAGCGCACGACCGCCGCGACCGCGTTCTTCCCGGCGACGGCGCGGGCGACGGGCTGCGGCAGCCGGCGCGGCGGTCCCACGCCGAGCTCGGCCGCGGTCAGCGCGATGAAGTCGTAGTAGGTGATCGGCTCGTCGTCGACGACGTGGTAGATGCGCCCGGTCGCGCGCTCGTCGCTCGCGGCGAGCAGCACCGCGCGGGCGACGTCGTCGACGTGCACCACGTCCCACATGTTCTCGCCGCTCCCGATCACCGCGAAGCGCCCGGGCCGCCTCAACAGCGGCACGATCTCATCGGCGTACCAGCCGCCCGGCCCGTACACGTGCGACGGGCGCACGACTGCGGCGGGCAGGCCGGAGCCGAGCACCATCCGCTCGCCCTCCTGCTTCGAGCGCCCGTAGGGAGTCTGAACGGGGAGCGCGGTCTCCTCGTCGAGCAGCGCGCCCTGCGGGTCGCCGGTCACGACCGTCGAGGAGAAGACGAACCGCGGGCCGGCGGCCGGCTCGTCGCCGAGCGCCAGGCAGGCGTCGAGCAGGCGGCGCGTGCCGTCGATGTTCGCGCTCTCGACCTTCGCGCCGTCGCGCTGGGAGGCGATCTCGGCCGCGAGGTGGATCACACAGTCGGGCTGCGCCCGCCGCAGCGCGGCCGTCAGGCTCTCGGCGTCGGCGAGGTCGCCACGCAGCGGCGTCGTGCCGGCTGGCTCGCTGCCCTCGCGCCGGACCAGCGCGAACGTCTCGTCTCCGCGCTCGGCGAGCTGGCCGCAGACGACGCCGCCGATGAACCCGCTGGCGCCGGTGACGAGCGTGCGCACGCGCCCGACCCTAGTCGATCGCGGGCCGTCGGCGAGGGGGGCCCGTCACAGCCCGGCGGCGCGCGCGATCACCGCCGCCATCTCGGCGCGGAACCGCTCGCGCCCGAAGCGCCGCGCGTTCTCCCTGATCTGCCGTTCGTCGAGCTCGAGCGCCTCGAAGCGCTCGATCGCCGCGGCGAGCCGGGCTCGGTCTGCTCGCCGAACAGCGTCCCGGTGACGCCGTCCCGCACGGTCTCCGTCGCGCCGCCGACGCCGTAGGCGATCACCGGCACGCCGGCTGCCTGGGCCTCGACCGGGACGATCCCGAAGTCCTCCTCGCCGGGGAACAGGAGGGCGCGCGCGCCGCCGAGCAGCTCGTCTCGGCGCGCGTCGGCGACCTTGCCGAGGAACTCGACGCGACGCTCCGGCGGCGCGGGCGCGCACGGCTCCATGGCCCGGCCGTCCCCGGCCACGAGCAGCCTGCGCCCGAGCGCCGAGCAGGCCGCGACGGCGAGGTCCACGCGCTTGTAGGGGACGACGCGGCCGAACGCGAGGTAGTGCCCGTCCTCGGTCGCGCGGGCAGCGACGAGGAAGTGATCGACGTCGACCGGCGGGTTGACGATCTCGGCGTCGCGGTCGTAGAAGCTGGCGGATGCGCTCGGCGACGTGGGCCGAGTTCGCGACGAACACGTCGGGGCCGGCCGCACCGGCGAGGTCTTCGCGGCGCAGCCGGGCGAGCAGCGGCGGCAGCAGCAGCCGCGTCACGCGGCCGACGTCCTCGCCGTCGAGGAACCCCTCCTCCCACGCGTAGCGCATCGGCGTGTGGCAGTAGCAGACGTGCAGCGCGCCGGGCCGGCTTGCGAACGTTCTTCGCGGTCGCGTGGCTGCTCGACAGCACGAGGTCGAAGCCGGTCGAGGTCGAAGCGGCGGAACGCGGCGCCCATCAGCGGCAGCAGCTTCGGGTAGTGGCGTCGGGCCCCGGGCAGCCGGTTCAGCCAGGACGCGTGGACGCGGCGCGCGTAGGTGATCTGCGCGGGCCACGGCGTCGGGGTCGTAGATGGTCGTGAACAGCTCGGCCGAGGGGAACATCTCGAGCAGCTCGAGCACGACCTGCTCGGATCCGCCCGGGATCGTCAGCCAGTCGTGCGCGATCGCGACCCGAGGGAAGCGCCCGCGCAGCTCTGCGAGCACGGGATCGGGCGCCGCCTGCACCGTCCCCAGGCTACAACGCCTCGCCTCCTGGGATCATGGCGCCGCGCTGTGAGCGACCTGCTCGTCACGACCCATACGCCGATCCTGCGCTCGGGCCAGACGATGCGCACGTACTCGCTCGCGCGGGCGCTGTCCGCCCGCGACGGCATCACGCTGCTCTACGCGCGGTTCGAGGGCGATGCGCCCGACGCCGCGTTCTCCTCGATCCCCGGCATCGAGCTTCCACGAGGTGGTCCCCTCGCGCGGGGCGCTGCGGGCGGCGGGCTACGCGCGCGCGCGCCTGCGCGGGGTCCCCGCGGGGTTCGCGCGCGGCGTCTCGCCCGAGCTGGCAGCGGAGGCGGGGCGTCTCGCGGCGGCGGCGGGGCGCGGGCGCGTGATCGCCGACGGGCCGATCGCGGCCGCCGCGCTCGCCGGCCTCGCGCGCCGGCGCCCGGTCGTCTACAACGCCCACAACCTCGAGTCCGGCTTCCGCCACGAGCTCGCGGGCAGAGGCGGCGACCTGCGCCGCTTCGAGCGGGGTCTGCTCGCGAACGCGGCGGAGTCGTGGATGGTCAGCGAGGCCGACCTCGCGGCGGCGGCCGAGCTGTGCCCGCGGCGCGCGGCTGCGCTACGTCCCGAACGTCGTCGACGCGGCGGCGATCGAGCCCGTCGCCTCGCTCGCGCCCGAGCGGCGAGCGGTGCTCGTCGCGAACTTCTCGTACGAGCCCAACCGCAACGGCCTTCGCTTCCTGCTCGACCGGGTGCTGCCGCGGGTCTGGCGGGAGCTGCCGGACGCGGAGCTCGCGCTGGTCGGCGCGGGGCTCGAGGAGCGGCCGAGCGACGACCCGCGCGTGCTCAGCCTGGGCTTCGTCGAGGACCTCGGCGCCGCCTACCGCGCGGCCCGCTGCGCGGTCGTGCCGCTGCTTCAGGGGGGTGGCACGCCGCTGAAGTTCGTCGAGGGGCTCGCGTACGGGCTGCCGGTTCTCGCGACCCGGCGGGCCGCTGCAGGCCTGGCGGTGACCGACGGCGTCGACTGCGTGCTCGCGGAAGGCGAGCAGGATTTCGCGGCCGCGCTCGTGCGGCTGCTGCGCGACGGCGCGCCCGAGACCGGCCGTCGCGGGCGTGAGCTGGCGCTCGAGCGCTACTCGATCGAGGCCCTCACGCGGCTGCTGGCGTCGTGAGGTCCACGCCGTCGCCCGCCGTCCCGCCCTGCTCCTCCGCCGCCGGGTCGGACCCCGAGGGCAGCTGTGAGGAGATCAGCGCGAGCAGGCCGATCTGGACGCCGATCACCACGGAGAAGCGCAGGTCCGACCCGGTGAAGGTCGCGGTCGTTTCGGCCGCGGCGAGGCCCGCGACGCCGCACGCCGAAGCCAGCCCGAAGGCGCGCACGATCCCTTCGCGGCTGCGGCGCCAGACGCGCCACCCGAGCCGCGCGAGCGTCCCGAGCATCAGCACGTAGGAGATCAGGCCGAGGATGCCGAGCTTCATCCACCACCACAGCGCCGCGAAGTGGACGTACTCCCGCGCCTGTTCGTGTTCGATCGAGAGCGGTCGCTTGATCGCCTGCCAGCCGACGTTGATGCCGAGCCCGGTGATCGGTTTTTTCTCGAGCTCCGCGAACACGTTCGCGCGCTCGTCGAGCCGGTAGCGGTCTTCGACGTTCGTCGTGAGGCTCGACGGCGACAGCGAGGTCAGCCGTTTGGCGAGCGGCGAGTTCGATTGGAAGTTGATCGAGCCGAGCAGCCAGATGCCGGCGGCGATCAGCAGCGCGGTCGGCACCAGCAGCCGCCGGCCGACCGGCGACAGCGCCAGCATCACGACCAGCAGGATCCCGATCGCCGTCGCGATCCAGAACGAGCGCCGGTAGGAGAGCACCAGCGAGGCGATCAGCAGCGGCGAGCCGAGCAGCATCCACAGCGGCGGTCGCAGGCGCGCCACGACCGCGGCGAGGATGCCGAGGATCCCCATCACCACCACCCAGTTGGCGGTCGGTTCGAGGTACGTGACGTTGACGTCGCCCGGGACCGAGACGCCCTTGTGCGCGAGGATCTCGAGCACGCCGAGGCCGCCCTTCAGGAGCGCCAGGGCGAAGGCGCCGACGAGCAGCGCCCTGACGCGCGACGGCTCGATCTTCAGGTTCGCCACCACGATCGGCAGCAGCAGCAGGTAGAAGATCAGGTTCTCGGCGAGCACCAGCTGCTTGAGCGCGTTTCCGGCGCCTTTGCCGACGACGATGCCGGCGACCATGCCGAGCGCGAGGATCGCGTCGAGGAAGCGCAGCTCCTTCGGGAAGCGCAGCGGCCGCCGGTCGCGGAGCACGTCGAGGGCCACCGCGAGCGCTGCCAGCAGCACGAGCGCGTCGACCGGCGTCAGCCGCTTGTAGAAGGTGTCGTAGACGTGGGCCTGCGCGGTCAGCAGCCCGAAGTCTTCGCCCTCGCAGAGGATCGGCACGACCACCGCGAGCCCGACCGCGAGCACCGGGCGCATCAACAGCGCGCAGACGAGCAGCAGCGCCAGCGGCGCGAGCAGGCCGCCGATGTCGCCCAGCCGGTGGGAGGCGAGCAGGATCACGAAGGCGGTCGCTGCGCTCGCACCGAGCGCGATCAGAAGCTCGCGGCTGTCGGGGGCTCGCAGACGGATAGAACCCATCGCTGCTCGGCCGATCGATCTAGAGCGGTACGCGGTTTTTCACGCTGGGATCGGCGACCGCGGGCTCCGCCTGCTGGCGCGTGGTCGCTTCGGGGTCCGCCGGGGGAGGCACGGAGGGCTCGCGGCTCCCCGTGTCGCCGTTGCCCCGGTTCGCCGCCGCTACTTTGGGGGGGTTGCCGGCCTCGCGTTTCGCGGGGCTGCCCCCCTCGCGGCTGCCGCGGCTGCCGCGGTTGGCCGCGCCTCGTTTCGCCGAGCCGCGGTTCGAAGTGCCGCGGCCTTTCGACCGGGCGCGGGACCGCCGTGCAACGCGATCGGCGTCGACTTCGACGGTGCCGGCGCCCTCGCCGTAGGCGGAGTAGGAGTAGCGGCCGCCGTCGCGCATACCGGTGATCGCGAGGCCGACCGGCTCGACCTGGTGACGGTCGAGGATCCCGCGCGCGCGTCGCGTCTCGTCACGGGACGTTTTGTTCAGCCGCGCGACGATCAGCGTCGCCTGGACCGCGGTGCTGTTGAGCAGGATCTGGGCGTCGGCGACGGGGTTCAGCGGTGGCGCATCGATGATCACCATCGACGCGCCGCCGTCACCGAGCTCGGTGATGATTTCGCCGATCACCGGGCTGGCGAGGAGCTCGGAGGGGTTGTGCGGCAGCGGTCCCGACGGGAGCACCGACAGGTTCGGGATGCTCGCGATCGGCTGGACCAGCAGGTCGGCGGGAGGCTCGCCGCGCAGCAGCGCGGTCGTCAGCCCGCGCCGGGGATCGAGGCCGAAGTGGCGCGCGAACGTCGGCATGCGGAGGTCGAGCTCGAGCAGCACGACCCGCCGCTTGGTCAATGCGATCGCCTGGGCGAGGTCGACGGAGACGGTCGTCTTGCCCTCACCGGGCACCGCGCTCGTGATCAGCAGCGTGTCCATCGTCCGGGTCACGGCGGCGAATTCGAGCGCGCTGCGCAGGATCCGGTAGGGCTCGAGCAGTTCGCCGCGTTCGTCGGCCCGCGCCGGGCCCATCGAGGACTGCGGCACGACGGTCAGCGCCGAGAGCCGGTACTCGCGTTCGAACTCGTCGACGGTCTTGATCCGGCGGTCGAGCGACTCGAGCAGGAACAGCAGCGTGAAGGCGAGCGCGAGCCCGATCACGAGGCCGAGCAGGACCGCGGTCGAGAAGTGCGTCCCCGAGGGCGAGCCGGGAGGCGTCGCGCGCCCGATGATGTTCGCGCCGGCGCCGACCACGGCCCGTGCCTGGGCGAGACGCTGGATCTGACTCTGCAACGACAGCGCTTCCGTCGAGCCGGCCGGGGCGGAGTTGAGCTGCTGCTGGAGCTGGGTCTTGGCGGCGTCGATCGCCGCGAGCTTCGAGTTCGAGCGGAACGCGATGTACTGGTTTGCGAAGGCGTTGGCGATCTGCGCGGACTCGGCGGGGTTGCCGGTCGACGCGGTGACGTCGAGCACGTCGGCGTTCGGCGCAGCTTCGACGGTGACGATGCCGAGCAGTTCGCCGACGCTCAGGCGGTTGCCGAGCTCGCTGCGAACACCCTGGGCGACTTCCGGGGAATGCGCGATCGTGACTTCGGTGTCGGCGTCGCGCTGCGGTTCTCCCGAGCTCCCGGCGCTGCCGCCGATCAACAGGCCTTCGGTGATCGAGGACTCCTGGAAGGCGACGCTCGCGGTCGCCTTGTAGGTCGGCGTGGCGCGCTTCTGCTGCACCGCGGAGATCACGACGCAGACGATCACGATGCCGATCGCGACCGGCCAGCGCCGGCGCAGGACCTCGAGCGCGGTCGAGATCGAGTTGCCCTCGCCCGGCGTGTCGAACCTGCCGTCGGGGTTCATCGTGCGCCACCCCCTACGGGGTGCGCGATACCGCTGCAGGCGACAGTTCTCACGACATCATTCCTATCGTCGCTCGGGAGGCGCTCCTTGAGGGGCGCCGTGGCAGCGCTCGGTGCTCGTCGACGGGCTCGCGTTCGCCGGGGCTCGATCGCACGATGGTATCTACCCTGCGCAGGCGCGACGCAGCTCCCCTGCCGGCGAGGCGTCACCTGCGGGGCCCCGGCGACGCAGGCGCGACGCAGCTCCCCTGCCGGCGAGGCGTCACCTGCGGGGCCCCGCCAGCGCGTCGTGCGCCGCCTGCACGAACTCCTGCTGCCCGTCGAGGTAGGGCGCGATCGCGAACTCGCGGGCGCGGACGAGCGCACGGCGCACGCGCTCGGCGGTGCCCGACTCGTCGCCGAGCACCCGCTCGAGCGACGACGCCGCCGCATCGGCGTCGCCGCGGCCGAACAGCAGGGCGTGCTCCTCGTCGTGCAGGCCCTCGCCGATGCCGCCGACGTCGGCGGCGACGACCGGGACCCTCGCGAGCGCCCCCTCGATCGCGACGAGGCCGAACGGCTCGTCCCACAGCGACGGCACGATCAGCGCCGAGGCGGAGGCGAGCGCCGCCGCCGCGCCCTCGGGCGCGAGCCGGCCACGCCAGGAGACGGCGCCGCCGACGCCGAGCCGCTCGGCGAGCTCGCGCAGCTCGGCGGCGTGGCCCGGCTCCTCGGGGCCGACCACCACGAGCCGCGCCGAGGGGTGACGGCCGGAACGCAGCCGGGCCAGCGCCTCGATCGCGACGGAAACCCCCTTGTAGGGCGTGACGCGACCGAGGAACACGATCTCGGGGTCCCTCGCCGGCGCCCGCTCGACGGCTTCGAAACGCTCGGCGTGCGGGGGCGCGGGGTGCTGGACGGTCTCGAGCGCGACCTCCGCGAACGGTGGCACCGGGACGGCGCGGCGCAGCGACTCGGAGTTCCAGGACAGCGCGGTGCGCAGCGGCGCGCGGGGGTCGAGGCGCAGCGCCGGCAGGCGGTTCAGCGCGCGGCAGCCGGCCGACCAGGCGGCGCGGGCCGGGCTCCGCGCGCCCGGCAGCAGCTCGCGCATGAACTGGTCGCGGGCGAAGATGCCGCCGAACCAGTGCTCGCAGACCCGGAACGCGATCGGTGCGGGGCTGTCTGCGAGCACGCGCAGCGCGGCGTGGGGGATCGAGGCGCCGTTCCACACGTACACGAGGTCCGGCTCCCGGGCGAGCGCGCGGCGGGCGATCTCGACCGCGCGCAGCGCGGCCGACGGCGCCTGCAGAGCGCCGCGGGCGTCGCCGCGGAGGAACGGCAGCTCGCGGATCACATCCGAGCGCTCCGGCGTCCGGCCGGCCTCGAAGGCGCTGGTCAGGACGGTGACCTCGTGGCTCTGTGCGAGGTGCTCGGCGACGGCCCCGCACTCGAGCTCGTATCCGCCTCGGGCCACAGGCGGGAACAGGTTCGAGACGATCAGGATGCGCATCGTCCGCTAGGCCGGCGCACGGCGTTTGAGGATCGTCGCCACGTCGTCGCGGGACATCGCGCCGAGCGCGAGCAGCAGCGCGGGGTACGTGAGGCAGGCGATCACGACGAGCAGGCCGAGCGGCGCCGACAGCGCCCTGGCGACGGCGAGCTCCCCGCCGAGCACCAGCGCACAGGCAGCGGTGCGACCGATGCGGCCGATCGGGAGGCGGCGCAGCTCGAGCTCGCCGATCACGATCCGGCTCGCCATCACGAGCACCACGGCCTCCGTCGCGAGCGTCATCCAGGCCGCAGCGACGTAGCCGAAGGAGGGGACGAGCGCGAGGTTGCCCGCGACGTTGACGACGAGCGCGACGAGGCCGATGCGTACCCGGCGCCGCTGTTTGCCGAGCACGAGCATCAGGTTGTCGACGAGGTAGCCGAACGACATCAGCACGAAGGCGCCGCTGAGCACGGGCAGCACCGAGGCGGAGCCGGCGAACTGCGCGCCGAACACGAGCCGCACGATCGGGGCCGCGGCGACGGTCGCGAACGCGAGCGCCCCGAACGAGCCGATGCACAGCAGCTCGAGCGTCTGGCGTGCAGCGCTTCGCATGCGCTCGGGGTCGTGAGGCCAGGACGCGGCGATCACCGGCGCCATCGTCACCAGGATCGAGCCGGGCACGAAGTGCGCGGCGTCGAGCAGCATGTTCACCGACCCGTACAGACCGGCGGCGGTCGAGCCGCGGATCACGAACACGATCACCTGGTCGATGCGCGCGTAGGAGATCACGAGCACCCCGGAGATGCCGACGGGCAGCGCGCTGGTGACGAGCGCGCGGATGTGCCTGCGGGTCGGGCGCACCATTCCGCCCGCGGCCCTGCGGGCGGCGACGAGCTGGACGACGTCGGCGACCATGTTCGTCGAGACCAGCGCGATCGCGAGCGCGATCATCGTTCCGTGCTCGAGGTAGGTGATCAGCACGGCCACGCCCCACAGCACGCTGCGCACCGTCAGCACGACCATCGGCCAGCGGTTGTCGACGCGCAGGCGGAAGATCAGGGCGGTCGCGGAGAGGCCGCCGAACGGCATCGCGACGACCATCACGAGGCCGGCGATCAGCATTTCGTGGCTCTGCTGGAGCACCAGCACGGTGACGAGCGAGCAGAGCATCACGGGCACGACCGTGATCAGGCGGACCGCGAGCACGGAGCCGAGCCACTCGAGCTCTCGGTCGGGGTCGCGTGCGGCTTCGCGGACGGCGATTTCTTCGATTCCGAAACTCGCGAAGAAGCCGACCAGGGCGAGCACGAAGAACAGCGTCGACCACTGCCCGTAGAGCGCCGTGCCGAGCGTCCGGACGAGCATCGCTGTGACGACCGTGCCGATCGCGAGGTTCGCCACGCGCGAGGCGATCTGGATCAGGATGTCCGACCCCGCTCGCTGACGGGTCACGTTGCGGGCAGTCGTCACCGGCATCTCCTCGAGGCTGTCGGCGGGGGTGCCCACGATACCCTTCATCATCGGAGACGCGGGCGCGGAGCAGTAGGCTCGTCGCCGATGGGCCGCGCGGCCAGCGCTCCTCGGCAGGGAGCGCGCGACCCGGACCGCCCGATGAGCACGACCGAGCAGAGATCCACGACCCTGCCCTCGGGCGTGGCGTCCACGGTCACCGGAGCACGGGGGCGGTGAGCGCGCTGCCGTTGCGGGTGCTGTTCTTCAACGAGGGCAACCTCGGCAAGTACGTGCTCGGGCAGGGTCAGCTGGCGGGCGCGCTGCGGACGGGGCTCGACGCGGACCCGTCGCTGCAGGGAAGCTTCAGCGGGCTCGAGCCGCTGGGCCCGGCCGGGATGGCGCTCGCGACGAGGCCGGTGCCGGGCCTTTCGAAGCTGAACCTCGACCAGCGCACGCTCCGCTGGCACCTTGTGCAGGCGGTGCGCGCGCGGCGCGCGCTCGAGCGCGGGATCGCCGCCTCGCGGCCGGACGTGGTGCACGTGCACAGCCACTCGGTGGCGCTGCTGTCGGGCGCGCAGATGCGCCGGGTGCCGTTCGTGCTGTCGGTCGACGCGGCGGTGGAGCAGTGGGGGCGGATGCCCGCCTGGGCCGACCGGCGGGGGTCGGCGCGCGAGACGGCGGTGAGCCGAATGCTCGAGCGGCGTGCGTTCGCCGGGGCCGCGCAGGTGGTCGCCTGGTCGGAGTGGGCGCGCGACGGCGTGCAGCGGGAGGAGCCGCGCGCGCGGGTCGTCGCGCACCACCCCGGCGTCGACCTCGAGCGCTACCGGCCGGCCCCCCACGAGCCTCGCGAGCGGCCCCGCGTGCTGTTCATCGGCGGCCGCTACGACGAGAAGGGCGGGCCCGATCTCCTCGCGGCGATGGAGGGGATGCTGGGCGTCACGGCCGAGCTGGATCTCGTCACGCCGGCGGAGGTCGAGCCACGGCCGGGGCTTCGCGTGCACCGCCTCGAGCCGGCCGACCCCGAGCTGCTCGCCCTGCACCAGCAGGCCGACGTGCTGTGCCTGCCGAGCCTCGGCGACGCGAGCCCCTGGGTGGTGCTCGAGGCGCTCGCCTGCGGAACGCCGGTCGTCGGCACCGCGGTCGGGGCGATCCCGGAGATGCTCGGCGGCGGCGAGGCCGGTCTGATCGTCGAGCCCGGCGATCGCCGCGGGCTGCGCGGCGCGCTGGACGCGCTGCTCGGGGACCCCGCGAGGCGGCGGGAGATGGGCGCGGCCGGCCGGGCGCTGGCCGAAGCCCGCTACGACGCCAGACGCCAGTTCCCGCTGCTCGCTGAGCTGCTGCACGCCGCCGCCGGGCGGGGCCCGGCGCCCGGTCTGAGCACGCCGGTCTCCGCGCATGTCCGCATCCGGACAGCCAGCCGCGACGGGACGCTCCGACTCCGCTCAAGCGCGCTCTGGGCCTTGCCGATAGCGGCTGTACGATTGCGGCGCTCGCCGCTCCGCGGACCCCAACGGACAAGAGAGGAAGCACGACTTGGGCACGACCTTGATCACCGGCGGCAGCGGCTACATCGGCTCGCTGCTCGCGCAGGAGCTGACTCGCGGCGGGCACGAGGTGCGCGTCCTCGACTCGCTGCTGCACGGGCAGGAGGACATCGCCGCGGAGCAGGAGGCGGCGGCGTCGAGGTGATCCGCGGCGACATCCGCGACGCGGCCGCGCGGGCCCGCGCACTCGACGGCGCCGACGCGGTCGTGCACCTCGCCGCGATCGTCGGCGACCCGGCCTGCGCGCTCGATCCCGCGGAGTCCGACGAGGTCAACGTCAAGGCGACCGAGGCGCTCGTCGCCGACGCCTCCGCGGCCGGCGTCAAACGGCTCGTGTTCGCCTCGACCTGCTCGAACTACGGCCGCATGGCCGACCCGACGGTGCCGATCACCGAGGACGGCGAGCTGCGCCCGGTCTCGCTCTACGCCGAGCAGAAGGTCGGGATGGAGAAGCTGATCCTCGGCGGCGGCTCCAGCGACGGCCTCGCCCCGACCTGCCTGCGCTTCGCCACCGTCTACGGCGTCGGGCGGCGGATGCGCTTCGACCTGACCGTCAACGAGTTCACCCGCGAACTGTGGGCGGACCGCGACCTCGAAGTCTTCGGCGAGCAGTTCTGGCGCCCGTACATCCACGTCCGCGACGCGGGCCGCGCCGTCCGCACGGTGCTCGAGGCGCCCGTCGAGAAGGTCGCGAGCAACGTCTTCAACGCCGGCCGCTCCGGCGAGAACTACCGCAAGCTCGACATCGTCGAGGAGATCGGCAGGCAGACCGACCGCGGCCGGGTCTCCTACGTCAAGAAGGACGAGGACCCGCGCGACTACAAGGTGTCGTTCGACAAGATCCGGGCGGAGCTCGGGTTCGAGACGCTGATGACGGTGCCCGACGGGATCGGCGAGATCCTCACGGCGCTCGACGAGCAGCGCTTCGGGGACCCCTTCGACGGGCGGTATCGAAACATCCCGTGACGGGGGGTAAACGAGCCTCCGACGGAGGCCCAACGAGCAATCCGGGGGGAGTGCAAGATGTTCAACGGTTGGAAGGTCCCGCTCACGGACATCGCGGTGACCGAGGAGGACGTCGCGGCGGTCGTCGAGGTGCTGCGCTCCGGGCTGGCTGACGCTCGGCCCACGCACCGCCGAGTTCGAGGAGGCGCTCGCGGAGCGGGTGGGCTCGCCCCACGCGATCGCGGTGTCGAGCGGCACCGCCGCCCTGCATCTCGCGTGCCGCGCCGCGGGCCTGGGCCCGGGCGACGAGGTGATCGTGCCGGCCTTCACGTTCGTCGCCAGCGCCAGCGCGGCTCGCTACGTGCGGCGCGACGCCCGTGCTGTGCGACGTCAACGGACCGCACGACTTCAATGTCGACATCGAGGACGTGCGCCGGCGCATCACCCCGCGCACCCGCGCGGTGATCGCCGTGCACTTCTGCGGGTACCCCGCGGACGTGCTCGCGCTCCGGGAGCTGTGCGACGAGCACGGCCTGCTGCTGATCGAGGACTGCGCGCAGGCGATCTGCGCCGAGATCGACTGCGACGGCCGCCAGGCCGGCACGATCGGGGACCTCGGCGCCTTCTCCTTCTTCTCCAAGAAGCAGCTGTGCGTCGGCGAGGGCGGGATGATCACGACCGCCGACGACGAGCTCGCACAGCGCGTCCGGCTGCTGCGCTCGCACGCGATGACGAGCGGCACCTGGGACCGCCACACGGGGCGCACCGACACCTACGACGTCGTCGACGTCGGCTTCAACTACCGCATCGACGAGCCGCGCGCCGCGCTCGGGCTGAGCCGCCTGCCGCGGCTGGTCGTGCGACATCGCCAAGCGACGCGAGATCGTCGAGACCTACCGCGAGCGTTTCGACGGCCTCGAGGGCCTCGAGCTCGCGTTCGACGACGAGGCCGTGCGCCGCTCGAGCCACTTCGCGTTCCCTGTCCTGCTCGCCGATCGCGAGGCGCGCGACGCGTTCCGCGACCGGCTCAAGGATCAGGGCGTGCAGACGACCTGGTACCCCGCGCTGCACCGCTTCACCGGCTGGGAGGAGCTGGCCCCGGACGGGGGGCTGCCCGGCTGCGAGCAGGCTGCGGAGCGCCACTGCGCGATCCCCCTCACATCGACGATGGACGAGCAGGCGACCGACACGGTCGTGACAGCCGTCTGCAACGCTGTTCGCGATGCTTGACGCACACGCGATCGTCGACGGGGCCACCGCCCTGCGGGACCGCATCGACGCGTCGGAGCGGCCGTGGCTGATCGGTGCGATCCGCGGGGTCGCGGTCGGCGCGGTCGGCGTCAAGGACCGCGTCAAGCGCGCGGTGCCTCAGGACTGGCTCGTGCGGCTGCACCTCGTCGGCCGCCTGCGGTGGATCACCAAGTACCGGCTCGCGAAGGGGTTCGGCGCGGGCGTCGGGCCGGCTGCGCACGCTCGCCTACGTGCTGCTCGACCCCGAGCTCGAGAGCTTCTCCTACGACCTGCGGGACGAGCACGTGACGATCAGCTCGCTCGCCGAGGCGCTCGCGGTCCCGGTCGAGGAGCTCGAGGGCTACGCCGCGGAGACCCGCAGCGACCCCGAGCTCGGCCGGGAGCTGTCGCGGCACGTGCGCTGGCGGATCGAGGCGAAGCGCCGGATGCCGATCGGCACCCGACTGCCGTGGTACCTGATCGTCCGCGCGAAGAAGCCCGCCGTCGTCGTCGAGACCGGCATCCACATGGGCCTCGGCTCGCTGACGCTGCTGCGCGCGCTCGAGCGCAACAACGCCGAAGGGCATCCCGGCGAGCTGCTCTCGTTCGACTTCAGCCGTCACGCCGGATGGCTCGTGCGCGAGCGGCTGCGCGAGCCGTGGCAGCGCTACCACGGCTCGACCTCGCAGACGCTGCGGCCCGCGCTCGACGGGCGCGAGGTCGGGGTCCTGTTCCAGGACACGATCCACACCGAGGAGAACCAGCTGCACGAGTTCGGCGCCGCGCTCGACCACGCCGCCCAGGAGCTGCTGCTGATCGACTGCAGCTCCGGCCAGGCCGGCACGCTCCAGCGGCTGTGCGCGGAGCGCGGCGGCGTCTTCCACACCGTCCCCCTTCGCTCGCGCGACCACGTCTTCCCCGGCGCCGACTTCACGTTCGGGAGCTTCCGCCGAGCGTCTTGATGACCTCGCCGCTCGTCGTCCAGTACCTGTACGTCCACGACGTGGGGGAGTCGTTCCACTATCCGACCGCGCGCTCCGCGCCGTCCTCAGCCCGGGTCGCCGCGCGGTACCTCGAGTGCGCGGTGACGCAGGCTGCGTCACTGGCCCTGCGGGAGACCGACTGCGAGATGGCGCTCGTGATCAACACGACCGAGCCGCAGGCGATCGGCCGCGAGGGCGTGCAGCTCGTCGAGCGGCTGCAGACACTGGGCGTCGCGATCGTCCGAGCCGATTACCGGCACCGCCCCGGTGCCGGGGCGGCTCACCTCGCCACCTACATGTCCTCGCGTTACCTGCTCGACGCGATTCTCGCCGCGTGCGCCGGGCAGCCCGACGATCGCCAGGTCTGGCTGACGGACCTCGACTGCGTATGGGTCGATCCGCCGTCGGTGTTCGCCGCGGCGCCGGCGCCGCCCCGGATCGGTCACGTCGAGATCCTCTACCCCCCCGAGTGGGACCCCGTCGGCTCCGGAGGGCCCGGCACCACTCGTCGCGCCCTCGGCGAGATGGCGGGCGCGATGGGCGGCTCCGGGGAGGCGCTGCCGCCGTGGATCGGCGGCGAGCTCCTGACCGGCCGTCCCGCCCCGTTGCGTGAGCTCGTGAGCGCCTGCGAGGAGATCGACGAGCTGCTCTCCGGCCGCGGGGAAGCGCTACCGACGGAGGAGCAGATCCTGACGCTCGCCGGCGCGCTGGGCCGGGTCTCCTACGAGGAGCTCTCGCACGTCGTGCGACGGATCCTCACGGGCCCGCGCCATGGCGCGCCCCCCGTCGAGGAGCCGACGCGATACGGGCTATGGCACCTGCCCTCCGAGAAGGGGCTGAGCCTGCGGCGCGCGGCCCGGGAGGTCCTCGCCGGACACGAGGGACGGCTCCGTCGCGACCTCGCCGATCCCGCGCGGATGGCGCGGCGCTTCAACGTCGAGGGGACCGGGCTCCGGCGGCGCCTGCGCGACGACGGGTGGCTCGCGGGCCAGAAGATGCAGCGCGCGCTGCTGTCCGTGATCGGCCTGGCCTAGACAGCGGCCTTCGAGGAACGTGTCGAGCCCGCGCGCCGCTCCCCGCCGCGCGTGTCCGCTCAGCGGGCCGGCTGGGACGACGGGTCGGCTTCGGACTCCTGCTGGACGCTTCTCAGGTCGAAGGCGACCATCCGCTCGACCAGATCCTCGAAGGTCAGCTTCGGCTCCCAGCCGAGCTCGCGCCGCGCCCGGGACGAGTCGCCGACGTTGAGCGTCGTCTCGGGCCCGCGCAGCAGCTCGGGATCCCGGCGGACGTACTCGGAGGCGTCGAGCCCGAGCGCTCCGAACGCCGCCTCGACGAACTCCCGCACCGTGTGTCCGACGCCGCTCGCGAACACGTAGTCGGAGCTCTCCTGCTGCTGCAGCGCCAACCAGGCGGCGTCCATCATGTCCCCCGCGAACGACCAGTCGCGGACCGCGTCGAGGTCGCCCAGCCACAGCTCGTCCTGCAGGCCCGAGCTTGATCGACGCGGCGCCACGGGTGATCTTCCGCGTCACGAAGTGCGCGGGGCGCCGCTCGGACTCGTGGTTGTTGAAGATCGCCGACGTCGCGTGCAGGCCGTCGCGCTCGCGCATCAACCCGACGAGCTCGTGGACCGCCAGCTTCGCGACTCCGTACGGGCTGGTCGGATGGCACGGCGTGTCCTCGTTCTGCGGGCTCTCCGGAGTCTCTCCGAAGATCGCGCTCGAGGACGCGGCCAGCACCCTGATCTCCCGATCCAGCTCGCGGACCGCCTCGAGGATCCTCGCGGTCGTCCCGGCGATCGCGTTCAGCGCCTCCGAGGGCGAGTCCCACGTCTGCGGCACGAACGAAGGCGAGGCGAGGTGGTACAGCTCCCGAGGCTGCGCACGCTCGAGCGCCGCGCGCAGCGCCCCACCGTCGAGCAGGTCCACCTGCACCACCGCGACGCGGCCCCGGAGGTGCTCCGAGCAGCCGAGCGGCGCGGCCGGGTCGCGGCGCACGATCCCGGTCACCTCGTAGCCCTTCTCCAGCAGCAGCTCGGCCAGGAACGAGCCGTCCTGCCCGGTCAGGCCGGTGATCACGGCTCGAGGACGGGCCCCGTCGGTCTGGGGGGCCGCGGACTCAGGTGTCATGCCGTCACGACCGGGCAGCGGCGAGATGGCGGCGTCCCCTCATTCGTTCGGGATCAGCCGGTCGCGGACGGACTCGAACTCCTCCTGCGCCTGCTCGTAGTCGTCGTGGCGGCCGATGTCGAGCCAGTAGTCGTCGCTCGGCCAGGCGCGGACGATGTCGCCGTGGTCGATCAGGCGCAGCACGAGGTCGGGGAAGTCGAGCCGCACCTGAGGCTCGATCAGGCTCAGCGCGCGGGGCGCGAAGCAGTACACGCCCATGCTCGCCGTGTAGTCGATCGTCGGCTTCTCGTCGTAGCCGGTCAGCCGCGTCGGATCGCCACCGTCGCCGAACCGCAGCACGCCGAGCGACACCTGCAGGTGCCGGGTCTTGGTGGCGATCGTCGCCGCCGCGCCGCTGCTCTTGTGGTCGGCCAGCAACGCGGCGTAGTCGAGGTCGGTCAGCACGTCGCCGTTCATCACCAGCACGTCTTCGTCCGCGAGGTCGTCGATCAGGGCCAGCGCCCCGACGGTCCCGAGCGGCTCCTGCTCCCGGTAGTAGTCGATCGGGATGCCGTAGCGGTCCCCGGCGCCGAAGAACGCCTCGATCAGCTCGGCCAGGTAGCCCGTCGCGATCGTGATCCGCTCGAAGCCGTGAGCCTTGAGCTGGCGCACGACGATGTCCAGCACGGGCCGGTCGCCGATCGGCATCAGCGGCTTCGGCAGGACGGTCGTGTAGGGCCGCAGGCGCGTCCCTTCGCCGCCCGCGAGGATCACGGCCCGCTTCACCGGGCCCCCATCGTCGCTGCGCCGCTCACGCGGGGAAGCATACGAACGTCCGCGGCGCGACGGCGCCGGTCCCGGCGCGGGCCGTCCGGTCAGCGAACGTACATGCGCGCGATCGCGCGGCCTCGGGTCACTCCTCGGCGCTCACGTCGACCTCGGCCAGGAAGTCCTGCCAGCGAGCAGCGTAAGGAGCGATCTCGGCGGCCAGCAGCTCGAGCTCCTCCCAGTCCTCGTCGGCCTCCCAGCCCCAGTGCAGCACGATCGGGGCCCAGAGCCCGTCCGCCGCCGAGATCAGGCGGCGCGCCGCCGGGCGCACCTCCCGGGCGTGGCCGTAGAGCGGCTCGTACGACGGCAGGTACACGGCCTGCCCGCGCCACAGCGGGGTGCGGTGGAAGCCGAGCAGCCCGATCGACTCCGGTCCCCCGCAGACGACGTCGAAGCGGCTCGCGAGCAGCTCGTACTGCCCCGCGTCGAAGCGGTTGTAGGGAGGCACGAACACCCGCGGCTCGATCCCGAGCGGCGCCAGCTCCGCCATCGCCGTGTCGAGCAGCCGGCCGGTCGCCTCACGGTCGAGCCCGGTCAGCTCGCTGTGCCGCCGCGACGAGGCGTGCCGCGTGCGGTGGTCGAGGCCATGCAGCGCGAAGGCGACCCGCTGATCGTCGGCGAGCCGCTCGAGCATCGCCCGCTCGCCGTCGTCCAGCGGCCGGGACTCGCGGCCGACCGGGTTCAGCGGCTCGCGGCTGGGGCGCGGCAGGACGGCGATCAGATACGGCACCCCCGCGGCGCTCATCGTCTCGTGGAAGCGCTCGTACGCCGCGGTCCCGTACCGTCCCGGCTCGTCCCACGCCATGTAGTGGGGGAACTCGTCGACCCGGACGAGGAAGCGTGGCGGCGCGGCGGCGAGCTCGCCGAGCGCCTCGCGCCGCGCTGCCGCGAACGGCGCCGCGACCGCCTGCTCGTAGCGTAGGCCGCCGCGCTTGCGCGCGAGGCGCTGGGCGAACCGCACCGGCGCCGGAGGGAAGCGGCGCGAGCGCACCGCGCGAACGACGGACGGCGAGGAGGGGGCGGCGGGGGGCGCGCCGGGACCGAGCAGCAGGCGCGCGCTGCGCCGCGCGTCGTCCTCAGCCACCGCGCGCCTCGGCGTAGACCTCGGCGGTCCGCTCGGCGATCGCGCGCCAGGAGAACCGCTCGTCCGCGAGCCGCGCGCCCTGCTCCCCGCGCCGGGCGCACTCCGCGGGGCCCGCCGCGATCGCGGCTTCGAGCGACTCGATGAGCGCACCGACGTCCGGACGCGCGCAGATCCAGCCGGTCCGCCCGTCCTCGACGGCCTCGACGAGCCCGCCCACCGGGTAGATCACGACCGGCCGGTGGAAGCCGTACGCGAGCAGCAGCACCCCGCTCTGGCTCGCCCCCTGGTAGGGGAGCGCGACGGTGTCGGCGGCGGCGAACAGCTCGGCGGCCTCGCTCATCTCGAGGAACCCCTCGCGCACCGTCACCCGGTCCCTGAGCGGCGCCTGTGCGAGCTCGGCCGCGACCTCCGCGAGCGCGCCCTGGTCTTCGCCGCCGACGAGCAGGTGGAGCGACGGCACCCGCAGCGCCGCCGCGACGGCGTCGCCGAGTCCCTTGTCGGGCCGGAGGTGGCCGAAGATCAGGGTCGCGTGGGCATCGGCGGCGACGCCGAGCGCCCTGCGCGCGGCATCGCGGCCGACGGCGCCGCCACGCCGGGCGAGGCCACCGTACTCGCCGTGCGGGATCACGACGGTGCGTCGCCGCACCGACGGCGGCAGGCCGGCGAGGTCGGCCTGGGTGTGGACGATCGTGCGCTCGGTCAGGCGGGCCATCGCGACCGCCTCCAGGCGGCGGGTCCGCGCGAGGCGCCCGGAGCGCTCGGCGATGCCGTGCAACGTCTGTACGACGCGCGCGCCGCCGAGCCGCATGCAGAGGACCGCGAGCAGGCCGATCTCGGGCACCTCCCACCCCTGCGTGTGCACGAGCCGGGCGCGCCGCGCGAGGCGCACGAGCGACGGCAGCGAGCGGAGGAACAGGAGCCCGTTGAGGACGGGGCCGAGGTGCAGCCGGCGCAGCGCCCGCTCGGTCCCGGTGGCTCCGCGTGCGTAGTGGAAGACCCGGTGGATCGCGACGCCGTCGATCGCGCCGAACAGGTGATCGTCGGATGTCGCCAGGTCGACCTCGTAGCCGCGCGCGGCGAGCGCCGCGACGAGCTGGCCCGTGTAGTCGCCGACCCCGCCACGTCCCCCCTGCTCGACCATCAGCAGGCGGTCCTGCGAGGCCTCCATCACCTAGGTCGTCCGGATGATCATCACCGAGCACGGCGCGTGGTGGGAGACCTTGTTCGGCACCGAGCCGAGCAGGAAGCGCTTTGCTCCGGTCATCCCCTTGTTGCCGACGACGATCAGGTCCGAGCCGCGCTCCTCGGCGACGTCGAGGATCGCGTCGGCGGGATCGCCCTGCCGTGGGAACACCTCGACCGCGACCCCCGCCGCCTTGGCGATCTCGGCCGCCGCCGCGAGCACGGCGTCGACGTCCTCGCGGGGGTTGATCGCCCACTGCAGGTCCTCCGGGGCATCGCGCCGCTCCTCGCCGAGGCGAAGGCGCGACACCGGCTCGTAGGCGCTGACGAGGTCCACCGTGGCGCCGACCGCCGAAGCCAGCTCGACCGCCTGCTGGACGGCCTGCGCGGCGGTATCGGAACCGTCGGTGCCGACAACGATCGATTTGAACATGTCGCTCTCCCTCGGGGCCGCGGACGCGCCCGCGCCGGACGCGCGACGATCATATCCCGAGGCGGAACGCCGATCCCGCCGGGGAGTCGACCATCTAGTGTCAGTCGAGTGACGATCGACCTCCATTCGCACGTGCTGCCGGGCATCGACGACGGACCGGGTGACGTCGAGGGATCGCTCGCGATCCTCCGCGCGGCCGGCGCCGCGGGCACGACCACGCTGCTTGCGACGCCGCACGTCAGCGGCCGCTACCGCAACGACGCCGACACGATCGCCGCGGCGGCCGGGCGGCTCGCCGCGGCGCGCGGGGAGGCTGACGGCGACGTCGAGGTGGTGCTCGGCGCGGAGGTGGCGTACACCCGTGTCGCCGAGCTCGCTGACACCGAGCTGGAGCGTCTGCGCCTCGGCGACGGACCCTGGGTGCTGCTCGAGCCGCCCTTTTCCAGCGTGGTTCCCGGCCTCGACGCGACGGTCGCCGAGCTCCATCACCGTGGCCACCGCGTGCTGCTTGCCCACCCTGAGCGCTGTCCCGCGTTCCACCGCGACCCGGAGGCCGTGCGGTCGCTCGTCGCCGCGGGTGCGCTGACGTCGCTGACGTCGGGGTCGCTGTCGGGGCAGTTCGGCTCGCAGGCGCGGCGCCTCGCGCTCGCGCTGCTCGACGCGGGACTCGCCCACAACGTCGCCTCCGATGCGCACGACGCGGTCGCGCGACCGCCGTCGCTGCGGCCCGAGCTCGAGGGCGCGGGGCTCGGCGCGCTGGAGGAGTGGCTCACGCAGGAGGTCCCGGCTGCGATCCTCGCCGGCGGCGGGATCCCTCGGAGACCGGCGACGCCCGCGGTAGCGGCGCCGCCGCGGCGCCTCGCATGGCTGCGCCGCGGCCCCCTCAGGCGAGCTTCGTGATCGCGATGATCATCCCCACGAGGACGAACACGACGATCGCAATCTGCGTCCACACCCAGGTCCGCGGCATCGGCTGAGAGCGTAGAGGCTCGGCGCGGTCCCGCACCGCTCGTGCACGCGCCGATCGCTCCCCCGGAGACGAATGAGGCGTTGCAGACCGCAGGATGCGGCATGGAGGACCGGCTCTCGCGACTATCGTGTCGGCTATGAGCACAGCCCTCCGCAGGCTCGCCGCGCTGCTGGCGGTGGCGGCGACGGTCCTGCCCGCGGCGAGCGCGCACGCCTCGAGCGGGTTCCTCGGCGGCGTCAACGTGCCCGGCCTCGATGTCCTATCGACGCCCGCCGAAGCCGACCGCGAGATCGGCGTGGCGAAGGCGCTGCACGCGCGGATCGTGCGCGTCGACTTCCCGTGGGCGGTGCTCGAGCCGAGCGGTCCGTCGCTCGACCCGCGCGCGCTCGCATTCACCGACCGGCTGATCGCAGACGCCCAGGCGGCGGGGATCAAGGTCGTCGCGACGGTTGCATCGACGCCGTGCTGGGCGTCCTCCGCACCGGCATCGCTGATCAAGCTCTGCGGGACCAAACGGGACCTGGGGGGAGCCCAGGCCTGGCCGCCACGCGAAGACGGCGCCTACGCCGCCGTGCTGTCGGCGCTCGCCCAACGCTACGGCTCTGCGCTCACGGCGATCGAGGTCTGGAACGAGCCCGACCAGTCCAACGAAGACTATTGGGCCGGCCCCGAAAAGGTGAGCCGTTACGCGGCGCTGGTACGGGCCGCGTACCCGGCGGTGAAGTCCGTCGCGCCGTCGATCCAGGTGCTCGCCGGGTCGCTCGTCGGCTCGAACGGGGCGTTCCTGCAAGCGCTCTACAAGGCGGGCATCAAGGGCTACTACGACGGGCTCTCCGTCCACTACTACAACCTCACGCTCGGCTCGCTGCGCTCGATCCACGAAGCGCAGCTGCGCAACGGCGACAGCAAGCCGCTGTGGCTCGACGAGTTCGGCTGGACCAGCTGCTGGCCCGGGCGCAAGATCGAGGAGGAACAGGCGTGCGTGACAAAGGCGATGCAGGCGCAGAACCTCCGCGACTCGCTGCGGGAGATGGCACGCGCGCCCTACGTCGCGGCGGCAACCGTCTACAAGCTGCAGGACTCGCCGGGTGAAACGTTCGGCGCGCTGACGGCGCAGGGCGCCCGCAAGCCGGCCTTCAAGGCGCTGAACGAAGCCTTCCGGCAGCCGCTCGGGGCGTTCTCGCGGGTCACGCTGTCGCTGCGGCGCAGCGGCTCGCACCTCGTCGCGAGCGGCACCGGCCCGGTCGGGGACTTCCTCGAGCTCGAAGCCTTCTTCCACGGGAAACTGCGCTACCGGGCGCTGTTCATCCAGGACCGCTTCAACCGCTACTCGGTGCCGCTTCCAGCGCTGCTCGGGACGCGCGGGCTGAAGGTGCGGGTGTTCCAGTACTGGACCGGCGCCTCGCGCGCCGCGACGAAGACGGCTTAGAGACCCCCCGAGATCGCTCCGGGCCCGGCCCGGGCGCAAGGGTCACGGCGGCAACGGGCGTTCGCCACGAGGGGCTCCGCGGACGTCACGGCATACGGCCTCGCGCGCGGAGTCCGGGCGGCGCTCGGCGCGCTCGGGCGAAACCCGCCCGCGGCCCCCTGCTCTCGCCCCCCGGACCCGGACGACGCACCCGACCGGCGCGCCGGCCGCGGACCATGCGCCGGAACCTCCACGCCGCTGGCGGCGTCGCCCAGAGCGCCGCCAGGCGCCCTGGAGAACCCGCGAGCAGGCTCAGCTTGCGTTCCGGAACAGCGCCACGAGCGTCAGCGCGAGGATCTTCAGGTCGAGACCGATCGACCAGTGGGCGATGTAGTAGTTGTCCCACTCGACCCGCTCCGCGAGCGACGTCTGCCCGCGCAGGCCGTGGACCTGCGCCCAGCCGGTGATCCCCGACTTGACGCGGTGCCGATCCCCGTAGCGGATGATGTCGTTGCGGAACAGCTCGACGAACTCGGGGCGCTCGGGGCGCGGCCCGACGAGGCTCATGTCGCCCCGCAGGACGTTGAACAGCTGCGGGAGCTCGTCGCACGAGGTGCTGCGCAGGAAGCGCCCGACCGCCGTGCGGCGGTCGACGCCCTCGACGCCGCCGGGGGCGATATCGCCGGCGAGCAGGTACTCGAGCGCGCTCGCCTCCTCGACGCCGGAGGACTCGCGCATCGAGCGGAACTTGTAGAAGTCGAACACCCGCCCATCGCGGCCGACGCGCCGCTGGCGGAACAGGATCGGGCCGGGACTCGACAGCTTGACGGCGACGGCGGCCGCGAGCAGCAGCGGCGTGAACAGGATCACGAGCACCGCGGCGAGCAGCCGGTCGAGCGCGTGCTTGATGGCGAACTGCATGCCCTTCGGGTCGATCGCCCGGAACGACAGCAGCGGCAGGCCGCCGACGGTGTCGTAGCCGACCCGGTCGTTGATCAGGTCGAACATCCGCGGCACGACGGACACGTCGACGCCGAGTTCCTGGCAGCGCGGGATCAGGCGACTGACGCGCGCGTCGGCGACGGAGGAGAAGGCGACGATCAGGTTGCGCACGCCCGTCCGGGCGACCGCGTCCTCGAGGTCCTCGGTGGTGCCGAGCACCGGCACCTCGCGGCCGCCGACCTCGGCGACCGAGCGCGGGTCCTCGTCTAGGAACCCGACGGGGGCGAGACCGTACTCGGGGTGGTTCTCGAGCCTCCGCGCGACCTGGGCACCGACGAGGCCGGCGCCGACGATCAGGACAGGCTTGCCGATCATCCGCCGCGCGCGGGCCTGGCGCTGGGCGAGCGCCAGCAGCGTCCGCCCGAGGCCGACCCCGACCAGCGAGAACAGCCACGCGCGCAGCCACTGTCCCTGCACCGGCAGCTGGTCGTTGATGAAGATGCCGAGCACGAGCGTGAGCATCGTCGCGACCGACACGCCGCTGACGACGGGAGCGATGCCGTCGAGGATCTGGGTGCGCATCTTCCTCTTGTAGAGGCCACGCGCCCAGAACAGGAGCACGAGGACGAACGGCAGCGCGAGCAGCGGGCGCGAGAGCGATTCGACGTGCCACGAGCCACCGGGCGCCGCCCACAGAGCGAGCACGACGGCGACCACCACCGTCGCGAAGTCCGAGAGCGGGCGCACGATCCCCCACCCGGGGCCCTCCAGGGCCCACTGCAGGGGACCGCCGAAGGTCCCTCTCCTGAGCGCACGCGGGCTCGGAGCATCGTGGCCGATCTCGTTCCGGAGCGAGATCGAGCTCGTGGTGCTCTGCTGTGTGACGCGCGCGTGATCCATGGCCTCAGTCAACGCCTACTGACCCTTCGGGTCCTCGTTCGCATCCCTTTAGCCGTCACCCTCATCGGTTGGTCCCGCCCGCCGGCTCGGTCCCCCGCGCGAGGCGCACAGTGGCCACGGCGATCAGCGCGAGGACGCAGAGGCCGGCGAGGATGTAGAGGAGGTCGGCGCCGCTGAGGCCCAGCGCTCCGGCGCCGCCCGGACCCGTGCGGGCCGCGGTGGGGGCGGGCGTGGCGGAACCGGCGGCGCCCCGTCTCGCGGGCGTCGACCCGCTGCGGCGGCCGCTGCGCCCGCCGGCCACGGGACTCGTGCGCGACTTCCCGCGTCCCCCGCCCGCGGAAGCGGATCCGCTCGCGGGCAGCGCGATCGAGGTGACCGGCGCGGAGGATCCCGTGGAGGAGGAACCCGAGCCGCCGCCCTGCCCGCCGCCGGAGCCCCTGCCGCCGGCGGAGCCGCCGACCAGCGTGGAGCCGATGATCGCCTGGTTGCCCTCGCCGGGGCCGCCGTATCCGCTCAGCAGCGTGCTCGACGCCGCTGCCGTCGTGGGCGCGGCACAGAGGGTCACCGCTGCCAGCGCGGCACATGCTGCGATGCGGGGCCTGCTCATTTCCCTACCGTGGGTCCTTTTTGATCGGCTCGGGCTTGCCGCCCGGTTTCCATGCCGCTCGTTCGGGCGCGCCGTGTGCACCTGGGCAACCCCTGCCCGAGCCTCGACGATCGACGAGATCAACATAACCTAGCGAAGCCTCTAGCCGGATCCGCAAGATTTCAGCCGCAAAACGCGAGTTTCACGCCAATTGGCGCGCCCGTTCGAGGATCAAACGGTTCAAAGACTGAACGCTGACACGTCGTCCGTGGATCACGAGTTCCAGCGCTTCCTGGGCGAGCGGGTCGCGCGGGTTCAGCTCGGCTGCCCGTTTCAGCAGCGTCCTGGCTTCGCTCTGGCGACCCTCGGTCGAGGCGATCGCGCCCCGCTCGAGCGTCGCGTACGCGTCGTCGGGCACGCGGCCGAGGGCTTTCGCGAACTGCGCGTCGGCCTGCGGGAGCTCGCCGAGCCGGAGCGCGATCGATCCCGCGACGAGATACGCCTGATCGCTGAAGGGGTCGAGCGTCGCCGCCTGGCGCAGCCGCGAGAACGCGCCCGCGCTGTCGGTCGGCCAGCGCCGTGCCGCGGATTGGATCTGCAGCTGGCTGAGCCACGGGCCGGCGAACGCGACCGCCGCCCCGAGCACGAGCGCCGCGGCGCAGACGCCCGCCACGGCGCGCAGCCGGCGTCCGCCCGGGACGCGCCAAGGCACCCGCGAGGGCTCGCGCGCGCCTGCCGGGCGCTCGTTTCGCCCCGGGTCCAGCGAGCAGACGAGCCCGAGCAGCGCGAACGCGGGCGCGCCGAGGCCCGCGAACTCCCAGAACCAGTCGAACGACCCGTGAACCACCCAGTACCCGAACCCCGCGAGCGCCGCCGCGGCGACCGCCCGTCCGAGCGGGTCGGGTCCACGCACCGCCCGCCAGGCGGCCAGCAACGCCGCCCCGAGCCCGGCCAGCGCGAGCAGCGCCCCCACGACCCCGGTCTCCGCGAGCGTGCGGAGCTCGACGCTGTGCGGGTAGCGCGGCGTCTCGTTGCTGCGCCCCTTCCGCAGGTACTGCTGCTGGAAGTTGTCGACGCCGATGCCTCCCACCGGGTGCGCGTCGAATTCGTCGAGCGCGACCCGGAAGAAGTCGTAGCGGCTGCTGCCGAGCCCGCTGACGAGGCGATCGGAGCCGCCTTCGCCGTAGCCGCCCTTGAAGCTGTGCCAGGCTTTTTCGACCCGGTGGACGGGGTTCCCGGCCGCTGCGAGACCGCCGGCGAGCACGATCAGGAGCGCGGCGAGCCCGACCGCCGCCGTCGCCCGGTGGACCGCGCGGGCACGCTCCTGCGGCAGCGTCCTACGCGACTCGACGGCGGACGCGGCGGCGACGACGAGCGCGACGACGAGCGCCGCGAGCAGCGTCGCCACGCAGGCCGCGTGCAGGTTCGATTCCACGACGACGCCGTGTCGCGTGTGGTTGCCGACCTTCAGCACCGCGGGCGCCGCCGCGGCCACGCCCGCCACGACCGGGATCAGCGTCGCGAAGGTGCGCGTGCGACCCGGCAGCAGCGCGAGCACCAGCACCACCATCACCGGCGTCGCGTACAGCGAGCCGCGGCTCTGGCTCAGCAGCGCGACCTCGGCGAGCAGCACCGCCGAGCCGGCGAGCAGCCCGCGCAGCGCCCACGGGAGGCGGCGCTCGCGTGCGAGCAGCAGCGCCGGCCACGCGGCCATCAGCCACTCCGCCGCGTTGGCGTTCGGGTAGCCGGTCGGGTACAGCAGGCGTCCTTCGGGCAGCAGGCCGGGCAGCGCTCCCGATCCCGCGGCGAGCAGATGCAGGATCACGAACAGCCCGAGGCCCGCAAGCGAAAGCGTCCACGCGCCGAGCACCAGCGCGGCGCTCGCCCCGCGCTGACGCCAGCTCACGAACAGCGCGAACACGATCAGGTAGAGGAGCGTCCGGTCCGAGCCTTCGAGCGCTTCCCCGGGCGCGCCCGCCCAGAGGATCGTGAGGTAGCTGAAGGCGGTGTACGCCGCCAGCATCGCCAGCGAAAGCCGGACCGCCCCCGAGGCGCCCGCCAGCGGTCGGCGCACGGCGATCACGGCGATCACGAGCAGCGCCAGCAGCGCGATCCCGCCGGGGGCCCAATGGGTCAGGGGGTAGCCCGCCTGGTCGGTTGCCCACACGACGCACAGGGCGATCGCGGCAAGGGCCGGGACCGTCGCCGGCGCCCCGCGCAGCGACGCCGTGAGCTTGGCGGTCATCTCACGCAACGATAATCACAGGGGTGGAGGACTCCTCGGGGCTCATCGGCTTCTACGAGCGGGCCTATTCGCACGTCGGCCCGGACGCGGACAGATACGCCCGCTGGCGGGCGCTGAGCGCGCTCGGCAAGGCCGATCACGTCGTCTCGCTGTGCGCGCGGGCCGCGCTCGTCCCCGGCTCGACGCTCGACGTCGGCTGCGGCGACGGGGCGCTGCTGGCAGAGCTCTCGCGCCGCGGCTTCGGCGGGCGCCTCGCCGGGATCGAGATCAGCGAGCCGGCTGCCGCGATCGCACGTGCGGGGCTGCCGGGGGCCGAGATCGGGGTGTTCGACGGCGAGCGGCTGCCCTACGAGGACGGCTCGTTCGAGCTCGGCGTCCTCTCACACGTGCTCGAGCACGTGCCGGAGCCGCCGCGGCTGCTTGCGGAGGTCGCGAGGGTCTGCGACAGCGTCGTGTTCGAGGTCCCGCTCGAGGCGAACCGGTCCGCGGGGAGGCCCGCGAAGCGCAGGCACGCACAGGAGATCGGCCACCTGCACCGGCTGAGCCGCACCGCCGCGCGGGCGTTCGCGCCGGCTGCGGGCCTCGAGGTCGTCGCCGAGCTGCAGGACCCGCTGCCGCTCGAGGTGCACCGCTTCTTCGCGACCGGCAGCCGAGCCCGCGCCACGGCTTCGGCGAAGTGGGCGCTGCGAGCGGCCGCGGACCGTCTCGCTCCCGCGCTCGCGCGGCGCGCGTTCACCCTCCACTACGCGGCGCTGTGCCGCCCGCCGGCCGGCTGACGGCTTCGAGCAGCAGCGAGATCACCCGCCCCATCAGCTCGTCCGGCACTGCGTCGGGGTCCGCGAGCTTCTGACGGGCGATCCCGTCTGCGAGCGCGTCGATCGCGATCGCGAGCTGCTCGGCCGGGATCGCGAGCTCGAGGTCGAAGTCGCGCACACCGTCGGCGATCAGCCCGGTCACCACCCGGCGGGACTGCGCGATGCGTGCGGCGATCTGCGGGCGCATCCGCGCGTCGCGGACGCCGTAGGCCCAGAACTCCATGAACAGCAGCAGCGCCTCGGGCTCGCGTTCGATCATCGTCATCCACTGCCGGGCGCCACCGGTCGCACGGTCGGAGATCGACGCCTGCTCGCGGACCGCCGCCGCGACCTCGCGAGCGTGCTCGTCGATCTCGCGTTCCATCAGCACGAGGAACAGGTCCTCCTTGCTCTCGAAGTTCGAGTACAGCGCGCCCGTCGAGAAGCCCGCCTCCGATGCGATCTCCTCGACCGAGGAGCCGTGGAAGCCGTGGCGCGCGAACACGGTCCGCGCCGCCGTGAGCAGCCGCTCACGTGTCCGGGCGCGGCTCTGCTCGCGCGTCATCCGCGTACCCGCGGGTGTCCCTGCCACGAGCGGATCTTACTTGACAGAGCAGTTGCTATTCCGATAACGTCCATTATCCAAGCCGAGATCGGAGAAGACATGTCCAGCGCGACAGCCCCCAGCAGCCCGGACCTGACGAGCCTGCCCACGGACGCGATCTCATACGAGGACCTGTACGCCCGCTGGGAGCGCGGCAACTGGCGCGCGACCGAGCTCGACTTCACCGAGGACGCGAGGCAGTGGCGCGAGGACTTCACCGACTTCGAGCGCCAGGCGGCGCTGTGGAACTACTGCCTGTTCTTCTGGGGCGAGGACGCCGTCGCCGACAACCTGTCGCCGTACATCGACGCCGCGCCGCGCGAGGAGCAGAAGTACTTCCTCACGACCCAGCAGGTCGACGAGGCTCGCCACGCGGTCTTCTTCAAGCGCTTCATGCAAGAGGTATGCGGGGTCGGCGACGGCACGGTCGGCAGCGGCCTCGCGGCGATCCGCCCGCAGCTGACGGTCGGCTTCCGCAGGATCTTCGACCGGCTCGACGTGATGGCGGACGAGCTCCGCGCCGACCGTTCCCCGGCGAAGCTCGCCGCGGCGGTCACGCTCTACCACGTCGTGATCGAGGCCTCCCTGGCACAGCCGGGGCAGCACTTCATCTGCAGCTACCTCGAACGCCGCGACCAGCTCCCGGCGTTCCGGGAGGGGATGCAGAACATCGCCGCCGACGAGCAGCGGCACATCGGCTTCGGCGTCAAGCTGCTCAGCGACCTCAACCGGGAAGACCCCGTCGGCGTGCCGAAGGCGGTCGCCGCGCTGCTGCGAGACGTCACCCGCTACACGGCCCAGGTGCTGATGCCGCCGGGGTGGGACGAACGCTACATCACGGTGTTCGGCTCCTCGTACGACGAGGTCGGGGTCGAGGGTCTGAACTCGATGGTGACGAAGCTGCGCTCCGCCGGGCTGCCGGTCGAGGACCTGCCGGGCCCGCCGCTGCTGCCGCCGGGGCTGACGCCGCTCGAGCTCTCCCAGCGCGGGCGGGCGCTCGCGAAAGCCGGCGTGATCGGCGTGCGCGAGGGCCCGACGAGCCGTGACCCCGAGACCGTCGAGCTGCTGTTCGACACGGTCCGCCGCCAGGTGAACCCGCGGCACGGCCTGCGCCGGCCCGCGACCTTCCAGTGGGAGTTCACCGACCCGGACGTCCCGAACTGGCACCTGCGGGTCGAGAACGGCTCCTCGTCGGTCGAGCAGGGGGACACCGCGAGCCCCGACCTGCGGCTGCGGGTCTCGTGGCAGGACTTCGCGGACATCGTCGGGCAGCGGCTGAACCCGCTGCAGGCGGTCGCCACCGGCCGGCTGCGCCCGCGCGGCAACCCGCTCGCGCTGCGCAAGCTCGCGCGGGTGTTCCCGCAGAGCTGAGCCGCCCGGCCGGACCCGCGTCGGCTCGGCGAGAACCCGCGGATCCGGCGGGACCGCCCTCCGTCAACCGGGCGAGAACTCGCGTTCTGCTTCCGCCTCCCCGGCGGCGGTTTCGGGGTGCGCGGCCGGGGTCGGCCGGCTGAGTGACGTGCTCGCCGCCGAGGCCCGCGTGCGCCCCCGCGTCAGGGGCGCGGTCGGCGGTTCGCCCTGCTCGGGGCTGAACTCCCGGTTCGGCGCGGCGGCCCGTGCCGCGGCGCCGGCGCCGGCGCCGGGGGCCTTCGCCCGGCGCGGCTCCCGCGGACGCGGGCGCGGGGCCGGTCGCGGGTGGCGTCAGAGCACTCGCTGGCGCCGAGAGCACCGGGGCACCGCGGCCCGCCGCGGGCGGCCTCGTCCCGGCGGCATCGTGGTGCCCGGCTCCCACCGAGCCGGCGGCGATGCACCCAGCGCCGATCCCCGCTGCGATCAGACAGCCCGCGGCGAGCTTGGCTCCGAGACCGCCGAGCGCCCAGCTCCCTCCGGCACCCGCTCCGCCGCCACCGGCCGCCGAGGCGCCGAGCACCGGCGCCGACGCCTGTGCGGAGGCGTGGTGGCCGAGCCCTGCGAGGCCGGCGCCCCGGCTCCCGGCCCTGCCGGGGAGCGTCAGCACCGGCGGCAGCAGCGCGGCCGCGCCGCGCAGCGTCGCGACGTAGCGGCGGCACGCGGGGCAGCTGCGCCGGTGAGCGAGCGCGAGCCGGAAGCGCTCGCCGTCGGGGTCGAGCACGCCGAAGGCGTACGCGCGCATCAGCGATCCCTGCTGCTCGCAGAACGACCCCGACCGGATCAGCTCGACGACCTCGCCGACCTTCGCGGAGACGCCGGCGCGCCCGTTGCTGCCCTCCATCAGCTTGCGCATCCGCCCGTCGCTGAGACCCATCCGCCGGGCGGCCTCGCTGCGGGAGTAGCCGTGCAGGTAGCAGAGCGCGGCGGCTTCGCGCTCGCGCAGGTCGAGACGGGCGCGCATCCCCTCGAGCAGCCGGCGCAGCCGCTCGCGGTCGTCGAGCTCGCCGTCGAGGTCGGGGTCGACCGCCGCCGCCTCGGACAACGGCTCGTCGCGCCGCCGGCGGGCGCGCAGCTCCTCGACCGCGCGCCTGTAGGTGACGAGCACGAGCCAGGCGCGGGGGTTGGCGATGCTCTCTCCCGTCAGCGCTGCCGCGTAGAGGCCCTGCCACGCGGCGGCGTAGCAGCCCTCCAGCTCGGCTTGGTCGAGCCCTGGCCCGGTCGCGCGAAGCCGCGCCGCGACGGTCGCGACGACGCCGCCGCGGAGGGCCTGGAAGTCGCGCGCGAGCAGCTTCTCGGCGCGGTAGCGGCGAAGCGTCGCTGGGCTCATGGCCGCAGGGTGCCAGCGCGCGGGAGAGCGCGCCAGCGGCCGCGTCGCCACTCGACGGATTCCGGCCAACAGCAGGCGTTTTCGACGATCGAGATCTTGCCGCGTGTCTCCCACTCGGAGCCGCAGCGCGACCTGCGCTCACGGTCGCTCGGCGGCGCCCCGCGGCTGAGCTCCTACGAGGCCCCGGACCCGGCCCGGATCGGACATCGATCGAAGCGCATCTCGGAGCCGGGCGTCACCCGGGCGTCGAGCGAAGCGAAGCCTGCGACGACGCCACGCCGTACTGCCCGATCTGCTCCAGCGTCAGCTCGCGGGCGTCCTCGCCCGCGCCCTCGCGGCGGTGCCATTCGACGATCCGCGCGAGGCTCTCGCCGAGCGTCCACGCCGGCCGCCATCCGAGCTCGCGCTGCGCCGCCGCGGAGTCGAGCGCGAGGTGACCGGCCTCCGGCGGGTTCTCGCCCCCGTCGAGTCGCCACTCGAGCTGCCCCTCCCACAGCTCCGCGAGCCGTTCGACGATCCACCCGACCGGCCGCGCGTCGTCCGCGGGCGGCCCGAAGTTCCAGGCGCGCGCAGACGAGGCCTCCTCCCACAGCGACTGCGCGAGCAGCAGGTAGCCGGCGAGCGGCGAGAGCACGTGCTGCCAGGGCCTGACCGCCGCCGGGTTGCGAACGAGCAGGGGAGCGCCGGTCTCGACCGCGCGCAGCGCATCGGGCAGCAGCCGGTCCTCGCCGCGGTCGCCGCCGCCGATCACGTTGCCGGCGCGCGCGGTCGCGAGACGAGCGCCGTCGCCGCCGGAGAAGTACGAGCTGCGGTACGCGGCCGCCACGAGCTCGGCGGCGGCCTTCGAGCTCGAGTACGGGTCGCCGCCGCCGAGCGGGTCCCCCTCGACGAAGGCGCGGGACGTGCCCGGCGGGTTCGCGTAGCACTTGTCGGAGGTGACGACGACGACGGCGCGAACGTCGGGGGCGCTCCGAACGGCGTCGAGCACGTTGACCGTCCCGATCACGTTCACCTCGTAGGTCAGCCGCGGTTCGCGCAGCGAGCGCCGGACCATCGGCTGCGCAGCCAGGTGCAGCACGACCTCGGCGCGAGAAGCGCTCATCGCGCGCACGACGGCGTCCGGGTCCCGGACGTCGCCGCTCTGCTCCTGCATCCCCTCTCCCACCGACGCCTGCGCGTACAGCGAGGGCGTCGTCGGCGCCCCTGCCGACATCCCCGTCAGCTCCGCGCCGAGCGACTGCAGCCACAGCGACAGCCACGCTCCCTTGAACCCCGTGTGCCCCGTGACGAGCACGCGCCGGCCCCGCCAGAAGTCGCTGTCGATCCTCACCGGCGAGGTATCTTCACGCAATCGCCGCCGACTCCGCCCCACGCCCCGCCTCGGCGCAGATGCCGCCCCTGCCGGAGCGGGGAGAGGTGCTCGGGGTCAGGCTCGCGGTCAGCGACTACGACGGCGTGATCTCGTGGATGGAGCAGGTGATCGCGGCGGGCGCGCACGCCTACGTCACCGCCGCCGCGGTCAACCTCGTGATGAGCGCGCGCGAGGACCCCGCGACCGCCACCGCCGTCGCCGGAGCGACGCTGGCCACGCCCGACGGCCAGCCGCTCGTATGGGCGCTGCGGGCGCTCGGGCACCGGCGGGCGACGCGCATCTACGGCCCCGACCTGATGGCGGCGTTCTGCGCACGCGCCGCCACCGCGGCGATCCCGATCTACCTGTACGGCGGACGCGACCCGCAGGCCCTCGCGCTGCTGCAGGCCCGGCTGCGCGAGCGCTTCCCGGGGCTGTTGATCGCCGGCGCGCACTCGCCTCCCTTCCGGCCGTTGAGCGACGCGGAGAAGGCCGACGACGCCGCCCGCATCGACGCGTCGGGGGCCGCGGTCGTGTGGGTCGGCACCGGACAGCCCAAGCAGGAGAAGTGGATGCACGAGATGCGCCCGCGGCTGGCCGCGCCCGTGCTCGTGGGCGTCGGCGCCGCGTTCGACTTCCACGCCGGGCTCGTCTCCCAAGCGCCGTCCTGGATGCAGCGAGCTGGGCTCGAGTGGCTCTACCGGCTCTCGCGCGAGCCGCGCCGCCTGTGGCGGCGCTACTGGCGTTACAACCCGCGCTTCGTCGCGGGCTTCGCGGCGCAGTACGCGCGGCACCTGCTGCGCCGCCCGAGCCGCGGCTGAGACGCTCGGCGTGCCGGCGGGCGACGCGCACAGCCACGCGATCTGCGTGTGGCGGGCCTGGCCGCCGCTAACCTCATGGCTCCGATGAGCGTCCCGCAGAGCAGCGCCGACGTGGCGGTCGTGGGGCTCGGAAGGGTCGGGCTCCCGCTCGCCCTGTCCTTCGCAGACCGCGGCCTGCGGGTGATCGGCGTCGACAACGACAGCCGGCGCCTCGACGCCGTCCGCGAGGGCCGCATGCCGTTCGAGGAGACGGGCGCCCAGGAGCTGCTCGACCGCGTGCACGCCGCCGGCAGGCTCGAGCTGACCGCGAGCGTCGCCGCTGCGGCCGCGGCGCGCCAGATCGTGATCACGCTCGGGACCCCGTCGTTCTCCCACATCGAGATCGACATGCGCGACATCCGCTCGGCCCTCGACGACCTGCTGGGCGTGCTCGAACCGGGCCACTCGCTGATCCTGCGCTCGACGATCGCGCCGGGGACGACGGAGTTCGTCGCCGGCTACCTCGCCAAGCACCGCGGCTTCGAGGTCGGCGAGGAGGTGTTCGTCTCGCACGCGCCCGAGCGCATCGCCGCGGGCCGCTTCCTCGAGGAGATCGACACGCTGCCGTGCATCATCGGCGGCGTCGGCACACGCTCGGGCGAGGTCGCGGCGGAGCTGTTCGCGGCGTTCGACGCGCCGGTCGTGCAGACGACGCCGATGCAGGCCGAGCTGGCGAAGATCTGGACGAACATCCTCCGCTACGCGAACTTCGCGCTGCCGAACCTGCTGATGATGGACTGCGAGCGCTACGGCGCGAACGTGTTCGAGGTGATCGACCTGATCAACCGCGACTACCCCCGCGGCGGGATCGCGCGGCCCGGCTTCACGGCGGGCACCTGCCTGCGCAAGGACTTCACGTTCTCGGAGGAGCGCTCGGCCGCGCCGGGGATGCTGCTCGCGGTCTCCCGCGTCAACGAGTCGGTCCCGCTGTTCCTGCTGGAAGGCGCCAAGCGCCGGCTCGGGGCGCTCGCGAACCGGCGGGTCGCGGTGCTCGGCCTCGCGTTCAAGGCCGACACCGACGACGAGCGCGACTCGCTCGCCCACAAGCTGATCCGGCTGCTCGAGCGCGAGCTCGCCGACGTCCTCGTCCACGACCCGCACGTGGCGACGCCGACGGCCGGGCTGGCCGAGGCGCTCGACGGCGCCGAGCTGGTGTTCGTCGCCGCGAACCACAGCGAGTTCCGCTCCCCCGCGACGCTGGCGACGATCGCCGAGCGCGCGGCGCCGGACTGCCTCGTCGCCGACCCCTGGGACTGCTGGGGGGCGGCGCAGGTGTTCGGCTACGCCTCCGAGCTGGCCGCGCTCGGCGCAGCGCCACGGGGAACGACGCCGTGACGCGCGTCCTGGTCACCGGCGGCGCCGGCACGATCGGCGCCGCGGTGGTGCGCCGCCTGCTCGCCGACCCCAGCTACGAGGTTCGCGTCTCCGACCAGCGCCTCGCGCCGCAGTGGATGCGCGAGGGCTGCGAGGTCCACACCGGCGACCTGCGCGTGCTCGAGGAGGCGCGCGCCGCGACCGCCGGCTGTGACCAGGTGATCCATCTCGCGGCGATCGTCGGCGGCATCGCGAACTTCCACAAGCTCCCCTACACGCTGACCGAGGTCAACAACGGCCTCTACAACGCCGTGTTCCGCGCCGCGCTCGACGTGAGCGTCGAGCGCTTCGTGTACGTCTCGTCCTCGATGGTCTTCGAGCAGGCGGAGGAGTACCCGACGCCCGAGGACTACCTGCCGCGGTGCCCGGTGCCGGTCTCGGCGTACGGCTTCTCGAAGCTCACCGGCGAGATCTACTGCCGCGCCGCACACGAAGAGCACGGGCTGCCGTTCACGATCTGCCGCCCGTTCAACGCTTACGGCCCCGGCGAGATGCCGGATGCCGAACCGGGGATCGCGCACGCCGTTCCCGACCTGATCGAGAAGGTCCTGTCCGGCCAGCGTCCGCTGCAGATCTTCGGATCCGGCGAGCAGACCCGCACCCTCACGCACGTCGAGGACATCGCCGACGGGATCGTCACGGCGATGGGCTCCCCCGCCGGGCTCAACGAGGACTTCAACATCTCCGCCTCGCGCGAGATGACCGTCGCCGAGATCGCAAGGGTCGTCTGGGAGGCGTGCGGCGAGGACCCGGACGAGTTCGAGCTCGAGCACATGCCGACGTTCGCGGTCGACGTGCAGCGCCGCTGGCCGTCGGTCGAGAAGGCTCGCCGCCTGCTCGGCTGGGAGGCGCGGATCTCGGTCGAGGACGGCATCGCCTCGACGGTCGAGTGGCTGCGCGGGGTGCGCGCCGCGGCCGGTGCGAAGGCCGCTCAGCAGCGCCCGCGGCGGCGCCGAGCGGTCGGCGGCGGCCGGTAGGGTTCGGCCGCATGGCCAGGCGCAAAGCGCTGATAACCGGGGTCACCGGACAGGACGGCTCGTATCTCGCGGAGCTGCTGCTGGAGAAGGACTACGAGGTCCACGCGATGGTGCGCCGCGCGTCGACCGAGAAGTTCGAGCGGATCGAGCACCTGCGCGACCGGCTCACGCTGCACCAGGGCGACCTGCTCGACCAGCGCTCGCTGGTCGACGCGCTGCGGGCCGCCGAGCCGGAGGAGATCTACAACCTCGCGGCGATGTCGTTCGTCGCGGTGTCGTGGATCCAGCCGACGCTGACGGCCGAGTTCACCGGCGTCGGCGTCACGCGGATGCTGGAGGCGATGCGGGAAGTGTGCCCGGGCGCGCGCTTCTACCAGGCCTCGTCGAGCGAGATGTTCGGCAAGGTGCTGGAGGTCCCGCAGACCGAGACGACGCCGTTCTACCCGCGCTCGCCGTACGGCGTGGCGAAGGCGTACGGGCACTTCATCACCGTCAACTACCGGGAGTCATACGGGTTGCACGCGACGTCGGGGATACTTTTCAACCACGAGTCCAGTCGCCGTGGGCTCGAGTTCGTCACCCGCAAGATCACCTGGCACGCGGCCGCGATCAAGCTCGGCCTGCGCAAGGAGCTGCACCTCGGCAACCTCGACGCCGAACGCGACTGGGGCTACGCGAAGGACTACGTCGAGGCGATGTGGCTGATGCTCCAGCGCGACGACCCGCAGGACTACGTGATCGCGACCGGCGAGGCGCACTCCGTGCGCGAGTGCTGCCAGATCGCGTTCGACGAGGCGGGCGCCGGCAACTTCGAGGACCACGTCGTGATCGACCCGGCGTTCGTCCGCCCGGCCGAGGTCGACCACCTGATCGGCGACGCCTCCAAGGCGGAGCGCGACCTCGGCTGGAAGCCGGAGACCAACTTCGAGGAGCTGATCCGCCTGATGACCCGCTCCGATCTCGAGCTGCTGTCGGGCGCCGGGCAGCGGTGACGGTCCCGCTGTTCGACACCTCGACGCCGCTCGCGTTCCTGCACGACGAGCTCCGCGCGGCCGTCGCGCGGGTGCTCGACAGCGAGCAGTACATCCTCGGGCCCGAAGTCGCCGCGTTCGAGACGGAGTTCGCGGACTACTGCGGGGCGGCGCATGCCGTCGGCGTCGCGAACGGGACCGAGGCGATCACGATCGCGCTGCGCGCGCTCGGCGTCGGACCGGGCGACGAGGTCGTCGTCCCCTCGTTCACCTTCTACGCCTCGGCCGAGGCGATCCCGGCAACGGGGGCGACCCCGGTGTTCTGCGACGTCGACCCGGAGACGTACTGCGTCACCGCGGAGACCGTCAAGGCCGCGCTGACGCCTGAACACGAAGGCCGTGATCGTCGTCCACCTGTTCGGCAACGTCGCGCCGGTCGCGGAGATCGCGGAGCTCGGCGTGCCGGTGCTCGAGGATGCCGCGCAGGCGGCGGGGTCGACCTCCGAGGCCGGCCGGCCCGGCGCGCTCGGCACGGTCGCGACCTTCTCCTTCTTCCCCTCCAAGAACCTCGGCGCGTTCGGCGACGGCGGGATCATCACCACCAGCGACGCAGATGTCGCGGAGCGGGTCCGGGTGCTCCGCTTCCACGGCTCGCGCGACAAGGTCACCTACGAGGAGGTCGGCTACAACTCCCGCCTCGACGAGCTGCAGGCGGCGATCCTGCGCGTGCAGCTACCCCACCTCGACCGGCTCGCCGACGGGCGGCGCGCAGCCGGTCGCCACTATCAGGCGGCGGGGCTCGGTGAGCTCGTCGACCTGCCCTCGCCGGTGGATGGCGCCTCGCCCGCCTGGCACCTCTACGTCGTCGCCTCGGATCGGATCGAGCAGGCCGAAGCGGCGCTCGCCGCGGCCGGGATCGGGCACAAGCCCTACTACCGCACGCCCGTGCACCGTCAGGAGGCGATGCGGCGCTGGGCCTCGGGCGTCGAGCTGCCGGGGACCGACCGCGCGGCACGGCGCCACCTCGCGATCCCGATGAGCCCGGTGCTCACGAGCGAGATGGCCGAGCAGGTCGTCACGGCGATGCGGGCGGCGTTCTAGCGGGCCGGCCGTTCAGGTGCGGCGGCTGACCGTCCGCGCGCAGCTCGCGGACGCTATCGCCAGCGCTCCAGCAGGTCCTCGTCACCGACCTCCCGCACGACCCGTGCCGGCACCCCCATCACGACGGCGCGGGCCGGCACGTCGCGGGTGACGACCGCCCCGGCCGCGACGAACGCCTCCTCGCCGATCTCGACGCCGGGGGTCAGGACGACTCCGGCGCCGATGCGGCAAGCCCGCCTCAGCATCGCGCCCGCGAGCGGCTCGCCGGGAGCGTGACGCGCCATCGTGTCGTCGTTCGAGGTGATCGCCCCCGGCCCGATGAACACGTCGTCCTCGACGACGGTGCCGGCGGTCACGTAGACGTTCGTCTGGATGCGCACGCGGGCCCCGATCGTGACGTCGTTGTCGATCACGCTGCCGCGACCGACCACGCTGCCGCTGCCGATCGTGGAGCGCTCGCGCACGAAGCTCTGATCGCCGACGATCGCGCCCGCCGCGATCCGCGCGCCCGCGAGCACCACCGCGCCCGCGCCGACGGTCACGCCGGGCTCGAGCTCGAGCGGCCCGACGCCGGCCCCGGCGGCCGACGAGTGGGCGGCGAGCTTGGGACGGCGCCCGAGGACCGCGTGGTCGCCGATCACGCACTCGGCGCCGATCACCGTGCCGTCGTGGACGACGACGTACGCCCCGAACGCAACGTCCTCGCCCACGCTCGCGTCCGCGCCGAGCACGGGGCCGCGGTCGGGAAACGCGGCCGCCCCCGTCTCCAGCGGGCCGCTCACGGCCGCACGACCTCCGCCGCGCACAGGTCCACCTCGAGCGCGTCGACCCCGGCGCGGCTGCCCTCGCGTCCGACCTGCTGCCGGAGGGCACCGCCGAGGACGGCGCCGGTCTCGCGTCCCCCGCCGTCGAGATCGACCGGCGGCGGGCCCACGCAGCCGAGGCCGATGACTCCGATAGCGCGCAAACCGGGGCCAGTGTAGGCGCTCATCGCGACGCCCGTGCGGCCTGCGCCTCCTCGTAGACCGCACGCAGCGCCTCCGCCACCGCGCCGGGCGAGCAGAGCTCGCGCACCCGCTCGCGTCCCCGCTCGCCGGACGCGCGATCCCCGGCCACGCGCAGCGCGGCCGCCGCGAGGGCGTCCGCGTCCCCTGCGGCGACCAGTCCGTCCGGCTCGACCAGCTCCGGCAGCGCGCCGACCCTGCTCGCCACGACCGGCACCCCGGCCGCCAGCGCCTCGGCGGCGGCGAGGCCGAACGTCTCCGCCGAGCGCGAGGGCACGAGCGCGACCGCTGCGCCCGCGCGCTCGCGCGCGAGCTCCGCGCTCCCGATCGCGCCGAGGAACTCGACCGCCGAGCCGGCGGCAAGCGCTTCCAGGCGTCCGCGCTCGGGCCCGTCGCCGGCGACCCGCAGCGGCAGACCGGCGATGCGGCACGCCTCGATCGCGACGTCGACACCCTTCTCGGGCGCCAGCCGCGAGGCGACAAGCGCGTAGCCTCCCCGGCCCGCGCCCGCCTCGGCCGGGCAGCGCCACCGGGGGCGGCAGCACGCGAACCGTCGCCGGAAGCGGCGCACCGAGCTCCCGTAGCCTGCGCTCGGCGAAGCGCGACGGCACCACGGCGACGTCGGCGTCCGCGGCGACGCGGCGCTGCCAGATCGCCAGCGACGCCCCGTACGCCAGCGCCTCGCCGCGGCTGCCGCGGCAGTTGCGCGCGATCCCCGGCAGGGTGTTGCGGCCGTGGCAGCGGGTGCAGTCCTGCCCGCCCGTGAAGCACACACCGATCGCGCAGACGAGGCGGTACTGGTGCAGGTGCAGCACGACGGCGGCGCCCTCGCCGCGGGCGGCGGCGAGCGCCCGCCAGCCGAACGAGGGGAGCAGGTTGTGGGCGTGGACGATGCGGGCGCTGCCCCGCCGGACCTCGGCGGCCACCTCGCCGGGGTCGAGCCCGCCCCGTGCCAGGCCCGCCGCGGCTGCGACGCGGCCGAGCCCGCTCGAATCGCGCGCGAGCAGCTCGGCGCGCTCTCCGAGCTCGTCGCGGACGAGCGCGAGCAGGCTCTCGACGACCCGCTCCTCGCCACCGGTGGTGCGGTAGCGGTTGTGCAGGAAGAGGACCATCGCGGCGCCAAACCTAGACTCTCTGGTCGATCATGGAGCCGCCGGCCTCGATTGTGATCCCGACGCGCGACCGCGCCGGGTACCTGGACGTCACCCTGCGTTCGCTGCGCGAGCAGGCGGCGCGAGCCGGCGCCGAGGTCGTGGTGGTCGACGACGGCGCGCGCGGTGAGGACACGCGCGAGCTCGCGGACGCGCACACGGCGCCCGCTACGTACGCGGCGAGCCCGGAGCCGGGCTCAACGCGGCCCGCAACCGCGGCGTCGCGGAGACCCGTGGCGCGCTCGTCGTGTTCCTCGACGACGACGTGCGCGTGCGCGACGGCTGGCTCGACGGCCTGCTCGGCGCCGCAACCGAGCACCCCGGCTCCGACGTGCTCGCCGGGCGCATCGTCGCCGCGCTCGAAGGTCCGGCGCCGCGCAGCTGCGGTGGCGAGCTGCCTCCCGTGACGACGCTCGATCTCGGGGAGCGACGAGCGCGAGACGCCGTTCGCGTGGGGATCCAACATGGCGATCTCGCGCAGCGCGCTCGAGCGCGTCGGCCCGTTCGACGAGACGATCGGCGGTGGCGGCGACGAGCAGGAGTGGCAGGAACGGCTCGGCGCCCCCGCGCTGTACGTCCCCGCGGCGACCGTCGAGCACCGCCGCGCCGGTGACGACGCCCGCCTGCGCTCGCTGAGCAGCGCGGCGTTCGCGCGCGGCCGCGGCGCGCGGCGCTTCGACGCCCGGCGGGAAGCGGCGCCGCCGCTCCGCACCGAGCTGCAGACGCTGGCGGGATGCGTCGGCCATGTCGTGCTGCGGCGCTGCCCGGCGGGCCTGACGATGGTCGCCCACAGCGCCGGGCGCGTGCGAGAGGCGCTCGCGCAGCCGTCGGTCGCGACCGTGCCGGGCGGCTCAGCCGGGGCCCGCCGGGGCGCCGGCGAGCACCCGCGCCGGCGCCGGAGACGAGCCCGACTTCCTGTCGGGGGCCAGCGGCACGGTCGGCGGCATCGATCGCCTGCGTCGCCGCGCGAGCGACGGGCTCGGGACGGCCGCCGAGCTGCTGAGCGGCAGGACGGCGAGGCTGGCGCGCGCGGCGCGGCGCTCGCCCCCGCGGCGGCGGGTGCTCGTGCTGTCGGTGGTCCGGCCGGTCAACTCGAGGAGCGCCGCGTGCGGCGGCAGCCGAGCTCCTGTCTTCGCGCCACGAGGTCGAGCTGCACACCGTCCCGCCGCTCGGCCGCGGCAAGTTCGAGAGCCTCAACGCGCTGCTCGCCGAGCACCCGGCCGCCGGTCACGACTGGCTGCTCGTCGTCGACGACGACGTCGAGCTCCCCCGCGGGTTCGTCGATCGCTTCCTGTTCCTGTGCGAGCGGTTCGGCCTGACCCTCGCCCAGCCCGCCCACCGCCGCGACTCGCACGCCGCCTGGCAGGTCACGCGGCGGCACCCGGCGAGCGTCGTCCGTGAGACGCGGTTCGTGGAGATCGGTCCCGTCACCGCCTTCGGAGCCGCCGCACTGCCGGTGCTGCTGCCGTTCCCCGAGCTGCGGATGGGTTGGGGGCTCGACGTCCACTGGGCGGCGCTGGCACTCCGCGAGGGGTGGCGCTGCGGCGTCGTCGACGCCGTCCCCGTGCGCCACCGCCAGGCGCCCGCCGGAGCCGCCTACTCGCGCGAGCAGGCGATCGAGGAGGCCCGCGAGTTCCTCGCGGACCGCCCGTACGTGACGGCCGACGAGGCACAGCGGACCCTCACGACCCACGCGCGCTGGTGAGCTCCGCGCCGCGCACGGGACCGCGGGTCGCCGTCGTCGCCGAGTTCTACCCGAGCCGCCGCGACCCGGTGTGGGGGATCTGGTCGCACCGCCAGGCGCTCGCCGCGCGCGACGCGGGAGCGGAGGTCCGCGTGCTCGTGCTGCACCGGATGGTGCCGCCCCGCACCTCGCTCGCGGAGGGCCCGCGCGCGCTCGGACGAGCGCTCGCCGCGCGTGTCACCGAGCCGCGTGAGCAGCTGCTCGACGGCATCCCGGTCCACTATCTGCCGTACGTCTCGCCGCCGCGGGCGCGGGCCTACGCGAGCTGGGGCGCCTGGGCGGCGCCCGGCCTGGCGATCGCCCTGAGGCGGCTGCGCGCGTCGTTCCCGTTCGAGCTCGTCCACGCCCACAACGCGGTCCCCGCCGGCGACGCCGTCGCTCGCGCCCGCATCGGCGTGCCGCTCGTCGTCTCCGTTCACGGCGGCGACGTCCTCTACACGTCCTCGCGCGTCCCCCACGGCGCGGAGGCGGTCGGGCGCGGGCTGGCCGCGGCCCGGCTGGTGCTCGCCAACAGCGAGGGGATCGCCGAGCTGGCGACGGCGCAGGGGGCGCGCGAGACGCGCGTCGTCCATCTCGGCACCGACCTCCCACCCGCCAGGCAGCGCGGCGAGCAGCACGCTCCCCGCGACCCGTCGCTGGTCACCGTCGGCAACCTGATCGCGCGAAAGCGTCACGCCGACGTGCTGCGGGCGCTCGCGGTGCTCGGGCCGCGGCACCCCCGGCTGCGCTACCGGGTGATCGGCGACGGGCCCGAGCGCCCTGCGCTCGAGACGCTTGCCGCGCGGCTCGGGGTCTCGGACCGCGTCGAGTTCCTCGGGGCGCTGGGACACGAGCAGGCGCTCGCCGCGGCACGTGACTGCACTGTGTTCGTGATGCCCTCGACCGAGGAGGCGTTCGGCGTCGCCTACGTCGAGGCGATGGCCGGCGGCCTGCCCGCGATCGGATGCCGCGGCGAGCCCGGCCCCGAGGAGATCGCGGCCGCGGGAGACGGGTTCATGCTGGTGCCCCCCGGCGACATCGAGCGGCTGACGCAGCGGATCGACGAGCTGCTCTCCGACCCGCACCGGCTGCTCGAGGCGGGCCAGCGCGCCCGCGCCACGGTCGCCGCGAGCTTCACGTGGGAGCGATGCGGGGCGCAGACGGTCGACGCCTACCGCCAGGCGCTGCGTTGAAGCCGGTCCTGTTCGTCACCGGGGAGGTCCCCGCGTACCGTGCAGAGGGGCTTCGCCTGCTGCACGAGCGGGAGGGCATCGAGGTCGCGCTGACCGGAGGCCGCTCGCTCCACGGCGGGCCGGGCCGCCCCCCGGCGCTCCCGTTCCCGCACGCCGAGATGACGCCCCGCGGCCTGCTGCGCGTCGCCGGATCCGGCCGCCACCGGGCGGTGGTCGTCTCGACCTACGGGCGTCTCGCGCCGCTCGCGGGGTGGGCCGGAGCCCGCCGCGCCGGCGTGCCGCTGATCCTCTGGACCTCGCTTTGGGCGCACCCGCGGACCCCCGCCCAGCTCGCCGGCTACCCGCTCCTGCGCCGCCTCTACGGCGCCGCCGACGCCGTCGTCACCTATGGGCCGCATGTCAGCGCCTACGTGCGCGCACGCGGCGCGCGGAACGTCCACGTCGCGCCGCAGGCGGTGGACAACGCGTTCTGGGCCTCGGCGCCGTCCGGCGAGCCGCTGCCGGCGCCATGGCCGGCCGCCGCGGCGACGAGGTTCCTGTTCGTCGGGCGCGATGCGCCGGAGAAGGGTCTCGGGGTGCTCGCCGCGGCATGGCGGCGCGCCGCCGCAGGCCGCGAGGACATCGCGCTGGTGCTGGTGGGGGGCGCGACGCTCCCGGGCGCTCTGAACGCCGGCCGGCTCACGCCTGCGCGGCTGCGCGACGTCTACGCGGCCAGCGACGTGCTGCTCGTCCCGTCGGTGCCGACGCCGACGTTTCGGGAGCCCTGGGGCCTGGTAGTGAACGAGGCGATGAACTCGAGGACGGCCGTGATCGCCTCGGACGGGGTGGGAGCCGCCGCCGGCGGGCTCGTGCAGGACGGGGTCAACGGGCTGATCGTGCCCGCCGGGGACGCCTCCGCGCTCGCTTCGGCGATCGACCGGCTTGCGGCCGCGCCGCAGCTTCGAGCCGGGTTCGGTGTTAGAGGGGCTGAGGACGTGCGGGCGTACAGCCACGAGGCTTGGGCGCAGGGTTTCGGAGCTGCCCTCGCCTCGCTCGGGCTCTCCCGCGGCCGCTGATAGCTTCCGAAGATCGAGCTATGAGAATTGCGAAACACCCCAGACGCGCCCGGGCGATCCTCGCCACGGCGGTCTCCGCGCTGCTGCTCGCGGCCCCTCCCGCTCACGCCGAAAACGTCGGCCAGAAGATCATCAAACTGTGCGCGAGCGGCAAGTCGCTCGTCGGGCTATCCGCCGAGCGCGTACGCGAAGGCGCTGAACGAGATCAGCGCGACGACCGAAGAGTATTCGGAATGCGGTCAGCTGATCCGTGCTGCCCAGGCCGCCGCGGCGAGGGGCGGCGGCAGCAGCGGCGCGACGACGGCGCCGGCGACCCCGGTCGTCGCGACCCCGGCCGAGCAGAGCGCGATCGCCGGCGCGGCGAAGATCGGGGAACGAACCGGTCGCGCTCGGCGGCCACAGCGTGCATCCGGGCGTCGTCCACGCCGAACATCGCCTCAGCGCTGAGCACGCTGCCGACGCCGCTGCTCGCCCTGCTGGCGTTCCTGCTGGCCTGCCTGCTCGCCTTCGGCGGGCGTCTCCTGCGCGATCGGATCCGTGGCGGGCGCACCGGCTGAGGCGCCCTCCGCGGGCGGCCCGCCCGCGCTCGGCGTCGCACCTCCGCTGACGCCCGCCCGGATCCCCGCGCAGCGGCGGCCGCCCGCGGGCATCGGCGCGATCCGCGGGCACGGGATGTGGATCGCGACGCTCGCGTTCGCGGCGCTGATCTGCGTGCTGTCGTTCTACGCGACCGGCGGTCTCGACCTGCAGACGATGACCGTCGCCGAGATGGTCCTGACGATCGGCTCGGGGGCGATCCTGGCGGCTGCCGCGCTCTACCTGCGGCCCGGAACGGGCAACCAGGGAACCTGGCCGGCGGTGCTGCTGCTGGGCTTCGCGCTGCTCAGCGCCGTCTCGATCATCTGGTCGGTCCAGCCCGACGCGAGCTGGCGCGACGCGTCCCGGCTGCTCGCGTACGCGGCGGTGTTCGGCGCCGCGACGGCGCTCGTGCGAATCGACCGGCGCCGCTGGCCGGCGCTGCTCGGCGGGCTCGTGCTCGCCTCGGTGGCGATCTGCGCGTACGCGCTGCTCGCGAAGAGCTTGCCGGACCGCTTCGAGGAAGCGAACCGCTACGCGCGCCTCTACGAACCGTTCGGGTACTGGAACGCGCTGGGTCTGACGGCCGCGATGGGCGTGCTCGGCTGCATGTGGCTCGGCGCGCGGCGCTCCGGCCACGCGCTGCTCAGCGCGCTGGCGTATCCGGCGATGGGCTTGCTGCTGCTGACGCTGCTGCTCGCGTACTCGCGCGGCGCGCTGGCCGCGCTCGTGGTCGGGGTGATCGCTGTGGTTCGCGCTCGTGCCGTTGCGGTTGCGCGGCGCCGCGGTGCTCGGCTCCGGTGCGCTCGCGGCGGGCGCGATCGCGGCGTGGGACTTCTCCAACCACGCCCTGAGCTCGGAAAACGTGCCGGTCGCCGAAGCCACCTCCGCCGGTCACGAGCTCGGCGCGCTGGTCATCGCGATGGTCGTGCTGCTCACGCTCGTCGGCGTCGGCGGTCGTGTTCGCGACGGGACGGCGGCCGCCCGGCCGCGAGCTGCGACGCCGCGCCGGCGCGCTGCTGCTCGCGGCGCTCGCGGTCGCGATCGTCGCCTTCGCGGGGGCGCTCGCGGCGAGCCATCGCGGCTTCACCGGCACGATCTCCCACGCCTTCCACTCGCTCACGGACACGCACGCGAAGGTGCCGAACACGCCCGGCCGGCTGACGGCGATCGCGAGCGTCCGCGCGCAGTACTGGGACGAGGCGCTGAAGGTCTTCAAGGCGCACCCCGGCGCTCGGCGTCGGCGCGGACGGCTACGAAGTCGCGCGGCTGCGCTACCGCACCGGTCCCCTGCCGGTCAAACACGCGCACGGCTTCGTCGTGCAGACGCTCGCCGACCTCGGCATCGTCGGGCTCCTGCTGGCGCTCGCGCTGCTGCTCGACTTGGGCGGCCGCGGCCGGACGCGCGACGCATCCGTTCAACCGCCGCTGGCGCTCGTGGCGGGAGCTGCGCCGCGGAGCTCGTCCGGCCTGGCGCGCGCTCGAGCGCGGCGAGGGGCGCGCGTACGGCTCCGAGCGGGTGGGCCTGCTGACGATGGCCTGCGTGGTGATCGTGTTCGGCGCGCACTCGCTGATCGACTGGACCTGGTACGTGCCCGGCGACGCGATCGCCGCGCTCGTCCTCGCCGGGTGGCTGGCGGGCCGCGGTCCGCTGCGCGGACGGGCGGCCGCGATCGAGGCGCGGCGACCGGAGCCGCCCTCGATCGAACGGGCGACGGCGGGGGCGAGACAACGCGCTCGGTTCGGGCGGCCGGGCCCGGAGCGGATCGCCCTCGCCGGCGCGGCGGTCGTCGCCGTGCTGCTCACGGCGTGGATGCAGTGGCAGCCGCAGCGCTCCGAAGAAGCCGCGACGCCGCGCTCGGCGCGCTCGGGCGCAACCCGTCCGGCGCCCTCGCCGACGCCCGCAGCGCGGTGTCCCGCGACCCGCTCTCGGCGAACGCCCTGTTCGCGCTGTCCGAGGTCCAGAGCGCGTCCGGCCGCGCCGGCGCGGCCCGCTCGACGCTCGTCAAAGCGGTGCGGCTGCAGCCGTCGAACCCGCAGACGTGGCTCGAACTCGGCAGGTTCGATCTGCCCGCGACCCGCGCGCGGCGCTGATGGAGCTCCGCGCCGCGGTCTACCTCGACCCGGAGTCGATCTCGGCGGAAGCGCTCGCGGAGGGCAACCAGAAAGCGATCGAAACGTACAACGACTACGTGCAGGCGCTGCGCGCCGTCGCCTCCTCCGAACAGGCCGCGCTCAGAAGCGCGAGCGAACGGCGGAAGCGAGCAGAACGCGCGACCCGGGAGGCCCGGCGGCGCGCACGTCGATCCGCTCGAAGCCGAAGTCGGCGATGAGCTCCCGCAGCGTCCTGCGGCCGTAGTGGCGCAGGTGATCCGAGCGCGGCTCGAAGCGCCCCGCGAAGACGCGTGAGGAGAACGCCGCGGCGAGCAGCTCGGCGCGGCCGAGCGCCGGCGTGCTGAGCAGCAGCCGCCCGCCCGGGCGCAGCACGCGCCGCACCTCGGAGAGCCAGCCGGCGGTGTCCGCGACGTGCTCGATCACCTCGCCGGCCCAGACGACGTCGAAGCTCGCGTCCTCGAGCGGCCATGACCCTTCGCCGTCGAGCAGGACGTACTCGGGACCCGGCCGCGCAGCGCGGGCGCGCCGCAGCGGCTCCTCGGCGACCTCGGCGGCGACGACGCTCGCGCCGGCGCCGGCGAGCGCGGACGCGAACACGCCCTCGCCGCAGCCGAGGTCGAGCACGCGCGCGCCGGGGCCACGCGCTCGAGCAGGAACGCGCGGCGCAGCTCGAGGTGCTCGGGCTCGAATCCCGTCGGCAGCCGCGACCAGAGGTCTTCGTGGTAGCGCCGTGAGGGCATCGCGGATCGCAGGCTAGCCGCGCGACGGGGAGCGGCGGGCGAGGGGCCGCGAGGCGCGCGCGGGCGAAACCGGTAGAAGCTGCAGAGCAGCTGTCATAGCTGGTCATTGCTGCGCACACCGAATATGTTGGCGCGGTGATCGTTCGGGAGGGCGTATGCGGCGAGAGATGCGATGAGGATCGTGCTGGACAGCCGTCCCGCATCGGATCTCGGCGGCGTCGGCCGCTACAGCAGGTGCCTGCTGCGGGCGCTGCGCGAGACGGCCGCCGAGCGCGACGAGGTGCTCGACAGCAACCGGCCGGCGGCGGCGGTGAAGTCGAAGCCGGACATCTTCCACGCGCCGTGGATCGACGGCGCGATGCTGCACAGCCCGTGCCCGATGGTCGTCACGATCCACGACATGGCCGCGCAGAAGCGGCGCAGCGAGCATCTGCGCACGAGCCTGCGCCTGCGGCTGCGCCCGCTCGCCGTCCAGCGGGCCGCGAGCGTGATCGTGCCGACGGCGGCGGTCGCCGAGGACGCGATCGCGCACCTGCGCCTCGAGCGGGAGCGCGTCGTCGTGATCCCGGAGGCGGCGGACGAGGCGATGTACCGGCGCGGCGAGCAGGAGATCGCCGCAGCGCGCGAGCAGTACGGTCTGCCGGAGCGCTACCTGCTGTGGGTCGGGCGCCTCGAGCACCCGAACCCGGGTCGCACATGGCGCAGCTCGCCGCGACGCCGCGCGAGCTTCCGCTCGTGCTGGTCGGGCCGACCCGCCCGTGGGCGCACGAGCTCCCCGGCGTGATCCTGACGGGCCGCGTCGACGACGACGCGCTCGCGGCGATCTACAGCGGCGCGCACGCGCTGCTGGTGTCCGGCGAGCACGGCGGCTTCGGGCTCTCGGCGGTCGAGGCGCTCGCCTGCGGGACGCCGGTCGTCGCCGCCGACGGCCCGGCGCTGCGCGAGGCGCTCGGGCACCGCGCGACGTTCGTCCGGGCGGGCGACATGCCGGCGCTGATCGAGGCCGGGCAGCGCGCGAGCCGGCCCGCCCCGGCGCCGCTTCGGAGTGGAGCTGGGGCGACGCGGCGCGGGCGACGTGGGGCGTGTACGCGCAGGCGCCGGGAGGCGGAGAGCGCGCCGAGCGTGACGCGGGGCTGCGCAGACGGCCCGCGGCGCCTGAGTCGCGTTCAGCGGCAGTCCCGCGGCGCTGCGCCGTCCGCGGGAGCTCGCCGGGACTCCCGAGCTCGGCCCTCAGTACGCGCCGCGCCGCGAGATCACGGCAGGCAGCGTCTTCAGCAGGATCGTCAGGTCGAGCGCCAGCGACCAGCGCTCGAGGTACAGGAAGTCGAGGTGGACGAGGTCGTCGAAGTCCAGCTCCGAGCGTCCCGACACCTGCCACAGCCCCGTGATCCCCGGCAGCACGAGGTAGCGCTTGCGGTGCCAGTCCTCGAGCATCTCGTAGTCGCGCTCCGGCAGCGGCCGGGGCCCGACGAGCGACATCTCGCCGCGCAGCACGTTGATCAGCTGCGGCAGCTCGTCGAGCGAGAAGCGGCGCAGGAGGCGCCCCACCGGCGTGAGCCGCGGGTCGTCGCGGATCTTGAACAGCGCGCCGCTCTTTTCGTTGAGGTCTTCGAGGTCGGCCTGGCGCTCCTCGGCGTCCGTGTGCATCGTCCGGAACTTCAGGCAGGGGAACGGCTTCTGCCCGATCCCGCGCCTGACGGAGCGGAAGAAGACGGGGCCGCGCGAGGTCACCGCGACCGCGAGCGTGAGGGCGATGAACACGGGGCTCAGCACGACGAGCAGCAGCGTCGCGCCGACGACGTCGAAGGTCCTCTTCAATGCGAAGTCGATGCCCTCGAAGGCCGGCGGCCCGAGTTCGAACAACGGCACCGACTGGCCGGGGACGAACTCGGCGCGATGGATCAGGATCTCCATCGTCGAGGGGGCGAGCCGCACGCGGATGCCGCGGCGGTGGCACTGGTCGACGAGCTCGACGGCGGCCTCCTGGGGGAAGTCGGGATCGGTGATGATCACCTCGTCGACGGTCTCCGAGCGGAGCACGGCGTCGAGGTTCTCGAGCGGCCCGAGCGAGCGCAGGCCGTCGGCGGCGAGCGGGGTCGGCGAGAGGAAGCCGACGACCTCGATCTGCGAGTGCGGCGCATCCGCGAGCGCATGGGCGACGTCGGCGATCTGGCGGCCGCGCCCGACGAGCACCGCGCGGCGGCGGAAGCCGGCGGCGCGGAGCAGCAGCAGCGTGCAGCGGTCGTAGACGGCGCGGAACGCCGACACGTAGAAGATCGCGAACGCGAGCGACCCGTAGAACAGGTAGTAGCTCGAGAAGCGTTCGCCGTTGACGACGGCGAAGATCAGCGCGACGAGCGCGACCTCGAACAGCGAGCCGACGATCCGCGGCAGCCCGGGCCGCAGCGAGCGTTCGGCGTAGAGGCCGGAGTTCGCGAACAGCAGCGCGGTCAGCAGGTAGCAGAACGGCAGGAACGCTTCGGTCCCGTGGAGGTCGTTCGAGAACGTCACGTGACCGTGCACCGCTTCCTTCAGGACCAGCGCGGTGAAGATCGCGAGCGCGACCCCGGCGAAGTCGAGCGCGAGCAGCGCGAGCACGCGGCCGCCCCGCAGCAGGGTCGTGAAGCGGAGCAGGAAGCCGAGCGCGGGCGGGCGCTTCGAGCGGACGTCACGCTCGGGCGGCGGGCCCGCGGGCGCGGTGTGGAGCTCGGTGCCGAGCGCCGGCTGCAGCGACGGTCGCGGCGGCGCGGTCGCCGGCTGGCTCCGCCGGGTGTAGGGCGCGGTCGGTCCGGAGGCGCGTGTTCCCATCTCGTCCATCAGAACACCCGCGGCGGCTCGGCGGTGCGGTCGGCGGACCGGCACCGGACGGCCGCCGGACGCCGTGGCGCGCGGCGCCGAGGGGTCCCGCGGCTCAGCGAGGCCCACCCCCGATGAGCACCTCGACCCCAGAGTCCTCGATCGTGCGCTGCAGACCCTCGCGCAGCGGGACCTCGGGCGACCAGCTGAGCAGCTTCTCGGCCAGCGCGATGTTCGGCCGCCGCTGCTTCGGGTCGTCGATGGGGAGCGCCTCGAAGAGGATCTCGGAGACCGCGCCGGTCAGCTCGCGCACGATCTCTGCGAGTTCGAGAAGCGTGAACTCGTCGGGATTGCCGATGTTCACGGGGTCGTGATAACCGGACTCGGCGAGGGCGATGATGCCGCGGATCAGGTCGCTGACGTAGCAGAACGAACGGGTCTGGCTGCCGTCGCCGAACACGGTGATCGGGCGCCCGCCGAGCGCCTGGCGCAGGAACGTCGGGATCGCGCGGCCGTCGTGCGGACGCATGCGGCTGCCGTAGGTGTTGAAGATCCGGACGATCGCGGTGTCGACGCCCTGCTGGCGGTGGTAGGCCATCGTCAGCGCCTCCGCGTAGCGCTTCGCCTCGTCGTACACGCCGCGGGGGCCGATCGGGTTGACATGGCCCCAGTAGCTCTCGGACTGGGGGTGTTCGAGCGGATCGCCGTAGACCTCGCTGGTCGAGGCGGTGAGGAAGCGCGCGCGCTTGAGCTTGGCGAGCCCGAGCGTGTGATGCGTCCCGTAGGAGCCGACCTTGAGCGTGTGCAAAGGCAGCCTCAGGTAGTCGATCGGCGAGGCCGGTGAGGCGAAGTGGTAGACGAAGTCGACCGGGCCGTCGACGAAGTACGGGTCCGTGATGTCGACGTTCAGGTAGGTGAAGCGGTCGGCGTCGCGGATGTGGGCGATGTTCGCGAGCGACCCGGTCTCGAGGTTGTCGACGCAGATCACACGGTGCTGGCGTGCGAGCAACTCGTCGCACAGGTGCGATCCGAGGAAGCCCGCGCCGCCGGTGACGAGACAGGTGGCCATGCGGGGAGAATACCCGCCGGCCACCCGCCGGAACGGACGCGACAGCGCGGTTGCGCAGCGCCGCAGGCGCAGCCGGCTCCCCACGGGCGCCTCCGCTCCATATCATCAGTGAGCGAAATGGCCAGCGCACCGACGCACGAACCGGGTTCGGACGACCTCAGCGTCGCGCCGATCGTCGGGCCCGACGACCCGCGCCGCTTCACCGACTCGGGCATCGAGATCGGCGAGCTCTACACCGAGCGGGACGTTCCCGACGAGCTCGACCTCGGCGAGCCGGGGTCGTTCCCGTACACCCGCGGGGTGCATCGGGAGATGTATCGCAAGCAGACGTGGACGATGCGCCAGTACGCGGGGTACGCGTCGGCGAAGGAGTCGAACGAGCGCTACCGGTACCTGATCTCGAAGGGGTCGACGGGGCTTTCGATGGCCTTCGACCTGCCGACGCAGCTCGGGCTGGACTCGGACAACCCCCGCTGCCTGGGGGAGGTCGGCCGCACGGGGGTCGCGATCGACACGATCGACGACATGCGCACCGCGTTCGACGGGATCCCGCTCGACGAGGTGTCGACGTCGATGACGATCAACGCGCCGGCGGCCTGCCTGCTGCTGCTCTATGAGCTGGTGGGCGAGGAGCAGGGCGTGCCGAGCGAGAAGCTGCGCGGCACCACGCAGAACGACGTGCTCAAGGAGTACATCGCGCGCGGCAACTACATCTACCCGCCGGAGCCGACGATGCGGCTGACGACGGACCTGTTCCGCTACTGCAACGAACGGGTGCCGCGCTGGAACACGATCTCGATCTCGGGCTACCACTTCCGCGAGAAGGGCTGCTCTGCCGTTCAGGAGGTCGCGTTCACGCTCTCATCCGGGATCGCCTACGTGCAGGCGGCGATCGACGCGGGGCTGGACGTCGACGACTTCGCGCCGCGGCTCGCGTTCTTCTTCAACGGCCACAACAACGTCTTCCAGGAGGTCGCGAAGTTCCGGGCGGCCCGGCGGATGTGGGCGCACATCATGACCGAGCGGTTCGGCGCCAAGAACCCGAAGTCGACGATGCTGCGCTTCCACACCCAGACCGGCGGCGTGACGCTGACCGCCCAGCAGCCGGAGAACAACATCGTGCGCGTGGCGCTGCAGGGCTTCGCCGCGGTCTGCGGGGGCACGCAGTCGCTGCACACCAACGGCTTCGATGAGGCGCTCGCGCTGCCGACGGAGCGGGCCGCGAAAATCGCGCTGCGCACGCAGCAGATCCTCGCCAGCGAGTCCGGCGCCGCTGACACCGTCGACCCGTTCGCGGGTTCCTACTTCGTCGAGGCGCTGACGGACGAGATCGAACAGCGGGCGAACAGGCTGATCGCGAAGGTCGACGAGCTCGGCGGATCGGTCAACGCGATCGAGTTCATCACGGGGGAGATCGACGAGTCCGCGTGGGGTTACCAGGAGCGGTACCGCATCGGGCAGGACATCGTCGTGGGGGTCAACGCCTACCAGGAGGAGGAGCTCGAGGTGCCGGATCTGCTGCGCGTCGACCCCGAGTCCGAGCGCGAGCAGGTCGCGCGGCTGAAGGAGTTCAAGGCGAGCCGCGACCAGGAGCTCGCCGAGCGCCGCCTCGAGGAGCTGCGCGAGGTCGCACGCGGCACGGACAACCTGCTGCCGGCGATCCGCCAGGCGCTGAAGGACCGCTGCTCGCTCGGCGAGGTGTGCGGCGCGATGCAGGACGTGTTCGGGTCGTACTCGCCGACTTTCTGAGCGAGGGCCGGCTGCGCTCCCACCTCCTGATCCGCCACAGCGCCCGGCGGCGCGACTCGCTCGTCTACTCGCTGCTGCCCGGCGAGCTGATCAGCCACTAGGGTGCAGGCGTGCTCGTTCCCGCGGTGACCGGCTACGACGTCGTGCTGGCGATCCACATCATGGCCGTCGTGATCGCGTTCGGCTGGACGTTCTCGCTGCCGATCGTCTATGCCCTCGCAACCAAACGCGACCCCCGCAGCCTGCCGCTGCTCCACCGCATCGAAATCGTCGTCTCGCGCTTCCTCGTCAACCCCGCCCTGCTCGTGATCGTCGCCGCCGGGATCTACCTCGCCAGCGACGGGCACCTCTGGAGCCAGTTCTTCGTGCAGTGGGGCCTCGCCGCGGTGATCGTGATCGGCGGCCTCGTCGGCGCCGTGCTGATTCCCGCATCCCGGCATGCTGAGGAGACGGTCGCGCGCGACCTCGAGACCTGGGCCGGCCAGGGCGAGTTCGTCGCGAGCGCGGAGTACCTCGCCGTCACGCGCCGGCTGAACATCGTCGGCTCCCTCGCCTCGGGGCTCGTGCTGCTGACGATCCTGTTCATGACGATCAAGCCCTAGCGCCTCCCTTCACCAGGAGCGCCATGCTTCCCGCATGGGTTGGGTGCGCGTCTTCGTCCCGGTCGCCTGGATCGTCTTCTGGCTGTACTGGCTGATCTCAGCGACGAGCGCGAAGCACGGCTCGCGCCACGGCCGGCGCCTGCCCGGCGGGCTGCTGTTCCTCGTCGTGTTCGTGCTCGTCGCGCTCGGTCCACGTCGGCTCGGGCACGGTGCACGCCCCCGCCGTGCGCGTCGCCGGCGTCGCGGTGCTGCTCCTCGGCCTCGGCCTCGCCGTCTGGGCCCGGCTGGCGCTCGGCCGCAACTGGGGCATGCCGATGACCGCGAAGGACGAACCGGAGCTCGTGACCTCGGGGCCGTACAGGCGCATCCGGCACCCGATCTACACCGGGCTGCTGGTCGGCCTGATCGGCACCGCGCTGGCTACGAACCTGCTGCTGCTGGTCGCGTTGCTCGCCGCGGGCCCGTACTTCTTCTACAGCGCGCGCGTCGAGGAGCGGCTGATGACGGCCGCGTTCCCCGCCGCCTACCCCCGCTACATGCGCACGACCGACATGCTCGTGCCGTTCCTGCTCTGAGCACCCGCCGGAGCCCCTCCGCGTACCCGTGCCCGCGAACGGGCACCACAACGGTATGGACCACGACGAGCACGCATTCGGATCGGGGGAGCCGTGGACGCTCGGCGTCGAGGAGGAGCTGTTCCTCGCCGACCCCGTCACCGGCGCGCAGATCAACTCCTCGGGCGCCGTGCTCGAACATGCCACCGCCGCGTCCGGAAGCATCGAGCGGGAGCTGCACGCCTGCCAGATCGAGCTGATCTCCCCCGTCTGCCACACCACCGGCGAGGCGATCGGCACGCTCTCGGAGCTGCGCGCCGGCGTGCTCGCGACCGGCGCCGGCCTGATCGGCTCCGGCACCCACCCCCGCGCAGCCGAGGGCGAGGCGGAGATCACCGACAAGGCGCGCTACGAGCAGATCCGCGACCTCCTCGGCGACGCGGTCGCGACCCCGGTGGGCGGTCTGCACATCCACGTCGGCATGCCCGACCCCGAGACCGCGATCCGCGCCTTCAACGGCCTGCGCCGCCACCTGCCGCTGCTGCAGGCGCTCGGTGCGAACTCCCCGTTCCGGCACGGTCGCGACACCGGCCTCGCCTCGGCGCGCGAGGTCGGCGTCCGGGGCTGGCCTCGCTCGGGCGTGCCGCGCGCGATGTCCTCGTGGGAGGACTTCGCCGCGGCCACCGAGCTGCTCGTCCGCGCTGCGGACGTGCCCGACTACACGTGGTTCTGGTGGAAGCTGCGCCCCCACCCGCGGCTCGGCACCGTCGAGCTCCGCGCACTCGACGCGCAGTCCTCGCTGGAGGACTGCTCGGCGCTGGTCGCCCTCGCGCACTGCCTGGCGCGCGACGCCGCGATCGGTCCACGCGCGCCGGACCCGCCGGCCGAGGTGCTCGAGGAGGGCCTGTTCCGGGCGGCGCGCTGGGGCGTGAGCGCGCGTCTGCCCGACGAGGAGGGGCGCCTGCGTCCGGTCGCGGAGCTGCTCGCCGCCGCGCTCGTACGGGCCCGGGAGCACGCCGCGGATCTCGGCTGCCAGGCCGAGCTCGGCGGGCTCGCCGGGCTGGTCGAGCGCGCCGGCGGCGCCGGGCGCCAGCGCGCAGCCCACGCGATCGCGGGGATGGACGCGCTGCTGCGGGAGCTCCTGCGGCTCACCGCGCCGTAGCCGGGCGCAGGCTCCGGCGGGTCGGGCGGCGTGCCGCGAAAGCGGCCTCGCGCGGAGCCGGCGGACCCCCCTCGCGCGTTACCCTGACGGGATGGGAAGTGGATACAGGGTCGCCGTCGTCGGTGCCACCGGGCAGGTGGGAACGCTGATGCTGCGCCTGCTGCGCGAGCGCGAGTTCCCGGCCGCCGAGATCGTCCCGTTCGCCTCCGAGCGCTCCGCGGGCCGCGAGCTCGACGGCGGCCTCGTCGTGCAGCCGTTGACCGAGGAGACGATCCAGGGGTTCGACATCGCGCTGTTCTCCGCCGGCGGATCGACCTCGGGCGAGTGGGCCCCGCGCTTCGCAGCGGCGGGCGCGGTCGTCGTCGACAACTCCTCGAAGTGGCGGATGGACGACGAGGTCCCGCTCGTCGTCAGCGAGGTGAACCCCGGCGCCCTCGCGGGCCACCGCGGGATCGTCGCCAACCCGAACTGCTCGACGATGCAGATGGTCGTCGCGCTGAAGCCGATCCATGACGCCGCGGGTATCGAGCGGCTCGTGATCAGCACCTACCAAGCGGTCTCCGGCACAGGCAAGCGGGCCGTCGACGAGCTGCTCGACGAGTCGCACGCGCTGCTGCACGGCCAGGACGCACCTCCGCCCGGCGCCTATGCGCACCAGATCGCCTTCAACGCCCTGCCGCACGCCGGCAACTTCCCCGACGGGGACGATCACACCGACGAGGAGCGCAAGCTGATCAACGAGACCCGCAAGATCCTCGGCGACGAGCAGATCCGGATCAGCGCGACGTGCGTCCGCGTCCCCGTCCGTAACGGGCACTCAGAGGCCGTCAACGTGCAGACGCGCGAGGAGCTCAGCCCGGAGCGGGCACGCGAGCTGCTGGCGGCCGCCCCGGGCGTCGTCGTGCTCGACGATCCGAGCGCCGCGGTCTATCCGATGGCGATCGACGCGGACGGTCGCGACGAGGTGTTCGTCGGGCGCATCCGCCGCGACCCCGGGCACGAGCGCGCGCTCGACCTGTGGGTCGTCGCCGACAACCTGCGCAAGGGTGCGGCGACGAACGCGATCCAGATCGCCGAGCTGCTGCACGAGCAAGGGCTCGTGCACGGCGCCCCGGCGACGCAGCCTGCATAGCCGCGCCCGCTCCGAGGGGAGGACTCCCCGCGCCCCGCGCGAAAGGGGAGGCGATGATCTCATCGGAGGTGCAGCGGACGCTCGTGAAGTCCCCGCCGGAGCTGTGGACGGAGCTCAGCGACCCGGAGGCCCTGGCGCGCCATCTCGGCGAGTTCGGGGAGATCAGGATCACGCGCTCCGAGCCCGAGCAGCTCGTCGAATGGGAGGGCGAGCGAACCAGCGGGACGGTCGCGCTGAAGGCCTCCGGCTGGGGAACGCGGGTGACGCTGACGGTCGAGCACGACCCTGAGATGCCCGCCGCAGCCGGGGCGGGCTCGGCGACCGGCGTCGACGGGCGCGGAGACCGGCGACTCCTCGCCCACGACCCACACGCCCGCCGCGGAGACCGAGGCTTCCTCGACCGCCGTCGGCAGCGATCGGAGCCTCGCCCCGTCTGCCACGGCCCTGCCCGGGCCCGCCGGGGCGACCCCCCTGCCGCGAGACGCCATCGAGGCGCCGGTGCCGGTCGAGGACGCCGCCATTCCGCTCGGCGCGACGCAGGATGAGCACACCGCAGCCGATCAGAGCACGACGATCGACCCTGGCCTCGCGGACCCCCCGAGCGCCACACCCGCCGGCGAGGAGGCGACCGCCCACACCCCCGGCCCCGCGACCGTCGCCGCCCGCATGGCGGCCCAGCGTGACGTCATCCCCAAGGACGAGCGGCCGCACCGCGAGCGCCTCACCGAGCTGTGGCGCGCCCCGGACGCCGCGACCGGAACCGTGGCCCCGCCGCCGCCGGTGCCGGAGGTGCCGCTCGTGGAGATCGCACCCACCGAGCCAGAGCTGGCTGCGCCGCAAGAAGCCCCCGAGCCGCGGCGCGGCTTCTTCGCAAGGCTGTTCGGGCGGGGACGCAAGCGGAGCGAGCCCGCGCCCACGCCCGTCCTCCCGTCGCCGCCGGTCGCCGATCGGCCGCCGATCGACGACGACGCGCTCGACCTCGCCTCACCGGCCGGTGAGGCGGGCGAGCTCCCCGCAGCGGAGATGGCGCCCGCGAGCGGTCCCGAGACGCCGAGCGCGCCCCTCGCGGGACCGGCCGCGCTCGAGCTCGAGCTCGAGCCTGCGTCTGGTGGCGTCGCGCCGGACCCCGCCCCGCTCGAGCACCCGCCGTCCTCCGAGGAGATCGCGCGGGACCCCGAAGCCTTCGCGACCGCCGCGGAGACCGTAGAGCCGAGCCCCGCGCCGTCCGAGCCCGCGGCGGAGCAGCCGCAACCCGTGCTCGATTCGACGCCCACGCCCGCCTCCGAGCCGGCAGAGGCGGACCCGGCCGGCACCGGTCTCGCGGCCGAGCTCGCAGCAGCCGAGGAGGTCGCCGCCGAGCAGGTCGAGGCGGTCCTGACCGGCGTGCTCGATCGCCTCGGCGCGGCGCACCACCGGCCTTTCTCCCGCTCCTAGCTGCCCGCCGCCACGCCGGCCGCACGTGCCGGCGACCCCGCGCGGATAAGATGCCGCGCCATGTCGAGCAGCTCACACGACCGTCAGTCCGATGCGGCCCTGCTCGCCGCGTCCCGCAGCGGCCACCGCAAGGCGCCGCGCGAGAAGGCGCCCGAGACCTACGAGGAGCGCCTCGCCCGGCTCGAGGAGCTGCGCGCGGCCGCGCTGCACTCGGCCCCCGAGGCCGAGGAGAAGCAGCACGCGCGGGGCAAGAAAACCGCCCGCGAGCGCATCGAGAAGCTGCTCGACCCCGGCTCCTTCCAGGAGCTCGACACGTTCGTGCGCCACCGCACCTACGACTTCGACATGCAGAAGAACCGGCCCTGGGGCGACGCGGTGGTCACCGGGCACGGCACGATCGACGGCCGGACCGTGTGCGTGTTCAGCCAGGACTTCACGGTCTTCGGCGGCTCGCTCGGCGAGGTGATGGGCGAGAAGATGGTCAAGATCATGGATCTCGCGGCCAAGATCGGCTGCCCCGTGATCGGCATCAACGACTCCGGCGGCGCGCGCATCCAGGAGGGCGTCGTCTCGCTCGGCGCGTACGGCGACGTGTTCGTCCGCAACGTCCGCTGCTCGGGCGTGATCCCGCAGATCTCCCTGATCATGGGCCCCTGCGCGGGCGGCGCCGTCTACTCCCCGGCGATGACCGACTTCATCTTCATGGTCAAGGAGACCTCGCACATGTTCATCACCGGCCCCGACGTGATCAAGACGGTCACCGGCGAGGAGGTCGGGTTCGAGGAGCTCGGCGGCGCGATGTCCCACAACACGAAGTCCGGCGTCGCCCACTTCGCCTCCGAGGACGAGGACGCGTGCCTGGAGGACTGCCGCTACCTGATCGGCTTCCTGCCGCAGAACAACATGCAGACGGTGCCCCGCGTCGCGCCGAGCGACGACCCGCAGCGGATGGACCCCGAGCTCGACCACGTCGTCCCGGACAACCCGAACAAGCCCTACGACATGCGCGAGGTCGTGCGCCACATCGTCGACGACGGCGAGTTCTTCGAGGTTCACGAACACCACGCGCGGAACATCATCTGCGGGTTCTCGCGGCTCGACGGGCTGACCGTCGGCGTCGTCGGCAACCAGCCGAATCAGCTCGCCGGCGTGCTCGACATCGACGCCTCGGCCAAGGCCGCCCGCTTCGTGCGGACCTGCGACGCGTTCAACATCCCGCTGCTGACGTTCGTCGACGTGCCCGGGTTCCTGCCGGGCACGAGCCAGGAGTGGGGCGGGATCATCCGCCACGGCGCGAAGCTGCTGTACGCGTTCACCGAGGCGACGGTTCCGAAGATCACGGTGATCACCCGCAAGGCGTACGGCGGGGCCTACGACGTGATGGCCTCCAAGCACATGCTCGCCGACTTCAACTTCGCCTGGCCGACGGCGGAGGTCGCGGTGATGGGCCCGGAGGGCGCCGTGAACATCATCTACCGGCGCGACATCGCCGGCAGCCCGACGCCGGATGAGCGCCGCGCAAAGCTGATGGAGGACTACAAAGCGCGCTTCGCGAACCCGTACACCGCGGCGGAGCGCGGCTACATCGACGATGTGATCGTGCCCCACGAGACGCGTCCCCGCCTGATCACCGCACTGCACACGCTGGAGACGAAGCGCGAACCGGGCCCGAAGCGCAAGCACGGCAACATCCCGCTGTAGGCGGCGCCCTCTGCCGGACGGGCCCTCGTCACGCCGGTGCCCCGCCTGGAACCGACCCGTCACAATCCCGGAATGCCCAACCGCCGCCCCCGACTCGAGCTGATCGCCCCCTCGGCCACCGCCGAGGAGGCAGCGGCCGTCGTCGCCGCCCTCGAGCGCTTCATGCGGGCCACCGCGCCGGTCGCCGCGCCGTCCCCGGCGGGCGTCGATCCATGGATCAGGGCGGCGCGCCTCGAGGCCGTCTCGCGCGTTGAGCCGGACGGCGAGCGGGAGCCCTGGATAAACACCTGAAAGCCGCTAGGCTTTACCCCGAAATCGTCTCGGGCGCCACGGGGGGCGCCGACCCGATCGCGTCGGACACCGGTCCGGCAGGAGGTTGTCAACCGATGGAGCCAGTGTCCGTACCCAAGGAACGTGGAACGCTCGAGGACCCCGAGGTCCTCCAGAACGTCCCTGGGCACATCATCCCGATCCTCCAGCGGGAGTACGACGACTTCAAGACCGAGGCGACGAAATTCCTCGCCGGCGACACCCCCGAAGACGAGTTCATCAAGTTCCGCCTCAAGCAGGGCGTCTACGGCCAGCGCCAGGCCGACGTGCAGATGATCCGCGTGAAGCTCCCGTTCGGCGGCGTCACGCCGGAGCAGATGGAGTCATTCGCCGACGTGATCGAGAAGTACGTGCCGCTCCGCAAGGGCCACATCACGACCCGGCAGAACGTGCAGATGCACCACATCCCACTGGCCGAGGTCGAGGCGCTGATGCGCGAGCTCGGCGAGACCGGCCTCTCCAGCCGCGAGGGCTGCGGGAACACGATGCGCAACGTCACGGGAGATCCGTGGGCCGGCGTCGCGCACGACGAGCTGTTCGACCTCACCCCCTATGCCGCCGCGTACGTCCGCTACTTCGTGCGCCACAGCACGACGCAGGCGATGCCGCGCAAGGTCAAGACGGCGTTCGACGCGAGCGCCGAGGGCCGGGCGATCAGCGAAATCCACGACGTCGCGTTCCGTGCCCGTGTACGGGAGGTCGACGGCCGCGAGGTCCGCGGCGTGGAGATGCTGGTCGGCGGCGGCACCTCGATCATGCCGCGCCGGGCACCGGCGCTCTACGAGTTCCTCGAGCTCGACAACGGCGAGTACCTGAAGGTGACCGAGGCCGTGATGCGCATCTTCGACCGGCAGGAGTGGCTGCGGGTGAACCGCGCCCGCGCGCGGATCAAGGTGTTCGTCGACAAGTACGGCATCGAGGAGCTGCGCAACCAGGTCGAGGAGGAGCTGAAGGGCGACTGGGTCGCCGAACGCGACTTCTCGATCGGTGCCCGCCTGTTCGTCGACGACGAGCGCGAGTCCGCCCCCGCGCCGCCCGCGAGCTACGGCAGCCCGAACGGCGATCTCTCCGAGTTCGAGCGCTTCCACGCGACCAACGTGCAGCCCCAGAAGCAGGACGGCTTCGTGACCGTCGAGGTCAAAGTCACTCGCGGCGACCTGACGCCCGAGCAGTTCCGCGGCCTCGCCGACATCATGCGCCGCTTCTCGGGCGGGTACGCACGGACGACGGTGCAGCAGAACTTCGTGCTGCGCTGGGTGCGCGAGGAGTCGGTCTACGACGTCTGGCGCGCGCTCTCCGAGCTCGGCCTCGGCGAACCCGGCTCGCGCGAGATCGCCGACGTCGTGTCGTGCCCGGGCACCGACTCCTGCAAGCTCGGGATCACGAGCTCGATGGGCCTCAACCAGGCCGTGCACGAGCGGATCCTCGAGATGCAGCTCGACGACGAGCTGACCCGGCAGATCCACATCAAGATGAGCGGCTGCCCCAACGGCTGCTCCCAGCACCACGTCGCCGACATCGGCTTCTACGGCGCGTCGATCAAAGTCGGCGACCACACGATCCCCGCCTACATCCCCCACGTCGGCGGCGTGTACGAAGGCGGCGACGTCGCGTTCGGGCAGCGCCTGAAGCTGCGTCTGCCCGCGAAGCGCGTGCCGGAGGCCGTCGAGCGCTGGGTCCGGATGTACGAGGCGGGGCGCGAGGAGGGCGAGGCGTTCCGCGCCTACATCGAGCGCGTCGGCGTGCCGGAGCTCGAAGCGAAGGTCAAGGAGCTGTCGCTGCCGGTCGACTTCGGACTGGAGACCATGAACGAGTTCATCGACTGGAACCGCGACGTGCCGTTCGAAGTGATCCGCGGCGAGGGTGAGTGCGCCGTCTAGCGCTCGACGCGATGACGGCGGACAGAGACGAGGAAGCGAGGAGGGCTCGAATGCAACCGGTACAGATCCCCCATCCACAGGCTGCGAGCGCCGTCGACCCGGCGCTGAGCCTCACGCACACGCTGCGCGAGGCGGCGCGTCACGGCGAGCAGGCGGTGCTGCTGTGCTCCTTCCAGAAGGAGGAGTCGGTGCTGATCGACGAGCTACTGCGTCTCGACCAGGGCACCGGCCGCGCGGTCCGGATCGTCACGATCGACACCGGCGTGCTGTTCGAGGAGACGCTGCAGACGTGGCGCGCGTTCGAGGAGCGCTTCGGCGTCGAGATCGAGGTCGTCGACGCGAGCAGCCCCGGAGAGCCGTGGAGCGGGCCCGAGCACTGCTGCTCGGGCGCGAAGGTCGCCGCGCTGGAACAGCGCCCTCGACGGACGCGCCGCCTGGGTCACCGGCCTGCGCCGCGAGCAGGGCCCGACCCGCGCGGAGACGCAGCTGATCGAACGCGACGAGCGCCGCAACCTGTGGAAGTACAACCCGCTCGCGCACTGGACCGACAAGGACCTGTGGCGCCGCATCCACGAGCGCGGCCTCCCCTACAACGTCCTCCACGACCAGGGCTACGAGTCGATCGGCTGCGCCCCCTGCACCCAGCCGGGAGCCGGTCGGGCCGGCCGCTGGGCGGGCACCGACAAGACCGAGTGCGGCCTGCACGTCGAGGTCGTCGAGCCGTCGCCCGAAGCAGCCTGATGTCCGTTGCCGCCCGCCCGCAGCTGAGCCATCTCAGGGCCCTCGAGTCCGAGGGGATCCACGTGATGCGCGAGGTCGCCGCCGAATTCGAGCGGCCGGTCCTGCTGTTCAGCGGCGGCAAGGACTCGATCGTGCTGCTGCGGCTCGCAGAGAAGGCGTTCCGCCCGGCGCCGTTCCCGTTCCCGCTGATGCACGTCGACACCGAGCACAACTTCCCCGAGGTGATCGAGTTCCGCGACCGCCGCGTCGAGGAGCTCGGGGAGCGGCTGATCGTCGCCAGCGTGCAGGACTCGATCGACAACGGGCGCGTCGTCGAGGAGACCGGGCCGCGCGCCTCGCGCAACCGTCTGCAGACCGTCACCCTGCTCGACGCGATCGCCGAGCACGGCTTCGACGCGGCTTTCGGCGGCGCGCGCCGCGACGAGGAGCGGGCGCGGGCGAAGGAGCGGATCCTCTCGTTCCGGGACGACTTCGGCCAGTGGGACCCGAAGAGCCAGCGGCCCGAGCTGTGGAACCTCTACAACGGCCGGATCCACAAGGGCGAGCACGTCCGCGTGTTCCCCCTCTCGAACTGGACCGAGCTCGACGTCTGGGAGTACATCGACTCCGAGCAGCTCGAGGTGCCCTCGATCTACTTCGCCCACGAGCGCGAGGTGTTCGAGCGCGACGGGATGATCTACGCCTACGACCCGGAGATCACGGAGCTGATCGACGGCGAGGAGGTCTACCGCGAGACGGTCCGCTACCGCACGGTCGGCGACATGAGCTGCACCGGCGGGGTGCGCTCGAAGGCCGCGACCCTCGACGAGGTCGTGGTCGAGATCGCCGCGACGACGATCACCGAGCGCGGCGAGACCCGCGCCGACGACCGCGTCTCGGAGGCCGCGATGGAGGACCGCAAGAAGGCGGGCTACTTCTGATGCACGGCCCGGCGCGCCCACGCCCGGCGTCGTGATGCACACCCACCTCGGCAGCCCGGGCGCGCCAGCGCGCCCCGGAGTCCCGCGATGACGCTCGACCTGCTGCGCTTCACCACGGCCGGCTCCGTCGACGACGGCAAGAGCACGCTGATCGGGCGCCTGCTCTACGACTCCAAGCAGGTCTTCGACGACCAGCTCGAGCACGTCGCGCAGGCCAGCGAGCGGCGCGGCGGCGAGGGCACGATCGACCTCGCGCTGCTGACCGACGGCCTGCGCGCGGAGCGCGAGCAGGGCATCACGATCGACGTCGCCTACCGCTACTTCGCGACCCCCAAGCGCCGCTTCATCATCGCCGACTGCCCGGGCCACCAGCAGTACACGCGCAACATGGTGACCGGCGCCTCGACCGCCGACGTCTCGGTCGTGCTGCTGGATGCGCGGCGGGGCATGCTCGAGCAGTCCAAGCGCCACGCCTTCATCAGCGCCCTGCTCGGCATCCCGGAGATGGTCGTCGCGATCAACAAGATGGACCTCGTCGACTACTCGGCCGAGCGCTACGCGGAGCTGAAGGCGGAGTTCGAGGGATACGCCTCGAAGCTCTCGGGCGTCGACCGGATCACCTACATCCCGATGTCCGCGCTGCGCGGCGACAACGTCGTCACCCGGTCCGAGCAGATGCCCTGGTACGAGGGCCCGCCGCTGCTCGAGGTGCTCGAGGGCGTCGAGGTCGCCTACGACCACCCCGGCGCGAAGCCCGCGCGGTTCCCGGTGCAGTGGGTGATCCGGCCCGCAAACGGCGAGACCCGGGACTACCGGGGCTATGCCGGCCAGCTCTCGAGCGGGCTGCTGCGGCGTGGCGACGAGATCGCTGTCGTACCGGGCGGCGGGCGCACACGGATCGCGGCGATCGACACCTTCGACGGCGAGCTCGAGGAGGCGACCGCGCCGATGTCGTTCACGCTCCGCCTCGAGGACGAGCTCGACGTCTCCCGCGGCGAGCTGATCTGCCACCCCGACGAGGCGCCGACCGTCGCGCGCGAGCTCAGCGCGGACGTCTGCTGGATGTCCGATCAGCTGCTGCGCCCCGGTGGGCGCTACCTGCTGAAGCACACGACGCGCACCGTCACCGCGGTCGTCGACTCGCTCGAGGACCTGCTCGACCCCCACACGCTCGAGCGGCTCGGGCCGCCGACCGAGCTGGGCCTGAACGACATCGGACGGGTACGGCTGCGCACGAGCGCGCCGCTGGCGTTCGACCCCTACGCGAGCAACCGCCGCACCGGCAGCTTCATCCTGATCGACGAGGCGAGCAACGCCACCGTCGCCGGCGGGATGATCGTCGCGCGACGAGTCGTAGAGATCTCGTTGGTCATTTCGCTGACGGTCCGCGCCGTGGGCTAGGCTCGCCGCAATCGAGAGAGGCGCGGCCCCGGCGGGGCGCCGGGCGACGCGACGGGAGGCGAGAGATGAGCCGCAAGAGAGGTGTCGTGCTGAGCCTCGTTCCTGGCGATATCCGCGTGCGCGGCATGCGCCGCCAGCGCCTCCGCGCAGACGTTCTTCGTGAACCAGCGCGGCGACGGCGCGCCGTGCACCGGTCGCGGGCTCAAGGCCTGCGCGACGATCAAAGAAGCGATCGAGCAGACCGAAGGAATCGCTGGTCCCAACACGATCGAGGTCGAACACGAAAGCCTCGGCGGAAGCCGACGATCTGACTAAAGAAAACCTCGAACGTCGGCACGGTCGACGACAAAAACCTCACGATCACCGGCAAGAACCAGGCGTGATCCTGGAAGGCCACGTCTCGATCAAATCGCCGGCCAACGGCATCACGCTCTCGAACCTCGAAATTCACAGCAACGGCGCCGTCGAAATCCGCGGTCTACGACGAGGGCGGTGAACCTCACGCTGCGCGGCGACGAAATCGAAGATCTCTCCGAACGCCGGCCGCGACGGCCTCCAGACGATCGAGCGGCCCGTCACGTCGAAGGCGGGAAGATCATGATCGAATGACCACGGCGACGTGATCGGTCAGGACGGCGGCGCGCTTACCGTGAACGGAGTCCAGATCTTCAACGGAGTCAAGGCGGCATCGGTCGAAGCCGGCGGGATCCACGGCGCCGGGTCGCTCTCGGTGAGCGGAACAGCGAGTGTCTCGACTGGAAGCGGGTCCGACGACCAACGACAGTCGGCATCCTCGCCGAAGGAGACTCCTCGGTGCACGCTCCGCGACGGCAGCGGTGCGCCAGAGCACGCCGGCGATCGGCGTGATCGTCGAAACCTCCCCGGCCGCGACCGAAGGGCTGAAAGTGGAAATGCAGCGGACAACATCGGCCGAGGCGGTCGAGGCTCGTCCCGGAACCGGCGGCCACGACCTTCGTCTGTTCTCACACCTGCGACATCGCGGCGGATGGATCGGGCGAGGGGCTGGTCATCGCGGCGGCACCAGGTCACGGTCAGCGACAGCCGCCTGATAAGCGGTCAGCTGCGAAATCCTCGGCGTTCGATACTCGGGCACCGGCGCGCGAGCGGACTGCTCGTGCTGCGGCGAACCTTCGTCGCAGGCGCCGGCCGAGGCGCCCGCGGCGCTCGAGCGTCATCCACCGGCAATGTCGACGCTCGACTCCTCGGAGGCCCTCGGGGGCGCAGGCGCGGGCTCCGTGTCGAAGACGGCTCGGCGCAACGCGCTGCTGCTGACGGTCTCCGCCTCGACGATCGACGCCGGCGCTCCGGCATCCTGATCGAAGCCGCCGGTGAAGCGCGGTGTCGAAACCAGGCGACAGCGGCAAAGCCGGCACCACGTCAACGTCTAGGATCCAGGGCTCGATCGTCCTCGAGCGCCAGGCCGGCGATCCGGGCCCGGCGACCAAGCTGTCGTCGACATGCGCCGACTCGGCGGTGCCCAGCCAGATCCAGACGGCGGGCGGCGGCTCGGGCGCGATCGGTGCCCCAGCGGGGCCGGCGCAACGCGGAAGTCAACCGCGCTGTCGACGCCTGTTCGCGGAACCGCTGTCGCAACGAGCTGCGCCGGCCTCGAGCGCGGTCGACAGCGTTCCCGCCGGCGGCCGTCGGGCTGCCGTTCGGGCTCACGCCCTCGGCCACGGACCTCGCCGGCAACCCCGCGTCGTCGACGGCAACGGCGACTGCATCGCGGTCCAGGACAAGGGCGCGCTCGAGCTGCAGGGGCATGCCGCCGCGTGCCCAGCCTTGGCCGCCGGCCGAACCGCTGACTGCCTGACCGTGCACCGTCTCGCGGCCGCCCGCGATCACCGGCCTCTCGATCTCCCCGGGCGCCTGCTGCACGCCGCCCCCAAGCGGCGCGACGCTCGCCAAGGTCAAGTACGGCGCCAAGCTCGCCTGGCGCGACAGCCGAGGCGGCGACCGCCACGTTCACCGTGATCGCGCTCGTGCAGCGGCCGGCGGCAGGGCGGCTCCTGCAAGCGTCCGTCGCCGAGCCAACCGCGCACGGCAGGCGCTGCACGCTGAAGCGCAAGCTCGGCACATTCACCCACACCGACAGGGCGGGCGCCGACAGCGGCCACTTCAGCGGCCGGCTGCAGGCGGCCCGCAGGCTCGCGCCGCCGGCACGCGTACGCAGCCTGCACGGTCGATTCTCCCGCGCAAGCGGCACGGGCCGGCAGCGGGCTCACGAGCCCGTACCGGCCGGGCGACTTCACGGGATCCGTCCTGAGCCGAGGCCACGGCGCGGACGCTCGCTAAGCTTCCGCGCCGATGTTCGAGAAGGTCCTGATCGCCAACCGCGGGGAGATCGCGGTCCGCATCGCCCGCGCCCTCCAGGAGATGGGCATCGCGAGCGTCGCCGTCTACTCCGAGCTCGACCGCGACACGCCGCACGTCGCCAGGGCGGACGAGGCGTACAACCTCGGCGACGGGCCCGCCGCCGAGAACTACCTGAGCATCGAGAAGATCCTCGACGCCGCCGCCCGCTCGGGCGCGCAGGCGATCCACCCCGGCTACGGTTTCCTCGCCGAGAACGCGCCGTTCGCGCAGGCCTGCGAGGACGCGGGGGTCGTGTTCATCGGGCCTCCCGCGTCGGCGATCGAGGCGATGGGCTCGAAGACCCGAGCCCGCGAGCTGATGAAGGCCGCCGGGGTGCCGATCGTGCCCGGCACCACCGAGCCGGTCGAGAGCGTCGAGGACGCGCTGCGCATCGCGAGCGAGGAGATCGGCTTCCCGGTCGCGGTCAAGGCGGCCGGAGGCGGTGGCGGCAAGGGCTTCCGGGTGGCGCTCTCGGCCGACGAGCTGCAGGGCGCCTTCGAGGGCTCGAGCCGGGAAGGCGAGAAGTTCTTCTCCGACCCGACCGTGTATCTCGAGCGCTATCTCCACGACCCCCGCCACGTCGAGGTCCAGGTGCTCGCCGACCGGCACGGCAACGTGATCCATCTCGGCGAGCGCGACTGCTCGATCCAGCGCCGCCATCAGAAGGTGATCGAGGAGTCCCCGGCCCCGGAGTGGGTCGTCACGCCGGAGATCCGCGAGCGCATCGGCAAGATCGGCGTCGAGGCCGCGAAGGCCGTCGACTACGTCGGCGCCGGCACGATCGAGGGCCTGTTCGCGACGGGCGGCGAGGGCGCCGAGCCGGAGTACTTCTTCCTGGAGATGAACACCCGCGTGCAGGTCGAGCACTGCGTGACCGAGATGACGACGGGCATCGACATCGTCAAGGAGGGGATCCGCGCCGCCGCCGGCGAGGAGCTCGCCTACGCGCAGGAGGACATCGTGCTGCGCGGACACGCGATCGAGTGCCGCATCAACGCCGAGGACGCCTCCAAGAACTTCGCTCCCGCGCCGGGCAAGATCGGGCGCTACAAGGAGCCGTCGGGCCCGGGCGTGCGGGTCGACTCGGGCGTCGCGGAAAACGGCGAAGTCTCGCCGATGTACGACCCGATGGTGGCGAAGCTCGTCGTCTGGGACGCCGACCGCGAGCAGGCGACCCAGCGGATGCTACGCGCCCTCGACGAATACGAGATCGAGGGCCTGAAGACGCTGATCCCGTTCCACCGGGCGCTGCTGGAAACCGACGACTGGAAACGCGGCAGCACCTGCAAGGACCTGCTCGAGGACAAGGACTGGCTGAAGCAGCTCGCCTTCCCGAAGGACGCGAAGCCGGTCGAGACCGACGAGGCCGAGACGGTTGAGCAGACCTATGCGGTCGAGGTCTCCGGCAAGCGCTTCGACGTGCGAGTCGTCGGGCCCCCGTTCGCGGGCGGCGGCGGGGCGGTCGCGAACGGCGCGGCGCCGGTCGCGAAGGCGAAGCGCAGCGAGCGCAAGGCGACCGCCGGAGGCGGGCCGGACACGCTGGAGGCGCCGCTGCAGGGGAACATGTGGAAGGTGCTCGTCAAGCAGGGCGACACGGTCGAGGAAGGCCAGCTGATCTGCATCATCGAGGCGATGAAGATGGAGAACGAGATCACCGCGCACAAGGCGGGCACGATCGTCGACCTCCCGATCGAGGAGGGCGCCCCGATCCAGGCCGGCGCCCCGATCGCCACGATCAAGAGCCCCGAGTAGCGGACGCCGGCCCGGCGAGGGCGCGCCGCGAAGGTCAGGGCAGGCGTGTGACGTTGGCCGCGTGGACCCTGCGCATCTCGGCCGAGCGGCGCCCCTCGGGCAGCGGCGCCTCCGCGCCCTGCGCCGCCAGCCCTCGCAGGTAGGCGACGTCCTCCTCGAGGATCTCGCCCGCGCGCCGCGCGCCGAGCACCGGGCCGTGTCCCGGAACGACGTGCTCGACCCGCTCGAGCAGCGACCGGAGCCGCTCCAGTGTCGCCAGGTACCCGCCGACGTCGGCGCCCGGGTTCAACATCGGGATCTCGATCTCCGAGAGGTAGTCGCCCGACACCAGCACGCCCGCCCACGGCGCGAGGATCGCCATCCCGTCGGGGGTGTGCCCGCCGGTCGCGTGGAGCTCGAGGCTGCGATCGCCGATCTCCAGGTGCCCGGGCACAGGCAGCGCCTGGATCGCGCCGAGGCCCAGCGGCCTCGGGCGCTCGAGGTAGAGCTCTTCGTCGAAGGACCGCAGCTCGCGCTGCGCCTCGCCGGGCGCCGCCCTCAGGCGGGCGGCGGTGCTCTCGGCGCAGCCGAGCGGGACCCCGGGGAAAGCGAGCGGGCCGAGCACGTGGTCCCAGTCGCCATGCGTGGCGAGCAGCCCGCTGGGCTCGGGGAACCCCGCCTGGGCGAGCACCGACGGCAGCATCTCGAGCTCTTCGGGGAGGACCGGCGAGTCGACGACGAACGACTCCGCGCCGGCCGGGCCACCGGCGGGGACCTCGATCACGCCCAGCGGTCCGCCCCCCGAGGGCGTGACCGTGCCGCGCAGCAGCACGCAGTTGACCTGCAGCAGCGCGCTCGTGACGACGATCGCGTCCGCGTGCAGGGCGCGCGCCCGCACCGGCTTCTCAGGTCGCGCCGAGCAGCTTGGCGGCGTCTTTGAGGGTCGTGACCTCGGCCGTCGGCTTCTTCGCCGAGGACTCGAGCGTCTCTTTGTTGCGGTTGACCCAGATCACCGGAACCCGCTGTTTCACGCACGGGACGACGTCGTGGTAGTGGCTCGCGGCGACGTGGACCCAGCCGCGCTTGCCGCCGATGCGGCGCGCACACTCGGTGAAGTGCGGGGGCTCGGGCTTGTAGGAGCGGACCTGCTGAGCGGTGACGACGAGGTCGAAGTCGATCGGGATGTGCCGGCGCGTCTGGCCGAGCAGCTTGTCGTCGATGTTCGAGAGCAGGCCGAGCTGGTACTTCTTGCCGAGCTTCTGGAGCTGGATGTTGGTCTCCTTGAACGGCTGCCAGCGCTGCACCGAATCCGGCAGGAACCCCGAGCGGGACGGCTCGAGCGCCCAGCCGAGGCGTTTCGCGATCTCGATCGCCGTGCGGCGCAGGACCTCGGCGTAGAGCTCGTAGGAGCCGCTCTCGATTTCGCGCTCGATCTCGTGGAACATCGGGATCAGCGTCGCGCGGTCGATCTCGAAGCCGTCCTTCGACGCCTCCTTCACGAACGCGTCGTAGACCCCTGTCTCCCAGTCGATCAGGGTCCCGTACACGTCGAAGGTGACGAACGTCACGTTCTTCGGAATCGGCGGCATCGCGGGGGCATTATGCCGCGCCGTCGCCGTCGGCCCGGTTCCGGTGTCTCCGAGGAGCCCGCCTGCACGCGATCTTCCATCTTCCGTTAGAGTCCCGCGCCGCGAAATGGACCTTCTGGAGTACCAAGGCAAGCAGCTCTTCGCCCGGCACGGTTTGCGGGTCTCCTCCGGCGAGCCGGTCACGGACGTGGAGTCCGCGGTCGCGGCGGCGGCGAGGGTCGGCTACCCGGTCGTCGTCAAGGCGCAGGTGCTGATCGGCGGCCGCGGCAAGGCCGGAGGCGTGAAGCTGGCATCCGACGAGGCCGAGCTTCGCGAGCACGCCTCGAACATCCTCGGCATGGACATCAAGGGCCACACCGTCCGCACCGTCTGGATCGAGCATGCCTCGGACATCGCCGCCGAGTACTACGCGTCGGTGCTGCTCGACCGCGCCGCGAAGAAGCCGCTCGTGATGTTCAGCACCGAGGGCGGCGTCGACATCGAAGAGGTCGCCGAGAAGACGCCCGAGAAGCTGATCCGCAGGCACGTCGACCCGCTCGCCGGGCTGTCCCGCGAGGAGGCGCTGGCGATCGCCACCGACGGCGGCGCCGACGAGGACGTGCGCGAGGGGGTCGCCGACGCGCTGGTCGCGCTGTACGAGGTCTGGCTGCAGGAGGACGCGACGCTGGCGGAGATCAACCCGCTGATCGTCACGCCGGAGCGCGACGTGCGGGCGCTCGACTCGAAGGTGTCGCTCGACGGCAACGCGCTGTACCGCCACCCCGAGAACCAGTCGCTCTCCGACGCCGAGAACGAAGACCCGCTCGAGCGCCGCGCCAAGGAGGAGGGCGTCCAGTACGTGAAGCTCGACGGCGACATCGGCATCCTCGGCAACGGCGCCGGGCTCGTGATGTCGACCCTCGACGTCGTCGCCCGCGCCGGCGGCAAGCCCGCGAACTTCCTCGACGCCGGCGGCGGCTCGAACGCCGAGAAGATCCGCGGCGCCGTCGAGCTGATCCTCGCCAACGACGCCGTCAAGGCCGTCCTGTTCAACATCTTCGGCGGGATCACGCGCTGCGACGAAGTCGCGGAAGGCCTGATCGCCGCCTTCGGGCAGCTCGACGAGCGGGGCAAATCGATCCCGTTCGTGGTCCGGCTCGACGGCACCAACGACGTCGAGGGCAGGCGCCTGCTCGAGGAGGCGGCGCTGCCGAACGTGCACCCCGCGAAGACGATGAACGAGGCGGCCGAGATGGTCGTCGCGCTCGCCGCCGGGCGCGAGAGCGAGGCGGCAGCCTGATGTCGGTCCTGGTCGACGAGACGACCCGCCTGTGCGTCGCCGGGATCACCGGACGCGAGGGGACCTTCCACACGCTCAACAACCGCAACTACGGCACGAACGTGGTCGGCGGCGTCACGCCCGGCAAGGGCGGCCAGGACGTCGAGGGCATCCCCGTGTTCGACAACTGGGAGCAGGCCGCCGCCGAGGTGCAGCCGAACACGGCGATGATCTTCGTGCCGCCGCGGTTCGCGGCGGACGCGATCCTCGAGGCCGCGGCGGCCGGCGTCGCGCTGGTCATCACGATCACCGAGGGGATCCCCGCCCACGACGAGCTCCGCGTATACAACACGCTGAAGCGCGACTTCCCGGGAACCCGTCTGGTCGGCCCGAACTGCCCCGGGATCCTCTCGCCGGGCAAGGCGAACGTCGGGATCATCCCGGCCTCGTTCTTCGAGGCCGGCAACGTCGGCGTGGTGTCCCGCTCCGGCACGCTGACCTATCAGATCGGGAACGAGATCGCCCAGGCCGGGTTCGGCTGCAGCTCGATCGTCGGGATCGGCGGCGACCCGGTCCCGGGCTCGTCGTTCGTCGACGTGCTCGAGCTGTTCGAGGCCGACCCCGAGACCGAGCTGGTCGTGCTCTCCGGCGAGATCGGCGGCTCGGCCGAGGAAGAGGCGGCCGATTACATCGCCGAGCACATGAGCAAGCCGGTGGTCGCCTACATCGCCGGTTTCACCGCTCCCGCGGGCAAGCAGATGGGCCACGCCGGGGCGATCGTCTCGGGCTCCTCCGGAACCGCGGCCGCGAAGGCCGAGGCGCTGGAAGCGAAGGGCGTGCGGGTCGGCCGCACCCCCACCGAAGCCGCTGCGATCGCCGTCGAGGTGCTCGGCGGCAGCTCGGTCGCCGCGGGCTAGCCGGCCGCGCCCGTCGCCGTCCGCGGCGCGCCCGGACGGCCTCATCCGAGAGCGGGGAGCCCCGGCCCGCTGCGCGTCTCCCGTCGATCGGCGTCCGGCCGCCCGCGAGCGGATGCGGCCGGTACGCTAGCCCGCATGGACCAGCAGGCGATGACCGAGACGATCCGCGAGCTCGAACGCAAGCTCGGCGAGCTCGAGGCGACGCTTCGGCAGATCTCCAGCGAAGACGCCGGGACCGGCGCCTCTCCCCCCTTGCCCCCTTCCGCTGCGAGGCCGCCCGCCGGGCGCCGACCGGCGGAGCGCCGCCCGGCTCCTCCGCCGCCCGGGAGACGGCCGCTCCGCCCCCGGAGACAGCCCGGACGGGCTTCGGCCGGATCGTGGATGAGGCGGCCGGGCCGCCCCCACCGCCCCCGGTCGCCCGCACCCCGCCCCCACCGAGGTCTGCGACGCCGCCGCCGGCGCCCCCCGTTCCCGCCTACAGGTCAGCGCCCCGGCCGGCGCCCGCGCCGGACCCGGCCGAGCTGCTCCGGTTCCGCGAGCGCCTCGAGCGAACGGCACGGGATCTGACCCACGACTACGACGAGCTGCTCGGGCGCCTAAGCTACGCCGCTATGCCTACGACCACTCAGACGATCTCCTTCGCCCGCGGCGTCCCCTCGCTGGACATCATCGACGTGGAGGGCCTCAAGGAGGCGGCGGTCCGCGCCTTCGAGAGCGACCCCGAGGGCACGACCGCCTATGGCACGGCCGTCGGCTACCCGCGGCTGCGCGCCTGGATCGCGGACAAGCACGGCGTCGAGCCGGAGCGCGTGCTCGTCACGAACGGCTCGCTGCAGGCCGACGCGTTCCTGTTCGACCACCTCGTGCACCCCGGCGAGGAGGTCGTCGTCGAGAGCCCGACCTACGACCGCACGCTGCTCGGCCTGCGCCAGCGCGGGGCGCAGCTGCACGCCGTCCCGCTCGAGCTGGATGGGATCGACACGGCCGCGTTGCGCTCGCTGCTCGAGGGGGGCGCGCGCCCGAAGCTCGCGCACATCATCCCCAACTTCCAGAACCCCGCCGGCTACACCCTGTCGCTCGCGAAGCGCCGCGAGGTGCTCGAGCTCGCCGCGCAGTACGACTTCCTCGTGCTCGAGGACGACCCGTACGCGGAGCTGCGCTTCACCGGCGAGCCGCAGCCGACGATGCTCTCGATCGACCCCAGCCACGTCGTCTACGCCTCCTCGTTCACCAAGACCGTGTGCCCCGGCGTGCGCGTCGGCTACCTCGTCGGGCCGCCCGAGCTGATCGCCGCTCTGATCAAGACGGCGACGAACACCTACATCTCGCCGAACATGGTCTCCGAGTCGCTCGTCTACGAGTTCTGCGCGTCGGGGAAGATCGACAGCTCGATCGAGACCGTCAAGCGGGCGCTGGCGGAGCGGGCCGCGACGCTCGCCGAGGCGCTGCGCCGCGAGCTCCCGGAGGCCGAGTTCGTGGAGCCCCAGGGCGGCTACTTCATGTGGGTGACGCTGCCCGAGGGCACCGACGTCCATCGCCTGTTCGACGCCGGCGCCGAGCGCGGGGTCGCGATCGTGAAGGGGACGGACTTCCTGCTCGAGGGCGGCCTGAACACGTTCCGCATCGCCTACTCCGGCGTCACCCCCGAGCAGATCGAGGAGGGCGTGCGGAGGCTCGCAGAGGCCTACCGGTCGCTGTAATCGCGCGGGCGGCGTGACGCGCTCGCGATCGTTCGTTCGCCGCTCCCCATCGGCCGCGCCATCACGACCGTCAGGACGCGGCCAAGCGTCGGCCGTCCGAAACGCCACGAACCTCGTGGCGCTCGCAACGCCACGAACCCCGAGGCCGGAGAGCCAAGCCTGGCAAGGACGCAGCGAAGGAGCGTGCGTCCGGCACATGACTGGGCGAGGACGCCGCCAGGCGCCGGCTATCCGGCCGAGGCGGGCTCAGCGCCCGTAGCGCTGGCCCAGCACGAGCTGCTCCGGCAGCGCCGTGCGCTCCGGCGGCGACGGGTCGGCGATCACCGAGACGGTCTCGGCGACGCTGGGCGTGACGGCGCAGATCGCGCCGTCCGCCGTCCGCAGCACGACCTTCGCGTCGTCACGCTCCTGGAGCGTCGCCTCGAGCCCGGGCTCGATCCCGGACGCCTTCAGGTAGTGCAGCAGATCCTCGGCCTCGTTCTCGAAGCGCAGCACCCGTACCGAGGCACCCGGCTCCACGTCCGCCAGCGGCACTCCCGAGAGCCGCGCGCCGGCGACGATCGGATGGCCGTGAGGGCAGGTCTTGGCGCCTCCGATCGCGACGCGCATCCGCTCCTCGAGCACCGGCGACATCGCGTGCTCGAGCCGCTCCGCCTCCTCGTGCACCTCGTCCCAGGGGATGCCGAGGACATCGGTCAGGAAGCGCTCGATCAGCCGGTGGCGGCGGACGATGCCCTCGGCGTGCGTGGCGCCGCTCTCGGTGAACGCGATCGCGCGGTCGGAGCCGCGCGTGACGTAGCCGTCGCGCTCCAGACGCCCGATCATCTCGTGCACCGTCGGGGCCGACAGCTGCATCGCCCGCGCGACGTTCGCTCCCGTCATCGGCAGCCCGGCCTCCTGCAGCCAGAACAGGATCTGCAGGTACTCCTCCTCGGCGACGGTCGCGGTCTCGGCGCTCATCGAGTTGACTCTAGAGGACCGATCAGGCCTGGAGCTGCTCGTAACGGCACTCGCGCGGCGGCTTGTCCTCGCGCCAGCGCCGGAGCTTCGCGCCGTGCCGGATGCGCCCCGCCGAGACGTGGTCGAAGTCGATCTCGACGACCAGCTCGGGACGCAGCGCGACCCACTCGAGGTCCCGCCCCGCCGTCCACCGGCTGGCCTCGCCACTGCCGCGCTCGCCGGTCTCGTACGGGGCGAGGAACTCGACCAGCCGGCGCTTCTCCTTCGCCGTCAGCCCCGAGCAGTGCCCGACGACGCGCAGATCTCCGTCGTCGTCGTAGAGCCCGAGGATCAGCGCGCCGACGGTGCCAGGCTCCTTGCCGGGACGCCAGCCCGCGACGACCGCGTCGATCGTCCGCACGCGCTTGACCTTGAACATCCCCTTGCGCTCGCCGGGCCGGTACGGAGCGTCGCGCTCCTTCGCGATCGTCCCCTCGGCGCTCTGCAGCCACTGCTCGGCCCGGGCGGCGTCGTCGCTGACCTCCATCAGCTCGACCGGCGAGCCGTCGAATTCATCCTCGCCGTGCAGCGCCTCGAGCGCGGCGCGCCGCTCGTCGTAGGGGAGGCCGAGCAGCACCTCGTCGCCGCGCGCCAGCAGGTCGAAGGCGACGAACACCGCCGGCGTCTCGACCGACAGCCGCTCGATCCGCGAGGCGGCCGGGTGGATGCGCTGGCCGAGGGCGTCGAAGTCCTCGCGCCCGGCGGCGTCGCGCACGACGATCTCGCCGTCGAGCACGTAGCGGAGCGGAGGCAGCTCGAGCTCCGGGAAATACCGGCTCAGCGGCTTGCCGTTGCGCGACTGCAGGAACTGCTCGCCGCCGTCGGCGAACGCGATGCAGCGGAAGCCGTCGAGCTTCACCTCGTAGCGGTACTGCTCGCCCCGCGGCAGCTCCTTGCGCGTCAGCGCGAGCTGTGGCTGCAGCGGCGGCTCGAGCGGGAGCGTCACGCCGCGTCGCCCTTCGGCTTCTTCGCCCGGCTCGGCTGCACGCGCTTCGGCTCGCCCTTCTGCTTGCGGAAGTGCGGCGGCCACGGCGCGTCGCCGAGCCCCTCACGCTCGTCGCGGGCGGCGAGCTCGAGCAGCCCGTCGAGGCTCCCCGCCGCCTCGTCGATCCCCGCAGCCGGATCGCCGCGCTCCGCCAGGCGCGCGGGAACGGTCTTCAGCGTCAGCTGGTCCGGTTCGACGGCGGCGACCTCGTCCCAGTCGAGCGCGCACGACACGCGCGCGTCGGGGACGGCCCGCACCGAGTACGCCGAGGCGACGGTGCGATCGCGGGCGTTCTGGTTGTAGTCGATGAAGACGCCCTGGCGTTCCTCCTTCCACCACTTGCTCGTGGCCCGGCCGGGCATCCGCCGCTCGACCTCCCGCGCGAGCGCCAGCGCCGCGCGACGGACTTCTTCGAACCCGTGGTCCGGCGCGACCCGCACGTAGACGTGGATCCCACGCGAGCCCGACGTCTTCGGGAAGCCGGTGAGCCCGTGCTCGTCGAGTACCGCACCCGCCTCGAGCGCGACCTGGCGGACCTCGTCGAAGGCGACCCCCGGGCACGGGTCGAGGTCGACGCGCAGCTCGTCGGGGTGATCGAGGTCGGAGCTCCGCACCGGCCAGGGGTTCCAGTCGATCACGCCGAGGTTGACGCCCCAGACGAGGTGGGCCGCGTCGTTCGGCAGCAGCTCGCGCGCGTGCCGGCCACTGGGGAAGGTGACCGTCGCCGTCTCGATCCACTCGGGCGCGGTGTCCGGCACGCGCTTCTGGAAGAACGGCTCGCCGTCGACGCCGTCGACCCAGCGCTTCATCACGGTCGGCCGCTCGCGCAGCCCCAGCACCACCGGTCCCTCGCAGGCGATGTAGTAGCGGGCGAGGTCGAGCTTCGTGATCCCGACCGCGGGGAAGTAGAGCTTCCCCGGGTTGCTGAGCCGGACCTCGCGGCCGGCGATCTCGAGGATCTCGTGCTCGGTCTTGGCCGCCATTCGGTGGAAGGATGCCCGATCGTGCCCCGCGGCAACGCCACGATCCCCCGCCACGCGCTGCTCGCCTGCGAGCGCTTCGGGGCGCGCCTCGACGCGGCGCGAGTGGCCGCCGCGATCGCCGGCGGCCTGAGCGGCGCGGGCGCTCCCGAGCCGGACGTGCTGTTGTTGCCTGCCGAGCGGGCGCTCGCGGGCGATTCGTTCCACGAGCGGATGCTCGCCTCGAGGGCGCTCGTCATCGCCGTGCCGGAGTTGGCCGAGGGAACGCTCGCGGGCAGCCCGGCGTTCGAGCTGGCAACGCGCGCCCGGCAGTCCGGCGTGCCGTGTTACGCGGTCGCGGCGAAGGTCGGGCTCGACGCTTTCGACCTGCGCGTGCTCGACCTCCAGCTGGTGCTCCGCGCGCGCGGAGCCGCCGGCCTGAGCCGCGCCGGCGAGCGCCTCGCGGCCGTGATCTGAGCGGTCGAGGAGGCCGCCCGGCGCTCGAGCGGCAACGGCGGATCGTGCGACGGGCTCCGTCGCGCTACACCTGGCAGCCCGGGCACCAGAACGTGACCCGGTTGTTCTCCCACTGACCGGCGATCCGGATCGGCGTGCCGCAGCGCGGGCACGGCCGTTCCTCACGCCTGTACACCGCGTGCGGCCGCGTGTGGTGGCCCTCGACCGCCGACCGGCTCATCTCCGTGCGTGCGAACCGGACCGCCGCCAGCACCTCCTCGTCGCTGACCGCGGCCGTCTCCCGCCAGGGGTCGAGCTCGGCGGCCCAACAGCACTCCGCCTTCCACATGTTGCCGATGCCCGCGATCGTGCGCTGGTTCAGCAGCGCGTCGCCGATCGGGCGCGTCGGGTCGTCTTCGCGCAGCCGTGTGAGGAACAGCCGCTCGTCGAAGCTCTCGCCGATCACGTCCGGTCCGAGGCCCGCGAGGCGCGGGTCGGTGCGCGCCCGCGAGTCGCTCATCAGCTCCAGCACGGGCCCGTCGAACTCCACCGCCTCCCAGCCGCCCCCGGCCAGCACCAGCCACGCGCGGCGCATCGGGCGCCGGTGGCGCTCGCCCTCGCGGCGAACCGCCCAGGAGCCGGACATGCGCAGGTGCGAGTGCAGCGTGAGGTCGCCGTCGAAACGGAGGAACAGATGCTTGCCGTGGGCATCGACCGAGCGCAGTGCGCGACCCGCGAGCTTCTCCGGCCAACGATCGCGCCGGTGCCTCGCCTGGGGCGTCGCGATCCGCTCCGGGACCCGGCCTGCGAGCGCCCCGCGGATCCGCAGCGCGGCGTGGTGCACGGTGTCGCCCTCGGGCATGTGTCCCACCTTCGCAGAGCCATGGCGCCCGCCGCGGCGCGTTAGGCTCGCCGCTGGACATGGCCGCGCCCGAGCCAAACCCCGGCCAGCCGGCCCGTGCGAGCGCGCGGGCGCGCGCCCTGCCGAGCCCGACGAGACGCGCGACGGTGATCGGCGCCGGCTCGTTCGGCACCGCCCTGGCGGTGCTGCTCGCGCGCGGCGGCCTGCGGACCACGTTGCAGACGCGTACGCCCGAGCAGGCTGCGGCGATCGACGCCGACCGCGAGAACCGCGCCTACCTGCCCGGTGTGGAGCTGCCGGGCGGGGTTGCGCGTCGAGCCGGCCTCGGGAGGCGCGGCTCGGGCCGACTACGTGTTCCTCGCGGTGCCCTCGCGGGCGCTCGGGGAAGCCGTCGACGCGCTGGTCGCGACCGGTCTCGCGCCGCGCGCCTCGATCGTCTCGGTCGCGAAGGGGCTGGTCCCGCCCGCCGGCGAACCGCCGACGATCGTGCTCTCCGCCCGGTTCGGCGCGGAGCGCGTCGCCTGCCTCGGCGGCCCGGCGCACGCACGGGAGATGGTGCGCCACGGCGCCGCGCTGGTGGCCGCCGCGGTGCAGGAGGACCTCGCCCGCTCGCTCGCTCAGATCTTCACGCGCGCCGGGGTCGTGTGCGAGCAGTCGAACGACCCGGTCGGAGTCGAGCTGGCGGGGGCCGCGAAGAACGCCGCGGCGCTCGCGGCGGGCGCGACCGAGGCGCAGGGTCTCAACGCGGCGGGCGCGGCGGCGGGGCACATCTTCGCCGAGGTGTGGCGCTACGCCGAGGGGCTCGGAGCCCGTCCGGAGTCGATGATCGGCCTCGCCGGCGCCGGCGATCTGGTCGCGACGGCTCTCGCGCGCGAGAGCCGCAACCGCCGGGCCGGCGAGCTGCTCGCCGCCGGCGTGCCGGCGAGCGAGATCCCGCAGCGGGTCGGACAGGCCGTCGAGGCGCTCGAGTCGGTCCCACTGCTCGCCGCGGCGCTCGAGCACGCGGGCGTGCAGGCGCCGGTCACGAGCGCGCTCGGACGGCTGATCTCGGGCGAGCTTCCTCTCGCCGACTGGGTGGCGCTGGTGCGCGCGACCGTGCCGCCGCCGGCGCTGTGGAGGCGCCGGCCGCAGCCGGGGTTCTGGCGGCGGGTGTGGCGGCGGCTGACCGCCGCCTGACCCGGCGTCACTCGCCCATCAGCGTGCTGACGACGGCCTCGTAGACGCCGGGGCCGTGACCGGCGGCGGCGATCCGCACGTTGCGGCGCCCGGCGATCGCCTCCCGCATCGTGGGATCGCGCTCGATCGCGTTGCCGACCAGCCAGAAGCAGCCGACGGCGTCGGCGCAGGCGAGATCCTCGCGCGAGTCGCCGACCGCGAAGGTCTGCTCCGGCGAGTAGCCCCGCGCGCGAGCGTGGAGCGCCAGCGCGCCCGCCTTCGATGCTCCGGCCGGAACCAGGTGGTAGGCGCGGACCTGCGGGAGCTCCGAGAGCGCTGGAGAGCGGCGCGAGACGACGCCGTTGTCGACGAGCCGCAGGTTGCCGTGGCCGTGCTCGGCGAGCACCGCGTCGGCCTCGGCGGCGTCGACGAGCCCGCGGAACAGGTGCGACACTTCGCGCCCGGTGTGCCACGGCTCGTGGTGCTCGAGGCGCCCGGCGTAGCGATCGAGCAGCAGCGCGGGGGCGCCGCTCGCATCGACTTGCTCGAAGATCGTCCGCTCGCCCGGGATCAGCTCGCCGGTCAGCCAATGGGCCTCGCCGTCGAGCACGAGGCAGGCGCCGGCCTCGAAGATGAACGACGTCTGCCCGAACAGGCGCGCGTCCTCGTGTACCTGGGCGCGGCGGCGCCCGGACATCAGCACGACCTCGACGTCCGCGCGCAGGCACGCCTGCAGCGCCCGCACCCCGTCGATCGTGACCGCTCCCTCGCCGTCGTGCAGCAGCGAGGCGCCGCGGCCGAGCAGCGTCCCGTCGAGATCGAGGTACAGGCAGCGCACGGGCGCGCGTCCGCCGGCTGCGCTCACGTCCGCGCCGCCGCCGGCGCAAGGGTCGCGAGCGGCGGGCGCTCGACCGGCGCCTCGCCGCCCGCGCCGCCCGTCAGCCGGCCTTCCGCTTCCAGCCGCCGCGCGATCGTCGCAAGCACCGTGCGAGCCATCGGCGCGAGCGCCGACAGCGGTTGGTGCGGGTTGCGGTGCTCGTCGAGGTCGACCTGCGCGATCGCCTCGGCGCCCACCGCACGCCAGACGTCGATCAGCATCGCGGTCTCGACCCCGTAGCCGGTGGCGAAGGGGACCGATTCGAGCAGCTCCCGGCGCGCGGCGACCTCACCCGCGAGCGGTTGGCGTACCCCCTCGAGCTCCGGGTAGAACAGCGACAGCGCCGGCCTCGCGGCGAGGTGGTTGACGCGCCCGCCGCCGTCGGGGCCGTCGCCGAGCGGCCGGCGGTAGAAGCCCTTCACGAAGGCGACGCCGGGCTCGCACAGCAGCGGCCCGAGCAGGCCCGTCGCGAAGTGGGGCGAGAAGGCTTCGGTGTCCGCATCCAGGAAGCAGACGACGTCTCCCTCGAGGGCGCCGAGCGCGCGCCACATCGCGTCGCCCTTGCCGAGCACCGGGCCGAACGCGGGCATCAGCTCCCCCTCCTGCAGGACCCTCGCGCCGGCCCTCGCGGCGCGCTCGGCGGTGCCGTCGGCCGAGTCGGCGTCGACCACGACGACCTCGTCGAGCACGCCCGCGCGTGCGCAGCGCGAGCAGCGCCTCGACGATTCCGCCGACGGTCGCCGCACATTCGCGCGCGGGCAGGCAGACGGACACGCCGGTGCGCCGGTCGCCCGCGAGCCGCGCCGCAGGGAAGCTCGAGTGATGGAAGCTGCGGAGTTTCGGGGAAGACCCTCCGGGGGCGGCAGGCATCGCCTCTACTATCTCAGGCTCCTTGGCCGTCGAGCGCAGAACAGAGCCGTGGAGCCCGCTGCTCGACGCGGGCCGCGATGACGGGCGGCTCGTGCGCGAGGCGCGTACCGGGCCCGGCCGGCGCCGCCACCGCCCCGCTGCCCGCGGAGCTGCATCCGAAGCTCGTAGCGGCGCTCGCCCGGACCGGCATCGAGCGCCTCTACTCCCACCAGGCCGAGGCGCTCGGCGCAGCCTGGAAGGGCCCGACGATCGTGACCACGGGCACCGCGTCCGGCAAGTCGCTGTGCTTCAACCTGCCGACGCTCGAGGTGCTCTGCCGCGACAGCCGGGCGCGGGCGATCTACCTCTACCCGACGAAGGCGCTCGCGCAGGACCAGGCGCGCGCGCTCGCCTCGTTCGGCCTCGCGCGCGTCGTGCGGCCGGCGATCTACGACGGCGACACCCCGCGCGAGGCGCGGGCGCAGATCCGCCGCGCGTCGAACATCGTGCTCACGAACCCCGACATGCTCCACGTCGGGATCCTGCCGAACCACGCGGCGTGGGCGGACCTGTTCTCGAACCTCGCGGTGATCGTCGTCGACGAGGCGCACGTGTACCGGGGGGTGTTCGGATCGCATGTCGCGAACGTGCTGCGCCGGCTGCGTCGCATCGCCGCCGCGTACGGGACGGAGCCGCGCGTGATGCTCGCCTCGGCGACGATCGCCAACCCGGTCGAGCTCGCCGAGCGGCTGACCGGGCTCGAGGACGTCGCGCTGATCGAGCGCGACGGCTCGCCGGCCCCGGAGCGCCGGATCGCGATCTGGAACCCGCCGCTGACGGACGAGGCGAGCGGCGCCCGCCGCTCGGCGCTCGGCGAGGCGGCGGAGATGCTCGCGGCGCTGACCGTCGAGGGGGCGCGCACGATCTGCTTCATGAAGTCCCGCAAGGGGGTCGAGGTGCTGAGCCGGCTCGTGAAGGAGCGCCTCGCGAACGACCACCCGGATCTCGCCGAGCTGGTCGCGCCCTATCGCGCCGGCTACACGCCCCAGCAGCGCCGCGAGCTCGAGGGACGGCTGATGCGGGGCGAGCTGCGCGCGGTCGTCACGACCGATGCGCTCGAGCTCGGCATCGACATCGGCGAGCTCGACGCGGCCGTCGTCGTGACGTTCCCGGGGACGGTCGCGTCGCTGCGCCAGATGTGGGGTCGAGCGGGCCGCCGGGGGCGCGGGCTGGCCGTGTACGTCGCGGGCGAGGACGCGCTCGACCAGTTCTTCTGCCGTCACCCGGACGAGTTCCTCGACCGGCCGGTGGAGGCGGCGATCCTCGACCACGAGAGTCCCCTGATCTACAGGCGTCACCTGCTCTGCGCCGCCCACGAGGGCCCGCTGACACGCGACGACGCGGAGTTCCTCGGGCCGCGCTGGGAGGCCGCGGCCGAGCAGCTCGAGAGCGCCGGCGAGCTGCGCCGGCGGCGCGGGCGGGTCGGCGGCGACGCGTTCGTGCCGCGCCGGCCGGACTCCTACCCCGCGGCCGGCGTCTCGCTGCGCTCGGCATCTCCGGAGAGCTTCGCGATCGTCGACGTCTCCTCCGGCGAGCTGCTCGGCACGACCGAGGCGGCGCGCGCGCACTCGACGATCCACGACGGCGCCGTGTACATGCACCTCGGGCGCTCCTACGAGGTGCGCGAGCTCGACCTCGAGCGCCGCCGCGCCCTGGTCTCGCCGTTCTCCGGAGACTGGTACACGCAGCCGAAGCGGACGACCGACACCGAGATCGTGCGGCTGCTCGACCGGCGCGAGGCGCTCGGCGTGCGGCTGTCGTTCGGCGAGGTCAGCGTCACCGAGACCGTGCTCGCGTACCAGCGCCGGCGCCTGTCAGACCACTCACAGCTCGACCTGTTCGGGCTCGACCTGCCGCCGACCAGCTTCCAGACCCAGGCGCTGTGGTTCGAGCTCGACGCGGAGGAGCTCGCCGCGCGGGTCTCGATGGAGCAGCTGCTCGGCTCGTTGCACGCGACCGAGCACGCGCAGATCGCGGTGCTGCCGCTGATCGCGATGTGCGACCGCTGGGACATCGGCGGCCTGTCGACGAACTTCCACCCGCAGACGGGCGTGCCGACGATCTTCATCTACGACGGGCACCCCGGCGGGATCGGGATCACGCGCACCGCGTTCGCGCGCTTCGAGGAGCTGTGCGAGGACGCACGCCGGCTGATCGGCGGCTGCCCGTGCAAGCGGGGATGCCCCTCCTGCGTGCAGTCGCCGAAGTGCGGGAACCTCAACGAACCGCTCTCCAAGGCCGGCGCGCTGCTCGTGCTGGAGGGACTGCTCGCAGCGGCGGCTGCGGAGCCGGAGATCGCCTCTGCGCTCTGATCGGCGCCATCGGCTGTTTGAGCAGGAGAAGCGGATGCCGCCGGGAAGGTCCCTGCGCATGACCGGCTTCACCCCGACCATGCCTCGAGTACCTCAAGAAGCCGCTGATCGCGACCCTGCTCGCGTGCTTGTGCCCCGTCGCGGGATACGGCGCGCTCGCGCTCGCGCCGGTCGCCTCGGCGCAGGCGCCGGCGAGCCAGTCGCTGATCTTCGAAGGCCCCGGCGGCCGGATGCCGCTGACCGAATGGGTGCTCGAGCGCGACCCCGCCAACCGCGGCCTGCACAAGGGCTGGGCGCGCGGCGGCTTCGCCGGCGCGACCGTGACGGTGCCGAACGTCGTCAACCCGACGCCGTACAGCGGCAAAGCGGGGGCGGCCAACTACCAGGGGTCGGTCGCGTGGTACCGGACGACCTTCCAGGCGGCGGCCGGCGGCCGCTACGAACTCAGGTTCGCGTCGGCGAACTACCTCGCGGAAGTGTTCGTCGACGGCCGCAAGCTCGGGGTCGCATCGCGGCTCCTACCTGCCGTTCGGCTTCCAGACGCTGCTCACCGCCGGCACTCACAGCGTGGTCGTGCGGGTCGACTGGCGGTTCCCCGGGCGGCAGGCCGAAGAAGGGTTCCACCGCACCTGGTTCAACTGGGGCGGGCTCGACGGGGAGGTCGACGTGCGCCCGATCGGCGCCAGCGACCTGACCTCGCCGACGATCGAGACGGTGCTCGCGCCGTCGGGCACCGCGTCGGTCCAGGTCGGCGTGGACGTCCACAACTACGGGCCGCCGCGGACGATCACGCCGGAGGGGACGCTGCAGAACGGCGCCCAGACGGTGCCGCTCACGTTCGCGCCCGTGCAGCTCGCCTCCGGGGCGAGCGCCCGCGTCGAGGGCACGGCCACCGTGAGCTCGCCGGCGCTGTGGTCGCCGGCCGCGCCGAACCTGTACCAGCTCCAGCTCTCGGTGGGGAGCGAGAGCACCTACTCGGCGCACGTCGGGCTTCGCCAGCTGACCTGGCACGGCAAGGAACTGCAGCTCAACGGCGCCCGCCTGCTGCTGCACGGAGCGACGATCCAGGAAGACGCCCCGGGCCACGGGGACGCGCTGACGGCGGCCGATCAGGACAAGCTGGTGTCCGAGCTGAAGGCGATCGGAGCCAACGCCGTGCGCGCCCAGCACCCGCTCGACCCGGCGCTGCTCGAACGGCTCGACGCCGCGGGCCTGCTCGTCTGGCAGGGCGTGGGGCCCGTCGAAGGGGCGGGGATGTGGTACTCGACGACGCCGCGCCTCGAGTCCGAAGCCGAGCAGCAGGTCCGGACCGCCGCGGCCGAGGCGGCGCTGCACCCCTCGATCTTCGCCTGGAACCTCGTCGATGAGATCGCGCGCAACGGCCGCGACGCCGCCGAGCTGCAGTACGTGCGCGACTCGACCCGCTGGCTGCACGCCAACGATCCCGGCCGGATGGTCGCCGTGGACGTCTGGGGCCGGGATCCCCCGAAGCAGGCGGGCCCGCTCTACTCCGAAGTCGACGCGGTGGCCGAGACCGACTACACGGGCTGGTACGAAGTGCCGCACGACACCCCGGCGCAGCTCGCGGCGCGGATGCGCAAGCGGCTCGCGGCGATGGCGCAGACGTTCCCGGGGAAGGTGCTCGTGATCAGCGAGTTCGGAGCGGAATCGAACACGCTCAACCCGGCCGGCACGCCCGGCAGCTACGGCTTCCAGGCGCAGCTCCTGCGGAACCACATCGACGTCTACGCGGCCGACCGGGACCTGACCGCGATGTTCGTCTGGGTGCTGCGCGACTACCCGCTGACGCCGACGTTCAGCGGCGGCTCGGTGCACGAAGTGATCAAGCACCTGCGGCTGATCGAAGGGCTCAACCAGAAGGGGCTGTTCACCTACAGCGGGACGGCGAAGCCGGCGGCGGTGACGGTGGCGAAGCTGTACAAAGCGCTGCCCGCGGGCTAGGCGCCGGGCACGCGGCCGCACGACATCGCCAGGGCCATCGGCCGGCCGATCGGCGTCGGCCGCCCGGCACTCCCGTCACGCCTGGTTTCCCGCCGCGATCCTCCGCAGATCGATCGTCTCGTCGTAGAGCTTCGCGTCGACCCCCTCCTCGAGCGCGACCTCGCGCAACGGCCGTCCGCTGGCGGTCGCCTTCTGCACGATCGCCGTGCCCTTGTCGTAGCCGATCGCCCCGTTCAGCGCGGTCGCGACCGCGAGCGTCGCGCCCGCCGAGGCGGCGGCGCCGGCCTTGTTCGCTTCGATCCCGTCGACGCACTTCTCGGCGAACACGACCGACGTCGAGCTCAGCAGCCGCAGCGACTGGAGCAGGTTGCGGGCGATCAGCGGGATCCGCACGTTGAGCTCGAACTGGCCCTGCATGCCGCCGATCGTGATCGCCGTGTCGTTGCCGATCACCTGCGCGGAGACCTGCAGCACCACCTCGGGGATCACCGGGTTGACCTTGCCCGGCATGATCGAGGAGCCCTTCTGCAGCTCGGGCAGAAGCAGCTCGCCGATCCCGGCGCGCGGACCGGAGCCCATCAGCGCGAGGTCGCCCGCGATCTTCGTCAGCGAGACGGCGATCACCTTCAGCGCCCCCGACAGCTCGACCAGCGCGTCGCGGTTCGCCTGCGCCTCGAACGGGTCGAGTGGCGCTGCGATCTGCTTCAGCCCCGAGTCCTTGCGGAGCAGCGCGCGGACCCGCTCTGCGAACCGCGGGTGCGTGTTGAGGCCGGTCCCCGTGGCGGTGCCGCCGAGCGGGATCTGCCCGACGTGCACGAGCGCCGACTGCACCCGCTCGATGCCGAGCGCGATCTGCGCCGCGTAGCCCCCGAACTCCTGGCCGAGCGTCACCGGCACCGCGTCCATCAGGTGCGTGCGGCCGGACTTCACGACGTTGCGGAAGCTCCTCGCCTTGCGCGCGAACGAACGTTCGAGCTGCTTCAGCGCGGGCAGCAGCTCGTTCTGCGCGACGTCGAGCGCCGCGAGGTGGACCGCCGAGGGGAACACGTCGTTGGAGGACTGCCCGTAGTTGACGTGGTCGTTGGCGTGGATGCCCTGCCCGGCGAGGTTCGCGATCACCTCGTTCGCGTTCATGTTGGTCGAGGTACCCGACCCGGTCTGGAAGACGTCGATCGGGAACTGCGCGTCGTGCTTGCCCGCGGCGACCTCCGCGGCGGCGCGCTCGATCGACCGCGCCTTCGCCTTCGGCAGCAGGCCGAGCTCGCCGTTGACGGCGGCCGAGGCGCCCTTCACGCGGGCCAGCCAGCGCACGACCTCGACGGGGACCGTCTCGCCGGAGATCGGGAAGTTCTCGACGGCCTTGGCGGTCTCCCCGCCCCACAGCTGCTTCTCGGTTGGCATCTTCTCTCCTGGTCGGGGGGGTGGACGGCGGATCCCGCGACCCTGGCATGCGGCGCCTCCGGGCGCCGCGGGACCGGCCGGGTGGGAGGGTCCCAAATCTATCCGCAGAACGCGGCCAGCTCCCGCGCCACCCCGACCGGGTCGTCGTAGGCGATCAGGAAGCCGGTGCTCTGGAGCACCCGCAGCTGGCCGGCGGGGAGCAGCTCGAGCGCCTCTTCGGCGGCGGCGAGCGGATGACGTCTGTCGCGATCCGCCCACAGCAGCAGCACCGGCATCCGCAGCCGGGGATAGAGGTCGAGCAGCTGGCGCTGGGCGCCCCGCGGCCAATCGCGCGCGCATCGCGCCCAGGCCCGCGCGAGGCTCGAGTTGCCGGGCACGTCCGCGAAGGCGTGGCGGAACAGGTCCGCCGCCTGCGGGTTGGCACGCGCGCTGAGGCGCACCCCCCGATCGGGACGGAACACGGCGGCCGCCGTGTAGGAGAGCACCGCGTCGAGGCCGGGGACCGCGGCGCTGCGCAGCACCGACTGCGCCGCCGCGCGCATGCCCGGGTGCGCGGGCGGCGCGTGCATCCGGTTCGGCATCAGCACCAGGCGCGAGGGCGCGATCAAGTCGAGCTCGAGCGCGCGCAGCAGGATCTCGGCGCCGGCATCGTGGCCCGCCAGCAGCGGGCGCGGCCCGAGCACCTCCGCGGCGAAGCCGGCGAGGACCTCCGCGAACCAGTCGAGCGTGTACGGGTGGCGCGGGCGGTGCTCGGAGTCGCCGTGCAGCGGCAGGTCCGGCAGGACCACGCGGAAGCGGTGCGAGAGCGGCTCGACGACCGGCTCCCACTCCTTGTGCGAGAGCAGCCCGGAGTGCAGCAGCGCCAGCGCCGGGCCGGCGCCGGACTCCCGGTAGGCGACGCGTGCGCCGTCTCCGTGGTGATAGAGGCGCAGCCGCACCGGATCATCGTAGGCTGCGCTTCGCCCGCTGCGGGGCGAAGCATCGCCCCTAGAATCGTGCTCCCCGTGAGCGAGCGCAGCGACCTGATACCCGACCGCGAGGTCGACCCCCGCCGCGAGCTGCCGGAGATGGAGCTCGAGGTGCTCGCCCGCTGGCGCGAGCGCGACGTGTTCGCCGCGTCGCTCGCCGCCCGCGAGGGCGCCCCCGAATGGGTCTTCTACGAGGGGCCGCCGACCGCGAACGGCCCGCCCGGCTCCCACCACGTGCTCTCGCGCGTGTTCAAGGACATCTACCCCCGCTTCCAGACGATGCGCGGCAGGTACGTGCCCCGCAAGGGGGGCTGGGACTGCCACGGCCTGCCGGTCGAGATCGCGGTCGAAGAGAAGCTCGGGATCAAATCGAAGGCGGAAATCGAGGAGTACGGGATCGGCCGCTTCAACGAGCAGTGCCGGGAGTCGGTGTTCGCGTTCCTCGAGGAGTGGGACCGCCTGACGGAGCGGATCGGCTTCTGGCTCGACCTCGAGAACGCCTACCGGACGCTCGACGAGAGCTACATCGAGTCGGTCTGGTGGGCGCTTTCGGAGATCGACCGGCGCGGCCTGCTCTACGAGGGCAGCAAGGTCGTCCCGTACTGCCCGCGCTGCGAGACGACGCTGTCCTCCCACGAGGTCGCGCTCGGCTACCGCGACGTGATCGACCCGAGCGTGTTCCTGTCGCTGCCCGTCGCCTCGGGCGAGGAGCGGCTGCTGGTGTGGACGACGACCCCCTGGACGCTTCCGGGCAACGTCGCGGTCGCGGTCTCGCCGGGCGCCGAGTACGCGCTCGTGGCGGCCGGCGGCGAGCGCCTGCTGCTGGCCCGTGCGCGGGTCGAGGCGGTGCTGGGCGAGGGCGCCGAGGTGCTCGAGACGTTCAGCGGCGAGGAGCTGGCCTCGCGCTACGGCTCCTACCGGGGCCCGATCTTCGACGTCGGCGAGGAGCCGGAGTACCCGATCCTGACCGACACCTACGTGACGACCGAGGACGGGACCGGCATCGTCCACATGGCACCCGCGTTCGGCGAGGAGGACTACCGCGTCACCGGCGCCTCCGAGCGCGTCCGGTTCGATCCGACGCGCGCCGGCACGCTGCCGAACCCGGTCCGTCCCGACGGGACGTTCGACGCGACCGTCAAGGGCTTCTCCGGCCGCTCGTTCGAGGGCCGCCAGGTCAAGGCCGAGGACACGACCGCGGACCTGATCGAGGAGCTGCGCGAGCGCGGCCTGCTGTTCAAGGTCCAGGACTACGAGCACTCCTACCCACACTGCTGGCGGTCCGGGAACCCGCTGATCTACTACGCGAAACCGTCCTGGTACATCGCGACCTCGCAGCTGCGCGACGAGCTGCTCGCGGCCAACGAGACGGTCGCCTGGTACCCGCCCCGCGTCAAGCACGGGCGCTTCGGCGACTGGCTCCAGAACAACGTCGACTGGGCGCTCTCGCGGGAGCGCTACTGGGGCACGCCGCTGCCTGTGTGGCGCTGCGCGGGCGGGCACGTGCACGTCGTCGGCTCGTTCGCCGAGCTCGCGGAGCGCTCGGGCAGCGAGCTGGCCGACCACCACCGGCCCTACGTCGACGATGTCGCCTTCCCCTGCAGCGAGGAGGGCTGCGGCGAGCAGATGCGGCGCGTGCCGGAGGTGATCGACGTGTGGTTCGACTCGGGCGCGATGCCGTTCGCCCAGGCCCACTTCCCGTTCGAGGGGCAGGCCGAGATGGCGCAGTTCCCCGCCGACTTCATCTGCGAGGCCCAGGATCAGACGCGCGGGTGGTTCTACTCGCTGCTCGCCGAGTCGGTGCTGCTCGGGCGCGGCGCGCCGTATCGCAACGTCGCCTGCGTCGGTCTGATCCTCGACGAGGACGGCCAGAAGATGTCGAAGTCGCGCGGGAACACGGTCGAGCCGTGGGAGGTGCTCGACCGTTACGGCGCCGACGCGTTCCGCTGGTACTTCTTCACCTCCAAGCAGCCGTGGGACGGCTACCGGTTCTCCGCTGAGACGATCGGCGAGGGCGTGCGGCTGTTCCTCAAGCAGCTGTGGTCGACCTACTACTTCTACGCGCTGTACGCGCGGGCCGCGGCGGACGAGCTCGCCGGAGCCGGCGAGGGCGAGCTGCAGGACCTCGACCGCTGGGCGCGCTCGCGCACCGCGGGCACGATCGAGCTCGTCACCGAGCGGCTCGAGTCCTACGACGCGACGACGGCCGGCCGGGCGATCGCGGAGCTGCTCGACGACCTCTCGAACTGGTACGTGAGGCGCTCACGGCGCCGCTTCTGGGAAGGCGACCCGGCAGCCTTCGGCACCCTGCGCGACTGCCTGCTGGCGCTGGTGAAGATGCTCGCGCCGTTCTGCCCGTTCGTCGCCGACGAGATCTACGACAACCTCGACGGGACGTTGCCGAGCGTTCACCTCTGCGACTTCCCCGATCCGGGCGCGCTCGGCGCCCGCGACGAGCAGCTCGAGCAGGCGATGGCGCTCGCGCGAGAGACGGTCCGGCTCGGCCTCGGCGCGCGCGGCAAGGCGAAGATCAAGGTGCGCCAGCCGCTGCGCGAGGCGGTCGTCGTCGCCGACACCCGCGAGCGCGAGGCGATCGAGCGGCTGGTGGACGTCGTGCGGGAGGAGCTGAACGTCGAGCAGGTGCGGTTCGTGGCCGCGGCCGAGGAGCTCGGCAGCTACGAGATCAAGGCGAACTACCGCGCGCTCGGTCCCGTGTTCGGGAAGGAGATGCCGCAGGCCGCGCAGGCGATCGCGGCGCTCGACCCGGCCCACGTCGCGGCGGCGCTGCGCGAGGGCGCCGCCGTCGGGATCAGCATCGGTGGGCGCGACCACACGCTCGGGGCCGACGAGCTGATCCTGACGATGCGCGCGCCCGAGGGGTACTCGGTGGAGCGCGAAGGCGCACACGCGGTCGCGCTCGACCTGGAGATCGACGAGGGGCTGCGTGAGGCGGGCCGGGCACGGGAGATCGTGCACGCCGTCCAGAACGCCCGCAAGAGCGCCGGGCTGGCGGTCGAGGACCGGATCAGGCTCGCGCTCGGCGGCGACCGCGAGCTGCTCGCCGCGGCCGAGTCGGGGCGCGCCCATCTCGCGGGCGAGACGCTGGCCACGGAGCTCGAGATCGGCGACCCGTCCGGCGGCGACTACACCGAGACCGCGAGCGTCGACGGGCTCGAGCTGATGATCGCGCTGTCGCGCGCCGGCTGAGGCGCCCGGCCCGGCGTCACCGCCGGGAGCTCAGCGGGCTGCGACGCTCGGTGTCGCCGGCGAAGGTGGAAAGACACCGCTTCATTTTGTATAGTGAGTGGTAACCAACCGAGGAGACCGAGATGGCAGGCACCCTTCCGCAGATCACGGACAACAACTTCGACGCCGAGGTGCTCGAGGCGGAGCAGCCGGTCCTCGTCGACTTCTGGGCGCCCTGGTGCGGGCCGTGCCGCGTCGTCGCTCCGGTGCTCGAGGAGATCCAGTCCGAGCGCCAGGACCTCAAGATCGTGAAGCTCGACATCGACGAGAACCCGCAGACCGCGGCGCGCTTCCAGGTCCTCTCGATCCCGACGATGATCCTCTTCAAGGGCGGCCAGCCGGTCAAGACGGTGATCGGCGCGTACCCCAAGAAGCGCCTCGAGGCCGAGCTCGAGCCCGCGCTGACGGCGGCCTAGCCGCTCCAGCCCACCCGATGTGCCCGGCGCATGCGCCGGGGCACATCGGGCTGGGCGCAGCGCCTGTCAGGCGAGCCGCGCGCGCAGCCGGCCGGCGAGCTCCATGACCTCGTCTTCCGCAGGCAGCTCGCCGCGATCGAACTGGGCCGCCTGCAGGTGCGGCCCGATCAGCCCGCCGGGCCGATCGGCGAAGACGGGCTGCAGCACCCAGTGGATGTGCACCGGCACGCCGCCGGAGTGCGACCACAGCGCGACGTAGAGCTGCTCGGGCGAGCGCTCCTTCTCGATGCGCGCTCGCGACACGCCGCAGCAGCGGCCCCAGCTCGGTCGCCTCCTCCTCGTCCAGCTCCCACACGTGCGTCACGTGGCGCAACGGCTTGACGATCAGCGTGCCCGCACCGAGCGGGCCGACGCAGTGCTCGACCACCCATCGGGAGGTCTCGTGGATGCGTCCACCCGGCAGCTCGCGTGCGCCGCTCGTCAGCTCACAGGCCAGGCAGCCGGGGACGGGCTCCACGACGGCCTACTTCGGGGGCAGCGAGCGGGCGAAGCCGACGCCGCGCTGTACCCACCGCTCGAGCTGGCGCTTGGTCCGCACGGCATCCCGATCGACGCGCAGCCAGCCGTCCATCTCCTTGCTCCGCATCACGAAAGCGCCCGCTCCCGGCTTCGCGCGGAGCGCCGCAGTCTCGGCGGGATCGCAGCGCAGCAGCAGCCCACCCTGCCCGCTGACCGCGACGGCCAGGTGGCCGCCGACGAGGAACGCGAGCCCTCCGAACATCTTCTTCTCGCTCAGATCGGCGGCCGCGCCGAGCAGCTCGCGGATGCGCATGGCGAGGTCCTCGTCGTAGGCCACCTATTCGATTATCACGGTCCAGCCGTTCTCCTGCCGCACGATCGGCGGGTGGATGTGTGTCAGGGTCGCGAACAGGTGAGGCGACACGTACACCTCGATGAACGCGGCGAGCACCAGGACCGGGACCGCGATCGCGACGGTCACGAACGTCGCCGCGAGCAGCTGCTCCCACTCGCCCCTGCGGCTCGCGAGGATCCAGGCGGCGAGCGGCAGGAACAGCGCGACCAGCTCCGGGATCGCGTGCGGCAGGACGCCGAGCAGGAGCAGCGCCGGCGAGACGCGCAGGAAGGTCGAGATCCCGGCCAGCTCGTGGCCGATCAGGTACGCCTGCGCGCTCAGCGAGAAGGTCGTCGCGCAGACGACGAAGCCGATCGCGATGCGTCCGCCGTGTTCGTGCACCCAGCGCGACAGCGCCGCTGTGCCGGTCGGCCTGCAGCGGCAGCGAGCTCCCGGCGATGAACCCGGCGACGCAGGCCATCCCGTGCAGCGCGAGCACGAGCAGGTTCGAGCGCAGCACGCGCACCACATCCGTGGGATCCCCGACCTTGAACGGCGGCTGGAGGTACAGGTAGTGCGAGTAGCCGGTGTCGAGCGAGGCGACGACCCAGACGGCCGCGAGCAGCCCCGCGGCGGCGACCGCCGAGCCGGCCACCCAGCGGCCGACCACCCGTCCCGGTTCGCGCTGCCAGCTCTGCAGCGTCTCGCGGGTGTGCCGGACCCCGTGCGCGAAGGCGTAGGCTGACGCGTCCATCCACCCAGGTCATCGGCGCGCCCGCGGCGCGACATAAGCGCTAAGCCGAAGCGAAGCAACGGCACGAGCCACATCGCCTCGAGCGCGATCCGCCAGGACATCTTGCTCTGGCCCTGCTCGCGGTCGCGGAACGTGATCGGCACCTCGACGACGCGGAACCCGCGCTGCACTGCGCGGTACGTCAGCTCGACCTGGAAGGCATAGCCGCGCGAGCGCACGGTCGTCGAAGTCGATCGCCTCCAGCACCTCGCGCCGGAAGCACTTGAAGCCGCCCGTGAGGTCGCGGACCTTGATCCCGAGCACGATCCGGGCGTAGGCCGAGCCGCCCTCGCTGACGACGCGCCGCAGCATCCCCCAGTCGGTGACGCCGCCGCCGGGCACGTAGCGCGAGCCGAGCGCGAGATCGGCTTCGCCGCGCGCCGCCTCGAGCAGGCGTGCGAGGTCGGCCGGGTCGTGCGAGAAGTCCGAGTCCATCTCCATCACGTAGCCGGCGCCCGTGCTCGAGGGCGTGAGCGAAGCCGGCCAGGTACGCGGGGCCGATCCCGCCCTTCTCGGTGCGATGCAGCACGCGTACCCACTCGTGCTGCTCGGCCATCGCGTCCGCCAGCCGCCCGGTGCCGTCGGGCGAGCCGTCGTCGACGACGAGGACCCGGAAGCCCTCGGGAGCGGCCTCGCCGAGCACCTCGCCGGCCGCGCTCAGGATCGCCTCGATGTTGGCGGCCTCGTTGTATGTCGGCAGGATCAGCCAGGGCTCGCCGGACATCGTCGGCGTACCCTAGATGATCGGTTCTCCGACCGAGCGGGGTATGGAGGCCCTCGCGATGCTCCCGGGCGCGGCCCCCTAGGCTGAGGCGATGGCCGCGACTCCTCCCAGCAATGCCGAGGTCGCCGACGCCCTCCAGGAGCTCGGCGACCTCTACGAGCTCGACGGCGCGATCGTCCACCGGGTCGTCGCCTACCGCTCGGCGGCGAAGGCGGTCCGCGAGGCCTCCGTGTCGGTCGCGGCGCTCGCCCGCGAGGGCCGAGCCACCGAGCTCCCGGGGATCGGCAAGACGCTTCAGGAGAAGATCGTCGCGCTCGCCGAGACCGGCACGATCCCGGCCGCGGAGAAGCTGCGCGCGAAGTTCCCGGCCGGCCTCGTCGCGCTGACGCGGCTCCCGGGTCTCGGGCCGAAGCGCGCGCGGCTGCTGTTCGACGAGCTCGGGATCGACTCTCCCGAGGCGCTCCGGACCGCGGCGGAGGGCCAGCAGCTCCGCGACGTCAAGGGCCTCGGCCCGAAGTTCGAGGCGAGCGTCCTCGCCGCGCTCGAGCAGGCCGAGCGCGAGCCGGCCGGCCGTGCCGGCAGGGTCCTGCTGCCCCGCGCCCTCGAGATCGGCGAGACGCTCGTCCGCGGCCTCCTCGAGGGTGCCGCAGAGGACGTGCACGTCGAGCTCGCAGGGTCGATCCGGCGTTGCGCCGACAGCGTCAAGGACATCGACCTGATCGCCGTCGCGAGCGACCCCGCGGCGCTCTCCAGCCGGCTCGGCGAGCTCGAGGAGATCGAGTCGGTCTCCTCCTCCGGCGCGGCGGGCGCCCGCGGGCGCACCCACGCCGGGATCGCCGTCGACCTGCGGATCGCGGCACCGGGACAGCTCGGCAGCCTGCTCCAGCACTTCACCGGCTCCGGGCGGCACAACGCGGCGCTGCGCGAGATGGCGGTGCGGCGCGGGATGCACGTCTCGGAGTACGGGATCCTCGACGACGCGACCGGCGAGAGCGAGCCGCTGGCGACCGAGCACGACGTCTACGCACGGCTCGGGCTCGCCTACATCGAGCCGGAGCTGCGCGAGGACCGCGGCGAGCTCGACGCCGCCGCCGAGGCCGGCGGCCTGCCTCGCCTGATCGAGCAGAGCGACCTCCGCGGGGACCTGCACAGCCACACGGTCGCCTCCGACGGGCGCAACACGATCGAGGAGATGGGCATCGCGGCGCGAGAGCTCGGATACGAGTACCTCGCGATCACCGACCACTCCGCGAGCCACGGGTTCGGCAACGCGGTCTCGGCGGAGCAGCTCGAGCGCCAGATCGAGCTCGTCGCCGCCGCGAACGAGAGATTGAGCAGGTCCGAGCACCCGATCGAGCTGCTCGCCGGCAGCGAGGTCAACATCCTCCCCGACGGGTCGCTCGACTACGACGACGAGCTGCTCGGCCGCCTCGACTGGGTCGTCGCGAGCGTGCACACGTCCTTCGGGATGTCCGAGCAGAAGATGACCGAGCGGATGCTCGCGGCGATCGAGCACCCGCTGGTGCGCACGATCGGCCATCCGACGGGACGCAAGATCGAGTCCCGCGAGCCGTACGCGGTCGACCTCGAGGCGCTGTTCGCCGCGGCGGCGAGGACCGGCACCCTGCTCGAGATCAACGCCGCCCCGGACCGGCGCGATCTCTCCGACGTCCACGCGCGCGCGGCCTCGCGGGCGGGCGCCGGGATCGTGATCGACTCCGACGCGCACCGCACCGCGACCCTGTCCAACATCCGCTGGGGGATCGCGACGGCGCGGCGGGCGTGGCTGACGGCCGCGGACGTCGCGAACACGCGCCCCTGGTCAGAGCTGCGGCACAAGCGCCCGCGCCTCGACTAGGCGCGGCAGCAGCTCGCGTGCGACCCGCTCGTCGACGGCGGCGCGGCGCAGCGGGGCCAGCTCCCGCTCGGCTGCGGCCGCGTAGCCCGCGCGGTCGCGATGCCCGAGCGCGCGCGCCAGCGCGGCGCCGAGGTCCTCGTCGACGAGCTCGGAGTCGAGGCGCCGCGCGAGCGGCAGCGCCGCGTAGGGACCGGGTGCGGGCGTCGTCACGAGCAGGCAGCCGTCGATCAGCGCCTCGAGCTGGGCCTGACCGTAGTCCTCGCGGCGCGGGGCCGTGACGAACACCCGCGCCCGCCTCAGCAGGGCGCGGTACTCGCCCTGCGCGAGCGGCCCCGCGTCGCGGACCCCCGCCTCGCGGTCGAGGTCGATCCCCGCGGCGGAGAGCTCGTGGCGAGCAGCTCCCGCGACGACGAGCTCACCGGTCTCGCCGGCGGTGGCGCGGGCCCTGCGCCAGGCTGCGAGCACTCGGTCCAGGCCCTTCTTGGCGGGGTTCCCGGCATAGGTGATCGCGGCGATGTCACGGGCCTCCGCCGGCGGTCCTGACGGCTCGAGCGCGAGCGGCAGCACCAGCGCGCGCCGGGCGATCTCGGCGGGGAGCCGCGCCGCCTCGAGACCCCCCGCGCTGAGCGGCAGCAGGAGCGGCGCCGAGCGCAGCCGGCGGCGCTCGAGCGGCCGCTGCCAGAGGCCGTGCCGTCCGGGCCTGTTCTCCGCCGCCGGCGCGTCGAAGCGGATCGCCCCCGGTGCGGGAGCGAACAGCGCCGCGGTCGTCGTCGAGTAGACGATCGCCCGAGGAGGCGAGGCGGCGATCGCCTGCTTCGCCGCGGCGCGCGCCGCGGCGGCCCAGACGAGGTCGGTGAGGGCCAGCGTCCGGACCTCGCGGGGCCGCCGGGCCGTGGCGAGCGAAACCGCGGCGCCGGCCCGGCGCAGCGAGTCCGCGAGCTCCTCGTCGGCCGAGCGCAGCCCGGCGGTCGAGCCGAGCGAGACGAGGAGCACGTCGACCCCCCGCGCCGGCGTCATCTCAGGTCACTGCCCCGTCGATGCGCTCGGCGCGGCTCGATTTGAAGCCCGGCGTGCGCAGCAGCTCCATCGGGCGCACCGGCGAGGTGTGGCGCACGTAGAAGCTCGCGCCGTCGCGCTCCTCGATCGCCGCGACCGCCGAGTCCTGCCGGCGCCAGGCGAGCGCCCAGATGATCGCGAAGCCGGCCGCGATGCCCGGGATCTGCGGCGCGAGGAACGCGAGGCCGCCGGCCAGCAGCGTGAACACGAGCAGCGGCCACAGGCGGTTGACCAGCACCGCGCCCGGATGCAGCTCGGGCAGCGACGTGCTCGACCGTGCGCCTGCGAGCAGCCTCGCGATCGGCGGGCTCGTGACCTGCCGCCGGCCGATCCGCAGGCCCACGACCGTGGCCAGCAGCCACCAGCCGACCGCGACGAACACCAGCACGTGCCTGCCGTCGGCCGCCGCGGCGAACACCGTGACGACCCCGAGCGCCGTGGCCGCGCCCGCGCTCAGCAGCACGGTGGTCCGGAGGAAGTCGACGAACCTCACGGCGCCGGCCGGTCCGTCATCTAGAGGAGCGCCTCGAGCAGTCCGCGCACCCCCCCGGGGCCGTCCACCGTGAGGTCGGCCTCGCGCGCGAGCTCGGGGGGAGCCTCCTCGGACTCGACCGCGACGCACAGGGCGCTGCCGAGCTCGCCGGCGGCGACGAGCTCGCGCAGGCCCCGGAAAGCGTCGAGGTCGGTCGTGTCGTCGCCGACATAGACGGCGGCGGCGAGGTTCTGCCCGCGCACCAGCGCGACGACGCCGAGGCCCTTGTGGAAGTCGACGGGCGGCCGGACCTCGAGCACCTTGCGGCCCCAGTGGACGACGAACCCCTCCTGCTCGGCGAGGCGCGGCGATCTCCCGCACGGCCTGCTCGGCGCGCTGCTCGTCGGGCGCGCCGCGCCAGTGGAAGGCCGCGATCGTGCCCTTGTCTTCCGCTCGCACCCGCAGACGCTGGTGCTCGGGATCCGCGACCCTCGCGGAGAACGCGCCGATGCGGTCGGTCCACGCGGCCAGCTCGGGATCGAGCTCGGCAGCGGTGCTGCCGGGTCGCAGCAGCTCGCCGCCGTGGTTGCCGACGTAGGCGATCGTGCCGATCGCGACGATCGCGCGGGCGTCCGCCGCCCGCCTGCCGCTCACGCAGCCGACGACGCCGTAGCGCCGCGAGACCTCGATCAGCACCGAGCGGGTCGCCTCCGGGACGTGGGCGTCCTGGGCGTGGCGGACGATCGGCGCGAGCGTGCCGTCGATGTCGAGCAGCACGGCGGAGCGAGCGGGCTCGGCGCGGAGCGGGCCGAGCGCGTCGACGAGCGTTGCGGCAGGCGACACGCGTCTAGTATGCCGCGCATGGTGGCCTGGGAGCCCACTCCCCCCGTTGGCCGCTGAGCTCCGCTCCCGACGCACACTGAAGCTCGCCGCGATCGGGACGCTGGCGGGGCTGTTCAGCGGTCTGTTCGGGGTCGGCGGCGGCAGCGTGATCGTGCCCCTGCTGATGCTGTGGCTCGGCTACGGCGAGCGCAGGGCGACCGCCACGTCGCTCGCTGCGATCGTCTTCATCGCAGGCTTCGCGGCCGCCACACAGGGGCTGTACGGAAACGTCGACGTGCTCGACGCCGCGCTCGTCGGAGTGCCAGCGGTCGGCGGCGTGCTCGGCGGAGCGTGGCTCGCCCAGCGCCTGCCGGCGCGCACGATCGGGCTGCTGTTCTCGGCGCTCCTGCTGGCGAGCGCGGTCGAGCTGGTGGTCCGGTGATCGGCGCGCTGCTGGTCGGGCTCGCGGGCGGCGTGATCGCGGGGCTGCTCGGGGTCGGCGGCGGGGTGCTGTTCGTGCCGGGGCTCGTGCTGTTCCTCGGTCTGAACCAGCACCACGCGGAGGCGACGTCGCTGCTCGCGATCGTGCCGGTCGCGATCGCCGGCACGCTGCGGCACGACCGCTACGGCAACGTCGTGCGCGCCGACGCGCTCGTGCTGGGCGTGCTGTCGCTGGCCGGCGCGGCGGGCGGGGTCGCGCTCGCGAACCTGCTGAGCGGGCGGGCGCTGCGCGACGCCTTCGCCGGGCTGATCGTGCTGGTTGCGCTGCAGCTCGCGCGGCGGGCGCTGCGCGGCGAGAGCGACGCCGAGCCCGCGGTGGCCGTCAGTCCCTCGCCGCCGCCGGAATGACCTAGACTGAACGGAGATGGGACTAGACAACCCACTTCACATCGCCTTCCTGGTGGTGATCCTGCTGCTGGTGTTCGGCGCGAAGCGCCTGCCGGAGATCGGGCGCTCGCTCGGCTCGGGCATGCGGGAGTTCAAGGACTCGGTCAGCGGTGAGTCCAAACCCCCCGCGCTGACCCAGACGACACAGCAGCCGACGCCCCCGGCGCAGGCAGCTCCGGCACCGCCGGCGCAGGCACCGGCCGAGCCGACGCACCAGGCGTAACGCCGAGCCGCGGCATTCGCAGCGGGTCCCGGTGCGGCGTGCAGGCACGCCCTCGCGCGCCGGCGGGCACCGTGGTCTGGTCCTGGATCGCGACATCTGGCTCGGCGCTCGCGTGAGGACACACGCGCGAATCCCCCCGCCGCGGCGCCGCCCCCGAGCTGGGCGTCGTCGCGCCATCGCTGAACTCGGCCTGTCTGCGCACCGGCCCGGTCGATGCGACACCGGAGGGCGTGTTCGCCGCGCGTGCTTCCCGCGGCGTCCGACGGCCGACGACGCTCGTGCAGCGCCGCCGGGCCCTGCACGAACTCTCGGCCGCCGATCAGTGGATGATCGGCCCCGTTTCCACCGCTTCGAACGCCGACCCGGGCACCTGCTTGAGCTCGGCGAGGCTTTCTTCGTTCCAGTCCGGCGACGGCGCGCCGGTGATGAACCACGGTGAGCCGTTGTCCGCGACGATCACGCCGTAGCGCTGGAGCGCGTGCATGATGATCAGCGCCTGCCCGCTGAAGCCTTCCAGCGGGTAGCCGGCCTTCAGCCGCAGCCGCAGGCCCATCGGCGGCAGGGCCGGGTTCGTGCTGGAGGAAGCGAAGTGGGTCGCGGGATGGATGTAGCCCGCCTGCGACTCGGGCACCGTGACCCGCAGCGCGTGGTCGATCGCCCCGCTCGCGACGTCTTCGTAACGGGCGAGCAGCGGGTAGATCGGCAGCCCCGCCGCGTCGGCGGACGTCCACCCTTCCGGGCGCAACGCGTTGCTGCGGAGGTTGAAGACGGCTCCCGAGAACGCGTTCCATCCTCCCGTCTTCTTGTTGCGCGTGGCTTTGTACAGCTCGTAGTCCGTGCACGAGCCTTCCTGGACGACGAGCACGTGCTTGTCGCCCTTGCCGTTGCGCCCGCCGCCCTCGATCGCGGCGTTCGCGGGGATCGGGTACGGCCCCGGGTCGGATTCGCTCTTGTACGCCGTGAACCTGATCGGCACCTCCGGCTGTTCGGGCCCGACGATCTCGTACGGGATCCCGTACGCGGGGTTGACGCCGAAGTCGGGGTGCAGGTGCGCGATGAGGCCGATGCTTTCGACGTAGGCCTGCGATTGCGGGCTCGCCGGCAGGTTCGCGACTTCCTCGTTGAGCGGGTTGTCCGCGGGGAACACCGGGCACCCCTGCAGCGAGCTGCGGACCGCATGACGGCCGTGCCGCGCAGCGTCGGTCCGCGCGGAGGCGAGCGGCGCGCACAGGCCCAGCGCCGCCACCGCGACGGCGCTCGAGACGCAGAATCGGAAGCGGGCCGCTGTCACTCGACGAGCACTCTAGACGCCGCTCACGACCCGCCGGGCGGGGCTGGACGTCTTTTCAGCGGAGCCGGTGCTCGGTCGCGTCGGGCATCGCCGCGGGGCGCGCCTCCTCGAGCAGCGAGGCGCCGCAGTGCCAGCAGAAGGCCGCGCCGCGGCTGTGGACCGCACCACAGGAGCGGCACTGCCCGTGGATCCCGGCCTCGGCGCCGGCCAGCAGCCGCTGGACCTCGTCGAGCTCGGCGTCGGCCTGCTGCAGCTCCGAGGCTTTGCGCGCGATCACGTCGAGCCGGTAGTGGTCGCGGATCGCCATCTCGTACGCGAGCCCGCCGAGGTCCCAGGTCAGCTCGGCGACGCGCTGGGCCAGCGCCCGGCGCCGTCGCCGGAGCTCGCGCATCGACCCCGCAGGGCCCTCCTCCGCGCCGAGACCGCCGACGGGCAGCAGCTGCGCCCCGGGGGCCGCGTCGGTGGGAGTGTCGCCGATCGACGCCACGATCAGTGCGTTTCGATCGGTTCCGCGCCGAGCGCGTTGATTTCTTCCTGGTGCTTTTTGCCCGTGCTTTTCGAGAGTTTCGTGATCTTTTCTTTGGTCACGGCTTTGGGAGCGGGCGGGGGCGCCTTTTCTTTCGCGGTTTCTTTTTCGCCTTCCGCTTTTTCCTTCGCTTCCTGTTTGGCGCTCGTCTTGGAGGTCGAGCCGGTCGAGCCGGTTTCCGTCGACGGCGTGGAGCTCGTCGTGGTCGGCGTCGCGGTGCCTGCGGCGAGCCCGCTCAGGCCTTCGATCTTGACGGTCGTGTTGCCGGGGCTCTTGCTCTGGCTGACCCAATGGCCGACGAGCAGCCCGGCGAGCAGGAACAGCGCGAGGATCGCGACCAGCCCGAGCAGGCCGGAGTTGCGACGCAGCCAGGCGTTCGCGCCGCCGCCCTGCACCGGCACCGCGACGAAGCCGGTGGGGGCCACGTCGATCGTCCCCGGCGGGACGTAGGCGGCCGGCGCCGTTCCCGCCGTGGCGCCGCCCGCGGGCGAGAGCACGTCGAGGAACGCGAGCCGCACCGGCGAGACCGGCTGGCCGCAGTTCAGGCAGTACCGCTGGTCGGCGACGAGCGGGGCGGCGCAGTTTGCGCAGGTTGCGTCGGGCTGCTCGGCGGGCACGGGTGCGAGGCTCATCGTCGCGGGCGAGGACTCAGCCGAACGCGCCGGTCACGTAGTCGCGAGTGCGGCTCGCACGGGGCTCGTCGAAGACCTGGGAGGTGGTGCCGTACTCGATCAGGTCGCCCAGGTACATGAAGGCGACCTTGTCGGCGATGCGATGCGCCTGGGCGAGGTTGTGGGTGACGACGACGACGGCGAGGTCGCGCCGCAGCTCGCCGATCAGCTTCTCGATCGTCGCCGTCGAGATCGGGTCCAGCGCGCTGCACGGCTCGTCCATCAGCAGCACCTCCGGACGCGGCGCGATCGCGCGCGCGATGCACAGACGCTGCTGCTGGCCACCCGACAGCCGCAGGGCGGGACCGTCGAGGTTGCCCTTGACCTCCTCATAGAGGCCGGCCCGGCGCAGCGCGTCGATCACCTCGGGCTCGAGCTCGCGGCGCCGCGGACGCTTTCGCGACTGTTCGCGCAGCCCGAAGGCGACGTTGTCGAAGATCGACATCGGGAAGGGGTTGGGCTGCTGGAAGACCATCGCCACCCGCGAGCGCAGCTTCGTGTCGGGCAGCCCGTGGATGTCTTCGCCGTCGAGCAGGATCTGCCCGCCGCGCCTGGCGGTCGGGGTCAGCTCCGTGAGCCGGTTGAGGGTGCGCAGCAGCGTCGTCTTGCCGCACCCGGAAGGACCGATCAGTGCCAGCACCTCTCCCTGGTGGATCGAGAGCGAGACCTCCTTCACCGCCTGCTTGGGGCCGTAATCGATCGAGACCTCCTCGAGGCGCAGCCGCTCGGGGCCGGCGCCCGCGAGCGCGGTCCGCACCGACGCGCGCTCGCTCGGCGGCGACGCGGGGACCGGTGTGCGGTCGAGCACGATCGTGCGCACCGGCGGCACCGCCACGGATCCGGGCTCGGCCGCGACGGGCTCCGGCATCGACGGCGCAGGGGAGATCCGCGCGTGGCTCTCCGTCGGCGCCTCGCTGTCGTGATCGACGCGGGGCCGCTCGAGCAGCATCTCCTCTGGGCTCATCGCGGGCTCCTCCATCGGCGCTGTTCCGGCATTGTGTCCATCGGCTCGATTGACTCGATCATCTTCATCGACTTACTGAGCTACTCACGTTAGCGGCTGCTCGCCGGGATGTAAAGCGTCCACCGCGGCGCCCTCAGACGACGCTGTAGGCGGTCGTGAGGCCGGTTCCGTCCGCGTTGCCGCGACCGATCCGCTCGACGAGCAGGTTGAGGGCGAACACGAGCACGAGCAGCACGAAGGCGGCGGCGTAGGCCTTCTGCGGCGCGGCCCCTTCGCCGGCGGGGGAGTTGTCGTAGACGAAGCTCGTCAGCGTCGGCCCGGTTCCTTTGAACAGGCTCAGAACCGGGCCGCCGGTGCCCGATTCGACGCGCAGCGCGCTGACCAGCACGACGATGATCGCGGTGTCGCCGATGATGCGGCTGACGCCCAGCGTCACGCCGGCGGCGATGTTCGACCGCACGCTCGGCAGCAGCACGCTGCGGATCGTCGCGATCTTCGTCTTGCCGAGCGCGTAGGCCGCCTCGCGCATCTGCGCCGGGATCGACTGCAGCCCGTCCCGAGTCGCGATGAACAGCGGCGGCAGCGCGATCAGCGACAGCATCGCCCCGGCGGCGATGAAGGAGCGGCCGAACACCCCGCCGCCCTGGGCCTTCAGCGAGAACACGGACATGAACGGGAGCTGGAACAACGCCAGCCCGAACACCGCGAGCACGATGTCCGGTGTGCCGGCGACGACCTCGATCGCCGATTCGACGACACGCGCCAGCCAGGTCGGGCGCCCGTACTCGACGATCCACAGAGCGGAGCACACCGCCACCGGGAGCGCCAGGAACAGACCGATCGCGGTGAGCAGGAACGTCCCCTCGATCGGGTCGAGGAAGCCGCCCGATTCGGCCTGCGAGGGGGTCGGGTTCGGGCGCGTGACGAGCATCGACGGACGCAGGTACTGGACGCCGCGGACGGCCATGTAGACGACGATCGCCGCGGCGATCAGGCACAGCGCAAGCCCGGCGCCCCATGCGGCGACCAGCACCAGGCGGTCGGTCCAGCGCCATTCGCCCGGGGAGGCGCGGCGCCCGCCCGCCTTGTGCATCGGCGCGCGGGGGCGCGGCTGATAGGGCGTGTACGCGCTCACCCCCGCACCTGGAACTTCCGCAGCTGGAGCTTGATCACGTAGCCGCCGACCGACAGCACGAAGGCCGAGAACAGCAGCAGCAGGGCGAGCGCGTACAGCGAGGACTTCACGGCCTGCGCACCGATGCCTTCGTGGTAGTCGACGATCGCCGCCGCCACCGATCGCATCGGCTCGAAGAAGAACGTGAGCCCGTCCTTGATGCGCGGGGCGAAGTCGGTCGCGCCGCCGACCATCGAGATCATGATCGCCTCACCGAGCGCGCGGGCGGTGGCGAGGATCGCGGCGGCGAGGATCGCGGGGCGTGCGGCGCGTACCGTCACCGCGAGCATCGCGCGGACCGGGTTGCAGCCGAGCGCGATCGCTCCCTCCCGCCACGAGTTCGGGACCGCCAGCAGGGCCTCGCAGATCAGCGCGATCATGATCGGCGTGATCATCAGCGCGAGGATCACGATCGCGACGCCGACCCCGGTCCCGTCGAGCGACGTCGTGTTCTGCAGCGACAGCCGTTCGGATTCGCTGATCAGGTGCTGGAGCACGAACGGGCACGATCACGAGGATCCCGATCAGCCCGTAGATGACCGAGGGCACCGACGCGAGCAGGCGGATCACGGGGATCGCGATCCGCCGCAGGCGCACCGGTGCGAGCTCGACGATGAAGATCGACGAGAGCACCGCGAGCACCACGCCGATCAGCACCGCGGGGACGGTCGTGATGATCGTGCCCCAGATCAGCGGCCAGGCGCGGAAGTGGTAGGCCGCAGCCGCCGGATGCGGCCCGGCGTTCTGCATCGTTTCGATCTGTTCCTTGACGCTGCCCCCCGAGCCGAGCCAGCTCAGGCCGTTGTGCTCGAAGGTCGGCCACGCCTGCACGGCGACGAACGCGACCATCGCCACGACGGCGAGGCCGACCACCAACGCCACCGCGCCGAGCGTGAGCTCGGCGCGGCGGTCCGACCAGGGGGCTCTCAGCCTCTCGAGCAACGCTCGGTCAGCCGATCGGGACCCACTGCGTGGAGATGATCGCCTTGGCAGCGGCCGATTTCTCGATCCAGCCGATGAACGCCGAAGCGGCGCCGGTGGCCTTGCCTTTCGTCACCTCGTAGAAGCGAGCGGTGCCCGTGTAGCTGCCGTTCGTCACGGTCGAGCGGTTGCACGCCGTCCCGTTCAGGCTGACCGCGTTGACGGTGCCTTTGTCCGACTGGTAGTTGGACACGAACCCGATCGCGCCGGGGTCGCTTTCCACCTGCTGGCGCATCAGACCCTCGGAGGGCTCTTCCGCGGCGAGCGAGGAGACTTTCTTGCCTTCCAGCAGGATCGTCTGGAAGTTGGTCAGCACGCCGGCGACCGAGGTGCGGCTGATCAGGTCGATCGTGCCGGTCTGCGTCGCGCCGGCGATGCCGGACCACGAGCGCGTCTTGCCGGTGAAGATCGAGATCGCCTGCGCGGTCGTCAGGTTCGAGACGGGGTTCGCCTTGTTGGTGATCATGCAGATCCCGTAGCGGGCGATCGGGTAGAAGACGAGGCCCGCGGGGTCCGTCGAGAGCGGGTCGCGGGAGACGTCGCCGATCGTGACGCGGCCGGCGGCGACGTCGTTGATGCCGATCTGGGCCCCGCCCTGCGTGATCCTGAACTTGACTTTGTGCGGGTGCACTTTCGTGTACTTGGCGGCGAGTTGCGAGACGAGCGGGAACGACGCGGTGGCGCCGCTGATCGTGATCGTCGTCAGCGCCGAGGCGGCCGCAGGCGCCGCGACCCCGAGCACGCCGGCTACCAGGAAGGCAGCGGAGAGACGGCGGATGCGAGTCATCTAGGTGTAGCTCCGTTCAGTTTGCATTGACATTTAGTTGACACCCGTTCCGAGCGAACATACCATAATCCCGATAGATTCGATCCAGATAGGCTTGTTTATCGGAAAACACACCTTCGTCACGAAAGTTGTGTTACGGAGCCGGGAACAATGGACAGCGAGCACGAGCACATCGAGGAGACCTCACCGCCGGCGCCGCCGCGGCCGGTGCGCCTGCCGCGCCCGCGCTGGGTCGCCGCGCTCGCGGCTTCGACGCTCGCGATCGGGATCGCCGTCGGAGCGGCGATCGGCCCCGCGCCCGCCGCCTCGCTCGCCGGAGAAGTCCCGGGGCTCGCGAAGGAGCTGCCGCTGCTGATCGCCGGGCTCGAGGCCAAACACAACGCGAGCACGGCGACCACCGCGACGACGAGGACCCCGGCGCCCGCGAGCACGCCCGAACCGACGCCGAGACCGGCCCGCGAAAAAGCCGCGAAGCCCGCGAGCTCGACACCGGCCTCGACGCCGGCCTCGGGCGAAGGCTCCGCGACGGAAACGAAACCGAAGAAGTCCGCGACGACCAAGAAGCTGCCGGCGATCACGAACGTGTGGCTGATCGAGCTCGCCGGGGGAACGTTCGAATCGGCGATCGCGCAGAAGGCCGCCGCGCCCTACATCAACGGCTCGCTGCTGCCGGCGGCAACCCTGCTGAAGGGCTGGTCGGCCGTCGAGGCGAACGCGTTCGCGGCGGAGGCGACGCTCGCCGAACCGCCCGCCACCGGCGCCGCGCCGCCGCTGATGCACTCGATCGTCCAGCCGCCGTGCCCCGAAGGCGCGGCCGGCGCCGCGTGCGCGGCGGAAACGCCGGGCCAGCTCGACCGCGGCCGACGAATTCCTGAAGGCCGCGCTGGCGAGCATCACCGCCACCAGCACCTACAAGGAACACGGCCTGATCGTGGTCACGTTCGCGACCGTCGGCATCGCCTCGCAGTCCGAACTGCCGGCCGGCGCCTCGACCGCGACGCTCGCCTACCAGCCGCCCGGCGGCGTCGCGCTGCTCTCCCCCTTCGCCCACGCCGGGACCACGTCCTCGGCGACGTTCGACACAGCTTCCCCCAGGCAGAGTCTCGAAGCGCTTCTGCACTGAGGAAGGACCAGCCAAGAAAAGACAAGCGGGTGGCGCGACGCCGCCCTCGAAGAACGGAGATCCCGTTGCACGCAACCCACACAGCCCACCGCAAGGTCAGCCTGTGGCTGCTCGCGATCGTGGGCTGCCTCGCCCTGACGCTTGCGCTGCCGGCCATCAGCCGGGCGGAAGAATCGAATCCCAACAACCTCCAGTGCCTCGGCAACATCGCCAAGGGCGAAGCGGAAGAAGGAAGCGAAGCGCAGCAGGTCGCCTACTCCTTCTACTGCGACGGGCCGATCACCGGCTACCAGCTGCAGTCGCAGGTGGCGCTCTCCGGTCTCGGCAGCACGCCCGTCGTCTCCAAGCTGGAAAGCGGCAAGACGGGCCCGGTGCTCAAGGACACGTTCTCGTGCTCCGGTGAAATCCCCGGCTACGCGATCAACTGCATCGGCCTGGCCAAAGCCGGCTACGAGCTGATCGCCGGCCAGTTCGGTGTCGAAAAGAAGCTGTGCACCGAGCCGCGGGTCGACCCGTTGCTGACGGTCACCTATGCGTACCTCGAAAAAGGCGTGGTCACGCAGGCGATCTCGGGCCCGTTCGACCTCGGCCGGCCGAAAGGCTGCCCGCCCGACGCCTACTCGGGCAGCACGCGGCTCGACCCGAAGCCGCCGATCATCACGCACAAGAAGAAGTCGAAGAAGAAGGCGACCGCGAAGAAGAGCGCGCACCGGGCGCGCAAGGCGACGCACCGGTAGCGCTGCTCGCCGGTGTGGCCCGTCCGCTCCTCACGGGGCGGGCGGGCCGAGCCGTGCACGCCGGGGGCCTCGCTTCGCTCTCGTCGGGAGCGCATCGCGCCGGTCGAAGCGAGACGCGAGGACGGGGCGAGCGCTCGCCGAGGCGGGCGCTCCGCCTAGAGCAGGCTGGTGGTCATCCGCTCGACCTCGGCGATCGAGGTCAGACCTTCGCGGACCTTCTGCATGCCGTCGTCGCGCAGGCGCAGCATCCCTTCCTCGATCGCGACCGCGACCATGTCGTCGACCGACGCGTGCTCGAGGATCATCGTCCTGATCCGTTCGCTGACGGTCATCACCTCGTAGATGCCGACGCGACCGCGGTAGCCCGAGCCGGAGCACCGCGAGCAGCCGATCGGCTCATAGGGTTCGGCGCCCTCGAGGCCGATCTCGGCGAGCGCCGCCTCGGGAACGCTCTGCGGCTGCTTGCAGTGCTGGCACAGCGCGCGCACGAGGCGCTGGGCGACGATGCAGTCGACCGCCGAGGAGACGAGGAACGGCTCGATGCCCATGTCGATCAGCCGCCCGAGCGCGCTGGGGGCGTCCCGGGTGTGCAGGGTCGTCAGCACCAGGTGGCCGGTGAGCGCGGCCTCGACCGCGATGTGGGCGGTCTCGCGGTCGCGGATCTCCCCGACCATGATCACGTCGGGGTCGGCACGGAGCATCGAGCGCAGCCCGACGTCGAAGGTGACGCCGGCCTTGGGAGCGATCTGCATCTGCTTGACGCCGGGGATCCGCTGCTCGACGGGGTCCTCGATCGTGAGGATCGACCGCTCGCCGTCGTTGACGACGTGCAGCGCGGCGTACAGCGTCGTCGACTTCCCGGAACCGGTCGGGCCGGTGACGAGCACCGCGCCGTTGGGCCGCTGGATCGCCGCGCGGAAGCGCTTCAGCTCGGCGTCCTGCATGCCGAGCGACTCGAGCCCGTCGACGACGACGCTCTTGTCGAGGATGCGCAGCACCGCGCCCTCGCCGTGGACGAGCGGAAGCGTGACGACGCGGATGTCGACGCGGCGACCGTCGACGGTCAGCGCGAAGCGGCCGTCCTGCGGCAGGCGGCGCTCGGAGATGTCGAGGTCCGCGAGGATCTTGATGCGGGACACGACCCCCGCCGCCATCTTGCGCTTGACCGTCGCGGCGGGCATCAGCACGCCGTCCACGCGGAACAGCACGCGGGTGTCGCCCTCCTCGGGGTTGACGTGGATGTCGGAGGCGCCCTGCTGGATCGCCTGCGCGACGATCGAGTGGACGAGCTTGATGATCGGCGCGTCGCGATCGGCCTCGTCGACGAGGACGCTCTCCTCGTCGACTTCGGCGTCCTCCTCGCCGAGGTCTTCGATCGACTCGTCCATGCTCGTCAGGCGCGCGAGCAGCAGGTTGAGGTCCTCGACCGAAGCGGCGGCCGGCCGGATCCGGCGGCCGGTCATCATGCCGATGTCGTCGATCGTGAGGACGTTGGTCGGGTTCGCCATCGCGAGCACGAGCGCGCCGTCCTCGGAATAGCCGACGGGCACCGCCTGGTAGCGCTTCGCGGAGTCGACGCTGATCAGGTTGACCGCGCCCATGTCGAGGTCGTAGACGGACAGGTCGACGAAGTCGAGACCGAAGCGCTCGGCGACCACGCGGGCGAGCTGGTCGTGGCGCAGGATCCCGCGCTCGACGAGCACGAGCCCGGTCGGCCGGCCCTGCGCGCGAGCCGAGGCGACGGCCTCCTCGACCGTCTCGAGATCAGCAAACCCGAGGTCGACGGCGACCTCTCCGATCATCCGCGTCGAGCGGCCCGGGTTCTTCGGGGGATAGAGGCCCGTGTCCCCGCGGCGGCCTCCGCGCGGAGCGGTACGGCGCTCGTCCTCGGCGGGACGCTCGGTCGCGCCGTCGGCCGCGCGGCCGACGGCGTCCTCGTCCGTGTCCGGCGTGTCGCCGGCGGGCGTGGGGGTGGCCTTCTCGCGTTCGTCCGTAGCGCCGTCGGCGCCGTCCCGCTTGGAGGCAATCAGTGGCATGGCGCTGTCGCCCATCACTCTCAGGTATCGGCACCTGGCAAGCGCCCCTTGACAGAGAGACGGTGTCAGCGGCGTGACCTTCCGAGCCGCCTCCAGCGGCCATCACGCGGGGCTACTGGGCCGGGCGGGCGATGCCGTGTTCGACGGCGCCCTTCACGTGGGCGTCGAGCGCGTTCAGCCTGTAGAGCGCGGCCGCCTCCACGGAGGCGAAGCGCTGGCCCGGCGAGGCGTCGGCGCCGTGGTGGCAGATCACGCAGTGCTCGAGCTCGAGCCGCCGCTCGGCGGGGAGCGCGGCGGGGGCGTGCGAGGCGAGGATCCTCAGGCCCAGCTCGACGTGGCCGAGCAGCGCCCCCTCGCGGCTGCGGCCGATCTCCGCGCCGTAGGTGAACTCGCGCGTCTTGCCGAGGTCGTGCACGATCGCCGCGGCCAGCAACAGGTCGCGGTCGATCCGGGGGTGCATCGTGCACAGCTCGAGCGCCATCGTCGCGACGGCGACCGTGTGCTCGAGCAGGCCGCCGAGGTAGGCGTGGTGCGCGCCCGGGGCGGCGCGGCCGTTGGCTCCGGGCGGCGGCGAGCACGGGGCGCGGCGCAGCTGATCACGCAGGGCGCGGTCGGCCATCACCGCGTCCAGCAGCGCTCGCAGCCCGGCATCGTAGACCTCGCGCACGAGGTGTTCGAGGAACCCCTCGAGCTCGTCGAGGTCCCGGTAGGACGACGGCAGGAAGCGCGCGGGGTCGGCGCCCTCCGCCCGCGCGATCGACGCGACCTCGATCTGGAGCTGCTCGCGATACCGCTGGACGCGCCCGCCGACACGCACGAGCTCGCCGCGCTCGAAGCCGCCGGCGAGCAGGTCGGCGTCGCGGAACGCGCGGGCGAGGATCGACCCGGTCCGGTCGCGCAGCTCCAGCGTCAGGAACGGCGACCCGCCGCGGCTGATCATGCGCTCCTTGCGGGTGCACGCGTAGACCGCGTCGACGTGCTCGCCGGCGCGCAGCGTGGCGACGGTCTGGGCGTGCTCGACGTCCTCGAAGGCGGCGGAGGCCATCGGCGCATGATGTACGGTGATTCGGATGCAACCGCTCATCTGGGACCGGCGTCCGGACGGCCTCCGCGCACCCGCGATGGTGTGCGCGTTCCAGGGCTGGAACGATGCCGGGGACGCGGCCTCGAGCGCCGTCTCGTTCCTCGAGGGGGCGCTCGGCGCGAAGCGTTTCGCGCACCTCGACTCGGAGGAGTTCTACGACTTCCAGGCGAACCGGCCGACGATCAAGCTCGACGGCCGCGACCGTCGCGAGATCAGCTGGCCCGGTGTCGAGATGTTCGAGGCGAGGGCCCCGCGGGCGCCGCGCGACCTCGTGCTCGTGCAGGGAGTCGAGCCGTCGATGAGGTGGAGCAGCTTCTGCGCGAGCGTCGTCGACCTCGCGGAAGCGCTCGGCGTCCAGGTGCGTCGTCTCGCTCGGCGCGCTGCTCGGCGACGTGCCCCACACCCGCCCCGTCGCGATGACCGGGCACGCCTCGGACCCGGCGCTGCTGGAGCGGCTCGGCGTCGGCTCGTCCGTGTACGAGGGCCCGACGGGCATCGTCGGGGTGCTGCACGCGGCGTGCGCGGACGCGGGGCTCCCCGCGGCGAGCCTGTGGGCGGCGGTTCCGCACTACGTCGCCGCCGCGACCAACCCGAAGGCAGCGCTCGCGCTGCTGCGCCGGCTGGAAGTGCTGATCGGGGTGCTCGGTGGACGTCTCCGAGCTGGAGTCGGCGGCAGGCGACTACGAGCGGCAGGTCGGGCTCGCGGTGCAGAGCGACCCGGACATCCAGGCGTTCGTCGAGCGGCTCGAGCAGGCCGCCGAGAGCGACGAGGGGGACGCGGCCGCGGAGGTGCCCTCCGGCGACGCGATCGCGCGCGAATTCCAGCGGTTCCTGCGCCAGCGCGGCCAGGACCGCTAGCCGCGCCGCGGAACGCCACGGGCGCGGCGCGGGACCGCAGCTCCCGACGGCCTCAGCCGGCGCCCACCGCGAGGTCGGCCGGCGCCGCCGGGCACACGATCCGGTAGTCGCACAGCGAGCACGCCGCCGGCGAGGGCGTCGGCTCGAAGTCCTGCGCGAGGATCCCCTCGCCGACCGTCGAGCACGATGTCGCGAACCGCCTCCTCGTCGCGCTGATCCCTCGGCACCGGCACCCGCAGGTCGTCGAGCACGTAGTAGTACGCCTGGCGAGAGGACTCCAGCTGCCAGTCCTCGCGGGCGGCGAGCGCGTAAAGGGACAGCTGCACGTCGTCACGCAGCTGCTCGGTCGTCCTCGGCCGCGAGGTCTTGTAGTCGATCAGCTCGTATGCCGCGTCCTCGCCCGGGCCGAGCCGATCGACGCGGTCGACGCGGCCGCGGAGATGGTGGGGGCCGATCCGGAACGAGAAGGCGCGCTCGAACCACACGGGCTCTGAGGACTGGCCGTGCAGGCGTCCGTGGTAGGTGCGCAGCGCCGCCCGCGCCTTCTCGAGCATCTCGCCGTCGAGCCCCTCGCGGCCGAAGCCGGACCGGCGCCAGCCCGCGTCGAGCAGCTCGAGCATCACGTCGAGCGAGTTGCCGCCCTCGGAGTGGTAGCGCTCGAGGACCTGGTGCACGACGATCCCGAAGCGCTGGTTCGGCGTCTGCTCGGTCGGGATCCGCAGCACGCGCGCGAACTTGTAGCGCAGCGGGCAGCCGCGGTATGTCTCGATGTCGGAGGCCGACAGCGCGAGGCCGACGCCGCGGCGCGGCAGGAAGCCGCGCAGCGAGTGCTCCTCGCGGAACCCGAGCGGCGCGGGGGGCGGATCCTCGCCGCGCTCGGCGGCGAGCAGCGTCTCGTCGAGCGGGGAGGTCTGCAGGATCTCGCGCTGCAGCGGCGTGACCGCGGCGAGCAGCCGCGCGTTGATGTCGGACAGCGCCTCGTCGAGGTCCTGGCCCTCCGGTCTCTGCAGCAGCGCCGAGACCTTCAGCAGCTCGATGTAGCGCGCGACGCCATGGGAGATGTCGAGGTCGGTGTCGAGTCGCAGCTCGCCGAGCCGCCCGCCGATGCGCGCGACACCGTCGGAGAGCTCCTCGCGCAGCAGCGCCAGCGCCGCCTCGAGCGGATCGCGCGCCGGGTCCGGCTCCGCCTCGGGGACGGCGCTCCGTTCGCCGGGGGCGTCGTCGCCCTCCGGCGGGGCGGTCTCGAGATGCCGTGCCAGCTCGCGCGCCCCGCCGCCGCCGGCGCTGACGAACTCCCCGGCCATCGCCAGCAGGCGCCTCATGCTGTCCTGCTGCTCGGCCGCGCCCTCCGGCGAGAGCAGCGCGGAGCGAACGCCGCCGAGGCCGCCGAGCCGTTCGATCAGGCGTCCGAGGAACTCGTCCGCGGGCAGCGCCGCGAGGTCCGCCTTCGCGGCGCGATGGAGCTCGACGAAGCGCTGGATGCGCTCGCGCGCCTCCGGCGGCACCTGGGGCGACTCGGTCGCCGCCGCGAGTCCGAGCACGAGGTCGAGCTTGCGCCGCCGCGCGACCTGGATCACGCGCGCGAGGTCGACCTGGCGGAGCCCGATCGGCGGCCGCGCGAGCGCGCGCACGACGGCCGCTGCGTCGCCGGGCTCGAGCAGCAGGCGCAGCCACGCGAGCACGTCGCGAACCTCGGGCCGCCGCAGCAGGCGAGAGGAGCCCGAGCCGGTCTCCGCCGCTGCTGCGGACGGAGCGGAGACGGCTTTCGAGGGGGGCACGAGCTCAGCATACGCGGGCGCGCAGGCGGCCCACGGCTACGCTCTGGCGATGGACGCGATCGACTGGGCCACGGCGCAGCGCGTCGGTGAGCTGATCGGCGGCTCGCCGCCGGCGGGCGGAGTTCGCGCCGATGCGGTGGAGCCGCTCGCGCGGGATTACGCCGAGCGGGTCGCCACCTACGGCGGGTTGACCCCGTCGCGGGAGCTGCCGCCGCTGGAGGTCGTCGACCGGGCCGGCTGGATCGCCGCGAACCTGCAGACGATGCGACCGCTGCTGACGCCGCTCGGCGAACGGCTGGGCGAGCAGGGCGGCGCGCTCGGCGGGCCGCTGAGGTCGGCCTCGGGACTGCTGCTCGGCGCGCAGGTCGGGAGCGCTGACCGGACTGCTCTCCCAGCGGGTGCTCGGGCAGTACGACCTCGCCCTGCTCGACGCGGAAGTGCCACCGCGCCTGCTGCTGCTCGCGCCGAACCTCGCGCAGGCCGCCGAGCTCGCTCTCGGTCGACCGCGAGCAGCTCGTGCGCTGGGTGACGATCCACGAGATCACGCACGCCGTCCAGTTCGGCGGGGCGCCGTGGCTGCGCGAGCACATCGGGGGGATGCTCAGGGAGCTGCTCGACGGGCTGCAGGTGTCGCTGCTGGGGACGGACGGCGACGGCGGGCAGGGGGGACGGCCGCGGATGCCGAACCTGCCGGATCTGGGCGCGCTGCGCGACGTGGTCGAGCGCGCGCGGCGCGGCGAGCTGATGCGGATCACCCTCGGCGAGGACCGCTGGCGTCTGGTCGAGCGGATGCAGGCGGCGATGTCGCTGATCGAGGGTCACGCCGAGCACACGATGGATGCGGTCGGCGCCCAGGTGCTGCCGGCGCTGCCCGAGCTGCGCGCGGCGATGACGCGGCGACGTTCCCAGCGCGGGGTGCCCTGGCGGGTGCTGGAGAAGCTGCTCGGGCTCGAGCTGAAGATGCGCCAGTACGACACCGGCAAGCGGTTCTGCGACGCGGTCGTCGCGGATGGCGGGCCGCAGCTGCTCGCGCGCGTGTGGAGCGGACCGGAGGCGATGCCGAGCACCGAGGAGCTCGAGCGCCCGGAGCTCTGGACGGCGCGGATCGGCGCCGTCGCCGCCTGAGCAGCGCGTGGCGCCGGGCGCAGCGTGCGGCTCGCGGAGCGGGCCTCGCGCTCGGACGCGGGCGTGCAGGTGTTCGATCGGCCGGACCCGCCGCGCTCGGATCCCCGGCCCGTCCGGATCGAACGCATGTTCCGACTGTCACAAGCTCCGCCGCCGATTGACCCGTAAGTAACGGGGTGTTCACGGGATGGTAGGCTGTCGCTGTAACTATCTTCCACGAACGGGTTACAAACAGGTGTTCGCCCAGCCGCCGAAACGGGTAGGGCGAGAAAACAAGCAAAGACCTGTCTCGCACCCGGCGAGGAAGACATAGGAGAGCGCACCAACATGCCCACCGCCCCCACCACTTCGAAACCCAAAGCCAAAGCCGCCCGTAAAACGACGGCCCGCAAAACGACCGCTCGCAAAACGACGGCGCGTAAACCGGCGAAAGCCGCGACCCGCCGCACGAGCGCGACGAAAGCGAAAGCGACGAGCGCGAAGGCCGCCCGCACCCGCGCGGTGCACCAGACGGAGTCCGCCGTCCGCTCCAGCGAGAGGGCTGCGACCCAGACCGCCGGCGTCGTCGGTGACTACGCCGAGCGCGCAGTGCTGATCCCGGTCGGCGCCGCGCTGATCGCCCGCGACCGCGTCGTCTCGTCGGTCACGGACACCTTCTCGAGCTACTCCTCGAGCACGAAGGCTCAGGCGCAACTGCGCAAATTCGAGCGCCGCGGCGCGACCGCCCGCAAAAGGCTCGAGCGCGAGGTCCGCAAAGCACGCGTGCGTGTCGAGCGCGACCTGCGTCAGCGCCGCAAAGCGATCGAGTCGTCGGTCAACGGCACGATCAACGAGATCGAGCACCGTCGTGAGCGCATCACGAAGAACAGCAGCGACCTGGCGACGCGCGTGCCGGAGCTCGCGAACGAGGTGCAGGAGCGGATCCTCAGCCTCGTCTAGGGAGACCCCCTTACCCCGCCCCGGTCGGAGAGGCCGGACCGCGGGAGAGTCTGCCGGCCTCATATCCCGCCGGCAGTAGTAGCACCCTCTCCTCCCTCGACCCCCGGGCGGCCCCCACCGCCCGGGGGTCACTTTTTTCCGGGCGCTGATCTAGCCTCCGCTCGTTCCCGATCGCGTCCCGACAATCCGTGTCGCGCTCGCCGATGACCTGCCGGCCATCGCGCGCCTCCGCGCCGCGTGGGCGGGGCTCGAGAGCGACGCCGGGTTCGAGCGCCGCCTGGCGGCATGGCGCGCGGCCGAGGGCGACCGGCGCACCGTCTGGCTCGCGGAGCTCGGCGAGGACGCGGTCGGGATGGCGACCGTCCTCGAGTACCGCCGCATGCCTTGGCCGGGCCGGCCGGACGCTCGCCTGGGGCTACATCGGCAGCCATGTTCGTCCGCGAGGAGCACCGGGGGCGCGGCGTCGGAGGCGCGCTGCTGGCCGAGCTGGTCGCGACTGCGTGCGAGCGCGGCTACGCCCGCCTCGTGGTGCGGCCGAGCGCCGAGGCGCAGGCGCTCTACGCGCGGGCGGGGTTCGCGCCGGCCGACGGATCCGCAGGCGAGCTGTTGCTCGTGCGCGCGGGCGGCGCCTCCCGCTAGCCTGGCGTCAGGCCGCCGCCACGCGCGGCCCGCGGGTGAGGTGAGGCATCGTTCCCGCACGAGCAACGAGGCTCAGGAGGACCCATGGCTCTGCTCGCGCAGCTGATCGGCTCCGCGCTCGTGCTCGTCGCGTTCGTCGCGAACCAGGCGGGGCGCCTCACCCCTGTCTCGCGTCTCTATCTCGCCCTCAACCTGATCGGCTCGCTCGCCCTCGCGGCGAGCGCGATCGCGGAAGCGCAGTGGGGCTTCCTCGTGCTGGAGGCAGCCTGGTCCGCAGCCTCGGTCCTGGGACTGCGGCGAAGCTTCGCGCCACGCTAGCGGCCGGGCAGCCGGCCGCGGGCGTCGGCAGGCCCTTTTTGGCAGAATGCTTGCTCGATGGTTTCCCGTGAGGAGATACTGAAGGCGCTGGAGGTCGTGATCGACCCCGAGCTGCACCGCTCGATCGTCGAGCTCGACATGGTGCGCTCGATCGAGCCGAGCCCGAACGGCGTGGTCGACGTGACCGTCTCGCTGACGACGGCCGGCTGCCCGATCCGCGGCCACTTCCAGACCTCGGTCACCGACGCCGTCGCGAAGCTCGAGGGCGTCACCCACGTGAACGTCTACTTCGACGTCCTCAGCGACGAGCAGAAGGCCGCGCTCCAGCAGAAGCTCGGCCGCGGCGGCCCGCTCCCCGCCGGCTCGCTGGCCCAGGTCGCCAACGTGATCTGCGTCGGCTCGGGCAAGGGCGGCGTCGGCAAGTCGACGCTGACCGCGAACCTCGCCGCGGCGCTCGGCGCCGAGGGCAAGCGCGTCGGCGTGCTCGACGCGGACGTCTGGGGCTACTCGATCCCGCGCATGTACGGGCTCGGCTCGACGCGCCCGTCGGTCTCCGCGCTGAAAAAGATCATCCCGCTCGAGTCGCACGGCGTGAAGGTGATGTCGATCGGGTTCTTCGTCGAGGAGGACGCGGCCGTCGTGTGGCGCGGCCCGATGCTCCACAAGGCGCTGACCCAGTTCCTCCAGGACGTGGAATGGGGCGCGCTCGACTACCTCCTCGTCGACCTCCCGCCCGGCACCGGCGACGTCTCGATGACGCTCGCCCAGCTCCTCCCCCAGGCGCGCTTCCTGATCGTCACGACCCCGCAGGCGACCGCGCAGAAGGTCGCGCGGCGCGCCGCGCAGATGGCGGACAAGGTCGCGCTCGAGATCTGCGGCGTCGTCGAGAACATGGCCGGGTTCACGACCCCGTCCGGCGAGCGCTTCGCGATCTTCGGCGAGGGCGGCGGCGACGAGCTGGCCGACGAGCTGGACGTGCCGCTGCTCGGCAGGGTGCCGCTGACGATGCCGCTGCGCGCGCAGGCCGACGCCGGCACGCCGCTCACGATCGAGGACCCCGACGACCCCGCGGCCCAGGCGATCCGCCAGGTTGCGCGCGGTCTGATCGCGCTCACCCCCGTCGCGCTTCCCACGCTCCCGCTCGTCGAGGTCGCCGCTCCTGCGCCGCCCGCCGACGAGGGCCGCAAACCCGTGGGCATGTCGCTGCCGATGGCCTGAGCGGCCCTCGCGCCGCCCGCGACATGCCCGATCACACCGCCGCGCCGGAGCATCCGGTGCCGGCGCGGCGCGGCCGCACGCCCGCGTGCGCTTGACAACATCCCGCCAACTAAAGGATCGTCTTTCGCGATGTCCAGATCGGAGCAACAAGCAACAGGAGGACCCGCCCGAGCAGGAGCCGGGAGGCGTGCTCGACGGCGCCGCCGAATTCGACGAACGCCGCGCCAAGATGGAACGGCTCCGCGCCGAAGGGATCGAGCCCTATCCGCCGGTGACCCTGTGGGGCAAGCGCGAGAAGGTCTCCGGCGTACTGGGCGCCCATGACCCCGCGCAGCTCGAGCACGGGCCCGCACCCCGACCTGCGCCATCTCGTCGCCGGCCGGCTGATCTCCCGCCGCGGCCACGGCAAGACCGCGTTCCTCGACGTCCGCGACCTGTCGGGAACGATCCAGGTGGTCGTGCGCGTCGACTCGCTCGGACAGGACGCCTACGACCGCATCCTCGCGCTCGACATCGGCGACATCGTCTCGGTCGAGGGGCACGTCTACGTGACGCAGCGCGGCCAGCTCGCGCTCGAGGCCGACGAGCTGACGCTGCTGACGAAGTCGCTGCGGCCGCCGCCCGACAAGCACCACGGCCTCGGCGACACCGGCACGAGGTACCGCTACCGCGAGCTCGACCTGATCGCCAACGAGGAGACGCGCGAGCTGTTCATCACGCGCAACAAGATCATCCTCGCGATCCGCGAATGGCTCGCCGAGCGCGACTTCGTCGAGGTCGAAACGCCCGCTCTGCAGTCGCTCGCGGGCGGGGCGGGATCGCGGCCGTTCACGACCCACCACAACGCGCTCGACCGCGACCTGTACCTGCGCATCTCGGTCGAGCTGTTCCTCAACCGGCTGATCGTCGGCGGCATGGAGAACGTCTACGACATGGGCAAGGTGTTCCGCAACGAGGGGATCTCCCACAAGCACTCCCCCGAGTTCACGATCATCGAGTTCATGTGCGCTTACTCCGATTACAACGATGTGGCGACGGTGACCGAAGAGATGTTCCGCGACGTCGCGCAGAAGGCGCTCGGTCGCACGACGATCAAGCGGGGCGGCGAGGACATCGACCTCGCGAAGCCGTGGCGGCGGGTGACGATGCAGGAGCTGATCCAGGAGCGCTTCGGCCTCGACATGCTCGCCTCGACGCGCGAGCAGCTCGGCGAGGTGCTCGACGCGCCGCTCGACCCGCAGGCGACCTGGGCCGAGGTCGTCGCCGACATCTACTCGGAGAAGATCGAGTCGACGATCAACCAGCCGACGCACGTCTTCGACTTCCCGCTCGAGCCGTTCCCGATCACGCGGCGCCACCCGGTCCACCCGGAGCTGGCCGAACACTTCGACGCGGTGATCGGCGGCATCGAGCTCGTCAGCGGCGACACCGAGCTCAACGACCCGGTCGACCAGTGGCAGCGGTTCGTCGACCAGCGCAAGCGGCGGATGATCGACGACGCCGACGTGCCCGCACCCGAACGACGAGGAGTACGCGCGAGCGATCGAGTACGGCTACTCCCCCACCGCCGGCGGCGGTATGGGGGTCGACCGGCTGGTGATGATCCTCACCGAACGCGACTCGCTGCGCGAGGTGATCCCCTTCCCGATCGTGAGGGAGCTGCGATGAGCGCGAACGGACGCACGGGGGCGGGGCCAGGTCCAAGCTCGGGCTCGACCCGGGCGTGATCGAGGCCTGCCGGCAGGCCGCGCGGCGGATCGCCGAGCGACGTCGCCGAGCAGATCGCCGGCAGGACCACCGTCTCGGTCGAGCGCAGCATCACGCGCCTGCTCGGCGTCGACGGCGCCGACGAGCTCGAGGTGCCGCTGCCGAACGTGCTCGTCGACCACGTCCACGAGCGCGGCGGCCTCGGGCGCGGGATCGCGTACTGGCTCGGCAACGCGATGATCCAGACCGGCTCCTCGCCGCAGCAGCTGGCCGAGGCGGTCAGCTCGGGCGTGCTGGACCTGACCGGGCTCGAGCAGGCCGACGACGGCCAGGTGCGCGAGCGCGTGATCGGCGAGACCCGCTCGCGCCTCTCCGAGATCGCGCAGCGCTTCGAGGAGCGCGCGGCGATGCGCGAGCGACTCGGCGAGACCGAGCGACGGCCCACGCTCCGCTACGTGCTGACCGCGACCGGCGACGTGTACGAGGACGTGACCCATGCGAAGGCCGTCGCGCAGGCCGGCGGCGACATCATCGCGGTGATCCGCTCGACCGCCCAGTCGCTGCTCGACTACGTGCCCTACGGGCCGACGACGGAGGGCTACGGCGGGACCTTCGCGACGCAGGCGAACTTCCGGATCATGCGCGAGGCGATGGACGAGTGGTCCGAGGACCACGGCCGCTACATCCGCCTGTCGAGCTTCTGCTCGGGGCTGTGCATGTCGGAGATCGCCGCGATGGGCGCGCTCGAGGGCTTCGACAACATGGTCAACGACGCCCTCTACGGGATCCTCTACCGCGACATCAACATCGTCCGCGGGCTGATCGACCAGCGCGTCTCGCGGATGATCAACGGCTGGTTCGGCGTCACGATCAACACCGGCGAGGACAACTACCTGCGCACCGCCGACGGCGTCGAGGCGGCGCCCTCGGTGACCGCGTCGCAGTTCATCAACCACCAGCTGGCCCGCGACTCGGGGGTGCCGGATGCCCAGATCGGGCTCGGCGACGCGTTCGAGATCGACGTGCCGGTGACGAACGGCTTCCTGCTCGAGCTCGCCCAGGCGCAGCTGACGCGCGAGCTGTTCCCGGACTGCCCCGTCAAGTACATGCCGCCGACCCGGCACATGGACGGGAACCTGTTCCGCACCCACGCGGCCGACACGCTGTTCAACCTCGTGACGATCGCGACCGGCCAGGGCATCCAGACGATCGGGGTGCCGACCGAGGGGATCCACACGCCCCACGTCCACGACCGCGTGCTCGGGCTGCAGAACGTCGACTACGTGTTCAACTCGGCTCGCGACCTCGGCGAGGAGATCGAGTTCAAGCCCGGCGGGATCATCCAGTCGCGGGCGCGCGAGGTGCTCGCGGGCGCCCACGAGCTGCTCGAGCGGATCGCCGAGCAGGGGCTGTTCGCGGCGATCGAGCAGGCGACCTTCGGGGACGTCAGCCGCCGCATCGACGAGGGTCGCGGGATCGACGGGATCGTCACCACCGGAGAGGGCTACTTCAACCCGCTCGTCGAGCTGATGGGGCAGCCCGTCCATGCCTAAGGAGGTCGACCTCACCGCGGTTCGCCCGTACGCCGACCACCTCGGCGACGGCCTCGTGCAGATGAGCTTCACGCTCCCGGTCCCGTATTCGCTCGCCGCGCGCAAGGCGGCGATGGAGCTGGCCGCGGGGATGGGGTTCGAGGAGCCCGAGGTGGTCCACTACGAGGAGCTGACCGAGGGGTACACGTACTTCGTGATGTACGGGCGCTGCGTGCGCACCGTCGACTTCGCCGCGCTGCAGGGCGAGGGCTTCGACATCGAGTACATGAGCGAGGACGAGATCGAGCGGTTCGTCGAGCGGACGCTCGGCCGCAAGATCGTCGTCGTCGGCGCGAGCACCGGCTCGGACACGCACAGCGTCGGGATCGACGCGATGCTCAACCTGAAGGGCTACCACGGCCACCACGGGCTCGAGGGCTACCACTGGTTCGAGACGCACAACCTCGGCAGCCAGGTGCCGAACGGGGTGCTGCTCAGCAAGGCGATCGAGGTCGGCGCCGACGCGATCCTCGTCTCCCAGACCGTGACCCAGCAGAACCTGCACGTCGCGAACCTGACGGAGCTGGTCGAGATGGTCGAGGCGGAGGGGAGGCGGAGCAGCCTGATCCTCGCGTGCGGGGGCCCGCGCGTGTCGAACGAGCTCGCCAAGGAGCTCGGCTACGACGCCGGGTTCTCGAAGGGAACCTACCCCCACCACCTCGCGACCTTCATCGCCCGTGAGCTGGCCGCGCGCGAATCGGGCGACCGCGTTCCCGACACGGTCCTCCGCGTTGGCGACGCTCGCTGAGCTGACCGCCGGCGCGCCGCGCGTGGCGCTGGTCGGGCTCGCGAAGAACACCGGCAAGACGGTCGCGCTCGCGGCGCTGCTCGCGGAGTGCGCCGCCGCAGGGCGCACGGTCGGCGTCACCTCGGTCGGCCGCGACGGCGAGGAGCACGACGTGATCGACTTCCGCATCGCCAAGCCGCCGGTGCGGCTCGGCGCAGGCGCGCTGGTCGCGACAACGGACGCGCTGCTGCGCGACAGCGGGCTGCCCCACGAGCTGCTCGAGCGGACGGGGATCCGCACGCCGCTCGGCGAGGTGCTGCTGGCGCGGCTGAAGGGCGCGGGCACGATCGAGGTGGCGGGCCCGTCGGCGGCCGCGGACGCCCGCCGCGTCGCCGACACGATGCTCGCGAACGGGGCGGAGCAGGTCCTGATCGACGGCGCGATCGACCGCCGCGCCGCGTCCTCGCCGGACGTCGCCGACGCGCTGATCGTCTCGACCGGGGCGGTGCTGAGCGAGGATCTGGACGAGGTCGTGCAGCGCACGTCCGACGCGATCGCGCTCGTGCGCCTGCCGGGCCTCTCGCCCGGCACGCCCGAGGAGCGCCGCGTCGCCGAGCTCTCGAGGCGGGATCCGGCAGCGAGCTTCGTGCTCGACGAGAGCGCAACCGAGCGTCCGCTCCCGCCGCGGTTCGCGCTGACCGCGGAGCAGCCCGCGATCGACCGCGTTCTCCGCGAAGGCTCAGCGCCGCGCTGGCTCGTGCTCGCGGGGGCCGTCCCGGAGGCGTTCCTGTCGAAGCTCGTGCCGTTCGTGCGCCGGGGCCGAACGCCGCTGCGGGTGCTTGCATCGGACCCGACGCGCGTGTTCCTCACCGCGCACGGGCCCGAGTTCTATGCGCGAGCCGGCATCGAGCTGCTCGTCTCGCGTCCGATCGACCTGCGCGCGCTGACGGTCAACCCGGTGGCGCCGCAGTCACACGAGTTCGACTCCGCCCGGCTGCGCGCGCTGCTCGCGGAGAAGGTCGGCGGCGTCGAGATCTTCGACGTCATGCACCCCTCCTACGCGAACGCGCCGCCGATGATGGGACGCAGGGCCGGCGCCACGCCGCTGGGCGGTTGACGCCGGAGATTCGGGTCAGGAGTCGGGCGCCTGGTCTCGCCGAGCGTATGGTCGCGTCCGTCGTTCGACGGCGAGCCGCTGCGCACCGGTGGTACGTGAGGATTCGGCGCGGTCAGGCGCCGGGAAACGCCGCCGAGCTTCTGGCTCGGGTCACTGGACGCCGGCCCGCTCGCGGCGCCTCGCGCGAGCGTGCTCGGCCTCGGCGGGCACGCGGTGCGCCCGCACCCGCCCGGCACCGTGCCGGGCGATCCTGGCGGGAGCCGGGGCGGACGGGCCCGGCCCGTCGCCGCCGGCGGCGGGGGCCACCGGCGGGACGGGCTCGAGCTCCGCGGCACGCCGGCCGAACAGAATGGGAAGACGCCACCCGCGGCGGTAGGAGGCACGCAGGTCACGCTGACGCTCGGCGGCGAGCGCTGTTGCTATGTGATTGCTGATGACCATGCACCCATTGTCGGGGGGTTCGGTTCGCGCTCTAACACATTTAGACTGGACTAAATGGTTCATCACGCTTCAGCAACACGCCGATCATCCGGGGAGCACCGATGATCCTCGCCCGCTTCCACACCGAGGCCCTGACCAGGGTGCGCTTCGCGATCTCGCCGATGTTCGAGATGACGCGCAGCATCCAGGCACTGAAAGACCCGGCGAGCGCAGCGCTGCACCTGCCGTGGGTCGAGCGGGCGCTGCCCGCGGTCGCGGACCTCGACCTGTCGCCGCTGTTCGCGCTGCAGAGCGCACCGTCCTACAACCCGGACTTCGTCAACCCGCCGCCGAGCAGCCCGCTCGTCGAGTTCGAGGACGAGCTCGCGACGATGATCTCGACGCCCGCCTCGCAGATCGCCGCGGAGGTCCGCTACGCCTATCGCGGCGCGCGGCTGCCGAGGGTCCTCGAGCCGTTCGTCAGCGACCCGAAGCGGTCGATCAGAGGGCTCGCCGAGCTGATGCGGGAGTACTGGGAGCGCACGCATGCCGCCCACTGGCCCCGCGTGCGCTCGCTGCTCGAGCACGACGTCCTGTATCGCTCGCGGCAGATCGCCGACGGCGGCACGGCGCGGTTGTTCTGCGACCTCGACCCGGGCGTGAGCTGGAACGACGGCGTGCTGCGGATCGACTGCGGCGAGTGCGAGGAGGACCTCGACCTCGACGAGCGCGGGCTGCTGCTGGTGCCGAGCGTGTTCGTCTGGCCGAAGGTGACGATCCTCACGCTCGAGCCGTGGCAGCCGACCCTGGCCTACCCCGCGCGCGGGATCGGGATGCTCTGGAGCCCCGAGGAGAGCGGCGCGCCGGACGCGCTCGAGCGGCTCGTCGGCCGCACCCGGGCGACGCTGCTGACGGCGCTCGACTCGCCCCGCACGACGACCGAACTCGCCGGCGAGATGGGGCTCACGCCGGGCGGCGTCTCCCAGCACCTGACCGTGCTCCGCGACGCGGGGCTCGTGTGCGGGCGCCGCGTGGCCCGCTCGGTGCTGTACCTGCGCTCGCCCGAGGGCGACACGCTGGTCGACGCGTCGGGCACCGGCGAGACGACCGGCGCCGCCGCCGTCGCCTGACCCGCGGTCCGCGGGCCCCCCGGAAGGGTGCGGCCTGCCGGGCGATCGCCTCTTGACTGAGATAGTTAGTATCGGGCGACTGGAGGGGCGCCGGCTCCACGACGATCTCCTCGAAGCTCCAGAAGCGGCCGTGATGTGAGAACCGGTCCCGCGAGGTCCAGGCCCGCCGGAGCACGCCGAGCGACTCCTCGAAGCGGGCGCCTGCCTCGCTCTGATCGATGCCGAAGCCTCGAAACTCGGAGTGGCGATACCCCTTCCCGACGCCGAGGTCGAGACGACCGTCCGAGAGCACGTCCAAGGTCGCGGCCTGCTCGGCGAGCAGGACGGGGTTGTGCCAGGGCAGGACCATGACCCCGGTGCCCAAACGCAACGTCGACGTCCGCGATGCGACGAGCGTCTGCAGCATCAGCGTCGCCGCGACCTGGTTGAAGCCGCTGAAGTGATGCTCGACCAGGAACGTCGAGGAGAACCCCAGCGCCTCCGCCTCGACGTTGAACTCGACATAGTCGCGAACGGCCTGGGAGCTGTCGACGTTCGCGGTGCAGAGCAGCCCGAGGCGCATCCGCCCAGTGTGCCATCGACCCGGCGACCGCCTCCGGACGCCGGCGTGCGGCGGCCGGCGCGCCCGCTCGCGACGAGGAGCTGCCCCTACGCAGACGCCGGCCTCACGGAGACGGGGCGGCCGCGCGCGCGTCACCGAAGCCGCCGCTCGAGCGGCGGCTTCAGGAACGATGCCCTAGCCGGCCGCCGCGGCCCCGCCGCTGCGGAAGTAGTCCGCGTTGATCTGCGTGTACTTCGCCCACTCGTCGGGCAGCTGGTCCTCTGCGAAGCAGGCGTCCACAGGGCAGGCCTCGACGCAGGCGTCGCAGTCGATGCACTCCTCGGGGTCGATGTAGAGCATCTCGGCCGCGTCGTATCCGGGCTCGTCGGGCGTCGGGTGGATGCAGTCCACGGGGCACACCTCGACACAGGAGTTGTCCTTGGTGCCGATGCACGGCTCGGCGATCACGTAGGCCATTCGCTTCTTTCTCCGTCGGTTTGCGGGGGGCTCGCCCTCGGCGAGAGCTGCATATTGTACGGATCATGCTGCTGCTCACCGGTGCGACCGGCGTGGTGGGGTCCAACCTGCTGCGCCGCCTGCTCGCCGAAGGCACGCAGGTGCGCTGCCTCGTGCGGGACCCGCGGCGGCTCGGAACCCAGCGGGTGCGCGTCCAGATCGCGCTCGGGGACCTCGCCGACCCGCCCTCGTTCCGCAACGCGCTGCGCGGCGTCGACACCGTCGTCCACCTCGCCGCGGCGATCCGCGACCAGCCACACGGCTCGATCGAGGAGCTCGACGGGATCGCGACCTGGCGGATGGTCGAGGCCGCCGAGCGCCAGGGCGTCGAGCGGTTCGTGTTCTTCTCCGCGCTCGGCGCCTCGACGCACAACCGCACCCGCTGCCTGCGCGCGAAGGCGCTCGCCGAGCAGGCGGTCGCCGAGGCCGACCTGCAGTCGATCGTCTTCGCCCCCTCGATCATCTACGCGCCGGGCGACCCGTGGATGCGGCTGCTGGAACGGATGGCGCTGCTGCCGGCGATGCCGGTCTCGGGGCGCGGACGCGCGCGCTTCCAGCCGCTGTGGGCCGAGGACGCCGCCGACTGCGTGCTCGCAGCGTTGCGCGACGGCGACCCCACCCAGCGACGGCGCTACGAGCTGGCGGGCCCCGAGACGCTGAGCCACACGGAGATCGTCCGCACGGTGCTCGGCGCGATCGGACGCTCCCGGCCGCTGGTGCACGTCCCGACACCGCTCGTCTCGAGGGGCCTGAGGCTGCTCGAGCGGGCGATGGGACCGCGCGCCTTCGCGACGTGGGACGAGGCGGAGCTGATGGAGGTCTCGATGCTCTCCGAGCGGGGGAGCGCCGACGTCGAGGAGCTGGGCGTACGCCCGCAGCGGATGGCGGCGGTGCTCGGGGCGGCGTCGAGTCATCCGGCGCCCGTCGGCGTCGCGTGAGGTCCGCCTGACGGCCAAGCGCCGCCGAGCGGATGAGCGCTCGTGCCGCGCGGTCCGCTCTCAGCCCGAGACGGCGACGGGCGGACGCCTCGCCGCCCAGGGCTGGGCCGCCTCGAGCTGCGTGGCCAGCGCCAGCAGGCGCTCCTCCCCGGCGGGGCGCCCGACGATCTGGACGCCGAGCGGCAGCCCGTCCTCGCCCTCGTAGAGGGGCAGCGAGATCGCCGGCTGGCCCGTCGCGTTGAAGACGGGTGTGTAGGGAGTGAACAGGCCCGAGCGGGTGAACGTCGACATCGGGTCCTCGGCGGCGGTGTCGAGCGTGCCGAGCGGGAGCGGACGCTCGGCCAGCGCGGGCGTCAGCAGGGCGTCGTAGTCCGCCTGCCAGGCGACGAGCCTGCGCGCGTAGGCCTGCAGCTGCACGACAGCGGCCTGCTGCTGGAGCGTGCCGAGCTTGCGGATCATCGAGAAGATCGCCCAGCTCATCGGCTCCATGTCCGACGCCTCGACGCCCTCGGGGCCCTTGCCGGAGACGTTCGCCGAGTAGCCGATCGAGAGCGCGATCTGCGAGGAGAAGACCATCCCGAACAGCTCCGAGAGCCCGTCCTGGCGCCAGGGCGGGTCGATCTCGACGACGTCGTGCCCGAGCGATCGCAGCAGCTCCATCGCCTCGTCGGCGCCGCGCGCGGCGATCGGGTCGAGCGTCGCGTCGGGCGAGGGCGTCTGCTTGGAGTAGGCGATGCGCATCCGCCCGGGGTCGGCCGTCGCCGCGTCGGCGAAGGGGCGCGCCGGGGGCGGCGCCCAGGTCGCGTCGCCCGGCTCGTAGCCGGCGAGCACGTCGAGCAGCGCCGCGCTGTCCGCGACGGTCCGCGTCAGCATCCCGTCGATGCCGAGCGAGGAGTCGCCGAGCTCGGGCGCGACCGAGATGCGCCCGCGGGCGGGCTTCAGGCCGACGAGACCGCAGCAGGCCGCCGGGATCCGGATCGAGCCGCCGCCGTCGTTGCCGTGGGCGACCGGGACGAGGCCGGCCGCGACGGCCGCCGCCGCGCCCCCCGAGGAGCCCCCGGGGGTCCGCTCGAGGTCCCACGGATTGCGGGTCGGACCGAAGATGCGAGCCTCGCTGACGGGGAGGATCCCGTACTCGGGCAGCGTCGTCGTGCCGACGATCACGAAGCCGGCGTCGCGGAGGCGGCGGGTGACGTTGTGGTCGTAGTCGCAGACGTAGCGCTCCATCAGCGCGCAGCCGTAGGTCAGCCGCAGGCCCGCGACCGGCCGGTTGTTCTTGACGGCGACGGGCACGCCCGCGAACGGGCGCTCGTCACCGGGGGCGATGCGATCGGCGGTCTGCAGCGCCCGCTCGGAGTCGACCTCCACGAACGCGTTCAGGGACGGGTTGTGCTCCTCGATCCGCTCGAGCGAGAGCTCGGTCAGCTCACGCGCCGAGATCTCTCCGGAGCGCACCATCGCCGCCAGCTCGACGGCGCCGCGGAACATCAGATCGCTGTCGGACATCGGCCCTCCTCGGGGTCTCGACCGGCCCTGCTGCACGCGCCCGGCGCGGCAGCCGTGTCGTGCCCCACCCTACTCGCGAGGCCATTCCTGCGACGATATGGGCCTGCCCACAAGGCAGCGGGCGGGCGGGCCCGATAATGACATCAAGCCCAGAAAGCGAGTGCCATGAGCGCGGTTCAGTCCCCCGAGGTCCAATCCGGCCTGGAAGGCGTCGTCGCCTTCGCCACCGAGATCGCCGAGCCCGACAAAGAGGGCGGTGCGCTGCGCTATCGCGGCGTTGATATCGAGAACCTGGTCGGGCAGGTCCCCTACGAGCAGGTGTGGGGGCTGCTGGTCGACGGAAAGTTCCGTCCCGGCCTGCCGCCGGCCGAACCGCACGCGCTGACCGTTCGCTCCGGCGACCACCGCGTCGACGTGCAGTCGGCGCTGGCGATGCTCGCCCCGGAGTGGGGCTTCGGCCAGCTGATCGACATCACCGACGAGGAGGCCAGGGACAACCTCGCCCGCTCCTCGGTGATGGCGCTGTCGTTCGTCGCGCAGTCCGCCCGCGGCGTCGGGCAGCCGCCCGTACCCCAGCCGGAGATCGATCAGGGCAAGACGATCCCCGAGCGCTTCCTGATCCGCTGGCGCGGCGAGGCGAACCCGGACCACGTCAAGGCGATCGACGCGTACTGGATCTCGGCGGCCGAGCACGGCATGAACGCCTCGACGTTCACGGCGCGCGTGATCGCCTCGACCGGCGCCGACGTCGCCGCCGCGCTGTCGGGCGCGGTCGGCGCGCTGTCCGGGCCGCTCCACGGCGGCGCCCCCTCGCGCGTGCTGAAGATGCTCGAGGAGGTCGAACAGATGGGCGACGCGGAGAAGTGGGTGTCGGACGCGCTCGACCGCGGCGAGCGGCTGATGGGCTTCGGGCACCGCGTCTACCGAGCCGAAGACCCGCGCGCCCGGGTTCTGCGGCGGACCTGTCGCGAACTCGGCTCACCGCGCTTCGAGGCGGCCGAGGCGCTCGAGAAGGCCGCGCTCGCGGAGCTGCAGGCGCGCCGGCCCGACCGGGTGCTCGCGACGAACGTCGAGTTCTGGTCGGCCGTTGTCCTCGATCTGGCCGAAGTGCCGGCCGACCTGTTCACGCCGATGTTCACTTGCGCACGGGTGGCCGGGTGGTCGGCGCACGTGCTCGAGCAGAAGCGCGAGGCGAAGCTGATCCGGCCGACGGCGAAGTACGTGGGCGAGGGGCCGCGGGAGGTCGCGGCGGTGGGCTGAGCGGCGAGGGTCCGCGGGAGGACGCTGCGGTGGGCTGAGCGGCGAGGGTCCGGCGCCGCTCGGGACTCCTCGCGGACTCCGGCTCGCCGGTCAAATCCGTCGGCCGGAACGTGGCGCGGGTCAGCGTCGGCGTCTCGCCTTTCGAACCTGCTTCCTCTTCGTGACCTTCCTCGGGCAGCTGCTGACCTTGATCGTCGTGTCCTGCTCGACGATCGCCCCGTTCTGCCCGACGATCTTCGTCGGCATCCGTAGCGCGCCCTTGCAGAGGTTCCCGAAACCACCGAGCGCGGAGTGCGGACCCGCGGGCAGCATCAGCGCGAAGGAGCTCACTGGCACGTCCGGCACCGTGGCGAACGTCGAGCTCGTTATCCCCTTGTGAATGAACGTTTTGCCTGTCAGGTCGATGCGGACGCCGTCGCCTGTCAGGACGAGAACGAGGTCCGGGAACGCTTCCGATCCGTGCGAGACGAAGTAGGCCGAGCCGGTCAGGGGAACCGGGAGCACGGGAGTGTGGGCGATCGCCGTGCCGACGACCGAGCCCTTGGGGCAGGCGGCCGGGTCGGCTTCGAACGTCGCCTGCCGGCAGGCGAGCTTCAGCGTCGAGTCACGCGAGGGCAGCTGCTTCGGCAGCACGACCTTGACCGACGCGATGTTGGCCTGAGCGCCCGAAGGGAACCCGACGGTGACCTTCAGGCTCGTGCCGTTCAGGCGGCTGACCTTCGCGCTCGTCGCAGCCGCGAACGACGGCTTGAAGGGCAGGCTCGCGCAGCCTCCGACCGCGAACGGGCTCGCGTCGTGCACCGCTGCGCCGTCGGCTGACGAGATCGTCGCCTGCACGCTCATCGCCGAGCAGTTCGTCGGCGTCCGGATGAACCCGGGCCGGTCGATGTCGACGTTCAGGGATTTCAGCCGGAAGGGCACGCCGTCGATTTTCTGCGGCAGCGGCGCGCTGGCGACGCTGACCACGCCGGTGTTGCGATCGACGCTCACCGCGGCGCGCACGACGACGTTCCCGAGGTTGAAGGGCCCGGCCACGGCCGGCACCACGAAGTCCATTCCGAACGGCGCGCCGTCGAAGCCCGACGTCAGGTACACCCTGCCGCCGAGCCACAGGGGGTCGGGACCCGACCCCGAGGCGACGCTCGCCGTGCCGATCTGGGAGGACGCGGCGCAGGTGCCCGCGGCGGCCTGCGGTTCCTCGCACAGCGGCACCTGCGAGATCATGCCGACGAGCCCCGCGGGTAGGACGGAGGAGATCCGGCCGAGGTTCTGCTGCCCGTCGCCGCGCGCGACGGTCAACGTGAAGCTTGTCGACGCCGCGGCTCTCGGTTCGGTCACGCCCGCTGTCAGCGACGGGCTGAAGGGCGTCGTCGCGGGACAGCCGCCGTCAGCCCCGTCGGCGTCGACGTCGAACTCGGTGACGGGGAACGCCGTCGCCGTTTCCGGCGTGCTCCAGGGGACGACTTCGCCGAGGGTTCGTGCGGCGCCGCACGTCTGCGGGTTCGCCAGCGGCGCGTACGGGCCGCCGGTCAGCGTCAGCTCGAAATCGCTGAAGGGCAGCTGGGGCGCTTCGCTGACCGTCGTCGTGACCTGGCCGGTGGCCGGGTCGACCGTGACCTTGCCCGGGAGCTTGATGTTGACCCCCGAGCCTTCGGCTTCGATGTAGATCCCGAACAGGTCGCCGTCGGCCGCATCCGCTTCGGTGCATCCGGGCTGTGCCGCGCCGCCGCATCTCGGCTCCGCGAGGTAGACGCTCCCTTCGAGCGGTTCGGTCAGTACGGGGGTCGCGATCTTGACCTTGCCGATGCGCGAGGCCGCAGGGCAGCTGCCGGGCACGAGCCTCCGTAGACCTTCCGGTTCTCCCGGGTTGATCGGCGCTTCGGCATAGAGGTTGATCCCTTCGGGGCCCGATTCTCGGCATCCCCGCAGCCCGTTGGCGGCGGGCGGTGACAGCGTGAGCCCGGCCGGGAAGGTCACGGTCGCCTCCTTGACATCCGGCGGCGCGAGGCCTTCGGGATCTTCGTTCTGCGGCACCTGCAGATCGACCCTCACGCCCGTGGGGGTATCGGCCTTCGTGGTTTCCGGTGTCACGTTCAGTCTTGGGTTGAACTGGAGCAGGTTGCAGCCGGTCGCGACCGGCAGGCTCTGGTGCGCGGCGACGACGTCGTGTGGTTCGAGCCACGAGTCGACTTCCATCGTCGCCTCGCCCGGCGAGCTGCAGTTGGTGGGGTTCGTGAACAGCGCCGCGGATGGCGTGGCTTCGCCGTCTTCCTGGGCAGGGTCGCCGAAGAACGTCAGCTCGACCCCCCTGATCACGGCCGCCGTCGGGACCGCCGGGACCGTCGCCTTGACGACGTAGCCGTTGCGGTCGTGGTTGACAGTCGCGTAGATGAACGCCGTTTCGCCGAACACGTTGAACGCGAACTCGGCCGGATAGCCCTTCTCCGGGACGACGTCGAAGATCGGCGACGGTTCGAGTTCTTCTTCACGATGTGGTTTCGAGTAGCGGTACGCCAGAGCCGCCCCGCTGAACAGCACGGACCCGACGACGCTTGCGGCAGGGCAGTGAATCCCGTTTTCCTTGCGAAGCAGATACTGCGGGCACTTCGCGGCCGATTGGGGGTTGCCGATCAAACCGAGCGGGAGTTCGGTGACGACGCTCTTGGCGGCCTCCGCCGGCACCAGGGTGGTTGAGAACGGTTCCGGGTTCCAGATGCTGTTCAGGTCAAGGCCCACCGTCACGGAGTACGGATGGGACCCCGCCTGCGTCTCCGCCAGACCGTGGGAGTCGTCGTCTTCGAACACGAAGTCCTGCAACCCGAAGCCGGTGGCTTCGCCGACCGCGACCGTGGTGGTCGTCGTCTGTTCCGCGGCGCCTCCTCCGCTGACGGTTGCGGTGCTCGTGGCGCTGCCGGCGCTCGCCGTCGCGATAAGGCTGACGCTCATCTGCAGGCCATCCGTGTCATGAGGTTTAAGCGGTTGCCCGGTGTATATGCATCTCGCGACCTCTGCCGTCACCGTGCATTCCCCGACGGGTTCGTTGGGGATCGGCGTCCGTTCCAGCGTCGCCGAGGCTATTTCGATCCCGAGGCCGCCCGGGACCCTGTCGGTCAGCGTGATCGGTCCTTCCGCGGTCGCCGAGGAGCCCGCGTTGACGGCCAGGACGACGACATTGCCGCCCTTCGACGGCGAGACCTGCGTCGGCGTCGCGAGCGCGCGCAGCGACCACGCCGGGAGCGGCGTGAGGGCGACCGCGTCACACGGGGCCGCAGCAGCGAACGCCGCCGAGACGAGTGCGAGACAGAACAGTCTCACCTTGATCACCTCTTCTTCGACCTTGCCTTCTTCTTCGGGGCCCCATGCTTGGTCAGGTACCGTCGCCGGGCGGTCTGTTCGCAGGCGGAGCGCGGTCTTCTGTGCTTCTTGCTCCTGCAGACGCGCAACGCCGCGGCCAGCCGCTGAGCGTTCGTCTCGGGCCTCCGCGGCGAGGCGCCGGCAGACGCCAGGTTCCCCCCCGGCTGCTGCCCGATGCTTCCCGCTTCGGGCAGGCTCGAGCCCGCCGCGACCGGGTCCTGACACGCGCTGCCTTCACAGGCTCCCGATGCGCCTACAGGCCCCGGGAACCCGCCGCCCGCCCGGGCGTCGTAGATGTCGACGAGCGAGTCCGTGTCCTGGGGCAGCAGAGATCCGTAGGTGCGGAAGAAGACGTCCCTGCCGTCGTCGCTCACGCCGATCAGAAGCGAGCCGAGGAACGCGAGAGGAACGCCCGTCGCGGAGCGGCCGTCCGAGATCAGGTAGACATGGCCGTCCTCGTACTCGTACACGTTTTTCGCGTAGGTCGTTTCGCCGAGCGGATTGAGTTCCGAGCGCGCTTCCAGCGCGCCCGGCGTGAGGGCGAGCGGACTGTCGAACACCACGATCGAGCCGTCTCCGGAGACGGAGGGATGAGGATCGACACCGGGTTCGAGCGCACCGGAAAATGAGGGGCCCTGGATACCGGCGCCGAGCCCAGGAGTGGTCGTGTTTCCGTCGTCGTTGAACCCATCGTTGCCGATCGAGACCCTCACCAGCGTCGCGCTGTCCGCGTCATAGCGGAAGACCTGGCGTACCGTGCTCGTGTCATCCGGTGTGATGTCGGCTCTGCTCGTGAAGACGAGATAGTCCCCATCGGGCGTAACGTCCATCGGCGCTTCCCCTGTCTGGCTCCATTGGCTCTGGTCGCTTTCGCTCAGCGTGGCGACGAACACGACGCTCGTCGCCGGCGAGGCGCAATCGGGTTCCGCGTCCGCGCAGCGACGGGTGTAGACGTAGAGGTTCTCGCCACCGTCGACCGGTGCTCTGCCTTCCCGGTTCGCTCCGCTCAGCTTGGCCGTGGCGACGAAGAAGACCCGTGACCCGTCGGCGCTCATCCCCGCGACACCCTGGACGTGCGCCCCCCCGTTCGCACCCGTCGACACGAGGAACAGCCGGTGCCCGGCGGGCGCGGCCTTGTCGTAACCGTAGAGGTTGCAACCGCCGTCGGCGCTCGCCGTGCGGCATCCGCCGTTTTCCACGGCGTCGTCGGGAAGGAGTTCGCCACCGCTTTCGTGCTCCCCGCTGTCCTCGACCGCTTCGGGCAGGAGCTTCTCGGTCGAGCTGAAGACCGCGATGTCTCCGCTCTGTGAGGCGCCTTCGAAGTTGGCGTCAGCGGCCGGCAGGCCTTCGCAGGGCACGCCGCATTCGCTCGTTGGAACGGAGATCGATGTGGATTCGCTGCCGGATCGCGCGAACAGCTGATCCGATGCCGGCCCCGTGCCGGTCAGCGGTTCGCCGAGTTCGTTGTGTCCGGTGCAACCGCCCTTGAGGGCCGTGAAGAACACAGTCTGTCCGTCGGCCGAGATCGCGTTGTCGGTGTTTCCCTGCCGCGCCGGGGGGCCACCCAGCGTCGCGCCGCACTGGCTCACCTGGCGCCCTGCTGAGTCGACTCCCACCAGCCGCGGCGGATCGCTGTGTCCGATCCCGGGGTATTCGTACAACGAGAATCGGTCCGAACCGAGCACGGTGGCGTCTCCTGGCCAGAGGTTCGTCGCGACCCCTTCGGGAAGCTCTTCGCCGGCGCCCGTGTAGAACATCACACGGTTCAACCCTGGCGACGCACCAGCGAAATGCAGGTCCTCCGCGAATGTGGCGGTGAATGACCTGAGCCCCGTCGGCCCAGCGGGCACAGCGCTCTGCGGCAGCATCGGCCCGATCTCCTGGAAGGCCCCATCGGCTTCGCGCCGGTAGAGGTTCGCGGCATAGGCCGATTCCAACGGCGTGTGCAACACGAACAGCGCGGCGCCGTCTTCGCTGATGGCCAAGCGGCCCCGTTCGTCCGATGGAGCGACCCCGGGAACGACGTAGAACTGTTCGGGCTGCGGCTCGAGAGGGGCGGTTTGCCATCCGGCTTCCGTCCTCTCGAACTCATAGTCGTTGCCAACGGTGATGATGTCCGGCCCGCCGGCGAAGGCGCCCAGGGAGCCTGCGGCGACCAACGGCGCGCCGCCGGCGGATCCTTCTGAGAGGGTGGGGCCTCCTTGGATCGAGAAGCCGTCCTTGTAGGGGGGACTCACCATCTCGTAAGCTCGGCAGTCGGGGAGCGTCGAACGGAATCCCACGGCCGTTTCGTTCACGCAGCTGGGTTCGTTCGCGTCTGCGGCGGCGTGGCCGACGGCCGGAAGCCAGAGCAGCGCCGCGGCGATCAGCGCCATGAGGCGGAAACCTCTGACGACGACAGCGGTAGAGGTGCGCCGCCCGCCCGCTCTGCGCCGCATGCGCCGTCACCTCCTCTCTCGGGGTTCGCGTCTGCCGTCGTCGAGGCCGCGGGTGCGACCTCGGGTGACACGCCCTCTCTCCTCAGGACGCCTGCGCACCATACGTCCGAGACGCAGGGGCCTTCAATCACTGTTTCCCACTCCTGCGCGCCCCCGCCGAGCAGGCACAGCAAGGAGCGGCGGCCCTGGTGGAGCACCGAGGGCGGAGCCTCGCGGCCCCACCCTCAATGCCGGCAGCCGCGTGTCTCTACGTCAGATCCTGCCGGCCACCCGATCGCGGACAAGGCGTCATCGGCACCTTGGTCCGCAGTGTCCTACCGGAACGACCAGTTTTCTTCGGGTTCCAGAGCGAGTTCGCCTTCGCCGGTGAACGTCGCGGTTTCCGAGCCGAGTTTCAGCGCGCTGCCCGACGAGCCCGTGAAGGCGAGCTTGTGCTTCTTCTGTTCTTTTTCGGCTTCCGATTTGACCGTGTCCCCGGTCGCCGTGCCCGTCACCTTCGCGGATTTGGCGACGCCACAGACCTGTTCCGGCTTGCTTTTGATCACGATCGTCGTGAACACTTTTCTGCCTTCTTCTTCGACGGTCGGGGTGAACGTCGTGGCGTCGTTGGTCCCGCTTTCGACCGTGGCCGTCGTCACTTCTTTCGTCGTGATCGTTTCGCCCGGGATTTCGCAGGTTTTTTCCGCGCTCGTCACCTTGCAGCCTCCGAACGTGAGGCCGGGCCCTTTGCCCTTGTTCGGCGCTTCGATCACGGCGCTTTTCAGCTTCACGGCCGTGCACGTGATTTCGATGCCGCCGCTCGTCTTGAGCACCCAGTTTTTGAGGGTCGTCGTGCTTTCGGCGACTTTGTGCGGACCGGAGAGCGGTTTCGCTTCGACTTTCCATTCCGCGGCGAAGGCCGGCGCGGACGCGCCGGCGCTGACGGTCAGCGCGCCCAGCACGCCGAGCATCAGGATCCACTTGCGAGTCATGGTGATGCCTCCTGTGTCCTCTCGGGACACGTCGTGTTCACATGCGCGCAGGTCCATTCCCGCGCGCTTTGCGTGCTTCTGCCTGCGCCCGGTGGCTCCGACTTCACTCCGCCGCGCGCCACGATCACCGTGCCGCGCCCGACTCGCCGAAGTCAAACGCCGACGCGCCCTCTCGGGCGCTCGCTCCTCTCCGCGGTGCGCATGCCGTCGCGTTTCCCCTGCAACGGCCGTTCAACTCATTTCTGGATGATCAGGCACGTACTCGGAAACACCCCGGGCGAACTTGCAGATGAGCGACCCGGCATGGTCCGTTGCGGCCCCGCGAGACGGCCGGCGATGCATCTCGCGCCCGTACGGATCGTCTCGTGCACAGCACCCCGTCGGTCGCAGGCGAGCGTCGTTACGCCGACGTCCGCCCGAGCACCCCCGCTGCACCTTCGTCCCCTCGGCAGCCGCCACGCAAAGAGGGGCCGAGCGCCTCCGGGCGCTCAACCCCTCTCACAGCACACAGCTCCCCTGCCTCGGGGCCCCGCGATCGTCCACGATCCCTCAGAGCCTCAGCAACGCCTCATCTTTCGCTCTCGACGACCCCCGCCGCCGTGGCCAGTCGGATCACGTTGTTCTCGATCGCCGTGTTGTGCCCCGCCGCAGACGGCAGGCCGAGTTTGGCGTCGATGATCGGGTCGAGGACGACTGAGAAGATCCCGCCGCAGCCCGTCGCTTCGGGTGCCGAGAACGAGTTGTCGACCAGCGTGTTTTCCGTGATTTCGATGAAGCTCGCTTCTTCTTCGACCCTGAAGAACCCCGATTTTCCGCTGATCGGCTTGTTGGGCGCCGGCGGTTTCGTGGTTCCGCTCGTCAGGTTCAGCAGCACCGGCTTGCTGCTCGAGCCGACGTAGCATTCGCCACCGAGGAGCGGGTTTTCGAGCTTGACCCTGACCGGCAGCGACAGGGCCACCCCTTCTTCGTTGACCAAGTCGTTGGTGTCGATCCCGATCTCACTCGCCGGCCTCGCGAGTTCGGTCGTCGCGCTGACGCCCGTCAGCCCGTTTTCGAAGACCAGTTCGCATGGGATCCGGACCAGCGGATTGCCGACTTCCCTGCAGTCGACGAGGTCCAGGAGCCCGCCGGGTACGTTCTGCGGTGCCCTCGACAGCGTTTCGCCGTTCACTGCGCCGACGAACGTTTCGGCTTCGGTTTCTTCGTCGCGCGTCGTGCCGCCCTGCAGCACGATCGTGTTCGTGATCGGAACGGTCTGCTTGCCGATCGTCACTTCACCGCTTTTCGTCTGCGCGTAGAGACACCGCGAGACACCCGGGGTGAACCGCGGGCATTGCCCGAACACCGCGTATTTGCCGGTCGGCGACTTCGCCACCGCGGTCGCTGCGATTGCCACGGACGAGAGCACCGCGACGGCTAGGACCAACATCGAGGATCGGGCGAGTCGCCTCGACCGCGATCGCCTGTCGGGCATGGTCATGATTCCTCCGCTTTCCTCTGGTTGCCGTATGAGGTGCGGCCGAGTGCAGCGGGTTCTCCACGAGTCACACAACCGCAACGGTGCCGACCGTAGAACCAGGTTTTCAGACGATCAAGGTGTGTTTCTCTCGTCGCCGGGGTCATGTCACCCAACGCCGAGGGCCCGGCATTCGCCGGGCCCTCGGGTACTGCTCGGAAGCTCTCGCTCCCTACATCATCCCGCT
>CAWFQR010000003.1:0-157895 GCA_963818035.1 uncultured Solirubrobacteraceae bacterium
TTGGAAGCCGACTCGGACCTGAGCCGCCGTCGGGCGTCCCTCGATCCGCGCGGGCAGCCCCAGCGCTGCGCGTACGTTAGCGGCTCGCGCGGCGGAAGCCGGCGGGCGGGTGTCCCCTGCGTGCAGGCCCGCCGCGCCGAGCTGCCGCGTTCGCGCTCCCGCCGCGGCGAGACGCGGGCGATCCTGCTCCCGGCCGCGCAGTCGGCGCCGTGCCCTCCCGACGCGCCCGGGCCTCCGGCCGAGCCTGCCCGAACGGCAGCGCTTCAGCCCGCGCGCCGCAGCCGCCTGAACCGCCGCTTCCCCACGCGCAGCACCTGCCCATCGAGCTCTTCCGCCCCCAGCTCCTGGTCCTCTGCGCCCAGCTGCCGATCCCCCACCGAGACCCCGCCCTGGCCCAGCAGCCGCCGGGCCTCCGAGCGCGACAGCCCGAACAGGTCCGCGATCAGCGCCGGCAGGTTGACCGGATCCTCATCCGGCAGGACCGCCTCCTCGATCTCGTCGGGGAGCTGCCCCTGCGAGAAGACCCGCTCGAACTCCGCCGCCGCGGCGTCGGCCTCCTCGGGGGAGTGCAGCCACGAGACGAGCGCGTGCGCGAGCTCCCGCTTCGCGTCCCGCGCCGAGCTGCCGCTCAGCTCCCGGCCGGCCGGAGGCGCCGGCCGCGCCGACCCGGCGCGCGGCGCCAGCAGCAGCCGCTCGAACTCCCCCATCGCGCTGTCGGGGATCGCCATCGTCTTGCCGTACATCTCCGCCGGCTCGTCGGTGACCCCGATCTCGTTCCCGAGCGACTTCGACATCTTCCGTTTGCCGTCGGTGCCGACGAGGATCGGCATCGTCATGATCGCCTGCTCGGGCACGGAGTAGTGGCGCTGGATGTCCCGCGCGAGCAGCAGGTTGAACTTCTGATCCGTTCCCCCCAGCTCCACGTCGGACTCGACCGCGACGGAGTCGTACCCCTGCAGCAGGGGGTACATGAGCTCGAGCATCGAGATCGGCTCCCGCGCGGACCAGCGTTTCGCGAAGTCCTCCCGCTCGAGCAGTTGCGCCGCGGTCGTCGTCCGCACGAGCCGCAGCACGTCCTCCATCGGCATGTCGAGCCACTGCCCGTTGTGGCGCACCTCCAGCTTGCGCGGGTCGCCGTCGAGGATCCGCAGCGCCTGCGCCTGGAAGGTGGCGGCGTTCGCGTCGATCTGCTCGCGGCTGAGCATCGGCCGGAGCGTCGAGCGGCCGGAGGGATCGCCGACGCGCGCGGTGTAGTCGCCGATGATCAGCACGACCAGGTGACCCGCGTCCTGGAACTCCCGCAGCTTGCCGAGCACCACAGCGTGACCGAGGTGGATGTCAGGCGCGGTCGGGTCGATCCCGAACTTGACCCGCAGCGGCCGGTGCTCCGAGCGTGCCTTCGCGAGCTTCGCGGCGAGCGCTCCGGCGGGCAGCGAGTCGACGGCGTTCCGCTCGAGGGCGGCGGCCTCCCTGGCCGCCTCGGAGGTGTCCTCGGGCATCAGGTCCAATGCTAGACTCTCGCCGGCGCGGGGGGCCCCTGAGGTGCCGCCCCGCGGGCTCCGCGCTCGCACCGCCGCCTGCCTCTCCGGCGCGTCGCGAAGCCCAAGCCGTGCCCGCCGCCGATGAGCGTCACCGTCGCCCACGACCCACCACCCGCGCCGGCGCCGCCGCCGCAGAAACGTCTGAAGCGACTGCGCCTGGCGGCGATCCTGCTCGCCGTGCTGCTGCTCGGCCTCGTCTCGTTCGTGTTCGGGCTGTTCGTCTCGGTCGCCTCCGATCTGCCGTCGCTCGAACGCTTCTCGGAGATCAAGAACGCCCAGAGCTCGCAGCTGCTCGACGACCTCGGCCACCCGATCGGCGTGCTCAGCCAGCAGAACCGCGTGATCCTCACGCCCACTCAGATCCCGTCCCTCGTCAAGGACGCGGTGATCTCGATCGAGGACAAGCGCTTCTACTCGAACAGCGGCGTCGACGTCCGCGGCATCGCCCGCGCATTCGTCCAGGACGTGCTGCACAAAGGCAGCGTGCAGGGGGCCTCGACGATCGAGCAGCAGCTGATCAAGAACTTCCTGCAGGCACAGTCGCACCGCACGATCTTCGAGAAGCTCCGGGAGGCGGCGCTCGCCTACCAGCTCGCGCACAAGTGGACGAAGGACAAGATCATCACCGCCTACCTGAACACGATCTACTTCGGCAACGGCGCGTACGGGATCGAGGCGGCCGCGGAGACCTACTTCGGGCACGACGTCAACCACCTCGGCTGCGGCACGCCCGGCCACGAACTGTGCGTAGCGCAGCTGCAGCCATGGGAGGCCGCGCTGCTCGCCGGGATCATCCAGAACCCGACCGCATACAACCCCACGACGCATCCGGCGAACGCCCTGATGCGCCGCGACACGGTGCTGAAGGCGATGCTCCAGCAGGGCTACATCAGCCGGCCGATCTACGAAGAAAGCATCAAGCAGGCGCTGCCCGCCCCGCACGAGGTGCAGCCGCCCGGAGTGTCGAGCGTCGAAGGCGTCGACACCGGCTACTTCGCCAGCTGGGTGCAGCAGCAGGTGATCGAACGGTACGGTGCGGCCCGCGCCTTCGACGGCGGCCTGAAGGTCCGCACGACGCTCGACCTCGAACTGCAGCACGCCGCCGAACAGGCGGTCGACAACTACCTCGCCTACACCGGCGGGCCGACCGCCTCGCTCGTCGCGATCGAAAACTCGACGGGGCAGGTCCGGGCGATGGTCGGCGGCCGCAACTACGACGAATCGTCGTTCAACCTCGCGACCGAGGGCGAGCGCCAGCCGGGCTCGTCGTTCAAGGCGTTCGACCTCGCCGCAGCGCTCGAGGCCGGGATCTCCCCGGAATCGGTGTGGACGTCGAAGGTCAAGACGTTCATCGACCCGAAGACCCACGAACGGTTCGTCGTCCACAACGACGAAGGCGCGTACTCGGGCTCCAACACCCTGACCGGCGCGACCGCCTTCTCGGACAACTCGATCTACGCCGAAGTCGGCCTCAAAGTCGGCACCGAAAAGATCGCCCTGCTCGCCCACCGGATGGGCATCACGACGCCCGTGTCGACGAACCCGGCGATGACGATCGGCGGTCTCACGACAGGCGTCACGCCGATCGACATGGCGCACGCGTACGAGACGATCGCGCACGGCGGCGAGCGCGTGACGGGATCGATGGCCCTGGCCGGCGCCCCGGTCGGCATCCAGGAAGTCGAATCGCCGGGCCGCGTGCTGCCCGACGGCCACCACGTCGACCGGAACGTCGTACAGCTGAAGCGGGTGCTGCCGCCGGAAATCGCCCAGACCGAGACGCAGATGCTCGAGACCGTGATCCAGTACGGGACCGGCAAGGCCGCGGCGATCGGCCAGTTCGCCGCCGGCAAGACCGGCACGACGTCCAACTACGGCGACGCGTGGTTCGTCGGCTGGGACTCGAAGTACACGGTCGCCGTATGGGTCGGCTACCCGAACAAGCTGATCCCGATGGAACACGACTTCCAGGGCGGTCCGGTGCTCGGCGGCACCTTCCCGGCCCTGATCTGGCACGACTTCATGACCTCGGCGCTGCAGATCGACAAGAACCGCGGCGAAGCTGCGGCGGCCGGTCACAAGGGCAAGACCGGCGCCACGGAAGGCGAAGGCGAAGAAGCGACGGGCACGCCGACGACCCCCACGACCAGCTCCCACTCGGGCGGCTCGAGCACGAAGACACCGGCGACCGGCGGCGAAGGCGCGGCGACACCGAGCGCCGGCGGCAGCGAACACCCCACCCCGGCCCCCGCCGCGCCGAGCAAGGAAGCGCCGGCGAAGGAAACGCCGCCAGCCGCGGGCAGCCCGCCGAGCGAATCGGCGACCCCCTCCCCGTCGCCGACGGGCGGCGTCAGCGCGGGCGGTTAGAAGCAGAAGAGATAGAGAGGGTCACGTTCGGAGCGCCGGCGACCGCTGCGGGCTCAGCGATGATTCGAGTGCCCGCACCCCCGATCGAGCGGTCGCTGCCGCCACCGAGCAGCCCTCGGGCCACGACGGCGCCGCCGCCGTCCCCGCGCTCCCCGCCGCTCCTCGCGCTCGAGACGTCGTTCAGCCCGTCGGGCCCGAGGGACTCCCGAGCGCGACTCTCGGCCGCGACACGTTCCGGTCCCCCGCGGCGTAGAAGCGCCAGGGCAGCTCGACCGCCTTCGTGATCCCGATCCGCGGCCCCGTCACCAGCTCCGGCGCCGGCCCCTCGCGCCCGAGGATCCCGATCGGCCCGTCCTGCAGCGAGGACCCGTTCTCGGACAGCTCGATGCCGAGCGCCTGCGTGAGCCGTCCCGGCCCCGAGCAGAGGTCCTGATCGCCGAAGCGAGCGGGCGCCGCCGCGCAGCCGCCGCTCGCGCATCAGCTCGATCCCGGCGACCGGCCGCAGCGCGCGGATCAGCACGGCGGCGCCGACCCCTTCCGGCTCGCAGACCGCATTGAGCATCGCGTGGATCCCGTAGGAGCGGTACACGTAGGCGCGACCCGGCGGCCCGAACAGGATTCCGGTCCGCGGGGTCACGCCGACATAGGCGTGGCACGCGGGCTCTTCCTGGTGGTAGGCCTCGGTCTCGACGATCACCCCGGCCGTGTCGCCGTGGACGACGGTGCAGCCGACCAGCGCGGGCGCGACCTCGAGCACCGCGCGCTCGTAGAACGCCGCCGGGAGCGGCTCAGCCAAACGGGTCGTCCTCGAGCGCCCGCGCCGCCAGCTCGATCTGCTCGGCGAGGCGCGCCGAGGACGTGCCGCCCTCCGAGACCTTCGACTCGAGCCACGACCCCGAAGCGAGCACCGCACGGAACTCCTGCTCGTGCCCGGCCAGCAGCTCGCTCTGCGCCTCGAGCTCGGCTGCGGTCAGCTCCGAGAGCGAACGGCCGCTGTCGACCGCCGTCCGCACGAGGCCGGCGACGACGCCGTGCGCCTCGCGGAACGGCAGGCCGAGCTTGACGAGCAGATCGGCGATGTCGGTCGCGGCGATCAACTCGTCGGAGGCGGCCTCTGCCATCCGCGCCGCGTCGAAGCTCGCTCCCTCGATCATCCCCGCCGCGGCCGCCAGACAGAGCGCGAGCGTGTCCGCGGTGTCGAACAGGTGCTCCTTGTCCTCCTGGAGGTCCTTGTTGTACGTCAGCGGCAGCGCGTGGATCACGCCGTGCATCGCGGTCAGGTGCGCCACGATCCGCGGCGCCTTCGCGCGCAGCAGCTCCGCCGCGTCCGGGTTCTTCTTCTGCGGCATGATCGACGACCCCGAGCTCCAGCTGTCGGACAGCACGCAGAAGCCGAACTCGCTGCTCGACCACAGCACCAGCTCGCCGCCGAGGCGCGAGAGGTGGGTGGCGCAGGTCGCGGCGGCGGCGAGGTAGTCGAGCGCGAAGTCGCGGCCCGATACGGCGTCGAGCGAGTTCGGGGCGACCCCGTCGAAGCCGAGCTCGGCCGCCACCATCCGGCGGTCGGTGTCGAAGTTGACGCCGGCGAGCGCGCCGGCGCCGAGCGGCAGCCGGCCCGCCTCGCGGCGCGCGAACGCGAAGCGCCGGCGGTCGCGCTCGAGCATCCAGAAGTACGCGAGCAGATGGTGGCCGAGGTATACGGGCTGCGCGCGCTGCAGGTGCGTGTAGCCGGGCATCGGCGTCGCCGCGTGCTCGCGGGCGCGAGCGAGCACCACCTCCATCAGCCGGCTCGTCGCATCACCGGCAGCGCCGGCCGCGTCGCGCGTGAACATCGCGAGGTCCGTGACGACCTGGTCGTTGCGCGACCGGGCCGTGTGCAGCCGCCCGCCGACGGGGCCGGCCAGCTCGGTCAGCCGGCGCTCGACCGCCATGTGGATGTCCTCGTCGTCCGGGAGGAACGGGAACGTGTCCTGTTCGAGCTCCACGGCGACGGCGTCGAGGCCCGCCAGCAGCTGGTCGCGGTCCTGCTCGGAGATGATCCCCCGCGCTGCGAGCATCCTCGCGTGGGCGCGCGACTGCGCGACGTCCTGGGGCCACAGCCGCCGGTCGAAGGAGATCGAGGCGTTGAGGCGCTGGAAGTCCGGATGCTGGGGCTCGTGGAAGCGCGACACGGGCCGGTCAGTCTACGGCGGGCACCCGTGCCAGCACCGCCTGCAGCTGCTCGGCGACCTGCGCGACCTGCCCCTCGCTCATCTCCGGGAAGAACGGCAGCGCGACCGAGCGCGCGGCGACGTCCTCGCAGACCGGGAACTCGCCCTCGCGGTGCCCGAAGCGCTCGCGGTAGAAGCTCATCAGGTGGATCGCGGGCAGGTAGGGCTTCGACTGGACCCCACGGGCTGCGAGCGCGCGGATCGTCTCGTCGCGATCGACCCCCCGCGGCAGCTGCACGACGAACACGAACCAGCCGCGCCGCGCCGCGCCGGCGTCAGGGCAGGGAAGCTCGAGGCCCGGGATCTCGCCCAGCGCCTCGCGGTAGGAGCCGGCGACGCGGCGGCGCTCCGCGAGCATCCCCGGCAGCCGGCCGAGCTGGGCGACGCCGATCGCGCAGGCGATGTCCGAGAGCCGGTAGTTGAAGCCCAGCCGGTCGTGGTCGAGCCAGTCCATGTCGGGCGCGCGGCCCTGGTTGCGCTCGGAGTCGATCCGCTCCTTCACGCCGGCGCTGCCGCTCGTCACGATCCCGCCCTCGCCGGTCGTCATCTGCTTGTTCGCGTAGAACGCGAACACCGCCGGGTTCTCGCGGGTGCCGATCACGCTCCCGTCGGCGTAGCGCCCGTCGAGCGCCTCGCAGGCGTCCTCGACGATCCCCAGCCCGTGCCGCGCGGCGAGCGCGTCGAACGCCTCCATGTCGGCCGGCTGCCCGAAGATGTGGACGGGCAGCAGCGCCCGCGTGCGCTCGGTCACCGCCGCAGCCGCGGCGCCGGGGTCGAGCGTCAGCGTCACCGGATCGATGTCGGCGAACACCGGCCGGGCGCGCTCGAACAGCACGACGTTGGCGGAGGCCACGAACGAGAACGGGCTGGTGACGACCTCGTCGCCGTCCTCGACGCCCACCGCGCGCAGCGCCAGGTGCAGACCGGCCGTGCCGCTGCTGACCGCGCTGGCGAAGCGAGCCCCGACGGTCTCCGCGAAGCGCCGCTCGAACTCGCCGAGCACCGGCCCCAGCGACAGCTGGCCCGAGCGCAGCACGTCGATCACGGCCCGCTCCTCCTCCTCGCCGAGGACCGGTTTCGCGAGCGGGATCATCAGGTCGTGCGTGGAGATCGCGTCCGGCTCCGGTCTGCGCCCGGGCTGCATCCCGTACTCGAGCGAGTCGACGAGCGCGTCCCACGAGGCCTCGATCACGTTCTCCGAGACGCCGATCGTGCCCCACACCTCGTGGCCGTCGCTGGCGTCGATCAGCACCCTCGTGACGGCGCCGGTGCCGTGGCTCTCGTCGAGGATCCGCACCTTGAAGTTGACGAGCTCGATGTCGCGCAGGTGCGGGTGCAGCTCGCCGATCGCGTCCCGCAGCGCCGCGTCGAGCGCGTTGACCGGGCCGTTGCCCTCGGCCGTGCGCACGTAGCGCTCGCCGCCGAGGAAGACCTTGATCGTCGCCTCGGTCGCGACCTTGCCGTCGGCGCGCTTCTCGACCAGGACCCGCCAGCTCTCGAGGCGGAACAGCGGCTCGTACTCGCCCGCCTCCTTGCGCATCAGCAGCTCGAGCGAGCCGTCGGCGGCCTCGAACTGGAAGCCGTCGTGCTCGAGCTGCTTGACGCGGTCGAGCACGCGCTGGGCGAACTCGCCGTCGCCTCCGCGATGCCGGCCGACGCGGCCTTCTCCGCGATCGTCGCGCGCCCCGACAGCTCGGAGACGAGCACGTCGCGGAGGTTGCCGACGAGCGCCGGGTCGACGTGCTCGAACGTCGCCGAGTCGGCGCGGACGCCGGCGGCGTGAAGGCCGGCCTTGTGCGCGAAGGCGTGCTTGCCGACGTACGGCTGCGCGGGGTCCGGCGAGCGGTTCAGCAGCTCGTCGACGAAGTGCGCCGTGTCGGTCAGGCGCGCGAGGCGCTCCGGCGCGAGCAGCTCGACCCCCATCTTCAGCTGCAGGTCGGCGATGATCGTGACGAGGTTGGCGTTGCCGGTGCGCTCGCCGATCCCGTTGATCGTCCCCTGGACCTGCGTCGCGCCGGCTTCGACCGCGGTCAGGGTGTTGGCGACCGCGCAGCCGGAGTCGTCGTGGCAGTGGATCCCGAGCGCCGCCCCGGGGAGCGCTTCGGCGACGACCGCGAACGCGGTCCTGATCTGCGGCGGCAGCGAGCCGCCGTTGGTGTCGCACAGCACGAGCCGCTCGGCGCCCGCCTCGGCGGCGGCCCGCAGGCAGTCGAGCGAGTAGCCGGGGTCGAGCGCGAACCCGTCGAAGAAGTGCTCGGCGTCGAGCAGCACGCGCTTGCCCGCGCCGGCGAGGAAGGCGACGGAGTCGGCGATCATCGCGAGGTTCTCCTCGCGGGTCACGCGCACGACCTTCTCGACGTGCAGCACCGACGCCTTGCCGACGAGCGTGCAGACGGGCGCGAAGCACTCCGCGAGCGTCCGCAGCCCCGCGTCCTCGGCGGCCGCCGATGTCGCGGCGGCGGGTCATGCCGAAGGCGACGACCTGCGCGTGCGAGAGCCGCTCGCCGGCGAGCAGCGAGAACAGCTCCTGCTCCTTCGGGTTCGACGCGGGGAAGCCGGCCTCGATCAGGTCCACGCCGAGCTCGTCGAGCGCGTGGACGACGCGCAGCTTCTCGGCGGCCGTCAGCGACATGCCGCCGCCGCCCATGCCGTCGCGCAGGGTCGCGTCGTATAGCTCTATGCGGGGGCTCGAGGGGCTCATCGGGACTTCCTTTCAGCTTGGAGGAGGCGGCGGGACGGGAAGCGACCAGCCGCGGCCTCGCCGCCTAGCCGGTCGCCCCGGTAATTCGCTGCTCGGCGACCGCGTCGCCCGCGGGCGTCTCGAGGTCCCGCGGCGCGACGACGTCGAGCCACTCGCGGTAGCGCTCGCTGCGGCCGTGGATCGCGTCGTCGAAGGCCGCCTGCAGGACGCGGGTGATCTCGCCGGGCGCGCCGGGGCCGATGCGGTGGTCGTCGATCTCGACGACGGGCACCACCTCGGCGGCGGTGCCGGACATGAAGACCTCCTCGGCCAGGTACAGCTCGGCGCGGCCGACGTCGCGCTCGACGACGGCGTAGCCGAGGTCGCGCGCGATCTGGATCAGCGAGCGGCGGGTGATGCCGTCGAGGATCGAGTTCGACTGCCCCGGTGTCACGATCTGCCCGTCGCTGACGAGGTAGACGTTCTCGCCGGTGCCCTCGCAGACGTAGCCGTGGTCGTCGAGCAGGATCGCCTCCTGGTAGCCGGCCTTGACCGACTCGACCTTCGCGAGCACGCTGTTGAGGTACTGGCCGGAGGCCTTCGCATGCGGGATCAGCGAGTCGGGGCTGATCCGCCGCCACGACGAGACCTTCGCGCGGATCCCGTTCGCCTTGCCCTCCTCGCCGAGGTACGCGGCCCACTCCCAGCAGGCGATCGTCACGTCGACGTTGCAGTCGAGCGGGTTCAGGCCCATCTGGCCGTAGCCGCGGTAGATGATCGGCCGGATGTAGCAGGAGCGCAGGCCGTTGCGGGCGATCAGCTCGAGCGTCGCGGCGCGGATCTGCTCGGCGCTGTAGGGAACGGGCATGTAGTAGAGCTCGGCCGATCTCAGCAGGCGCTCGACGTGCTCGGCGTGGCGGAACACGGCGGGGCCGAGCTCGGTGTCGTAGCAGCGCACGCCCTCGAACACGCCGGTGCCGTAGTGCAGCCCGTGCGTCAGGACGTGGACCTTGGCGTCCTCCCAGGCGACGAAGTCTCCGTTCATCCAGATCAGGTCGGTGGGGTCCACGGTGGCGATGCTCCTGTTAGAGGTTGTCGAGCACTGCCCGAGTCGCCTGCGCCGTTCCCTCGTCCCCGCCGAGATCGGCGGTTCGCAGACCCCCGTCCAGTGCGCGCTGCACTGCCGATTCTACAGCGGCGGCCTCGCTCTCCAAGGCGAGGCCGTGCCGGAGCATCAGCGCGGCCGACAGGAACATCGCCAGCGGGTTCGCGCGGCCGGTGCCCGGCGATGTCCGGCGCCGACCCGTGCACGGGCTCGAACAGCCCCGGCTCGCCGTCGGCTCCCAGCGAGGCGCTCGGCAGCATCCCGATCGAGCCGGTCAGCATCGCCGCCTCGTCGGAGAGGATGTCGCCGAACAGGTTCTCGGTGAGGATCACGTCGAAGTGGCGCGGCGCGGAGACGAGCTGCATCGCCGCGTTGTCGACGAGCACGTGCTCGAGCAGGACGTTCGGGAACTCCTCGGAGTGCACCCGCACGACCGTCTCGCGCCACAGCCGGCTCGTCTCGAGCACGTTCGCCTTGTCGACGCTCGAGACGCGCGTCCGCGCCGCGCGGAAGGCGACGCGGGCGATCCGCTCGATCTCCTCGACCGTGTACGCGCAGAGGTCGCTCGCCATCTCCGCGGTGCGGCGCTTCTCGCCGAAGTAGATGCCGCCCGTCAGCTCGCGCACGACGAGCAGGTCGGTGCCCTCGATCCGCTCGCGCCGCAGCGGCGATGCGTCGTAGAGCGCCGGCAGCGGCTTGACCGGGCGCAGGTTCGCATACAGGCCGAGGCCCTTGCGCAGGCCGAGCAGGCCCTGCTCGGGCCGCGGCGCGTCGGGATCTGTCGTGTCCCACTTCGGGCCGCCGACGGCGGCGAGCAGCACCGCGTCGGCGCCGCGGCAGGCGTCGAGCACCTCGTCGGTCAGCGCCGTGCCGTGGGCGTCGATCGAGGCGCCCCCGAACACGTGCTCGTCGAACTCGAAGTCGCCGAGGGTCGAGAGCAGCTCGAGCGTCGGCGCCATGATCTCGGGGCCGATCCCGTCGCCGGGGAGGGTGACGATGCGGTGTGCCATCAGGGCGGCGACGCTACCAGGACAGCCCGCGGTACAGCGCCTGAACGCGCTCGATCAGCTCGTCGCCGTCGTACTCGTGCAGCTCGCAGACCGGGGTCCCGTCCCGCCACCGGTAGACGATCGCCACGGAGCGGACGCCGGTGTAGACGGCGTCGAGCTCGAAGCGCAGGTCCGGAAGCCGCTCGAGCCCTCGCCGGAAGTGCTCGAGCAGCGCATCGAGGCCCTCGACACGGCCGTCCGCGATCCCCATCGAGTCGATGATCGTCGGCGTCTGGAAGACGACCGAGGGCGAGTAGAGCGACGCGATCGCGGCCAGGTCGTGGGCGTTCCACGCGGCGACCCACTCCTCGGCGAGCGCGCGCGCCCGCGCCTCGGCGAGCGGCGGGCTCACAGCGCCGTGGTCGGCACCCGGGCCGGAGCGGCGTCGCGCGCTCCTTCGTAGTCGGCGATCGCCGCCTCCGAGGAGAGCGTGACGCCGATGTCGTCGAGGCCTCCGAGCAGCCGGCGGCGGATCTCGTGGTCGATCTCGAACGGCACCTCGCGCCCGTCGAAGCGGACCTCCTGGGCGAGCAGGTCGACCTGCCCGTGCCCGGCGCGGGCGAGCGCGCGGCAGTCCTCCTCGGACAGCACGACCGGGAGCAGCCCGATCTTCGTGCAGTTCGAGTAGAAGATGTCGGCGAAGCTCGGCGCGACGATCGCCTGGAAGCCGTAGTCCTGCAGCCCCCACGGAGCGTGCTCGCGGGAGGAGCCGCAGCCGAAGTTCTCGCCGGCGACGAGGATCGGGTTGGCCGGCAGGTCCCAGCCGGGCTCCTTCGCCCAGTCGTAGAAGAGGAACTCGCCGAACCCGGAGCGCTCGACCCGCTTGAGGAACTGCTTCGGCATGATCTGGTCGGTGTCGACGTTGGCGCGGTCGAGGAGGCTGACCTCGCCGGTGATCGTCTCGATCGCGTCCATCTCCTGCTCCTCTCAGTCGGCTTGACGGCGCCGAAGATCGCGCCCTCGGCCCATTTGAAGTGCACTTCGGCCTGTTCGAAGCCGGCTCATCGCAGCCACACGAGCTGATCCTCGAGCGGATCGGGACGATCTTCGGCCGAGTCCTCGAACGTGTCGCGGGTCCACCCGCATCGCGTGCGCCCGCGTGTGCGCCGGCGAGCTTCGCGTGCGCTGCCGCTATGCGCTCGTCGAAGAGCCCCTCGAGCGGGCCCGACGATCGAGACGACGTCCATGTTCACGAACATCCCCCCGGGCGCGAGCAGATCGAAGACCTCGGCGAAAGCGCGCGCTTGCGCTCGCTCGTCAGGTGGTGGATCGCGAAGGAGGAGACGGCTGCGTCGAAGGGCCCGTCGGGCAGCCCCGTCCCGCCAGGCGGGCGTCGACAGATCGCCGCGCACCGTCCGCCAGTTCGCGCCGTCTGCTCGAGGCGACGCTCGGCGCGCCGGAGCATCGGCTCGGAGAAGTCGACGAGCACCGCCTCGGCGCCGCGGGGCCACCGAGCGCAGCAGCTGCGACATCGCGCCGTCGCCGGCAGCCGAGGTCGAGGAACCTCGAGATCGGACGATCGCGGCGTTCGAACAGCAGCCGCACGAGCTCTTCCTGGACTCGATCAGCGGCAGCACCTGCTCGCGCGTGTGCAGGAACTCCTCCGCGATCTCCGCCCGCTGCCAGGCGGCCTGTCCTCGGCGCTCACGACCAGCTCCGGATGTCCACGAAGCGCCCCTCGATCGCCGCGGCCGCCGCCATCTGCGGCGAGACGAGGTGCGTGCGCCCGCCGCGGCCCTGGCGGCCCTCGAAGTTGCGGTTCGAGGTCGAGGCGCAGCGCTCGCCGGGCTGCGAGGATGTCGGGGTTCATGCCGAGGCACATCGAGCAGCCGGCGACGCGCCAGTCGAACCCGGCGTCGCGGAACACCCGGTCGAGTCCCTCGGCTTCGGCCTGTTTGCGCACCTGCTGGGAGCCGGGCACGACCATCGCGCTGACCGACGGCGCGACCCGCTTGCCGGCGACGATCTCCGCGGCGGCGCGCAGGTCGCCGATCCGGGAGTTCGTGCAGGAGCCGATGAACACGCGGTCGAGCGAGATCTCCTCGATCGGGGTGCCGGGCTCGAGCGCCATGTAGTGCAGCGCGCGTTCGGTCTCCTCGCGCTCGGCGGCGGACTCGAAGTCCTCGCGGGTCGGGGACCTTCTCGGTGACCGCGCGCACCATCCCCGGGTTCGTGCCCCAGCTGACCTGCGGGGAGATCTGCGCTGGCGTCGATCTCGATCTCGGTGTCGAAGGCGGCGCCCTCGTCGGTGGGCAGCGCCGACCATGCCTCGATCGCGCGCTCGAGCTCGGCGCCGGCCGGCGCGCCGGGGCGCTCGACCTCGGTGAACCAGGCGAACGTCGTCTCGTCGGGGGCGATCATCCCGGCGCGCCCGCCGCCCTCGATCGTCATGTTGCAGACGGTCATCCGGCCCTCCATCGAGAGCGCGCGGATCGGGGCGCCCGCGTACTCGACGACGTGGCCGGTCATGCCGCCCACGCCGAGCCGGCCGAGCGTGCCGAGGATCAGGTCCTTGGCGGACACGCCGAAGCCGAGCTCGCCGGTGTAGACGATGCGCATCGAGCGCGCCTTGTGCTGGACCATGCACTGCGTCGCGAGCACGTGCTCGACCTCGCTCGTGCCGATCCCGAACGCGAGCGCGCCGAAGGCGCCGTGGGTGGAGGTGTGCGAGTCGCCGCAGACGATCGTCATGCCCGGCTGGGTGACGCCGAGCTCGGGTCCGATCACGTGCACGATCCCCTGGCGCTCGGAGCCGAGCGAGTAGACGGGGATGCCGAACTCCTCGCAGTTGCGCTCGAGCGTTTCGACCTGGACGCGCGAGAGCTCGTCCTTGATGCGCGCGGCGACGGGCGTGCCGTCGGTGGGCGTGTTGTGGTCGGCGGTCGCGAGCGTGCGGTCGGGGCGGCGCACACGGCGGCCCGCGAGCCGCAGGCCGTCGAACGCCTGCGGGCTCGTGACCTCGTGGACGAGGTGCAGGTCGACGTACATCAGGCCGGAGCCCTCGCCGCCGACCTCGTGGGCCTCCCAGATCTTGTCGTACATCGTCTTGGGCATCGGTCGCTCAGCTCCTCCTGAGTCCCGCCGAGACGATCGCCAGGAAGGCGGCCTCGGCGGCGGTCGGGTTCTCGAAATGGTGAGGTAGGTCGGCGTCGAAGGTGACGGTGTCGCCCTGCTCGAGCTCGTAGCGCGCGCCGTCGCAGACCAGCACGATGCGGCCGTGCTCGACGAGCGCGGTCTCGCGGCTGCCGGGCTCGTGGAGATGAGCCCCGCCCGCCCCGTCGGGGGCGCCGGTCGAGCCGCCGGGCCCGAGCTCGTGGCGGGAGAGCTCGGCACGCTGCCCGGGCTGGGGCCCCGTCAGGACCTCGTAGCGGTGCCCGCGGCGGGCGTTGCCGCCGCTGTGGCCGGAGCCGGCGCGAACGACCGTGACGGATCCCTGCTCGTCGAGGCGCAGCAGCTGGGATAGGCGCAGTTCGAGGCCGGAGGCGATCCGGGTCGCGACGGTCAGGGTCGGGCTGGTCTCGCCGCGCTCGACCTGGGAGAGCATCGGCGCGGAGACGCCGGAGCGCTCGGCGAGGTCGCGCAGCGACAGGCCCTCCGCCTCGCGCAGCGCCTTCACGCGCGCGCCGATCACGGCCGGGTCGAGCGCGTGCTCGGTCTCGGAAGCGTCCTTGACAGCCATCATACGCGCGTACGTTATCACGGACAGCGGATGCCGGGAGCTACCCGCCGCCTGCCGGCGATCGTGCCTCCCACCGGTAGCGGAGCGCGGGCGCGCGCTCCTCGTTGTCGCTGCTCGGCAGCCCGGCCCGCTCGAAGCCGTGCGCCTCGTAGAACGCGCGGGCGGCGACGTTCGCCTCGAAGGTCCAGAGGGCGAGGCGCTCGCGGCTCGACTGCGCGAGGCGCACCAGCCGCGAGCCGTGACCGGCGCGCTGCCGGCCGGGCTCGACGTAGAGCTGGTCGATCCATTCGCCATCGAGGACCATCAGCGCGACCGCCTCATCGCCGGCCGTGACGACCCAGACCTCGCGCAGCGGCAGGACGACGTCGCGGAACCAGCGCCTGACCTCCTGATCGCCGTGCACGGCCGGCGGGATGCCGCGCGACGCGCGCCTGGAGCGCAGCCACAGCTCGGCGAGAGCCTCCGCGTCCTCGCTCATCCCTCTCCGCAGCCCGGGCATCCGAGTCAGGCTAGGAGGGGGAGCCGGTGTCGCGCAGATCCGCCACGAGGCCGGTGGCCGGCCGCGGCACGGCGCCGATCGTCCCGCACCGGCTCGCCGGCGGCCCGGCGCCTGAGCGCCGGGCCGCCGGTCGCCGACTCAGGGCAGAGGCCCGTCGGGCGTCCCGTTGCCGGTCGGCCCGTCGTAGCCGACCTCGCCGTGGCAGAAGTACGCCACCGTGCACCGCCCGTTGCTCCCGGCCTTGACGTCGAACAGCGTGCCCTTCGTGTAGAAGGCCTCGCCGCCCGGCAGCGAGCGCGAGCTCGCGCTCGCGTGCGCCTCGATGCCTGACACGAGCGGAGAGCTGACGCTGGTGCCGCAGAGGTCGGTCCAGCCGCCTTCGGTGCTGTCGTAGACGGACACGGGCGTGGAGCACGCGGCGACCGCGGCAACGTCGTTCGTCATGCGGTCCGGACAGCCGGGGTCCTTCTGCCATGACGGCTTCGCCCAGGTGGTGCTGCAGCCGCTCCCGGTCCCCACGCCGATCGAGCGTTCGCCCCACACCTTCTCGGTGAAGTCGCGTTTCTTCGTCGACTTGCCCTTCGTCGCGACGAGCGACGTTCCACCGACGGCCGCGACCGTCGGCAGCGAGGCCGGGAAGCTCGAGGAGGACTCCCCCACGAGTTCGTTGTCGTAGCCGTAGTCGCCCGAGGAGACCGACACGAAGATCCCCGGGTGGTTCCAGTCGGCTTCTGCGGCGGCGCATTCGGTTTCACACGTCTGTTCGGCGAGGCCGTAGCTGTTCGAGATCTCGGTGGCACCGTGCGAGGCCGCGTAGTTCACGGCGGCCCCGAGCGCGATCCAGTTTTCGGCTTCGGCGCTGACGAGCATGATGTGGCATTCCGGGCACGCCGCCGAGGCCATGTCGAGGTCCAGCGCGACCTCGGGTTCCCATTCGGTGAACCCGTTGTTCGCGGGCGTGCCGCCTTTCGAGTTGGTGATCGTCAGGCAGCCGCCGGCCGCGGTGCACGCCGGGATGCCGTAGTGAGAGCGGTATTTCGCGAGGTCCTTTTCGGCCTGCTTGTAGGCGAATCCCTCGATCACGGCGATCGTCTGGCCCGCGCCGCCGGTCGTCGGGATCGCGTATGCCTGGCGCAGTTCTTCGGGGTCGATCCCGCCTTCTTCGCCGCCGCCTTTCGGTTTTTTCTTGGCGAACACCGCGGACTCCAGGCCGGCCTGCGTCGAGGGCCGAGGGTCGACGATCGCGTCGCAGACCCCTTTCGCGCACGCCCAGTGCGGTTCGGACGCGGCGGTCCGGCTCGCCGACACCCCCGCCGACGCCGGTCGCGCGACCCCCGCCGAAGCGCTCGCCGGGACGAGCAGCGCAAGCACCGCCCCCGACGCCACCAGCAGAGGGAACCTCCCGCGCCTCGCTCTCATCCTCTTCTCCTTCGATCGCCTGCGCACACGGTAGTGACCAACCCGTCCGCGTGCCCGGCGGTTGCGGTGCGCCGCTCAGCCCGCGGTCACCGCGAACAGCCGCCATCGCTCGGCGGCTCCCTTCGATCTCCGGACGCGGCGGTGCGGCGCGGCGTGAGACGCCGCGATTCAGGCCGTCTCGGGCAGCCCGAGCGCGTCCGGCGCCTCGGCCCGGGCCTTCGCGACGGACATCGCCCGCACGTACGCCCGCGCAGCCGCGTCGATGATGTCGGTCGAGACGCCCTGGCCGGCGCCCGTCGCGCCGTCGAGCTCGAGCACGACCGACGCCTCGCCGAGCGCATCCTGGCCCTCGGTGACCGCCCCGATCGTGAACTCGCTGAGCACCGGCGAAGTCGCGGTCGCCGCGTTGATCGCCTGGAAGATCGCGTCGATCGGGCCGTCGCCGATGAAGCTGCCGGTGACCCCGGTCCCGTCCGGCAGCGTCACGCCGACCTTCGCGTGCGGCGAGCGCTTGGACGAGGACTCGACCTCGAACCACTCGAGCGTGTAACCGGCGACGTCCTCTCGCAGCTCGTCCGTGACGAGCGCCTCGAGGTCCATCGCCGTGACCTGCTTCTTGCGGTCGGCGATCTCCTTGAAGCGCTTGAACGCGAGGTTCAGCGCCTGCCCTTCGACCGAGAAGCCCATCTCCTCGAACGCTTTGCTCAGCGCATGACGCCCCGAGTGCTTGCCCAGCACGATCGAGTTCGAGCGCAGCCCGACGCTCGTCGCGTCCATGATCTCGTACGTCGCCCGCTCCTTCAGCACGCCGTCCTGGTGGATGCCCGCCTCGTGGGCGAAGGCGTTGCGCCCGACGATCGCCTTGTTCGGTTGCACGGGATAGCCGGTCAGGCGCGAGACGAGCCGGCTCGTGCGCGCGATCTCCGTCGTCTCGGCGCCCGTCCACAGCCCGAGCTTCGGCTCGCGCGTGCGCAGCAGCATCACGACCTCCTCGAGCGACGCGTTGCCCGCCCGCTCGCCGATCCCGTTGATCGCGCCCTCCACCTGCCGGCAGCCCGCTTCGAGGCCGGCCAGCGAGTTCGCCACCGCCAGCCCGAGGTCGTCGTGGCAGTGCACCGAGACCGTCACGTCGCGCAGGTCCGGGACGAGCCGGTAGAGCTCTTCGAACATCGCCCGGTACTCGCTCGGCAACGCGTACCCGACGGTGTCCGGCACGTTGATCGTGCGCGCGCCCTCGTCGAGCGCGACCTGGATCACTTCGGCCATGTACTCGACGTCCGAGCGCGAGCCGTCCTCCGGAGAGAACTCGACGTCGTCGGTGTACTCCCGCGCCTGCGCGACCGCCGCGCGGACCTGCCCGATCACGTCCTCGCGCGTCGTCTGCAGCTTGCGCTCGATGTGGATGTCGCTGGTCGCCAGGAACGTGTGGATGCGAGGGCGGCCCGCGTCGCGCACGGCGTTCCACGCGGCCTCGATGTCCTGCTTGCTCGTGCGCGCGAGCCCGCAGATCACGGGCCCTTCGACCTCGCGGGCGATCGCCTGGACCGACTCGAAGTCACCCGGCGAGGTGATCGGGAAGCCCGCCTCGATGATGTCCACCCCGAACCGCGCGAGCTGGTGCGCGATCTCGAGCTTTTCCTGCATGTTCAGGGAGATGCCGGGCGACTGCTCCCCGTCGCGCAGCGTCGTGTCGAAGATCAGCACCCGGTCGGCCGGGTTCCTGGGGTCCTGCGTCTGGCTCTGCGTGCTCATGTCGCTCGTGCTCCTTCTGTCTCTCGCTTGCCTTTCCTCTCCGATGGGTTTGCGGCTACGCGGCCGCCACGCACTATTCCCCCCGGAGGGGGAGCAGGAGAAGGGTGAGGAACGAGACGTGCTGCGACATTCACGGCGGAGGTTAGCACCGGTGTCCGGTAGCGTCGCGCTCGTGATACGCCGCGCCGCGACGCTGCTGGCCGCGACCCTCGTCCTCGCGCTCGCGGAGGGTGTGCCCGCCGCGCCGGCGGCGGTCCTCTACGGGGTCACGATCGACCGGATCGCAAAGCCGGCGGCGATCGTGAGCGCGCTCTCGGCGCTTCCCGAGCGAGCGACCGTGCGGGTCTACCTGGAACCGCACCAGCGCGCCTCGCGTTATGCGGGCGCGCTGACGCAGATCCACTCCGTCGCCGGCGTGATGGGTGAGCTGCTCGACTCCTCCGACGAGCACTCGATCTCCGTGGCAGCGCTCGACGCGCACGTGCGGGAATACGTGACCGACCTCGGCGGCAGCGTCGACATCTGGGAGGTCGGCAACGAGGTCAACGGGAACTGGACCGGCCCGTACGCGACGGTCTCCGAGAAGCTCGCCGTCGCCTACGACGACGTGCATGCCGGCGGCGGCAGGAGCGCGCTGACGCTGTACGAGAACGCGTTCGGTCCCGACCACTGCGGCGACGGCGAAGCCGAGCTGACGCCCGTCCAGTTCAGCGAGCGCTACGTCTCGGCGGCGGTGCGCGAAGGGCTCGGCTACGTGCTCCTGTCCTACTACCCGACGGAGTGCGGGGATCGCATGCCGAGCGATGCCGAAGTCGCGGCGCAGCTCGAGGAACTCCACGCGCTGTACCCCCACGCCCAGCTCGGCTTCGGCGAGGTCGGTCTGCCCCGCCCGGCCTCGCAGCCGACGGCCGCGGAGGCCGAGGCGGTGATGCGCTGGGCGTACTCGCTGGACCCGTCACTCCCCTACTACGACGGCGGGTACTTCTGGTGGTACGGGTGGGAGGACGCGCTGAAGCCCGGGGCGCGGCTCGCAGGCGCGCTCGAGGAAGCGTTCGGGGACGAGGCGGCGACGCTGGGCTAGGTGGCCCGTCAGGGCGTCAGCACGACCTTGCCGACGTTCCGCCGCTCGACGATCATCGTCTGCGCCTCGCCGGCCCGCTCGAACGGGAACACGCCGCCGACGACCGGCTCGATCGTCCCGTCGTCGAGCATTCCCTGGAGCGGCTCGATCCACGGTCGCAACGTCCCCTCGTGCTTCCACAGCGTCAGCATGTTCAGCCCGATCACGGCCTTCGATTCCTGCATCTGCTTGATCAGCCCGAACTTCGGCATCCGCAGCACGGTGCGCAGCGCCGTGGCGAGGTTCCTGCGCTCGCCCGAGACGACCGCCGACGCTCCGAAGCAGACGAGCCGCCCGCCCGGGGCCAGCAGGTCGTAGCTGGTGCGGAAGCTCTTGCCGCCCACCGCGTCGAGGATCACGTCGAACTTGCCGATGCCCCGGTCCCAGCCGGACCGGTTGTAGTCGATCGCGCGGTCGCAGCCGAGCCGTTCGATCTGCTCGTGCTTACCGGGCGAGGCGGTCCCGAATACCTCCGCGCCGGTGTGCTTGGCGATCTGCGTCGCGGCGATGCCGACGCCGCCGCCCGCGGAGTGCACGAGCACGCGCTCGCCTGCTTTCAGGACGCCGTAGCCGATCAGCCCGGCCCAGGCGGTCGCGTAGTTGACGGGGATCGCCGCGCCCTGCTCGAAGCTCAGCCGGTCCGGCAGCGCGACCACGTCGTCGCCCGGCACCACGACCTGTGAGGCGTAGCCACCGAACTGCGTGCCGGCGAGCACGCGCTGGCCGGGGCCGATGCGCTCGACCCCGTCGCCCACCTCGAGCACGGTTCCCGCGACCTCGTAGCCGACGACGCAGGGCGTCTTGGGAGCGTCCTGGTAGAGGCCCATCCGCGCCATCACGTCGGCGAAGTTGATGCCGGAGGCGGCGACGTCGATCCGGATCTGGCCGGGACCGACCTGCGGGTCGGGGCGCTCCTGCACCTGCAGCACCCCCGGCCCCCCGTGCTTCGTGATGACCACCTCGCGCATCGCGTGGGCGAGCCTATTCGATGGGTGGCGGGGCCTGTCTGTGACCTGACGCACACACGATCAGATCAACGGTCCCCTCACCCGAGATCCACCGCCCACCCGTCGACGAACCCCTCGGAGGCGACGATCTCGTCGACCACCTCGCGCGACACCGGCGCGTCGGTCGTCACCACCATCGCTGCGAGCCGCTGCTCGTCCGCCTCGCCGCCGGGGGTGTGCCCGACCGCCGCCGAGGAGATGTTGATGCCGTGCGCCCCGAAGATCGTGCCGACGCGGCCGATCATCCCCGGCAGGTCCTCGTAGCGGAACACCGTCACGTTGCGCTCCAGCTCGATCGTCAGCCGCCGCCCCTGCACCTCGACGAGGTGCGGGACCTGGTGCGGCCCGATGCCGGTCCCTGCGACCGCGACCCGCTCCCCGCCCGCGTGCACGGTGACCCGGATCAGCTCGTTGTAGTCCTCGGCCTCGGACACCGCCTTCTCCTCGAACACGATCCCGCGCTGCTGCGCCATCGTCGGCGCGTTGACGAGGTTGACCTGCTCCTCGGTGCGGCCGTGCAGCGCGCCGACGATCACCGACAGCCCCAGCAATCGGGTGTCGAAGTCGGCGATGCGCCCGAAGAACGCCGCCTCGATCCGCTCCACCGAGCTGCCCTCGGCCAGCGACATCGCGAGTCTGCCGAGCTTCTCCGCCATCGGCAGGAACGGCCCCAGCACCTCCATGTCCTCGGCGCCGACCGCGGGGATGTTGACCGCGGTCGAGACGACGCCGCCGTCGAGCGCGGCGACCACCTGCTCCGCCGACTGGTAGCCGGCGCGGTCGGTCGCCTCGGCGGTCGAGGCGCCGAGGTGCGGCGTGACGACCACGTCGTCGCGGCCGAACAGCGGGTTCTCGGTCATCGGCTCGCTCGGGAACACGTCGAGCGCCGCGCCGGCGACCTGTCCCTCGTCGAGCGCGCGCGCGAGCGCGGCTTCGTCGACGAGCCCGCCGCGTGCGACGTTCAGCACCCGCACGCCCTTGCGCATCTGGGCGAACTCGGCGTCGCCGAGGAAGCCTTCGGTCTCGGCGGTCTTCGGCAGGTGGATCGTGATGAAGTCCGCCTGCGCGTAGATGTCCTCCGGCCGGTCCGCCTTGTCGACGCCCAGCTCGCGGTAGCGCTCGGCGCTGACGAACGGGTCGAAGGCCAGCACCCGCATGCCGAACCCTCGCGCCCGCTGCGCCACGAGCTGCCCGATGCGGCCGAAGCCGAGCACGCCGAGCGTCTTCTCGTAGAGCTCGACACCGGAGAGCTTCGAACGCTCCCATTTCCCGGCGACGAGCGAGGCGTGGGCGCGCGGCACGTTGCGGGCCAGCGCGAGCAGCAGCGCCATCGTGTGCTCGGCGGCGGTCACGACGTTCGACTCCGGGGCGTTGGCGACGACGATCCCGCGCCGTGTCGCGGCCTCGACGTCGACGTTGTCGACGCCGACGCCGGCACGCCCGATCACGCGCAGCCGGTCGGCGCGGTCGATCAGCTCCGCGGTCATCTTCGTCGCCGAGCGGATCAGGATGCCGTCGTACTCGCCGATCCGCTCGGCGAGCTGGGCGTCGTCCCAGTCGACGCCGACCTCGACGTCGAAGTGCTCGCGCAGCAGCTCGACGCCGGACTCGCCGATCTTCTCCTTGACCAGGACCTTCGGCCGCGCGCTCATCGGCCGATCCTCTCGACGACCCACTCGATGCAGGCGGTCAGCGCTTCGACGTCCGCGGTCTCGACGGCGGGGAACATCCCGATCCGCAGCTGGTTGCGGCCCAGCTTGCGGTAGGGCTCGACGTCGACGATCCCGTTCGCCCGCAGCGTCGCGGCGAGCGCGGCGGCGTCGATCGACTCGTCGAAGTCGATCGTGCCGACGACCAGCGAGCGGCTCGCCGGCTCCGTCACGAACGGCGTCGTGTACGAGCTGCGCTCGGCCCATCCGTACAGGTGCCCGGAGGAAGCCGCGGTCCGGGCCACGCAGCCGTCGAGCCCGCCGAAGCCGAGCATCCACTCGACCTGGTCGGCCATCAGGAACAGCGTCGCGACGGCGGGCGTGTTGTAGGTCTGGTCCTTGGTCGAGTTCTCGAGCGCCGTGTGCAGCGAGAGGAACTCGGGGATCCAGCGCTCGGAGCCGTGCAGCTCGCGGATGCGCTCCTGCGCGGCGGGGCTCAGCAGCGCGAGCCACAGGCCGCCGTCGGAGGCGAACCCCTTCTGCGGCGCGAAGTAGTAGGCGTCGGCGTCGGCGACGTCGACGGGCAGCCCGCCGGCGCCGGAGGTCGCGTCGATCGCGACCAGCGCGTCCGTCCCGGCCGGTCGCATGACCGGCACCATCACCCCGGTCGAGGTCTCGTTGTGCGCCCAGGCGATCAGGTCGGCGCCGCCCTCGCTCGCGGCCGCGCCGGCCTGCGCCGGGTCGGGCGCCGACCCGGGCTCGGCCGCGATCACGACCGGGTCGCCGAGGTGCGGGGCGCCCTTCGCGACCGTCGCGAACTTCTGCGAGAACTCACCGAACGTCAGGTGCGCGGAGCGCTCGCGGATCAGCCCGAAGGCGGCAGCGTCCCAGAACGCGGTCGCGCCGCCGTTGCCGAGCGCGACCTCGTAGCCGTCGGGCAGCGAGAACAGCTCGGCGAGGCCCGCGCGGATCCTGCCGACGAGCGCCTTGACCGGCTTCTGGCGGTGAGAGGTGCCCATCACGGCCGCGCCGTCGGAGGCGAGGCGGGCGAGCGCCTCGGGGCGGACCTTCGAGGGGCCGCAGCCGAAGCGGCCGTCGAGCGGCCTCAGCTCCTCGGGGATCAGCAGCTCGTTCTCGGTGAGAGGACTGGTCGACATGCGGGCTCCTCGCTCCTTTCCGACTCCGGAATCGATCTGGAAGGTGCCCAGGCGCGCGGCGGCTGTGGATCGTCGCTTCCCGGTGGTTGAGTCCACCCGAGCGCCAGTCGCGACGACGCACGCGAGTCTAGCGAACGGCGGCTCGGGCCCCGCGCGCGCGCAGGGCGCCGCGGCCGTGCGGCTCGGACCAGTCGTAGCCCGGGCCGACCGGGATCAGTTTCTTCGGGTTCAGCTCGTCGTGGGTCGTGTAGTAGTGGCGCTTGATCTGCGCCATCGCGACCGTCGCGGCGACCCCGGGGCGCTGATGGAGCTCGCGGGCGTACGCCCACAGCCGCGGGTAGTCGACGACACGCCGCTTGTTGCAGCGGAAGTGCAGGTTGTAGACCTCGTCGAACCGCGCGAGCGTCGGGAACAGCCGCCAGTCGGCCTCGGTGATGCGCTCGCCGGCCAGGTAGCGCCGCTCGCCCAGCAGCCGGTCGAGCCACTCGAGGCTGTCGAACAGCTCCGCGAAGGCACGCTCGTAGGCGTGCTGGCCGCGCGCGAACCCGGCGCGGTAGACGCCGTTGTTCACCGTCTCGTAGACGCGCTCGTTGATCGGGTCGATCTCGCCGCGCAGCTCGGCCGGGTACAGGTCCAGACCACCCGCCGTACCGAGGCCGCCGAGCGAGTCGGCGCGGGCGAACATGCGGATGATGTCGCTCGACTCGTTGTTGACGATCCTGCCCTCTCGCTCGTCCCACAGCACGGGTGCGCTGACATGCCCGGCGTACCCCGGCTCGGTCGCCTCGTAGGCCTCCCGCAGGAACGACCAGCCGTGCAGCGGATCGACGTATTCGCCGCCCGGGCCGTCCTCGAAGTGCTCGCCTGTGAAGGCCCAGCCGCGCTCGTCGCGGAACGGCGCGAGGTAGTGGACCGGGACCGCGGCGCCGAGCCCCGCCAGCTCACGCACGATCACCGTGCGGTGGCACCACGGGCACGCGAGCGAGACGTACAGGTGGAAGCGCCCGGCCTCCGGGGCGGGACCGTCCGCGCCGCCGCTCGGGTCGGGACCGACCCAGTCGCGGAACGTCCGGTCTTCGCGCAGGAACTCGCCGCTGGAGCCGTTCATCGCGCCAGCGGCTCGCGAGCACCGGCGCTCGCGGTCCATCCGGCGGGAAGCCTCGAGGCGGCGAGGCCCGATCCGGCCGGCAGCTCGCCGGCGTCGTGCAGCAGGCAGAACTCCGGCGCCGGGCCCAGCACCAGGGTCCGCTGCCAGAGCGATCCCGCGCCGGGCTCCAAACCGTCCTCCAGCAGATCGGCCATCGTCGGGTTCGATTGCCCGCCGGGGCGGCTCACCCAAACGGCGAGCCGCGCGCGGTCCGGATGAGGCTCCCCCTCGAGCAGCCTGTACACCGCCGCGGTGCCCGCGCCGGCCCGCCGCGCCGCCTCCTGGTGCGCGGTCTCGTGTCCCCTCGACACGGCCGCGACCTCGAGCACGCCGAGCGCGTTCCAGCTCTCGACGAGGTACCAGTCCTCGTAGGCGCCCGCGCCCAGCCAGGGCAGCTCGGGCGCCCGCAATGAGGCGCTCGAGATCAGGCCGCTCGGCGGGCTGTGGGAGAGCGAGCGATGGAAATGCTGGATCGCGTCCTCGTAGTCCTCGGCGGCGACGCCCTCGGCGGGGCGGTGCCAGAAGACGTAGGCGAGCATCGCTAGAAGGAGGGCTTGATCCAGTCCATGTGCGAGCGCAGCTCGCCGCCGACGTGCTCGATCTGCTTGTCGGCCTGCTCCGCGCGCATCCGCTTGAAGTTCTCCTGGCCGGCGCGGTTCTCGGCGATCCACTCGCGCGCGAAGTCGCCGTCCTGGATCTCCTTGAGGATCTGACGCATGCTCGCGCGGGTCTCCTCGGTGATCACGCGGTTGCCGCGCGTGTAATCGCCGTACTCGGCCGTGTTGGAGATCGAGAAGCGCATTCCTGCGAGCCCCTTCTCGTACATCAGGTCAGCGATCAGCTTCAGCTCGTGGAGGCACTCGAAGTACGCCATCTCAGGGTCGTAGCCGGCGTCGACGAGCGTTTCGAAGCCGGCCTGGACCAGCTCGCTCGCGCCGCCGCAGAGCACCGCCTGCTCGCCGAACAGGTCCGTCTCGGTCTCGTCCTTGAAGGTCGTCTCGATCACGCCGCCGCGGGTGCAGCCGATGCCCTTCGCGTAGGCCAGCGCGAGCGCGCGGGCGTTGCCGGTCGCGTCCTGGGCGACGGCGATCAGCCCCGGCACCCCGGAGCCTTCGGTGAACTGGCGGCGGACGAGGTGGCCCGGCCCCTTCGGTGCGACCATCCCGACGTCGACGCCCGGGGGCGGCTCGACCTCCCCGTAGTGGATCGAGAAGCCGTGCCCGAACAGGATCATGTTCCCCTCGGCGATGCCGTCGCGGATCTCCGACTCCCAGATCTCGTGGTGGAGCTCGTCGGGCAGCAGGATCATCACGAGGTCCCCGCGGCTGGCGGCCTCGACGACCGACGTCACCTCGAGCCCCTGCTCGCGTGCCTTCTCGACCGACGGGGAGTCGGGGCGCAGGCCGACGACCACCTCGACGCCCGAGTCCTTGAGGTTGAGCGCGTGGGCGTGGCCCTGCGAGCCGTAGCCGATGATGGCGACGGTCTTGCCGTCGAGGAGCGTGAGGTCTGCGTCGTCGTCGTAGATCATGCGCGGCAGGCTATCCGAGAAACGCGGGCGTCCGGGCTCAGGCTTCGGCGAGCGCCACCAGCGAGCTGCCGGGCAGCTCGACCGCGCCATCTTCCGCCGTGTACGGTGCGAGCCGCCGCTCCAGCGAGCTCCGCAGCTCCTCGATCTGCTCCGCGGGCAGCGACAGCACAGCGTCGTGGTAGCTCGGCGACATGTCGAGCTGGGCGTCCCAGAACTCGCCGAAGCTCTCGTGGCGCCTGGTCAGCGCGACCGCGTCGAGCGACAGCACGTCGAAGCCGGCTTCCTCGAGCAGCTCGCGCAGGCGGGCGCGGTCGGCGAGCGCGAACGGCCCCGGCCCGCCTGCGGGGCCGCCGAGGCCACGCTCGCGCAGCTCCCGCGCCGCTAGCGCCGCCCAGGGGTTCGACTCGAGCTCGTCCCAGACCGCCAGGGCCAGACGTCCCCCCGGGCGAAGCACCCGCCGGACCTCGCCGAGCGCGGCCCCCGGGTCGGTCATCAGCATCACTCCCCAGCGGCACAGGACGCCGTCGTAGCTCGCCACGGGGGCGTCGATCCATTCCGCGTTGAGCACGCGGAACTCGACGTTGGAGACCCCGAGCTCCGCGGCGCGGTCGCGGGCCCCGTCGAGCATCGCCTCGGCCTGGTCGGAGATCGTGACGGTGCCGACCGGGGCGATCAGCTCCGCGGCCAGCATCCCGGTCTCGCCGAGGCCGGCCGCGAGCTCGAGCAGCCGCTGGCCCGGCTGCGGGTCCAGCGCTTGCACGAGCCACTGCGAGACCGGCGCGGCCCACTCGCGGACCAGCCGCTGGTGGCGGGCCCAGCCGGGCGCGGCGGCTTCCCAGGCCTGCAGGCTCGCCTCGCGCTCCTCGTTGGGATCGACGCTCACGCCAGCTCCCGCCGCAGCAGCTTCCCCGAGGGAGTGCGCGGTAGCGGCTCGTGCGAGGCGCGGAACTCCTTCGGCACCTTGTAGGGGGCGAGGCTGCGCCGGCAGTGTGCGATCAGCTCGTCCCAGTCGAGGCGGACGCCGTCCGCGGTGACGATCCAGGCCGTCACCATCTCGCCCCATTCCTCGTGTTCGCGGCCGAACACAGCCGCCTCGATCACCTGCGGGTGGGCCTCCAGCACCGCCTCCACCTCGGCCGGGGCGACGTTCTCGCCCCCCGTCACGATCGTGTCGGCCTTGCGCCCTGCGACCTGCAGCCAGCCGCGCTCGTCGAGGCGCCCGAGATCGCCGGTCTGAAGCCAGCCCTGCTCGAGTCGCGCGTTGCTCGCCAGCGTCGGTCCCCGCAGCAGGATCTCGCCGTCGCCGGCCAGCCGCAGATGCGTGCAGAACAGCGGCGGCCCGGCGGTGTGGGCGGGATCGCCGAGCGCCGCGGCGGGCAGCGTCGTCGCCTGCGAGCAGCTCTCGGTGAGGCCGTAGGTGAGGCTCACCGGCACGCCGGCCGCGAGCGCCCGCTCGCGCAGCGCGGGCGGCACAGGGCCACCGCCGGTCAGCGCCAGGCGCAGCGCCGAGGGGCGTTCGAGGCCCGCATCGAGCAGCCGCGCGAGCGTCGTCGCGACGAGGCTGACGAGCGTGACCCCGCCTTTGCTGATCGCCGCGAAGGCGCGATCCGTCTCGAAGCGCTCGTGGACGACCGCGGTCGTGCCGTAGATCGCCGAACGCATCAGGATCGAGAGGCCGCCGACATGCGAGAGCGGCAGCGCGCAGAGCCACCGCTCGCCGGGGTCGACGCCGAGCGCCACGCCCGAGCCGAGCGCGCTCCAAAGCAGGTTGCCGTAGGTCAGCTCCACCGGCCGCGGCGCGGCTGTCGTGCCGGAGGTGTGGACGACCAGCGCGACCGCGTCGAGGTCGTGGCTCGCGGGGCCCGGCTCGGCGCCGCCACGCTCGGGGAGCGGCTCCTCGACGAGCAGCGCGCCTGCGGCGATGCGGGCTCGCTCCTCGCGAGCGAGTCGCAGGTCGACGGGCACGGCGACCGCTCCCAGCAGCAGGCAGGCGTGCAGCGCCTGGGCGAAGGCGCGGCCGGGCGGCAGCGCGATCGCGACCCTGTCCCCCGGGTCCGCTCCCGACTCGCGCAGGTGCGCGGCGCCCGCGCGAGCTGCGGCGAGCAGCTCTGCGTAGGTCGTCTCGCCGTCGGGCGTCTCGATCGCGACCCGGCCCGGGGTCGTGGCCGCCGCCCGCTCGAGCCATGCCGCGATCCGCATGGCGCACAGGCTAGCCTTCGCGCGATGAGCACCGACTGGATCGCCGGCGAGGGCGACTACATCGACATCCGCTACGAGCTCTCGGGCGGCGAGGACGCCGGGATCGCGAAGATCACGATCGCCCGTCCCGAGGTCCGCAACGCCTTCAGGCCGCGCACCGTGATCGAGATCTCCGAGGCGCTCGACCGAGCCCGCGAGGACCCGTCGGTCGGCGTGATCGTGCTCACCGGCGAGGGCCCCGACGCGTTCTGCTCCGGCGGCGACCAGCGCGTGCGCGGCGACACCGGCTACCTGCAGGACGAGGGCGACGGCCTCGCGAAGGTCGGGCGCTTCCACGTCACCGACCTGCACGTCCAGATGCGCAGGCTGCCGAAGCCGATCGTGGCGATGGTCGCCGGTTACGCGATCGGCGGCGGCCACGTGCTGCACGTCGTCTGCGACCTGACGATCGCCGCCGACAACGCCCGCTTCGGACAGGTCGGGCCGAAGGTCGGCTCCTTCGACGGCGGCTTCGGCGCGGGTGCTCTCGCGAACCTGGTGGGACCGAAGAAGGCGAAGGAGATCTGGTTCCTCTGCCGCCAGTACGACGCGCAGCAGGCGCTCGAGATGGGGCTCGTGAACACCGTCGTGCCGCTCGATCGGCTCGAGCAGGAGACGGTCGCGTGGTGCAAGGAGATGCTCGCGCTCTCGCCGTTCGCGCTGCGGCTGCTGAAGGCGAGCTTCAACGCCGCCGAGGACGGGCTGTCCGGCATCCAGCAGCTCGCCCACGACACGAACCTGCTGTTCTACGAAAGCGGCGAGGCGCAGGAGGGTCGTAACGCGTACCGCGAGAAGCGCCGGCCGGACTTCTCGCAGTTCCCGCGGCGGGCCTAGAGATGGGCCTCCGGCACCCGCCCGCACGGAGCGCGTGATGGCCGAGACGGCCGCGCTCGACCGCCGGCGCCCCTCGGCGGTGCGGATCTGGGTGATGGCGGCGCGGCTGCGGACGCTCCCCGCGGCGATCGCGCCGGTCCTCGTCGGCACCTCGCTCGCGCTCGGCTACGGCGACTTCCACCCGCTCGCGTTCGTCGCCGCGCTGCTCGGCGCGGTCTTCATCCAGGTCGGCACGAACCTCTCCAACGACTACTCCGACGCCCGGCGAGGCGCCGATACCGAGGACCGGCTGGGACCGGTGCGCGTGACCGCCGGCGGGCTCGTGCCGCCGTCGCAGGTGCTGGTCGCGACGTACGTGACGTTCGGCCTGGCCGTGCTGTGCGGCGTCTACCTGATCGCCGTCGCCGGGTGGGCGCTGCTCGCGATCGGCGCCGCCTCGATCCTCGCGGGCGTCCTCTACACCGGCGGTCCGCGGCCCTACGGCTACGAGGGGCTCGGCGAGCTGTTCGTGTTCCTGTTCTTCGGGATCGTCGCCGTGGTCGGCTCCTACTACGTCCAGGTCCAGCACCTGCCGTGGCAGGCGTTCGTCTGCGCCGTCCCGGTCGGGCTGCTGGCGAGCGCGATCCTCGTCGTCAACAACGTCCGCGACCTCGACACCGACCGGCGCGCGGGCAAGCGGACGCTCGCGGTCCGGCTCGGCCGCGAGCGCACCCGCGCGATGTACGCCGGGATGCTGGGGCTCGCCTACCTGGCGGCGCCGGTCTGCTGGTTCGCCGGTTCGATGGGGGCGTGGCTGCTGCTGCCGTGGCTCTCGGCGCCGCTCGCGGTAAAGCTCGCCGGGGTCGTGCGCACACGCACCGACGGCCCGGCGCTGAACGGAGCGCTCGCGGGCACCGGCCAGCTGCAGCTCCTGTTCTGCCTGCTGTTCTCGGCGGGGATCCTCGCCGCCGGCGGCATCGGCCCGTGAGGCTCGAGCTCGAGCGCCGCACCCTGCGGCTCGCAGAGCCGATGCTCACCTCCTACGGCGAGCTGGCCGAGCGCGAGCTCGTGATCGTCACGCTGACCGGCGCGGACGGGATCAGCGGCCACGGCGAGGCGGCGCCGTTGCCGGCCTACGGCGGGCCGGATTTCGGGCGCGTCTGGGGGGCGCTCGAAAGCTATGTCGAGGTGGCGGGGCGCACGGGCGACGGCGGCCCGACCGCGGGGGTGCAGATGATCGAAGCGTGCCGCGAGGCCGATGACGTGCCGGAGGCGATCGCAGCGCTCGACATCGCCCTCTGGGACAGGGCCGGGCAGCGGGCGGGACGACCCGTCTCGGCGCTGATCACCGACGCCGCCGCTCGGAGCGTGCCGGTCAACGCGACGCTGACGGCGCACGACCGCGCCTCCGTGGCCGAGCAGGCCGCGCGGGCGGTCGCCGACGGCTACGAGTGCCTGAAGGTCAAGGTCGGGCTGGCCGACGACGCCGGGCGCGTCGCGGCGGTGCGCGCGGCCGCGGGCCCGCACGCCCAGCTGCGCCTCGACGCGAACGGCGCCTGGGATGTCGATCAGGCGGTTCGCTCGATCGAGGCGCTGGCCCCCGCCGGGCTCGAGCTCGTCGAGGAGCCCTGCCACGGCCTCGCGGCGGTCCGTGAGGTCCGCGACCGGGTCGCGGTGCGGGTCGCGATCGACGAGACGGCGGGCGAGCCGGGCGCGCTCGCCGCGAGCGTCGCCGACGCGGTCTGCCTGAAGATCTCGCGCTGCGGGGGGATCGGGCCGCTCCTCGCCGCCGCGGCGCTCGTACGCTCCTCCGGCGCCGAGCCGTACCTCGCCTCCACGCTCGACGGCCCGCTCGGGGTCGCCGCGGCGCTGCACGCGGCGGCGGCGCTCGCCTCGCGCGGGCCACTGCCCCATTGCGGGCTCGCCACGCTCGGGCTGTTCGAGGACCTGGAGGACCCGCTGCCGCCGCAGGGCGGGGCGATCGAGGTCCCGACGGGGCCGGGGCTCGGGGTCACCGGCTGGGGTTGAGCCCGGTGCCCGATGGGCGGCGCGCGAGAACGCCTGGTGACACGCGCCACCGCTTCAACGGAGCCTCCCGCCTGTCGATACGAACGCGGAGGGTCCACCAGCGATGCCCGATGACAACGTCCACGATGCTCGCCGGCGGCGGCTGTCCTCGGTCGCCGCGGCCGTCGCCGGAGCGGCGGCCGGCGCGATCGCCGGCATCGCGATCTCGTCGGGCTCGAGACAGTCCCCCGCGACGGTTCCGCCAGCCGGTCTCCTCTACATCGGGTCGATCCTCCTGATCGGGGGCCTCGTTCAGCTCGCTCCTTCGCTCTGGCGCTGCCTCAACGATCACGCCGTCCGGCTGCATCGCGGCCTGGAGCGCCGCAGCAGGCGCCCGACCGGGCCTTCCCCGGCCAGCTTCGTGTTCGCCCTGCTGGCCGATCGAAGCGAACGCTGGCGCGACTCGACGCCGCTGCGGCTCAGCTCGTGCTTCGGGGCGATCGCGTTGGGGACCGCGATGATCGTCTGCGGCCTGCTTCGCTGAAGCCGCCCTCGCGAGTCGCGGGGACGGCTTATCCTGAGATCATGGGCAAGGTCTTCGACGGCATCGACGATCGCCTTCGCAGCTGGATCGCGGCGCAGCCGCTGTTCTTCGTCGGCAGCGCGCCGCTCGCCCCCGACGGGCACGTGAACATCTCGCCGAAGGGGCCGATCGGAACGCTGCGGGTGCTCGACGAGCACACCGTCGCCTACCTCGACGTGATCGGCAGCGGTGCCGAGACGATCGCCCACGTCCGCGAGAACGGGCGCATTGTGGTGATGCTCTGCGCGTTCTCCGGGCCGCCGCGGATCGTGCGGCTGCACGGTCGCGCCGAGATCGTGCCCGCATCCGATGCGCGCTTCGAGGAGCTCGACCGGCGCTGCGCGTTCGACCAGCCTTCGGTTCCCGCCTACCGGCGCTCGATCGTGCTCGTCGAGGTCACGAGGGTCGCCGACTCGTGCGGCTACGGCGTACCGCTGATGAGCTTCCAGGGGCTGCGGCCCCACTCGGACGCCTGGGCCGAGAAGAAGATGCGGGTCGGCGGCGAGCAGGCGCTGCGCGACTACCAGCGCGAGAAGAACGCCCGGAGCCTCGACGGGCTTCCCGCAGTCGACGATCCGGTCATCACCGATCGCCCCGCCGTGATGTGAGGCGTCTCCGGGTCCGGGCCCTCTCGCCGCGACACGAACGCCGCAACAGCCGAGCCCCGCGGGCACGCGACACGTCCCCTGGTCACGCTCCGCGCCTCAGCCGCGCGTGCCGTCCTCGCTGATCGCCGCCGCGACGCCCGCCGGATCCTCGAGCGGCCCCCCGTGGCCTCCCCGCAGCACCCTCAGCGATCCCTCGCGCAGCATCGGCAGCGCGCGGTGCGCGAGCGCGAGGAACTTCTCGTCACGCTCGCCCGCCAGCAGCGTGATCGGCATCGGCAGGGACCCGAGCCGCTCCCACAACGGCTCCATCGCGCCGTTGCTGAGGCCGCGCATCGCCGCCGCCAGCGCCAGCGGGTCGTTGCGCCGCTGATCGGCGCGCGCTCGCTCACCGACCTCGGGCGGGTCGGCGGCGAACAACGGCTGCGTGCGCCAGCTCTCGATCCAGTCCTCGAAAGGTTCCGATTCGAGCCGTTGGGCGACGCGCTCGTCCGCCGCGAGCCGAGCCGCGCGCTCGCCCGTGTCCTCGATGCCGGGGTTCGCGCCGATCAAGGAGGCAGCCGCGTGACGCGCTCGGGCGCCGTCAGGGCGACGTGCAGCGCTACTCGCCCGCCGAGCGAGTAGCCGACGAGCACGAACCGCTCGGGCGCGGCATCGAGCACCGCTCGCACGCATGCCTCGAACGTGATCGGCCAGGGATGATCCGCGGCCGACCCGTGCCCGGGGAGGTCGAGCGCGAGCGCTCGATAGCGTTCCGCCGGCAGTTGCCCGAGGACCCCGTCCCACGCACGGCGCGTGCCGCTGAAGCCGTGGAGCAGGACGAGCGTCTCGGGCACCGCGCCGATCCTATGACGAGCGCGACCGACACCCACCTGCTGCTGCGCGCGTTCGTCGACGAGCTCGCGCGCTGCGGGATGCAGGCGGCGTGCACCTCGCCCGGATCGCGCAGCGCCCCGCTCGTGCTGTCGCTGGTGCGCGAGCCGCGCCTGCGCTGCTACTCGCACATCGACGAGCGCTGCGCGGGCTTCTTCGCGCTCGGCCTCGCCAAGGCCGAGCGGCCTGCCGGTCGCGGTCGCGTGCACCTCCGGCACCGCGGCGGCCCAGCTGCTCGCGCCCGCGATCGAGGCGCGCGAGGCGCGCGTGCCGCTGCTCCTGCTGACCGCCGACCGGCCCGCGGAGCTCCGCGAGAACGGGGCCGGGCAGGCGATCGACCAGCTGAAGCTCTACGGCAGCTCCGCCAAGTGGTTCTTCGAGGTCGAGCTGCCGCGGTCGCGGACGAGGGGGCGCGGCGCTGGATCCGGACGCTCGCCTGCCGTGCGTACGCCACCGCGCTCGAAGCGGCGCCCGGCGCCGTGCATCTCAACTTCCCGCTGCGGGAGCCGCTGCTGCCGGACGGAGAGCTGCCCGAGGATTCAAGCGGCGCGCCCGGGCGAAGCACCATTCGTTCGACGCACGCTCACCGCCGCGGCGCCCACCGATGCACAGCTCGGGACCGCTTCGCGAGCTGCGTGGCGAGATCGCGCCGCGGCATGATCGTCGCCGGGCGCCACGAGCGGCGTGACGCGGCTGCCCGAGGCTTGCCGGCGCGCTCGCCGCGCGCCGCGGGCTGGCCGCTGCTCGCGGACCCGCTGTCGGGCGCGAGGCGCGGCGAGCACGCGATCGCCGGCTACGACGCGATCCTGCGCGTGGACGAGGCCGCCCGCGCGCTCGCTCCCGATCTCGTGATCCGCGTCGGAGACCTGCCGGTGTCGAAGCCGCTGCGGGGCTGGCTCGCCGTCGCTGGAAGGGACGCCGCAGGTGGCGCTCGATCCCGACGGCGCGTGGCAGGACCCGGCCGCGGTGCTCACCCACAGCGTCGCGGCCGACCCCGGGGAGGTCCTCGGGCGGCTCGCCCGCGAGCACGGCGCGCCGCACGCCGAGCCGGACTGGCTCGCACGCTGGCGGGCCGTCGATGCGCTTGCCGCCGAGGCGATCGACGGCGTGATCGGCGCAGCGGGCTGACCGAGCCGGGGGTCGCCGCAGAGCTCGGCACGCTGCTGCCCGACGACGCGACGCTGTTCGTCGCATCCTCGATGCCGGTGCGCGACATCGAGACGTTCTGGCCGGCCCGACCCGACCCGCCGCGGGTTCTGTGCAACCGGGGGGCGAACGGGATCGACGGGATCGTCTCGAGCGCGTTCGGCGCGGCCGCCGCGGGCGAGGGGCGCGTCGTGCTGCTGATCGGAGACGTCGCGCTCGCGCACGACATCGGCGGGCTGCTCGCCGCCGGGCGCCTCGGCCTGACCCTGACGATCGTGCTGATCAACAACGGCGGCGGCGCGATCTTCGACTTCCTGCCGCTGGCCGGCTCGCCGCAGGCGCGGCCGAGGACCCCGGCTGGGCGTCGATCCCGGCCGTGGGCGAGCGGGACATCTACACGCGCCACGTCGCGACGCCGACCGGGCTGCGCCTTCGAGAAGGCGGCGGAGCTGTACGGGCTCGCATACGAGCAGGCGGTCGACCGCCGATCGTTCCGCACGGCGCTCGAGCAGGCGCTCGCGTCGCGAGCGCCCCGCGCTGGTCGAGGTGCGACCGGGCGCCGACGTCGGGAACGTCGAGCTCCACGCCCGCGTCTGGGACGCGGTCGCGGCGGCGCTCAGCCGCTGAGCAGCGGCAGCAGCGCCTGCAGCTTGACCTCGGTCTCGGCCAGCTCCTTGTCCGGCACCGAGTCGCGGACGATGCCCGCCGCCCGCGTAGCAGCGCGCGACGGTCCCGCTCAGCAGCGCACAGCGCAGCGCGACACAGAACTCGCCGTCTCCCGCGGCGTCGGTCCAGCCGACCGGCCCTGCGTACCAGCCGCGGTCGTAGCCCTCGAGCGCGGGGATCAGCCCGAGCGCGGCCTCGCGCGGCTCGCCGCCGACGGCGGGCGTCGGGTGCATCAGCCCGGCGATCTCGAGCGCGTCGAGCGGCGAGGCGAGCTGGGCGCGGATCGGCGTCGCGAGGTGCTGGATGTTCGCGATCTGCGCGAGCCCCGGCTCCTCGGCCGCGGCGACCCACACCGACACGGGCGCAGCGTCCGCTCGATCCTGTTCGCGACGATCGCGTGCTCTTCGCGATAGCTGGGGTCGCGCAGCAGCTGCTCGCCGAGGTGCGCGTCGACGGCGGGGTCGGCGCTGCGGCGCATCGAGGCGGCGAGCGCGAGGGTCGAGACGCGCTGGCCCTGCCGGCGCACGAGCAGCTCGGGGCTCGCGGCGATCAGGACGTCCTCGCCGCGCCCGACGCAGAACACGAAGCAGGACGCGAACTCGTCGCGCAGCACGCCCAGCATCGCCGCGGCGGTCGTGCGCCGCCGCCGGCGTGGACCTGCACCTCGCGCGAGAGCACGATCTTGCTGAGGCGCCCCGCGCGGATCATGCTCCGTGGCCTGCGCGACGGCCTGCTCGTAGTGCTCGGGCGGCATCGCGCTGATCACCTCGTAGCGGCCCGACGGCGCCGGGTCGAGCAGCGGAGCGCCGCGTCGCGCAGGCTCGCCACGCGCTCGAGCAGCGCCCGCTCCCGCTGATCGGGGTCGTCGTCGGGCTCGACCAGCGCGCAAACGGTGATCGTCGCGCGACCTGCCGGCGCGGGCGATGCTGACCTCGGGCACGACCAGGCTGGCCGCGCCGAACGCGCGCCAGTGCGGCGCCCGCGCCGCCGTCGGGCGCGAACGCGAACCCGCCGAGCGCGACCGGCCCCGAGCCGTCGGGCCCCTCCGCTCGGTCCGTGCACGCCCGCGCGGTCAGCTCGCGCCAGCGCTCGGCGAGCGATCCGAAGCGTGCGTCGCCGTCCTCGCGCAGCTCGACCGCGGCGCCGATGCCCGCCAGCGCCCGGCCGGCGCGCTCGGGCTGCTCGAGGCACATCCACGGCTCGCCCGGGCGCCGCGAGGCGCACGCGATCGCCGACGGGTCGACGCCTCCGTCGAGCTCGACCGTGACGGCGGCGAGCGTGCCGCGACCGTCACGGCGCGCCCGTGCCGAGCCCGCACGGAGCCGCTCGCCGAGACGCGACTCCCCGCTCCTGCCGAGCGCGATGGGAGGGCGCTGGGCGGCAGCGGTGCTCAAGCGATCAGGTCTCGGTGCGTCCGCGCGAGATCGCGATCTCGCCGGTCCGCATCATCTCGATCAGGCCGAACGGCCGCACCATCGTCTCGAACGCCTCGATCTTGTCGGTCGTGCCGGTGACCTCGATGATGACCGCGCGCTTCGTGACGTCGACGACCTTGCCGCGGAAGATCTCGGCGATCTGCATCAGCTCCCCGCGCTGCGTCCCGTCGGCCGTGACCTTGAACAGCGCGAGCTCGCGGGCGACCGTTTCGCCCGGCTCGAGGTCGCGGATCTTCAGCACGTTGACGAGCTTGTGCAGCTGCTTCGTGACCTGGTCGATCGGGTGCAGCGCGCCGTCGACCGTCAGCGTCACGCGCGAGATCTCCTCGTCCTCGGTCGGCCCGACCGTCAGCGTGTCGATGTTGAAGCCGCGCCGCGCGAACAGCCCCGCGATCCTCGTCAGCACGCCGGACTTGTTTTCGACGAGGATCGAGAGGACGTGCTTGCGCCCCGTGCGCAGGCTGGTCGCGGCCTCGAGCTCCTCGAGGCTGAGCGTCTCCTTCGTTCCGGGCTCACCCATGACGCTCACCCCCCAGCGGCGCGCTCGCCGGGTCGGATCGACGCCCGCTCATCCCACCATCTCCCGCGCCGCGTGACCCGCCGGGATCATCGGGTAGGTGTTCTCCTCGCGCGTGACCCGCACGTCGACGAGCACGGGGCCCTCGATCGCGATCGCGCGCCTCAGGTCCTCGACGAGCGTCGTCTTGTCCGACAGCCGCAGCCCGGTGACGCCGTAGGCCTCGGCGAGCTTCACGAAGTCGGGGAACTCGCCCATCTCGACGTGGCTGTATTTGCCGTCCCAGAACAGCTCCTGCCACTGGCGAACCATGCCCAGGTAGCCGTTGTTCATGATGATCACCTTGATCGGGATGCGGTTCTGCGCGCACGTCGCGAGCTCCTGCGCGTTCATCTGCACGGAGCCGTCGCCGGCGATGCAGCAGACGAGCTGATCGGGGCAGCCGACCGCCGCGCCCATCGCCGCGGGCAGGCCGAAGCCCATCGTGCCGAGCCCGCCGGAGTTGATCCAGCGGCGCGGCGCGGGGAAGTCGTAGTGCTGCGCGGCCCACATCTGGTGCTGGCCGACGTCGCTGGTGACGATCGCCTCGCCGTCGGTCGCCTCCCACAGCGCTTTGATCAGGAACTGCGGCTTGATCTCGGCGTCGGTCGTGTCCTCGTAGGACAGCGGGTGCTTGGCTTTCCAGCCGTCGATCCGGCTCCACCAGGCGTCGAGCCGCCCCGGGTCCGCGCCGATCGCGCGGTACTCGACGAGCAGCTTCGCGAGCACGTGCTTGGCGTCGCCGACGATCGGGATGTGCGCCGGCACGTTCTTCGAGATCTCCGCCGGGTCGACGTCGATGTGGATGAACTTCGCCCGCGGCGCGAACTCCGACAGCTTGCCGGTGATGCGGTCGTCGAAGCGGGCGCCGACCGCGCAGATCAGGTCGGCCTCGTCCATCGCGTAGTTCGCCGCGCGGGTCCCGTGCATCCCCAGCATCCCGAGCCACTGCGGGTCCGGCGCCGGGTAGGCGCCGAGGCCCATCAGCGTGCAGGTGACCGGGAAGCGGTCGCTGCGCACGAACTCGGTCAGCTCCTCGGCGCCGTTCGGCGTTGACGACGCCGCCGCCCGCGTAGATCACGGGGCGCTGCGCGGCGGCGAGCGCCTTCGCGGCCTGCCGGATCTGCTTCTGGTTGCCCTCGACACGCGGCTGGTAGCCCGGCAGGCGGACGTCGGTGACGGGCTCGTAGTCGATCTCGGCGCGCGACAGGTCCATCGGGATGTCGACGAGCACCGGGCCCGGGACGGCCGCTGCGGGCGACGTGGAAGGCCTCGTGGATCGCGCGCGGGAGCTCCTGCGGGGGTCTGGATCATCACCGAGTGCTTGACGACCGGCATCGTGATCCCGATCGTGTCGGCCTCCTGGAAGCCGTCGGTGCCGAGCAGCTCGGTGCGCACCTGGCCGGTGATGAACACGCAGGGCACGGAGTCCATCATCGCGTCGGTGATCGGCGTGATCAGGTTCGTCGCGCCGGGCCCGCTGGTCGCGAACGCGACGCCGACCCTGCCCGTCGCCTTCGCGTAGCCCTCGGCGGCGTGGCCGCCGCCCGCCTCGTGGCGGACGAGGATGTGGCGGATGCCGCCGTCGACGAGCGCGTCGTAGGTCGGCAGGTTCGCACCGCCCGGGAGGCCGAAGACGACGTCGACGCCCTCCGCCTTCAGACATTCCATCAACGCATCGACTGCGCGCATCTCACCGACCTCCTTTCACATCGTCCGAAACACACGAAAAATCGGGCGGCGCTCCGTGCCGCCCTCGAGACGCGCGGGCTCCCCCGCACGGGCAATCGAAGTCTACCAGCGGGTTTTCGGGCTGAAACGCGGCGATTCCTGGCGGCGCTCGGCGGGCGTCGCCGACGGCCCCGCAGCTGCTCCCAGACGAGCAGCGCGGCGAGCAGCCCGCGACGCCGCGGCCGGCACCCACCGGCCGCGCGCGCCGCTGAGCGCGTAGACCGCGACGCAGCCGACCGCCGCGGCGACCTCGACCCAGCCGACCGTGCCGACCATGCCGGCCGCGGAAGGCGACGCCGCCGAGCAGGTAGAGGGCGACGCCGCCGCACAGCGCGAGCCGTGCGGGCGCGGCGAGCGGGCCGCCGGCGTGCGCGACCTCCGTCGCGGGCACCGACCGCGAACACGATCACGCCGGCGACGAGCAGCAGGTGCAGGTAGCTGTAGCCGTCGGCCGCCGCGAGCACCGGGTCGCCGGAGCGCGCGAGGCTCTCCTGCGGCGACCGCCGCGAAGCGCGTGAAGTACGCCCACCACAGCTCGGCGGTGATCACGAGCGTCAGCACGACCGCGACGAGCAGCGACGCGTCGAGGCGCCGGCCCTGCGCGCCCACGCCGATCGCGACGACGGACTCGCCGAGGCAGATGATGATGAACAGGCCGTAGCGCTCGGCGAAGTGCTCGACGGCGACCTGCTGCAGCCCGCGCAGCCGCTCGCGCGTCAGCCAGGCGGGCCCGGCGTAGTCGATCGCCGCCGCGGCGGTCCACAGCGCGACGCGCAGGCCGCCGTGCGCGAAGCGAGCCGGCGAGCAGCAGGCCCATGCCGATCAGGACCGTCACGCCGAAGCCGGCGATCGCCGACCAGGCCGCGCCTGCCGCGCCGCGACGACGTCGGCGTAGAGGCGCGAGATGAGCGAGGCGCACGCAGACGTAGGTGACGGCGAACAGCATGCCCTCGCCGTGGAAGGCCTGCGGGAGCGCGAGCCCGGCGATGAAGATCAGCCCGGCGGCGAGCAGCAGCGCGACGCGGACCGCGGGGCTTTCGGGGTCGTGCGCGTTCATCACCCAGACGTAGGCCGACCAGGCCCACCAGACGAGCGCGAGCATCAGCATCGCCCGCCCGAACCCGGCCCAGGTCGAGATCGTGGCGCAGCAGCGTCGTGACCTGCGTGACGGCGAACACGAAGACGAGATCCCAGAACAGCTCGACGGGGCTGCTGCCGGCGTTCTGCCACAGGCGGCCCGCCTAGGAGATGCCGAGCGCCGACGCCGATCGCGAGGCTGATCAGCCCGCCGACGCCGACGAACACGAGCGAGGCGCGCATCGGCACTCGCAGGAAGCGGTTGCGGATCCACGCGATCGCGAACAGCTCGACCGCGACGACGACCGCCGGCGACGATCAGCGCGTGGTCGACGTCCGAGATCAGGAACGGCAGCGTGTGGAAGATGCTGCCGAGCACCGTCATGCCGCCGGTGATCGTGCCGCGCACGACCGCCGAGCCGCGCCCGGTCTCCTCGCCGGTGTCCGAGCCGCGCCTCCGACCAGCCCATGCTGACGCCGGCGCCGAGCGCGACGCCGAGGCCGACGAGCAGCGCGGTGTGCGAGCTCGAGGTGATCGCGGCGGCGAAGATCGGCGCGAGCGAGGAGATCGTGCCGTCGATCAGCCCGACGAGCCCCGGCTGCACGACGCGCAGCAGGAAGTCGCCGGTCGTCCTCGAACCCGAAGCGGTGGATGATCCGCGCGATCAGCGAGTCGCCCCGCCGAACGCGCGGCCTTCGCCTCGGCGCTCATCGCCACAACATAGGCGACGGACCGGCTTAGGCCGGCCGAATACGGGTTAGGGCGAGCCGAAGCTGCCGGTCAGCCGCTGCGAGGCGGGCGTGCGCTGCCAGGATTCGGGCGCGATCGCCACGTCGGGGAACTCGAGCTCCTCGCCGCAGCGCGTGCAGAGCGCGTCGTAGATCTTCGTCACCCTGCCGCAGCGCGGGCACTCGGCGGCGCAGCTCGTCGCGCTCGAAGCGGTAGGCGATCGCGGCGAGCAGCCCGAGGAACGGGCACGCGCCGGAGATCAGGAACCAGAGGAAGAACGAGCTGCCCTTGAGCTTGCCGACGATCCCGCCGGAGAGCCCGAAGCAGACGGCGATGACCACGTAGGGCATCGGGCGGCCGCGCTACAGCAGGACGCGCAGCGCCCAGATCACGGCGACGACCGCGACGACGAGCAGCACGCGTGCTGAACGAGGAACGAGCAGCACGTGGATGATCACGTCGAGCAGCAGCCAGCCGGCGACCAGCAGCACGAGCGCCGCGACGACGGTGCGGCCGAAGGAGCGTGAGGAGGTGACTCGTTCATATCACATCGAGCTTAACGGCAATGCGGCCGGACAGGGAGGGAACCCCTGTCCGGCCGCACGCCGGGACGCGCGCCGAGGGAAGCGCGCGTCGTCGTCGGGTTTGGCTCCTCAGCTCATGCGGCCCAGCGGACCCAGATCGCGGGCAGTCCGTGCCGTCACGATGTCCGCGCCGCCCAGACCGGAGCGCCTCGAGGCCGCCCCCAGCCCGACACTTGTCAGGCGATAACGACGGATGCGGGGACCGTGCCGTCCCGCATCCGCCTCTACCTCGGGCAGGAGGATGAACCGCCGAGGAAGACATGAAACGCTCGCATTGGCTGCTGACCGGTTCATGCAGCATGATGGCGCGGCGCGCTCCGGGCCATTGGACGGAAGTCCAAAATCTGCGGCGCCGGCGTCTACGCGATGAGCGCACCGACGGCCGGCCGATGCGGGCGGCCCGAACGGGCGGGATCGGCTCGTCCCGGCGCTCAGGGCCCGGCGAGCATCGGCGTCAGCTGCTTCGCTGATCAGCCGCGAGACCTCGCTGCCGTCGGCGCGGCCCTTCGTCTCGCGCATCACGTGGCCGACGATCGGCCCGATCGCCTTCGCGTTGCCGTCGCGCACCCGCTGCGCGGCGTCCGGGTTGGCCGCGAGCGCGGCCGCGACGATCGCCGCGAGCTCGTCGCCGCCGCCCATCGCCGCGAGCCCCTCGGCCTCGACGATCGCGCCCGGCTCGCCGCCGTCGGCGATCAGCCGCTCGAGCACGGTCCGGCCCGCCCCGACGGTGACCTGCTTGGCGCCGACCATGCCGACGAGCGCGGCGAGCGCGGCCGGCGCGACCTTCGACTCGGCCGGGTCGTCGATCTCGCCGAGGCGCCCGAGCAGCTCGGCCGGCGATCCAGTTCGCGAGCTGCTGCGGGCTCGGGCGCCGGCTCCGCGCCGGCCGCGAGCGCGGCCTCGAAGTAGTCGCCGAGCTCGCCGCGGAAGGCGAGCAGCCGGGCGCTCTCGGCGCTGAGCCCGAGCTCGCGCTCGTAGGCGCTCGCGCGCGCGGCGGCGGGCAGCTCGGTCATCTCCGCCCGGGCGGCCTCGAGCATCTGCTGCGTCGATCGCGACCGGCACCAGGTCGGGCTCGGGGAAGTAGCGGTAGTCGTGCGCCTCCTCCTTCGAGCGCAGCGAGGTGATCGCGCCGGAGGCGGGGTCGAAGTGCAGCGTCTCCTGGACGACCGTGCCCGCCGCCGCCGATCAGCTTCTCCTGGCGCGCGATCTCGGCGCGGATGCCGCGTTCGATGAAGCGGAACGAGTTCATGTTCTTCAGCTCGGTCTTGACGCCGAGCTCGCTCGCTGCCCGCCGGGCGCAGCGAGATGTTGGCGTCGCAGCGCAGCGAGCCCTCCTCCATGTTCACGTCGCTGACGCCGAGCGTCGCGCATCGTCGTGCGCAGCAGCCGCAGCCACTCCCCCGCCTGCTCGGCCGAGCGCAGGTCCGGCTCGGTGACGATCTCCGCGAGCGGCGTGCCGCCGCGGTTGAAGTCGACGATGCTCGCGTCCGAGCCGTGGATCCGCCCGCTCGCGCCGACGTGCGTGAGCTTGGCGGCGTCCTCCTCGAGGTGCACGCGGTGGATGCGCACCTCGCCGAGCCTGCCGCCGAGGCACAGCGGCTCGTCGTACTGGGAGATCTGGTAGCCCTTCGGCAGGTCGGGATAGAAGTAGTTCTTGCGGTGGAAGATCGAGCGCGGCGCGAGCTCCGAGCCGAGCGCGAGCCCGATCATCAGCCCGAAGTGGACCGCCCGCGCGTTGGCGACCGGCAGGCTGCCCGGCAGGCCCGAGGCAGACCGGGCAGGTGTGCGTGTTCGGCGGCGTCGCCGAACGACAGCTCGCAGCCGCAGAACATCTTCGTCCGCGTCGCGAGCTGGACGTGGATCTCCAGCCCGATCACCGCCTCGAGCTCAGACACGGCGCGGCGCTCCCGTCGAAGCCGAGCGCCCGCTCGAGCGCGTGGGCGGCGTCGAGCAGGCGCGTTCTCGCTGAAGGCCGGGCCCGGCGAGCTGCAGGCCGACGGGCAGGCCGCTCGCTGAGCCCGCAGGGGATCGAGATCGCGGGGATCCCGGCGAGCGACATCGGCACCGTGCAGTAGTCGTTGAGGTACATCGCGAGCGGGTCGCCGGTCTTCTCGCCCGAGCGCGAAGGCGACGGTCGGCGCGGTCGGGCGTGACGATGAAGTCGACCTGCTCGAAGGCCGCTCGCGAAGTCCTCGGCGATCTTCGTGCGCACCCGCTGGGCGCGCCCGTAGTAGGCGTCGTAGTAGCCCGAGGAGAGCGCGTAGGTGCCGAGCATCATGCGCCGCTTGACCTCCGGCGCCGAAGCCGTCGTGGCGGGTGCGCGTGTACATGTCGAGCAGGTCGTTCGCGCCCTGCGGCGCGCAGGCCGTAGCGAACGCCGTCGAAGCGCGCGAGGTTCGAGGAGCACTCGGCGGGCGCGAGCACGTAGTAGGCGGCGAGCGCGTGCGGCGCGTGCGGCAGCGGCGACCTCGAGCGAGCTCCGCGCCGAGCTCCTCGGCCGCTCGCGAGCGCCGCGTCGAAGCGCCTCCTTGCACGCCCGGCTTCGATCGCCCTCGCCGGTCAGCTCCGCGGGCACGCCGAGCCGCACCCCGTCGAGGCGCTCGGCGCGTCGGCAGCGCGATCTCCTCCGGGAACGCGCAGCGAGGTCGCGTCGCAGGGGTCCTGGCCGACCATGTGCGAGAGCATCAGCGCCGCGTCGCGCGACGTCGCGGGTCAGCGGGCCGGCCTGGTCGAGCGAGGAGGCGAACGCGATCATCCCGTAGCGCGAGACCGACGCCGTAGGTCGGTTTCAGCCCGACGATCCCGCACAGCGCGGCGGGCTGGCGGATCGAGCCGCCGGTGTCGGTGCCGAGCGCCCACGGCGCCAGGCCGGCGGCGACCGCCGCGGCGCTGCCGCCCGAGGAGCCGCCGGGGACGCGGGTCGCGGTCCCAGGGGTTGCGGACCGGGCCGTAGGCGGAGTTCTCGTTCGAGGAGCCCATCGCGAACTCGTCCTGGTTGGTCTTGCCGAGCAGCGGCGCGCCCGCGCCGGCGAGCCGCTCGCACGGCCGTCGCGGTGTAGGGCGGCTGGTAGCCCTCGAGGATCCGCGAGCCGGACTGGCTCGGCACGCCCTCGGTGCAGAACAGGTCCTTGACGGCGAGCGGCACGCCGCCGAGCGGGCCCGTCCACCGGCGGCGCGCGTCCGCGCTCGGCGACCCACGTGAAGCAGTTCAGCCCGTCGTCGCCGGCGGCGCGGTCGGCGGCGGCGCGCTCGCGGTAGAAGGCGAACAGCTCCGCGGCCGACAGACGCCCGCGCTCGAGGCGATCGCCGCGCGCCTCGGCGGCGCGTCAGATCGAGCAGATCGGCGGCTCATCAGGCCTGGGGCTCGGGACGAGGAAGCCCTCGTCGCTTGACGCCGGGGCCTGCGAGAGCACGACGCTCGCGTGGCAACGAGGGCCGCGGCTCGTCGGGGCGCAGGCGGCCGGTCACCTCGACGACGTGCGAGGTCGGCGGCGACGCCGTCGAGATCCAGCTCGCCGATCGTGGCGACGTGGTCGAGCACGGCGGAGAGCTCGCGCGCCATCGGCTCGATCTCCTCCTCGCTGAGCGCCAGCCGGGCCAGGCGGGCGACGTGCAGTACCTCGTCGCGGTCGATCACGGCCGCCAAGTCTAGAGTCGAGGACGGCTCGCCCGCCGTTCGGCGCCCCGTCAGCCCGGCGCGCCGAACTGCCAGACGCCGAGGACGTTCCCGGCCGGGTCGGCGAACACCGCGACCGTCAGGTTGCCCTCGGCGAAGGGCGGCTCGAGGATCGTGCCTCCGTGGGCGGCGATCCGAGCGACGGCCTCGGCGACGTCTGGCGACGTAGACGTAGGGCCGGATCCCGAGATCGCCGGCGACCGGGCTGCTCCGCGAGCAGGTGACCGATCACGTGGCCGGTCGCGTCCGCGAAGGCGGCGCTGCGCCGATCCGCATCCTCGTCGCGGACGGTCCAGCCGAACACCGCCTCGTAGAACCGCCCCGTCGCGCGCGCGTCGTCCCCCGCGGGCACGCGGACGTAGGAGATCCCTCCGGGCCTGGTCGAGCGAGGGCGGCTCAGCCATCGTGTGATTCTCGCGCAGGCGAGCCGACCGAGGACGCAGGCCTCTAACGCGCCTCGGCGCCGGGCGCACGCGCCGAGACGTTCAGCCGGACGTAGTCGAGCGGCGGCGACGACCCGCTCGACGACCGCTCGCGCGAACGCCTCGCGCCGCTCGGCGGGCAGGCGCTCGAGGTGCGCAGCGAGGATCGACGTGCGCACGAACTCGCCGACGTCCTCGGGGACACGTCGGGCGCTCCTCGAGCCAGCAGCGGATCTCGCCGAACCCGGCGCGCTGCAGGCGCGCCTCGGTCTCCTCCGGGCTCGCGAACACCCAGGGCGAGAAGCCGACGAGCTCAGGCGCATGTTCGCGCCGAGGCCTCGTCGATCGCCTCGCGCACCCGCGCGATGTTGCCGACGCCGCCGCACTGCGCCTCCAGCACCCCGCCCGGCCGCAGCGCCCGCAGCAGGACCCGCCCACAGGCGGTCGTGGTCGGGCACCCAGTGGAGCGTCGCGGTCGAGACCACCGCGCCGACCTCCTCGCACAGCTCGAGGTCGAGCGCGCTCTGGCACCAGACCTCGGCGCGGTCCCCGAGCCGCTCGCGCGCGAGCGCGACCATCTCCTCCGAGGCGTCGATCGCGAGCACGCGGCCCGCCGGAACGATCGCGAGCAGCGCCTCGGTCACGCGGCCCGTGCCGCAGCCGACGTCGAGCACCGTCGCGTCGGGGGCGATGGGATCGAGACGCGCGAGCACATCGACGGCCCACGATTGCTGGGGGCCACTCGAGCGGTCGTAGGTGCGCGCGTCCCAGGGCGTGGCCATGCGCCGCGGCGGCCCTACGGCCGGGGACGGGGCTCCGGCGTCGCCGGCAGGTACCGCGAGGGACGTTCGTCGCTGATCGTGATCCACGCGCCGACGAGGATCAGCGACAGCCCCCGCCAGCCCGAGCCAGGCGCCGCCGCACAGCCCGCTCGCGTGCTGGGGACGCTCGAGCACGCGCACGATCGCGGCGATCGCGCCGACGAGGCCGAGCAGCACGGCCCATCCCGCGGTCGCGACCGGCATCGCCGCGCTCTCGCGCTCGAGCGCCGCCGCCGCGACCATCGCGACCGCGGCGAGCAGCGCGAGGAGCATCAGCACCGCGCCGGCGCCGAAGGTGTCCCAGAAGCCGATGTTGCCCGCCGGCGTTTCGTACCAGGGCCGCAGCAGCGCTGCGATCGTGCAGCCGATCCCGGCGAGCGCGATCAGCTCTCCCGCGCGAAGCTTCACGCCGCTTCCCCCACGCCCTGCAGCTGCGCCTGGTGGCGGGCGGCCTGCAGCGTGTTGCGGAGCAGCATCGCGATCGTCATCGGCCCGACGCCGCCGGGGACCGGCGTGATCGCGGAGGCGATCTCCGCGACCGCCGCCTGGTCGACGTCGCCGACGAGGCCGCTCTTGTTGCCGGCCTCCTCGGGGGTGAGCCGGTTCATGCCGACGTCGATCACGACCGCGCCCGGCTTGACGTGCTCGGCGCCGAGCATCCGCGGCCGCCCGATCGCCGCGATCAGCACGTCGGCGCGCGAGCACACCGCGGCGAGGTCGCGCGTTCGCGAGTGGCAGATCGTGACCGTCGCGTTCGCGCCGAGCAGCAGCTGCGCCATCGGCTTCCCGAACAGGTTCGAGCGCCCGACGACGACCGCCTCGGCGCCTTCGAGCTCGACGCCGGCCTCGTCGAGCAGCACCATCACGCCTGCCGGCGTGCACGGGCGCAGGCCGGGGCTGCCGAGCGCGAGCAGGCCCGCGTTGACGGGGGTGAGCCCGTCGACGTCCTTCTCGGCCTGCGATCATCCCCGTCAGCGACGCGCCGTCGAGATGAGCCGGGCAGCGGCAGCTGCAGCAGGATGCCGCTGACGGCGGGGTCCCGGTTGAGCGCGTCGAGCTCCTCGGCGACCTGCTCGTGGCTCGCCTCGGCCGGCAGCCGGCGGTCGAACGGGACGATCCCGACCTCCCGCGACGCGCGCTGCTTGCCGCCGACGTAGACGGCGGAGGCGGGGTCGTCGCCGACCAGCACCGTCGCGAGCCCCGGCGGGCGACCGTGCTCGCGCGGAGAACCGCTCGACCTCGCCGGCGACCTCCGCCCTGACCCGCGCCGCGACCGCCTTGCCGTCGATCGATCTTGCCGTCACGAGCCAGATGCTATGACCTCCCGGCGCGGAGGCGCCGCGCGGGCGCTCAGCGACGCGTGACCGGCGCGTACTCGGCCATCAGCTTCCGCTCCGAGCCGTCGCCGGCGAAGCGCACGACGATCACGCCATCGGGCTCCACCCCGGTCACGACGCCATCGCCGAACGCGGCGTGGACGACGTCCTCGCCGAGCCGGAACGATGCCCTCGCGCCCGCGGCGTTCGCCGCGCGAGACGCGCGGCGTCGCGCCCCAGCACGGTCTCCGCTCCGCTCCGCGCCAGGGAGGGCGTGAACGACGGCTCCGGGCCGCAGCCCGCCAGCCGAGAGGCCGCCCTCGTCGAGCAGCTCGCCGGGGATCTCCTGCAGGAACCGGCTCGGCAGCCCGTAGCTCTGCGCTCCGAACACCGCGCGGCGCCGCGCGTAGGAGAGGTAGAGCCGCCGCATCGCGCGCGTCACGCCGACGTAGAACAGGCGCCGCTCCTCCTCCAGGCCGCCCTCGTCGATCGCGCGCGAGTGCGGGAACACCCCGTCCTCGCAGCCGGCGATGAACACGGTCGGGTACTCGAGCCCCTTCGCGTTGTGCAGCGTCATCAGCGTCACGAGCCCCTCGTCGTCGCTGCGCGTGTCGGCGTCCGCGACGAGCGCGACCTCCTGCAGGAACCGCTCGAGCGCGGTGCGCTCCGGGTCCTCGTCCTCGCCCGTGTCCGCGCCCGTGTCGAACTCGCGCCCGACCTCGACGAGCTGCTCGAGGTTCTCGATCCGGCCCTGGGCCTCGATCGAGCGCTCCGCTTCGAGCGCCTCGACGTAGCCGGTCTGTGCGAGGACCGCCTCGAGCAGCTCGGAGATCGGAGCCGGGTCGCGTCCCGTCGTGCCGGCGGAGGCGACGCCGGGCAGCTCCTCGATCCCATCCGGGCTCCTGCGCTTCGCCGCCGAGCGGCTCGGCCCCGGTCATCGCCCGCAGCTCGGCCATCGTCGCCATGAACCGGTCGAGCGCCTTGATCGCGGCGGCGCCGAGACCGGGCACCTGTCGCGGCGACGCCGCGGCCTCCCAGACCGACACGTCCATCGTCGCCGCGTGGCTGGTGATCCGCGCGAGCGACGTCTGCCCGAGGCCGCGCCGCGGCGAGTTCGCGATCCGCGTGAACGCGACGACGTCGTACGGGTTGGCGAGCAGCGACAGGTAGGCGATCGCGTCCTTGACCTCGGCGCGCTCGTAGAACTTGGTGCCGCCGATCACCTGGTAGGCGATCTCGCTGCGCACCAGCGCGTCCTCGATCACGCGCGACATCGCGTTCGTCCGGTAGAGGACCGCGATCTCCGAGCGCGAGGCGCCCTCGTCGAGCAGCCGCTGGATCTCGCCGACGACGTAGCGCGCCTCGGCGTGCTCGTCGGCGAGCGCGCGCAGCTCGATCTGCTCGCCCTGGCCGAGGTCGCTCCACAGGCGCTTGGCGATCTGCCCGCGGTTGTTCGCGATCACGGCGTTGGCGGCCGCGAGGATCGTCTCCGTCGAGCGGTAGTTCTGCTCGAGCTTGACCACCCGGGCGTCGGGGAAGTCGTCCTGGAAGTTGAGGATGTTGCCGATGTCGGCCTGACGGAAGCCGTAGATCGACTGCGCGTCGTCGCCGACGACCGCGAGGTTGCGGTGGCCGATCGGCCGCGCGTAGGGGGGCTCGTCGCCGGCGCCGGCCTCGCCGCGCTTCGGCGGCGCGCCGCCCCCGACCAGCAGCTGCAGCATCCGGTACTGCGCGTGGTTGGTGTCCTGGTACTCGTCGACCAGCACGTGGCGGAACGTGTCGCGGTACCCGTCGCGGACCTCCGGGAACAGCTCCAGGAGGTTGACGGTCCGGAACAGCAGGTCGTCGAAGTCCATCGCGTTCATCCGCATCAGGTCGCGCTCGTAGATGTCGTAGACCTCCGCGATCATCTCCTCGAACGGCGACGCCGCCATCTGCCGGTAGGTGTCCGCGTCGATCAGCTTGTTCTTCGCCGCGGAGATCTGGTTGAGCACCGCAGCCGGCGTGTAGCGCTTCGGGTCGACGCCGACGGCGTCCGCGGAGCGCTTCGCGAGGCGGCGCGAGTCGGCCTGGTCGTAGATCGTGAACTGGCGCGTGTAGCCGAGCCGCGGCGCCTCCGCGCGCAGGATCCGCGCGCAGGCGGAGTGGAAGGTCATCAGCCACATCCCGCGGGTCGCGCGGCCGAGCAGCCGTTCGACGCGCTCGCGCATCTCGCTCGCGGCCTTGTTGGTGAAGGTGATCGCGAGGATCTCACCCGCCTGCGCCTGGTCGGTGTAGATCAGGAAGGCGATCCGGTGAGTGAGCACCCGCGTCTTGCCACTGCCCGCGCCGGCGAGGATCAGCAGCGGCCCCTCACCGTGCGTGACGGCCTCGCGCTGGGGCTCGTTCAGGCCCTCGAGGAGCTCCTGGAGATGCTCTGCATGGGGGTTCGCGGCCATCGAAGTGAGGATAGATGCGCCCGCGGCAGGTGGGGCGCGATCGTGCCGGCCCCCGCGAACACGCCGGGAGGCGGGGCAGCGAGCGCCGGACGCCCCCTCACCACGCGGTGCGGGCGCCCAGGGATCCCGCCGTTGCGGATCGACCGGTCCTTCGTCACGAGCGGCAGGTCGTGCTCCACAGCCGTCGCGCGGCTCGGCCGGTCGGCCGGGTCGCGGGGAACGGAGCTAGCCCCCGGCCGGGTTCGGCCCGCGGACCGTCCGCAGCGGCCGCACCTCGGCGACCGGCTGGGGCTCGTCGGAGAGCTCCGCGACGAGCCGTTCGAGCGTCGCGATCCGACCCGAGAGCGCCTGGATCGCCTCGGCGATCGGGTCGGGGAGATGGATCCAGTCGACGTCCGGCCCCTCCGGCCGGCGGCCGTCGACGCGCACCGGGTGCCCCGGGTTGCCGACGACGGTCGAGTTCGGAGGCACGTCGGTGATCACGACGCTGTTGGCGCCGATCTTCGCGCCGTGGCCGATCGTGATCGGCCCGAGCAGCTTCGCGCCGGAGCCGATCGTGACGTTGTCCTGCACCGTGGGGTGGCGCTTGCCGCTCTGGAAGCCGGTGCCGCCGAGCGTGACGCCCTGGTAGAGCGTCACGCAGTCGCCGATCTCGGCGGTCTCGCCGATCACGACCCCGGTCCCGTGGTCGATGAACAGGCCGCGGCCGATCTGCGCGGCGGGGTGGATCTCGATCCCCGTCACGGCGCGCGAGACGAGCGCGATCAGCCGCGGCAGCAGCGGGATCCCCGCGTCGTACATCGCGTGCGCGACGCGATAGGCGAGCAGCGCGTGGATGCCGGGCCAGGTGGCGAGGATCTCGATCGTCGAGACCCCCTGTGCCGCGGGGTCGCGGTCGCGGGCCGCGACCACGTCCCGCCTGACCTCTCCGGCCACCCGGGCGAAGCCGCTGATACGGGCCATGCGAACAGCGTAGCGATGATCCTTGCGCGCGCAACCGGTGCAGCGCGCGCGTCAGGGCGCGAAGAACGCCTGCGAGACGTAGCGCTCGCCTGAGTCCGGCATCACCACGACGATCCGCTGCCCGCGCGACTCCGGTCTCGCCGCGACCTCGAGCGCGGCGTGCATCGCGGCCCCGCACGAGATCCCGGCGAGCAGCCCCGCCTCGCGCGCGCAGCGCCACGCGGTGTGGATCGCATCGTCGTCGGAGACCGGGATCACCTCGTCGATCAGCTCGCGGTTGAGCACGGGCGGCACGAAGCCCGCGCCGATGCCCTGGATGCGATGCGGGCCGAGCCGCCCGCCGGACAGCACCGCCGAGCCGAGCGGCTCGACCGCGACGACCCGCAGCTTCGGGTTGCATCGCTCGCGCAGGTACTCGCCGACCCCCGTGATCGTGCCGCCGGTGCCGACGCCGGCGACGAGCACGTCGACATCGCCGTCGAGCGCGCGCTCGATCTCGGGGCCGGTCGTCCGCCGGTGCGCCTCGGGGTTCGCCGGGTTCGAGAACTGGTCCGGCAGGAACACGTCGTCGCGGCTCGCCATCTGCCGAGCGGCCTCGACCGCCTCGTTCATCCCGCCGAGCGACTCGGTGACGTCGACGCGCGCGCCGTACAGGCGCAGCAGGCTCTCGCGCTCGCGGCTCATGCCCTGCGGGAGCGTGAGCACGAGCTCGTAGCCCTTCGCCGCGCAGACGAACGCGAGCGCGATCCCGGTGTTGCCGCTCGTCGCCTCGACGATCGTCGTGCGCCCGGGCTCGATCCGTCCTTCGGCCTCGGCGGCCTCGATCATCGCGACGCCGATCCGGTCCTTGACGCTGCCGCCGGGGTTGAACGCCTCCAGCTTCGCGAACAGGCGCACGTCGTTCGGGTCCTCCCCGAGCAGCATCGGGAGCTCGACGAGCGGGGTCCCGCCGACGAGCTCCGCAATGTTGATCGGGATTCCCGCCATCGCCGGACAATAGACCAGCGCGCGAGCACGGCGACGGGCGCTCAGGCGAGCTGGTGGACCATCAGCCAGTGGGGGCCGATGCCGGCGATCTCGTACTCCTCGCCCTCGGCGGCGTACCCGGCGCGCTCGTAGAAGCGGCGCGCGCCGCTGCGGGCGTTGCACCACACCCGCCGCGCGTCCTGCTCGGCTGCGGCCCGCTCGAGCTCCGCCAGCACCAGCGACCCGAGTCCGCGTCCGCGCGCGTCAGGGCGCGTCGCCATCCCGCGGATCCTCCAATCCCCGTCGCGCGGCTCGCGCGGGTGCGGGTCGGACATCGCGCTCCCGACCGCGAGCGGCTCCCCGGCTTCGGCGATCGCGGCGACGTGGACGGTGCCGGGATCGTCCTCGCGCTCGTACATCGGGCGATCCGCCGGTTCGTGCGGGCGCAGCACGGACATCCGCAGCTCGCGCCCCGTCACCGCGTCGACCCGCACGACGCGCATCGTGGCGCTCACTCCGAGGTGGAGTCCATCGGCAGGCGCACCCTGAAGACGGTCCGCCCGGGATGCGAGTCGACCGTCAGGCTGCCGTGATGGCGGTCGGTGACGATCCGCCGCGCCGTGTCGAGCCCGAGTCCCGTGCCACGGCCGACCTCCTTCGTCGTGAAGAAGGGATCGAAGATCCGCTCGAGCACGTCCGGGGGTATGCCCGGCCCGTCGTCCTCGATGTCGACCTCCGCGCAGTTGCCGTCGCGCCGCGAGGTGACGGTGATCGTCCCCTCCTCGCCGAGCGCGTCGATCGCGTTGTCGAGCAGGTTCGTCCACACCTGGTTGAGCTCCGCGCCGTAGGCGTTGAAGCGCGGCAGCTCCGGGTCGAGCTCGCGCCGCACCTCGATGCGCGTGTGCTTGAGCTTGTGGCCGAGGATCGTCAGCGTCGTCTCGATCCCCTCCCCCACGTCGACCTCGACGACCTCGCCGCGGTCCATGTAGGCGTAGCCCTTGACCGCGCCGACGAGCTTGCTCATCCGGTCGGTCGACTCGGCCAGCTCCGCAGCGAGCTCGCGCGCGAGCAGCGAAGCGGCGATCCAGCGCACCGCCGCCTCGGTCGCGCCACCGGCGAGCTCCGCGATCCGGCGCAGTTGCGCGGCGTCGACGCCGGCCTGCGCAAGCGGCTCGACGTAGCGGTAGCCGTCGCTCACGCCCAGGTCCTCGAGCGCGTCGCTCAGCTCGTCCTGGGCGTCGGCGAGCTCGAGCTGCGACGCCCCCGCCCGCGCGCGGCAGGAGGCGACGACCCGGAGCTGGATCTCGACGAGCTCAGCCGCCTGCTCGCGCTCGACCCCGGACTCGACGAACGCCGCGATCGTCGAGCCGAGCGCGTCGAGCGCCTCGGCGAGATCGGCCGATGCGCGCTTCGCGGCGGCGGCGGGGTTGTTCAGCTCGTGGGCGAGCCCGGCGGCCATCGTCCCGAGCGACTCGAGGCGCTCGCGGTTCTGCTCGATCGCGGTGATCCGCCCGACCACCGGCCGCACGCGGGCGAGCACGAGCTGCATGATCGAGCGGTGAGCGACCGCGAGGTCGACGAAGTCGTCGGCCGCGATCGTCGCGAGCCGGACGTCGGTCTTCGCCTGCACCTTGACGCCGAGCGGGGAGCCGGTCAGCGCGGCGATCGCGCCGAGCCAGGTCGGCGCGACATGGTCGCCGGAGGGCTCCTCGCTGCCGTTCAGCTCGCGGAAGGTCTCGGCCGTGCCGTCGAGCAGCAGCTGCACCTCCCGCTCGTCCCCGCCCTCGCGCCTGATCGTCTCGCCCGCGCGGAACTCGCGGACCTCGGCGCGGGCGGCGACGTCGGCGAGCGCCTCCTCGTCGAGCCCGTCGAACAGGTCGATCGGCCGCAGCTCGGCGGGAGTGGCGGCCGTCATGCGCTCGCCAGGTATTCGTGGATCAGCGACACGGCCATCGAGCCCTCCCCCACCGCGCTCGCGACGCGCTTGATCGAGCGCGACCGCACGTCGCCGGCGACGAACACCCCGGGCACGCTGGTCTCGAGCGGGAACGGGTCGCGCTCGAGCGGCCAGCCGTGCCCGCGCACGTCCGCGCCGGCGAGGATGAACCCGCGCTCGTCGCGCGCGAGCACGCCTTCGAGCCAGTCCGTGTGCGGCGCCGCGCCGATGAAGATGAAGCATGCGTCGACGTCCTCCCGCTCCGTGACACCCTCGGCGTTGCGGATCTCGAGCGCCTTCAGCCGGCCGCCGTCGCCGTGGGCGGCGACCGCCTCGGTCCGGGTCCGCACCTCGATGTTCGGAAGCGCCGAGATCTGCTCGATCAGGTAGTGCGACATCGACTTCGCGAGCGACTCGCCGCGCACGAGCATCGACACGCGGCTCGCGTAGCCGCTGAAGTAGACGGCGGCCTGGCCCGCGGAGTTGGCGGCGCCGATCACGACCACGTGCTGGTCGGCGCAGGATCGCGCCTCGGTCAGCGCCGCGCCGTAGTAGACGCCGGCGCCGGTCAGCTCGGAGAAGCCGGGCGCGTCCAGTCGCCGGTAGGACACGCCGGAGGCGACCAGCACCGTGTTCGCGCTCAGCTCGGTGCCGCCGGTCAGCTCGACGAAGCGCCCTGCGCCCTCGACGCGCAGCCCGACGGCGTCGTTGACGGTCAGCAGCTCGGCGCCGAGGCGGCGCGCCTGGTCGGTCGCGCGGCGCGCGAGGTCCGAGCCCGACAGACCGGCCGGGAAGCCGAGGTAGTTCTCGATGCGGCTCGACTGACCGGCCTGGCCGCCGGGCGCCTCGCGCTCGACCATCACCGTGCGCAGCCCCTCAGATGCTCCGTAGACCGCGGCCGCGAGCCCCGCCGGGCCGCCGCCGACGATCACGAGGTCGTAGTGGTCGGAGGCCGGCTGGCCGGCGACGCCGATCCGCTCGGCGAGCTCCAGCACCGTCGGGCGCTCCATCACGCTGCCGTCCTCGAGCAGCACGACGGGAAGGCGGTCCTCCTCGACGCCGGCGATCTTCAGCAGCTCGCGAGCCTCGGAGTCGCGCTCGACGTCGAGCCAGCGTCCGGGCACGCGGTTGCGCGCGAGGAAGTCCCGCAGCTCGTGCGTGTCGCGGGAGAAGCGGTGGCCGATCACCCGCACGCCGCCGGACTCGAGCGCCGCGCCCGCCTCCCACGTGGTGAGCAGGTCCTCGACGACCGGGTAGAGCTGCTCGTCGGGCGGGTCCCAGGGCTTCAGCAGGTAGTAGTCGAGCGAGACGTCGTTGATCGCGCGGATCGCGGCGTCCGTATCGGCGTAGGCGGTCAGCAGCACGCGCTTTGCCTCGGGAAAGATCGTCCGCGCCTGCACGAGGTAGTCGGTCCCGTCCATCCCGGGCATGCGCTGGTCGGCGACGAGCATCGCGACGGCGTCGCCGCGCGAGCGCATCTGGCCGAGCAGGTCGAGCGCCTCCTCGCCGGAGCCGGCTCGCATCACGCGATAGCGCTCGCCGAACCCGCGCCGCAGGTCCCGCGAGACCGCGGCGAGGACCGCGGGCTCGTCGTCGACGGCGAGGATCGCCGGCTGGCGCTCGGCCATCGGCGTCAGCCGAGCATCGGGGAGGGCGGGATGCGGGTGCTGCCCGTGACCTCGGGGATGATCATCCCGAGCTCGTCGACGTAGCACCACGACCAGGTCTCGCCCGGCTCGAGCGAGCGGATCAGGGGATGACCCGACGAGCCCGCATGAGCGCTGGCGTGGCGCGACGGGGAGTCGTCGCAGCAGCCGACGTGCCCGCACTCCAGGCAGATCCTCAGATGCAGCCAGACGCCGCCTTCGCGCAGGCAGTCCTCGCAACCCGCGACCTCGGCCGGCAGCTCGGTGACGGTGATCGTGTCGAGGTGCGTGCAGGTCGCCATGTCCCAAATATGACACGGCCGGGTCGCCCGTGCGGGTCCGTCCGGAGCGGGATTAGACTGCTTCGCGGGGATGGAGGTCCCCATGGAGAAGTCACGCATGGACAAGGGGGTGTCTCGGCGCACCGGCGCACGGCCGCAAGGCTCGAAGGGCGCGGCGCCGAGACACAAGCCCCCGCGGCCGCGCCGCGAGTCGCCGGGCGGATCTAGGGCTCGTACGCGACGAGGTTCAGCCTGCGTCGTCTCACGCGGCGAGATCGTGAAGGAGCGTGTCAGCACGCCGGGCGGCGATCCCGCCGCCGAGGAGAGCGCGCCCGAGACGAGATAGTGGCCCGGACGCAGTGGGAAGACGCCGACCCGCCCCGCGCGCACCGATCGCATCGACACGGCTTCGCCCGAGGGGGTGGTGATCGCCAGCATCCCGGCCGACGGGGTCGCGGTCGCGCACGCCGTCCGCCGTCGCAGCGGACCGCCCGCGAGGTAGATGCCGACGATCAGCTCGGCGGCGCCGCGGGTGCTGCGTGGCCCGATCGAACGCGGGGACCGGCCGCTCCGGCTGATCGCACACCGGCCTCAGCCAGATCGTGACGCTGTGGGCCTGCGATCCGGGCGACGGCGACTGCGCGCCGACGAGCTGAGCGGGTTCGGGATGCGGGGGTGAGTTGTAAGGACCATGACCGGGTAGCTGACCGACGTGGGTCACACATCCGGACCGCGCGAGGGCGCCGCGGGCGCTCGACAGCCTGACCCCGACGAGCCGGGGAACGACGCACTCGCGACCGGCGGCCCCGGACGCGGGCACCGAGACGAGCACGGCGGGAGCGAGCGCGACGGCGACGCCGAGACGCGTCCTCACGCCCACCTCAGCCTCCCCTGCCGCGCGCCGTCGGAGGCGCGGCTCGAGGACCGTCGCGGGGTGGGGCCCGATCGTGCATCCTGCTGCGGGCTTTCCCGCTGCTGCCTTGCAGCGTCTCCCCGCTCTCAGCGGGCTCACATGTGAATCCATTGGTATCGGTCCAACCTGGGTGGGCAAAACCTACTCATCCCTTCACATACCCGCCATGAGCACATCTTCAGCAGCCCCGCGCATCGACGGCCCGCATGCGGCGCACGAGACTGCTCGAGACACCCGGGAGGACGCGGCGGGCGAGGACGGCTGATCGAACGGTGGCTGTGCGTGTGGCGCTGGGAGACCTGGGCCACCGACCTGGCGCTGGAACGTCGTCCGCGCGCCGGCTGGTCGCTGACGTACAGGCGCGCGCTGGTGCGCAGCCAGGACGCGATGGACGACTACACGATCGTCTCGCCCGAAGCCGCGCTCGGCTGAGCGGCCGCGCGCGCATCCGCCGCGCGCCTCGACGCGACTTCGCGGCAGGCCGGAGCCGGACCCCCACCGCGACGGACGCCGCGGCGAGGGCCCGGAACCTCCGGTGGGGATCTAGCGGATGCCCGCCTTCAGCATCGCGAGCTCGACGTCGTAGGAGTCCTCTTCCTCTCCGGTCGCGTTCGGGTGCACGGCGACGCCCGTCAGCGAGCCGATCAGCGGTTCGATCCACCGCGTCCCGACCGGCTGGCAGGAGTTGTGCCCTTCACTCGGCTTGAAGGTGTTGATGAAGATGGCGCCGTTGGCCTTCGCGCCTTCCTGGATCATCTTGTTGCCGACCTTCTGCACCTTGTTGCGGAACCACTCCGTGTCCTTTTCGTCCCACGGGAACTGCGAGCAGCGGTGGTCGACGATTTCCGGGTAGCCGACGACGAACACCTTGGCGTTCGGCGCCAGTTCTTTGATGTGGACGAGGGCCGCTTCCTCTTCGGGCTTGTCTTCGGCGAAGGTTTTTTCGACGAAGCCGCTGAGCGCTTCTTTGCAGGGCGCTTTGCCCGGACGGTTTTCGATCACGTCGATCTCCGTGCAGCCCTCGAGCAGGTCGCCGAACAGGCCGTGATCGTTCCCGCCCATGCCGATCGTCACGACTTCGGTCGATGAGCTGAGCGCGTTGTCCTGCGGTTCCTGGCCTTCGAACTGGGATTCGGTCTCGTCCGACGTAGTCGCGCCGCCGCAGCTGACGTCGGTCAGCGTCAGGCCGAGCGCTTTCGCGACGAGGTGCGGGTAGTTCCGTTCGGACTGGCCGCATTTTTCGGGTGCGGTCGGCGCGTACGGCGTGATGCCCGGCCCGGACGTGTACGAGTCCCCGATCGACACGTAGTTGATTGCGCCTGCGGTGGCCGGCAGAACCGCGAACGCGGCGGCAACGGCCAGGCCCGACAACGCGAGCCGGAGGCGTTTCGCTTCCATCTTGACCCCTCTCTCCTTGTGTACGCCGGCGACGCCGGCACCCTCGTGCGACTCCGGGGCCCGCGACAGCCCCTCCCCGGGCCCGTGAGTCACAACCCGCGGACCGTAGCAAATGGGCCGGAGCGGCGTAGGGCGTTCGGCCCAGGCGCACCGGGGTAGCTACCGGTGCGGGAAAGGAGGTTCGATGTTCCGAAAACTGTTCGAGCTGTTGACGCTGAAATGGCTCTGGGATCGCCGCTGACGCGGATCGGTTTCGAGCAAGCACAGGGCAGGGTGCGCCGCGGCAGGTCCTTCGGCCGCGCCGCACCCGCCGGGAGCTGATGCAACTGCCGCCTCGCAGGTCGGGTCGGGCCTGCTCGCGCTTTCAGCGTCTGCTCGACGGGGTATCTCGATTCCGATGACGGGCAACGAGCTCGAAGCCGAGATCAACGCCCGGTTGGCCGCCGCCGAGCGGCTGCTCGCCTCCGGCGCGATGGTCGGAGACCCTGACGAGCAGCGTCTGTGGCGCTCCTCCCGGGACCTGTGGATCGCAACCACCACCACCGCGCTCCAGGGCAAAGCGGACGAGCACGCGATACGCGCATTCCGGCGCGCAGCCACGCCCCCTCCCGGCGAGGGCAAGGTCTCCGAGGACGTGCCCCTCGAACTCGAAGCCGTACGAAACGGGATGGCGGTGCTGATCGGCGTGCGCTCGCAGGTGCAGCGAGACGTGCCCCAGCCACGGTCCGACACCGACCGCCGCGGCCGCCGGCTGGGGCCCTGATCTCCGCACGCGATCTGGCTGGGGCGCCGGGCAGGCCGCTGTCGGCGCTGTAGAGCGGAACGGCCTAGATGTGGTACATCGCCGCGCCCGCGTCGCGCAGCTCGCGCTCGACCACCGCGGCGATCGTGGTCTTCTCGAAGACGCGCCGCGCGGCCGCCGAGGCCTCACCGAAGACGCCCTCCGCATCCCGTCCGAGCGGGCCGTCGAGCAGCTCGACGATCTCGAGGACCGTCACCTCCTCGGGCGGGCGCGCGAAGCGGTAGCCGCCCTTGACCCCCCGCTGCGAGCTGATCACGCCCGCCCGCCGCAACACGGCGAACAGCTGCTCGAGGAACTGCACCGGCACGTCGCGGCGCTTCGCCAGCTCCCCGATCGGAACCGGGTTCGGCCCACCCGTCCGCGCGAGCTCAGCCAGTGCGAGCACCGCGTACGGGGACTTCGTGGTGATCGAGATCACGCCTCGATGCTAGGGGAAGCGCGCAGCGGATCGTTCGCCGGGGCTCGCCGCTCGCGCTGCCCACTCGGCGGCGCCCCGCCCCTGCGGCGAGGGGAGACTAGAGCCAGCCCCGCTCCGTCGCGATCAGCACGGCCTGCGCCCGGTCGACCGCCCCGAGCTTGCCGTAGATGTTGTGCAGGTGGGTCCGTACCGTGCTCGTCGAGAGCGTGAGCTCGTGGGCGATCTGCTTGTAGACCTTCCCCTCGGCGAGCCGCTGCAGCACCCCGAGCTCGCGCCCCGACAGCGGACACGGGTCGACGTGGCGCTGGCGCTGCACGTTCGAGTTCGGCAGTTCGTACATCACGCGCCGCAGCTCCTGCGGGCCGAGGCCGACCGCCCGGGCGGTGTTCAGGAGCTCGCTCGGGCTCACGCGCCCGCCCTGCTCGTAGTGGGCGAGCATGTCGGCGAGCCGGATGAAGGCGGCCTCGCCCTCGGCGTCCGGGTTGTGGTGGCGCTCGATCGGCGTCGCGATCGAGGAGGGAAGCCCCCAGCGGCGGATCAGCACCCCGCCGACGAGCGCGTGGTCGACGCCGAGCTCACGCCGCTCGGCGTGGACGCGTTCCTCGGGCGTACGGGCGCCGCGGTGCACCTGCGAGGGGTAGCCCGGGTAGGCGTGCAGGAGCACGAGCTTGCCGACGTCGTGCAGCAGGCTGGTCACGGTCAACCGGTCGCGGTTCTCGTAGCCGACCTCGCTCGCGACCCGGTCGGCCGCGTGCTGCGTGGCGAGCGCGTGCAGCCGGAAGCGCTCGGGGGCGGCGTCCCAGACACTGGCGCGTTCGAAGAAGTCGAAGGTCCGCACGCGGTTCGCAACGGCCTGCACGGTCTGGGGGCTGAGCAGCTCGACGGCGGCGACAGCCGTGTCGACCTTGCCGGTCGCGGCCTGGGCGCGGTTCGCGAGCCGCAGCACGGCGATGATCAGTGCGACATCCGACTCGACGGCGGCGACGACGTCGGCGGTCGCGACGTTGTCCTTCGCGATCACCGACAGCAGCCGGTTGCGCGACTCGGCGAGCGCGGGGAACGCCTCGAGCGCTTCGAACGCCTGGGTCAGGCGACGGCCGTGGCCCTCGTTCTGGTGGCGCTCGGCGGGAGTTTGGGCAGGGGCAGACGCACGCTTGGCCGCTGCGGCCGAGCGCATGCTCTGGGCGTTGCCGGTCTTCGTGAGTGCTTTGGCCGTCTTGGCCGTGGCCGTTGCCTGCATTCGATTCGTACCCCTTCCTTGGGATCCCGGCCATCCGAGCCGGATCGGTCCGCTTTCGAGTCCCTATCGGCATCGCAGCGGAACGGGCTTAGGTCTCGGCGAAAGATCACCCGTCTGGGCCGGATCCCGCTCCAGGAGCGGCATCGAGCATCACCCCGGCCGTTTCAGGCGCTGCCGAGGGCGGCGTCGATGCGCCGCAGCGACTCCTCGCGGCCCAGCAGGGACAGGCTCTCGAAGATCCCGGGAGAGATCGTCGTGCCGGTCAGCGCGACCCGCAGCGGCTGGTAGACCTGACGAGGTTTGGCGCCGCGCCGCTCGATCACGCCGGCGAGCGCCGCCTCGATCGAGCCCTCGTCGAACTCCGCCACCCCCGCGAGCGCCGCGCGGGCGTCGGCCAGCGCCGCCAGCCCGTCGGCGTCGAGCCACCGCTCGCGAGCGGAGGGGTCGTCGGCCGGCCCGTCGAGCAGCGGGCCTGCGAGCGGCATGAAGTCGGCGAGCGTGTGGATCTTCTCCTGGCTGATCGCCGCCGCCCGCTCGAGCCCATCGCGACCGGTGAACGCCTCGAGCCGCCGGGTCAGCTCGGCGGGCTCGAGCCCGCGGAGGTAGACGCCGTTCAGCCACTTCAGCTTGGTCTCGTCGAAGCGCGCCGGGTTGCGCGAGACGCGATCGAGCGTGAACCGCTCGATCAGCTCCTGCGTGGACAGGACGGTGCTGTCGTCGCCGGCGCCCCACCCGAGCAGCGCGAGGTAGTTGCGCACCGCCTCGGGCAGGTAGCCGGCGTCGCGCAGCTCCTGCACCGAGGCCGCGCCGTGGCGCTTGGAGAGCTTCTTGCCGTCGGGACCATGCAGCAGCGGCAGGTGAGCGTAGAGAGGGTCGGGGGCGCGAGTGATGCCGACGGCGCGGGCGCCCTCGATCACGAGCAGCTGCTTCGGCGTGTTCGAGACGTGGTCCTCGCCGCGCACGACGTGCGTGATGCCTGCGTCGAGATCGTCGATCGCGACCGCGAAGTTGTAGAGCACCGAGCCATCCGCGCGGGCGATCACGGGGTCGTCCATGTGGACGTGCTCGAAGCTCGTGTCGCCGCGGATCGCGTCGTGCATCACGGTCGCGCCCTCGTCGGGCACCCGCAGGCGCACGGCGCCCTCTGCCTCGGGCTCGCCGCGGAAGCCGCGATCGGAGCCGTGGCGCTCCTTGTAAGCCCTGACGTCCTCGGCGGTGGCCTGCGAGCGGTAGGCGTGGCCGCCCTCGATCAGCGCGGCGAGCGCCTCCTGGTGGCGGGCGCTGCGCTCGGTCTGCAGGATCGGGCCCTCGTCCCAGTCGAGTTCGAGCCAGCGCAGCGCGTCGAGGATCTGCTCGATGTTCTCCGGCGTCGAGCGCTCGCGGTCGGTGTCCTCGATGCGCAGCACGAGCCGGCCGCCGTCGTGACGGGCGAGCAGCCAGTTGAACAGCGCGGTGCGGGCGCCGCCGATGTGCAGCGCGCCGGTCGGCGAGGGGGCGAAGCGGACCTTCACGACCCCGACCCTACACACGAACACGCCCGCGCCAGGGCCGACGTCTGCGCACGCAGCGCCGCCGCGGCATAATCCCCGCCGATGCTGATCGGCGCCCACGTATCCCCTGCCGGGGGACTCCCGAAGGCGATCGAACGCGGCGTCGAGCGCGGCTGCGAGGCGATCCAGATCTTCAACCAGTCGCCGCGCATGTGGCGCCCGACCGCCTACGGCGAGGAGGACTTCGCGGCCTTTCGGGAGGCGCGGTCGGCGAGCCCGATCAAGGCCGTCCTGATCCACGCCGTCTACCTCCTGAACTGCGCAAGCGAGGACAAGGAGATCCGCGCCAAATCGCTGACCTCGCTGACGAACTCGCTGCGGGTCGCACACGGCATCGGTGCGTCCGTCGTGCTGCACCCGGGCTCGGCCATCAAGGGGCACGTCGGCGAGGCGATCGGCCGGGCCGGGACCACGATCGGCCGCGCGCTGGCCGACAGCGAGGGCGCCGAGCTGCACCTCGAGAACACCGCCGGCGCCGGCGGTACGCTCGGACGCTCGTTCGAGGAGCTCGCGGCGCTGATCGACGCGGCCGGCGGCGGCCCGCGGCTCGGCGTCTGCCTGGACTCCTGCCACCTGCTCGCGAGCGGTTACGACATCCGCACGAACACGGGCGCCGATTCGGTGTTCCGTGAGGCGAAGCGCACGCTCGGCGCCGGCCGCATCCGCTCGCTCCATCTCAACGACTCGATGACCCCGCTCGGCTCCAACAGGGACCGCCACGCCAACATCGGCGCGGGAGAGCTCGGGGAGAAGGGTTGCGCGGCGTTCCTGTCCGCGCCCGGCCTGCAGCGGCTGCCCTGCGTGCTGGAGACGCCCGGCGTCGACAAGCAGGGTCCGGGCCCGGAGGAACTCGCGCTGACGCGGAAGCTGCGCGAGCGCGGACTCGCGGCGCGCAAGCGCTCGCGTGCCCGGGCTGCGAAAACCGGGCCCAAGTGATGCGTCCGGCGCCGGCCGGACCTGCTCAGCCCGCGGCGGCCGGCCGCCCGAGCAGGGCGGCGGGCGAGGGAAGGATGCTCTCGAGCTCCGCGCGCAGGCTCGGCGTGTTCGCCACGCGGTAGCCCTCCCCCAGCCGCAGCCGGCGGCGCAGGCCGTCGCCGAGCTCGACGATCAGCCGTACTTCGGCCGGTCCCGGGAAGTCCTCGCAGACCTGCTTGAGGCTCTCGATCACGCGCGGGGAGAGATCGCCCGCCCGCACCGACGGCAGGTCGAGCGGCTTCGCCTGTGCCTGCGCGGTTGCCGCAGCCGCGTGCGCCTTCGACCGCGCGCGCTCGATCTCATCCTGGCTCGGCGCGAAACGCTGCACGCTCTGCACGATCAGGCACGTCGTGCCCGCTTCCTTGTGGTCGACGCGGCCCTTCACGAGCACGATCTCGTCCGCGACCAGCACGGACTCGCACTCACCGAGCGCCTTGCCGAAGACGAGCAGCTCGACCGCTCCGGCGAGGTCGTCGAGCGTCGCGAACATCATGTGGTCGCCGTTGCGGGTGCGGATCTTCTTCGTCTCGGTGATGATCCCGCCGACGGTCACGAGATCCTTGTCGCGGCGGTCGGCGAGCGCCGCGAGGCCGCAGTCGCTGCGCGCGCGCAGCGCCTCTTTGAGCGGCTTCAGCGGATGCTCGGAGATGAACAGCCCGATCGCCTCCTTCTCCGCGGCGAGCAGTTCCGGCTGGTCGTACTCCACGCCGAGAATCGGCGCGTGCGCCTGCGCGAGCGAGCTCCCGGCGGTCGGCGCGTCGTCCTGCAGGTCGAAGATCGAGCCCTGCCCGATCATCGCGTCCTGCTGCACTTTCTGGCCTTTCGCCTGCGCCATCTCGAGCACGTCCATCATGCCCCGGCGCGTCGCGCCGGTCGACCCGAACGCGCCGCACTTGATCAGCGCCTCGATCGCCTTCTTGTTGACGGTGCGGCAGTCGACCCGCTCGCAGAAGTCCCACAGCGACGTGAACGCGCCGTCCTCCCGCGCCCGCTTGATCGCCTCCACCGCCTGGTAGCCGACGCCCTTGACCGCGTCGAGGCCGAAGCGGATCGTGCCGACGCCGGGGTGGGCGGGGTTCGACTCAGCGGGCGGCCCGACCGTGAACTCGTGATCTGAGAGGTTGACGTCCGGCGGCAGGATCTCGATCCCCATCTCCTCGCAGCGGGCGACGAAGAACGGCACCTTGTCCTTCGTCGACATCACCGACGAGATCAGCGCCGCCATGTACTCCGCCGTGTGGTTCGCCTTCAGCCAGGCGGTGCGGTAGGCGATCAGCGCGTAGCACGCGGCGTGGCTCTTGTTGAACGAGTAGTCCGCCGACTTCTCGTTCGTCTGCCACAGGAACTCGGTGACGTCGGACTTCGTGCCCGACGCCCGGCAGCCCTCGACGAACTCCGGCTTCAGCGCCGCCATCGCCTCGCGATTCTTCTTGCCGATCGCCTTGCGCAGGTCGTCGGCCTTCGCGCCCGAGAAGCCGGCGAGCTCCTTCGAGATCTGCATCGCCTGCTCCTGGTAGAGGATCACCCCGTTGGAGGACTCGAGGATCGACCGCAGCCGCTCGTCGGGGTAGGAGATCGCGCCCGGGTTGCGCTTGCCCTTCGCGTACACGGGGATCTGGTCCATCGCGCCGGGGCGGTAGAGCGCGTTGAGCGCGACGAGGTCGTTGAATTCGTCCGGCTTGACGAGCTTCAGCGCCTCGCGCATCCCGTCCGACTCGAACTGGAACACGCCGGTCGAGTCGCCTTCGGCGAGCATCTCGTACGTCTTCGCGTCGTCGAGCGGCAACGTCGTCATGTCCGGGCGCTCCCCCGACGAGCGCTCGATGATGTCGAGCGCGTCCTCGATCACGTCCAGGTTTCGCAGCCCGAGGAAGTCCATCTTCAGCAGCCCGATCTCCTCGATCGGCTTCATCGAGAACTGCGTGACCGTGCGGTAGGCGCGCTCCCCGCTCTCGTCGGTCCCGGCGTCGGCGAGCTGGAGCGGGACGATGTCCGTCAGCGGGCGGTCGGCGATCACGACCGCGGCGGCGTGGATCGAGGAGTTGCGAACGATCCCCTCGAGGCCCTTGGCGACGTCGACGATCCGCCGAGCGTCAGGCTCCGCGTCGTAGGCCTTGCGCAGCGGCTGCCCGGACTTCAGGCAGTCGTCGAAGGAAGGCGCACGACCCATGATCGGGTCGGGGATCAGCTTCGCGAGCCGGTCGCCGGCGCCGTAGTCGTAGCCGAGCACCCGCGCCGCGTCGCGCGTCGCCGCGCGCGGGAACATCTTGCCGAAGGTCACGATCTGGGCGACCGACTCGCGGCCGTACTTTTCGGTCACGTAGCGCATCACGCGCTCGCGCCCGCGCACCGAGAAGTCGATGTCGATGTCCGGCATCGAGACCCGCTCCGGGTTCAGGAACCGCTCGAACAGCAAGTCGTACTCGAGCGGGTCGACGTCGGTGATCGCGAGGCAGTACGCGACGATCGAGCCGGCGGCCGAGCCGCGGCCCGGGCCGACGGCGATGCCGTTCTCCTTCGCGTAGCGCACGAAGTCCCAGACGATCAGGAAGTAGGCGTTGAAGCCCATCTTGTCGATCACCGCGAGCTCCATATCCGCCCGCTCGCGCGCCTGCGCCGGCACCGGGTCGCCGTAGCGCAGCCGCAAGCCGAGCTCGACCTGCTCGTGCAGGTAGGCCTTCTCGTCCTCCCCGCCGGGAGTCGGGTAGCTGGGGATCAGCTGCTTGCCGAGCTCGATCTCGACGTTGCAGCGCTCGGCGATCTCGAGCGTCGACGCGACCGCCTCCGGCCACTCGGCGAACGCGGTCGTCATCTCCTCGCTGTCGCGGAGATAGAACTCGTTCGTTTCGAACGTCATCTTCGGCGCGGACAGGGTGCTCTTCGTCTGCACGCAAAGCAGCGCCGTGTGGTGGTCGTAGTCCTCGCGGCGGAGGTAGTGGACGTCGCCGGTCCCGACCAGCGGGCGCCCGAGCTCGCGGGCGATCCTGACGATCCCCTCGTTGCACTTGTCCTGCGGTGTCAGCCCGTTCTTCTGCACCTCGAAGTAGACGTTGTCGGGGCCGAAGACCCGCAGCAGGTCGTCCGCATGCGCACGGGCGTCCTGCTCACGATCCTCGAGCAGCCGCTGGCAGAACCGCGAGGCCAGGCACCCCGTGAGCGCGATCACGCCGCTGGAATGACGCTCGATCTGGGCCAGGTCGACCGTCGGCTTGCCTCGCTGCAGCCCTTCGAGGAACCCCGCCGAGGACAGCTTGACGAGGTTGCGATAGCCCTCGTCGTCGGCTGCGAGCAGGGTCAGGTGGTTGCGCTCGGTCTTGCGTCCGCCGGCGCCGCTCGACACCGTGGCGTGGTCGTCGACGAAGTAGATCTCACATCCGACGATCGGCTTCACCCCATGCTTGCGGCACGCCTTGTAGAGCTCGACCGCACCGTTCATGACGCCGTGATCGGTGAGGCCGAGCGCGGGCTGCTCGAAGGCTGCGGCGCGCTCCGCGAGCGCGTCGATCTTGCACGCACCGTCGAGCAGCGAGTACTCGGAGTGGACGTGGAGGTGGGCGCAGGAGGGGCTGCTCACGGGTACCGCCATGCTAGGAGTCGCGGCGGCGGAGCCTCAGCGCTCGCGCCGCTGTTTGCGGCGTTTGCGCAGGCGCCCGATCAACGACAGGCTGTGCTTGTGGGGCGATCGTTCCGCGGGCGCGTCGGACGTCGCCGGAGCAGGCTCGGCGGCGTCCGGAGAGGCCATCGGCCGGGCGGTCTCGAGCGACGGCTGCGGCGCGTCCGCGGGCGCCGGCGGCCGTCCTGTCGGCGCTGCCCCGGGGGGCTGCGGCGCCCTGCCGGTGCCGGGTGCGTGCAACGGTGCCGAGCCCGCGTCTCCCGCGCTCAGCGGCGGCGGACCGGCCGCTGCGCGGGGTCCGCTCGGCCTCGCCGGCCGGTTCGGCGGACCCGGATGCGGGGACCTCTGACGGCGCCTCGCCGCCCTCGGCCCCGGCCGGATCAGGTCCCGAGGGCGCGCCTGCGCCATGGGCCTCGCCGGCGGCCTGCTCGACCTCGTCTCCTGCTTCCGGCACCGCCAGCGCACGCGCTCGGAGCCTTTCGACGGCTGCCGCCAGCGCGTCGGCCATCTCCAGGCCCCGCTGGTCGCCGGCGGGCGGCAGCGGGCGGGGCGACGGGCGGGGGCGCCGGCGGCGGCTCGGGCACGCGCCCCAGCCTGCCGAGCACAGCGCCGAGGCGCGCGACGAGCGCGCGGATCTCGCCGAGCAGCCCCTCCATCCGGCGGTGGCCTTCGCGGATGCCGGCGAGCTCGCGTTCGGCGCGCTCGCGTGCGCTCCGCTCGGCGACGAGCCCGCGCTGGATCTCCTCGGCGCGCCGCTCGAGCCCGGCCACGCGGCCCTCGAGCTCGGTCTCCGCGCGGCGGAGCGTCGCCCGCTCCGCCGCGGCCGCCTGCTCGGCCTCCGCGAGCTGGCGCTGCAGCTCGTCGATCCGGCGTGCGAGCTCGGCCGTCTCCCGGCCCGGCGACCCCGCCGGGCGCTCGAGTCCGGAGAGGCGGTCCTCCGCCTCGACCCGGAGTTGCTGCTCGGCGTACTCACGCTGCTTGACCCGTCTCAGCTCGCTCTCGCGCTCGGCCCCCTGGGTGCGCTCGGCGTCGAACAGCGCCGCGATCCGACGGCGCTCCTCCTCGGCCTCCTGGAGGCGCGCCTGCAGGCTCGAGACGTGGCTCTCGAGCGTCCTGACGGTCGCTTCGGCCGCCTCGGCGCGGCGCCGCAGCGCAGCCTCTCCGGTCTCGGTCGCGCGCCGCGCGCGACGCTCGGCGAGGAAGTCCGACTCCCCCATGCCGCTGCCCTGACCCGGTGTCTCGCTCTCCTCGACCATCGAGCTGCAAAGTAGTGCGCAGGCCGGACGCGAAGCTGCGCTCGCGCGAGCGCCCGCGCTTGACTATCTTGGGGGTCATGGGGGGCAGTGCCGCCGAGGATGAGGATCGCGACTGGCGCCTGGCCGGAACGCTGCCGGACACCGACGACCACCGGGCGCTCCATGCCGTGGTCGAGCGGGTGCGCGACGAGCAGCTGCTTCGCGACGCGAGGGCCTCGGTCGGTGACGAGGTCGTCGTGACCCACGACGGCAGCCGCGTGTTCGCCTACGCGGCGACGCGGTCCGCGATCGAGCAGGCGCGGACCGCAATCGAGGCGGCGCTGGAGCAGCACGGCCTGCATGCGACGTTCTCGCTGACCCACTACTCCGACGTCCTGGACGAGTGGGTGGACCCCGACACGCCGCCGCCGGAGGCGGTCGTCCGGGCCGCGACCTCGACGGAGACGCGGACGATCGTCGCGACCGTCGGGCGGATGGTGCGCGGAGAATTCGAGGAGTCGATGCGCAACTGGGCGGACCAGCTCGGCCTGCGCTGCGAGATCGTCGAACACCCGCACCTGCTCAACTCCCAGGTCGCCTTCACCGTGACGGGGCCGTCGCGCAAGGTGGACGAGTTCGCCTCGGGGCTCGCCGCCGAGCAGCGGCAGACGATCCGCACCGAGCGTCAGGTGATGCTGAGCCCGCTTGTAGGGGGCGCCGGCGAGTCGATCCTTGCTTCGCTGCGGATCGACGTCGCCGTCACCCGCCCCATGAGAGGCGACCCTCCGCGCGACGCGCAGTTGGCGAACCCAGCTCGGGGCGGACTCGTCGGCCGCCGGAGCGGACGCAGATCGGCGTCCGGGCCGCGGTCGCGAACCCTTCGTCGTCCTACGGGGCCTCGTGCGCTGGACGACTTCCCCCGGAACCGACGGGAACCGCACCGATCGATCCTCGGCGCCACGATGGGAGGCGGGTCGTGCGCGTGCTGCGTTGGCGGCGAAGTCGAGCGCCGGCCCCGCTCGTCGGCCGACTCGCTGGGACCACCGGGCGCTCCCGCGGCCGGGCCGGCGATCGCGCCCGCCCGCCACTCCCGCGCTACGAGCTCAGACACCGCCTCCGATACGGACGCGCGGCGATGCCGAAGGGCTGGCGGCGACGTCGACCGCAGCGAAGCGAGGATCGACTCGCCGTCAGCCCCCGAAGCGAAGCGAGGATCGACTCGCCGTCAGACCTCAGCCGCCGACCCGTTTCGCGACCGCCGCCGCCCCGGCCACCCCCAGCGCGGCCAGCGCGCCCACGCTCGCGAGGCGCCGCACCTGCAGGCGCCGGCGCACGTACCACTTGCCGCCGTGCCACACGGCGAACCCGAGCAGCTTGTATCCGGTCCCGTTCATCTCGACTCCTCTGGCTCGTTGTGCAGCCGCCACGCCATCCTCGACTGCAGCGAGAACAGCTCGATGAAGCCGGGTGAGGCGGTCTGCGAGAACAGCCCGCCCGACTCCGAGAACGACGCGAGCTGCGCGTCGTAGACGGCGTTCGGCGAGCTCCGCGTGACGACCCGGACGTGCCCCTTGTAGAGCTTCAGCGCGATCGTCCCCGTGACGAGCTCGTTGACGTGGTCCATGTACGCGTCGAGGTCCTCGCGCAGCGGCTCCCACCAGAGCCCGGCGTAGACCAGGTAGGCCCACTGGCGGTCGAGATCGGCCTTGAACTGGTTCTGGTGGATCGTGCAGACGAGCCGCTCCAGCTCGCGGTGGGCGGCGAGGATCACGCTCGCGGCGGGCGTCTCGTAGATGTCGCGGACCTTCAGCCCGACGATCCGGTCCTCGATGTGGTCGAGGATCCCGACGCCGTGTCGCGCCGCGATCCCGGCGGCCGCTTCGATCAGCGCCACGAGCTCCATGCGCTCGCCGTTGAGCCCGACCGGCACGCCACGCTCGAACTCGATCGCGAGCGTCTCGGGCTCGTCCGGGGCCTCCTCCGGCCTCGTGACGAGCTGGAACACGTCGTCGTCCGGCGCGTGGCCGAGGTCCTCGATCCACCGGCCCTCGGACGAGCGCCCCCAGAGGTTGTCGTCGATCGAATACGGCGCGACCTCGGTCCCGCCCTTGACCGGGATCCCGTGCTCGCGCGCGTACGCGATCTCCTCCTCGCGGCCCATCTGCCAGGAGCGGACCGGGGCGATCACCTTCAGCTCCGGCGCGAGCGTGGCGACGGTCGCCTCGATCCTGACCTGGTCGTTGCCCTTGCCGGTGCAGCCGTGGGCGATCGTGTCGCAGCCGCTGGCACGCGCCTGCTCGACGGCGAGCTTCGCGATCAGCGGCCGGCCCAGCGAGGTGAACAGCGGGTAGCCGTCGCCGTAGGTCGCGTTCGCCTTGATCGCGGGGACGAGGTACTCGCGGGCGAACTCCTCGCGGGCGTCGATCACGTGCGTCTCGACTGCTCCGATCGCCCGGGCCTTGCCCTCGATCACCTCGTAGTCCTCGCCCGGCTGCCCGAGGTTGACGGTCAGGCAGACGACCTCGGCGCCGTAGCTGTCCTGGATCCACTTCAGCATCACGCTCGTGTCGAGCCCGCCGGAGTAGAGCAGCAGCACCCGGTGGACCTGATCGGGGTCGGCCTCGTAGGAGGCGCTGCGCGGGAGGCGGGTCGGGTCCTGGTCGGTCACGGCGCGCAATCTACCCGTCGGCCGCGTGGGGCGCGGCGGCGGGCCGGGCCCGTTCCATCAGCGGGTAGCGGGCCGGGCCGCTGCGGAACCCGAGCCGCTCGTAGAGCCCCTGCGCGTCGGCGGTGTGCAGCAGCCAGTGCACGTCGGGCGCACCCTCGCCCTCGACGATCTCGCGCACGAGCGCCAGCCCCAGCCCGAGCCCGCGGTGAGCCTCGAGCACGTAGACGTCGGCGAGATAGGCGACGGTGACGCCGTCGGACACGGCGCGGGCGAACCCGACCTGCTCCGAGCCGCGGTACAGCCCCATCACGCGCCTCGACCCCGCGATCGTCTCGACGACGCGCTCGCGGGAGCGGCCGAGGCCCCAGTAGGAGATCTCGCTGATGAAGTGATGGATCGCGTCGACGTCGAGCCGCGCAGGGTCGTCGTCGAGCTCGAATCCTCCCGCCAGCCTCCGGACCATCAGGCGGCGAGCGCCTCCCCGAGCCTCCTCGCGCCCTCGCGCGCGAGCTCGGCCTCGATCGTCAGCGGCGGCAGCAGCCGGACGGTGTCCGGGCCGGTCGCGTTCAGCACCAGGCGCTGCTCGAGCAGCGCGCGGCGGACCAGCTCCGGCGCCCCCACGGACAGGCGACAGGCGAGCATCAGCCCGCGGCCGCGGACCTCGGTGACGTGGGGCAAGCGCCGCGAGCAGCTCCCGCAGCTCCTCGCCGAGCTCTCGCACCCGTGCCAGCAGCTTCTCATCCGCGGTCAGCTCGAGCGCCGCGAGCGCCGCGCCGGCGACGACCGGCCCGCCCGCGAAGGTCGAGCCGTGGTCTCCCGGCTCGAGCACGTCGGCGAGCCGGGGCCCGGTCACGAGTGCGCCGATCGGCATACCGCCGCCGAGCGCCTTCGCGACCGTGATCGCATCCGGCACGACCTCACTCGCCTGGTACGCCCACAGCGTTCCGGTACGCCCCATCCCGGTCTGGATCTCGTCGAAGATCAGCGCCGCCCCGTGCTCGTCGCACGCCTCCCGCGCGGCCGCCAGCAGCTCCGGCGAGAGCACGTGGACGCCCGACTCGCCCTGGATCGGCTCGAGCAGCACCGCCGCGGTGTCGCCGTCGACCGCCGCGCGCAGCGCCTCGGGCTCGGGCGGCACCGCGCGGAAGCCGGGGACGAGCGGCGCGAACGGAGCCTGCTTGGCCTCCTGCGGCGTCGCCGAGAGCGAGCCGTAGGTGCGGCCGTGGAAGCCCCCCTCGACGACCACGAACCCGCCGCCGCGGCGGGCCTTGCGGGCGAGCTTCAGGGCCGCCTCGTTGGCCTCGGTGCCGGAGTTGCAGAAGAACACCTTGCCGCCGAGGCTGCTCTGCGAGAGGCGCTCGGCGAGGCGCATCGACGGCTCCGTGTAGAACAGGTTGCTGGTGTGCATCAGCCGCCCGGCCTGCTCGCGCACGGCGGCGACGATGCGCGGGTGGCAGTGGCCGAGGCTCGTCACCGAGATCCCGCAGAGGAAGTCGAGGTACTCGTTGCCCTCGGCGTCCCACAGCCGCGCGCCCTCGCCGCGCACGAACTCGACGGGCTGACGCGCGTAGGACCCGATCACGCGATCGGACTCGATCTGCTGCAGCTCAGCGAGCATCGTCGCTTTCGAAGATCTTGGTGCCGACCCCCGCATCGGTGAACAGCTCCAGCAGCAGCGAGTGCGGCGTGCGGCCGTCGAGGATGTGCGCCGCCGAGACGCCCGCGTCGATCGCCTGCAGGCACGCTTCGAGCTTCGGGCGCATACCACCGTCGAGCGCTCCGAGCCCGGCGCGGACGCGGTCGGCGCCGGCCTGGGAGATCAGGCTGGCGGGGTCGGAGGGGTCTTCCAGCCACCCGGCGACGTCGGTCAGGAACACGACCTTGTAGGCGCCGAGCGCGCCGGCCACGGCTCCTGCGGCCTCGTCGGCGTTGACGTTGTAGGAGTTGCCCTCGCGGTCGGCGCCGACCGAGGCGATCACCGGGATGTAGTCGCTCGCGACATGCTCGATGACGCCGACGTTGACGCGGTCGATGCGTCCCACGAAGCCGATGTCCTCGCCGCCCGGGGCCGAGCGGCGTGAGACGCGGAACAGCGAGCCGTCGTCGCCGCAGAGGCCGACGGCGGGCTGGCCGTGCCGTTGCAGGCGCAGCACGATCTCCTTGTTGACCTTGCCGACGAGGACCATCTTCGCGACCTCGACGGTCTCCTCGCTCGACACGCGCAGCCCGCCGACGAACTCGACCGGGAGCCCGAGCCGTTCCATGTAGCCGGTGATCTCGGGCCCGCCTCCGTGCACGACGATCGGGTTCAGGCCGACGTACTTGAGCAGCACGACGTCGCGCGCGAACTCCTCGCGCAGCGCGTCGTCCTCCATCGCCGCGCCGCCGTACTTGATCACCACCGTCTTGCCGTGGAACTCGCGGATGTACGGCAGCGCCTCGAGCAGCGTCCCGACGTCACGCATGTCGGGCGCCCGCCCTCGTTCGACGCGACCCCGCGGCGCCCGTTCGGCGCACCCCGCTCGGGCGGCGGGCGACGCCGCGCCCGGGGGTGGCGAGCCGGAGCCGCGGACGACCCCCGACGACCTCATGTCGTGTACTCCGAGTTGAACTCGACGTACTCCTTCGACAGGTCCGAGAAGAACACCTCGGTCTCCGCGCCGTCGCCGGGCAGCCCGACCTCGTACTCGACCTCGTCGCGCTGGACCAGCCGGTCGAGCTCCGCCTCGTCGTAGGGGATCGCCGCCCCGGCCGAGCAGACGTGCATGCCCTCGATCGTGACGTCGACGGGGAGCGGCGCCGTGCCGGGCATCGCGCCGCCGACCGATTGCACGATCCTCCCCCAGTTCGGATCGCCGCCGTGCAGCGCGGCCTTCACGAGCGGGGAGTTCGCGACCGCGCGCGCCGCCGCCTCGACCGTCTCCGGGTGCCCGCCGCGGACGATCACCCGCGCGGCGCGCTTCGCACCCTCGCCGTCGCGCACCATCATCACCGCGAGCTGGCGCAGCAGCGCGTCGAGCGCCTCGCCGAAGCGCAGCTCGTCCTCGCTCTCGGCGGCGATCTCGACGCCGCTCGCGCCGGAGGCCATCAGCAGGGCGGTGTCGTTGGTCGAGAGCTGGCCGTCGACCGTGGCGCGGTCGAACGAGCGCTTCACGCACACGCCGAGCAGCAGGTCGGCGGTCTCGGCAGAGAGCGCCGCGTCGGTCTCGACGAAGCAGAGCATCGTCGCGAAGTTCGGCGAGATCATGCCCGCCCCCTTGCACTGGGCGCAGAGCCGCACCGTTCCCGACGGCAGCTCGACCGACAGGTTCGCGCGCTTCTCGAGCGCATCCGTCGTCTGGATCGCGTTCTGGAAGCTCGCGTCACCCGCGCGCGCAAGGTCCTCGCGCGCCGAGAGGATCCCCTTCAGCACGAGATCGACCGGCAGGAACTGGCTGATCCCACCGGTCGAGGCGAGCGCCACGACCGCCGGATCGCAGCCGACGGCGCGCCGCCGCCGCCCCCTGCGTCTTCGCCGCGTCGTCGAGCCCGCGCCGGCCGGTCGCCGCGTTCGCGCAGCCCGAGTTCACGAGCACGGCCCGCAGCGCAGTCGAGCCGGCAGCGCTCGCGGGTGACCAGCACCGGCGCCGCGGCAGCGCCCGACGCCGTGAAGCGCGCCGCGCTGACCGGCGTGGGCGCGTCGTTGACGATCAGCCCGACGTCCGGCCTGCCGCTCGGCTTCAGCCCCGCCGTGACACCCGCCGCCCGGAACCCTTCCGGCAGCCCCGCGCCGGGGCCGAGCTCGCTCACGTGGGCGGGCCGCGGCACCCAGCGCGAGCTGAAGAACTGGTCGCTGGTCACGCGATCACCGCCACCTCACCGGGTCGACGGGCAGCCGCCGGCCGCGCGACCGGCGCCGCCGCGCCCGCGCGGTCACCGCGATGCCCGCGCGGTCACGAAACGCCCAGCGCCTCGTCGTACCCGAACATCACGTTCAGGTTCTGCACCGCCTGCGAGCTGGTGCCCTTCCAGAGGTTGTCGATCGCCGAGAACACGAGCACCTTGCCGGTGTGGCCGTCGGCGGCCGCGAACAGCCGGCAGTAGTTCGTCGCGACCGTCTCGCGGGTCCCGGGCACCGTCTCGGCGACCTCGACGAACTGCTCCTCGGCCGTACGCGTCGGCGAACAGCTCGCGCGAGCTCCTCGGCGCCCACCTCGCGGGTCGGCGTGACGTAGCAGCTCGCCATCTCGCCCTGGTCGAGCGGGACCAGCGACGCCTGGAACTGCACCCGCACGTCGCAGCCGAGGATGCTCAGCTGCTCCTCGATCTCCGGCGTGTGACGGTGCGCGGCGACCTTGTAGGGAAGGATGTTCTCGCCCGCCATCGAGAGGTGCGTCTGCTCGTCGAAGGCGCGCCCGGCGCCGGAGATGCCCTGCTTGGCGTCGACGACGACGTCGGCGATCAGCCCGGCGCGGGCGAGCGGGGCGAGCGCGAGCACCGTCGCCGTCGGGTAGCAGCCGGGGTTGGCGACGATCGCCGCGGTCCGGATCGCGCTCGCGGTGCAGCTCGGTCAGGCCGTAGGCGGCGTCCTCGATCAGCGCCGGCGCCGGGTGCGGCCCGTACCAGCGCTCGTACGTCTCGACCGAGCGCAGCCGGAAGTCGGCGCTGAGGTCGACGACGCGCGCGCCCTGCTCGAGCAGCGCCGCGACGGTCGGCGCGGCGGCGGCGTGGGGGTAGGCGACGACCGCCGCCTCGACGTCTGCGAGCGCGCTCCGGGTCGAGCTCCTCGATCGTCGAGCGGCACGCGATAGCGCGGGTACAGCTCGTGCAGCGGCCGGCCGAGCTCCGAGCGCCCGGTGATCGCGACCAGCTCGAACCGCGGGTGGCGCCACAGCAGCCATGCCGCGAGCGCGCCGGCGAAGCCGGTCGCTCCCGCGACGATCACGCGCGTCCCTCCCGCGCCGGGCTGCTCAGCCACGGAGCTCGCCCCCGAGCGCGGACAGCGCGGTGACGATCTTCTCCCGCACCGGCGCGACGTCCTCGTCGGTCAGCGTGCCCTCGCGGGAGCGGAAGCTCAGCGCCAGCGCGAGCGAGCGGCGCCCCTCCCCCACCTGCTCGCCGGTGTAGACATCGAAGATCTCTGCCCGGTCGAGCGTCGGCGCCGCCCGCCTCGCGCACGGCCGCGAGCACCTCCGCGGCGGAGACGGCGTCGGGCAGCGTGACGGCGATGTCCTGGCGCAGCACCGGGAACTCGCCGAACGCGGCGAACGTCAGCACCTCCGGCGCCGCCGCGGCGAGCTTGCCGAGGTCGATCGCGAACGCGGCCGTGCGCGGCAGGTCCCAGGCGGCCGCGACGAGCGGGTGGACCTCGCCGAGGAAGCCGAGCGTCGAGGAGTCGGCCCCCGGCGATCACGGCGGCGCTGCGCCCGGGGTGCAGGAACGGCCAGCGCTCGGCCTCGGCGGGCTCCGCGCGCCAATCGACGTGCAGGCGGTCGAGCAGGCCGCCGAGCAGCGCCTTGGCGGTGAAGAAGTCGGCCTCCGGGCGCTCGCCGCGCCACGAGCGCGGGCCGAGCGCCCCGCACAGCAGCGCTCCGAGCGCCTGGTGCTCGTCGGCCGGCGTCGCGCCGGCGCCGTCCTCGCGCGCGCGGTAGACCCCGCCGGACTCGAAGATCGCGACGTCGGCGATCCCGCGCGAGACGTTGTGCCGGGCGGCGTCGAGCAGCGAGCCGAGCAGCGTCGGGCGCATCACCGACAGGTCCTCGGAGAGCGGGTTCTCGATCCTCACGACGGCGCGCAGCGGATGCGCCTCCGGCACCCGCAGCCGGTCGAGCAGGCCCGGGTCGGTGAAGCTCCAGCCGACGATCTCGAACAGGCCGCGGCCCCTCATCGCGTCCTCCGCGGCGCGTCGCACGCGCTGGGCGTGGCTGAGCCGGCCGGCCGCCCCGCGCCGTGCCGGAAGCGTCGCCGGCAGCCGCTCGAGCCCGTCGATCCGTGCGACCTCCTCGATCAGGTCGACCTCGCGCGTCACGTCGTCCCGGCGCAGCGCCGGCACCGTCACCTCGAGGCCGCCGTCGATCGGCGAGGTCGCGAAGTCGAGCGCCCGCAGGATCTCCGCCTCGCGCGCGGCGGCGACGTCGACGCCGAGGATCGCGCGCACGCGCTGCTCGCGCAGCGCCAGCGTCTGCAGCGGCGGACCGTCGCCGCCGACGTCGATCGTGCCGGGCATCGAGCCGCGCGCCGCACAGCTCGGCCATCAGCGCCGCGGCGACCGCCTGGGCCTGCATCGTCTGCTCGGGCTGCAAGCCCCTTCTCGAAGCGCGTCGACGCCTCGCTGCGCAGGCCCAGCGTCCACGAGGTGCGGTGGATGTTCGGGCCGTTCCAGGTCGCGACCTCCATCAGCACGCGCGTGGTCGCCGGCTCGACCTCCGAGCGCGCGCCGCCCATCACGCCGGCGATCGAGGTCGGGCCCGTCGGCGTCGTCGATCACGACCATCTCGCCGTCGAGCGTGCGGGTCTGCCCGTCGAGCGTCTGCACCTGCTCGCCCTCGCGCGCCCGGCGCACGACGAGCTCGCCGCCGGCGACCCGGTCGAGGTCGAACGCGTGCAGCGGCTGGCCGGTCAGCAGCATCGCGTAGTTGGTGATGTCGACGACGTTGTTGATCGGGCGCTGGCCGGCGGCGGTCAGGCGGGCTGCCAGCCACAGCGGCGACGGGCCGACCGTGACGTCCTCGAAGACGCGCGCGGTGAAGCGCGGGCACAGGTCCGGACACTCGACGCGCACGCGCGCGCTCGCGACCTCGCCGGCGCTTCCGGGGTCCTCGGCCCACGGCGGCGGCGCGAGCGCGGCGCCGGTCGCGGCGTGCAGCTCGCGCGCGACACCGTAGACGCCGAGGCAGTCGGGCCGGTTCGGCGTGATCTCGAGCTCGACCACGTCGATCCCGACCGGCAGCACGTCGGCGAGCGGCGTCCCCACCGCGAACTCGGCATCGAGTCAGGTCGTCGAGCACCATGATCCCGGCGCTGCGCTCCCCCGCCGGCTCGAGCTCCAGCTCCGAGGCGGCGAGGATCATCCCTTCCGAGACGACGCCGCGCAGCTTCGCCTTCTTCAGCTTCGTGCCGTCGGGCATCACCGCGCCGGGCCGGGCGACCGCGACCGTCTGCCCGGCGTCGACGTTCGGCGCGCCGCAGACGATCGTCGCGGGCTGCTCGTCGCCGAGGTCGACCGTGCAGACCTTCAGGCGGTCGGCGTCGGGGTGCTTCTCGGCGCTCAGAACACGGCCCACCACGAAGCCCTCGGCGGAGGGCGGGCCGAGGTGGTGGATCGCCTCGACCTTCGTGCCGGTCATCGTCAGGCGCTCCTCGATGCCCGCCACGTCGAGCGGCGGGTCGCAGTACTCGCGCAGCCAGGGAAGCGGGACCTTCACCGGAACTGCTCCAGCAGCCGCAGGTCGTTCTCGTACATCAGCCGCAGGTCCGGGATCCCGTGCTTGAGCATCGCGATCCGCTCGACGCCGAGCCCCCAGGCGAATCCCTGCACCTTCTCGGGGTCGTAGCCGGGCGCGTTCGCCTCGGTCGTGGCGACGTGGGAGTAGACGTTCGGGTCGACCTCGCCGGCGCCGAGGATCTCGAGCCAGCCCTCGCCCTTGCAGAGCCGGCAGCGCGAGCCGTCGGCGAGGAACCCCTTGCCGGCGCAGTTGAAGCAGGACACGTCGACCTCGACCGAGGGCTCGGTGAACGGGAAGAAGTGCGGCCGCAGCCTCACGTCCCGGTCGTCCCCGAAGACCGCGCGCGCGAAGTTCAGCAGCGTGCCCTTGAGGTCGGCGAGCGTGATGTCCTCGTCGACCGCGAGCCCCTCGATCTGGTGGAACTGCGGGGTGTGCGTCGCGTCCAGGTCGCGCCGGTAGACGCGCCCGGGGATGACGATGTAGAGCGGCGGCGGGTGCGCCTCCATCGCCCGCACCTGCATCGGCGAGGTGTGGGTGCGCAGCACGACGTCCTCGGCGGTGTAGAAGGTGTCGGTGCGCGCCCGCGACGGGTGCGTCGGGCTGTGGTTGAGCGCGTCGAAGTTGTAGTGGACGGTCTCGATCTCGGGTCCCTCCATCACCGTGAAGCCGAGCCCGAGGAAGATGTCTTCGAGCTCGCGCCGCGTCGACGTCAGCACGTGCAGAGCACCGAGCGGCTGCGGCGGCGCGCCCGGCAGCGTGACGTCGACCCGGTCCTCGCCGAGCTGGGCGCTGAGCTCCGCTCCCGCGAGCTCCTCGCCGCGCGTCTCGATCAGCGCCTCCAGCGCCTGGCGGGCCTGGTTCGCGGCCTTCCCGACCGCCGCCCGTTGCTCGGGCGGCAGCGAGGCGACCTCGCGCAGCGTCTGCGGCAGCTCCGCCTTGCGGCCGAGGTAGCGGACGCGCAGCGCCTCGAGCGCGGCGGTGTCCGGCGCGGCGGCGATCGCCGCCTCCCCCTCGCTGCGCAGTTCCGCGATCCGGTCGGTCATGACGCCGTGACCCTAGATGTTTCGCGGGTCATCTCGTAGAGCGCGACGGTCGCCGCCATCGCGGCGTTCAACGACTCGCTCTCGATCGGGATCCGGGCGTGCACCTCGCAGGCGGCGAGGACCTCCTCGGGCAGGCCCTCGCGCTCGGCCCCGATCAGCAGGCTGATCGCCTCGGCGCCCTCCGAGAGCGCGCCGCGCAGGGGCTCGGCGGCGTCTGCGGAGAGCGCGATCCGCCGGCCCGGCAGGTCGGCCGGCGAGGCGGCCCGGGCAAGCGTCACGGCGAAGATCGCGCCCATGCTCGCCCGCACGGCCTTCGGCGAGTGCGGATCGGCGCACCCCGGCCCGAGGGCCACGCAGGCCGCACCGAAGGCTTGAGCCGAGCGCAGCACGGCTCCGAGGTTGCCCGGATCGCGGACGCCGTGCAGGTAGACGCAGAGCGGGCCGGTGGGAGCGAGGCCCCAGCGCTGCGGATAGACGCCGATCACGCGCGTGCTCGAGCCGAGCGACGAGGCGCTCGCGAGCGCCGGCCCGTCGACGTCGTGGAACGCCGCTCCGCCGAGGCCGGAGCCGGCGAGCCGGAACCCCTCGACCGGCTCGGCGCCGGCGAGAGCGGCGGCGGTGACGAGATCCTCGCCCTCCGCGGCGAACTGGCCGCTCGCGGCGCGGCCGCGGCGGGTCTGCAGGCGCCGCAGGGCCCGCAGTCTCTGGTTGTGGGTGGAGGCGATCGCTGTCAAAGGAATCGGTGGTGGTGGGCTCTCTCAGAAACGAAAAAGGGCGCCGTCCTCGAAGGAGCGGCGCCCGGGAGGCACTTCTGTCGTCTGCCGATCGTTCAGGCAGCCGACGCCTCGCGGGCGACCTCGGCAAAACGTCGGAAGGAGTCGGCGTCGCGCACGGCGATGTCGGCCAGGACCTTGCGGTCCAGCTCGACGCCGGCGAGTTTCAGACCGTGCATCAGCTGCGAGTAGCTCATCCCGTTCTGACGCGCCGCGGCGTTGATCCGTGTGATCCACAGCCGCCTGAAATCGCGCTTGCGGTTGCGCCGGTCGCGGTAGGCGTAGGCGTCGGCCTTGAGCAGGGCCTCCTTCGCGCGCCTGTAGTTCGAGTGTGCCTCGCCACGGAAGCCCTTAGTCTGCTCGAGGACCGAGCGGCGCTTCTTGCGGGCGGCGACGGAGCGCTTGACGCGTGTCATCTAGCGCTGCCCCAGCATCCGCTTGATGCGCGGCGCGTCGTGCTCGTCGAGGATCGCGGGCCCGCCGAGGGCGCGCTTCTTTTTCGGCGACTTCTTCTCGAGGATGTGACTCGTGAAGGGGTGCCGGCCACGGACCTTGCCGTTGGCGGTCACTTTGAAGCGCTTCTTCGCGCCGGAGTGTGTCTTCATCTTGGGCATCGCGAGCGGATGATTATGGCACGGACTCGCGCCGGAGCCGGGCGTGATCCGCGAGCCGCGCGCTCAGGCCGCCGAAGCGGCCTCGCCGGTGGGCTCCGCGGCGGCCTCGGCGGCGGGCGCCGGGTCCTCGCCGGCGGCAGCCTCGGGAGCCACCTCGGCCTCCGGCGCCGCGGGCGGCGGATCCGTCGGCGTCGCGGTCTCGGTGGCTTCGGTCCCGGTGGAGGCGGCCGCCTCGCCGTCGGGGGAAGCCTCGCCCTCCGCGTCGCCGCCCTCCCCGTCCAGACGGCCGGTCAGGACGGCTTTGGACGGCGCCATCATCATCGTCATGTTGCGCCCTTCCTGCATCGGGCGCTGCTCGACGACGCCGAGCTCGGCCAGTTCCTCGGCGAGGCGGTCGAGGATCATCGTCCCGCGCTCGGGGTGCGTGACCTCGCGCCCGCGGAACATGATCGTGACCTTGACCTTGTCCTTGTGCTTGAGGAAGCGCTCGACGTGGTGCTTCTTGGTGTCGTAGTCGTGCTCGGCGATCTTCGGGCGGAACTTGATCTCGCGCACGGTGATCTGCTGCTGGTGCTTGCGAGCCTGCTTGACCTTCTGCGCCTGCTCGTACTTGTACTTGGAGTAGTCGAGGATGCGGGTGACCGGCGGGCGCGCCTCGGGCGCGACCTCGACCAGGTCGAGATCCTTCTCCTGCGCGAGCGTCAGCGCGTCCGGCGTCGTCATCACGCCGATCTGCTTGCCCTCCTCGTCGATCACGCGCACCTCGGGCACGCGGATGCGCTCGTTGATCCTCGTCTGATCCCGCTCGGGCGGGCGCCGGTCGAACCTGCGGGGGACCGGCACTAAATGTCCTGGCCTGGCGTCAAGCGGACGCTGTTAGAGGCGCTGTGAGGATTCGCGGGGCTGCAATGGCGCTCAGTATAGCTGGCTCTTTAGGTTCTCGGCGAACTCGGCGACCGTGCTCGCGCCCCGGTCCCCCTCGCCGTGCGATCGCACCGCGACCGTCTCGGCTTCGACCTCGCGCTCGCCGACGATCAGCATGAACGGCACCTTGCGCAGCTCGGCATCGCGGATCTTGCGCCCGATCGACTCCGATCGGTCGTCGAGCTCGACGCGCAGCTCCCGCTCCCGCAGCTGTGCGACGACCGCGTTCGCGTACTCGTTGAAGCGGTCCGAGACGGGCAGCACGATCGCCTGCACGGGCGCCAGCCACAGCGGCAGCAGCCCGGCGTAGTGCTCGATCAGGATCCCGATGAAGCGCTCGTAGGAGCCGAATATCGCGCGGTGGATCATCACCGGGGTGTGCTCGGCGTTGTCCGCGCCGGTGTAGGTGAGCCCGAACCGCGCCGGCATCGAGTAGTCGAGCTGCACGGTCCCGGTCTGCCAGGAGCGGCCGAGCGAGTCGGTCATGTGCACATCGATCTTCGGCCCGTAGAAGGCGCCGTCGCCGGGGTTCAGGTCGTACTCGAGCCCGAGCTCCTCGAGCGCCTGCGTGAGGTTCAACTCGGCGCGGTCCCACAGCTCGTCGTCGCCGATCCGCTGCTCGGGCCGCGTCGAGAGCTCGAGCCGCACGTCGAAGTCGAACAGCGCGTACGTCGCGAACGCCATCTCCAGGCAGCCCCGCACCTCGTCCTGGACCTGCTCCTCGGTGCAGAAGATGTGGCCGTCGTCCTGGGCGAAGTGACGTACCCGCAGCAGGCCGTGGAGCACTCCCGACGCCTCGTTGCGATGCAGCAGGCCGGGCTCGGAGTAGCGCAGCGGCAGGTCGCGGTAGGAGTGGCGCGTGGTCGAGTACAGGTGGCAGTGGCCGGGGCAGTTCATCGGCTTGACCGCCATCTCGCGCTCCTCGACGGTCAGCGTGAACATGTTCTCCCGGTACTTCCCCCAGTGGCCCGAGGTCTTCCAAAGCTCGGCGTCGAAGATCAGCGGCGTCTTCACCTCGCTGTAGCCGCGCTCCGCGCCCATCCGCCGCGACAGCGCGACGAGCGAGTTGAACACGCTCGTGCCCGCCGGGTACCAGAAGGCCGCGCCGGGCGAGACCTCGGAGAACGTGAACAGCCCGAGCTCGCGCCCCAGCCGCCGGTGATCGCGCGCCTTCGCCTGCTCGATCCGTTCGAGGTGCTGCTCGAGATCCTTGTTCGAGAAGAACGCGGTGCCGTAGATCCGGGTCAGCATCGTCCGCGCCGAGTCGCCCCGCCAGTAGGCGCCGGCGACCGAGTTCAGCCGGAACGCCTTGACCGTCGCGGTGCTCGGTGCGTGCGGCCCGCGGCAGAGGTCGGTGAACGGCCCGTTCGTGTACAGCGAGACGGTCTCGAGCGGATCGACCGGACTCCCGGCCGGCGCTGAGCAGGTCGTCGATCAGCTCGACCTTGTAGTCCTGGCGCTCGCCGAGGAACCGCTCGCGCGCGGCCGCCGGCGGGACGTCCTCGCGCGTGAACTCCTCTGCTGCCTTGACGTGGGCGCGCATCGCCTCTTCGATCCGCGGGAAGTCCGCCTCGGAGATCGACGTCCCCTCCGGGAACTCGAAGTCGTAGTAGAAGCCGTCCTCGATCGGCGGCCCGATCGAGATCTTCACGCCCGGGTACAGCTCGGTCACCGCCGCCGCGAGCACGTGGGCGGCGTCGTGGCGGATCAGCTCGAGCGCCGGCGGGCCGCTGCGCTCGGTCAGGATCGAGATCCGCGCGCCGTCGGGCAGCGGCCGCGCGAGGTCGCGCAGCTGCGGCTGCTCCCCGGTCAGCTCGTGCGTGACCTCGACCGCGAGCGCGGCGCGTGCGAGCCCGGGCCCGATCGCGGCCGCGGCGTCGGCGCCCGTCGCTCCGTCTCCCAGCTCGAGCACGGTCCCGTCCGGCAATGTCACGCTGATCCCCATCGCAGCGCTGCAGGCTACCCGCGCGTGGTCCGCGGGGCCCCGCTCAGCGGACGCGCCAGAGGGCGTCGTCGCCGAGCGGCTCACGATCGACGGCGCCGTCCGCCAGCAGTGCGATCAGCGCGCGCTCGGCGGCCGCCCGGTCGGGAAGCTCGTTGTTCTGCGCCATCACCGCGGCGACCTCCTGCGTGACGAGCCCCCCGGGGAACGGCGCCAGCGCCGCCAGCGGGTCCTCCGCGGGGTCGCGGCGCTCGAGCTCCTGGTCGAGGTTCGCGACCAGCACGTCGTAGGCCTCGACCGGCTGGAACCCGCCCGCCTCGAGCCGGCGCCCGTCGGCAGCCTCGAAGACGAGCGAGGGAGCCGAGTAGCGGACCGGCCCGTCGGTCTGCCGGGCCTTGCCCTGGAACGCGGTGGGACTGCCCTCGGCGCGCCGGGTCAGCTTCTTGTCCTGCTCGTACTCGGCGAGCGTGCCCTCCTCGTCGATCGCCGCGACGATCGCGGCGACGTCGATCCCGTCGACGCGGCCGAGCGCCGAGGCGATGTCCTCGTCCTGGTCGAGCAGCAGCGTGGTCGTGAACCAGGCGAACTGGAGCGCGCGCAGGACGTCCTCCTCACGGCCGGGGTGCAGGCGTCGCGCCGCGACGATCGCGCGGCACGCCCGCGAGGTCGCGAGCACGCGCGAGCGGGGCTCGAACAGGAACGGCATGCCGTGACGGCGGAAGCGCTGCTGGAGGCCGATCGTCGAGCGGGTCGGGGTGTAGCCGGCGGCGACGTAGCGCTCGGGGTTCTCGGCGAGCCCGATCGTGACCAGGCGCCAGTCGAGCTGGTCGCCGTAGCGCCAGCGCATGACCGCGAGCGCCGGGCTGGCGGAGTAGGCGAACGGGCAGCCGGGGTCGGTGTAGTGGGTGACGGTGATCGAGCTCACGGGGCCATGATTGCACGCGCAATGACCTTTCCCGGACAGTACCCACAACTCCGGGTCAGAAACACCGGGTATTGCGGGGCGCGGTCCCCGTGGGATGCTCGTCCGCGATGGCCGAGGCGGAGCACACACCGATCGCGATCACGCTCTCGCCTGCGCAGGTCGAACACGTGGTGCGGGGCTCGGCAGGCGCCACCGCGCCGGGGATCGCGGCGCTGATATCGGGCGCGCTGCGCCGCCCCGACGCGGCCGCCGCCGTCGATCACCGGCTGTCGCGCTCGCTGCTGCGCGGCCTCTCGCTGCTGACCTGCTTCGGCCCCGGGAACGAGGAGCGGGGGATCGTCGAGCTTGCGCGGGCGGCCGGGATGAGCGCGAGCACGACGCACCGCTACGCGCTGACGCTCGTCGAGCTGGGGTTGCTCGAGCGAAGCCCGCGCACGCGCGGCTACAGGCTGCCGGCGCCGCCGCCCGGAGACTCGCCGGCGAGCACCGGCTCGTGAAGCCCGGCGCCTGAGCGCCTGACCGATACCCGCCGAGACCGCCGCCCGTCTCGGGCAACGCGGGGCGGTCAGCCTCCTTCTCTATAGGCTCGATCTGCCTTGTCCGTCGTGCTCGCACCGGGACCGGCCGCAGCTGCCGCGCAGATTCGTTCCGGCGACCGGAACCCCGCCGGGCGGCTCTGAGCGCATGCCCACCGACCCCCTCCCGCCCGGCGACGACGACTACGCGGACACAGAGCCTCTGCACGTGGCGGAGCACCGGTCCGGGGATCGGCGCGTCCCGCCGGCGCTGGCCCGGTTCGAGCGCGTCTACCGCACCGAGTTCGGCCCGGTCGTCGCCTTCTTCGCACGCCGCTACGAGGACCCGCAGCTCGTCGCGGACCTCACCGCCGACACCTTCGTCGCCGCGATCCGGGAGTTCGGAGCCCGGGATCCGCAGGCGGGCAGCGTGCGGGCGTGGGCGATCGGGCTCGCCCGCCGTGTCGACGCCGCCTATCGGGAATCCGATCCCCGCGGCGAGGACTCGGGGCGCGGCCGCTCGCTCGAGCTCCTGCTCGATCGCGCCGAGACGCGCGAGCTGATGTGGTGGGTCGACGTGGAGCGCTCGAGCCGCGGGCTGATCGAGCGTCTGGCGGGGATGTCGAGGCTCGATCGCGAAGCGTTCGAGCTCGTCGAGCTGTGCGGGCTGACGCCCGCCGAGGCTGCGAGCGAGCTCGGCCTCGGCGGGACCGCGACGCGGGTCCGCCTACTGCGCGCGCGCTCACGGCTGAAGCGGGAGGGAGGCGAGGATGCCTAGCTTCGAGGAGCGCCTCTGGGCGGAGCTCGTGGAGCACCATGGCGCGGCGCTCGCCGCGCCCCCGGCGCGCGGCCCGGCGCGGCGCTCGCCGCGAGCCCGGCTGCGCGTGCGGACGGCCGCCGGCCTTGCGACCGCCGCGGCGGCGCTCGCCGCCGCGCTCGTGCTCGTGCTCGGCGGCATCGGACCGGGCTCCGGGCCGGCCGCGTATGCGGTCGTCCGGAACCCCGACGGGACGGTGACCGTGACGATCCGCGAAATCGTCGGCGTGACCGGCGCGACCGCGAGGCTCGAGGCGCTCGGCGTGCCGGCTCGCGTCGTCGGCGTGCGCCCCGGGTGCGGCTCGCGGGGGTTCACCCCGGCGCGGTTGCCGCCGCAGGCATCGCACGGGATCGCGCGGATCGCGGGTGGCGCCGGCCACGCCGCGATCGTGCTCGACCCCGCCGCGATCCCGGCGGGCGACACGGTGTTGGTCGGCGTCGAGCCGTTCGGCGGAGGCCCGAGGGGCGAATCGGAGATCGGCTTGAGCGTCGGCGTGTTCCGGGGCCCGGCGCCGCCATGCGTGGCGCCGCTCGTGCACTGACGACGCAACCCGGCACCGTCGGCCGCGAGCCCCGCGGGCTCGGGCGCGTCGACGCCGGCGGGACCGAATCGCCCGAGGCGCTGCCGCCCGGCGCAATCGGCGCCGGATTCGACACGCTCGGCCGCCGAGCGCGCTCGCCGCACCGCTCAGGCCGGTGCGGAGGCCTACGCGCCGCCGGCGTCGCCGGCGACGCCCGCACGCACCTGGCGCGTGTGGTCGGCGTACTCGTCGGCGAACTCGATCAGCACGCCGACCAGCGGGTTGCGCCGATCGCGATGGCCGACGAGCATGATCGGGCTGCGGGCCGCGTCCTTGACCGGGATCATCGCGATCCCCTCGAGCACCGTGCCGAGCACCAGCGCCGCGGACTCGGGGACGAGCGTGATCGCCTGCTTCGAGGCGAGCGCGGCCAGCACCTCCTGCGGGTTGGCGGCCTGATCGGCTGTCGTCCGGGCAGCCGTGCCGCGATGGTCGTCGAGGCTCCAGAACCCCGCCCAGCGCGAATCGACCGCCGGCGAGAAGCCGACGAACGTCTCCTCCAGCAGATCGGCGACCGACAGCACGCGGCGCAGCGCCAGCGGATGCCCGCTCGGCAGCAGCGCGACGCGCCGTTCGTGACGGAGCGTGCGCGCCCACACCGCATCGTCGGCGGGCGGCTCATGGCACGCCGCAACGTCGACGTCGGCGAGCCATGCGGCGGTGTCCGTGCCCGGGAAGCTGAGCTCGCGGTAACGCACCGTGACGCCGGGGTGGGCGAGCGAGAACGCGTTCATCGCGGCGCTCGCGGCGAGGCTCGGGGGCGAGCCGACGAAGCCGAACTCGATCGCCCCCTCCTGCCCACGCAGCAGCGAGCGTGCCGCCCCGGCGGCATCGCGTTGCGCGTCGACCGCGACCCGCGCCTTCTCGTAGAGGGCGTTCCCGGCAGGGGTCAGCGAGATGCCGCGAGGGTGGCGCTCGAGCAGCTTCACGCCGAGCTCGCTCTCGAGCTGGGCGATCGCCTGCGAGAGAGCCGGCTGGGCGATTCCCAGTTGGCGCGCGGCGCGCGTCATCTGGCCGCACTCGGCGGCGGCTACGAAGTACTCGAGTTGGCCACGCCTGAACGTCACCCTTCATCCACCGCGCTATCGACCTGTGGGAACCATATTCGCCGCGCGCCCCCGGCGTGCGATAAGCCCTCCGTATGCCACGGACTGGAACTCGTATTGGACGCGGAGCGCCTCAAGCAAAACACTTTCCCTGTTTCGGAAAAGGGGAATCTGTGCTGCTCCTGTGGTCGATCATCGCCTGGCTGCCAACGACGACGCTCGTGGCGGCGATGTGCCGGGCGGCAGCGGCGGGCGATCAGGCGCTCGCCGCCGGCTGAGGCGATGTTCGACGACCCGCAACCGCATCCCCACGTCGGGAGGGCGCGGTCGCGCACGGAAGGCGGCGGGGGCCGGAGTCCGCAGACGAAACGCGGCTGACCGGGCGCGGGGCATTTCTCTCTCGGTGCCTCGCGTCCCGGCCGCGCTCCGCGCGCGACCGGGACGCAACCGGTCGCAGATGAGCGGTCGGCGCAGCACGGTCCCAGCGGGAGCGCCTGCCGGCCGAGGCGCGCGCCGGCGCCCCGGCCGGCGTGTCCGCTTCCCTCAGACCAGGCAGGGCCTCGCGCGGCGGTCGACCCCCACTTCGGTTATGCCCGCCGAGGTGATCTTGATCCTGGTCGGCACGTTTCCGTGCTCGAGCAGCGACAGCAGCACCGATTCGCCCTTCGTCTCGATGCTTTCGCGCAGCGCGCCGTCGAACGCCTCCGGCCGGAGCGCGGCCGCGATCTGCACGTAGACGTGCTTTTCCGCGGCGCCGTCCTGCACCTTCCACCGGTAGGTCTCCCCCTCCCTGGGGGCGGGGATCAGCGTCGGCCCGCCGATGATCTGCGGCTCAGCTGCCATGAGTGGATGCTCCCGTGCGACCGGCGCGCCGGGAAAGGGCCTGCTGGCCAGCGTCGCGGGCGCTCGTTTGGACAAGTGGAGGCCGCCGTCGCCGCCCGCGGCGTAGGCTTCGCGTCGATGGTCGACGACGGCGTCACCTACGCGAGCATCGACGGGTCCGTCGCGGCACGGAGCTTCCAGTCGCTGCGCCGGGAGCTCGGCGTCCGGGGCTTCGGGATCAACGTGATCGCGCTCGGGCCGCGCGAGCGCGGGCGGGTGCACGCGCACGAGCACCAGGAGGAGGTGTACCTCGTGCTCGACGGCGAGCTGACGCTCGTGCTCGCGGACGGGGAGACGACGCTCGCCGCGGGCGAGCTCGCAAGGGTCCCGCCGGACGCCCGTCGCCAGCTCGTCAACGCCGGTCCCGGCCGGGTGCTGGTGCTCGCGCTCGGCGCGTCCGGCGAGCACGCGGGGCGCGACGGCTGCGCCTGGGCGGGCTGGGAGGACGAGGGTCCGGGCGGGCCGCCCCAGGAGGTGGCGCTGCCCGAGGATCTTCCTGAGAGTTGATCCCCCCTCCCAACCTCGACGGGCCGGGCGCGTTGCACTCAGCGGAGGAGTCCGGCCCCGACCCGCACCTCGACGCGGCGGCGGGCGACCCCGCCTGGATGGTGGGAGCCGAACCGTTGCGCCGGGTGACGCAGACGAGTACGTTTAGCTACAGCTGAGTCGCGAAAGCGAGGGTTGAGGGAGAGAGATGGCGGCGGAGCGCAGTGGGGTGATCGGATCACGCTCCCGGGTGCGGCTCGGGCTCGCCTCGGACGAGTGGCTGGTCGGCGTCGTGCGGCGCGGCGACACCGCCGCGTTCGAAGCCCTCTACGACCGTCACGCGCGCGAGCTGCTCGGGTTCTGCATCTACATGCTCGGGTCCCGCCAGGACGCCGAGGACGCGGTGCAGGCGACGTTCACCTCCGCGTACCGCGCGCTCCGCGCGGACAGCCGGCCGATCGCGCTACGTCCCTGGTTGTTCACGATCGCGCGCAACGAGTGCCTGACGATGCTGCGTCGCCGCCGGCCGATGGTCGAGCTGACCGGCGACGTCGCGGCGCGCTCGGGCCCCGCCGACCACCTCGAGCTCAACGAGGAGGTCCGCAGCGTGTTCGAGGGCCTGCGCAACCTCCCCGAGACCCAGCGGGCGGCGCTCGTGCTGGCGGAGGTCCACGGCCTCAGCCACCGCGAGGTCGGCCGGGTGCTCGGCGTCCGCGCCGAGCAGGTCAAGGCGTTCGTCTACCAGGCCCGCTCGAAGCTCGTCTCCGACCGCGCGGCGCGTGACGCGGACTGCCGCGAGATCCGCGAAGAGCTCGCGACCGCTCGCGGCGCGGCGCTGCTGCGCGGCCGCCTGCGACGCCACATGCGCTCCTGCCCGGACTGCCGCACCTACGCCGACGGTGTCGCCCGCCAGCGGCGCCAGCTGGGCGCGCTGCTGCCGTTCGTGCCGTCGCTCGCGCTGAAGTACCGGGCGCTGGAGGGAGCGTTGAACTTCGGTGGGGCCAGCGACCCCGCGACCGCCGCCGGCGGCGCGGTCGCCGGCGCGACGATCGCCGGCACCGCCGCCGAGGTCGCCGGCAGCAGCGCGGGAGCGGGCGCACTGGTCTGCAAGATCGCTGCGGGCGTCGCGTGTATCGGGGCGAGCGCCGGCATCGGCGTGTCGGTCCTGGCCTCGCCCGCGGGCAGCGCCGCCCGCAGCGGAACGACGACCGCGCATTCGGCCGAGCCGCTGCTCGCCTCGGCGACGGCGCCCCACTCGCAGGCGTCCTCGGTCGCCTCCCGCGCGACCTCGGGGCCGGCCGGGAACGGCGGCGCGCGGGAGCGGCTCGTTCCAGGTCTCGACGGTCGTCGCGCCGGACGGGCGGGGGCCGCGGCTCCGCCTCGCCGTCCGACCCCGGCGACGTCAGCGTCCGCAACGTCGCCTCGGTCAACAACGCTGAAGCCGGCGGCGTCCGTGGCGAAACCGAAGCTGCTCCAGCCGGGTCGGACGAATCGCGGCCGGGACCGCCCGGGGAAAGGAGCACCGACGGCGAACACCGCGCGGCGGCCGAACAGCGCAGCACGCGCCGCCATGGCCACAGGCAGTACGTCGAAGAACAGGCCCGCGACCGTGAACAGCGTCAGGCCGAACGGGCCGCCAAGCAGGAAGAAGAACGCAAGCGCCGAGCCGAAGAAGCCGCCCAGCGTCGCGCGGAACACGAAGCGGAACCGGTCGGCCACTCGCGCGTTCCCCCGACCGAAGAAGAACGGATCGCAAAAAAGGAACGCAACGAACAGAAACGCGAACAGCGCCGGCAGGAACGCGAACCCTGATTGCGGTCCCTCCCCGCGAAGCGTCGCGGGCACCTCACTTCTTGTATTTGAAGCGAGCCTTTTTCGAGTCCGCGCTGGTGCCCGCCGCGGTCCGGACCGTCACGTAGACCGTGCTCTTCGCCACTCCCGAAGGCGAGGACGCCCTGATCGTCGTCGCCGATTCGACGATCACGCCCGACGCCGCCGCGGAGCCGAAGTCGACGGTCGCGGGGCTCGTGAACCCGGTGCCGGTGATCGTCACCGCCGTCCCGCCTGCTGAGGGGCCCGGACGTCGGCGCGACCCCGGTCACGGTCGGCAGCTGCGCGACGCGCTGCTCGCATTCGCCGGTCGCGTTGCTGAACATCTGCTGGTAGTAGTAGAGGTCGCCGTCGATCACCTGGTTGAAGTCGGCGCCGTCGGGCGCCTTGCCGAGCGGTTCGCCGTATTCGGTCTTCGCCTTGAAGGTCCGGCACTTGTCGGCCACCTCTTCGCCCTTGGAGTCGTACCAGGCGTTCAGCTCGGGATCGGTGACGGACTCGCTGTGCTCGTGGGCGATCCCGCCGCCGATCTCGGCGTCGGAGGGGCTGCCGTTCGGATGTTCTTCGCCGAAGTCGCAGTTGTCGCCGACCATGTACGGGATGTCCGCGTAGACGAGCACCCCTTCGGCGGTGGCGTCGTAGCTGTGGTACGCGCAGTAGACCCGGTGTTCGGTCCCGTCCGAGCAGGACTTGCCGGCCGCTTCCATGCAGCTTTCGACCCCCGCCGGCGTCAGCAGGAAGTACTCGTGTTCGAGGTCGACAGGGAGGTGGTCGGCTTCGACGAACGCGACGATCTCCGCCCGCAGCTGGGCGTCGGTCAGGCACACCGGCGCGGCCGAGCAGCCGTTCGCCGGATATGGGTCGGTGTCCAGCAGCTCGCCGCCGAAACGGGATTCGTAGGCCGCGCGGTGCCCGAAGCGGTCCGTGTACTGGGTGAGGATCGAGTCGGTGTTCGTGAGCGCCCCGCTTTCGTCCGCGAGATCCGTGAACCAGCGGTCGATCCCGGACACGTAGCCCGCCGGATATTCGCCCGCGGCGGGCGGATCCCAGTACAGCGCGTAGTTGGTGTTCGAGGGCATCACGGGCCCTTCGTGGTAGACGAGCAGCGGGCCGCCTTTGCCGTTCGGGCCGCCACCCTTCGCAGCCCTGACGCGGGCCGCCGCGGCGCCCGGAGCCGGCTGGTAGCTGTAGGAGCGGCCTTCGACGCGGGCGATGATCGCCCGGGCCTGAGGCGCCACGAGGGCGAGGACTGCAGACGCCGCCAGGAGCGCGAGGAGGCACGCGCGCGCACCAGGTCGCGTCGGCTCGATCCCTCTTTTCTCAGGCCGTGTGCTCATGGAGCTCCCTCTCCCGCAAGCGCTCGCATTCTACCGGCGGTCCGCCGGCTCGGCCAGGGCGTGAAGGCCCTCCTCAGAGGGAACGCGAGGCGGCGTCCAAGGTTGGAGCGGAAACGATCCAATGACCGCGCGACACGGCCGCGGCGCTCGTGTCAGGATTCGCACGGCGCCGCATCCCGAAAGCGGGAGCGCGGCATACAGCAGGGGGCAATTTGATCCGTCTGATCCGCAGAGCGGCGTGCTTGTCGTGGCCGGCGATCGTGCTGTGGTGCGCGCCGCCGGCGAACGCGGCGACCGTCGCGCCGACCGCGCCCGTGATCGCGACCCCGGCCGGCGCGGGCGCGCGGTTCGGCGCGAGCGTCGCGGTCTCCGCCGACGGCGACGAGGCGATCGTCGGCGCGCCGCTGCAGGGCCCGACCGGCGCCGTGTGGTTCTACTCGCGCACGGAATCGGGCTGGCAGCTCGAAGCCGGTCCGTTCGTCGGCGGCCAGAGCGTGACGCGTTGCGAGGCGCAGGAAGCGCCCGAACCGGAAGACTGCCGGTTCGGGTTCTCGGTCGCCCTGTCCGGCGACGGCCGCACCGCGCTCGTCGGACAGCCGGGCGCGAGCTCCGACAAGGGCCTCGTCACGGTCCTCTCCCGCTCGGGCGCGGGCTGGGCCGAGAGCGGTGAGCTGACTGGCGGCGAAGCGTCCGGGGACCCGCATTTCGGGCGCTCGCTCGCGCTCTCCGCGGACGGCGGCACCGCGATCGTCGGCGGCCCGTTCGATGCCCACAGGACCGGTGCGGTGTGGGTCTTCAGCGACGGCGCCGCCGGCTGGGTGCAGGACGGCCCCAAGCTCACCTCACCGGCGCAGGCCCCGAACGGCTACTTCGGGTTGAGCGTCGCGATCACCGCCGACGGCGCGAGCGCCCTGGTCGGCGCCCCGGGACCGGAAGGCGGCGTGGGCGCAGCCTGGTCGCTGCTCGACGGCGGCGAAGGCTGGGAAGTGCAACCCTCGCCGCTGCACGGCGAAGAAGCGCAGGGCGGAGAGCTGTTCGGGCACAGCGTCGCGCTGTCCGCCGACGGCTCGACGGCGCTCGTCGGTGCGCCCGCACACGGCGGCGTCGGCGCGGTCTACGCATACGGGACCAGCGACAGCGGCTGGACGCAGCAGGGTCCTGCGCTGGAGGCGACGCCGGCCGAAGCGGCGGAGCGGATCGGGACGAGCGTCGCGGTGTCCGCAGACGGCACGCTCGCGCTCACCGGCGGCGTCGGCTACGACCACGGCGCCGGGGCCGCCCTCGAGTTCGCGCGCCACGGCGGCGAATGGTCGCAGCAGCTCGAGCTGGTCTCGGGGATCGAACCCACCCCCCTGCATTCCCACCTGGGCGCCAGCGCCTCGCTGTCCGGCGACGGCTCGGTGGCGCTGCTCGGCGCGCCGTTCTCCGAACTCGAAGCCGGCGGCGTCTGGGGCCTGCCGGCGCCCGGCGCCAAGCAGGAAGAAGGACCGAAGCAGGAAGAAGGACCGAAGCAGGAAATGCCCACCGGTGAAACGCCGTCGGGCGAAACGCACAACACCGAAACCAAGCAGGAAACGAAGGGGAACGCCAGGATCAACGTGCTGTCGTCCAGCTCCTCCTCCCCCCCGTCCGGGCCCGTCGTCGAAAGGTCCGGCAACGTCGCTCCGGTGTCCGGCAGCGTGCTCGTCGAGCTCCCGGGGACCGCGGCGTTCGTACCGCTCACGGGCCTGCGCACGGTGCCGTTCGGAACGACGATCGACGCGACCCACGGCCGCGTGACCGTGACCACCGTCGGCCCGGCCGGCGCGCTGCAGACGATCACGTTCTACGAAGGCGAGTTCGAGCTCGTCTCGACCGGACACGGGCACGTGGTCGCGCTGCTCTTCGGCGGCAGCTACGCCGGCTGCCCGACGCGCCGCGAGCGCGCGCACCTCGCGACGGCCGCCGCCACCCGGCGCAGCAGCAAGACGGTCCGGAAGCTGTGGGCGAGCGGTCACGGCACCTACACGACGCGAGGGACCTACGCGGCCGGCGCGGTGCAGGGAACGCGGTGGCTGACGGTCGACCGCTGCGACGGGACGAGGATCACCGTCGCGACCGACAAGGTGCTCGTGACGAACCTCGTCACGCACCACCGCAAGCTGGTCCGCGCGGGCCGCAGCTACTTCGCCGCGGCGCCCTGACCCGGCACCTGTCAGCCCCCTGACGGAGCCCGTGCGCGGGCCCGACGGAATCCTGTATGTTCGGATCGGAGGGGCCGCCCGAGGGGGCGGGAGAAGCGGGACAGGGAGAAGTTGCCATGTCGAAGGTCCTCTGGCCGGCTGCGCGCGCAGGCTCGGCGGTCGCCGCGTTCCTCTGCATCGCATTGGCCGGTCCGGCCGGCGCCTACGGCGCGCACGCCGCCAAACCGAAAGTCAGCCACTGCAAGACCAGCAACCAGAAGGTGCTGCGCGTCGGCACCTACGACGGCAAGAAAGGCCAGTGCGCGACGATCTCCGAAGCGGTCGAAGCGGTGAAACCGGGCGGCTGGGTGCTGATCGCGCCCGGCGACTACAAAGAAGCGACCGTCCACGAGATCGAAGGCGCCTACGGCGACGACCGCGCAGGCGCGTCGGTGCTTGTGAAGACGGCGAACGTCCACGTCCGCGGGATGAACCGCAACACGGTGGTGATCGACGGCACCAAGCCCGGGAGCCCGCAGTGCGCGAGCTCCGAAGCCGATCAGAACTTCGGGCTGCCCGAAGGCGAAGGCTTCGCGGGCAACAACGGGATCATCGTCGACAAGGCGAGCGGCGTCTCGCTGCAGAACTTCACCGCCTGCAACTTCCTCGCGAGCAACGCCGGCGGCGACGCGATCTGGTTCGACGGCGGCGGCAGCAGCGGCCACCAGGACATCGGCGACTGGACGGGCGAATACCTGAGCGCCACCTCGACATTCTGGGGCGGCAAGACCAAGCCGCACGCCGAATATGGGATCTACGCCTCGAACACGTTCGGCCCCGGCATCTTCGACCACACCTACGCGGGCAACATGGCCGACTCGGGCTACTACATCGGCGCCTGCCCGGACTGCAAAGCGGTGATCGACAACTCGAAGGCGGAGGGCAACGACCTCGGCTACTCGGGATCGAACTCGGGCGGACATCTCGTGATCGAGAACTCCGAATTCGCCGACAACGAGGAGGGCGTGGCGACGCAGAGCCAGAACAACGACGACGCACCCTCGCCGCAGGACGGGATCTGCCCGGAAGGCAAGGAAAATCCCTCGCCGCCGGCGATCGCCCAGCGCAAGGACATCTGCTGGGTGATGACCGGCAACCGGGTCGTCGACAACAACAACGGCGCGACCCCGACCAACTCGAGCGCGCCCGGTCTGGTCGGCACCGGCATGACGATCGCCGGCGGCCGTGACGACCTCGTCGTCGACAACACGTTCGAAGACAACAAGGCATGGGGGATCCTCGAGCTCCCGTACCCCGGCGTCGAAGAATCGCCGCCGCCGCAGATCCCTCCGGAAGACAACTGCAAAGGCGGGAAACCGGTCGAAGCCGCCGGCAAGTCGGAGTGCATCTACGAACCGTTCGCAAACGAGGTCGCAGGCAACACGTTCGCCGAAAACGGCGGCTACGGGAACCCGTCGAACGGGGACATCGGCGAAGTCGCCGACCCCGAACCGACGGAGCTCGCGAACTGCTGGCACGGCAACGTCGAGCGGGGCGGCGGGGAACCGTCGAGCGAACCGAAGCTGATCCAGGTCACGCACGGCACCTGCTCGAGCCCCGACAGCGGGGGCGAACCGCTCACCAGCGTGCTCGCGGTGCAGGCCACGTGCGACTCGCAGCTGCTCGCGGAATGCCCGAGCGTCCCGGGCGAGGAATACCCGCGGTCGAGCGAAGTGAAGCTGCTGCCGCTGCCCGAAGAAGCAACGATGCCGGACCCGTGCGAAGGGGTCCCCGCGGACCCCTGGTGCCCGCGGCGCTGACGAGCGAAGGCCCGGTCTCGGCCCCCACGGGGCCGAGACCGGGGCCCTGTTAGGTTGGCCGGGACCGCTACCGAGGAGAGAAGATGGCATCGACCCCTGCGCTGAGCGCGCCCTCCGCGGGCGCAAGCTTCGAGACCGGCACGATCGACCGGCGCGAGCTGCGTGACGACGACGTCGAGATCGAGATCCGCTACTGCGGGATCTGCCACAGCGACGTACACCAGGCGCGCGACGAGTGGGGCAACGCGATCTTCCCGATGGTGCCGGGCCACGAGATCGCCGGCGTGGTGACGGCGGTCGGGCCGCGCACCGGGCGCTTCGCGGTCGGTGACCGCGTCGGCGTCGGCTGCATGGTCGACTCCTGCGAGGAGTGCGAGTACTGCAAGGCGGGCGAGGAGCAGTTCTGCGTGAAGGGGAACGTCCAGACCTACAACGGCCGCTACTACGACGGCACGCCGACATACGGCGGATACAGCCGGCAGATCGTCGTCAAGGAGCGGTTCGTCGTGCGCGTCCCCGACGCGATCGAGCTGGCCGACGCGGCGCCGCTGCTGTGCGCGGGGATCACCACGTACGTGCCTCTGAAGCACTGGCAGATCGGCCCCTCCTCGAAGGTCGCGGTGATCGGGATGGGCGGCCTCGGGCACGTCGGGGTCCAGCTGGCGGCGGCGATGGGCGCCGAGGTGACGGTGCTGAGCCAGACGCTCGCAAAGCAGGAGGACGGGCTGCGGTTCGGCGCCAAGCACTACTACGCGACATCCGATCGCGAGACCTTCCGGGCGCTTCGCGACAGCTTCGACTTCATCCTCAACACGGTCTCCGCGAACCTCGAGGTCGACCGCTACCTGCGGATGCTGCGCGTCGACGGCACGCTGGTCAACGTCGGCGCCCCGGCGAAGCCCGACCAGTTCCACGCGTTCTCGCTGATCGCCGGACGGCGGAGCCTCGCGGGCTCGGCGATCGGCGGTCTCCCCGACACCCAGGAGATGCTCGAATTCTGCGCCGAGCACGGGGTCCGGCCGCAGATCGAGATGATCTCCGCGGCCGAGGTCGACGGCGCGTATGACCGCGTCGTCTCCTCCGACGTGCGCTACCGGTTCGTGATCGACGTCGCGACGATCGGCTGACTCGGGCCGGGCCCGGTAGGGATCGCTCGCTGGCGGGTAAGAAGTGAGCGTGGGTGGAATCGGAGCCGGCGAACCGATGGCGGAAGCGGACGTGCGGCGCGCCGCCGAGCGCGTGACGCTTGCCTGCCGCGCGCTGACCGCGGCGGCGAAGGACCTGCACGTCGCGTCCGCCCGGACCGCCGCGCCCGAGCTCGTCGACGCGACCGACCACGTGCGCGCGGAGACCGAGCGCGTCTGCGAGCTCGCCGGAGAGCTCGAGAAGCTCGGCCGGGGGCTCGCGACCCGCCCGCTCGCCGGCGTTTAAGGGTCGTGAAGAACCGGCGGCCGGGCGCACACGCGCCCGACGGGCACTGGTAGGCTCGTGTCCGGTCAGGGGTGCGCCGGCCCGGGGAGGGACCGGCAGGGCCAGAGGGATTAGTGACGGCCAGGAGACAGGAGACACACGGATGAGATTTCCCACCGCGGTCGCGGCTGCGATCGCCGCTCTAGCAGTAGGCGCGGCGCCAGCCGTCGCCCAGAAAACCGAACCGCCCAACCCGCACAACTTCACGGGCAGCCCGAACGCCGAACCGAAGTTCGTCGGCGAAACCCAGGAATTCCTGCTGAAGCCCTTCACGGTGACGTGCGAAACCGCGAAGTCGAAAGCATCAGGGGTCACGCCGACGTTCCCGTCGAAAACGTTGACCGCGGTGCTGAAGTACTCCGGCTGCGAAGCCGAAGCGACGATCGGCAAAGCGGAATACGAACTCAAAGCGAAGTTCGTTTCGCCGGTGACGGTCAACTACCGCGCCAACGGCGTCGTCGAAATCGGCTCCGGCGGGACGGTCAAAGAAGGCAAACTGGAAGGCGCCGGCCCGATCGAAATCGCGGTCAAGGGTGCCTTCAAGTGCACGATCGACATCGAAGCCGGAACGTATCCGGCGGCTGCGCTGAAGAAACCCGAAAAGGAATTCGAAGCCGCCAAATACACGAACCTCGTCGAAACGGTCGAACACGGCAAGAAGACCGAAGAAGTCAAGAAGCTCGAAATCGCCACGAACCTGACGAAACTCCCCTACGAAATCGAAGGGGAATTCTGCGAAGCCCTGCCGAAGACGGAATTCACCGGCGGCACGTACGAAGGCTCGCTGGTCGCTGAAATCAAGAAGGGCGACATCGGCTGGGAATAGCTCCCACCCGGTAGCACGCACGTCTCGCGGGGCGGCCAAGCGGCCGCCCCGCTGCGTTCGGGGCCGCTCCGGGCGTGACTGCCCTCGCGGCATCGGCGCGCCGCGCCCAGTTGCGCCGCTCAGCGCGGGCGGCGGCGTCGCCCGTAGGCGAGCCGTCTCGGCACCGGCACCGGGCTCAGCCGCCTGACCGCGTCGCCGACCAGCACGCGCGGCTCGAGCTTCGCAGTCAACGCCGACAGCTCGCGCCGCTCGGACGCCGAGAGCCGTCGGTCGCGCGCGAAGCGGAGCAGCAGGTCGGCGAGACGGCGCCGCTCGTCGCCGTCGAGGCGACCGAGACGGCGCCCCGCGATCAAGGCTAGGTCGGCGAGGATCACGGCCCGGCTGGCGGGTGTCATCTTGGCGGCGCGGCGGAGCAGCGTGGCGCGGAGCGAGGGCATGCTCTGAGAGATACCCGATCTGGGGCGCCGGCCGGGACAGCCGTGCCGGAGCGGCGCCCGCGCGCTCGGCGCGGGCGCCACCTCCAGCGGTGCCTCAGAACTGCTGCGAGAGGGCTTCGGCCTGCAGCGAGCCGATGCCCGTGCAGTAGTCGTAGCCCGCTTTCGCCACGCACCCGCCGTTGCTGCCGAGCGTGATGTCGCGGAAGCCGGGAACCGGCTTCGGTTCCGCCGCCGCCACGTACAGCGGACCGGTCGGCGCTTCCTCGACCGTCGCCGGGTTGACCTTGTTGTAGAGCTTGTAGAAGTCGAGCTGCGCGAGGCCCAGCTTGTTCTTGTGCGCGTTCTCGACGCTCGCCCACAGGCCCAGCGTGAGCGGGCTGGCTACGCTCGTGCCCCCCACCCCCGTCGGTTCGGTTCCCGGCGTGTCACCGCTGTAGACGAGGTACGGCGTGTTGCCGTCCGCCAGTGCGGCGACGTCGGGCACGCCGCGGCCGCCCTGGTTGGTGAACTCCCAGGCCTGTCCGGCGGTGTTCGCCTGCAGCGTCCACGGCGGTGCGGTCTCCCACGGGGAGATTCCGCCGCCACCGCCGACCCAGGCGATTTCTTCTTTGACTTCGCCTTCGGAGGACGCGAGCAGCGTGGTGCCTCCGACGGCCGTCGTGTACTCGCCGTCGGCGGGCCAGGAGACGCCCGGGGGCCCCTCGGGCACGCCGCTGGATGCCGCCTCGGGACAGGCGTAGCCGTTGTCGCCGGTCGAGGCGAACATGCTCTGACCCTGCAGCGCGCCCTCGGCGAGGGCCTCGTCGCTGGTCAGCATCGCGCCGTCGAGGAACGCGATGTAGTCGCACTCGCCGAGCGAGGCCGACAGCGCCGTCGCCTTGTCTTCGGAGACGAACATGTTGATCGCGCGTGCGACCTCGGGGTCGGTGTAGGTCGCGACGTCGTAGATGTCGAGCTGCTTGACGGCCTTCGGGACCATCGTCGAGATCTGCGTGTCGAGATCCCACTCGAGGTTGCCGGACAGCGGGTTGCCTTCGACGATGCCCTGTTCGGGCCCGTCGTAGATCACCTTCACGGGCACCTGCGAGTAGCCCCACTGCTGCTCGGCGTAGCGCAGCGCGCCGATCGTCGGCGTCGTGTCGCCGCTCATCACGATCGCCGTCGTCGTCGTCTTCGCGGCCTTCATGTTCGCGTCGTCGTAGGCGTTGGCGACGGCCTTCGGGGTGAAGCCGCTGAGGTCGGGGGTCGATTCGCTCGTCAGTTCCGGGAGCGCGGCCGGCACGTCGGAGAGGCCGAGCACCGCCGCGACATCGCCCTGCAGGGCCGCCGGGACGCTCGCCGTGGCAGTGTTGGCGTACACCGTCTTGCCGCTCAGCGAGTACGTCGAGATCGTCGTGTCGAACGCCTGCTCGGCCTGCGCCACGGTCGCCGTGGCCGTCACGAGCAGGCGGTTCGGCGACGCGCTGACGCCGGTGAACCCGTTCGACTCGAGGTAGCGCTCGACCGCCGAGACCGAGGCCGCGGAGGGGCTGAAGCGCTTCCTGACCTGGCCGGCCGGCAGGATCGTTCCGGCTTCGATCAGCGGGTTGACCGCCGACGCTTCGCGGAGCGGGAGCACGACGCTGACGGTCAGCTGCTGGGTGGCCGGAGCCGAGCCGAGCAGGGTGCCGTCGAGGTTCAGCGCCTGGGTGTGCGTCGGCACCCAGGACGTGGCCGCGTCAGCCGACTGCGCTGACGTGGCACCGAGCGCGACGAGCGCGCCGATGACGAGGAGGAACTGCGAGGGCTTTTTCATGGAGCCCCTGTACCCGAATGTCTGTTCGTGCTAACTCTCGCTCGTTACGCACGCACGTTCGCCTCCTGCGTGAAGCCGCATCGCCGGACGATCCCGATTGCGCGGCGCCACGCACGGCCGGGTCGGCGCCGGGACCCTCGGTCGAGCCGTCCACGCGCGCGGGACCGCGACGGCGACGGCGGTCTCGGCGGCCGGTTCCCGGACGCGGATCAGCCGGGCAGGGCCGACCGTGTCGAGGGGCTCGGCGCCGCGCTCCTCGGGCGGCCCGACCAGGCCTCCCTCGATCGCGCGATCAGCCCGCTGCACGGCGGTCGCGGGATTAGTGTTTAATCAGACACCGGGATGGGGGTGTGTCGAGGGGAAATGCACGCTGGGGATGCGCAGGCCGCGGGCCGAGGCGCGAACGGTGCACGCCCGCGGCGCCGGACGCTGCTGCTCTCGCTCTGCTCGATCGTCGTCCTGCTCGCCGCCCTGGCCGGCGCCGCGAGCGCCTCCGCGTTCAGCGCGCACGGCAGCGTCGAACAGCTCTACGTGACGGGCCTCGAACCCGGAGCCCAGATGACGCTGCTGGGGAAGAAAGGCGAAACGGTCGCCACGCAGACCGCCGACTCGCTCGGCGGCCTGCTGTTCCGCAACGTCGCCCCCGGCAAGGGCTACCGGGTCCGGCTGACCGCGAACAACGAAGAATCCGAACCGATCACGGTTCACACGCAGGCCCCCCCGGCCTGGGACAAGAGCATCTACCAGCAGTCGATCCCGTCCAGCGGCTACACGTACCTGACGACCCGCGATGGCACGCAACTCGCGATCGACGTCCATCCGCCCGGCGTGTCCGGCCTCTCGTCGTCCTCGGACCTGCGCAACTCGGCCTTCTCGACGGCGAGCAAATCCGGCCAGGTCCCGACGCTGATCGAATACGCGGGCTACGGCTACGCGAACCCCAACGGTCCGGAAAGCGGGATCGCGACGCTCGCGAACCTGATGGGCTTCGCGGTCGTCGACGTCAACATGCGCGGCACCGGCTGCTCGGGTGGCGCCTTCGACTACTTCGAACCGCTTGAGGACCTAGACGCGTACGACGTGATCCAGACGATCGCCCGCCAGCCGTGGGTGCTCCACCACAAGGTCGGGATGCTCGGCATCTCCTACGGCGGGATCAGCCAGCTGTTCGCTGCGCAGCTCAAGCCGCCGGCGCTCGACGCGATCGCGCCGCTGTCGGTGCTCGACGCGACCGCGACGACGCTGTACCCCGGCGGCGTGCTCAACACCGGCTTCGCGGTGCAGTGGGCCGAACAGCGCCAGTTCGATGCCGAGCCGGCAGGGCCCAGCACCGGCGAGCACTGGGCCTACGAACAGATCGAAAAAGGCGACACGACCTGCGCCGCCAACCAGGACATGCACGGCGAGGCCACGAACCTGCTGTCCGAAATCAAAGAAAACGCGACGTACAAGCCGTCCGTCGCCGACGCGCTCGACCCGATCACGTTCGTCCACAACATCGACGTGCCGACGTTCATGGCGTGCCAGTGGGAGGACGAGCAAACCGGCGGGCACTGCGCCGACCTGGCAGAGCACATGACGGGGACCGAAAAGAAGTGGTTCACGTTCACCAACGGCGTCCACGGCGACTCGCTCGACCCGGACACGATCAACCGCCTCTATGACTTCCTCGAGCTCTACGTGGCGCGGCAGGCGCCGAAAACGCATTCGGAAATCCTCGATGCGGCGGCGCCGACGATCTACCACGCCGCGCTCGGAGTGCCGAAAGAAGACCAGGTCACGCTGCCGCCCGACCCGATCCAGGAAATCAAGACGTACGGCAAGGCGCTGTCGGCGTTCGACGCGATCCCAGAGGTCCGCGTGCTGTTCGACAACGGCGCGGGGACCTCGCCGACCGGCAACAAAACGCGCCGGCAACCCGTACCCGGGCTACGAACAGACCTTCTCCTCGTACCCGGTCCCGGGCACCACGGCCGAGTCCTGGTACCTCGAGCCGGGCGGCGAACTCGGCGAATCGCCTCCTGCGTCCTCGGGCTCCGACAGCTACACATCCGACGCGACCGCGACGCCGCTGACCGACTACGGCAGCAACACCGGTCCCGGCGGCGAGTGGGGCGTCGCCTCCCAGTGGGAATGGAAATGGAACGAGCCGTCGAGCACCAACTCCGTGTCCTACGTGACCGCGCCGCTCAGCGCCGACACCACCGCGATCGGCGGCGGGGCCGTCAACCTCTGGGTGAAGTCCTCCACGCCGGACGTCGACCTGCAGGCAACGGTCAGCGAGGTGCGCCCGGACGGCAACGAAGAGTTCGTTCAGAACGGCTACATCCGCGCCAGCGAGCGCAAGCTCGCGACGACGTCGGAAAACATGTTCAAGCAGGAACCGACGGCGCTCGAGCCGATCCCGACCTTCCTCGCGTCCGACGTGCAGCCGATGCCGGCCGGCGAATTCGTGCCGGTCACGGTCCCGCTGTACTTCGAGGGCCACGCCTACCGGGCGGGCTCGCGGATCCGCGTCACGATCGCCGCACCGAACGGCAACCAGCCGGTGTGGTCGTTCAGCCAGACGCAGCCGGAAGGCACGACGTCCCAGGTGTCGATCGCGTTCGGTCCCGGAATGGCCTCGAACCTGACGCTGCCGGTGGTGCCCGGCCTGAGCGTGCCGACGGCCCTGCCGGCCGCCTGCCCGAGCCTGCGCAACGAGCCCTGCCGGACCTACCAGGCACCCGCCAACAACGGGTCCTGATCTCGCGGCGCGCGGGGCGGCGCCGTCAGTTGCCCGGCGGCGGCGCCGGCTGAGACGCGCACGGCTGCCCCGCTAGAGGTTCCTGATGGCGCTCGCAGCCTCGCCCGCCACGCGGGATCAGCCGCCGGCAAAGCGCGCCTGCTGTGCGAGCACGCTGCTCACGTACTGTTCCGTTTCCGGCAGCTCGCCTTCGCGGCGGACGGATTCGAGGCCCTGGTAGTAGCCGGCCGCGGCGAGTGCGGGATCGCCTTCCGTTTCGCTCAGGAGCCAGTGCAGCATCAGCACCCCGCCGCGCACGTTCGACGCCGCCGACGCGGGGTTCAGCTGTGTGCTCCCGGCCAGGTCCTGGCCGATCCAGCTCCAGGTCCCCGGCAGGATCTGCATCACGCCGCGCGCGTCGGAGCCCGAGGTGAAGCGGTTGTTGAAGCCGCTCTCCTGATCGGCGATCGCCTCGGCGAACGAGGAGGGCACTCCGTTTTCGGCAGCGATCGCGCCGACTTCCGACGGGGCGATCGTTTCTTCGGTCGGGTACGGCGCATCGGCAGTCGCCGCCGGTGTCTGGCCTTCGCTCGCCGGCACCGGCGAGGCGCCCGGCACGCTCACCACGGTTCCCGCGAGCAGCGGCGCTTCGGCATCGAGGCCGTTGAGCGCCGCGAGGCTTTCGACGCTCACGCCGGAGCGGGCGGCGATCGCGGAGAGCGTGTCTCCGGGCTGGACGACGTATGACCCGCCACCTTCGGCGGGAGCCGGCGATTCGACGGGAGCCGCGGCTTCGCCCGCTTCGGATGCGGCCGCTGGGATCGTGATCGTGGATCCGGCGACCAGCGCGGATTCGGTCGAGAGGCCGTTGGCCGCCGCAAGCTGTTCGACGCTGAGCCCGTCGGCGGCGGCCACGGACGACAGCGACTCGCCGGGTGCGACGAGGTGGCTCACGTCCGCGTCGGCAAGAGATGGGATCGCGAGGAGGAGCGAGAACGCAAGGATCGAGGGCAATGCACGAGGGCGCATGGTGGCGACCTCGGCGCCCGCCGCGGCGATCGCGAGCTCTGCAACGACAGATTCCCCGGACTTCCGCCGCGCCGGTCTCAGACGGTCATGGATCCGACCGCTGCGATTCGCCGGCGGCCGCGCATCAGCCGGTCCGCGCGGCCGGCCGCCGGCTCAGACGGCCTGGCTCTCGACCTGCGGCGGCTCGGAGTCCGCCGTCTCCTCCGCACCGGCCTCGGCGGCCTGGTCCTGGATCGCGAGGTAGACCTCACGGCGGTGAACGGGGACGTCCGACGGCGCCTGGATCCCGATCCGAACCTTGTCGCCGGTCACGGCGAAGACGGTCACCTCGATGTCGTCGCCGATCATGATGCTCTCACGGATGTTGCGGGTCAGGACGAGCACGCTGCCTCCAGAAATCCGACTTAGATCCGGCGCCCCCAGCACTCTGCCTCTCGTGTACTGCGATCCGACACCAACGAGCATACCGCTGAGACGCCACCGAGGTGCGAAAAGCACGTATGTTTTGCGTGGGGGACATGACCGAGACAGGCACTGGAGCATCGCTGCGACTCCACCGGCAAGCCGGGCTTGCTGTATGCGTCTTCGTCTGCCTGATCTGCGCGGCGATGCTGCTCGCGCCCGGGGCGCTCGCTCAGGGGACCGGAGGCGCAGGCCGGAGCCGAAACCGGCGCCCCGCTCGACCGAAGCGAGCGCCGGGGAATCCCCGGCAGGCGAAACGTCTCAGCCGAGCACCCCGGCCGCTGAAGAGCAGAAGGCGCCCGCGGCGCAGGAAACGACAGATCCCGCGCCGGGCGCCGCTCAGGAAGAAACACAGGGCGGCCAGGCGGAAGGGGCATCCGCCAAAGAAACAACGACGACGACGGAAGAAGCGCCGCCCGCCCACGGCGAATCGAACCCGCCTCCCGCCCAGGGCGAAACGCCGCCCGCCGAGGAAACGCCGCCCGCCGACGAAACGCAGACGACGAAAGAAGAACCGCCGGTGCAGGCGCCGGCAACGAAAGAAGAAGCGCCGTCCGCGCAGGAAGCGCCCGCCGCCCCGGAAACGCCGAAGGAAGACTCGCCGGTCCGCGAACAGTCGACGATCGTGCTCGGCGAAACGCCGGCGGCCGAACGATCCGTCCCCCCCACGGAAGCGGCCCCGCCGGCCAGGCAGCAGGCGCTCTCCGAAACCGTGTCGAGCGGAGGCACCGCCGACCCGGCCGCCGAAATCTCCCCCGGCGGTTCGGAACTCGCTTCTGCGGCGGGAACCGTGCCGGTGGTCCCTGCGACGATCTCGGGAAGCCAGCCCCTCTCGAGCGTGCCGGCCGCGAGCGCGCAGAGCGGCCCCGGAGCCGGCTGCCTGATGACATCGCTGACCGCCTCGCTCAGCGCCCGTTGTGCGAGCGCGTTGCTGGTCGGCCAGCAGGAACCCGTGACGGTCCTGTTCGAGCCCGCGTCCGCGAGCGGCTCGCAGGCGGCCGTCCGGACGAGCGCATCCGGCTCGAAGGGCCGCGCCGCGACGGCGGTGGACAGCGATCCTCCGGCGCAGAGCCCGGGACCGAGCCCCGGCGGGTCCGGCGCGCCTTCCGCCGCGGCCGGCAGCGGCGGGTCGAGCTCCTCGACGTCGCTGACCCTGTTCAGCCTCTCGCTGCACTTCACTCCGAGCGCCACACGACTGCTGCACCTCTCGCAGCCGGAGTGGCGCACCTCGTTCGCCGCGCTGATCCTCGAGCGCCCCGACTAGCTCCTTCCGTCGCTCCACATCGGGTCGTGGCGCGGAGCCGCGGCCCAGTTGCGCATTCGGAAACCTTGAAAGGAGCTGTTGTGAAGGAGCCTCATTTGACGTCTGCGGCAGTCAGCCGCTATCTGGACGACGAAGACCTCGTGGTGCACGCCCGCGCCGGTGGCGACGAGGGCCCTACGTGACGAGCCGGGGTCGCCGGTCGCCTGGCGACACACGCTTGTCGTGAGGGGCACGCTCGACGAAGACCTGACAGCCGAGCTCGAGGAGGAGCTCGAGTGTCTCTGCGAAGAAGGTGTCACGAGCGTGGTGCTCGACGTGCGCGAACTTCGCGCGCTCGAGCCGCTCGGCGCACAGGCGATCGCCGCCGGCGGCGCGTTCTGCCGGCAGCGGGGCCGTGATCTGCAGGTGATCTCGGGCTCGCCCGACGTCGAGCAGCTGCTCTCGCGAGTGGGTGCCGGCGATCTGCTGGTGACGCAGCCGGGTGGCGGTCGCGGAGCAGCGCCGGCAGGTCTCGGCGCCGCCGAGGCAGCGGTGCAGACCACGACGGTCAGGGAGCTGTAGTCGAACGTCGGCGCTTCGACCCCCGGGATGCCCTCGCGGCTCCCGGGGTCGTCGCGCGGCGGGGCGCGCGCCCCAAAAGTCGAGTGCTGCCGGCACCGTAGCTGTGGGGGTACGGGCGCCGGCAGCAGCCCGACAAGAGGCGACCCCTGAGGGAGCGGGCCGTGTCAAAAGCTTGACCATCCGGCGACAGCGGTGCAAGGCATGAAACGAAGCTTCCAGAAGCCCGGTGGGCCGGCCGGCCCGCCGAGCGCTTAGGCGGCGTCGGGAGCGACCTCGCGACGCCGTGCCTGCGACCCGGCGGACGACGACTGTCGAGCGCCCGACGCCCGCGGCGACGAGCCGGTGCGATGTACGATCACGTCCGCTCTCGGTCAAGGGGGAAACTTGAGGACGGCCCGAAGGATGCTTGCTCGCAGAGCCGTGGCGGCTGTCGGCGGTGCGAGGGTCGCGCCGGCACCGACGGAAGCAGCCGGAGCCCAACGATGAGCTTCACCGTCTCCGCTGACGCGTACGACCGGTTCATGGGCAGGTACTCTGCCGGCCTCGGCCCTGCGCTCGCAGATCTCGCGGGCGTCGTGAGGGGCCAGCGCGTGCTCGACGTCGGCTGTGGTCCCGGGGCGCTCACGGCCGAGCTGGTCCGGCGGCTCGGGGCCGACCTGGTGTCGGCGGTCGATCCCTCGGAGACCTTTGTCGCGGCGGCACAGAACCGATACCGAGGGGTCGATGTTCAACTCGCGTCTGCCGAGAGCCTGCCGTTTGCGGACCGCACGTTCGACGCAGCGCTGGCTCAACTCGTGGTCCACTTCATGTCGGATCCCGCCCAAGGCCTCGGCGAGATGAGACGCGTCACGCGCCCGGGCGGCATCGTGGCGGCGTGCGTCTGGGACCATGCCGGCGGTCGTGGGCCCCTGAGCGGATTTTGGGAGGCGGCGCGCGAACTGGATCCGGACGTTCACGACGAGTCGCAGTTGGTGGGGGCTCGCGAGGGCGCCCTGGCGGAGTTGTTTCACACTGCCGGCCTGCTCGAGGTCCACGAAGTCGCCCTTTCAGTTCGCGTCGAGCATCCGACCTTCGAGGATTGGTGGGAGCCGTTCACGCTCGGCGTCGGTCCCGCCGGCAAGTACACCGCCGGTCTCGACGCGAGGCGACAACGAGAGCTGCGGGAGCGGTGCCGAGCGGCGCTGCCGGCCGCGCCATTCTCGGTGCGAGCGGAGGCCTGGGCCGCCCGGGGCGTCGTTTAGCGGTCCGCGACCGCGCACGGTCCGCGCGGATGAGCCGCGTGCGCACAGGCGTCCAGGATCGGGCGTGGCGGCTGCGCGCCGCCCGCTGGGCCTGCGCGAGCAGCCCGGCTAGTCGTCGAGGCGCTTCGACATACGCATCGACGTCGGCTTGAACTCAGCCCGTTCATACAGCCGCCGGGCGTACTCGTTGGCGGCGAACACGTTGAGCGCGATCGACTCGTGACCGTGCTCGCGGGCGACGCGTTCCAATCCGTTCAGGAGGGCGCGCCCATAGCCCTTGCCTCGCTGCTCCTCGTCGATGGCGATGTCGTAGATCCATGCGGAGGCGACGTCGGGCCCCTGCAGGGCGAGCCAGGCATAGCCCACCGGCCCGGCCTCCTCGGCCTCGGCCATCACGATGAACATCCCGTCGGTGCTCCTGCCGTCCGGGAGCAGCGCGTCGGTCTGCTCCTCGGCGAGCGCCTCGGCACGGTCGCGCGGCCATTCCCCCGCCGCGACCTTTTCGACGGCGTAGTCGTGGATCGCGCGTGCCCTGAACGCTGCGAACTCCGGGTCGGTCATCGGGCGCAGGCGAAGCGTGTCCACGGCGGCAGTCTAAACCGCGAACGCCGCAGCGCCGGCACGGAGGACGCTGGTCGCGCCTGCGACCACATTCACCACGTCCGGGAGCGCGGTTCACCCGCCGCGGTCGAGCGGGATGAGGGCCACAGCGCCGTCGCCGTGCGCCTCGACGGCTCCGTCGAACGCTTCGCACTCGGGGTGGTTCGATCTGGACCGCGGCGCGATAATGGGCGAAATGGAGGCACGAGAGCGCGATCTTCAGATCGAGGGCCTCACGCTCCGAGTACGCGAGTCGGGCGATCCGGGCGGCCAGCCGGTCCTGCACTTCCACGGGACCCCCGGCTGTCGCCTCGAGATGGCGTGGGCCGATGATCTGCTGGCCGATGCCGGCGTCCGCTGGATCGCCTTCGATCGACCGGGCTACGGGGGCTCGACGCCCACCGCCTTCAGCATCGGGTCGATCGCGCGGATCGCCCTCCAGGTGGCGGACCGGTACGACGTGGAGCGGTTCCGGACGTCGGGCTGGTCCGGCGGCGGGCCGTTCGCCCTCGCCACGGCGGCCGTCGCCGGCGATCGGGTCGAAGCCGTCAACGTGATCGCAGGCGCCGCCCCGTTCCAGCTCGTGCCCGGGGCGCTGGACGTCCTATCGGAGGGTGATCGGGCCGCCGAGCGCCTGCTTCCCGGAGACCCCGAGGGGGCGTGTGCCGGCTTCGCCGAGGGATTCGACATGGCCGCGGCGCTCGGGAGCTCCAGATCCCTCTACGAGGCGTTCGAGCCGCTGCTGTCCGACTCGGACCGGCGGCTGTGGGACGCCCACTCCGAGCATTTGCTCGCCGACGTCCGCGAGGCGTTGCGCCAGGGCGTCCTAGGGTGCGGCTGGGACAACGTCGCATGGATCGGCGCTTGGGACGTCGACCCCACCACCGTCGAGTGCCCTGTGCTCCTCTGGTACGGAACCGAGGATCGTATGGCCGAGCCGATACACGGCCACTGGCTCGCCGAGAATCTGCCGAACGCCCGTCTGACGATGAACGAGGGTGAGGGACACCTGCAAGCCTTCGCGCGTCTTGCGGAGATGCTTCCCGAGTTCCTGAGGGCATGAGCACGCGCGACGCCCGCCGATCCGCACGAAGCGGGGTCGCTGCTTCGTGGGCGCGATGAAGCGGACCGTCGAAGGCGCGGCAGCGTTCGGGGTCATCGGGGAACGGGGCGCGGGCGCCCCGGAATGACCTAGAAAGCGCGCGGCCGGCAGATCTCCGAGCCGCCGTAGCGGCGTGCGGGCCGCACGGTCCAAGGGAACGCAGCGACCCGGAAGGAATCCCCTCTCCGCTCAAGAACTCGCTCTCAGGCGAGAGCAGGATCCACCCGTCCAGCGGCTACCAGCCGTCGACCGTGGTGGACTCGACGAAGCCGTTGGCTTCTACCGCCGTCCCGACGAACCCGCCGAGCACGTAGAAGACGCGGCCCCACAGGATCTGTCCGGTGTTCCCGCCGGAGCTCGGCTGAAGCAACGGGGCGAGCTGCTCCCAGCTGTTGGTCCAAGGTGTGTAGAGCTCGACATCCGCCAACGGCCCATGGCCCTCGATCCCCCCGCCGGCGGCGATGATCTGCCCGTCTGCGAGCGTGCCGACGGCCGGATAGCTGCGCGCGATCGGGATCTGCGCCTCGGCTTTCCAGCTGTTGGTCCTCGGATCGTACGCTTCGACCGTGCTGAGTCGTTCGCCTTCTTCGTTGCTTCCCCCGATCACGTACAACAGCCCGTCGGAGAAGGTCGCGGCGGCAAGGAACCGAGGCGTTTTCATCGGCGCGCCCATCGTCCACCGGTCGTGCTGGGGATCGTAGATCTGTAAGGCGGCGACACCTTCACCGCTCGTGTCGAAGCCCCCGGCGACAATCCCGACGGCGTCGACGTCATGCCCTCAGGGGGCCCATATCGCGTGGCCTCCCGCACAGCGGACGAGGGCATCGAGCTGGTCCGCAACCCCAACTACGCCGGCCGTCGGCCGCATTCGCTCAACCGGATCGAGGTGTCGGTGGGCGTGCCCGGCGAACGAGCGCTCGCACAGGTCGAGAACGGGCAAGCCGACTACGCGTTGAACGGAGAGGTGACCCGAGCAGCGGCCGGCGCTCTCGACGCGCGCTACGGACCCGGGAGCCCGGCGGCGAAGGCCGGACACCAGCGCTACTTCGTCAACCCCTACCCCAACTTGAGCTTCCTGGCGCTGAACTCACGGCGGCCGCTGTTCGCCGGTCCCAAGATGCGCCGCGCTGTCAGCTACGCGATCAACCGCGCCGCTCTCGCGCAACTCGGCGGAGCGGAAACGAGCCTCCCCGAGACGCCCATCGACCACTATCTGCCTCCGGGGATGCCGGGCTTCCGCGATGTGCGCGCTTATCCCTATGCACCCGATGCGTCGGAGGCGAGACGGCTCGTCGCGGGCAACCGTGGCGCAACGGCGATCCTCTACACGTGCGAGGAAGCAGTGTGCAAAGGTCGCGCCCGGGTCATCGTCTCGGAGTTGTCGGCAATCGAACTGCGGGTACGTGTCGAGCAGTTCCCGGACTCGACCCTGTACACGAAGCTCGCAACCCCCGGTGCGCGGTTCGACATCGCGACCCTCGAATGGGAGCCGAGCTACGTCGATCCCGACGCACTCCTGAACTTCTTCCTCGAGAGCCGGCAGGCGATCCCCAGCCTCGCCGACCGCACGGTGGCCGCTCGCCTCGCTGCAGCAGCCCGCCTCACCGGGCCGGCGCGCTACCTCGCTTATGGCCGGCTCGACGTCGAGATCGCGCGGGCCGCGGCACCATTGGTCGCGTACGGGGTGGCCTCGTCGCACGATTTCTTCTCCGCGCGCATCGGTTGCGAGCGCTACGGCGTCTTCGGCTACGACGTAGGCGCTCTCTGTATCCGCCACGAAGGTTGAGGAAGGACGCGATGACCATGGCCGACCGTGACGGCTGGGGTGGCAGAGCTCGTCCTGAAACATCGCGAGGAGGCGGGTCGTCAGGGTCGAACTACGCCAGCGCGTATTCGAGCAATTCGACGAGATCGCGTTTTCGGGCAGGAATCGGAGTAGCTTGCAGTTGAGGCTCATGCCGCCTAAGCCCAGCACCCGGAAACGATCCCAGCGCCTCGCTCGCCGGAGCGGTGGCACGGACCCTGCGACGGACAGACGTGACGCATCCCGAGGGCGCCCCGACCAGGCAGCGCTCGAGCAAGCGGAGCAGCTCGCGCAAACGGGTACATGGGAGTGGGACCTTGATACCGACGTCCTGTTGTGGTCGGACAACATGTTTCGTCTCCTCGGTGTCGAGCCGGGTTCGGTCGCTCCCTCCCCCGAGTACGTGCTCGGGCGCGTACACCCCGAGGACCGGGACCGCGTCGAGTGGGAGGTCGAACTGGCCAGACGAGACGGGAGCTTGCCCGACCCCGTCTATCGCACGATCTGGCCCGACGGCACACTTCACGTGCTGCGCTCCTTTCCGGCTGTGGCGCACGAGCGGGAGGGTCGTCCACGCCGTCTCGTCGGTGCCGTCCAGGACGTGACGGCTCTTTCGGAGTCGCAGCAGCACACGGCTGAGTCGTTGACACTCATGGAAACGCTCGAGCGGGCCGCACCGGTCGGCTTTGCGTTCGTCGATCGCGATTTTCGCATCGTTCGAATCAACGAGAAGCTTGCCGAAGTCAACGGGGCCTCTCCGCAGGAGCACATCGGCCGGACCGTCGCCGAAATGGTCCCAGACGTGTGGGTCCAGATGGAGCATGTGTCCCGCCGCGTGCTCGAAACCGGCGAGCCTGCCACGAACATCGAGATCGAGCGTCGGACGCACGGTGAGCGCGACTTTCGACACTGGCTGGGGAGCTACTACCCAGTTCGGGTCAATGGAGACGTGCTCGGAGTCGGCATCATCGTGACCGACATAACTGAGCGGCAGGAAGCGGAGCACTTTCGCGCTGCCGTGATGGACACCATGGTCGAGGGGCTGTACGCACTCGATGACCAAGGCCGCCTGACGTTCATGAACGCCGCAGCTTCAAAGCTGCTCGGCTGGAGCGAGGATGAGCTGCGTGGGAAGTCGATGCACGATGCCATCCACTTCCAGCACGCGGACGGATCGCCATACGCGGACGAGGAATGCGAGTTGTTGAAGGTCAGGGTGCAAGGCCGGCGCATGCGCATGATGCACGACGCGTTTACGCGCAAAGACGGCACGATCTTCCCCGTTGCCTACTCGGCAGCGCCTCTGATGAGCGGGATGCACGTTCGTGGAATCGTTGTCGTGTTTCGCGATACCAGCGCTGAGCACGCCAAGCAGGACCGAGCCAAGCGCGAGCTGGACACGCTCGCCTGGGTTGGTCGCATCCAAGACGCGCTCGACCAAGACCGGTTCGTCCTCTACTCGCAGCCGATCGTTCCCCTCGCAGGGGGCCAGCCCAGCCAGGAGCTGCTGCTACGGATGCGCGGACAGGGCGGCGAGATCATTGCGCCGGGGAGCTTCCTGCATGTAGCTGAGAAGTACGGGCAGATCGGCGAGATCGATCGCTGGGTAATCGGTGAAGCGGTCCGTCTGGCCGCCGGTGGGATGCGCGTGGAGGCGAACCTCTCGGCAGCATCGATCGGCAACCTCGACCTGCTGTCGTTGATCGAGCGCCAGCTGCTTGCTGCCGACGCTGATCCATCGAATCTGATCTTCGAGATCACAGAGACAGCGCTGATGGAGGACGTCGAGGCCGGCACGGCCTTCGCGCAGGGGCTCGCTGGGATCGGCTGTCAGCTCGCTCTCGATGACTTCGGCACCGGGTACGGCAGCTTCACCTACCTGAAGGCGGTGCCCGTCTCCTATTTGAAGATCGACATCGACTTCGTGCGCGACCTGGCGTCCAATCCGGCAAACCAGCACCTGGTCAGGGCAATCGTCGGGCTGGCCGACGGCTTTGGCTATGAGACGATCGCGGAGGGAGTAGAGGACGCCGAAACGCTCGCCCTTCTCACGGACTACGGCGTCGACTTCGCCCAGGGGTTCCACCTCGGACGTCCTGTGCCGATCGCGAAGAGCTAGGGCCAGGCGGCGCGCTCCATGTCGCTGTCTTCGAGCTGGCGCGGTCGCGGCAGCAATTCGCACATCACGGAATCGAACCACCACTGACTCCTCCCGCTCCCGCGTCAGCTCCGCTGCGTTGCAGCAGCGCTCGCCGGAGATGTCGGCTCCCGCGGTGGCGCGGTGGAGGAGGTAAAAGCCTCGATTGCGTCGATGACCGCCTCGAAGCGGATCGAGCAGAGGAGGTCGAACGAGTGCTGCGCGCCGGGCAGCTCGACGTAGACGACCGAATTCGCGGAGGCGCCGCCGGCCCGCTCAGCGAGTGCCCGTGCCGTCCTTGCTGGTGTGAGCGTGTCCTGATCGCCATGGACCACCAAAAGGGGCGCCGAGCCACGTGCCGCGTAGTCGAACGGCGAGGCCGGCGGCGCCGGGGGCTCGGCGGCGGCGCCGTAGTAGCCGTAGAGACCGACGATCGCCGCGACGGACGTGTCGACGTGCTCGAAGCCCGGCTGGAACGTGGGGTCATTCGAAGTGAAGCCGGCCAGTGTCGCGAGGCCGGCGCCATATGAGCTTCCCACGAGCACGATGCGGTCGGGGTCCCCGCCGTACTCACTCGCATGTGAGCGGGCCCAGGCGATCAACTTCTTGACGTCGACGAGTTCGTCCGGGAAGACAGCCGAGGGGGCGAGCCGGTAGGTGGCGCTGATACAGACCCAGCCGCTGCGCGCGAGGCGGAACAGCAGCCGTCGCGCATAGAAGCTCTTGCGCCCCGGAGCGAGCGAGAAGCCGCCACCGTGCAAGTGGATCAGCACCGGCTGGCCGCTCTCGGCGGGGGCGCGTCGACGGTAGAGATCGAGGCGGTTACGGCGGCCGGCGTTGCCGTAGCTGAGGTTGGCGATGCGTCTCGCACCTGGATGGAAGATGGGCAGTGGCGCGAGCACGATCCGAGCCCACGGACGCGGTCGGGCGAGCGCGGAGCCGTGCCCTGCGAGCCGCCACGCCGAGCCCAAACTCCGGTCGAATGCCAGCTCGATCGCGGTCCTCGCGCGCAGGGCCCGACGGAGCAGGACGGGCGTCGCGGCGAATGCGCAGGCAACGAGCGCGACGGTCGCCCACACCCCGGTCCCGTGGAGGTGGTGTTCGGAAGCAGCCAGCCAGGCGGAGACACCCATCCAGTACAGAGCCAGGAACGGAGACTCGTTCGGGAGGGCGCTGAGAAGCCATGTGATCACCCCAAGCACTCCCGAGCGGGAAAGCGGCCGAAGCGAGCTCAGCATCCCGAGAGCGACCAGACCGGCCGTGATCAGAAAGCCGATCGGCACATCCCACCCCCCGCTCGATGCTCGGCGCGTCGAGCGATCCGCTCGAGCATCCGACGAACGGCGACCACGTGGCCGCCACTGCCGATCACGAGGGCCCGGTAGGCCGCCCCGTGGAGACCTGGGAACGTCGCGTAGGAGCGGGCACGGAGCATCAGCTCTGCGCCGGCCCTGTCAACGGTGAGATCGAGCCGGTAGCGCGAGAAGCGGTGGCGACCATCGAGCACCAGGCGCCGTCCGGGCACCGCACAGGTGACACGGAACCCCGGCAACGCCGAACCGCTCTGCAGCGGCCGCGGGCCGCCAGCGCGCGACGGCTCGAGACCGAGGACATGGACGAGCGCACGGGGCATGCGTTCTGCGCTCCCGGAGAGCACGTCGACCGCCGCGGCCCACGCTACGAGGGGCGCGGCTTCGATCAGCCGGTCGTGCTCGTCGATGAAGGAGAGGTCGGATCCCGCGCCGGTCACGATTCTTGGTGTGGTCGTTCGCGCAGGTTGCGGACGGCGGCCTGGAAACTTCGGGTCGTGAAGCAGTGGGGCTCGGCGAGCTCCTCCAGCGCGATCGCGGTGACCCAGTTCGCGTCCGCCGCCGCACGCAGAAGCGGCTTGGTCATCTCGAGGGCGTGCGGCGGCAGCGCCAGGATGCGCTCGCACCACTCCTCGACGCGGCCACTGAGCTCACCGTGAGGCACAACCTCGTGCACGAGCCCGGCTTCCTGCGCCTCCGCCGCGCCGAGGTGACGACCCGATACGTAGTAGGCGAAGGCGCCCTGCAGACCGAGCACCCTCGTCAGCACCCAGCTGGTCCCGACCTCCGGGACGAGCCCCAAACTTCCGAACGCGGGCACCAGCACGGCTCGCTCGCTTGCGATCGTCAGGTCCGCGGTGAGCGCCCAAGCGAGGCCGACGCCTGCGGCCGGACCGTTCAGCGCGGCGATCACCGCCTTGTCGCTGCCGGCGATGGCCCGCGCGACTCCTCCGAACTCGCGTCGGATCCAGCGCCATATGTCGGTCGAGCCGGCGGGGTCGGTCAGCCGCTCCTCGCTCGCGCGCATCATGTCCAGGTCTCCGCCGGCGGAGAACGCGGGATCCTCGCCGGTGAGGACGATCACACGCACCTCGGGGTCCGACAGGAGCTGTTCAAACGCGCGACGAACACCCCGAACCACACCGGCGCTCAGCGCGTTGAGCTTCTCGGGCCGGCGCATCACGATCCTCGCCTGCCCCCCACCGCGCTCGATCTGCACGACAGCGTCGGCGGTCGCGTCGCCGTCTGCGACCAGCTCGTCGTAGACGCTCATCATGTCTCGATGGTCAGCTCGGAAGAAGCCTCACCGTCACGCGGCGCGCCAGCCTCGAGCACGGCGCGGACCGCGACCTCGACGTTCGCGCGTAGCGAGCGCGGCAGCGGAGCGTCAGCGTTCAGGTGCCGGCGCACGGCGCCGTAGGGGAGATCGAACGCCGCCAGCATCACGAGCTCTTGGGCATGTTCTTGCTCGCCCCCGAGCTGTCTCGCGAGCTCCGCCACGGCCTCGGCCACTGGACGGTTGAGTCTCCGTAGTCGTGCCTTGAGCGGGTCTGACAGCGGCGAGCGCACGAGATCCTCGAAGCGCAGCGAGCACAGCAAGCGCGCGTCGTCGTGGTCCGTGACCGCGAAGTCGACGATCGAGAGCCCCGCGGCGACGACGGCCTCGAGCGGACCCGGGCTCGCCTCGATCGCGGCGAGGAACCGCCCTTGAGACCGCTTGACGGCGCGCATCCACAGTTCGACCAGCACCACGTCGCGCGAGCCGAAGCGATGGTAGATCGACCCTGCCGGCGCCCCGCTCGTCCTTGCGATCGCTCCGATCGTCGCGCCGGGGGCGCCATCGGCGAGCACCACCGAACGAGCCGCGTCGAGAATCTGATCCGAGGTGTGAAGCGTTGGCCGCGCCATCTAGTTTGTTCATTCTAGTATGTTTGTTTTAAAAGTCAAGGCGCTCCTTGCGAGACAGCCGAGACGGCTCCGCTTCAGCCGCAGGCCGGTGCCGGCTGCCGCCCCTCGGGGCCCGCACGAACGCCGGCTCGTCCGCCGACCAGTTCACACACGAAGCGAACGGGCGCTCGTCTCGCGTCGCGGCCGGCGCCGCGGGTGCGAGTCAGCAGACGGCGCGTTCGAACGCACCGCGGTCCGCAGGCGGCCCGTGCGTCGGAAGCGCGAACTCGATCGGCAGGCGCAGCAGGTCGCGCAACGACCCGAGCACGTCTGGGTGGGAGATACCGTCAGGCCCCCAGCCGTCGGGGAGTTCGAGTCCGTTGCCGACATCGATCAGCGTGTCGCCGAAGACCAGAGCGCGATGTGTCTCGAACCAGAGCACGACATCGATCGGCTCGAGGCCTGGGAGAACCTCTGCCCCGATCGGTAGGCGATCTCCGACCGCAAAGCGCGTTGCGGCGAGCGTCTCGGGGCTCTCGGGATCGGGCGGCGGCGCGAGCACCGGTCGACCGAGCCGCGCCGCATCACGCGCGTGCCACGGACACGTCAGGACGCTGATCGCCGTGCGTCCTTCGATCAGATCGTCGAGGCCGGAGTCCGGCACGACCGGGTCGATGAGCGCGACCTGGTCCGCGACCGAGAACGCGTAGCAGGAGACCTCGGGCCCCCAGATATGGCCGGCGTTGTCGTCCTCTGTCGTCCACTGCGGGTGCGGCGCCGTCCAATGCCATAAGCCAGGGATGAGCTCTCTCACGGCCGAGAGCCTATCCGCGCGTTCGACTCGTGATGGCGGCCGCATCCTCGGCCGGTTCTGCCGGCCACGGCTCGGAGGGCCTCGGCTGTTCGTCGACGGCTGTGCTGACGGTGCAGCTACGCGACTGCGTCTCGGGTGATGAAGCGGTGGATGGCCTCGTTGGCGTGGTCCTGGAATGACGGGTCGGCCAGGTCGGGGAAGATGTCCGCTTGGTCGACCGCGGGACCCTTGAGCGTCTTGGCTGCGCTGGCGTAGAACACCCCGCTCGACAGGGTCGGGTCGGTGACGCCGTCGACCAGGCGCTTCGCGCCCACGTCGAGCTTGTGGGCGAGACCCGGAATGCGGGGCATCACGTACTTGGCCGCCATGCGCAGCGGTAGGGCAAGGTCGTTGGGCGCTTGGGTGCCGGTGGTGTTGCCAGGGCTCACGCTGATGAACCGGCGGTCGGGGTGTTGGCGGGACAGATAGGCCATCCACAGGACACCGATCAACTTGGCCTGCCCATAGGCGAGATTGACGTCAGGCTTACCGCCGGCGAAATAGCTGCCGTCGATGACCGTGGCGAGCTCGTCGGCGGAGTTTGACGCGAACGACGGCCGCTTGAACCCCATTTTCGGAATGCCCCTGGCTGCCTCGCTTCCGGCGAACACCGCCACCTCGCCAAGTCGGTCCTCGGCCAGGAGCGTCTCGAGAAGCACAACGTGGCCAAGGACGTTCTGGGCAAACATGTAAGTGACGCCGTCGGCGGTCAAGGCCATGGGCGTCTTGCCGCCCATGCCGCCGGCGTTCATGACCACCGCGTCGACCGACCCGTCGACGGTCGCCAGGCCGTCGCGGACCGAGCGCGGATCGGATACGTCCATCAGAACGACGTCGAAGATGCGCCGGCCGGTCTCGGCCTCGAGCTCGGCCTTTGCCGTTGCCGCCCGGTCTTGGTTCCGGCACGCCAAGTAGATGCGGGCCGTCTCGGGGCGCGTTGCCAGCTGGCGGGCGATCTCTTTGCCGAGACCGACATTGGCGCCGGTTATCAACACGGTCTTCTCAGCGGTGGTTTCCATTTGAGTGTTTGGCTCCTTGGGTGAAAGCGGTCGGTAGTGGTCAGGCTGTTGCGTCTGGTCGAGGTCGCTCCCGAGCTATTGGCGGATCCCCTGCGGTCCGTGGCCACCGGCATCGAGACCTGCGCTATCCGCCGCCGGCGGGCAACCCAGCGACCTCGTGCGGGCTGCGGGCGAGCAGGATCGTGGGCGGTCGACCGAGTGGGTCCGTGGCCGAATTCCGGAAATGGTGACGAGCCGCGTCTCCTGCGCTCTCAGATCGCGAGGCGGCCGCCGTCGACGGGGATGACCGCCCCGTTGATGTAGGCGGCAGCCGGGGTCGCAAGGAACGTGATGACGTCGGACAGCTCGTGCACTTCAGCGACCCGGCCGAGCGGAATCGTCTTGGCGAACTCTTCGGCCATCGCCAGTTTCGTCTCCAATGTCGGGGTCAACGTCGGGCCGGGAGCGACCGCGTTGACGCGGACGTTCTGCGGCCCGAATTCGGCAGCCCAGGCCTTGGTGAGCAGCTCGATCGCCGCACGCGACGCGCCGTAGGCAGCCAACCCCGGCTGACCGTAGCTCGCCACCATCGTGGAGACGTTGATGATCGATCCGCCGCCACGGGCAGCGATCTCGGGGGCGAGCGCGGCGACGAGGAAGAACGGCGCCTTGACGTTGATCTGGAACAGCGCGTCGAACGCCGCCTCGTCGGTGTCGACCGTCGGCCCCATCGCCGCAACGCCTGCGAGGTTGACCAGAACATCGATCTCCCGTGCCGCGTCGGCGACGCGTCGCACCTCGAACATCTCAGAGAGATCAGCGGCGATGAACTGCGCATCGTGCCCACCCGCCCGAATCTGCTCCACGGTGCTCGCGCCGCGGGTCTCGTCGCGGCCGGTGATGATCACCGAAGCGCCCTTTTCGGCCATCGACAGTGCGGTGGCTGATCCCATCCCGGATGTGCCGCCGGTGATGAGGGCGGTCTTGCCTTGAAGTTCCATGTATCGCGCTCTCCCTTGAGTGGTTGTCGCGACCGAGACTGGATCGCGCGTTCCACTCTAGCACGGATTGGATGAGGCGATCCATTTCATTGGTAGAGTGATGGCATGAGCGCGACCAGCCCCTCCCCCAGCAACTGACGCGCAAGGGCCGGGAGACCCGTCAACGCATAGTCGACGCAGCTTCCGAGCTGATCTTCAGGCAGGGCGTCGCCCATACGACGATCGATGACGTACGCGCCGCGGCGGGCGTCTCGAGCTCGCAGCTGTACCACTACTTCGACGACAAGCCGGCTTTGGTCCGCGCAGTCGTTGACCACCAAGCCGACACGATGGTCGGCGGGCAGGAGAACTTCGATTTCAGCACGCTGAATGGCCTACGAGCCTGGCGCGACTTCGTCGTCGCTGCCCAGCGCGAGCAGCACTGCATCGGCGGCTGCCCGATCGGCTCTCTCGGGGGCGAGCTAGCCGAGACCGATCCCGACGCGAGAACCCATGTCGCCGAGGGGTTCAACCGATGGGAAGCCACCATCCAGAGCGGTCTACGGGAGATGCATACCCGAGGCGAGCTCCCGCCCGACACCGACCCTGACACCCTCGCGCTCGCGCTACTGGCCGCGCTGCAGGGCGGCCTGCTTCTCACGAAGATCAAACGCGACACCAAGCCGCTAGAGGCCTCGCTCGACGCAATGATCGAGCTGGTCGCCAGACTCCGCGGCGGCAGCTCGTAGGGTTCCTCGCGCAAGACGCTCGAGAACCCACCCCCCGCCCGCGAGCCTCCGCACCCGATCCGCTCGCGCGACCCTCCCCTCGCCGCCGTTCGGTTTCACCTCGCAGTCAGCGATTGGTGATAACGACCACGAATGGGCGATACTGGTCAAGCCGGTGCGAAATCTCGCTTTGTGGACGCGGGATTCCGGCGGTAGCTGCGATCGTGGCACGAACGCTGCGCTGGATGATCCCGTAGGTGCCGGCGCCCTCTCCGGTAACCGGAACCCTCCGCGCGCTCTGGTCGACGGGCTACACCGCCGTGGCTTTGCGGGGCGCGGCCTATTTCGTTTCGTACGTGTACTGGTCGGCGGTGGTGCTCGCGCTCGTGCCGCCGGAGCTGGCGAGCTTGACTTCCGCGACGCCCGTGCTCGTGGACGCCGGTGAGACCGCCGTGATCGAGGTCGGGGAGGTCACGGTGAATTCTTTCGCCGCCACTTTCCCGAACGAGACACTCGTCACGGTCGGGTTCTCGAAGTTCAGGCCGGTGATCTTGACTTTCTTGTCGCCCGCGATCGGGCCCTTCGCGGGAGCGAGCTTGCTCACCACCGGCGGAAGCGCCTTGCGCTGCACGCACGTTTCCGTCGCGTTGCTGTAGAGCTGCTGCAAGTAGTACTCGTGGCCGTCGATCACCTGGTTGTACAGCGCTCCGTTGGGCGCCGTGCCGAGCGCCGTGCCCCATCTCATTTTTTCCTGGAACGGCACGTTCCCAAACGCCCAGGCTCCGTTGCAGATATCAGCGACCTCTTCCACGCCGGAAGTAGAATCGTTGAGCCACCCGACGCCATAGGGGTCGGTGGTCGCCTCGACGAACTCGTGCTCGATGTGCGGGAACTCGTCTTCGTACGCGCTGTTCGGGTGCTGCGGATCTTCGCAACCTTTGACGCCGGGCGAATAAGGCATCACAGCCCACACCGGGCTTTCGGCTTGTTCGGACCCGAGGCTGGAGTCATGTGCAGCGCAGAACTGTGCGCCTGAGCATTCGCTCGTCTCATGACCTGCGTGGGGGTAGTCGCATGTCGAGACGCCCGGCGGCAACATCACGAAGAAGACGTTCGTTGCTTCGAACTGGCCGGCTTCATTGATCTGCTTGGGCAGCTTGTGCTGTTTGACGAGTTCGTTGACCTCGGTTGCGATCTGGGGCAGCGAGACGCAAGGCTTGGACAGCGGCCGTTCGAGAGAAAGGTCGCATCCTGAGCTTTCGGCTGGGTAGGGATCTTTGTCCTTGATCGCCTTACCGACATGTGTTTCGTCGTTCACCCCATACTGCGTGAGCACCGAATAGAAGTCCTGGTCGCTCCCGTTTTCGTGTTCGAGCCCCTTGAAGAAGTCCGTGACCGCCGTCTCATACCCCTTCGGGAACGCCGGAGCGCCCTTCGGCTGCCAATACACGAAAGATGTCGTCGTCCGCGGCATGAAGAAGATGCTCGAGCTGCCTCCCGGTTTGTCGAGGTGCTGCAGGTAGCCCTCAGTCGCGCAACTAGGGTCGCCGCTATAGCATTCGAACGCCGACGCACTGGACGCACCGAAGCTCGCAACCAGCACAGCCAGCAAAGCGAACAGCCCGCCGGCCAAGCGTCGCGGGCTCCGGGCGGGCAGAGCCGCCCCCGAACGGCCACCGCCGGTGCATCCACGCCCCTGCCGTGATCCGGTCATGCCACGCCCCCTCGCTTGCGATTGCCGTGCCGAACCTTTGGCCGACGCGCCGCATCATTCCACAGAGCCCGGGGCGCGACCCGCAGGGTCGCCCGAAGACGCTGGCGCTGGCTGGCGTCTGCCGGGCCAGAAGGGTTACTTCGGCGTACTGATCCGTACCGTTCCGTACGGTACTGCTAGACTCCGGACGATGGCTGAGATCAAAGCTGAGGAAGTGCGCATCCCGCGACGTGCGCGCGAAGCGGTGGCGCACCATGAGAGGGTCGTCGTCATGAACCGCGAGCGTCCCGCCTTCGTGATCCTCCATCCCGATGAGGATCGCCTCGCCACAGCCGCTCGTGGACGCCCGCTGCGAGACGCCCTGGGCATCCTCGCTCAGATCGCCCCTCCGGATGAGGAGTTCGCCGCGGACATGAAAGCCGTCCTCGACGACGTCGGCCGGGCGCCGGCAGATCCGTGGGCACGCTCCTAGACACGACCGTCTTCGTCGAGCTCGAGCGAGCGACCCGTGAGCTACCCCCCTCCCTCGCCATGCGGGCGGCGGCCGACCGGCTCGAAGAGGCGGTCGGCGCCGAGGAAGACGTGGGCATCGCCACGATCACTGCCTCCGAGCTCCTCCACGGCGTGCACCGAGCCTCCGACGCCACCGGCGAGACGCGAGGCCTTCGTCGAGACGACGCTGAGCGCTTTCCCGACGCTGCCGTTCGATCTCCTCGCCGCCCGCGTCCACGCGCGCATCTGGGCGCAACTGGCTGCAGCCGGCCGAGACGTCGGAGCCCACGATCGGATAGTCGCCGCCACCGCGATCGCCTCCGGCTGGAGAGTCGCAACCGCCAACCAGCGCCACTTCGAGCGCATCCAGGGCCTTAGCGTGGCGGTCGTGTCACTCGGGTGAGCACGGCGCCCGTCATCCGGCCGGGCATGGGCGATACTGGGCTCGAACCAGTGACCTCCGCCTTGTCGAGGCGGCGCTCTCCCAGCTGAGCTAATCGCCCTGGGAAGGACGCAAGGGTATCAACGGACCGCCGCCCCGAGGAGGGCGCCTCCCCACCCCGCGGAGGCTCAGTACGCCCGGATCGGCGGACCCTTGTAGACGGCCCCTTCCGGGCTGACCCAGCGCACCCGCCAGTGGGTTGCTGAGACGTAGGACCGCAGCGTCCAGTAGCCCGCGGCAGTCGTGTTGACCTGGGCGAGCGTCCGCCAGCGACTCGATCCCGGGTGCTCGATTTCGACGGTGACGGTCGTGGCGCCGGTCGCAGGCCGCACATAACCCCAGAGCGAGTAGCCGCCGCCACCTCGGCTGACGACGAGCGGTACGGGGAAGCTCGAGAGCAACGGCTTGGCGCGGCCGTTCGAGTACTCGAGCCCGGTCTGGAACGCGACGTGGCTGCGACCTTTCGTGGTGTCGTCACGCAGCAGGTACTGGGAGAAGGAGGCGACCCGCGGGTTCGACCACGCGATCTTCTCAGCGGTCGCGTCGTACTCGGCCTGCTGTGCCACCGGCACCCCGATCGAGCTGTCCGGGTAGCTGATCACGCCGAACTCCGTGATGTAGAGCGGCAGGCCCGAGGTGATCCGTCCCGCTCGCGCCGCCGCGTCGAGCGCCCCGGTCATCCGGCCGAGCACCCCGATCGTTACCGACTCGGGGTCCTTCGGAACGTAGAAGGGGCCGCGGATGCTCGCGTACGGATGCAGCCCCCATCCGGTCGCGGTCAGCTTCCTGCACGAGCCCACGCGCCGGTAGCTGCTGTTCAGGCAGAGCACGCCGCGCATGAAGGTCAACGGCGAGACGTTGTGGTTGGGGCCCCGCACCGGCGTTCGCGGATGCGCTTCGCCTTCGGGTGCCGTTTCGCCGATCAGCACCGCCGGATGCGCGATGCCGGCGGCCTGCAGCCCGGCGTATCCCGCCAGGTAGAGCGCGCGGTAGATCCCCGGCGAGGCGGGCGAGCCGTTGCTGTTGAACTGCGGTTCGAGGAATTCATGGTGGTTGGGCTCGTTCCAGATCGAGAACAGCGAGACCTTCCCCGCGTAGTGGCGCCCGACCGCCGTCATGAATGCCTTGAACTGCCCGGCGTTCGGCTTGTAGAGCGCCGAGCGCCCACGCGGGTTGCCGGTCGCCCAGCGAGGCACCGGCGAGGTGACCGTCAGCAGGACCTTCCAGCCGCGAGCGTGCGCTTCTTCGATCACCGGGTCGTACTCGCTCCAGTTGTAGGAGGCGGGGTTCGTGGTTTCGAAGGAGGGACGATGGACGCTGTTCGGTCCGGGCGCGACGGTGCGCCAGCTGAGCTCGACCCGCAGCGCGCGGACCCCCAGCCGCTGCAGCGTCGCGATCGTCGCCGGCCTCGTCGCGGGGTTCAGGAGCAGCGACGGCGACTCGAAGAAGGTCGTCTCGGAGTGGGACGCCGAAGCAGATGCTGCGAGCGCGCCGCAGACGAGGGCGGCGGCGAGCACGCATGAGACGAGCCTGCGCGGGGTGAGCATCGCTTCTCCTTCCGGTTCGGGGCGCGGCGATCCGGGGCCGCCCGTCGCCGCCGGCTCGGGCCGGCGCCGTCTGCTTACGAAGTCGGGAGCTAAGACACGGCTCGACCGGCGAGGGTTGCGGTGCCCCCCGCGCTGCCCCGTCTCGACGGATCGGAATCGGGGCGGCGTGCCGGTACGCTGTGCCCACCCTGGCGACGTGGCGGAGTGGCTACGCAGCGGCCTGCAAAGCCGTCTACACCGGTTCGATTCCGGTCGTCGCCTCTGAGAAGAACCGCTGCGTCGGCTCGTCAAGACCCGAGGAGCGCCGCCGGCGCGTCGAGTGCCGCCACGCACGAGTGATCGTGATCCCCCCGAGCGGCACTCGCCGCCGCCCTGAGCCGTCGCACGCTTACGAATCGCTGATCCGCTCTCCCCTGCGCCCGTCGTGCCCGCGGTGCCGAAGCCCCGCCGGAGCCGGTTCCTTGGGACTGCCGGCTGAAACCTGTCTGCTGTATGTGGCGGTGAGCGCCGCGCGCGGGACGGGCGACCGCCCGTCCCGCGCCCGGACGCTGCGGTCCTAGCGGACTTCGACCTTGAAGACCGGCTGGAACTGCGCCCAGCCCGTCGCTTCGAACTTGCTGTTGTAGTAGATGCTTTCCGGCAGCGGGTCGGCGCCGACGGCCGGTGTGCCGCTGTCCGCGGGAGGTTCGGACACGAAACTCCCGCCGCTGAAGCCCTTGTATGAGGTCTGCAGCCCGACGTTGACGATGTCTCCACCGCACGCTTCGCAGCTGTTCGTGAGCAGCACGATCACCTTCGCCGGCAGCGGTTTGCTCTGCGTGAATTTTTTGAACGTCACGCTCTGTCGCAGCCCGCCGACGTCGCAGTTGGAGCCAAAGCCCTTGCCTTCTTCGGTAGCGGGACACGTGACATTGGTGGTCGGCCGGTAGCGGAGCTTCGCGACCGTCGTGCCGGTGGCGACCAGCGCACCCGGTTCTTCACCCGCTCCGACGGCGTACACGTCCACCGTCCATTCCTGCGAGAACTTCTTCGTTTCGTGGAGCGTGTAGCAGTTTTCGAGCTGGTATTCGCCGTGTTCGCACTTGAACACGTCGACTTCGGTCCCGATCGACTTCAGCAGCCGGCTGTTCGTCTCGACCGTTTCGATCTGGCCGCCGAACAGCTTCCCGCCCATGAACGCTTCGTAGTCCTGGGAGTAGGTGTCTTCGTTGGGTTTGCCGTTGACCGTGGCCGGCACGGTGTTGAGGTTGTTGTACGCGACTTCTGGCGCCGCGTTCGCGCTCGAAGCGCCGATCGCGGCGCACAGCAGTGCCGCGACGACCCCCAACGTCACCCGCAGCAGGGCAGGCTTGCGCATGGTTCCCCCTTCTCTCGGCGCCTGTCCGGGCGCCGCTGGTGCTTGAGCGTGTGAGGGACCCTCGCATCGCGGCCCCCCGCACTTGGCTGGAGAAGTCTGTGCGATCTCGCCCCGCGGGTCAATCCAAATTTGGGCTGTTGGTATCGCGCTCGTTTATGTCACCTTGCACGAGGCCGAGCGTGCCCGAATCCGATCGCGGGCCGCTCGCGACCGTCCCAGGGGCGAGGTCCACCACCCCGCTTCCCATCGCCGGGCCCAAGCGGGCGGCGATCAGCGAGCGGTGGCATGCCGCAGCGTCGCGCTCGACGCACATCAACGCGCTGACCCCCGCGGGCAGCGTCGCGGCCAGCGCCCGCAGGTCGACCCTGTCGAGGATCTCCGCCTCGTAGCGCCGCACGTACTCGGGCGCGAGCCTCTCGCGCGAGCGCTTCCCGACCCCCTGCCGGTCGTCCTCGCGGTACTGGAGCTGCCGCAGCTCGGTCGTCGGCGCGAGGTCCCTGCGGTGGCGGTACTCGATGCCGGCCTCCACGAGCATCGCCTGAAGCCGCCGCGAGTTCGCCCACGCGTAGTCCGGCCCGCGAACGCCCCGGCGCTGGCGCACGTCGATCACGAGCTCCACTCCGGCCCCGCGCAGAGCGGCCAGGTAGCCGGCTGCCGAGAAGCCGTAGACCCCGATCGTCGCGAGCCTCACCCGCTGCCGGTCGCTGTGGCTCACACCGCCGACGTTACCCGGCCGGTTCCGGCTCGACCCACCCGACGAGCGGTCCGAGACTGCCGTCACTCCCCGCCCGGCGCCGATGCCTCGCCGAGCACCGCGCGCAGCCGCGCCTCGTGCCGCAGCGCCTCCCCGACCTCGACGCGGAGCCGCATCAGCTCGCGCTGGCGCCGCACCAGCAGCACCGCGAGCCCCGCGATCAACAGCAGCGCCAGGATCGCGACCGCCGTGCCGGCCTTCTCCATCGCTTCGGAATGCCCGCTCGGGCCCGCCGGCAAGGTGAACCCGCCCGACGCCGCGTGGGCGTCCACCGCGCGCCGCCCGGGGCCGATCACCGACGTCGTCTCGCGCGCGATCGCGACCATGTCGCGCGGCGAGAGCGAGTTCGTGAGCGTGTTTTCGACCCAGTACGACCCGCCTCCCTCGGCCCAGGCGACCGTCCGCAGGTGTTCCCCGTTGTAGTAGAGGTCGTAGGTGCGGGTCCCGAGACGAAGCTGCGAGGTCGGGTCCGCGAGCACCGGCGGGTTCTTCCAGCTGGTTCCGACCACGTCGTAGTATTCGCCGAGCCCGCCGCGGTCGATCACGACCACGTATGCCGGGTACAGGTGCCGCCCGTCCGGGGCACGGATGTCGTAGCGGCGAACGAGGTCGGGGGCGGCCGCCGCGTTCGTGAACTGGTAGCGCGGCGCCTCTACCGGGAACGCGAGGTCCGGCGCGATCGCCTGCGCCTGCTCCGTCGTGGTCGCCCCCGCCGGCGACATCCCCGGAGCGGTGGGGGCGGAGTGCGAGGACGCGTGCGAGGAACGCGACGAGTGCGAGCCCCCGACGCTCCCGTGCACGACCGCCGCGGTGCCGTCGAGGAAGTTGTGGACGGCTTCGTGGATCTCCCGTTCGGAGGCCGTGTCATAGGTCGGGAACAGGTTCACGTGGAACGGCACCTGGCGCACCGGCTTGCCGGCCGATTCGGCGAGCAGCTCGAGGAGCTGCAGGACCTGGCTGGAGTCGTGCAGCGCGCTGTCGGTTTCGACCGTGCGCCCGAAGATCCGCTCGAGCTTTTCCCGTTCCCCGAGCGCCGTCGGGCCGTACTGGCTCTTGACCGCCAGCAGGAACCGCTGGTCGCGGGCGTCGCGGGTCAGCGAGGTGTCTTCGTGGCGGTTGGCGACGAATTCGAGCGCCTGCGGGCCGCACAGCCGCTGATAGCCCGGCTGGAGGTTGATTTCGAAGTACTGTTCGCCGCCCGGTTCGTTGACGTGGTAGTAGCGGCGGTCGACGGTCATGTACACGCAGCCGAGTTCGTCGACGGCGTGCCGGAACTTCGGGAAGTTCGTCACGAACACGTGGTTGACGCTGACCCCGAGCGTTTTCTTGATCGTTTCGAGCATCAGCTGCACGCCGCCGGCGGTGCCGTGCCCCTGCAGGTAGCCGTACGTGTATGCGGAGTTGATCCGGTTCGTGATCACCTGGCCGCGGGGCGTCGTGAACGTAACCTGCAGCTCGCGGGGGATCGAGAGCATCGAGATCGTGGGCTTGCTCGGGTCGACCCGCACCAGCAGCATCTCGTTCGAGTGCGGCTCGACGGCGCCGTTGGGGTTGCTCTTCGGTGGCGGCCGTTCGTCGTTGCCGACGAGCAGCAGCGTCTCGGCGCCGCCGGGGGTCGTCCCCAGCAGCAGCCCGGGCTTGACCGTGACCGGTTTGCTCTCGCGCAGCGCTTCGACGATCTTGTCGACCTCGTTCAGCGCGAGCACGGCGGTGACGGCGCCGGACAGGACCGCGATCGCGAGGCCCGCGATCAGCACGCGGCGTGCCAGCCACCAGGGGCGCCGCGGCGGCTCGCCGAGGTCGGCGGCGGCCGCGCCTGCGGCGGACAGAGGCGCTTTCGGATGTGCGGGGTCGAACGTGCTCATGGCTTCTGCCTTCCCCCCGGCGCGGATCCTCAGCGCCGGATTCTGGCAGGAGTCTCCGCCCCCTCCGGGGGCGGCTCGCCTCTCGGCCCGGCGCTCAGGCGGCCGCGGCCGCCCGACAGCGTACGCCCTGCCGGCTGCGCCTGCGGCGCGCGCCGGCGCCGCTCAGCGCGCGGAGAGGTCCGCGACCTGTTTGGCGAGGGTCACCAGCAGCGGCCAGTGGACCTCGGGGTGCTCCTCGACGAACCCTTTGAAGTTCCATTTGCTGAGGGTTCCGGCGCGGACGGGCGTCAGCGCCCGAACCGTAGCCGTGCGGGGCACGTCGTCGAGCACGAGCGCGATCTCACCGAAGTGCTCGCCGGGGCCCAGGCGCCGGACCTCCTTGCCGCCGACGAGCACCGCGCACTCGCCCTCGAGGACGACGAAGAACGCGACCCCGGCCCCGCCCTCTTCGACGAGGTCCTCGCCCTCCTCGACCCTGCGCTCGCCCATCGACGAGGAGAGCCGCTTGAGCGAGCGGTCGCTCAGCGGCTCGAGGAAGCCGACCTTTCGAAGGATGTCCGGGTCCACGGCCATCGCGGGGAAAGCTACTACCCACGGACGTCCGGGGGCCGGCTCGACGGGCGGTTGCGGGAAAACCCCGACCCGATCGGCGGATAGCCGCGGACGTCGCGGCGCCCCGATTGGAGTTGACTCGGAGCCATGAGGTCAGCATGCGAGCGGGAAGGCAGGTGGCTCACGTGAGCCCGACAGAGAGCACCGAGGACGTGCCACGCACCGAGGAGGAGGTCCACGACCAGGAGGAGTTCGACGAGGCGGTGCGCCGCGACGGCAAGCTCGTCCTCGAGTGGCTCGCCGGGATCGGCGTCTTCGCCGCGCTGCTGATGTCGGTGATCGCGATCACCCAGAGCAGCCAGCACAACACGGTGACGATCACCACCGGCGTCCCGGCCCCAGCGACCGGCGCTGCCTCCACAGGTGCCCCGCTTCCCACGAAGACGATCAGCCTGAAGGTGATCCCGGAAGGCAAGCTGGGACCTGACGGCAAAAAGCACGACACCTACACGCAGACCGAATTCGCGGTGAAGGTCGGGCAGAAGCTCGACCTGCGTATCGACAACACCGACGAAGGCGAACACTCGATCACCTCGCCGGAGATCGGCGTCAACATCGTCGTCAAGCCCGGGATCCACACCTACCAGTTGGTCGTACGGGAAAAAGGCCGCTTCTCGTGGTTCTGCGTGATCCCGTGCGACAGCAACGCCAACGGCTGGGCGATGCAGCACGCGGGCTACATGAGCGGCTACATCACCGCGACGTGATCGCCGGGCGACTGGCAGGCACCGGCTGGCCGGGCGCGGACGCCGGCGCATCGATGCCCGACGGCGCACCGGGGACGCCCGTGCCCGATGCACGGGTCCTGCTGCGCGACGGGACTGCCGTGGCGCTCCGCGAGGTGGCCCCCGGCGACGAGCTCGTGATCCGCGAGTTCCTCGATCGCCTCTGCCTCGAGACCAGGCGGCTCCGGTTCTTCACCGGCGCTGCCGACATCGGCCGGATCGCGCACTCCGTCGCCGCGACCGGGACCGGACGGATCGGCCTGATCGCGCTCGACTCGGCGGGCCGGGTGGTCGGTCACGCGCTCGGGGTCTCGCTGGACGAGCGACGCGCGGAAGTCGCGGTCGAGGTCGAGGACGGGCTGCACGGCCGGGGCCTCGGCACGATCCTGGTCGAGCGGCTCGCGCGGCTGGCGGCCGGCGGCGGCACGACGACCTTCGTGGCACGGGTGCTCCCGGACAACCGGCCGATGCTGGATGTGTTTCGCGACGGCTTCGACGCCCACGTTCGCTGGGACGGCGGCGAGGAGCTCGTGGAGTTTCCGACCGCCGCCTGGCGCAGCGCCCGGAAACGCTTCGGCCGCGGCTGAGCGCAGACTGGAAGTGCCTGCAACACCCGGCGGCGATGCCGCCGGGACCCTCGCGGCGCCGGCGCCCGTCCGTCCGGCCTACGGCTCCCGGCGGCCGGTTTCGACCAACCCTCGGTCGATCGCGTATCCCACCAGCTCCGCCCTGCTCGTGAGCCCCAGCTTCTGCTGGATGTGCGAGCGGTGCGTCTCCACCGTCCTCACGGACAGGTAGAGCTGCTCGGCGATCTCAGCGTTCGTGTGGCCGAGCGCGATCAGCCGCAGCACCTCGGCCTCCCGCTCGGAGAGGTCATCCGGGGGTCCCGGAGGCGGCTCCGAGGCGATCCGCGCGCCGAGCCGCGGGTTCAGGTAGCTCAGACCCTCCGCCGCGTTCCGCACGGCTTCGACCAGCTCCTCGTCCGCGGCCTCCTTGAGCACGTAGCCGAGCGCGCCGGCGCCCAGCGCCTCGCGTGCGAACGCCGGCTCCTGCTGCATCGTGAGGACGACGATCTGCGTCCCCGGCGACTCCTCGCGAATCCGCGGGATCGCCTCGAGGCTCGAGCCGCCCGGCATGTTCAGGTCGAGGACCAGCACGTCGGGGTGATGCCCGTGCACATACCGCCGGGCCGCCTCGACGTCGCCGGCCTCGGCCGCCACCTCGAAGCCGGGCTCCGCTTCGAGCAGCAGGCGCAGCCCGCTCCGCACTACCAGATGGTCGTCGGCCAGCACGATCCGGATCGTGGCGGCCCGGTCGTCGTCCGCGGGCAGCGCGTCGTCGCTCATCGGCCCCAACGCTACCGGCGCAACGATCCGGCGAGCGCCGCGGTCATCGACCGCATCGCCGGTCCGGGCGCGAGCGCTGCGCTCGCGTCGTGCCGCCTGGCTGCTCGCCTCGGATCACGCGTGTACCGGCGCCCGGCTCGCGGACCGCGCCGCGGGCTCGCCGTCCCGCTGCTCCCGTGCGCGCCGGGTAAGCACGAGCAGCGGGCTACGCCCATGCCGCTGCAGGTAGGCCGACGTGCTGCCGTGGACCAGCCGGCCGAACGGCCCGTAGCCACGAGATCCGACAACGAGCAGGTCGACGTCGCGACTGAACGTCGCCAGGTCATCCCCCGGGAGCCCGAATTCGGCACTGCCCGCAACGCCCTCGAGCGTCTTCATCTCGCCGTCGGCGACCCTCACCATCTCGTCGACGGCCTCGCCGGCCGGCGGGATCAGCCCCGTGTAGATGTAGGAGGGGAACTGCAGCACGTGCAGGGCGCTGATCTGCGCGCCGGTTCGTGCTGCGAGCGCGCGGGCGGCCGCGAGCGCCGTCCTGCTCTCCGGCGACCCGTCGTAGGCGACGCCGATCTTCGCGAGCGGGTGCGCGCCCGCCGCGTAGCCGCGTGGCGCGACGGCGACGGCGCACGGCGCACCGTTCATGCTCTGCCTGGTGTCGTCCCCGAGCATCGCGCGCCCGAGGGCACTGCGGTGGCAGCTTCCGAGCACCAGCAGATCCGCTCCGCGCTCCTCGGCGAGCTCGTGCAGGACGCGACCGGGCGCGATCCCTTCCGCGGCGACGAGGTCGGCCTCGACTGCGGCCTGCGCGCGATCCTCGCGGAGCTGCCGTTCGGCCAGCTCACGATCCTCGCGCACCAGCCCAGGAGTGACCGCGTGCGTCGGCATCGTCGCGCCCGGGAACACACGCGCGAGGGTCAGCGCGCCGTGCTCGTCCACGAGCTGGCGGGCGAGGGCGATCGCGTCGCGCCCGCCGCTCCGTCCGTCGACCCCCACGATCACGTTGCTGAACATCGCCGTCCCTCCGTTTCGTTGGATCTGAGCGTCACGCTAGGCGCCCCTTTGATCGCGCCCATCCGGAGCCCGCAACACCGCAACTGCGGGAAAACACGGACTCCGCCGGCGACGCCGGGAATAGGGTCCGAGCCATGGACGACACCGGCGAGAGACCGTCCCCGAGCGCATTTCCGGACGGGGAGCTCGAGCTGCTCGACGCCTGGTGGCGCGCGGCCAACTTCCTCTCGGTCGGACAGATCTACCTGCTCGCGAACCCGCTGCTCCGCGAGCCGTTGCGCCCCGAGCACATCAAGCCGCGGCTGCTCGGTCACTGGGGCACCACGCCCGGCTTGAACTTCCTATACGCGCACCTGAACCGGGCGATCCGCGCCCGCGGGATCTCGGCGATGTTCGTCACCGGGCCGGGTCACGGCGGACCCGGGATCGTCGCCAACACGTATCTCGAGGGGACCTACAGCGAGACCTACCCACACGTGAGCCGCGACGAGGCGGGGCTGCACGCGCTGTTCAGACAGTTCTCCTTCCCGGGCGGGATCCCGAGCCACGCCGCACCCGAGACCCCGGGGTCGATCCACGAGGGCGGCGAGCTCGGCTACTCGCTCGCGCACGCCTATGGCGCGGTCTTCGACAACCCCGGCCTGCTCGCGTGCTGCGTGGTGGGCGACGGCGAGGCGGAGACCGGGCCGCTCGCGACGAGCTGGCACTCCAACAAGTTCCTCAACCCGGCACGCGACGGCGCGGTGCTGCCGGTCCTTCACCTCAACGGCTACAAGATCGCCAACCCGACCGTGCTCGCGCGGATCTCCCGGCGCGAGCTGCGCGCGCTGATGGAGGGCTACGGCTACGCCCCGCGATTCGTCGAAGGCTCCGATCCCCCCGAGATGCACCGCCTGATGGCGAGAGCGATGGATGGCGCGCTGGACGAGATCGCCGCGATCCAGCGGCGGGCGCGGGCCGGCGAGCACCCCGATCGACCGGCCTGGCCGATGATCGTCCTCGCGACGCCGAAGGGATGGACCGGACCGAAGGTCGTCGACGGCCGGCAGGTCGAGGGGACCTTCCGCGCCCACCAGGTGCCGCTCGCCGAGGTCACCACGAACCCGGCGCATCTCGCGCTGCTCGAGGAGTGGATGCGCTCCTACCGGCCGGAGCAGCTGTTCGACGAGCGCGGCACGTTGCGTCCCGAGGTGTCGGCGCTGGCGCCCGACGGCGAGCTGCGGATGAGCGCCAACCCCCACACGAACGGAGGCCTGCTGCTGCGCGAGCTCGACCTCCCCGACTTCCGCGAGTTCGCCGTCGACGTGCCCTCCCCGGCGCGCACGAGCAGCGAGGCGACACGGATCCTCGGTGGCTTCCTGCGCGAGATCGTCGAGCGCAATCGCGACCGCTTCCGCATCATGGGACCCGACGAGACGGCGTCGAACCGCCTCGGGGCCGTGTTCGAGGTCACCGACCGGGCCTGGGACGCCGAGCGCATCCCGGGCGACGATCACCTCGATCCCGACGGGCGCGTGATGGAGGTGCTCTCCGAGCACCTCTGCCAGGGCTGGCTGGAGGGCTACCTGCTGACCGGCAGGCACGGGCTGTTCAACAGCTACGAGGCGTTCATCCACATCATCGACTCGATGTTCAACCAGCACGCGAAGTGGCTGAAGGTGAGCAGCGAGCTGCCGTGGCGGCGGCCGATCGCCTCGCTGAACTACCTGCTCTCCTCCCATGTCTGGCGCCAGGACCACAACGGCTTCTCCCATCAGGATCCGGGCTTCATCGACCACGTGATGAACAAGAAGGCCGAGATCGTGCGGGTCTACCTCCCGCCCGACGCCAACTGCCTGCTGTCGGTCGCCGACCACTGCCTGCGCAGCCGCGACTACGTCAACGTCATCGTCGCCGGCAAGCAGCCCGCGCTCGACTTCCTGACGATGGACGAGGCGATCGCCCACTGCACCCGCGGGGTCGGCATCTGGGACTGGGCGAGCAGCGACGGCGAGGAGGAGCCCGACGTCGTGCTCGGCTGCGCGGGAGACGCCCCCACGCTGGAGGTCCTCGCCGCCGCGGCGATCCTCCGCGAGCGCCTGCCGGAGTTGAGGGTCCGCGTCGTCAACGTCGTCGACCTGATGCGCCTGCAGCCGGACGGTGAGCATCCCCACGGGCTCACCGACGGGGAGTTCGACGCGCTGTTCACGCGCTCGCGGCCGGTGATCTTCGCCTACCACGGATACCCGTGGCTGATCCACCGTCTCACGTACCGCCGCAGGAACCACTCGAACCTGCACGTCCGCGGCTACAAGGAGGAGGGCACCACGACGACGCCGTTCGACATGGTGATGCTCAACGACCTCGACCGCTTCCACCTCGTGATCGACGTGATCGACCGCGTGCCGGGCCTCGCCGAGCGAGCCGCGCACATCCGCCAGGAGATGGCCGACGAGCGGCTGCGCCACCGCGCCTACACCCGGGTCCACGGCGCCGACCCGGCGGAGATCTCCGACTGGAGGTGGCCGGCGTCGTGATCGGCCCCGCCGATCGTCCGCGCCGCGGGGAATGAGGGTTCTCACCGTCAACGCCGGCTCGAGCTCGTTGAAGCTCGCGCTCGTCGACGCCGCGACCGCCTGCGTGCTCGACGCGGCCGAGCTGGCGGCGCCGCGCGCTCGCGCGGACAAGGGGGAGCTCGAAGGGACGATCCGCGACCGCTTCGGCGAGCCGGACGCGATCGGCCACCGGATCGTCCACGGCGGCGAGCGCTTCACGCGCGCGGTGCGGATCGACGCGGTCTGTGCGCGCAGCACTCGACGCGCTCGTCGACCTCGCTCCGCTCCACCAGCCGAAGTCGCTCGACGCGCTCGACGCCGTCTCGCGTGTGCTGCCCGCCGCGCCCGCGGTCGCGTGCTTCGACACGGCCTTCCACGCGACGCTGCCGGCCGCGGCCCGCACGTACGCGATCCCCGCGAGCTGGCGCGAGCGCCACGGCGTCCGCCGCTACGGCTTTCACGGTCTGTCCCACTCGTGGGTGGCGCGGCGCGCGCCGGAGCTGATCGACCGCGGCGAGGCCCCCGCCCTTCGCATCGTCTCCTGCCACCTCGGCGCCGGGGCCTCGTTGTGCGCGATCGCCGGGGGGCGGTCGATCGACACGACGATGGGGTTCACGCCGCTCGACGGGCTCGTGATGGCGACGCGATCGGGCAGTCTCGACCCGGGCGCGCTGCTGTGGCTGAACGAGCACGCCGGCATCCCGGTGGCGGAGCTCGCGGAATCGCTCGAGCACTCCGCCGGGCTGCTCGCGCTGTCGGGTAGCGCGGACATGAAGTCGGTGATCGCGCGCTCGCGCGAGGGTGATGCTCGCGCGACGCTCGCAGTCGATGTCTACCTGCACCGCCTGTGCGCATCGATCGCGGCGATGACGGCGGCACTCGGGGGCCTCGACGCGCTCGTCTTCACCGGCGGCGTCGGCGAACGCTCGGCGGAGCTTCGCGAGCGTGCGGTCGCCGGCCTCGGGTTCCTCGGCGTCGCTCTCGACCCGGAGCGCAACCGGGAGGCCGTGCCGGACGCGGAGGTCGGTGCGACCGGCGCGCCCGTGCGCACGCTCGTCCTGCGGGCGCACGAGGAGCTCGAGATCGCGCGCCAGACCGAGCAGGCGCTGACCCGATGACGGCCGCGAGCCCGCGGGCCCGGGTGCGGAGAGCCGGGCCCGCGCCGGCCCGAGCCAGGCGGCCGCGCGAGACCGGGAGCTGCGCGGCGGCGGCCGCGGTGCCGCGCTAGCGTGCGCCCCGTGGCCCGCATCGGCATCCTCACCGGCGGCGGCGACTGCCCCGGCCTGAACGCGGTGATCCGCGGCGCGGTGCGCGCCGGTCTCCACGACGGCCACGAGTTCATCGGCTTCAGACGCGGCTGGGCGGGCGTGATCGAGGACGACGCCGTCGAGCTGACCTACGAGAGCACCGTGGGGATCCTGACCCGCGGCGGCACGATCCTCGGTTCGTCGCGCACGAACCCCTACGCGGAGGGCGCGGACGGAACCGCGGTCGTCAGGGAGACCCTCGAGCACCGCCGGGTCGATGCGCTGATGCCGATCGGCGGGGACGACACGCTCGGCGTGGGCCTGAGGCTCCACCGCGACGGGGTCGCGGTCGTCGGCGTGCCGAAGACGATCGACAACGACCTCGGCGGCACCGACGTGACGTTCGGCTTCCAGACCGCGGTGCAGATCGTCAGCGACGCGATCGACCGGCTGCACACGACCGCGGAATCCCACAACCGTGTGATGGTCGTCGAGGTGATGGGACGGGAAGCCGGGTGGATCGCCACCCACGCCGGCATATCCGGGGGCGCCGATGCGATCCTCGTCCCCGAGCGGCCGTTCGACATCGACGAGCTTGCGGGCCATCTCCGCCGCCGCCACGCGAGCGGGCGAAGCTTCTCGATCGTCGTCGTGGCCGAGGGAGCGAAGCCGCGGCCCGGCACGCTCGGCGACGGCGAGGTGACGACCCGCGACGAGTCGCGTGACGCGTTCGGCAACGTTCGCCTCGGCGGCGTCGGGGTGCTGCTCGAGCGCGAGCTCGAGGCGCGCACCGGCTATGAGACGCGGGCGACGATCCTCGGCCACGTCCAGCGCGGCGGCACCCCGGTGGCGTTCGACCGCGTGCTGGCGACGCGATTCGGGGTCGAGGCGCTGCGCGCCGTGGCGGCCGGACGCTCCGGGGTGATGGTCGCGCTGCGCGGCACCGAGATCGTCGAGGTGGCGCTCGCCGACGCGGTCGGGAACCCGCGGCTGCTCGACCCCCGGCTGTACGAGACTGCGGAGCTGTTCTTCGGCTGACGGGGCGGCCTCCGGGTGCCCCGGGCGCCGCCTCACTCCCCCGTGAGGTCGCGCCGCGCCAGGGACGCGCTCGCCACCGCTCCCACCAGCAGCGAGAGCGCGACCAGCACGGCGGCGTCGGGCGGCCGGAACGGCCGCGCGGGGACGGCGGCGAGACGGGCGAACGCGTCGGCGGTCGGCTGGGACGTCAGTATTCCTCCGCAGCGAAGCGCGGGTCGGCCACCGATGGCTTGCGCCCGGGGCGGCCCTAGCGTTCCCCGCATGTTCAAGCGCATCGTGGTGGGTTATGCCGGTGACCGCGGCGGACGCGACGGCGTCGTGCTGGCCGCCCGGCTCGCCCAGCTCACAGGGGCGGCGGTGACGGTCGCGATCCCGTACCACCCGCTGTACGCGTCGGTGCCCGCCGACGTCGCCTCGCAGCGCGCGATCGAGGAGATCGCAGCGGTGCTCGGGGAGGAGCAGCTCCCACGCGAGACCCGCGTGCGCTGGACCAACGCGTCCTGGCCGATCCACGCCCTGAACGAGCTCGCCGGCTTCGAACGAGCGGACCTGATCGTGTTCGGCGCCACGCCCGGACGCACCGAGCGGCCGCACATCGGGACGATGGAGCGGATGGTCCACGGCGCGCCATGCGCGGTCGCCGTGGCCCCCGACGGATACGCGGGCGGCGAACTGCGCCCGATCGCGAGCGTCGGCGTCGGGGTTGCGGAGACCGACGAGGGACGCGAGGCGGCAAACGTCGCCTGCGAGCTCGCGCGCCGTGCCGGCGGAGACATCCGGCTGATCGCCGGTTCCGGCCTGTCCCCGTCGCTGGCCGCGTACGCGTTCCCCTCACCGCTTCCCTCCACGCTCGACGAGGAGATGCTCGAAGAAATGCGATCGGTCGTCGCCCGCGTCGCGCAGCGCCTCGACACGCCCGGTGAGCCCCTGCTTGATGTGCGCCGCGGCGACCCGAGCGAGGTGCTGGTCGCAGCTTCGCGAGAACTCGATCTCCTCGTGCTCGGCTCGCGCGACTATGGACCGCTGCGCCACGTGATGCTCGGGAGCGTCTCGGCGTCGGTGATGCGCGCCTCGCGCTGTCCCGTCCTGGTGCTCCCCCGTCACACGCTCTACACGCCAACCACGGCCGCCGCGGCGGTTGCGCAAGCGGAGCGCTGACGGACCGGGCGGGCGAGTCGATGCTCTCCGCAGCACGAGGCGCCGGTCGCCCACCTATGAGCGGCCCGCGGCCGGACGCGACCTCGCAACCCGCGCGCACCTCGCCCCGGCTCCTCGCCTTCGACGCCGGCACCGCCGCCGGAAGCCACCCGGTTGTCCGGGTGGTCGTCGCCGAGCACCACCCGCAGATCCGCAGCGGCCTGCGGGCCCTGCTCGAAACCGACCCCGCCACCGACGTCCTCGCCGAGTCCGGCGATCTCGCCCTCACCCGGCAGCACGTCGCGGGACACCGTCCGGACGTGCTGGTGCTCGACCTCGAACTTCGCGACGGCTCGAGCCTGCACGCGATCGGCGAGATCCGCCGGGACTCACCTTCGACGCGGATCGTCGCGCTCGGCGCCGACGACACGCTCGGTTTCGCGCGCAGCGCGCTCGGGGCCGGGGCGAGCGGCTTCGTGCTCAAGGACCGTGCCGACGAGGAGCTGATCGACGCGGTCGCCGCGGCCGACGCCGGGGAGGAGTACGTCAGCGGGCCGATCCGAGCAGGTCTGGCGCGGCTGCACCAGCGCCTGACCGCCGGACGCCTGAGCGGCCGCGAGGCCGAGGTGCTGCGCCTGATCGCCCTCGGCCACACGAGCAGCGCGATCGCAGGGCAGCTGTCGCTCTCTCCGCGCACGATCGAGACCCATCGCTCCAGCATCCACGCGAAGCTCGGCTTGCGCACCCGCGCCGAGCTCGTCGCCTATGCGCTCAGCTGCGGGCTGCTGGGGGTCTGATGGAGTCCTGGGTGCGCTGCTCGCACTGTCGGGAGCCTGTCGGGATCTACGAGCCGATCGTCGTGCTGGACGACGGAGAGCCCGTGCTCACGTCTCGCGCGGCGGAGCCGAACCGCCCGCTGAACGAGGAGCGCTGCCTGCACGAGGACTGCTTCCGCGAGCTGCAGGGAGACGCGCCGTGACGGGCGCCGAGAGCGGACCCCGGTGATTCGAAGACGGGCGCCCGCTACTCGCCGCCAGCGGCGGTGCCGGTCACGGCGCTCGGTCGCCGCTGCGCCGGGAGCCGCACGTGGACGGCGCTGCCCGCGCCCGGCGCGGAGTCGATCGAAAGCTCGCCCGCGAGCAGCAGAACGCGCTCGCGTATGCCGAGCAGGCCGAAGCCGTCGGTTGCGACGTCCGGATCGAAGCCCCGGCCGTCATCGCGGATCACGAGGGTGACGCAGGCCGCATCCTCGACGACCTCTACGACCGCGCGGCGAGCGTGGCCGTGCTTGGCGGCGTTGGTCAGGGCCTCCTGCACGATCCGGTAGATCGCGATCTCGACCTCAGAGGCGAGCCGCGACTCCGCCTCACCGCGCTCGTGGGCGAGATCGACGTCGACGTCCACCTCGAGCCCGTGCCGCGCGGCCCGTTCGCAGACGGCCTGGATCGCGGCCCTCAGCCCGAGCTCTTCGAGCGCGGCCGGGCGCAGATCGGTGATCAGCGCCCGCAGGTTCGCGATCGCGTCCTCGAGCTGCTCGACCGCCTGCCCGACGGCGTCTGCGACCGCCTCCGGCCGCCCGGAGCGGCGCGCAGCCGAGAGGCCGATGCGCAACGCGCTGAGGCTCTGCAGGGTGTCGTCGTGCAGCTCGCGCGCCCAGCGCGCGCGTTCGTCCTCGGCCGCGGCGAGACGCTGGCGATGGCGGTCCTCGGTGACGGTCTGGGAAGTCGCTACAGCCGTCGCGGCGCTGGTCGCGAAGGACTCCAGCAGGAGCTCGTCCTCGGAGCTGAACGCGGGCCCCCCCTCGAGCCGGTCGATCGCCAGCAGCACGCCATAGGTCCGCCCGCGGTAGACCAGCGGCACGACGATCCCTCCGCCCGCCTTCAGGCCGAGACGGCCCAGGCCGTGCTCGTCGAAGCGGGCGCGGTTCAGCTCGTCCTGCAGACGCTGCGTGCGCTGCGTGCGCATCGCATGGGCGGCGACGGTGTCGGCGAGCTGGACCCGGCGTCCGATCAAGCCCGCGGGGACCTCGCCCGCCGCCGCCGCGGCTTCGAGCTCCTCGCCCCGCCGGAGCTCGATCAGGAGCACCCGGGCGGAGACGAGAGCACGGCCGCGCTTGGCGATCAGCTGCAGCACCGTGTCGGGATCGGTCTCGCCGCCGAGCGCACGAGCGATCTGCGTCGTCGCCTCGAGCGCGGCGACGGTGCGCTGCAGAGCGTCGCGATCGTCCCGGGTGCCGGTGTAGCGGCGCGCGTGGTCGATCGCGACACCTGCGAAGTCGGCGAGCACCATCACCGCGGCCTCGTCCTCCTCGGTGAACGGCTCGTCCCCCGCCTTCTCCGTCAGGTAGAGGTTCCCCCACGGCTCGTCTCCGACGAGGATCGGGACACCGAGGAAGGTGCTCATCGGCGGGTGGGCGTGCGGGAAGCCGTACGAGCGCGGATGCCCGCCCACGTCGGTGAGGCGCAGCGGCTTCGGTTCCTCGATCAGCGCTCCGAGCACCCCACGGCCTCGAGGGAGGCTGCCGATCGCCGCGTGCGAGGAGTCGTCGAGGCCCCTCGTGAGGAACCTCGCGAGCCCGGTTCGCCCCTCGTCGAGGACCCCGACGGCCGCGTACCGCGCACCCGTCAGCTCCTGCGCCGCGTCGAGGACGCGCTGCAGGACCACGTCGAGATCCAGCTCCGAGAGGACGCTTCGCGCGACGTCGAGGATGCCGTTCGTCGCTCGGTCCATGCGGTTGCTCACGGTCTCGCGGGGCCCGCGCCGCCGGGCGTGTTCAGCGCCGCCAGGCCCGTCGGTCCATTGAATCACGTCACCGGCCGGACGCGATTCGGGCGACGGGTCAGTAGTTCTCCCCTGCTCCGCGCGGCTTTCTGCGGCTACCCGCGCGCCCGGCCGGATCTAGCCTGCTGTCATGCCCATCGAACCCCCCACATCAGAGAAGTTCCGCGTCCTCGTGGCCGGCGGCGGCGTCGCGGCGCTGGAGACGGTCCTGGCGCTGCGCGAGCTCGCGGGAGACCGCGTCGCTGTCACGGTTCTCGCCCCCGGCGACGAGTTCGTCTACCGGCCGATGACCGTGCGCGAGCCCTTCGCGTACGCGGACGCCTCCCGCTATCCGCTCGAGCCGATCCTCGGAGACCTCGACGCCGAGCTCGTCTCGGGCAAGCTCGGCTGGGTCGAGCCGAAGCGCAACGTCGTGCACACCGAGGACGGCACGGAGCTGGGGTACGACGCGCTGGTCATCGCGCTCGGCGCGAAGGCCTACGAGCGCTACAAGCACGCGACCACGATCGACGACCGCCGCATGGACGATGCCCTGCACGGGCTCGTTCAGGACGTCGAGCAGGGGTATCTCGACAGCGTCGCGTTCGTCGCACCGGGCAGGATGGCGTGGCCGCTGCCGCTCTACGAGCTGGCGCTGATGACCGCCGGGCGCGCCTACGACATGGGCGTCGAGCTGGAGACGACGATCATCACGCCGGAGGAGCGCCCGCTCGCGATCTTCGGCGAGGAGGCCAGCGCCGGCGTCGAGGCGCTGCTGTCGGCCAAAGGGATCCGGACGATCAACTCCGCCTACGTCGAGATCCCGGCCCAGGGCGAGCTGGTTATCAACCCCGGGGACCGGCGGCTGCACGCGAAGCGCGTGGTCGCGCTGCCCGAGCTGTACGGACCATCGGTGCGCGGACTGCAGATCAGCGAACACGGGTTCATCCGCGTCAACCGGCACTGCCGCGTGCCTGACCTTGACAACGTCTTCGCCGCCGGCGACGCGGTGGACTTCCCGGTGAAGCAGGGAGGCATCAGCTGCCAGCAGGCCGACACCGTCGCCCAATCGATCGCCGTGATGGCCGGCGCGGAGCTCACCCCGCAGCCCTTCAAGCCGGTGATCCACGGCGTGCTGCTGACCGACGCGGAGCCGCGCTACATCACCGCCCAGATCACCGGCGGGCAAGGGTTCAGCTCGCAGTTCTCGGAGACGCCGATCGACGGCGTCACCCACAAGATCGCGGCGCGCTATCTCGCGCCCTACCTCGAGCGCCTCGACCGTGAGCGGGTGGGAGCGTGAGCCTCGACACCCCACGGCCCGCGACGTGACCCGCCCCGGCGCGCTCGACTCCCGCCGTAATCGCGCTCTCTGAGGGCGGCGCAGCCGACTGCCCGGGCCACGCGGGGATCCCGCCTGCGCGGGACCCCCGTGACGGCTCAGGCGATCGGGACGGGTGCTACATCCCTCCGGCTTCGATCTTGAACGCCGGCTGGTCACCTTCGTAGTACGACGGGCAGTCGGCGGGGCTGAACGTGTCCAGCGTCGCGCTGCTGCCGCAGTACATTTCCGGCCAGTTCGAGTTCACGAACTGCGTTTCGGTCGGGTGTTGGCCGACGGTCAGGCCGTTTTCGGCCGGTTCGACGACCGACACGTTGAGCGAGTCGTACGGGCAGCCCTGGGGCGACGAGTAGCATTCGGTCGAGTCGCCTGCGGGCGATGCGCCGTAGTTGCTCGTGTTGTACGCGACGCTCGCGATCACCTGCGAGGGCAGGGTCACGCTCGGGAACGCGAAGTGCACCGTGAACGCGAGCCCGTGGTAGCACGAGTTCGACGTTTCGTCGTACCACGCGCCCGGGTCGTCGTAGGGCGCGCCCGCGCACTTGCGGCTGACGGTCGGCCGGTACGGCATCGCGAACGTGTGCGTGTCCGTGGCGATCAGGCTGCCGACGGTGTCGCCGGGCCCGACGTTGTAGAGGTTCAGCGTCAGCGGCCACTTGAACTTCTGGTTTGGCTTCGGCAGCGTGCAGGTTTCCGTCGTGACGTTGCCGTACTTGCAGGCCCAGCTGCTCATCGCGACCGTGACCTTCGGGTTCTTGCGAGCGGTGCCCGCGAGTTCGACGAGGCCGCCGTACTCCGCGGTCGAGGTCGCCGCATACCCGATCGAGGCGAAGTTGCCCGGCAGCGGTTCGACGATGTTGTTGTAGACGACGGTCTTGGCGTTCGCACTCGCGCTCATCGCGAGGGCGGCGACCAGGACCGACATGATCGCGAGCACGCTGCGCGCGCGCCGGTTCACTCGGGTCATCCTCATGTCTCCTTCATCCGTAATCGGAGTCCCGCGTGCTCGACGCGCGCAGACACCCCATGTCTCCAGCTCCCGCTGGGACGGCACCGGTCGTCCGCTGATCCCCTCCAGATCCCCTCCGTCGGGCCACCGATCCGTGGTGTCCGTCGCGCCAGAGAATACACGCGTTCGACACGGAAAGACAGGCGGCCTTACCTTTTTCTCCGATCCGGTCAGGGTCGGCGATGCCCCCGTGCGACGGCGGCGGCGATCAGAGGCGTTCGACGGCCCGCAGCGCGGTGCCGAGCGTCGCCGCCGTCTGCGGGCCGCGCAGCGTCATCCTGATCCGCCCGGCCGAGTCGAGCACGAACGTCGTCGGCAGGTTGATCAGGCGGTACCTGTTGCCGACGGTCCCTTCGGCGTCCCGCAGCACGGGGAAGCTCCACCCGAAGCGGTGTACGAAGCCGAGCGCCGCGGAGCGCGCGTCGCTCCAGTCGACGCCGACCACGCGGCCCCGCCCTTCGGGGGTCCTGCTGAAGTCCTCGATCGCGGGCGCCTCGCTCGTGCACGGGTCGCACCAGCTCGCCCAGAACACGACGAGCGCCGGGCGGCCGTGCGTGCCGCCGAGCAGGCTCTGCAGCGTGACCGGCGCGCCCGCGAGCCGTTCGGTGGGGAGCGCCGGAGCGATCCGGCCCTGCGCAGGCTGCTTGTTCGATTTCAGCCCGAACACGAGCGCGACCGCGACGATGGCGAGGAGGACCGCGGCCGTGAGCGCTCTGCCGGCTCGCCCCATGCCCCGCCTCAGCGCGCGGCGAGCAGCGGCACGTCGTGCGCGATTTCCGACGGCTGGAAGCTCGCGGCGTAGATCGAGAGACGCTGTCCGGAGCCGGTGATGCCGTAGACGAGCCCGGAGTGGTTGATGAACTGCGGCTGGTTCGCGTCCCGTTCGGAGCCGACCCCCCACGCCTGCCAGACCTTCGCCAGTTCCGGGGCGGAGCCGACCAGGTACTGCATCCGGCCGGTCATCTCGTGCCGGGACAGGAACCGCGCGACGGCCTTCGGGGTGTCCCCCTTGGGGTCGACCGAGACCGCGATGATCTGCGCTTTCGAGGCGACCTTCGGCCCCATCAGGTTCTGCGCGACGCGCAGGTTCGAGGTGATCAGTGGACAGATGTCCGGGCAGTTCGTGTAGAGGAAGGTGACGAGCACCGCCTTGCCGCGGTACTGGTCGATGTTGACGCGCTGCCCGAGGTAGTTGCGAAGCTCGAGCGGCGGCGCCGGCCGGACGGGCGTGAGCAGCCCGGCGGCCTCGAGTTTCGCGGCCTGCGCGGCCTTCTTCGACCCGGTGTTGCCGCTCGAGCCGCCGGTCGTCGCGAGCGCGACGCCGCCGGCGATCAGGATCAGGACGACGAGCGCCCCGAGGACCTTGATGCTGATCGGGCCCTTACGTGTCACAGCGCGAACTTACCAGCGAGCCGAGCAGCCGCGCTCCGGTCCCCCGTCGGAGGGAAATCGTGCGCTCCTCCCGCTGTGACGCAAATTGCATGAATTCGTGATAGCTTCCCCGACCGTTCGTGCCGAGTCCTCGACCCCAAGGGGTCCGGGATCGGGGGACCCATTGCAGCCGAGAGGCTGCGGGGGCGAATCGTCACAGGTGTGACGTAGCGTCGTCAGACGCGAGCCCGACAGCTAACCCCGTAGGCGCAAAAAGGAATCAGAAAGGACGCCTCGCATGTCGGGATGCCCGCGTGATCTTGCCGTACCCGAGTTCTGGAACGCCTCGCTCGAGCGCTCGCGCTCCCGCCGCGCCCGCGGCCGAAGGGGGATGAACGCCCACAGTGACCCGACCGCGCTCGCGAACCGGCTGCGGGTGACGATGCGCGACCTCGCCGACGACGAGGTCTGGCAGCTCTCGCTCGGGCGGTCCCGCGCCCGTCGCCGCGCCGCCGAGCTCCAGTTCGTCCCGACGACCTCGCGTGCGAAGCGGATGTCGCTCGGCGCGCTCGCGGCTCTCACGGTCGGCCCGGGCGCCGCGATCGCGAACGCCGCGGGCACCGGCGAATCGGCGGCCGGCAACGAACCGACGACGACGACCGAACACGTGATCGTCCTCACCGAAGGCGCCGAAGGCCGCCAGGTGCAGCTGCTGCAGCGCGCGCTCGGCGTCCCCGCCGACGGCATCTTCGGCCCCGCGACCGAGGAAGCGGTCAAGAGCTTCCAGGCCGCCCACGGCCTGACCGTCGACGGCATCGTCGGCCCCGCGACGAGCGCCGCCCTCGGCAGCGGCGTCTCCGCGCGGGTCGCCTCCGTCGGCCCGGGCGAAGAAGGCCAGACGAGCGACGCCGTGGCCGAATCGGGCGAAGGCGGCGCCGGCGCCGTGCAGCGGCTCCAGGCCGCGCTGCGGCTGCCTGTCGATGGCGACTTCGGCCCGGAAACGGAGGCCGCCGTGCGCCGCCTGCAGGCCCGCCACGGCCTCACCGTCGACGGCGTCGTCGGTCCCGAGACGTGGCAGCTGATCGGGGTCAGCGGCGAGGAAACGCTGACTCCCCCCGCCTCGGCGCTGCCCGCCCCGCAGGCGAGCAGACACCACTCCGCGACGACCGCGACGATCGCCGACACGAGCGGCGGCGAAGCCGGCGGAAGCGCCGTCGACCGCCTCCAGAAAGCTCTGAAGATCCCTGTCGACGGCGAATTCGGCCCGGAAACGGAGGAGGCCGTGAAGCGCCTCCAGGCCCGCCACGGCCTGACGACGGACGGCGTCGTCGGCGCCGAAACGTGGGCGGTGCTCGGCATCCACACCGAGGGCACGCTGACCCCCTCGGAAGCGGTCAAAGGCGCATCCGGCGAAGCCGGCGCCGCGACCGCCGCGACGGCGTCGAGCACCGAAGGCGGCGGCGAAGGCGTCGTCGGCCGGGTGATCGCTGCCGGCGAGGAAATCGCGACGCGGCCGTACGTCTGGGGCGGGGGCCACGGCTCCTTCCAGTCCGAAGGCTACGACTGCTCGGGCTCGGTCTCCTACGCGCTGCACGGCGGCGGGCTGCTCAGCTCGCCGGAGGACTCGACCGGGCTCGAGTCCTACGGCGAACCCGGTCCGGGCCGCTACATCACGATCTACGCGAACGCCGAACACGCGTTCATGGTGGTCGACGGCAAACGCTTCGACACCGTTGCGCTGGCCGAGACCGGAAACCGCTGGACCGACGCGATGACCTCGACCGCGGGGTACGTCGCGCGGCACCCGGCCGGGCTGTAGCCGCAGGGCTGTAGCCCGAAATTCCGGCGGCTGACGCCGCCGGAATCGTCGGGCTGCAGCGGGGAACCGCGGAAGGGCGTCGGCCGGGGGCGTGGTTCCGGCCGGCTGCGCTGGATCGACGCGGACCGCGTGCTCCACGACACGGCGTAGCCGCCCCGTTCCGGGATGCGCCACGCGCGTCTCGCGCCGCGCGGATCCCATCGCACCTCGGCCGTAGCGTGCGCCCGCATGCTCGCGGTTGCGCACACCTTCGCGATCGACGGCGGCGAGGTCCGCCACGTCTCGGTCGAGGCCGACGTGCGGAAGGGCCTGCCGGGCCTGCGCGATGCTCGGCGCGCCTCCATCGACGGCGCGCGAGCGGATCCAGAGCGCGGTTCGCAACTCCGGCCTGCAATGGCCCGGGCGCCGGATCGTCGTCTGCGTGCGTCCGGCGCCGCCGCGCGCCGCCGCGCGGGGCCTCGAGCTCGCGATCGCATGCGCCGTCCTTGCCGCCGCCGGTCAGTCCCCGCGAGCGGCTCGGGCGCGTCGCGCTGCTCGGCGAGCTCGGCTTGGACGGCTCGGTGCTCCGGTGCCCGGCACGTTCGCTGCGGCGGACTCCGCGCGGCGCCCGCGGCATGCAGGCGCTCGCCGTCGCGCGGGAAGCCGCACCCGAGGCGGCGTTGGCCGGGGAGCTGTGCGTCGCGCCGGTGCGGGACCTCCGCGCCGCCGCGGAGCTGCTCGCGCGGCGAGCAGCCGGAGGCGCCGGCGGCCCCTCCCCCGCTCCCGCCCGAGACACCCGGTGGCCGGAGCTCGCGGACGTGCGCGGGCAGCCGGAGGCGGTTCGCGCGCTGATCGTCGCAGCGGCCGGCGGGCACAGCCTGCTGCTGACCGGCGCCCCGGGGGTCGGGCAAGACGATGCTCGCCACGCGGCTGCCCGGGATCCTGCCGCCACTCGACCACGAGGAGGCGCTCGAGCTGGCGCGCCTGCGCAGCGTCCTTGGCATTCCCTTCGATGCGCTGGATATGGCGCCGGCCGTTCCGCGCGCCGCACCACTCGATCGGCACGGGAGGACTGCTCGGCCGCGCGCGCAACGGCTGGTCCGGAGAGCTGGCGCTCGCCCATCGCGGCGCCCTGTTCCTCGACGAGCTGTCGCTGTTCGACCGCGCCTCGCTCGACGCCCTGCGCCGGCCGCTGGACGAGGGCGCGGTCACCGTCCTGCGGCCCCGCCGCACGCTCGTCAGGCCCGGCGCGCGTGATCCTGCTCTGCGCCGCGAACCCGTGTCCCTGCGGCGGCGCCGACGAGGGGCGATGCTCGTGCCGCCCGGGCGAGCTGGCGCGGCATCGGCGACGGATCGCCGGCGCCGCTGCTCGATCGCATCGACATGCGCGTCGCGATGACGGGAGGCGCAGCGGCGACGGGCGGGCGAGGCGGCGCCGTCGAGCGCGGACGCCCTCGCAGAGGTCGCGCGGAGCCCGCGAGCGGCAGCGCGCCCGGCTGGCCGGGTCGCGGCTGCGAGCTGAACGCCGAGCTGGACGCAGCGTCGGTAGCCCGGCAGGTGCGAACCGGTCCGCGCGCGGAACGCCTGCTCGACCGGGAGCGTCGCGCAGGCGCGATCGGGCCGCGTGGAGAGCACGCGGTGCTGCGCGTGGCCCGCACGATCGCCGACCTCGACGGTCGCGCAGGGTGCGTGAGGAGGACGTCGTCGAGGCGCTCGCCCTGCGTCTCGGGCGCCCGCGGTGATTCGCGTTCGAGCGCCCCCCGAGGGAAGTGGCGATGGGACACGACCGCCCCAACGAGGGGTTTGAGACGTTTACAAGAACGTGTCTGAAGCTCAAGCAGAAGCGCCATACGGCCGACGTTTGCCGCGAGATGAAGGATCAGCTCGCAGGGGACCGGTCCGGGACCGGCCCTACGCCGCCGCCTGAGAGCAACGACATCGAGAACCAGGTCCGCCTGCTCGGCTACGCGCTGAGCGAGCGCGCGCCGCGCGTCCTCGAGGAGCTCGTCGCGCTCACCGCTGCCGCCCACGGCGAGCTCGCCCCCGAGGTCGACGAGAGCCTCGCGCGGATCTGCACGATCGCGACGGTGACGCTCGCGGAGTGGATGTCGGGAGGGCGCCCGGAGGACGGCCTGGAGGCCGCCAGTGAAGCGTTCGAGCTGTTCGGTCAGCTCGCCGCACACCGCGAAGCCCCGCTCGACGAGGTCACCAAGCGTTGCCTGCGCTGGCGCGAAGGCGTCGCGATCGTGCTCCGCGAGGCCGCAGCGGAACTCGGCACGAACCCCGCCGCGCGCCACCGCGCGACCGCGATGACCCAGGCGACGCTCGACGTGACGCTGGTCCGTATGTGCGAGGTGTTCGAGCAGGAGCGGGCGAGCGCGGCGGAGGAACTCGCGAGCCGCCGCGAGCAGCTCGCGTACATCGCGACGCACGATCAGCTCACCGGCCTCGCGAACCGCGAGTCCGCCCTCCAGCGCGCCACGCTGATGCTCGGGCGGGCGCGGCGCGGCGCCTCGATCGCCGCGCTCCACATCAACCTCGACGGGTTCACGGCGATCGTCGACACGCTCGGCCACGCCGCCGGAGACGAGCTGCTGCGCGCCGTCGCCGAGCGGCTCGACGGCGTCGTGCGAGGTTCCGACTCGCTGGCGCGGCTCGGCGGCGACGAGTTCGTGGTGCTCGCCGAAGACACGGCGCCCTCGGAGGGCCCGCAGCTGATCGCGGAGCGGATCCGTGCGGCGCTGCGAGCGCCGTTCGCGGCGGCCGACGGCGAGGTCACGCTGACCGCCTCGATCGGTGTCGCGGCGGGCGACCGGGACTCCGCGGAGGCGCTGCTCGCGGACGCCGAGATCGCCTCCCACCAGGCGAAGCTCGAGGGCAAGGACCGCTGGGTCCTGTTCGAAGCGGGGATGCAGGACCGCGTTCGGCAGCTCGTCGCGCTCGAGAAGGACCTGCGCGCGGCGCTCGAGCGGGACGAGTTCTTCCTCGTCTACCAGCCGACGCTCGACCTGCGCCTGATGGTGCCGACCGGGGTCGAGGCCCTGATCCGCTGGCACAGCCCGACCCGTGGGCTCGTGCAACCGAACGACTTCATCCCCGCCCTCGAGGAGAACGGCCTGATCGTGCCGGTCGGGCGCTGGGTGATCGAGCAGGCATGCGCGCAGGGCGCGGCGTGGGCGCGCGCGGGACACCGCGTGGGGGTGGCGGTGAACGTGTCGGCGCGGCAGCTCGACGGCGATGAGTTCGTGACGGTCGTCGAGGAGGCGATCGCGACGAGCGGCATCGATCCGCGGGCGCTGACGCTCGAGATAACCGAGACGGCGCTGATGCGGAGCCCCGAGGCGACGGCACGGCGATTGCACGCGATCAAGGAGCTCGGCGTACGCATCTCGATCGACGACTTCGGGACCGGGTACTCGTCGCTCGCTCACCTGCAGCGCTTCCCGGTCGACGCGCTGAAGATCGACCGCTCGTTCCTGGCGCAGCTCGTGGACAACCCCGAAGGCGAGACGATGCTGCGCACGCTGGTGCAGCTCGGCAAGGCGCTCTCGATCGAGACGCTCGCGGAGGGGATCGAGCGCTCGGTCGATCTCGCGCTGCTGCGGGAGGAGGACTGCGACTCGGGTCAGGGCTACCTGTTCGCGAAGCCGCTCGATGTCGCCGAGGCGGAGCGGTTCCTGAGCAGCTGGCGGCCGGAGGACTCGGGGCTGCCGGGGTCGTCGGTCGGAGGGTAGAGCCGCTTCGCGGAACCGTGAGACGCGGGCCGACGAGATCGCGGAGCGTGATCGGCACGTGAGCGGGGGCTGTGCCGCCCGCGTCGGTGCGCTGGACCACAGCAGCTCGGGCGGGCGGCCGCGGCTCGGCACGACCGGCGCGAGCGCGTAGGGGGAGCCGGCGGCGACGAGAGGCTGGCCGCCCGAGCTGCCGGGGGTCGATGTTCAGTGCTTGTTCGACGCCCGCAGCGTCAGATTGCGCGAGTCTCTCACCGGCGCAAGACCACGGGCCGCGACAGAGACAGTGATCGTGACGGGTAGGCGATGGTTCTTCAGAAGCAGGGCGAGGCCCGATCGCGAGAGCGAGATCGAGACCACAGAAGAGGCGCCGGCGGCGAGCTTGAAGCTGGTGGAGCCGATCGTGACCTTGCGCTTTTTGGTGTCTGCCGCCGAGGACTTTCGGCCGCCCGGTGCACCTGGCACACTCGCCACGACTGCGCCCGCGACGAGACAGCCGCTCGTCGCGCCCGGGCACGTTGCGCGCAGTCCCGTTTTCAGTTTGGCTCCGTGGTTGCCGCCCCCGCCGATACGGAGGATCGGCGCTCCGATTTCTTCAACGATCTTCGGGGCTTTCGGTTTGGTTTCGGTTGGCCCGCCCGGGGTCGATACAGGGGGCTCGTCCGGCGGGCTGCCTTCTTTTTCGACAGCTTTGGTGGGAGGCGAGATCGGTTCGGAGGCTACTTCCACGCTCCCTTTGATCCTGTAGCTCCCGGTGCCCCCCACGAGCGGGCCTTCCGCGCTCACGCTCTGCACGTAGTCCGGAAGGCGGACGTTCACCCGGACAACGGGTTCGAGGGCGGCCTTGAACTGGGGATCGTCGACGGGCGCCCCGGGCGTCATGATTACGTCCCTGTTGCATTCGTAGGCCCCCGGTGCGGGGGTTTGCACCTGCAGGTAGTTCGGTCCGAATCCCGTGAACGCGTCGACCTCGAGTTCGCCCGCTTCGGCGCCCCGCGACACCGGGAATCGGCCTCCCGTGACGGGCTTCAGAGGGATGTAGTCGCAATATTCGGGTTCGAAGTAGCCGCCGCCGGCCTTTGCGACTTCGACCTTCAAAGTGCCGGTTGTCGTTGGTATCGGTTCGAGGTTGCTCAGGCTTCGGAGCGTCCCGTTGGACAGCCACTGGAGCGCATACGGAGAGAGAAGGTCGAAATTGACGGCAAGGTTGTAGCGATCGCCCAAGTTGTCGACGAAGTGTTCTTCGTAGAGACCTGCGTAGGTCACGTTCACGATCGACTCGTATTCGACCGAGGGTTCTTCAGCGGAAGCCGACGCTGACGAAAGCGCGAGCGCCACGACCGCAGCGACACCCAGCAGGCAAGCCCGGACCTTCGATCTCACGTCGAAACACGCTACTCCCGACACCGATCAGGTGCGTTGACCGCCGAGGTCGCCCCAAGCAACCCGAAAAGCGAAGAACCCCCGGAGATCCGGAGGTTCTTCGTCAAGCGGATGAAGGGATTCGAACCCTCGACCTTCGCCATGGCAAGCGCCGATCAACCCGCCGCATCGCGGAGTTCTGGGCGAAACGGTCTCGCCGAGAATGTCAATGCTGATGCGGGTTTCAGTCGTTTGCTACCCATTTCGCTACCCATACCTATTCGACGCCCAACGGCCATGGGTAGCGATGGGTAGCACCGTGATACGCTCGCCGGAGTGGTCTCGAGAGTCCCCTCTCTGACGATCCGCGAGCACCGTGGGAAGTGCTTCTACGAGGCCTATTGGCGGCATGACGGGCTGATGGTCAAGCGCAGGCTCGGGCCGGCGTGGCTCGATGCCGGGCCCAACGGCAGTTGGCGCCCGCGCCGTGGGCGTGTGCCCGACGGATATCTGGACGAGCGCCGCGCGCACGTCGCCGCAGCGGGCAAGCTCGCCGAATTCGTCGCCGATGCCGAACAGCGCGAGCAGCTCGATCGCGAGCGGCGAAATCGAGGCGTCACGTTCCGGGAGGTCGCCGAGGACTACATGCGCTGGCTTCGAGAGGTGAAGCGCGCGAAGCCATCGACGTTGCGCAACCGCGAGAGCCTCTTCAGCGAGCCCGGAACCGAGAACCGGCGCGGAGGCGGCACGCGCAGCGCCTATGTCATGGAGGCTCTCGGCGATCGCACGGCGAGCACGATCGCGACACGCGAGATCAACACGCTGCTGACGCGGATCAGCAACAGCGGCGTGTCGGCCAGCACCGTGAACAAGTACCGCGCGCTGATGGTGTCCGTCTTCAACCACGGGATGAGCGAAGCGACGTACAGCTTGCCGTCGAATCCGGCCGCGGCAGCGGACAAGCGGCGCGAGCCCGGTCGAGCGCCGCTGCTCTTCTACTCACCGGAGGAGATCGAGGCTCTGGCGCGCTCGCTCGCGGCGGGTGTCCATCGTTCGCTGGCGGCGGAACGCCACCAGGAGAACCCGGAGCGCCACCCGAGCGAGGTGGCTGAGGATGCACAGGACGCAGAGCTGATCCGTGTTGCCGCCTATGCCGGGCTGCGCCTGGGCGAGCTGCTCGCGCTGCGCTGGCGCGACGTGGACTTCGCCGGCCACGCGCTGACGATCAGCCGCGCGCTCTCCGACGGGGTGGAGACAACGACCAAGAGCGGGCGTTTTCGGCGTGTGCCGCTGCCTGACCAGGCGGCGGGCGCGCTGGATCGTCTCAGCAAACGCGGGGACTACACGGCCGCTGGCGAGCTGGTGTTCTGCAATGTCTTCGGGCGCCCGCTCGACGGCTCGGCGCTGCGCAGGCGCTACAAGCGTGCCCGCGATGCGATCGGTCTGCGTCCGCTGCGCTTCCACGACCTGCGGCATACATACGGATCGCTGCTCGCTGCGGGCGGCGTCGACCTCGTGACGATCCAGGCCGCGATGGGGCACAGCGACCTCGCGACGACGAGCCGCTACCTGCACGCGAGACCGGCCTCAGAGCAGGCGGCGCTCTTCACGCAGATCTTCCAAACGGGCGCCGAGCAGCTGGTGCCCGCGACCTCGAGCTAGAAGCCGGCGTGCTCGTCGAGCAGTAGCGCCTCGATCCTCGGGCGCAGGAACAGCCGGCGGCGCCCGACCTTGCGCGAGGGCACCGTACCTAGGCGGGCGAGGTGTTCGACCGTGCTCGTCGGCATGTGCAGCAGCTCGGCAACCTCGGCGGCGGTCATTACGTCCGCTGCGGTCAGAGGTTCAGGCCTCGGGATTGCGGTGCTCGCCGCTGTGCCGATGCTGGCGATGGGTCGCAAGGAACGCGAGGCGGGAGACTGCTGCACGCCGTTATTGACCCCAGGTGGACCGATCGGGCCGCAGCGCAGCATTCGACTTCCGCGCGCGTCAGCGCGGGAAAGGAGGCGCAGCCGACGCCTCCGATGCGGTAGCGGCGGCCGCCGGCCGCAACAACTCCCGGCGCCGGCGCCACCCGTAGTCCTCGCGCGCCACCACGAGCGTCGAGGCTCGTCCCTCGCCGCCCCGCTCCCGCTACTCGGTCAAGCCCACTCGTTGGGGGGTGCGTCTGGCTGCCATACCGCGCTGACGCCTCCCCCCTCTTGGCGCAGCGCGCGTCCGTACTCCTCGAGCTGCGAATGGAACACCAGCTCCTCGCGCGGGTCGTCGGCGGCCCGGTCGATCCAGTCGCGCCAGACGGCCAGCGCGCACAGCGTCTCGACGTGGGTTCCTTGCTCCCACCATGCGTCCTTGAGGTGACCGAGCTCGCGGGGGTAGCGTTCGCGCAGGGCCACGATCGCCGCCCACATGTCGCGGCGCCATTCCTGCTCGCCGTCGAAGGGTTCGATCCAGCACGCTCGCCGAGCAGGTCTGGGTTGGGGCCCCGCCGTATCCGCCTCGCCGGGCTGTCGAGGAGGCGGCGGCTCCGGTTTGCTCTCGCCCGGGGCGAGGCCGGCGGAGATGAGCCTCGCCGCGAGGCGCGCCATCGGCTCTCCCCTAGCCTGGGCCGCCCCGCGCAGCTCATCGATCGTGGAGTCCGACAGCGTGATCTTGATGCGGTGGTTCATGCGGCTCCTTCGTCGGCTTCGGCGGCGAGGGGACTTTGCGGGCCCTTGGTGGAGGTGACCGTGGGCCCTAGAAACCGGCCGTAACCGAGGGGACCGTTGAGGGCCCCGCACAGGGCCGTGCATCTAGTCCGTGTGTGTGTGTCCGGCCAGGCCGGCCGCGAGAACGGCGGCTCGGAAGGTGCCATAGTGTTCTGTGACGCTGTGCGTGCATGGGTGAGTCGGGTGGGCGCGGGTCCAGTCGCCTGCTTTCGGAGCACGGCCGGTGCGTTTCGTCCATTACCGCGGCGCCGCCTCGACTTCCTCGCTTGCCCAGAACCGGTGCTGCGCGCGTCTGTTCGGTTTCAGGCCGGCTGCCTCGAGCGCGCGCTCCCAGCTGCCGAAGCGGCGGCACACGCACAGCGAGCCGGGACGGTCGGGGCTTGCGCGGATCCACTCGCAGGAGTTCGGCGGGCGGCCGTGCCTGACCGTCCACTCCTTCAGTGCGGCGATGATCTCCTCATCAGACCATGCGGGCGGGCGACGCTGGCGCCCTCCGGCGCTGAGCGTTGCGCGGGCCCATACGCCGCGGTCGATGCGGACCTCGACGGGTTCCGGGAACCATCCCTCCATCGGCGCCCGGCTGCAGCTATGCAGCGATCTCGGTGTGGGTCGCGGTGTTGTGGATCTGGATCGCGGTGAACCGTTGGCGGCTCCCGCCGTCTCACAGCCCGCGTGATCGCGCTCTTTCGGTGGCGCCGACGGAGGGCACAAATGTCCGCACAAGCGGGCCCACCGTCACGTTCGTGGACCGCGCACAGCGGGAGCTCGGGCTCGCGCGATGAGAGCCTGCCTCTCATGACAACCTCGTAAATATCGGGAGCCGATATGCTTTTGCGATGGCAGTCAAGTGGAGTCAGCGCTTCCCGAGCGACGCGTTCGCCCCCCCGCACGATCGGTCAGGGGCGCAGGGTCGCCTCAGCGACTTCACGACGCGCTCGAGCGTCCTCGCGCTGATCGCGATATGCGTGCCGCTCGGCGCGGTGGTAGCGGTTCTCGCGCTCGTCCTGCTCGACCTGATCGGTCTGATCACGCACCTCGCGTACACGGGCACGGTCGCGGTCTCACTCGCGCCGCCGGACACACGGGCGCTCGGACCCCTAAGCGTGCTGGTGCCCGTGATCGGCGGATTGATCGTGGGTGCAATGGCGCGGTTCGGCTCCGAGCGCATCCGTGGGCACGGCATCCCCGAGGCGATGGAAACGATCCTCCTGAGGGGTAGCCGCATGGAGCCGCGACTTGCGGTGTTGAAGCCGATCTCCAGCGCGGTGAGCATCGGCACGGGCGGCCCGTTCGGCGCCGAGGGGCCGATCATCGTCACTGGCGGCGCCGCGGGCAGCATCGTCGGCCAACTGCTGCACCTGACGGCCGCTGAGCGTCGTTGCCTCCTCGTGGCCGGCGCCGCTGCCGGGATGACGGCGGTGTTCGGCACGCCGATCGCCTCCGTGCTGCTGGCAGTCGAGCTGCTGCTGTTCGAGTGGCGCCCGCGCTCGATGGTTCCGGTCGCGCTGGCCGCGGGTGCCGCCGAGGCGACACGCGAAGCGCTCGCCAACGCGGGCCTGCTGCGGCCCGCACCGCTGTTCGCCATTCACGCCTCCGCCGCGACGCCGTTCTCGGTGACCGCCGGTGCCCTGCTCGTCGGCCTGGCGTGCGGTGCGCTGGCATGGGTGATGACGCGTTGCGTCTACGGTGCCGAGGACCTGTTCGGACGGCTGCCGCTTCACTGGTCGTGGTGGCCGGCGATCGGCGGCGTAGCCGTCGGCCTCGGCGGGCTGCTCGACTCGCGCGTGCTCGGCGTGGGCTATGACACGATCGGCGCCGAGCTTGCCGGCAGGTTGGCACTCGGCACTCTTGCTGTGCTCTTGGTGGTGAAGCTCGCGGTCTGGGCGACAGCGCTGGGATCGAACACGAGCGGCGGGATCCTGGCACCCTTGCTGATGCTCGGGGCGGCGTTGGGCGGCCTGATGGGCGGCTTTCTCCCCGGTGCGAGCGAGGGGACGTGGGCCCTGCTCGGGATGGCGGGCGCGATGGCGGGCGTGATGCGTTCGCCTTTCACGAGCATCGTGTTCGCGCTGGAGCTCACTCACGACGTAGGTGTCCTGCTGCCACTGCTCGTCGTTTGCACCATCGCCCATCTCATCAGCGTGCTGGTGCTGAAGCGCTCGATCCTCACCGAGAAGGTCGCCCGGCGCGGCTACCACGTGATCCGCGAGTACGAGGTCGACCCGCTGCACGCCCTGCTCGTCCGCGACGTGATGGCGACTGACGTGCTGACCGCCGCTCCCGACAGCTCCGCCGCCGCGTTCTACGAGCAGCTTCCGGAGGGGGCTGACGCACGCCGCCAACGCCTCTACCCGGTGCTCGAGGAGGAGCTGCTGATCGGCGTGCTGGCTCTCTCTGATCTGCGGGGCGCGCATCGAGGCGAGAGCCCCGATAGCGCGAGGGTTCTGATGCGCGACCCGCTCGTCGCCGGGCCCGACGAGACGCTGCGGACGGTCGCCGACAGGATGGTCTCCAGCGGACACACGGTGCTGCCGGTCGTCGCCGACCCGGACCGTCCGCGCCTCCTCGGCGTCGTGAACCAGTTCGACCTGCTCAAGGCCCACGAGCGCGTGCTGATCGAGGAGCGCCACCGGGAGCGTCCGCTGCGTCCACTGCGAGGGGCGCTCGCGCTGGCGACGCCTGGCGCGGGCGCCACGGACACACGGTGAGCCGCACGCCGGCCACCCCCGTGCTCGCGGACGAGGACTACCAGCGCCTGCTGGCGTTTCGCAGCGAGCTGCGCGAGTTCCTGCGCTGGAGCGAGCAGGCCGCCGACGAGGCTGGCCTGACGCCGGCGATGCACCAGCTGCTGCTGGTCGTGCGAGGACACAGCGCCGCTGACGCCCCGACGATCGGCGATGCCGCACGGGAGCTGCACATCCGCCACCACAGCGCAGTCGAGCTCGTCCAGCGGGCCGAGCGGGCAGGGCTGCTCGCCCGCAGCCGCGATCAAGCCGACCACCGGCAGGTGCACCTCCGGCTCACCGATCAGGGACGCACCCAGCTCGAATCACTCACCCGGCGCCACTTGCCGCGCATCGTGCAACTCGCATCGGCGCTCGAACACGTCGTGAACCCCGTGCAGGCCACGTGAGGGCCGGGCGCTCGTGACGTCAAAGCACCCACGGCGGCGGGGTCGCTCCGAGCAGGCGCTCGGCTAGCCGCACCGCCGTGAACCCCGAAACACGACGTTCGATGAGCGACCCCATCGCAAGAGTCCTCGAGGAGGATCCCGAGCTCGGCTACGGGCTTGCTCCCGAGCGAGTCGACGAGGCGAGCGCGCATGCTCGCGCGATGGTCATCGAGGTGGCGCCCGGCGAGTGGTCGCGCCTGCGCTGGCCGCAGCGATTCCGTGACGGCCTCGGGCTGCTGCTTCTCGACGGGCTACTCGTGAGGCGGGTCGGGATGGATGGACGGTTCGGCGCGGAGCTGCTTGCACGCGGTGATCTGTTGCGCCCGTGGCACTCAGAACACGTCGTCGCCACGCTGCGACGCAGCCTGGACTGGCGGGTGCTGCGGCGCTGCCGTCTCGCCCTGCTCGACATCGAGTTCGCGAAGCGCATCGCCCCCTACCCCGAGATTCACGGGCGTCTGCTCGACCGGGCGCTGAGACGCTCGCGCAACCTGACCGTGACCATGGCCATCGTTCATCAGCCGAAGGTCGAGACGCGCCTGCACCTGTTGCTCTGGCACCTCGCCGACCGCTGGGGCACGGTCCGCGGCGATGGAGTGATCGTGCCGGTGAAGCTGACTCACGCCGTGTTCGCCGAGCTCGTCGCTGCAACACGCACGACCGTCAGCTCTGCCCTGAACGCCCTCGAGCAACAGGGACAGATCGCCCGGACGCCGGGCGGATGGCTGTTGCGAGGCTCGCCTCCCCGCGAGCTTGGCGATCTCAACCTCGACTGACCAGGCTGGCGGCCCGTGCCGCCACCAGCGTCGGAACTCCGACGGTTGCGGTTCCGGTGGGCGAGGAACGAGGAGAAAATGGGTGCAGAGCATTCTCTCTTCCACGAACAAGTGAACAAAGGAGTCAAACGATGCGCATCCGCTATTTCTCATTCCTGACACTGGGGGTATCCGCAGCGTTCCTGGTCGTGATCAGCCAGGCCTTTGCGGCGGTGGACATCGCCAACGTCTCTCTTGGCGTCGCAATCGGGATGCTCGCCCTCTCCCTCGCCGTCGTGGCACGTCATCGTCAGCACGTCCCGTCACTCGCGGCCGGCATCGCGGTCGCCGCGGTGAGCGCATGGATGATCGTCTCCAGCCAGGTGTTCTCGGCGGAGACGGTGCAGAACCTCACATTCGCTGAGGCGCTGGCGATCGCCGGTCTCGCGCTGACCGGCCTGACCGCACACGAGCTCGGCACCGAGCGCGTCGTGCACTCGCTCGAGACAGAG
>CAWFQR010000004.1:0-33726 GCA_963818035.1 uncultured Solirubrobacteraceae bacterium
TCGGCATCGCGTGCCGGCTCCTGTCCTGCTTGCCCCGCTGAGTTGGCTTCGACCGGCTTCACACCGCCGGGCTTGTGAGGGTTGACCGGCTCTTGGTCGGATTCGTGGACCGGGAGCCACACCTTCCCGGTTCGGCCTGCGAGTGGTCCCCGACGACGTGGACGTCGATCACTCCGAGCATTGCCGAATCGTGCCACGGATCACACCGGCGCTCTCGTGCTCAACTGCCCCGGGCTGCATCATGCGGGGTGATGCCCGATCGCATGCTGATCGTCAACCTCTCTGACTCGCCCGCCCGGCGGCACCCGGACCGCGCCACCATCCTCGACTGGGAGCCCGACGACGCACCCTGGCCGGACACCGGCGTCAACGTCCAGGTGTTGCAGCCCGGTCAGCCCAACTGCAAGTACCACGACGAGCCGGTGCAGGAGGACTTCCTGGTGCTGCACGGCGAGTGCATCGCGATCATCGACGGGGTGGAGACGCCGCTGCGCCAGTGGGACTTCTTCCACTGCCCGGCCGGCGTGCCTCACGTGTTCGTCGGGGCGGGCGACGGCCCGTCCGCCGTGCTCATGATCGGTTCGCGCCGCAAGGACGACGCCCACTACCCGGTCAACGAGGTAGCCGCGAAGTACGGCGCGTCGGTCGAGCGCGAGACGGATGATCCCGACGAGGCTTATGCGGAGTGGCGAACGAAGCCGTGGGAGCCGGTTCCGAGCCCCTGGCCGCTGTAGCTGCAGATCGGTCCTATCGCCCGTGAAACGGGCACACGGTCCCCGGGGGGCAGCTCGAACGACCGGACCGCGAGCCCGCTCGGGGCCCCGGCAGCCGGGGTCGGGCACAGCGCCCCGCCCGCCGGGTCCTCGGGGTCGTACTCGTGGCCGGCTGAGAAGACGTCGATGGCGTCCATGCGCTCGGTGTTCTCGCGCCGGAGCGGCGATCGTCGGGAAGGTTCGCGCGCCCGTGGCGTCCTCACTCTGCGAGCGCCCGCAAGCGGCGCTCCCGGCCCGGGCGCACCCGGCCCGGAATCCCCCCGGAAGGAGAGAACCACGATGCGAAGAGCGGGAACCTTGCTGCTCGCGGCGGTGCTCGCGGCCGCGTTCGGCGTGGCCTCGGCCCAGGCGAGCCGCCACCACGGCCGCAGCGCCGGAACGGCCACGGTCGAACTGCGCACCACGAAACTCGGGGCGATCCTCGTCGACGGCGCCGGCTTCACGCTGTACGAGTTCACGCACGACAAGAAGAAGAAGGACACATGCATGACGATCTCCGGCTGCTCGTCGGTCTGGCCCGCGCTGACCGTCAGCGGAACACCACCGCCGGCGCCGGCGTCGAGGCCGCCAAGCTCTCGACGATCACGCTGCCAGGTGGCGCCCACCAGGTCACCTACAACGGTCACCCGCTCTACACCTACACCGGCGACGCGATGCCCGGCGAAACGGGCTACGTCGGCGCCGACGAGTTCGGCGGACACTGGTACGCCCAGAACGCGAAGGCTAAACCCGTCAAGTAAGGGGCGCCCGGACGCAACGGGCCGGCGCGCGGCTCCCCCGCCGCCGGCCCAGCGCGTCCCAGACGTGCGGTCGCCGACCGCGATCACAGAGAGAGCGTCTCGCCCTGTTGCGCGACGTGGACGAGCGGGTCGTCGGCGAAGCGGGCGGCGAGCTCGTCGAGCTGCTCGTCGCGGCGGGTCGGCTTGTGGTGGAAGAGGTGGACCGAGCGCGCCCCGGCGGCTCGAGCCAGCGTCAACGAGTAGTCGATCACGGCGTGGCCGAACTCCGCCTCCGCGAACTCATGCGGCAGCAGCTGAGCATCGTGGATCAGCAGGTCCGCGTCGCGGGCGAGCTCGAGTGCGGCCGGGTGGACCTCACCGAAGCCGTCGTCGCCCGGGCCGATCGCGGTCGGGCAGTGGTCGGGCATGTAGGCCACGGTGCTGTGGGCGTCGCGGACCCGGTAGCCGAAGGTGCGCCCGCCCTTGTGCGGGATCTCCCGCGCGGTCACCCGGAGGCCGGGGAGCAGCTCGTGCTCGCCCTCCTCGATCGAGCCGAACGTCCACGTCCCGCCCATCTCGTGCGGACCGATCGGGAAGTGCGGCGGCGACATCGACCGCGCCAGCACGGCGTCGGCCTGCTCGCCGCCCGGCTGGGCGGGAAGCAGCAGCTGCGTGCGGGCGCCCGGCTCCTCGGCCGCGGCGAAGAACGGCAGTCCCTGGACGTGGTCCCAGTGCAGATGCGTGAGCAGGATCACGCCCTGGAACGGGCCGCCGTCGATCAGGCTCGTGGCCTGCGTGATCCCGGTGCCGGCGTCGAGCACCAGCTCGGGCACGGCGGCGCCGTCGCGTGTGATTGCGATCGACGGCGTGTGTCCGCCGTAGCGGACGAAGGCAGCGCCGGGTGCGGGGAGTGAGCCCCGGACGCCGCACAGATCGACCCGCACGTGTCAGCTCCGGACCGGGGGCCGCCGGTCCGCGCCGCGAGCGGGCGGGTCGGGACGGCGTCCGCGGAGCGCGGGGGTCCGCGCCGCGACCGCCGGCGAGACGGTCCGGCATGGCTGCGTGATCGAGCAGTGATGGGGCATTGCGGCCTCGGCGCTGCGGAGCCTACCCGATGGGTGGGGCCCTCCAATCACCTTCCCGGAGCAGCGGGCTCGGGCGCCGGCTCCGCCGCGCAGGCGGCGGGCGCGAGCGCTGGCGCTAACCCTGGTCGCAGCCGGTGATGCCGCCGTCGAGCGGGATCACGGTGCCGGTCATGTACGCGCCCGCCCGCGAGGCGAGGAACAGCGTCAGGCCGGCGACGTCGTCGGGCCGGCCGATGCGTCCGAGCGGCACGCTCTGCTCGATCGCCGCGCGCGACTCGGGGTCCTCGAGCGCGAACGCCATCATCTTGCTCTCGAACGGCCCCGGCGCGATCGCGTTGACCGTGATGTGCTCGCCCGCGAGCCGCTTGCGCGAGGTGGCGGGTGAGCATGTGCACGGCCGCCTTGCTCGCGCTGTAGCTGTAGTTGTCGACCGACGGCGTGCGCAGCCCGTCGATCGAGCCGATGTTGATCACGCGCGCGGGGTCCTCGGCTGTCGCGCTCGCGCGCAGCGCATCGAGCAGCCCGACCGTGAGGTGGAACACGCCCTCGACGTTGGTGTGCATCGTGCGGTCCCAGCCGCTCGCCGGGAACTCCTCGAGCGGCGCGCCCCACATCGCGCCGGCGTTGTTGACGAGGATGTCGAGCGCCGGGAAGCGCTCGCGCGCCGCGCGCGCCAGCTCGCCGGCGCCCTCGGGCGTCGAGACGTCGCCGACGATCGCCTCGCAGGCAGCCCAGCTGCGCGAGCTCCGCGGCGGCGGCCTCGACGTCGGCCTGCTTGCGCGAGGAGACGATCACGTTCGCGCCCGCCTCGACGAGGCCGCGCGCGATCATCAGCCCGATCCCGCGCGAGCCGCCGGTCACGAGCGCGGTCTTGCCCGCGACGTCGAACAGCCCGGCGCATCAGTCGGCGAACTCCGCCGGGCGCTTCTCGAGGAACGCGCGCGATCGCCTCGGGCGGCGCTGTCCCGAAGGTCGCCATGATCTGCTGGCGGTCCTCGTACTCGATCGCGGCCTGCTCGGAGGGGATCTCCAGCGCCGCCCACATCCCCTGCTTGGTGAGCTGCACGCCCCACGGCGCGAGCTCGGCGATCTGCCCGGCGGCCTCGAGCGCGCGTGCGGCGAGCGCGTCCTGGGCGACGACGTCGGCGACGAGCCCGATGCGCAGCGCCTCCTCGGCGTCGACGCGGCGGCCGGTCAGCATCAGCTCGTGCGAGCGCGACGCGCCGATCAGGCGCGGCAGCAGCCAGCTGGTGCCCATGTCGCAGTTCGAGACGCCGATGTTGACGAAGGCGACGCGGAACACGGCCTCCTCGCGGCGAAGCGGATGTCGCAGCCGAGCGCGAGCGCGAGCCCGAAGCCCGCCGCGGGTCCGTTGACCGCCGCGATCACCGGCTGCGGCAGCGCGCGCAGCGCGAGCACCAGGCGCGACATGTGCTGCTGGTTGGCGAGGCGGTCGCGCGACTCGTCGCTGCCGTCGTTGCCCGGCGCGCGCTCCGTAGCCGCGCGAGGTCGAGCCCGGCGCAGAAGCCGCGGCCGGCGCCGGTCAGCACGACGGCGCGGCAGCGAGCGGTCGCGGCTCGATCTCGCGCGAGCTCTCCGTGCAGCGCCTCGCACAGCTCGGCGGTCATCGTGTTCAGCCGCTCGGGGCGGTTCATCGTCAGCCGCCGACGTGCGGGGCGGGCTCGCTCGTCGATCACGCAGCTGGTCGGGCATCGGCGCTGGCATCCTATACCGGCGCCGGCTGCGAGCTCAGGCGCGCGGGTGGATGAACGCCTGGGTCTGCGTGACCTTCGCGACCAGCGCGCCGTCGTCGCCGCGCAGCTCGGTCTCGATCACGATCATCGTGCGGCCCTTGTGCAGCGGCCGGCTCGTGGCGGTCACGGCGCCCTCGCGCACGCCGCGCAGGAAGTTCGTCTTGGACTCGATCGTCGCCGTGCCGATCGCGCCCTCGGGCAGGTTGAGGAACGCGAGCGCGCCGCCGGCGCCGTCGGCGAGCGCCATCAGCGCGCCGCCGTGGAGCAGGCCGCCGGCGGTGCAGCGCTCGGGCGCCCACTCCATGCGCCCGCGGACGAGCTCGGGCGTAGACCTCGATCAGCTCGGCGCCGATCAGCGCCGCGAACGGCATCAGGTCGCGGATCTGCTGCGGGTCGGGCATCTGGCTCATCTCGGCTCCGAGGTTCGGGGGCGCGCGTCGCGCCGGATCGTGACACGCGCCGCGCGCGACAGCATGCGTGCCTGTGTGAGACTGGCGGCGTGCCCGGGTCAGCGCGAGTGGCCGTCGTCGGCCACGTCGAGTGGGTCCAGTTCGGCGCGCGTCGAGCGCCTGCCGCGCCCCGGCGAGGTCGCGCACGCGACCGGCGCCTTCGAGGAGCCCGCGGGCGGCGGCGCGGTCGCGGCGGTCGCAGCTCGCGCGCCTGGCCGGGAGGCTGCGCGCTCGCACACGGTCGCTGGGCGACGACGACGAGGCGCGCCACAGCCGTCGAGCGGCTGGCCGAGCTGGGCGTGCGGGTGCTCGACGGTCCCGCCGCGCGGGCGAGCCCGGCGCCGGCGGCGAGGCCTCCCCGACGCGGCGCGCGGTCACGCTCGTCGACGCGGCGGCGAGCGGACGATCACGACCTTCGGGCCGCGGCTCGACCCGGCGCGGCGACGGCGGCGCGGCTGGGGCGAGCTCGGTCGAGCTCGACGCCGTCTACTTCACCGCGGGCGATCTCGCGGCGTTGCGCCGCGCCCGCGAGGGCAGCGCGCGTGCTCGTCGCCAATCCGCGTGCGCGACACGCGCTGGGGCACGGCGTGCGGCTCGACGCGCTGGTGCTGAGCGCCGACGACGGATCGAGCTGGAGGCGGCCGAGCCGACGCTCGGAGAGGCAGAGCTGCTGGTCTACACCGAAGGCGCGCACGGCGGGCGCTGGCGCGCGCCGCGACGGCAGCGAAGGCCGCTGGCGGCCCGCGCCGCTGCACGGCGCGGTGGTCGACTCCTACGGCGCCGGTGACACGTTCGCCGCCGCCCTCACGTACGGCCTCGGCGCGGGGATCGAGCTCGAGCGGGGCGCTCGCGCTCGCCGCCGAGCGCAGCGCGCAGGTGCTGACCTGGGCGGGCCCGTACGGCCGCGAGGGCGTGGACGAGCAGCTGCCACCGGTCGAGAACTGAAAGGATCCCGCCCGCTATGGCCTACGAGCAGATCCTCACCGACGTCTCCGAGGGCGTCCTCACGATCACGCTGAACCGGCCGGACCGGCTCAACGCCTGGACCGGGCAGATGGGCGAGGAGCTGCGCGCGGCGTTCGACGAGGCCGACGCCGACGACGAGGTGCGGGCGGTGATCGTGACGGGCGCCGGACGCGCGTTCTGCGCGGGCGCCGACCTCGAGGGCGGCGGCGACACCTTCGACTACAGCAAGCGCGACACCGCGGGCGCGGCGGGGCGCGACAACGGCGGCGAGTTCACGCTGCGGGTGTTCGACTCGAAGAAGCCGGTGATCGCCGCGATCAACGGGCCGGCCGTCGGCGTCGGCGCGACGATGACGCTGCCAATGGACGTTCGGCTCGCCGCCGACGACGCGCGCATCGGTTTCGTGTTCGCCCGGCGCGGGATCATCCCCGAGGCCTGCTCGAGCTGGTTCCTGCCTCGCGCCGTCGGCATCAGCCGCGCGATGGAGTGGGTCGCCACCGGCCGCGTGTTCCCCGCGCAGGAGGGGCTCGAAGCCGGGCTGATCCGCAGCCTGCACCCGAAAGACGAGCTGCTCGGCGCGGCGCGCGACGCTGGCCCGCGAGATCGCCGACAACACCGCGCCGGTCTCGGTCGCGCTCGCCCGCCAGCTGATGTGGCGGATGCTCGGCGCCGAGCACCCGATGATCGCCCACCGCGCCGACTCGCGCGGGATGATCGCGCGCGGCCAGTCGGCGGATGTGGTCGAGGGCGTGACCTCGTTCCTCGAGAAGCGCCCGGCGCAGTTCACGGACAAGGTCTCCGACGGGCTGCCCGACGTGATGCCGGGCTGGCGAGACGCCCGAGTTCGAGTAGCGCGGCGCGTCAGAGCCTCGGCCGAGTGGCGATCGCGCTTCCCGAAGTCCCGGGCGAAGTCGGGCAGGCGCTGCTCAGCGAGAGCACCGGCGCGAACAGGTCGCCGAGCTTCGGCGACTCGCGCGAGCGTCTCGCTCGGCCTCGAAAGTGAGCCGCGCCGGGTCGCCCCGTCTGCGGCGGCGGCGCCACCTCGTCCCACTCCAGCGGCGTGGAGACGGTCGGCCGGGGCCGGGCGCGCAGCGAGTAGACGCAGACGGTCGTCTTGTTGCGGTCGTTCTGGCTCCAGTCGATCAGCACCTTGCCCTCGCGGCGCGTCTTGCGTCTGCCGCGAGACGACGCGCTCGGGCTCGCTCTGCTCGAACAGCTCGGCGACCGCCTTCGAGAAGGTCTTGGTCGCGGCGAAGTCGACGTCGTCGACGTTCAGCGGGACGTAGACCTGCAGGCCCTTCGAGCCCGATGTCTTGACGAAGCACTCGAGGCCGAGCTGCTCGAACAGGCCCCTGCAGCTGGAGCGCCAGGCGCGCGCAGTCGATCACGTCCGCGGGCGCGCCCGGGTCGAGGTCGAAGACCATCGAGGTCGGGCGGTCGGTCGCCTCGGCGCGGGCGAGCGGCGTGTGCAGCTCGATCGCCGCGAGGTTCGCGAGCCAGACCAGCGTCGGCGAGGTCGTCGGCGAGCGTGTAGTCGATCTTCTTGGCCCCCGCGGGCAGCGTCGCCGTCCGCACCCAGTCGGGCCGGTGCGCGGGCGACTGCTTCTGGAAGAAGGACTTCGCCTCGACGCCGTCGGGCCAGCGCGTGACCGTGAGCGCGCGGCCGGAGAGATGGGGCAGCAGCACCTCGCGAGATCGCGGCGTAGTAGTCGATCACCTCGCCCTTCGTGAAGCCGGCCTCGGGGTAGAGGACCTTGGCGAGGTTCGAGAGCTTCAGCTCGCGGCCTTCGATCTCGATCGTCGCCGCGCGCCTGCCCCGTGGTGTGACCGCTGGCGCGCGAGCGACTTCTTCGCTGCGCCGGTCTTCTCGGCGGCTGGCTTTCGGCCGCGCCGCCGGCTTCGCCCGGGCGCCGCCGGCGGGCGTCGCGCGCGCCTGTGCGCGGCATGCTCGGCGGGCGGCCCGCGCGCGGGTCCTCGCGCACGACGGCGCGCGGGTCCTTGTCCTCGCGCAGTCCCTTGTAGGAGGGGTGGCGGATGTTCCCTGCCGAGGTCCACTCGGCGAACTCGACCTCGGCGACGAGCTGGGCTCGACGAAGACCGCCTCGCGGGGCGGCCGCTCGCCGCGTCTGGAACGGCGAGTCCTGCCCGGCGAGCGGGCGCGAGCGCGCCTGCCCAGGCGCGTCAGCTCCGCGTCGCTGAAGCCGGTGCCCACGCGCCCGACGTAGCGCAGCGCGCCGTCGGGCTCGTAGACGCCGAGCAGCAGCGCGCCGATCGTCTCGCTGCGCCGGCCCTTGCCCGGGCAGCCAGCCGCGCGATGACGAACTCCTGGCGTCCCATCGTCTTGATCTTGATCCAGCTGCCGGCGCGCTGGCCCGGAACGTAGGCGGAGTCCAGGCGCTTCGCGACGATGCCCTCGAGGCGCTGCTCGACGCTCGCGCGCAGCAGCGCCCGGCCGTCGCCGACGACGTGCTCGGGCGTCTGCCAGCTCTCGCCGCTGAGCGCGAGCTCGCTCAGGCGCGCGCGGCGCTCGGCGTAGGGCAGGGCCATCAGCGAGTGCCCGTCGAGCCAGAGCAGGTCGAAGATCATGTAGGTCACGGGCGTCGCCTTCGCGAGCCGCGCGCGCGGCCTCGCGCGAGCCGACGTGCATGCGCGACTGCAGCGCGCCGAAGCTCGGCCGCCGTCCTCGTCGAAGGCGACGATCTCGCCGTCGAGCACGGCCTGGTGGGAGCCGAGGTCGCGTCCGAGCCGGCGCGAGCTCGGGATAGCTGTCGGTGATGTCGTTGAGGTTGCGGCTCTCCAGGCGCAGCTCGCCGGGCGTCGAGTAGGCGATCGCGCGCACGCCGTCCCACTTGATCTCGAAGCCCCAGGCGGAGTCCTCGGCCGGCAGCTGCCCGGAGCGCGCGAGCATCGGCACGATCCGCTCGCGGCATCGGCTCGCGCTCGGCGTCGCCGGGCGGGTCCATGCGATGGATCATCCAGTCCTTCGGCGGATCCTCCTTGTCGATCGGGAACAGCGCGTAGCGCGCGTCCAGGCGCTCGCCGTGCAGCCGCACCTCGACCTTGCGCGGCTCCCACTTCAGCGTCTCGTAGGTGCCCGTGGTCCCAGATCGTCATCGTGCCCGCGCCGTAGTTGCCCTTCGGGATCTCGCCGTGGAAGTCGAGGTACTCGACGGGTGGTCCTCGGTGTGCGCGGCGAAGCGGTTCTCGCCGGGCTCCTCGGGCATGCCCTTCGGCACCGCCCAGGAGACGAGCACGCCGTCGCGCTCGAGGCGCAGGTCCCAGTGCAGGCGACGCGCGCTGTGCTCGTGGATCACGAAGCGCGGCAGCTTCTCGCGCGCGTCGCCTTCCGCTCCGGGCGGGCTCCGGCGTCGTCGGCGAAGTCGCGTTTGCGCTCGTAGCGCCGAGCTTGCCGGCCATCGCTCAGTCGAGTCGAAGCGGCGCGGATCTGCCTCAGCCGACGGGCTCGCGCTCCACGCCGTCGGGCTTGCCGCGCCGATCACTCGCGCCCTCGCGGGCGTGACGCTCGCGCTCAGGCCGGTCGCTTTGCCCGTCGAGGCGTGCGCTCTGCTCGCCATGTCGCGGTGCGATCCGTTGCCGCGCGATGCTCGCGCTTGGCGTCGCTTTCGCCGGCTGCGCTTCGGCCTTTGGCGCCCGCGGATTTCGGCGCTTTTTTGGCTGCCGTTTTTTTCGCGGCGGCTTTGGCGGGCGCTTTGCGCTTCGGTTTCGCGGCCGCGCCGTCGGACCCTCGCGCGCCTGCACCGCCTCGAGGCTCGCCTTCAGCGCGCCCATCAGGTCGGGCGCCGGCGCGGCGTCCTCCTCGGGCTCGGGCTGCACCGCGATCTCCTTGCCCTGGGCCTTGCGCTCGATCATCTCGAGCACCTGCTCGCGGTAGGCGTCGCTGAAGCTGCTCCGGCTTGAAGTCGGCGGCGAGCGACTCGACGAGCTGCTTGGCGATGTCGAGCTCGCGCTTGGTCGTCTTGACCTCCTCGGCCTCCTTGATCTCGTCGAGGCGCTCGGGCGGGAGCACTTCGTCGGCGAAGATCATCGTCGCCATGCCGAGCGCGTCGCCGATCGGGCGCAGCGCGACGAGCGCCTCCTTGGAGCGGATCACGACCCGCGCGATCCCGACCTTGCCGGTCTCGCGCATCGCCTCGACGAGCAGTTTGTAGGGCTTCGCGCCGCCGGGGCCGGGCGCGAGGTAGTAGGGGTGGTCGTAGTAGATCGGGTCGATCTGCGAGAGCTCGACGAACTCCTCGATCTCGATCGCCTTGGTCTTCTTCGGCGCGATCGCCTCGAGCTCGCCCGGCTCGATCAGCGACGTAGCGGTCGGGCGCGATCTCATAGCCCTTGACGATGTCCTCGTAGGGGACCTCCTCGCCGGTCGAGGGGTCGACGCGCTTCTGCGCGATGCGCACGCCGGTCTTGCCGTTGAGCTGGTGGAAGCGGACCGACTTGCGGTTGATCGCGCTGTACAGCTTGACGGGCACGGTGACCATGCCGAAGCTGATCGCGCCGGTCCACATCGAGCGGGCCATTGTCGTAGTGTTACCAGCTCGCGCGGCGCAAACAGCGCTGCAACGCGGCTGCGCGGATCGGCGGTGACTGTGCCGATGAGCTGTCGCCGACGCGCCGCCGAGGCGCGATCCAGGACCGCCCGGCCGAGCTGCTCGCGCGCCTGCTGCGCTTCGACACGACCAACCCGCCCGGCAACGAGCGCGAGTGCATCGAGTGGATCCGCGGGCTGCTCGAGGAGCTCGGCTGCGAGGTCAGGCTGCTCGGCTCCGACCCGAGCGCCCGAACCTGATCGCGCGCCTGCCGGGCGAGGGCACGCAGCCGCCGCTGCTGCTGCAGGGCCACGTCGACGTGGTGGCGGCGCGCGGCGAGTGGCGCCACCCGCCGTTCGGCGGCGAGAGTCCACGACGGCTTCATCTGGGGCCGCGGCGCGCTCGACATGAAGGGCGGCGTGGCGATGATGCTCGCCGCGTTCATGCGCGCGAAGGCGGCCGGCCGCCGGCCGCCCGGCGACGTGATCCTCTGCCTGATGGCCGACGAGGAGGCGGGCAGCGACGCTCGGCGCCGAGTTCCTGGTGCGCGAGCACCCGGAGCTGTTCGAGGGCGTGCGCTACGCGATCGGCGAGTTCGGCGGCTTCCCGATGGAGATCGCCGGCCGGGCCTTCTACCCGATCATGGTCGCCGAGAAGCAGGTGTGCTGGACGCGGGCGACGCTGCGCGGGCCGGCCGGGCACGGCTCGATGCCGGTGCACGGCGGTGCGATGGGCACGCTCGGGCGTCTGCTCGAGCGCCTCGATCGGCGGCGGCTGCCGGTCCACGTCCCGGCGGTGACGCGCTCGATGATCGAGGCGATCGCCGCCGAGCTGCCGGGGCCGCTGGCGGTGCCGCTGCGCGGGCTGCTGCGCCCGCGCGCTGACCGACCGCGTGCTCGCCGCGCTCGGCGAGCGCGGCCGCATCTTCGACCCGCTGCTTCACAACACCGCCAGCCCGACGATCGTCGCGGGCGGGGAGAAGATCAACGTGATCCCCGGCGAGGTGGCGCTCGAGCTCGACTGCCGGCTGCTGCCGGGCTCGACGCCCGAGCAGGTGTTCGCCGAGCTGCGGCGCTCGCCGGGGTCGAGTCGAGCTCGAGGTGATCCGCACGACCCCGTCGCGGCCGAGCCCGACATGGGCATGTTCGAGATGCTGGCCGGCGATGCTGCGCGAGCTCGACCCCGCGGCGCGGCCGGTCCCGATGCTGCTACCGGGCGTCACCGACGGCGCTTCTTCTCGCGGCTGGGCATCCAGACATACGGCTTCCTGCCGATGCAGATGCCCGCCGGGATGCGCTTCATGCAGCTGATCCATGCGGCGGACGAGCGGCTCCCCGTCGACGCGGTCGAGTTCGGCACGCGCGCGATCGAGCTCGTGCTCGAGCGCTTCTAGCGCGCACCGGGGCGCGCTGACTGCGGCGCGCCAGGGCGCCTGCCGGCGCGGCGGGCGGAGCGGGGAGCCGCACCCGGCGTTAGCGCCCGCCTGCGCACGGGGCGCGCCCGAGCCCCGAGGTCGGTGAGGCGACGTCGGTTGCTCGAGCTTCGGCGGCAGCAGCTCGCGGTCGGACGGCGGCTGGACGTCCTCGCCGACGACCGCTGAGGCGCGCCGAGTAGATCGAGGGCGCGCCCGCGACCCGCGCGACGACCGTGGCGCCGACCACCGCCAGCAGGATCGGGACCATCAGCGCGTCGGCCTGATGGGTCAGCTCGAGCAGCAGCACGATCGCCGCAAGCGGTCCCTGCATCGAGGCGCCAGCACGGCCGCGCCGCCGATGATCGCGTAGGTGCCGAGCGGCGCGCCGGGCCAGATCTGCGACCAGGCCTTGCCGGGCAGGCCGCCGAACAGCACCCCGATCGCGAGCGTCGGCGTGAACAGGCCGCCGGGCGCGCCCGAGCCCAGGCAGGCGGCGGTCACGAGCGGCTTCAGCACGAGCAGGACCGCGAGCAGCCCGGCGCCGATCTGCGCGTCGAGCGCGAGCTGGACGACCGGTTTGCCGTTGCCGAGCAGCTGCGGGTAGGCGATCGCCAGGGCGCCGAGGCGCGGCGAACACGAGCAGCGGGGCGAGCATCCGCGGCAGCGCCCGCGCGGGCGCAGGCTGTGGGCGCGGCGACGAGCCGTATCCAGGCGACCGCGACCACGCCCGCGAGCGGCCCGGCGAGCAGCGCCAACACGATCTGCGAGGCGTGCGGCTCGTAGTGCGGGATCTCGTAGGTGGGCGCGTGCGGCAGCGCGATCCAGGCGACCGCGGTGGCGATCAGGGTGCTGGCGAGCGCGGGCAGCACGAGGGGCAGGGTGAGCGTGCCGAGCAGAACCTCGAGCGCGAACAGGGCGCCGCCGAGCGGGATGTTGTAGACGGCGGCCATGCCGGCGCCGGCGCCGCAGGCGACCAGCAGCCGCCGCTGCCAGTCGGGGAGCGCGCGCGGTCGCAGAGCGTGCTCGCCCATGCGGCGCCGGTCTGCTGCGGCGCGGCCTCGCGGCCGAGCGAGGCGCCGAGCGCGACGATCACGATCGACTGCACGGCGCGCGCGATGAGGGAGCAGCGGCACGCGCGCGCCGCGCAGCCAGAGCGCCTCGGAGACCTCGCCGGCAGGTGCCGCGCGAGCGCGAGCGCGCCCGCCCCCGCGACGACGCCGCCGATCGTCAGCACGATCACGCGGTGCGCACCGGAGACGCGTTCGACGGCGCGAGGAAGGAGCCCGAGGAGTAGTTCCACGCGAGGTGCTGGACCGCACGCAGCAGCGCGATCAGGGCGGCGCCGGCGAGCCCCGCGCCGACGCCGATCAGCGCGACGATCGCCCAGAAGCGGAGGCCGTATGAGGCGGTGATGCCACGGCCCGGCACGTTCGGCTGGGCTGAGCCGGTGTGCATCGGCGGGCAGTCTGACGATCGTGCTGGACGCGGGTGTGAAGCGGATGTGCAGGGCGGTGACGGCGCGGGCGGGTCGCGGCACACAAAACTGGCCAGCCAGCCAGTATTATCCGCGCCTCCCTCCAGCGAGCGCCGGGAGGTTCAGATGGCAAGTCAGCGTGATGTAGAGCGGGACATCGAGAGCGTCGAACTGACCGAGCGAGGACTGTGGGTGACGGCCCGCCGCTCGAGGCGTTCAAGGAGATGCGGGCGAAGTGCCCGATCCACTGGACCGAGAAGTTCGAAGAGTTCCCGGAGGAGGCCGGCTTCTGGTCGGTCACCACCGCGGAGGACATCCACACCGTCAGCCGCGACTGGGAGACGTACTCCTCGGAACTCGGCGGTGTGCTCGCCGCCGCGGCCGGCTTCCCGCTCGAGCTCGCGCGAGCGATGTTCATCGGCATGGACCCGCCCAAGCACGATCGCCTCAAGGCGCTCTTCCAGCGCGGCTTCACGCCGAAGCGGATCGCCGATCACGAGGACGCGATCCGCGCGATCACGCCGGCGCGTGCTCGACCGGCTCGAGGGCCGCGAGACGGCGGACCTCGTCAGCGACGTCGCGCAGCCGGTCGTCGCGCGCGTGATCGGCAGCTTCATGGGCATCCCCGAGGACGACGACGCGATCTGGGCGAGGCTGATGAACTCGACGCTCGGCGCCGCCGACCCGGACCTCAACCCGGACGGCTTCGAGGGCGCGGTCGAGAAAGACCTACCGGAGATCTTCGAGCGCTGCAGGAAGCTGATCGCCGCGCGGCGCGAGCAGCCGACGCGACGACCTGACGAGCGTGCTCGTGCACGCCGAGGTCGACGGCGAGAAACTCGAGGAGCACGAGATCGTGATGGGCTTCTTCCTGCTGATGGCGGCCGGCAACGACTCGACGAAGGCGACGTACTGCAGCGGCATGCGCGCGCTGATGGAAGACCCGGCGCAGAGGCAGCTGCTGCTCGACGACCCGTCGCTGGTTCCGGGCGCGGTCGAGGAGGCGCTGCGGATGTTCCCGGCGTTCGCCCACTTCAGGCGCACGGCGATGAGGGACACCGAGCTGCACGGCCGGCAGATCAAGGAGGGCGAGAAGGTCGTGATGTGGTACGTGTCCTCGAACCGCGACGAGACGGGCTACGAGGACCCGGACCGCTTCGACGTCGAACGCAACCCCGAACACCAGGCGTTCGGTGCCGGGGGCCGTCACTCTGCCTCGGCACGGCGCTCGCGCGTCTGGAGCTGCGGATCCTGATCGAGGAAACGCTGGCTCGCTACCCGAACATAGAGCTCGCCGGCGCTCCTGCGCCCGTCAATCGCTGTTCATCAACCAGCTCAAGAAACTGCCGGTGCGCCTCGACGGCTGGCGCGCCCAGGGGAGGTCACGCGCAGAAGTCGTCGCCGACCTCAGCCGCTTCGCCGGCGAACGACCCGCGGTGCGCCGCTAGGTCGTGACGTCGACCACCAAGGGGGCGTGGTCGGAGGGTTGACCCTTTCGAGCGTCGCGGTCGACGAACGCATACGGTCATAGCGAGCGTGTCCAGAGGGGGACAGGTCGATCCGCATCCCTGGCCCTCTGGGGAACGTCACCCGCCCGATCGTCCCAATACGTGTAGAGCTGCGCCCTACGGCCCGCGCTGAAGGCGTCTCCAGGCCTCAAGCCAACAGGTCGCTCAGCGCGTGCCGCTCGGGCTCGCTGACGTGCGTCGAAGCGGTGAAGGCGGCGGGGTCCCAGACATCGGCGTCGCTCGGGGCAACGTTGAAGTCGCCGCACACCGCAGCTGGCCGCGGTCGCCAGCTCAGCTCAAGGTCGCCGCAGCTCCTCCAGCCAGGCGAGCTTGTACTGGTAGTGCGGAGTCGAGGCTGCGGCCGTTGGGCACGTACACCGACCAGATGCGCACGGGCCGCAGGTCGCGCCGCGATCGGGCGGCACTCCGGGTCCGGGAACCCGGCTCGGCGGCCACCGTCGCTGACGTCGGCGAGGCCGACGCGGGAGAGGATCGCAACGCCGTTCCAGCGGCCGTCACCGTGCGGGGCGGACGTTGGTAGCCGAGGTCTCGCTGGCGTCGCGGGAAGGCGTCGCTCGGAGCCTGGTCTCCTCCAGGCACAGCGCATCGGGCGCAACCCGCTCGAGCCAGTCCACGCACGCGCGGCATGCCGGGCGCGTGAGCAGAGCCAACGTTCCGGTGGCGATGGGAGCTGACCCATACACTGGATTGGACACCTGTCAGTCGCCTAACCCGGGCACGGCGCCGGTTCACGCAAAGGTCCCATTGATCTTGCAGGCCGAGGCAGGTGCTGTGGTGGTGACCGCATGCACTTCGTCTTCCAGAGCGGAGCTGGAGATCGAAGCGGACAGGCGCGTTGCGCGTAGGCGGCGGTCGCGGTCGCGCTGATCGGCGTGCAGCCGGCCCCCGCAGGGGCGGCGGCGCTGGAGCGCGTGCCGTCGGCGAGCTCCCTACGGCGACGACCGTCACGCCGGCGTTGCCCGCCATCGTCGCTCCGGCCGCCGGCGCCGGCGCCGCCGCGCCCGTCGATGCGGAGCTCGCCGCCGACAGCGCCGTCGAGGGCGAGGATGTCGCTGGCTGTCGGACGAGCGTCGTGTCGTCGCTGTCGGCGCCCTGCTCCAGGGCAACCCAGCATCAGGCGTCGGAGCGCCGGAAGCGCGGCCCACGGCCCCAGTCCTGCGGCCCACCGCGCGGGGGTCCTCGAGGTCGCCGTCAGCAGGGCAATCCCCAGGCGCGGCCGCGGCCACCTTGGCCAAGCAAGACCCCGGCGGTCACGCCGCCAGCCCTGGAGGGCAGTCCACGGCGCCGCGCTGCGACGCCACCGAGGCAGGGCCGGCCAGCCCGGCGACGAGGGGCGCGTTGCTGGAAGCCAGCGCGGTGGCCCATGCAGTGGCGCTGCGCGGTGGGGCTGTTGCGGCAGGCCTCGACGGGCGGCGCTCGTGCTCCATCCCGGCCGCTGCCGACGCTGGTGTCGGTGCGGTCGCCGCCGCCGGGAGTACCCGCCGGCCAGGTCATGCTCGGGTCCGACGCGGCGCCGCCGCCGCGACAACGCCGGCAGTGCCCTTCGGCGGCTCGGCCTCCCTGCGCCTCGGAGCGAGCCGACCGCGGCGTCGCCGTCAAGGAGGTGGACCCGCTGCAAGCTTGGCCTCCGGATCTCGGCTTCGGCGGGAGCGGGCATCGCCCGAGCCGGGAGCGGACCACCGCTCCATAGGATTTGTCAATGCTGCCCTCGGCGGCGCGCTCATCGCGATGCTGCTGCCTCGACGCGCTGGGTGCGGGCCGCGCGGCGACTTCCCCTGCGCCGCCGCGACCGGTGCCCTGGTGGCTGTGCCTCGCGGCGCTGAGCCACCACTCGTTCTCCGCAGAGAGGCGTAAACAACGTTCATCCTCGCCCGGAGCAGGTGGATGCGCTGATCGCTGCGTGTTGCTGGTCGTCGTTGGCGCCGCGGGCAGTCTGAGCCGCGAGCCGTCACGAGCGAGGGGAGCGATCTGACCCCACGTCCGCCGCACCGTCCTCGGCGCCGCCGCTACGGCCGTCGTCCGCTCGGCGGTCGCTTTCGGCCCAAGCCGGGCCCCAATCCAGCTGGTGCTCGATCAGCGGGCGGCTGCTCGATGCTCGGACACTCGTGCGGAGGGATCCAGGAGGAATCGTTCGTCGCGGGATCCGCGGCCAGCGGTTACCGGTGGGGACCGTGGAGCTGTCGACGCTGGCGGCGGAGGCGGACGCGGCGGTGGCGGACAAAAAACCAGAAACAAGCGAACGGCAAGCGTCGAATGGACATGGTTCGGTGAAATGGTCCCACTCCAAGCCCGAAGCGCCGCGAGGCTCGCCGACCTTCGAAGAGACCGACGCTCACGGGGATCGACTATCGAGCCGGCGGATGCGCCTACCTGACGACGGGCAAACCGCCGCTGGAGCCGCCCGCCGCGCCGAGCGGTGTCGAAGCGATGGTACCTCGCCAATCCGGCAACAGCGAATACCTGGGGATGTCGGCGTCTGGACGCGAACCGGTGACCTCCGGCTGATCACCTCCTCGACGGTGACGGCGCCCGGTCGCGCCGGGGCCGTCCGAGCTCAGCGCCACCAGAGGGGCACCGCCGCGAACCTCGGGCCGGTCCAACCGAACACGCCCTATGCGTGACGGTGACGAGCACCGACGCGGAAGCCACGAGCAAACCTAGCGAGCCGGTCGAACTGACGGCCCCAACTCGCAGGCAAACCGAAGAAAAGGGACGCCGCCGAACGCAGACGTCTGTGGATAGACGCCCGCATGATCAGCTCTCCCCGGAATAGCGAAACGCCGCATGTGCAGGCCGTCACCCTGAAAGGCGAGCTCAAGGAATGCGGTGGCCCGGGGCCGATCGAAAGCGGGACATTCGTCGCGCACATGAAGACGACCGAAGAAGTGAGCTGCTCGGCGCTGTCGAGCCTCGCCTCGGAACCGACGACGACCGGGGTCTCGCTGCTGGTCAAGTGGCTCAAGGAGGGCCCGGCTTCGCACGGGTCGCTCGCGTTCCGCTCAGCGAAGCCGCCTCTGTTCCGGTCGAAGGCGCAATCGAAGGCGGTCCGTTCAGCTTGAGCTCGCCGCTCGCGGGATCTGTGACGAGTCGTTCACCGGCGGGCCCACGTGCGGCCTCACCGAAGGCACGAAGAAGGCCAAACCGGTCAAGAGCGGCAGCTTCGCGGGCGGGAAGTCGGCTCTGCGCGTGCATCCAGCCCCGGATCGCCTGACCACGAGCCGTGGCCTCGCGGCGAGTGGGCTCGAGCGCCCACTGGTACGACGGCCGCTCCTCGAGGCGCGACATGTACGTGCGCGGCTCGCCGGGATCTCGTCCGCGAACCCGATCCGGCGTCAATTTGACTGCCGGCCGACCATATGTCGGCAACCGTGAAGCCGCCGACGAGGTAGTCGCGGTCGCCAAGCGCGGCGGCCAGCACGTCGGCCCGCTCGTCGAAGCGGCTTCGCGCCTTCGCCGAGCGCTCCGGGTCGGCCTACACGAACATCGCGCTTCGACGAGCGGCGGCTCCATCTCAGCGGGATCGTAGAGCACCCACTGGTAGACGAGCGCACGTTCATGGCTGCCGGGCGGCGGGATCAGGCCGGCGTCGGGGAACGACTCGGCGACGTGCATGGCGATCGCCCCGGACTCGAACACGAACCCGGCGCCATCGTCGAGCACCGGCACCTGCCAGCGGGTGGCGCGCCCGGTGATCCGGGTTCTTGCCCTCCTTGGTCGTCGTCTTCACGACCTCGTCGTCCCTGCCCCGCCTCCTCGAGCGACCACGCCGCGCGCCGCGGGCGGCCGGCGTGCTCGCGGTGGTAGATGCGCATCGCGGGCCGGACTATACGCCCACCGAGGGGATCGCCGAGCGCGAGCGCCGAGCGATGCACGCCGACGACCCGGCGTTAGCGGCGGACGAGCACCGACAACCGATCGCCCAGCGCCACCGGCCTGCGAGACCCGTCGCGCCCACACGAACTGCTGCGTCAGCCAGCCCGATGCTTCGGGCGGGCGCCTCCGTGGACACGTGACACGCGCGGGGCACGGCGCTGGAGTGCCGGAGCCGTGGATGTCGAGGGGGAACCTGCCCCGGCGACCGGCGGGCCTGCGCGGTCGGGCCGTGTGCGTCCGGGCCTGTTCGCAGCGATGGTCTACGCGCTCGGGTGGGGCGTGGCCGCGGCTCACGCGGCACCGCGGCGCCGCTCCCACGGGGATACGGGGTGCCAGCCGTCTACCCGCCCGGGCGGTGCAGGCCGCCCTCGCTGCCATGCGCTCGAGGCCGTCGAGGGCGACGGCGGGGGGTCCGGACCCGCGGCTGTCGCCGTCCCGTCAGCGGGAGCCGCAGAGACGCCCGAATGCCGCATCCCCCTCGCCAGCGAAGGGTGCTACGGGCTGCGCCCGCAGGACCTGCACGACGCCTACGAACTCCCGGCGACACCGGTCTCGCCGCAGACGATCGCGATCGTCACGGCGGGCGGCGACCCCACGATCAGGAAGGACCTCGCGAACTACGACCGTGAATTCGGGCTCGAAGCGTGTCCCGGCGAAAGCTCGTGTCCGCAGATCGTCAACGGCGAAGGACGGCCGCATCCGCTGCCCCCCGTCGAAGGCGAAGCGCCGCTCGAGAGCTCGCTCGACGTCGAGGTCGGCCACGCGGTGTGCCCGGGATGCGCGCTGCTGCTGGTCGAGGCGCGCTCCGCCTCCCTCCCGGCGTTCGAAGAAGCGACGGACACCGCCGCGCGGCTCGGCGCCGGGGAGATCTCGATCTCTTGGGGGGAAGGCGAGCCGGCGCAAGCGCCCGGCGGCGGCGCCGCGTTCGATCATCCGGGGATCGTGATCACCGCCTCGGCCGGCGACACGGGCTATCTTCAACTGGGGCTCTCCCGAACCCGAACGCGGGCGGCCGGAATATCCCGCGTCCTCCCCGGACGTGATCGCGGTCGGCGGCACCACGCTCGAACTCGGCGCGGCCGGCGAATGGCAGGGCGAGCGCGTCTGGGATCAGCTCGAACCGAGCGCCGAAGGCGGCGGCAGCGGCTGCAGCACGTTGTTCGGCGCGCCCTCATGGCAGCTGGAACTGCCAGTCCTGGGACGCCGTCGGCTGCGGTGGGCAGCGAGCCGTCGCCGACGTCGCGGCGATCGCGGGGCCCGACCCCGGGGTGGCCGTGTACGACCGACCAAGGACAGCGCCGGGGCGAAGCCGGGGTGGCGGCGACTCTGGGGGACGAGCGTCGGCGCGCCACTGGTCGCGGCGGCCTACGCGCTCGCCGGTGGCGCACACGGCGTCGCCTACCCGGCGCAGACGTTGTATGCCGACGCGTCCCGCGATACGGCGCTGCTGCACGACGTGACGACCGGCACGAACGGAGAATGTGCCCGCCTGCTCGGCCGTGGTTGCACCCCCGAAGAACAGGCGGCCGCTTGCGCGGGGCGGGCGATCTGCGTCGCCGGCCCCGGTTACGACGGGCCCACCGGTCTCGGGACGCTTCATGGGATCGGGGCCCTGGAGCCGCCGCTGGTGTTCCGCACGCCTCCACCCTCGCCCGCGCGGCGGGGGGGCGACCGCGGAGGAAGCCGTCGCGGAAGCCTCGGGCCAGGTGGCGACGGTGGCCTCCGCGTCGCCGGCGGTGTGCACGGCGACGGGCGGTGAGGTGTCGCTGCTCGCGGCGGGGACCTGCACGCTCGTGGCAGCGCAGCCCGGCTACCTGGAAGCGCAGCTGAGCTTCACGGTCGAGCGGACCCCCCAGCAGGTCGGCTTCTCCTCGTTCGCACCGACCGGTGCACTCGCCGGCGGACCCCCCTACGAACCCGCGGCGCAGGCCAGCTCGGGACTGCCCGTCACGCTCGTCTCGCTGACGCCGGCGGTGTGCGCCGTCGAGGGGGGCGCCGTCGTCCCTCTCGCCGCCGGGATCTGCACGATCTCGGCCGAACAGGCCAGCGACGGGGAATACGAACCCGCGCAGGCCGTCACCCGAGTCCTACTCGGTCGCGGCGGTGCCGGTGCCTGCCCCGGCGCCGAGCGGCGGGACGCTGTCCTTCCATCAGGAAACGACGCCGTTCGTGCCCACCCCGAAGCTGCGGGTGCGGAGCGCGCGAGCGGCCTCGAGTCGCAGCGGAGCGATCACTTTGACCCTCTCGGTCTCGCCGGGCGGGACGCTGCGGTGGTCCGCCGCCTTTCTCGAGGGCGACCAGACGCCGGGGCGGCAGGTGCACGCTTCAGCTGATCCGCTATGCCGCCGGGCGCGAGACGGTCGGCGCCGGGCAGGTGGTGCTCACGCTGCACCCGAGCGCGGCGGCGCGGCGGGCGCTTCGGCCAGGCCGCTTGGTGCACGTGCGAGTGCAGCTCGAGGTGATCACGGCAGCCGGCGCCGCGCGCGCGACGATCGTTGCGCCGGTGCGCTGAGCGTCTTTACTGATCCTTGGTCGTGTTCACCTGGAGCGGCTGACGGCTCGTCGTCGTGAGGCTCATGATCAGCTTCGCGGAGATTTCGTTGGAGCCCGAGAGGTCGATCAACTGCTCGCCCGTCGCCGTGAATGAGGCTTCCGTCCTCGAGCTCATCACATCGACCGCGCCCGTCAGCGGTGCGGGCGCCGCGCCCTCGATCGCATAGCTGTTTTTGCCGCACGCGAAGTTCGCGAACTGCGCCGCCGCGAGCGCCAGTTCGATCCGCCCGGCTTCCGCGCTCTGAAGCACGATCACTTCCAGCGGGAACGTCACGATCGTCCCGCTCGCGGCGCCCGCCGAGCTGCACTCGGTGCCTTTCTGGGCGCAGCCGCTGAGGGTGATCGTCTCCGTGCCCTTTTCCGGCTGTGACAGTTCGCCCTCGCTCGTGCCGGATGGGCGTCGATCTTCCACGAGCCCTAGAGCTTGCGGAGCCGCGGCGTGGCCGGTCGTTCCGGTGAACGCCGCGTCGGTCAGTTCGTATTTGCCCGCGGCCTTGCCTTTCTTCACGTCGGTTTCTTTGCAGCTCGACGCGGGGAACTGGGCAGCTTCTTCTGAGCGAAGCATGCGCCCTGGGTCGCGTACCATTCGTATTTGCCTTTGCCGTCGGCGTGGCCTTTCGATTCATGCACCGTCAGGCAGGCGGATTCCGCATAGACGGAGTTTTTCGCCGCGCGGCACTCCCCGAACTGACCGGCCGGCTCGCCGAGTTTGTAACGGAAGCCTTCGAGTTCCGAGACCGACGGCCGGCTGGTGTTCGTCGCCGTGAAGACGAGGCAGCCGCCTTCGAGCGTGGCCGGCGGGCTGACCGGTTCCCAGCCGCTCGAGCCGTACGCCCACATCGCCTTCGCGGTCCCGATTTCGCACGCTTTTCAGCACGACCCGCGAGAAGCTCGAACCGGTCGAGCGGTACGCGTCGAAGTAGCCCCCGGTCGAGCTCGGCAGGGGTGGCTCGCCGACGTTCGCGCCGTAGGAGCCGACGGCGACCGTGCCGACCCCTTCGCTCGCCGTCGCGCTGACGCTGCCGAGCGTCGCGGTCGCCGGTTTCGACGGTTCTTTGGTGGTCGCCGTTTCGACGGCGGTGAGGGTGGTGAACGTCGCGTCCGGCGTGTCGATAGTCCCGTGCGGGGTCGTGACGGCAAGGCGGAAGTGGTACGCCGTCCCCGGACGCGAGGCCGCTCAGCGCCCCGGTGACCGCGACCGGACTCGACCCCGAAGGCGTGGGCGAGCAGGCGGCCGAGGAGCCGTAGGAGAGCGAGGGCGCCGTCTTCGAAGTGGCACGAGCTGACCGTTTCGCCCACCGGATCGACGGTGCCTTTGAGGGTCACCGATTTCGTCGCCAGGTTCCCCACCGGGCCGAGGCTGACGGAGGCGACGTCGGTGGCCACCTCGGGTTGCTCGCCCCACTTCGCCCACAGCAGCGCCGTGTCTCCTTCGGCCGAGAGCACCGCTTCCGGGATGTAGAAGGCGCTTCGGAATTCTGAGTCGAACGGCAGCTGGATCCCTTCGCCCTGCTGACTCCAGGTGGAGCCGGTGCGGGTGTACTCGTATGCGACCACCCCTTCACCGCCGAAGGCGAGGATCATGGCCTTCGAGCCGGACGCCGAGAGCGAGACGTCGGAGCCGAATTCCTCCTCGCCGGGACCGACCGGTTCTGTCAGCTTCGCCTGTTCGTTCCAGGCGCCGTTCCAGGTCCAGACGCGGGCCGTGCCGGAGGAGGTATTCGCCGGCGAGCGCCGTGGAGCCGTCCTTCGAGATCGCGACGGCGACGTTGCGCTGGCCGTCGTAGGCGACGTAGGGGAACGAGGAGGCGTTGAGGTTGCCGTCTTCTTCCTCGTAGGAGTAGACCCGTTCGCCGTCCGCACCATGCGAGGGGGCGGCGATCAGGAAGGCGTTCCCTTCGCCCGAGAGCGCGATCGCGATCGCGTATTCGTCCGGTTCGGGCGAGCTGTCCGAGAAGGCTTCCGACTCTTTCCATTCGGACCCGACGCGGTGATAGAGGACCGCGGCGTCCTGCGGTTCGTCGGCGATCGAGGGCTTTCGACCCGTTGCCCGGACACCGCAACGGCGTTGCCGAAGTCGAAGCCCGGTTTGTCGTGGTCGTAGCCCGGGTTGGTGTGGATCGGGTCCGCGAGCGTGTGAGCATGGGCGGTCCACGTGCCTTCGTGCAGCGTGTACGTCCAGATCTCGCCGATGCTGCCCGAGGTCGCGGCCGAGACGAGCAGCGTCGTCCCTTCTTCGGAGAGGGCCACGTGCGAGCCGAAGTAGTACCCGTCAGCGCCGCCGGGGGAGATCGTCTGCTGCAGCGTCCAGAGGCCGTTCGTGCCGTGCTGGAACACATAACGGCACCGGGCGCGGGCTCAGAGGCGCCCACCACGGCCGTGTCGCCGTCCGCGCGAGATCGGCGACCCCGCCGGGTTCTTCACCGAGCGCCGGCGTGCCGATGTATTGAAGGGTTTCCTCGTACACGAACGGGTCGATGGCGGACCGGGAAGCGGGGCGCGCGCGGCGTCGACCTCGAGCACGATCCGGCCGTCGGGACACCGACAGCCGGCTGGGCAGCCGTCGCCCCGGCGGCGTCGAGGCGCTGAGAGCGCTCCGTAGCGGAGCCCGTTTCCGAGCACGACGGTGCTGCCGGCGAGCCGCGGCTCGCCCGCTCCCGTCGCGCGCGAGGGAGATCGTGATCGCACCCGGCCACCCCCGTGCGACCGTGAAGCCCTGCTCGAGCCCGTAGGGGCCGTTCGCGTACCACTCGCTGACCGCGCCGTCGGTGTACTCGGCGCGGTTCCCGCCGGCTCGCGGCGTGGTCGCGAGCCAGCGGCCCGGGCGCCGTCGAGGTGGACGATCGGCGGCGCGAGCCGCACGCTGCGCCCGTCCGCGGCGCGCAGCGAGACCCCTGTGGCGGAGAAGCTGCTGGCGATGCCGCCGCCGCGCGCATGCAGGACTCCGCCCGTACCGGCGCCCATCCTGTAGGCGGGCCGCTCGCCGAGCGTGCTGGACAGCTCCGCCCGGACCGGCAGCGCCAGGCGCGCCGTGGACGCCGGCGGCTGCGCGCGGGTTCTTGGCGGCGCGGATGCGCGATCGCTCCGCAAATTCGGCAGAGCCAAGACCAGCGCGGCCACCAGCCCCGCCAGTGCCAAACCCCACGTGATGCGGCGCCTGCCCGTGGCCGCCGGATGCAGCCGCTGGTCCCGGTACTCGTAGGTGCTCAACTTCCCACCCCCACCGCCTATGTCACTCGCCGTCAGCCCCCGCCGACGCGTTGATCAGATGATTGCAGGAGGACCCGCTCGATGCGTCGCGCTCGTCGGCGCCGGCGCGATCCGGCCGCGCCGTGGCGCTGCGCTCAGCCGGCTCCGCGCGAGCGGCCGGGTACGGCGCCCCGCCGGGCGCCGGCGCCGCGCTCGGCCTCGACCCGGATCAGCGCCGGCGCCGCACCGAGCCGCTCGAGGGCGGCGGCGGAGTCGTCGAGCAGCTCCCGCACCCGCTCGGGGTCGCCGTGCTCGCGCAGCCACGACGCGAGCTCGAGCTCGCAGCGTGCGACCCAGTACGGGTAGCGCAGCACGCGGAAGCCGTCGGCGGCGGCCTGCAATCCCGCCTCGACAGCGATCTCGTCGGGGTTCTTGCCGGCGGCCTCGACCAGCGCTTCGAGTCGCTGCAGCTGGGCCGCCAGGTACGGCGGGCGCGCACGCTCCGAGAGGCCGTCGGCCACCAGCGCGAGCAGCGACTGTGCGGTCTCCGGCCTGTTGATCCCAGAGCCGCCTCGACCGTGTCGGGCCAGCCGGTGCGGAACGCGTCGTGCGTGGCGCCGAGCGTGTCGAGCGTCTCCCGAACCATCTGCTCGCCGCAGCTCAGTGCCGGCTCCGGTTCGTCGGCGGCGAGAGCCACCACGACGGCGAAGGCGGCCTGCATCGCGTGCAGCTCCTCGTCGTCGCCCCGCGCCCATCCATCGAGCTGCGCGAGGCTCTCGCGTGGGGCTGCCGGCGCCCGCGTAGCGCGCGGACGATCGCCAGCGGCGCGTGCACGAACTCGGCGCCGGGACGCTCCTCGAGCTCATCGAGCACGCGCACGGCCAGCGCCTCCACCTCGTCCCAGCGACCGCGCAGCACGTCCATCATGCAGAGGTTGGCCACGGCGATGCTCTCGCGTAGGCGGTCGCCGCTGCGCCGCGCGAGGGCGAGCACCTCGGCGTGCTGGTCGCTCGCCTCCGGCAGGTCCCACTGCGAGCCGAGGCTCGCGAGGTTCCCGCGAGCGAGGATCAGCTCCTCCGGGAGCTCGGCACGGACGGCGATCTCGATCGCCTCGGCGAGCAGGGCGCGGGCCGTGCCGGGGTCGCATCGCTGCTCGGCGCCCAGCGCCTGGTCGGCGAGCACGCGACTCTCCACGTCGGCGAGGCCCTGCCGCCGCGCCAGCTCCAGTGCTCGCGCCAGCGGCGCCTCCGCGCCGTCGGCGTCGCCCGCGTAGGAGCGTGCGCGCCCGAGGATCGCGTGCAGCGCCGCCTCCTCCGCGGACGGCGGGCCGCCCGCGAGCGCGGCCACCGCGCTTTCGACGGTCGCGATCGCCTGCTCGTTGCGTTCGAGGCGGTGCAGCGTCTCGCCCAGCTCCGCGGCGACCGCCGCGGCCTCGTCCCGTCGCCCGCTTCCCGTGAGCGCCTTCGCAGCTCCTTCGAACAGCTCCAGCGCGCGCTCGATGTGCCCAGCTCGCAGCGCCATCTCGCCCGCCGCCCTCGTCAGCTCCAGGTGCTCGTCCCCTTCGGTCAGATCGGCCGCGGAGCGGTAGGCCCGTTCGGCCGTCGCCGGCGCGCCGACCGTCGCCGCGCGCTGCGCCGCGCGCCGCAGCGCGGTCGTGGCCTCGCCCCGGAGCATCGGCGCGTCCTCGTCGTCGCGAGCGGCGCGGTAGGCGTCGAGGTAGTGGGAGGCGACCACCTCGGATACCTCCTCCCCGTCGTTCGGGAACGTCCGCCGCAGGTAGTCGGCCGCGGCGCGGTGGCGCGGCTTGCGCTCGTGGCGCGAGAGCATCTCGTAGGCGACCGTCCGCAGCAGGCCCTGGCTGAAGTTGTACTGGCCGCGCTGCGGGGAGAGGGGATCCGCGCTGACAGCCAGCACCTGCTTGTCCACGAGCGAGGCCAGGGCGTCGTCGAGCTCGGCCTCGGGAAGCTCGCCGAGCGACGATGCCGCCGCCCGCGGGAAGCTGCCTCCGAGCACGCACATCGCCCGGACCAGGTGGCGCTCCTGCGGCGCGAGCGCATCGAGCCGGGCGGCGATCAGCGAGCCGAGGGTCGCCGGCACGTCCAGCTCGCCGGGCTTTCCCGTCCGCCACCAACCGGCCGCCACGCTCCTGCAGCCGGCCACGGCTGACCAGCACCCGGAGCGTCTCCATCGCGTACAGCGGGATGCCCGCGGCGCGTCGATCACCTGCGCGCGCAGCCCGTGGATGCAGCCCGTCGACGAGCGCGTCGAGGAGCTCTCCATCGCCTCGCCGGGCAGCGGCCCGAGTTGCAGCGGCGATGCGCCGGGGCGGCCCGGCGGCCAGCCCTCCGGCCGCGCTGCGCGGCTCTCGACGGGAGAGCGTGAGGATGAAGATCGGCCCTCTCTCGCGCCCAGTCGAGCAGGTGCTCGATGAACGCGAGCAGGCCCTCGTCGGCCCACTGGAGATCCTCGAAGGCAAGTACCACCGGCGTCGTCTCCGCCAGCCGTTCGAAGAACATCCGCCACCCCGCGAACAGCTCGGCGCGCGGCAGCTCACGGTCGGTCACACCGAGCAGGACCCCGAGCCGGGGCAGCAGGAAGTCGCGGTCGGCGGGGTCGAGCACCCAGCGCTCGACGCCGTCGCGCAGGCGGTTCGCCACGGTGTCGGTGGGAGCGTCCTGGGCGATCCCGAGTCGCTGCCGGACCATGTCGGCGAGCGCCCAGTAGGCGATTCCTTCGCCGTAGGAGAGGCAGCGCCCGCTGTGCCACATGACCGATCGGCGAGACCGTCCACGTACTTGTCGAACTCCCACAGCAGGCGGGACTGCCAACGCCGGCCTCGCCGGTGATCGCGACGAGATGGGCGCCGGCGCCGGCCGTGGCCTCGTGGAACCAGGTCCTTGAGCGTGCGCAGGTCGGCCGTAACGGCCGACAGGGGCGCCGTCAGCCCGCGCTCGCGCTGCGCGCCGCCGACGCCGGCCACCACCCGCGCGGCGCGCCAGAGGTGAAGCGGCTCGGACTTGCCTTTGACGGTGTGCTCGCCCGCGTCCTCGTAGGCGATCGCCCAGCGACGTGGCCTCCTGGGTGACGTCGTCGACGAAGACCGTGCCCGGCTCCGCCGCCGATTGCGTCCGCGCCGCGGCGTTCACGCGGTCGCCGACGACGAGCGCTTCTCCCGGCCGGTCCAGCGCCGCCGCCTGGCCGGTCACGATCCCGCCGCGAGCGCACAGCGTCGGCGCGCCGACCGACGCCCCCATCGCGCCGACCGCCTCGACCAGCTCCAGCGCTGCGCGCACCGCTCGCTCGGCGTCGTCCTCGCGCGCGACCGGGGCGCCCCAGACGGCCATCACCGCATCGCCGATGAACTTCTCCAGCGTGCCGCCGTAGCGCCCGACGATCGCTCGGGCGAGGTCGTAGTAGCGCGCCAGCAGCCGGCGTACGTCCTCGGGGTCGCGGACTGGGACAGCGCCGTGTAGCTGACGATGTCCACGAACAGCACAGAGACCAGCCGCATCTCGGGGCCGGAGAGCGGCTTCGGAGGGGCGGGTTGCGCGGAGAGCGACGAGCCGCACTCGCCGGAGAACTTCTGTCCGGGCGCGCAGACGGTGCCGCACGAGGGGCAGCGGAGCTCCTGCGCCGCGCCGCACTCCATGCAGAACTTCGCTGCTTCGGGAACCTCGGCGCCACAGCTCGACAGACCAACGTGCACCCCAGTACGCGGGCCCAAAGGGTAGCTCGGGGGTGGGCGCCGAAGTCGGCCTTCGCCCTCGACTCAGGTCTCGTCGCTCGGCCGACCGCGCCTGCCTGGCGCCGGCGCGGCGGCTGGATGCCCCTGCTCTGACCGCCGACACCGCCGGGCAAGAGGTGGCTGACGGCGTCGAGCTGCGGCCGATTCGCCGAGCATCTGAGCGCCCCGCAGCTCGGCGCCGGCCGGGGGTACGGGTCGCCACCGAGTCTCGTGACGATGGGCGCGGCGGGTTTCGAACCTGCGACCTCTCGCGTGTGAAGCGAGCGCTCTCCCACTGAGCTACGCGCCCTGGACGGCGGATTGTATTGGCCGGGGCGGGCCCGGCGGCGGCGCCCACGGCGAGGGCGGAGCCGGCTGTGGTATCACCGCAGCCAGAGGCCAACCGAGGCGAGGGAGGCGCATGGCCGTCGCCGCGCCGGCCGAGCAGCAGATCATCGAGGTCGGTCGCCGGCTGCTCGACGTCCTTCCCGGCCCCGCGCGGAACCCCCTCCGTGCCGTCGACGAGAGGACGATCGACGTCACCTCCCGCGACCCCGAGTTGCGCGCGGCGATGCTCCGGCTCGTCGATGTGGCGCCCGGCTGCCGCTCGCCCGAGGACCTCGCCGAGCACCTCGTCTGGTTCCTCGGCGACGTCGACGAGCGTCCCGGCGCGCTGCGGCTGGCGATGCGGATGGGCGACTCCCGGGCCGGTCGCGCTGCTCTCGGCGCCGCGGTCGCGGCCGGCGTCCGCCACGTCGCGCACCGATTCATCGCCGCGGAGTCCCCGGAGCGCGCCGGTCCCACCCTGCGCCGGCTGTGGGAGCTCGGCGCCGCGAGCTCGGTCGACCTGCTCGGCGAGGCGACCGTCACCGCCGAGGAGGCCGACCGCTACGCCGCCCGTTGCGCCGCAGGGCTCGACGCGCTCGCGCCGTGTGTCGCGAGCTCGCGTCCCGGCCGCCGCTCGAAGGCGACGCGCTCGGCCCGATCGCCCGCGCCAACCTCTCGGTCAAGGTCTCGGGGCTGACGCCGCTGCTACGTCCCGAGGCGCCGGAGCTGGGAGCGAGGACGCCGGCCGGCGGCTGCGGCCGCTGCTGCGTCGCGCGCGCGAGCTCGGCGCCCACGTGCACATCGACATGGAGTCCTTCGACTCGCGCGAGACTGTCCGCAGGTCGTGCTCGACCTGCTCTCCGAGGACGAGTTCGCGGCGGGGCCGAGCGCGGGCGTCGTGCTGCAGGCCTACCTGGTCGACTCTCCCGCGCTGCGCGGGCCGGCTGCTCGACTGGGCGCGGGGCGCCGAGCGCTCGCAGCCGCTCGTCGTCAGGCTCGTGAAGGGCGCCTACTGGGACCACGAGGTCGTCGATGCGGCGCAGCACGGCTGGCGCCCGCCGGTGTTCGAGCGCAAGGCCGAGAGCGATCGCAACTTCGAGGAGCTGACCCGCCTGCTGATCGGCGCCGGCCCGATCGTCCGCCCCGCGATCGCGACCCACAACCTGCGCTCGGTCGCGCACGCGATCGTCGCGGCCGCAGCAGGCCGGCCGCGGGCCCGGCGACGTCGAGTTCCAGGTCCTCTACGGCCTCGGCGACGACCTGCTCCGCGCGCTCGCCGAGCTCGGCTACCGCGTGCGCGCCTACTGCCCGGTCGGCGACCTCGTCGCCGGCATGGCGTATCTCGTCCGGCGCCTGCTCGAGAACACCGCGAACGAGGGCTTTCTGCGCCAGCAGGCCGACGGGCGCCCGCCCGAGGAGCTGCTGGCGGCGCCGTGAGCGACCCCGCGCCCGTTCGTCAACGAGCCGCTGCTCGAGCTGCGCCGCGCCGAGGTCCGAGAGCAGCTGCTCGCGGCGGGCGCGGAGCTCGACGCGCTCCTTCCGCTGCGGGTCCCGGCGCTGATCGGCGAGGCACGACGCGAGGGCGAGCAGCTCGTCTCGACCGATCCGGGCGACCCGAGCGCGTCGTCGCGCTCGTGCCGCGCACGACTCCCGAGGACGCCGCCCGCGCGGTCGGCGTCGCCGCGGCGTCCGCGCCGCGCTGGGCCGCCACGCCCGTCGAGGACCGCGCCGCGGCGCTGCGGCGCGGCCGCTGCCGACCTGCGCGAGCGCCGGCACGAGCTGGCGGCGCTCGCCGTGCGCGAGTGCGCCAAGCCCTGGGCGGAGGCCGACGGCGACGTCGCCGAGGCGATCGACTACCTCGAGTACTACGCACGCGGGGCGCTCGCGCTCGGCCGCGGCCCGGACGACGCTCGACGTCCCCGGGAGCGCAACACGATGCGTTGGGCGCCGCGCGGCGTGTGTGCGGTGATCGCGCCGTGGAACTTCCCGCTCGCGATCCCCTGCGGGATGGTCGCCGCCCTCGCGACCGGCAACACCGCGTGCTGAAGCCCGCCGAGCAGTCGCCCGCGTGCGGCGCGGCCGTCGTCGAGGCGCTGGGGCGGGGGGCGTCCCCGCCGAGGCGTGCGGGCTCGTCCACGGCGAGGGCGACGTCGGGGCGGCGCTCGCCGGCGACCCCCGTGTGCAGACCGTCGCGTTCACCGGCTCGGCGGCGGCGGGCAGGAGATCATCGTGACCGCCGCGCGCGTCGCCCCCGGGCAGACGCACATCAAGCGAGTGGTCTCCGAGATGGGTGGCAAGAACTGCGTGACCGTCGACTCCGATGCGGACCTCGACGAGGCGGTGCCCGCGATCGTGCGCTCGGCCTTCGGCTTCGCCGGGCAGAAGTGCTCCGCCGCCTCGCGCGTGATCGTGGACGAGGCGATCGCCGAGATCGCCGCGGAGCGCCTCGCCGGCGCGATCGAGACGCTCCGCGTGGCCCGGCGGATGAGTTCGCGACCGACGTCGGGCCGCTGATCGACGTCGACGCGCGCGATCGTGTCAGCGCTACCGCGGGCTCGCACGCGAGCAGGGTCGGTCATAGCCAGGCCGGCGGCGAGCTGCCCGCAACGGCTGGTACTGCAGGCCCGGGCTCGTGACGGGGCTGGGAGAGGACTCGCCGCTGCTGCACGAGGAGATCTTCGGTCCGCTGCTCACGATCGAGCCGGCCGCCGGGCTCGATAGGCGCTCGACCGGGTCGGGCGCTGCCGTACGCGTTGACGGGTGGCCTGTTCTCTCGCAACCCCGGCACCGTCCAGGCTGGCTGCCCGATCGCCGGTCGGCAACCTCTACGTGAACCGGCCGATCACGGGCGCGATGGTCGCCCGCCAGCCATTCGGCGGCAACCGGCTCTCGGGGAGCGGAATAAGGCGGGTGGCCCCGACTACCTCCTGCAGTTCGTCGACAGCCACGTCCTCTCCGAGAACGTCACCCGGCACGGCCTCGTCATCTAGAGAGCCGGCCGCGATCGGCCGTCCCGATCCGAGCGCGGCTCGCGGGTGCTCCCGCGGCCCCCAGGAGAACGCGAGCATCGAGCTGGCGGTGAGTCGATCGCGGGCTCGGTCGTGAAGGAGGGTTTCGACTCGTCGGCGAAGACGGCGCCGCCGCCGTCGAAGCGTGCGTAAGCGTCGCCCCCGCCGGGCGGGCATTTCCGCATCCCTTCCATTCGACCCTTCGCTGCGCTCGTTGCTGGGCCCCTCGACCACCGCGCCCGCGAGGACGGTGGTGATCCGTCGAGCGATCCAACGAGGTTGGCGACCTGGTGTGCATGCAATGCGGAAGCGCGTTCCGTCGCCGACGATCATCGATGCGCCCCAGGCGTTCGCGCCGAGGACGTTCCCCAGCCAGCGGATCTCGTCGGCCGCGAACGCCGTTCCCCGGTCAGCCAGTCGTACTCGGCGGCCATCACGGCGAGGCCGTCCCCATGTGAGGCCGTGTCGGCCTCGGCCCACGGGAAGCCGAACCCGAAGGGATCGGGCGGCCTGTCTCGGCCCCTTCCAGCTCGCCCCGCAGCGTGCCGATGAGCGTCGTTTCGCTCGCCGCCAGCCCGGGCCGGCTCGCCCGCCGCCCGCATCGCCCGCACCAGCTCGGAGTCGGCGAGCCCGCTGACGTCATAGAGGTTGAACGTTTCCCCGTTGTTCCTGCTCTTCCTGATGTATTCCTTGGCCCAGCTCGCCGCCTGGGCAGGTAGAAGGCCGGATGCGGTGTGGCCAGACCCGCCGGAAGGGCGGAGTCCCACCCACGCCCTCGCCCTCAGTGCGAGTGCGAGCTCGGTGGCGCCGAGCTCGAGGTCGTCGCGCCATTCGTTCTCGGGGTAGAAATCCCAGGGGATCGCGGTCAGCAGATGGCCTTGCGGTTACGTGTCGGCGAGTTCGAAGACGTGCTCGCCGGCCCTCAGGCAGCGGTCGGCGAGTGGTGCGTCGCTGGCGCGGAACAGTTGGAAGCAGAGCGCGAACGCGGCCGCGTCACGACCCGCGAGGTTCGGGCTGACCTCGAGCCGGCCGGCCCCGCCTGGAACACGGGCGGTTGCGGATGTACCGGTCAGCGGGGTCCGCCGCCGAAGCCGTCGTCGGCCTGGGGCAGCCGCCAGATGTCGTGGTCGCCGACGATCGTCGCGTTGCCCTCGCCGATTCCGACCTGGTAGTAGAGCGTGCCGGTCGGGTCGTCCCACATCCGCAGCAGCCATTCGACGCCGAACCGGGCCTCGCCGGACAAGTCGGCCGGCGCGCCCGCTCCCAGCTGGGCGGGGAAGTCGCGCACCGCGGTCTCCATCAGCGAGACCGTGTAGCTGGTCGTCTGGACGAACTTCAGGTAGTCGCCTGCATCCCACCAGCCGCCGGCGGCGTCGATCGTCTTGCCGAGCGGCTTCAGATCGCCCTTGAACACGCCGTGGCCGTTCACCTTCGGCGTCGCGTAGACGGTCGCGGAACCGTCGTTGAGGTGGCCCGGAGCGGTGCGCAGGACGGACGGGATGTATTCGGGCCCGTCGCGCTCGTTCTCGTAGAAGGAGAGCGCATTCCCGAGCAGCGGCCTGCGTACAGCGCGAGCCGGGCGGCCCGATCGGGAAGCTGCGGCGAGAGTCGCCGGCGCCACGCCGGCGACCGCGAGCGGTGTAGCGGCCGGGCGCTGCGACGCCGTCGAAGTCCAGGGGGTAGATCGCCCGGAAGAGCCCTTGTTCCAGGGGCCCGAGGAGGCGCCGGCTGTGCCGCTGAAGCACGACCGTCCCAGCTTCGTCTTCCAGCGGACGTGAAGACGATGCCCGTCTCGCTGAGGTGCCGACATCAGATACGCGCGCTTGGCCCCCGTCGCCGGGTAGCCGGCCTGATCGACACGCACGAACGCTTCCGGGTGCGGCGGCGCCCGCCGGCCGAGACCGACCAGGCCAGCAGCAGCCCCAGTAGCCCAGAACCCCGCCTGCACGATCGTCGCACAGTCCGAGCCGCTCAGCTCCCGGCGAGCTGCACGCCGATCAGGCCGGCGATCGACGCGAAGCAGAAGAGGTGCTGCGCCAACAGCCGATCTCGCCAGCACGCTCTGAGCTTCGAGGGCGTGTCGCGGCGGGTCCCCAGCCGCACCGCGCTCGGCACGGTGCGAGTCGCCGCGACGCCAACCGCCGCGACCGCCAGCACCAGCGAGAGCCACGCGATCACCAGCGGGGGTGCCTGCCTTCGGTCAGCTCCACGATCAGAGCCGCCACCGTTGCCAGCATCGTTGCCGCGATCAGCCTGTTCATCGGGCGCGCCGCAGTCGTGACCCGGGCGTAGTAGGCGGCAATCGAGGCAAGGGCCTGCTCGGGGAGCTCGGCGCCGGTCCGGCC
>CAWFQR010000005.1:0-39596 GCA_963818035.1 uncultured Solirubrobacteraceae bacterium
AGATCCGACCGGCGACGGTCCGGGCCCTGCCGCGCGAACGCCTGCGCCGGCGGAGCTCCGCCCGGCGCGAGCGGTCGCCGTCAGGCGTCCACCGTCAGGTCTCGCCGTCGTAGTAGCCCGTGTTCCCGTCGCGGCGGAACAGCATCACTTTGTCGGCGTCGCTCCCCGACCAGGCGCCGATCTTGTCGCTGTCCGGGTACACCGCGAACGCCGGCTCGCGGGCGCTCGAGAACATCAGCAGACGCGCGGTCTGCTCGCCGCGGTTGCTCGTCTTGTGCGCGCCCGCCGGCCCCGTCGGGAACGCGGCGATCTCTCCCGCGCCCATCACCTGCTCGCCGCCGGGCGTGCGGAGCACGATCGTCCCCTCGAGCACGAGCAGCCACTCCTCCTCGTACTCGTAGTGGTACGGGCACACCGTCTCCCCGGGGGGCAGCTCGAAGGACTTGACCGCGAGCCCGCTCGCGCCGAGCAGCCGGGTCAGGTGGAGCGCGCCGGCGCGGTATCCGGCCGGGTCCTCCGGGTCGTACTCGTGAGCGGCGGAGAAGACGTCGATCGTGTCCATCGTTCGATGTTCGCATGCCGCGCGGCGATCGTCGGGAAGGTTCCCGCGCCCGTGGCGTCCTCACACAGCGAGCGGCCGCAAGCGGCGCTCCCGGCCCGGGCGCAGCCCGGCTTCGGAATCCCCCCGGAAGGAGAGAACCCACGATGCGAAGAGCGGGAACGATGCTGCTCGCGGCTCTGCTCGCAGCCGCGTTCGGCGTGTCCGCGGCCCAGGCGAGCCGCCACCACGGCCGCAGCGCCGGAACGGCCACCGTCGAACTGCGCACCACGAAACTCGGGGCGATCGTCGTCGACGGCGCCGGCTTCACCCTCTACGAGTTCACGCACGACAAGAAGAACAAGGACACGTGCATGACGATCTCCGGCTGCTCGTCGGTGTGGCCCGCGCTGACCGTCAGCGGGACACCGACCGCCGGCGCCGGCGTCGAGGCCAAGAAGCTCTCGACGATCACGCTCTCCGGCGGCACACACCAGGTCACCTACAACGGCCACCCGCTCTACACCTACACCGGCGACTCGGCGCCCGGCGAAACCGGCTATGTCGGCGCCGACGAGTTCGGCGGACACTGGTACGCCCTGAACGCGAAGGCGAAGCTCATCAAGTAAGGGGCGTCCGGACGCAACGGGCCGGCGCGCGGCTCCCCCCGCCGCCGGCCCAGCGCGTTCCTGCAGCGCCGCACGTACGGCGCGTTCTGCGAGCGCGGATCGCTCGCGCACCGCAGGCCCGGTTCTGCTGGCGCGGATCGCTCGCGCACCGCAGGCCCGATTCTGCGAGCGCGGACGGTTACAGCGAGAGCGTCTCGCCCTGTTGCGCGAGACGGACCGCCGGCTCCTCGCGGAACCGCTCGGCGAGCTCGTCGAGCTGGCTGTCGGTGCGGTCCGGCCGGTGGTGGAACAGCAGCACGCCGCGAGCGCTCGCGCGCTCGGCGAGCGCGACCGCGTAGTCGCCGCAGGAGTGCCCCATCTTCGCCTCCGCCGCCATCTCGCTCGCCAGCAGCTGCGCGTCGTGGACGAGCAGGTCGCTGCCCTGCGCCAGCTCGAGCGCGGCGTCGTGGTACTCGCCCCAGCCGTCGGGACCGGCGCCCAGCGCGCTCGGGCAGTGGTCGGGCATGTAGGTGATCGTCGCCCGGCCGTCGGTCACGCGGTAGCCGAAGGTGCGCCCGCCCTTGTGCGGGATCTCCCGCGCCAGCACCTCGAAGCCGCCCTGCCTCGATGGCCCCGGCTCGAGCGTGTCGAAGCTCCAGCTGCCGCGCAACCCGTCGGGTGCGACCGGGAAGAACGGCGGCGACATCACGCGGCCGAGGATCTCGAGCGCCCCGCCGCCCGGCTGCTCCGGCAGCACGACCGCGACCTCGCTGTCCTCGCGGTCGCCGCCCGCGAAGAACGGCAGCCCGGTGACATGGTCCCAGTGCAGGTGCGTCAGCAGCAGCGTGCCGCGATACGGCTCGCCGCCGAGCAGCCCGGTCGCCATCCGCAGGCCGGTGCCGGCGTCGAGCAGCAGCGTCGGGCGCGCGGCGCCGTCCGGCGTCAGCGCGACGCAGGAGGTGTGCCCGCCGTAGCGCTCGTACGCCGGGCCGGGGGCCGGCGTCGAGCCCCGTACACCGCAGAGATCGACCCGCACGGGTCAGCTCCGTACCGGGGGCCGGCGGTCCGCGCCGCGACGGGGCGGGTCGGGACGGCGTCCGCGGGGCGCGCGGGCCCTCGCCGCGACCGGCGGTGAGACGGTCCGGCATGTCTGCGTGATCGAGCTGTGATGGAGCATTGCGGCCTCGGCGCTGCGGAGCCTACCCGATGGGTGGGGACCTCCAATCACCGTCCAGCAGCGGGCTCCGGTGCCGGTTCCACCGCCGGGGGGTCCGGCGCCCGCTTGTGGGCGCCCGGCAGCGTCCACACCGCGAGCTTCGCGTGACGGCCGCGGATCTCGACCTCGCCGACGGGCTCGAGCGCGGCGGCCTCGGCGCGCAGCCGCTCGCGGGTCGTGTCGGAGATGAACACCATCACGCCGCTGTCCTTCGTCATCGACTCCAATCGCGATGCCGTGTTCGTCGTGTCCCCGATCGCGGTGTACTCGACGCGCCGCTCGGAGCCGACGTTGCCCGCCATCACCTGGCCGCTGTTGACCCCGACCCCCATCTCGAAGCGATGCCCGAAGCCCTGCTCGGCGATCCACTCGTTGAACCGCCCGAGCCGCTCCCCGACCATCGCGCGGGCGGCCCGCACGGCGCGATCGGCGTGGTCCTCGTGCTCGATCGGCGTCCCGAACACCGCCATGATCCCGTCGCCCATGTACGCGATCAGCGTGCCGCCCTCGGCGAGGATCGCCTCGGTCATCTCGTTCAGGTAGTGGTTCACGACCTCGATCACTTTCGCGGCGGGCTGCGTCTCGGAGAAGCTCGTGAAGCCGCGCAGGTCGCTGAACAGGACCGTGCAGTCTCGTTCCACGCCGCCGAGGCGGAGGTCCTCGTCGGCGTGAGCGAGGACCTCCTCGACGAGGTCGGCGGGGACGAACCGCGAGAACACGTCGCGCACCCGTTCGCGCTCGATCGCCTCGCCGACGTAGAGCACGAGCAGCGTGCCCAGCGTGCTGAGCACGAGGGCGAGCATCGGATAGACGTAGGCGATGATCCGGCCGTCGTCGAACGCGATCTGGGTTGCCACCGTGAACGCGACCCCGAGCGCGGTGGCATCGAGCAGCGAGCGCCAGCGGTGCACCCGCAGGCTGCCGAGCGGCATCGCCAGGCCGAGCGCCAGGATCAGCAGCACGTCGACGAGCCCGGAGGCGTTTCGCAACGGCACGCCCGCGAGCACGGTCGCGGCGACGTTCGCCTGGATTTCGGGCCCCGGCATCGCCTTGCTCGTGGCTGTCTCGTGGATGTCCTGGAGGACCGGCGCCGTGGTCCCGATGATCGCGACCTTGCCGCGCACCGCGGCGGCCGGGAACCGGCCCGTGAGGACCTTCCAGTAGGAGAGCCGCGGGATCGTGCCGCTCGGTCCCACGAAGTCGATCGGCTGCGTCCCGGAGCCGAGCGCGCGCCGGTCGACGGCGTGCCCGAGAGCGAGTTCGGCGGCGACTACGCCGAAGCTCGGCAGCGTCCTGAAGCTGTATTCGAAGCGGCGGATCGCGCCGTCCGGGTCGATCGGGAAGCGGGCCGAGGCGGGGTGGCCGCCGGCTTCCGGCAGGTGGCCGCCGAGGATCGGGGTGTGGCCGTCGGGTTCCACTTCGACCGTCGCCATCTCGACTTTGCCCCGTGCTCTCGCCGAGGCTTCGAACAGGTCCAGGTCTTCCTGTTCGTCAGCGCTCGGGTGGGTGAATTCGAGGTCGAAGGCGATGCCCTTGGCGCCCGCGCGACGGAGCCGGTCGACGATCTCCGCCTCGTAGCGGCGCGGGAACGGGAACAGCGAGGCGAGGTGCATGTTGCGGAGTTCCTGGAGCGTCGGCTGGTCGATCGCGACGAGCACGATGCTCGACGGCGGCCGGCGCGCGCCCCTGATCGAGAACCGCGCGTCGAGTGACTGCAGTTCGGTGCGCTGGAGCAGCTGCGCCGCGTACGCCGTCACCCCGACGCCGCACGCAAGCGCCGCGACGGCGACGAGAGCCACGAGCTTGCGCCTCTGTCTCCGCGTGCTGCTCATCGATCGCCCCGTTTCCGTACTGCGCCCCGACCAGCGGCGATGCTAACGGACGGGTCTCTCCGGGAGACCGGTCGCGCGACCCCGTGTCGGGCGTGCTCAGCCCTGGTCGCAGCCCGTGATGCCGCCGTCGAGCGGGATCACGGTACCCGTCATGTAGGCGCCCGCCCGCGAGGCGAGGAACAGCGTCAGCCCGGCGACGTCGTCGGGCCGGCCGATGCGTCCGAGCGGCACGCTCTGCTCGATCGCCGCGCGCGACTCCGGATTCCCGAGTGCGAACGCCATCATCTTGCTCTCGAACGGTCCCGGTGCGATCGCGTTGACCGTGATGTGCTCGCCCGCGAGCCTTCGCGCGAGGTGACGGGTCAGCATGTGCACGGCCGCCTTGCTCGCCGAGTAGCTGTAGTTGTCGACCCCGGGGGTGCGCAGCCCGTCGATCGAGCCGATGTTGATCACGCGCGCCGGTTCCTCGGGGGTGGCGCTCGCGCGGAGTGCGTCGAGCAGCCCCACGGTGAGGTGGAAAACGCCCTCGACGTTGGTGTGCATCGTGCGGTCCCAGCCGCTCGCCGGGAACTCCTCGAGCGGGGCGCCCCATACCGCCCCCGCGTTGTTGACGAGGATGTCGAGCGCAGGGAAGCGCTCGCGGACCGCGCGCGCCAGTTCGCCGGCCCCCTCGGGCGTCGAGACGTCGCCGACGATCGCCTCGCACGAGCCCCGCACGGCGAGCCCGGCTGCCGCCGCCTCGACGTCGGCCTGCTTGCGCGAGGAGACGATCACGTTCGCGCCCGCATCGACGAGGCCGGTCGCGATCATCAGCCCGATCCCGCGTGAGCCTCCGGTCACGAGCGCCGTCCTGCCCGCGACGTCGAACAGGCCCGTCATCAGTCGGCGAACTCCGCGGGCCGCTTCTCGAGGAACGCCGCGATCGCCTCCGGCGTCGCCGTGCCGAACGTCGCCATGATCTGCTGGCGGTCCTCGTACTCGATCGCCGCCTGCTCCGAGGGGATCTCCAGCGCCGCCCACATGCCCTGCTTGGTGAGACGCACCCCCCACGGTGCGAGCTCGGAGATCTGCGCGGCGGACTCGAGCGCGCGTGCCGCGAGCGCGTCCTGGGCGACGACGTCGGCGACGAGGCCGATCCGCAGCGCCTCCTCGCTGTCGACGCGGCGGCCGGTCAGCATCAGCTCGTGCGAGCGCGACGCGCCGATCAGGCGCGGCAGCAGCCAGCTCGTGCCCATGTCGCAGTTCGAGACGCCGATGTTCACGAAGGCGACGCGGAACACCGCCTCGGTCGCGGCGAAGCGGATGTCGCAGCCGAGCGCGAGTGCCAGCCCAAACCCCGCCGCCGGGCCGTTGATCGCTGCGATCACGGGTTGCGGAAGCGCCCGCAGCGCCAGCACCAGCCGCGACATGTGCTGCTGGTTGGCGAGGCGATCGCGCGACTCGTCGCTGCCGTCGTTTCCGGGCGAGCGGCCGTAGCCTGCGAGGTCGAGCCCCGCGCAGAATCCGCGGCCCGCGCCGGTCAGGATCACGGCGCGGCACGAGCGGTCGCGCTCGATCTCGGCGAGCTGCGCGTAGAGCGCCTCGGCCAGCTCGGCGGTCATCGTGTTCAGCCGCTCGGGGCGGTTCATCGTCAGCCGCACGACGCCCGCCGCGGGCCGCTCGGCGATCACCAGCTCCTCGGTCATCGCGCTGGACCCTATACCGGCGCGGCGGGAGTCAGGCGCGAGGGTGGATGAACGCCTGGGTCTGCGTGACCTTCGCTACCAGCGCGCTGTCGTCGCCCCGCAGCTCGCACTCGATCACGATCATCGTGCGCCCCTTGTGGAGCGGCCGGCTGACCGAGGTCACCGCGCCCTCGCGCACGCCGCGCAGGAAGTTCGTCTTCGACTCGATCGTCGCCGTCCCGGTCGCGCCCTCGGGGAGGTTGAGGAACGCGAGCGCGCCGCCGGCGCCGTCGGCGAGCGACATCAGCGCGCCACCGTGGAGCAGGCCGCCCGCGGTGCAGCGCTCGGGCGCCCACTCCAGGCGCCCGCGGACGAGATCGGGCGAGACCTCGATCAGCTCGGCGCCGATCAGCGCCGCGAACGGCATCAGGTCGCGGATCTGCTGCGGGTCGGGCATCTGGCTCATCGCGGCTCCGTCGGATTCGGGGGCGGGTCGGACCGGATCGTGACATGCGCGCCGCGCGCGGCGAGCCTGTGTGAGACTGGCGGCGTGCCCGGGTCAGCGCGAGTGGCCGTCGTCGGCCACGTCGAGTGGGTCCAGTTCGGGCGCGTCGAGCACGTGCCGCGCCCCGGCGAGGTCGCACACGCGACGCGGGCGTTCGAGGAGCCCGCGGGCGGCGGCGCGGTCGCAGCCGTCGCGCTCGCGCGCCTGGCCGGGAGCTGCGCGCTCCACACGGTCCTCGGCGACGACGACGAGGGCCGCCACAGCCGCGAGCGGCTGGCCGAGCTGGGCGTGCGCGTGCTCGACGGTCCCGCCGCGGCGGGCGAGCCCGGCGCCGGCGGCGATGCCTCCTCGACGCGGCGCGCGGTGACGCTCGTCGATCGCGACGGCGAGCGGACGATCACGACATTCGGGCCGCGGCTCGACCCGGCGGGCGACAGCGGCGCGAGCTGGGGAGAGCTCGTCGGGCTCGATGCCGTGTACTTCACCGCGGGCGATCTCGCGGCGCTGCGCCGCGCCCGCGAGGGCAGCGGCGTGCTCGTCGCGAACCCGCGTGCGCGGCACGCGCTGGGGCACGGCGTGCGGCTCGACGCGCTCGTGCTGAGCGCGGACGACAGGATCGAGCTCGAGGCGGCCGAGCCGGCACTCGGAGAGGCGGAGCTGCTGGTCTACACCGAAGGCGCGCAAGGCGGGCGCTGGCGGCGCCGCGACGGCAGCGAAGGCCGTTGGCCCGCCGCGCCGCTGCCGGGCGCGGTGGTCGACTCATACGGCGCAGGTGACACGTTCGCCGCCGCCCTCACGTACGGGCTCGGCGCCGGGATGGAGCTCGGGCGCGCACTCGCGCTCGCGTCTGAGCGCAGCGCGCAGGTGCTGACCTGGGCCGGCCCGTACGGCCGCGAGGGGGTGGGCGAGCCGCTGCCGCCGGTCGAGAACTGAAAGGATCCCGCCCGCGGTGGCCTACGAGCAGATCCTCACCGACGTCTCCGAGGGCGTCCTCACGATCACGCTGAACCGTCCGGACCGGCTCAACGCCTGGACCGGGCAGATGGGCGACGAGCTGCGCTCGGCGTTCGACGAGTCCGACGCGAACGACGAGGTGCGGGCGGTGATCGTGACCGGCGCCGGCCGCGCGTTCTGCGCGGGCGCCGACCTCGAGGGCGGCGGCGACACCTTCGACTACAGCAAGCGCGACACCGCCGGCGCGGCGGGGCGCGACAACGGCGGCGAGTTCACGCTGCGGGTGTTCGACTCGAAGAAGCCGGTGATCGCCGCGATCAACGGTCCGGCGGTCGGCGTCGGGGCGACGATGACGCTGGCGATGGACGTGCGGCTGGCCGCCGACGACGCCCGCATCGGCTTCGTCTTCGCGCGGCGCGGGATCATCCCCGAGGCCTGCTCGAGCTGGTTCCTACCCCGCGCCGTCGGCATCAGCCGCGCGATGGAGTGGGTCGCCACCGGCCGCGTGTTCCCCGCGCAGGAGGGGCTCGAAGCCGGGCTGATCCGCAGCCTGTACCCGAAAGACGAGCTGCTCGGCGCGGCGCGCGAGCTGGCGCGGGAGATCGCGGACAACACCGCGCCCGTCTCGGTCGCGCTCGCCCGTCAGCTGATGTGGCGGATGCTCGGCGCCGAGCACCCGATGTACGCGCACCGCGCGGACTCCCGGGGGATGATCGCGCGCGGCCAGTCGGCCGACGTGGTCGAGGGCGTCACCTCGTTCCTGGAGAAGCGCCCCGCGCAGTTCACGGACAAGGTGTCCGACGGGCTGCCGGACGTGATGCCGGGCTGGCGCACGCCCGAATTCGACGCGTAGCGCCAGCTCGTCAGCGCTGACGCGGGGAACCGCGCTCGACGGTGAACCGCCGGGTCTATATTCGGCCGACCCATGGCGTCTTCGGAGAACTTCGAGCTGACACGGCGCGACCTCGTTCGCGCGGGGCTCGCCGGCGCCGCGGGGGCGCTCGCCGGCCCGACCGCGGCCCGGGCGGCGCGCAGGGCCCAGCGTCCCGAACTGCTGCCGGTCAGTGCCGACGTGTGGAGCAGCTCGGTCGCCGTGTCGGGCGCTCCCTCCGCGGGGGTGCTCACGGTCGACGGTGCGCCCGTCGCTGTCCAGCCTGGCCGGCGGGGCTTCGTCGCGACCGTGCCGCTGGCGGCTGGTGTGAACGAAGTCGAGCTCGACGCGCCCTCCGGGCGCGTCGCCGCACAGACCTTCACGGGTCGCCTCCGCCCTGGACCCACCGCACGAATCGCCGTGAGCGCAGAAGCCGGTGTGGTGCGACTCGAAGCAGGCTCCAGCAGGACCGACCCGTACACGGCAGCGTCGCTGGCGGCGTTCGAGTGGCGGGAGGGGGCGAAGCTGGTCGGTGACAGCGAGAGCGTCGCGCTCACCGGACCATTCGGGGACGGCGATCACTACATCTCGTGCTGCGTGACCGACAGCGCGGGCCGGCAGGACACTGCGGCAGGGGTGTTCACGGTGTCAGGCGGAGCGCCGGCCGTGCCGGCGGCAGGCTGGGAGCCGGAGTGGATGAGCGGCGCCGTCGTCTACGGCGTGGTCCCGCCATTGTTCGGGCAGCCGCCGCTCGCCGCGGTCGTCGAAGCGCTTGACCGGCTCTGTTCGCTCGGGGTTACGGTGCTGTGGCTCTCCCCGCTGTTCGCCACCACTCCCGGGGAATTCGGATACGCGGTGACCGACCACTTTGAGGTCCGCCCCGACTACGGCACGATGGAGACGCTCCAAGAACTCGTCGCAGAAGCTCACGCGCGCGGCTTGCGCGTGATTCTCGACATGCCCCTCAACGACACGTCCGCGAGCCATCCCTACTTCCTCCAGGCCAGGCGCTTCAAGCAGAGCGAATCGAGGTACTGGAACTTCTACGAGCGGGACAGCCACGGCAGCCCGGTCCACTACTTCTCATGGCGCAGGCTTCCGAACCTCAGCTACGAAAGCGCGGAGGTACGGCGGCTCGCACTCGAAGCTGCGCGCTACTGGATGATCGAAGCAGGTGTCGACGGCTTTCGTCTCGACGCCGCGTGGGGCGTCGCTGCGCGCGCTCCGGGCTTCTGGACGGAGTGGACCGAAGAAGTCCGCCGAATCCAACCGCAGGCGCTGCTGCTCGCCGAGGCGCCGGCCGGCTCGGCGCAGTTCGCCGAAGAAGGCTTCTCGGTCGCCTACGACTGGGGCGCCAACCTGGGCGAATGGGCCTGGCAGGCGGCTTTTCCGAAGCGCGGGGTCGACCTCGAGGCACTCGGCGTGGCCCTGCGCGTGTCCCACCCGATCCGCCCGTTCCGATTCCTCGACAACAACGACACCGGCGCTCGCTTCATCACTCGTCACGGCCCGGGGATGACGAAGGCGGCGCTCGCACTGCTCCTGCTTCAGCCGGGCCTGCCGTGCGTCTACACGGGCGAGGAGATCGGAGCTGAATACCTGCCCTACGAGCAGACCCACGCGCTGGAATGGGGCGAAGACCCGTACGACATGCACGAGCTTGTCGTCCGGCTGCTCGCGCAGCGCGCGCAACTGCCGGCCTTGCAGCGCGGCGCGCTGCGGTTGCTCGAAGCGCAGCCTGCCGCGTCGGTCCTCGCGGTGACGGCGTCGCTGCCGCGGGAAACGGTGGTGCTCGCGGTCAACTTCGCAGGTGAGCCGCAGACCGCGACGGTGCAGATGCCGGCGGGCGAAACGGCGCGGGTCACGATCGCCGCGAACGGATATGTGTTGCTCGACGAAAGCGGGTCCGCGATCTAGATACTCAGGCCCGAGCTGCGCCGGAGCCGAAGTCCGGGAGCCGCTGCGTGCTCGACAGCAGCGCCGCGAACAGGTCGCCCTGCCTCCGGACCCGGGCGAGCGTGTCCTTCGCCTCGAACGTCAGACGCGCCGGGTCGCCCCGCTTCGCCGCGGCGGCGACCTCGTCCCACTCCACCGGCGTCGACACCGTCGGCCGGGGCCGGGCGCGCAGCGAGTAGACGCAGACGGTCGTCTTGTTGCGGTCGTTCTGGCTCCAGTCGATCAGCACCTTGCCCTCGCGGCGCGTCTTCGTCTGCCGCGCGACGACGCGGTCGGGCTCGTTCTGCTCGAACAGCTCGGCGACCGCCTTGGAGAACGTCTTGGTCGCCGCGAAGTCGACGTCGGGGACGTTCAGGGGGACGTAGAGCTGCAGCCCCTTGGAGCCCGAGGTCTTGACGAGGCTCTCGAGGCCGAGCTGGTCGAACAGCCCCCTCAGCTGGAGGGCGAGGCGCGCGCAGTCGATCACGTCGGCCGGCGCCCCCGGGTCGAGGTCGAACACCATCGCGGTCGGGCGATCGGGGGCCTCGGCTCGAGCGAGCGGCGTGTGCAGCTCGATCGCGGCGAGGTTCGCGAGCCAGACGAGCGTCGCGAGGTCGTCGGCGAGGGTGTAGTCGATCTTCTTGGACCCGGCCGGCAGCGTCGCCGTACGCACCCAGTCGGGCCGGTGCGCAGGCGACTGCTTCTGGAAGAAGGACTTCGCGTCGACGCCGTCGGGCCACCGCGTGACGGTCAGCGCGCGGCCGGAGAGGTGGGGCAGCAGAACCTCGGAGATCGAGGCGTAGTAGTCGATCACCTCGCCCTTCGCGAACCCCGCCTCGGGGAACAGCACCTTGGAGAGGTTGGAGAGCTTCAGCTCGTGACCTTCGATCTCGATCGTCGCGGCGGTCTGTCCCTTCGGTGTGACCTTCGCGGCGAGGGCCTTCTTCCCCGCACCGGTTTGCTCGGCGGCGGCCGTCCGGCGCGCCGCGGGTTTGCTTCCCGTGCCCCCCGACGAGCGTTTCGCGCGCGCCGGCGCGACCGCGTGCTCCGCGGGCGGCCCCTCGCGCGGGTCCTCGCGGACGACGGCGCGAGGGTCCTTGTCCTCGCGTAGCCCCTTGTAGGAGGGGTGGCGGATGTTCCCCGCCGACGTCCACTCGGCGAACTCGACCTCGGCGACGAGCTGTGGCTCGGCGAACACCGCCTCGCGGGGCGGGCGCTCGCCGCTCTGGAACGGCGAGTCTTCGCGACGGAGCGGGCCGAGCGCTGCTCCGAGGCGCATCAGCTCCGCGTCGCTGAAGCCGGTGCCCACCCGCCCGACGAAGCGCAGCGCGCCGTCGGGGTCGTGCACGCCGAGCAGCAGCGCCCCGATCGTCTCGCTGCGCCGGCCCTTGCCCGGCAGCCAGCCGCCGATCACGAACTCCTGGCGTCCCATCGTCTTGATCTTGATCCAGCTGCCGGTGCGCCTGCCGGGCACGTAGGCGGAGTCCAGGCGCTTGGCGACGATCCCCTCGAGGCGCTGCTCGACGCTCGCACGGAGCAGCGCTCTGCCGTCGCCGACGACGTGCTCCGGCGTCTGCCAGCTCTCTCCGCTCAACGCCAGCTCGGTCAGGCGCGCGCGACGCTCGGCGTAGGGGAGAGCCATCAGCGAGTGCCCGTCGAGCCAGAGCAGGTCGAACAGGACGTAGGTCACGGGCGTCGTCTTCGCGAGCCGGCGTGCGGCCTCGCGCGAGCCGACGTGCATGCGTGACTGCAGCGCGCCGAAGCTCGGCCGGCCGCCCTCGCCGAAGGCGACGATCTCACCGTCGAGGACGGCCTGGTGGGAGCCGAGGTCGCGTCCGATCCGGGCGAGCTCCGGATAGCTGTCGGTGATGTCGTTGAGGTTCCGGCTCTCGAGGCGAAGCTCGCCGGGTGTCGAGTAGGCGATCGCCCGCACGCCGTCCCACTTGATCTCGAACCCCCAGGCGGAATCGTCGGCGGGCAGCTGGCCCGAGCGCGCGAGCATCGGCACGATCCGCTCCGGCATCGGCTCGCGATCGGTGTCCGCCGGGGGATCCATGCGGTGGATCATCCAGTCCTTCGGTGGGTCCTCCTTGTCGATCGGGAACAGGGCGTAGCGCGCGTTCAGCCGCTCGCCGTGCAGCCGCACCTCGACCTTGCGGTCCTCCCACTTCAGCGTCTCGTAGGTCCCCTGGTCCCAGATCCGCATCGTGCCCGCTCCATAGTTGCCCTTCGGGATCTCGCCGTGGAAGCCGAGGTACTCGACGGGTGGTCCTCGGTGTGCGCTGCGAAGCGGTTCTCGCCGGGCTCCTCGGGCATCCCCTTCGGCACCGCCCAGGAGACGAGCACGCCGTCGCGTTCGAGTCGAAGGTCCCAGTGCAGGCGGCTGGCGCTGTGCTCGTGGATCACGAAGCGGTGGAGCCGCCCGGCGCGGTTCGCCTTGCGCTTCGGCGCCGGCTCGGGCGTCTTCGCGAAGTCGCGTTTGCGCTCGTAGGGCGCGAGTTTGCGCGCCATCGCTCAGGCGAGCCCGGCGCGCACCGGCTGCATCAGTCGACCGCGGTGGGGAGCCTCGCGATGTGCTGCGCGAGGTCCGGGTCGGGCTCGGTGGCCATCAGCATCTCCGTGTCCCTCTCGGCCGCAACGCGGCGCTCGGCTCGCCGCGTCTCGTCCGATGCCTCGCTGCTCGCCGCGCGTGCCTCGTCGGCGAGCCCCACGCCGTTCTGCTTGCCCATCCCGTCACCGTAGCGATCCGCTGCCGCTCGATGCTCAGCGCTTGGCGGTCGCTTTCGACTTGCTGCTCTTCGCGGCTTTGGCACCCGCGGATTTCGGCGCTTTTTTCGCGGCGGCTTTTTTCGCGGCCGCTTTGGCGGGCGCTTTGCGCTTCGGTTTCGCGGCGGCGCCGTCGGAGTCCTCGCGCGCCTTCACGGCCTCGAGGCTGGCCTTCAGGGCGCCCATCAGGTCGGGCGCGGGCGCGGCGTCGTCCTCCGGCTCGGGCTGCACCGCGATCTCCTTGCCCTGCGCCTTGCGCTCGATCATCTCGAGCACCTGCTCGCGATAGGCGTCGCTGAACTGGCCCGGCTCGAAGTCGGCGGCCAGCGACTCGACGAGCTGCTTGGCGATGTCGAGCTCGCGCTTCGTCGTCTTGACCTCCTCGGCCTCCTTGATCTCGTCGAGGCGGTCCGGCGAGAGCACTTCGTCGGCGAAGATCATCGTCGCCATGCCGAGCGCGTCGCCGATCGGGCGCAGCGCCACGAGCGCCTCCTTCGAGCGGATCACGACCCTCGCGATCCCGACCTTGCCCGTCTCGCGCATCGCCTCGACGAGCAGTTTGTAGGGCTTGGCGCCACCCGGACCGGGGGCGAGGTAGTACGGGTGGTCGTAGTAGATCGGGTCGATCTGCGAGAGCTCGACGAACTCCTCGATCTCGATCGCCTTCGTCTTCTTCGGCGCGATCGCGTCGAGCTCCCCGGGCTCGATCAGGACGTAGCGGTCGGGCGAGATCTCGTAGCCCTTGACGATGTCCTCGTAGGGGACCTCCTCGCCCGTCGAGGGGTCGACGCGCTTCTGCGCGATCCGCACGCCGGACTTGCCGTTGAGCTGGTGGAAGCGGACCGACTTGCGGTTGATCGCGCTGTAGAGCTTGACGGGGACGGTGACCAGCCCGAAGCTGATCGCGCCGGTCCAGATGGAGCGGGGCATTGTCGTAAGTGTTACCAGCTGTGCTGGGGCGCAAACACCGCTGCAAGCGGCATGGCGGATCGGCGAGACTGTGCCGGTGAGCTCTCCGACCGCCGCCGAGACGCCGCTGCAGGACCGCCCGGCCGAGCTGCTCGCGCGCCTGCTGCGCTTCGACACGACGAACCCGCCGGGCGGCGAGCGCGAGTGCATCGATTGGATCCGGGGGCTGCTCGAGGAGCTCGGCTGCGAGGTCACCCTGCTCGCCTCCGATCCGGAGCGCCCGAACCTCGTCGCGCGCCTGGAGGGCGAGGGGACGAGCCCGCCGCTGCTGCTCCAGGGGCACGTCGACGTCGTCGCGGCGCGCGGCGAGTGGACGCACCCCCCGTTCGGCGGCGAGCAGCACGGCGGCTTCGTCTGGGGACGCGGGGCGCTCGACATGAAGGGCGGCGTGGCGATGATGCTCGCAGCGTTCATGCGCGCGAAGGCCGCGGGCCGCCGGCCGGCCGGCGACGTGATCCTCTGCCTGATGTCCGACGAGGAGGCGGGCAGCGCGCTCGGCGCCGAGTTCCTCGTGCGCGAGCATCCCGAGCTGTTCGCCGGCGTCCGCTACGCGATCGGCGAGTTCGGCGGCTTCCGGATGGCGATCGGCGGCCGCTCCTTCTACCCGGTGATGGTCGCCGAGAAGCAGGTGTGCTGGACGCGGGCGACGTTCCGCGGGCCGTCCGGACACGGCTCGATGCCGGTGCGCGGCGGCGCGATGGGAAACCTCGGCCGGCTGCTCGAGCGGCTCGATCGGCGGCGCCTGCCGGTGCACGTGCCGCCGGTCACGCGCTCGATGATCGAGGCGATCGCCGGCCAGGTGCCCGCGCCCGTTGCGCTGCCGTTGCGCGGCCTGCTGAACCCGCGCCTGACGGACCGCGTGCTCGCGGCGCTCGGCGAGCGCGGGCGGGTGTTCGATCCGCTGCTCCACAACACCGCGAGCCCGACGATCGTCGAGGGCGGCGAGAAGATCAACGTGATCCCCGACGAGGTTTCTCTCCAGCTCGACATCCGGCTGCTCCCGGGCTCGACGCCCGAGCAGGCTTTCGCGGAGCTGCGGCAGCTCGCCGGGGTGCCGGTCGAGCTCGAGGTGATGCGGCACGACCCCGTTGCCGCCGAGCCCGACCTCGGCATGTTCGACGCGCTCGCCGGCATCCTCCGCGAGCTCGACGGCGAGGCGCGCCCGGTGCCGCTGCTGCTGCCGGGCGTGACCGACGGCAGGTTCTTCTCGCGGCTGGGGATCCAGACCTACGGCTTCCTGCCGATGAAGCTGCCCGCCGAGATGGGATTCATGCAGCTGATCCACGCCGCCGACGAGCGCGTCCCCGCCGACTCGATCGAGTTCGGCACGCGCGCGATCGAGCTCGCGCTCGAGCGCTTCTAGACGGCCGCCGAGGTGCCCGCGGGTCGCGCGCGGATCAGGCTCCCGCACAGAGGGCCTGCGTGCGGCGGCGCACGGGATTCCGCGGGTCGCTACGCGACGTCGGGTTGCTCGAGCTTCGGCGCGAGCAGCAGCTCGAGGTCGGAGGGCGGCTCGACGTCCTCGCCGACGACCCTGCTGAGGCGCGCCGAGTAGATCGAGGGGGTCCCGGCGACGCGGGCGACGACGGTCGCGCCGAGCACCGCGAGCAGCACCGGGACCATCAGCGCGTCGGCGTGGTGGGTCAGCTCCAGCAGCAGCACGATCGCGGCGAGCGGACCCTGCATCGACGCCGCCAGCACCGCGGCGCCGCCGATGATCGCGTACGTCCCGAGCGGCGCGCCGCCCCACATCAGCGACCACGCCTTGCCGGCCAGGCCGCCGTACAGGACGCCGATCGTCAGCGTCGGCGTGAACAGGCCACCGGGGGCGCCCGAGCCCAGGCAGGCAGCGGTGACGATCGGCTTCAGCACCAGCAGCACCGCGAGCAGCCCGGCGCCGATCTGCGCGTCGAACGCGAGCTGCACGACCGGTTTGCCGTTGCCGAGCAGCTGCGGATACTGGATCGCCAGCGCGCCGAGGCCCGCGAACACGAGCAGCGGGGCGAGCATCCGCGGCAGCGCCCGTGTCGGGCGCAGTCGGTGGGCGCTGGCGACGAGCCGCACCCAGCCGATCGCGACGACGCCGGCGAGCGGCCCGGCGAACAGCGCCCAGACGATCTGCGAGGCGTGCGGTTCGTAGTGCTGGATGTCGTAGGTCGGGACGTGCGGCAACGCGATCCACGCGACCGCCGTCGCGGTCAGGGTGCAGCCGAGCGCGGGCAGCACGAACGGCAGCGTGAGGCTGCCGAGCAGCACCTCCAGCGCGAACAGCGCGCCGCCCAGCGGGACGTTGTAGACGGCGGCCATGCCGGCGCCGGCGCCGCAGGCGACGAGCAGCCGCCGCTGCCAGCCGGGCAGCTTCGCCCAGTCGCCGAGCGTGCTCGCCCACGCCGCGCCGACCTGCTGCGGGGCGGCCTCCCGGCCGAGCGACGCGCCGAGCGCGACGATCGCGATCGACTGCACGCCGCGCGCGATCGAGGGAAGCAGCGGTACGCGCGCGCCGCGCAGCCACAGCGCCTCGGAGACCTCGCCCGGCGGGTGCCGAGCGAGCGCGAGCGCCCCCGCCCCCGCGACGACTCCGCCGATCGTCACGACGATCACGCGGTGTGCCCCGGAGACGCGCTCGACCGCGCTGAGCGAGGAGCCGGAGGAGTAGTTCCAGGCGAGGTGCTGGATCGCGCGCAGCAGCTCGATCAGACCGGCCCCGGCGAGGCCCGTGCCGGCCCCGATCACCGCCACGAGCACCCAGAAGCGGAATCCGTAAGAGGCGGTGATGCCGCGACCGGGGACGTTCGGCTGGGCCGAGCCGGTGTGCATGGCGGGCAGTCTGACGGGCCTGCTGGACGCGGGTGTGAAGCGGATGTGCAGGTCGGCGCCGGGCGCCGAGGAGCTGGCGCCGCACAAAACTGGCCAGCCAGCCAGTATCATCCGCGGACACCCCTGCTGCGAGGACCGGGAGGTCTCACATGGCGAGCGTCGATCGTGATGTCGAGCGGGACATCGAGAGCGTCGAACTGACGGAGGAGGCGCTGTGGGCGGAGGGCCCGCCGCTGGCCGCGTTCAAGGAGATGCGGTCGAAGTGCCCGATCCACTGGACGGAGAACTTCGAAGAGTTCCCGGACGAGGCCGGCTTCTGGTCGGTCACCACCGCGGAGGACGTCCACACGGTCTCGCGCGACTGGGAGACGTACTCCTCGGAACTCGGAGGCGTGATCGTCGCCGCGGCCGGCTTCCCGATCGAGCTCGCGCGCGCGATGTTCATCGGCATGGACCCGCCGAAGCACGACCGCCTCAAGGCGCTGTTCCAGCGGGGCTTCACGCCGAAGCGGATCGCCGACCACGAGGAGGCGATCCGTACGATCACGCGGCGCGTCCTCGACCGCCTGGAGGGGCGTGAAACGGCGGACCTCGTCAGCGACGTCGCCCAGCCGGTCGTCGCCCGCGTGATCGGCAGCTTCATGGGGATCGACGAGGACGACGACGCGATCTGGGCGCGGCTGATGAACTCGACGCTCGGCGCCGCCGACCCGGACCTCAACCCCTACGGCTTCGAGGGCGCGATCGAGCGGGACCTGCCGGAGATCTTCGAGCGCTGCAAGAAGCTGATCGAGGCGCGCCGCGAGCAGCCGAGCGACGACCTCACGAGCGTGCTCGTGCACGCCGAGGTGGATGGCGAGAAGCTCGAGGAACACGAGATCGTGATGGGCTTCTTCCTGCTGATGGCGGCGGGCAACGACTCGACGAAGGCGACGTACTGCTCGGCGATGCGCGCGTTGATGGAGGACCCGGTCCAGCGGCAGCTGCTGCTCGACGATCCGTCGCTCGTCCCGGACGCGGTCGAGGAGGCGCTGCGGATGTTCCCGGCGTTCGCGCACTTCCGGCGCACCGCGACGCACGACACCGAGCTGCACGGCCAGGAGATCAAGGAGGGCGAGAAGGTCGTGATGTGGTACGTCTCCTCGAACCGCGACGAGACGCGCTACGAGGACCCGGACCGCTTCGACGTCACCCGCAAACCGGACCATCAGGCGTTCGGCGCCGGCGGGCGGCACTTCTGCCTCGGCACCGCGCTCGCGCGGCTCGAGCTCCGGATCCTGATCGAGGAGACGCTGGCCCGGTATCCGAGGATCGCGATCGACGGGCGCCCGGCGCACGTGCAGTCGCTGTTCCTCAACCAGCTGAAGTCGCTGCCGGTCCGCCTCGACGGCTAGTCCGGGACCGTTCACCGGCGGCGTCGCGGGACCCGTCGGCGCTCGCGCTGGGTCGTTCGTCCAGAAGCGCCCCCGATGGGTGCGCATCGAGGCCTTCTTCGGCTCAATGGATCACGACCGCCCGTCGATATCGGGGTGGCATGTCCGAAGTCGCACAGGAGCACCGCGGGGAGCGGGGCGCGCCGGCGCTGCCCGGCGCGGCCGAGCACCTCGGCGAGCTGATCCGCCAGACGATCGATCCGCTCCAGCTCGTTCAGCGCGTCGCCGACCAGCTCGTGGCGATGGTCGACGCGGCCGACGGCGTGTTGATCGGGCTGCTGATCGACGGCGAGTCGATCCGCTACGTGTGCGGCTCGGGCAATCTCAGCCGCTTCGCCGGCGAACGACTCGCGGTGCGGGGGAGTCTCTCCGGGCAGGCGATCCGGATGCGCCGGACGCTGACGACGGACGACACCGAGAGCGACGGGCGCGTCAACCGTGACGCCACCCGCGCCTTCGCAGTGCGCTCGTCGGTGTGCGTGCCGCTCGGCCGCGGCACCGAGCCTGTCGGGATCCTCAACGTCAGCTCGACGACCCCCGGCGCGTTCGACGCGCAGGACATCGCACTGCTCAGCGGGCTCGCCGAATTCGTCTCGACGGTGATCGGCGCCGCCAACGACCTGATGACGATCACCGAGCGACTCTGCGGGCTCCGCCGCCCGGAGGCGAACGAGACCGCCGCCGACGAGGGGCTCCGCGACCGTTTCGTCGCGAGCGTCCTGGACCCGGAGGGGGCCGAGCGCGTGGCGGCCCGCGAGAGGATCGCCGAGGTGATCTCCAAGCGCCGGTTCTCGATTCACCTTCAGCCGATCTTCGAGCTGCACGGCGGCGCCGTGTTCGGCGCCGAGGCACTGGCGCGATTCGACGGCACCCCCTACCGGCCGCCCGACGTCTGGATCGCGGAGGCGCACGAGGCGGGGCTCGGACCCGAGCTCGAACTGGAGCTGATCCGCGAGGCGGCCGCGCAGCTCGACCGGCTCCCGCCTCGCGCCGTGCTCGCCGTCAACGCGGGGCCTGACGCGCTGGCGCTGCCGGAGCTCCCCGCCGCGTTCGGGACGGCGGACGCGTCACGGATCGTCGTCGAGCTGACCGAGCACGTCGCCGTCGCCGACTACCCGGCGCTGTCGGGCGCACTCGCGGGACTGCGCGCGCGGGGCGTGCGCCTCGCGATCGACGACGCGGGCGCCGGCTTCGCGAGCCTGATGCACATCCTGCGCCTCGCGCCCGACTTCATCAAGCTCGACCGCCAGCTGATCTGCGGGATCGACGAGGACCCCGTGCGGCAGTCGCTCGCCTCCTCGCTGATGCGCTTCGCGGAGGAAACGGGCGCGACGATCATCGCCGAGGGCGTCGAGAGCGCCGCCGAGCTGATGACGCTCGAGGAGCTCGGCATCTGCCACGCGCAGGGGTACCACCTCGCGCGTCCCGTTCCGGTCTCGGAGGTCGCGACGCTCTCGCGGCGGATCCCCCGCTCACGCGGTACCGCCCGCGGCCGTGGCGCCGAACGGACGCCGCGGACGAGCGCGCTGCGCGGCTAGGTCTCGATGTCGACCACGACCGGCGCGTGGTCGGAGGGTTTGGAGCCCTTGCGCGCCTCGCGATCGACGTAGGCGTCGGTGACGCGGGCGGCGCTGTCTCGATCGAGCAGCACGAGGTCGATCCGCATCCCTTCCCCTTTGTGGAACATCCCGGCCCGGTAGTCCCAGTACGTGTAGGGCTCGCCCTTCAGGGCCCGCGGGTGCACGTCGACGAGGCCTGACGCGAGCAGGCCGCGCAGCGCCTCGCGCTCGGGCTCGCTGACGTGCGTGGAGCCTCGGAAGGCGGCGGGGTCCCAGACGTCCGTGTCGCTCGGGGCGACGTTGAAGTCGCCGCACACCGCGAGCGGCCCGCCGCCGTCGAGCTCCTTCTGGACGGTCGCCGTCAGGCCGTGCAGCCAGGCGAGCTTGTACTCGTAGTGAGGGCTGTCGAGCGTGCGGCCGTTCGGCACGTACACCGACCAGATCCGCACGCCGCCGCAGGTGGCGGCGATCGAGCGTCGCTCCGGGTCGGGAAACCCGGGCTCGTCGGCGTAACCGGTGGTGACGTCGGCGAGCCCGACCCGGGAGAGCAGCGCGACGCCGTTGTAGGCGCCGTCACCGGTCGCCGCCGAGTCGTATCCGAGCTCGCGCAGCGCGTCGTGGGGAAAGCTCGAATCGGTCGCCTTCGTCTCCTGCAGGCACAGCACGTCGGGGGCGAGGCGCTCGAGCCAGTCGGCGACGCGCGGCATACGGGCCGCGAGCGAGTTGACGTTCCAGGTGGCGATCCGCAGCTGACCCATAGGCTCGACTGGAACCTTAGGGGTGAAGCGGCCCTCGCGCGGTCACGCAAACGTCCGTGATTTTGCATGCCGAGACGGGTATGAGTCCCGCACCGATGGACTCTTCAGCAGGGGCGAGATCGAACAGGGCGGCGCCGATCTGGCTGGCGACGGTCGTCGCCGCGCTGCTGGCGGTCCCGGCCCAAGCCGCCGGGGCGGAGGGAGTGGCAACGCTCTCGCCGGCGCGCGCGCTCGCTGCCACAGCGACCGTCGAGCGGTCGCTTCCCGCGCCCGTCGCGGCTCCGGCCACCGGCGTCACCGCGGCCGCGACGTCCGGGGCGAGCGGTGCCGAACAGGCCGCCGCCGCGGTCTCGAACGGGGTCGCCTCCTCGCTGCCGGGGACCGTGAGGCCGAGCACGCCGGCGGCGGGCCGCGACCCGCTGGAACAGCAATCCCCGATCCCCGTCCTGCAGCCCACCGCGCCGGTGTCCGTGAAGCCGCCCGCACGCAGCGGGCCCCCGGCGGAGCCCCCTGCGCAGAGCGCTCCCCCGGCTCAGCCGCAGCCGCCTTCGCAGAGCGACCCCCCGGTCGGGACGCAGCCGCCCCGCGGCGTGGCGAGCGAGCCGGCTCCGGAGCCCTCCCCGAGCGCGGTCGCGCATGCCGTCGCACTCGCCGTCGCGGCCGCACCGCCGGCGTCGACGGGCGCCACCGGCCGCGCGGCCCCCGCCGAGCCGTTGCCGACGCTCGTTCCGGTCGCGTCGCCGCCTGCGAAGATCGCCCCCGGCCGCGTCGTCTCTCCGATCGGCGAACCCCCGACGGGGGCCGTCTCGGGTCCGGCCCGCGACACTCCCGCCTCGAGTGCGCCCGCGCTGCCTGCGGGCGGGCCGGCTTCCTTGCGCCTCGTCCCCGGCGCGAGCGCGCCGGCGCCGTCCGGCGATGCCCCCGCCGCGAGCTTCGCATCCGATCTCGGCTCGGCCGGGGCCGGCATCGCTCGAGCCGGGGACGGCACGCTGCCGTGGGTGCTGTCGATCTTCCTCGGCGGCGCGCTGATCGCGATGCTGTTCCTCGACGCGCTCGGGCTCGGGCCGCGCCACGACTACCTGCGGCGCCGCACCCGGCGGCCCTGGTGGTTGCCGTCCCGGCGCTGAGCCGGGCTCGTCTCACCTGACGGTCGCGTGAGACAACGTTCATTCTCGGTCCGCAGCGGTTGATCGACGGATCGCTTCCTGTTCTAGTGGTCAGCAAGCGGACGTTGTTCCGCCCTGGGCCGTCACTAGAGGGGAGAGCGATCTTGAGGCACGTCCGCCGCACCGTCCTCGGCGCCGCCGTTGCGGCCCTCGTCTCGCTGGCGGTTGCGACCGCGGCGCAGGCTTCGGGCCCGATCCAGCTCGTGCTCGGCGAAGCGGGCGCGTTCTCGATCCTCGGTCACTCCTGCGGCGGGATCCAGGAGGAATCGTTCGCCACGGGCTTCGCCGCCAGCGGTTACCCCGAGGGGACCGTGGCGCTCTCGACCAGGTGCGGCGGGAGCGGCCGGGGCGGCGGCGGCCACACGACCACCTATACGGGCGCGGCGAACGTCGAATGGACGTGGTTCGGAGAAGTCCGGTCGTTCTCCAAGAGCGAAGCGGCGGGCGGCTCGCCGACCTTCGAAGCGACCGATGCCCACGGGGACCGGCTCTACCAATCCGGAAGGTACGCGTATCTGACGACGGGCGAACCGCCGTTCGAGCGCCCCGCGGCGCCGACCGGCGTCGGCGGCTACGTGTACCTGGCCGAATCCGGCAACAGCGAATTCCTGGAGATGTCGGTGTCGTGGACCGACGATCCCGTGAACGCGCGGCTGATCGCCTCCTCGACGGTGACCGCGACACCCGTGCAGGCCGGCCCGACGCTCAGCGCCACGACCGCGGGAACCGCCGCGACGCTCGGCCCGGTGCAGCCGAACACGAGGTACGTGATCACGGTCACGAGCTCCGACGCGGAAGGCACGAGCGAACCGAGCGAGCCGATCGAACTGACGAGCCCGAACTCCGACGGCGAAGCGGAAAAGGAACACAACCCGAACGCCGAGGTGTGCGAATCGATCAGCGGGACGATCAAGCTCTCGCCCGGGATCAGCGAAACGCCGCACGTGCAGACGGTCACCGTGAAAGGCGAGCTGAGGGAATGCGGCGGGCCTGAGGCGATCGAAAGCGGGACGTTCGTCGCGCACATGCAGACGAACGAAGAAGTCAGCTGCTCGACGCTGTCGAGCCTCGCCGCCGAACCGACCACGACGCCGCTGTCGCTGTCGCTCAAGTGGCTGCCCAAGGAAGAAGACCCGCCTTCGCACGGCTCGCTCGCGTTCGCGCTCACCGAAGCCGGCTCGGTTCCGCTCGAAGGCACGATCGAAGGCGGTCCGTTCAGCTCGAGCTCGCCGCTCACGGGAACCGTCGGCGAGTCGTTCGCGGGTGGGCCCACGTGCGGCCTGGCCGAAGGGAAGAAGAAGGCCAAGCCCGTCAAGAGCGGGACCTTCTTCGGCGGGGAAGTCGGCCTCTAACCCCGCGTGCGCTCGAGCGCCCGCTGGTAGGCGGGGCGGTCCTCGAGGCGCGCCATGTACGAGCGCAGGGCCGCGGGGATCTCGTCCGCGAACCCGATCCGGGCCGTGAATTTGACGGCCGAGCCGACCATGATGTCGGCGACCGTGAAGCCGTCCACGAGGTAGTCGCGCTCGCCGAGCGCGGCGGCGAGCGCCTCGGCCCGCTCGTCGAAGCGGCTTCTCGCCTTCGCCGAGCGCTCCGGGTCCGTCTGCGCGAACATCGCGCTTTCGATCAGCGGCGGCTCCATCTCGGCGGGGCCGTAGAGCACCCACTGGTAGACGAGCGCGCGGTCGTGGCTGCCGGGCGGCGGAATCAGGCCGGCGTCGGGGAACGAGTCGGCGACGTGCATCGCGATCGCCCCGGACTCGAACACGAACCCGGCGCCGTCGTCGAGGACCGGCACCTTCGCCAGCGGATGGCGGGCCCGGTGCTCCGGGCCCTTGCCCTCCTCGGTCGTCATCAACACGACCTCGTAGTCCTGCCCCGCCTCCTCCAGCGCCCACGCGGCGCGGAGCGGGCGGCCGGCGTGTTCACGGTGGTAGATGCGCATCCCGGGCCGGACTCTATATGCCGCTGCGAGGCGATCGGCGGCATCCCGAGATCGTGCAGGACGATCACGTCCCGGCGCTGCGGCCGGCGGCCCCGAGCTACTGGCGGATTTCCCTCATCCGTTCGTGGATCCTTTCGCGCGTGCTCAGGGTGCGCTCCCTCGCTTCCTCCCGTTCGGTCCGGCGCGCTTCGATCGTGGCCTCGGCCGCTGCCACGCGCTGTTCGTCGTCGGCGAGCTTCGCGGCGGCGATCTGCTCGCGGGCGGCGGCGATCGCGAGCTCGATGCGCTCGCGCCGGCGCAGCTGCTGGATCCGCTTCCGGTACAGCACGATCTGCAGGTGCTTGCGAGGGTCGTGGAGCCGGTAGCGGGTGGTGCGCTTGTAGTCGGGCAGTTCGGCTATCGCCTGTTTCTCGGCGCGGAGCCGGGCGATCTCGTGCTCGAGCCTTTCGATCACTTCCCCGTAGCGCGGATCGGTTTCCGCAGCGCGTGCGTCGAAGGATGCCGCCGCTGCGTCTTCGGCGGCTTCCTCCGCTGCTTCGACCCTTTCGGCCGGGGTTTCGCCCGCGGGGACGGGGGGAGTCACGGCCGGCGCCTGCGGCGCCGCGCCGAGTGCCCCGAGCAGGGTCGCGGAGAGGGCTGCGCAGAGAAGCTTGCTGGGTCTGATCATCCGTTGATTCCGACCGTTCGATTCCTTTGAGGCTCGGCTGAGCCAGATGTGAGAGAGGTTCACAGCAAAGAAACATCTTCCCCAGGGACGGCCGTCCCAATCTCAGGGGGTCGTGTTCGGACCGGGATGGGGGCGGCGGTCGCGACCGGGCCGCGGATCCGGCCCGCCGCGAAGGCCCCGCGCAAGCCGACTACGGGGCGGGCGGGCTCACCCTGGCGGTGACGGGCACCGCGGCGAGCGCGATCGCGGCCATCGCCAGGAACGCCGGCACGGGATGGTGGACGAGGACCTGCTGCCAGCCGCGGCCCGCCGGAGCGATCCCGGTCCCGCCCGATCGCGGGGCGCGGCCAATCAGCGGGTCTGCGAACGGCGCGCCCGGATCCACAGGCGGAAATCTAGCTCCGCCCCCGCGCCGTCGTGACATGTCGGGGGGTACGGCGCTAGATTTTCAGAGCCGTGGATGTCGAGGGGGACCCTGTAGCGGCGACCGGCGCGCCTTCGAGGTTCGGCCGCCTGAGATGCGCGCCTGTGATCGCGGCGGTCGTCTGCGCACTCGGCTGGGGCGTGGCTGCTGCTCACGCCGGAACACCGGCGCCGCTCCCCCCGGGCTATGCCGCTCGGGCGATCTGCCCGCCGGCCGCGGGCCGCTTGCGCTGCCACGCGGTGGAGGCGTCGCGGACGGCAGGGCTCGGACCCGCGGCGCTCGCCGTCCCGTCCGCGGGAGCCGCCGAGACGCCCGAATGCCACATCCCCCTGGCCAGCGAAGGGTGCTACGGGCTGCGCCCCGCGGATCTCCACCATGCCTACGAACTCCCCGCGACGCCGGTCTCGCCGCAGACGATCGCGATCGTCACGGCGGGCGGCGATCCCACGATCGGGAAGGACCTCGCGAACTACGACCGCGAATTCGGGCTCGAAGCGTGCCCCGGCGAAACGGCGTGTCCGCGGATCGTCAACGGCGAAGGCCGGCCGCATCCGCTCCCCCCTGTCGCAGGCGAAGCCCCGCTCGAGAGCTCGCTCGACATCGAGGTCGCCCACGCCGTGTGCCCCGGCTGCGGGCTGCTGCTGGTCGAGGCGCGCTCCGCCTCGCTCGCCGCGTTCGAAGAAGCGACGGACACCGCCGCGCGGCTCGGCGCCGGGGAGATCTCGATCTCGTGGGGCGAAGGCGAGCCGGCGCAGGCCCCCGGCGGCGGCGCCGCGTTCGACCATCCGGGGATCGTCATCACCGCGTCCGCCGGCGACACCGGCTATCTCAACTGGGGCTCCCCCGAACCCGAACGCGGGCGGCCGGAATATCCCGCGTCCTCCCCGGACGTGATCGCGGTCGGCGGCACCGCGCTCGAACTCGGGCGCCGCCGGCGAATGGCAGGGCGAGCGCGTCTGGGATCAGCTCGAACCGAGCGCCGAAGGCGGCGGCAGCGGCTGCAGCACGTTGTTCGGCGCGCCCGCCTGGCAATCCGAGCTGCCCGACTGGCAAGCCGTCGGCTGCGGCGGGCAGCGAGCCGTCGCCGACGTCGCGGCGATCGCGAGCCCCGACCCCGGGGTGGCCGTGTACGACACCACCAAGGACAGCACCGGGGTGAAGCCGGGGTGGCGGCGTCTCTGGGGGACGAGCGTCGGCGCGCCGCTGATCGCCGCGGCCTACGCCCTCGCCGGCGGCGCGCACGGCGTCGCCTATCCCGCGCAGACGCTCTATGGCGATGCGTCCCGCGATACGGCTCTGCTGCACGACGTGACGAGCGGCACGAACGGAGAATGCGCCCGTCTGCTCGGCCGTGGTTGCACCCCCGAAGAACAGGCGGCCGCGTGCGCCGGGCGGGCGATCTGCGTCGCCGGCCCCGGGTACGACGGGCCCACCGGTCTCGGGACACTCGATGGGATCGGGGCCCTGGAGCCGCCGCTGGTGTTCCGCACGCCGCCACCGTCGCCCGCGCGGCGGGGGGAGTCGTTCGCAGAGGAAGCCGTCGCGGAAGCCTCGGGTCAGGCGGCGACGGTGGCCTCCGCGTCGCCGACGGTCTGCACGGCGACGGGCGGTGAGGTGTCGCTGCTCGCGGCGGGAACCTGCTCGCTCGTGGCAGCGCAGCCCGGCTACCTGGAAGCGCAGCTGAGCTTCGCCGTGCAGCGAACCCCCCAGCAGGTCGTCTTCTCCTCGGCCGCCCCCGCCGCGCGCGCGTGCGGGCGGGCCCTCCTACGAACCCGCGGCGCAGGCCAGCTCGGGACTGCCCGTCACGCTCGTCTCGCTGACGCCGGCGGTGTGCGCCGTCGAGGGGGCGCCGTCGTTCCGCTCGCCGCCGGGATCTGCACGATCTCAGCCGAACAGGCCGGCGACGGGGAATACGAACCCGCGCAGGCGGTCACCCAGTCCTACTCCGTCGCGGCGGTGCCGGCGCCGGCCCCGGCGCCGAGCGGCGGGACGCTGTCCTTCCATCAGGAAACGACGCCGTTCGTGCCCGCCCCGAAGCTGCGGGTGCGGAGCGCGCGAGCGGCCTCGAGTAGCAGCGGAGCGATCACGTTGACCCTCTCGCTCTCGCCGGGCGGGACGCTGCGTTGGTCGCGCCGCCTTCTCGAGGGAGACCAGGTGCAGGGCCGGCCGGTGCACGCTTCAGCTGATCCGCTATGTCGCCGGGCGTGAGACGGTGCGCGCCGGGCGGGTGACGCTCACGGTGCGCCCGAGCGCGGCGGCGAGGAGGGCGCTTCGCGCGCGCCACGCGGTGCGAGTACGAGTTCAGCTCGAGCTCACGACGCCGGCCGGCGCCGTGCACGCGACGGTCGTCGCGACGGTGCGCTGAGCGTCCTACTGATCCTTGGTCGTGTTCACCTCGAGCGGCTGACGGCTCGTGTTCGTGAGGCTCATGATCAGCTTCGCCGATATTTCGTTGGACCCCGACAGGTCGATCAGCTGCTCGCCGGTCGACGTGAACGAGGCTTCCGTCCTCGAGCTCATCACGTTGACGGCGCCCGTCAGCGGAGCGGGCGCCGCGCCCTCGATCGCGTAGCTGTTTTTGCCGCACGCGAAGCTCGCGAACTGCGCCGCCGCGAGCGCCAGTTCGATCCGTCCGGCTTCCGCGCCCTGGAGCACGATCACTTCCAGCGGGAAGGTCACAATCGTCCCGCTCGCGGCGCCCGCCGAGCTGCACTCCGTGCCTTTCTGGGCGCAGCCGTCGAGCGTGATCGTCTCCGTGCCCTTTTCCGGCTGCGAGAGTTCGCCCTCGCTCGTGCCGGATGAGCATTCGATCTTTTCCGCGCCCTGCACTTCGAGAACGACGTGGCCGGTCGTGCCGGTGAACGCCGCGTCGGTCAGTTCGTACTTGCCCGCCGCCTTGCCCTTCTTGACGTCGGGTTGCGTGCAGGTCGAGGCGGCGAACTCACCCTTCTTCTGAGCGAAGCAGGCTCCCTGCGTCGCGAACCATTCGTATTTGCCTTTGCCGTCGGCGTGGCCTTTCGATTCGTGCACGGTCAGGCACGCGGATTCTGCGTAGACGGCGTCCTTCTCGGCCCGGCACTCCCCGAACTGTCCGGCCGGCTCGCCGAGTTTGTAACGGAAGCCTTCGAGTTCCGAGACCGAAGGGCGGCTGGTGTTCGTCGCCGTGAAGACGAGACAGCCGCCTTCCAGCGTCGCCGCCGGGCTGACCGGCTCCCAGCCGCTCGGGCCGTACGCCCACATCGCCTTCGCGTTCCCGATTTCGCACGCTTTCAGCACGACCTGCGCGAAGCTCGAGCCGGTCGAGCGGTATGCGTCGAAGTAACCGCCGGTCGAGCTCGGCAGCGGCGGCTCGCCGACGTTCGCGCCGTAGGAGCCGACCGCCACGGTGCCGACCCCTTCGCTCGCCGTCGCGCTGACGCTGCCGAGCGTCGCGGTCGCCGGTTTCGATGGTTCTTTGGTGGTCGCCGTTTCGACGGCCGTGAGCGTGGTGAACGTCGCGTCCGGCGTGTGGATCGTCCCCTGCGGGGTCGTGACGGCAAGGCGGAAGTGGTACGCGGTGCCGCTCGCGAGTCCGCTCAGCGCCGCGGTGACGGCGACCGGACTCGACCCCGAAGGCGCCGGGGAGCATGCGGCCGAGGAGCCGTAGGAGAGAGAGGTGCCGTATTCGAGGTGGCACGAGCTGACCGATTCGCCGACCGGATCGACGGTCCCTTTGAGGGTCACGGATTTCGTGGCGAGGTTCCCCACCGGGCCGAGGTCGACGGAGGCGATGTCGGTGGCCACCACGGGTTGCTCGCCCCACTTCGCCCACAGCAGCGCCGTGTCTCCTTCGGCCGAGAGCACCGCTTCGGGGATGTAGAAGGCGCTTCGGAATTCGGAGTCGAACGGCAGCTGGATCCCTTCGCCCTGCTGACTCCAGGTGGAGCCGGTGCGCGTGTACTCGTATACGACCACCCCTTCGCCGCCGAAGGCGAGGATCAGGGCCTTCGAGCCGGACGCCGAGAGCGAGACGTCGGAGCCGAATTCCTCCTCGCCGGGACCGATCGGTTCCGTCAGCTTGGCCTGTTCGCTCCATGCGCCGTTCCAGGTCCAGACGCGCGCCGTCCCGGACAGGTATTCGCCGGCGAGTGCGGTGGAGCCGTCCTTCGAGATCGCCACGGCGACGTTGCGCTGGCCGTCGTAGGCGACGTAGGGGAACGAGGAGGCGTTGAGGTTGCCGTCTTCTTCCTCGTAGGAGTAGACGCGTTCGCCGTCCGTACCATGCGAGGGGGCGGCGATCAGGAAGGCGTTCCCTTCGCCCGAGAGCGCGATCGCGATCGCGTATTCGTCTGGTTCGGGCGAGCTGTCCGAGAACGCTTCCGTCTCTTTCCATTCGGAGCCGACGCGGTGATAGAGCACCGCGGCGTCCTGCGGTTCGTCGGCGATCAGGGCCTTCGACCCGTCGCCGGAGACGGCGAGGGCGTTGCCGAAGTCGAAGCCCGGTTTGTCGTGGTCGTAGCCAGGGTTGGTGTGGATCGGGTCCGTGACCGTGTGCGCATCCGGCACCCAGGTGCCTTCGTGCAGCGTGTACGTCCAGATCTCGCCGATGCTGCTCGAGGTCGCCGCCGAGACGAGCAGCGTCGTCCCTTCTTCGGAGAGGGCGACGTGCGAGCCGAAGTAGTAACCGTCCGTGCCACCCGGGGAGATCGTCTGCTGCAGCGTCCAGAGGCCGTTCGCGCCGTGCTGGAACACGTAGACGGCGCCGGGCGCGGGCTCGGAGGCGCCCACCACGGCCGTGTCGCCGTCCGCCGAGATCGCGACCCCGCCGGGTTCTTCGGCGAGCGCCGGCGTGCCGGTGTATTGAAGGGTTTCCTCGTACACGAACGGGTCGATGCGGACCGGGAAGCGGGCTCGCGCGGCGTCGACCGTGAGCACGATGTGCCCGTCGCTCACGGACAGCCGGCTGGGCAGCCGCCGTCCCGCGGCGTCGAGCGCCGAGAGCGCCCCGTAGCGAAGCCCGCCCCCGAGCGTCACGGCGCCGCGGGCGAGCCGCGGCCTGCTCCCACCTGTGACCCCGAGGGAGATCGTGATCCTGCCGGGTCGCCCGCGTGTGAGCGTGAAGCCCTGCTCGAGCCCATAGGGGCCGTTCGCGTACCACTCGCTGACCGCGCCGGCGGCGTACTCGGCGCGGTCACCGCGGCCTCGCGGCACGGTGGCGAGCCGCGCGGCGCGCATGCCGCCAAGGCGGACGACCGGCGGCGCGAGCCGCACGACGCGCCCGTCCGCCGCGCGGAGCGAGACACCGGTGGCGGAGAAGCTGCTGGCGATGCCGCCGCCGCGCGCTCGCAGGACCCCCGCCGGCCCCGCGCTCACCCCGTACGCGGGTCGCTCGCCGAGCGTGGTGGAGAGCTCCGCACGGACCGGCAACGGCAGGCGTACCGTCGATGATGGCGGCTGCGCGCGCGTTCGCGGAGGCGCGGCTGCGCGATCGCCTCGGACGCTCGGCAGAGCCAGCACGAGCGCGGCGAGGAGCCCCGCCAGCGCCAAACCCCATGTGAGGCGGCGCCTGCCCGTAGCCGCCGGGTGCAGCCGCTGGTCCGGGTACTCGTAGGTGCTCAACTCCCACCCCCAAACGCCTATGTCACTCGCCGTCAGCCCCCGCTGACGCGTCGATCGAATGATTGCAGGAGGGCCCGCTCGATGCGTCGCGCCTCCGGGAGTGAGCGCTCACACGATCCGGCCGGGTCCCGCGCTCACGCGCCTCCGCCCGAGCGGCCGGGTACGGCCCCCTGCCGGCCGCCGGCGCGGCGCTCGGCCTCGACCCTGCTCAGCGCCGGCGCCGCGCCGAGCCGCTCGAAGGCGGCGGCGGAGTCCCCGAGCAGCTCGCGCGCACGCTCGGGGTCGCCGCGCGCGCGAAGCCACGATGCGAGCTCCAGCTCGCACCGCGCGACCCAATACGGGTAGCGGAGCACGCGGAAGCCGTCGGCGGCGGCCTGCAAGCCCGCCTCGACCGCGATCTCGTCGGGCTTCGTGCCGGCGGCCTCGACCAGCGCTTCCAGTCGCTGCAGCTGGGCCGCCAGGTACGGCGGGCGTGCACGCTCCGAGAGGCCATCGGCAACCAGCGAGAGCAGCGACTGTGCGGTCTCGGGCCTGCCGATCCGCAGAGCGGCCTCGACCGTGTCGGGCCAGCCGGTGCGGAACGCGTCGTGCGTGGCGCCGAGCGTGTCGAGCGCCTCCCGGACCATCTGCTCGCCGCAGCTCAGGGCCGGCTCCGGTTCGTCGGCGGCGAGCGCCACCACGACGGCGAAGGCGGCTCGCATCGCGTGCAGCTCCTCGTCGTCTCCCCGCGCCCATCCGTCGAGCTGCGCGAGGCTCTCGCGGGCCTGCTGCCGGCGCCCCCGCAGGGCCCGGACGATCGCCAGCGGCGCGTGCACGAACTCGGCGCCGGGACGCTCCTCGAGCTCGTCGAGCACCCGCAGGGCCAGCGTCTCCACCTCGTCCCAGCGACCGCGCAGCACGTCCATCATGCAGAGGTTCGCCACGGCGATGCTCTCGCGCAGGCGATCGCCGCTGCGCCGCGCGAGGGCGAGCACCTCGGCGTGCTGGTCGCTCGCCTCCGGCAGGTCCCACTGCGAGCCGAGGCTCGCGAGGTTCCCGCGAGCGAGGATCAGCTCCTCCGGGAGCTCGGCGCGGACGGCGATCTCGATCGCCTCGGCGAGCAGGGCGCGGGCCGCGCGCGGGTCGCATCGCTGCTCTGCGCCCAGCGCCTGGTCGGCGAGTACACGGCTCTCGACGTCGGCGAGACCCTGCCGCCGCGCCAGCTCCAGGGCTCGCACCAAAGGTGCCTCGGCGCCGTCGGCGTCGCCCGCGTAGGAGCGTGCGCGGCCGAGGATCGCGTACAGCGCAGCCTCCTCCGCGGACGGCGGGGCGCCGGCGAGCGCGGCGACCGAGCGTTCAACCGTCGCGATCGCCTGCTCGTTGCGTTCGAGGCGGTGAAGCGTCTCGCCCAGCTCGGCGGCGACCGCCGCCGTCTCGTCGGGTCGTCCGCTGCCCGTGAGCGTCTGCGCAGCTGCTTCGAACAGCTCCAGCGCGCGCTCGATGTGCCCTGCTCGCAGCGCCATCTCGCCCGCCGCCCTCGTCAGCTCCAGGTGCTCGTCCCCCTCGGTCAGCTCGGCCGCGGAGCGGTAGGCGCGTTCGGCCGTCGCCGGCGCGCCGACCGTCGCGGCCCGCTGCGCCGCCCGGCGCAGTGCGGTCGTGGCCTCGGCCCGGAGCATCGGCGCGTCCTCGTCGTCGCGCGCGGCGCGGTAGGCGTCGAGGTAGTGCGAGGCGACCACCTCGGAGACCTCCTCCCCGTCGTTCGGGAACGTCCGCCGCAGGTAATCGGCGGCGGCGCGGTGGCGTGGCTTGCGCTCGTGGCGCGAGAGCATGTCGTAGGCGACCGTCCGCAGCAGGCCCTGGCTGAAGTTGTACTGGCCGCGCTGCGGGGAGAGGGGATCCGCGCTGACCGCGAGCACCTGCTTGTCGACGAGCGACGCCAGCGCGCCGTCGAGCTCTGCCTCCGGCAGCTCGCCGAGCGCTGATGCCGCAGCTCGCGGGAAGCTGCCTCCGAGCACGCACATCGCCCGGACCAGATGCCGCTCCGGCGGCGCGAGCGCATCGAGCCGGGCGGCGATCAGCGAGCCGAGGGTCGCCGGCACGTCCAGCTCGCCGGGCTGCCCGTCCGCGACCAGCCGGCCGTCGCGCTCCTGCAGGCGGCCGCGGCTGACCAGCACGCGGAGCGTCTCCATCGCGTACAACGGAACGCCCGCGGCGCGTTCGATCACCTGCGAGCGCAGCCGTGGATGCAGGCCGTCGACGAGGGCGTCGAGCAGCTCTCCGATCGCCTCGCCGGGCAGCGGTCCGAGTTGCAGCGGCGACGCGCCGGGACGGCCCGGCGGCCAGCCCTCCGGCCGCGCCGCGAGCTCGCGGCGCGAGAGCGTGAGGATGAAGATCGGGCCTCCTCGCGCCCAGTCGAGCAGGTGCTCGACGAACGCGAGCAGGCCCTCGTCGGCCCACTGGAGATCCTCGAAGGCCAGCACCACCGGCGTCGTCTCGGCCAGCCGTTCGAAGAACATCCGCCACCCGGCGAACAGCTCGGCGCGCGGCAGCTCGCGATCCGTCACCCCGAGCAGGACCCCGAGCCTCGGCATCAGGAAGTCGCGGTCGGCGGGGTCGAGCACCCAGCGCTCGACCCCGTCGCGCAGCCGGGCCGCCACGGTCTCGGTCGGAGCGTCCTGGGCGATCCCGAGTCGCTGGCGGACCATGTCGGCGAGCGCCCAGTAGGCGATGCCTTCGCCGTAGGAGAGGCAGCGTCCGCTGTGCCACATGACCGACTCGGCGAGACCGTCCACGTACTTGTCGAACTCCCAGAGCAGGCGGGACTTGCCGACGCCGGCCTCGCCGGTGATCGCGACGAGGTGAGCGCCGCCGCCTGCCGTGGCGTCATGGAAGCGGTCCTTGAGGGTGCGCAGGTCGCTCGTGCGGCCGACCAGGGGCGCGGTCAGCCCGCGCTCGCGCTGGGCGCCGCCGACGCCGGCCACCACCCGCGCGGCGCGCCACAGGTGAAGCGGCTCGGACTTGCCTTTGACGGTGTGCTCGCCCGCGTCCTCATAGGCGATCGCGAGCGACGTCGCCTCCTGGGTGACGTCGTCGACGAAGACCGTGCCGGGCGCCGCCGCCGACTGCGTGCGCGCCGCGGCGTTGACGCGGTCGCCGACGACGAGCGCTTCGCCCGGCCTGTCCAGCGCCGCGGCCTGGCCGGTCGACGATCCCGCCGCGAGCGCACAGCGTCGGGGCGCCGACCGAGGCCCCCATCGCGCCGACCGCCTCGACCAGCTCGAGTGCCGCGCGCACGGCCCGCTCGGCATCGTCCTCGCGCGCGACCGGGGCGCCCCAGACGGCCATCACCGCATCGCCGATGAACTTCTCGAGCGTGCCGCCGTAGCGCCCGACGATCGCCCGGGCCAGGTCGTAGTAGCGCGCCAGCAGCTGGCGGACGTCCTCGGGGTCGCGGGACTCGGACAGCGCCGTGTAGCTGACGATGTCCACGAACAGCACCGAGACGAGCCGCATCTCGGGGCCGGCGAGCGGCTTCGGCGGGACGGGGCCCGGGGAGAGCGCCGAGCCGCACTCGCCGCAGAACTTCTGCCCGGGCGCGCAGCCCGTCCCGCAGGAGGGGCAGCGAAGCTCCTGCGCCGCGCCGCACTCCACGCAGAACTTCGCTGCTTCGGGAACCTCGGCGCCACAGCTCGAACAGACCAACGTGCACCCCTAGGACGCGGGCCCAAAGGGTAGCTCGGGGGTGCGCGCCCACGGCCGTTGACCCGCGACGAAGGTCTCTCGCTCGGCGACCGTGCCTGCCCGGCGCTGGCGCGGCGGTTGGGTGCCCCGGCTCTGACCGCCGTCACCGCTTGCCAAGAGCCGGCTCACGGCGTCGAGCTGCGGCCGGTTCGGTGGGCATCTGGACGCCACGCGGCTCGGCGCGGGCTGCGGGCGCGGCCTCGCGCCCGACTCTCGTGACGATGGGCGCGGCGGGTTTCGAACCTGCGACCTCTCGCGTGTGAAGCGAGCGCTCTCCCACTGAGCTACGCGCCCTGGACGGCGGATTGTATTGGCCTCGCCGCTTCGCCCGGCCGCGGCGTCCCCACGGCGCGGGCGGACCCTCCCCGCTGTGGTATCACCGCCCCAGAGGCCAACCGACGCGAGGGAGGTCGCATGGCCGTGGCCGCGCCCGCCGAGCAGCAGATCATGGAGGTCGGCCGGCGGCTGCTCGACGCGCTCCCCGGCCCCGGGCGCAACCCCCTCCGGGCCGTCGACGAGCGGGCGATCGACTTCACCTCCCGGGACCCCGAGCTGCGCGCCGCGATGCTGCGCCTCGTCGACGTGGCCCCCGGCTGCCGCTCGCCCGAGGATCTCGCCGAGCACCTCGTCGCGTTCCTCGGCGACGTCGACGAGCGTCCCGGCGCGCTGCGGCTCGCGATGCGGATGGGCGACTCCAGGGCCGGCCGCGCCGCGCTCGGCGCCGCGGTCGCAGCGGGCGTCCGCCACGTCGCCCATCGCTTCATCGCCGCGGAGTCCCCGGAGCGCGCCGGTCCCACGCTGCGCCGGCTCTGGGAGCTCGGCGCCGCGAGCTCGGTCGACCTGCTCGGCGAGGCGACCGTCACCGCCGAGGAGGCCGACCGCTACGCCGCCCGTTGCTCCGCAGGCCTCGACGCGCTCGCGTCCGTCTGCCGCGAGCTCCCGCCCCGGCCGCTGCTCGAAGGCGACGCGCTCGGCCCGATCCCCCGCGCGAACCTCTCGGTGAAGGTCTCGGGGCTGACGCCGCTGCTGCGTCCCGAGGCGCCGGAGCTGGGAGCGCAGGACGCCGGCCGGCGGCTGCGCCCCCTGCTGCGCCGCGCGCGGGAGCTCGGCGCTCACGTCCACATCGACATGGAGTCCTTCGACTCGCGCGAGACGGTCCTGCAGGTCGTGCTCGACCTCCTCTCCGAGGACGAGTTCGCGGCGGGGCCGAGCGCGGGCGTGGTGCTGCAGGCCTACCTCGTCGACTCGCCCGCGCTCGCGAGCCGGCTGCTCGACTGGGCGCGGGCCGCCGGGCGCTCGCAGCCGCTCGTCGTCAGGCTGGTGAAGGGCGCCTACTGGGACCACGAGGTCGTCGACGCCGCCCAGCACGGTTGGCGCCCGCCGGTGTTCGAGCACAAGCACGAGAGCGATCGCAACTTCGAGGAGCTGACCCGCGTGCTGATCGGCGCCGGCCCGATCGTGCGCCCGGCGATCGCCACCCACAACCTGCGCTCGGTCGCGCACGCGATCGTCGCGGCGCAGCAGGCCGGCCGCGGGCCCGGCGACGTCGAGTTCCAGGTCCTCTACGGGCTCGGCGACGATCTGCTTCGCGCGCTCGCCGCGCTCGACTACCGCGTGCGCGCCTACTGCCCGGTCGGGGACCTCGTCGCCGGGATGGCGTATCTCGTCCGGCGGCTGCTCGAGAACACCGCGAACGAGGGCTTCCTGCGCCAGCAGGCCGACGGGCGCCCCCCCGAGGAGCTGCTGGCGGCGCCGTGAGCGACCCCGCGCCCGTCTTCGCGAACGAGCCGCTGCTCGAGCTGCGCCGCGCCGAGGTTCGAGAGCAGCTGCTCGCGGCGGGCGCGGAGCTCGACCGCGTCCTTCCGCTGCGAGTTCCGGCGCTGATCGGCGAGGAACGACGACAGGGCGAGCAGCTCGTCTCGACCGATCCGGGCGATCCGGAGCGCGTCGTCGCGCTCGCGCCGCTCTCGACCCCCGAGGACGCCACCCGCGCCGTAGGCGTCGCCGCCGCGTTCGCGCCGCACTGGGCCGCCACGCCTGCCGAGGCCCGCGCCGCTGCGCTGCGGCGCGCCGCGGCCCGTCTGCGCGAGCGCCGGCTCGAGCTGGCCGCGCTCGCCGTGCGCGAGTGCGCCAAGCCCTGGGCGGAGGCCGACGGCGACGTCGCCGAGGCGATCGACTACCTCGAGTTCTACGCGCGCGAGGTGCTCGCGCTCGGCGAGACCCGGACGACGCTGGACGTTCCCGGCGAGCGCAACACGATCCGTTGGGCGCCGCGCGGGGTGTGTGCGGTGATCGCGCCGTGGAACTTCCCGCTCGCGATCCCCTGCGGGATGGTCGCGGCCGCCCTCGCGACCGGCAACACCGTCGTGCTGAAGCCCGCCGAGCAGTCGCCCGCGTGCGGCGCGGCCGTCGTCGAGGCGCTGCGGGCCGGGGGCGTCCCGGCCGAGGCGGTCGGGCTCGTGCACGGCGAGGGCGAGGTGGGCGCGGCGCTCGCCCGCGACCCCCGCGTGCAGACCGTCGCGTTCACCGGCTCGGCAGCGGTCGGGCAGGAGATCATCGCCGCTGCCGCTCACGTCGCCGCCGGGCAGACGCACATCAAGCGCGTCGTCTCCGAGATGGGCGGCAAGAACTGCGTGATCGTCGACTCCGACGCGGACCTCGACGAGGCGGTGCCGGCGATCGTGCGCTCGGCCTTCGGCTTCGCGGGGCAGAAGTGCTCCGCGGCCTCGCGCGTGATCGTCCACGAGGCGATCGCCGGGGTTGCCGCCGAGCGCCTTGCGGGGGCGATCGAGACGCTTCGCGTCGGGCCGGCGGACGAGTTCGCGACCGACGTGGGGCCGCTGATCGACGCGGACGCGCGCGACCGCGTCGAGCGCTACCGCCGCCTCGCCGGCGAGCAGGGCCGCGTCGCGGCCGAGGCCGGCGCCGAGCTGCCCGCGCACGGCTGGTACTGCAGGCCCGCGCTCGTGACCGGGTTGCCGGCGGACTCGCCGCTGCTGCACGAGGAGATCTTCGGCCCGCTGCTGACGCTCGAGCCTGCCGCCGGGCTCGACGAGGCGCTCGAACGGGTCGCGCGCCTGCCCTACGCGCTCACCGGCGGCCTGTTCGCCCGCAACCCCCGCACCGTCGAGCGCGTCGCCGCCTGCTCGCCCGTCGGCAACCTGTACGTCAACCGCGCGATCACCGGCGCGATGGTCGGGCGCCAGCCGTTCGGCGGCAACCGCCTGTCGGGCACGGGCGTCAAGGCGGGCGGTCCCGGCTACCTGCTGCAGTTCCTGGACAGCCACGTGTTGTCCGAGAACGTCACGCGGCACGGCTTGGTGATGTGAACCGGCGCTAGCCGAGCGTCGCCGGAGCGCCCGCCGCGGCCCAGCCGAACGCGAGCAGCGAGCTCGCGGTCAGGTCGATCGCGGGCTCGGTCGAGGTGTAGCTTTCGACGTCGTCGGAGAACAGGGCGCCGTCGCCGTCGAAGCTCGCATCGCTGTTCCCGCCGCCCGCCGGGCAGGGCCGCATCCCTTCGACGAACCCGGAGCTCGGTTCGTCGGTCGGCCCCTCGACGACCCCGCCCGCCAGCACCGGCGGCGTTCCGTCGAGCGAGCCGACGAGGTTCGCGACCTGATGCGACGGGCAGCGCGGCCAGCTCGTGCCGTCGCCGATGATCATCGAGACGCCCCAGGCGTTCGCGCCGAGCACGTTCCCGAGCCAGCGCACCTCCTCGGCGGCGTACCCGCTGCCGGCGGTGAGCCAGTCGTACTCGCCGGCCATCACCGCGAGCCCGTCACCGTGCGAGGCGGTGTCGGCTTCCGCCCACGGGAACCCGAAGCCGAAGGGATCGCGAGCGGATTGCGCGACCGCCCCTTCGAGCTCGGTGCGCAGGCCGGCGATCAGCTGCGCTTCGCTCTCGGCGAGCCCTTCGCCCGCGGTGCCGGCGGCGCGCATCGCGCGCACCAGCTCGAAGTCCGCGAGGCCGCTGACGTCGTAGAGGTTCAGCGTTTCAGAGTTGCCGCGCGCCTTCTTCTCGTATTCGCCAGCCCAGCGCGCCCCTTCGGCGAGGTAGAAGGACGGCTGCGCGTGCTGCAGACCCGCCGGAAGGCCGGAGCCGCCGGCGTCCTCGAGCGCGACGGCGAGCTCGGTGGCGCCGAGCTCGAGGTCGTCGCGCCATTCGCGCTCGGGGTAGAAGCCGTACGGGATCGCCGTCAGCAGCCGGCCCTTCGGCTTCGTGTCGGCGAGGGCGAAGATGTGCTCGCCGGCGCTGAGACAGCGGTCGGCGAGAGCTTCGTCGCTCGTCCGGAACAGCTGGAAGCAGAGGCCGAACGCGGCGGCATCGCGGCCCGCGAGGTTCGGGCTGATCCGGCGCGCCGGGCGGCTCCGCGCGGAACACCGGCCGGTTGCGGATGTAACGGTCGGCCGGGTTGCTGGCGCCGTATTCGTCGTCGGCCTGCGGGAGACGCCAGATGTCGTGGTCGCCGACGATCTTCGCGTTGCCCTCGCCGATCCCGACCTGGTAGTAGAGCGTCCCCGTCGATTCGTCCCACATCCGCAGCAGCCATTCGACGCCGAAGCGGGCCTCGCCGGTCATGTCGGCCGGCGCGCCCCCGCCGAGCGCCCCGGGGAAGTCGCGCACCGCCGCCTCCATCAGCGAGACCGTGTAACTGGTGGTCTCGACGAACTTCAGGTAGTCGCCCGCGTCCCACCAGCCACCGGCGGCGTCGATCGTCTCGCCGAGCGCGTGGAGGTCGCCTTTGAACACGCCGTTGCCGTTCGTCTTGGGCGTCGCGTACGTCATCGCGTGCTCGTCGTTGAGATGCGCCGGCGCCGTGCGCAGCGAAGAGGGGATGAATTCGGGGCCGTCGCGCTCGTTCTCGTAGAACGAGCGCGCGTTCTGAAGCAGCGGCGTGTACAGCGACGCGCCGGCGGCGATCGCGAACTGCGGCGAGAGCGCCGGCGCCGCGCCGCCGACCCCGAGGCGGTAGCGGCCTGGCGTCTTCACCCCGTCGAAGTCGACGGCGTAGACGTCGGGGAACGACGCGCTCCAGCGACCCGCCGACGCGCCGAGCGTGCCGGACGCCACGTGCGTTCCCGCTTCGTCTTCCAGCCACCACGGCGCGCCCGCGGCCGCGGCGCCGGCCATCACGTACGCGCGCTTCGGCGCAGAGGCCGGGTAGCCGCCCTGATCGACCCTGACGAACGATTCCTGCGCAGCGGCGGCACCCGCGGGTGCGAGGACACCGCATGCCAGCGCGAGCGCCAGCGCGAGCACGGTCCGGCCTTTCGCGATCGCCCGCATCGTCTCAGCCCCAGCCGAGCTGCACGCCGATCAGGCAGCCGATCGAGGCCAGGCAGATCAGGTGCTCGGTGAGGATCCGCGTGGCGAGCGCGCTCTGTGCCGAGGGGGCGTCGCGGCGTGTGCCGAGGCGCACCGCGCCCGGCACGGTCCGTGCCCCGGCCAGACCGATCGCCGTCAGCGCGAGCGCGAGCGACACCCACGGGAGCCAGCCGGGCCGGTAGCCGTCGGCGGCCTCGACGACGATCGCCGCGAGCGTCGCGAGCATCACGGTCGCGATCAGCCGGTTCATCGGTCGCGCCGCGGTCGTGACACGCGCGTAGTAGGCGGCGATCGATGCGAGCGTCTGCTCGGGGAGCTCGGCCCTGCT
>CAWFQR010000006.1:0-24637 GCA_963818035.1 uncultured Solirubrobacteraceae bacterium
GTAGGCCGGACGCGTCCAGGGTTCCCCGATGCCGACACACGCCCTCACCTCGGCGGAGATCTCGCTGCCCGCGACGGCGGAGCCCGCTCGCGTGCGCGAACGGATCGCGCTGCTCGCCGACACCGTCGACATCGTCGGGCTGACCGACAACCACGCCGGGCAGGCGCGGATGTCGCCGCTCGCGGCGGTCGCACTCGCCCGCGAGCAGGGCGTCCGCACGATCGTCCATGTCTCCTGCCGGGACCGCAACCGTCTCGCATTGCGCTCGCAGGTGATCGGCGCCGCGGCGCTCGGGTCCGAGGGGGTGCTGTGCGTGTACGGCGATCCCGCGGGCGAGGTGCCGCGCGTCAAGGACATGACGGCGACAGAGCTGCTCGGGCACGTCCGCGAGTGGGCGGAGCCGGCGACGCTCGAGCCGGGCGCCGTCGTCAACCCGTTCGCCGAGGACCTCGACCGCGAGCTGCGGCTGCTGGAGCGCAAGATCGCGGCCGGCGCGAGCTTCGTGCAGTCCCAGATGGTGTTCGACCTCGACGCGCTCACGTCGTTCCTCGACCGGGCGCGCGATCTGCTCGCGGGCGTCCGCTTCTACGCGAGCGTGGCGCTGCTGCGCAACGCGGCGATGGCGGACCGCGCCGCGCGCCTGCCGGGCGTGACGATCCCCGACGAGGCGGCGCGGGAGATCACGGGCGGGGGCGGCGTGGCGCTGGCGACGCGCCTCGCCTCCGAGCTGGCCGCGGTGGACGCGGTCGACGCGCTGCACGTGTTCCCGCTGGGGGCAGAGCGCGAGACGCGGGAGGTCGCGGCGGCTTTCCGGGCGGCGAAGGGCGCGCCGGCGACACGTCGTTGAGGCCCGTGCGTCCCGGCACCGACGCTCGTACCCTCGCCGGCGCCGATGACCCCGAAACGGCCGGGGGATGTGTCCGCGCTATCGTCGCCGGCACGGGTGGAGCCCGCGATGCAGATCGACATCTGGTCCGACATAGCGTGTCCGTGGTGCTACCTCGGCAAACGGCGCCTCGAGGCGGCGCTCGCCTCGTTCGACGGGGCCGCCGACGTCGAGGTGCACTGGCACAGCTTCGAGCTCGACCCGAACGCCCCCGCGGCCTACGAGGGCGACCACGCCGAACGCATCGCGCGCAAGTACGGGCGCAGCCGGGAGGACACCGAGGCGCTGCTCGATGGTATGCGTGAGATGGCCGCCGCCGAGGGGCTCGAGCTGCGCTTCGACCGGGTCCGGTCCGGCAACACCTTCGACGGGCACCGCCTCCTGCGGCTCGCCTCCGAGCACGGGCTCGAGGGCGACGTCAAGGAGCGGCTGATGCGCGCCCATCACACCGATGGCGAGCTGATCTCAGACCCCGCGACCCTGCGCCACGTCGGAGCGGACGCGGGGCTGCCCGAGGACGCGGTCGAGGAGCTGCTCGCGAGCGACGCCTACGGCGAGCAGGTCCGGGTCGACGAGCACACCGCCCAGCAGCTCGGAATCGACGCGGTGCCCTTCTTCGTGATCGACAGGCGCCTCGCCGTGAGGGGCGCCGCGGACCCCGAGCAGCTGCTTCAGGCGCTCCGGCAGGTCGCCGGGGCAGCGCCCGCAACCTGAGCATCCGGCGCCTGCATCGCGCCGGCGGGGGATGTCAGGACCGGCTGGCCGCGCCGCTCAGCTCGGCGCCGAGCTCGACGAAGTAATCCAGCGCCCGCGGGTTCGCGAGCGACTCGACGGACGCCGCCTGCTCGGGGGGCGTCCCCATCAGGATCCGCTTGACCGGCACCTCGAGGACCTTCCCCGACAGCGTCCGCGGCACCTCCGCGATCTGGCGCACCTCATTCGGCACGTGCCGCGGCGAGCAGTCCTCGCGGATCGCGGTCTTGATCTCCCGCGTCAGCGCGTCGTCGAGCTCGACCCCCTCGCGCAGCACCACGAACAGGATCATCCGCAGCTCCCCGCCGAGATCGCTGTTCTGCCCGCCGATGTCGACGACCAGCGAGTCGACGACCTGCTCGACCCGGCCGGCGGCGCGGTAGATCTCGCTCGTCCCCATCCGCACCCCCTGGCGGTTGATCGTCGAGTCCGAGCGCCCGTAGATCACCGCGCCTCCACGCGGCGTGATCCGGATCCAGTCGCCGTGGCGCCAGACGCCGGGGTACATGGCGAAGTAGCTCTCGTGCAGCCGCTCGCCGTCGGCGTCGCCCCACAGGTAGAGCGGCATCGACGGCATCGGGTCGGCCACGACCAGCTCGCCCACCTCGTCGACGACCGGCCTGCCGATCTCGTCCCACGCCTCGACCTTGCAGCCGAGCGCGCGGCACTGCAGTTCGCCCTCGTAGACCGGCAGCAGCGGGTTGCCCGCGACGAACGCCGTGCAGACGTCGGTCCCGCCGCTCGTCGAGAACAGCCAGATGTCCGGGTCGACGTGGTCGTAGACCCAGCGGAACGACTCCGGCGAGAGCGGCGAGCCGGTCGCGCCGAGGGCCCGCAGCGCCGACAGGTCGAGCTCGGCCCGCGGCTCGATGCCCTCCTTCTCGCACGAGGCGAGCAGCCCGGCGCTGACGCCCATGCAGGTCATCCCGGTGCGCTCCGCGAGCCGCCAGAGAGCGCCGAGGTCCGGCCACGCCGGGCTCCCGTCGTAGAGCACGATCGACGCCTCCGAGAGCAGGCATCCGACGAGGAAGTTCCACATCATCCAGCCCGTCGTCGTGAACCAGAACATCCGGTCCCCGGGCCGCAGGTCCAAGTGCAGGCGCTTCTTCAGCTGCTCGATCAGGATCCCGCCGTGGCCTTGCACGATCGCCTTCGGCAGGCCGGTCGTGCCGGACGAGTAGAGGACCCAGAGGGGATGGTCGAAGGGCACCTGCTCGAAGGAGAGCGGCGCCCCGGGCTCGGTCGCGAGCAGGCGATCCCAGCCGATCGCCTCCGCGGCCAGCGCCGAAGGCTCGGCGTCCGCGTCGAGGTACGGCAGCAGTACCGCCTGCTCGACGGTCGGCAGCTCGGCGAGGATCTCGGCGGCGACGCCGAGCCGGTCGAAGTCCTTGCCCCCGTGCCGGTAGCCGTCGACGCTCAGGAACACCTTCGGCTCGATCTGCGCGAAGCGATCGATCACGCTCCGCGCCCCGAACTCCGGTGCCGCACTCGACCAGATCGCGCCGAGCGAAGCCGTCGCGAGCAGCGCGATCACGGTCTCCGGGATGTTCGGCATGTACGCGACGACGCGGTCGCCGCGGCCGACCCCGAGCGCGCGCAGGCCCGCCGCGGCGGCGGCGACCTGCTCGCGCAGCTCGCCCCAGCTCAGCTCTCCGAGCTCGCGCAGCTCCGAGCAGTGCAGGATCGCCGTCGCCGCAGCGTCCTTGCCCGCCAGCAGGTTCTCCGCGTAGTTCAGCTCCGCCCCCTCGAACCACCGGGCGCCCGGCATCTCGTGGGAGGCGAGCACCCGCTCGTAGGGCTTTGACGCGCGCACCCCGCAGAACTCCCAGATGTCCGCCCAGAACGTCTCGAGCTCGTCGACCGACCACTGCCAGAGCTGCTCGTAGGATGCGAAATCGCGCCCATGGCGCTGCTCCGCCCAACGCAGGAAGCTCCACATCTCGCTCGCCTCGGCCCGCTCGCGGGACGGCGTCCAGATCGGTTGCTGCTCGCCGCCGCTGCTCATCGGGCTATTCTCGCCGATCGTGGAGCCACCCGGATTGCGAAGCGAGTTCCCCGTCCTCGGGCGAGTGGCCTATCTGAACGCCGGCACCGACGGCCCGCTGGCGGCGCGCGCCGTGGCGGCCTCGCGGGCCGAGCTCGAGCGCGAGCTCGGCGAGGGCCGCACGTCAGCGCACTTCGAGCGCAAGCGCGAGCTCGAAGGCGAGCTGCGCGGCGCCTACGCCCGCGCGCTCCGCTGCGACGCCGACGACCTCGCGCTCACGACCTGCACGACCGAAGGGATCGGCCAGGTCGTGATGGGCCTCGAGCTCGACCCCGGGCGACGAGATCCTGACGAGCGTCGGGGAGCACCCGGGGCTGCTCGGGCAGCTCGCCGCGGCCCGTGACCTCCATGGCGCCGTGCTGCGCGAAGTGCCGCTCGAGCGGATCGCCGAGGAGGTCGGCCCGCGCACGCGCCTGCTCGCCTGCTCGCACGTCAGCTGGGCGACCGGGGCGTTCGCCCCCGCCGAGCTCGCCGAGCTCGACGTCCCGGTGCTGCTCGACGGCGCCCAGGGCATCGGTGCGGTCGACGTCGACGTCACGCGCCTCGGCTGCGACGCCTACGCCGGCTCCGGGCAGAAGTGGCTCTGCGGTCCCGACGGCCTCGGGTCCCTGTGGGTCGCGCCCGGGCTGCGCGAGCGCCTCGCGGTGTCGCGACGCGGCTACTCGAACCTCGAGGAGGCGAACGACGGACTCGACGCCACGGTCCACGCCGACGCGCGGCGCTTCGACGCGCCGTCGCTCAGCGCCGAGGAGCTGGCACTCGGCGTCGCCGCGGCGGAGCTGCTCGCGGAGTTCGGCTGGGAGCGCCTGTGGGAGCGGGCGCGCACGCTCGCCGCGCGCCTCGCGGAGCTGCTGGAGGGCGCCGGCCGGGAGGTCGCCGCACGCGGCGCGAGCACCCTCGTGTCTTTTTCCAGCGAGGACCCCGAGCGGGAGCGCGACGGGCTCGCCGCCGCCGGCGTGGTCGTCCGCAACATCCCGAACCGTCCGCTGCTGCGCGCCTCCGTCGGCGCCTGGAACGACGAGGACGACCTGGCGCGGCTCGTGGGGTCGCTGTCTCCGTGATCGCACGCCTGCGCGGCGCGGGCCCGCCGCGTCCGGCCGAGGGGGACGGCGTCCACGAGGAGGGAGCGACGACGGCGGCGCCGGACCGCCAGGCAGCCCGCGTCACGGCCGCGCTGCGCCTCGCCGGGCTCGTGCCGGTGCTCGCCGCCGCGGCGGTGATGAACACCGTCCGGATCTCCCAGAACGGCTACGCGAACATCTTCTACGCGGCGGGAGTCCGCTCGATGCTCGACTCCTGGCACAACTTCTTCTTCGTCTCATTCGACCCGCTCGGGCTCGTCACGGTCGACAAGCCCCCGCTCGCACTGTGGATCCAGGCCGCGAGCGCCAAGCTGTTCGGGTTCTCCCCGCTCAGCCTGCTGCTGCCCGAGGCGCTGCTCGGCGTCGCCGTCGCCGCCGTCGTCTACCTGATCGTGAGCCGTCGCTTCGGCGTCGTCGCCGCGCTGCTCGCCGGCGTCACGACGGCGGTGTTCCCCTCGTTCGTCGCGGTCTCCCGTGCGAACGGGGTCGACACGCTGCTGATCCTGCTGCTCGTGCTCGCCTGCTGGGCGGGGATCTCGGCCTGCGAGTCGGGAAGGGTGCGCAGCCTGCTCGGCGCGGCCGTGCTGATCGGGCTCGCCTTCAACACGAAGACGCTCGCGGCCTACCTGGCGGTGCCGGGCATCGCCTTCGCCTACCTCGTCTGCGGACCTGCCTCCGTGCGCCGCCGCCTGCTCGGGCTCGTGCTCGCCGGCGCGGTGATGGCGGTCGTGTCGTTCGCCTGGATCGCCGCCGTCGAAGCGACCCCCGCATCGCAGCGCCCGTACGTCGGCAGCTCGACCAACAACACCGAGCTCGGCCTCACCTTCGAATACAACGGCTTCGGGCGCGTCGAAGGCCAGGCCGGCGGCCCGGGACAGACCCACGGCAAGCCGGGCGCGCGCGTGACGCTGCACGACGAGGGGATCATCGACTCGCGGCTGGCGCGGGAACTGCACCCGAAGCCCCGCAGCTACCCGGTCTTCCCGCCGTCGAAGAACATCGGGCGGGAACCGGACCCGATCCCGTTCGGCGGCTCGCCCGGCCCGTTCCGGCTGTTCGGGCACGGCCTCGGCGACCAGGCCGGGTGGATCCTGCCGTTCGCGTTCGTCGGGCTGATCGCAGCGCTGCTGCTGTGGTGGTTCGACCGCGGCGCCCCCGCCACCGACGCGGAGACCGGGTCGGCCGGGCGCGGACGGCGCGACCCCCGGCTCGCAACGACGCTGACGCTCGGCGGCTGGCTGCTGACCGAGGCAGTGGTGCTCTCGACCTCGAAGGGGATCGTTCACCCCTACTACGTGTCCGCCCTCGCCCCCGGCGCCGGCGCGATGTGCGGGATCGGCGCCTGGGCGCTGTGGCGCCTGTGCGCCGGCCGCGACCGGGCGATCGGGCTGCTGCTCGCCGCGGTGGCGATCGCGGGCACCGCCGCGGCCGAGATCGTGCTGATGCACAGGCACGAGTACATGCGCTCGTTCGCCCCGGTCCTGGCCGTGCTCGCAGGGCTCGCGCTCCTCGCGCTGCTCGTCGCGGCGCTGCTTCGCCGCCCCCCGTTCGCGGTCGGCGCCGTCGCGGTCGCCCTCGCCGTGCTGCTCGTCGTGCCGACCGGATACGCGAGCACGACCTGGCTCGCGCCGGTCGAGTCGACGTTCCCCGCCGCCGGCCCGAAAGCGTCGGCGGGCGACGGCGGCTACGGGCTCTCGCCGCGGAGCCTCGCGATCGACCGCGCGCTCGAGACCTACGTGCGCTCCCACGATCCGGGCACGCGCTACGAACTGCTGACCGTCGCCGCCGACACGGCCGCCCCGTTCATCCTGTTCGGGATGCGCGCGGCCGCCCTCGCCGGCTACAGCGGCGTCGATCAGGTCATGAACGGCCCGCAGCTGGCGCGTCTCGTCGCGCGCCACGAAGCGCGTTACGTGCTGCTCGGCGGCGAGTACTCGACACGCGGCGGCAACGACGCGACGAAGGCGGTGCTGCGCGCCTGCCGGGAGTTCGCCCCGTTCCAGTGGAACAGCCCCGTCCCCTACGCGTTCGGGCTCGTGCTGTTCGATTGCGCCGGACACGAACGGGGGCTGGAGCAGCCCTGACCCCGGCCGCGGCACGGTTCACGCGCGCGCCGCCCGCCGACCCGCTCTGGAAGGGGTATCCGGCCGTCTCCATCGCGAGTCAGCTCGAACGGCGACACGTCCAGCTCGCCGCCCGGCCCCGGCGCCGCGCCGCAGTAGCTGAGGACGGGGCCCTCGCGGACCGGCAGCGAGACCTCCCCGGTGGGATCGCCGGAGGGCAAGCCGATTCGTATGGCGGTCGCTCGACCCTCGCCCGCTCCGAACGATTCGCACCGGAACTTCGCAAGGAGCACGAACGCGTCCGCGCCGGGAGCGAGCGACAGCCGCCGCGGCGCTCGGGCCGTCGCGTACCCGCCGCCGTCGCGGATCGCGAATCCGAGCCGTCTCGTGCCCTGGTACAGGAGCACCCGCGGGTATCCGTCGAGGGTGCAGCTGCGCGACGAGCGGTTGCGAAGCACCACCAGCTCGACGACCTCACCCGTGGCTCCTCCCTCCGGGGTCGACGGCAGGACCGCGATCTGCGCGGTCGTGCACGCCGCGGGGGCCGGGGGGCGCACGACCGCGAGGGGACGCGGCGACCGGTGGTCGGCGCTCCCGCATGATGCGAGCAGCGCCACCGCCGGAAGGGCGACCGCGGACGCCGATCTTCGCGGCCCGGCCATCAGGCGATCATGCCATCCACGGTCCGCGGTCGGGCGGCTGGGGGCCCGGCTCAGGCCGCAGCCACGTCCAGCTCGCGGTGAAACGCCCGCGCGAACAGCTCCCGCTCGCGGCCCGCCGCCCAGCGCGGCACCGCCGGGTCGCCGTCGGCGATCAGCCGCAGGTGCACCTCGCCGCCACGCTCGGAGATATCGGTCCCGCGCACCATCTGGTCGCGGGAGCGCTCCAGGTCCTCGGCTAGCCGCAGCAGCGCCGACAGCCGGTCGAGCCGCTCGATGTCGCCCTCTCCGAACAGCGCGGACATCGGCCCGGGCGAGGGCATGCCCTTGCGGTGGTAGCGGGCCGCCTGGGCGATCATCGCCGTCTCGGCCGGGCTGAACCCAGGGAGGCCGCCGTTGAGGATCAGGTAGCGCGAGTGCTTGTGGTGGTCGTCGTAGTCGATCGACATGCCGATGTCGTGCAGCATGCACGCCGCCCACAGCAGCTCGCGCTCCTCCGGGTCGCCCGGATGGAGCCCGAGCCCCGCGAGCTCGTCGAACATCCCGAGCGCGAGCGCCGCGACGTGGCGCGTGTGCGGGCCGTCGACGCGGTACTGGGCCGCCATGTTCATCACGCTGGCGCGCCGCACGTCGGCGAACAGCGGGCCGTCCGGCTCCTCGCCGAGCAGCCGCTCGAAGAAGATCCCCTCGCGCAGCCCCGCCTCGGTCGTCTCGATCGAGTCGAAGCCACCCGCCCGCAGGGCCTCGCGCACGACCACCGCGCCGGCGAGGATCAGGTCCGCGCGGGCGGGCTTGATGCCCGGCACCGTCGCGCGCTCCTGCGCCGGCAGCGCCGCCAGCGTCTCGACCAGCTCGTCGAGCGCGTCGACGCCGATCACGGTCCCCTGCACGCCGTTCGTGGGCAACCCCGCCGCGCGCTGCGACGCCGCCGCGAGGTTCCGGACCGTGCCGCCGATCCCGACGAGCCGCCCCGGACCCTGCGCGCGCAGCTCGGCGAGCCAGCCGACCGGCTCGAGCTCCGCGCGCAGGTGATCGCAGAGCTCGCCCAGCTGCCGTCGCTTCGCGGGGCCGTTCGGCGGCAGGAACCGCTCGCTCATGCGGACCGTCCCGAGCGGCCACGAGCCGCTCTCCCGCGCTTGACGGCCCCGCACCCGCACGAGCTGCATCGAGCCGCCGCCGAGGTCGAGCACGCAGCCGTCGTCGAGCGTCGTCGAGTTGACCGCGGCGAGATATCCCGCCCGCGCCTCCTGCTCGCGGCTCAGTACGCGGATCGGCAGCCCGAAGCGCTCGCGCGCCGGGCCGAGGAACTCCTCGGCGTTCTCGGCATCGCGGATCGCGCTGGTCGCGACCGCGTCGACCTGACCCGAGCCGAGCTCGTTCGCCTGGCAGAAATGGGCGAACACGTCGAGCGTCGCCAGCGCCCGGGAGATCGGCTCGGCGCCGAGCCGGCCGCTCGCCATCAGGCCCGCGCCGATCCGCACCGGCTCGTAGATCTCGTCGGTCCGCCGCCACCATCCTTCGCCCCACGCGAACACCACCAGGCGGAACGAGTTCGAGCCGAGGTCGATCACTGCGAGGCGCATGCGGGGAGGCATCGGGCGGTGAGGTTATTGCCCGCTGCGGCGGGTCCTGAGAGACCGGAGCCCGGCTGCGTCAGGCGCCGTGCTTGGCGTCGAGCAGCGCACGCTCGGCGGCGACCAGCACCTCGCGCAGGTCTCCGCTGCGCTGATCCAGCAACGTGTAGCCGACGCTCACCGTCGGGTGAACCACGGCGTCGCCGGCATCGACCACGCAGGCCGGGATCACCCTGGTCAGGCCCTCGGCGACGACCGCCAGGCCCTCCTCGTCGGCGTGTGGCAGCAGCACCGCGAACTCGTCGCCGCCGATGCGCCCGACGAGGTCCGTTTCGCGCAGGCGCCGCGTCAGCGCCCGGGTGACCGCCTTCAGCGTCTCGTCTCCGGTGGCGGTGCCGAAGCGGGCGTTGAGCGCCCGGAAGCCGTCGACGTCGATCACCATCAGGCCCGCGGTCTCGCCGTAGCGGCGGCAGCGACCGAGCTGCAACCTCAGGTCGTGTTCGAACAGGTGCCGGTTGCGCAGCCCTGTCAGCGGGTCGTGGTCGGCGAGGCTCAGCAGCTGCTGCTCCAGTTCCTTGCGGGCCGAGATGTCCTGGAGCTGGGCGACGAAGTGCAGCGGCCGCCCGGCGCGGTCGCGGATCAGGGACATCGAGAGGATCGCCTGGACCGTCTCGCCGGCGGCGTCGAAGTAGCGCTTCTCGACCTGGAAGGCGGGGACGTCGCCCGCGAGCAGCCGGCGGCGGCCGTCGGCGTCGTTGCCGGAGTCTTCCGGGTGCATGATCGCGTCGTAGCGCCTGCCGACCAGCTCCTCTGAGGTGTAACCGGTGATCTCGCACAGCGAGCGGTTGACCAGCAGCCAGCGCCCCTCCGTGTCGATCAGGCCGGTGCCGATCGGGGCGTGCTCGAAGACCTCCTCGAAGCCTTCGGTGCGGCGCGGCGACATCAGGTCGGCGTGGCGCCGCGCGGTGATGTCGAGCACCACCGCGACGCCGCCGTCGACGTTCGCCAGATCGGGGCTCGGCGGGCCGCCGTCGGTGCACAGCGGGCCGGCGTCGACCATCAGGCAGTGCCGTTCCTCGCTCGTCCAGATCTCACGGGTCCGCGTCTCCCCTTCCAGCGCGGAGCTGAACAGCGGCTCGAACCGCTCCCAGAACTCGGCGGGGAAAGCGTCGGCGAGGTAGTTCCCCTCGCGGCAGATCTCGGGGTCGCCCATGCGCTCGATCGCCTGGCCTGCGGTCAGCACGAACCGCAGCCTCCGGTCGAACACGATCACGAGCGCCTCCGGCAGCTCACGCAGCGCAGCAACGGCCGCGTGATCGGCCGTCTCGAGCAATTGTTCGGGTCCCATCGCTGAGCTCACCGGGCAAGCATCGGCTGACTGGCGCCGATCCTTGACAGGCGCCGCACGGCGCCTCGGCGTTACGGGCGAACGAACGTGTCCGGATCGGGGCCGATCCGCTCGCCGCGGTCGAGCGCCTCGATCGCCGACATCTCCTCGCCGGAGAGCTCGAAGCCGAGCACGTCCAGGTTCTCCTCGATCCGCTCGGGCCGCACCGACTTCGGGATCACGATGTTGCCGAGCTGCAGATGCCAGCGGATCACGACCTGTCCCGGCGTGCGCCCGTGGCGCTCGGCGATCTCCACGATCGCCGGGTCGTCGAGCACCGCGCCCTGGGCGAGCGGGCTCCACGCCTCCGTGAGGATGCCGAGCTCCTCGTGGTCCCGGCGCAGGCCGTGCTGCTGCAGCCAGGGATGGAGCTCGACCTGGTTGACGACCGGCGTCTCCCCTGTCTCCTCGATCAGCCGGCGCAGGTGCGCGGGCTGGAAGTTGGAGACCCCGATCGAGCGCACCAGCCCCTCGTCGCGGAGCTCGATGAACGCCCGCCAGGTGTCCAGGTAGCGGTCGCGCGAGGGAACCGGCCAATGGATCAGGTAGAGGTCGATGTGCGTCAGCTCGAGCCGCTCGAGGCTGCGCTCGCAGGCGCGGCGGGCCTCGTCGTAGCCCTGGTCGTCGTTCCAGCACTTGGTCGTGACGAACACGTCCTCGCGATCGAGGCCGCTCGCGTGGAGGGCCTGGCCGACGCCCGCCTCGTTGCGGTATGCGGCAGCGGTGTCGATGTGGCGGTAGCCCGCTCCGAGCGCGAGCGTGACGGCTTCCGCGGTCTCCTTCGGCGGGACCTGGAAGACGCCGAACCCGAGCTGCGGGATCGTCTCGCCGTCGCGCATCGCGAGGTTCGGTATCTGGCCGGTTGGTGTGCTCATGACGTTTGCGCTGCCCCTCTCCTCGCCACCCTAAACGGTGGATTACCCTGGCGTCATGGGGAGGGCGCCACGGTCGGCCGGGATGCGGGGGCTACGCCGCCTCTACGCCCTGGGCCTCGAGTCCGAGCGCACGGGCGTACCGCTCACCGAGCTGACTCCACGCGGCTCCGCCGAGCGTGGACTGACCCGGCGCGAGGTGCTCGGCGCCGGCTCCATCGCCGCCGCGGCCGCGCTCGCCCCCGGTGCGGCGTCCGCGCTCGCACGTGCCGGCAGGACGCCCGGCGCCCCCCGGATCGCGATCGTCGGCGCCGGCCTCGCCGGGCTGCGCTGCGCCCACCAGATCTGGACCGAAAGCCCAGGCGCGCCGCTCGCCGCGACCGTCTACGAGGCGAACGCCGAACGAGCGGGCGGCCGCTGCTGGACGCTGCGGGGCTTCTTCGACGGGGGACTGCAGACCGAGCACGGTGGCTCGTTCCTGAACTCCAACCAGACCGCGGTGCGAGCGCTCGCGGCGAAACTCGGCCTGCAGGAAGAGGTCGTCAACGGCGGCGATCTCCTGCAGGGCGAGGAGGTCTTCTACATCGGCGGCCGGCTCTACACGCTCGCCGAGGCGCAGGCCGACTGGGCGGCGTTCGGGTTCGACGCGTTCCGTGCGGCCGCGCGCGAGGCGCGGCGACCCGGCGGCGAAGAACGGCTCGACGCGATGTCCGTGCCCGAGTGGCTCGAGAGCACGCAGATCGGCACGGGCAGCCGCTTCGGCCGGCTGATGATGGCCAACACCGTCACCGAGAACGGCGGCGACCCCTCCGATCAGTCGGCGCTCGACCTGATCGAACTGCTCTCCGGTAACCCCCGCTCCTCGCTCGAGCCGCTGCCGGGGGACGACGAGCGCTACCACGTCGTCGGCGGCAACGATCAGCTCGTCGCCGGGATGATCTCCCAGCTCCCGCCGGGCACCGTCCAGCACGGCATGGAGCTCGTCGCGGTGACGGCCGGCCCGGGCCGCGCGACGACGCTCTCGTTCGCCTCCGGCGCACAGGTCACCGCGGATTACGTGGTGTTCGCGCTTCCGTTCTCGAAGCTCCGCCAGGCCGACCTCTCGCGGTCCGGGCTGAGCGCCGCGAAGCGCCGCGTGATCGCGACGATGGGCATGGGCACCAACGCCAAGGTCCACCTCGAGGTGGCGCGCAAGACGTGGCCGCCGCTCGGCTACTCGGGGGCGACCTACGGCGAATGGCAGCGCCTCGCCTGCGGCTGGGACGACACCGTGCAGCTCGGCGCGGACGCGGAGCCGGCACTGTACGTCGCCTTCCCCGGCGGGCGCGCGGGAGCGTCCGGCCTGACCGGCGCGGCGCACGGCGCCGCGCCGCCTGCGGACGTCGAACGCATCCTCGGCGAGCTCGAGCCCGTGTTCCCGGGCACGACGGCGGCGTTCACGGGCCGCGCCTACGAGGACCACTGGGCGCTCGACCCCTGGGTCGAAGGCGCCTACTCCTACTACCGGGTCGGCCAGGCTGCCAGCTACGGAGCGATCGCATCGCAGACCGAAGGGCGCATGCTGTTTGCGGGCGAGCACACGTCCGTCGTCAACATCGGCTTCCTCGACGGCGCCGTCGAAACCGGCGAACGCGCCGCCCGGCGTCTGCTGCGCCGCCTCGCCTAGCGACGTGGCGGCGTCTCGCCGTCGTAGTAGTCGACGGTCTCCGACACTCGGAACATCGCGTTGAGCCTGCCCTCGCCCGGCTCGCGCTCGACCGCGCCGAGCTTGCCGGAGTCGGGGTAGGAGACGATGTCCGGCTCCCCCGAGGTCGAGCACGACAGGAAGCGGACGGTCTCCGCCGTCTCGTTGAGGAGCTGGTGCGCACCCGTTGCCCCCCGCGGCAGCGACACGACCTCGCCAGGCGCGAGCGCGCGCCACCCGTCGGGGGTCCGCAGGCTCGGAGCGCCCTCGAGCACGATCAGCAGCTCCTCCTCGACGTAGTGGAAGTGGTAGGGGTAGGCGGCCTGCCCGGGCGGCAGCTCCCAGAGGCTGACGCCGAGCCGGCTCGCCCCCGCCTGACGTCCGAGCCGGGCGCGCCGCGCGCGGAAGCCGTCCCGGTCGCGGATCTGGTCGTAGTGGGGATCGTGGAGGTTCGCCACGGAGGTCCGACACTACCGCGCAGCGGGCGGTGCGGCAGTTGACCGCCGCGACCGGATGCCCTAGCGTCCACGGGGCGGTTGAGGGACCGCAATCGTTCAAGGAGGGACGGAGATGGGGGAATCGAGGGGGAGCGCACGGCGCATGGCGCAACGTGTGATCGCGGCGCTCGCGATCGGGGACGTCGCGTACCGGCTGTTCGCGCGCGAGCCGCTGCGGCGCGCGCTCGGGATCGAAACCGCGCGACTCTGATCGTGCCGGAGGCTCAGCCGGCCGGTGTGAGGAAGTAGACCCGCACACCGGCCGCGGGCTGCCAGGAGTAGACCGGCCAGTGCCGGCCGGCCCAGCGAACGGTGCCGGAGGCGGGCAGCCGCCGCGGGCCGCCGCCGACGATCCGCCTGGCGCCGGCGCGCACGAAGACCTGCCCGCCGGTGACCGACCTGACCACGCTCGCGAGATCGGCGTAGTGGGTGCCGATCGGCAGCAGCCGCGCTTCGACGTGCCGGGCGACGCTCCCCCAGGCGGCGAGCCGCAGCGCCGCGCAGGTGGACCCGCTCGGCGCCGCCGGCACGAACAGCGCGGCCTGCAGAGCCCCGCTCGGGAACGCCTGCAGCTGGAGGTCGTGCACGACGTAGGAGACTCCCTGCCGGAGCACCGTGGTCCCGTCCGCCGCAGCCGGGCCCGGGAGCGAGCCCATCACGAGCGATCCTTCCCGGTACAGGTCGAGCGGCACGGCGATGAAGCGGGTGATGAGCTTCAGGTAGCCGAGGTCGTCCTGCACCGAGAGCACGTAGCGGCCGAGCGTGCGCCCGTGCGCCCGGAGCGTGCCGGTCACGGGCGCGAGCACGTGCGGCCCGCCGACGTCCGACAGCACGGCCCCGCCGTGCACGACCCGCAGCCGCACGATGTGCCAGTGCGGTTTGTAGACGAGCGCGGCGACCGCTTCGGCGACCTGCGTCCGGCTGCCCGATTCGAGCGCGGCCAGCAGTGGCGCGTAGGAGCGGACCCGGGCCTGGTCCTGGACGGTCTCGGTTCCCTGCAGCTCGCCGGCGTAGATGCGCTTCGCGACGGTCGTCTGCACCGCTGCCAGTTCCCGGGCGCTCGAAGCGCCGCAGGAGGCGCCGCCGCCCCCCGGCGCGACGCTGGCTGCGAGGTGCCCGCCGGCGGACCCGTCGGGGTCGTCATCGGCGGTCGCGGCCGCGAGCGCGATCGTCGCCGCGACGATCGCGAGCAGGGCGACGGCCCCCACGAGCAGCGTCCGTCTGCGCACCCTTCGGAGCATGCCTCCAAGGATCCCGCGCGGCGCTAAGCCGCGGGTCAGTACCCGGTGAGATTGGTCCCATCTATGACAGTGACCGCCGTCGGCCCCGGAGAATTGCCGTCACGCACGTCCAGACGGCACTCGGCGCTGCTCAGGCCAGGCCCTGAAAGTCCCGATACGACCTTGTGCGAGCGCACGAAGAGTCGAACGTTCTCGATGTCCACGCGCTTCGCATGCGCGAAGCGACGATCGCCGTCGCGGTGCCGATGACGTTCGGCGTCGGCCTGCTGGGGATGCTCTACTGCGCGCTGACCTGGAGCCGGCCGCATCGCATGTTGCTGCTGCTCCTGTTCGCGGCGGCCGTGACCTCGGCGCCCGGCGTGTACGCGCTGCGCCAGCGCGTCGTCCGCAGCCGCTGGCGCGAGGTGCTGTTCCTCAGCTGGTCGTTCAGCGACCTCGTATTGATCGTCGCCGGCGCGCTCGCCGACGGCGGCACGCACAGCCCGCTGATCCTCGTCCTGTTCATCCCCGTCGTGTTCGCCTCGACCTCGTACCCGCTCGCCTCGGTGGTGGCGGTCGGCACCGGCTCGATCGCGAGCTTCCTCGCGATCGCGCTGATCGCCGGCGGCGCGACCCCCGCCTACCAGGCGTCGTTCGCGTTCGCGCTGCTGTGCACCGCGGCGATGAGCGCGTTCCAGGCCCAGATCCACCGTCGCCAGCACCACGCGCTCGCGACCGCGTCGCGGACCGACCCGCTGACCGGCTGCCTGAACCGTCGCGGCTTCCAGGAGCGGGCGGTCTCGGAGCTCGCGGCCGTCAAGCGCGGCGGCAAGGGCGGCGCGATCGTCGTGCTCGACATCGACAAGTTCAAGCCGGTCAACGACGTGTTCGGCCACGCCGCCGGCGACAAGCTGCTGTGCTGGGTCGTCGAGACGCTGCAGGACACGGTCCGCCGCAGCGACGCGATCGGCAGGCTCGGCGGCGACGAGTTCGCGGTCCTGCTCTGCGAGATCGGAGCCGAGGAGGCGCGCCAGCGCGCGACCGCGATGTCCGAGGCGCTCGCCGCGCGCGCGCCCGTCTCGCTCGGGGTGTCGCTGTTCCCCGAAGACGGGTCCGATCTCGAGACGCTCACGCGCGCCGCCGACGCACGGCTATACGGGAGCCGGCAGGGGCGCTACGCCCGGGAACGCGAGTCGGCTGCCCCGGCGGTCGACCCCTCAGCCGAGCGGCACACCTCGACGTTCGGGCCGATCGACCTGTGGCGTGCTGCGCTCGATGCGATGCCGAGCCGCGCGCGCCGCGGCACGACCGACGTCGACTCGGCCCTGCTCGACGAGATCGACGCGTCGGTGATCGCGACCGACATGGAGGGCGTCGTGATCAGCTGGAACCGAGGAGCGGAGCGCCTGTACGGCTGGACCCGCGAGGAGGCGGTCGGGCGCAGCAGCAAGGACCTGGTCGTGCCCGAGGACACCAGCGAGGCCGAGAAACTGGTGGCCGAGCTCAGCCGCGACGGGCGCTGGGACGGCGAGCTGAAGGTCCACCGCAAGGACGGCACGACGTTCACCGCATACGTGCGCAACCGCCTCGTGCTCGGCGAGGACGGCGTGCCTTCGGCGATCGTCGGCGTCGCCGTCGACATCTCCGAGCGCGTCGCCGCCGAGACCGAGCTGATGCAGTCGCGCAACTACGCGCAGGCCGTCACCGAGTGCATGGGCGAGGGGCTGTTCACGCTCGACCTGTCAGGCCGGATCACCTACGCCAACCGCACGGCCGAGCAGCTGCTCGGCGTCGGCGAGGGAGCGCTCCGCGGCCGCGACGTCGCCACCGTGCTGGCGCTCGGCGAGCACGGCGAGCGGCGAGGCTTCACCGGCAGCCCGATCGAGCGGGCGCTGCGACGCGAAGCCACCGTCCGCGTCGAGGAGGACCGCTTTGCGCTCGCCGCCGGCCGCGAGCTGCCCGTCTCCTACACGGCCACCCCGTTCCAGACTGGGGACGGCGTCCAAGGCTGCGTGGTGATCTTCCAGGACGCCTCGGAGCGGGCGCAGCGCGAAGAGGAGAACCGCCGCAATGCCGCCACGCTCGAGGTGATGAACCGGGTCGAGGAGGCGCTCGCGCGTGAGAGCTTCGTGCTCTACGCGCAGCCGATCGTCGACCTCGAGAGCGGGCGCACCGTGCGTCACGAGCTGCTGCTGCGGATGGTCGAACCCGATGGGACGATCGTGGCGCCGGGCGAGTTCCTGCCGGTCTGCGAGCAGAACGCGATGATCGGCGAGATCGACTGGTGGGTGATCCGCCGCGCGGCGCAGATCGCCGGCCGCGGCAGCGCGGTGCAGGCCAATCTCTCGGCGCGCTCGGTCGGCGACCCAGACGTGCTCGAGCACATCGAACGGTGCGTGCGGCTCTGCGGCGTGCGGCCCGGCGATCTGATCTTCGAGATCACCGAGACCGCTGTCGTCGACGACGAGCGGGCGGCGCGCGAGTTCGTCGAGCGGCTGCGCGCACTCGGCTGCGGCGTCGCGCTCGACGACTTCGGCACCGGCTACGGCAGCCTCACCTACCTCAAGGCGCTGCCCGTCGACCACCTCAAGCTCGACATCGAGTTCGTCCGGGACGTGACCGTCAGCGAAGCGAGCCGCCACGTGATCGGAGCCGTGCTCGCCCTGGCGCGCGACTTCCAGGTCGTGACGGTCGCCGAGGGCGTCGAGGACGCCGGCACGCTGGAGCTGCTGCGCGAGCTCGGCGTCGACTTCGCGCAGGGCTACCACCTCGGACACCCGGCGCCGTTTCTGGAGCGCCCCGGCGACCTGCAGGCGGCACCGCCGGCCGAGCCGGCGGCAGAAGCGCGCAGCGGTCGCGGGCCGATCGCCGTCCGCTAGCCGCGGCGCCGTCTCACAACGGCTCATCGAGCAGGAACAGCTCCGCGGCGACGTCGGGCTCGACCTCGTTGCCGCCGATGAACGCGACGACGCGACGGCCCGTCAGCCGCTCGACCGCCTCGCGGAAGTCCGGCTCCATCGCCGATTGGAACAGCCTTCGCGCTCCGCGGATCGCCTCGCCGCGCTCGCCGCGCCCGAGCGCCCGCTCGGCACGACTGAGGACGTCGTACATCAGGGTCACGATCACGTTGCGGTAGTGGAACGTCGACGCGGTCGTCGGCCCGCGGCCGAGGTGCTCGGTGTGGATGCCGACGAGGGCGCTCGTGACCGCGGCGTTGAGCTGCCCGCCGCGCAGAGGTTGGGTGTCCGCCATTAGCCCCAGCTACCCGGATTCCCGGTTTCGAGAACCCGCACGGGTCCCGCGACGCCGCCGGTTCGACCGGGCTCGCCCGTCGCTGCGGATAACCTGGCCGCCGTGTTCAAGGCCCTGATCGCGTCGCTCGCGGTAGCGCACGGGCTCTCCGGCGGCACCGTGACCGGCATCAACGCACAGGCGGAACCGGCGGACTTCCGGGCCGTCGGTGAGCTGCATGCGCGCCTCGTGCGGCTGCACATCGACCCGCGCGAAGCGGGCTCGCGTTGGCTGCGCTGGGTGGCGCGCAATTACGCGCGGGTGGGTGCGCGCATCCAGCCCGTCGTGACGTTCGACGGGAGGATGCTGACGCCCGCCGAAGTCCAGGATCTCGTCGGCCTCGACCGCGTGCCGGGGCTGCAGGACGTCGAGCTCGGCAACGAGACGAGCTACGGCTACCAGTACCGCGACGGCTACACCGCGAGCTCCTACAAGGAACGGGCGCGGGTCTACGCCGTGCGCGTCAAGGAAGCCGCGGAAGCGCTGAACCCGCACGGGATCGGGGTGCTCGCACAGGCCGAGGACGGCGGCTCCGGCTCCCCGGTATGGGTGCACGAGATGTTCGCGGCTGTGCCCGACCTATCGCAGTACGTCGCCGGCTGGACGATCCACCCATACCCCAACCAGCGCACCGCCGGCGGCACCGACACCTACGGGATCCCGAAGATGCGCCGGATGGTCGCCGACCTCGCCGAAGAGGGCGACACGACGACGCCGATCGACATCACCGAGTGGGGCGTCGCGAGCGACAACGGGGCGAAGCTCAGCGACGGCGCGAGCCTGACCTCCGCGGAGGCCGCGCAGGTCGTGCGGAACACGCTCCCCAGCCTCCTCGCCGCGGCCGGATCGCATCCGATCGCGAGCCTGCTCGTCTACCAGGTCCGCGATCAGCGCCGGCCCCGCGCATCCGATGACTACGAAGACTACTTCGGCGCACTGACCCGCAACGACGGCTCGAAGGGCCCGTTCACAGCGGCGATCGCGCGGCTGATGCGGGAATAGCGACGGCCGGGGTAACACCGGCGTTACAGTCCGTCGAGCGGTTCCTGGTTTAGTCGCGTCCCCCCGGGGAACGAACCGGGGGAACGGAACATCGATCAGACACGAAGCTCGACCGCCGCGCCTTTAGAGCGGCAGGTAGCGGACCCCCGCGCGCATCTCGCGACCGCGCCGGGCGGCCGCCCGGGAAGGTGGTTCCAAATGCTCGCGACGCTCCTTGCAACGATCGCGGCGGCGCCCGCAGCGGCAGCACCCGCGCCCGCCTCGGCGCCCGCGGCATCGGCAGCGGCCCCGGCTTCCGTGTCCGCGGCACCGGCGGCGTCGGCGGCCCCCGCCACGCCGGCCGCTGCCGGCGCCGCTGAACCCCTCGGCGAACCGCTCGAAGAAGCGCCTCCCGCCTCCGCGGCCGCGGAACCCGATGTCGCGGCGTCCTCCTCGTCACGCGCGCCGACGCTGTCGCTGTCCGGCCAGACGCTGACGTGGACGAAGCTGGGCTCGGGCACCTACACGCTGAGATCCCGCTCCGCCGGCGAAACGGCGACGCGCACCACGGTGTCGGGAACCTCCTACACGCCGCCGGCGCATCCCGGTAGCACGGTGCTCTACCGCGTCGAGGCGAGCATCGGCAAGTGGTCGAACGCCATCTCGATCACCTACCCGGCGAAGGAAGCACAACCGCCCCCCGGGATGCTGATGGGCGTCAACGCGCAGGGCGAACAGTACGACTACACCGGCGTGCAGATGCTCCACGCGAAGCTCGTGCGCGTCAACTTCGCGCCCTCCGAAGTGGGCGCGTCGTGGTTCATCCAGGCCGCCCGCCACTACCAGGAAGTCGGCGCCCGGATCCAGCCGGTCGCGACCTTCGACGGGAGGATGCTGACGCCGGCCGAAGTCCAGGACCTCGTCGCGCTCGATCGCGTCCCCGGCGTCGAGGACGTCGAGCTCGGCAACGAGACGAGCTACGGCTACCAATACGGCGACGGCTACACCTCGAAGTCCTACAAGGAACGGGCGCGGGTCTACGCCGTGCGCGTCAAGGAAGCCGCGGAAGCACTGAACCCGCACGGGATCGGGGTGCTCGCGCAGGCTGAGGACGGCGGCTCCGGATCGCCGGTGTGGGTACAGGAAATGTTCGCCTCGGTGCCGGGTCTCTCGCGTTACGTCGCGGGCTGGACGATCCATCCGTACACCAACCAGACGAGCCCGTCGCAGACGGACACGCGGGGGATCCCGAAGATGGAACGGATGGTCGCCGACCTCGCGGCCGAGGGCGACACGACGACCCCGATCGACGTCACCGAGTGGGGCGTCGCGAGCGACGGTGGGGTGAAGCTGAGCGACGGCACGAGCATGAGCTTCACCGAAACGGCTGCGATCGCCGAACAGACGATCCCGAAGCTGATCGCCGCCGCCGGCCGGCACCCCGTCGCGAGCTTCATCGTCTACCAGCTGCGCGATCAGGCACAGCCGGGGACGACGAGCGACCGCGAAGACTTCTACGGCGTGCTCACCCGGAACGACGGCCCCAAGGGCGCCTACACGAAGGCGATCGAAAAGCTGATGCGGGAATGACCGCCCGGGTCAGCGGGCGGGGCTGATCGCGAACCAGTCGAGCTTCAGCTCGGGGCTGCGCTCGCAGACCTCGCGGACGATGTCGAGGACCGCCTGACGGCCGATTTCGAGGCGTTCGTCCTGGGTCATCCAGACCGCCTCGTCACGGTCGACACGCGCCCGGATCTCGCTACCGGTGCGCGAGAACGCGACATCCTCCCGCCGCGGCGGGATGTGCAAGGAGAGGAGCTCCAACGCGCCCTCCGGAGGCTTCACGGCCGAGTGTCTGGTGACCCTGAACTTCATGTGCGGATCGTAGCGCTCGACGCTCTCCAGTCAAGCCCCGAAAACACCGCTTTTGCAGGGGTTCTGCGAGGTTTGCGGAGGTCTGGCAAAGGTGCGTCGCGGGCACGTTCCGGCACGCGCCGGCGGCGGGCGGTGAGAGCAGGTCGGGCGAGCCGGGGAGCGGCTCGCCCGACCTCCCGTCACCGCTCGCCGACCTGGTGCGGGCGCGCTCGCCTCGGCCCGGTGGTTCCGTTCGGGTTCCAGCCAGATACCCGGCCGGAACGCGGGCAAACGGCGCGCCGAGACGCGTCGCGCGCGCGTCGCCCGAAAGCGGGCGACGCGCTTGGCAGGCGGCGCTACCGTTTGGAGGACGCGCGCGCTCTCGTCGCGGTCGAGCCGGCGCCCGCCGCTTTCGTGCGTGACGTCGAGCCGGACGCTTTCCGGGCGGCCGGCGCTTTCGCGCGCGAGGAGCCCGTCCCGGTCGCTTTCGCCCGACTCGAGGCAGACCTCGTCCTCGTGCCCGGGGCTTTCGCGCGGCGGCCCGAGGCAGCCCGCGTTTTCGCACCCTGCGTTTTCGCGCCCGCGGCTTTCGCGCGCGTGCCAGACGATTTCGCGGCCGCTGTTTTGATGCGCGTGCCCGAGAGCCGTGCTTTGCCGCGCCGGCGCGCGGCGCCGCGCTCGGCCGCCGGGATCTCGGCCTGGACGACCGCCTTCGTCAACGCGGAGATCTGACGCTCGAGGAACTTCGCCATCGACTCCTCCTCGCGACGGATCGCCCGCGCGAGCTTCGCCGTGTCCGAGTCGCCGACCGCGGTGGCGAGCACCTCGATCGCCGAGTAGGTCGCGATCTCCTCGTGCTCGTCCGCGTACTCGCTCTTGGCGTTCTTCAGCATCTTCTCCTGCTCACCCGTGCCGCGGATCGCGTGCAGCGGCCCCTTCGCCGCGGCGAGCGCCTTGCCGGCCAGCTCCTGCGCGACGCCCGCGCCTTTCGCCAGCGTGTCGGACGCCTCGATCGGCACGGCCTGCGGGCTCCCGCCGAGCTTCTTCACGCGGCGCTCGAGCTCACGCGCGTGGCGCTTGGTCTCCGTCAGGTGCGCGCGCAAGCGCTTCCTGTAGACGTCGCGGGTGGTCATCGCGATGTGAGCCTCGAGCGACGTCTCGAGCTCCTTCTCCTTCCCGTACGCCTCGTTCAGGTACTGGACCAGCTTGCTGTCGCGTGCACTGAGGTCAGCCATCGAAACTCCTTCGGTTAGAGGTGTCGGATCGAGCGCGAAGACGGCGCCGGCGGAGCGCGCAGCCGCATGGGGGGCCGGCTGTGGGCGCGCTCGGTCCCAACTCCAATGATGCCCGTATGAGCGGGCGGGAAACGCGTTCTCGCACCCCCATCATCGTCGAACTCAGCCCAGGAGCTGCTTCAGCTCACTCGCATTGCGCGGGGCGAACCCCTCCCAGTCGTTGTTGAAGTAGACGAACAGCTCCTGCCTCGAGCGCCAACGCCGGAGCCGCCGTGCCCACTCCTCGAGCTCTTTCGAGGAGTAGTTGCCGCGCCGTCCCCGGGTGCCGTAGTGGAAGCGCAGGTAGCGCCAGCCGGCGGTCGCCCGGTCGGACTGAAACGGTCGGTCGGGATGATCGCCGAGCACGAGCGAGACGTCGCGGGCGCGGAGCATCGCGAGCACGCCGGGAACGAACCAGCTCGCGTGGCGGAACTCGATCGCGTGGCGGCCGTCGGGCAGCGCTTCCAGCAGGTTCGCGAGTCGTTCCTCGTCGCGATGGAAGCTCTCCGGCAGCTGCCAGAGCACGACCGCGAGCTTGCCGGCCTCGACCAGCGGCTCGATCCGCTCCTGAAAGCGCCGCAGCCCGTCGCCGAGGTCGGTCAGCCGCTTGACATGCGTCAGATAGCGGCTCGCCTTGAGCGCGAAGCGGAACCGCTCCGGCGTCTGCTCGGCCCAGCGCGCGACCGCGTCGCGCTTCGGCAGCCGGTAGAAGGTCGCGTTGACCTCGACCGTGTCAAAGCGCTCGGCATAGAGCTCCAGCCAGCGACGCGCCGGGACGCCGCGTGGATAGAAATCGCCGCGCCAGGCCGCGTAGTTCCATCCCGAGCAGCCGACGTGGGCGGGGCGCACGAGCCGCTCCTTCAGGCGCCGACAGCAAGGCTCGCGGCGGCGAGCGCCGATCGCCCGGAGGCGCTCACGGCGTCGGGCCGGCTGCGGCGCTCGGGTGCGCCGTGACCGCACCGCCCGAGCCGCGCTCGCCATCGACGCCGAGGTCCTCTCCGATCTCCTCGAGGGATCGGCCCTTGGTCTCGGGCACGCGGAACAGGAAGAAGATCAGAGCGAGCGCCCCCAGCCCCGCGTAGAGCCAGAACGTGCCCTCCCTGCTGATCGCGCCGACCAGCGTCAGGAAGAACGACGAGACGAGGAAGTTCGCCGACCAGTTGCCGACCGTCGAGACGCTCATCGCCGGGCTCCGCACGCTCAACGGGAAGATCTCGGCGATCATCAGCCAGAACACAGGGCCGAGGCCGACGGCGAACGAGGCGATGTAGACGATCAGGCACACCAGCGCCACCCAAGAGTCGCTGTGCTGCAACCCGTGGGAGGCGAAGAACACGCCGAGCATCGTCAGCGACAGGATGCAGCCGGTGGTCCCGACCATCAGCAGCGCACGGCGCCCGACCTTGTCGAGCAGCAGCACAGCGACGATCGTGAACACGACGTTGGTGATGCCGACCGAGAGCGCCTGGGTGATCGCGGAGCTCGTCGACAGGCCTGTGAATTTGAGGATCGTCGGCGCGTAGTAGATGACCGTGTTGACGCCGATCAACTGCTGGGCGACAGCGAGGATCAGCCCCACCATCACGAGCGGGCGGACCTGCGGGCCGAAGACCTCCCTGAGACCGCCTTCCTCCGAAGCCGCCTGCTTGATCTCCGCGAGCTCCTCGTCGGCCTCCCGGTCGCTCTCGCGGACACGCAGCAGCGTGTCGCGGGCCTCATCGTCGCGGCCCTTCTCGACGAGCCAACGCGGCGAGAACGGCTGGAAGTACATTCCGATCGCAAGCGCGAGGCCGGGCAGCGCCCCGAGACCGAGCATCCAACGCCAGTTGTCGGCGGCGCCCTTCAGCGCCCAGTTGACGATGTAGGCGATCATGATCCCGCTGACGATCATCAGCTGGTTGAACGAGGTGATGCCGCCCCGGATCCGCTTCGGCGCGAGCTCGGAGATGTACATCGGCGCAACGAACGAGGCGGTTCCGACGGCGAGGCCCAGCACGAACCGGGACGCGATCAGCTCGGCGGGGGTCTGCGACAGGGACGAGGCGAGGGCGCCGGCTACGTACACGCAGCCTGCAGCGATCTTGGTCCGGCGGCGCGACAACGCGTCGGCCGCGTAGCCGGAGATGATCGCGCCGGCGACCGCGCCGATCAGCAGCGAGCCGACGTATGCCTGTTCGTTGAATTCGCCGCCGCCGACTTCCTTGGCGATGAACGGCAGCGCGCCCGAGATCACGCCGGTGTCGTAGCCGAACAGGAAGCCACCGAGCGCGGCCACGAGCGCCAGGCGCAGGACGAAGCGGTTGCGGCCGCTGAAGGCCTCCCTCAGGAAGTCCATCGACGCATCCGGCGCTCGCTCACGGCATGGCATCTACCCGCCGCGGCGGCTCTCAAAGCTTGGGCCGGTTCGAGTACTCCAACGGGGGCGCACGCGGGCCGGCACGCCCACCGGAGGGGGATCCGGGCAGCGCGGCCCCGCTGCAGATCCGGTCAGGAAGGGACGCCCCGCCGCAGGGCAG
>CAWFQR010000007.1:0-19168 GCA_963818035.1 uncultured Solirubrobacteraceae bacterium
GCGCCGCGACGGGCAGCGTGCTCGCCTGCGAGCAGGCCTCGGTCATGCCGTAGGTGGGGCTGACCGGCACGCCGGCCGCGAGGCCCGCTCGAGCAGCGCCGGGGGACGGGCCGCCGCCGAGCAGCGCCCAGCGCAGCGCGGCGGGCTCGTAGGCCGGCGTCGAGCAGCCGCGCGAGCATCGTGGGGACGAGCGAGACGAGCGTGATCCGCGGCCGTCATCAGGTCGCGCAGCGACCGCGCTCGGTCTCGAAGCGCTCGTGGAGCGACCGCGGTCGTGCCATAGATCGCGCTGCGGAGCAGGATCGAGAGGCCGCCGACGTGCGCGAGCGGCATCGGGCAGAGCCAGCGCTCGTCCGGGTCGAGCCCGAGCGCCACGCGCCGAGCCGAGCGCGCTCCACAGCAAGTTGCCATAGGTCAGCTCGACCGGCTTGGGCGCCGCGGTCGTGCCGGAGGTGTGACGATCAGCGCGACGCGTCGAGGTCGTGGCGCACCGGCGCGCCGCGCCTGCCGCCGCGCGCAGCGGCTCCGCGACGATCGCGCCGGCACCGGCGGCGATCGCTCGCGCTCGGCCGGCGCAGCCGAGGTCGACGGGCACCGCCGCGGCGCCCGAGCAGCAGGCAGCCGTGCAGCGCGCCCGACGAACGTCGAGGCCCGGCGGCAGCGCGAGCGCGACGCGCTCGCCCGCGCCGACGCCCAGCTCGGCTGAGCCGGCCGGCGCCGGCCCGCGCGCCGCGGAGCTCGCGCGTAGGTGAGCTGCGCCGCCGGGCGTCTCGAGCGCGATCCGCTGCGGGCGCCGTCGCGCGGCGCGCTCGAGCCAGCCCTCGATCCCATGGCGCAAACGGTAGTCTCGCGCGCGATGAGCACCGACCTGGCACCCGGCGCAGCGCGACTACGAGGACATCCGCTACGAGCTCTCGACCGGCGAGGACGCCGGCATCGCGAAGATCACGATCGACCGCCCCGAGGTGCGCAACGCCTTCCGCCCCGAGACGGTGATCGAGCTATCGACGCGTTCGAGCGCGCCCGCGAGGACCGATCGGTCGGCGTGATCATCCTCACCGGCGAGGGCCCGGACGCGTTCTGCTCGGGCGGCGACCAGCGCGTGCGCGGCGACGCGCGGCTACGTCGCGGCGCCGAGCGGCGCAGGCCGGCCGCAGTCGGGCCGCTTCCACGTCACCGACCTGCACGTGCAGATCCGCCGCGCTGCCCAAGCCGGTCGTGGCGATGGTCGCCGGCTACGCGATCGGCGGCGGCCACGTCCTGCACCTCGTCTGCGACCTGACGATCGCCGCCGACAACGCGCGCTTCGGCCAGACCGGGCCCGAAGGTCGGCTCCTTCGACGGCGGCTTCGGCGCGAGCCTCCTGGCGCGCCTCGTCGGCCCGAAGAAGGCGAAGGAGATCTGGTTCCTGTGCCGCCAGTACGACGCGCAGCAGGCGCTCGAGATGGGGCTCGTCAACACGGTCGTGCCGCTCGAGCGGCTCGAGGAGGAGACGGTGCAGTGGTGCCGCGAGATGCTCGCGCTCTCGCCCTTCGCGCTGCGGCTGCTGAAGGCGAGCTTCAACGCCGACGAGGACGGCCTGGCCGGGATCCAGCAGCTCGCCCACGACGCCAACCTGCTCTTCTACGTGAGCGAGGAGGCGCAGGAGGGCCGCGACGCCTACCTGGAGAAGCGCCGGCCGGACTTCTCGCAGTTCCCCCGGCGCGCGTGATGGCAGCCCTGCGGCGCTCAGCGCCGGCGGCCCGTCGGCGGTCCGGATCTGGCTGATGGCGGCGCGGCTGCGGACGCTGCCCGCGGCGGTCGCGCCGGTGCTCGTCGGCACCTCGCTGGCGCTCGGCGACGGCACCTTCCACCCGCTCGCGTTCCTCGCCGCGCTGCTCGGCGCGATCTTCATCCAGGTCGGCACGAACCTCTCCAACGACTACTCCGACGCGCGCCGCGGCGCCGACACCGAGGACCGGCTCGGCCCGGTGCGGGTGACCGCCGGCGGCCTCGTGCCGCCCGAGCCAGGTGCTGCTCGCGACCTACGTGACCTTCGGGCTGGCCGTCGCTGTGCGGCGATCTACCTGATCGCCGTCGCCGGCTGGGCAGCTGCTGCTCGTCGGCGCCGCCTCGATCCTCGCCGGCGTGCTCTACACCGGCGGCCCGCGCCCGTACGGCTACGAGGGGCTCGGCGAGCTGTTCGTGTTCCTGTTCTTCGGCATCGTCGCGGTCACCGGCTCCTACTTCGTGCAGGTCCAGCAGCTGCCCTGGGAGGCGTTCGTGCTGCGCGGTCCCGTCGGGCTGCTCGCGAGCGCGATCCTCGTCGTCAACAACGTCCGCGACCTCGAGACCGATCGCCGCGCGGGCAAGCGCACGCTCGCGGTGCGCCTCGGCCGCGAGCGCACGCGGGCGCTGTACGCGGCGATGCTCGCGTGCGCCTTCCTGCCGCGCCGCTGCACATGGCTGGTCCGGCTCGATGAGGCCTGGCTGCTGCTGCCGCTGGCTGGCGCTCCCGCTGGCCGTGCGGCTCGTGCGGCGTCGTGCGCACGCGCGCCGACGGGCCGGCGCTGAACGGCGCGCTGGCCAAGACCGGGCATGCTGCAGCTGCGTCTTCTGCCTGCTGCTTCGCGCCGGGCATCCTCGCCGGCGGCGGCATCGGCCCGTGAGGCTCGAGCTCGCGCGCCGCAGCGCTGCGGCTGCGCCGAGCCGCTGCAGACCTCCTACGGCGCGGTCACCGAGCGCGAGCTCTGCGTCGTCGACGCTGACCGACGACGATGGCGTCAGCGGCTACGGCGAGGCGGCGCCGCTGCCGGCCTACGACGGCGTCCGACGTCGAGCGCGTGCACGGCGGCGCTCGAGACGCTACGTGCCGGTCGTCGCGCCCAGCACGACGGCGCCGGCGGGCGCGCAGCTGATCGAAGCCTGCCGCGCGGGCGACGACCTGCCGCAGGCGCTCGCGGCGATCGACCTGGCGCTGTGGGACCGCGCGGGGCGGCGCGCGGGCAAGCCGGTCGCGGCGCTGCTCGACCGACGACGCCGGCCGCCGCGCGTGCCGGTCAACGCGACGCTCACCGCGCTCGACCGCGCCGGCGCCGCCGAGCAGGCCGCCGCGCGCCGTCGGCGCGGGCTTCGGCTGCCTGAAGGTCAAGGTCGGCGTCGGCGACGACGCCGGACGGGTCGCCGCGGTGCGCGCCGCCGCCGGCCCGCGAGTCGAGCTGCGGCTGGACGCCAACGGCGCCTGGGGCGTCGAGGAGGCGGTGCGCTGCGATCGAGGTGCTCGCCCCCGCCGGCCTCGAGCTGGTCGAGGAGCCCGACCACGGCCTCGACGCGATGCGCGCGGTCCGCGAGCGCGTGGCGGTGCGCGTCGCGATCGACGAGACGGCCGCCGAGCCCGGCGCGCTGGCCGCGCGGCGCGGCCGACGCGGTCTGCCTGAAGATCTCCCGCTGCGGCGGCATCGGCGGCCTGCTCGCCGCCGCCGCGCTCGTGCGCGCCCGGGCGCCGAGGTCTACCTCGCCTCGACGCTCGACGGCCCGCTCGGCATCGCCGCGGCGCTGCACGCCGCCGCGGCGCTCGCCTCGCGCGGACCGCTGCCGCACTGCGGCCTGGCGACGCTCGCGCTGTTCGACGGGCTCGAGGACCCGCTGCCGGCGTGCGGCGGGGCGATCGCGCTGCCCGACCGGCCCCGGTCTCGGGCGCTCGCGCCGAGCCGCTCTCGGTCGTGCGCGCGACTCGGCGTACGGCGTGCCGCTGAGCGCCGAGGGACGCGTGCCGCGACCGGCCAGATCCGTGGGCCGAGGGGCACTGCTGGACTACCAGCGGGAAGACGCCGCCAGCTCGACGGTCTGCCGCCCGGGTGAGCGCTCGCGAGCACGGCCGGGCGCCCGAGCTGAGCGGCAGGCCGTGCTCGGGACGACGCGCACGTCGGCGCGCAGGATCGCGCCGGCACGCTCGGCGAGCGCCCGGAACTTCGCGTCGCGCGTCCCGCGAGCAGCGTGACCGGCATCTGCAGCTCGCCGAGGCGGTCCCACAGCGGCGTCATCGCGCCGGTGCTGAGGCCGCGCAGCGCCGCGGCGAGCGCCAGCGGGTCGTTGCGGCGCTGGTCGGCGCGCGCGAGCTCCGCCGACCTCGCGGCGGGTCCGCCGCGAACAGCGGCTGGGTGCGCCAGCGCTCGATGAACTCCTCGAACGGGCTCGGTTTCGAGCTCGTGCGGCGAGCGCGGTGGTCGGCGGCGGCCGCGCCGGCGCGCTCGGCCGGGTCCTCGATGCCCGGGGTTGGCGGCGATCAGGACGAGCCGCGCTGACGCGCTCGGGCGCGCGCAGCGCGACATGCAGCGCGACCCGGCCGCCCAGCGAGTAGCCGCACAGCGCGAAGCGCTCGGGCGCCGCGCGCGAGCACGTGCGCGACGCAGCCGGCGAAGGTGATCGGCCGCGGCGTGCCGCGCCGCTCGCCGTGGCCCGGGAGGTCGAGAGCCAGCGGCCGGTAGCGTTCGCCGGCGAGGCGCGCGATCACGCCGTCCCAGGCGCGGCGCGTGCCGCTGAAGCCGTGCAGCAGGACGAGCGTCTCCGGCACGGCGCGCATCCTATGACCGAGCACGACCGACACCTACCTGCTGCTGCGGGCCTTCGTCGACGAGCTCGCGCGCTGCGGGATGCGCGCCGCCTGCACCTCGCCGGGCTCGCGCAGCGCGCCGCTGGTGCTGGCGCTCGCCCGCGAGCCGCGCCTGCGCTGCTACTCGCACATCGACGAGCGCTGCGCGGGGTTCTTCGCGCTCGGCTCGCCAAGGCGAGCGGGCTGCCGGTCGCGGTCGCCTGCACCTCGGGCACGGCCGCCGCCGAGCTGCTCGCCGGCGGCGATCGAGGCGCGCGAGGCGCGCGTGCCGCTGCTGCTGCTCACCGCCGACCGCCCGCCGAGCTGCGCGAGAACGGCGCCGGGCAGGCGATCGACCAGCTGAAGCTGTTCGGCGGCGCCGCGAAGTGGTTCTTCGAGGTCGAGCTGCCGCGCGGCCGACGAGCGCGGCGCTGCGCTGGATCCGCACGCTCGCCTGCCGCGCCTACTCGACCGCGCTCGAGGGCCGCCCGGGCGTGGTGCACCTGAACTTCCCCCTGCGCGAGCCGCTCGTCACCGACGAGGAGCCGCCCGAGGACCGCAGCGGGCGCCCGGCGGCGCGCCGTTCGTGCGCGCCGCCCGCGGCGCCGGCGTCCGGAGCGCGCCGCTCGGCGCCGCTGCGCGAGCTGCGTCGGCGGCGCGCCGGCGCGGCGTGGTCGTCGCCGGGCGCCACGAGCGCGCCGCTCGCGCTCGGCGAGCGCCGCCGCGCAGTTCGCGGCGCCGCCGGCTGGCCGCTGCTGGCCGACCCGCTCTCCGGCGCGCGCCGCGGCGAGCGCGGCGGTCGCCCACTACGACGCGCTGCTGCGCGACGACGCGTTCGCCGCGCGCGCTGCGCGCCCGATCTCGTGCTGCGCGTCGGCGACCTGCCCGTCTCGAAGCCGCTGCGCAGCTGGCTCGCCGGCCTCACCGGACGTCCGCAGGTCGCGCTCGACCCCGAGGGCGCCTGGCAGGACCCGGCCGCGGTGCTCGCGCACAGCGCTCGCGCTCGACCCGGCGCGCGCGCTCGAGCGCGCTCGCCGCCGAGCACCGGCTCGCGCACGCCGCGGACGACTGGCTCGGCGGGCTGGCGCGCCGCCGACGAGCTCGCCGCCGAGGCGATCCTCGGCGTGCTCGGCGCCGCAGGGCCTCTGCGAGCCCGCGGTCGCCGCCGAGCTCGGCGCGCTGCTGCCGGCGCGAGGCGACCCTGTTCGTCGCCTCCTCGATGCCCGTGCGCGACATCGAGACCTTCTGGCCGGCGCGCGACGATCCGCCGCGCGTGCTCTGCAACCGCGGCGCGAACGGGATCGACGGGATCGTCTCGAGCGCGTTCGGCGCCGCCGCCGCGGCGAGCGACGGCCCGGTCGTGCTGCTGATCGGCGACGTCGCGCTCGCCCACGACATCGGCGGGCTGCTCGCCGCGCGAGCGGCTCGGGCTGAAGCTGACGATCGTGCTGCTCGACAACGGCGGCGGCGGGATCTTCGACTTCCTGCCGGTCGCCGGGTCGCCGATGGCGCCGCCGCCCGAGCCGAGCGCGAGCCCGGCACGGCGACGGACATCTACACCCGCCACGTCGCCACGCCGACGGGGCTCGACTTCGCGCCGCGCCGCGGCGCTCTACGGCCTCGCGCACGAGCGCGCCGGCGACCTCGCCGGCTTCCGCGCGGCGCTGCGAGCGCGCGCTCGCGCAGCCGAGCGGCTCGGCGATCGTCGAGGTGCGCACCGAGCGCGCGGCGAACGTGCGCCTGCACGCGCCGCGTCGTGGGAGGCCGGTGGCGCCGCGGCGCTCAGCCCGCGAGCAGCGGCAGCAGCGCCTGCAGCTTGACCTCGGTCTCGGCGAGCTCCTTCTCCGGGACGGAGTCGCGCACGATCCCGCCGCCGGCGTAGCAGCGGGCGACCGTCGCCGCGAGCAGCGCGCAGCGCAGCGCGACGCAGAACTCGCCGTCGCCGGCGGCGTCGGTCCAGCCGACCGGGCCCGAGGTACCAGCCGCGGTCGAGGCCCTCGAGCGCGGGGATCAGCGGCGCGGCCGCGGCCAGCGGCTCGCCGCCGACGGCGGGCGTGGGGTGCATCAGCCCGGCCAGCTCGAGCGCCTCGATCGGCTCGGCGAGCTGCGCGCGGATCGGCGTCGCGAGATGCTGGATGTTCGCGATCCGCGCCAGCTCGGGCTCGGGCGCGGCGGCGACCCAGACCGAGTGCGGGCGCAGCGTGCGCTCGATCCGCCGCGCGACGATCGCGTGCTCTTCGCGGTAGCTCGGGTCGCGCAGCAGCTGCTCGCCGAGGTGCGCGTCGACGGCGGGGTCGGCGCTGCGCCGCGGTCGAGGCGGCGAGCGCGAGCGTGCGAGACGCGCTGGCCCTCGCGGCGCACCAGCAGCTCGGGGCTGGCGGCGATCAGCGTCGCCTCGCCGCGGCCGGCGCAGAAGACGAAGCAGGACGGGAACTCCTCGCGCAGCACGCCGAACATCGCCGGCCGGGTCGTGCGGCGCGCGGCGCGTGGACCTGGACCTCGCGCGCGAGCACGATCTTCTCATCCGCCCCGCGCGGATCAGCTCGACGGCGCGCGCGACCGCCTGCTCGTAGTGCTCGGGCGGCATCGCGCTGAGCACCTCGAAGCGGCCCGTCGGCGCCGGGTCGAGCAGCGGCAGCGGCGCCGTCGCGCAGCTCGGCGACGCGCGCGAGCAGCGCGCCGAGCAGCTCCTCGGCGTCGTCGTCGGGCTGCGACCAGCGCGCACAGCGTCAGCGCCGCGCTCGCCCGACCGCGCCGCGCGACGAGGCTGACCTCGGGCACGACCAGGCAGGCCGGCGCCGAAGCCGCGCCAGTGCGGCGCCTGCGCCGCCGTCGGGCGCGAAGGGAAGCCGCCGACGGCGACCGGCCCGGCGGCTGCGGGCCGTCGGCGGGGTCGGCGCAGCGCCCGCGCCGCCAGCTCGCGCCAGCGCTCGGCGAGCTCGCGAAGCGCTGCTCGCCGCGCGGCGCTGCAGCTCGACCGCCTCGCCGAGGCCGCCGAGCGCGCGCGCCGCCGCGGTCGGGCTGCTCGAAGCAGAACCACGGCTCGCCGGGGCGCCGCGAGGCGCAGACGACCGCCGCCGGGTCGACGCTCGGCGGGCAGCTCGACGCGTGACCGAGGCGAGCGTCGCGCGGCCGCTGCGCGCGCGCGCGGCGCAGCGCCGCGCGCAGCCGCTCGCGAGACGGCCCTGCTCGCGTCCGGTGAGCGCGAACGGGCTGTCCCTGAGCGGCGGCGGCCCGCAAGCGATCCTAGGTCTCGGTCCGTCCGCGCGAGATCGCGATCTCGCCGGTGCGCATCATCTCGATCAGGCCGAACGGGCGGACCATCGTCTCGAACGCCTCGATCTTGTCGGTCGTGCCGGTGACCTCGATGATCACCGCGCGCTTGGTGACGTCGACGACCTTGCCGCGGAAGATCTCGGCGATCTGCATCAGCTCGCCGCGCTGCGGCCCGTCGGCGGTGACCTTGAACAGCGCGAGCTCGCGGGCGACCGTGTCGCCCGGCTCGAGGTCGCGGATCTTCAGCACGTTGACGAGCTTGTGCAGCTGCTTGGTGACCTGGTCGATCGGGTGCAGCGCGCCGTCGACGGTCAGCGTCACGCGCGAGATCTGCTCGTCCTCGGTGGGGCCGACCGTGAGCGTGTCGATGTTGAAGCCGCGCCGCGCGAACAGGCCGGCGATCCGCGTCAGCACGCCCGACTTGTTTTCGACGAGGATCGAGAGCACGTGCTTGCGCCCCGTGCGCAGGTTGGTGGCGGCCTCCAGCTCCTCGAGGCTGAGCGGCTCCTTGGTTCCGGGTTCAGCCCATCGATCGCGCTCATCCCACCATCTCCCGCGCGGCGTGGCCGGCCGGGATCATCGGATAGGTGTTCTCCTCGCGCGTGACGCGCACGTCGACGAGCACCGGCCCGTCGGTCGCGATCGCGCGCTTCATGTCCTCGACCAGCGTCGTCTTGTCGGCGAAGCGCATGCCCGGTCGACGCCGTAGGCCTCGGCGAGCTTCACGAAGTCGGGGAACTCGCCCATGTCGACGTGGCTGTATTTGCCGTCCCAGAACAGCTCCTGCCACTGGCGCACCATGCCCAGGTAGCCGTTGTTCATGATGAACACCTTGATCGGGATGCCGTTCTGCGCGCAGGTCGCGAGCTCCTGCGCGTTCATCTGCACCGAGCCGTCGCCGGCGATGCAGCAGACGAGCTGGTCGGGGCAGCCGACCGCGGCGCCCATCGCCGCGGGCAGGCCGAAGCCCATCGTGCCGAGCCCGCCGGAGTTGATCCAGCGGCGCGGCGCGGGGAAGTCGTAGTACTGCGCCGCCCACATCTGGTGCTGGCCGACGTCGCTGGTGACGATCGCCTCGCCGCCGGTCGCCTCCCACAGCGCCTGGATCAGGAACTGCGGCTTGATCTCGGCGTCGGTCGTGTCCTCGTAGCCGAGCGGGTACTTCGCTTTCCAGCCTTCGATCCGGCTCCACCAGGCCTCGAGCCGCCCCGGGTCCGCGCCGATCGCGCGGTACTCGACGACGAGCTTCGCGAGCACGTGCTTGGCGTCGCCGACGATCGGGATGTGCGCCGGCACGTTCTTCGAGATCTCCGCCGGGTCGACGTCGATGTGGATGAACTTCGCGCGCGGCGCGAACTCCGAGAGCTTGCCCGTGATGCGGTCGTCGAAGCGCGCGCCGACCGCGCAGATCAGGTCGGCCTCGTCCATCGCGTAGTTCGCCGCGCGCGGTCCCGTGCATGCCGAGCATCCCGAGCCACTGCGGGTCCGGCGCGGGGTAGGCCCCGAGCCCCATCAGCGTGCAGGTGACCGGGAAGCGGTCGCTGCGCGCGAACTCGAGTCAGCTCCTCGGCGCCGTTCGCGTTGACGACGCCGCCCCCCGCGTAGATCACGGGGCGCTGCGCCGCGGCGAGCGCCTTCGCGGCCTGGCGGATCTGCTTCTGGTTGCCCTCGACACGTGGCTGGTAGCCGGGCAGGCGGACGTCGGTGACGGGCTCGTAGTCGATCTCGGCGCGCGACAGGTCCATCGGGATGTCGACGACCACCGGGCCCGGACGGCCGCTGCGGGCGACGTGGAAGGCCTCGTGGATCGCGCGCGGGAGCTCCGCCGGGGTCTGGATCATCACCGAGTGCTTGACGACCGGCATCGTGATCCCGATCGTGTCGGCCTCCTGGAAGCCGTCGGTGCCGAGGAGTTCGGTTCGCACCTGGCCCGTGATGAACACACAGGGGACGGAGTCCATCATCGCGTCGGTGATCGGCGTGATCAGGTTCGTCGCGCCGGGCCCGCTGGTCGCGAACGCGACGCCGACCCTGCCCGTCGCCTTCGCGTAGCCCTCGGCGGCGTGGCCCCCGCCCGCCTCGTGCCGGACGAGGATGTGGCGGATGCCGCCCGTCACGAGCGCGTCGTAGGTCGGCAGGTTCGCACCGCCCGGGAGGCCGAAGACGACGTCGACGCCCTCCGCCTTCAGACATTCCATCAACGCATCGACTGCGCGCATCTCACCGACCTCCTTTCGCATCGTCCATACAACGAAAAATCGCGGGGAACGCCCTCCCCGCACGGGCATCGAAGTCTACCAGCGGGTTTTCGGTGCGAAACGGGCGATTCCTAGCCGGCGGCGGGCGTCGCCGACGGTCCCCGAAGCTCGTCCCACACGAGCATCGCGGCGAGCAGCACGGCGACCGCGGCCGCCGGCACCCACCACGCCGCGGCGCCCGTGAGCGCCCAGACCGCGACACAGCCGCCGGCCGCGACAAGTGCTCCCCACGCCACCGTCCGCGTCAGCCGGCCGCGCGAGGCGACGCCGCCGACCACGTAGAGGGCGACGCCGGCGCACAGCGCGAGCCGTGCGGGGCCGGCGAGCGCGTGGCCAGCTCGCGCGACCTCGTCGCGGGCACCGACCGCGAACACGATCACCCCGGCGACGAGCAGCAGGTGCAGGTAGCTGTACGCGTCTGCCGCGGCGAGCACCGGATCGCCGGCCGCGGCGAGGCGCTCGCGCCCGACGCCCGCGAAGCGGGCGAAGTACGCCCACCACAGCTCCGCGGTGATCACGAGCACCAGCACCACCGCCACCAGCAGCGAGGCGTCGAGGGGCCGGCCCTGCGCGCCCAGGCCGATCCCGATCACCGACTCGCCGAGGCAGATGATGATGAACTCGCCGTAGCGCTCCGCGAAGTGCTCGACGGCGATCTGCTGCAGACCGCGCAGCCGCTCGCGGTTCAGCCACGCGGGCCCGGCGTAGTCGATCGCCGCCGCGGCGGCCCACAGGCCGATGCGCAGCCCTTCCGGCGCGAGCGCGCCGCCGAGCAGCAGCGCCACGCCGATCAGGATCGTCGCGCCGAAACCGGCGATCGCCGACCACGATGCCCGGCCCCGCCGCGCGGCGTCGGCGTAGAGGCCGAGATGCAGCAGCCGCACGCACGCGTAGGTGATGGCGAACAGGACGCCGTCGGAGTGGAAGGCGCGCGGGATCGCGAGCCCCGCGACGAAGATCAGCCCGGCGGAGAGCAGCAGCACGACACGGACCGCGACGCTGTCGGGGTCGTGCGCGTTGATCACCCAGACGTAGGCCGACCACGCCCACCACACGAGCGCGAGCATCAGCATCGCCCGCCCCAGCCCGGCCCACGCGAGATCTCCGCGCAGCAGCGTCGTGACCTCGGTCACGGCGAACACGAACACGAGGTCCCAGAACAGCTCGATCGGGCTCGCGCCTCGCGCGGCCGGCGCGCCCTCGCCGGTGCGCTCGGGCGACGAAGCGCCCTCGCGCGGCGACTCCGCGCCGTCACGCGGCGAGCTAGGAGACGCCGAGGCCGACGCCGATCCCCAGGCTGATCAGCCCGCCGACGCCGACGAACACGAGCGAAGCCCGCATCGGCACCGACAGGAACCGGTTCCTGATCCACGCGATCGCGAACAGCTCCACCGCGACGACGCCGCCGGCGACGATCAGCGCGTGATCGACGTCCGAGATCAGGAACGGCAGCGTGTGGAAGATGCTGCCCAGCACCGTCATGCCGCCGGTGATCGTGCCGCGCACGGCCGCGGACCCGCGGCCGGTCTCCTCGCCGGTGTCCGAGCCGGCCTCCGACCATCCCATGCTGACGCCGGCGCCGAGCGCCACGCCGAGCCCGACGATCAGCGCGGTGTGCGAGCTCGACGTGATCGCGGCGGCGAAGATCGGCGCGAGCGAGGAGATCGTGCCGTCGATCAGCCCGACGAGCCCCGGCTGGACGACCCGCAGCAGGAAGTCCCGATCGTCCTCGAACCCGAACCGGTGGATGATCCGCTGGATCGCCGAGTCGCCCCGGCGAACGTCCGCTTTCGCCTCAGCGCTCACACGGAGAACATAAGCGACGGTCCGGCTTAGGCCGGCCGAATACGAGTTAGGGGAGCCGAAGCTCGGTCAGCCCTGCGAGGCGGGCGTGCGCTGCCAGGATTCGGGCGCGAGGGCCACGTCGGGGAACTCGAGCTCCTCGCCGCAGCGCGTGCAGAGCGCGTCGTAGATCTTCGTGACCCTGCCGCAGCGCGGGCAGCGGCGGCGCATCTCGTCGCGCTCGAAGCGGTAGGCGATCGCGGCGAGCAGCCCGAAGAACGGGATCGCACCGGAGATCAGGAACCAGAGGAAGAACGAGCTGCCCTTCAGCTTTCCGATCAGACCGCCGGAGAGCCCGAAGCAGACGGCGATGATCACGTAGGGCATCGCGGCCCTACAACAGGACGCGCAGCGCCCAGATCAGCGCCGCTATCGCGACGATGATCGCCGCGATGCTCGCGAGCCACAGCACGATGTGGATGACGAAGTGAAGGAGCAGCCACGCGGCGACCAGCAGCACGAGCACCGCGACGACGGTGCGGCCCAGCGAGCGTGAGGAGGTCTCCTCTTTCATTCCACACTGATCTTAACGGCAATGCGGCCGGACAGGGAGGGTAACCCCTGTCCGGCCGCACACCGGGACGTGCGCCGAGGGAAGCGCGCGTCGTCGTCGGGTTTGGCTCCTCAGCTCATGCGGTCCAGCGGTCCCAGATCGCGGGCAGTCCGTGCCGTCACGATGTCCGCGCCGCCCAGACCGGAGCGCCTCGAGGCCGCCCCCAGCCCGACACTTGTCAGGCGATAACGACGGATGCGGGGACCGTGCCGTCCCGCATCCGCCTCTACCTCGGGCAGGAGGATGAACCGCCGAGGAAGACATGAAACGCTTGCGTTGGCTGCTGACCGGTTCATGGACAGCATGATGGCGCGGCGCCGCTCCGACCCAATTGGACGGAAGTCCAAAATCTGCGCCGCCCGCGTCTACGCGATGAAAGCGCATGCCCGCAACCGGCCCGATCGGGCGCGCCGGGCGCAGGCGCCGCCGAGCGCCCGCCTCAGGCGCGGAGCTCTGCCGGGCACGCGTGACCCCGGGCCGAGCAGCGGATCGGCGGCGTCACAGCGCTTCGCCGGACCCCGCCCCGGCCGGCGTGGCACTTCGCTCGAGCGGCGGGATCGGCGGTGGCGTCACAGCGCTTCGCTGATCAGCCGCGACACCTCTCCCCCGTCCGCGCGGCCTTTCGTCTCGCGCATCACGTGGCCGACGATCGGGCCGACCGCCTTCTCGTTTCCTTCGCGCACCCGCTGTGCGGCGTCCGGGTTGGCCGCGACCGCCGCCGCCACGATCGCTGCGAGCTCATCGCCCCCGCCCATCGCCGCGAGCCCTTCGGCCTCGACGATCGCGCCCGGCTCGCCGCCGTCGGCGAGCAGCCGCTCGAGCACGGTCCGGCCCGCCCCGACGGTCACCTGCTTGGCGCCGATCATGCCGACCAGCGCCGCCAGCGCGGCCGGCGTGACCCTCGACTCGCCGGGGTCGTCGATCTCGCCGAGTCGCCCGAGCAGCTCGGTCCCGATCCAGTTCGCGAGCTGCTGCGGCTCGGGCGCGGGGTCCGCGCCGGCCGCGAGCGCGGCCTCGTAGTAACCGCCGAGCTCGTCGCGGAAGGCGAGCAGCCGGGCGCTGTCCGCGCTGAGCCCGAGCTCGCGCTCGTAACGCTCGGCGCGCGCCGCCGGCAGCTCCGTCATCTCCGCCCGGGCGGCCTCGAGCATCTGCTGCTCGATCGCGACCGGCACCAGGTCCGGCTCCGGGAAGTAGCGGTAGTCGTGCGCCTCCTCCTTCGAGCGCAGCGACGTGATCGCGCCGGACGCGGGGTCGAAGTGCAGCGTCTCCTGGACGACCCGCCCGCCGCCGCCGATCAGCTTCTGCTGGCGCGCGATCTCGGCCCTGATTCCCCGTTCGATGAAGCGGAACGAGTTCATGTTCTTCAGCTCCGTCTTGGTCCCGAGCTGCTCGCTCCCCGCCGGCCGCAGCGAGATGTTCGCGTCGCAGCGCAGCGAGCCCTCCTCCATGTTGACGTCGCTGACCGCGAGCGTCCGCATCGTCGTGCGCAGCAGCCGCAGCCAATCCCCCGCCTGCTCGGCCGAGCGCAGGTCCGGCTCGGTGACGATCTCCGCGAGCGGCGTGCCGCCACGGTTGAAGTCGACGATCGACGCGTCCGAGCCCTGGATCCGACCGCTCTGGCCGATGTGCGTGAGCTTCGCCGCGTCCTCCTCGAGATGCACGCGGTGGATGCGGACGTCCCCCAGCTGGCCGCCGAGGCACAGCGGCTCGTCGTACTGGGAGATCTGGTAGCCCTTCGGCAGGTCGGGATAGAAGTAGTTCTTGCGGTGGAAGATCGAGCGGGGTGCGAGCCTCGAGCCGAGCGCGAGCCCGATCATCAGCCCGTAGTGGACCGCCCGCGCGTTCGCGACCGGCAGGCTGCCCGGCAGGCCCAGGCAGACCGGGCACGTGTGCGTGTTCGGGGGGTCGCCGAACGACAGCTCGCAGCCGCAGAACATCTTGGTCCGCGTGCTCAGCTGGATGTGGATCTCCAGCCCGATCACCGCCTCGAGCTCAGGCACGGGCGGCGCTCCCGTCGAAGCCGAGCGAGCGCTCGAGCGCGTGCGCTGCGTCGAGCAGCGCGTTCTCGCTGAACGCGGCGCCCGCGAGCTGGAGCCCGACCGGCAGCCCCTCGCTGAGCCCGCAGGGGATCGAGATCGCCGGGATCCCCGCGAGCGACATCGGCACCGTGCAGTAGTCGTTGAGGTACATCGCGAGCGGGTCGCCGGTCTTCTCCCCGAGCGCGAACGCGACGGTCGGCGCCGTCGGGGTGACGATGAAGTCGACGGTCTCGAAGGCGCTCGCGAAGTCCTCCGCGATCTTCGTCCGGACCCGCTGCGCGCGACCGTAGTACGCGTCGTAGTAGCCCGAGGAGAGCGCATAGGTGCCGAGCATCACACGCCGCTTGACCTCCGGCCCGAAGCCGTCGTGACGCGTCCGCGTGTACATCTCGAGCAGGTCGTCCGCCCCCGCGGCGCGCAGGCCGTAACGAACCCCGTCGAAGCGCGCGAGGTTCGACGAGCACTCGGCGGGCGCGAGCACGTAGTAGGCGGCGAGGGCGTGCGGCGCGTGCGGCAGCGGCACCTCGAGCAGCTCGGCGCCGAGCCCCTCGGCCTCCCGCAGCGCCGCGTCGAACGCCTCCTTCACCCCCGGCTCGATCCCCTCGCCGGTGAGCTCCGCGGGAACGCCGAGCCGTACTCCGTCGAGCCGCTCGGCCGTCGGCACCGCGATCGTGCCGGGGAAGTGCAGCGACGTCGCGTCGCAGTGGTCGTGCCCGACCATGTGCGAGAACAGCAGCGCCGCGTCGCGGACGTCGCGGGCGAGCGGGCCGGCCTGGTCGAGCGAGGAGGCGAACGCGATCATCCCGTAGCGCGAGACCGACCCGTACGTCGGTTTCATCCCGACGATCCCGCAGAGCGCCGCGGGCTGGCGGATCGAGCCGCCGGTGTCGCTGCCGAGCGCCCACGGCGCGAGGCCCGCGGCGACCGCCGCGGCGCTCCCGCCCGACGAGCCGCCGGGGACGCGGGTGCGATCCCAGGGGTTGCGGACCGGGCCGTACGCCGAGTTCTCGTTCGAGGAGCCCATCGCGAACTCGTCCTGGTTCGTCTTCGCGAGCAGCGGCGCGCCCGCGGCGGCGAGGCGCCGCACCGCCGTCGCGGTGTACGGCGGCAGGTAGCCCTCGAGGATCCGCGACCCGGACTGGCTCGGCACCCCCTCGGTGCAGAACAGGTCCTTGACCGCGAGCGGCACGCCGCCGAGCGGCCCGTCCACCTCGGGCGCGTCCGCCTCGGCCACCCACGTGAAGCAGTTGAGGCCGTCCTCGCCGGCGGCGCGATCGGCGGCGGCGCGATCGCGGTATGCGGCGAACAGCTCCGCGGCCGACAGATCGCCCGCGTCGAGGCATCCCGCCGCCTCGGCGGCCGTCAGATCGAGGATCTCGCTCATCAGGCCTGGGGACTCGGGACGCGGAAGCCCTCGTCGCTTGCGTCCGGGGCCTGCGAGAGGACCACGTCGCGGGGCCACGAGGGCCGCGGCTCGTCGGGGCGCAGGCGGCCCGTCACCTCGACGACGTGCGACGTCGGGGCCACGCCCTCGAGATCCAGCTCGCCGATCGTGGCGACGTGGTCGAGCACCGCGGAGAGCTCGCGCGCCATCGGCTCGATCTCCTCCTCGCTGAGCGCCAGCCGGGCCAGGCGGGCGACGTGCAGTACCTCGTCGCGGTCGATCACGGCCGCCAAGTCTAGAGTCGAGGCGGCTCGCCCGCCGTTCGGCGCCGCGTCAGCCCGGCGCGCCGAACTGCCAGACGCCGAGGACGTTCCCGGCCGGGTCGGCGAACACCGCGACCGTCAGGTTGCCCTCGGCGAAGGGCGGCTCGAGGATCGTGCCTCCGTGGGCGGCGATCCGAGCTACGGCCTCGGCGACGTCGGCGACGTAGACGTAGGGCCGGATCCCGAGATCGCCGGCGACAGGCTGCTCCGCGAGCAGGTGACCGATCACGTGGCCGGTCGCGTCCGCGAAGGCGGCGCTGCGCCGATCCGCATCCTCGTCGCGGACGGTCCAGCCGAACACCGCCTCGTAGAACCGCCCCGCCGCGCGCGCGTCGTCCCCCGCGGGCACGCGGACGTAGGAGATCCCTCCGGGCCTGTCGAGCGGGGGCAACTCAGCGATCGTGTGATTCTCGCGCAGGCGAGCCGCCGAGGACGCAGGCCCTAACTCGCCGCAGGCCGCAGCGCCGAGACGTTCAGCCGGACGTAGTCGAGCGGCGGCGAGACCCGCTCGACGACCGCTCGCGCGAACGCCTCGCGCCGCTCGGCGGGAAGGCGCTCGAGGTGCGCAGCGAGGATCGACGTGCGCACGAACTCGCCGACGTCCTCGGGGTACGTCGGGCGCTCCTCCAGCCAGCACCGGATCCCGCCGAACCCGGCGCGCTGCAGGCGCGCCTCGGTCTCCTCCGGGCTCGCGAACACCCAGGGGGAGAAGCCGACGAGCTCAGGCGCAAGTTCGACCGAGGCCTCGTCGATCGCGGTGCGCACCCGCGCGATGTTGCCGACGCCACCGCACTGTGCCTCCAGCACCCCGCCCGGCCGCAGCGCACGCAGCAGGACCCCCCACAGGCGGTCGTGGTCGGGCACCCAGTGGAGCGTCGCGGTCGAGACCACCGCGCCGACCTCCTCGCATAGCTCGAGGTCGAGCGCGCTCTGGCACCAGACCTCGGCGCGGTCCCCGAGCCGCTCGCGCGCGAGCGCGACCATCTCCTCCGAGGCGTCGATCGCGAGCACGCGGCCGGCCGGAACCATCGCGATCAGCGTCTCGGTCACGCGGCCCGTGCCGCAGCCGACGTCGAGCACCGTCTCGTCGGGGGCGATGGGATCGAGACGCGCGAGCACATCGACGGCCCACGATTGCTGGGGGCCACTCGAGCGGTCGTACGTGCGCGCGTCCCAGGGCGTGGCCATGCGCGGTCCTACGGCCGGGGACGAGGCTCCGGCGTCGCCGGCAGATACCGGGAGGGACGTTCGTCGCTGATCGTGATCCACGCGCCGAGGAGGATCAGCACAGACCCCGCCAGCCCGAGCCACGCGCCCCCGCACAGCCCGCTCGCGTGCTGGGGCCGCTCGAGCACTCGCACGATCGCGGCGATCGCTCCGACGAGACCCAGCAGCACCGCCCATCCCGCGGTGGCGACCCCCATCGCCACGCTCTCGCGCTCGAGCGCCGCCGCCCCGACCATCGCGACCGCGGCGAGCAGCGCCAGCAGCATCAGCACCGCTCCGGCGCCGAAGGTGTCCCAGAACCCGATGTTGCCCGCGGGCGTTTCGTACCAGGGACGCAGCAGCGCTGCGATCGTGCAGCCGATCCCCGCGATCGCGACCAGCTCTCCCACGCGAAGCTTCACACCGCTCCCCCCACGCCCTGCAGCTGCGCCTGGTGACGGGCAGCATGCAACGTGTTCCGGAGCAGCATCGCGATCGTCATCGGGCCGACCCCGCCGGGGACCGGCGTGATCGCGGAGGCGATCTCCGCGACCGCCGCCTGGTCGACGTCGCCGACGAGGCCGCTCTTGTTGCCGGCCTCCTCGGGGGTGAGCCGGTTCATGCCGACGTCGATCACGACCGCGCCCGGCTTGACGTGCTCCGCGCCGAGCATCCGCGGCCGCCCGATCGCCGCGATCAGCACGTCGGCGCGCGAGCAGACCGCGGCGAGGTCGCGCGTTCGCGAGTGGCAGATCGTGACCGTCGCGTTGGCGCCGAGCAGCAGCTGTGCCATCGGCTTCCCGAACAGGTTCGAGCGCCCGACGACGACCGCTTCGGCGCCTTCGAGCTCGGCGCCGGCCTCGCTCGAGCAGCACCATCACGCCTGCCGGCGTGCACGGGCGCAGGCCGGGGCTGCCGAGGGCGAGCAGGCCCGCGTTGACGGGGGTGAGACCGTCGACGTCCTTCTCGGCCTGGATCATCCCCGTCAGCGACGCACCGTCGAGATGAGCCGGCAATGGCAGCTGCAGCAGGATGCCGCTGACGGCGGGGTCCCGGTTGAGCGCGTCGAGCTCCTCGGCGACCTGCTCGTGGCTCGCCTCGGCCGTCAGCCGGCGATCGAACGGGACGATCCCGACCTCCCGCGACGCGCGCTGCTTGCCGCCGACGTAGACGGCGGAGGCGGGGTCGTCCCCGACCAGGACCGTCGCGAGCCCCGGCGCGCGACCGTGCTCTGCGGAGAACCGCTCGACCTCGCCGGCGACCTCCGCCCTGACCCTCGCCGCGACCGCCTTGCCGTCTATCGATCTAGCCGTCACGAGCCAGATGCTATGACCTCCCGGCGCGGAGGCGCCGGCGGGCGCTCAGCGACGCGTGACGGGCGCGTACTCTGCCATCAGCTTCCGCTCCGAGCCGTCGCCGGCGAAGCGCACGACGATCACGCCATCGGGCTCCACCCCGGTCACGACGCCATCGCCGAACGCGGCGTGGACGACGTCCTCCCCGAGCCGGAACGATGCCCTCTCGCCCGCGGGGTTGCCGCGCGAGACGCGCGGGGTCGCGCCCCAGACGGTCTCCGCTCCGCTCCGCGCCAGGGAGGGCGTGAACGCGGCTCCGGGCCGCAGCCCGCCAGCCGAGAGGCCGCCCTCGTCGAGCAGCTCGCCGGGGATCTCCTGCAGGAACCGGCTCGGCAGTCCGTAGCTCTGCGCTCCGAACACCG
>CAWFQR010000008.1:0-21873 GCA_963818035.1 uncultured Solirubrobacteraceae bacterium
CGTCTGCAGGCGCGCGGCGGTGTTGACGACGTCGCCGACGACCGTGTACTGGCCGCCGACCCTCCCGGCCAGCGCCTCGCCGGTGTTGACGCCCACGCGCAGCGCCAGCTCGACCCCGAACTCCGCGCCGACCGAGGTGTTCAGCTCCTCCATCGCTCGCTGCATCCCCCAGCCGGCCCGCACCGCGCGCTCGGGATCGTCCTCGTGCGCGGTCGGGGCGCCGAACACCGCCATCACGTTGTCGCCGATGTACTGATCGACGTAGCCACCGAACCGCTCGACCTCGCGCGCGAGCCTCGTCAGGCAGCGGTCGGTGAGCAGCTTGACCGACTCGTGGTCGAGCGACTCGGAGAGCGTCGTGTATCCGACGAGGTCCGCGAACAGCACCGACACCGTGCGCCGCTCCTCTCCCGGGTCTCCCGAGGCGTGCTCGCGCTCGAGGCTCGCGCCGCAGCCGATGCAGTAGCGGGCGCCGTATTCGATCGTCGTCCCGCAGGTCGAGCAGACCGCGACCAGCGAGGCACCGCACGCCATGCAGAAGCGGGCGGCCGCCACGTTCGCGGTGCCGCAGCGTTGACAGGCCCCCGTCTGTCGCATACCGGAAGTGTTGCGCTCCTCGCCGGACTCCCCGTCGAGCCTCAGGGCAACGGCGCGACGACTGTCCCCGGCAGGAGTTCGATGTCCATCGAGATCGTGAACCCGAGTTTCGTTTCGATGACCGGCGCAAGCCCGAGTTCCGCGGCGATCGGGTGGTTGCTCTGCTGGCTCAGCTGGACCCTCCAGGTGGTGTCGGAGAGGCTCACGCGGGGGCTTATCACGGTCCCGTTGGCCTCGATCACCTTCTGGTAGCAGGCGCCCGTCGAGCCGGCCACGTCCCGGAACTGCTTCAGGAACGCCTGGCGCATCGTCCCCTCCAGCATCGCCACGAAGCGTTTGACCGTTTCCCAGAGTTCGCCGCCGAGGCCCGCGACCGTGTCCGGGATCGCGTTGGCGCCCCGGAAGATGACTTCGGCGACCTGCGTCGGCGTTTCCTCCTCGAGGGCGGCCTGGACCGGCCCGGCCACGCCGGCGGTCGTGGTCGCCGGCAGCAGTTTGATCAGCGGGCTCCAGGTCGCGTGGCTGTTCTGGAAGTACATGCCTCCGAACGCGTACATTTCGATGCCGCTCCCGTTCCAGAGTTCCGGCGTGAAACGGCCGAGGCTCTTCGGGTATCCGAACACCTCCCTCCCCGAGGACAGGGACATCGGCTGGTCGACGTAGACGAACGGCGCGTTGAGCGCTACGTAGTCGGTGGCGGCGCCCTGTTTGCCGAGCAGCGGCACCCAGAAGGCGACCGAGGTCTCCGAGGCCATCCCCGCCGAGGCGTATCCGGAGGCGCGCGAGCCGAGTGCCACGTAGGTTCCGACCTGCATCGCGACCCACTTCCCGGGGACCGTGTAGGAGACCTGCCCCTTCGCCGGTTCGTTCAGCATCGTGTCGACGAGCGTCTGCAGCTGAGTCTGTTCGGCCGGGAGGATCAGGACCAGGAAGCTGCCGCCACGCGAGTAGAACGGGGGCGGCACCACGTCGCGCGGGCCGAAGTTCTGATACGCCGGGCTCACGGCAGCGCACCCAGCGCGACGCGGGTCTCGGCGCCGTCCGTGAGCCAGGTCGTGCTCTCGCCGGGGATCGGGTCGTCGTGCCCGATCAGCGCCCGCGCCGCCTGCAACCCGGACGTCACCGCGGCCTCGACGCAGCCGCCGTCGATCCCGGTGCGCGTCCAGTCCCCGGCGAGCACGAGGTTCGAGAAGCCCGACTCCCCCGGCGCCAGGCGCAGCGCCACCGAGCCCGCAGGCGTCAGCACGTAGCGGTCGCTCCCGGTCGTGTTCGCGCGCCAGTATTGCGAGAGCAGCCGCTCCGGCCCGCTGCGCCGGTCGCGGTCGGCGAGCAGCGTCCAGCGCACCGCTTCGTCCCGCGTCGTCGCGGCCGGCCACAGGTCGCCGAGGTGCATCTCGATGAAGCGCCGCGCGTTCGCTGGGATGTCGGAGGACCCGAGGCCGGCCGAGTCCGACAGCACTCCGCAGAAGTACGCGAGTCCCCGCACGCCGGAGTCCTCGTCCCATTGCTCGCTGTCGAGCAGGTAGCCCATGTCGCACCACGTGCTGAGCTCCCGGTCGGGGGTCTCGGCTACGGCGTTGGCTCCGTGGCGCCAGCCGAGCCGCGAGGCGGGGGTCGTCAGCCACAGCTGGAAGGACTGCGTGGCGACGGTGCTGGCCGATTCGATCATCGCCGCGAAGCGCGCGTCGCGGCGGCAGAGCGGTGCGCAGATCGTCCCCAGCGAGCTGACGGGGATGCCGAGCACGACGTCGTCGAAGTCGGCGCCCCGGCGCAGCACCCGGGGCTCACGGCCGAGCGGGTTCGCGCTCAGCTCGAAGGAGGCGGCACCCCCGGCGGGCGGGCCGTCCTCGCGCAGCTGATCCCACAGCGGCTCCGAAGGCCAGCAGCGGAGCTCGCCGACGTCGACCAGCGGCTCGTAGCGCTCGCCGCGGAGGCGCGCCTGCGGGACGACCTCGATGCTGTCGATCGCGCCGTCCTCGCCGGGGCGCAGAGCGGTGACCGCGTTGAAGAACTCGAATTTGACGCCCCGCGCGCGCAGCACCTCATAGAGGGGAGCGATCACGGTGTCGCCCATCCCCGCCCGCATCTTGTAGAGGATCGCTCCGCGGTAGGAGAACAGCAGCCGCAGCAGGTTGCTGCCGGCCGTGCCCGCGGCGGCGTTGGCAGCCGCGATCTCGCCGCCCGGATACGCGAACGCGAGGTCGTAGATCGCTCGCAGCAGCGGCGCACGCTCGGCCGGCGAGGCGCCGACCGTCACCTGCTTGGCGCCGTGCGAGGCGAGCCACTCGCACAGGTCCCGGTCGTTGACCACCTCCCAGCCCTGCTCGAGCACCCCGTCGGCGACGATCCCCGCGAGCAGCGAGACGAACGTGTCGAACGTCGTGAAGAACAGCCGCAGCCGCGCGTCGCGCGCGCAGCGCCGCGAGACGACGCGATCCCACAGCTCGTCGCGCGCCCGGCAGAGCAGTTTCGTCAGGTAGCGCTCGGGACGTCCGGCGCGGCTCGCCCCGCGCCCCCGGGCCGACGCGATCCGGGCGGCGCGCGCGAGCGTCGCCTCGAACGCGACCGCGCCGCGGCTGCGGGCGCCCGGCCGCCCCAGCTCGCGCCGGTGCCGCAACGCCCATCCGCAGAGGCTGAGCGCGACCTGCCAGAAGCCCGGAAGCGGGTGGATCTGCCCCGGCACGTGCTCGTTGCGTGGGAAGCGGACGCAGAACTCGTGGACGCCGTCGTCGTCGGTATCCGACATCACGAGGTCGTCGCAGCCGATGAACGCGCGCTCGACGCCGCCGAGCGGATGCCCCGCGGGGCGGCCGAGCTCGGCATAGACACGATCCATCATCGCGAACGAGTTGTCGTAGAACCCGAACCAGACGTGCAGGCCGTGCTCCTCGATGCGCCCGGCGCGATCGAGGTTGCGACCGCTCGCGCACTTCCCCCCGAGCCGCCAGCCCGGTTGGTACACCGTCACCTCGAAGCTGTCCGCGACCGCGGGTTCGGTCAACGCGAGGGCCGCCGCCAGCGCCGCCGGACCGCCCCCGAGCACGGCCACCCTGCGCCTGCCCGTCTTCATCGTTCACGCCCCCTTGACGCGATAGAAGCCGAGTCTAACCGGCATCGGGCGCCGCGTTTGGATCGCCCGCGAATCGCCGGTCCCCTCGACCCGCGCGGCCGTATACTCGCGCCGATGCTGGAGGCCAGGATCGCGGTCATGCAGCGCGCCTGCGAGGCTTGGCGGCGGCGTGACTTCGACGTCTTCCGCGAGGTCTACACAGAGGACGTGGAGGCCGACGGCGGAGCGCTGTGGCTCGAAGGCGGCAAGGTCCGGGGCGTCGAGGCGCTGGTCGCCAACTACCGGAAGATCATCTCGATGTTCGAGCGCAACGAGGTGTTCCCGGAGGCGGTCGTCGACGGTGGCGACGTGCTCGTCGTGCCGCTGCTCTGGCGCGGCCGCCCACACGGCAGCGAGCACTCGATCACGCAGGGCCTCGTCGGCGTGTTCGGCTTCCGCGGCGAGCGCATCTGCACGCTGACCTGGGTCGCGGACCTGCGCCAGGGCCTGGCCGCCGCCGGGCTGCCCGAGTCGGCGGCCGAGCAGCTCGTCCGGCTCGAGCTCCCGGCCGAGGCCACCGAGGAGGAGACCGCCTGACGCGACGGGGCGACGCGGCCCGGTGCCTCGAGGGCACCGGACCGCTCCGCCCCCCGGGCGCTGCCCGCTCCGAGCGGGACGCCCGGCGGCCGCCCCCGGGAGGCGACCGGGTCCCGGGCGCTCGCGTCGCAGAGGGATACGACGACGGAGTCTCGGGATCCGGGGCATGGGGTCAGTTCACAGGCTCCCGCGCGTGAGTGCCATCGAGTTCTGGATACCGGAACGTCCAGATTTGGACGGGGCGTACCGATGCGTACCCGTGACCGGGCGTTTATCATGCGGTGCTTCGGGAATACGAGCAGCGAGGAAAGATGCTCGCTCCACCCTCCAGCCCCTCGACACGGATGTTCCAAAAGCGCCTCGTCAGGACGTTTGTTCCTGCGATCGCGGGGCTGCTCGTCCTCGCGGGGACGGCGAACGCCGACGTCACCGTGAGCGCCGGGCCGGTCTCGCTGACGGTGCCCGAAGTGACGCAGACGGCGGGCGGCGGATCCTCCGCGGCCGAACAGGCGCCGCAGACCGGCGGGACGACCGGCAGCTCGGGAGGGGCCGAAGCCCCGGCGGTGCCGGAAATCCCGGTCGTCAAAGAAACGACCAAGATCGTCGAAACCACCGTCGAAACGGCGAAAGCGCTGGAAACGCCGGCCGTGCAGGCACCTGCGGTCCCGATCGAACCGCCGCCGTCGGAAACGGCGCAGACGCTCGAAGCTCCCGCCCTTCCCGAAGCCGGCAAATCGGGCGAACCGGGCCACGAACCGTCGGGTGAACGGACAAGGTCCTCCGGAGGCGGAGGCGAAACCCCCCGATCCCCGCTCGAAGCGTTGCTCCCGATCGCCAAGGGCGAAATCGTCGCCACGCACGGGGCTGCCGGCGAACCGCAGACCTCGCAGCTCGGAGCCGCGGGCGCCTCGGCCCTGTCGGCGAGCGCGCTCGACGCCGGCCCCGGCGCGGAGGTCGTGAACATCGGCGCGCAGCCGAGCGGCGGGCACGGCGGCAATGCGTCGAAGGGGGCGATCGCCGGTCGCGGCGGGCAGAGCCCGCCCGACTGCGCCCTCTCCGAGCTCAGCGGCACCGGGGGGTGCCCGGGCGGGTGGGTGGAAGCGAGCGCCGCGCCCGCCGTCGGCTTCCGGGTCGCGAGCGCCGTCTCGACCGTGCTCGGCCAGCCCGCCGCACAGGCCGAGGCCGCACCGGAAGCCGGGGGCGCCACCGGCAGCAGCGGCGGCGGCCGGCCGCTCGATCCCACGCCGCCGCCCGCGCCGGGAGGGGCCGGAGGCGGCGGCGCCAGCGCTGGCAGCGGCGGCGGAGTGGGCCTCGCGGGCTGCCTGGGTCTCACCTTCCTGCTGTTGATGACGGCACCCGCAGTGACGCGCCGGTTGCGGCTGGCGCGCCTGTCCTGGCGCACGTCGTTCGTCGTCCTCATCCCAGAGCGCCCGGACTAGCTCCTTCCACGAAGCGCCTCAGCGGTCGTGCACGAAGCGCGTCCGCAGTTCGAGACCCTCGAGGCTGCTCTGGAAGGAGCCATGATGAACCGTCAGCAGACGTCCGCAGTTGACATCACCACAAGCGCCCCGCCCGGCTTGCTGGACGAGCCCGCGACCGTGCAGGTCGAGCCGGACCCGCCGCCGCCGACCGGCGAGACGGCACCGGTGCTGACCACCGTCGATGCCTGGCACCACACCCTCGTCCTCACCGGCGAGCTCACCCACCGCTCGGCGCACGCGCTCGAGGTCGAGATCGAGCGTCTCTGCGAAGAAGGGGTGACCGACATCACCGTCGACCTGCGCGCGCTCGAAGCGATCGACCCGGTCGGGGTTGCGGTGATCGCGTTCCGCTCGGCGTTGTGCGAGAAGCGCGGCTACGGCTTCGGCCTGACGCCCGGCCCGCGCGTGGTGCAGCACGCCTTCGAACAGGCGGGGGTGCTCGGGATGCTCCCCTTCCGCGAACAGGAGGCCCGCGAGCGAGAGCTCGATGCGCTCGAGCGCTGAGGAGCGCCCGCCGCTCGCGCCTACGCGCTCCCGGCGTAGGTTCGATCTGGCGGGTGCTGTTCGGACATATGATCTCCGTCCGTCCTCGGGCGGGAGAGTGATGAGCTTCAAGACAGACCAGCTGCGCTACTTCGTGACGGTCGCCGAAGAGGGGCAGATCACCCGCGCCGCCCAGCGGCTCTACATCGCCCAACCCGCCCTCTCCCAGGCGATCTCCCAGCTCGAGGGGGAGCTCGGGCTGCGGCTGCTCGAGCGCCATCCACGCGGCGTGCGCCTGACCGCCGCCGGGGAGACGTTCCTCGAGAAGGCACGAGCGGTCGTGGAGACCGAGCACGAGGTCGAGCTGACCGCCAAGGCCCTGGCCCGGGCCGCCCGGGGGGTGCTCGAGATCGGGTTCGTCGGGCCGCCTCCGACGTTGCTCTCTCCGCAGCTCTTCGGCCCCTTTGCGGCAGCCCACTCGGAGGTCGAGATCGCGTTCCGCGAGCTCCCGTTCCCGCGCGGCACGACGCGACGCTGGCTGGAGGGGATCGACGTGGCGCTGTGCCAGACGCCCGACGCCCCACCGGGAGTCGAGTTCCATCCGGTGCGCGTCGAACCGCGGGCGCTGGTGCTGCCGGCGTCGCACCCCCTCGCGCGCCTCGACGAGCTGCGCGTCGAGCAGGTGCTGGACGAGCGCTTCGTCAGCTACCACCCGACCGTGCAGCCCGCCTGGGCCGGGTTCCACAGCCTCGACGACCATCGCGGCGGCCCGCCGCGGGAGCTGACCGACGACTGCGTCGCGACGTCGCTCGAAATGCTCGGCCGGCTGACCTCGACGGAGGCCGTCACGGTGCTGCCCGCCGCCGACGCAAGGCTCGTCGCCGACGTGCTGCAGGGGGTCGTGGCGGTCGAGCTCGCCGATGCCGCGCCCGCGACCGTCTCGCTCGTGTGGGACAGCTCGCGGCGGCACCCGCTGCTGGGGGAGCTAATGGCCTCGCTGACGGACCAGTGATCGACCTCAGAAGTTGGGCGCGACGTTCGCCCAGCGGATCGTCACGCCTGGCCTCCGACGGCGGGCCGGTGCGCACCGGTCGACCGTAAAGGCTCGGCGGCGCGCGTCAGGCGCCGGAAAACGCCGTGAGCTTCCGGGTCACCGGGGGGCGGCGGGAACGACGGCGAACGTCCCTTCGGCCGGCGGCAGCGCGTCGGTGTCGAAACGGGGCCCGTCGAGCCGCTCGACCCGCTCGAACGCGGCGAGGAACTCGTCGGCCGTCTCGAGGAAGCCGATCTGCGGCGTCCGGTAGTGGATCGGCACGACCCATCGCGGCGACAGCTCGCCGACGACCGCGCGGGCACCGTCGGCGCCGAGCGTCGGGCCGCCGCCGACCGGCACGAACAGCAGCTCGACCGCGCCGATCGCCTCGCGCTGCTCCGGACGCAGCGACGCCTGACCGAAGTCCCCCATGTGGCATACGCGCAGCCCGCCGAACTCGAACACGAAGATCGTGTTCGGACCGCGCTCCACGCCGGCTCTGGGGTCGTGCTCGGAGGCGATCGCCGTGACCGTGCCGAGCGGCGACTCGTGTGTCCCCGCGGTCGAGCGCAGCACGTGCGGATCGCCCTCGACGACCTCTGCCCCGTTGTGGTCGAAGTGCTCGTGGGTGATCAGCAGCAGGTCGGCGCGGAGGCCCGAGATCGGGGGGTAGTCCCACTGGATCCCCCGCGACGCGGACATCGCCGACATGTCTCCGAAGGGGTCGATCGCGATCACGCTGCCGTCCGCCTCGAGGCGGAACGCCGACTGCCCGTACCACTCAACCTGCATGCTGCTCCTCTCGGGGGGTTGATGTCTCGCTCCGCGCGGGCGCGGACTCCTGCTGCGTCGCATCGTGGTAGCGCCCGCCGCGCAGCGCCGAAGCGGCGGCGGCGACGAGGCACGCGATCACCGCGAACACGAACGTCTCGTGCAACCCCGACCGGAACGGCGCTGAGATCAGGTGGGGGAAGAACGCCCGACCGGTGAGCGCCGCCCGCTGGGCCGGCGCGAGCCCGGCGAGGACGTGAGCGCCGAGCAGGTGCTGGATCGGGTTGTAGCCGAGGAACGCCGCGAACAGGATCGAGACCGGCGGCAGCTGCGCGGCGTGGTGCGCGGCCGCTGCGCCGACCCCGTGCGCCTCCAGTCCCCTCGAGAGCGCCGCCGGCAGGGTCGAGGCCAATCCGGCGATCATCAGCGTGAAGAACACCCCGATCGAGATCACCTGCGCGGAGTTCTGGAAGGTCTGGTTCATCCCGCCGCCCGCTCCCCGGTCCGACGGCGGCAGGCTGTTCATCACGGCGGCGCGGTTCGGCGAGGCGAACAGGCCCATTGAGATCCCCATCAGCAGCAGCACGAACCCGAACACGGGATACGCGAAATCGGTCGGCAGCAGCGCCAGCAGGACGAAGCTGATCGCGGTGCCGACCATCCCGCCGGTTGCGAACGGCCGGGCGCCGAAGCGGTCCGAGAGGAACCCGGATGTCGGTCCGGCCAGCAGCATCCCGAGCGTCAGCGGCAGCATGTAGATCCCCGCCCACAGCGGCGTGTCGTTGAAGTCGTAGCCATGCAGCGGCAGCCAGATCCCCTGCAGCCAGATGATCAGCATGAACATCAGCCCGCCGCGGGCGACGGCGGAGAGGAACGTCGAGAGCGTGCCGAAGCTGAAGGCGCGGATCTTGAACAGCGGCAGGCGGAACATCGGATTGCTGACACGCCGCTCGATCACGGCGAAGGCGACCAGGCACGCGGCGCCGGAGGAAAGCAGTGCGATCACGAGCGGACTCGTCCAGCCGGTCGAGTCCGACCCGTACGGGCGGATGCCGTAGGTCACCGAGACCATCATCAGGATCAGACCGGCCGCGAACGTGAGGTTGCCGGCCCAGTCGATCGGGGCGCGCCGCGGCTTGCTGCGCTCCTCGAGCTTGAGGTACGCCCAGACCGTCCCGAACAGCCCGACGGGGACCGAGATCAGGAACACCATCCGCCAGTCGATCGGCGCCAGCAGGCCGCCGAGCACGAGCCCGACGAACATGCCGCTGACACCGACGATGTTGTTGATGCCGAGCGCCATGCCGCGCTGGTTCGCGGGGAACGCGTCGGTGATGATCGCCGCGGCGTTCGCGAGCAGGCAGGCGGCCCCGACCCCCTGGACGATCCTGAAGACGATCAGGAACATCGCCCCGGCACGGCCGGTCAGCCAGTCGACCGTGAGGAACACCGACGCGACGGTGTAGATCAGGAACCCGAGGTTGTAGATGCGGACGCGGCCGTACATGTCGCCGAGCCGGCCGAGGCTGACGATCAGCACGCTCGAGACGACGAGGAAGCCGAGGATCATCCACAGCAGGTAGAAGCTGTTGGCCGGGACGAGCGGGTCGAGTTTGATGCCTCGGAAGATGTCCGGCATCGCGATCAGGGTGATCGAGGCGTCGAGCGTCGCCAGCAGCACGCCGAGCGTGGTGTTGGAGAGGGCGATCCACTTGTACGCGTCAGGGGAGGTGCGGGGCCCGCTGACGTCGGGTCGTGGGATCGAGACGGCCGCCATCTGATCGGTAATTATACAGGCAAACTGTTCAGTTCGCCTGTCCTCTATGATCCCCCGCATGCAGGACGAGCCCGATCTCGGGGCGCTCGCGAGCGACCTGCGGGTCGTACTCGGGCAGCTGATCCGCCGGCTGCGAGCGGAGCACCACTTCCCGCTCGCCCACGGCGCCGTGCTCGGGCGCCTCGACCGCGAAGGCACGTCGAGCATCGGAGAGCTCGCCGTCGCCGAGCGCGTGCGGCCCCAGTCGATGGCTCAGACGATCGCCGACCTCGAGGCGGCGGGCCTGATCAGCCGGCGCCCGGACCCGCTCGACGGTCGCCGGGCGATCGTCGAGCTGACCGCGAAGGGCCGCGAGACGCTCGACGCGGACCGTCGCGACCGCGCGGGCTGGCTGGCCGCGGCGATCGGGTCGGACCTGACGAGCGCGGAGCGCCGTCAGCTCGCCTCCTCGCTCGAGCTGCTGCGCAGGCTCGCCGAACGCTAGCCCGCGGCGGCGGAGCGCTTGCGCTCGTACATCGCCGCGTCCGCTCGGCGCAGCAGGTCATCGACGCCGTCGGCGTCCGCGGCAAGCGCGGCGCCCACGCTGATCCGTGGCCGCAGCCGGGCCTCCTCGACCCGTGCGGGCTGCGCGACCGAGGCGGCGATCCGCGCCGCGATGGCGCCGAGATCTCCGGGCTCGCCGAGTTCGGGGCAGACCACGACGAACTCGTCGCCGGCAAAGCGCGCGACGAGGTCGCCGGAGCGCGCCGTCGTCTGCAGGCGGCCGGCGACGAGCACCAGCAGCGCATCGCCGACATGGTGGCCGTGCACGTCGTTGACCTGCTTGAAGCCGTCGAGGTCGCAGAACAGCAGACCGAGGTGCCGGTGGGAGCGGCGGCGGCGGTGCAGCTCGAGCTGAAGCGTGTGTTCGAACAGAGCGCGGTTGGCGATGCCGGTCAGCTGGTCGGTGACCGCCATCTCCCGCAACTGCTCGTTGGTGCGTGCGAGCTCCGCACTGCGGCGCCGCAGCTCGAGATGGGCGGCGGTCTGCCGGGCGAGCGCGCGGAGCGCATCGAGCGCACTGTCGTCGAGCTGCCGCGGGCCGCCGGTGTCGGCGACGCAGACCGTGCCGAGCGCGAGCCCGTCGTCGTCGACGATCGCGGCGCCGGCGTAGAAGCGAAGCCGCGGATCGCCGGTCACCATCGGGTTGGAGGCCCAGCGCGCGTCGCCGAGGGTGTCGGCGACGACCATCAGGCCGTCCTCCTCGAGGATCGTGCTCGCACAGAACGACGCGTCGCGAGGGGCCTCGGTGTCGTCGAGGCCGACGATCGCCTTGCCCCACTGACGGTCGGAGTCGATCAGGTTGATGGCGGCGATCGGCGTCCGGCAGATCACCGACGCGAGCTTGACGACGTCGTCGTAGAGCTGCTCGGGCGGGGTGTCGAGGATCTCGAGCGCGTGCAGGGCGGCAAGCCGCGCCTGCTCGTTCGGCGGCGCATCCATCTGGAAAGAGATCGGCTGCGAGGCGCCGGCGCTTGAGGCTGCCGGCCCGTTGTCAGGATTCTGGCTGCGGCTGCTCCGTGCCCGGCCAGCGCCCCGTCACGCGCAGGAACGCCTCGCGCGCGCCGTGGTCGGCGAGTCCCCGCGCGGCTCGAAAGATCGCGCCCTCGAGCACGAGCGCGGCAAGCAGCTTCGGGATCGAGATGCGCCGCTGCTCGGGTTCCGGCGGCTGCTCGGAGTCGATCAGCGCCCAGATCCTCGCGAACAGGCGCGCTGCGAGCGTCCCCGCAAGCAGCCCGCCGATCACGCGGAACGGGATGAACATCAGCTTCAGCATCGTCGTCTGCACCCTATCTACCCGCAGCGCGGGCACGAGGCTCAGTCGAGCGCGATCAGCTCGAAGCAGAGCCCGGCTGGCCGGGAGTGCAGCAGACCCATCGTGTGGCGGGGCTGGCGGCGCCGCGCCGTCGGGCTCCCCGGGTTGAACACCTGGAAGCCCTCGTCGAGCTCGTGGAGCGGGATGTGCGAGTGCCCGAAGACGACCGCGTCGCATCCTGGGAACAGCCGGCGCAGGCGGGAGAGGCGCCCGCGCGCAGGGCCGGCGTCGTGAACGACCCCGCAGCGCCGCCCGGCTACGTCGAGCTCGGCGCGCTCGGGCAGCAGCGACGCGAGCGCGGGCTCGTCGACGTTGCCGCGGACGGCCAGCACCGGTGGGCCGATCGCGCACAACGACTCGTATGCCGCGACGGACACCACGTCGCCCGCGTGGACGATCAGCTCGCTCGAGGCGAGACGGCGAACGCATCCCTCGGGCAGCCGGCCGGCGGCCCGCAGATGGGTGTCGGCGATCACGGCGATCGGCACGGGGCGAGTCTAGGCGGGTAATCCCCTGTGGATGGACGCGCCGGGCGGCTACCGCGGGTGGATCGAGCGCCTCGAGCGGCGGCCGCTGGTGCTGCCGTCGGTGGCGGTGCTCGTCGCGCTCGGCGCGGCCACGGCGATGGCCGGCGCCGTCGCGGGCTTCTCGCGAACGGGCGACGCGATCACGCGGTTGGCGCCGCAATGGATCGCGCTCGCGGTCGCAGCCAGGCTCCTCGCCTACCTCGGCTACACGCTCGCGCACCATCACGTGATGACCGCGTGCGAGGAGGCCGAGCTCGAGACCGAGACCGCCGCCCAGGTCGTGGCGTTCGGCGCCGGTGCGACGTCGCTGCGCGGCGGGTTCTCGATCGACGCGCGGGTGCTGCGGGCGTCCGGCGCGAGCCCGCCGCGGGCACGGGCGCATGTCACGGCACTGGCGATGCTCGAGTACGCGGTGCTCGCGATCGCGGCGTGGGTCGCGGCCCTGCGGCTGATCGGCGCGCCCGGCGCGAAGGGGATGGTGGTCTGGCCGTGGGTCATCGGGGTGCCGGCCGGCACATGCTCGGCGACCCTCCTCTACCTCTTACTCGCGCCTCGCCTGCGCCGCGGCGCGGAAGGCCGCTTCAGGGGGCGGGCGCGGAGCCTGATCGACGGGGGCGAGATGCTCGCCGGACAGGTGCGAAGGCCCGGACGCGCGCTCGTCGCGATTGCGGGGATGGCGTTGTACTGGTTTGCGGAGATCTGCGCGCTGTGGGCGTCGCTGCGGGCCTTCGGCGTCGACTGCGCGCCGTCCGTCGTGACCCTCGGCTTCGCGACCGGCTACGTGCTGACGCCGCGGGGACTGCCGCTGGCGGGGGCCGGCCTCGCCGAGGTCCTGGTCCCGCTGAGCCTGAGCTGGCTCGGCGTCGGCATCGCACCCGCAGTGGTGGCGGCGTTCGCCGCCGAGCTGACGCGGCTGGCGGTCTCGTTCCCGTTCGCGATGGCGACCCGGCGGGAGGTCCGCGAGCTGGTCGAGGCGGCCTGAGCAAAGGCCGCGGAGAGGGGCAGGATCGAACATACGTCGAGTTCCCTTGCGATGCGCTGGAGCCGGCGTACTCTCCGCCACACACCGCACAAGAACTGAAAAGGGCAAACCCGTCGCGAGACGGGGGCGCAAAGTCAGAGGTCTCGCCCCAGAGACAGCTCGACCGCCAGGTAACCGCCAGGGAGGGTCGAGTTGAACTCAGCAGCACTTCAGATGACCGAGGGACGGGCCGCAGACGTCGTGCGGGGTCGCAGGGGCGAGGACGGGTTCTCGCTGATCGAGCTGCTCGTCGTATGCCTGATCATCGGAGCCCTCGCGGCGATCGCGATCCCGCTGTTCCTCAGCCAGCCGAACAAGGCGAACGACGCCTCCGCGAAGGAGCTCGCACGTACCGCCGAGACGACGGCGGAGTCGATCGCCACCGACAACGACGGCTCCTACGAAACCGTCACGACGACCGAACTTCACAACAACGAACGCACGATCCCGCTCAAAGGCGAAGGCCAAGGCGCCTACCTGAGCGGCGCGAAATCCGCTCGCAACGAATACTCGCTGACCGTCAAAGCCACCGACGGCGACGAATTCACGATCACCAAGAGCCCGGGTGGCGCGATCAGTCGCACCTGCAAGAGCACGAAGGGGAACTGCGCGCAGGGGACGACCGGAAGCTGGTAACGGAGACATGCCCGGCCGGTTGGGGAAACCCGGCCGGGCTACCGGGACGGAGAGGCCGGCCGAGGCGCACGGGGGATGGGCGCGCCGCAAAGAAGTCGCCGGCCCACCGTCTCGGATCAGGCGGCCGCTGGGGAAACGACCGCCACGGGGCGGGAGAGCCGGGCTCTTTACAGGGCAGCCCGGCCTCCCCGCTCCGACCTTCTGAGGAGGGAGAGCGCGCGGGAGGCGAGGCCTGAAGGAGGGCCCCGCCTCCCGCCGGCGCCACTGCGGGCGAGCGGCTAGCCTCTGCCCGGTGAGCGGGGATCTCCAGCGCGTCGCGCTCGTCACCGGCGCCGCGTCGGGCATCGGCAGGGCGTGCGCGGAGCGGCTCCGGGCGGACGGCTTCGCGGTCGCAGCCGCCGACCTCGACTGCTCCGCGCTGCCGGACGGGTTCGAGGTCGACGTCGCCGACCACGGCTCCGTCGCGCGGCTGGCGGCCGACGTGGCCGCCTCACTGGGCGCACCGGAGGTGCTGATCAACTGCGCGGGGTGGGACGAGACGCACCCGTTCGTCGAGACCGCGCCGCCGTTCTGGGAGCGAGTGATCGCGATCAACCTGACCGGGGTCGTCGCCGTGACGCACGCGTTCCTGCCGGGGATGCTCGCGGGCGGGCGCGGGCGGATCGTCAACGTCGCGAGCGACGCGGGGCGCGTCGGTTCGAGCGGCGAGGCGGTCTACGCCGGCGCGAAGGGCGGCGTGATCGCGTTCACGAAGTCCGTTGCGCGCGAGACCGCGCGCAACGGCGTCACCGCTAACGCCGTCTGCCCCGGACCGACCGACACGCCGCTGTTCCGGGCGCAGCCGGAGCGGCTGCAGCAGGCGCTCGAGCGGGCCGTGCCGGCCGGGCGACTCGGCGCCCCGGAGGACGTGGCGCACGCGATCTCGTTCTTCGCCTCGGATCGGGCGGGGTACGTGACGGGTCAGGTGCTGAGCGTCAGCGGCGGGCTGACGATGGCCGGATGAGCGCGCTCGACCCCGCCTCCTACGAGCACCTGCGGTTCGAGCGCCGCGACGACGGCGTGCTGCTGATCACGATCGACCGGCCCGAGCGCATGAACGCGACGAACGACCGGCTGCACCGCGAGCTCGCCTACGTCTGGCGGGAGATCGACGAGGACGAGAGCACGCGGGTCGCCGTCGTCACCGGCGCGGGGCGCGCCTTCTCGGCGGGCGGCGACCTCGAGATGATCCAGCGGATGGCCGGCGACTACGAGCGCGTCGCAGCGATGGCGCGCGAGGCGGCCGCGCTGGTCACCAACATGCTCGACTGCGAGAAGCCGATCGTCTCCGCGATCAACGGGACCGCTGTCGGCGCGGGGCTCGCGGTCGCGCTGATGGCCGACATCAGCGTGATCGCCGAGGATGCCCGGCTCACCGATGGGCACCTCCGCCTCGGCGTCGTCGCCGGGGACCACGCGGCGATCCTCTGGCCGCTGCTGTGCGGGATGGCGAAGGCGAAGTACTACCTGCTGACCGCCGAGTTCATCGACGGCCGCGAGGCGGAGAGGATCGGTCTGGTCAGCCGCTGCGTGCCGCGTGAGCGCGTGCTCGATGACGCGCTGGAGATCGCCGGCGGGATCGCGCGTGGCCCCCAGCAGGCGGCGCGGTGGACGAAGCGGACCCTGAATCACTGGCTGCGCCAAGCGCTCCCTGCGTTCGACGCGAGCGTCGCCTACGAGATGCTGACGTTCCTCGGCTCCGACGTGCGAGAGGGATCGAAGGCGATCCTCGAGCGCCGGCCGCCGAGCTTCGGCGACTGACGCTACTCGAAGGTCAGGGTTTCCTGGCCGGGGAGCGGCTGGGGCGGCGCCTCGCCGTCGCCGGAGTGCGCCGGGACCTCCCATTCGAGCTCCTCGTCCGCCGCCGGCGCCGCGGCGGCGAGACGCGCGTCCTGCTCGAGCACCGCCTCCATGTCGAGCTCGGCCGTCTCCTGCCCGACGGCGGTGACCGGTTCGGCGGGATCGCGGTGCTCGTGGTCGAACGATTCGGCGAGCGGATCGCCCTGCGGCGGCTCGGGGTCGGAGACCAGCGCCCGCGGCTCCTCGTCGAGGGCGTCCGGCCGCGGCTCGTCGGGGAAGACGGGCTCGAGCGCCTCACGCTCCTCGCGGGCGATCTCGGTCGGGTCCGCGCCCCTCCTGCGCTTCAGGTCGAGGTGGTCGCGGATGGCGTCGTCGAGAAGTCCCATGACGCACGCAAACCATACTGAGCCTGCCCGCAGGCGTTGTGGCTCTACACTGTCGGACCGAACGCCGCGTGGCGTACGCGGGGCTATAGCTCAGTTGGGAGAGCGCCTGGATCGCACCCAGGAGGTCGCCGGTTCAAGTCCGGCTAGCTCCATTTCCCGGTGACCCGGCGGGGTACCGCGCCGACCGGGTGCCCGCGGGTCGCCGCTGCTGGGAGGCCCGGCCCGAGCTCGAGGGTCCGGCGCGAGCGCGACCGTCGGCCGGCGCAGGGACCTGAAGCTCGCGCGCATCTCCTCTGCGCCGACTGCGTGCCCGGAGGTCCCGCGAGTTGGGGTGGGCCGCCGCGAACGCTCAGACGCCGGCGATCAGCGAGCGCGCCTCCGCGCGGCCGACGACGAGATCGTGAAGGTCGCCGCCCACCTCGAGTCGCCCCGACTGCGCGGTGTCGCCGGCCCTCTCCGGCTCGAAACCCGCCGAGCGGATCAGTCGCTCGACGTCCTCGCCGGCGCGGTCGTCGTCGGTCACGTAGAACAGGACCGCCGGCTCCGGCGAGCGCCTGCTGGAGGACTCGAGGATGCCGGCCGACAGCGTCCCGAACGCCATCGCCAGGCGCGCTCGGTCCGGCACCCATCCCGCCAGCACCTCGCCGGATGCCTGCCCCTCCGGCAGCAGGCGCGTGACCTCCCCCCGCGCATCGAGACCGAGCGGGTTGCTGGGAACGACCACGAGCTTGTCCGCCAGCGCATCGGCGATCTCGTCGATCACTGATCCCAGAATCGAGAACCTCAGCGCGAGAACGACGGAATCGGCGCCCTGCAAGGCGTCGCGGTTGTCGACCGCAACGGCGGCAGCTGGGCCGATCTCGGACGCCAGCCTTCGTGCCGACTGCGGGTCGGCGCTCGACAGCCGCACCGTCTCGTCCCCGGATGCGAGCAGGCGGGCGATCACGGACCCGAGCTCCCCGGTGCCGACGATCGCGACGGTCATCGCGGAAGCCTGCGCGCGGCGACGGTCACGCGGGCTCCTCGGACGGCACGTTCGACGACCACCTCGCGGGCGTCCAATCCCCGTCCGGATCGGTGGTCTGCCCGACCTCGATCAGGTGGCCGTCGGGATCGCGGATGTAGCAACGGATCTCGTACGCGTGCTGCTTGGGCGGTGTCAGGAACTCCGCGCCCCGCGCGCTCCAGTCGGCGTAGACCGCCTCGATGTCCTTGACCCGGATGTTCAGGAAGCTGCTGACCCGGTCGGGATCTGGCGGAGTCTCGAGGATCACCGCCGGCTTGTCATCGGTCGGGCCTCCGCCGGCGTTGATCACGATCCAGCTGTTGGCGAGCCGGACGTTCGCCGGTTCGCTGGCGCGCACGACGGTGCCGCCGAGCACCTCGGTGTAGAAACGGCGAGAGCGCTCCACGTCGTCGGAGACGATGAAATGAGTCACGACCATCTCGTGCTCGACCCTGCTCATGCCGACCCCCGTTCTCGGAATCTGAGGCCACCGCCCGCCTGCCGCCCCCGAACCGCCGCGAGCCGCGACACCCGATGCTACCCCGCTGATCGCAGGCGAGCGACGTAGGATCGTCCAAGCCACCGATGAGCGACTCGAACCGCAGCACGTCCTCCCGGAGGCGAGCCTCGTGCCCGCACGCGGGCCCGTGAGGCCGCCCGGTACCCAGAAGGTCGCGATCGTCACCGGCGCATCCCAGGGGATCGGCGCCGGGCTGGTCGACGCCCTTCGCGCGGCCGGATACGCCGTCGTCGGAACCGCGCGCTCGATCTCCGCCTCGAGCGAGACCGACTACGCCACTGTCGCCGGCGACATCACCGACCCCGCCACCTCCGAGCGCGTCATCGGCGCGGCGCTCGAACGGTTCGGCCGCGTCGACACGCTGATCAACGGTGCCGGGATCTACATCGGCAAGCCGTTCACGGAGTGCACCGCCGACGACCTCGACGCGATCACCGCCGTCAACCTCGGCGGCTTCTTCCACATCACCCAGCGCGCGATCCGGCAGATGGCCGCGCAGGGCACGGGTCACGTCGTCAACATCAGCACCAGCCTCGTCGACGACGCCGACAGCTGCCGCCCCTGCGCGCTCACGGCTCTCACCAAGGGCGGCCTCGCCGCGGTAGCGAGGTCGCTGGCGATCGAGTACGCCTCGCGCGGGGTGCGGGTCAACGCCGTCTCGCTCGGCGTGATCCGGACGCCACACCACGACGATGCCTCGTACGCCGGGATGGCCGCACTGCATCCGCTCGGGCGGCTCGGCGAGGTGAGCGACGTCGTCGACGGGATCCTCTACCTCGAGCGCGCGACGTTCGTCACCGGCGAGATCCTGCACATCGACGGCGGGCAGTCCGCCGGCCGCTGACGATGCGATTCAACTAGAGGGTGCCGGGGGGTCGGTGTCGTCGTAGATGCGGGCGGCGGCGAGCTTGCCGGCCGCGCCGCGCACGTAGACGGCGACGCCGGCCTCCGGCGGCAGCAGCGTCTTGCCCCACTGCACGACGTTGTACTCCAACGCGCACGAGTGCCCGTCGTCGATCGCCGCGCAGTGCTCGAGCGAGATGCCGCCGCCGTTCGCGAACAGCGATCCGTAGAAGGAGCGCAGGCTGTCGCGACCGCGGTGGACGTGGCGCCCGCCCGCCGGCTCGCGGGCGTAGCCATCCGCTTCGAACGCCGCGACGAGCGCCTCGACGTCCCCGGCGGCGAGCGCACGGTGGTAGTCGCCCACGACGTCCGACTCCTGCAGCTCGCGATCGGGCTGCAGCAGCGGCGGGCGGTGGACGTGGTGACGCGCGACGGGCCAGCTGCTGAAGTAGAGGCGCAGCTCCTCGATCCGCCCATCGGACCGGCGGTCGGCGACGATCGCGAAGGGGAGCTCGACGGGGCCGCCCTCGCGGTCGAGGCGGAGAACGACCTCCTCGAAGCCGCGGCGCTCGGTGATGACGTGCCCGACGTCCTCGACCGTGCAGTTGCTCTGGCGCAGCCAGGAGCTCATCTCGGACGCGAACGCCCGGAACGCCGATGCGCCTCTGACTCGGCCGCGGATCGGGTCGTGCACCTCGGGCGCGACCGCGAACGACTCCACCAGCGCGTCCGGCTCCCCCGCCATCAGGCCATCGAAGAAGGGCACGGCGATCAGCTCGCGCTTTCCCTTTTCCTCGAGCCGCGCCAGCGCCTGCGCGGAGAACAGCTCAGGCACGAACGGCATGCGGAGAGCCTCTCACACGGGTCGACCCGGCGCGTGGCTCGCTCAGGCTCGCCGCGTGACCTCCGAGGCGCGCCCCGCGGGCGCTGAACCGTTCCCTGATCGTGCTCCTCGGGCTCGCGTCCGCGCCGCGGGGCTGAGCGCCGCCGCCGGGCCGCGGCGCGTCAGGCGAGCAGTGAGTCGATCTGCCCGAGGGCTTCGACCATGCCCTGTTCCATCCCCATCTCGAGCATCTGCTCCATCCCCTCGCGGCTCGTGAACTCCGCCTCGATCGACATCGTCGTGACGCCGTGGGCCTCGGCGATCGTGACGGTCGTGGTGGTCGTCGGCATCTCCTCGTTCGGGCGGCCCTCGTCGTCGGAGAAGCCGTCCGTGAAGCGCAGCCGGGTGGGCGGCTCCAGCTCCTCGATCCGCCACCAGCCGTGATGCTTCTGCCCCTCCGGGCTGGTCATGTAGTACGCGACGCCACCGCCGGGGGTGAGGTCGTGCTCGACGAACGTCGCAGGGTACGACGGGGGGCCCCACCAACGCTCCAATCTGCGGGGGTCGGACCACATCAGCCAGACCTGCTCGGCGCCGGCGTCGAACCGGGCGGTGATCGTCATCGTCAGGGCGTCGGGGTCCTTCGTCACGTCGGTGACGGGCATCAGCGGCCTCCTGTGTCGTCGTCGAGAATGCCCTCGATCCGGCCGATCCGGCCGCGCCACTCCGACTCCAGGCCGTCGAGTGCGGCGCGGGCTCGTTCGAGCGCACCGGGCTCGGCCCGCACGATCGACTCGCGCCCGACCCGGTGCTTGCTCACGAGCTGCGCACGCTCGAGCGCGGCGACGTGCTTCTGCACCGCCGCCAGGCTGATCGGGTAGTCGCGGGCCAGCGCCGAGACCGACAGCCGGCCCTCTTGGGCACGGCGGAGGATGTCGCGGCGGGTCCGGTCGGCGAGTGCCCCGAACAGCCGGTCGACCGACTCCTGATCTTGGGTATCTACAACCATTTGGTTGTAGATTATCACGAGCCCGGCGGGCGCCGGGCGCTAGCCCGGAGGGCAGGGCACCTTCAGCGTCTTGGTCACGGTCGTCTGCGTGAGCCCGCCGAGCCCCGCGAAGGTGAGTTCCGCCTTGCCGGGGAAGCCGCCTTTCGGGCACTTCTTCGGCACGCGGCCGTAGTAGATCGTCGAGCCGTGCGAACGGATCGCCGAGCCGACCTTCACCGAGATCGTTTTGACCGACGCGTCCTGCGCACCGGGGACGGTTTCCACCAGCGGCACTTCCGCGATCAGCTCCTTGCTGTAGAGACCGCTCGCGCCGACGAAGTGGGCCTTGGAGAGAACTTCCAGCAGCACCGGTTCGTGTCCGAACGTGAAGAACTCGAGGCCTCCGCCCGGCGTGTAGAAGGGTTCGATCGTCGCGGTCTCGGGGACGACTTCTTTGCCGAACGCGACGTCACCCTGCACGGAGCCGACCGGGCCCGCGGCCGAGCCCTTCGGGCAGCCCTTCGGACCCTTGCCCGACGGTTCGAGCGTCGAGGGCGGGCACACGGGGAAGCCGTTCGGATGCAGCACGGTGCCTTTCGGCAGGAACACGTTGACCCCGATCAGCGGCGGCGGGAACCCGCCGTATTCGGTTCCCGAGATCGTGACCTGGCTTTCGACGGCTGCGCCGGCGCCGAGTTTGTCGCCGGTGCCCGGGAACCCCGAGATCGGCACGATCTTCGCTTTCACCGTCACCGTCGGGACGGCGGCGGCAGCGGCAGGCAGCGAGAGCGCCGCGAGGCCGAGGACCGCCAGTGACCACACGTGCACCCTGCGCATTCGAGCCTCCTCCGAGCTTTGGCTTCTATCGACGGGAGCATTCCCGCCCTCAACTCCTAACACGAGCGATCGCCGCCCGGCGCGGTCTGTCTCCGACCTCGCCGCAGCACCCGTTCGAAAGCGTCGGACGAATCCCCGCCCGCGATCCTATTTGCCGTTCCGCTCCCGGTGCTTGCACCCTGGCCAGCAGCACGGCCGGCGCATCCCTTCCTCGAGCTCTTCGCGGGTACGCCGCACACGCCGTTCTCGGGTCGCCTGCTGCTTGGCCTCCTCGACCCAGCAGATGAACTCGTTGCGGGCGAGCGGCGTGATGTCCCGCCACGCGTCGAGCGCCGTCGAGTTGGCGAGCAGCGTCTGGCGCAGGTCCGCGGGGAGCCGGTGCACGACGCCTCCGGGCACTCTCGAGACAGGCATCCCGGCGAATCGTAATCGGCGTCCCCGCGTCGCCCGGCCGATTCGCGCGCACCCCGCCGTGCGCGCGGGAGGGGTGCGCGACGCGTCGGACATCGGCGCGCTCGTCCGCGCGGTCGCGCCGCTCCCGCTCAACGTGCTCGTCAGCTCCGACCTCGGGTCGAAGATGGCCGAGTTCGGCGTGCGCCGGGTCAGCGTCGGATCGGCGCTCGCCAGGATCGGGGGGCCCCTTCCTGCGCGCCGCGCGAACGCTTGCCGACGAGGGGAGCTTCGCCGGGCTCGACGAGGCCGCTCCGTCGCCGAGCTGAACCGGCTGTTCGCGCCGCGCGACCACGGCTGAGGGAACGTGCACGACCGAGCATTGAGCTCGGCGGAGCCGGCGTCGCGCACCGG
>CAWFQR010000009.1:0-13348 GCA_963818035.1 uncultured Solirubrobacteraceae bacterium
GAGCGAGGCCGGGTTCAGCGGCGTGCGCCGACGGCACGACGGCCAGCAGGCACAGCATGAGCACCGTCGCGGACGCGGCGAGCCAGCGCGGTGGCCGGCCGTGCGTGTGGTTCAGAGCGGTGCGGGTCACGTTCGGATGGCGCATCGGTCGTTGGGTACCCGGGCTTGACCGGGCGCGCACCGATCTGGCCGAACGACCAGGGTGGGTCGGCCCGATCGAGCTTCAGCGACCGGCGAGGTGACGCGGGGGAAGGGCGATCAACTGCTCCTCGACGTGCGCGCCGGCCTCAGCCTCGGCGGCAACCAGTTCGGAGGCCTCGTGGAAGATCACGAGGCGCATCACGAGGAAGCCCGGTCGATTGTCGCGATCACCATCGCCCCGAGGTAGACGATCTCCGAGGGAGACGCCGAGCATCCCCGGCAGCACCGCGGTCGCCGCCGCGGTGAACGCGTACTGCGTGCCGGCCATCGCGAGGTAGCGGCGGACCTGGCGGCTCGTGGCGAGCGCGAAGCCGTCGACGCTGACCCACACGAACAGCCGCTGCAGCTGGAAGTGCAACATCAGGCGCCGTGACGAAGCCGATCGCGAGCGCCACCTCGAATGGAAGGCCGACGAGCTGCGAGAGCACGGTCGTGACGGTCAGATAAACGCCCGTTACGAGCCACCGGGAGGCCGAAGCGGACCAACTGCCCGAGCAGGCCCGAGTGGGGTGAGCGCAAGCGCACCGAACGAATCCGCTTCGCGTTTCGTCAACTGCCGGGCGGCGGCCGGCTACCGACCGTTTGCAATGGGGTCCTCGGCCATGCGATTTACTTGCGGCAAGCGTAAGATGATCGGCTGAGCGGCCGCTCGGGGCACCGGCTGAGTTGCTAGCCTGACCCCCGCCGAGCACGTCCGGGGCCGTAGAGCAGACGCAACGGGCAGGACGCAGCGGTCTGTGACCTCACGATGACGAACCGAACTCAACGAGCTCGCGGGCCAAATAGGTCGGAGCGTGATCGAGCAGTCGAGCGCGCCCACATGGGCACATCGGGTCCGCTTTGTGCATCGCCGAGGTGCTCGCGGCCCTCTCGGCGACGTCGCTTACCCGACGGAGACGGCCCCGACCGCGACCGCGTGATCCTCTCCAAGGGGCACGCGGCGCTGGCGCTCTACGCGGCGCTCGCGGCCACCGGGCGCATGTCGGCCGAGCAGCTCGAGAGCTTCTGCGCGAGGGCACCCCGCTCGGTGCCCACCCGGAGCACCGCGTCGACGGCATCGACTTCTCGACCGGGTCGTTGGGGCACGGCCTGTCGCTGGGCGCCGGCGCCGCGCTCGGGGCCCGCCTGCCCGGCTCGGAGCGGCACGTGTTCGTCGTGATCAGCGACGCCGAGTCAACGAGGGCTCGGTCTGGGAGGCCGCGATGTTCGCCGCGCACCAACGACTCGGCAACCTGAGCGCGATGCTCGACCTCAACGGTCAGCAGGCGCTCGGCTACACTCGCGACGTGCTGGACCTCGATCCGCGTCGCCGAGCGGCTGGCGCGCGTTCGGCTGGGACGTCGAGCAGGTCGACGGACACGACGTCGAGCGAGCTACGGGCGCGCGCTGGGGCGCCGCGCGGCGGGCGGATCCGCCGCGCTCGTGATCGCGCAGACGACCTTCGGCAAGGGCGTCTCGTTCATGGAGAGCCGGATCGAGTGGCACTACCTGCCGCTCTCCGACGAGCACTACGCACAGGCGCTCGAGGAGCTGGATCTGGAGTTGGCCGGCAGCCGGAGCCGTCTGAGAGCGGAGTTCGCCGCCGAGCTCGTCGTGCTGGCGCGCGAGGATCCGCGCGTGACGCTGCTCACAGGCGACCTCGGCTTCACCGTGCTCGAGCCGTTCGCCGAGCGAGTTCCCCGACCGCTTCTTCAACGTCGGCGTCGCTGAGCAGAACATGCTCGGGGTCGCGACCGGACTCGCCGAGGCGGGCTTCATCCCGTTCGCGTACTCGATCGCGACGTTCGCCTCGATGCGGCCCTACGAGTTCCTGCGCAACGGCGCCGCGCTGCACGAGCTGCCCGTTCGCCTGGTGGGGATGGGCGCCGGGCTCGACTACGGCCACAACGGCGTCACCCATTACGCGCTCGAGGACGTCGGCATCATGCGGGTGCAGCCATCGGTCACGACGGTGTCGCGCCCGCGGACGCGGACCAGGCGCGGCGCGCGCTGCACGCGACGCTCGAACACCAGGGCCCGATCTACTTCCGCCTGTGCAAGGGCGGCGCCGCGTGCCGGGTCTCGACGGGCGCTTCGAGCTCGGTCGTGCCGACCTGATCGGAGACGGCCAGGATCTCGCGCTGATCGCGCTCGGCGACATGGCGGCACCGCGGTGCGCGGCGGCCCGAGGCGCTCGAGCGCGACGGCTCAACGCGGCGGTCGCGGTCGTCTCCAGCTTCAACCCCTCGCCGCTCGACGACCTCGCCGAGCTGCTCGGCCGCGTTCCCGCTCGCGGTCACGCTCGAGTCCCACTACCGCGACGGCGGCGTCGGGTCGCTCGTCGCGGAGGTGATCGCCGAGCGCGGACTCGACTGCCGGCTCGTGCGCTGCGGCGTCGCGGAGATGCCGCGCGGCCTCACCGGCTCGCCGGGCTATCTCTACGAGCGGCGGGCTGTCGGCCGACGGGGTGGCCCGCCGCCCTCGAGGGGCTCGACCTGGTCGAGAGCACTGAGCCCCGCCGCAAGCGACGCCGCTGACTACCGTCAGTCTCGCCTCCATCGTCCTGCCGCTGCACAACCAGGCCGATCATCTCGAGTCGCTCGTCGCGACTACCGGGAGGTGCTCGCCGAGCTGCCGTTCGCCAACCAGATCGTGCTGGTTCCCAATGCCTGCCGGGACGAGACCGCGGACGTCTGCAGGAGGATCGCCGAGCAGGACGAGCACACGCGCGTGGTCGAGCTCGAGCAGGGTGGCTGGGGCCGCGCTGTGCGTGCGGGGCTGCGCGCCGCCGACGGCGACGTGCTCTGCTACACGAACTCGGCCCGCACCTCGCCGCAGATGCTCTCGCTGGCGCTGCTCTACGCGAGCGTGAACCCCGGATTCGTGATCAAGGCCCAGCGGCGGATTCGCGACAACTGGCGCCGGCAGCTCGGGTCGCTGCTCTACAACCTCGAGTGCCGGGTGCTGTTCGGGCTCGCGTCGTGGGACATCAACGGCACCCCGAAGGTCTTCCCGCGGGAGTTCGGGAAGCTGCTCGAGCTGTCCCGGGACGACGATCTGATCGACGCCGAGTTCGTCGTCACCTGCCGGCGCAGGGCTACCCGATGATCGAGGTGCCGAGCACGATCACCCCTCGCCACGGTGGCCGCTCGACGACCGGCTATGCCTCGGCGCGGCGCATGTACGTGGGCGCCTACCTGCTGAACAGGGAGCTGCGCCGCGATGAGCGCCTCGAGCGGCGAGCTCGACCCGATCTGGCGCGAGCACGGCGAGCAGTGGCGCGATCCGGCGCGGCGCTGAGCCCGTGGACGGGATCGAGCGTCGATCCCCGCCTGCTCGCGCTGCAGCGCGTCCGGCGGGTGGTGGGAGACGCTCGACCGGCTCGGCGTGACGCTGCTCGTCACGCGCGAGTACGAGCATCTCGTGCTCGCGCTCACCGTGATCGACGGCGACCCCTGGTCAGCACATGCCGCTGCCCCACCCATCGGGGCTCGCCGTGGACCGGCGGCGCGGGGGTCGTCAGCGTCGCGAGCACGCGCAACCCGAACCAGGTCTACGAGCTGGAACCGCGTCACGGCTCGCTGGGGCGCACCGACGCCGCGGCCCCCGAACCGCCGTGCGGCCGCTCGTGCCGGTTCGCTCGACGATCCATCCGGGCGCCCTCTACATCCACGATCTCGCGTATGTCGGCGGCGCGCTCCACGCCAACTCGGTCGGGCAGAACGCGATCGTCCGGCTGCCGCGCGAGGGCGGGCACGAGCGTCGTCTGGTGGCCGCGGACGATCGAGCGCGACGGGCGCCCGGACTTCTCGCGCAACTGGCTGCAGCTGAACTCGATCGCGGCCGGCGCCGACCTCGCCTCGAGGTTCTTCTCCGCGTCCGCCGAGGCCGCGCGGCGGCCCGGGACATCTCGACTTCCCGGTCGACGGGCGCGGCGTGATCTTCGCCGCGCGACGCGGAGCCGGTGGTGCGCGGGCTGACGCGGCCGCACTCGGCGCGCCTGCACCGCGGGCGGGCTGTGGGTCGACAACAGCGGCTACGGCGAGGTGGGCGTCGCGCGTGACGGCGCGCTCGAGCCGGTCGCGCGACTGACCGGCTGGACACGCGGGCTCTGCTTCGCACACGGGGTCGCGTTCGTCGGGACCTCGCGGGTGATCCCGCGCTTCCGCCGCTACGCGCCGGGGCTCGATGTCGACGAGCCGTTGCGCGCTGCACGCCGTGGAGATCTCATCCGGGGCGGTGCTCGGTACCCTGACGTGGCCCTTCGGCAACCAGATCTTTGCCATCGACTGGATCGCCGCGCTCGCCCGCGAGCCTGCCCGGTCGAGGCACTGGCCGCAGCCGGTGCCACCCGCCTGGGCGACTCTTTTACAGCTTCGACAACGCGAGGAGGACGAACCATCGATGAGCGATGACTTCAAGCTGCTGATGATCGGCGCGATGTACGAGAACGGCGGGAACACGACCCACCGCTTCCTCGACGGCCACCCCGAGCTGTTCGTGTATCCGTTCGAGTCGCAGCCCGGCACGCAACTCGTCGACGACATGCTCGCCTCCGTTCCCGGTCAAGTACCGCTGGCCGGTGTTCGCGCTCGACGCCACGCCGGAGCAGGACTACCAGGCGATCATCGACGAGGAGTGCAAGGTGCGCGCCCGCACGCCGAACGTGAGCAAGTTCCGCGACAGGCCGTTCGAATTCACCGACGACGAGCGCCGCGACATCTACTGCGCGCTACGTGCGCGAGACCGGACGCTCGCGCGGCGAACAACATGGCAGCGTTCTTCCGCGCCACGTTCGACGCGTGGAAGGACTACCGCCGCAGCGGGTCGGAGCAGTTCTACGTCGGCTACAGCCCGATCATCGGCGTCGACGGCGACAAGATCCTCGAGGACCTGCCGAACGCTCACGTGCTGCATGTCGTGCGCAATCCGTGGTCGGCGTATGCCGACACCAAGAAGCGCCCCGTGCCGCTCCCGCTCGCGGACTACATGCTCGGCTGGACGCTCAACCAGCACTACGCGCTGATGTTCGAGCGGCATGTACCCCGATCGTTTCCACGTGGTCCGCACCGAGGACCTGATGGCGATCCGGAGGGCACGCTCGGCGCCTCTGCGAGAAGCTCGGGCCTCGCGCTCGGAGACGCTCGGCACGCCGAGCTGGAACGGGCGCCGCTCGACGAGGTGTATCCATGGGGCACGATCCGCACGCCGACCCCGGAGGCCAACCACGCGACCGCGCAGGAGCTCTCGGCGAGGAGCAGGACGAGATCGCGGCGCGCTGCTGGCAGTACCTCGACGTCCTCGGCTACTCCAACTACCTCGAGGAGCGGGGTCGCGGACCATCCCCGCTGACCGCCCGGCGGGGCGCTCGTCACCGGCGCCGGCGGTTTCGTCGGCGCCGGCTTGACGAGGCGGCTCCTGCGCGACGGACATCGCGTCGAGGTCGCTGCTTCGGCCAGGCTCCGATCGCTGGCGCCTCGCCACCTCGAGGGCCGAGCTCACGATCCGAGAGGCTCGATCTGCGCGACGCCGACGCGGTCGAGGCGGCGCTGTCGCGGCCGCGCGCCGGAGTGGGTCTTCCATCTCGCCGCCCACGGCGCGTACTCCTGGCAGGTGGACGCAGAGGGATCCTCCAGAGCAACGTGCAGGGACGCTGAACCTGCCCGGCGTCGCATCCGAGCGCGGTTTCGCGGCCTTCGTCCAGGCGGGCTCCTCCTCCGAGTACGGCCTGGCAGGATCACGCCCCGCGAGCCGAGGCGCCGCGCCCGAACAGCATCTACGCCGTCGCCAAGGCGAGCGCGACGCTCTGTTGCGGGCAGTCTGCGCCGAAGCCGAGGGCCTGCGGTATGACGACGCTGCGGCTCTACTCGGTGTACGGGCCGTGGGAGGACCCGCGCCGGCTGATGCCGACCGGATCGCGGTGCACGCGCTGCGCGGCGAGCTGCCGCCGCTGGTGGACCCGAGACGACGGCGCGGGACTTCGTCCACGTCGATGACGTCTGCGACGCCTTCGTCGAGGCCGCCGGCGGGCCGGCGGGCACTCTCGGCACGATCTACAACGTCGGCAGCGGCCGGCAGACCACCCTGCGCGAGGTCGTCGGGTGTGTGCGGGAGGCGTTCTCGATCGAGGCCGAGCCGCGCTGGGGCTCCCATCAGCAGCGATCCTGGGACAGCGAGGTGCGGCTCGCGGACCCGGGCCGGATCGGGCGCGAGCTCGGGTGGCATGCGACGCGGGGGCTGCGCGAGGGCCTCACCGGGCTGGCCGGATGGCTGAGCGAGCGTCCCGAGGTCTGGGAGCGGTACGGTGTGGCCGCGTTGGGAGACTGGCATGACCCGGATGTCCCCCCTGGAACCGTGACGCCGATCATCAGGAGCAAATCCGAGCAGCCGCAGCTCCGCGAGCTGCCAGCGTTCAGCGGCCGTCCGTGGCAGATGTCCTACGGAGAGCGGACCGCGATCGAGGGCATGCTGGCGATGCTCCAGCCGAAGCTGTCGATCGAGATCGGGCGCGGGAGGGCGGAAGCCTCCGACGCATCGCGGCCCACTCGGACCGGGTGATCTCGTTCGACATCGTCGAGCCGACACCGGAGATCGCGCGCTCGAGAACGTCACCGCGCTCGCCGGGGACAGCCACCAGATGCTTCCGGCAGAACTCGAGCGGCTGGCGGGTGACAGCGAGAACGTCGACTTCGCCTTGGTCGACGGCGACCACACCGCCGAGGGCGTCCGCGCCGACATGACGCACCTGCTCGAAAGCGATGCGCTCGAGCGCACCGTGATCCTCGCCCACGACACCCTCAACGAGGAGGTGCGGGAGGGCCTGTTGTTGGTCGACTACGACTCATACCCGAAGGTGGCGTGGTGTCGATCTCGACTTCGTCCCCGGCTACGTCGCGCAGCTCCCGGCGCGTCTCGGCGAGTGCTGGGGTGGGCTCGGCCTCGTCGTCGTGGACGGCTCGAGCACGTTCCGCGACGACGCAGCCCGGCGCGGCGCGGATCTCGTCGACCAAGCGAAGCTGATCTGGCCGGCCGCACATCAGATCCGCAGCGGCTCGAGCGGTGAGATCGAGCTCGTCCCCGCCGCGCGGCTTGCGGCCGCCGAGCGCGAAGCCGCGTCGTTGCGCGACGAGCTCCAGCGGAGCCGCTACTGGCTCGAGCGCATCCAGGGCTCGGCGGAGCTGGCGCCTCACCGAGCCGCTGCGCGCCGCCAAGCGCCGGCTGCGCGAACGGGCCTAGCGCGGCAGCCGAAGATCGGCCATCTAACCGGGGCGCATGGTCGGCGACGGTGGCGGTGGCGTCGGCGGTGGAGACGTTCGTCTCGGTGATCATCGAGCTGTAGCCAACCCGGTAGCGGCCGACTCTCCTCGGGAACGAACGCCGCGGTGCGGCCGCTCTCGGCCATCCGCACCCACAGGTCGTAGTCCTCCCAGCCATAGAGCCTAGGGTCGAGCGAGTAGCCGCCCTCGGCCTCGAGCGCCTCGCGTCGGATCAGCGCGAACGCGTCGATGTAGTTCGCGATCCGCAGCCGCTCGGGTTCCCCAGCCCGCGGCGTTCAGCAGGCCCACCGGCCCGGACGCCGAGAACCGCTCCATGATCCCGTAGGCGAAGCTCGCCGCCGGCTGGTGATCGAGCGCCGCGCTGAGCCGGGAGATCGTAGTCGGCCGCACTTCGTTGTCCGCGTCGAGCATCAGCAGCCGCGGCGCGCGCGCCCGTTCGACGCCGCTGTTGCGCGCCGCGCCGAGACCGCGGTTGAGCTCGTGTCCGATCAGCAGGCACGAACGATCCGGATGCGAGGCGATCCATCCACGCACGAGACCGGCGCCCTCGTCCGTCGATGCGTCGTCGACGACGACCGCCTCCCAGTCGATCCACGTCGAGCGCAGCAGTGAGTCCAGCGCGTCACAGATGTAGTCACTGTGGTTGTACAGGGGTATCACGACCGTTACCGCCGGGGCGGGGGCGCTCGGGCCAACCGGCGCTGTGCGCGAGTGTCCGCGCGTAGCGCCCCGCATCGACCCCGGTGCGCTGGCGCCGCTCGATCCTCTGCAGGTCGCGGCGAAGCGCCATCATGGCCAGCTGCTGGCGCTTCAGCGCACGCAGCACGAGCGTCTCCCCGTCGAAGAGATTGGGTCGCTCTAGCGGCTGGAACCTCTGTACGGGCGGCCGCCTCGCGGCGCGGATCCGTGCGTAGTCGTGCCGAACGGCGAGCGCGGTGCGGCGATCCACCCCTCGTTTGTCGAGCCGGCGCGCCGCGTCCAGCAGCTTGCCCGCGACGGCCGACATCGGCCGCTGCTCGACGAGCAGCCGATAAGCACCCAAGCGCATCCGTTCGCGGCGTTCGGCGTCCTCGGCGAGCCAGGTGCAGAGCGAGCCCAGGCTCTCCACACGGCCGAGCGCGAGGTGCACCATCGGCTCGAGCGGAGCGACGTCGGTGGAGTGCTCGCTGACAATCGCGCAGCCGGCGCAGATCCCCTCCGCCATTCGCAGCCACTCGAAGTACGGCTCCTCCTCGCCGTGGATGTTGAGGAGCACCTTGCTCGCGCGCCAGCAGCGCGCGCTTGCTCTCGCCGGCCGCGAAGCCGGCCGCGTCGCGGGTGTTCGGGCGCGAGTTGTCGGAAAGGCCGAGGTAGCAGGAGAACCGTTCGAAGATGTCCGCGTAGGAGGCGAGCGCGGCGGAGCGGCGGTCGGTCAGCCTGCCGAGGAAGAGGATGTCGATGTCGCGGGCGCCGGGTGCGTCGAACGTGTCCCACAGCTCGGTGTGACCCAGCTCGAGGGTCGCCGCGGCAATGCCCTCCGCGCGGTAGGCACGGACAGCGCGGGGGTTGATGTCGAACACCGCCCCCGCCGCTCGCGCGACCTTCAGGTTCCCCTCGAAGAACGTGCTGTCCGGCTGCTCGGCGGAAATCACGATGCTGCGGTCCAGCAGCTTCGCGGGCAGCGGGAAACCGGACAGCGCGAGGTGCTCGTGCGGCGGCAGGAACACATGCACACAGCCGGCGCGCGGCACTGGGGGCTCGTCCACCGCAATCGAAGCGTCCGCGCCGATCCCTCGCAGCTCGTGAACGAGCACCTCAGCGAGCTCGACAAAGAAGCTGTTCTGGCCGGCCGCCAGCGAGAACACCAGTTGGGGGGCGCCGTCGGCGGCCATCAAGCCCCGGAGCCGGCGAAGCAGGGCGCCGGCCTCGCGCAACGGCCGCGTGAGCGTCCAGCTCTTCGATTCGACCGTCGTCGTGTAACGCTCGGAGATCGCCTGCAGCTCGTCGAGGTCGTATCCCTCGCGGCGCAGCTCGTCGACCTCTTGGAGCAGGTCGCGGTTCAAGGCCGTCAGCTCTTCTATCTCGGTGCGCAGCGGCGGGATCGCCGCGAGCTCGTGCTCGACCGAGACGAGCTGCGCGCGCAACGTCGCGAGCTCGGCCAGAAGCTGGACGTCGCGCGCACCTCGAGCGGCCAGCGCGGCCGCCTGCGCCTGCATCGTCTCCGCTTGTTCGTGCCACAGCGCGTCCCATTGTCGAAGCTCCATCTGCGAGGCGAGCTCGAGCACGACCACAGCGTCGGGGAGCGGGTGCTGGCTCGCGAGCGCGAGCGTGTAGAGCTCGCCGCCGGGCGAGTCCGGCTCGAGCTTGTGCACTGCGACCCCGTTCTGAGATCCTCCTCGCCGCCCTGCTGGAAGCGCGCGTCATCGAGCACCGCGGAGGCGATCCAGGTGTGCTGGCGCTCCAGGCGCACGTGCTCGAAGTGCTCACGGAGCTCCCGCTCGAGCTCGTCCGGTGCGTACTCGTGCACGTGGTGAGGGTTCCCTTGCGGGTAGACGTCGCGGTTGGGCGAGGACAGCGCGACGACCCCGTCCTCGCCGATCAGGCGCGCGAACTCCTCGATCGCCCGCCCGGGGCGATCGAGGTGCTCGATCACCTCGAAGCACACGACCAGTCCGAAGCTGCCGTCCGGATGATCGAGGCTCTCAACGTCCCCCTCCTCGAGCGTCACCCCCGCAGGGACCCGCATGCGCGCCTCCTCGAGCGCCACGGGTGAGATGTCGACGCCGACGACGTCGCCGCCTGCGGCTGCGAGCAGCGCCGCGCCGTAGCCCGTCCCGCAACCTGCGTCGAGCGTGCGTCGCCCCGCCGCCAGCGACGCAGCCCACCGATACCGCGCGAGGTGCTCGGCTTCGATCATCTCGCCGCGCATCGTCGCGGGGTCGAAACGCTCCGGAACGGCGCCGCCGCTCGGGCGCGCCGTTGGAGCCTCGTGCCGGTCCGCCATCAGGCGCAGGATATAGCCACACCCGCCACCATCCCTGTTCCTGATAGCTTCGCCCGCCAATGCTCGCCATGCTCGATGAGCGCCGTTAGCGCCGGCGGCGAGGCGCATCCGGACGCCTCCGCTGCGCCGGCGAGGGCCCGGTCCGGCGCCGCCCGCGAGCACCTCCTCGCCGTCGCCGCGCTCGGCGCGTTCGTCGCGTTCTACCTGTGGCCGGTCCTGTTCGGCGGCCACGTCCTGACCGACGACGCGGCGCTGCACCTGTGGGCGCCGTGGAGCGCCGGCGCCCCGGCGAACTGGATCTCCTACGTCAACACGCTGCTGGTCGACGTGCCCCGTTACCACTACCAGTGGGACCTGTACGTGCGCAACGCCCTGCGCTCCGGCCACTTCCCCTCCTGGAACCCCTACGTCCTCGGCGGGACCCCGTACTACACCAACAGCCAGAACGGCCTGACGTCGCTGTTCGACGTGCCGCTGTGGGTGCTCCCGCTGAACTACGCGCTCGGCCTGATCGCCTGGCTGAAGCTGACGATCGCGGCGGCCGGCGCCTACGCGCTCTCACGGGTGCTCGGGCTCGGCCTCTGGGCCGGGCTCCTCGCTGGGGTCTCCTTCGCCCTGTGCTCGTTCAACATCTCCTGGCTCTAGCATCAGACGCTCGTGGCCTCGAGCGTCTGGCTGCCGTGGCTCGTGCTGGCAGTCGAGGTGACGCTGCGCCGGAGAAGCCGCTTGCCGGTCGTCGGCCTCGCGCTGCTGACCGCGCTGGCGATCGACGGGGGGCACCCGGGGACCGAGGTGCAGACCGTCGGTGCCGCCGGCCTCTATGGCCTCGTGCGGGCGTTCACGCTGGTCGGCCGCGACGCCGGGAGCGGCTCCTCGGGCTGGCGAGGATGGCGGCGGGCATGGTTGCCGGCCGGCCGCCGATGGCCTTCGTCGTGATCCCGGTGATCCTCGCGTCCCAGGGCACCTCGGGCGCCGCCGCGCGCGCGGGCGGGAACTTCTCGCTGCCGCTCGAAGCGATCAGGACGCTGCTGTTCCCCGGCTGGTGGGGGCGGCCGAACGAGGGCAACTACCTCGGGCCCGTCAACTACGTCGAGCGCACCGTCTACGCCGGCAGCATCGCGCTGCTGCTGGCCGTCCTCGCGGTGTTGATCCGCAGGGACTGGCGCGCGAAGGCGCCGTTCCTCGTGGTCGGCCTGGTCGGCCTCGGCGTCGCGTTCGACTACGGGCCGACCACTGGGTCGTCGTCCACCTCCCCCTGTTCGACTCCGGTGCCAGGACGCGCGCATGCTGTTCTGGGGGCCGTTCGCGATCGCGATGCTCGGCGCGTTCGGCCTGCAGGCGCTGCTGGACCGTCCGGAGCTGCGACGACGCGCCTGGCAGGTGCTGGCTGCGGGAGCCCTGCTTGCGCTGATCGCATTCGTCTCGCTGGGGCCCTGACCAACGCACGAGATCCGCACTGCGATCAATCACTTCCGCACCGGCCGCGAATACCACCAGGTCCCGATCCTGGCCCTGACCTCGATCGGCTGGTGGGTGATCTTCCTGCTGGCGTTCGCGGTGGCGCTGTTGGTACCGCGGGCGCGGGCTCGTCTCGCGACGGACCTTCGCCGCCCTGATCGTCGTCGCCGCCGCCTGCGACATGCTCCACTTCGCGATCGGCTACGCGCCGATGGAGCCCTCCGCTGACGCGATACCGGGGACTCCGCCAGCGATCGGTTGGCTGCGACGCGAAGCCGGCGAAAGCCGCGTCGTCGGGCTCAACGAAACGCTTGTCGCAGACACCAACATCAACTACGGCCTGCGGGAGCCGACCGGCCAGGACCCGCCGCAGCCCTCGGAGCGCTACTTCCGGCTGTGGCGCGTCGCCAACCCCGAGCAGAACGAAGAGTTCGGGCTGAGCTTCTCGACGATCACCCGCCAGGCGATCAAGGTGCTCAGCCTGCTCGGCGTCCGCTACGTCGCCACCGAACCGGCTCTGCCGCTGCACACGCGACAGCTGAAGCTCGCCTACCACGGCCCCGAACTGCTCGTCTACCGCAACGATGCGGCAGCCGCCCCCGCCTCGGTCCCCGCGGTAGTGCGCACCGTCGCGAACGAAGCGGCGGCGCTGAGGCTGATCGAGAGCGCGTTCGACCCGCGCCGCGAAGCGATCGTCGAACCCGGCGAGGGCTCTCCGCCCGCGGGCGAAGGGACCGTCTCGATCGAAGGCGAAACGGGATCCCGCGTGACCATGACCGCGAACATGACACGCGCCGGCCTCGTCGTGCTGAACGACACCTGGGCGAAGGGCTGGTCGGTCGAGATCGACGGCCGTCCCGCGCCGGTGCTGCGCGTCAACGACGTGATGCGCGGACTGGTGGTGCCGCAGGGACGTCACCGGATCGTGTGGAGCTACCGCGTCCCGGGCCTCAGCGAGGGGATCGTCATCAGCGTCCTCGCCCTGCTCGCGCTGATCCTCGCGGCGGTGGCTCCGGCCCTGTTCGTCGTGGTGAAGAGGCGGCGTCGCGGCGCGCGGGTCGCGTGAGGCGACTGCTAGCGTCCCGGCGGTGCCGGTCCCGCCACCGCAGAATTCGCTGAGCGGCGCGCCGCGCCACGCGTTCGGAGAGGGACCGTTCGACCCCGCCGCGGCTTGGCACAGCGACCAGGAGTGAGTGCGAGCGGAGCGCCCCCGGAGCGCCGGCGCGGGCTGGTCTGGTACGTCGCAGCCGCGTCCAGGCGGGCGCTCTGGGTGCTGCGAGCCAGCACCCGCGCGGCGCTCGCCGCCGCGCTCGGGAGATCGGAGCAGAGCCCGGGCTGGCTGCACCGGGAGCTGCGTCCCGGCCCGCTCGCCGTCGAGGACGAAGCGGTGACGGGCGTGCTGCACGGGCGGCTCAGCGAGCAGGACGTGCGCGAGGTCGAAGCGCTCGTG
>CAWFQR010000010.1:0-33893 GCA_963818035.1 uncultured Solirubrobacteraceae bacterium
CTGAGATGAACATCATCACCCGTGACCATGCGATCGCCCGCGACACGCGGTTGAGGCTCTGGGCCGAGCATCTGGACCGCTCGGTGGATGATGTTGCCGGAGACCCCGCCTCGGTCATCGACGATCTATGGCGCACGATCGCGACGGAGCAGCGCGAGCGCCTGCAACGTGGCGAGACGCTGACCCATCGGCTGCGGGAGCTCGAAGGCGTATCGCGCAGATCGAGGGCGCTGCTCGGCCCGGTCGACAGCCTCCTCGTCGACGGCTGAGCAGGTCTGTGCATGCGCTGCGCCGCCGGGGAGGCCGAACGGCGCACGCCCCGGCGACGGTCGGGACGGCTGGCGGCCAGAGGCGAGAAGGCCCAGGAATTACAGACCGCCCCAGTGGGTAGAGCCCATGCAAGCACGAGTCTTTCATCCGAAGGAGGGCCCGCTCATGGCAAGCACCCGAGCGAAAGCACAGGCGTTCGCATTCCCTGCCAAGAAGAAGGAGCCGATCGGCCACGCGAGGCATGTTCGCAATGCCGTCGCGCGCTTCAACCAGGTCAAGGACGTAAGTGATTCCGAACGCGACGCCGCGTGGAGGCGTATCCGCGCTGCCGCTCGCAGATACGGCGTCGACATCGAGGTCCGCGGCTGGCGTCAGCTGATGAATAAGGGCGGCTGATGGCGGTTTCCCGCCACGAGATCGACGTTCGTCGCCGTGCCGGCTGGCTGCCGGCCGAGCAGGAGGATCTCGAGTCGAACCGGCCGCCCGAACGACCCCCGGCGACGTTGACAGGCAGCCGTCTCGGTCCTCACCCCGCCCGAGCCAGGTTCAGGAGTCACGACGGCCTTGAATGAGTTGCTCGACCTGCCGAGAGCCTAGGCGGGCCTGTCGGGCTTTCGCGCGAGCACCTGGTAGACGGACGTGTGACCCGTCTCGAAGCCGTGGCGCGCAGCCCGGAGATACAGCCGCCAGATGCGCGTACGCTGCTCGCCGGCGAGCGCCTCGGCCTCCTCGAGGTGCTCGTCCAGGCGCTCGGCTCCAGTGGCGCAGCGTGACCGCGTAGTCCTCCCTGAAGCCCTCGACGTGCTCGCGTCTCGAAGCCGGCGCGCTCGAGCGCGAGCTGCGATGCGCGAGAGCGGCAGCGGCTCGCCGTCGGGGAACACGTAGCGCGTCGAGAAGATGTCCTCGTGCGGCTCGTGGTCGGGGTCGAGCGCCGCGATCGCGTGGTTGAGCAGCAGCCCGCCGGGGCGCAGCAGCGCGTAGCAGCGAGCGCGCGTAAAGGTCGATCTGGCTCTCACCGACGTGCTCGGCCATGCCGATGCTCGCGATCGCGTCGAACGACGTCTGCGGCAGCTGGCGGTAGTCGGCCACACGGATCTCGACCAGGTCCTCGACGCCCGCCTCGGCGACCTGCTCGCGCGCGAGCTCGGCCTGGCGGCGCCGAGAGCGTGACGCCGGTGACGCTCACGCCGTAGTTCCGGGCGGCGTGGATCGCGAAGCTGCCCCACCCGCAGCCGACGTCGAGCACGCGCATCCCCGGCGCGAGCCCGAGCTTGCCTCGCGACCAGCTCGAGCTTCGTGCGCTGCGCCTCCTCGAGCGTCTGCGCGCCGCGCGAGAAGATCGCGCAGCTGTACGTCATCGACTCGTCGAGGAACAGGGCGAAGAAGTCGTTGCCGACGTCGTAGTGGTAGCGGACCGCGGCCGCGTCGCGCTCGACGCTGTGAAGGCGCCCGCGCAGGATCAGCTCGAGCGCCGGACGGCGCGGAAACCCGCCGGGCGCCGCGGCGGCGAGCGACCGCCAAGCCCAGACGCACGCGCTCGGCGCCGCTCAGCGCCGGCGGCTCCCACTCGTCGACCACGATGAACGCCGCGTCGAGATCGTCGACGGCGAGCGAGCCATCCGCGTAGGCGCGACCGAGGCCCAGCGAGCCGGGGCCCTGAGGAAGTGCGCGAGAGCCGACGGGCGCTGCGCACGAAGAACGTCGGCGCGTCGGGCGTGGTCGCCTCGACGACGCCGCCGTCCCAGAAGCGCACGTGGAAGGGCCGCGAGGGAAGCAGCCGCCGGAGCTCGCGGCAGAGCGGCCAGGTGGCTTGGATCAGCGCCATCGCCACCAGTCTCGCAAGGGCGATCCCGATCCGTGGTCCGCCGGACAGCCGGAGAGCGGGCCGCTGCGCACGCGCGCATCGCGCGAGGGTTTCGACCGGAAAGCTGCCGCGGCACTCATCCTCCCCGGCGACACGCCGTCCACGAGCCGAAGGGGTAAAGCTGTAGGACTGTGAAGTCGTTGCAGGGAGACGCAAGCGCCGTCGTCGCGGCGAGCGCCGAGGACTGCTTCTCGCTGCTCGCCGCCGTGGAGGGATATCCCCGCTGGCACCCGGAGGTCGTACGCGAGGCGAGGGTCGTCGCGGGGAACCGGACGGGTCGCCCACCCGGGCGGAGGTGATGCTCCACGTGTCGCGCGGGCCGATCGAGCGAGATTTCCGGCTCGAGATGGGAGTCGCCCTCGCACCGCCGAACAGGGTCGCGCTGACACGGATCCCGCACGACGGCTCCGACGCAGAAGCGTTCGCCGTCGCCTGGGAGATAGCGGACGACGGCACCGGGCGCAGGATCCGGCTCAGGGTCGACGCGCGCCTGGAGATACCGAGGTTCCTGCCGCTCGGCCCCATCGGCGACGAGCTCGCCGGGGGCTTCGTGGCCGCGGCTGCTCGGGCGCTCGACCTGTCCCGATAAGTCGCACCGTCTTCGAGCCGCGGCTGTCGGGGACGGCCGGCGAACAGCACGCAGTTCGAAGCCGCCTACCCGCGCCCGACCGCGTCGATCGGCGCGGCCTTCTGATCGCCGAGCCCGTTCAGTTCCCGCACCGCCCCGATCACGTCGCCGCTGTTGTAGAAGTCGGTCAGGATCAGGTTCGGCAGGCGGTGGCGTTCGCGCTCGCATCGGCGCGCGCGAGCGACGATGAAGCTGCGCTTCAGCAGCGGCAGGTTAGGGCTGCGGCGAGGCGGGAACACGTCGGCCCAGTTGTTCATCATCAGCAGCGGGTTCGTCTCGAGCCCGCGCGCGGGCTTGCACGTGAACTGGGACGGCTTGACGGCGCCCAACGGCGTGTCCTGGATCCAGTCGCCGAACGCGTACATGTCCCACGGGTACCGGCCGCTGACGGGCTCCTGGGTGAAGACGACCACGTTGTGCTGGGAGCGCACGAGGTCCCCGAGCGTCGGCAGCTGTTGGCCGGCCCGCAGCACGGCGAGGTGGCTGTAGAGACCCGACCGCTTGAATTCCTCTTCCAGCGACGACTCGGTGACGTAGTCCTCGTCGAAGAAGATCAGCACCTCGTCCGGGTTCCTGCGCAGGAACACCTCGACGGTCCCGAGGAAGCTCGCCATGCTCGTCGCGCCGAGCTCGCACAGCGTGTGGCACAGCCACACCGCGCGCTTGCCGCTCGTGCGGCCGAACCCGACCGAGCCGCTGAAGCGCTGCAGTGCTGCGCGGGCCTGGGCGTCGAGCTTCTCGGAGACGCGGTTCAGGCGTTCGCCCGCCGCCTCGATGTCGGTGCGGATGTGACCGGGGGAGGAGCCGATGCCGTAGTGGGTGGAGATCTTGAAGGCGCGGATCCCGTCGTCGAGCTGTCTGGCGACCGCGCGCTCCTGGTTGGGGATAAGCCACCCCGGAGATTCCGCCGCCGACATCGAGTTGTGCGTGCCCGCGAAGACGACCTGGTCGAGTCGCCGTGAGCACAGCTGCGCGTAGCCGTTGCAGGTGACCGCCGTCGCGACCGCGGGGACGTGCGAGGCGGCAGGCCGGTCCGCGGCGAGCGCGATCGCCACGCCCCCCACGAGCACCGCGAGCGTCGCCGCGGCCGAGGCGCCCGCGAGCCCGCTCGTCCGCAAGCTCGGCACCCGCGGAGGCGGCGGTTCCAGACCGGCCGCCGTCATCAGCTCCCCGATCCCGAACGAGCAGAGTCCAAGCCCCGCGATCGCGGCGAGCACATCGACCGTCAGCGTCGGCCGCGCGAGCAGCGCGGCGCCGAGGGCGAGCAGCGGGCACGCCGGTCCCGATCCGCTGACGGCGCGTGACCGGCGGCCATGCCCGCTCGCGCAGCCATCCCGCCGCGCGCGCCAGGCGGCGCGCCCGCAGCAGGCCCGCGGAGACGGCGGCGAGCACCGCGCCGAAGGCCGCGAGGCCGAGCATCCAGCCGAGAGCCCGCCGACATAGGCATCCCACAGCGCTCCGGCCGCTTCACGCACATCGCCGTCGCTCAGCTCTTCGGCGCCGAACAGGCGCGTGAGGACGCTGTGACGCAGCAGCGCCAGGTCGAAGAACATCGCGATCCCGAGGACCGCGAGCGCGAACCCGCAGCGGGTCAGCGCCGCCCGGCGGCGGCGCGCGAGCGCGAGCGCGATCGCCAGCAGCGCCAGCGTGACGGGGGGCAGCACGACCGCGAGCACGCGCACGTGGTCGGCCAGGCGCAGCGTCTGGTCGAGAAGCTCTGCTTGCGCAGGTCGAGCAGCTTCGCGTCGACGTGCGGGATCTTGCTCGCGACGCCGGGGGCCAGCGTCCTCAGCGCGGAGATCGCGACCGTGCCCGCGTCGGCGACGCTGAAGACGACGTTCCCGCCTCGGTCGAACAGCAGCCGGTGCGCCTGCCCGGCGAGCGCGTGGAGCGATGCCCCGGAACTGTTGCGTGGCGACGAACGCTTCGACCGCGGAGGTGATCACCGGCCGCGCCGCCAGCAGGTCCGGCGAGCCGCGGTCGACGACCTGCACGACCAGCTCGCGAGCGACGACGCGGCGTACCGGCGCGGTGTCGAGCGCCGCAACCGTGCGGTCGGCGAACCTGCGCGGGCTGAGGATCTCCGCGCGGAGGTAGATGCTGGTCACCGCCGCGATCGTGCACACGGCAGCGAGCACCGTGACCGCGAAGCTCGCCCCCGAGCGCAACCGGCCTCGCTCGCTCATCCCAGGAAGTTGATCGCTACAGCGTGCCTTGCAAGGGGGGCGCCGGAGTGCCGCCGCCGGCGAACACGACGGCCGCCGCGACCAGCGGGTCCTCCCCCAGGAACATCGCACCGACCGACTCCGCCAGCGCACTTGCTCCGCCGCCCCCGATCGCCAGCGCCGACCGGCGGGCGATCGCGGCAACCGTCGAGGCGGCCACCGCCTTCTCGGCAAGGCTCGCGCCCACCACGACAATCTTTGGGCGGAGAAGTCCGGCCGTCTGCCCGATCACGTCGAGCGGCGTGTCGGCACCGAGGTAGCTGATTCGCCAGCCGCGACCGCGAAGCGCGAGACCGAAGCAGATCAGGCCGATGTCGTGTTGATCGCCGGGCGCGCAGGCCAGCAGGGCGAGGGGACCGCCCCCGGCATCCCATCCGCGTGCGAGCCCGAGCAGTCGCCCCCGCAGCAGGGCGCTTGCGAAGTGCTCCACGCCGATCACCTCGTCACCTTGCGTCCAGCGCTCGCCCAGCCCTCGCATGTAGGGGAGCACGACGTCGCGCAGGACCGTCTCGGTCCCGAACCGAGCCAGGAGCAGGTCGAGGGCCGCGTGAGCGCCCGCGTCGTCCAGGCGATCGAGTGCGCGTCCGAGCTCGTCGCCGAGCGCCGACGCTTCACCTCGGTCCGGCCCCGTCGCCGGCGCGCCGGCGAACTCGGCCGCGGTCACCCCGGCCGCCTCGGCCGCAGAGAGCCCGGCGGCGACATGGAACCGCATCCGCTCCGCGCGCCGCACGTCTTCCTCGCCGTAGAGCCGATAGCCGCCCGCGCTCCGAGCAGGTGCGAACAACCCGTAGCGCCGCTCCCAGGCGCGCAGCAGCTCCGAGCTGACACCCGTCCTGCGACTCAGCTCGCCGATACGCAGATACCGGCCGCTCGACACCACTGCTCCCATCCGCAGAGTCTATATACAAACCCCGGACGGACTCTGGACAATCCTGTTACGCTTTGCCTGCATGCTGACCTCGCTGCTCGACAGGGCTCTCGACGCCACCGTGGTCCCGGGGTACACGAACCTGGGCTACCGAGCCCGCAGGCTCGGCTGGGACGACTCCGAGCTGGAAACGCTCGACGGCAAGGTCGTGCTGGCTCACCGGAGCAACCTCGGGCCTGGGCCTCGCGGCCGCGGAAGGCTTCGCGCGGCTCGGCGCGAGCGTGCGGCTGCCTCGCCCGCTCGCTCGAGCGCGGTGAACAGGCGCGCAGGACGATCACGGAGCACACGGAGAACCGCGACGTCCAGGTGAGCGTGGGCGACCTCAGCGATCTCGAATCGATCAGGGACGTCGTCGCCGGCTTCCACGTGGAGGAGTCGCGACTCGACCTGCTCGTCAACAACGCTGGGGTGATGCTCCACCAGCGCCGGCTCTCGCCGGACGGGATCGAGATGCAGCGCTTCGCGACAAACGTGCTGGGGCCGTTCCTGCTCACCAACCTGCTGCTCGACCTCCTGAAGGCCAGTGCGCCGGCGCGCATCGTCAACGTCTCCTCCGGCGGTATGTACATGCAGCGCCTGGATGTCGACGACCTCCAGAGCGAGCGCGGCGAGTACGACGGCATCCGCGGCCTACGCCCGCTCGAAGCGCGCTGAGGTGGTGCTCACGAAACTCTGGGCCGAGCGACTCAACGGAACCGGTGTGGTCGTCCAGGCCATGCACCCCGGCTGGGCCGACACGCCCGGCGTGCAGAGCTCCCTGCCGGGCTTCCACCGGCTCGTCAAGCCGCTGCTTTCGCACACCGGCAGAGGGAGCAGACACGATCGTGTGGCTCGGCTCGGCGGCCGAGCCGGCCCGCAGCTCCGGCAGCTTCTGGCACGACCGTCGCGCGCGGCCCCTGCACCGCGTGCCGTGGAACGAAGGAGACCAGGGCCGACGACGAGCGCCTCTGGAGCGAGTGCGAACGGCTCAGCGGCTGGCATCAGCCGACCTCGGGCGCGACCAACCACCTCGACAGATAGGACACGGCACCAATGGCCAAGTACACAGCGACCCTCGCCACGAAACGGCCGCTGGCTGAGGTCTTCGATTATCTCAGCGACTTCTCGACGACTGCGGAGTGGGACCCCGGTGTGCTCGAGGCCGAACGGATGGATGATGCGCCGATCGCGGTCGGCAGCGAGTTCCTGATCGTGGCCGAGTTCCTCGGTCGCAGGAACTCGCTGGATCTATCGGGTGCTCCAGTTCGATCCGCCCAACAGCGTGACGCTCCGCGCGTCAGCTCGACCGTCGTCTCGCTCGACCGGATCACCTTCGACGCGTGGGGCGGCGGCACTCGGGTCACCTATGAGGCAGACCTCAAGCTCAAGGGCCCGTTGAGGCTCGCCGACCCCCTGCTGGGCCTCGCCTTTCAACGGGTCGGCGATCGCGCGCTGGCGGGCATGCGCGCCACGCTCGACGCACCGCAGACCGACCGAGGTCAGGCAGCAGAGCGCCTGAGCGCCTGAGCAGGCCCGCCGGCGGCAGCCCCGGCGAGCGCGGGGCCGGCGCCGCCGATGCCCGTATTTTTTTTTTTTTTTTTTTTTTTTTTTTTTTTTTTTTTTTTTTTTTTTTTTTTTTTTTTTTTTTTTTTTTTTTTTTTTTTTTTTTTTTTTTTTTTTTTTAAAAAAAAAAAAAAAAAAATTCCGAAGCGTGCAAACGACGCCCGGGAACAGGGCTTGCGGCGCAAGACTCTCGCGTATCCGGGACCGATTGAGCAAGGCGGACCGTCCACGGGATACGCCCCGGGCTCAAGGTGAACCGCCAGCACCCGATACGGCCGGATGGACGCAAGTCCGTCAGTCGCTGCCGATCTCCGTCGCTCCCCGGCTTCAAGGCGATCTGGGTCGCCTACGGGGCGATCGCGACCCTGCTCACGGCCTACCTCGGATTGCTGATCGCCGACCCGGCACGCCAGTACTCGACCCTGCTGGACGGCTGGGGCGTCGACGCCGTCGAGCTCGTCGCCAGCGGACTCTGCCTGGCGAGGGCCCTTTCGAGATCGCGCGGGCGCACCGTGCCGCTCGTCCTCGGCGCGGCGCTGCTGTCCTGGACGCTCGGCGACATCGCGCTGACGATCGAGTCGCTCGGGGGAGCCACGCCGCCGACCCCTTCCGTCGCCGACGGGTTCTACATCGCCTTCTTCCCGCTCGCCTACGTCGCCGTCGTGCTGTTCATGCGGGGAGAGGTGCGCCGCATCAACAGCCCGAGCTGGCTCGACAGCGCCGTGGCGGGCCTGGGATCCGCGTCGGTCTGCGCCGCTTTCGCCTTCCGCAGCGTGCTGTCCGCGACCGGCGGCAGCGGGCTTGGGGTCGCCACGAACCTCATCTACCCCGTCGGGGACCTCTTGCTGCTCGGCCTCGTGGTCGGCAGCACCGCGATGCTGTCGGGCAGGAACCGGACGCCGTGGCTCCTGCTCGCCGGCGGCATGGCCCTGAACGTCGCCGGGGACACTTTCAACCTGCTCGGTTCGGCGTCGGGCGCGGCCCACGTCGGCGCGGTCGTCAACGGCGTCGCATGGCCGGTCTCGATCCTCGTCATGTCCGCAGCGATGTGGGTCCCGACCGGGTACACGAACCCGCTGCTGCTTCCCAAGCCCCAGGGCTTCATGCTCCCGGGCCTCGCGGCGGTGGCCGGCCTGATCGTGCTGCTCGTCGCGGCGCTTGGAGATGGCGGCGTGAACGGGGTTGCGGTCGCGCTGGCGACGGCGACCCTGGTCGCGGTGGGGATACGCCTGGCGGTCTCGGTTCGCAGCCTGCGCTCCCTGACCGCGCGCCACGAGCACCACTCCGTGACCGACTTCCTGACCGGTCTCGGAAACCGCCGCTATCTCTTCCAGCTGCTCGACGCGTTCTTCGCCGAGACGGCGGAGTCGAACACACCGCGCCAGCTCGCGTTCCTGTTCATCGACCTCAACCGGTTCAAGGAGATCAACGACTCCTTCGGGCACGGCGCCGGGGATCAGGTCCTCAGGCACATGGGCGCGCGGCTGGGCGGCGCGCTCAAGTCGACGGACGCGCTGGTCCGTCTCGGCGGCGACGAGTTCGCCGCGGTGCTGGTCGACGCCGACGGCGAGCGCGCCGAACGGATCGCCGGCCGTCTGACCGAAACGCTCGCGGAGCCGTTCGCCCTCGACTCGGTGAGCGTGAGGGTCGAAGCGAGCATCGGCATCGCCCTGGCCTGGGAGCACGGTTCGGACTCACGAACGCTGCTCGCGAGCGCCGATCTGGCGATGTACCGCGCGAAGTCCGCCCGCGAGCCGTATGCGATGTACGAGAGCAGCTTCGCCGACGGCGGCGGCGACCTGCTGCGCCTGGCGGAGGAGCTCCGCGAGGCACTGGAGAACGACGAGCTCTGCCTCCACTACCAGCCCCAGCGCGACCTCCGGACCGGCGAGGCGTCGGCATGCGAGGTGCTGATCCGCTGGCCGCACCCGACGCTCGGCGTGATCCCGCCATTGAAGTTCCTGCCGCTGGCCGAGCAGGCCGGCCTGATGGGCAATCTCACGCGCTGGGTGCTCGAAGGGGCGCTCGATCAGTGCGAGAGGTGGCGCAACGAGGGCGAGATCCGCTCGATTGCGGTGAACGTCTCTCCCACCAACCTGCTCGAACCGGGCTTCTCGAAGATGGTGAAGGATCAGCTGTCCGCCAGAGCGCTGCCCTCCGAGGCACTCGCACTGGAGATCACCGAGACGAGCATCATCACCGACTTCGAGGGGGCCAAAACGGTGATCGACGAGCTCGCCGACTTCGGCGTGGTCGTCTCCGTCGACGACTTCGGCACCGGCTTCACCTCCCTCGCCTATCTCAGCAGCCTCGCCGTCGGCGAGCTGAAGCTCGATCGGACGTTCACAACCCACGTCGCCCAGCGCGATCGGCAGCTGGTTCGCTCGACGATCGAGCTCGGCCACGCCCTGGGGCTGCGCGTCGTCGCCGAGGGGGTCGAAGACGCTGCGACGCTCGAGCTGCTGACCGAGCTCGGCTGCGACATCGGCCAGGGCTACTTCATCGGGATGCCGGAGCCTCCGTTGGAGGCACCCGCGGCTCCCCCGCCGGTCAAGGCGCACTCGGCCGAAACGAACGGGCGAGCGCGCTCGCCGCTCGGCCGGGGCACGGTCAAGTCCACCTGAGGATCGCCCGGCACCGGCGACCACGCTGCGCCCCGGCCGCCCCGGCGCCTGCCGCCCCACCACGCCGGCGGAGCTGCAGGACCGAGCACCGCTACCCGTCCGAGCTCGTCGCCGCGGGCGCGTCCGCCGCGGCCGAGGCCGGGACCTCGTCCGGCAGATCGCCGGCCGGCCACTCCTGCCAGGGGAACCCCTTCAGCGCGTGGCGGACCCTGTAGCTGAGCGCGCCCTCGGCGTTCATCGCGTGCCACGCGGCGTGGGTCGTGAGCGTCATCTCGGGGATCCAGTAACGGTCGAGGATCGGATCGCTCGGAGCGGCGCGGCGCGAGCTCGACGTCCGCCGCCGCATGACCCTCGCCGTCCTCCAGCGAGAGGCGCGCGAGCACCGTCCCGTCGCGGTCGCAGATCTGCGACTCGCCGATCATCACGGTCTGCCAGGGGATCCCCGGCGCGAGCGGCGTTTCGCCGCGCACCGGGCCGACGTGCGAGGCGTGCGCGACCGGCGCTCCGGTGAGGCGCGCTACCTGGCCGGGCAGCTCGCGCGCCTGGTGGCGCCAGATCGCGTGCTCGCGGCGCGACCACGCGCGCAGCGGCCCCGGCCAGTTCAGCGGCATCGACGGCCAGCACATGCCGCCGAGCACGAGCTCCGCCCCGCGCGCCCGGACGCGAGCCGACGGTGCGGAAGCGCGCCCACTCCCAGCCGGACATCAGGCCGACGGTGCAGCCGAGCGTCGCGGCAGTCGCGTGACCCCGTCATCGTCGCCGCCGAGGTAGAAGTACTGCTCCCAGGCGGTCGGGATGTCCTTGTCGTGCAGGTGGATCGCGCCGTCCGGCTCGGCCAGCACGAACGTGCCGTAGGTGTGCTCGCCGCGGACCGCGACGAAGCCGCCCGCCAGCACGCAGTCGAGCTCGCGCGCGAGGCGGATGAGCAGCTGCAACGGCTGGCCGTCGACCGGGCGTGCGGTGCTCCGCAGGACCTTGGCGTAGACGTTCGGCGTGGTGAAGCCCTCGGGCACGACGATCACGCCGGCGCCGTGCTCGCGATGGGCGTCGCGGATCAGGTCCTCGATCCGGGCGAGGTTCTGCTCGACCTCGCCGAGCTCGAGCGCGGGCTGGACGACGGCGATGCGCGTCATGCCGGCGAGCTCCGCCGGCGCCGCCGTGTGCGCGGTGCCCGCCACGTCGCTGCCCGGCTCCGGCTCGCAGCAGCCGCGCGGAGACGTGACGGGGGCGCCGGCCAGGTGGCGCCGGGGTGCTCGGAGCCGGGGATCAGTGCGCGTCTAGCGGAAGCGGTCGGCGCGGAGCTCGCGGCGGATCGCGAGCTCGGTGCGCAGGTCCGAGAGGCCGCGGGCGAGCGTTTCCGAGCGCGGGCGCTCCCCGCGCACGAGCGCCATCGCGAAGGCACGGGACAGCGCGGCTCAGAGGCGCGATCTGCTGCGGCGTGCGGGCGCGCCCGAACAGGTCGCTGATGTCCGGCGTCGGCGTCCGGCCCGCATCGCGGACCAGCTCGCAGAGCGCCGGGCGACGGGCGCTCGACGACGGTGTCGGCGTTGGCGAAGTGGTACGCGGGCAGGCACTCGCGGTCACGGTCGGCCTCCCACCGGCGGGTCGCGCGATCGACGGCGACGGGGTCGTCGAGCACCGGCAGGATCTGCTCCGCGAGCGTGCGCCCGGCGAACATCGCGTCGCGCATGCCCTGCCCGGTGACGGGGTCCTTGAAGTGTCCGGCGTCGCCGGCCAGCGCCCACCCCGGGCCCGAGGAGGCGCGGAAGAAGGCCGGCGTGTCGGCCGGTCGAGCGGAGCTTCGAGTAGGGCCCGTCGCGCCCGCGACCCGCGCGGCGAGGCCGGGATGCTCGCCGAGCTTGCGCTCGCCAGTAGAGCTCGGGGTCGCGCCTCGCCTCGGCGACCTCGTCGCGGTGGCCCATCAGCAGCACCAGCAGCCTGCCGGCGGGGGTCGTCGGGAACGCGAACGCGAACGAGTTGCCCTCCCGCCACTGCCAGTAGGTCTCGGCGTCGACGGTGCCCGCGCGGGGGTCGTCCATGTAGCGGAACACGAGGCCCCGGCCGTTCCGCGAGATCCGGTACGGGCGTCCACGCGCCGGCCAGCGCGGCTACCGTCGAGCGTCGCCCGTCGGCGCCGATCACGAGCGTCGACTCCACCTCCTGCTCGGAGCCGTCGGCGTGCCGGTAACGGAGGCCGGTGACGCGACCGGCGCGCCAGCCGCAGCTCCTCGACGCTGCAGCGCTCCCTCACCTCGGCGCCCTGCTCGCGCGCCGCTTCGACCAGCGCGACGTCCTGCAGGTCGCGGGGCACGCAGACTCCGTAGTCGATCCCGTCTGCGGCCGGCCGCAGGCGCTCACGGCAGACGGTCCCTTCCGCCTGCACCTCGACGTAGCGGACCTTCGAGGGGTCGCGGCGCAGGATGCCGGGGAGCGCGCCGAGTTTCGCCAGCTCGCTCGTCCCGGCCGGCATCAGCACATGGGTGGACAGCTGGTCGGAGGGAAAGCGCATCCTGTCGAGGACGAGGACGCGCCGCCCGGCGCGCGCGAGCGGCGCCGCCACCGCACAGCCCGCGAGGCGAGCACCCACCACGACAGCGTCGAATCGCTCCACCACCTGCTTGCCCCCGTATCTGCGGCTCCCCGTCAGTCTGACCGATTCCCGGAGCGGATGTGTGGCCGGCGACCGGCGCGTAGGTGTGGCCACCCACGATGTTCACGCGACAGCCCCGCGGCCGCTCGCATCTCGCCCGCGGGCAAGAGCCCCTCAGTGGAAGAGCAGCTCGCCGATGAACCCGCCCGGCAGCGTGCCCGGCGGACACGCGAACACCGAGCTGGAGGTGTGGACCGTGAATCGGTTGAGGGCGTCCGAGCGCGAGAGGCGGCGCTGGATCGGCACGAACTGGCGGCTTGGACTCCGCTGGAAGCAGATGAAGAAGAGCCCGGCGTCGATCTCGCCGCCGGCGCGGTCGATGCCTTCACCGTAGGAGTAGCCACGCCGCAGGAGCGTCGCCCCGCTGTTGCTCTGCGGGCTCGCCGAGGCGAACATGCGCGTCCAGCGGGATCACCGGCTCACCGTTCGGGCCGTGCGCGTCCAGGTCGAGCCGGTCGAACTCCTCCGCTCGCTCCGAGCGGCGCTCCGCTCACCTTCTCGCGACCGATCGTCTGCTGCTGCTCGTCGAGGCTCGCCGCATCCCAGCGCCCGAACAGCATCCTGATGCGCCGCGCGACCAGGTAGGTCCCCCCGGCCATCCAGCTCGGGCCTTCCTCGGGAGGCACCCAAACGAACTGTTCGAGCAGCTCGGTGTCCTCGCTCCGGAGGTTGTCGGTCCCGTCCTTGAACCCCATCAGGTTGCGCGGCGTCGACTGCGCCGTGCTCGTCGACGAGGTCCGGCCAAAGCCCTGCTGGGACCAGCGCGGTCGTGCCCTGCCCGTGGCGATACGGGTGAGCTCGTGCACCGCGTGGAAGGCGACCTGCGGATCCTCCGCACAGGCCTGTACGCAGATATCGCCGCCGGAGCTGTTCGGGTCGATCTGCTCGTTGGCGAAGCGGGGCAGCCCTCGCAGCTCCGCCGGGCGGTGTGCCGCGATGCCGTTTTGCCGCGCGCGCCCGGCCGCGAACATGCTCGGGCCGAAGCCGAACGTGAGCGTGAGCCGCGCGGGCCCACGGCCAAGAGCCTCGCCCGTGTCCTGAGGCGGACCGGAGAGCGTCTGGGCGGACGGCTCATAGAGCGCTCCGGCGGTGAGGCGCGCCGCGGCCTGCGTCCAGCTCTCGAGCAGCTCGCGCAGTTCGCTGCCCGCGGTGGTCAGATCGAACGCCGCGAAGTAGAGGTAGTCCTGCGCAGACGTCGAGATCCCGGCCTGGTGGGGGCCGTAGAAGGGGACGGTCCCCGCATCCAGCGCGCCCGGCGGGCGAGCCGCTGCGTTCGTCGCGGCCCGGGACGGGGACGGGCTGCCGAGCGCGCCGGCGAGCCCTGTCCCCGCTCCGAGCAACGCTGCGCGGGAAACGATCTCGCGTCGCGTCAGTCCCTCAGAGCCTCCCTCGGCCAACGCCTCGGCCCCCGGGGATCAGCCCCAGCGCTTTTTCTTGACCGGTTCGCCGTGTTTGCACCAGCGGTTTCGCGGCACGCCTTCACAGGGATTGCTCATGCCTTCCTCCTGCGGCAGCGGCATCAGCTCGACGTCGGGCCGCGCGGGTATTCCTCGCCGGGCACGGACGGGCATTCCGTCACCAGTCGGGAGTCGCAGGTGGCCTGCGCGGCGAGCACGCTCGACGCCGGTTCGCCGCCGGTGTTGGGCAGTTCACAGGTCCCGTGAGTCGTCTGGATCGCGGGCGGATAGCTGCTCGGTTCGCCGCCGCCCTGCTCGACGTTGCCGTGCCAGCAGTTGTTCTCGGTCCCCGGCACCGGGTCGGCGACTTCGCCGATGTCCCCGTTGGTCGGGTTCTTGTAACCGCCGTTGTCGGCGAACGTGTTGCCCTCGATCTCGTTTTCATAGGCTTCGAAGAGGCACGTCGCTTCTTCGCCTTCTCCCGCCTTGATGCCGCCCTTGCAGTTGTCTTCGGCAGGGATCTGCGGGGGCGGCGATTCTTTCACTCCCGGGTAGGGGGTGAGCAGGATCCCCCAGGCGTCGTTGCCTTCGAACACGTTGCCGACGACGAGGTCGTTGCGCCCGCCGGCGATCGTCATGCCGGTGCCGAGCAGACCGGGCGCGCCGTCGCTCGTCGGCGTGCCGCCGTTGTTGTTGTCGATGATCCTGTTGCCGGTCATCACCCAGCAGATGTTCTTGCGCTGCGCGCCCGCCGGCGGAGACGGGTTGTGTTCGCCGTCCGGGCAGATCCCGTCCTGCGGCGGAGGGCGCGTCGTCGTTGTTCTGGCTCTGCGTCGCGACGCCCTCCTCGTTGTCCTTGAACAGCGAGTTCTCGATCGTCAGATAGCCGCCGGAGTTCGACCCCGAGTAGCCGAGGTCGTTGCCTTCGGCGATGCTGTGGTCGATCGTCGAGTGGCAGTCCGGGCAGGCGCCGATGTAGTAGCCGGAGTCAGACATGTTGTTCGCGTAGTCGTGTGCGAAGACGCCCGGGCCGTAGGTGTTCGAGGCGTAGATGCCGTACTCATCGGAGGGTTTGTCGGTGCCGTCCCAGTAGGTCGAGGTCGAGCTGAGGTATTCGCCCCACCAGGAGCCGATCTCCTGTTTGCCCGACGAGCCGCCGCCGTCGAACCAGACCGAGTCGCCGCCGTGGTTGGAGCCGAGGAAGTTGCAGGTCGAGAAGTTCTGAAGGACCACGCCGGGAGCCTTGTAGACGACGACGCCGTTGTTGCCCAGCCACGCTTCGCCTTCCTTGGGGCCGAAGTTCTGGGCGGATTCTTCGGAGGCGCACTCCGGCGTGCCGGGCTTCGTGCCGTCGATCATCACCGTGTTGCGGTTCATTCCGCGGATGTGCAGGCCCGGTGTGGTGATCAGGATGTCGGCGGGCGCGAGGTCGTCGCCGTAGGCGCCGGCGGATCGTCTGCGAGCTCGGACTCTTTGTAGTCGCCCGGACCGACCAGGATCCAGTCGCCTTCCTTCGCGGCGGCGACGGCTTCCTGGATCGTCTGGTACTTGCCCTTGCGGCCGTTGAATTCGCCGACAAGCAGCGTTTTCGGTCTGTGTTTGCCTTTCGCTTTGGCCGCTCTCCGCGCGCTGTGACGAGGCGTCGAGTGACGGGCGGCGACGCGGTGCCGGCTCGGGCGTGCGCCCGTCGGCTGCGCCGACGGCCAACAGCGACAGGACGAGCGTCAGCAGGACGCTTGCGCCCAGCTTGCTGGCCGCGCCACCGGACGCTCCCCTGAAACCCACGTACATCCCGGTACCTCCCCCTGCTTCTCGGATCCTCCACCGCGAGCCCGTCGGCCCGCGGGGCTGTCGGTACCCGCATCCGCGCCGTTCCAATCCTGCAGATCACCCGCTCGGCGGCCGAGTCCGGGCATGCAACGAGCGCGCCACCCGTCGTAGATCTCGAGACCGGTTGCCGGAACCACGGCGGTGATCATCGATCCGTGCGGTCCTCGCTCGCCGGGACGCTCAGCCCGTCCCGTCTCCGTTCGGGGACGCTCCGGCTTCGAGCGCTTCGCGAGCGGCGGCGCGACCGGCGGCCCGCGCCGCGTCGATCTGGTGGAACTCGAGCAGCCCCACCCCCTCGACCTTCGGTTTGATCACGAGGTCGGCGTGACGGCGGGCCGCCTCCGACGTGTTGGAGCTCGCGAGCAGCAGCACCCGGATCAGCGTCTCGGCGATCCCGGGGATCCGCTCGGGCCGGGAGGTGTCCTCGCCGGCCGGTCGCCGATCTCCCGCCGCGTCGAATGTCGCCTTCACGTCCACGGCGATGATCGGGCCCTCCCCCATCTCAGCCATTGCCGCGACCGGCAGGTTGTCCACCAGCGAACCGTCCACGAACAGCTCGCCGCCGCGTACCTGTGGGGCGCTCAGCACGGGGATGCAGACGCTGAAGCCGACCTGCTCCCATACGGGCCCCCACCGCGCCAGCACCAGTCGGCCACTGCGAAGCTCGGCACATCCGCAGATGAAGCTGCGCGGCAACTCCTCGATCGCCGTCTCGCCGAACGTGCGCCGCAGCATCGATTCGGCCCGCATGCCCCGGATCAGACCATGCCGAGGCAGCGTGATGTCCGACAGCGGCCGCCGCTGCACCCACTCCTCGAAGCACCTCGCGTCGATCTCGTCGGGTTCCATCCCCATCGCAAAAAGGGCTCCGACGTAGGCGCCCATGCTGACGCCCGCGACACGATCGATCGTCACTCCGGCGGCGAGCAGCTCCTCGAGAACCCCGATGTGAGAGAAGGCCCGGCGCCGCCGCCGGAGAGAACCACGCCGACAGAGCAGCCGCAGAGGCGGCGCGCCAGTCGCTCGATGTCGGCCTGCAACGTGTCGGGCATGAGCAGATGCGACTCGATCGGGTCGAGCGCCCAGTCCACGGGGCGAGCGCTCCGGAGCCTCTCTCCGTGCCGTATCCCACGAGGTCGCACCCCTGCAGCTCGCGGCGGTCCCCGAGTGGACCCGGCGGCGCATCGCCGCTCGTCACGAGCAGCAGCCTGTCGGCCTGCTGCAGGCAGAACTCGCTCCACTCATCCGGAGCTGACGCATCGCCGCCGTCGAGCAGGACGATGTCGTGTTGGGACTCGGCGCGGTCGAGCATCGGACCGTAGACGCCGGCAGGCTCCGCGCCGAGGGGGAGCCGGCCATCCTCGGAGCGAAGCAGCCCGGCATCGAGGTGCTGACGCATCGCCGCCAGTAGGCGCGCAGCGAGCTCCGGCACGGGGGCCTGTCCGGCCCGGAACAGCGCGACCGTGGTCGGACGGGGACGCGGTCCGCTGACCGGGCCGACGCTCTGACGCAGTTGCGAGGCGAGCAGGCGGTTCAGTGACAGGGACAGGTCCGGAGAGTCGCTCAGCGCCGCCTCGAAGTCGGCGCGGTCGACGAACAGCAGATCGCTCGCCCGGGCTGCACGCACTCCTGCCGACCTCGGCTCACCGCTCAACAGCGAGAGCTCGCCGACGACGTCGCCGCGACCCAGCTCCCGCACGGTCGCACCCGACGCCTCGTCCACGACGTGCAGCCGGCCCGTCCTCACGACGTACATGCCGTCGCCCTGGTCTCCCGAGTGGAACAGCCAGTCTCCGGCCTGAACCCGAACGGCGCTCGTGCGCTCGGCGAGCGTGTCTCGCTGCCCCCGCGCGAGCCCCGCGAAGAGCGGCGCGCACCTCAGAAAATCGGCTGCCGTCTCGATTCCCCCGGCGGCCGCCGGCGACGGCCTGAGCGTGGGCGTGCGGTGGACGCGATCGCGTGGGGCGGGCGCCAGGCTCTCGAGCGGCTGCGCGAGCAACTCGCCGGCAGCCGCTACGAGCGTCGGTGCGGCCTGTGTGCGAATGCGGCCGACCGCCAGGCATCCGATGCCGGCGACGAACATGCAAGCCGCGCCGAACCTCCATGCGCCGTCGAAGGCATGCAGCGCACCAGCCGGGGAAGGCGTCCCGATGATCGCGACCACGAGCGCCACGCCCATCGCGGCGCCGACCTGCCGTGCGACGGCGTTGATCCCCGTTGCGGTGGCGAAGCTGTCGCCCGGCGCCGACGCCACGGCCGCCCCGCTCAGGTTCGGGAACAGCGTGCCCGCTCCGATGCCCAGCAGAGCGATCCCGGGCAGCCACTCCGACAGGAACCGGGGCGTACGCCAACTCGCAACACGAGCCAGATCACCGCGCCGCCCCAGATGAGGCCGCCCGCGAACAGGACCGGCCGGTGCCCGATTCGCTGGGCGAGTTTGCTGGTGGGTCCTGCGACGCCGGCCGCGAAGAACGGCCCCGGTGTGAGCGCCAAGCCCGCCTTCAACACCGAGTAACGCCACACGCCGGTCAGGAACAGGACGTTCGTCAGGGTGTAGCCGTAGAAGCCCGCCGCGGCGACGGTCGTCATCGCGTTTGCGACAGTGAAGGTGCGGATCCGCAGCAGCGAAAGGTCGACGAGCGGCGAGCGGTGCCACGTGCAGCGCCAGGCGAACACCGCTCCGAGAACGACGGCGGCCGCGAACGAGCCGATCACACCCGCGCTCGTCCACCCCCAATCACCCCCCTTGACGACGGCGAGCACGACCGCCGAGACCGTCAGGGCGAAGATCAGCGCACCGGTCAGGTCGGGCATCCGCCGCCTGCCGGGGGCGCGGCTCTCGAGCAGACGTCGCCGGGCGAGGACGATTGCCGCCACGCCGATCGGGACGTTCACCAGGAACACGAGTCGCCAGTCGCCCAACGCGACGAGCAGTCCGCCGAGGGACGGGCCGAGACCGGCGGCGGCCGCGCCCACCGCGGAGAGCAACGCGACACCGTGTACGCGCCGCTCCGGCGGGAACGCGTTCAGGACGAGCGCCAGCGACGCCGGCACCAGACATGCCGCGCCGAGCGCCTGCAATCCCCGGAATGCGACCAGGGTCTCGACCGACGGTGCGAGCGCGCACAGCAGCGACGCGAGCGTGAAGAGCTCCAGGCCGAGCACGAACAAGGCGCGCCGTCCCACCAGGTCGGCTATGCGTCCGGCCGCGACGAGGAACGCTGCGAAAACGATGTTGTAGACGTTCAGCACCCAGGACAGGGATGCGATCGGTGTGCCGCGGAACGATCGCGCGATGCTCGGGAAGGCGACGTTGACGATCGTTGCGTCGACGAAGGCGACACTCGCGCCCAGCGACGCGATCGCGAGGACCAGCCGTGGGTCGACGCGACGCCGCACGCTCGGCGACCCGGGCTCCCGCCTCGCCGCGGGTTTCCTCGCTGCCTCCTGAGCCGGAGCGGCCGCCGTCGTCACCACGAGCATCCCGTCCGGGAGCGGGGCTCGGCCAATGCGCGACCCCCGTCCGTCGGCTCGCGCGGCTGCGATCGCCACCGCGGCCGGCGGCGATCAGACGCCCGTTGCCGGCGTACCGTTCGCGCTTCGGAGACGCACGAGCGCACAGCCGAAGTCATGTGATCGCGCGCCCCCGTCGCTCTCTCGGCACCCCGTCAAGCCCCTTGGATCGTGAGCAGCGTCCTGCCCGCGTCAGAGACTAAGGCCGTGCAATCCGGGGGTCAAGCTCTCCCCGCGCACCGCGGGCGGAAGCGCCGGTTGGCGTTCTGAGTCACCCTGGCCCTTCTAACATCCGAGCTTCGTGAGAAGGCGCTCGGCGACATCGGCGACGATCGCGCTGCTCGGCGCGATGCTCTGCATGGGCGTCGCGCCCGCGCTCGCCGCCGACCCGACGGAAAACATCCCGCTCGGCTCCGAGCCCGCGGGCTGCTCGAGCGAAACCTCGGCCGCGTGCGAGGAATGGACTGTCGGGCGGCTGAACGCCGCCCGCGCGAAGCTGGGCCTCGGGCCCTACCTCCTCCCCGCGAAGTTCATCTCGATGTCCCCGGACCGCCAGCTGTTCGTGCTCGTCGACCTCGACCGGGCCGCCTACGGGTACACAACGGTCTACGGCCTCAACTCCAACCTCACCGAAGCCGCCCGGGCGGGGGTCCAGCAGGGCACCGACCCGGAGCCCCCGAGCGCCGGCGGGCCGTGGAACGGGTTCGGCTCCGACTGGGCCAGCCCGGGGCCGCTGATCGGTTACTACCTGTGGATGTACGACGACGGCTACAAGGGCCCGAACGCCGACTGCACGAGCCCGGGCGCATCAGGTTGCTGGGGGCACCGGCACGTGATCCTCGGCGAAGGCCTCGGGCTCCCCCAACCACAGCTGCTCGGGGCGGCCGGCGAAGCGAAGCGGGGTAGTGCCCTGATCGTTTCCAGCAATGGCGGCACCTCCTCGTACTACACGTGGACGCAGGCCGAGAGCGAAGGGGCGGGCTCCGAATCCCATCACGAAGAAGGCGGTGAAAGCGCGCCGTCGGTCACCTCGATCTCGCCGAAGTCCGGGCCGGCCAGCGGGGGCACCAGCGTGACGATCACCGGCAGCGCCCTGAGCGCGGTCAAATCGGTTCACTCCGGGTCGACCCCTGCCGCCGGCTTCACGATCGCCTCGTCCGGCTCGATCGTCGCAGTGGCGCCGGCGGGGGCCGCCGGCGACGTCGACGTCACGGTCACCTCGGCGGCAGGCACGAGCACCGTCACCCCCCACGACTCGTTCAAATACGAGCCCGTCGTCACGTCGATCAGCCCCGCGAGCGGGACCACGAAAGGCGGCACGCGCGTCACGATCTCGGGGTCCGGCTTCCTCGCGGGCTCCGCCGCCACCACCGTCAAGTTCGGCGCGACGGCCGCCACCCAGGTCTCGTGCCGCTCAACCACCGAATGCACCGCGGTCGCTCCCGCGCATGCGGCGGCGAAGGTAGCCGTCAAAGTGAAGGTGAACGGTGCCACCAGCGCTGCCGGCCCGGCCGACCGCTACACCTACTCCTGAGCCGCCCCCGGCGCCGACGCCGCGGCCCTCGCCCCTCCCGTCGCGGCCTGCTGAGAGCTGAGCGCGGCGCTGCCGGCGAGCAGGCCCACCCCGAGCACCATCGCGACCAGTCCCACCGCCTGGCCGGCCAGGTTCAGGGCGCCGCCCGCGACGTGCTCGTGGAACAGCGTCTCGCCGATCAGGATCGCCACGATCGGCTCGACGACCGTGATCGCGGGCAGCGACCATTTCAACTCGCCGGCATGGAACGCGCTCTGGTTGAGCAGCAGCCCGCCGATGCTGACGGCGACGAGCACGTAGGGAGACCAGTCGCTGAGAGCGTGTCCCAGCGAGATCCCGAGACGGTGGCTGGTCCGCTCGGTGATCGCGGAGGTCGCGCCGAAGATGATCCCCGTGGCGACGCCCAGGGCGAGCGCGCGCCGTTGCGCGGAAGCACGGCCGAAGGCGATCAGCGCCGTCACGGCCGCCGCCGAGATCGTGCCGAGCAGCACCCAGCCCAAAGTCGATCCGCGGGGACGCCCGGGCCCCGGCTGGGCGGCGGCGATGAACAGCGCGATGCCGCCGAGGATCAGCAGGTTCGCGAGCCATTCGCCGCGCGACAGCCGGCGGTGCTCGGCGAGGGCGCTGCCGAGCAGGGCCATCACGAGACCGGTCACGAGTATCGGCTGGACGAGCGCGAGCGAGCCTTTGCGCAGCGCGATGAACTGCATCGCGTAGCCGGCGATCCCGGCCGCCATCCCCAAAAGCCAGAGGCGCCTCCGGGCGAGCGATACGAGCAGGTTCAGGCGCAGCGAATCGCCGGGCGGCTCCTCGCGGGCTGCGCGCTGCTCGAGCACCGAGGAGAGGGCGAAGGCGGCCGCCCCGATCAGCGACTCGACGATCACCACCGCCGGTATGTAGGCCCTGCCGAGCCGCGCGCGCAGGCGCTCGACGAGCCCGCCTGACAGGCCGAGGGCGTGCGCGAGCCCGTGTGCGTGGTGCGCGGTCGCGAGCACCGTCGGCGTCACCGCAGGGCCGATCTCGAGCCCCCGTTCCGCCGGCGGGCTGCCGCTCTCATGCAGCGGCCAGCAGGCCGTCGATCAGGTCGTGGATCACGTCGTGGACCTCGCGCCGCTCACGGGCCGGGTCCGTCGCGTTGGCGATGCTCATCGCGGCCTCGTCGAGCGCGCCGATGAGATCGTCGCGAGCGGGCGGACCGGCTGCGGCCGGAGCTCGCCGGCCTCGATCGCGGCGCTGAGCAGCTGCTCGGTCATGCCCAGCCCGTAGCGCTGGGAGATCTCGCGGAAGCCCGCCCAGCCGAGCACGCTCGGGGCGTCGAGCAGGATCAGCTGGCGGATCTCGGGCTCGACGGCGATATCGAGCCAGGCATCGGCGGCGACGCGGAGCGCCTCGGCGGGCGTGGCCGGCGCGGCGGCGACGACGGCCGCGGCCAGCCGCTCGATCACCTCCTCCTCGACCACCTCGATCACGGCGCAGGAACAGCGCGGCCTTGTCGGCGTACTGGTGGTACATCGCGCCGCGTGTGACGCCCGCGGCCTCGGCGATCTCCGGGGTGCCGACGTCCGCGTAGCCGCGCTCGCCCCAGAGTCGGCTGGCGGCGGTCAGCAGGGCCTTCTGGGTGGCGGCGGATCGTTCGGTCTGGGTCGGCGCATTGACTTACGTGCAGGCTGTTGGTATCTTACGTGCAGCCTGTACGTAAACTCTCGTCTGGAGGATCTCATGCCCGACCGTCAAGCTCAGCGCGGAACCATCCATTATGAGAAGGCCGGACCCGCCGACGGGCGCCCGGTGGTGTTCGTCCACGGCTACACGATGGGCGGCTCGCTGTGGCGCCCGCTCGCCGAGCGGCTCGCCGGCCGCGGGCTGCGCGTGCCTCGCGCCGACCTGGCCGCTGGGCGCGCACCCCGAGCCGATGCGCGCCGACGCGGAGCTGACGATGGAGGGGATCGCGGCGATCGTCGGCGAGTTCCTCGACGCGCTGGAGCTCGAGGACGTCGTGCTGGTCGGGAACGACACCGGCGGCGCGATCGCCCAGATCGTCGCCACGACGCGCCGGAGCGCGTCGGCGCGCTCGTGCTGACCAGCTGCGACGCGTTCGAGCACTTCCCGCCGCCGATCCTCCAGCCGTTGATCGCGCGCCGCGAAGCTCGCGGCCGACGTTCCGGCCGCGCTGCAGCCGATGCGCACCCGGTTCGGCGCGCCAGCGCGGCTTCGGCGCGCTCGCCCACGCCGACATCGACGCGCTCGTCCGCGAGTGGCTCGCGCCGGCGCTCGGCGACAGCATGGTGCGCGGGACCTGCGGCGCTTCACCGGCTCGCTGCACCGGCAGAGCACGCTGCAGGCGGCCGAGCGGCTGCGCGAGTTCACCAAGCCCGCGCTGATCGCCTGGTCGGCCGACGACGAGTTCTTCCCGCTCGAGGACGGCAGCCGGCTCGCCGCCGCGCTGCCCGACGCCCGGCTGGAGATGATCGCGGAGCGAGGACGTTCTCGATGATCGATCAGCCCGACGTCCTCGCCGGCCTGATCGGCGAGTTCGCCGGCGCGCCGCGCGCGAGCGCGGCCGAGGAGGCGAGCGCGATCGCGTCGTAGAGGCCTCGCCCGCCGGAGGTTAGGCTCCAGCCTGTGAATGTCGGGTTGCGAACTGTCTCGGCGACGCGCTACGTCACGCCGCTGCGCGAGGGCGGCTCGCTCCCCGGGCTCGTCGAGGCAGACGACAGCGGGCTCTACGTCGTGAAGTTCCGCGGCGCCGGCCAGGGGCCCCGGGCGCTGGCCGCGGAGGTGATCGCCGGGGAGCTCGGGCGCGCGCTCGGACTGCCGGTGCCCGAGCAGGTGCTCGTCGAGATCGACCCGGCGCTCGGGCTCGCCGAGCCCGACCCCGAGATCCAGGAGCTGATCGTCGCCAGCGCCGGGGCGAACCTCGGCGTCGACTTCCTGCCCGGCGCCGCGGCGTACTCGCCCGGCGCTCGCGTGGAAGCCGGATCCGGAGCTCGCCGCCGACGTCGTGTGGTTCGACGCGTTCCTCACGAACGTCGACCGCACGCCGCGCAACCCGAACCTGCTGCTGTGGCACGACCGCCTCTGGCTGATCGACCATGGCGCCGCGCTCTATCTCGCATCACCGCGGGCTGCGCCCGGCCGAGCACGCCACGCGGCCGTTTCCCACAGATCGCCGAGCACGTGCTGCTGCCCGTACGCCGGCTCGATCGCGGCGGCCGACGAGCGCCTCGCGCCGCCGATCGACCGCGCGCTTGCTCGAGGCGGTCCTCGCGCTGGTGCCGGCCGAATGGCTCGCCGGCGAGCGGCCGAGCACCTACGTCGACTACCTCGAGCGGCGCCTCGCGGCCGCCGCGGGCGTTCGTGGAGGAGGCCGAGCATGCCCGAGACGCCGCGCCTAGCGCGTTCTCCTACGCGATCGTGCGCGTCGTCCCGCATGTCGAGCGCGGCGAGGGCTTCAACGCCGGCGTCGTCCTGTTCTGCCGCCAGCTCGACTTCCTCGGCGGCGCGCGTCGCGCTCGACGAGCGCCGCCTCGCCGCGCTGGCGCCCGAGGTCTCGCCCGACTGTCGTGTCGGCCGCATCTCGAGGCGATCGTGCGGATCGCCGCAGGGCGACCCGGCGGCGGGGCCGATCGCGCGCGCTGCCGCCGTCCGAGCGCTTCGGCTGGCTGGTCGCCCCGTCGAGCACGATCATCCAGCCATCGCCGATGCACACCGGGCTGTCCGAGGATCCGCGGGCGACGCTGGACGCGCTGTTCGCCGAGCTCGTCGGCTGACCGGTCGATCGACGACCTCGCGTCATTGCCGGCCAAGCGTCGACCACGGCCCGCTGCTGCTCCGCGCGTGGCACTGCGCGACGCTGACTGCGCCGGACGCTCTGTACGTGGCCCTTGCCGAGGCGCTGGGCGGGACGCTGCTCACGCTCGACCGACGCCTCGCGCGGGCCAAGCGCCTGCGCTGCCCGGTCGAGGTCCCTTAGCCTCCGCCACCCCACGCCGGCATGGGGAGGCCGCGGACCGAGCGCGTCAGACGCCGCGAGCGCCTTACCTCCTCATCTCACCCGCGAGGTGACGGCCTTGCCCACCGCCTTGACTGCACGCCCTGCCGCCTTCGCGGTGTCTCCCCCTGCGCTGACCGCGCGCTTCGCTCCGGCCCTGGCGTCTTTGCCGGCGTCCTTCGCCTCGTTGCGCTTACGTGTCGCCGCCGCCTTCTTGGCGGCGGCCGAGCGCTGCGCTTTCGTCTGAGGTGCCATGCGTGTTCCTCTCGATCGGGGCTGGGCCCTCTCTCTACCCCCTTTCGAGTCGCTCAGACCCGAGCGCCTCGCCGGCCGCGTCAGCGGGGCCTAGCTGCGCTCGCCCGATCCCGGGCGAGCGTGCGTGATCAGCACCGCAGACGGCGAGTGCGCCGCGACGGCCGCGGCGACGCTGCCGAGCAGGTGTCCCACCAGCCCGCGGCGGCGGTGCGAGCCGAGCACGATCAGGCTCGCCTCGTGCTCCTCGGCGGCGTCGACGATCCCCTTCCAGGTCGGCGCGCGCCTCGACCGCGATGCTCTGCGGCCGGAAGCCGGCCTGCTCGGCCAGCGCCGCCCCGTGCGCGGCGGTCTCCTCGCGCGGCCTTCCGGACCTCCGTCGGCGTCGGCGGCGTTGAAGCTGCCGCGTCGCCGGTCGGCAGGAAGCCGACGTCGGCCGGCTGCCAGACGCAGACGACGAGCGCCTCGCGGCCGGGCGCGAGCTGGCGGCCGGCCTCCTCGATCGCGAGCTCCGCCAGCTCGGAGCCGTCGTAGGCGAACAGGACCGGACCGGCGGGGCACGGCAGGCTCGGCTCGGCCATCTCAGCCGCCGCTCTCGGTCGCGGGCTGCGAGCGGCGCTCAGGTTCGCCGGCGGACCCGCGCCAGCAGCGGCGGCGAGTACCAGGCCGGCGCCTCGCCGTCGAGGAAGCGCTCGAGGTCGGGCGTCTGCGGGCGCGCTCCGCCGAGCGCGTAGATCGCGACGCCGAGCCGCGGCGCCGGCGAGCGCGAGGCCGAGGCCGATCCACAGCGCGATGCCCGTGCCGTCGTCGAGGCTGCCGCCGACGGTCGCGGCGAAGTGGGCGAAGATCGGCGCGATCATGAACGCCGCGACCGCGCGCAGCAGCTCGACGATCGCGAACACGCGCTGCAGGTTGGCGGACGGGAAGCGAGAAGCCCGGCGACGAACAGCGCGGGCGCGACGGTCGCCCCGAGCCCGATGCCCGTCAGCCCCGAGCCGACGAGCGTCGAGCGCTTCGCTCGAGGGCACCTCGATCCGGAACACGGCGATCCCGGCCGCGAGGAACAGCATGCCGGCCAGCGGCAGGTAGTGGATCGCACGCTTGCTGAGCACGCACGCCGAGCAGGATCGCCGTGATCACCGCGCCCGCGACCTCCGGCAGGTAGAGCAGCCCGAGGTGCAGCGGCCGGTAGCGGCTGGTCAGCGCAGCCGCGGTCAGCGCCGTCGCGGACACCGACGCCGCGGCCGCGAACAGCGCGACGACGATCCCGGCGACGGGCATCGTGCTGGTCAGCATCATCCGGATCGTCAGCAGCGGCCGCTTGGCGCGGAACTGGTAGACGATCAGCACGACGATCACGGCCAGGCCGCCGAGCAGCGGCACGATCGTCTCGACGTCGAGGAAACGGTGCGTCTGGAGCTCCGAGGCTCCGAAGAACGCCGCTACGCAGCCGACCGCGGCGAGCGCGATCGCCGGCAGGTCGCGCGGCGACTCCGGATCGGCCGGGGGCGCGTCGTCGAACGTCAGCACGGCGAGCGTCAGCGCGGCGAGCGAGATCGCGGCGACGACCCAGAACAGCGGCCGCCACGCATCGGACTGGGCCTGCAGGCCACCGATCGTCGGGCCGAGCGCGACCGCCCCGAAGATGCACATGTTCATGATCATCGCCGTGGTGTGGAGCCTTCGCGGCGGGAAGCCGATCGCCAGCGGCGGCACCGCCGCGATCAGCAGCAGGCTCGTGCACCCGCCCTGCAGCACGTGGCCCGCGATGAACATCCCCGCGTTCTGCGCCGTCGCGCCGAGCACCGAGCCGACCACGAGCAGCGTCGCGTAGCCGATCAGCATCCGGCGCTGCGGCAGGTGCTGGGCGAACTGCACCGCCAGCACCGTTCCGAGGGCATACGCGGCGTTGCCCATGCCCAAGCCGAGGCTCATCGTCTGGACGCTCATGTGCAGCTGCTTGGAGATGATCGGGGTCAGCGGCTGGAGCGCCGCGGACAGCGCCAGGAACGGGATCAGCGCGCACATCACCATCGCCGCGACAGCCGGGTAGCGGCCGGCGAGAGGGCCCTGGCGCATCAGCGACCGCCGCCCGGTGACGCGATCGCTCCCGGCGGCGGGAGCGGACGGGACTTTGGACTCGGCATCCGAGATGACTTAGCAGGCCCCGCGCGCCTGCCCGGTGTCGTCTCGGCTAAAGCTCCTCGTCGATGCCGATCGCTCGCTCGAGCATCGGGTCGGCGTCCTGCCCTTCGCTGCGTATCGCCTCGAGCATCCCCGTGGCGAGAGCGTCGAGCTTGCTCTGGATCGCCGCCTCGGCACGCAGCTCGGCGTTCTTCAACAGGGCGACGAGCAGCAGGGTCACCGCGGTGAGCGCCGTGCCGGCCGCCTGCTCGTACGTGGGGCCCGCATCGAGGACGTACCCGAGGAGCCACGCGAGCACCAGGGCGGCGCACAGCACGAAGAAGATCGGGGAGCTCGAGAAGTAGGACGCGCGCTGTGCGAAGCGGTCGAACGTGCCCCGCCGGCCCGCCTCGCCGCGGGCGACAGGATGCCTAAGCGACATCGGACCCGAGCAGGAACAACTCGATCTCGAGGTCGGGACCGACATGGTGGTTGGAGATGAACGCGAGCACGTCACGCCCGGAGAGGCGCTCGACCGCCTCGATGAACCTGTCCTGCATCGCGTCCTGGAACGCGTTGCGGGTCTCCTGGACGATCGTCGATGCGCTGCAGCTCGATCATCGTCTTCTCGACGTCGGTGTAGACCCCGCCGAGGACGCAGGCGACCAGAGGTCGTCACCGAGCATCTGGGTCTTGCGCGGTGACCGGCTTGCGGTGGTAATAGCGCTCGTGGAAGGCGACCATCGTCACGGTCACCGCGTCCAGCAGCTCCTCGCCGCCGAGCGGGGGATGTCGGGCTGCGGGCAACGCGGCCTACTCTCCCGTCCTCCTGTCGAGAGCGCGCGCGAGGCAGAAGGGCGAGAACCCGACGAGCGAGTGCTTCCAGCATACCGCGCGTCGATTACGATGTTGTCGCTCGTGAGGACGATGCCGATGCATACTGTGAGACCGCCCACGCCAGGCCAGGCCAGGACCACGGCGACGTGCTGACGGCGATCTCCGACGGACTGGTGGGGCTGCTGAAGGAGTTCTACGGTCGCGGCCCGACCCGCGCGAAGTCCTACTACGAGGACGACCTCGTCGTGTGCGTGCTGCGCGGCGGTTTCTCCCGCGTCGAGCAGACGCTGCTCGAGGGCGGCCGCGGAGCCGCCGTGATCCAGCCAGCGGATGGAGTTCCAGGAGCTGATGCGCGAGCGCTTCGAGCGACGGTGATCGAGAGCGCGACCGGCCGCCGCGTGATCGGCTTCATGAGCGGCAACCAGCAGGAGCCCGGACATGATGTGCGAGGTGTTCATCCTCGCTCCGACCGAGCTCGTCGACGAGGACGAGCTCCGGGACCCCCAACCGCGGCCTGACGCGTGATCTGAACTACAATCTCTCGTGGAGGGCGAGCGCTGCGGTCCACCCCTCCAGGTGGGCATCAGATCCAGACTTCCGGTCCCTTGCTTCCGTAGCCCGACTGGAGTCATCATGCCCGCAGCACCGACGACCTTCGCGCCCCTGCCGAGCGAGCGTCACGCCCCGGCCACAGAGGACGACTGGCGCAGAGAGCTCGCGCCCTACGCTCGATCGCACGCCGGCCGCGCCGCCGTCGCGGTCGCCAACTCGCTCCTCCCCTATCTCGTCCTCTCCGTTGCGATCTACTTCGCGATGCGGGTCTCCGTCCTGCTCGCGCTCGCGCTCGCGGTCCCCACGGCCGCCTTCCTGGTGCGCACGTTCATCATCTTTCACGACTGCACGCACGGCTCGTTCCTTCGCACGAAGCGGGCGAACGCGCGGCTCGGCGCCGCACTCGGGCTGCTCGTGTTCGCACCGTTCGCGCGCTGGAAGCACGATCACGCCGTCCACCACGCCACGGCGGGAGACCTCGACCGGCGCGGCGTCGGCGACGTCCTGACGCTCACCGTTCGCGAGTACGAGGAGCGCTCGCCGCGGGGGCGCCTCGCCTACCGGCTGCTCCGCAACCCGCTGATCATGTTCGGTCTCGGCCCGATCGCGGCGATGTTGATCGGCCCGCGGATCGTCTCGCGCGACGCGCGTCCGAGGATGCGCCGGAGCGTCGTCAGGACCGACTTCGCCCTGCTCGTGCTGATCGGCGCGCTCTGCTGGCTGATCGGGTGGGAGGCGTATCTGATCGTCTGCCTGGTCCCCGCGATGCTCGCCGGCTCGGCCGGGATCTGGCTGTTCTACGTCCAGCACCAGTTCGAGGACGCCTACTGGGAGAGCAGCGACAGCTGGAGCTACTCCGCGGCCGCGCTCCGGGGCAGCTCCTTCCTGCGTCTCCCCGGGCTCCTGCGGTTCTGCTCCGGGAACATCGGATACCACCACGTTCACCACCTCGACTCGCGCGTGCCCAGCTACAACCTCCCCCGCGCCCACGAGCAGCTCGACGTGTTCAGGGACGTGCCGGCTCTATCGGGTCGGCGATGCGATCCGCTCGGTCGGGTTGAAGCTGTGGGACGAGCGCAGCGGCAGGCTCGTCTCGTTCCGCGATGCGCGGCATCTCTCCGCCCGCTAGCCGGTCAGAGGCGGTGCTGGAGGGCGGTATAGTCACTGGTGCGTCCTGTGAGCCCAGCCCTTCTCGCTTTCGGGGCAGCATCTTCGTTCCAGGGGGGTAGAGAGGCGGTCGTCCATGGACACCGCGAAGGGGAAGGGCCGGATCGCAGCACCGCCGGGCCGGGCCGCGGGTCTCCTGGCCGATCACGAGCAGAGCGAAGCGTCCGCGACGTGACCCGCACCGGACATCTGTGCTGCACGTCGTGCCGCATCCGGCTGCACGCGAGCGCGCCGGCGGTCGCGCTGCTCGAAGCCCGTTGCCCGATCTGCGAGGCCGCTCTCGTGGCGGTCCCGGCGTCGAGCGCGATCGGGTTCCGCTTCTTCGACCTCGATCCGCTCTCGGAGCAGGTGGCGCAGCCCACCGGCGACGCTACGCGGGCATCCGCGGACTTCGCGGTCGAAAGCGCTGCGGCGCTCGCGGTGCGGGTCGGCCTCGACGCTCGGCACCCGCCGAGGTTGCCGTGAACAGCGCGGATCGCCTCGAGGAGCTGCGAGCGGAGGCCCGTCATGCCCGGCAGCGGTATGACCTCTACCGCGCGAGGATGTACGGCATGCGCCCGACGACCATGTCCCAGCTGAGAGAGCTGGAGCGGACCAACGAGAGCGCCGGCGCGCGCCTGCGGGCCGCCGAGCGGGAGGCCGCCGCCCCACCGGAGCCGCGCAACGGAGCGATCGGGCGGACCGACCGGGATGGCCGTGCCTGAGATCTGCGAAGTCCTCGTCGTCGGCGGCGAGCGGTTCCTCGTGGAGGGCGCGATCGCCGACGTCGAGGCCAAGATCCTCGACGCTGCGCGGGGATCGATCCTGGAGCTCGTCTGGTTCACCGAGGCGGACACGGGAGATTCGGTCACGCTGAACCCGGCCCACATCGTCGCGTTGAGAGACGCGCGCCGGCCCGGGACGGGCAGCTGACGGTCATCCTTGCAGCGGGCCCGCGTCGTTCTCCCTGCGCCGCCCGGCAAACGCGCGGGTCCGTCGTCCTGCTACGGTTTTGGGCTCAGGCTGGGCGACTGCCCAGCGAGTGAGTGCCCGCGCTCGTAGCCTTTGCACCCAGCAATCTCCGCGTTCGCAGCACTATCAATGCCGGAGGAAACAATGGCTACAGGAACCGTCAAGTGGTTCAGCGACGACAAGGGCTTCGGGTTCATCACGCCCGACGACCAGTCGAAGGACCTCTTCGTTCACCACAGCGCGATCGTCGGCGAGGGCTACCGCTCGCTCGCCGAAGGCGCCAAGGTCAGCTACGACGCCGAACCGGGCGACAAGGGCCCGAAGGCGGCGAACGTACAGGCCATCTAGGGCCCCGCGCGGCCACGCCGCGACGCACACCGCAACGTTCGGCCGCGCGTCTCACGGAGCCGCGCGGTCAACGAAAGGACAACTGACTGGCCTCGAGCAGCAAGAAGCGCACGACGATGGCCAAGTTCGCTCGGGAGAACAAGCTCCGCGAGCGGAAAGCGGAGAAGCAGGCACGCCGGGACGCTCGCAGGGATGCAGCTGCGGACCCGGCGGTCGACGCCGACGTCGAGGTTGACGCGGACGTCGAAGGACTCTCCCAACAGCAGGACGAAGCGTCCGCTTCCGGGCCGGTGCCCGAGGCGCAGCAGCCCGCCGGCGACTAGACCGCTGCGCCGGGAGCACCCGGCGCGGCGGATCGGCCGGTCCGGGGCTCTACTCGAACTCGGTCACTGTGTAGACGTCCGCTCGGTGCAACACGAGCGGGTCCGCCGACGCCGCTGCGTCGGCGCCAAGATGGTGCACGGTGTAGGTGTCGCGCCCCGTCTGGATGATCGCCGCAACGGTCTGGCCGGTGCCGGCGTCGAGCTCGCCGACGCGCAGCTGGCAGTCGCGGCCGCTGCGACGGCACAGCACGCCCTCGATGCGCCGCTCCCGCGAGACCGATCCGGTGCACGCCTCGGCGTCGTCGCGCAGCTGCCGGTAGGAGCTCTCCTCGGCCTGCGAGCCGCTCTGCAGGCGCGGGACGAAGAACCCGGTCATCAGCGCCGCCGTCCGCTGCGAGGGCCAGCCGTCGCAGCGCGGGGCGGGAAGCGCTTGCGCTCCTCCGGCGTCATCTGGCGGATCACGAGTTTCCCCGTCTCCACCTGCTCACGGATGGCTTTGAGCTTCTGTTCGTGCTGCTCCTGCTGGCGCAGCTGGCTGGGAGTTGGCACCGTGCTCTCCTGGCACTTTCGCGTTGGGGCTGACCCGTGCCCCGGCGCTGGTTCGGTGGACGCACGCGCGAAGGATGTTCCTCTGCCGCAGGCGTGATGCCCGCGCGGGCTGCCCGGCCCACCATCAGTTCTGATTGTGATTTTAGCACAAACCGCGGATGCGGCCGGGCCCGTCACCGCCGTGGAGGCGCAGGGTCGCTCGCGGGAGGCGCACCGGCGTCTGTTAGCGTTGGCGCAGCGGTCGAGCCTTTCGGCCGCGAGGCAGCTCGCTTGGGTCCCGCCAGGGGCGGTTCGGGTCAGCCAGAGCCTCCCGAACCGCAGGCGGCTCAGCGAGCGCCGTCAGGAGCATAGCAGATGTCTCAGCAGTCCTTCGCCGATCTCGGCGTGTCCGCGCGGTGTGCCGACGCCCTCTCCCGCCGCGGGATCACGGCACCCTTCCCGGTCCAGCAGCTCGTCCTCGCGGACGTGCTCGCCGGCCGCGACGTCCTCGTCAAGGCGCCGACCGGGTCGGGCAAGACGCTCGCGTTCGGGATCCCGCTGGTCGAGCGGCTCGATGCGGGCCCCGGCCCGCCGGTCTCGTGCTGGCGCCCGACGCGCGAGCTCGCGGCGCCAGATCGTCTCCGAGCTGAGGAGATCGCACAGGCCAAGCGCGCTGCGCGTCGCCGCCGTCTACGGCGGCGTCGGCCTCAACGCCAGGCGGCCAAGGCCGAACGCGCGCACATCGTCGTCGCCACCCCGGGGCGGCTCGAGGACCTGCTCGCGCCGCGGGCCTTCACGCTCGACGCAGGTCCGCATGCTCGTGCTCGACGAGGCCGACCGGATGCTCGACATGGGCTTCCGCCCCGCGGTCGACCGGATCGTCGGCGCCGTGCCCGCAGGCCGGCAGACGTTGTTCTTCTCGGCGACACTCGACGGCGAGGCCGGCGACGTCGCCGCGCCGCTACACGCACGACCGCGATCGCCGCGAGCACGCGCCCGCCGAGCGGCGAGCCGACGTCGCTCGTCGAGCACCGCTTCGTCGCGGTCCGCGACGAGCAGCCGCCTCGAGGCGCTGATCGAGGAGCTGCAGGCCGAGCGCGACCTGGCGCTCGTCTTCGTGCGCACCAAGCGCGGCGCCGACCGCCTCGTCAAGCGCCTCGACGCGCGCGGCGTCGATGCCGTCGCGATCCACGGCAACAAGTCCCAGTGCCAGCGCGAGCGAGCGCTCGCGCAGTTCCAGACGGCAAGCGTCGACACCCTCGTCGCGACCGATGTCGCCGCGCGCGGGATCGACGTCGAAGGGGTCTCGCACGTGATCAACTTCGACCTGCCCGGCGACCACGAGACCTACATCCACCGCGTCGGGCGGACCGGACGCGCCGGCAACCGCGGCGTCGGCGTCACGCTCGTCGGCGCCGAGCGAGCGCCACGAGATGCGCCAGCTCGCGCGCGCGCTCGGGCTCACCAGGCCTCGGCGGCGACGATGCACGCCGCGAGGGGCTGAAACACCCGTGGCCCGAGGCGCTCCCCCCGGCGGCGCCGGCGCGCCGCAGCATGCTGAGCCGTACGGTGGTCACGACGGCGACCGTCTGCTCTCGTCGTGCGGGGCGCGCCTCGACCGCTGTCGCAGAAGAGTTCTGGCTCAGGGTCGCGGCCACTCGGAGGGCAGGCCGCGACCGGCGGAATGCTGGACTCGTGCATGTGGTCGCTCCCACCTGACAGGAGGGGACACGACACGCGCGGAAGAGGCTTCTCACTGGCCCGTGGGCGCGCACGCCTGGCACGGGACTCATCCACCTCGCGGTGCTGCTGGCA
>CAWFQR010000011.1:0-23154 GCA_963818035.1 uncultured Solirubrobacteraceae bacterium
GCCGCGCGGCCCGTGCCCGGGCCGCCCCATGCTCGCCGGCAGCGGTCCACCGTCGCGGTCCTCAACGGTCCCGCTCCGGTCCTGCTTCCTCGAACACCGAGGCGTCCCCGGCCCGCCATGCGATTCGCACCCTCCTGCCGCGTTCCTGCAGCGCTGTCTCGGCCGAGGTGTCGAGGTTCTGCCTCAGCACCACGAGCGACTCCCCCTGCTCGGTCTCGACCACGTACCGAGTCGCCGCGCCGAGGTAGGAGACCTCGCGCACGACCGCCCCGAGTGCTCCCGGCGCGTCCTCGCCGTCGGCCAGGAGCCTGATCCGCTCCGGGCGAACCATCGCGCGCCGGCCGTCGCGGATCAACACGTTCGACGTGCCGACGAACCCGGCGACGAACTCGTTGACCGGCCGCTCGTAGATCTCGCCGGGCGTGCCGACCTGCTCGAGACGGCCCTTCGAGAACACCGCGACGCGGTCGCTCATCGTCAGCGCCTCGTCCTGGTCGTGGGTCACGTAGATGAACGTGATCCTCTCGCTCAGGTCGCGCTGGATCGACTTCAGCTCGATCTGCATCTCCTCGCGCAGCTTCAGGTCGAGGGCGCCGAGCGGCTCGTCGAGCAGCAGCACGCGCGGACGGTTGACGATCGCGCGCGCGAGCGCGACCCGCTGGCGCTGACCGCCGGAGAGCTGCGCGGGACGCCGGCGCTCGACACCTTCGAGCCGCACCGTCGACAACGCCGCTCGCGCCTGCTCCTGGCGCTCGTGCTTGCCGATCCCCTTGACTCGCAGCCCGTAGGCGACGTTGTCGAGCACGCTCATGTGCGGGAACAGAGCGTAATCCTGAAAGACCGTGTTGACGTGGCGCTGGTACGGCGGCAAACCGGTCGCGTCGCTGCCGTCTAGCTCGACGCGGCCGTCGTCGGCGCGCTCGAAACCGGCGATCACCCGCAGCGTCGTCGTCTTACCGGATCCGGACGGGCCCAGCATCGTGAAGAACTCACCGGGGAGCACGTCGAGGGAGAGATCCTCGATCGCCGTGACCTCCCCGTAGGCCTTGCGCACGCCGACGAGACGGACGGCCGGGGCGCCAATCGAGCTCGCCGCACGGCCGCTCGGGGCATCGATCGCCGTGCCGCCGCCGCTGGCCATTCGCCGCGAGTGTATTCCTGCTCCGGCTCGGGGGACCGTGCCGCCATCGGGTCCTTGTCGGCGCACCGCTCCGCGGGATGCGCATGCGCCGGGCGTGCGGGCCGCGGGTGCGCCGCGCACCGGCGGGGGTGATCTGGCGTGAGCTCGTCCGTTTTGTGTCCCGTGTGTCCGCTGCGTGGCAGCTCGGCAACCTCTGCGCAGGAACGCTTGCCGGCGCCGTGCGGCGGCTGTAGCGTCGGCCTCGACCATCACGAACAGCGGCCCGGCGGTGCGTCAACACCCCGGGCCCGGCACCGAGTCGCTCAGCCTCGATGCCCGCCGATTGTCCCGCACCGCGCCGCCTCGTGCGAGCGGGCACGGCGCGCACGGAGCAGGGGTGGCGGGCAGGAGGCGATCTCAGATGCGGGAACCACCGCGTGCCTCAGCGCGCGAGAGGACGGCGCGGCCGTCCGACGAGAAGATCCTGGCGGCGATCCGCCGCGCGGCGCTGCACGAGGGTGCCGAGCACGGCGGAGCGACCGCAACGGTCGTGCTCAGGCACCTCGCGATCCCACCGAGAGCGGCTCGTGCCCGCGGCGTCCGCGCGGCGCTGGGTGAGCTCGAGGGCCGCGGCCTCACGGAGTCCTGGCGGCGTCGCGGCATCGAGCGCTGGCGCCTGTCCCCTGCGGGCGCATCGCTGCTCGCGGCCGCCGCGCGCGACGGCCGCCTCCCGGTGTTGCCGGAGGCGCCGCAGCACCGCGCGTGGCGGGACGCGCGCGCCGCGGCGAACGAGGAGCTGCCCCGATTCGCCGCCGCGCTCGCGCGCGATCTCGACGACGCGTCGGCGATGCTCGCCCGGCTGCGCCGCCGCGCCGAAGGGCCGCATTCCGACGAGTGGCTGGCGCTCGGGGCGCGGCTCGCCGCCGACTGCAGGCGGATCGGCTCCGCCCGGCACTGCCTCCACGAGTGGGCCGAGCCCGGCGACGCGCAGGCCGACCGCGACCGGTCCGACGCCGACCCCGCGCTGCGGGCGCTGCGCGCAGGCAGGCGCAACATCAGGCTCTGGCAGCGACCTGGCTAGATGACCGGCGCAGCGACGCGGGCGTCGCGCCGCTCATCGACGAGGCGCAGCGCGAACGCCCCCGCCGGGTGGGCACGCGCCCGCCGCACGAGCTCCGCCGTCGCCGTGTCGAGCTCCTCGAGGGCGGGCAGCGGCACCCCGTAGCGGGGCGGCACGATCACCGGCGCGGCAAGCGACGCGAACGTCAGGTCGGCCGTCGTGAAGCGCTCGCCGGTGAGGTACGGGCGGCCGTCTTCCAGCAGCGCCGCGACCCGATCGAACTCCTCCCACACGACCGCCTCGTCGCCGATCTCGACCCCCGGCGAGATCCCGAGCGCCGCCCCGATCACCCACTTCGCGAGCGGCAGCCCGCCGCGCACCGCGGCGTCCTCCCAGCGCGGCACGCCCTGGTTGTTGACGCGCAGCATCAGCTTCCGCTGCTCGAACATGCGCACGTAGATCAGGCGGCGGCCGGCAGGGCCGAGCCGCTCGTCGAAGCGTCGTGAGAGCTCCGCCGCTGCGAGCGCCTCCGCGCCCTCTCCGGCGAGCCGCTGCTCGGGCGGCAGGCGCGCGTCGACCCACTCGAGGATCTCTGCGGAGTCCCCGATCGGACCCTCGGGCGTGACGAGCACCGGCACCGTCCCTGCACCGCCGGCCCGCCGTGAGTAGAGACGGTGGATGCCCTGCACGTGAGGCTCCTCGCGGTAGGGGAGTCCGGCCCGCTCGAGCGCCCACCGCGCCTTCTCGCAGTAGTGGCTGATCGGGATCGTCACCAGCCGCAGCATCTGCGGGGAGTATCCCCCCTTTGCTAGCGTCAGCGCCGGTGGCGGAGTTCGAGGAGTGGGAGATCGCGCTGCACGGCAGGCGCGCCGTCTACCGCGTTGCGGGCAGCGGCCCGGCGGTGGTGCTGATCCACGGCATGCTCAACTCCTCGAGCCACTGGGAGGCCGTCGCGCGCCCGCTCGCCGAGCACCACACCGTGATCGCTCCCGATCTGATCGGCCATGGCGACTCCGCCGCGCCGCGCGGCGACTACTCGCTCGGGGCTCACGCAGCAGCGATCCGCGACCTGCTCGCCGCGATCGGCGTCGAGCGCGCGACGATCGTCGGCCACTCGCTCGGGGGCGGCGTGGCGATGCAGTTCTTCTACCAGTTTCCGCAGCGGGTGGAACGGCTCGCGCTCGTCTCCAGCGGCGGGCTCGGCCGCGAGGTGAGCCCGATGCTGAGAACCGCCGCGCTGCCCGGCACCTCGGCGCTGCTGGCGCTGACGATCCACCCGCGGATGCTGTCGGCGATCCGCGCCGCAGGCACCCGGATGCGCGGGCGCGGCATCTCGAGCGGGGCCTACCTGCAGGCCGTCGCGCGGGCGCTCGGACCGCTGCAGAGCGCGCCCGCGCGCGAGGCGTTCCTGCAGACGCTCCGCTCGGTGATCGACGTGCGCGGGCAGCGGGTCAGCGCGACCGACCGCCTGTACCTGCTCGAGACGATCCCGACGCTGATCGTGTGGGGCGAGCGCGACAACACGATCCCGCTCGCCCACGGCCGTGCCGCGCACGCCGAGATGCCCGGCAGCCGGTTCCGCACGATCCCGGGCGCCGCGCACTTCCCGAACCTCGAAGATCCCGGCGCGCTCGCGCGCGAGCTGCTCGAGTTCATCACCGAGACCGAGCCCGCGCCGGCCGACGCGCTGTCCGACTGGGGCGCGGTGCTCGCCCATCGCTCGCCGCGCACGCGCCGGCCCGACCGCGCGCTCGTCTGAAGGCCGCTCGCCGCCCGGCGAGCGCCCGTGCGCTCAACCTGCCCGGGAGCCTTCGGCCGATGAGGTGCGGCGCGCGACACCCGCGCGGTCCGCGTCATTCCTCGATGGAGGTTCCCCGGGTCCGCCACTCGGGCGGGTACGGCAGCGGCTTCAGGGTTCGCTCGAGCTGCTCGCGCATCGGCTCGAACGGCGCCGGCAGGGAGAGGCGCTCGCCGAGGTGCGCCGGATCCTCATCGATCGCGAAGCCGGGACCGATCGTCGCGATCTCGAACAGCACCCCGCTCGGCTCGAGGAAGTAGACGGATTTGAAGTAGAAGCGATCGATCACCGGCGTCGGACGCGCACCGGCCTCGGCGACACGCAGCCGCCACTGATCGATCTCGTCGATCTGCGCCGCGAAGGCGACGTGATGAACCGACCCCGCGCCCTGGCGGCGATGGATCTCCGGCGGCGCGCGATCATAGGCGTAGATCCCGCCGCGCTGGTCACCGCGCACCTCCCAGGTCTCGCCGGCGCGCCGTGCGAAACCGAGCGCCTCGCCGAGCAGGCGCTCGCTGTGCGGCGGCTCCGAGCTGTACGCGCGAACGCCCTGGAACCCGAGCAGCGCATGCTCCGCGGGGATCTCCGGCGAGCTCGCGGCGAGCGGCTCGTCGCCGCTCTCGTCGACGACGAGCTCGTGCGCGAGCCCCTCGGGGTCGGCGAACAGCAGCGCCGCGCCGCTGCGTTCCGCAGACACGCCGCGGGCGGCGAGGCGCTGCTCCCAGAAGTCGAGCGACGCCGCCGAGCCGACGCGCCAGACGATCCGGTGGATCATCCCCGCGCCCGCCACGCCGGGGGCCGCGCCCGGGTACTCGAAGAACGTGAGGTCCATGCCGGGCGAGCCCTGCTCGTCCCCGTAGAACAGGTGGTAGACCGCCGGTTCGTCCTGGTTGACGGTGCGCTTGACCATCCGCATGCCGAGCACACCGGTGTAGAACGCGACGTTGCCGGGGGCGTCGCCGGTGATCGCGCTGATGTGGTGGATGCCCTCGAGCTTCACGCCGCCCAGGCTAGATGAATCGCCTGCGCGCTCCGGCCCGCCGCTCGGGCGTGCGAAGATCGCGCGGTGCGTGACGGGTCGCTCATCCCGCGCTTCGGGCGCGCGCGGCGCGACCCGGCGAAGGCCGTGCTCGAAGGGTTCCACCCGGTCAAGCACGCGATGCGCTTCGGCGCGACGCTCGAGGAGCTGGTGACCGCCGACCCCGACGGGCTCGCGCTGCTCGCCGCACGGCTCGCGCCCGACCTGGCAGCGGAGCTCGCACGGGCGCGGACGGTCGAGCCGGAGGTGTTCGCCCAGCTCGCGCCGCTGCCGCCGGCGACCGGCGTGATCGCGCTCGCGCGGCGCCCCGCGACATCGGTCGCCGAGGTCCTCGCCGGCGACGGCGCAGCGCCGGTGGTGCTGCTCGAGAACCCGCGCGATCTCGGCAACATCGGCGCCTGCATCCGCGTCGCCGCCGGCGCCGGCGCCGCCGGGGTACTCGCCACCGGCAGCCACGACCCGTGGCACCCGGACGCGCTGCGCGGCGCCGCCGGGCTCCACTTCGCGCTGCCCGTGGCGAGGCTCACGGGCGAGCTCGAGCATGGCTCGCGGCCCCTGCTCGCGCTCGACCCGGAGGGCGAGGAGCTCGACCCGCGCACGCTGCCGCCGAACGCGATCCTCGCCTTCGGTACCGAGCGCGACGGGATCAGCGAGGAGCTTGCGGCGCGGGCCGACGGGCTGCTGCGGATCCCGATGCGAACGGGCGTCTCGAGCCTGAACCTCGCCACGTCCGTCGCCGCAGTGCTGTTCGCCTGGCGGCTGTCGGACGCCGGAGGCGCCGTCTAGCGCTCGCGGAGGGCGGCGATCGCCGCGCGTGCCCCGTGGTCTTAGACGTGCGGCGGAAGGACAAAGGGCCGGCGACGCAGAATTCCAGCGGCAACGACCCGATGGGGTCCGCGCGTCGCGCGGACGGGCGCCAGGAGAGGTCGCGTTGCCATGGTGACGATCATCATCATCTTCGGGGTAGCCGTGTTCACGTCGGCGGCGATCATGGCAGTCGCGATGGGCCGCGCCGCGGCCCTCGCCGACGAGCATGCCGAGGACGCGATGGCGTCGTTGCGGACGGTCGAGTGGCGCGGGGACGAGGGCTACGCGGGGTGGGCGCTCGCCCACTCGACGATCTCGCGCGAGCCGTCGATCACGGTGCCGTCATCGAGCACGAGGGTCGGCACCCAGCGGTTGCCGGTCAGCTCCTCGACCTCGCGCCGTCCGCGGGTCGGGTTCAGGATGCCCGGCAGCGGCGCGTAACCGTAGGACTTCACGAGATCGGGGTCGTGGCCGGCACGCTGGAGGGCGAGCGCCGCGTTCCTGCACGGGTGCCCTCCCGGTCGTGGGGAGGGAAATGTGCCCCAGCAGATGTAGAGCTTCACGAGCTGACCGTCAGCGTGCCTTCCATACCCGCCTGGCGGTGGCCGGGCACCGAGCAGTAGAAGGTGTAGGTCCCGGGTTTGAGCTGCAGCGTCACCGTCTTCGCCCCGCCCGAGAAGGTCGGCGTGGCGCCCAGCACCTTGCTGCCTTCGGCGACCGTGACGTTGTGTTCGACCGGCGACATGTTCGTCATCGTGATCGTCACGGTGCCGGCCTTCGCGGCCAGCGACTTCGTGCTGTAGGCGAGCTGTCCGCCGGAGTCGGCTTCGAGCGAGAGCTTGGTGGCGCCCGCGGCCGGCGAGGACGGCGGCGCCGGGGTGCCGGTCGTGGCCGTCGGCGTCGAGCCGGTCGACGTCGACGTTTCGGGTTTGGAGACTTCCGGCGCAGGCTGCGTTTCGGCCGGGGCGCCGGTGGCGGCTGTCGCGGCCGCGACTTTGCCCTCGCCGCCCGATACGACGACCGCCATCGCGACCGTCACCAGGACAAGCACCGCGGTCACGCCCATCACCGCACGCTGCTGCGCGGGGCCGTCGGGGAAGTTCTCGCGTCGCATCCCGATTCCCATCGAGACGACGAGGGCCCAGAGGATCAGGAGCCCCCCCGCGATGTAGAACGGGACCTTGCTCTTGCCCACGGCGAGGACCGGGACGATCAGCTGCGCGGCGTGCACGGCCGCGAGCCTAGCTCATGAAGGACTCGGCCGGCTCTCCGCGGCGGCCTCGGAACGGGCCGTCGCGCGCTCCGTGCCGGGCTCGTCACCGGGCTCGGCCGGGGCTCGATGCCGGCCGCGGCGGCCCGAGGATATGCTCCACGGCGCGATGAGCGATGTCGTGCGCACGCCCGAGGGGGCGCTCGAGGATCTGCCCGACTTCCCGTGGGAGTCGCACTACCGCGAAGTCGAAGGTCTGCGCCTCGCCCACCTCGACGAGGGGGAGGGCGCGCCCGTCGTGTTCTTCCACGGCGAGCCGACGTGGTCGTTCCTCTGGCGCAAGGTGCTGCCGCCGGTCCGCGACGCCGGGTTCCGCTGCATCGCCCCCGACCTCGCGGGCTTCGGCCGCTCCGACAAGCCCACGGACATCCGCTTCTACAGCTACGACCGTCACACCGAGCTGGCCGGGATGCTGCTCGAGGAACTCGACCTCCACGGCGCGACCGTCGTCGTCCACGACTGGGGCGGACCGATCGGCCTGCGGATCGCGGTCGAGCAGCGCGAGCGCGTCGACCGCCTCGTGATCCTCGACACCGGCCTGTTCACCGGGCACCAGCGCATGACCGACGCCTGGACCGCGTTCAGGGACTTCGTCGAGCGCACCGAGGACGTGCCGGTCGGGTTCCTCGTCAAGGGCGCCTGCAAGAACGACCCGGGTGACGAGGTGATCGCCGCCTACGACGCGCCCTACCCGAGTGCTGCCTCGAAGGCGGGAGCGCGCGCGTTCCCGCTGATGATCCCGCGCAGCCCCGAGGAGGAGGGAGCGGCGGCGGGCCAGCGCGTGCTCGAGGGGCTGCAGGGCGACAAGCGCCCGACGCTGATGCTGTGGGCGGACTCCGACCCCGTGCTGCCGCTGTCGACGGGCGAGCGCTTCGCCGAGGCGATCGGCCGCCCGGCGCCGCGCACGATCCCCGACGCCAGCCACTTCCTCCAGGAGGATCAGGGACCGCTGATCGGCGCGCTCGTCGCCGAGTGGCTCACGGCGTCCTAGGGCGCTAGCCCTGCTCCTCGGCTCCGGCCGCGACCTGCGCCTCGGTGGCGCCGGGCGGCGCCTCGGACAGCTGTGCGGGCTCGGGCGCCGCGGCGAGCGCCGGCTCCGAGCGCGACGCGCGCAGCTCGTAGTCGCGGCGGCGCGCGAGGTCGGCCCCGGCGAGCACGCGATCCGCCTTCATCGCCCGGGCCATCCCCTCCGAGAGCTGGCGCGGCAGCAGCACGCCGAGCGCGTTCGTGCGCTTCGCCGACTTCGGCACCCACACGTCGACGGTGCCCGTCTGCAGCGCCTCGACGATCGCGTCGGCGACTTCGGACGGCTCGAGGCTGGTCATCCCACGCGCCTGCCCGAGGCCCGAGCCGAGTTCGGTGTTGACCACGAACGGCATCACGTAGCTGACGTCGATGTGCGCGCCCATCAGCCGCAGCTCGCCGCGGATCGCCTCGGTCAGGCCGACGACCGCGTGCTTGGTGGCGGAGTAGGTGGCGCCGCCGGGCGCACCGAACTTGCCCGCCTGCGAGGAGATGTTGACGATGTGACCCCGGTCGCGCGGGATCATCCGCTCGAGCGCGAGCTTGCAGCCGAGGATCACGCCGTGGAGGTTGATGTCGATCATCCGGCGGGCGGTGAGGTCGTCCTCGTCGATGAAGCGCCCGACCTGCATGATCCCGGCGTTGTTGACGAGCACGTCGAGCGGGCCGAGTTGCCGCTCGACGCCGTCGAGGAAAGCCGCGAACGAGCCGCGGTCGGTCACGTCCAGCGGCAGCGCGATCGTGCCCTGGCCGAGCTCCTCCGCCGTCCGGCGGGCGGTCTGCTCGTCGACGTCGCCGATCGCGACCTTGACCCCCTGGCGCAGGAGCGCCTGCGCGGTGGCCCGCCCGATACCGCGCGCGGCGCCGGTCACCGCGGCGACGTTGCCGGCCAGGATGCGGGGCTGCTTTGCCATCGGGTCTCCCTCCGTCTGAGAACGTGCCGTGCGCAACGCTAGCGCGCGACGGCCCGCGGTGGCAGCGCGACAGCGGGTGCGGAGCGGGGGCGGAGATGAACAGGCGCCCGGGCCCTAGTAATCTGCGCGGGGATGCCGTTCTTCAAGGTGGAGGGAAAGCGGCTCGCCTACACGGAGTTCGGGGGCGGGCACGCGACCGGCGAGGAGGCCGGCGGCCGGACCCGCGGCGCGCCCTCGCGGCCGCTGATCCTGATCCACGGGCTGCTGCTCTCGCAGGAGATGCACCGGCCGCTGGCCGAAGACCTCGCTGCGCGCGGCAACCACGTGATCACGCTCGACCTGCTCGGCCACGGGCGATCCGACCGGCCCCGCGACATGTGGCGCTATTCGATGGGCAACTACGGACGCGAGGTCGTCGCGCTGATGGACCATCTCGGGATCGATCAGGCGGTCGTGATGGGCACCTCGCTGGGCGCGAACACCGCGCTCGAGGTCGCCGCCTCGAACCCGGAGCGACTGCGCGGCCTGGTGATCGAGATGCCGGTGCTCGACAACGGCCTGCTCGGCAGCGCGCTCGCCTTCACGCCGCTGCTCGTCGGCCTGACCTTCGGCGAGCCGGTGATGAAGCTGCTCGCGCGCGTGACCCGCGCGGTGCCGCGGCGCCTCGTGCCCCACTACGGCAACGTCATGCTCGACCTGGTTCGCCAGGACCCGGGACCGAGCGGCGCGCTGATGCAGGGACTGTTCTTCGGCCGCATCGCGCCACCACGCAGCGAGCGGTCGACGTTCACCGCGCCGACGCTGATCCTCGGCCACGGGCGCGACCCCGTTCACCCGTTCTCCGACGCGGGGATGCTGGCCAAGGAGATGCCGAACGCGCGGCTGATCGAAGCGGACTCGCTGGTCGAGCTGCGGATGCGCCCGGAACGCCTCACGAACGAGATCGCCTCGTTCCTCGACGAGCTCTGGAGCTCGCGGCGGAAAGCCGGCGCCAAAGCGTCCAAAGCGCGCACCAAGAGCGCGCGGCGGCGTACGGCCGCGGCGCGCTGACGGCTACTTCGCCGGGAACAGTTCGAGTTCGTCGATGCTGACCTTCCCGGGCGCTTCCGGCGTTCCGACCGCGGAGGCCGGGACGGCGCTGATCCACAGCGTGATGAAGCGGTAGGCGGTCTTGCGGTGGCGGAGAGGGATCTTCGCCGGTGACTTGCGGACGACGATCGAGCGGCTCAGGGGGACCCACGACGGGTCGGTGATCGACGCCGGCGCCGTCTTCGCCTGTGTGCCGTAGACCTGCACCGTGATGCCCGGCGTGCCGGTGATCAGCTTGACGGAGGCGAGACGGTCGGCCCCCTTGAGGTCGAGCATGACCCCCTCGGCCATGTGCGGCGCGGTCGCCGGGTTCACCTGCGCCGTCCAGCCCGTGGTCGGGTCGCCGTCGATCGTCAGGCTCGGGTCCCCGAACCACGTCACCGGATAGGCGTAGGGGTTGTAGGTGCTGGCCGCGTCGGTGTCGAGCAGCAGCGCTTCAGAGGTCGGTTCGCTCGTCGAGGCGCCGCCGCTGTTGCCGGTCGAGCCTGCCGGGGTCGTCGTTTTCGTCGCGGGGGTCGTTGCCGCGGGGGGCGTAACCGCGGGCGCCGGAGTGGTCGCCTTGAGGGGGATCTTCGGGGGTTTCGCGAGCGGCGTGATCGGCGTCGTCGCCGGCGTCACGGGGGTCGTGACCGCCGGGGTCGCGGGAGCGACGGCGGGCGCCGCGACCTTCGCCACGACCACCGGCGCCGTCTTGGCCTTCTTGCTGAGGGCGGCGTAGCCTGCGCCCGCCGCGGCGAGCACGAGCACCACCGTCGCGATCAGCACCGCCGCCAGCGGCACGCGTCCGGAGGACCCGACGCTGCCGGGAGCTCCAGTGCCGCACTGCAGGCACCAGTCCTGCCCGGGTGCCATCGGCGAGCCGCATCGGGCGCACGAGACCCCGGGCGTCGGCGGCGGCGCCTGCTGCTCGGGAGCCGGCGCGACCTCCGCCTGCTCGGGCGGGGGTGGATCGGCGAGCTGCGTTGCCACGAGGACCAGTTTAGAGGCGTGAGGCGGCGGTGCGGCGAGTTCGGGCCGGGAGGCGGCGACCCGACGGCGCCTCGAGGCGCCGCTCAGCGCGGTGGCGGCGGACCCCCCTCGACGATCTCGCGTCCGGTCGGGCGCATCTGCTCGTCGAGCTCGAGCTGCCAGTAGTAACGGCTGAACGTCATGCCCGAGCGGTACTCGCCGACGTGCGGCTCGACGCGTCCCCCGGCCGCCATCGCCACGATCAGCTCGGGATAGGAGCGACCCGGCAGCGCCGCGTAGACGGGAGCGGGGAAGGCGCCTCCGAAGCGCGTGTTCACATCGGTGATGCCGAGCCCGACCTCGGGGTCGCGGAACACCTGGACCGTCGCCGGGCCGCGGACCCCGAGCGCCTCGACCACGAGGCGCCCGAGCGCAACCATCTCCGGGTCGTCGAGCACCTGCCCCTTGATCGACTCGCCACCGCGCGACTCGAGCATCGATCGCGGGATCGCGTTCAGGCACACGCCGTCGGTGTCGCCGAGGCAGTCGATCGAGATCTCCGGCCCCAGCATCGCGCGCTGGACCATCACCGGCTCCTCCACGTAGTCGATGAAGAAGCGCGCCTCGCGCTCGTCGCGGGCGAGGTGGATCGAGCGCGCCCCCGACCCCCTGCGGGGCTTCACCATCACCGGATACGCGAGCGAGGACAGGTCCTCCTCCGGCAGCGCCGTCGGCGGCGAGGGCAGGCCGAGCGCCTCCAGCAGCAGGTGCGTCTCGTACTTGTCGTAGGTGGCGGCGGCGACCTTGGACGAGGGGACGAGCGCCGGCAGCTCGCCGCGCTCGCGGGCGAGCGCGAGGATCTCGATGTCGAGGTCGGTGAGCGGCAGCACCGCGCCGACGCCGTGGGCCTCGACGAGCGCGGCGAGCGCCGGCACGTAGGCCGGGTCGTCCATCCTCGGCACGGTGACGCGGACGTCCGCCGCGTAGGGGGCGGGCGCCAGCGGCGAGGCGTCGGCGACGATCGTCCTCGTCAGTTGCGCGAAGCAGGCGACGATGTCGTAGCGCTTGCCCGCCGCGGTCAGCAGCACCGCCGGCCCGCTCAAGGCTCCCCCTGCCAACCGCCCGTCGCGCCCTTGTAGAGCCCGGACCCGCCCAGCACCATGCCGACGGTACGGCCGAGGATCCGCAGGTCCAGCGCCAACGAGCGGTGCTCGATGTACCAGAGGTCGAGCTCGATCCGCTCCGACCAGGGCAGCGACGCGCGGCCGTTGACCTGGGCCCAGCCGGTGATGCCGGGCTTGACGGCGAGACGGCCGAGCTGGCGGGGCGTGTACTGGGCGACCTGGGATGGGAGCGTGGGGCGGGGGCCGATCAGCGACATGTCGCCGCGCAGCACGTTGACGAGGTTCGGCAGCTCGTCGATCGAGGTGCGACGCAGCAGCGCGCCGACGCGGGTCACGCGCGGGTCGCCGGCGTCGATCGCGAGGCCGGCGCCGACGTGCTCGGCGCCGTCGACCATCGTGCGCAGTTTCAGCACCTCGAACTCGGTCCCGCCGAGGCCGACCCGGGGCTGACGGTAGAACGCCGAGCCGCGGCTCTCGAGCTTCACCGCGACGATCGCCGCGAGCAGCACGGGCGAGGCGAGCAGCAGCGTGGTCGCCGAGACGGCGAGGTCGATCAGGCGGCGGAGCACGGGCGGGATTGTCTCAGTCTCACGTGGCTCCGTCCGGCGTCCGCGCGCATCGCACGCGGGCGCCCCGCGCGCGGCGATCGTCTGGTCGCACCGTGGGACCCGGGCGAGCATCGCCGGGGACGAGCGAGATCGAGGGCCGATCGCGGCCGGCCCCCTCCAACCGCTCGGCATGGTCGCCGGACGCGCCCGCGCGGCATCACCTCGTCCCCTCAGCCACCTCCCACGACGCCTCCGTCCCGTGCCGCAGCCAGTCCCACAGGCCGGCCGCGGGCGAGGCGGTCGTCAGCACGTAGTAGCGGGCGATCAGCAGCGGGCGCGCGCTCACGGCCCCCGCCAGCGCGGCCCCCGCCAGCAGCGCCAGCTGCGCGGCGAGCGTCACGAGGTAGACGACCTGCGTCCCCCCGCCGGTCCCCGCGACCAGCGCCACGTTCGCCGCGAGCGCGAGCGCGTGCAGGGCCGGGGTCGCGTAGCGCAGCAGCCGGTGGGAGAAGATCATCGCCGCGTACCCCGGCGGGTAGCCGCGCGGCGAGAGCAGCCCGCCTCGCAGCAGGATCGGCCAGGTGTGGCTCATCATCCTGCGCTTGCGCGCGAACTCGCCCTCGACCGTCGGCACCATCTTCTCGCTCGCGCGGGCCGACGGCACGAACACCGCCCGCAGCCCCCGCTTGACCATGTTGAACGGCAGCGAGAGGTCGTGGCCCATCACGGGGTCGACGACGATGTAGGTGTCGCGGCGCGTCGCGTAGATCGCCCCGTTGCCCGCCGTCACCGACGAGAGGCGCGACTCCCACCCTCGCACTGCCAGCTCGTAGCGCCAGTAGAGGCCCTCCTGGTTGCCGCCGCCGCGCCCCTCGACAGCCTGCACGAAGCGCACCGCCCCGCAGGCGTAGCCGACACGCGGATCCGTGAACGCCGCGACCAGCTCGCGGGCGGCGTCCGGCTGCCACTGCGCGTTCGCGTCGGAGAACGCGACGATCTCCCCGCGAGCGCGCTCGACCGCCGTGTCCTGGGCGCGGATCTTGCCGCCCCGCGGCAGCTCGAGCACGAGATCCGCACCGGCGCCGCGAGCGCGCTGGGCTGTCTCGTCGCCGCAGCCGTCGCAGGCGACGATCACCTCGAGCAGCTCTCTCGGGTAGTCCTGGGCGAGCGCGTTGCGCACCTTCTCCGCGATCACCTCCTGCTCGTCGTGGGCGGCGACGATCAGCGACAGCGAGGGCGGCGGTCGCTGCTCGGCACGGTTCTGCGGACGGCGTCCGGCGACGCCGGCGAGCGCGGCGAGGACGAGCGCGTAGCCGGCCTGCGTCCACGCGATCAGCGCCACGCAGACCCAGAAGATCACGGCGAGAACGGTCACGTCAGGGCATTCTCGCGGCTCCCGATGCGGCTGTAGACTCGGCCGCGATGAGCTACACGATCAAGAACCTCGACGAGACCAAGGACAGCGCCCCGGAGTTCGGGTTCGCGGAGATCGGCGAGGCGCACTTCCCGCGCGAGGAGCTGGGCTGCGAGACGATCGGCTTCGCCTACCACCGGCTGCGTCCGGGCAGGCGGCAGGCGTTCGGCCACCGTCACGAGCAGGCCGAGGAGGTGTACGTGGTGCTCGACGGCGGCGGGCGGGTACGGCTCGACGACACCGTCGAGGAGATCGCCCGGCACGACGCCGTGCGCGTCGCGCCGCCGGTCGCCCGCGCCTTCGAGGCCGGCGAGGACGGTCTCACGCTGCTCGTCTTCGGGCCCCGGCACGAGGCCGACGGCGAGCTGCTCCAGGGCTTCTGGAGCGAGTAGCGGCCTCAGAGCAGCCGTTCGTACAGCGCGAGCGTCCGGCCCGCGATCGAGTCCCACGAGTACTCGCCCTCGCCGGCGCGGGCCGCGCCCGCGGCGAGACGCGCCAGCGCCGCCGGGTCCCCGAGCAGCTCGACGAGCGCCCGGTGCAGAGCGCCGGCGTCGCCGGCCGGGACGATCCGGGCCGCCCCGGTCGGCTCGATCTCCGGGAACCCCCCGGCGTCGCTGAGCAGCAGCGGCTTGCCGAATGCGAGCGCGGTGAACAGCACCCCGGACTGGTCGGCCTCTCGGTAGGGCAGCACGACGAGATCGGCGGCTCGGAACCACGCGCCCAGCTCGGCCTCCGCGACGAAGCGGGGGACGAAGCGCACCCCGGCCGGCGCCGCGGCTTCGATCGCGCCGATCTCCATCCGCGGCATTCCCACCACCCACAGCTCCGCGTCCTCGATCCCCCGCCACGCTTCGAGCAGCACGTCGATCCCCTTGTAGGGCCGGATCAGCCCGAAGCAGAGCACGACGGGCTTGCCGCCGGGGTCGGGCAGGCCCCCCGCAGGCGGCAACGGGCGCAAGGCGGCGAGGTGGCGGAGGACGCCGTGCGGGATCACGTGCACGCGCTCCGGATCGACGCCGAGCTCGCGCTCGAGCCGCCCGCGACCGTGCTCGGAGTGCACGACGACCGCGTCGAAGCGCGCGTAGAGCCGCCGCTGCGCGCGACGCTGGCCGGGGCGCGGCTCGCGCGGCAGCACGTCGTGGGCGGTGATCACGAGCGGCCTCCCGCGCGGCAGCAGCAGGCCGTCGGCGTGCTGCACGGGCAGCCACTGGAAGTGCACGACGTCGGCCGACCGGGCGTGCCGGCGGTAGGCGAGCATGTCCGGCACGTGCTCGGCGAGCTTCAGCGCGCGGCGCAGGCGCGGGTCGCGGGCCCGCGAGGCGCGACGGTAGAACAGCTCGAGGCGCCGGTAGCCCTCCGCCGCGGCGACGTCGCCGTGGGCGAAGCGGCTCGTCACGAGCTCGACCTCGGCGCCGCGGGCGGCGAGCGCCTCAGCGAGCGCGTGATCGTAGGGCGGGGTGTAGGCAGACGGGTCGACGAGCTGCACGCGCATGCCGACGGACAATAGGCGCGGCCGCGAGAATGCGGCGATGGCCCGGGCGCCACACGACGACGGCGACGTCGAGGTCACCTTCTGCGTCGTCAACACCGAACAGCGCGAGCTGCTGCTGCGCGGACTCGACGCGATCGGCCGCGAGCGCGATGCGGTCCCGTTCCCGACGGAGACGATCGTGCTCGACAACGGCTCCCGGGACGGATCGGCCGACGCGGCCCGCGCGCATCCCGCCGTCGATCGCACGATCGTCCACGCCGAGCGGCGCGGCAAGGCGCTGAACGACAGCGAGCTGCTGCGCGAGGCCCGCGGCCGCTACGCGCTGCTGCTCAACGAGGACTCGGAGCTGCTCCCGGGCGCGACCGTCGAGCTCTGGAACGCGCTCGAGGGCCGGACGCGCGCCGCGCTCGCGGGCGCCCGGCTGCTGCGGCCCGACGGCGCGCCCCAGGCGTGCGCGTGGCGCTTCCCGAGCCCGCTGACCGCGCTCGCCGGCGCGTTGTTCCTGAGCCGCGCGATCACCGTGCAGAGCCGCGGCGAGCGCGTCCGCGAGGTCGACTGGTGCCAGTCCTCGGCGCTGCTCGTGCGCCGCGACGCCGCGGCCGAGGTCGGCTACCTCGACCCGGACTTCTTCGTGTACTCCGACGAGGTCGACTTCGCCTACCGGTTGCGCCGTGCCGGCTGGCGGTCGGTGTTCGTGCCGCGCGCGCGGGCGATCCACCACGAGCAGCTCGCGACCGGCGCTGTGCCGGAGCGCCGGATCGTCGAGCTCTCGCGCAACCGCGACCTGTACATGCGCAAGCACCACTCGCCCGCGGCGGCGCGAGCGGTGCGATGGCTCACAGCCACCGCCTATGCGGAGCGCGCGCTCGCCGCGCTGGTGCTGCCCGCGCGGGTCCGGCGCGGCGCTCCGCGGCGGCTGTGGCGCCACGTCACCGCGACGCTCCAGCCCGAGCGCGGCGAGGGCCTGCGCGAGGCGGCAGAGCGCTACAACGCGGCGTCGTGACCGGCGAGCACGTCGATCACGGCGGCGACGACGAGCGGGTCCAGCTGCGTGCCGGCGACCCGCTCGAGCTCGGCGCATGCCTCCCGCGGGCTCCGTGCCGCGCGATACGGCCGGTCGGTGACGATCGCGTCGTAGGTGTCGCAGGCCGCGATGATCCGCGCGCCGCGGGGGATCGACTCACCTGAGAGGCCGTCGGGATAGCCGGCGCCGTCCCAGCGCTCGTGGCTGGAGCGCACCGCCGGGGCGAGGTGAGCGAACGCCTCGATCCGGGCCACCAGCTCGCCGCCGGCGGCGGCGTGGCCGCGCATCGTCTCCCACTCGCGCTCGTCGAGGGGCCCCGGCTTGTGGAGGATCTCGCTCGGAACCGCGATCTTCCCGATGTCGTGGAGCATCGCGGCGAGCCGCACGTCACGCGCCTCCCCGGGGGTCAGGCCGAGGTGCAGGGCGACGCGGCCGGCGAGCTCCGCGACGTCCTCGCCGTGCGCCGCGGTGTAGTCGTCCTTCGCCTCGACCGTGCTCGTGAGCACGGCCAGGGTCGTCGAGAACGCCCCCTCGAGCTCCTCGATCAGGCACGCCCGGTGCAGCGCCGAGCCGAGGCTCGCGGCCACCGCCTCGACCAGCACGACGTCCGCGTCGCCGAAGGCGGCGCGCTCGGCCCCCTCGATGTTCAGCACGCCCCATACGGCGCCGTCGAGGAGGATCGGGACGCTCAGCTCCGAGCGAGGATCGGTGTCGGGGTCCCGCACGATGTAGTCGGGGTCTTCGCGGGTGTCGAACACGACCGCGGTGGCGCCCGAACGGGCGACACGGCCGTTGACCCCGGCCGACAGCGGCTGCTCGGTCAGCAGGAACTCCTCCATCACCTCCGCGAGCCGGCCGCGCGCAGCCACCAGACGCAGCACCCCGTCGTCGTGCAGCTGCTGGACCGCCGCGAGATAGAAGGAGAACGACTCGTGGAGCTCCTCGACCACGAGCGTCGCCATCTCCTCCGCATCGCGGGTCGCGGCGAGACGAGCGTTCAGCGTCGCCGCCACGCGCAGCTGGGCGCGCAGGTAGGAGATGTCGCCCTGGGCGCCGGCAGCCGTGGCGCCGCGCTCCTCGCGATGGCGCCGAAGCGCCTCCGCCCGCACGAGTCGCTCACGGCGACCGGCAAGGCGCGTACCGCCAGTCTGGACCTGGACCATAAGGGCTGATCGGACGCTTGCCCGGCGGGCTTGAGAGCACTGGACGCACTCGCTGCCCCGCCCGCGGCTCAGACGTCGCGCAGCGGGTCCTCCGCGTACGCCTCGACCTCGCCGTGGTGCGCGCGGAACGCGGCCACGCGCCGGCGCCCGTCGACCCACATCGCCCGCGCACGCTCGAGCTCGTGCGGCCGGAAGAAGCGCACGGCGAACAGCCCGCCCGGCACCAGCGCGAGCCAGACGGCCCGCGTCGCGAGCCCGAGCAGGCCGTGATCGGGCAGCAGCAGCTCGCCGCCGACAGCGACGCCGCCGAGCACCGCCGCCAGCTTCGCGAGCCGGGCCCACTCGAACCCGACCCGGAACAGGCTGCGGGTCAGCGCGTACATCACGACGAGCATCGCCACGTACGCGCCGCACAGGGCGATCCCCGCACCCTCGATGCCGAGGCCGGCGCCGCTCGCGGGCACGAGCAGGATCAGCAGCACGACGTTGACGAGGAGCCCGACCGCGGCTGCAGGGAGGTTGCGGGTCGTGACGCGGGCGCGGCCCGCGATCGCGAGGAACACCAGGTACAGGCCGTACAGCGCCCACCCCAGCGCCAGCCACGGCAGCGCGCGGTGGGCATCGAAGAAGCGGTGCGCGGCGAGCAGCCGCACGAGCCAGCGCCCGATCAGCGCGACGCCGCAGACGACGACCCCGGTCGCGAGCGCGTAGTAGGTCGTGACGATCGAGTAGAGGCGGCCCGCCTCCTCGTCGTCCTCGATCGAGTACGCGAGCGGCGGCCATGCGTACTGGAACCCGCGCACCGCCACGAACACGACGGTCGCGAGCTTGATCGCGACCGCGTAAAGGCCCGCGGCGCCGTGGGAGTACACGCGGAACAGGTAGAAGCGGTCGGCGACCTGCAGCGCGTAGACGCTCGCGTCGGCGGGGACGGTCGGCAGCCCGAACGACAGCATCGCCCGCAGGTCGGCGACGTGGACGCGCAGCGACACCCTGGAGCGCAACACCCACCAGAGGCCGAGCACGACGACCGCCGAGGCGCCGAAGTTTCCGAGCAGCAGGCCCCGCGCGCCCTGGCCGGCGAAGACGACGAGCAAGACCGTGAACGACACGGTCAGCGCGACGTTCGCCCCCGACGCGTAGATGTAGGCGCGCGCGCGTTCGTCGACGCGCAGCTGCGCATAGGCCATCTCGAGGTTCGTGAAGGCCCACAGCCCGAGCACCGCGCAGTCGAACAGCAGCGGGTCGTGGAAAGCCAGCAGCAGCTTCGACAGCGGCCCGGCGAACAGCAGCGCGACGAGCGCCGCGACGGTCGTCGTCCAGGCGACGGTCGCGGTCGCGGTGCGCGCGATCCGCGCGCGGCGCTCGGCGTCCTCGTCGTCGAAGTAGAACCGGATGAAGGCCTCGCCGACGCCACCCCGCACGAGGATGCTCGCAAGGATCACCGCGGTCAGCAGCGATTCGGCGGCGCCGTACGCCTGCGGGCTCAGGTGGTGCGTGTAGAGCGGCAGCGTGACGAGCGCGAGCCCCTTCGCCACGATGTCGCCGAACTGGTAGGCGGCCCCCGTCGTGACGAGCCGCCTGAGGTAGCCGAGCATCTACCCGGTGGTCGCGGGGGTCGTTCCCGCGCCGTCCTGCGGCCCGCGGGCCAGCGCGACGCCGAGCGCGAGCAGCGCCCAGGTGAACGGGTCCTCGAGGAAGTCGGCGTACGTCCACGTGTGCAGCACGAGCGCGGTGAAGCACGCGGCGATCGCGATCCGCGGCGGCGATCGCCCGGCGCCACGGAACAGCACCGCGAACGCCGCGACGAGCAGCGCGGCGTACACGAGCAGCCCGATCACGCCCTGCTCGGCGGCGACCGTCACCGGGATCGTGTGCGAGGCCGAGGTCGCGTTCTGCGAGGTCGCCTGGCTTGCCCTGGCGTGGCGTTTGTACTCGGTTTCGAAGGAACCCGAGCCGTAGCCCTCGAGCGGGCGTTTCGCGAACAGTTCCAGCCCCGATTCGATCAGCCCCGCGCGGCCGCTCGTCGCGTTGTTCGTCGAGCCGCCGGTGAGGTGCGTGCTCTTCGGAGCGAGCAGCACCACCGCCGCGGCGAGGACGAGCAGCACCACGGCGACGATCGCCGTGCGTTCGAGGCCCCACATGAACGCCGCCAGCACAGCGAGACCGAGCAGCAGCGCGGCGATGCTCGACTGCGAGAAGGAGGTGATCATCCCCGCCAGCAGCCACGCGAGCACCGCGGCGCCGAGCTTCGCCTCGCGGCGGCCGCCCCACAGCACGCCGGTCATCACGCACAGCATCACGAGCATCAGGAAGCGGCCGTAGATGCTCGGGTCGAAGAACAGCGAGTTGACGCGGAAGTAGTTGTCGTACTCGTTCGCCGCGACGAGCTTCGGGTTCAGGAACAGGCTCTTGCGGGCGTACTCGACGAAGCCGACACCGGCCAACAGCACCGCGACCACGACGAGCAGCCCGAGGCAGCGCAGCAGCAGCGCCCGCGTCCAGCGCACGTCCCGCAGCAGCACGAACAGCAGGCCGAAGGGGACGTAGAAGAAGGCGACGTTCTCGGCCGCCTTCGCGCGGTCGGGGGAGTAGGCGATCTGCACGACGTACAGCGCGACCGCGCCGAGCAGCAGCCACTGCAGGCGCCGCGCGGCGGGATCGTCCCCTCCGGCAGCGACCGCCCCGGGCGCCGACCCGCGCCGGCGCGCAAGCAGCTGCGGCAACAGCAGCACGAGCACCCCGGCGGCGATCACGACGTAGAGCGGGACGAGCAGGTTGATCGTGCGCCCGGACGCGGAGATCGGCACGCGGAACGGCAGCGCCAGCACCGCGAGCAGCGGGAACGCATCGGGGCGGCGGCGCATCAGCACGGCGAGCACTGCGACCGCCACCGCGCAGAGCGCTCCGAGCACGATCAGCGTCCCCGTCGAGGGCAGGCTCGTAGCCGCCGGCGCGATCATCGCCCCACCAGCGTGAAGCTGCGCGGCGAGAGCACCGGCACCGAGCGGCGACTCAGCGTCACCCTCACCCGGTATTCGCCGGCGGGCGCGATCGGGCCGGCGATCGCCGGGACCAGGTAGGAGTGGCCATCGGGTGTCTCGAGCACCCGGTAGCCGCTGGCGCTGCCGCGGCGTCCGTTCCACCGCAGCGAGAGCTGTTTGTAACGCGGGACGGGATAGCGGCGCAGCAATGTCGCCACGACGTTCCCGTCGGCATCGATCACGGCGACCGTCGCCAGTTCGGCGTGCGAGAGCTTGAACGAGATCTTCTCTTCCCGGTGACGCCCGGTGGGCGAGAACGTCGGCGTCAGCTCGAACCGCTGGACCGCGGTCGGCGAGTGCTTCAGGCGCTGGGTGAGGATGAACGCGGCGAAACAGGCGACGACGAGCGCCGCGAACACCCACCGCGCGAGCGGGTCGGCACTCCGCGCGGCGTCACCCCCGGCCCCCGCCGCGGATGCGTTCAATCGCCGCCGCCCAGCGCGAAACGCTCGACCGTGTCGGAGCGCAGCCCGAGGCGCAGGGTCTCGAGCGAGAGCACGTCGGCCGGGGCGATGTTGCCGAGGTTGCACTCGGTGCCGAAGTGCTTGAGCAGCCACACCTGCTGGGCCTGCTGCGGCGCGTCGAAGATCAATCGGCCGGGGTCCACCGAGTGCGCGATCTCCTCGATCAGCCCCGTGCGCGGTTCGCCGTTCGCGCGGTAGATACCGGCGGTGCCCGACTCGCGAGCCTCGGCGATCACCTTCCACGCGCCCGCCTCGAGGTCGCGCTCGATCTGTTCGACCCAGACGTACGGCGCCATGATGAAGTCGACGTCCTTCGAGCCGACCTCGGCGAACACGATGAACTCCTCGGCGAGGCGTTCGATCAGCCCGCGCTTGACGTCGGGCTCGAGCTCGATCGTGCCGTCGGAGATCTCGACGTGCCGCAGGCCGAGCTCGCGCAGCCACTCGACGAGCCCGTCGACCCGTCCCTGCCTGATCGCGACCTCGGTGAGCGTCCCGCCGAGCACGACGGGGATCCCGCGGGCGGCATAGCGGTCGAGCTTCGGGCGGAGGTTGCCGGTCACGACCGCCGTCCCCCAGCCGAGCTTGACGACGTCGACGCTGTCGCCCGCGACCTCGAGCAGGCCGTCGACCTCGGCGACCGACAGGCCGCGGTCGATCACGTGGGTGATCCCCTGCTCGCGCGGCTTCGAGGACCGCGCCGGGATGTCCAGGAACGCGCCTATGGCGTCGAGGTGCCGGTCGTGGCCCTGTCGGCGCCCGCGATGACCACCACCTTCGCCGACCCCGCCAGCACCGTGACGGCCTGTTCCATCGGCTGCACGCGGCTCACCGACAGGGAATGCGCAACCTCCTGCGCGTCAGCCTGATGTCCGCTCGCGTACTCGACGACGGTGACTTCGTTGGTCCCCGGCGGGCGCGAGAACAGCGCGTTCGCCTGGGAGTAGCCGGCCTGCTGCAGTTCGGTCGAGATGCGGTGGGCGAGCCCGGTCGTTTCGGTCCCGTTGAGCACGACGACGCTGAGTTCGGCGGGCGGCGTGGCCGGTTTCGCGGGTTTCGTCTGGTGGCTGCTCGACTTCTTCTTCGAAGACGTGGTCGTGGTCGTCGTGATGCCGGTCGGCGTCGAGGCGTTCGTGAGGCCGTGTTTCGCGGTCGAGCCGCCTTTCGTCGCGAACACGACAACGAGCGCGATCACGACGACGACCCCGGCGGCGAGGATCAGCATGCGGCGAGACGAGCGTCCGCCCGTGTCGCGCTCGGCCGCGCGGCGGCTCGCGCGGGCGGCCTCGGCGCTGACGGGCGGCGGTGTCGCGGCGCGCGAAGCGGACGCGGCGCCGGCAGACTCCGTGCGGACGGTGCGGCGGGGGGCGGCCGGGGCCGGAGGCAGCGGCGGGCGCGCCCGCGTCGCCTGCTCGGCGGCGGCCGGGGGCGTGGGCGCCCGAGGGGGGCCGGGGGCCGCGGCGCAGGCGGCGTCGCCGCGGCGGGCGGAGGCTTGGGCGCGGGCGGCGCCGACGCGGGCGGGGCTCCGACTGCCGTGGCGGAGGCGGCGGCAGCAGCCGCCGTCGCGGGCGCCGGGGTCACCGGCGGCGCCTGCACCGGGGCTTGGGCGGCGCCGTTCTGAGCCGCCGGCTGATCCTGCGCGCGTTGGGCGGCGGCAGCCGAGGCCGTGGCGCCGATCGGCTTCGCGGCGGGTTGGTGCCATGGGATCGGCTGCGGGCCCTGTCCGGGCGGGACCGGCGCGCGTGGGGTGGCCGCCGGAGCAGGCGCGCCCGGAGCGGCGCCGGGGGTGGACGGAGCACCCGGCGGGGTCTGG
>CAWFQR010000012.1:0-11007 GCA_963818035.1 uncultured Solirubrobacteraceae bacterium
CCCCGCCAGCGACGCAGGCGCGACGCAGCTCCCCTGCCGGCGAGGCGTCACCTGCGGGGCCCCGCCAGCGCGTCGTGCGCCGCCTGCACGAACTCCTGCTGCCCGTCGAGGTAGGGCGCGATCGCGAACTCGCGGGCGCGGACGAGCGCACGGCGCACGCGCTCGGCGGTGCCCGACTCGTCGCCGAGCACCCGCTCGAGCGACGACGCCGCCGCATCGGCGTCGCCGCGGCCGAACAGCAGGGCGTGCTCCTCGTCGTGCAGGCCCTCGCCGATGCCGCCGACGTCGGCGGCGACGACCGGGACCCTCGCGAGCGCCCCCTCGATCGCGACGAGGCCGAACGGCTCGTCCCACAGCGACGGCACGATCAGCGCCGAGGCGGAGGCGAGCGCCGCCGCCGCGCCCTCGGGCGCGAGCCGGCCACGCCAGGAGACGGCGCCGCCGACGCCGAGCCGCTCGGCGAGCTCGCGCAGCTCGCGGCGTGGCCCGGCTCCTCGGGGCCGACCACCACGAGCCGCGCCGAGGGGTGACGGCCGGAACGCAGCCGGGCCAGCGCCTCGATCGCGACGGAAACCCCCTTGTAGGGCGTGACGCGACCCAGGAACACGATCTCGGGGTCCCTCGCCGGCGCCCGCTCGACGGCTTCGAAACGCTCGGCGTGCGGGGGCGGGGGTGCTGGACGGCCTCGAGCGCGACCTCCGCGAACGGTGGCACCGGGACGGCGCGGCGCAGCGACTCGGAGTTCCAGGACAGCGCGGTGCGCAGCGGCGCGCGGGGGTCGAGGCGCAGCGCCGGCAGGCGGTTCAGCGCGCGGCAGCCGGCCGACCAGGCGGCGCGGGCCGGGCTCCGCGCGCCCGGCAGCAGCTCGCGCATGAACTGGTCGCGGGCGAAGATGCCGCCGAACCAGTGCTCGCAGACCCGGAACGCGATCGGTGCGGGGCTGTCTGCGAGCACGCGCAGCGCGGCGTGGGGGATCGAGGCGCCGTTCCACACGTACACGAGGTCCGGCTCCCGGGCGAGCGCGCGGCGGGCGATCTCGACCGCGCGCAGCGCGGCCGACGGCGCCTGCAGAGCGCCGCGGGCGTCGCCGCGGAGGAACGGCAGCTCGCGGATCACATCCGAGCGCTCCGGCGTCCGGCCGGCCTCGAAGGCGCTGGTCAGGACGGTGACCTCGTGGCTCTGTGCGAGGTGCTCGGCGACGGCCCCGCACTCGAGCTCGTATCCGCCTCGGGCCACAGGCGGGAACAGGTTCGAGACGATCAGGATGCGCATCGTCCGCTAGGCCGGCGCACGGCGTTTGAGGATCGTCGCCACGTCGTCGCGGGACATCGCGCCGAGCGCGAGCAGCAGCGCGGGGTACGTGAGGCAGGCGATCACGACGAGCAGGCCGAGCGGCGCCGACAGCGCCCTGGCGACGGCGAGCTCCCCGCCGAGCACCAGCGCACAGGCAGCGGTGCGACCGATGCGGCCGATCGGGAGGCGGCGCAGCTCGAGCTCGCCGATCACGATCCGGCTCGCCATCACGAGCACCACGGCCTCCGTCGCGAGCGTCATCCAGGCCGCAGCGACGTAGCCGAAGGAGGGGACGAGCGCGAGGTTGCCCGCGACGTTGACGACGAGCGCGACGAGGCCGATGCGTACCCGGCGCCGCTGTTTGCCGAGCACGAGCATCAGGTTGTCGACGAGGTAGCCGAACGACATCAGCACGAAGGCGCCGCTGAGCACGGGCAGCACCGAGGCGGAGCCGGCGAACTGCGCGCCGAACACGAGCCGCACGATCGGGGCCGCGGCGACGGTCGCGAACGCGAGCGCCCCGAACGAGCCGATGCACAGCAGCTCGAGCGTCTGGCGTGCAGCGCTTCGCATGCGCTCGGGGTCGTGAGGCCAGGACGCGGCGATCACCGGCGCCATCGTCACCAGGATCGAGCCGGGCACGAAGTGCGCGGCGTCGAGCAGCATGTTCACCGACCCGTACAGACCGGCGGCGGTCGAGCCGCGGATCACGAACACGATCACCTGGTCGATGCGCGCGTAGGAGATCACGAGCACCCCGGAGATGCCGACGGGCAGCGCGCTGGTGACGAGCGCGCGGATGTGCCTGCGGGTCGGGCGCACCATTCCGCCCGCGGCCCTGCGGGCGGCGACGAGCTGGACGACGTCGGCGACCATGTTCGTCGAGACCAGCGCGATCGCGAGCGCGATCATCGTTCCGTGCTCGAGGTAGGTGATCAGCACGGCCACGCCCCACAGCACGCTGCGCACCGTCAGCACGACCATCGGCCAGCGGTTGTCGACGCGCAGGCGGAAGATCAGGGCGGTCGCGGAGAGGCCGCCGAACGGCATCGCGACGACCATCACGAGGCCGGCGATCAGCATTTCGTGGCTCTGCTGGAGCACCAGCACGGTGACGAGCGAGCAGAGCATCACGGGCACGACCGTGATCAGGCGGACCGCGAGCACGGAGCCGAGCCACTCGAGCTCTCGGTCGGGGTCGCGTGCGGCTTCGCGGACGGCGATTTCTTCGATTCCGAAACTCGCGAAGAAGCCGACCAGGGCGAGCACGAAGAACAGCGTCGACCACTGCCCGTAGAGCGCCGTGCCGAGCGTCCGGACGAGCATCGCTGTGACGACCGTGCCGATCGCGAGGTTCGCCACGCGCGAGGCGATCTGGATCAGGATGTCCGACCCCGCTCGCTGACGGGTCACGTTGCGGGCAGTCGTCACCGGCATCTCCTCGAGGCTGTCGGCGGGGGTGCCCACGATACCCTTCATCATCGGAGACGCGGGCGCGGAGCAGTAGGCTCGTCGCCGATGGGCCGCGCGGCCAGCGCTCTCGGCAGGGAGCGCGCGACCCGGACCGCCCGATGAGCACGACCGAGCAGAGATCCACGACCCTGCCCTCGGGCGTGGCGTCCACGGTCACCGGAGCACGGGGGCGGTGAGCGCGCTGCCGTTGCGGGTGCTGTTCTTCAACGAGGGCAACCTCGGCAAGTACGTGCTCGGGCAGGGTCAGCTGGCGGGCGCGCTGCGGACGGGGCTCGACGCGGACCCGTCGCTGCAGGGAAGCTTCAGCGGGCTCGAGCCGCTGGGCCCGGCCGGGATGGCGCTCGCGACGAGGCCGGTGCCGGGCCTTTCGAAGCTGAACCTCGACCAGCGCACGCTCCGCTGGCACCTTGTGCAGGCGGTGCGCGCGCGGCGCGCGCTCGAGCGCGGGATCGCCGCCTCGCGGCCGGACGTGGTGCACGTGCACAGCCACTCGGTGGCGCTGCTGTCGGGCGCGCAGATGCGCCGGGTGCCGTTCGTGCTGTCGGTCGACGCGGCGGTGGAGCAGTGGGGGCGGATGCCCGCCTGGGCCGACCGGCGGGGATCGGCGCGCGAGACGGCGGTGAGCCGAATGCTCGAGCGGCGTGCGTTCGCCGGGGCCGCGCAGGTGGTCGCCTGGTCGGAGTGGGCGCGCGACGGCGTGCAGCGGGAGGAGCCGCGCGCGCGGGTCGTCGCGCACCACCCCGGCGTCGACCTCGAGCGCTACCGGCCGGCCCCCCACGAGCCTCGCGAGCGGCCCCGCGTGCTGTTCATCGGCGGCCGCTACGACGAGAAGGGCGGGCCCGACCTCCTCGCGGCGATGGAGGGGATGCTGGGCGTCACGGCCGAGCTGGATCTCGTCACGCCGGCGGAGGTCGAGCCACGGCCGGGGCTTCGCGTGCACCGCCTCGAGCCGGCCGACCCCGAGCTGCTCGCCCTGCACCAGCAGGCCGACGTGCTGTGCCTGCCGAGCCTCGGCGACGCGAGCCCCTGGGTGGTGCTCGAGGCGCTCGCCTGCGGAACGCCGGTCGTCGGCACCGCGGTCGGGGCGATCCCGGAGATGCTCGGCGGCGGCGAGGCCGGTCTGATCGTCGAGCCCGGCGATCGCCGCGGGCTGCGCGGCGCGCTGGACGCGCTGCTCGGGGACCCCGCGAGGCGGCGGGAGATGGGCGCGGCCGGCCGGGCGCTGGCCGAAGCCCGCTACGACGCCAGACGCCAGTTCCCGCTGCTCGCTGAGCTGCTGCACGCCGCCGCCGCCGGCCGGCGCCCCGTCTGAGCACGCCTGTCTCCGCGCATGTCCGCATCCGGACAGCCCGCCGCGACGGGACGCTCCGACCCCGCTCAAGCGCGCTCTGGGCCTTGCCGATAGCGGCTGTACGATTGCGGCGCTCGCCGCTCCGCGGACCCCAACGGACAAGAGAGGAAGCACGACTTGGGCACGACCTTGATCACCGGCGGCAGCGGCTACATCGGCTCGCTGCTCGCGCAGGAGCTGAGCTCGGGCGGGCACAAGGTGCGCGTCCTCGACTCGCTGCTGCACGGGCAGGAGGACATCGCCTCGGAGCAGGAGGCGGCCGGCGTCGAGGTGATCCGCGGCGACATCCGCGACGCGGCCGCGCGGGCCCGCGCACTCGACGGCGCCGACGCGGTCGTGCACCTCGCCGCGATCGTCGGCGACCCGGCCTGCGCGCTCGATCCCGCGGAGTCCGACGAGGTCAACGTCAAGGCGACCGAGGCGCTCGTCGCCGACGCCTCCGCGGCCGGCGTCAAACGGCTCGTGTTCGCCTCGACCTGCTCGAACTACGGCCGCATGGCGGACCCGACGGTGCCGATCACCGAGGACGGCGAGCTGCGCCCGGTATCGCTCTACGCCGAGCAGAAGGTCGGGATGGAGAAGCTGATCCTCGGCGGCGGCTCCAGCGACGGCCTCGCCCCCACCTGCCTGCGCTTCGCCACCGTCTACGGCGTCGGGCGGCGGATGCGCTTCGACCTGACCGTCAACGAGTTCACCCGCGAACTGTGGGCGGACCGCGACCTCGAAGTCTTCGGCGAGCAGTTCTGGCGCCCGTACATCCACGTCCGCGACGCCGGCCGCGCCGTCCGCACGGTGCTCGAGGCGCCCGTCGAGAAGGTCGCGAGCAACGTCTTCAACGCCGGCCGCTCCGGCGAGAACTACCGCAAGCTCGACATCGTCGAGGAGATCGGCAGGCAGACCGACCGCGGCCGGGTCTCCTACGTCAAGAAGGACGAGGACCCGCGCGACTACAAGGTGTCGTTCGACAAGATCCGGGCGGAGCTCGGGTTCGAGACGCTGATGACGGTGCCGGACGGGATCGGCGAGATCCTCACGGCGCTCGACGAGCAGCGCTTCGGGGACCCCTTCGACAGGCGGTATCGAAACATCCCGTGAGGGGTAAACGAGCCCCTGACGGGGCCCCACGAGCAATCCGGGGGGAATGCAAGATGCAGAACGGTTGGAAGGTCCCGCTCACGGACATCGCAGTCACCGAGGAGGACGTCGCGGCGGTCGTCGAGGTGCTGCGCTCCGGCTGGCTGACGCTCGGCCCGCGTACCGCCGAGTTCGAGGAGGCGCTCGCGGAGCGGGTGGGCTCGCCCCACGCGATCGCTGTGTCGAGCGGCACCGCCGCCCTGCATCTCGCGTGCCGCGCAGCGGGCCTGGGCCCGGGTGACGAGGTGATCGTGCCGGCCTTCACGTTCGTCGCCAGCGCCAGCGCAGCTCGCTACGTCGGCGCGACGCCGGTCCTGTGCGACGTCAAGGGACCGCACGACTTCAACGTCGACGTCGAGGACGTGCGCCGGCGCATCACGCCGCGCACCCGCGCCGTGATCGCCGTGCACTTCTGCGGGTACCCCGCGGACGTGCTCGCGCTGCGGGAGCTTTGCGACGAGCACGGCCTGGTGCTGATCGAGGACTGCGCGCAGGCGATCTGCGCCGAGATCGACTGCGACGGCCGCCAGGCCGGCACGATCGGAGACCTCGGTGCCTTCTCCTTCTTCTCCAAGAAGCAGCTGTGCGTCGGCGAGGGCGGGATGATCACGACCGCCGACGACGAGCTCGCACAGCGCGTCCGGCTGCTGCGCTCGCACGCGATGACGAGCGGCACGTGGGACCGCCATACGGGGCGCACCGACACATACGACGTCGTCGACGTCGGCTTCAACTACCGCATCGACGAGCCGCGCGCCGCGCTCGGGCTGAGCCGCCTCCCGCGGCTGGTCTGCGACATCGCCAAGCGGCGCGAGATCGTCGAGACCTACCGCGAGCGGTTCGCCGACCTGGAGGGTCTCGAGCTCGCGTTCGACGACGAGGCCGTGCGCCGCTCGAGCCACTTCGCGTTCCCGGTCCTGCTCGCCGACCGTGAGGCTCGCGACGCGTTCCGCGAACGGCTCAAGGATCAGGGCGTGCAGACCACCTGGTACCCCGCGCTGCACCGCTTCACCGGCTGGGCCGAGCTGGCCCCGGACGGAGGGCTGCCCGGCTGCGAGCAGGCCGCGGAGCGCCACTGCGCGATCCCCCTCACCTCGACGATGGACGAGCGGGCGACCGACACGGTCGTGACAGCCGTCTGCAACGCTGTTCGCGATGCTTGACGCCCACGCGATCGTCGGCGGGGCCACCGTCCTGCGGGACCGCATCGACGCATCGGAGCGGCCCTGGGTGGCCGGCGCGTTGCGCGGCGTCGCACTCGGCGCGGTCGGCGTCAAGGACCGCGTCAAGCGCGCGGTGCCGCAGGACTGGCTCGTGCGGCTGCACCTCGTCGGCCGGTTGCGGTGGATCACGAAGTACCGGCTCGCGAAGGGCTTCGGCGCCGGCGTCGGGCCGGTGCGCACGCTCGCCTATGTGCTGCTCGACCCCGAGCTCGAGAGCTTCTCCTACGATTTGAGCGACGAGCACGTGACGATCAGCTCGCTCGCGGAGGCGCTCGCGGTCCCGGTCGAGGAGCTCGAGGGCTACGCCGCGGAGACCCGCACCGACCCCGAGCTCGGCCGGGAGCTCTCGCGGCACGTGCGCTGGCGGATCGAGGCGAAGCGCCGCATGCCGATCGGCACCCGGCTGCCGTGGTACCTGATCGTCCGCGCGAAGAAGCCCGCGGTCGTCGTCGAGACGGGCATCCACATGGGCCTCGGCTCGCTGACGCTGCTGCGCGCGCTCGAGCGCAACGGCGCCGAAGGGCATCCCGGCGAGCTGCTGTCGTTCGACTTCAGCCGTCACGCCGGATGGCTCGTGCGCGAGCGGCTGCGCGAGCCGTGGCAGCGCTACCACGGCTCGACCTCGCAGACGCTGCGGCCCGCGCTCGCCGGGCGCGAGATCGGGATCCTCTTCCAGGACACGATCCACACCGAGGAGAACCAGCTGCACGAGTTCGGCGCCGCGCTCGACCACGCCGCCCAGGAGCTGCTGCTGATCGACTGCAGCTCCGGCCAGGCCGGCACGCTCCAGCGGCTGTGCGCGGAGCGCGGCGGCGTCTTCCACACCGTCCCCCTTCGCTCGCGCGACCACGTCTTCCCCGGCGCCGACTTCACGTTCGGGAGCTTCCGCCGAGCGTCTTGATGACCTCGCCGCTCGTCGTCCAGTACCTGTACGTCCACGACGTGGGGGAGTCGTTCCACTATCCGACCGCGCGCTCCGCGCCGTCCTCAGCCCGGGTCGCCGCGCGGTACCTCGAGTGCGCCGTGACGCAGGCTGCCTCACTGGCCCTGCGGGAGACCGACTGCGAGATGGCGCTCGTGATCAACACGACCGAGCCGCAGGCGATCGGCCGCGAGGGCGTGCGGCTCGTCGAGCGGCTGCGGACGCTGGGCGTCGCGATCGTCCGAGCCGATTACCGGCACCGGCCCGGTGCCGGGGCGGCTCACCTCGCCACCTACATGTCCTCGCGTTACCTGCTCGACGCGATTCTCGCCGCGTGCGCCGGGCAGCCCGGCGATCGCCAGGTCTGGCTGACGGACCTCGACTGCGTATGGGTCGATCCGCCGTCGGTGTTCGCCGCGGCGCCGGCGCCGCCCCGGATCGGTCACGTCGAGATCCTCTACCCCCCCGAGTGGGACCCCGTCGGCTCCGGAGGGCCCGGCACCACTCGTCGCGCCCTCGGCGAGATGGCGGGCGCGATGGGCGGCTCCGGGGAGGCGCTGCCGCCGTGGATCGGCGGCGAGCTCCTGACCGGCCGTCCCGCCCCGTTGCGTGAGCTCGTGAGCGCCTGCGAGGAGATCGACGAGCTGCTCTCCGGCCGCGGGGAAGCGCTACCGACGGAGGAGCAGATCCTGACGCTCGCCGGCGCGCTGGGCCGGGTCTCCTACGAGGAGCTCTCGCACGTCGTGCGACGGATCCTCACGGGCCCGCGCCATGGCGCGCCCCCCGTCGAGGAGCCGACGCGATACGGGCTATGGCACCTGCCCTCCGAGAAGGGGCTGAGCCTGCGGCGCGCGGCCCGGGAGATCCTCGCCGGACACGAGGGACGGCTCCGTCGCGACCTCGCCGATCCCGCGCGGATGGCGCGGCGCTTCAACGTCGAGGGGACCGGGCTCCGGCGGCGCCTGCGCGACGACGGGTGGCTCGCGGGCCAGAAGATGCAGCGCGCGCTGCTGTCCGTGATCGGCCTGGCCTAGACAGCGGCCTTCGAGGAACGTGTCGAGCCCGCGCGCCGCTCCCCGCCGCGCGTGTCCGCTCAGCGGGCCGGCTGGGACGAAGGGTCGGCTTCGGACTCCTGCTGGACGCTTCTCAGGTCGAAGGCGACCATCCGCTCGACCAGATCCTCGAAGGTCAGCTTCGGCTCCCAGCCGAGCTCGCGCCGCGCCCGGGACGAGTCGCCGACGTTGAGCGTCGTCTCGGGCCCGCGCAGCAGCTCGGGATCCCGGCGGACGTACTCGGAGGCGTCGAGCCCGAGCGCTCCGAACGCTGCCTCGACGAACTCCCGCACCGTGTGTCCGACGCCGCTCGCGAACACGTAGTCGGAGCTCTCCTGCTGCTGCAGCGCCAACCAGGCGGCGTCCATCATGTCCCCCGCGAACGACCAGTCGCGGACCGCGTCGAGGTCGCCCAGCCACAGCTCGTCCTGCAGGCCCAGCTTGATCGACGCGGCGCCACGGGTGATCTTCCGCGTCACGAAGTGCGCGGGGCGCCGCTCGGACTCGTGGTTGTTGAAGATCGCCGACGTCGCGTGCAGGCCGTCGCGCTCGCGCATCAACCCGACGAGCTCGTGGACCGCCAGCTTCGCGACTCCGTACGGGCTGGTCGGATGGCACGGCGTGTCCTCGTTCTGCGGGCTCTCCGGAGTCTCTCCGAAGATCGCGCTCGAGGACGCGGCCAGCACCCTGATCTCCCGATCGAGCTCGCGGACCGCCTCGAGGATCCTCGCGGTCGTCCCGGCGATCGCGTTCAGCGCCTCCGAGGGCGAGTCCCACGTCTGCGGCACGAACGAAGGCGAGGCGAGGTGGTACAGCTCCCGCGGCTGCGCACGCTCGAGCGCCGCACGCAGCGCCCCACCGTCGAGCAGGTCCACCTGCACCACCGCGACGCGGCCCCGGAGGTGCTCCGAGCAGCCGAGCGGCGCGGCCGGGTCGCGGCGCACGATCCCGGTCACCTCGTAGCCCTTCTCCAGCAGCAGCTCGGCCAGGAACGAGCCGTCCTGCCCGGTCAGGCCGGTGATCACGGCTCGAGGACGGGCCCCGTCGGTCTGGGGGGCCGCGGACTCAGGTGTCACGCCGTCACGACCGGGCAGCGGCGAGATGGCGGCGTCCCCTCATTCGTTCGGGATCAGCCGGTCGCGGACGGACTCGAACTCCTCCTGCGCCTGCTCGTAGTCGTCGTGGCGCCCGATGTCGAGCCAGTAGTCGTCGCTCGGCCAGGCGCGGACGATGTCGCCGTGGTCGATCAGGCGCAGCACGAGGTCGGGGAAGTCGAGCCGCACCTGAGGCTCGATCAGGCTCAGCGCGCGGGGCGCGAAGCAGTACACGCCCATGCTCGCCGTGTAGTCGATCGTCGGCTTCTCGTCGTAGCCGGTCAGCCGCGTCGGATCGCCACCGTCGCCGAACCGCAGCACGCCGAGCGACACCTGCAGGTGCCGGGTCTTGGTGGCGATCGTCGCCGCCGCGCCGCTGCTCTTGTGGTCGGCCAGCAACGCGGCGTAGTCGAGGTCGGTCAGCACGTCGCCGTTCATCACCAGCACGTCTTCGTCCGCGAGGTCGTCGATCAGGGCCAGCGCCCCGACGGTCCCGAGCGGCTCCTGCTCCCGGTAGTAGTCGATCGGGATGCCGTAGCGGTCCCCGGCGCCGAAGAACGCCTCGATCAGCTCGGCCAGGTAGCCCGTCGCGATCGTGATCCGCTCGAAGCCGTGAGCCTTGAGCTGGCGCACCACGATGTCCAGCACGGGCCGGTCGCCGATCGGCATCAGCGGCTTCGGCAGGACGGTCGTGTAGGGCCGCAGGCGCGTCCCTTCGCCGCCCGCGAGGATCACGGCCCGCTTCACTGGGCCCCCATCGTCGCTGCGCCGCTCACGCGGGGAAGCATACGAACGTCCGCGGCGCGACGGCGCCGGTCCGGCGCGCGCCGTCCGGTCAGCGAACGTACATGCGCGCGATCGCGCGGCGTCGGGTCACTCCTCGGCGCTCGCGGCGACCTCGGCCAGGAAGTCGTGCCAGCGAGCAGCGTAAGGGGCGATCTCGGCGGCCAGCAGCTCGAGCTCCTCCCAGTCCTCGTCGGCCTCCCAGCCCCAGTGCAGCACGATCGGGGCCCAGAGCCCGTCCGCCGCCGAGATCAGGCGGCGCGCAGCCGGGCGCACCTCCCGGGCGTGGCCGTAGAGCGGCTCGTACGACGGCAGGTACACGGCCTGCCCGCGCCACAGCGGGGTGCGGTGGAAGCCGAGCAGCCCGATCGACTCCGGTCCCCCGCAGACGACGTCGAAGCGGCGCGCGAGCAGCTCGTACTGCCCCGCGTCGAAGCGGTTGTAGGGGGGCACGAACACCCGCGGCTCGATCCCGAGCGGCGCCAGCTCCGCCATCGCCGTGTCGAGCAGCCGGCCGGTCGCCTCACGGTCGAGCCCGGTCAGCTCGCTGTGGCGCCGCGACGAGGCGTGCCGCGTGCGGTGGTCGAGGCCATGCAGCGCGAAGGCGACCCGCTGATCGTCGGCGAGCCGCTCGAGCATCGCCCGCTCGCCGTCGTCCAGCGGCCGGGACTCGCGGCCGACC
>CAWFQR010000013.1:0-27651 GCA_963818035.1 uncultured Solirubrobacteraceae bacterium
TTTTTTCAGAAGCAGTACAGTCGAGCCGCCCGCGAGGCGGCTCGACTCGTTTAAGGCGCCGGATGCCCTCGCTACTCGGGGAGCGCCACCATGTCCCTGCTCGTCGAGCTCCCCAGTGAGGGCTCTGCGCGACCCCCCACGGGTGGCCGTCTGGGTCGACGCGCCGCTGCGCCAGCCGAGCGCCTCGCAGAAGGCACACGCCCGGCCGAGGTCTCGACGCCGAGCGTGATCGGGGTGATGCGCTGCTCCGTCGCTGCGCCGCCTCTCGACCGGTCCCGCGAACGCTAGCGGTGCCGTTCGTCCTGCCGTGAAGCACACAGGCGGCCCGGGCGTGTCTCCGTCCGCCCGGGCCGCCTGTGCCCCTCAGGGCCGGAGACGGTCGTCCCGCTCACGCGCGGCACGCCGGATTCGGTGGGGCACAGGCAATCCTGCCTGGCGCCCGGCAGCATGCCGGGACGCCTTTGCCGCCACCGCCTGCGCAGCGGCGCTCGGTGCGGGTGGATCGGCGCAGATAGCTCGTTCCGGTCGACCTCCCAGTCGACGCGTTCGTCGTCCTCGAGCATGAGGAACGAGCGGGCCAGATCCAGCGCTCCGAGAGTCCGCTGGGCAAGTGGCGATGTCCGCAGTGATGAGAACATGTGTTCGTAAGGTACGACCGCTCGCGGACGGAAGCGGGGCGAACACGTGTACGATTGCTTCTCGCAGCGCGGAAACCGCGTCAGAGAGCGGATTTCCGGCCGTCCCGCCTGCAACGCGCGTTGCAACGGCGGGGTTCTCGAGCGCCGCAGGAGGCCCCGCGGCGCTCGATCCCGAGCCGATGCAGGGGCCGGGCCGCGCGAGGCGAACTCCGATCCCGATATGGCTGTTACGCTCTTCGAACGCCACGATGCCGGCCCGATCGTCGCCCGCTCGCGGCGCCGCAAGCTTATGGAGAAGTTCGTCATCGAAGGCGGCGCGCCGCTGTCGGGCACGATGGTCCCGGCCGGCAACAAGAACGGCGCCCTGCCGATCCTCGCCTCCAGCCTCCTCACCGACGAGGAGGTCGTCGTGCGCAACGTCCCGCGCATCCGGGACGTCGACGCGATGCTCGAGATCCTCTCCGCGATCGGCGTCGAGGTCGCCTGGCGCGGACCGAACGAGGTCACGCTCTCCGCCGCGAACGTGCGCGGCGTCGAGATCGACCGGGAGCTCGCCGAACTGATCCGCGCCTCGTTCCTGCTCGCCGGGCCGCTGCTCGCCCGCTTCCACCGGGCGGTGATGCCGCCCCCCGGCGGCGACGTGATCGGCCGCCGCCGGCTCGACCCGCACCTCGACGCGTTCCGCGCGATGGGCGCCAGCGCGGAGACCGGCCGCGAGATCGTGCTCAGCGCCCCCCGCGGGCTACAGCCGTGCGACGTGTTCATGGACGAGCCCTCGGTGATGGCGACGGAGAACGCGCTGATGGCCGCCGCGCTGATCCCCGGAACGACCGTGATCGGCAACGCCGCGTGCGAGCCCCACATCCAGGACCTCGCCCGGATGCTCGTGAAGATGGGCGCCGACATCCAGGGGATCGGATCGAACCTGCTCACGATCAACGGCGCCGAGCGCCTCCACGGCTGCGAGCACGACGTCGCTCCGGACCACATCGAGATCGGCAGCTTCATGGCGCTCGCGGGCGTGACGGGCGGCGAACTGCGGATCAAGGACACCGTCCCCGACGACCTGCGGATGATCAGGCTCGTGTTCGAGCGCCTCGGCCTTCGCTCCGAGCTGCACGACAACGACGTCGTCGTGCCCGGCGGTCAGAAGCTCGTCGTCCAGGCCGACGTCGGCGAGTACAAGAGCAAGATCCAGGACGGTCCGTGGCCCGCGTTCCCGGCCGATCTGACCTCGATCGCCGTCGCGCTCGCGACCCAGGCAGAGGGTTCGATCCTGATCCACGAGTGGATGTTCGAGAACCGCCTGATCTTCGCCGACAAGCTGATCCTGATGGGCGCCGACATCGTGATGTGCGACCCGCACCGCGCGATCGTGACCGGGCCCCGCCGCCTGCGCGGCGAGCGCGTGGAGTCGCCCGACATCCGCGCCGGCATGGCGATGCTGCTCGCGGCGCTGTGCGCCGAGGGCCGCAGCGAGATCGGCAACATCCGCCAGATCGACCGCGGTTACGAGCGGATCGACGAGCGCCTGCGGGAGCTCGGCGCGCACATCGAGCGCGTCGCCACAGAGCCGGTTCACGCGTAACCTCCGGGATCGCGATGATCCACCCGATCCCCAGCGGCACGCGCGACGTGCTGCCCGACGAGCTGCGCGAGGCGCGCGCGATCACCGACGCCCTCCGCGGCGTCTTCGAGCGCCACGGCTACGGCGAGGTCTACACCCCTGCGCTCGAGTACGAGTCGGTGCTGGCGCGCGCCGACATGGCCGAGGCGAAGCCTGCGTACCGCGTGTTCGACGAGTCCGGCGCGGTGCTCGTGCTGCGCTCCGACATGACCGTGCCGATCGCCCGCGTCGTCGCGAGCCGCTATGCGACCGCCGAGCCGCCCCTGCGGTTCTGCTACTTCGCCCACTGCTACCGCGGCGTCGCGCCGCAGCGCGGGCAGCCGCGGGAGCTGCTCCAGGCCGGGATCGAGCTGATCGGAGCGCCCGCCCCGGCCGGGACCGCGGAGGCGCTCACCGTGCTCTGCCACTCGCTCGACGCGACCGGCTTGAAGGACTACAGGATCGGTCTCGGCGACGCCTCCCTGTACCCGGCGCTGATGGCCAGCTTGCAGGTTCCCGGGGATGCGCGCGAGGGGCTGATGCGGGCGCTCGTGACGCGCGACTTCGTCGAGCTCGAGCAGCGGCTGACCGAATCCGGGGTGGCGGGCGAGGCGCGCGAGCTGCTGCTCGAGGTCCCGCAGCGCCGCGGGGGCCCGGAGCTGCTCGCCGACGCTCCCGCTGAGGCCGCCGCCGGCATCGCCGGCCTGCGCGAGGTCTACGAGCTGCTCGAGCCCGAGGTGGGCGAGCGGGTGATCTTCGACCTCGGCCTCGTGCGGAACATCGGCTATTACACCGGCGCGGTGTTCGACGTCTACGACCCCGGGCTCGGCGCGCCGATCGGCGGCGGCGGCCGCTACGACGACCTGCTCGGCCGCTTCGGGCGCCGGCTGCCCGCCGTCGGGTTCGCGCTCGGCGTCGACCGCCTCCACCTCGCGCTCGCCGGCGAGGAGCGCGGAACCGGCGCGCTGCTCGCCCGTGCGGTCGGCGACGGCGCCGCGCCGGGCTCCGTCGGGAGCGCCGCGTGAGCGCGCTCGGCGGCCTCACGATCGCGGTCCCGCGCGGTGCGCTGTTCGACGAGACGGTCGAGCTGCTGACCCGTCTCGGCGTCGACACCGGCGAGCTCCGCTCGAACGACCGCAAGCTCCTGTTCGAGGACATCGGCGTGATCACGATGCGCCCGTCCGATGTCCCGACCTACGTCGAGTCGGGCGCCGCCGACCTCGGCGTCACCGGCAAGGACGTGCTGCTCGAGCAGAGCGGCGGCTCGGGTCACCCCGGCGAGCAGGGCCGCGCGGTCTACGAGCTGATGGACCTCGGCTACGGCCGCTGCACGATGGTGCTCGCCGGCAAGGCCGGTCCCGACCCCGCCGCGGAGGCGCTGCGCCGCCTGGGAGTGATGCGGGTCGCGACCAAGTACCCCCGGATCGCGGCCCGCCACCTCGAGGAGACGGGGCGCCAGGCCGAGATCGTCGAGGTCAAGGGGTCGGTCGAGCTCGCGCCGCTGACCGGGATCGTCGAGGCGATCGTCGACCTCACGGCCACCGGGACGACGCTGCGGGAGAACAACCTCGTGATCCGTGAGGAGATCGTCGTCGTCACGGCGCGGCTGATCGCGAACCCCGTCGCGCACAAGCTGAAGGCGGCCGCGATCGACGAGCTGCTGGGCAGGCTGCGCGCGCTGACGGCCGTCGCATGAGCGGGCGATGAACCTGCTGCGCATCGACCGCGCCGAGGTCGCGCGGCTCGGCGGGCCGGCCGCGGCCGCCGCGCGGGCGCGTGAGCTCGTGCCCGCCGGGGAGTCGGTCGCCGCCGAGGTGGCGGAGATCCTCGCGGCGGTGCGCGAGCGCGGCGACGAGGCGCTCGCCGAGCTGACCCGCCGCTTCGACACGGCGGGGGCCGAGCCGCCGCCGCTGCGGGTCGAGCCCGAGGCGCTCGACGAGGCGATCCGGACGATGCCCCTCGAGCTCGTCGCCGGGCTGCAGGTCGCGATCGCGAACGTCGCCGCGGTCGCGGAGGCCGGCGTCGGCGAGGAGCGCACGGTCGCGCTGCCCCAGGGGCACACCGTCAAGCTGCGCGAGGTCCCCGTCGGCTCCGCGGCCGTGTACGTACCGGGCGGCCGGGCCGCGTACCCGAGCACCGTCGTGATGGGCGTCGTCACCGCCCGCGCCGCCGGCGTGATCGACGTCGCCGTCTGCGCGCCGCCGGGCCCCGGCGGCGAGATCGACCCCGCGATCCTCGGTACCTGCAGGCTGACCGGGGTCGAACGCGTCTACCGGATGGGCGGTGCGCAGGCGATCGCCGCGCTCGCGTACGGCACCGCGTCGGTCGCCCCGGTCGACGTGATCGTCGGACCCGGCAACCTCTACGTGCAGGAGGCGAAGATCCAGCTCTCGGCCGTCGTCGGCATCGACGGCTTCGCCGGGCCGTCCGACCTGCTCGTCGCGCTCGCCGCCGACGCGGGTCCGGGGGAGATCGAGCTGGCGGCGCTCGACATGCTCGCCCAGGCCGAGCACGGCGCCGGCTCCCTCGTCGCCGCGGTCTCCTCCGGGGCGGAGGTCTGCGACCGGCTCGCCGAGCGGATCGGAGCGCTCGTCACCGGCCGCCCGACCGTCGGCGAGGCCGCGTTCGCGATCCTCGAGGTCGAGTCGGCCCGGGACGCGATCGCCCTCGCGAACGCGTTCGCCGCCGAGCACCTGGAGCTGATCGGTGCCGAGGTCGAGCGTCTCGCTCCGACCGTCCGCGCCGCCGGCTGCCTGTTCGTCGGAGCCGCCAGCGGCACCGCCTTCGGGGACTACGTCGCAGGGTCCAACCACACGCTCCCGACCGGCGGCGCCGCGCGCTTCGCCTCCGGGCTCGCACCACGGCACTTCCGGCGGCGGATGGCGGAGGTCAGGGTCGGCGCCGGAGCGGCGAAGCTCGCGTCCGCCGGGGCGCCGATCGCCCGCGCCGAGGGGTTCGAGGTGCACGCGGAGTCGATGGAGGCCCGCATCGGGGAGAATCAGCCCGGATGAGCCGTAGCGCGGAGATACAGCGGAGGACGGGGGAGACCGACGTCAGCCTGCGCCTCGGTCTCGACGGCGACGGCTCGGGGAGCCGCAGCACCGGCGTCGGATTCCTCGACCACATGCTCGACCTGCTGGCGCGCCACGGCCGGCTCGACCTGGACCTGACCGTCACCGGCGACCTCGAAACCGGTGCCCACCACACCGCCGAGGACACGGCGATCGTGCTCGGCCAGGCACTCGACCGCGCGCTCGGCGACCGCGCGGGGATCGTCCGCTACGGCGCCGCGACGGTGCCGATGGACGAGGCTCGCGCGAGCTGCGCGATCGACATCTCCGGGCGCCCGTTCACGCTGTTCGAGGCCGACCTGCCCCCGGGCTCGACCGGCGACTTCGAGCACGAGCTGACCGAGGAGTTCTTCCGAGCCCTCGCCAGCTCGGCGCGGCTGACGCTGCACCTGCGCGTCGAAACGGGGAGCAACGCCCACCACATGATCGAGGCGGCCTTCAAGGCGTTCGCACGGGCGCTGCGCCAGGCGGTGTCGATCGACCCCTCCGAGAAGGGCGTGCCGAGCACCAAGGGCACGCTCACAGCGTGAGCGCCCGGGTCGCGCCCGGCGGCGCCGGCCCCGTCGTTGCGATCGTCGACTACGGGATGGGCAACCGCCGCTCGGTCGAGAAGGCGCTCGCCCGCGCCGGCGCGCGGCCGGTCGTGAGCTCCGAGGCGCGGGTGCTCGAGACCGCGGACGGGCTCGTGCTGCCAGGGGTCGGCGCCTTCCCGCGCGCGATGGAGAACCTCGCCGAGCTGCGGCTCGGCGGCCTGCTGCGCGAGCGGGTCGCCGCCGGGACGCCGGTGCTCGGGGTCTGCCTGGGGATGCAGCTCGCGTTCGACGGCTCCGAGGAGCTCGGCGGCGCCGAGGGCCTCGGGATCGTGCCGGGGCGAGTCACGGCGCTGAAGACCGGTGGCCTGAAGCTCCCGCACATCGGCTGGACGGAGGTCGAGACGGAGACCGCCGGCGGCGACGCCCTGTTCGACGGCCTCGGGCCGCGCACGGCCTTCTACCACGTGCACTCGTTCGCGGCGCGCCCGAGCGAGGAGCGCGACGCGATCGGTGTGGCCGAGTACGGGGAGCGGTTCGTCACCGCGGTGTCGCACGGCTCGTTCGCCGGCGTCCAGTTCCACCCCGAGAAGTCCTCCTCCGCAGGGCTGCGGCTGCTCGCGAACTTCACGGCGGTGTGTGCGCGCGCCGCGGCGCGGCAAGAGGCCGCCAGGACGCCGTGAGGCTCTACCCGGCGATCGACATCCTCGAAGGCAGCGCCGTGAGGCTGCGGCGCGGCGATTTCGACGACAGCACGGTCTACGACCGCGATCCGCTCGACGCGGCGCGGAAGTGGGTCGCCGACGGCGCCGAGTGGCTTCACGTCGTCGACCTCGACGGCGCGCGCGCCGGCGAGCCCGTGAACCTCTCGAAGCTCCGCCAGATCGCCGAGCACGGCGGCGTGCCCGTTCAGTACGGAGGCGGGCTGCGCACCGCCGCCGACGCGGCCGCCGCGCTCGACGCCGGCGCCGCGCGCGTCGTGATCGGGACCGCCGCTTTCGCCGATCCGCAGATGCTCGCCGAGGCGCTCGCGCTGGCGGGGCCGGAGCGGGTCGCCGTCGGCGTCGACGTGCGCGGCGGTCGCGTCGCCACGCACGGCTGGCTGCAGACGAGCGAGCTGCGGGCCGCGGAGGCGTTCGCGGGTCTCCGCGAGGCCGGGGTGCGGCGGTTCGTCTTCACGAACATCGACCACGACGGGATGCTCGACGGCGCGAGCAGGGGAGAGGTGGAGGAGGTGGTTCGCGCCGTCGGCGAAGGCGGCCTGATCTTCTCCGGCGGCATCGGCACGCTCGAGCACCTGCGAACGCTCGCCCAGCTGCGCGCAGAGCACGGGCTGAACGCGCTGGAGGGCGTGATCGTCGGCAAGGCGCTCTACGAGGGCCGCTTCACCGTCGGCGAGGCCCTCGAGGCGGCCGCTGAGCGCCGGGTGTTCTGCGCCCGGCGTTCGCATCGCTAGGCGAGGTGCGTGGCGAACCGGGTGACGACCGGCCGGAGCGGTCCCGTCCCGAGGCGCCGTCCCTGCGCCTCCCGAGACGCGACGACGCTCCCCCTCGGCTAACCCCGGCGCCTCCGCGCCGCCACGACCCTCCGCTCGGGCACCGGGCCTCCTGTCGGGGCGCTGCCCCCCGCAAAGCCCGGCGCGAGGTCACTCCGCCCCGCCGCGAAGCAAGGGGCGGATGACCTCGTGCCCTGTACCGTGACCCCGTGCACTACAAGCGCGTCATCCCCTGCCTGGACGTGGACGGCGGACGCGTCGTCAAGGGCGTCGAATTCGTCGACATCCGCGACGCCGGCGACCCCGTCGAGCTGGCTGCCCACTACGACCGCGAGGGCGCCGACGAGCTGGTCTTCCTCGACATCACAGCGACCCACGAGAAGCGCGACACGATCGCTGCGCTCGCCCGTCACACCGCCGACGAGGTGTTCGTGCCGTTCACGATCGGCGGCGGCGTTCGCTCGGCCGCCGATGCCCAGGCGGTGCTCGACGCGGGCGCCGACAAGGTCTCCGTCAACTCCGCGGCGCTCGCGCGACCCGAGCTGATCGACGAGCTCGCGGAGGTGTTCGGCGCGCAGTGCGTGGTGCTCGCGATCGACGCGAAGCGGCGCGAGGAGGGCGGCTGGGACGCCTACGTCGCGGGAGGCAGGACGCCCGCCGGCAGGGACGCGGTCGACTGGGCGCGCGAGGGGGTCGAGCGCGGGGCGGGGGAGATCCTGCTCACGAGCATGGACCGTGACGGCACGAGCGACGGCTACGACCTCGAGCTGACCGCCGCCGTCAGCGACGCGGTCGGCGTGCCGGTGATCGCGTCGGGTGGCGCCGGGGAGCTCGAGCACCTCGCCGAGGCCCTGCGCGCGGGCGCCGATGCGGTCCTCTGCGCGTCGATCTTCCACTACGGGCAGTTCACGATCGCGGAGGCGAAGGCGCACCTCGCCGCCGCCGGGATCCCCGTCCGCCCGACGTGAGCCCGGCGCACGCGATCGGCACCGGCGAGCAGGCGCTGGAGCGACTCGAACGCGTTCCCGGTGGGCCGGAGCTGCTCGCGCTCGCGCGCCGGCACGCCGACGTCGCGCTCGTAGGCGGCGCCGTCCGCGACCTGCTGCTCGGCCACTGGCCGCGGGAGCTCGACGTGACGGTGCCGGAGGATGCCGCGGGATTGGCACAGGAGCTGGCGGGGATGGTCCCGGCGAGCGAGCGCGCTTACGGCCATGCCGTCGATCCGGTGCTGCACGAGCGGTTCGGGACCGCCTCGGTCGCGTGGGAGTACGGCAGGGTCGACCTCGCCGAGCGGCGTACGGAGACGTACCCGGCCCCCGGCGCGCTGCCCGAGGTGCACCGGCCCGCGACGGCCGCCGAGGACCTCGCGCGGCGCGACTTCTCCGTGAACGCGATCTCGCTCGCCCTCGGCGGGCCGGCTCGCGGCCGGCTCGAGGAGATCCCAGGAGCGCTCGACGACCTCGCCGCGGGCCGACTGCGGGCGCTCCACGATCGGAGCTTCACCGACGATCCGACACGGATCCTGCGGCTCGCCCGCTACTCGGCGCGCCTCGGGTTCGAGATCGAGCCGTCCACCCGGAGGCTGGCTGAGGAGGCCGTCGCCGGTGGAGCGCTCGCAACGATCTCCGGCGGGCGCGCGGGGTCGGAGCTGCTGATCGCGATTCGCGAACCGGGCGCGCTCGAGTCGCTGCGGGCTCTCGACGGGCTCGGGGCGCTCGCCGCGCTCGGGTTGCCCTCGCCGTTCGACGAGGCGCTCGCGGCAGCCGCAGACGAGCTGCTGCCCGCGGAGGGGGCGCGGGACTGCTGCTGCTGGCCGTCGCCCTGCACGCCGGCGAGGACGACGCGAGCGACGAGACGGTGCTCGAGCGGATGGGCCGGCTCGAAATCCCGACGGAGCTCGCGCGCCGGCTGCTCGGGCCGATCGGCGTCGAACGGCTTGCGGGCAGGCTCGCGGAGACGGCGGACGAAGGGGACGTGTACGCGCTGCTCGACGGGTTGCCGCTCGAGGCGGTCGCGGTCGCGGCGGCGCTCGCCGGGCGGCGCAGCCGGCGCGCCGAGGAGATCGCGCGGCAGTGGTTGACGGCGCAGCGGCACGTTTCGCTGGCGATCGACGGACGCGACCTGGTCGCGGCCGGGGTACCCGAGGGCCCGGAGGTCGGCGCCCGGCTCGGCGCGGCGTTGCGCCGCAAGCGGGAAGCGGGCTTCGCCACGCGCGAGCAGGAGCTGCGGTTCGCGCTCGAGACGGACGCCGCCGCGGAGGGCGTGTGAGCGCACGCCTGACAGCCGAGCTCCCGGGCGGCGGAGTCCTGTTCAGCGAGCGCGCCGACGGGAACATGTCGAGCGTCGACGGCGACGGGCACGAGCAAGGCGCCGAGCACCGCGCGGCGCTGCGCGACGGCGCCGGGCTCGAGCGGCTCGCGCGCGCGTACCAGGTGCACGGCACGGCGGTGCGGACCGTCCGCGCGATGCCCGACCGCGAAGCCGAGACGGGCGAGCTGGAGCACGCCGACGGAGCAGGCGACCGATCTCGCCGGTCTCGGCGTGATGGTGCTCGCGGCGGACTGCCTGCCGGTCGCGATCGCGGCGCGCGGCGCGGTGGCGATGGTTCACGCCGGGTGGCGCGGGCTCGCCGCCGGCGTGCTGCAGAGCGGCGTTGCGGCGGTGCAGGAGCTGGCGGGGGAGGACGAGCCGCTGCTCGCGGTGCTCGGCCCGTGCGCGGGCCCTTGCTGCTACGAGGTGGGCCCGGAGGTGCACGCGGCGCTCCACAGCGGGCTCGACGGCCGCGGCAACGTCGACCTGCGCGCGCTCGCGGCCGAGCGGCTACGGGCGGCCGGGGTGGTGGAGGTGCGCTCGCTCGGCGGCTGCACGATCTGCGACGAGCGGTACTTCTCCTACCGGCGCGAAGGCAAGGGGACGGGCAGGCAGGCGGGGATCGCTTGGTTGAGCTGAGGCACGGCCTCGACCCCTCCCGGATCGCCGCGAACCTGGCGGAGGTGCGCGAGGAGATCGCGGCGACGGGTCGGGAGGCCGGGGCGGTCCGGGTCCTGGCGGCGACGAAGTACGTGCCCGACGACGAGCTGCCGGCGCTCGCGGCCGGGGGGATCGCGCTGGTCGGGGAGAACCGCGCGCAGGATCTCGCCCGCAAGGCCGGCGGCGCACGGCCCGCTGTTCGAGTGGCACTTCATCGGGCAGCTGCAGAGCCGGAAGGTGCGGGCGATCGTGCCCTACGTGACGCTGATCCACTCCGTCGCCTCGCGCTCGGCGCTCGCGCAGCTGCGCACCCACCTCGCCGAGGCCCGCGAGGGGCTCGAGATCCTGCTCGAGGTGAACGTCGCGGGGGAGGGGGGCAAGGCGGGGATCGCGCCGGAGGAGATCGACGCCTACGTCGAGGAGTCGCCGGTCCCCGTCGCGGGGCTGATGACGATGCCGCCGCTCGCATCCGCGCCGGAGCAGAGCCGGCGCTGGTTCTCGGCGCTTCGCGAGCTCGCGGCCGCCCACGGGCTCGCGGAGCTGTCGATGGGCACCTCCCAGGACTACAGGGTGGCCGCCGAGGAGGGGGCGACGATCGTGCGGATCGGTACGCGGCTATATGATTGACGGCCCCGCAGCTCCGCGGGATCCCTAGCATCTGCAGGGAATCGCGCGTTCCGCGCGAACACTCGAACGATGGCTTTCCGAGACTCCTGGCACAGCGCGCTCGTCTACTTCGGCCTGGCCGAGGAGTATCACGACGACTACGACGAGGATCCGGGGCCTTCCGGAGGGGCGGGTCCGGAGATGGAGATCGAGGATCGCTACCGCGACCGGCCGAATGTCCGCAGGCTGCGCAAACGCCGCGACGAGTACGACGACATCTTCGCCGACGACGACGACGAGCCCGCGCCGCGCCGTGGCGGCGGCCGCTCGACGACGGTCCTGAAGCCGGTCGCCGCGCGCACGAACGGCGACGTCCGCGTGCACCTGGTGGTGCCGAAGTCCTTCAACGACGCGCAGCAGATCGCCGACAAGTTCAAGGACTCGATCCCCGTGATCCTCAACCTCCAGTCCTCGGAGACCGACCTCTCCAAGCGGCTGATCGACTTCGCCTCGGGCCTCACCTACGCGCTCGACGGCGGCATGCAGCGGATCGCCGACAAGGTCTTCATGCTGACGCCCCGCAACGTCGAGATCTCGGCTGAGGAGCGGGCGCGGCTGATCGAGAAGGGCTTCTTCAACCAGTCCTGAGCGCCGCTCGCTGCTTCCGCCGGCGTCGTCGATCGCTGGCACGTGCTTCGCGCGGTTCGCCCTCGCCAGCGCCGTCGTCGGCCGGGGGTCCTGAATCGACGTATACAGCCGTCATTGCGGCCGGGGTGCCCAGCTAGACTCCGGGACGCCGCGCCGGGGGGTCAGCGGCTCGACAAGGTCAACCGAAGGGGGCAGGGAAATGCGCAAGACGCTTGCGGCGATGTGCTGCCGCGCTCTTGGCCGTGGGGCTCGCCGGGGCGGTCCTCGCCGGCCCGGCGCTCGCCACTGGGCCGAAGCCGAAGATCAAGAAGGTCGTGTTCGCGGGCGCGCCAACGAGCCCGGTGATCACCGTGACGGGGATCGGCCTCGGCTCGATCCCGGTCGAAGACGCGGAAGAACCGCTGAACTGCTTCCCGCCCGAAGAAGCGCCGGGAAACGACTACGGAGCAGCCGCGTTCTTCGAAGACCCGGCGCGAGGCTGGGCGGCCGGCAAGGCCGGGGACTGCATCGGGCTGAGCTTCAGCACGTACACCGAAACCGAAGTCGTCTTCCGTCTCGGCTCCGGCTACCGGGAATACGCGCCGATGGCGAACAAGGACATCTATGACCTGTCCCTGCGGGGTCTCACGAAGACGGGCAAGGTCCACTTCGCGAAGGTCAAGCCGATCTGACGCAGCACCGCGCGGGCGGCGCTCCGGCGCCGCCCGGCGCGTCGGCGGGCGGCCCCACCGACCTTGCCGACGGATACCCTGAGCCGACGATGCAGGTAGGCCTGATCGGCAGCGGCAACATGGCGCGTGCGATGGCGCGCGGCTGGGGACGCCCCGTGCTGTGCGCCGACCCGCTCGCCGCCCGCGCGGAGGCGCTCGCGAGCGAGACCGGGGGCGAGGCGCTCGCCTCGAACGCCGAGGTCGCCCGTCGCGCCGACCTCGTCGTCCTCTGCCACAAGCCGGCCCAGCTCGCCGCCGTCGCGGCCGAGGTCGCCCCTGACGCGAAGGCGATCGCGTCGATCCTCGCCGCCACCCCGCTGCAGGCGTTGAAGGACGCCTACCCCGGGCGCCCGGTCTACCGGCTGATCCCGTCGCTGCCGGTCGAGGTCCGCCAGGGCGCCGTGGTGATCGCCGCCGATCTCGAGCAGGACGCCGAGCTCGATGCCGCCGTCCACGAGCTGTTCGCCGAGCTCGGCTCGCTGGTCGTGCTCGAGGATCGCCTCGTCGACGTCGCGATGGGGCTGATGTCGTGCGCGCCGGCGTACGTGGCGCTCGTCGCCGAGGCCCAGATCGACGCCGGCGTGCGGCGCGGGATCCCGGCCGCGCAGGGCGCGGAGCTCGTGGTGCAGACGCTCGCGGGCACCGCCGAGCTGCTCAGCCGCCGGCGCAACGACACGCTCGCGATCCGCCGCGAGGTCTCCTCACCCGGCGGGCTCACCGCGCGCGGGCTCGACGCGCTCGAGCGTGGCGGCATCAGGGCCGCGTTCAGCGACGCGCTCGACGCGGTGCTGGAGGGCTGAGGAGCCGTGCTCGTCCTCGCCAGCGCCCGCACCGAGGTCGCCGACGTGATCTCGTCGATCATCTACGTGTACAGCATCCTGATCTTCCTCTACATCGTCGTCCAGCTGCTGCTCAACGCCGGCATCCGGCCGCCGTACTCCCGGACCACGAGCGCCGTCATGCAGTTCCTCCACGACACGTGCGAGCCGTATCTCCGGCTGTTCCGGAGGGTGCTGCCGAACATGGGTGGCTGGGACTTCAGCCCGATCCTCGCGCTGCTCGTGCTCGTGGTGGTCAACAGGGTCGTCGTCCAGGGCCTGATCCACGGCTAGATGACCGATCCCACGGCAGACCACCGCCCGGCCCGGGCGTGGCGCTCGTGGCTGTCGGCGGCGATCGTGCTCGCCGTCGTGCTCGCCGTCGACCAGATCAGCAAGAGCGCCGTGCGCAGCTCGATCGTGCCGGGCGAAGAACGGCGCTTCCTGCCGGGCATCGAGCTCGTCAACACCCGCAACCACGGCGTCGCGTTCGGGTTCCTGCCCGGCAGCCACGTCGGCGTCACGATCCTGATCGCCGTCGCGCTCCTCGTGCTGCTCGCGTACTTCGCGCTGCACGTGTCGCGTCCGCTGATCTGGCTCCCGACCGGGATGCTGATCGGAGGCGCCGCCGGGAACGTGATCGACCGGGTCCGCAGCGGCTCGGTGACCGACTTCATCAAGCTTCCGCTCGGCTGGCCGCCGTTCAACCTCGCCGACGCCTCGATCACGCTCGGCGTCGTGATCCTGTTCCTCGTCGTCGACCGCGACCGAGCGGCCGCGCGGCGCCGCGCCTCCTCGGAGCACGGCGGGCCGCCGGCCGGCGCCGCGGCCGGCCCGGGCGCGCGGCGTTGAGCACCGCTCCCGAGCGCCCCTTCTCGGTCGCCTGGGAGGACGAGCACCTGATCGTCGTCGACAAGGGGCCCGGCCTCGTCGTCCATCCCGGCCGGGGGCATCGCGATGACACCCTCGCCCAGCTGCTCGCCTCCGAGCTCGCGGGCGGCGAGGCGGAGCGGGCCGGGATCGTCCACCGGCTCGACCGGGACACCTCCGGGCTGATGGTCGTCGCGCGCAGCGAGCAGGCGCACCGCCGCTTACAGGCCGCCCTGGCGGCACGCAGGGTCGAGCGGGAATACACCGCGCTGGTCGAGGGCCGCCCGCCGTCGCGGACCGGCACCGTCGACGCCCCCGTCGGGCGTGACCCGCGGGTGCGGACGCGGATGGCCGTCGGCGGCGCCGGCGCCCGCGAGGCGCGCACGCACTTCGAGCTCGACCGCGCGCTACCCCGCTCCTCGCTGTTGCGGTTGCGGCTGGAGACGGGGCGGACCCATCAGATCCGCGTCCACATGAGCGCGATCGGACACCCCGTCGCCGGCGACCCCGAGTACGGCACACCCGGCCTCTACGGCCTCGAGCGCCAGTTCCTGCACGCGACCCGGCTCGCCTTCCCGCACCCGATCGGAGGAGAACGGATCGAGGTCTTCTCCGCGCTGCCACCGGACCTGCTCGACGCGCTCGGCCGCGCTGAGCGGATATCCTCCTGAGCTCAACGTAATTCGGACCCTCGACCCGTGCGAGCCCGGATCGCGGCCCTGCCCGGGGACGCCCGCCTTCGAGGCGCCGGCCCCCGGGTCCGCCGATCCGCGCACGGCCACAAAAACATATGCAAGGGAGTAGCCCGTGGCTGAAGTAGGAATCGCGGAGCTGCTGGAGGCCGGCGTTCACTTCGGTCACCAGACGCGCCGCTGGAACCCCAAGATGCGCCGCTTCATCTTCGGTGAGCGCGGCGGCATCTACATCATCGATCTGCTCAAGACCCAGGCGCTGCTCGCGCAGGCCCAGGAGTTCGCGAGCACGCTCGCCCACCGTGGCGGCACGGTCCTGTTCGTCGGCACCAAGAAGCAGGCCCGCGACACCATCAAAGACGTCGCCGAGTCCGCCGGGATGCCGTATGTGAACCACCGCTGGCTCGGTGGTCTGCTGACCAACTTCCAGACGATCAACCAGCGCATCCGCCGCCTGCACGACCTCGAACGCTACGAGGCGGAGGGTCAGCTCGCGCTGCTGCCGACCCGCGAGCGGATGGCGGCCCAGGCCGATCTCGCGAAGCTCCGCGCGAACCTCGGCGGGGTCAAGAACATGCAGCGGGTTCCGGACGCGATGTTCGTGATCGACCTCAAGACCGAGGAGATCGCGGTCAAAGAGGCGCGCCGGCTGCGGATCCCGATCATCGGCCTCGTCGACACGAACTGCGATCCCGACGGGATCGAGTTCGTCATCCCCGGCAACGACGACGCGATCCGCTCCTGCGCGCTGATCACGCAGGCGATCGGGCAGGTCGTCGCCGAGGGCCACAACGTGTTCCGCGCCGAGGAGGAACGGGCGCGCAAGGAGGCCGAAGAGAAAGCCCGGGCCGAGGCCGAGGCCCGCGCCCGCCGCGAAGCCGAGGAGCAGGCGCAGCGCGAGGCCGAGGAGAAAGCCAAGAAGGAGGCGGAAGACAAAGCCGCCGCCGAACGGGCGGCGGCTGCAGCAGCCGCCGCCCAGCAGCACGCCCCGGAGACGACCCCCGTCCCCGCGGCGCCTGCGGACCCGCAGACGCTCGAGCCCCAGTCCGAGTCGCCGACGCCGATGCGCGCCGAGCCCGACTCGCGCCGGCCCGCGACCCCGACCGAGGCGCCCGCGGAGACCGTGGCTGAAAGCGCCGAGGGCGACGGCTCCGCAGCCGCCGTGACGGGCTCCGCGCCGCAGGACGCCGCCGCGCCCGCGGCCGACGGCACGGGCGGGGCCGCCGAGACGGAGAGCCCCGTGCCCGCCGAGCAGCCGGCCGCAGTAGCGCAGACCACCGACGACGCCGCGCCGGGCGAGCAGCCCGCCGGGGAGGATCAGAAATGAGCACAGCCGAGATCACAGCGAAGGACGTGAAGGCGCTCCGCGACCGCACCGGCGCGGGGATGATGGACTGCAAGAAAGCGCTGACCGAGGCCGACGGCGACGTCGACCGGGCGATCGAGATCCTTCGTGTCAAGCAGGGCAAGAAGGTCCAGGACCTGGGCGAGCGCGTCGCGACGGAGGGCACCGTGCAGGCCTACGTGCACGCCGGCTCGAACGTCGGCGTGCTGATCGAGGTCGACTGCAACACCGACTTCGTCGCGAAGAACGACGACTTCACCGGCTTCGCCCGCGAGGTCGCGATGCAGATCGCGGCGTCGCCGACGGTCAAGTACGTGAGCCGCGATGACGTCCCCGAGGACGAGCGCCAGGCGGAGTCGCGCGTCTACGAGCAGGAGGCCGCCGACAAGCCCGAGAACGTGCGGGAGAAAATCGTCTCCGGCAAGCTCGACTCGTGGCTGGCGACGATCGTGCTGCTCGAGCAGGAGATGCACAACCCCAAGCACGACGGCAAGACCGTGCAGCAGCTGCGCGACGAGCTCTCCGCGACGACCGGCGAGAACGTCGTGATCCGGCGGTTCACGCGTTACGAGGTGGGCGGTTGATCGAGGCTCGGCGGGCGGCCCGCACCCCGAGCCTTTAGTCTCTCCCGCCGATGCCCGCAGCCTTCAGCCGCATCCTCCTGAAGCTCTCAGGCGAGGCCCTGATGGGGGATCTCGACTACGGCACCGACCCGGAGCGCGTCCGCGGCGTCGCGCGCCAGGTGTCCGATGTGCGGGCGCAGGAAGTCGAAGTCGCGATCGTCGTCGGCGCCGGCAACATCTACCGGGGCCTGAAGGGCGCCGCCGCGGGCATGGACCGTGCGACCGCCGACTACATGGGGATGCTCGCGACGGTCCTCAACGCGCTCGCGCTGCAGGACGCGCTCGAGCACATGGGCACCGACACCCGGGTGCAATCGGCGCTGAGCATCTCCGAGGTCGCCGAGCCGTACATCCGCCGTCGCGCGATGCGCCACCTCGAGAAGGGCAGGGTCGTGATCTTCGCCGCGGGCACGGGCAACCCGTTCTTCACCACCGACACCGCCGCGGCGCTGCGCGCGGCCGAGATCCACGCGCAGATCATCCTGATGGCCAAGAACGGGGTAGAGGGTGTCTACACGGCCGATCCCGCGCTCGACCCCGACGCCACGTTCATCCCCGAGATCACGCACATGGAGGCGATCGAGCGGCGGCTGCGGGTGATGGACTCGACCGCGCTCGCGCTGTGCATGGACAACGGCATGCCGATCAACGTCTTCAACATGGATGACGACACGAGCCTGCCGCGGATAATCTCGGGCGTGCGCGTCGGCACGCTGGTAACGACCTCTGGAGGCGAGCAGGATGGCTGAGAACGTGATCGACGAACTGCTCGAGGACGCGGGGGAGCGCATGCACAAGTCGGTCGAGTCGGCCCAGCACGAGTTCTCCACGGTGCGCACCGGCCGCGCGAGCCCGTCGCTGCTCGACCGCGTCGTCGTCGACTACTACGGGGCGATGACGCCGCTCAACCAGCTCTCGACGATCTCGGCCCCCGAGGCGCGCCTGCTGACCGTCCAGCCCTACGACAAGTCCTCGATCAAGGCGATCGAGAAGGCGATCAACGAGTCCGACGTCGGGCTGACGCCGTCGAACGACGGCAACGTCGTGCGGCTGGTCGTGCCGGAACTGACCGAAGAGCGCCGCAAGGAGCTCGTCAAGGTCGTGCGCAACCTCGCCGAGGAGGGGAGGGTCTCGATCCGCAACGTCCGCCGGGACACGATGCAGCACCTGCGCGAGCTGAAGAGCGAAGGCGAAGCGTCCTCCGACGACGAGCACCGCGCCGAGGTCGAGCTGCAGAAGCTCACCGACGCACGGGTCGGCGAACTCGACGGGGTGCTGAAGATCAAGGAAGAGGAGATCCTGGCGGTCTGATGGAGCTCGCCGGGCAACCGTCCCCGGCGGGCGACGAGCCCCTCGCCCGCCCCACCGGCCCGGCGCCGGGGCCTGCTTCGTCGGCGCGCTACGTCGCGATCATCACCGACGGCAACGGCCGCTGGGCGAGCTCCCGCGGGGTGCCGGTCAACGCGGGCCACGAGGCCGGCGCCGACACCGTCAAGGCCCGCCTGCGCGACGCCGCCGAGCTCGGCATCGAGGAGCTGACCGTCTACTCGTTCTCGACCGAGAACTGGTCGCGGCCGGCGGCGGAGGTGGCGGGGCTGATGGAGATGTTCTCGCGGCGGATCGCCTCCGAAACCCCGGAGCTCGACCGCGAAGGCGTGCGGATGCGCTTCATCGGACGGCGCGAGGGGGTGCCGGCGGCGCTGGTCGAGCAGATGGACTGGGCGGAAACGGGAGACCGCGGCGAACACCCGGATCACGCTGTTCGTCGCCTTCAACTACGGCGGCCGCGCCGAGATCCTCGACGCTGCCGCGCGCTACACGGGCGGCGGCGAGGACGCGTTCCGGGCGTGCCTGTACGCGCCGGAGATGCACGACCCGGACCTGATCATCCGCACCAGCGGCGAGCGGCGGCTGTCGAACTACCTGCTGTGGCAGTCCGCCTACTCCGAGCTAGTGTTCCGGGACGAGCTGTGGCCGGACTTCGACCGGCGGGCGCTGGAGGAGTCGCTGGCGGAGTACGCGGCCCGCCGGCGCCGTTTCGGTGGGCGATGAGCGCGCTCTTCTCGCGTGGGCCCGGCGCCGCGCAGCTCGGCAGAACACCGGCGGCGACCCTGATGGCGGGAGCCGACCCACCGCGCGGCGCCGGCAGGCGCTCCGGCTCCTCGCGGGGTCCGGCGGCGGCAACGGCCGCCGCCCGCTCCGATCGCGGGCGCGAGCGCGCCCGTGCCGCCGCGCGCCGCCGGCGGCGACGGCCGCGCTCCGAGCTCAGCTCCCGCGTCCTGTGGGCGATCCCGGCGATCGGCGTGGCGCTGTTCCTCGTGCTTTCGGGCGGGCTGATCTTCGCCGCGGGCCTGTTCGTCCTCGGCGCGATCTGCATGCACGAGCTGTTCGCGATGTACGCGCGCGCGAACCCGGTCCGGCTGGCCGGCTTCATCGCGCTCGCAGGGCTGCTCGGGGCGGCGCTGTACGGGGGGCAGTACCAGCTCGTGCTGGTCGCGGTGCTGGTGCTGCCGCTGCTGTTCGGGATGACGCTCGCCTCGCCGCGGCCGAGCGTGGGCGGCCTCGCGGCGACGCTGCTCGGGATCTACTGGATCGGGTTCGCGCTCGCGCACGCGGTGCTGCTGAGGCGTCTGCCGCACGGCGAAGCGATCGTGATCGACGTGCTCGTCGGCACCTTCCTCGGCGACACCGGCGCGTACCTCGGCGGGCGGATGTTCGGCCGCCGCCCGCTGGCGCCGTCGATATCGCCGAACAAGACCGTCGAGGGGCTCGCGATCGGGATGCTCTGCGCGGTGCTCGGCGTGTGGATCGCCGGCCGCTACGAGGAATGGCTGCCGGGGACGCACGCGATCGTGATCGGCGTGGGGGTCGCGCTGGCCGCGCCGGTCGGCGACCTGTTCGAGTCGTTCGTCAAGCGGGAAGCGGACACGAAGGACTCCGGCGGTCTGTTCGGGCCGCACGGCGGCGCGCTCGACCGGCTCGACGCGGTCCTGTTCACGGCGGTCGCCGGGTACTACATCTGGTCGGCGTACGTGCACTGAGGTCGGGATCGGCTTCGCAGAGCCGATTGCGGGGTGATGCGCGCCCGCTTGGGACCGCGATTCACGCGGCTCCACGGCAGACTCGATCGCCCCCGTCCCACCTCGACCCGGCGGTTCGCCGGCCCACGACCCCGCGAGGTCCGCTCCCTCGGAGCGCAGCTGACCGGGGCCACGGGGGCCAGGCCAACCGTCGGGGCAGCTCAGGCGGCGGCGGGCTGATCGACCGCGTGCCGGTCGATCTCGAACCACACGCGGGACTCCTCCTCGGTGCGGTCCAGCTCCCAGCGGTCGGCGATCTGATCGAGCAGCATCCCCGCGTACTCGGAGTGGTCGGGGTGCACCTTCGAGAGACTGTGGGGTGAGCCCAGGAACTCGACGCGAACGACGTCTGCGGGCATCCACACGCGGACCTCGATCGACTCTCCCTCGGAGCGTTCGACGGCTTGGGTGACGATCTCGCTGCAGAGCAGAACGACCGCGTCGCGCAGGTCGGGCGAGGGGTTGTCCACCTGCGCGACGCAGTGGCGCGCCGAGCGGGGGGCATGGGGGTCGAGCGGGACGGTGACCGACAGGTCGGGGCGTCGGGGGTCGAACAGCATCCCTGTCTGCTTGCCCCGCTCCCGCCGATCGCAATCATCGGCGGACGCGTGAACGTTGCGCTGCAGCTCGAACGTGCCGTACGCTGTGCGGCTGGAGGCCCCGGGGGAAGGGGGTAAACGGGAGATGGAGGGATCACCGATGGAGGGAACCATGAGACGCGCTGTCCGCTGGACGCTGGCCTGCGGGGTGCTGGGTGCCGCGCTGATCGGCGCGAGCCCCGCGCTCGCCGCGAAGAAGACGGTCTGCGCGAGCGGCTGTGCCTACACGAGCATCCAGGCGGCGATCGAAGCCGCGCCGGAAGGCTCGACCGTCACGATCGGCAAGGGCACGTTCGTCGAAAACGTCATCGTCACGAAGCCGCTGATGATCGAAGGCTCGGGCAAGGAAACAGTGATCGAGCCGGCCGTGTCGAACCCCGCCTGCTCGGGGGGCTCGCTGTGCGAAGGGCACGCGAGCAACATCGTCCTCGTCCAGGCGAACAACGTCACGATCAGCAAGATGAAGCTCGAGGGCGACAACCCGGCCCTGACCGGCGGTGTGATCGTCGGCGGCAAGGAAATCGCCGCTCGCAACGGGATCATCACCAACCACCTGCTGGGGACGTACAACAACCTCACGGTCACCCGCGTGATCGTCGACGACGTCTACCTGCGCGGCATCTACCAGTCCTCGGGCGGCAGCTTCGCGTTCGAACGGGACACGGTCGAAAACGTCCAGGGCGAAGAACAGTCGATCGCGATGTTCGCGTTCGAAGGCAGCGGCCGGATGAACCGCAACCGTGTGAACGACGCCAACGACGCGATCTCCGCGAACTGGTCGAAGGGGATCGAATTCACCGGCAACCGGATCACGAACTCCGGCAGCGGCATCCACACCGACAACAACGGCGGCTCCGGCGGCAGCGCCGACCTGATCAGCGAAAACAAGGTCAGCGAATGCAAGGAAAACGGCTACGGGATCTTCGTGTTCGTCCCGTACGTCTCCGCCAGGGTCTCGGACAACAAGGTCAGCGGCTGCTCCGTCGGCCTCGCCGCCTACGGCGGCGCCGCGGCCGGGCAGGGCCCGACGTTCTCGGGCAACACCGTCAGCGGCACGGGCGCGAAGCCGTCCGCCGCCTACGGCGCGTATCTCACCACCGACCAGCTCGGGTTCGAATTCGGGGATCTGACGGCGACGCTGACCGGGAACTCGATCGAGCACTTCGGCACCGGTGTGTTCGTCACGCAGAGCAACCCGACCGAAGGCCAGCCGGCCGGCGGCCAGGCGAACGTCACCGCGCACGAAAACACGATCGAGAAGAACATCGCGGGGGCCAAGGGCGAAGCCGGCACCTCCGTCGAAGCGCAGAACGACTACTGGGGCTGCAGCCAGGGCCCCGGCAACGCGAAATGCAACAGCGCCACCGGGACCGTGAACTACACGCCCTGGCTGACGTCTAAGCCGTAGGGATCATCCGGCGTCCGGCAGCGGGGCCGCCGCGGCGGCTCCGCTGCCCGGCTGCCGCCTGCCGGTCGGCTCGGGAAGCCGACCGGCAGGCCGCCACGGCGAGTGCCGCGACGATCAGCCAGACGGAGGGGAGGAGGATCAGGATGAGTGTGAGGAGCACTCTGAGGAGCAGTCTGCCCAAGACGCCTCAACGGTCCCTGAGCGGCGCCTGAACACGGGCTAAAACCTCGGCCCGCGAGGTTCGCGCGACTGCTGCCGCCGTTCGAGGTGGCGGCCCGCACCGGGCCGTGCCGGGCGGCCGTGAGGTCGCCCGGCACGGTGAGCCGGAGCCCTAGTAGGTCAGGCGAGGGTCGACGTACAGCCCGGCGACGTGGTCTTCGCCCTTGCTCAAGTTGGCGTAGACGAACCGCACTTCGCGGATACCTTCTTCCTTCCCGCCAAGCTGCGGCTGCACGTTGAACGGCGCTGAGAGTTCCCAGCCCTTGCCGGACTTCGCGTTCAGCGCCCCCACCGGCTTCGGGGTCTTCGTGCCGGGGTAGTACACCCCGACCTGGACCGCCGCCGCCGCCCGAGACGTTTTCCACCCAGGCTCGCGCCGTCGGGTAGAGCAGCGTCACGCACGTGGGCGGGCTGACCGCGACCGCCCCGGCGGGCAGGTCGAAGACGCCGCCGCTGCTGCCGTCGGGACGCGTCCCTTCGACGACGGAGGCGCCGTTCAGCAGTTCCCAACCTTCGCCGGTCGCAGCCGATTCGCTGCCGCTGACGAGGGTGTAGTAGTTGCTGTCCCCCAGTTCCGTGAACGGCTGGAGGAATGTCTGGCCGGGGCACACCGCCAGTTCGGCGCTCACCTTGGTGGCGACCGCCTTCGGAGCGGCTACGACGGCTTCCGCCGCCTTGGGTGCTTCCGCGGCGTTCGCCGCGGCCGGCATGTACAGCGCGATCACCAGCGCCACGGATGCTCCCGCGACGCATGCGACCGTCCTGACGATACTGCTTGCCGTGTGGCGAAACGAAGACATCCTGTCCTCCGTGACTCCACTGGCGGCCGAGCTATCTCAGGGTTGAGACCTCTGGCTTTGCGTCCCCGCCTCACGACGGGTTTGCCTTTTGCAGTGATGGGGTTTACGCCTTCCCCATCGGCGGGGGCTCCGGCGAGTGTGAGCCGTCCGGCGCTTTTCTGGACGGCCTCGATTGTCAGCCGGCCGACAGCCTTGGCGGGATCGCCCGAGCGGGTCCTCCGGCGCCCGGCCCGAACGGCCAGCGGACCTCGCGCGCGGCTAAGGAGGGCGTGAGCGGCGCCGATACCTGCAGGGAGATGGCGCTCGACCCGACACTCGAGGAGCAGGAGCTGCTCGCCGACACTCGCTCTCGCGAGCATTCGGCGATGACACGACGCGAACTCGCCTCCGGGCTTGTGGCGACGGTGGCGCTGCTCGGCGTCGCCGCTGCGATGTGGGTCGCGTGGCCGGTGCACGATCTCGATGCCGGGCCGCTCGCGCTGGCGACGATCATCCTGATCGTGGCCAGCCGGGTGAAGTTCGAAACGCCGCTCGGCTTCACCGTGCTCACCCAGCTCGCGTTCGTGCCGCTGCTGTTCGCGGCGCCACCTCCCGTCGTGCCGCTTGCCGTCGCGCTGGCCCTCGGACTCGCGCGGCTGCCTGATGCGCTGCACGGGGAGACGCAGCCCTCGCGGCTCCTGATGGCCCCGGGCAACGCCTGGTTCGCGGCCGGCGCCGCGGGAGTCTTCGCGCTTGCGGGGCGCTCGCCTGCCCACGCCGGCATCCTGCTGCTGCTCGCGGCGCTCGCCGCCGAGTTCGCCGCCGACTTCCTCGTCTCGTCGCTCCGTTACCGCTACGTCCGCGGCGTGCCGCTGCGCGCGCAGCTCGGCGAGACGTGGGTGTACGCGATCGACGCCGCGCTGTCGGGTGTCGCCTTCGTCGTCGGCCGCCACATCACCTCCGAACCGGCGGTCGCGCTGGCGCTGCTGCCGTTGCTGGGGCTGTTCGCGGTGCTCGCCCACGAGCGCCGCGAGCGCCTGGAGAGCCTGCTCGAGCTCAACTCCGCCTACCGCGGGACCGCGCTCGTGCTCGGCGACGTGGTCGAGGCCGACGACGGGTACACCGGTGAGCACTGCAAGAGCGTCGTCGCGCTCGCCCTCGAGGTCGGCGAGCGGATCGAGCTCTCCGCCGCGCAGCGGCGGAACCTCGAGTTCGCGGCGCTGCTGCACGACGTCGGCAAGATCGTCGTTCCGAAGGAGATCATCAACAAGCCCGGCAAGCTGACCGCGGAGGAGTGGGAGATCCTCAAGACCCACACAGTCGAGGGTCAGCGGATGCTGGAGCGGGTCGGTGGCTTCATGAGCGAGGTGGGGCTCGTCGTCCGCTCCCATCACGAGCGCTGGGACGGTGGTGGCTACCCCGACGGGCTGGCCGGCGAGCAGATCCCGCTCGAGGCGCGGATCGTCACCTGCTGCGACGCCTGGAACGCGATGCGCACCGACCGCGTCTACCGCCGCGCGCTCAGCCACGAGACGGCGCTCGCCGAGATCCGGGCGAACATCGGCACGCAGTTCGACCCGATCGTGGCCGAGGCGTTGATCGCGGTCGTCGACGCCGGCGCGGCCGAGGCGACGAAGCCGGCCCTCGCGCCGGTCCGCGCCGCGCGCTCGCACGAAGCCACGGCGCGGGGCGCCGGGATCGCCGTCGAGTAGCCCTCGTCGCGCGCCGGCCACGCCGATCAGGCCGCCGGGCGCCACGGCCCACCGTTCTGCGACGGCAGCCGGGCCGAGACCCCGGCCCCCTATGATCGGCGCTGGATGCCCGAGCGCAGACGCCTTCTGATCCTCGGCTCGACGGGCTCGATCGGGCGGCAGGCGATCGACGTCTGCGAACGCTCCGGGGAGCTCGAGCTCGTCGGCCTGTCCGCGGAGCGCTCGTGGGAGCCGCTGGTCGAGCAGGCCCGCCGGCACGGCGTCGAGCGGATCGCGCTGGCCGACGCCGACGCCGCCGCGCGCGCGGCGGAGAGCTGGACGGACGGCCAGGTGCTGGCCGGCGCCGAGGGCCTCGTGCGGCTAGTGCTCGAGTCCGGCGCCGACCTCGTGCTGAACTCGCTCGTCGGGTCGGCCGGCCTCGCACCGACCGTCGCGACGCTCGGCGAGGGGATCGACCTGGCGCTGGCCAACAAGGAGTCGCTGGTCGTCGGCGGCGAGCTCGTCACCGCGCTCGCGGAGGCGACCGGCGCGCGGATCGTCCCCGTCGACTCCGAGCACACCGCGCTGCACCAGCTGATCGCGGGCGAGCCGCCCGGGTCCGTCCGCGGTCTCACGATCACCGCCAGCGGCGGACCGTTCCGCGGCCGCACCCGGGCCGAGCTCGGCTCGGTAACGGTCGAGGAGGCGCTCGCCCACCCGACCTGGGCGATGGGGGGCAAGATCACGATCGACTCGGCGACGCTGATGAACAAGGGGCTCGAGGTGATGGAGGCACACCACCTGTTCGGGACGCCCTACGAGCGGATCTCGGTCGTCGTCCACCCGCAGTCGCTGATCCACGGGCTCGTGCAGCTCGCCGACGGCGCGATGCTCGCGCACCTCGGCCCGCCCGACATGCGGATCGCGATCTCCTACGCGCTGCACCGCGGGGAGAGCGTCGAGCTGCCGATCGAGCCGCTCGATCTCGCCGCGGTCGGGCGCCTCGAGTTCGAGCCGGTCGATCTCGACGCCTTCCCGTGCCTGCGGCTGGCGGGCGAGGCGGCGCGAGCGGGGGACGGCGCCGTGCGTGCTCAACGCCGCCAACGAGATCGCGGTGCACGCGTTCCTCGACGGCGGGCTGCGGTTCCTCGAGATCGCGGAGGTGATCGAGCGGACGCTCGACTCGCTCGGCAGCCGGCCGGTGCTGACCTTCGACTCGCTCTACGAGGCCGACCGGGAAGCCCGCGAGCTAGCGCTCGAGACCGTCGCGGCGCTGCACTAGGGCCTCGCGCCTGCCGCGGGGGTCGCGTCCGCACTCCTGCCACACTGAGCCGGTGAGCTGGGTACTGACGCTGCTCGGGATCATGGCGCTGATCGTGCTCCACGAGCTCGGCCACTTCCTCGTCGCGAAGGCCGTCGGGATGCGCGTGGAGCGCTTCTCGCTGTTCTTCCCGCCCCGGCTCGCGGGGATCAAACGCGGCGAGACCGACTACGCGATCGGCGCGATCCCGGCGGGCGGCTACGTGAAGATCACGGGGATGAGCCCGCTGGAACTCCAGCAGCTCGACCTCCGCGTCGCCGACCGCGCGTACTACATGGCGGCGCCGTGGCGGCGCATCGTCGTGATCCTGGCGGGGCCGGGGGTCAACGTGTGATCGCGTTCGTGCTGTTCTGGGCGGTGCTGCTGAGCGGCGACCTGCACGGCGCGGTGGCGCTGGAAAACCTCGACCCCGGCGTCGGACCGTCCAGGAACGCCGAAGGTCGCTCCGTCGAGCGCGGCATGCCCGCCGCGGCAAACGCTGCGCGCGGGCGACCGCATCGTGGCATCGACGGCACCCGGGCGACCATCAGCTCGACCCGGACGCCGTCGGATCGCACCGTTGCGCGGGCGCGCAGACCGAAGGGTGCCGCGCGAAGACGCCGGTGCGGCTGACGGTCGTCCGCCGCGGCGGAAGGAAGGTCCCGCTGACCGTCTACCCGCGGTACGACGCCCGGAAAAGCGGATGCTGATCGGCTTCAAGTTCGGCTGTCCCGCGCTCCTACGGCCCGTCTCAGCCGCCGGAGCTGCGCTCGCCGCGATGTGGCACACGACCACGAACACGATCGCCGGCTTCGGCCGGGCCCTGACGAGCTCGAAGGAGCTCAGAAATCCACAGCATCGTCGGCATCACCAAAGTCGGCCACGAAACGGTCGCGCGCGGGCGCCGGCTACGCGTTCGTGTTCCTCGGCTTCCTGTCGCTGATCCTCGCGGTGATCAACCTGTTCCCGTTCCTGCCGCTCGACGGCGGGCACGTGCTCTGGTCGCTGCTGGAGAAGCTGCGGGGGCGGCGCGTCTCGCTCGACCTCGATGTACCGCTACAGCTCGGTCGGGCTCGTGCTGATGCTGTTCCTGGTCGTGAACGGCGTCTGCAACGACATCAGCCGCCTGACCTGCCCTGGGAGATACGGCGCGACGCACGTACCCAGCTCTTCACCAGCGGGCCGAGCGCTCGGGCGGGCGGGTCCGAACAGCGCTTCGAGCTCGGCTCTGCGCAGCAGCGGGATCTCCTCCCAGCCGCCAGCTGCCCCCAGCCGCCAGTAGGGGCGGCGCAGCCGCGGTGGCAGCCAGTGGGCGAATGGCAGCAGCGCGTGCGGCTCGACGGGAACGAGCGGGCCGGTGTCTGCACCATCCAGCCCGCCCGACACGGCGCAGCTCAGCGGCGAACGGCCTCGCGGCGCGGCGGCGGGACGTGCTCGATCACGCTCGAGCAGTACACGAGGTCGAACTCACCGTCCGCGAAAGGAAGCCGCTCACTGGCATCCGCGCGAACGAACGGCCCCGGGTAGGCAGGCTGCCAGCCAGGTCGGAGCCGGTGATGTCCAGCGCCGGCTCGAGCGCCCGCAGCCCGAGCACGCCGCAGCCGACGTCCAGGATCCGGGCGTCGGAGGGTAGCGAGGCTGAACGGGAAAGAAGGCCTCGTGCCGGCGGCGGCGGGCACGGGCGGCCAACGGCCCGGCAAGGCGCGTGAGTGGGCCTCTCGCGGTGGCGTACACGCTCGGCACGCGACCAACCTAGCCGCCGAGCGCCGTGCGGGTGTCAGCGGACCGGAGGGCCGAGGACCAGCATGTTGCGGTTGTGGTCAACCGCGATCTCGCCGTGGCGGCTCAACGCGCCGGAGCCGGGCAGGCCGACCGGCCTGAGCCTGCAACCCCGGCGAGGCCAACGAGAATCGGCCCCATGGCCTCGGAGCGGCAGATACTCGTGGCGGCGTG
>CAWFQR010000014.1:0-9158 GCA_963818035.1 uncultured Solirubrobacteraceae bacterium
GCAGCGGGCTCACCACCGCGGCTCCTGCCCCATGCCGCCGAATGCTCCACGAGCTCGACCCGCACGCGGTGATCGGCAGCAGCGGCTGCGTCGCCGGGCCCATCAGGCTGCGCTCGCTGCGCGTCGCGCAGCAGGCTGCGTGCTGACCAAGGCCGACAGCCATCTCGGTTGCCGCGACCGGCTCTGGCGCCGTTCGCGCGGCGCGTGTGCCTGGCGTTCCCGCTGGCAGGGCGCGAGGGACCGCGCTACCGCGTCGACGGGCCGGCCGATTTCGCCGCCGACGGCGCAGCGCGAGGAGGCGCGTGCGCGCTTCGGGCTGGCCGAGGGCGAGACGTGCCTGCTCGTGTTCGGCGGCTCGCTCGGGTCGCGCTCGATCAACGAGGCGACCGTCGAGGCGTTCGCCCGAGCGCCGTTCCGGGTGCTGCACGTGTGCGGCACGCGGGACTTCCCCTCGCTGTCGGGGACGACCGTCGCGGCGGGGTACACGCTCCTCGGCTACCTCGGCCTCGCCGAGTTCGGACAGGCGCTGGCAGCGGCGGAACTGGCGGTCTCCGCGCCGGGGGATCGGTGTTCGAGCTGGCCGCATATGGCGTGCCGTCGGTGCTCGTCCCGTACCCGCACGCGGCCGCGGACCATCAGACCTCGAACGCCCGGTGGATGGAGCAGGCCGGCGCGGCGATCGTGATCCCCGACGAGCAGCTGACCGCGGAGCGGCTCGGCGCCGAGGTGGGCGCGCTGCTCGCCGACCCCTCGAGGCTGCATGCGATGGCGGAGGCCGCCCGCGGACTGGCGCGTCCGCAGGCGGCTGCCGAGGTTGCCGGCGAGCTGCTGACGGCGGCCGGCGCGGGGCGCGAGGAGCAGCGCGTCGGCGCATGAGCGGGCCCGCCGCAGCTCCGGAGCGCCCGTGGGCGGGCCGCCGGATCCACCTGATCGGGGTCGGCGGCAGCGGCATGAGCGCCTATGCGCGCGCGGCGCACGCGCTCGGCGCCGAGCTCAGCGGCTCCGATGCGGCCGAGGGCGAGCAGACCAGGGCGCTGCGCGATGAGGGCGTGCTCGACGCGGCGATCGGGCACGGCCCGGAGAACCTTCCGAGCGGTGACGGCGTCGAGGTGTTCCACTCCTCGGCGATCCCCGCCGGGAACGCCGAGCGCGCGGCCGCACGCGAGCGCGGGCTGCCGGACCGCCCCCGGGCCGGGCTGCTCGGCGAGCTCAGCGCCCTGCGCCGCACGATCGCGGTGGGCGGTACGCACGGGAAGACGACGACCTCGGCGATGATCGCGCGAATGCTGATGGCGGGCGGCAGCGACCCCGGGTGGCTCGTCGGAGCGCCGCTCGGCGGCGGCCTGCCGAACGCACGGTGGGGGGCGGGGGAGTGGCTCGTCGTCGAGGCGGACGAGTCGGACCGTTCGATGCTGGAGCTGCGAGCCGAGATCGCGCTCGTCACGAACGTGGAGCTCGACCACCACGCGAGCTTCTCCTCGCTCGCCTCGCTGCGCGAGGTGTTCCGGGAGTTCCTCGCCGCGGCGCCGAAGGCGGTGATCTGGGACCGGCCGGAGCTGCTCTCGCTACGCGACGGGGACGTTGTCGCCTACGACGCCGAGGCGCTCGAGCTGAGCGCCGGGGGCTCGCGCCAGCTCTGGCGGGACCGGGAGATCACCTTGCAGGTGCCCGGCGCGCACAACGCGCTGAACGCGGCGGGAGCGCTCGAGGCGTGCGCGCTGGCGGGCGCGGACCTCGACGCCGCGGTTGGCGCGCTCGCGGAGTTCCGCGGCGCCGGGCGCCGCTTCCAGCCGGCCGGACGTAGCGCGGGAGGCGCGCTCGTCTACGAGGACTACGCCCACCACCCGACCGAGGTGCGAGCGACGCTGCGGGGTGCGCGGACGATCCCGCACGAGCGGCTCGTCGCGGTCTTCCAGCCGCACCTGTTCTCCCGCACCTCGCTGCTCGCGCGGGAGTTCGGCGCGGCACTCGCCGAGGCGGACGCGGTCGCGGTGCTCGACGTCTATCCGGCGCGCGAGCTGGCCGAGGACTTCCCGGGGGTCAGCGGGCTGCTCGTCGCGGAGGCGACCGCCGACGCGGGCTCCGGGCGCCCGGTCTACTGGCTGCCGGAGCGGGGGCGGGCGCTCGAGGTGCTCGAGGATGTCCTGCGCGAGGGGGACGTCTGCGTGGTGATGGGCGCGGGGGACGTCGACTTGCTTGCGCACGAGCTCGGTGCGGCGGGAGCGGAGCGGTGAGCGAGCCGCCTCCGGGGGTCGAGCGCGACTACCCGCTGGCGCGGCTGACGACCGTGCGGACCGGCGGGCGGGGGGAGTTCTTCGCGCGGGTGGAGGATGAGGAGGCGCTGACGCGGCTGCTCGCCTGGGCGCGCGACGCGGGCGTCGGGATCAGCGTCGTCGGCTCGGGGTCGAACCTGTTGATCGCCGATGCCGGCGTCGAGGGGCTCGTCCTCAAGCTCGCCGGGGCGCTCGCGACGATCGAGCTCGACCCGCCTCGGATCGTCTGCGGCGGCGGCGCGCGGCTGCCGTCGATCGCCGCGCGGGCGGCGCGCGCGGGGCTGTCGGGGATCGAGTTCGGGGTCAACATCCCCGGCACGCTCGGCGGCGCGGTGCGGATGAACGCGAACGCGTACGGCGGCGAGCTGGGGCAAGCGCTGGAGTGGGTCGACCTCGCGACGGCCGACGGGATCACGAGGCGAGAGCCGGAGGAGCTGGGGTTCGCCTACCGCAGCTCGACGATCGCGCCGGGTGAGGTCGTGGCCCGCGCGGGGCTGCTGCTCGCGCGGGGGGACCGCACGGAGGTGACGGCGACGCTCGAGGAGATGCGCCGGCGCCGCCACGAGGCGCAACCGCAGGGGATCAGGACGTTCGGGTCGACGTTCAAGAACCCGGAGGACCCGCGCGCGGGCGGGGAGAGCGCGGGGATGCTGCTGTCGAGGGCGGGGTGCAACGGGCTCGCCGTCGGCGGGGCCCGGTTCGCACCGAAGCACGCGAACTTCATCGAGAACACGGGCACCGCGACCACGGCCGATGTCGTCGCGGTGATGGCGGAGGGGCGCAGGCGGGTGCTCGAGGCGACCGGCGTGGCGCTCGAGCCGGAGGTGCAGACGCTCGGTCCCGTCGAGTTCCCCTGGGATCGGTAGGGGATGCGGGGCCGAGGTCGAAGAAAGCCTGGATGGATCGCAGCTTCGCCGCAAGCCGCCCGGCCGCACGGAGGCAGGGATCACGCCGGACGGGCCTGAGCCTCGGCTTCGGTTTCGTCTCGGGCTTGCCGGCCGCCGCCGCGGCGGCCGCCCGCCGGGCTCTCCCGGGCGCGCTGGCGACGATCTCGGTTCGCCGACGGGCGAGGATCGCGGCGATCTGCGCGATCGTGGCGCTGCCGCTGCTGGGAGGCGGTTGGCTGTGGTTGCGCCACTCCTCGCTGGTCGCCGTCGAGCACGTACGGATCAGCGGCGTCCACGGCCCGCAGGCGGGGGCGATCGACGCGGCGCTGACGGAAGCCGCGAAGCGCTCCTCGACGCTCGACTTCAACACCGCCGGGCTGCGTGCGGCGGTGGCACGGTTCCCGACGGTGAGCGCGGTCCGCGCCAGGCCGGGCTTCCCGCACTCGCTGCGGATCGAGGTCACGGAGCTGCCCGCGGTCGCGGCGCTCGTCGTCGCCGGCACGCGGACCGCGGTCGCGGCGAACGGGACGGTGCTCGGTCCGGGTCTGCTCGGGTCCTCGCTGCCGGACGTCGCCGACGACGTCGCCCCCGGGACGGGGTCGAAGCTCTCGAACCCGCTGGTGCTGCAGGCGCTCGAAGTGCTCGGCGCGGCGCCGGGCAGGCTCGGCAGGCTCGCCTCGCGGGCGTGGTTCGGGCCGCGGGGACTGACGGTCGCGATGCGCGACGGGCTGCTCGTCTACTTCGGAGACGCGTCGCGGCCGCACGCGAAGTGGCTGGCGCTCGCGGCGGTGCTCGCGGACAGCAGCTCGGTGGGCGCGGACTACGTAGACGTGCGGCTGCCGGAGCGCCCGGCCGCCGGCTTCCCGCCCGGGGCGGGCCCTCAGCACTCCGAAGAAGGGACGGCCGAATCGCACCAGGGCGCAGCCGAATCGACGGTCTCCGCACTCGCGGCGGGGCTGTCGGCGGCGAACCCGAAGCCGGCGGAAAAGCAGGAATCGTCGACCGAAACGGGCGGCTCGGAAAAGGGGTCGGCGTCGAGCGAAACGAGCGAAGGGAAGACCTCGGAACCGCACGGGGAAGCCACCGAAGGCGCGGCGGGCGAACCGTCGGCGGGGTCGGAACCGACGGGTTGAGCTGACCTCTACCTCAGGTCGAGCTTCACCCCAATGGAGGGTCAATCCTCAGGCGGTGGTCGAGAGTCGGCCGTTCTGCAAGCGATGTTGCGAGACTGGCCGCCTTCGTTGACAGGGCGAGATTCCCTGCATAGGGTCGGAAATCCGGTGGGTCGGCAAGCAGCTATGCTGCCAACCTTCAATTTCTACTGAAGGCTTCGGACGGATAACCATCATGGAGAGCAGCGGGAGCTATCTGGCGGTCATCAAGGTGGTCGGTGTCGGCGGGGGTGGTACGAACGCCGTCAGCCGCATGGTGGACGCGGGCCTTCGCGGCGTCGAGTTCATCGCGGCGAACACCGACGCACAGGCGCTCGCGATGTGCGACGCCGACGTCAAGCTGAACATCGGGCACGAGTCGACCAAGGGTCTCGGCGCCGGGGCGAACCCGGACGTCGGGCTCGGCGCCGCCTCGGAGTCGCGCGACGACATCAAGGAGGCGCTGAAGGGCGCGGACATGGTTTTCGTCACCGCGGGCGAGGGTGGCGGTACCGGCACCGGCGCGGCGCCGGTCATCGCCGAGATCGCGAAGAACGAGATCGGCGCGCTGACCGTCGGCGTCGTGACGCGTCCGTTCGACTTCGAGGGGTCGCAGCGCGGCCGTCAGGCGACCGAGGGGATCGAGCGGCTGCGCGAGGTCGTGGACACCCTGATCGTGATCCCGAACGAGAAGCTGCTGGCGGTGGTCGAGCGGCGCACGTCGATGCTCGACGCGTTCCGGGAGGCCGACAACGTGCTGCGCCAGGGCGTGCAGGGGATCACCGACCTGATCACGATCCCCGGGCTGATCAATCTCGACTTCGCCGACGTGCGGACGATCATGCAGGACGCCGGCTCGGCGCTGATGGGGATCGGCACCGCGAGCGGTGAGAGCCGCGCGGCCGACGCCGCGCGCGCGGCGATCTCCTCGCCGCTGCTCGAGGAGAACGTCGACGGTGCAACGGGGATCCTGCTCAACATCACCGGGGGCAAAGACCTCGGGCTGTTCGAGGTCAACGACGCGGCGGAGATCATCCAGAACGAGGCCGACGCGAACGCGAACATCATCTTCGGCGCGGTGATCGACGAGTCGATGTCCGACGAGGTCCGGGTCACGGTGATCGGGACCGGGTTCGACCATCGACCGGGGCGCAGCGCGCGCCGCGACACACGCGAGGGGCGCCGCGACCGCGGCCCGCGGATCTCCGAGCGCCAGCGCTCGAACCTCGAGATCTCAGACGACGACATCGACGTCCCCCCGTTCCTGCGGGACTGATCCGGTGGGCGCCCCAGCGGGCGCGACCCTGAGCGGGGCGGCGCGGTAGGCGCCCGGCGTTGCGGGAGCGACCTCGAGCGAGGAGCATCCGCCGCTGGACCGATCCGAGGCCGGCGGCCGGCCGCGGCCGACACATGCGGCGGCGGCGATCGAGTCAGCGTCCGGACGGGTTGCCGTCGAGCGCGGTTGAACGGCGCCTTCGCCTGCGACGGAGCGACAGTGCGAGCCTGGTGGCGAGGATCAGACCCGCCACCGCGGCGGTGACGGCAAGCAGCGGCTCGCCCGTCGACGCCGCGAGCACGGTCAGCAGGACGCCGTGGAACACGCTCCAGACGATCGCCGACGCCTTCCTGTCGCGCTTGCGCCACCGCGCAGCCCGCGCGCGGGCCGGGACGCGCTCGCGCACCGGCTTCGGATCTTCGATCGGGGCGGGGACGCCCATGACGAGCGAGAGTCTTCCTCGGGCGGTGGCTCAGCGCGCGTCGAACGGCTGCACGTGCGAGACCAGATGCCCGCCGTCGAGCAGGTGCACCGCGAAGCCGAGCGGCTCCTCGACGAACTCCAGCGCCTGCTCGCGGCGGAGGTCGAGGCGCAGCGCCGAGTTGGTGCTCGGGCAGATCAGCAGGGGGCGCCCTGCGAACGCGGTCGAGATCGTGCGATGCACGTGCCCGCAGGTCAAGGCGAGCACCTGTCGGTGGCCCTCAAGCAGCGCCGCGAGCGCCGTCGCGTCGTGGGCCCGGAGCCCGATCTCGTCCATCGCGTGAACACCGCTCGCGACCGGAGGGTGGTGCAGGGCGAGCAGCGTCGGGCGCGCGGGCTCCCGGGACAGCGCCTCGGCGAGCCAGTCGAGCTGGTCCGGCGGCAGCGCTCCGCCGGCACTTCCAGGGACGGTCGTGTCGCAGCCGACGAGGCGCAGGCCGCCGACGTATGCGAGCACGTGCACGGGCTCGCCGCTCGCCGACTCCCGGCCGCCGAAGCGGCGCGCCAGCAGATCCCGGTCGTCGTGGTTGCCCGGGATCGCATGCACAGGGAGACCGAGCGCCGAGACGATCCGGTGCGCCCGCTCGTAGGCACCTGCGGTCGGCTCGTCGGCGACATCGCCGCTCAGCAGCACGGCTTCGGGGCGTGGGCGCAGTCGCGCCGCGACACCGACCGCGCGTTCGAGGCGGCGGTCCGGCTCACCCTCGCCCGCGACGAGGTGCAGGTCGCTGAGCTGGAGCAGCAGGCCGCGGCCGGCGGTGGCGATCGGCTCGTCCATCGGCCCACATCATCGCGGGAGCGCGCCGCAGGCGCCCCCCCTCGCGGGGGAGGCGCCGGCTGCGGGCCTCAGATCATTTCGCCTCGATTTTTTTGTACCCGACGGGTTTCAGCTTGTCGCTGCCCTGGAAGTGGAATTCGTGCGTCCCGCTTTTGAAGCCGTTGTTCGTGAACGTGAACTTGAGTTCGTTCGGGAGGACTTCCGGTTCCATCAGGGTCTCGGTGTAAAGCGCGGTCAGGCTGCTCGTCACGCATTTCACTTCGAACGCGGCGGCGGTGAACGCGTCGTCGTAGATCCCCGCCGACGGTTCCGTCAGGACCGAGCTCCACGGCAGCGAGGAGCCACCGTTCATCTGGACCGTTTCGGTCGTCGTGCACGGCCACGGGTATCGCTTGCAGGAACCTGCGAACAGCGTCATCTTGTCCGTCCCGGAGGCGGTCGTGCTGGCCGGGTTTTCGACGGTGTCGCTGTCCTTGAACACGCACTTGCCGACCGCCCCGGTGTTTTCGGTGATCAGCAGATGCGCGACCGATGTCACCTGCACCGGCGTCGCGGGCGCGAGTTCGCCGTAGGCGGCGGGGGGCTTCACCCACCACCTCACGACGGCCCCCTGCGCGGCGGACGCCGCGGCCAGCGAGGCCATCACCGCGAACGCCGCGGCGAGCCTTCCGATTCTCATCGCTCCTCCTCTCCGCCCGCGTGCGGCGCGGACGATCTCCGGCGAAGGGCCGCCGGACCCGCGCTCCCCCGCCGCGCCGTCGGCGGCCGGCGCGGGTCTGCGCGCGCGGCTCGAGGACCGGGCACCCGGCTCGCTCTCGCCACCACGCACTCCTCCGCGCACGTCCGCTCCCCGTTCGGCACGACCGGGCCGTTCCGGGCACCAGGCCGCTCGAGTGCGCCCCCGAACCCGTGTGGTGAACCTATCGGGGGATCGGCGCGGGTGTCAACGCTCTGACAGGTTTCTGATCGGGACCGGGGCACGTCCTCTGGCCCGGCCGCGCCCGCCACGCCACCGTCGGGGCCGGAGCCGCCGTCACCTCCGTGGTGGGGCTGTCGTTCGTCGCGCTTCGGGTTCACCACGGCCGGCGACCTCGTCGCGGGTCTCGCGCTCGGGGTCATCGCCCTCTAGCCAGCGGAGGGCTCGGTGGCCGCGGTCGCGCCGAAGCTCGCGGCGATCGCCCGCTAGCCTCCGCGCCATGCCCTCGGTCCCGTCCGCGCTGCGTCGCACCCCGCTCTACCAGCGCCACGTCGAGGCCGGCGCGAAGATCGTCGACTTCGCGGGCTGGGAGATGCCGGTCTCATACGAGGGCGTGCGCGAGGAGCACCTCGCGGTCCGGGAGTCCGCCGGGATCTTCGACGTCTCGCACATGGGCGAGATCGAGACGAGCGGGCCCCAGGCGGTCGAGCTGCTGCAACGGCTGCTCTCGAACGACGTGGCGAAGATCGCCCCCGGCGGCGCGCAGTACAGCGTCCTGTGCCGCGAAGACGGCGGTGTGCTCGACGACCTGTTCACCTACCGGATCGAGGTCGACCGCTTCCTGACGGTCACGAACGCCGCCAACCACGTCGCCGATCTGGCCTGGTTCGAGGGCGTCGCCGCCGATTTCCCGGAAGCCCGCGTCAGCGATCGCATCGACGACTGGGCGATGCTCGCGGTGCAGGGGCCGATCGCGCGCGAGATCGTCCAGGCCGGGGCGGACTCGCCGCTGCCCGAGCGGATGACCGTCGGCCGGCGCCGTCTCGGCGGCGCCGAGGTGCTCGTGTGCGGCACCGGCTACACCGGCGAGGACGGCGTCGAGCTGCTCTGCTCGCCGGAGCAGGCGCCGGCGCTGTGGGACGAGGTCGTCCGTCGCGGCGCCCACCCGGCCGGACTCGGCGCCCGTGACACGCTGCGCCTCGAGGTCTGCTTCCACCTCTATGGCAACGAGCTGTCGGTCGAGCGCGGGCCGATCGAAGCCGGCCTAGGCTGGTGCTGCAAGGAGGACACGGGCTTCATCGGCGCCGAGTCGGTTCGGGCGGTGCGCGAGGAGGGTGCCGGCGAGAAGCTGATCGCGTTCACGATCGACGGTCCGGGGATCGCGCGGCAGGGCAACCCGGTCGCGGGCGGCGGCGTCGTGACGAGCGGAACGCTCTCGCCGACGCTCGGCATCGGGATCGGCATGGCGTACGTGCCCACCGACCGCTCCGAGGTCGGGACGAAGCTCGAGATCGACGTGCGCGGACGGACGCGGGCGGCGATCGTGGCGGAGAAGCCGCTCGTGAAGAAGCGCGCCTGAGCCCGCGCGCGCGCAACGTCCCGCGGGCGCAGGCTCA
>CAWFQR010000015.1:0-9048 GCA_963818035.1 uncultured Solirubrobacteraceae bacterium
CCGGGCGCTCCACCGTGCTGTTCACCGCGCCCTTCGAAATCGAACAGATCGCCGGACCGCCGGGCCGTTTCCTCGCGATCGCCGACCGCGAAGACGATCGCGCTCGTCGATCTGCGCCGCGGCGACGCCTGCATGTGGTCGTGCACGCGGACGGCAGCGTCAACGGCGTCAACGGGATCATGTCGGCCTCACCGAGCACGCTGCTGGTCGCCTCGACCGGGCAGATCGCGGGGCCGCGGCGTCCTGGCTGCCGCGGCTGACGGCGCTCAACGCGACCCCGGTCAGCGCTGGACGGTGGCGCTGCTCGCGCCGCCCTGCGTTGCCTCGGTGGTCTACCTGCGCGTCTCACCCGGACGGGCGGACGTGGTTCCTCAGCGGCCCGACGACCAACGCCGAAGGCAGCAGGAACAGGTCGCGATGACCTGGGCGATCGACCCGGCCGCGGTCGTCCGGTGCCTGGCCAACGGACCCGCCGGGAGCCACGCGAGCCCGTCCAGGCCTCACCAGACGGCCGCCTGGTGGCCGTCGGCGACGTCAACGGCGAGGCGGAGGTGCTGGAAGCCGCAACGGGCCGTCAGATCGCCCGCGAGTCGAGCCACAGCACGGTCGCTCGGGCGATCTGGCGATCGCCGCCGACGACAGACTGCTCGTCACGCTCTCGCTCGACGGCCTGCTGCGGATCTGGTCGGCCCAGGGCAGCGAACGGCTCCGACTGCAGGCGCCGCCCGAAACGACCGTTGACTTTACCCCCGAAGGCAAAGACCTCGTGCTGGTCGGCAACCGTGGCGAGTCGTCAACGACGCCGGTGCGGTCCTGCAAGGTTCCCGGGCTTCCCGCCGGCAGCTCTTCGACCTGCGCCTCGTGTTTCTCCGCAACGCCCGGGTTTGGCCGGCTGACCTACCTGGACCCGAACGCCAAGCAACCCCGTATGCTCGAGATCGAAGGCCGCACCGGACGCGCGTCGCAGCCGAGACGGTTCAGCGGCTGGAAGCCCAGGGAGTGGCTCCGGACTGGAAGCATCGCCGCCGACGTACGTGAAGGCAGCAGACTGGAGGCCGAGTTGATCAATCCGCACGGGCGCGTCCGGCGCTTTGAACCCGGCGCGACCGAGATCGGGTGCACCGCCGGACTCCCGTCGTTCACCGCGACGGTTCGCTGATGGCGATCAGCGACGGCTGCGTGCGGGTCGATGTCTGGGACGTGGGCTCCGGGCGCCTGATACGGGACGATCACGCTGCCGACCACGGCAGCAGCAAGGCGATCCTCACCCCCGACGGACGTTACGTGCTCGTGCCGATTGCCGTCGGCACCTTTGTGCGCGCCGATCTCCGCAGCGGCAGGGTCGAAGAGGCGCCGGGCGCGCAGGCGGCCGGCACCGCCCTGGCCGTCTCGCCCAACGGGCGCTACTACGCGATCGGGCGCGAGGACGGATCCGTCGACGAGTACGACGCCCGAACGCTGCGGCTGATCCGCCACCACGAACTCGGCAACCCGATCAAGGCGCTCGTCTTCTCGCCCGACAGCGGCGACCTCGCCGTCGAGGACACCAGCGACGTCGTCCGCGTGTGGGACACGTGCGAAATCTGCGAGAACCTGATACGCTGGCGCGGCGGGCGGCGGCTGAGAGCGTACGGTCGCTGACCCCCAGCGAGCAGTCGACCTTCAACGCGCACTAGGACCGCAGAGCGAGCTCGTGTGCGGCCGCCCGATATGACCGAGAGCAACGTGCGCCCTTCACCGTTTGTGCCCACGAACCGGCGGCCCTTGGCGCACCCTTTACGGATGCAGGCTCCGTTCGCCGAACACGTGCCGGTGGTGACCCGTGGTGGGTGACGAGCCACGCCCGGGCCTCTACGCCACCTTCCTCGAGCAGCTGAGCGACGAGGAGCGCGCCGGGTTGCAAGCCCTCGGCATCCAGCGCACCTTCCACAAGGACGCGATCCTGATGTTCCAGGACGAGTTCGACGAGCGCCTGCTGCTCCTGCTCAGCGGTCGCGTGAAGGTCACTCGGGCAGAGGGCGAGGGGCGCGAGATGCTGCTGGCGATCCGGGACGCCGGCGACCTGCTCGGCGAGCTCGCCTTCATCGACGGGCTGCCGCGCGTCGCGACGGTCATCGCGCTCGAGCCCGTGACCGCGCTGCTGATACCGGCCGAGACCTTCCGCAGCTATCTCGAGCGTACGCCGCGCGTCGCGGTTGTGCTCCTGGAAACCGTCGCATCTCGCTACCGCGAGTCGACTCGGCAGCGCTTGCAGTTCGCCGCCTCGGACACCCTCGGGCGTCTCTCCTCGCGGCTCGTGGAGTTGGCCGATCGCTTCGGCGAGCCCGATCGGGAGGGGCTCGTCGTGTCGATGCCGATAACGCACGACGAGCTGGCCAGCTGGGCGGGGGCGTCCCGTGCCGGGGTCGCGCAGGCGCTGCAGACGCTGCGTGACCTCGGCTGGCTGCAGACGCACCGCCGCCGGCTGGTGGTGTGCGATCTCGATGCGCTGCGTGCCCGCGCCGCTTGACCGCCGGGGGCACCGTCGAACGCGCCCCGCCGAACACCCAGGATTGGGTTGTTCGGAGGTTCGCGATCCCAGATAGTCACGCGCAGAAGCAGTCGACTTCGCCAGCGACGCTACGCCCGCCGGGCGTGGAGGGGCAGTACGGTGCGCTCGACCGAGCTCCCACCGACACAATGGAGCCGGTACCTCGCCGCCGTCAGCAGCGCTGACGGGGGCGTGCCGACATGCGTGGGCACGTCACCGGGAACCGGCCGCGGTTCACTGCACGGATCCGCGGCGTGGCCGCTCCGGCGCTTGCACTACGACGGCGCGCGTGACCTGGTCGAGCTGGCGCTCGGCGGCGGTTCGGCCGAGCGACCGGAGCTGCGCTGCTACGTGCACGCTCCCGTACGGATCGTCGCGATCGAAGCGGCCCGTGTCCTGGTTCTGCTGATCGTCGACGCGAACGGGCGGCGGACGGTCGTGTGGATGGACCGGGGGTTGCGCACCGCTCCGGTCGTGAGCTTCCGTCGTCGGGTGCTGCCCGTACGCCGCATCGCGTGCGGGCCCCGGGGGACGCGTCGCCGCCCGGCTGCGCTCCGCGCCTGTCCGGGGGAGCTCTGCCCTGCCGGGCGGCGCCCTCGATGATCGCCACCGCCGCTTCACCCGCGCCGGAAGCTCGCGGGTGGTGCCGGTGCAGCCGCCGCCTCGCGGGCGGTGGCTCGGAGGCCGACGTCGGGGCGCCACCCCCGCAGGCCGCGGGCCCGGTTGACCCCCGGGCCGCCGCACTGGACGAATGCACCACTCAAGTTGCGCGCCGCCGGTCCCGATGGGGGTTCAGATCGCGCACGCCACGTGCGCAGGGGAGCATCCCGAACCAGCGATGTCCGACACCCACGACGCCCCGCAGGTCCCGCAGCCGGAAGGCGAGCAGCCGCCCGTCGCCGGAGTCGAGACGGCCGCCGACGCAAAGCCGTCCGCGACCCGCCAGGGACGCAAGCGACCGAGCTTCTCGCCGGGCCGCTTCGTCCTCGCGCTGATCGTGCTCGGCGCGGGCGCCGCGGCGAGCGTCCTCGGGGCCCAGGCGATCGCACGCTCCGACGCTCGCGGCGAGCGCCGCTCCTTCCAGCACCAGGCGGCCGGGGTCGCCGGTGCGCTGCATCTCGCCGTCGCCCACCAGGAAGGGCTCGCGACGGCGGCCGGCACCTACCTGTCTCGCAACCCCTCAGGCGACAGCGAGGAATTCAAGAGCTGGGTCGTCTGGGCTCGGGCGCTGCACAGCCACCCTGAAATCGACTCCCTCGGTGTCGTCCCGCTGGTCCGCGGCGCCGAGCTGAAAGCGCTGCGCAAGCACGCGACCGTGCCTCGCGCGCGCTCCTACTCCTGCCCGACGCTCGCCCAGGTCGCACGCGACCCCGCCGCGAACGTTGCCGCCGGCGCCGACCTGTGCGCCGCGGATGCGGGGCTCCTCGCCACGCGCGACTCCGCCGCGCCGTTCGTCTCGGCGATCTCGGTCGACGGCTAGCCCGCGCTCGAAGAGCTCGTCCCCGCCTACCGCGGCAGCCGCACGCCGAAGTCGGACTTCGGTCGCCGCGCCGCGTTCGTCGGCTGGGTCCGCGAGGTGATCTCTCCCAGGTCATGCTGGCCGAATCGATGCACGGTCTCGCCTCGGGCGGCACCCGCCTGCGCCGCCACGGCGGCGGCCCGGGCGCCGTCTTCACGATCGGCACCGAACCGCCGGGCGCGATGAGCACCTCGCGAAGGTGCACGGCGGCTGGACGGTGAGGACCTTCGCCGCCCGCCGCTCCAGCGCCGTCGGCAGCGACGGCGACGCGCTCGCGGTGCTCGTCGTCGGGCTGCTCCGAGCGCCTTCGGCGCCGCCCTGATCGCGCTGGCGCGGCGCCGCCCGTCGACGCCGCGCCCGCGGCCGTCGCAGCGCCCGAGCAGCGGGGTCCGCGAGGACCTCTACGACGCGCTCACCGGGCTGCCCAACCGCGGCCTCACGCTCGACCGCGCCGAGCGCATGCTCGCCCGCGCGGGGCGCCAGTCGGGGATCATCGTCGGCGCGCTGTTCATCGACATCGACTGGTTCAAGGACGTCAACGAGAAGCTCGGCGAGGCGGCCGGTGACGAACTGCTGAAGATCGTCGCCGAACGGCTCGAGGACGTCGTGCGGACCCACGACACCGTCGGGCGGCTACGGCGGCGACGAGTTCGTCGTGCTGGTCGAATCGGCCGCGCGCGGCGATGCGCCTGGACTCGCTCGCGCGCCGCATGATCGAGGCGCTGCACAAGCCGGTCGAGCTCGACGGGCTTCGGCCCGAGCTTCTGCCTCACCGCGAGCATCGGCGTCGCTTTCGGCCGCTATGCGACCCCCGAGGACCTGCTGCGCGACGCGCACATGGCGCTGCTCGCGGCCAAGGCCGCGGGCAAGGACCGCTACACGCTCTTCAACGCCAACATGCGCTCGGTGATCGAGGGCCGCGGCGTGCTCGAGGCCGAGCTCAACACGGCGCTCGCAGGAGAGCAGTTCTTGCTGCTCTACCAGCCGATCTACGACCTCGACCGACGGGCCCGTGGGCGGTCGAGGCGCTGCTGCGCTGGCGAGCACCCGACCAAGGGCGAGCTCGCGCCCCGCCGACTTCATCCCGCTGGCCGAGGAGAGCGGGCTGATCGTGCCGATCGGCCGCTGGGTGCTGGAGGAGGCGTGCACGCGCGCCGCCGCCTGGAACGTCGCCGGCCACCGCGTCGGCGTCGCGGTCAAGGTCTCCGCAAACCAGCTCGGCCGCGACGGCTTCGCGACCGACGTGCGGCGTGCGCTGCAGCAGTCCGGGCTCGAGCCCGTCGCTGCTCGCGCTCGAGATCGCCGAGACGACGGTGATGCGACGGACCGCGCCGCCGCCGCGGCGGCTGCGAGGAGCTCAAGCAGCTCGGCGTCCGGATCGCGATCGACGACTTCGGCAGCGGCTACGCCTACCGCTGCCGACCTGCAGCAGATGCCGATCGACTTCCTGAAGGTCGACCGCAGCTCGCTGGCGGCCTCCGAAGACGAGGACTACCGCAGCTGGCTGCTCGAGGCGATTCTCGTCGTTCGGGCGCGATCTGTCGCTGACGGTCGTCGCCAAGGGCGTCGAGACCGACGAGCAGATCGCGACGCTGCGCCGATGGGCTGCACGATGGCACAGGGCTTCTTCGTCGGCCAGCCCGCTGGCCGGTGCCGTCGAAGCGCTGCTCGGCCCCGGCTCGCCCCGCCCGTCCCCCGCGTCTCTCCGGCGTTCCCACGCCGGCGCTCGCCACGGCTGCGAGCAGCCGGTGCGCAGGTCGCACCCGCGGGAGCGGGGGGCTCCCCCCGCCGCGCCCCTGCCCCGGTGACCGCGCATGTCGGCCGCGGCGCCCGCCGTCCCCACAGCCGGCCGCGCCGGCGCCTGTCAGCGCTGCACCCACCATGCCGCCGAGCGCACCGGCGCCCGCAGCCCCGCAGCCTGCCGTCACGCCGACCGGCCCCGCCGGTACGGCGAGCGGGACCCTGCGGCCTAGCATGCCGTCCGCGCGGCCGCTCAGGCTGCGTCAGAGCAGGTCTGGTGCTCTGGCGCAGCTCGGTGAATTGTGACGCTCGAGCACCTCCTCGGTGCGGCGCAACAGCTCACTGCGGTCGAGCGGAGAGAGCTCAGCGACCCAGCTCATGGAGGTGAGGTAGTTGAGCACGGCTTGCGGTCGATCGTGCCCCCGCGTCAGGGTCAGGTGTGTGACGGCCCGAAGGCCGCGTCCTCTTCGAGTGCCGCCGCCGGGCCGGTCGTTGAACGCCGGGTGCTCCGGTCGCATCTCCATCAGGATCGCGCCCGAGCTCCTCGCTCCAGGGCTCCACCAGCGCGGGCACGGTCCGCAGGATCGTGACCCCGCCGCCCGGGCGCAGAACGCGGCGCATCTCCGGCATCGCCCGGGCCTCGTCGAACCAGTGGAACGCGTCCGCTGCGAAGACCGCCTCGACCGATGCGTCCGCGAGCGGGATCTGCCTCGGCACCCCGTGCGCGGACCCGCTCCGGCCCGATCGCGCGCGCGAGCAGCGCGCGCGTCGCGCCGAGCGGCTCGACCGCCGTCAGGTCGAGGCCGGCCGCGAGCAGTGCCTCGAGAGCTGGCCGGTCCCGGCGCCCAGCTCGAGCACCGGGCGCTCCGCGGCGCAGCTCGACTGAGCGGTCAGCTCGGCGACGGCCTGCCGGTCGTAGCGCGGGCGCCCGGCGTCATAGGCGGCGGCGTCGGTGAAGCCGCCGACGAGCGGGTGGAGATCCTCGCCGGGCGCGGATGACATCGGATCATCTTCGCCGATGCCGACGGTGGCCGCGCGTCGCGGCACCGCTAGGGTTTCCCGGCCGCTGCGCGCCGCGCGGCGGGTCCTCGACGAAGATCGGAGAAGGATGAGACGACTCGGCCCGCGGTGCTCGCGGCGCTGCTGTCCACGGCGCTGCTGGCGGGATGCGGAAGCGGATCGAGCACGTCCTCGAGCACGTCGCGGACCTCCGCGCGGCGCCTCGACAGCCTCGTCGGCGACGGTGCCGGGAAGCCCGACGTCAAAGCGGCGGTCGCCAGATGCCGTCAGGTCATCTCCGCGCAGCCGAAACTCCCGTCGCGCGCGAAGGCGAAGCTCGAAGGCGCCTGCGCCGCCGCCGCGAGGGGCGACACGGCGGCTGTCAAGGCCGCGGCCCGCGAAGTCTGCGAAGAAGCGATCGACGCCGCCTCGCTGCCCACTGGCACGAAGCGGAGGCGCTCGCGGCGTGTCGTAAGTAGCCGGTCGCGCCGGGTCGAGCGAGCGGTTGCGAGAACCCGTCCCCGGGCGGGGCGCGGGAGCCTCGGAACGTTGCCGTCAGGTCCGGCTCACGCGCCCGCCTATCAGCCGAGGCCTTCCAGGAACGGAACCAGCTCCCTGTAGAAGACGTTGCCTTCGATGTTCCCGTCCGGGTCCGCCGCCGCCGGGTCGTTGTGGGCGTATTCGTCTTCCGCGTCGATCAGCGTGAGGTTCGCCGCGCGGGATGCCCGACTGTTCGGCGAGGATTTCCGCCGCGGTGAGCACGCTGCCGCCGAACGCTTTGTCGAGTTCGGAGCAGATCGCGAGGATCTTCAGGCTCGGTCGGCAGTTCGTGCCCGTGGATCGCGTGCTCGCCGAGCACTTCCTGCGCCGGGTTGTCGTTGCCCTCGGCGACCGCTCCGGTGTCGATCGTGAGCCGTTCCGGGAAGTACCACTCGTCGCCGTCGGCGCTCGCAGCCCGGCGCCGGCGAGCATTTCCGCGTAGCGTGCAGCGGCGAGAGCGCGCCCGTCCCGTTCCACCCGTCAGCCCGTCTTCTTCGGGCGTCGCTTCGAGGCCCGCGCCGGCGTGGACCTGCGCGGCGATCAGGCTCGGCGGGGAGGTCCCGACGTTGACGCCGTAGCCGAACTCGGCTTCGTTGGTCACCGGGATCAGCTTCGCCTTCTTCGTTGCTGCGGCTTGAGGTTGGCCGGCAGCAGGGCGAAGCTCTCGGCCAGCGAGGCTTCTTCGGGTCCTGCAGACGTCGCCATCGCGCCGAGCGAGGAGAACAGCCCGAGGAACGGCGAGCCGATGCCCCCGAACGCGAGCCACGGGGTCGTCTTGCGCGAGTTTCGTGAACTCGGCTTCGGCCTGTTTCCTTGCTGATCGGCGTCGGGCCGCTGCCGCCGTCGTCGTAGACGAGCCCGGACAGGCCGTCGGCGCCGGGCGTGCCGGCGAAGTCCCAGGTCGCGTAGGCGGTCACGACCGAGCCGCCCAGCGAGTGCCCGGCGAGCACCACCTTGCCGCCGAGGCCTTTCGCGCTTTCGATCACCGTGTGCAGGTCTTCGACGGCGACGTTCATGCCCCATTCGCGGCGCGAAGCCGAGTGCCGCTTCTGGCGAGCTGGCTCGATGTGCGGCTTGCTCGCCGCGGTTTCGGCGAGGTAGCCGAGGTAGTAGTGGAAGAGTTCCTGCGGCGTCGCCTGGCCGCTGCTTGGCCCGGTCGCAGCATCGACTGGTCCTCGAGCAGGTTCTCGCGCCGTTCGACCGACCAGACCTGCCAGTCGGGCAGCCGTTCGACCAGCGACTTCGCGAACGGCACGAAGTAGGGCGCTCCCGCCGAGGTACCGGGCTCGAACACGAGCACGTTCTTGGCGCTGGCGAGCCGATCTTGATCATCCCGACCTGGTTGAGGTCGAGGTCGTGCCGCAGGCGGCTCCCCCGCAGCGTCAGCGACGACGGCGTGCCGGGCGCCGCAGGCGCCGGCATCCAACGCAAGTGCACCTGAAGCCGGGTTTCGCCGCCGCGCCGGCCGCGAGGATCCCACAGAGCAGGATCGCACCAACCGCTGCCCACACCGCGGCCGCGCGGCCGCCACCCATCGCTCGCATCCCTCACTCCTTCCCCGGCGGCCGAGGCGGCCGCTCTATACGGGGCGTGCGCCCCTCCTGCGGCAGAAGCTACCACCGCGTCGCATCCGCGTCACGGGGACGCTTCTCCCAAGGCGGAGAGGGGAGTTCGCCCCGCTCCGGCCCGGTGTGCCGCCGGCGACGCGGAGGGGACTGTC
>CAWFQR010000016.1:0-227471 GCA_963818035.1 uncultured Solirubrobacteraceae bacterium
GCCGCCACCGGCACCTTCCTTCTCCGGTACCTCGGCGACGATCGCCTCGGTGGTGAGGATGTTCTTGGCGATCGACGCCGCGTTCTGCAGCGCGGAGCGCGTCACCATCGCCGGGTCGATGATGCCTTCGCCGACCAGGTCGACGATCTCGTTCGTGCCGGCGTTCAGGCCGTGGCCTTTCTTCGCCTTGCGCACGTCGTTGACCACCACGGAGCCCTCGAGGCCGGCGTTCTCGGCCAGCTGACGAAGCGGCTCCTCCAGGGCGCGCAGGACGATCCTCGCCCCCGTGCGCTCGTCGTCCGAGCCGTCGACCGACGCGCCGTTCTCGCTGACGGTGACAGCCGAGGAGGCCTGCAGCAGCGCCACGCCACCGCCGGGGACGATGCCCTCCTCGAGCGCCGCGCGGGTCGCCTGCAGGGCGTCCTCGACACGGTGCTTCTTCTCCTTCATCTCCGTCTCGGTGGCCGCGCCGACCTTCACGACCGCCACGCCGCCGGACAGCTTCGCGAGCCGTTCCTGCAGCTTTTCGCGGTCGAAGTCCGAGTCGGTGTTCTCGATCTCGCCTTTGATCTGCGCGATGCGGCCCTTGATCGCGGCCGCGTCACCGGCGCCGTCGACGATCGTCGTGTTGTCCTTCGCCACGACGACGCGGCGTGCGCGCCCGAGCTGGGAGATCTGGGTGTTCTCCAGCTTCAGGCCCATCTCCTCGGTGATCACCTCACCGGCCGTGAGGATCGCGATGTCCTCGAGCATGCGCTTGCGGCGGTCGCCGAAGCCCGGCGCCTTGACCGCGACGCCCGTGAAGGTGCCACGCAGCTTGTTGACGACCAGCGTCGCGAGCGACTCGCCCTCGACGTCCTCGGCGATGATCAGGATCGGCTTGCCCGACTGGATCACTGCCTCGAGCACCGGCAGCACGTCGCGGACGGAGCCGATCTTCTGGTTGGCGATCAGGATGTAGGGGTCCTCGAGCACCGCCTCCATGCGGTCCTGGTCGGTGACCATGTAGGGCGAGATGTAGCCCTTGTCGAACTGCATGCCCTCGGTGAACTCGAGGTCCATGCCGAACGTCTGGCCCTCCTCGACGTTGACGACGCCGTCCTTGCCGACCTTCTCGATCGCGTCGGCGATCACGTCGCCGATCTCCTCGTCGCCGGCCGAGATCGTCGCCACGCGGGCGATCTGGTCCTTGCCGGAGACCTCCTTGGCCTGCGAGGCGATGTTCTTGACGACCTCGTCGACCGCCTTCTCGATGCCGCGCTTCAGCGCCAGCGGGTTCGCGCCGGCCGCGACGTTCTTCAGGCCCTGGCGAACGATCGCCTGGGCGAGCACCGTCGCGGTCGTCGTGCCGTCGCCGGCGACGTCGTTGGTCGCCGTGGCGACCTCGCGGACGAGCTGGGCGCCCTGGTTCTCGAAGACGTCCTCGACCTCGATCTCACGAGCGATCGTGACACCGTCGTTGGTGATCGTCGGGGCGCCGAACTTCTTGTCGAGGACCACGTAGCGGCCCTTCGGGCCGAGCGTGACCTTGACCGCGTTGGCAACGGCGTCGACGCCGGCCTCCAGGGCCGAGCGCGCCTCGGCGTTGTACTTGATGTCCTTGTGAGCCATGTTCTCTCAGTTCTCCTTTAGGCGACCTTGGCGAGGACGTCGGACTCGCGCAGCACGAGCAGCTCCTCACCGTCGACCTTGATCTCGGTCCCGCCGTACTTGCTGTAGAGGACCTCGTCGCCCTCCTTGACATCGAGCGGGATGCGCTTGCCTGTGTCGTCGAGCTTGCCGTCGCCTGCGGCGAGGACCTTGCCCTTCTGCGGCTTCTCCTTGGCGGTGTCGGGGAGCACGAGCCCACTCGCGGTGGTCTGCTCCTCCTCGATCGCCTGCACGATCAGACGATCGCCCAGGGGCTTCAGCTTCATGTTCGTAGAACCTCCATCTAGAGAGTGCCTCTGCCGTCCACGCGCACCGCTGAGGGGCGCCGGACCGCTCTGTCGAGACTCTGGCACTCTCGGGGGGAGAGTGCCAACGTGTCCTTGAATATATAGAAGATCCGGGGATGTTTCCGGTTTTTTGGCAGTCCTCGCCCAGGACTGCCAGAGCCGGAGGCCCCTCGTGGGGAGTCGGGGCGCTAGTTCTGCGCGCCGCCGAAGCCCTTGATGGCCTCGGTCATGCCCGACGGGGTGTCGAGGATCTGCGAGAAGCGGACGACCGTGACGACGTCTTCGGCGGACACCGAGCGCCCGTAGATCTGCTCGAGGAATTTGATCAGCTCCTCGTGGCGGCGGAACTCCGGGTTGTCGTGCTTGATGTCGCGCGGGGACAGGTCGGCGAGGCGCATCACCTCGACCTGGTCGATCACCGCGTCGAAGATGCGCTGGCGCGGCGAGTACTGGTAGCCGATCGTGACGAGCACCAGCTGGTTCTTGCGGTACTTGCCGGACTTGTCCCCGAGCCGGATCGTCGCCGTCTTGCGACCCCGCTTGAGCTCGTCGGCGAAGATCGTCGAGTAGAAGTTGAGGACCTGCATCGGCGGCAGGCTATCGGTCCTGGCCGAGGTAGGACTTGGCCAGCGCCACGATGTCCCGCTCGGCGGCGTGCGACAGCTCCCGCTCGGCCTGCTCGATGCCGATCCACCGCACCTCCTCGACCTCGTCGTCGTGGTCGGCGGTGTCGCCGCCGCGGTGCTCGAACAGGAAGAACTCGACTTCCTTGCCGATCGTGCGCCCGTTGCGCCTGTACCAGTACCTCGTGCTGCCGAGCTCTCGCACGGGCTCCGCGATCGATCCCCGTCTCCTCGCGGATCTCCCTCCGCGCCGCCTGCACCGGCGTCTCGCCGGGGTCGACGTGGCCCTTCGGGAGCGCCAGCACCGGCGACCCGTCGGCCGCCCGCCGCGTCGGCACGATCGCGACGATCTCCTCGCCGCGCACGACGACGCCGCCGGCGGAGAACTCGCGCGCCTGCGCGCGCGTCGGGCGTCCGCGGGGAGGGTCGGGACTAGAAGACATACTGCTCGAGCGCCTCCGGGTCGTGGACGACGAGCCGGCCGCGGCCCTGCGAGATCACCCCGGCCCGCTCCAGCACGGCGAGGAAGCGGCTCGCCGACTCGCGCGAGGAGCCCGCGAGCTGGGCGAGGTCCGCCTGGGTCGCGGTGACCAGCACCTCGCGGGCCGGATGGCCCTCCTCGACCGCGGCCCGTACGAGGTCGCCGAGCACGATCGCAACGCGCGACTGAACGGTCTGGAAGGACTGCCGGGTCAGCCGCTCGTTGCTCTCCCGCAGGCGGCGCCCGAGCGCGATCACGAGCCTCATCGCGATCCCGGCGTGCTCGGCCATCAGCCGCCTCATGTCGGGCCCGAGCACGCCGACCACGCTCATCGGCTCGATCGCCTCGACCGTCGCCGAGCGCCGCTCGTCCTCGAACATCGCGAGCTCGCCGAAGATGTCCCCCGGCCCGAACGTCGCGAGCGTGATCGTGCGGCCGTCGCCGTGGGTGCGGATCGCGCGGGCATGCCCCTCGCGCACCACGTAGCACGTGTCGCTGGCGTCGCCCTCGCGGAACACCGCCTGGCCCGGCTCGAACGAGCGCGGCACCGCCACCTCGGCGATCCGCTCCAGGTCCGCAGTCTCGAGCGTGGAGAAAACGGGCACACGGCCCAGCAGCTCGACCACGTCGCTCGGGCCTGTCTCCACCCGGAACGGGATACCACAACCGGGGGGTGACGGGCGGCCCCGGCGCTATCGTCCGGCCCATGCCGAAGATGATCGGAGCCCGTGCGGCCGCGCTTCTCGCCGCGCTGACGGCCGGTGCCGTGCCGGCGGCGGCGGGAGCGACGGCGAGCTCCCCGCGGGCGGGCAAGGAAGCCGCGCAGCTCGCGGAACTGCTGCACTCGCGCGAACTGTGGGCGACGATCGACGTCTGCAACCCGGCCGACCAGCGCGACTACGTCGGGATCCGCGGCTCGATGCCCGGCGACCGCCACCCGCACGACCGCATGTTCATGAGCTTCCGCCTGCAGTACATGGACGCGGCGACCAAGAACTGGGTGAACCTCGGCTCGAAGGCGCCGCTGTTCCTCCCCGTCGGCCCCGGCGACTCCGTCCGCCAGGGCGGGCGCAGCTTCCAGATCGTCCCTCGCCCCTCGGCGCCGGCGTCGACCTTCCGCGGCGTCGTCGACTTCGAGTGGCGCCGCGGCAAGACCGTGATCCAGTCGACGAGCCGGGCGACGAGCGCCGGGCGCAAGAGCCTCGCCGGGGCGGACCCGGGCGGGTTCAGCGCGGCGACCTGCGCGATCTCCTGAGGGGCGGCGACTCGCCGGGGCGGACCCGGGCGGGTTCAGCGCGGCGACCTGCGCGATCTCCTGAGGGGCGGCGGCGGCTCGCCGGGGATCTAGCCGAGCAGCCGCGGGTCGTTGGTGATGATCCCGTCGACGCCCAGCGCCGTCAGTCGCTCGACCAGCCGCGCGTCGTCGACGGTCCACACGAACAGCAGCCCGCGGCCCTCCCGCACGGCGCGCAGCAGCGCGGGCGTGACCACGCGCCAGTGCGCCATGATCGCGTCGAAGCGCCCTTCGAGCAGCGCCTCCCGCGCCCGCCGTGGCAGCATCGCGCGGTAGCCGGTGAGCACCGCGAGGGCCGGGATCGCGGTCAGCATGTCGGTCGTGTAGTCGCGCCGCACCCGCGGCACCGACCAGCCGAGGCGCAGCCGCGGCTCGGCCGCGCGGATCCGCGCCAGCGCCCCCGGGAACATGCCGCTGATCAGCGTGCGCTCGATCAGGCCGTGCTCGCGCAGGGCGCTGAGCACGCGCAGCTCGTAGCCCGGCAGCTTCACGTCGACGTCGAACTCGACGCCCGCGAAGCGCGGCCCTGCGAGGTGCGCCAGCGCCTCCTCGAGCGTCGGCGGCACCCGGCTGCGCACGTCCTCGTGGTCGTGCGCGATCAGCAGCCTCCCCTCCCCGTGCGGATGCTCCGAGATCACGTCGAACTCGATCATGTCGACGCCGGCCTCCAGCGCCGCGTCGAAGCTCGCGAGCGTGTTGCCGCGCTCGATCGCAGCCGCGCCCTTGTGGCCGACCCGCAGCGGCCTCCCGTCCCGACGTTCGCTCATCGCCGCCATTCGGTAGCAGCATTTCGCCCCCGCCGCCGTGTGACCTGCGCGGCACCTGCCGGGAAAAGGGTGCCACGCGGCAGACGGGACCGACGCAGGGCCCCGGCGCTCGGACCGCGTAGGAGGTCAGTGCGCCGGGCCCGCGCCGTCGCCCGCCCGGGGCCGCCGCCCTCAGGCGGACCGGCGCCCGACAGGGCGTGATCGCCGGCCCTCGGGCGCGGAAGCCGTCTCCCCCCGCGGGCGCGGCCCGGCGTCGATCGCGGCGATCGCCGCGCCCGCGCCGACGTACGGAGCGAGCACGATGAACGCGAGATGGTCGACGAGCGGCTGGAGCCGCGCCAGCCGCTCGTTCCCCACGAGGCTCGAGATCACCCCCCAGAGCGCCCCGGTGATCGCCTCGGCGGCGATGCCCGGCGCGACCGCCGGCGCCGGGCCGCTCGCGGTCAGCAGCGCTGTCAGCGCCTCGACCGACCGGGTCATGCGCCCGATCATCGCCGGGCCGACTTCGAACAGGTCGATGAACGCTAAGCGCAGCAGCGCCTGGCGCGCGACCAGGTGGCTGATGAAGGCGTCGATCGCGAGCATGCACGCCCTGCTCCCAGCTCGGTCGAGCGCTCGAGCGCCGGCGCGACGGCCGCGGCCGTTTCGGCCACGAACTCGTCGAGCACCGCGAGGAAGCACTCCTCCTTGCTCGCGAACTGGCGGTGGAAGGCCTCGGTCGAGACCCCCGCGAACTCCGCGATCTGGGGGTCGGTCAACGCCGCGTAACCAGCGTCGAGCGTGAGGTGCACGACCGACCCCAGGGCCCGCGTGCGCTGGTCGGCGGCGGTCAGGAACAGCGCCGGGGTCGGCGGCAGATGCGGCGGGCTGCCGAGCGTCAGCGTGCGCAGCCGCGCCCCCGGCGGCAGCCGGTAGCAGGAGACCCAGTCGAGCACCTCGTCGGCGAGCGTGGCCAGCTCCCGGTGCCGCCGTTCGTGGAGCCGGTTGAAGGCGATGTGGCGAACTCCCGCGACGACCGCGCGGGGTGTCAGCTGCGGGTACTCCGTGCCGGCCGGCGCGAGGCTGAAGCCGGTCGCGACCACGCGCTCGAACACGAGGCCCGCCAGGTGCATTCGTTCCCTCGCGCGAGCGCCGATGCCGAGCGCGTCGACCAGCACCAGGCGTCCGCCCTTGGGATCGCGCGCGACCCCCGTGAGCAGCGCCGAGAGCGACGCGTGGACGCGGTTCTCCCAACCCCGGTCGGTCAGCCACCCCTGCAACATCCGCCGCCGGTGCTGGGCGACGACGATCTCGTAGGTCGCGAGGAAGCACTCTTCCTTGTTGTCGAAGATCTCGTAGAAGGCGCGGCGGGAGACGCCCGCGAGCGCGATCACGTGCGCGACGGTCGTCGCCCTGTAACCGGTTTTCGCGACGGCCTCGATCATCCCGCCGCAGATCCGGCTCCGCTGGTTGCGTTCGACCTCCGTGCGATCCATCCCGCTCGGCCCGTGGGGCAGCCTGCGGTACATCGGGGAGAGCTCCCTGCTCGTTCGGGTCATGCTCACAGTTCCAAGCGACTGAATCTGCCCCGACGAAACGCCGGACCGCCCCCGCGCTCAAGCTACAGACTGTCACCGGCCGCTCAAGCCGTGTCTCTGACGAAGGCAGTTGTCCGTCGGACAAGGCGCCGCGCGGGGCCGGAAGTCCCGCTGTTTCGTGCGGATGAAGCTTCGGGGCCGCGACTCAGGCGGTGAGCGTCAGCCGGCGCGGCCCGCTCTGGAAGCCGAGCTCCGTGAGTGCCCCGACGAACGCCGAGGCCGTCGCCGGCGCCCCGTCGATCCGCTCGAGCGACAGCTTGCCCACGCGACCCGCGCGGACCGCGTCGGCGAGCGCCGCGAGCGCTTCGAGCAGGACGTCCGGCTGCCCGGCGGCCACAGGGCGCGCGGAGGCCGGGTCGACGAGCATGATCAGCCCGCGGCCGCCCCGCTCCACATACAGCACGGGCTGCTCGCGAACGGTCACCACGTAGGCGCCGGCGACCCGCGCCGGCCGGCGCTCGAGGCCCTCCCGTTTCGGCCACGGCAGCGCCGCGCCGTACGGCTGCGCGGGGTCGGCCGCGGCGAGCACGAGCGCCGGCGCCCGCTCCCCGCCCGAGGCGCTCGCCGCCGGCACCGCCCGCAGCCGCTCGACCGCACCGGGCAGCGCGAACTGCGCCCCGCCCATCCCCTCGATGAAGTAGCCGCGACGGCACACGCCGAGCGTCTCGAGCTTCGCGTAGGTGTCGTAGAGCACCGCGAAGCCGCCCTTCACGCCCTCCGCGACCACCTGCTCGCGCGTGACGATCCCGTAGCGCTCGAGCAGCAGCTCGGCCAGCGTCCGGCGCCGCTCGGCGGCGAGCGCCGCGTCCGGCTCGGGGCCGAACACCGACGTGGTCAGCGACCAGCGCCCCTGCACCTGCGACTGCGCGCCGGTCGAACGGCGCGAGGCGAACCGCGAGCGGCGGACCGCGCGCGAGCCGCCGCGGCCCTCGCTGCGCGCGAGCGCGAGCCGCGGCGCGCGCAGCGGCGCCCACGCGTCGTTCGTCACCTCGCCGGCCCACACCAGGTCCCACAGCGCCTCCCGCAGCTCCTCGGGCGCGGCGGCGAGCTCCGCCAGCAGATCCGTGAAGAACGCCGGCCCGCGGGCGAGGCGCTCGCGGATCTGCTCGTGCGCCTCGTGCGCCGGCGGCTCCGACGAGCCGCGCCCCGGCGGCGGTCCGATCGCCGCGGCGTCCTCGCGGTAGTAGAGCGCGACCCGGCCGGAGCGCCCGCTCGCGCCCGCGCCGACCCACACGACCTCGCCCCCCGCGCAGAGCGCGTCGAGCCACGTCGGCGAGTAGGCGCCGACACGGCGCGGGAGCACGTCGCGCTCCCACGTCTCGACCGGCAGCGCGAGGCCCTGCAGCGGCACCAGGACCTCGCGCAGGCGGTCGATCCCGGCGCCGGCTCGGCTGTGGCGGTCGACCCCCTGCCAGGACGGCAGGAACGCGGCGAGGCGGCGCTCCTCGGCGGGCTCGATCTCCTTGCGCAGCGCGGCCAGCGACGCTCGCCGCACGCGTCTCAGCACCTCGACGTCGCACCAGTCGCGGTCGCTCGGGTGCGCGGGGTTCGGACGCAGCTCGCCACGCACGATCGCGCCATCCCGCTCGAGCTCGCGCAGCACGGCCGAGGCGTCGACCGAGTAGCGGGCGCGCACGTCCTCAGCGGCGAACGGGCCGTGGGTCGCGGCGTAGCGTGCGACGAGCTCGCGCAGCGCGTCGGGCACGTCGGCGAGGAACACCTCGGGCAGGCCGCCGGGCGGGGCGGCGCCGAGCGCGTCGCGGTAGAGCCCGGCCTCGTCGGCGGCGATCAGCCGCTCCTCGCCGCCGATCCGCATCGCCACCGCGCGCCGTTCGCGCAACAGCGACTCGATCAGGCCGTGCGCGTCGACCCCCGGGAACACGCGCGCGCCGATCTCCTCGCGGGTCAGATCGCCGAGCCGCCGCAGCACGTCGTGCAGGCCGTCGCGGTCGGTCGCGCGCGTCATCTCCGAGCGGCACTGCAGGTCGGCTTCGAGGCGTTCCAGCGCGTCGGGATCGATCAGCTCGCGCAGCTCCTCCTGCCCGAGCAGCTCGCGCAGCAGGTCGCGGTCGAGCGACAGCGCCGCGGCCCGGCGCTCCGCGGCCGGCGTGTCGCCCTCGTACATATAGGTCGCGATGTAGTCGAACAGCAACGAGGAGGCGAACGGCGACGCGACCGGCGTCTCGACCTCGACCAGCGAGATCTCCCGCGTCTGGAGCGAGCGCAGGATCTCCTTCAGCCCCGGCAGGTCGAGCACGTCCTGGAGGCACTCGCGGTACGTCTCGAGCACGATCGGGAAGTCCTCGTAGCGCCGTGCGACCTCGAGCAGGTTCTGCGCCTTCAGCCGCTGCTGCCAGAGCGGCGTCCGTCTGCCGGGGTAGGCGCGCGGGATCAGCAGCGCGCGGGCCGCGTTCTCGCGGAACCGCGCGCCGAACAGCGCCGAGCCGCCGAGCTGGGAGACGACGGCGTCCTCGACCTCCTCGGGCTCGATCGCGACGAGCTCCGCCGCCGAGGGCAGCGACTCGGCCTCCTCCGCGTCGAGATCGGGGAGGTGCATGATGATCCCGTCGTCGGTCCAGATCGGGTCGGCGTCGATCCCGAAGCGCTCGTGGATCCGCGCGGTCAGCGCCAGCCCCCAGGCGGCGTGGACGCGCCCGCCGAACGGCGAGAGCAGGCACAGGCGCCAGTCGCCGATCTCGTCGCGGAAGCGCTCGAGCACGAGCGTCCGCTCGCTCGGCAGCACGCGCGTCGCCTCCTGCTGCTCCTGCAGGTAGGCGAGCAGGTTCTGTGCGGCGCGGCGATCGAGGTCGTGATCGCGCTCGAGCGTCTCGGGGTCCTGCTCGACCGCCCATCGCGAGAACGCCCCGATCGCCTCGCCGAGCGCCTTCGGCCGCCCGACGGTGTCGCCCTTCCAGAACGGGACCGCCCCCGGAGCGCCCGGCGCCGGGGTCACGATCACGCGGTCGCGGGTGATCTCCTCGATCCGCCATGTCGACGCGCCGAGCAGGAACACCTGGCCGGGGCGTGCCTCGTAGACCATCTCCTCGTCGAGCTCGCCGACGCGTCGCCCGTCCGGCAGGACGACGCTGTAGAGACCGCGGTCGGGGATCGTGCCGGCGTTCGCGATCGCGAGCTGACGCGAGCCCTTGCGGGGACGGATCACGCCCGCGACGCGATCCCAGACGATCCGCGCGCGGAGCTCGCCGAACTCCTTCGAGGGGTAGCGCCCGTCGAGCATGTCGAGCACGTTCTCGAGCAGCTCACGCGACAGCTCGGCGTAGGAGTGGGTGCGGCGGACGAGCGCGTGGACGTCGTCGACCTCGATGCCGTCCTCGCCGGCGGTGACCGCGATCGCGACCACCTGCTGGGCGAGCACGTCGAGCGCGTTCGTCGGCACGACGGTCGGCTCGATCGCGCCGTCGTGCATGCGCCGGGCGACCACCGCGCACTCGAGCAGGTCGCCGCGGAACTTCGGGAAGATGCGCCCGCGGCTGACCTCGCCGACGCCGTGACCGGCGCGGCCGATGCGCTGGAGTCCCCTTGCGACCGACTTCGGCGACTCGATCTGGATCACGAGGTCGACCGCGCCCATGTCGATCCCGAGCTCGAGCGAGGAGGTCGCGACCAGGCAGGGCAGGCCGCCCGACTTCAGCAGCTCCTCGACCTTCGTTCGCTCCTCGCGTGCGAGCGATCCGTGGTGCGCGCGCGCCAGCTCGACCGGGGAGACCCCCTCCGGGAGCTCGCCGTGCTCGTCCTCCAGCGCCTTGTTGGCGAGCTCGTTGAGGCGCAGCGCGATCCGCTCGGCCGAGCGGCGGTTGTTGACGAACACGATCGTCGACGTGTGCTCCTCGACGAGCTTCAGCAGCTCCGGGTAGATCGCCGGCCAGATCGAGGCGCGGGTGGCCTCAGAGCCTTGGATCGGATTCAGGGGGTCGCTGCCCGCCTCGGCGGGACCGGCGGGCTCCGTCATCGACTCGACCGGCACCTCGATCCGCAGGTCCAGCTCCTTGCGCGAGCCGGCGTCGACGATCGTCACCTCACGACCGGGACCGGCGAGGAAGCGGGCGACCTCCTCGAGCGGGTTCTGGGTCGCGCTGAGCCCGATCCGCTGGAACGCGTCGTCCTCGGGTCCGATCTCGGGGTTGGCGGCGCGGACCTGCGCCTCGAGCCGCTCGAGCGTCAGCGCCAGGTGCGAGCCCCGCTTCGTCGCCGCGACGGCGTGGATCTCGTCGACGATCACCGTCTCGACGCCGGCCAGCATCTCCCGCGCCTGCGAGGTGAGGATCAGGTACAGGGACTCCGGCGTCGTGACGAGGATGTCCGGCGGGTTGCGGACCATCGCCGCCCGCTCGCGCTGCGGGGTGTCGCCGGTGCGGATGCCGACCGAGATCTCGGCGCCGATGCCGCGGATCGGCGCGCGGAGGTTGCGCTCGATGTCGTAGGCCAGCGCCTTCAGCGGGGAGACGTAGAGGACGCGCGTGCCGGCCGCCGCGGGCTCGGTGCCGAGGCGGTCGAGCGCGGAGAGGAACGCGGCCAGCGTCTTGCCGGAGCCGGTCGGCGCCGACAGCAGCACGTGCTCGCGGCGCGCGATCGCGGGCCACGCCTGAGCCTGCGCCGCGGTCGGCTCGCCGAAGGCGGAGGTGAACCAGCGCTCGACGTCGGGGGCGAAGTCTCCGGGCAGCACCCCTGTTGCTATATCACGCGCTCAGCGGCGATCGACGCCTGCGGCGGTTGCGCGCCGCGGGACCTCGCGAGCGGTCGCCCGAGCGGCACCCGCTCGTCGCTGCGAACGCCCTTCAGCTCGCGGCGTCGCCGAGCGCTCGGCCGTACTGGCGCTCGTAGTACGCGCGGTACTCGCCGGAGCGGATCGGCTCCCACCACGGCACGTTGTCGCGGTACCACGCGACCGTCTCCTCGAGCCCCTGCTCGAAGCGCACGCGCGGCTCCCAGCCGAGCGCGCGCACCTTCTCCGAGGAGAGCGAGTAGCGCCGGTCGTGGCCGGGCCGGTCGGCGACGTGTTCGATCTGCGACTCGCTCGCACCGGTCAGGGCGATGATCCGCTGCACGACGTGCATGTTGGCCTCCTCGTCGGGGCCGCCGGCGTTGTAGACCTCGCCGAGCTCCCCGTGCTCGAGCACGTGGCCGATCGCCCGCGCGAAGTCCGACGCGTGGATCCAGTTGCGGACCTGCATGCCGTCGCCGTAGACCGGGAGCGGGTCGCCGTGCAGCGCGTTGAGCACCATCAGCGGGATCAGCTTCTCCGGGTACTGGTAGGGGCCGTAGTTGTTCGACCCCCGCACGATCGTGACCGGCAGCCCGTAGGTGTGGAAGTAGCTCTGCACGAGCAGGTCGGCACCGGTCTTCGTCGCCGAGTAGGGAGACGACGGGCGCAGCGGGCTCTCCTCGGTGAACGTCCCGACCTCGATCGATCCGTAGACCTCGTCGGTCGAGACCTGCAGGTAGCGCAGCTCGCGCTCGCGGGCCGCCTCGAGCAGCACGTAGGTGCCGAGCGCGTGCGTCCTGACGAACGCGTCGGGCTCGGCGATCGAGCGGTCGACGTGCGTCTCCGCCGCGAAGTTGACGATCGCGTCGGGGCGCAGCTCGTCCAGCGCCGCGCCGAGCGCGTCCGGGTCCTCGATCGCGCCCCTCACGAACCGGTAGCCGGGGTGCTCGGCGACCTCGGCGAGGTTCTCCTCGCGGCCGGCGTAGGTGAGCTTGTCGTAGACCGTGACCTCGTCGCCCTGCTCGAGCAGGCGCTGGCGCGCGAAGGTCGAGCCGATGAAGCCTGCGCCGCCGCAGACGAGCAGCTTCACGACGCCGCCCTGCTGGAGACTCTGGACCGGCTCATGCCCGCATCATCCCAGCCCGTGCCGCCAGGTAGCCCGCGAGCCCGTCCTGCCACGGCGGCAGCGGCAGCACGTCGTCGCGTTCGCTCTCGAGCGCCGACCAGGCGGGCCTCGGCGCCGGCCGCACGAACGCCTCGCTGGTGGTCGGCTCGACCCGGCACTCGACCTCGGCCTGCCGGAAGATCTCCTCCGTGAAGCCGTGCCAGGAGACCTGCCCGCCGCCGGTGAGATGCACGACGCCGGAGACGCCCCGTTCGAGCAGCCCCAGCAGCGCCGGCGCCAGGTGCCCGGACCAGGTCGGCGAGCCGATCTGGTCGGTGACGACCTGCACGGAGTCGCGCTCGGCGGCGAGACGGAGCATCGTCGCCGGGAAGTTGGCGCCGTCGACGCCGAACAGCCAGGCGGTGCGCACGACAGTGTTCCGGGGCGATGCCGCGAGCACCAGCCGCTCGCCTTCGAGCTTGGTCGAGCCGTAGACCGACCGCGGGGCGGTCGGGTCGGACTCCCGGTAGGGCCGTGGCCTGCCCTCGGCGTCGGACGGCGCGGTGCCGTCGAACACGTAGTCGGTGGAGATGTGGACGAGCCGAACGCCCGCCTCGGCCGCCTGCTCGGCGAGCACGCCGGCGCCGAGGACGTTGACCGCCCGGGCGGCGTCCTGCTTGGACTCCGCGCCGTCGACGTCGGTCCACGCCGCGCAGTTGATGATCGCGTCGAGGCCTCCCGGCTCCGCCTGGAGCCGGCGCAGCAGCGTGCCGACGCCGTCGGCATCGGTGATGTCGAGCTCCGGCAGGTCGGCCCCCACGAGCTCGTGGCCGCCCCGCGCTCCCGCCCGCATCACGTCGTTCCCCAGCATCCCCAGGGCGCCGGTGACGAGGACCCTCACAGGATCGAGATGTCGGAGTTGTCGCCGACCATGAAGCGGTAGGCCCGGGGCTGGCGCTCGCCGCGGCGCACCGTGACGTTGCGCCCGAGCAGCGAGGACTCCATGCGGCCGTCGAGGTCGCTGACCGTGCACCCGGCGAGCAGGATCGAGTGCTCGACCTCGGCGTCGTTGATCTCGCAGCGCTCGCCGATCGCGGTGTACGGTCCGACGTAGCAGTCCCTCAGCACCGCGCCCGCGCCGATCACGGCAGGCCCGCGGACGCGGGTCCGCTCCAGGCGCGCGCCGGCCTCCACCACCACGCGGCCGTCGATCTGCGAGTCGACGAGCTCGCCCTCGACGCGCTCGACGAGGTTGTCGAGGATCAGGCGGTTCGCCTCGAGCATGTCCTCGAGCCGGCCCGTGTCCTTCCACCATCCGCGGACGATGTGCGGCTCGACCCGCAGCCCGGTGTCGACGAGGTGCTGGATCGCGTCGGTGATCTCCAGCTCGCCGCGCGGCGAAGGCTCGATCGCGCGCGCGGCGTCGTGGATCCCGGCGGTGAACATGTAGACGCCGACCAGCGCCAGGTCGGTTGCGGGTTCGGGCGGCTTCTCGACGAGCCGCACGACGCGGCCGGGGTCGCCTTCCGATCCGTGATCGAGCTCGGCGACGCCGTAGTTCTCGGGGTCGGGCACCGGCGTCAGCAGGATCAGCGCGTCCGGCCCGTGCTCGCGGAACGCCGCGACGAGCTCGGTGATCCCGCCCTGCAGCAGGTTGTCGCCGAGGTACATCACGAACGGGCTCTCGCCGAGGAACGACTCCGCGGTCAGCACGGCGTGGGCCAGTCCGAGCGGCTCGTCCTGGATCACGTAGGTGATCCTCACGCCGAACCGCGACCCGTCGCCGGCGGCCTCCTGGATCTCGGGTCCGGTCTCGGGGGCGATGATGATCCCCACCTCCTCGATCCCCGCGGCCGCCATCGCCTCGATGCCGTAGAACAGCACCGGCTTGTTGGCGACGGGCACGAGCTGCTTGGCGCTCGTGTGGGTGATCGGGCGCAGGCGGGTGCCCTTGCCACCCGAGAGGATCAGGCCCTTCAGAGGCTCCATGCGGAGAGAACCCTAGCGAGACGCGGGAGGTGCGCACGGGCACGACGGGCAGGGTGGACGGGAGCGAGCCAACTTCTCGACTCTTCGGATCTTTTAACCCGATCAGCCGATATTTCCATCTATGATCCCAGCTTCCCTCGACCCCGCTGGGAGACGTAGGGTCTACTAACGTCAACAGTGGAGCGGATCACGATGCCCCGAACCAGAGCTTCAGCCAACCCGAGCGACGCCGAGCCGGCCTGGTCGATCCCCAGTCTGCGCGAGCCGCGCTATTCGCAGTCGCTCGAGCGGGGCCTGGCGATCCTCGGCTGCTTCACCCCCGAGCGGCCGGTGCTCGGCATCGCCGACATCGCCGACGAGCTCGGCATGAGCCGCTCCACGACCCACCGCTACGTGATCACGCTGGTCGCCCTCGGCTACCTGGAACAGGGCGCCTCGCGCAAGTACCGGTTGGGCCTGCGGGTGACCGACCTGGGCATGTCCGCGCTCAACTCGACGGGGCTGCGCGAGCACGCGCGCCCGCACCTCGAAGACCTTCGCCAGCGCACCTCCTACACGGCGAGCATCGGCGTGCTCGACGGGACCGAGGTCCTCTACGTCGAGCGCGCCCGCAGCTACCGCCGCGGTCAGAACCAGGTGGATCTCGGCCTCCAGGCCGGCTCGCGGCTGCCCGCCTACTGCACGGCGATCGGCAAGCTGCTGCTCGCCTACCTCCCGGACTCCCAGCAGCGCGACATCGTCGCCGAGACGAAGACCGTGAAGCGTGGCCCGAACACGATCACCGCCAAGAAGGCGCTGCGCGCCGAGCTCGAGCAGGAGCGCGAGGACGGCTTCGCGGTCGAGGACGAGGAGCTCGCGCCCGGGCTCTACGCGATCGCCGCCCCGGTCCGCAACGAGGGCCGCGACGTCGTCGCCGCGGTCAGCCTCGTCGCACCGAGCTCGGCGATCTCGCTGGAGGAGATGGTCGACGCGCTCGGCCCGCATCTCGTCTCGACCGCCGACCGCATCTCCGCGCGCCTGGGCTACCGGCGCGACGACGAGCGCGGCTGACAAGCTAGCCTTGCGGCCCGTGCGCCGCCTGCTCGTACCCCTCGCCCTGCTGCTGTGCCCGACGGCGCTGGCCGCCTGCGGCACGACCGCGTCCAGCGCCGGCTTCAAGGGGGCCGAACACAACGTCGCCCAGACGGTCGTCAACCTGCAGTCGGACATCACCTCCGGGGAAGAGAAGAAGTTGTGCGGCACCGACCTGGCGGCCTCGGTGGTCAGCGCGCTCGGCGGCAAGAGCGCCTGCGAAGCGACGCTCAAAAACCAGATCGCCGAGATCGACAACACCGAACTCGAAGTCGAATCGGTTCAGGTCACCGGCAGCACCGCGACCGCGAAGGTCAAGAGCATCTACTCGGGGAAGCGGCGCAACGGCGGGATCGTCTCACTCGTCTCCGAAGGCGGCAAGTGGAAGATCGTCTCGGTGACCCCTCCCGCAGGGGCGCCGAAGTCCTCGCTCTGACCCGTCAGTAGACGCCGCCGAGCTTGCGGTGGTCCCACGTGGCGCGCCGGCGCTCGACGAACTCGAGCCCGACGCGCTTCGCAGCCTGCGCGTCGACCATCGCCCCGACCTCGGGCGGCAGCTCCGACGCGGGCGGCTCGCCGCGCGGGCTCGCATAACGGGCGAAGATCTCGCGCCCGAGCGCCCGCACCGTCTCCTCGTCGGAGTGGATCACGAGATCGCACTCGAGCATCACCCCGCGCAGCTCGGGGTACAGCTCGCCGGCCTCGACCTGGAGCGTCGCGCGCGCGTCGCGTTCGAGGTTCCGAACCTTCTGGGAGACGCCGTAGGTCCACGCCCACAGGCGCGGCCCCTGCTCCCCCGCGGGCGCGGGCCTGAGCACGTACCAGAGCGGCATCAGGTGGGGCCAGCCCCGCGGGCCCTGCGTCGCACAGGTGACGGTGCGCTCCTCGGCGAGGAACGCCGCGACCTCCTCCTCGCTCATCTTGATCTGGTCGCGGCGGCTCATCTGCCGGCCGGCCGTGTCGAGTGAAGCATCGCCGGATTATCACCTGCCGCAGGCCCGAGGGCCGGCCCGGCGTCGGAGACCCCTGACTAGACGCCTGCGGGCGAGGCCGCGGCCTCGCGCAGCCGCACGACGGCCGCCAGCACCGCATCGCGCGCGTCCTGCGGCTCGAGCACCGCCGCGTCCCCGGCTTCGCGGAGGATCTCGCGCACGAGCCAGTCGACGCCGGCGAAGCTCAGCTCGACGATCACCGAGCCGTCGGTGCGCTCCTCGACGACCCGGCGCGCCTCACGCGCCCAGCGCGCGCGGTCGGGCGACACCCACACGCGGGCCGTGCGCGAGGCCTCGACCTCGCCGGTGCGCAGCCACCCGTCGACCTCGGCCGCGGGATCGACCTCGGGGCGCGGCTGGAAGCGCTCCGTGCTCACCGACACGTTCTTGATCCGGTCGAGCCGGAAGTGCCTGACGCCGTCGCGCTCGGGGTCGAAGCTCGCGACGTACCACCCCTCGCGCCCGTTCGTCAGCGCGTACGGCTCGACCCGGCGCGCGGAGATCTCGTCCTCGTTCGCCTTGAAGTACTCGAGGTCGATCATCCGGTGCCCGGTGATCGCGCCCGCGATCGTGCGCGCCACGTCGGTGTCGTCCCCGGCCGGCGGGGCGACCTGCAGCCCCTGCTCCATCGGGTCCTCGCCGAGCGCGGCGACGATCTTCTCGCGGGCCGACGCGAGCGAGCCCTCGGGGATGTGCTCGCCGAGCAGGTCGATCGCCGCGATCAGCGCCTTCGCCTCGACGGGCAGCAGGCGCGCCGGGCGGTCGAAGTTGTCGCTGTAGGGCTCGGGGTCGACCTCGATCTCCCCCTCCTCCTCGTGGATCTCGGCGTAGAGGACGTAGGAGCCGCCGCCGAAGTTGACGACGTTCAGGACCCCCACGTCCTCGCGCAGCTCCTCCTCGCTGACCTGCAGCAGCTCGGTGAGATCGGTGATCCGCAGCCGCTCGCCGCGACGCCCGGCGGCGATCAGGATGCTCGCGAGCGTCACCAGGCGCGCGAAGCGCTCCGGGCGGATCGCCGCCTCGGCACGAGGCTCCTCGCCGTCCTTGCGCCCGCCGCGACGGCTCGCCGGCGCCTCCTCCTCGGGCCGCGCGCGACGCCGGCGCGAGGCGGGGGGCTCCTCTTCGTGAAGCTCCCGCAGCCGCTCGAGGCGTCGCGCACAGCTCGCCCGCGAGCTCCGGCGGGGCGAGCAGTCGCGCGTTGCCGCCGAGACCGAGCACCCAGGAGATCAGGCTGCGGGGGCTCGAGTACCCCGTCACGAACAGCCGGTCGCCGTCCTCGAGCGGCGGCGCCGCCTCGAGAGCCTCCTCGGCCGCGGGGTCCCCCGGCTCGACGACGCGGCCGTAGCGGCCGAAGTGACGTTGGATCTGCCAGGCGATCCGGTCCATCACGAGGATCGTGGCGTCGCCCTGCTCGTCGCCGAGCTGCCAGTCCGCGCGGTTCGCGTACGCGCGCGGGTCGAAGTCGTCGGGGCGGTGGAAGTCGTGCTCGGCCTTGGTCGCGTAGGAGACCTTGCCCCGCATCCGCGTGAGGCGGAAGACGCGGATCGCCTTGCGCTCGTGGGAGTAGCCGAGCAGGTAGAACTGGCCGCCCTGGAACAGCAGGTGGTAGGGGTCGACCTTGCGGGTCGAGACCTCGTCGCGGCCCATCGTGTAGTACTCGAAGACGATCGTCTTGTTGCGGAAGATCGCGGTCTCGACCTTCGCCAGACGAGCCGACAGGTCGTGGCCACCGGCCGAGGCGGTGATGCCGAGCGCGACCGACCGCTGCTCGGGAGCGCGCAGCGGGCTCGGGCGCCCCCAGGTGATCTGCTGCAGCGCGAGCCGCAGCGGCTCGGCGTAGGCGAATTCCCCGTCGAGCAGGCTCAGCGCGGTCTGCAGCGCCGCGAGCTCTTTGTCGGTGAACTCGATCGGCGGCAGGTGGAAGTTCTCCGGGCGCAGCGAGTAGTTCTCCTGCTCGGCGGCCCCGTCGGCGGGCCGCTCGACGGTCAGCTGGATGCGGAGCGACTCGAGCTCGGAGCGGTCTGCGTAGAAGCGCCGGGCGAACGCGTCCTCGTTCATGCCGCTGTAGCCCTCGACGTCCCGCCGGATCTCCAACGCCGTGACCGGCCGCCGCTCGGCCATCAGGTAGGAGATCAGCGAGAGCTGGCGGATCAGCTTCTCGGTGTCCTTTGCCATCGGCCACCAAAGATAGAAGCCGGGGGCGAGACGGTCACAGGGCACCCCCCGCTATTTGCGGGGATTCAGGCCGCTTCGCGTGCCGGCTCGGCGAGCGGCGCGGGCTCCGCCGCCTCGCCGCCGCCGGCGCGGAAGAACGCGCCGGAGCCGATCGCGCGGTCGAACGAGGACCAGCGCGCGCCCGGGGCGAGCCCCTTCTCGAGGCGGTCGAAGCTCCCCAGCCGGCCCCCGAGGTTGTCGATCATGTGCACGAGCGTCGCCTCGCGGGTGCACGGCACGACAGGACTGCCGTGCTCGAGCGAGCCGTGATGGGAGAGGATGATGTGACACACCGCTTCCGCCAGATCGGGAGGGAAGCCGTCGATCTCCTCGATCAGCCGGCGCACGCGGTAGTAGCCGAGCGCGATCTCGCCCTGCAGGCGGCCACGGTCGCTGAGGTCGATGCCGCCGGCGCCGGCGGTGTACGCCTCGAGCTTGCCGATGTCGTGCAGCAGCGCGCCCGTGACGGCCACGTCGCGGTCGACGCCGCCGAACGTCGCGCTGATCGCGCCGACGGCCTGGGCGACGCCGAGGCAGTGCTCGAGCAGTCCGTGCCGGTAGGCCTGGTGGTAGTGCTTCGCCGCGGGGGCCTCGCGGTAGCGGGCCCAGAGCGGGGAGCCGCTGCCGAGGACCCGCTCGAGCAGCGCCCGCAGGTGCGGCTGCTGGACGGTCGCGACGAGGTCGCGGACTTCGGCCTCCATCTGCGACGGCGAGCGGGCGGGACCGTCGCTGAGCGCCGCCTCGTCGTAGCTTCCGGGCGCCGCCTCGGCCAGGGCGCGCAGGTTGATCTGCGGGCCGAACCGGGGGTGCACCACATAGCGGCCCGTGACGGTCACGACGGCGCCGGCGCGGGCCAGCGCGGCGATCTCCTCGAGCTCCTCCCAGACCATGCACGGGACCGCTCCCGTGCGGTCGCCGAGCACCAGCCGCAGGTACTCGCCGCCGTCGCGGCGCGAGCGCCGCTCGGCCTCCTTGACGAGCAGCGCCTGCTCGAGCTCGGCGCCGTCGCTCAGCTCGCTCAACAGCATGGATCTGAAGTTAGAGACGGGAGCGGACGGCGCCGGGCGGCGGCGCGCGAGGCATCCGAACCAGCTCGCGAAGAGGCCCGGCGGGGCTAGGATGGGCCGGTGCGAGCGAGGAGGACGATCGCAGTGGCACTCGCCTCGGTCGCGTTCTCGGCGGTCGAGCGCGGCGGGCGCACAGGCGAGGTGGACGCCGCCTGCCGCCCCGACGTTCTACTGGCAGCTGCAGGGCAAGGTGAACACCACGGTGCCCGCCGCCGTCTACGACGTGGACGGCTTCGAAACGACCGCCGCGACGGTCGCCGCGCTGCACCAGCAGGGCAAGCACGTGGTCTGCTACATCGACGTCGGCACCGCCGAGAAGTTCCGGCCCGATTACGACGAGTTCCCGAAGTCGGTGCTGGGCCGCTCGAACGGATGGCCGGGAGAGCGGTGGCTGGACATCCGTCAGCTCTCGGTGATCGAGCCGATCATGACCGCCCGCTTCCGGATGTGCGCGGAAAAGGGGTTCGACGCGGTCGAGCCGGACAACATGGAAGCGTTCTCGAACAAGAGCGGGTTCCCGATCACGGCGGCCGAGCAGCTCACCTACGACCACTGGGTCGCGAACGAGGTCCACTCGCTGGGGATGGCGGTGCTCCAGAAGAACGACGCCGAACAGACGCCGGAACAGGAGCCCTGGTTCGACGGCGCGCTCAGCGAGCAGTGCAACCAGTACTCGGAATGCGCCGAGTTCGAGCCGTACCTGAAGGCCGGCAAGCCGGTCTTCAACGCGGAGTACAAGCTGAAGGCGAGCAGGTTCTGCGCCGCCGACGAAGCCGCCGGGATCGTGGGGGCGCACTTCAACCTCGCGCTGAACGGGAAGGTGTTCGAACCCTGCTGGGCTCGCGCCGAGTTCATGGGAGTTGCCGCGCAGGCCCTGGACTGAGCGCGGCCCTCTGAACGAGCGACCGGCCCGCAACGCAACTCCCCTGAACGTCGTCCCTCGCTCGCCGCGGGGGCGTGCAGCGGCGCGGATCGGATCAGCCTCAGCTCAGAGCCCGGCCTCATTCTCCGGCGGTGGAGAGCACCGCGGCCCTGGCCGGCGCCCACGCCCCGCGCGAGGCGACGTCCGCCGTGCGAGACGATGGGATCGTCCCGCAGCGACGACCTCGCTCGACCGTCCTCACCCCCGCCTCTGCGCTGCCTCCGCCGACGCCTCCCAGAACTCGTCGAGCTTCGTCGAATCCGATCGCCCGAGCCGCTGGGACACCGCCCAGATCTCGACCGTCTCGTCGCCCTCGTTGCGGTGCGAGCGCGGGGTGAGCGGCGCGACCCTGACGGCGGCGGGTGCGGTGACCGTGCGGATCTCCTCGTCGAAGCGCATCGTCAGCGTCCCTCGGGTCAGCAGGTACACCTCCTCGATCTCGTCGTGGAAGTGCCCCGTGCCCTGCTCGAAGTCCGAGTGCGGCGGGACGCGGATCAACGTCACCGCGAGCTGCTCGCAGCCGAGCGCCTCGCCGAGCCGCCGGAACTCTCCCGGAACGTCGCTGCCCGCGTAGGAGTCCTCGGCCTCCTCCGGGTCGACGATCGTGAAGCCGCGCTCCGACACACGTCTCACCTACCCCGCGCGCGAGCGCGTCAAGCTGCCCCGGCGAGGAACTCGGCGAGTCGCCGCGCCGCCTGCTCGAGCATCGCGCGCCGCGTGCGCTCGGTCGCCGAGCCGATGTGGGGGAGCAGCACCGTTCGCGGCGCCGCCAGCAGCTCCGGCTTCAGCAGCGGCTCGTGCTCGTACACGTCGAGCCCCGCCGCCAGCAGCTCGTCGCGCTCGAGCGCGCCGGCGAGCGCGTATTCGTCGACGACCGCGCCGCGCGCGGTGTTGACCAGCACCCCCCGCTCGCCGATCAGGCCGATCCGCCGCGCGTCGATCAGGCCGCGGGTCTCGGGGGTCAGCGGCACGTGCAGGGAGACGATCTCGCTCTCGGCGAGCAGCGCGTCGAGGTCCTCCCGCCAGCCGGGCTCCTCGTTCGGGGTCCGCGCGTGGTGCAGCACCGTCATCCCGAACCCCGCGGCGCGCCGCTCCACCGCGCGCGCGATGCGCCCGTAGCCGACGAGGCCGAGCGTCGCACCCCAGACGTCACGGCCGCGCGTGTCGAGGTAGTCCCATCCCTCCCAGCGGCCCGCGCGCAGCTCGGCCTGGGCGTCGACGATCAGCCGGCTCGCAGCGAGGATCAGGGCGAACGCCAGATCCGCGGTGGTCTCGACCAGCGCCTCGCCCGCGGTCAGCAGCACGATCCCCCGCGCCGCGGCGGCGTCGAGGTCGATCGCGTCGGTGCCGGCCCCCGCGACGGCGATCGCCCGCAGCGCGGGCATCGCCTCGAGCTCCGCCGCGCGGACCGCAACCGTCGGAGGGCACAGCAGCGCCTCCGCGCCTCCGTCGGATCCCGGCTCGCCCGCGACGAGCTCGTGCCCCGCGAGCGGCGCGAGCGCGTCCGGGAGCGAGGGCGTCGCGATCAGGACGCGCGCCATCCGGCGCCTAGGGGGTCAGCCGGTGCGGCCCGCGGTACAGGAACGTCACCTCGCGCACGTTCTCCTGCGCGAGCATCATCATCAGCAGCCGCGTCAGCCCGAAGCCGAAGCCGCCGTGCGGCGGCGCGCCGTAGCGGAAGAAGTCCAGGTAGTAGCCGATCGAGTCGACGTCGACGCCGCGATCCTCGGCCTGCGCGACGAGCCGGTCGAAGCGGTGCTCGCGCTGTGCCCCGGTCGTGAGCTCGATGCCACGCCACAGCAGGTCGAAGCCCTTCGTGAGAGTCGGATCATCCTCGTGGCGCATGTGGTAGAAGGCGCGTCCCTCCGGCGGGTAGTCCTTCACGAAGCAGAACTCGTGCCCGTGCCGCTCCGCGATCAGAGCGGACAGCGCGCGCTCTTCGGACGGGTCGAGATCGTTGGCCGGCCCCGACATCTCTTGGCCCGACGCGGCGAGCATCTCCTTGGCCTCGGCGAGCGTGACGCGGGGGAAGGGCACCGCGGGCACGACGACCTCGGTGCCGAAGGTCTCGAGGATGCGCTCGCCGTGCGTCTCGGCCACCGCCGCGAGGACCCGCTGCAGCCAGCGCTCCTCGACCGCCATCACGTCCTCGTGCGAGTCGATCCACGAGAGCTCCATGTCGACGCTCGTGAACTCGGTGTCGTGGCGCGAGGTGAACGACGGGTTGGCGCGGAACACCGGCCCGATCTCGAACACCTTCCCGAAGCCCGCGGCCATCGCCATCTGCTTGTAGAACTGCGGCGACTGCGCGAGGTAGGCGTCGCGCTCGAAGTAGTCGACGTGGAACAGCTCGGCGCCGGACTCGCTCGCCGAGCCCATCAGCTTCGGCGAGTGCAGCTCGATGAAGCCCTCGTCGCGCCAGAACGCGCGCATCGCCTGCTCGATCGCCGTCTGAACTTCGAAGATCAGTTTGCGGTCCGGGCGGCGGAGGTCGAGGTAGCGCCAGTCGATCCGCTTGTCGAGCGCCGAGTCGGGCGCGATCGGCACCTCCGGCTCGGCGAGCGAGTCGACCTGCAGCGACTCGATCTTCAGCTCGAGCCCGCCGAGCTTGACCCGCTCGTCGCCGACTACGGTCCCGGTCACGGTCACCGCCGACTCGGCGGTCAGCGCGGAGATCGCGTCGTTGAGCTCGCTCGGCGGATCGCCCTTCGGAAGCACCGCCTGGGCGAGGCCCGTTTCGTCGCGGACGATCAGGAACTGCACGCTCTTCTGGTCGCGCAGCGCGTTGACCCAGCCGCGCACCTGCACCTGCTCGTCGAGCCGCCCAGGCAGCTCGGAGATCAGCGTCCTCGCCATGTACGGCACCCTAGATGATCGACTTACGCGGGCTCGGCGAGCTCGACCTCGACCGAGTGCTCGTCCGCCGGCTCCGTGTCGAGGCGCTCGATCGCCCCCGCCGCGCGGAGGTCATCCGCGCCGAGCGCGAGCGCCGCGAGCCGCTCGGCGTCGTCGCACACGAGCACCCTGGCGACCGGCGCGCGCATCGGCCGCTGCGCCTGGGACTTCGCCTTGCGCACCGCCGCCAGCACCGTGGCCGTGACCTCCAGGCCGAGCTCCTCGGCCTCCCCTGCGCCCGCCGCCTCGGCGCGCAGCTCGGCCGCCTCGGGCCAGGGGGCGCGGTGGACGGAGCCCTCCTGCCACCACGACCAGACCTCCTCGCAGACGAACGGCAGGAACGGCGCGAACAGCCGCTGGAACGCCGACAGCGTGATCCGCAGAGAACGGCTGACCGGCCCGCTGACCTCGGGCGCCGGGTCGTAGCGGCGGCCCTTGACGAGCTCCAGGTAGTTGTCGCAGTACCACCAGAAGGCCTCCTCGCTGCGCTGCAGCGCGCGCGCGTAGTCGTAGTCGTCGAGGCTCTCCCCGGCCTCGGCCGCGAGCGTCGCGAGGCGCGCGACCATCGCGCGGTCGAGCGGGTGCGCGAGCTCCTCCGCCGGCGCCGGCAGGTCGCTGAGCGCGAACTTCGACGCGTTCAGGAGCTTCACCGCGAGCTTGCGGCCGACCTTCATCTGCTGGGACTCGAACGCGGTGTCGGCGCCCGGCCTGCCGCTCGCCGCCCAGTAGCGGACCGCGTCCGCTCCGTGCTCCTCGATCAGATGCATCGGCGTGACGACGTTGCCCTTCGACTTCGACATCTTCTTGCGGTCGGGGTCGAGCACCCAGCCGGAGATCGCCGCGTTCGCCCACGGCAGCCGGCCCTCGTCCAGCTCCGATCGCAGCACCGTCGTGAACAGCCAGGTGCGGATGATGTCGTGCGCCTGCGGGCGCAGGTCCATCGGGAAGACCTTCTCGTAGAGGTCGGGCTCGGCACCGGCGCGCCCCGCGATCTGCGGCGTCAGCGACGAGGTCGCCCAGGTGTCCATCACGTCGGGATCCCCGACGAAGCCCCCGGGCACGCCGCGCTGCTCGGCGGTGTAGCCCGGCGGCACGTCGGTCGAGGGATCGACCGGCAGCTGCTCCTCGCCGGCGGCGATCGGCGCGGTGTGGTCGACCGTGCCGCTCGCGTCGAGCGGGTACCACAGCGGAAAGGGCACCCCGAAGAACCGCTGCCGGCTGACGCACCAGTCGCCGTTCAGGCCGTTCACCCAGTCCTCGAACCGGGCGCGCATGTACGGCGGGTGCCAGGCGAGCTCGCGGCCCGCCTCGAGCAGCATCTCGCGGTGCTCGATCGTGCGGATGAACCACTGCCGGCTGGTGATGATCTCGACCGGCCGGTTGCCCTTCTCGTAGAACTTCACCGCGTGCTCGACGGGCCGCGGTTCGCCGATCAGGTCCCCGGAGTCCGTCAGCAGCTCGACGATCCTCCGCCGCGCCTGGTTGACCGAGCGGCCGGCCAGCTCGCCGTAGCTCTCACGGGCGCGGTCGAGGTCGGACGACTCCCAGCCCGGCGCGCCCCACGGCACGTCGGCGAGCCGGCCGTCGCCCGTGAGCACCGCTCGGACCGGCAGCCCGAGCTCCCGCCACCAGGTGACGTCGGTGAGATCGCCGAACGTGCAGACCATCACCAGCCCGGTCCCCTTCTCGCGCTCGACCAGCGGGTGGCTGAGCACCGGCACGCGCGTCCCGAACAGCGGCGTCACTGCCTCGCCGCCGACGATCCCCGCGTGCCGCTCGTCGTCGGGGTGCGCGAGCAGCGCCACGCAGGCCGGGATCAGCTCGGGCCGCGTCGTCTCGATCAGCGCCTCGCCGCGATCCGAGCCGAACCGCACCCGGTGCATCGCCCCCGGCCGCTCACGGTCCTCCAGCTCTGCCTGGGCGACCGCGGTCTGGAAATCCACGTCCCACAGCGTCGGCGCCTCGAGCTGGTAGGCGGTGCCGCGGGCCATCAGGCCGAGGAACGAGCGCTGCGAGATCGTCTGGGCGGCGGGGCCGATCGTCGTGTACGTCATCGACCAGTCGACCGACAGCCCGAGCGTCCGCCAGAGGTCTTCGAACGCCCGCTCGTCGCTCTCGGTCAGGCGCAGGCAGAGCTCGACGAAGTTCGGGCGCGAGATCGAGACCGGCTCCTTCTCCGAGGGCTCGGCGGGCGGCTCGAACCCGGCGTCGTAGGGGACCGAGGGATCGCAGCGGACACCGAAGTGGTTCTGCACCCGGCGCTCGGTCGGCAGCCCGTTGTCGTCCCAGCCCATCGGGTAGAAGACCTCGCGCCCGCGCATCCGCCGGTAGCGGGCCACGGCGTCGGTGTGGGTGTAGGAGAAGACGTGGCCGACGTGCAGCGAGCCGCTCACCGTCGGCGGCGGCGTGTCGATCGAGAACACGCGCTCGCGCGGCGCGGAGCGGTCGAAGGCGTAGGTCCCCTGGCGCTCCCAGGCGTCGCTCCACTTCTGCTCGAGCCCCTCCAGCGTGGGGCGCTCGGGCACCTGGATCTCGGGTGTCGTGCCGGCCTGAGCCACGTGGCTGATCGTATCCGCGGGACCGGTGCGGCCGGGGCCAGGGGGCGTCCGGCGCGGCGTCGCGCGAACCTGAGAGTTCTCTCATAAAATAAATTGCCGCGGGCATCATTCGTCGGGTTAGGATCGCGCCGTCTGGGGAGAGACGAGCTGGAGGAAGCCGATGGCCGCAGAGGTGCTCCGTTGAGCTCGACCGGGCGAAAGCTCGGCGTGGTCGTCTTCGCCGTCGCCGTGCTGGGCGTGCTGATCGGCCTCTACGTCTCGTCCTGGGCGACGGTGCTCCCGCAGACCATCCAGGCGACGCCGTCGGCGGCGGGCGCGCCGGAAGCGAGCAACGACCTCGTCCTCCAGACCGACGCCGCGGTCGGCAAGACCGAGAGCCCCTCGCACCCCGACTGGGTCGGCTACCTGGTGCTCTCCCACGGCAAGTGGATCCGCAGCACGGTCTACCGCGTCCCCGCCAACTCGCTGGTGCACGTGAAGATCTACCAGTTCGACGGCGACTCGGGGCTTCGCAACCCGTTCCTCGCGAAGGTCCAGGGCACCTCCGGAGGCGTCGAGACGATCGACGGCAAGCCGATGAAGGCGATCGAAGCCGAAGAAGCCTCCCACACGTTCGTGATCCCGGCCCTGGGCGTGTTCGCGCCGCTCCCGGGGGTGCCGGAAGAAGCCAAGAACACTTGCGAATACGGGCCGTGCGACCCGGCCACGATGGCGCACCGCACGATCGAATTCACCTTCCACACCGGCAAGCCGGGCCGCTACCGCTGGCAGTGCTTCGTCCCGTGCGCGGCGGGCACCTACTTCAACTTCGGCGGCCCGATGCAGACCGTCGGCTACATGGACGGCTTCATCGATGTCGTCTAGCGCGCCGCCCGCGGAGCCCCCCGCCGAGGGGCGCGACCACCTCCGGCGCTTCCTGCTGATCTGGCTCGTCGCCTCGGTCGTGGCGATGCCGCTCGTCGCGCTCCTGCTCGGCCCGATCCTGCCCCCCGGCAAAGGCAGCGACGTCGCCTCCGGCCAGGTCACCGACAACACGGTGCTGCTGACGATGGCCACGCCGGTGCTGCTGCTGGTCCTGATCTACCTCTTCTACGCGCTCGTCTACTTCCGGGCCGGCTCCGACGCCGCGCTCGAAGGCCCCGCCGTGCGCGGGCACTCGGGGCTGCAGACGCTGTGGATCGTGATCACCTCGGTGATGGTGCTGTCGCTCGCGGCATACGGCACGGTTCGGCTCGAGACGGGCAACGGCGCCGGCGGCGGCAGCGGCCCGAATCCGCTCACCAAGCCGAGCGGGCCGCGGCTGCCCGTGCAGGTGATCGCGCAGCAGTGGTACTTCACCTACCGCTACCCGACCTACGGGGGCGTCGAGACCACCCACCTCGAGCTGCCGGTCGACGAGACGATCGAATTCCACGTCACCTCGCTCGACGTGATCCACTCGTTCTGGGCCTACCAGCTCGGCGTCAAGGCCGACGCCAACCCCGGCTTCGACAACATCGCGTTCGTCAAGCCGACGAAGATCCAGACCTTCGAAGTTCACTGCGCCGAGCTGTGCGGGCTCTGGCACGGCGCGATGTCCGACCACGGGCACGTCGTCAGCCGCAGCCAGTTCGAAAGCTGGATCGCCGAACAGCAGCGCGTTCTTCGCGCCGGTCACGAAGCAGCTCCCGCCCTACGCCCGCACCTACGAACCCGAACCGATCCGAAAGGGAGAATGAGCACCACCCTCGCAACAGCAGCCAAGCCCGCAACGCATCACGGCTGGCGGCGCCTGTTCGGGTTCAACCTGCTGACCGCGGTGATCCTCGGCGTCGGTGGCTATTACTTCGGCTGGTGGATCGGCCACCTCACGACCGAAGGCAAGAGCTTCGCGTTCATCGCGAAAACGGACGAAAACGACCCGGCGCTGCTGCTCGGCTACGTCTTCGGGGTGATCGGGTTCCTGGTCGGGCTCGGCTTCGCGAACTACCCGATCTCGCGTCTGCTCGGCCGCCCGGCCTCGCTACGCGAGAAAGAGGAACAGGGGATCACCCGCTACTTCGGGCTGTGCACCGACCACAAGGTCGTCGGCGTCCAGTACCTGTGCGGGATCGGCCTGTTCTTCTTCATCGGCGGGCTCAACGCGATGCTGATCCGCACCGAGCTGCTTCACGCCCAGCCGACCTTCCTCGGACCCAACCAGTACATCGCCGTCGTCGGCATGCACGGGACGATGATGATGGGGATGATGACCTCGGGCGTGCTCGGCCCGTTCGGCAACTACTTCGTCCCGCTGATGATCGGCGCCCGCAGGATGGCGTTCCCCCGCATCGAGGCGCTCACCTTCTGGCTGCTGATGGCCGCCGGCTTCATCCTCACCTCGACGATCTTCTTCGGCGGCTTCCCGACCGGCTGGACCGGCTACGAGCCGCTCAACGACCAGGCCGTGATGGGGATGGACTCCTACATCTGCTTCTTCGCCCTGGTCGGCCTCTCGATGGCACTGCTCGGCCTCAACATGGTCGCGACGATCGTGACGATGCGGGCGCCGGGCCTGAGCTGGTCGCGGCTGCCGATCTTCGTGTGGTCGGTGTTCGCGACCTCGATCCTGATGGTGCTGGCCGCGCCGATGCTGATCGCGACCCTGCTGATGGCGGCGTTCGACCGCACGATCGGCACCTCGTTCTTCATCCCCGGCGGCGGCGGCAGCTCGTTCCTGTTCGAGAACCTGTTCTGGTTCTTCGGCCACCCCGAGGTGTACATCCTCGCGCTGCCGGGATTCGGCATCGTGCTCGAGCTGCTGCCGGTGTTCGCGCGCAAGCCGCTGTGGGGCTACCGGCTGGCGGTCTCCGGGATGCTCGGTGTCGCGCTGCTGAGCTTCTTCGTCTGGCAGCACCACCTGTTCGTGAGCGGCATCGACGCCGACCTGCGTCCCTTCTACATGCTCTCGACCGAGATCATCTCGGTGCCCACCGGGTTCGTGTTCCTGTGCGTGATGGGAACGCTGTGGCGAGGGCGATTGCGGCTCGCCGTGCCGATGCTGTTCTGCCTCGGCTGGACCTTCAACTTCCTGCTGGGCGGGCTCTCCGGCGTGTTCCTCTCCGACGTCCCGAGCGATGTCACCACGCACGCGAGCTTCTTCGTGATGGCGCACTTCCACTACACGATCATGGGCGGGCTGATCTTCGCGTTCTTCGCCGCGATCTACTACTGGGTGCCGAAGATGGTCGGGCTGCAGTTCAACGAGAAACTCGCCAAATGGCACTTCTGGCTGATGTTCGTCGTCGTTCAACTCGACGTTCCTGCCGCTGTTCGTGCTCGGCATGGAGGGCATGCCGCGGCGGGTGAACTTCTACGAACCGAAGTTCCACACGCTCAACGTGTGGGTCTCGGTCTCGGCGTTCGTGCTCGGCTTCTCGATGCTGATCTTCCTGTTCAACGTCGTCTACTCGCTGATCTTCGTGCGCAAGCCCGCCGAGGCGAACCCGTGGCACTCGAAGTCGCTCGAGTGGCAGCTGCCGACACCGGTGCCGGTCAACAACTTCGAGCAGATCCCCGTGATCGACTCGGACCCCTACGACTACGGGATCCCGATGCCGGCAACCGCGGGTGCCGTGGGTGGGCCGCAACCATCCGGGGCGGGAGGCTGAGATGGCGCTGCCACATGAAGAAAAGCCGCTCGGCCTGCAGGTGCCGGCGGTCCCGATCGGGGTCGAGATCCCGCCCGAGCCGCCCGACGTCGGCGCCCGCGCTCTGTCGCTCGCCTCGCGCCTGCTGGCCGGCGCGACGACCTTCTTCTTCCTCGCCTACGCGTTCGCGTACTTCTACCTGCGCTCGATCGATGCCGCGCCTGCGTGGCGCGGGCCGAAGGCCCACGTCGACGCCGGGCTCGGCGTCGCGTTCGCCGTGTGCATCCTCGTCAGCGGCCTGCTGGCGATCGCCGCCGGACGGGGGATGAAGGCCGGGCGCGCGCAGTGGTTGGGGCTCGCGACCGGATCCCTGCTGCTCGGCCTCGCCGCGATCGCGTTCCAGTGCATCGAGTACACCCACCAGGGGTTCGGCCCCACCAGAGGGCGCGTTCGCGAGCATCTTCTGCTCCTGGACGGCGCTGTACCTGATCGCGGTGCTGACGACGATGTACTGGCTCGAGACGCAGATCGCCACCGAGTTGCGCGCGCGCCGCACCCCCGCCGGGTCGGGGGACATCAAAGACCCCGACCGGCTGATCGCGCCCGCGCTCGACGCATGCGTGTTCTACTGGAGCTTCCTGGCCGCGATCGGGCTGTTCACGTACGTCGTGCTCTATCTCCTCTAGGCGATGGGTCAAGGGGCCCACCCGCCCGCATGACCCTCGGGACGACCGCCGCGGTTGGGTGGGGATCGTGGGCGTTCGACCCGCCGCTCGTCCTCACGATCGACCTCGCGTTCCTCTACTGGCTCGGCAGCAGGCGCACGGTCACACCGGTTCGCAGGCAGCGCGAGCAGCGGCGCTGCGACCTCTGCTTCTACCTCGCGATGGTGACGCTCGTGATCGCGCTCGCCTCGCCGATCGAGCTGCTCAGCGAGGACCTGTTCTGGGTGCACATGGTCCAGCACGTGCTGCTGATGCTCGTGGCCGCGCCGCTGTTCGTGCTGGCCCGGCCCTGGACGCGGCTGTGGCGCGCGCTGCCGCTGCGCGGCCGGCGCCAGCTCGCACGCTGGATGCTGCATGCGAGCTCGGCCGCGCCGCTGCGCGCGGCCACGCGGGCGCTCGGGCAGCCACCGGTCTCGCTCGCAGTGTTCACCGTCGTGCTGCTCGGGTGGCACGTCCCATCGCTGTTCGACGCGACGCTGCGCTCGAGCGCGCTGCACGGGCTCGAGCACACGCTGTTCTTCCTCTCCGCGGTGCTGCTGTTCAAGCAGCTGATCCCCTCGCCGCCGCTCCGCACGCCGCTGTCCGACGGCGCCCGGGCCGCGTACGCGATCGCGGCGATGACCGTCAGCTGGGCGCTCGCCGTCGTCCTCGCGCTGGCGCCCTCGCCGCTGTACGGCCACTACGCGGCGCTGAGCTCGCGGCCGGGCGGGATCTCGGCGCTGGCCGACCAGCAGCTCGCGGCCGGTGTGATGTGGGTCCCGGGGTCGATAACCTTCATGCTGATCGTGTTCGTGCAGGTGCACAGGTGGCTCAACGGAGGGACGCCACTCGGACGGCCAGGGTTGGCCGCGGGAGGAGGGGAGCGCTGATGATCGCCCCACTCGCATCCGGGTTCCTGACCGGCTCGATCCTCACGCTGGCGATGCCGCTGGGCGTGCTGATCGTCGTCGCGATCTGGTACCTGGTGCTCTGGAGCCGCGGCGCCGGCGAGCGCTGAGGCGAGCGCCCGCGGGCCGTCAGCCCATGTTCACGTAGCCCGTCGCTTCGGTCGGGCTGCGGACGTTCGCGGCGACCTTGTTTTCGTAATTCCCCTCGATCGTCTCGATGCTCCCGTCGGGGAGCACGCCGCGGACGATGCCGACGTGCTCGCCGCCGAACACGATCAGGTCGCCGGGCTGCGGGACGACGCCCGGACCGTTGGCGATCGCACGGCCCGTCGACTGCGCCCAGGACCAGATCTCGGAGACGGAGCCGAGCCCTTCGCCGGCGGGGCCGATCGGCTCGCCCGCCTGCCGCGCCGCCCACGAGGCGAAGTACGCACACCAGGGCGCGCCCGGCTCGGCGCCGGCGGCCGCGCTGCGGTACGCCGCGATCGCCGGCCCTTCGTTGGAGCCGGGCGGCTGCTCGGTGACGCCGAGCTGGCTTTCCGCGGCCGCGACGATCCGCGAGCCGGCGCTGCCGCCCGTGGGAATGCCCGTGACGCCCAGGCCTTCGAGGCCCGAGCCGTAGGGCGAGGCGGTGCCCAGCGCGACCCCGCCGGCGCCGGTCTGCGCGCCGCCTGCCTGGGCCTGCGCGGCGGCCAGCGCCGCCGCGAACGGCGCCGCGGTGCCCGGCGCGGCCGTCGAGGCGGACGCCGTCGCGGGCGGGGCTTCGGTGCCGCCGGCCGTGGAGACGAGCTCCGAGGGGTCGGCGAGGGCCTGGCGGATCGCGGTGATGCGCGCGATCGTCGCTTCGATCGACATCCACCGTGTAATCGGCAAGCCGCGGACAGGTTTGAGGGCACGAAAAAAGGGCGGGCGGCCGTGGCCGCCCGCCCGACCACCGTTCCCTCGATGAATCGGCGGTATGTGGCTTCCGCCGGCCGTTGTGGCCGCCCGAAGCGTTGTTTACCCGGAGGGGCGTCGTCCGGCGCAGGCCGGACCATCACCCACCGGGCTTCACTGCAGCGACGGCGCTGAGCGCCGCCGCTCCAGGAAGTTCGGTGTTACCTACTGCAGCAGCTTCAGGACGGCGTCCGGGAGCTGGTTGGCCTGCGCGAGAATCGACACGCCGGCCTGCTGGAGAACCTGCAGCTTCGTGAAGTTCGTCATTTCCGACGCCATGTTCACGTCGACGATCTGGCTGACCGCCGAGGACAGGTTCTGGCTGTACACTTCCAGGTTGCTGGCGGTGTACTGAATACGGTTCTGGACGGCACCGTATTCGCCTGCAGCCTTCGTGACTTTGTCGAGCGCTTCGTCGAGCGTCTTGATTTCTTTGACCGAAGCTTTTTCGACAGCTTTGGCCAATTCGATCGTTTTCACTTCGACTGTTTCTTTTTCGTTGGCGCCGACCTGGAACTTGATCGCTTCGCCGCCTTCGAGCAGTTTCACCCCGTTGAACGTGGTGGTTTCGCCAACTCGTTTGATCTCTTCTTTGAGCTGGCCGGTCTCCTGTTCGATGGCTTCCTTGTCCGTTTCCGAGGTGGTGCCGTTGGCGTACTGCACCGCGAGCTCCCGGATGCGCTGGAGCATCCCGACGACGTCGTTCAGCGCGCCCTGGCCCGTCTGGGCGAGCGACACGGCGTCGGAGATGTTCTCCGTCGCCTGGTTCAGGCCGTTGACCTGGCCCTGCAGGCGCGAAGAGATCGCGTAGCCGGCCACGTCGTCCGCGGCCGAGTTGATGCGCAGACCCGAGGACAGACGCTGCATCGCAGTCGACAGCATGTTCTCGGTGCTGTTGATGTTCCTCGCGGCATCCATCGCCTCGAGGTTCGTGTTGACGGTCAGGCCCATTCGTTCATCTCCTTGATGACGGTTGGATTAGGTCCCGTGGCCGACTCCATGTCGACCCACGCCGATCTATCGACCCGCCCTCGGGGAAACTTGAGGATGTCCTTCTTCTGACATCGAAGGTTCATCGCGTGGCACGGCAGCCGGACGCCGCGGGCCTCGATCGTCTACACGCGCACGTCGATGTGGCCGCCGCCCTGAGGGGGCTCGTCCTCGCCCCGCCGCTGCTCGGAGGGCTCCTCGTCCTCGCCCCGCCGCTCGAGCTCGCGCTCGGGACGGTCCCCCTCCCGCGTGATCCGGGGGAGTCGCTCGAGCCGCCTGACCCGGCGCGGATCGAAGGCCGGCGTGCTCGGGTCGATCGGATGCAGCGGGTCCATCGCAGTAGCTCAGGCGGTCGCCGCCGATGGACTACGAGCGTGGCGGGTGCGTGGCGGGGAAGCGGTCACCTAGGCGCCTCCGCCACGGTTCGGGGCGGCCTCGCGCCGCGCCTGCACCGCGGCGATCAGCTGCTGCTCGCGGGCCCTGATCTCGACGATCACCATCCGCCGCCAGAAGAACACCGAGCCGGCCCAGACGGCGACATAGAGGACGACCCCGAACACGATCGCGCGCACGCCGGCGGCGGCGAGCGTGTGCGTCGGGAGCGACTCGTAGCCGCCCAGCAGGAACCCGGCAAGCGCCGCCCAGCCCTTCGCGCGCGCGATCGATCGCGCGGCCCGCGGGTGGGCGGCGATGCTCGGTGCGCCCGCCGCCGCCTGCTCGGAGGAGGCATCGCCCTTCTTCTCCTTCTTCTTCTTCTCCTTCTTGCTCTTCTCGGGCGCGGCGGCCTCCGCGGGCGCCTGCGCCTTGTCCTCGACGTCGGCCGGCGCCTCCGCGGTCGCGTCAGCCACGGTCGTCGTTCCCGTCGAGGCCACGGCTCAGTTCGGTGCGCTGGCACTCGAAGATGAACCGCACCAGGCGGCGCCGGTCGAGGTCGCTGATCGAGGTGAACTCGACCGCGCTCCGGCCCTCCCGGTCGTTCCGCACGACGCGGCCGCGACCGGTGACGGGCGTCACGCCGGGCGTCAGCGTCAGCCGGAAGCTCAGCTCGTCACCCACCGCGAGCCCGCCGGCGCCCGCGAGCAGCAGGCCGCCGCCGCTGACGTCGACCGTGAAGCTCTGCACCTGCGGGCTGTTCCGCGCCCCGTACACGAGCACCGGTCGCGCCGAGCGGATGCGCACGAACTCGCGCTCCTGCAGCACCTCGACCGATCGCGGCGCGACGAGCCGCACGAGATCCGGCTCGGCGGCGCTCTGCTCGGCGACGCTGCCTTGCAGCCGCGCGCGGCCGCGCGCGCTCGGGTATTCGACGACGACGCGGGCGAGCTGCTCGGCGGAGAACGGGCGCGTGGGGACGGTGATCGCGATCTGCATCTCGTCTCCATCGGCAGCGAGCACCCGTGCCGGGATGTGGCCCTCGCCGCCGACCGAGAGCACGACGGACTCGCCCGCCGCGGGCAGCCCGACCGGGGTCGAGTGGGGCTGGGCGGGATGACGGGACAGCTTCACGGCAGCACCATCCCCGCGAGCCCCTGCGGGTCCAGCCGCCGCAGGCGCCAGCCTCCGGAGCGGCCGTGCGAGAGCACGTACTCCGGCGCGAGCTCGAAACGGCAGGCCGCCTCGACCGCGACGCCGATCTGGTCGGTCTCGTCGGCGTGGGTCACGACGAGCGCGTCCGCGTGCAGCGGCGCGAGCGCCTCGAGCAGCTGCGCGGCGGCGGCGCTGCCGAGCGTCGCCGGGAGCGCGAGCAGGATGCGATCCGGAGCGAGCTCCGCCAGCAGGCGGCCGAGCCGGCGGATCCCCTTCTTGTCGGACGGCGAGAGCCGCGGAGTGTCGAGCACGGCGAGCCCGTCGCTACGCGCGCCCCGCAGCGCGCGGAGCGCCCGCGGGCTGTCGAGCGGGGCCGGCTTCAGCAGCTGCGGGCTCATCAGCAGCTGCAGCTCGCCACGATCCTCCGCGCCGAGGATCGTGGCGAAGGCCGCGGGGAGCGTGCTGCCCGTCCGGTAGGCGTCGATCAGCGCCGCGCAGCAGGTCGTCTTGCCCGAGCCTCCCGCGCCGACCAGCACGATCGACGCGCCCGTCGCCGGCAGCGGCGGCGCCGCGGGGATGCGCTGGGCGAGCGTCGCGCGCACCGCCGCGGCGAGTCCCGAGCGGGGCGCGAACGGAAGCGCGTGGGCGAGCGCGACCTCGATCAGCTCGTCGGCGAGCCGCTCGCCGACGCCGTAGCGCGCGAGGCCCCGCTCGACCCCGGCCCGCGCGCGGGCATGCGAGCCGGGCTGCACGGTGCGCCGCTCGCGCGATTGGGCGGGACCGCCGGGCGGCGGCGGTAGGGCCGCCGGCCTCCGCGTCTCGAGCGGGATCAGCTCGTGGAAGTCGACGGGCTCCGGGCTCGGCGCCGGTGGCGGAACCGGCGCGGCCGGCGGTGGCGGCGCGGCGAGATGCGGGGGCGGTGGGGCGTGCGGGGGCGGCGCGGCGACATGCGGCGGCGCCGCTGGATGCGGCGGCGGCGATGCGACGGGCGGCGCCTGCACCGGCGGCGCCGCGTACGACCTCGTGGCGGCGGGGGCGTCCGCCCGGCCGGCGCGCGCCAGCGTCGCCAGATGGCCGAACAGGTACTGGCCCGGCGCCTCCGGGGCCGGCGCCGCAACCTCGGGCCACGCGTCCGGCGACGGCTGCGCCGAGAGCGGGGCGGCCGGCCCCTGCGGGTCGGCGAACGCCGGCTCGGCCGGGGCCGGCAGCGGGTCGGCGACGAACCCGGCGGCGGCCGGCGGCGGGTCGTCGAACGGCGGCGCGACGCTCTCGAGCTCGTCGTACAGATCGATCCCGGCGGTGCCGGGCACGGCCTCGATCTCGACCCACGGGTGCTGGAAGAACCCCATCACGCCACCGGTCAGCCCTTCCCGCCGGCGCACGACGATCGCGTCCGGGCCGAGGTCCCGCTCGATCTTGGGGATCAGCTCCGCGACGGTGCGCCCGCGGAACACCCGCGGCGTCCCCGCGGCGCCGGCGTGCCCGCCGGCGAGCCGGCGAGCCTCGCGCCCGAGCGCGTTGAGCAGGTCGCCGGGCGTGCTCAAGCGTGGATCACCCCGATCGTTTCAACGTCGATGCCCGGCGCGATCTCGTTGTAGGAGCAGACCGCGAGGTGCGGCTGGGCCTGCGCGATCAGCCGGCGCAGATGCCGGCGGATGCGGGCCGAGCAGAGCAGCACGGGCCGCGAGCCGCGAGCCGTCGCGTGTTCGACCTGCGCGCGCAGCGCGTTGACGATCGCCTGGGCGCGCGGCGGCTCCATCGCGAGGAACTCGCCGTCGGTCGTCTGCGTGATCGAGGTGGAGACCTCCTGCTCGATCGCCGGGTCGAGGGTTATGGCTTGCAGGCGCAACTGCTCGTCCAGATGGGGAGCCGTGATCGCCCGGCCGAGGGCCTGGCGCGCGTACTCCGATAGAAGGCTCGTGTCCCGTGTTGTTCGCGCCTTGTCGCCGATCGCCTCCACGATCGTGCCGAGGTCGCGGATCGCCACCCCCTCCGAGAGCAGCGACTGGAGCACCCGCTGGATCTCCCCGAGCGACAGCATGTCGGGGACGACCTCCTCGACGACCGCGGCGTTCGACTCCTTGAGCCGGTCGAGCAGGGTCCGCACGTCCTGCCTCGTCAGCAGCTCGGCGGCGTGGGAGCGGATCGTCTCGGTCAGGTGGGTGACGATCACCGACTCGGGGTCGACGACCGTGTAGCCGAGCGACTCGGCCTCGGCGCGGCCGGACTCGTGGACCCACATCGCCTCGAGCCCGAACGCCGGCTCGCGTGTGGGGATCCCGGCCAGCGTGCCGAGCGCGTCGCCGGGGTTCATCGCGAGCAGGTGCCCGGGCATGATCCGGCCGCGCGCGACCTCCGAGCCGCGGATCTTGATCACGTACTCGTGCGACTCCATGCCGAGCTCGTCGTGGATCCGCACACGGGGGATCACGACCCCGAGCTCGCCCGCGATCTGCCGCCGGACCATGCTGACCCGTCGCAGCAGCGCACCGGGCGAGCCGCCGGCGGTGCCTTCGACGAGCGGTACCAGACCGAAGCCGATCGCCAGCTCGAGCGCGTCGACGCCGACCTCGGCGAGCGGCTCGCCGGCGGCGGGGAGCGTCTGCGGCGGCGGCGCCTCGGCCTCCTTGCGCTCGCCCGGCATGCCGTCGCGCACGGCGTAGGCGACCGCCCCGAACGCCGCGGCCACCAGCAGGAACGGGAGCTTCGGCAGGCCGGGGATCAGCGCGAACACGCCGATCGCCGCGGCCGCGACGAGCGGCGCCTTGCGCTGGCCGAGGATCTGACCGGCGATGTCGCTGCCGAGGTCGCGGTCCGAGGTCGCGCGCGTGACGATGATCCCCGTCGCGACCGAGATCAGCAGCGCCGGGATCTGCGCCGCGAGGCCGTCGCCGACGGTCAGCAGCGAGAACTGCTGCGTCGCCGCTTCGAAGCTGAGGCCGTGCTGGAGCATGCCGACGACGATCCCGCCGATCAGGTTGATCAGGGTGATGATCACCGCCGCCATCGCGTCGCCTTTGACGAACTTCGAGGCGCCGTCCATCGCTCCGTAGAAGTCCGCCTCGCGCGCGATCTCGGTGCGGCGTTCGCGCGCCACCTGGTCGGTGATCAGCCCGGCGTTGAGATCGGCGTCGATCGCCATCTGCTTGCCGGGCATCGCGTCGAGCGTGAAGCGCGCGCCGACCTCGGCGACGCGCCCGGCGCCGTTCGTGACGACCACGAACTGGATCACGATCAGGATCAGGAAGATCACGAGCCCGACCACGACGTTGCCGCCGACGACGAACTGGCCGAACGACTTGACGACGGTGCCCGCGTCGCCGGTGGTCAGGATCAGGCGCGTGACGGAGACGTTGATCGCGAGGCGGAACATCGTCGTCAGCAGCAGCAGGCTCGGGAACGAGGAGAAGTCGAGCGCGCGCCCGAGGTACATCGTCGCGACCACGATCGTCAGCGCCACGGAGATGTTGACCGTGATCATCAGGTCCAGCACCGCCGGCGGCAGCGGCACGACCAGCATCGTCACGACCAGCACGACGGCCGCCGCGGCGAGCATGTCGGTGTGGCGCAGCAGGCGCTTGGCGAACGTCACGGCGCGAGCGCTCCGGTCGCGGGCCGCGGGGCGCCGAGCGAACGGCGGGGGCCGGGACGCCCGGCGGCAGCGGGCGCGGCGGGACGCGCCGCGGCCGGCATCCGGCCGGCCGTGCGGTAGACGAACGCCAGCACCCGCGCGACGGCGGCGTAGAGCTCCTCGGGGATCACGCGACCGATCTCGGTCGAGCTGTGCAGGGCGCGGGCGAGCGGCGGGTCGGCGACGACCGGCACCGCGTTCTCCTCGGCGATCCGCCTGATCTGTGCGGCGACGAGGTCCTGGCCCTTGGCGACGACCTCCGGCGCGGAGCGGCTGCCGTCGTAGCGCAGCGCGACGGCGAAGTGGGTCGGGTTGGTGACGACGACGTCGGCGCTCGGCACCGCCGCCATCATCCGCATCCGCGCGAGCTGCGCCTGGCGCCTGCGCAGCGCCGCCCTGACCTCGGCCGAGATCCCGTACTGGCGGACCTCGTCCTTGACCTCCTGCTTGGTCATCCGCATCTGGCGCTCGTTGCGCAGGCGCCGCCAGACGAAGTCGATCAGCCCGATCGCGACGTATGCGAACGCCGCATGCTGGGCGACGCCGAGCGCGCGGTGCCCCGCGATCTGCGCGACCGTCGCCGGCGGCACGCCGACGAGACCGGCGAGGTCCTTCATCCCCGGCATCAGCGTCAGGGTCGCGACCGAGGCGACGACGGCGACCTTGACGAGCGACTTCAGCGTTTCGAACAGGAGGTTCGCACCGAGCAGGTTGCGCGCGCCGGTCACGGGGTTGAGCCGCCGGAAATCCGGCTGCAGGGACTTCAGCCGCGGCCTGCCGCCGACCTGCGCCGCCCCGCCGGCGAGCGCGGCGAGGACGCATGCGCCGGCGATCGGGCCGACCGTGACCTCGATCGTCGAGAGGACGGTATGCATCAGCTGGTTCAGGCCGGCAGCCGTCGTCGCCCTGCCGGGGTGCGCGATCTGGGCGAGGATCGAGCGGAAGCTCGCACCGCCGGCGGCGGCGATCGACGGAGCGGTGAAGCTCACGACGAGCAGGCCCGCGACGAGCACGAGCGAGCCGCTGAGATCGGGACTCCGGGCGACCTGCCCGCGCTCGCGCGCCTGTTTGCGGTGGCGCGGTGTCGCCTTCTCTGTGCGTTCCTCGCGAGCCATCGGTACCTAGGCGACGTGCAGCGCCCCGAGCGCCGCGCCGACACTGCTCGAGAGCTGGCCGGAGATCCAGTTGGCGACGAACGGCAGCGACGCGGCGACGCCCAGCATCGCGATCGCGACCTTCGTCGGGAAGCCGACCGCGAACACGTTGAGCTGGGGCACCACGCGCGAGACCACCCCGAACGCGACGTCGGTGATCAGCAGCGCTGCGAGCACCGGCGCGCCGATCTCCAGCGCCGCGGTGAAGATCGTCGTGAACGCGTGCTCGGTGCCGCCGACGAGCGAGCCGAGCCGCGGCGCGGAGGTCAACGGGATCAGCTCGAAGGTGCGGCCGAGGCCGCGGATCGTCCAGCCGTCGCCGCCGATCACGAGGAAGATCATCGTTCCGACGAGCGAGTAGAAACGCGACATGATCGCGCTGTCTTCGCCGTTCAGCGGGTTGATCAGGCTGCCGTAGGAGAACCCCGAGACGACGTCGATCAGCGACCCCGCGGAGTCGACCGCGGCCATCAGCACGGCGAGCGCGAGCGAGAACGCGAGGCCGACGAGCAGCCCCTGGAGCACGAGCTCGGCGACGCGCAGCGGATCGGACGGGATGTGCTGGCCGTGCATCGCGATCGGCGTCAACCCGATCGAGATGCCGACGGCGACCAGCCCCTTGACGCGCGCGGGGATCAGCGAGGACGAGAACAGCGGCGCGAGCAGGAACAGCGGCGTGATCCGCGCCAGCACGAGGATGAAGCCGCCGAGCTGGTTGCCGGCCAGCTGCTCGAGCAGGCGGTTCACGTGCCGACCATCGTCGGTATCGAGGTGAACAGCGAGGTCGTGTAGGAGACGAGCTGGCCGAGCATCCACGGGCCGAGCACGACGATCACGACCGCGACGGCGACGATCTTCGGGATCAGGCTGAGGCTCTGCTCCTGGATCTGCGTGACCGCCTGGAAGACGCTGACGATCAGGCCGACGAGGAGCGCCGCGAGCAGCAGCGGCCCGGCGACCTTCAGCGCCAGGCTCATGGCCTGCGAGGCGAGGTTGACGACGGTGTCCTGGTTCATCAGTGGAAGCTCTGCACCAGCGCTCGGATCACCAGGTCCCAGCCGTCGACGAGCACGAACAGCAGCACCTTGAAGGGCAGCGAGATGAACGTCGGCGGCAGCATGATCATCCCCATGCTCATCAGCGTCGAGGAGACGATCAGGTCGATGATCAGGAACGGCAGGAAGATCAGGAACCCGATCTGGAACGCGGTCTTCAGCTCGGAGACGATGAACGCCGGGATCAGCACGGTCGTCGGGACTTCCGAGCGGCGCTGGGGCGTCTTGTCGTGGGCGAGCGTCACGAACAGCGAGATGTCCTGGCTGCGCGTCTGGCGGAACATGAATTCGCGCAGCGGTTCCTCGGCACGTTTCAACGCGGTCGTGGTGCTGATGTGGTGACCGGTGAGCGGTTCGATCGCGTCCTTCTTGATCGCCCCGATCGTCGGCGACATCACGAAGATCGTGAGGAACAGCGCGATCCCGACGAGCACCTGGTTCGGCGGCGCGTTCGAGGTCCCGACCGCGGTCCTGATGAAGCCGAGCACGATCAGGATCCGGCTGAATCCCGTCACCGTGAACAGCACCGCGGGCACCAGCGTGATCCCGCCGATCAGCAGCAGGATCTGGACGGCGTTGCCCGATTCGAGGCTGATCGCGGCGAGCACGCCGTTCATCGCCGCACCGTCAGCTCTCGCAGCCGGTCGACGAGCGTCGAGCCGGGCCCGGGCGAGGGCATCTCCATCGGGTCGTGCGGGCTGTGGTACGTCGACGCCGGGCCCGCCGGGTGACGCGGCGCGCCGTCCGGCGGGCGCAGCAACGACCGGCGTGTCCTCGCGGGCGCCTCGACGACGTCCATCAGGCCGGCGTTCCTCGCCTCCTCCTCGGTGTAGCGGTGGATCGGGACCACGCCCTGCTCGGCGCTGCCGATCAGCAGGTAGTCGCTGCCCGCCCGCACCAGGTGCACCGACCGGCCGCTCGAGAGCGTCAGCGCCGCGAGGCTCGTCAGCCCCGTGCTCGACGTGTGCGGTTCGCGGCCGGCCTTGACCTGGCGCAGGATCCACGACAGGCCCCAGATCACAGCGATCACGATCGCCAGCCCGACGATCGTGCGGACGATGCTCGAACCCGAGCCGGCGGCGTGCGTGGTGGTGGTCGACGGCCCGAGGTTCAGCGGCGTGTTTTCGCCGCTGGCCGCCGCAGCCGCCTTCGACCCCGCCGCGAGCGCGGCCGGGCAGGCGCCGGCGAGCAGGCAGGCGCCGGCAGCCGCGGCCGCCGTCGCGGCCGCACGGAAGAACGGGTTCGGCTTGGTCATCGAGGGCGACTCCGAGGAAGAGTCGCCCCCGGTAATCGGCCCGGGCGCGCCAGTCTTTAGCTACATAAGCTGCTCGACCGCGACGCCCCACGCGCCCTCGGCCGTGACCACCAGGCTGCCGCGCGCGACGCACAGGCCGTTGGCGAACAGCTCGAGCGGACGCTCGGCCTCCTGGTCGAGCTCGACGACCGCCCCGGGGGCGAGCTCGAGCGTCTCTCCCAGCGGCATGTGGGTGCGTCCGAGCTCGGCCCAGACCCGCACGAAGATGCTCTGGAAGATCCCTGGCTGCTCGGCGTGAGACTCGACGTGCGCGCGGGCGCGTTCGAGCTCGGCGCGCCCGAGTCGCGCGAAGCGCGGGGCGCGCAGCGGCTCCTCGTCGGCGTGCTCGATCTTCAGCGCCTTGTGCGGGCCGCTGCGGCCCGGGCGCCCGCGGCCGATGGAGAGCTCCTCGGCGAACAGCCGAACGCCCTCGGCAGCGGGCTCGGAGAGGGTGACGACGGTGCCCGGCGCGACCGCGAGCAGTTGCGAGATCGCCATCTGCACCGAGCCCACCTCGGCGCGCAGCAGCACCCGGGCGGCGGCGACGTGGTCGCGCAGGCCGGGAGCGGGCCCCGAGGCGCCCGGCAGCAGCTCGGCGGGACCGCTCGCGACGGTCTCGGCCGCCGGCCACGGCAGCAGCAGGGACAGCGACGAGTCGCAGCCGTCGATCGAGGTGCGCAGCTCGAGCTTCAAGGTCGGCTCGCCGGCGGCGACCGCGACGCCGGCATCGCCCTCGAGGTCGAGCTCGCCACGGCGCAGGGCGGCGCCTCCCAGCTCGCGCCAGGCCTCGGCCACGCCCCCGGCGACGGTGTCGAGCACGCCCGCAGCCAGCGCCCAGTCGATCTCCGAGAGGCGGCGCTCCGTCGGCGCCTGCGAGGCGCTGCCCCCGAGCAGGCATTCGAGCGCCTGCAGGATCATCGGCTGCTCGACGCTGAGCAGCAGCGCTCCCGCGGGGTCCTCGGGCGCGAGGTCGACGGCGACGGCATCGGCCGGCAGGCCCGCGCGCGCCGCGGCCCAGGTGCCCTCGGTGACCTCGCCGAGGACGATCTCGGCGTCGGTCCGCAGCTGCGTGGCGAGCGACGCGGAGACCCCCTCGCAGGCCTCGGCGAGCGCACCGGTCAGGCGGCGGCGCAGCTCGGGCGTGAAGCGCGACGGCTGCGAGAAGTCCAGGGCCCGCGGCACCTCCGCCGGCGCGGCGGCAGCCTGCTCGACGGCCATCGCTCAGCCCTCGGCCGGGGTCTCGGCGCCCCCGGGGTCCGCGCCCGGGGCGTCGCCGCCGTGGGAGTCGTCGAGGATCTCGGTGATGCGCAGCCCGTAGCGTTCGTCGACGACGACGATCTCGCCACGCGCGATCGGCGAGCCGTTGACGAGCAGGTCGGCGGGTCGGCCGGCCTCGCGGTCGAGCGACACGACCGTGCCGACGACGAGCTGGAGGGTCTCGCCGACCGTCATCCTGCTGCGTCCGACCTCGACGCTCAGCTCCATCGGGATCTCGCTGAGCCGGCTCAGATCCGCGGGCACGGCCGGGCCTGAGCCCGGGCTGCCCTGCAGCTCCTCGTACTCGATCGTGTCTGCCACTGCCCCTCCTACTGGACGGTGAGGTCTGGAATCAGTACAGCTTCGACCTTTACGTCCGTCTGCCTTCTGATCGCATCGGTGATCGCGCGCTGCAGATCACGCCGTCCCGAGGAGCTTTCGAGCGTCGCGCCCGACGCGCCGGTGATCAGGTCGGTGACGATTTCGCGCACCAGCGGTTCCTCGGGCAGCGTCCCGACGGCCGATTCTCCGGACCCCGACGAGCCCGCGGTGGCGCCGGCGCCGTCGCTCTGGCCCGGCGCGAGCTCGAGCGCGATCGCGACCTTCGCGTAGCGCCCGTCGCTGAGGTTCAGCAGGAATTCCTTGGGCATCAGGTAGATCGTGCCCTTGATCTTCTGCTTCGGCGCGGGCGGGTGTTTGCTCGCCGTGTAGGCGCCGAACAGCAGGATCGGCAGGAACAGCGCGAGCATGATCTTCTTGTTCTTGAGCATCGTGTCCGGTGGTCGGGGTCAGCGTTCTTCTTCGCCCTTATCGACGCGCTCGACGACGATCTCGACCCTGCGGTTGCGCGCCCGGCCGGCCGCCGTCGCGTCGCTCGCGATCGGGCGCTCGTCGGCGTAGCCCGTCGCGGTCAGCCGCGATGCCTGAATCCCCGCCCCCGCCAGGAAGCGCACGACGGTGCTGGCGCGGGCGGCCGAGAGCTCCCAGTTGCTCGGGTACAGGCTCGAGTGGATCGGGATGTCGTCGGTGTTGCCGGCGACGTCGATCGGGTGCGCGGGCGCGAGCTGCAGGAGCTGTGAGATCTCGTCGAGCAGCGCCGTCGAGCGGCTGTTCAGCGTCGCCTGGCCGGACGCGAACAGCAGGTCGTCGGTCAGCACCCGGATCACGAGCCCGCGCGGTTCGATCGTGGTCTGGACTTTCGAGGCGAACCCGTGCGCCTTCGCGTACGCGTCGAGCTCGCGCTTGATCTCCGCGAACAGCGCCGCCTGGTTCTGGGCCACCGCCTGGGTGGTGCTGCTCGCCGCCGCCGCGGCGGCGCCGTGGGTCGCGGAGCTCTGAAGGGTGCTGGCGGTGTTCGCGGTCACCGGCACGATCGCCTGGACGTCGATGCTCGTCGGCGCGTGCGACGCGTTGGCGCTGGCGCCCGGTTTCGCGATCGCCTTGCCGCCGGGCAGGATGTTCCCCGAGAAGGCCGCGCGCAGCGAGCGCTGCAGCGTCACGTACTTGGAGATGTTGACCGAGGAGATCGAGAACAGCACCATGAACAGCGCCATCAGCAGCGTGATCATGTCGGCGTAGGTCAGCAGCCAGCGCTCGGCCGACTCCTCCTCCTTGTGCGCGCCGCGGCGACGTCCGCCGCGGTGTGAGGCGGCCACGCTAGGCCGCCTTGGACTCGGCGGCGACGCTCAGCGAGGGACCGTCTTCGGCCTCCCGTTCGACCGGCGGGACGTAGCTCATCAGCTTTTCCGAGACGAGGCGCGGGTTGTCGCCGGCCTGGATCGAGAGGATCCCCTCGAGCGTCATCATCCGCAGCTCGACCTCTTCCGCCGGAGATCGCCTTCAGGCGGTTGGCGATCGGCAGGAAGATCACGTTCGCCGACCCGACGCCCATCAGCGTCGCGATGAAGGCCGCGGAGATCGAGGGGCCGAGCGTCGAGGGCGCGGCCAGGTTCTGGAGCACGTGGACGAGGCCGAGGACGGTGCCGATGATGCCCATCGTCGGCGCGAAGCCGCCGGCCTTCTCGAACGGGCCCGCGCCGGCCTCGTGGCGCGCGGACATGCCGTCGATCTCGGCCTCGAGGATCGTGTGGACCATCTCCGGGTCGGTGCCGTCGACGACGAGCTGCAGGGCGTTGCGCGTGAAGGTGTCCTCGATCTCGCCGAGCTGCGCGTCGAGCGCGAGCAGGCCCTCGCGGCGGGCCTTGTCCGCGAGCGCGACGAGCCGGTCGAGCTGCCCACGCATATCCGGGGGTTCGGCCGAGATCACGAGCTTGTAGAGGCCCGGGACCTTCTTCATCGACGCCATCCCGACGCTCGCGAGCGTGACGCCGGCGGTGCCCCCGAGGATGATCAGCAGGGCGGGGATGTTGATGAACGAGGCGGGGCTCGTCCCGTCCATCATCGTGCTCATCAGCAGCGACCCGAACGCGACACCGATCCCGATGGCTGTTGCGGCCTTCATAGGCACCACCATCGGCGCACGGTGGCGTTTCTTGTAGTCCTGGCGAGGATTGATGCTCCCCGCGGCGCGGTTTGACAGCGATCTTGCAGCCGGCGGACCGGCGGGGGCTCAGCTCGGCTGATCCTCGACCGCGCTGAGGTGCGGCGGATCGCGGTGCGGCGGCCCCGACGGGCCCCGCTCGGGGCGGCGGCGACGCAGCGCGTCGCCGAGGACCTCGGCGCGGTAGGTGCGAACCGCCGTGGCGAGCTCCTCCGGAGTCTCGGCGACGACCACCTTCGCGCCCGTCGCGAGCGAGATCACCGTATCGGGCGTGGACTCGACCATCACGATCATGTCCGGGTTCAGTTGGAACTGCTCGTCGCTGTGGCCGAGCCGGCTGAGCGTGATCACGGTCTGCCTCCTCTTCGGGACGAGTCTAGACCCGGCGGGGGCGGCGGGCTGTGCCGCCGCCCCGTCCGGGCCTCTCGGTGCTGCCGTCTCACTCATCCCCTGATCTCCTTGCGGCTAGTGCATCGACACGAGCGTTTCGAGCATCGTGTCCGCGGTCGTGATCACGCGCGAGTTGGCCTGGTAGCCGCGCTCGGCGGTGATCATCGTCGTCATCTCAGTGGCGAGGTCGACGTTCGACATCTCGAGCTCGCCGCCGACCGTCGCGCCGAAGCCCGGGGTCGAGGGCGTGCCGACGATCGGCACACCCGAGTTCGAGGTGGCCGACCACAGCGATCCGCCGACGCGTTCGAGACCGCTTTCGTTCGCGAACGTCCCGAGCGACAGGTAGCCGGCGACGACGCGCTGCCCGAACGTTTTCGATGCGGGGTCGTTGTCGGTGTAAGACACCGACCCGTCCATCCCGATCGAGATGTTCGTCGAGCCGGGCGGGATGCGGATGTAGGTGTCTTCTTTGCCGGGCCCGTACGTGGTTTCGGTTTCACCTTCTTTGGCGACCGCGTTGCGACCGATCACGTACATCCCCGACTGCGTCGTCAGGAAGCCGCCCGCGTCGGTCGAGAGGTCGCCCGCGCGCGTGTAGTCCACGTTCGCCGGCACTTTCGCCGTGTACGGTTCTTTCGCGGGCGGTTCACCCTCTCCGACGCGAAGGAAGCCGGCGCCCTCGATCGCGACGTCGAGCGGGTTCCCTGTCGTCTGGAACGCGCCCTCGGTCATTTCGTTGCGGGTGGCGTTGACCATCACCCCGAGCCCGATCTGGACCGGGTTCGAGCCGCCCGTCCCCGCCGTGGGGCCGGACGCCCCGCGAATCACCTGGGTGAGCGAGTCGGCGAAGGTGATCGCCGACGCCTTGTAGCCCACCGTGTTGACGTTCGCGAGGTTGCTGGCGGTGTCGTTGAGCATCGACTGGTTGGCATCGAGGCCGCTGATTGCGGCGTACATACCCTCCATCATGGTTGCTGCCCTGCCTTTCTCGGCCTCCTCGACGAGGTCCGGCCGCTGTCGTTTCGCGCGGTGGGCGTCATGCGATCACCGCGCTGTCGATGTTGGTGAACACGTTGTCCTTCATGTGTTCCGAGCCCACAGCCGTGATCACGGTGTGGTTGCGAACGGAGACCACGAACGCGGTCCCGTCGACAAGTACGAGGGAGTCGCGCGAGCCCTTGCCCGCCGCGCGTGTCACGCCCTCGTTGAGTCTTTGCAGGGTCCCCCCGTCGAGCTCGATCCCGCGGCGCTGGACGCGGTCGAGCGCGTGCTTCGAGAACTGCAGCGGCGTCGCACCCGCGTCGCGCAGCTCGTCGGCGAACGAGCGCGCCGGCGCGGGCGCGGCTGCTCCGGAGGGCCGCGGGGGCGCGCTCGAGGCGGCGGCCGCGCCGGGCGGAACGAGCGCCGGGTTGTTCTCGATCGGCGTCATTGCACTTCCGTGATCGCCGACAGCGGGATCCCCGTGGTTCCTTCGATCGTCAGCGTCACGCCGTCCGCGGTCGACTGCACGCTCGTCACCTTGCCGCTGCCCGGCAGGCCGGCGTGCGTGTAGTCGACCGTGCGGCCGATCATCTGCACGCCGCTCGAGAGCTCGTTCGCGGACGCGAGGTTAGTCGTCTGCTCGACCTCGGTGAACTGCGCGAGCTCGCCGATGAATTCGTTCGTGTTACCCGGGTTGAGCGGGTCCTGGGCCTGCAGCTGGGCGACCATCAGCTTCAGGAAGTCGTTCTGGCCGAGCATCCCGTTCGGGTTCGACGCCTGGGTTTCGGGCGAGCCCCCGGTCGCTGCCGCGGCGGTCGCTATCGGTGTCGTTGTCATCGCTGCCGTCTCCTCTCGTTCTCGTTCACGCGAGCACGTCGACGAGCTCGCCCCGCGCGGCGGGAGCGTGGACGCCCTCCGGCGCCTCGATCGCCTCCTCCGAGCCTTCTGCCTCGCTGCTCTGTCCCCGGCCGGTCGCGCCCCCGGGCGTCCCGGACGTGAGCCCGGCCTCGCGGCGCCGCCCCGGCTCCTCGCCGGAGGCGCCGATCTCCAGGCGCAGCAGGCTGGTGCCCAGCGTGCTGAGCGAGTGGTGCAGCTCGGCCCTCGCTCCGGCGAGCGCCTGCGCCGCGACCGGCGAGTCGGCGGTGACCCGCGCGAGCAGGCCGTCGGAGGTCTGGGTCAGGTGGATCCGGACCTCGCCGAGCTCGGCCGGCTGCAGCGCGATCCGCGCCTGGCTGACGCCGCGGCGTGCGGCGAGGGCGACGCTCGCCTGGATCGAGTCGATCGTCTGCTGCATGTCGAGCGCGGGCGCCGGGGTCTGCTCCGCGGGGGACCGGCCGGGCGCTCCGGGGGTGGCAGGCGCAGCCGCGGGCGTGGAGGGCGGCGGCTGCGAGCCGGACGCGGCGGGATGCGGAGCGGCGGACTGCGCGGGCCTGCTCGCCTCGACGGCGGCGGGGGGCGCGCCGGCGCTCTGCGAGCCCGTCCGTGAGGTCTCGGCGCTCGACTCCACCCGATGTGCCGCGTCGGTCGCGAGGAGCTGCCGAGCCGAGGGCGTCGCCTGTGGTTCCTCGGCCGGGTTCCCCGGCGCGCGATCGCTTCCGGGCTGCGGCCCCACGACCGGTGCGGGCGGCTCGCCCGTGGCGGGGACGGGGGACGTCGGCGCCGCCGGTTCGGCGGGCGTCCGCGTCGCAGCGACGGAGGAGGTCTGGGCGGCGGTCGCCGCCGCCGTCTGTGCCGTCCGCGCGAGCGGGCCGGTCGTGGCCGGGACGGTCGCCTTCGGCTCGACGTCGGGGGTGCCGAGCGACTGCTCCGGCAGGGGGAGCGGCTCGGTCTCGGTGCTCACCGCCGGCGGCTTCGGCGCGGACGCTTCCGGAGCGCTCGCGGCCGGCTCGGGCGGGCGGTCTGCGTCTGGCCGGGCGAGCGCCTGTCCGGACGAGGGCGCCGGCGGCGGGGTTGCCGCGGCCGTCGCGACGGGTGCGGGCCGCGGGACAGCCTGCACGGCGACCGCGACGAGGTCCGTGGGCGGCTCCTCGGCGTGTGTGTGCTTGGGCCCGGGAACGGGCGACCCCACCGGCTGCTTTCCCTTCTGGCCTTCCGCAGGTGCGGTCCGGGCCAATTCATGTTCGAGCGCCGCGTGGAAGTGCTCCGCGCCGGGTGGGCCCCCGGGCGGGGCGCCCGAGCGCGCGGCTCCCGCGCTCGGCGGCGCCGCGCCGGGCAACTCGAGCACCGGCGTCGCGCTCATGACACGCTCCCGGCGACCGCGGTCGTGGGGTGCTCGCGGCGGAACGCTTCGGCGTATCCGAGCACTTTCGAGACGTAGCTCTGGGTTTCCGCGTAGGGCGGGACGCCGCCGTACTGCGAGACGGCGCCCGGGCCGGCGTTGTAGGCGGCGAGCGCGTCGGCCGTGTTGCCGCCGAAGCGGCTGATCATCCCGGCGAGATAGCGCGCGCCGCCTTCGATCGATTCGGCGGGGTCGAGCGGGTTCGAGACGCCGAGCGAGGAGGCGGTGCCGGGCATCAGCTGGGTCAGGCCCATCGCCCCCGCGGAGCTCTGCGAGGAGGGGTCGAAGCCCGACTCCTGCTGGATCAGGCCGTGGAGCAGCGCGGGTTCGATGCCGTTGCGAACGGCGGCCGCTTCGATCAGCGAGTCGTACTGGCTCGATCCTGCGGTCCCGCCGGCGGACGCCTGGTAGGCGGCCGGCTGCGCGGACGCCGCCTGGAGAGCCGAGGCGAACGACGACGGTTCGGCGGCGGTCGTCGTGGCGGCCGCGGCCGAAGCCGTGCCGGTCGCGGCGTCGCGCGATCGCGAGATCAGTTCCTGGAGCTGTGCGATGCGGGCCAGCGCGGCCTGCTCGCCCGGGGGCAGCGTCGATTCGGTCAGCGGCTGCGTGCTCACGCCACGGTCCTCCGTGTGCGCGCGGCGGCCATCTCGTCGAGCACGCGGCTCTCGCGCCGCGCGGTGTCGCGCTCGTGCTCGCTGCGGCGGCGGGTCCGCAGCCGCTCGAGCATCTCGCGCTCGCCGGCGGCGCGGGTCAGCTCGGCGTTGCGGCTCGCAACCTCCGCCTCTCCTCGCGAGACATCGAGCTCGCGCTGGTCGCGCTGCTGCTCGACGCGCTCGAGGAAGGCTTGGCGCAGCTGCAGCTCGGCAGCGCCGGCTGTCGCACTCTGAGCGGAGCAGGCGCGCTGTTCGTGCTGCGCGCGCTCGAGATCGGCCTCGGCGCTGTGCAGGCTCTCGCGGGTGTCCGACAGGCGCGAGATCGACCTCGCGAGCTCCTGCTGGGCGAGCTTCTCCCGGCGCTCGCGCAGGGCGCGCACGCGCTCGAGGCGGAAGCGGAACGAGGGTCCGGACACGGACCGGTTATCGGCCGCAGGGCGGGTTCCTTTAGGCGCGCGCCCCGTCGTGCGGGAGGCCGGGCACGGGCCCGCGGGCGTCGCTCGACGGCGCGGCGGCCGGCAGGCGCACGGAGGTGGGAAGCCGCGGGCGTGCGGCGCGGCGGCCGGCAGGGAACCCGCGGTTTCGCGCGACGGCGCGGCTGGCCCGCGACCGGGCGCGTCAGATCGACAGTCCCAGGGCCGGGATCGCCGGACGCTGATCGCCGCCCGCGGTCGCGCGGCCCTGCTCCGGGCCCACCTCCTCGGCGTCGGTGATCGCCTCCTCGCCGGGCTCGAGCATCGTCTCGAGCGACGCCGAGAGCTCGAGCAGCGCGCTGTCCGCCTGGCCCGGCTCGCTGCGCTCGGCGACGTGCTGCCGGAGGAACCGCTCGATCGCCATACGGTGCGCGAGCGCGGCGTCCAGCGCGCGATCGCTGCCCGGTTGATAGGCGCCGACGGCGACGAGATCCTCCTTCTCGGCGAGCACCGCCAGCGCACCTCGCAGCCGCTGCCCGGCGGCGACGACGTCGGGTGAGACGATGTCGCCGACGAGCCGCGAGACGCTCTGCAGCACGTCGATCGCCGGGTAGTGGCCCGCGTGCGCAAGCGCACGCGTCAGCACGACGTGCCCGTCGAGGATCGAGCGCGCGGCGTCCGCGATCGGCTCGTTCATATCGTCCCCATCCACCAGCACCGTGTAGAGGCCGGTGATCGAACCGCGCGCGCTGGTGCCCGCGCGCTCCAGCAGCCGGGGCAGCAGCGCGAACACGCTCGGCGTATAGCCGCGCGTCGCCGGCGGCTCACCGATCGCGAGCCCGACCTCGCGCTGGGCCATCGCGAAGCGGGTCACCGAGTCCATCATCAGCATCACGTCGTTGCCGCGGTCGCGGAAGTGCTCGGCGATCGTCGTCGCCGTGAACGCGGCCTTGATCCGCACCAGGGCCGGCTGATCGGAGGTCGCGACGACCACGACCGAGCGCTCGAGCGCGTCGCCGAGGTCGCGCTCGATGAACTCCCGCACCTCGCGTCCGCGCTCGCCGACGAGCGCGATCACGTTGACCTGCGCCGAGGTCGAGCGCGCGATCATCCCCAGCAGCGACGACTTGCCGACCCCCGAGCCGGCGAAGATCCCGAGCCGCTGGCCGCGCCCGCAGGGCACCAGCGCGTCGAGCGCTCGCACCCCGAGCCCGACGCGCTCGCTGATCCGAGGGCGGCTCATCGCGGCGGGCGGCGCCGCGATCGTCGAGCGCATCACGCCCGGCGCGCTCGGCAGCCCGTCCTCGGGGCGGCCGAGCCCGTCGACCACGCGGCCGAGCAGCCCCTCACCGACTGCCACCCGGAATGGCGTGCCGGTCGCAAGGACCTGCGTGCCCGGCCCGATCCCGTGCAGCTCGCCGAGCGGCATCAGCAGCGTGCGGCCCTCGCGGAAGCCGACGACCTCGGCCGGAACCGGCTCGCCGGCGCGGCGGCCCGTGCTCCGGCTGGTTCCGACCATGCAGACCTCGCCGACCTCCGCCTGCAGCCCCGTGACCTCGATGATCAGGCCGATCAGGTTCGAGACGAACCCCTGCCGCCGGGCGAGGTCGGCTTCGCGGATCGCCTCGCCCGCGCGCGCGAGCGGTCCCGCCGTGCTCACGCCCCCGCCTCCCGCTGGCATGGCCCGGTCGCGCCCTCGACGGCCTTGCGCGCGCGTTCGGTCGGGGCCGCGCCGCTCATGCCCCCGCCTCGCGCTCGCGTGGACCGATCTCGCGCTCGACGACCTCGCGCGCGCGTTCGAGCTGGGTCTCGATCCGGGCGTCTACCTCGCTTTCGACCGTGCGCACGATCGCCCCTCCGGCCGGCACGCGCTGATCGGCCTGCAGATCCCAGTGCTCCGCGCCCGGGCTCTGTGCACCGAGCTCGCCGAGCGCGGCGCGCACGGTCTCGACATCGGAAGGGTTGAGCACCACCGCGATCGTGCGCTCCCCGCTGACGCGCCGCAGCGCGCCCTGCAGCACTTCGACCACGAGCTCCGGGCGGATCTGCAGGGTCGCGACGACGATCTTGCCGGCCAGCGCGAGTGCGAGGTCGACCGCGTCGGCCTCGACTTCGTCGGCGGCGGTCTCGCGCATCCCACGCACCTCGGCGAGCGCCTCCGCGAGCGCGCCGATCGCGCTCTCGAATTCGGCCCTGGCGGCGGCCAGGCTCTCGGCCCGACCCTGCTCGAAGCCCTCGGCGCGCGCACGCTCGCGTAGCTCGGCCGCTTCGGCGCGCGCCGCGGCCAGCTCGCGCTCGGCTGCGTCCCGCGGCGGCGGCTCGGTCGGCTCGAGCTGCTCGAGCGCGAACGCCGCGGCGTCAGGCATCGCCGTCGTCGGCGCCGGCGTGCTCGTGCTCCGGCTCGAGCGCATCCGGCCCTTCGCCGTCGTGCCCGTCGGAGTCTTCTTCCTCCTCGGCGCCGATCACGATCGTCCCCGCCTCCTCGAGGCGGCGCACGACGGCGACGATCCGGCTCTGGGCGGCGTCGATCTCGCGTTTGCGCTGCGGCTGGGAGATTTCCATCTCCTCCTTGAGCATCGCCGCGCCGCGCTCGGACATGTTGCTCATCACGACGTCCTTGACCTCCTCCGGCGCCCCCCGCAGCGCGAGCACGAGGTCCTTCTGATCGACCTCGCGCAGCACCTGCTGGACCGCGCGCTCTTCGAGCTTCGCGAGGTCCTCGAACACGAACAGCATCCCGCGCACCTCCTCGGCCAGCGCGCCGTCGGAGCTCTGCAGGCTCTCGAGCACGGTCCGCTCCAGCGCGCGATCGGCGTGCCCGAGGATCCCGGCGAGCGTCTTCGCGCCACCGGCCACGGCGTACTCGCGCTCGCCCCCCTGCCCGAGGCGCGCACGGATCGCGCCTTCGAGCTGCTCGATCACCTCGGCGGTCGTCTCGCCCATCCGCGCGACGCGGAGCGCGACGTCGGCCTGCATCTGCTCCGGCAGCTTCTCGAGCGCGCCCGCCGCCTGCGCCGCCGGCAGGTTCGCGAGCACGAGCGCGACGAGCTGCGGCGACTCCCCGCGGATCAGCGCGGCGAGCCGCTCGGCCGGGACGCGGGCGAGGAACTCGAAGGGACGGCGCTCGACGGGGCCGGCGATGCGGCCGAGCAGCTCGACCGCCCGCTCCGGCCCGAGCGCCCGCTCGATCACCTCGCGCGCGAAGTCGACGCCGCCGGAGGCGCCGGTCGCGGCGCCGCTCGCGGCCGCCATCTCGCTGAAAACCGATGCGGTCGTCTCGGACCCGACCCGGTCGAGCCGTGCCATCTCGACGGAGAGGCTCTCGATCTCCTCTTCGCGCAGGCGCTGCATCACGTTCGCGGCCCGCTCGGACCCGAGCGCCGCCATCAGCACGGCCGCCTTGCGCTTGCCGCTGACGCGCAGCGCGGGCAGCTCCTGCGTCGGGGCCGCCGGCAGCTCGGGGACCGCCTGCGGGCCCGCGTCCGTCGACATCGCCGCCTAGTCCTCCTGGATCCAGTTGCGCAGCTGCTGCGCGACGCGGTCCGGGTCGCTGTCGGCGAGCGCCTCGACCTGGCGGCGGATCTCATCGCCGGAGCTGGCCCGCGCGCCGTTGCCGGAAGCCCCACCCGGTCCGATCGAGATGTCGATCGGGCGCGTCGCGGCTTCTCGTTCGAGCTCGGCAAGACGCATCGGCGCGTCGAGCTCGCGCAGCCAGCGCGGCTCCTCGATCGCTTCGCTCTCGCGGCGGCGCAGCGATTTGGTCGTCAGGAACAGGAACACGGCGGCGGCGATCGCGAGCAGCGCGTACTTCGCGTAGCCGAGCGGGCTGGCGGCGGCGCCGGCCGCCGTGGCGCTCTTCGCGAACGCGACCTGGCCGATCGAGATCGTGTCGCCGCGCTTGGCCTGGATGCCGGCTGCGTTCGTCACCGCTTCCTTGATCGCCGGGATCGCCGATGCCGGGACGGTGTGGTCGAGCAGCACCGAGACGTGCTGGCTTTCGACGGCCCCGGGGGCGATCGTCGAGTGCGTCACGACCTTCGAGACGCCGAGCTGGGAGTCCGTCGTTTCCCGCTTGTAGTTCGACTTCCCTCCGGCGGTCCCGGTCCCCACGTTCGCGGTGCCGGTCGCCGCGGCGCCGGCGCCGTTGCCCGACAGCGTCTCCAGCGACTTGCTTTCCTGCGTCGGCACGCCTTTCTTGGCGTATTCGAGCGATTCCTTCGTCGTCTGGTCGACGTTCATGTTCGCGTACACGAGCACCTGGGCCTTGCCGGTGCCGAGCGTCTGCGCGAGCATCGCGTCGAGGCTCGCGGCGGTCGTCTGGTCGTAGGCCTCCTCGGCGCTCTGCAGCGATGTCCCCCCGCTGCCCGAGGACGCGGACCCGTCGGGCCACAGCAGCTGGCCGGACCCGTCGGTGATCGTGACTTTCGAGAGCGTCAGCCCCGGCACGCTGGACGACACGAGCTGGGCGATGCCGCGGACCGCGCTGGGGTCGAGCGAGGTCGTGCCGGACAGCAGCACGGCGGCCGACGCGGCGCTCTGGCCTTCGCCGAAGATCTGGTTCTGCGAGCTCGGCAGCACGAGCTCGACCTGCGCGCCCGACACGCCCTGCACGCTGTCGATCGTCTGTTCGAGCTGCCCCTGCAGCGCCCGCTGATAGGTGACCTGCTGCTGGAAGTTGCTTTCGCCGAGGCTCTGTTTGTCGAACAGTTCCCACCCGGGCTGCGAGTTGCCGAGCAGCCCCGCCCCCGCCAGCGCGACCCGCGCCTGCGCCGTCTGATTGGACTGCACGGCGAGCGCGGTTCCGTTGTTCTGGAGCTCGTAGCTGACGCCGTGCTCGGACAGCGTCGAGGTCATCTTGCCGGTCTGCGAGGGGTCGAGGCCGCTGGCCAGCGTCGAGTAGCCGGGCGCGGAGACCATGTGCAGGAAGACGTAGAAGAACAGGATCGTGCCGACCAGCCCGCCGCCGAGCACGAGCCAGCCGCGCGGGGTCAGCCTGGACGCGAGCTGTGCGACGGGGGGCATCGATCAGACCTGGGTCTGGAAGATCGTCTGCGCCGCTTCCGCGGCCTTGGTGCGGATCTGCGCAGCGAGCTGCATCTCCAGCGACGCGTCCTCGACGGTCGTGACGGCCGCCTCGGGATCCGAGGCCTTGCCGGTCGCGAGCGCCTGCGATGCGCTGGCAGCGTTCTGCTGGCCTTCCTCGAGCGAGGAGATCGCTTCGGTCAGCGCGCTGCCGAAGCTCGACGAGCCGGACCCTTCCGAGCCACCGGCTTCGACGGCGGCGCCGCCTTCGACGCCGTTCCCGGCTTCGACGCCGTTGCCGGCTTCCAGCCCGTTGCTCGCTCCGGCGCCGGTCGCGCCTTCGGTAGCGGCGCCGGTCCCGAGGCCCGTCGTCGCCGCGGCCCCCGCCGGCTGGGCCGGGGTCGCGGTCGCCGCGGTGTTACCGGCGGCGGTGCCGAGCACGCTGGTCAGGCCGCCCACCGGGACGATCATTTGAGGATGTTGAGGGCCGAGGTGAACATCGACTTCGCGGTCTGCATCGCGGTCACGTCGGACTGGTAGCCCTGCTGCTCGTCGATCAGATCCGTCATTTCGGTGACGGTGCTGATGTTGGGCAGCTTCACGTAGCCCTGCGCGTCGGCTTCGGGACTCGACGGTTCGTAGACCTGGCGGTCGGGGGTCGGGTCCGAGACGATCCCCGTCACCTCGACGCCGCCCGCGCCGGTGGGAGCGCCGGTTTCGGCGAGCGCCCCCGACAGCGCGCCCGTGAAGGAGCTGCTCGACGACGAGCCGTTCTGCGCGAGCTCGACCTCCTGGCGCCGGTAGGGGGCGCCGTTCGGGCCTTTGGTCGTGTCGGCGTTCGCCAGGTTCTCGGCGGTCACGTCCATGCGGATGCGCTGGGCCTCGAGCCCTGAGCCGGCGATCGAGATCGCGTCGAAGATCCCCATCAGAGCGTTCCGATCGCCGAGCGGACGATGCTGTTCCGCGTGCTCACGACGTCCGTCAGGGCCTGGTAGTCGAGCCCGTTTTCGGAGAGCTTCGCGGCTTCCTCGTCGGTCGATACGCCGGCGCCGTTCGGACCCGATTCGGTCGGCAGCGTTTCCGTCTCGAATTCGACTTCGGGCATCGAGGCGCCCGTCTGCATCGCGTTCTGCAGCGTCGACTCGAAGTCGACTTCGCGGCGCTGGTAGTTCGGGGTGTCGGCGTTCGCGATGTTGTCGGTCAGCGCCGTCTGCCGTGCCCAGGCGCCGCGCATCGCCGCCTCGAGCAGCTGCTGGGTCGGATCCACGAGCGACATCGGCCGGGTGATCGGCCGGCTCGCCCGGATCTTTAGAGGCCTGCGGGCGGCGGCTGCCGGCGGCCCGCGACCGCGGTCTCGTCAGACGCTGCGATCGATGCGCGGGTCGCTCGCTACGGGCTCGTAGCCAACGGCCGTGCGCTTCGCGGCATTCGCGATGGCGACGTCCCCGAGCAGCGCCTCGCGCAGGCGGATCAGCTCGATGCGGGTGCGCTCGTGCAGCAGCGAGGCCCGTTCCAGCGCCGGGCCGGCCTCTCGGGGCGGACGCTCGGGAAGGCCCGCGACGAGCTCCTGCCAGCGCCCGTCGAGCGCCGCGAGAGCCTCGAGGTCCCCGCGTCCCGCGAGCTCGAGCTCGAGCTCGGCGTGAGCGACGATCTCGTCGTACGGCGAGACCGCAGCGCTCACCGCTCGTCGTCCTGCTCGGCCACCTGCGCCCAGGCCTCGCGGAGCTCGCCGAGCAGCCCGGAGACCTGTTCGAGCTTGCCCGGGTCCTGATCGAAGCGAGCGGAGGCGAGGTGGCGGAGGCTGAACATGTAGATCGCGTGCAGGCGCGCCGGGAGCTCTCCCTGGGAGTCGTCGATCGTCGCGTCGAGGTGGCCGATGATCAGCTCGGCGCGGCGCAAGGTGTGATGCGCGCGCTCGATTTCGCGCTCCTGCATCGCCGCCGCCGCCTGGCGCAGGAAGCGCCGCGCGCCGTCGTAGAGCATCACGACCAGTTCGCCGCGCGTTGCTGCGAGGACGGAGGTGCGACGGTACGCCTGGGGCGATGCGGCGAGGTGGGCCATCGGCTCCCACTTGATCGGCCCGCGGCGGAAAAGGTTTAGATCCGGCTGCTCAGAGCCCGGATTTTTCGAGCTGCGCGTTCTGGCTCGTCAGCCAGGAGCTCTGTGCGCTGTTGCGGGAGATCACCGCTTCCAGCTCGGCGTAGGTCTGTTCGAGCGCTTTCTGGCGCATCGCGACGATCTCGTTCATGCTCGAGATCCTTTCCTTCATTTCGCGAACCTGTTCGCTGTCGCCTTCGATGCGGTCGGTGATCGAGCCCGCCGGGCCGGCGACCGCGTTCACGACTTCCTGGAACCGGGCGGCCCACTTCGCCATCATCGTCTTCGCCGCTTCGGGGTTCGCGGCGATCGCGCTCGCGAGCTTCGCGGGTTCGAGCTTGAGCACCCCTTCCAGGGTCGCCGAGGAGGTCTGGCCACCGGTCGGCGCGCCGGTGCTCACGCCGAGCGACAGCGGACTCGACATTTCCGCGGGCATCCCTTCGATCGTTTCGTACATCGTCTGACGCATCGCCGCCAGCAGACCGGTCAGCGTCGAGTCGCCGAACAGCGACCCGGTCGCGCGTTCCGCGGCGTTCTGGGGGTTCGCGACGGGCTTCGTCGTGAGCTGCGTGCCGACGGCTTCGACCGCGGCGTTGTAGAGGCCGATGAACGATTCCATCTGCTTCTGGATCGTCGCCGTGTTCGGGGCGGGCGGCTGCACGGTGACGGTGACGGGTCCGTTCGGAGTGAGCCCGGCGAGCGTCAGGCTGACTCCGGGGATCGCGTCGGCGAGGACGTTCGAGGCGGATTTGCCGGCGACGCCGTCGACGCTGTATTCGGCGTCGCGGCCTTCCTTCGCCGTCCCCGCCTTTTCGGCCAGCACCCCGGCGCCTTCTTCGAGCTTGATCCATTCGCCTTCGCTCGCGCCGGTCTTGCGGCTGGACAGGACGAGCGTGCCTTCCGCGCCTTCCGCGGCGTACACGGTGCCTTTGCCGTCGGCGTTGATCGACGCCGCGAGTTCCTTCGCGGTCGTGCCGGCCTTGACCTTGTATTCGCGGCCTTCGATCTTGATCGTCCCTTCGCCGGCCGGCGCGGTGAACGTGAACGTGCGCTGGGCGGAGTTCGCGAGGTGCGTGACTTCGACCTCGTAGCCGCCGACGCCGGCGCCGGCGGTGATCGTCGCCGCGACCCGCGACGGTTCGCTCGAGGTCACGCTCTGCGTGCCTTCGAACAACGAGGGCAGGGTGAATTCGAAGGCCGAGAAGCTGAGCTGCTCGAGGCTGGTCTGCAGCTTGCCGAGCTCGGCCTGCTCACCGACCAGCGTTTCCTGCTGGTTGGTCAGATGGGTGATCGGCGCCTTTTCGGCAGCCAGCAGCGCCTGGATGATCGAGCTCGTGTTGAGCCCCGAGGCGAGCCCCGAGAAGGAGATCGTGCTGCCGTTGGTCGAGATCGAGCCGGTCGACATCGAGGTCCCCTAGAGGTCCTCGCCGACGACGGCGATCTCCGCCAGCTCACGGGCGGTGAGGGTCCGGATCAGCTGCCCGGAGATCTCGCACAGCTCGATCTGCAGCGAGCAGCCGTCGGCGCTCAGCGCGAAGCGGATCTCGCGTCCCTCCTCGCGCAGCCGGGCGTTGATCGCGTCGGCGCGCGCCATCTGGTCGAGGACCTCGGCAGGCGGCCCGGACTCGGTGATGTCGAACGAGGCGTCGTCGCCGCCGGGCGGCGAGCCGATCGAGACGTCGGTGGGTGCGGCCGGTGGCGAGCTCACAGTGCGTTTTCTCCCTGAAAACGGTTCGTTCCGCGGTCCATTCCCTGGGCCGCCTCGCGCTTGCGTTCTGCCGGTGTGATCGACGTCCGTCACGAAAACTTTAAGCCGAAGCTCTCCTGGTCGCACCCTTGCGCACGCCGCGTGGCGTGTCGGCGAGCCGTTGGGGGAGCGGACGTCAACCCCGCGGTTACCCCCTTTACGGACCCGCACGTCGGGGGCTGCAGACGTCAGAGGGTTGTTACCCGATCCGCGGGCTCCGAACCGCAGGGTTCCCGCACGCGCGCACGGGAATGAGACGGCGTGCAGGGAATGTTGCGCTCAGGGAGAACTAAGCCGCGTCGTATCCCCGCCGGCGGGCGGGGTTTGAGGAGGGGCGAGCGAGCGCCCCTGGTCATGTTCCCTCGAAACCAGGCAGGCGAATGGAAACGATCGATAGGCGCGAGGCGCGGGCCCCGGCTGCGAAGGTGCTCGCCATCTGGGAGGAGTACCGGCGCACGGGTGAGCGCCGCCACCGCGACCGGCTGATCTTCATGTTCACGCCGATGGTGCGGTTCATCGTCTACCGCAAGGTGCGCGAGGTGCCGGCACAGTGCGAGGTCGAGGACTTCATGTCTTGCGGCCTGGAGGCGCTGATCCGCTCGATCGAGCGCTTCGATCCCGACAAGGGCGCGACCCTCGAGCAGTACGCCTGGACGCGGATTCAGGGCGCGGTGCTCGACGAGCTCCGCCGGCAGGACTGGGCGCCGCGGTCGCTGCGGCGGGACGAGCGCACGATCAACGCCGCCCGCGAGCAGTTCTTCGCCCTGCACGAGCGCCAGCCCGACCGCGAAGAGCTCGCGGTGCGCGTCGGCATGACACCGCTGCAGCTGACGGCGCGCCTCGACGAGGCGGCGCTCGCCGAGGTCGGGTCGCTGAACCGCGTGGTGCGCTCGGATGAGCACGCGACCGTCGAGCGGATCGACACCCTGCCCAGCCGCGACGCCGACGGCGACCCGATCCGCTGCGCCGAGCGCCGCGAAGCGAAGGAGCGGTTCCGGCAGGCGTTCGGGGACCTCTCCGCTACCGAGCGGGAGGTCGCGGTGCTGCTGTACGTCGAGGACTGGACGCTGCGCGAAGTCGGTGCCCGCCTCGGCGTCTCCGAGAGCCGGGTCTCCCAGATCCACACGCGCCTGCGGCGCCGGCTCCACGAGCAGCTGGCCGACGAGGCGCCGCTGTTCAGCGCGGTCGGCTAAAGATTCGGCCGGCGGCGCCGACGACCAGTGGAGATGGACCTCGGTCTCTTCATCGCCGCCTCGGGCATGGTCGCGGAGCAGACGCGCCAGGATCAGCTCTCGAACGACCTCGCCAACGCCTCGACTCCCGGTTACAAGTCCGACTCCTCACCGCAGAGCAGCTTCGGCTCGGTGCTGCTGGCCAACACCGAGGGCGGCACACCCGTCGGCAGCGCCGTCGAAGGCGTCTCGCTGGGGGCGAGCCACACCGACCTGACGCCCGCGGCGCTGCAGGAAACCGGTGAACCCCTCGACTACGCGATCGACGGCAACGGGTTCTTTGCGGTGAAGACCCCGCAGGGTGTCCGTTACACGCGCGACGGCCAGTTCACGACCAGCGCCGCCGGGGTCCTCACCGACCAGTTCGGCAACCCCGTGCTGAGCCAGTCGGGCGCCCAGATCACGGTCCCCCCCGGCGGCAAGGTCGAAGCCTCGGCGCTCGGCACGTTCGAACTCGGCTCGGTCGCCAAGCAGGGCGAAAACCTCTACCTCGGAAACGTCGCAGGCAAGGCCTCCGGCAACGTCCGCCAGGGCTACCTGGAGGCGTCCGGGGTCAACGCGGCGCAGGTGATGGTCGAGATGATCGGCTCGCTGCGCAGCTTCCAGTCCGGTCAGCAGGCGATCCAGGCGATCGGCGCGACGATGCAGAGCGCCTCGACCCAGGTCGGATCGCTCGGGAGCCAGTGACCCGAGTCAGCAGTTCGACGGCGTTCCCCTGCGCCTGACGCTCGCCGCCGAGCCCCTCGCGTAGCACCGACGCGCACCGGCTCCGCCGACCCTCGAGCACCGCCCCGACGCACCGGCTCGCCCTCGAACGCCGGGCACGACCGTCCGCTCGGGGAACGAGGCGCCCGACTTCTGACTCGGATCACTAGGCGATCTCGCCCGGCGCTCAAGCTCCTCCCGCGGCTGCCGATCACACGGGGGCAAGGCATGGATCGCCGGGCGCGCGCTCCAATGCCCGGTTCCACGCTCCCTCGAGAACCCCAGGACGTGACCGGCGCATGGTGGAAGGCCTCTACTCCGCAGCGGCAGGCATGGCGGCGCAGCAGCTCGATCTCGACTCCGTCAGCAACGACATCGCGAACCTGTCGACCGACGGCTACAAGTCCGAGCGCGTGGCGTTCAGCGACCTCCTCTACAACCGCGTCGACGTCGCCGGAACGGAAACCGGCGCCGGCGCAGGCGCCGAGGCGCGGGTGGTCGGCCGCGACGAAACGCAGGGCGCACTGAAGGAAACCGGCAACCCGCTCGACCTCGCGATCGAGGGCGAGGGGTACTTCTCGGTGACCCGGCCCGACGGCAGCACCGCGCTCACGCGCGATGGCGGCTTCGCCGTCGACGCGAAGGGCTCGATCGTCGACGCGCAGGGCAACCGCCTGAGCCCCGCCGATCGCGCTCCCCGCGGGCGTCAGCCCGGCGGAAGTGCAGATCGGCTCCGATGGAACCGTCACCGCGAAGGGCAAGACGCTCGGCCAGATCAAGCTCGTGACCGTGACCGCCCCGGGCGCTCTGACCGCCGAAGGCGGAGACCTGCTGGTGCCGACCAAGCAGAGCGGCGAACCACACGCCGCGTCCGGCCAGATCCGCCAGGGCGCGCTCGAGGCCTCGAACGTCGACGTCGGGCGCGACATGACGACGATGATGACCGCCGAGCGCGCCTTCCAGATGTCGAGCACGGCGATCCAGACGGAGAGCCAGATGATGCAGATCGCGAACGAGCTCCGCTCCTCATGAGCGTCGACCCGGCATCCACGGCGAGCGGGCTGCCCGCGGGCGCGGCGGCGTCGGAGCCCGCCTGGGTCCGTCGCGGTTCGGCCTCGTTGCAGCGCGACTACGCCGTCGGCGTCGAGTTCGAACAGATGCTCGCCCAGCAGCTCGCAGGCGCGATGACCGCGAGCGCCGGCCTCGGCGAAGAATCCGGCGAAGGCGAAGGCGCGTCGGGCGCCGCCGCAGGCCCGCTCGGCTCGATGCTGCCGCAGGCGCTCGCGACCGGTGTCACGCAGGGCGGCGGGCTCGGCCTCGCCGCGGAGATCGCGCGCGACATGCAGGGGACCGCCGGCGCGCACGCTGGAACCCGTCTCGACGCCGCCACCGGGGGAACCACGGCATGAGCGCCGCCGCGCTCGCCCCGTCGGTCCGCGAGGACGAGCTCGCGCGGGCGGTGCTCGCCCACCTCGACGCGCAGATCTCCTCCGCCCGCGGGCTGCTCGGCGTCGTGCTCGAGCAGGGGGCGGCGATCCGGGCCCGCGACGTGCAGACGGTCGTGCGGCTCGCCGGCATCCTGCGCGGCGAGATGGGCCGTCGCGCGCTGCTCGAGGAGGACCGCACACGGCTGCTCGCCCGCTGCGGCGAGGAGCTCGCGATCCCCGGCGAGACCGTCACGCTCGGGGCGCTGCTGTCGCTGATGCGCGAGGACCAGGCCGAGCGCGCCGAGCTGCGCAGCGCCGAGCTGAAGGGACTGCTGGCCGAGCTGCAGCGCGAGCACAGCTGCAACCGGGCGCTGATGCAGATCGAGCTCGGCTTCCTCGACCACCTGATGTCGATGCTCGCCCTCGACGGGGTCAGCGGCTACGACACGAGCGGCTCGTCGACCCCGATCACCCGCTCGCGGCCGCACGGCGGCCTGCACGTCCTCGACCTGCGCGCGTGAGGAGCTGAGGCGATGTCGATCCCCACCCTCCAGGGACTGCAGACCGCGCTGAGCGGGCTGCTCGCCGAGCAGCAGGCGCTCGACGTCACCGGCCACAACATCGCCAACGCCAACACCGAAGGCTACTCGCGCGAGACGGTCGAGATGGAGACGAACCAGCCGATCTCGATCCCGGCGCTGTCGGCGGTCACCGGCGAGGGAGCACAGCTCGGGACGGGTGTGACCGTCGAGACGATCGCTCGCATCCGCAACTCCTACCTCGACGCCCAGTACCGCACGCAGAACAGCGCGCTGAGCGCGGCCGCGACCCAGGCGGAAGAGCTCGAACAGGCGCAGAGCACGTTCAACGAGCCGTCCAGCGCCGGCATCTCGACGCAGCTCTCGAACTTCTGGAGCGCCTGGAACAGCCTCGCCGCGGCGCCCACCAGCGAAGCGGCGAAGGAGGGCGTGGTCGCCGCGGGCCAGCGGCTCGCGAGCGCGTTCAACCAGCTCAGCGCGAACCTCGAAACGATCTCCGCGCAGGCCGCGCAGCAGTACGCCGCGCGGACCTCGCCGACGGGGGAAGTCGCCGACTACGCGCGAGAGATCGCGCAGCTGAACGAACAGATCAAGCTCGCCGAACAGGCCCACCAGCCGCCGAACGACATGCTCGACCGGCGCGACGAGCTGCTCGACAAGCTCTCCTCGCTGGCCCAGGTGACCGTCACCCAGAACGCCGACGGGACGGACACCGTCGCGTTCGGCGACGCCGCCAAGCCGCTCGTCGAAGGCGGCACCGTGAACTGGCCGCAGACGCTGAGCAGCGCGGCCGGCGGACAGCTCGGCGCGCTGCTCTCGCTGACCGGCCCGGCCGGCGCGCTGTCGACCTTCCGCAGCGAACTCGACACGGTCGCCGCGGCGGTCGCCGCGACCGTCAACGCGCTGCACACGGCGACGCCGTTCTTCACGGGGACGACGGCGGCGACCCTGCACGTCGCGGTCAAGGCCTCCGAAGTGCAGACCTCCTCGACCGGCGCCGCCGGTGGCAACGACGTCGCGCTCGCGATCGCCGGCCTGCGCGGCGGTGTCGCCGACCAGTCCTACTCGGCGCTCGTCGGGCTCGTCGGCAGCACCGTGCAGGGCGCCAAGAACGAACACGAAAACCTGAAGACGACGCTGACCGCGATCAGCGACCAGCGCCAGAGCGTCTCGGGCGTATCGCTCGACGAAGAAATGACCAACCTGATCACCTTCCAGCGCGGCTACCAGGCGTCGGCTCGGACGCTCACCGCGATGGACGAAATGCTCGAAACCGTGATCGAGCACACGGGCAAGGCGGGGCTGTAGCGATGACCGACCGGATCACCGACGCGATGCTCACCGGCGCGACGCTGAACGACCTCAACTCCTCGCTCGGAGCGCTCGAACGCAGCTCCGCGGAACTCTCCTCGGGCCGCACGATCCTCGAGCCCTCCGACAACCCCTACGGGGCCAGCCATGCGATCGACCTGCAGAGCCAGCTCGCCGGGCTCGAATCGTATTCCGCGGGGGTCAAGGACGGCCTCTCCTGGACCCAGGAGGCGACGACCGCGTTGGCGAACATGAACACGGTGCTGCAGCGGGTCCGGGAACTCGCGTTGCAGGCGTCGAACGGCACCAACAACGCCGGGGACCTGCAGACGATGGCGACCGAGGTCGCGCAGCTGACCGAAACGGTCAAGCTCGACGCGAACACCCAGTTCGCGGGCCAGTACATCTTCGCCGGCACGGCGACCTCGACCGCGCCTTACGCCCAGGGCGAAGGAGCGGCGGACGAATACAAGGGGAACACCGGCCAGATCGCACGCCTGATCGGCCCCGGCGCGACCGTCACGGTCAACACCGATCTCGCGTCCGTGCTCGGCAGCGGCAAGGAATCCGGCGACGGCAAGCTGCTCGACGTGCTGCGCACGATCCAGCAGCACCTCACCGAAGCGACCACGGGAAGCCGCGAAGCGCTCGGCACGACGGACCTCAAGGCGCTCGGCGAAGGGATCGAAGGGCTCTCGGAGCTGCAGGCCGGCGCGGGCAGCGCGACCGACCAGATGAAGACCGCGGAAACGCGGATCGAAGCACTGCAGGGGTCGATCGAAGGCGGGCTCTCGAGCACGCTCGACACCGACATCGCGAAGACCACGATCGAGTACTCCAACCAGCAGGCCGCCTATGAGGCGGCGCTGCGCGCAGCGGCGAACATCGTGCAGGAATCGCTGCTGAACTTCCTTCACTGAGCCGAGCGAGAAGGAGCCCGCGCCAGATGCCAGTCACGTTCCAGAGCGCCCGATTCGGTGAGGTCGAGGTTCAGGACGCCGACGTGTTCGAGTTCCCGAACGGCCTGATCGGCCTCGGCGGCCGGCGCTACGCCCTGCTCGAGCGCAACCCCGGGACGGAGTTCCGCTGGCTGCACGACGTCGAGGACCCGGCGCTCGCGCTGCCGGTCGTGAGGCCGGAGCCGTTCTTCGCCGGCTTCGCGCTCGAGGCGGCGCCCGAGGATCTCGAGGCCGCCGGGATCGGCGACCTCGCCGCGGCACAGGTCTACGTCACCGTGCGCGCCTCGCCGGACCCGCGCGAGATCACCGCGAACCTGCGCGCGCCGATCGTGATCTGCGAAGGCCGCGGCGCGCAGATCCTCAACTCCGCCGAGGGCGCGGCCCTGCAGGCGCCGCTGTTCCACCTCGTCGAGCCGGCGCGCTCGACGGGCGCCGCCTAGCGCGGCCGCCGCTTGCTTCATACTCGCGGGGCATGCTGATCCTGACCCGTCGCCCCGGGGAACGCGTCGTGATCGGGGGCGAGATCCTCGTCACGGTGATGGGCGTCAGCGGGCACACGGTGCGGCTCGGAATCGAAGCTCCCGAGGGCGTCTCGATCTACCGTGAGGAGATCTGGATCGCCGTCGAAGCCGAGAACCGTGCCGCGGCCGAGACCGGTGCGGAGGACCTCCCCGCCCCGCCGGTGCCCGGTCAGGACGAGCAGCAGGACTGACCGCCCGCGCTCGCCGCGGTTGATTTGGCGATCACTACGGGAGTAGACTCCGCCTCGCGCCGATCCGACAGCGGCGCCTGCGGCAGTGCGCCTCGGAGGCGAGGCGGAGAGGGCTCTGCATTGGAGGATGCGCAGATGGGCTCCCTCCCTCCGAGGATCGTTCCTCCGCGGTCCGACGAAATGAGGAGGGACGGAAGTGCCGTTGAGATTCTCAGCAGGGCTCCTTAGGCGCTGCGCGCTGGCAGGCGCCATCGCATTGCTCGCCGCGTGCGCGATGGCAGCGAGCGCGGTGGCCAAGAAGGTGCCGCACGTCAACATCGTCAGCCAGTCCGGCCCGCCGGCGGAAATCCCGCCGAACACGAGCTACTACACGACGATCCAGGCGGCGGTCAACGCGACCCGCAAGAACTACGGGGACTGGGTTCTGGTCGAACCGGGGACCTACAAAGAAGAAGTCTATGTCACCTCGGAACACAGCGGCATCCACATCCGGGGGATGAACCGCAACACCGTCGTGCTCGACGGCGAAGGCATCTCGAACCCGGAAGGGAGCAACGGGATCTACGTCGAGCGAGCGAACAACGTGTGGATCGAAAACATGACCGCACACGACTTCCACCGTGCGACGGGTGACGGGCCGAACGGCAACGACTTCTGGTGGACGGGCGGCGACGGGTCCCGCAGAGAGGGCGCGCACGGCTGGTGGGGCAACTACCTCACCGCGTACGACACGAGCCAGCTCGGCGGCTACGGCATCTTCGCGAACAACATGAAAGAAGGGGAGTGGAACCACATCTACGCCTCGGGCTTCAACGACTCCGGCATCTACATCGGTGCGTGCTGGGAATGCGAGGCGCACGTCGCCAACGCGACGATCGAAAAAAACGCTGTCGGCTACTCGGGGTCGAACTCGGGCGGGACGCTGGTGATCGAAAAATCGGTGTTCCGCGGCAACTCCGCGGGGATCGTGCCCAATGGGGAAAACCCCGGCGACGGCCCGCCGCCGAACAACGGCGAGTGCAACCCGACGAACCACAAGCCGTCGACGCCGTACGTGACGTTCACGAGTACGAAAATCGAACGCTGTGAGGTGTTCAAGGAAAACCTCGTGACCGAAAACAGCTCACTCGAAACGCCGGTCAACGGCTCCACCGAAATCGCACCCTGGGGCGTCGGCATCGAGCTCCCGGGCACCGCGGCCGAGGATGTCGAAGACAACACGATCACCGACAACGTCAACAACGGCGTGCTCGGGTTCGAGTACCCGAACCCCTACCCGCCGGTGAAATGCACGAAGGAAGAGAAGGAAAAAGGCTGCACCAGCACGATCTACTTCCAGTTGACCGGAAACAGGATCGCGAACAACACATTCGAAGGCAACGGGACGAGCGGCAAGCAGTTCGCCGGCGACCTGATGCTGCAGGGCGGCGTGTTCCCGTACAAGGGCCACGAATCGACGATGAACTGCGTGAGCGGCAACTCGTTCACGAGCGCCGTGTTCCCGGCGAACATCGAAGAAACGTGGGGCTGCCAGAACGAAACGACGCCGCCCCCGCGCAACGGCCCGGCGGCTCTCGGCTACGTCGAAGAGCTCTCCAAGGAGTCCTCGACGGAGCGCGAAGCCAAGGACCAGCCGGCCCCGGCGCCGCAGGAAACGATGCCGGAACCGTGTGAAGGGGTGCCGGCGAACCCGCTCTGCCCGAAAGGCTGAGCGAACCCGTGGCTGAGGGGGGCGGCGGATCTCCGCCGCCCCCCGAGCCGCTAACCGAGGGCGAGCGCGGCGAACAGCTCGCCCCGCTCCTCGAAGTTCCTGAAGCCGTCGTAGCTCGGGGCGGCAGGGGAAAGCAGCACGACCGCGCCGGGCACGGCCAGGCCGGCGGCGAGCGCGACCGCCGACTCGAGGTCGCCGGCCCCGAGCGCACGCGGCGCGGGCAGGCCCGCAGCGCGCGCGGCCTCGAGCAGCCGCGGCCCGGTGGAGGCGTACGCGACGAGCCCCGCTTCGAGGCGGACCAGCTCGGCGGCGAGCGCCGAGAAGTCCTGCCCGCGGTCCTGGCCGCCGCCGATCAGCACGAGCGGGCGCCCGGGGAAGCTCGCGAGCGCCGCCAGCGCCGACTCAGGCGTGGTCGAGATCGAGTCGTCGACCCAGGTGACCCCATCGCGCTCGGCGACCGTCTGCAGTCGGTGGGCGAGCGGCGCGAAACCTGACAGCGCCGACGGCAGCGGCGGCGGCGCGACGCCGATCGCTTCCAGGCCGGTCAGCGCCGCGCACAGGTTCATCGCGTTGTGCGCCCCGGGCAGCGGCAGCTCGGAGGCTTCCAGGCGCTGCTCGTCGCCGCGGGCTATCCCGCCGTCCGCGTCGGGGTGCCAGCCGTCCGGTCCGCCGAACAGCACGCGCCTCCCGCGTGCCGGCGCCGCGAGCAGCTCGTCGTCGTGGGCCGGCACGACGACACGCTCGACGCCGGGCAGCGTCAGCAGCCGCAGCTTGTCCTCGCGGTAGGCGCGGTCGGAGCCGTGCCAGTCGGCGTGCTCGCGATAGAGGTTGGTGACCAGCGCGACCTCGGGGCCGGTGGCGAGGTCGGCGATCTGGTAGCTGGAGAGCTCGAGGACGACGAGCGCGCCCGCGTCGAGGTCGAGCAGCTCCAGCGCGGGGCGCCCGATGTTGCCGGCGAGCTCCGCCTCGGCCCCCGCCGCGCGCGCGAGGTGGTGCGCGAGCGCGGCCGTCGTGCTCTTGCCCTTGGTCCCCGTCACGCCCAGCACCCGGCGTCCCCCGCGCTCGGCGAGCCACAGCGACGTCGCGGTGGTGACTGCGATCGTCGAGTCGCTGCGAGCTCCGGGCGGTGGATCGAGACGCCCGGGGAGCGGACCAGCACCGAGCAGCCGGCGAGCGCCTCGGCGGCGTCGCCGGGGCCGGCGATGCGCGGCGCCGGCTCGCCCAGCACGGCCAGCTCGCCGTCGCCGGGGGGCCTGTCGAACACCGCCACCTCCAGCCGCGCGCCGGGGAGGCGCGCCCGCAGCTGCGCGGCGAACGACGCGATCTCGCGGCCGGCGCCCCACACGCCGATGCGGGCGCCTTCAAGCTCCGAGAACCGCACGCACCCCGTCCAGCAGGACCGGCGGCACGTCGTGCTCGCCGGACAGCGCGAGCACCTCAGCCGGATCGCCCTCGGGCAACTCGTGGCGGGGGAGCACCTCGGCGGCGAGCCGCCGCACGACCGCGTGGTCGCGCCAGCGGTCGTCCGCCGCGAGCAGCCGGATCGCGGCGATGCTCTCCTGCTCCTCGCCGACGCACTCGAACGGCTTGTGTCCCCCGTCCGCGGCCAGCAGCGCGAACCCGGGGTACTGCGCCTCGTCGGCCAGCAGGTCGCCGCCGAACACCCGCGCAAGGTGCGCGGGCTCGGAGAACGGCGCGAGCGCGAGGAACACGAACCGGCACTTCGGGCAGTCCCGGCACCAGGAGGACGGGCGCGCCGCGGGGTCGATCCGGAACGTCGCGTTGCAGCTCGTGAACGCGTCGTGGTAGCGCTCGAGGCCCGCGAACGCGCGAGCGATCGCCAGCTCGGAGGCGGGCCGCAGCAGCGAGAACTGCGTGACGCCGGCGCCGAGCTCCGCGACGGCCGCGCTCAGCAGGCGCTCGGCCTCGAGCCCCTTCGAGAACTGGTGGTTGATGACGACGCCGTCCCAGCTCACGTTCCCCGCCGAGGCGGAGCGCTCGTTCGCCATCGCGACCGCGTCGATCCCGTGCAGCGCCGCGGTCAGCATCGCCACGCAGGTGACGATCGCGGTGACCGGCACGTGGCCGTTGATCGCGCCCGCGGCGTTCAGCGAGAACAGCAGCGGGTCGAGCTCGCGCCAGGCGATCAGCCGCGGCAGCCCCGCGACCGCGGCGGTTCGCGCGATCGGCGCGGCGTCGCCGATCGAGAACAGGGTCTGCGGAACGCCGGCGCTGCGGACCGCCTCGAGCGCCACGACGGAGTCCTTGCCGCCGCCGACCGGCACGAGGACCGAGGCGGGATCGCGCGGCGGGGTCCTCGCGGCCGTCTGGACGCCCGCGCGAGGGAAGCGCGGCCGCGGCAGCGCATCGAGCGCGTTGACGAACGCGAGCTCGCCGAGGCCCTCGGAGTAGAGCGCGTCGAGCAGCGCCGCCGCGGCGGGGCCGGGGACGCCGGACTCGCAGCGGACCGTTCCGGGCAACGCGGTCTTGAAGTAGCTGACGCCGGCCACCCAGTGCAGCAGCGAGAGCAGCCCGTCGGCGCTCGCGCGCTGCTGCTCGCCGAGCGGGCCCGCCAGCGGAAGCCGCACCCGCTCGGTGAACGCGGGCCCGTCGTCGAGCGCGTAGGCCAGCGTGACGACCCCGTCTTCGCCGAGCTCGCGCGAGACGAAGCGGAACGTGTCGAAGCTGCCGGGGTCGAACACGACCGGCGGCTGCGTTGCGCCCGTTGCCATCGGTCAAGCGTAGTGGCGGCTCGCGTCGTGATCGGCGCCGCCGCCACGGTCACGATCGTCGGCGCGCGCTCCCCGGTGGGGGAGCTGCGCCCGGAAGTGACCCCGCGCCGCTCGCGGGCGGAGTCGCTCCCGGGGAGCGACGACGCCCTCGCCCGCCGAGCGCGCCCACTCCCCCGCGAGCATCGACTGTCAGGGGCCGGCGGCAGCCGGCCCCTGACGTCGATCCGAGCGTCAGTCGTTCGCCGTGACCGTCTCGAGCAGCTCGGCGAACCGCTCACGCGAGGCCGCGCGCCGTGTCGGCAGGTGTTCGCTGGGGACGCCGTCGGCGGGCGGTTCGTAACCGGCGAGGATGTGCCGCGCGACCGACTGCCGGTGGACCTCGTCCGGGCCGTCGTAGATCCGCGCGGCGCGCGCGAAGCGGTACATCTGCTCGAGCGGCAGGTCGGTCGAGTAGCCGAGCGATCCGTGCAGCTGCAGCGCGCGGTCGACCACGTCGTGCAGCACCTTCGCTCCGAAGAACTTGATCAGCGCGACCTGCGTGCGGGCGGCGCTCGCGCCCTGCGTGTCCATCGTCCAGGCCGCGTGGAGCGTCATCAGCCGCGCCGCCTGCATCTCGGCCGCGCTGTCGGCGATCCAGTTCTGAACCGTCTGCTTCTGGGCGAGGACCGAGCCGTGCGCGTGCCGGTACGTCGCCCGCTCGCACATCATGTCGAACGCCCGCCGCGCGACCCCGAGCCAGCGCATGCAGTGGTGGATGCGGCCGGGCACGAGCCGGTGCTGGGCGAGGATGAAGCCCTCGCCCTCGCCGCCGAGCAGCGCCTCGGCGGGAAGCCGTACCGCCGTCGTAGGCGATTTCCGCGTGCCCCCCGTAGGCGCCGAACTGCTCGCGACGGGTGCTCCATCGTCGGCACGTCGCGGAGGATCTCGACACCCGGTGTGTCGACCGGGACGATGAACATCGACGCGCGCTGCGAGGGCCGAGCCTCCGGGCTGGTGACCGCCATCACGATCAGGAAGTCGGCGATCGACGCGTTCGACGAGAACCACTTGCGGCCGTCGAGCACCCACTCGTCGCCGTCGCGGACGGCGCTGGTCGCGAGCTGCGTGGGGTCCGAGCCGGGGGTGTGGGGCTCGGTCATGCTGAACGCGCTGCGCAGATCGCCGGCCAGCAGCGGGTGCAGCCAGCGGTCCTTCTGCTCCTCGGTCCCGGCCATCGCCAGGATCTCCGAGTTGCCGGAGTCCGGCGCCGCGTTGCCGAACGCGAGCGGCGCGATCGGCGAGCTGCCGAGGATCTCGTGCATCAGCCCGAGTCGCACCTGCCCCATGCCCTGGCCGCCGAGCTCCGGCGGCAGGTGGGCCGCCCACAGGCCGCGCTCCTTGACCTGCTCCTGGACGGGGCGCCAGCGCGCGGAGCAGGCCGTCGAGGCCGAGCTCGTGCCAGATCGCCTCCAGCGGCCAGATCTCGCGGCGGACGATCTCCGCCATCCAGTCGAGCTGCTCCTGGAACTCGGGCTCCGTCTGGAAGTCCCAGCTCATCTCCGCGTCCTTTCTCCTCGTCCGGCGCGTGCTTTGACTGGAGCCTACGTGCTATGAAGCAATCGCGAAGCCTCAGAGGAAAGGGAGGAGCAGATGGAGCTTGTTGGAGGCGTCGACTTCGTCGGGATGCCGACGCACGACCTCGAGGCGGCCGCCCGGTTCTACGGCGAGACGCTCGGCCTCGAGCGGCTCGGTCTACCTGCGCGAGCGGAACTACGCGGAGTTCGAGACCGGCAACCTGACGATCAGCGTCTACGACCCCGAGCGAGATGGGGCTCGAGCACAACGTCGAGCCGCAACGCGCTGGCGCTGCACGTCGACGACGTCGCACGACGCGCGAGCGAGCTGGAGGGCCGGGGGGTCGTGTTCGCCGCCGACACCCTCGACACCGGGGTCTGCCACATGGCGTTCTTCAGCGACCCGGACGGCAACGCGCTGATGCTCCACCATCGCTACGCCCCCCGCGCGCAGGACGGCTGAGGTGTCCGGCGCCGCGGCCCGGCTGCAGACGACCCTGCTGCCCGGGGCGCGCGCGCTGCTCGCACGCCATGCCCGCGAGCTGCCCCAGCGCGATGACCTGTGCGGGGCGTTCTGCGGCGCGCTGGCGCTGAACGCGGCGGGCATCGAGGGCTCCGCGAGCGACCCGGTCGACCAGGACGCGGTCGCGCTCGCGGCCGGGGTCGATCGTATCCGCCGTCGCGCGACCCCGCGACTCTGCCCGGCGGCGCAGGCGGGCGGCGCGACTACCGCCTCGAGCTGCCCGCGATCGACGATCCGGAGATCTCGGGCACGACCGCGGCGGGCGTCGCCAGGGCCGTCGGCGAGCTCGGCGGCGGGGGCCGTCGAGGCGCTGCCGTACAGCGGCCCGTGGACGCGCCGAGACGCTCGACGCGATGTTCGACGCGGCCGCCTCGCTGTCGGCGCCGGTGACGCTGATCGCCAACCTCGCGACCCACCACCTCTGGGGATCGCACCCCTCCCCGGATCAGCTTCTCGCCTACCTGCTCGACGGCCGTGACGAGGGTCCCGCCGCCGGATTGGGACGTCGGCCACTTCTCGTGCGTGGTGGCGCGCACCGACGGTCCCGGCGGGCGCCTGTACACGGTCGCCGACACCTACCCGGCGCTGGGCGCGGACGGCGTGCACCTGCAGCCGCGCGAGCGGCTCGCCGCCGCGATCGCCCGGCGAGGACAAGCCGGCCGGAGGCGTGATCGCGGTCGTCGACTCGCGGGAGGCCGCGGCGCTCCGCGCGTGCGGCTGCGGCGCTCGGGCTGCGCGAGGAGCTCTGGGACAACGGCACGCCCGAGGCGACGGCGTGACCCCGCCCGAGCTGGTCGCGCTCGTCGCCTGCGACCTCGGCGCGATCGTGCGCGGGCGCGCGGTGCTCGCCGCCGAGCTCGAGGAGCACCTCGCGGCGGGCATCGGCTGGGTGCCCGCGAACTCCGCCCTGACCCCGCTCGGCCCGCTGGCGGAACCGAACCCGTTCGGCTCGACCGGCGACCTGCGCCTGCTCCCCGACGCCGCCACGCACGTCCGGGTCGGCGCGACGGGGCCGGCGGAGACCGCGTTCGAGCTGCTGCTGTGCGACATCGTCGAGGGCGACGGCGCCGCCGTGGCCGTGCTGCCCACGCGGCGTTCCTGCGCCGCGCGCTGGCGGAGCTCGAGCGGCGCGACCGGAGCGACGGTCCTCGCCGCCTTCGAGCACGAGTTCCAGCTGCGGGCCGATGGCTCGTCGCAGCTGCCGTTCTCGCTGGCGGCGCATGCGCGAGGCCGAGCCGTTCGCGAGCGCGGTGATGGCGGCGCTCGTCGAGGCCGGAGCCGAACCGGAGCGCTTCTTCGCGGAGTTCGCGAGCCACCAGTTCGAGGTCCCCGTCGCGCCGGCGCCGGGGATCGCGGCGGCCGACCGCGCCGTGGTGCTGCGCGAGGTCGTGCGCGAGTGCGCGCGGCGCGCCGGCCTGCGATCGACGTTCACGCCGCTGCTCGACCCGGGCGAGGCCGGCAACGGCGTGCACGTCCACATCAGCCTGCTCGACGCGGACGGCCGCGCGCTGTTCCACGACCCCGCCGGCCCGGCGGCGCTCAGCGAGCTCGCCGGCAGCTTCGCCGCGGGGGTCCTCGCGCACGCGCCCGCGCTGATCGCGCTGTGCGCGCCGAGCCCCGTCTCGGGTGAGCGCCTGCGCCCTCACCACTGGAGCGCCGGCGCCGTCTGCGCTCGGCCGGCGCAACCGCGAAGCGCTGCTGCGCGTGCCGCCGCGTCGTCGAGCTCGGCGGCGGCGACCCGGCCCGCCAGCTGCGCCTCGAGTTCCGCGCCGCCGACGCGGCGGCCAACCCCTACCTCGCGCTCGGCGCGATCGTGCTCGCCGGCCTCGACGGGATTCGCGACGGCCTGCCCTCGCCGCCGCTGCTCGACGGACGACCCGGCGTCGCTCTCGCCGGCAGGAGGCCGAGCGCTTCGGCTACGGGGCGCTGCCCGCGTCGGCCGAGGCCGCGCTCGCCGCGCTCGCCGCCGACGAGACGCTGCGCGGCGGGCTCGGCGAGCCCGCTCCACGAGGCGTACGCGAGCCTCAAGCGGGCCGAGCTCGCCGCGACCGCGAGCCTCGACCTCGCAGCAGCGCTGCGCGCGGTATGCCGACGTCTACTGAGGCGACGCTGCGACGACTGCTCGCGGCGCTCGAGCGCGAGGCGCAGAGCGCGGCGGCGCTGCGCCGGAGGCTGCACGAGCAGCCGGAGCTCGCCCACGCCGAGCACGAGACGGCGGCGGTCGATCGCCGCGGCGCTGCCGGTCGAGGCCGAGCGCGTCGCCGGGACCGGGCTGATCGCGCGCATCGGAGCCGGCGAGCGGCCGGTCGCGGTGCGCGCCGAGCTCGACGGGCTGCCGATCCGCGAGCGCACAGGCGCGCCGTTCAGCGCCCGGGGCGAGACGATGCACGCCTGCGGGCACGACGTGCACATGGCGGCGCTGGTCGCGCTCGCGCGGGCCGTGCACACGCTCGGCGACGAGGCGCCGGCGCCGTTCGCGGCGGTCTTCCAGCCGAGCGAGGAGGCGTACCCGTCGGGCGCGCTCGAGCTGTGCGAGCAGGCGCTGGCGGCGATCTCGCGCCGCGCGCGGTCGTCGCGGCCCACGTCCACCCCGAGCTGCCGTGGGGCTCGCTCGGGACTCGAGCCGGGCACCGTCAACGCCTCGTGCGACGCGTTCGAGATCGAGATCGCCGGCGAGCCCGACGCACGGCGCGTACCCGCACCTCGGTCGCGACCCGGTGCTCGCGCTGTCGGAGACGGTCGTCGCGCTGCATGCCGCCGCCGGCCGCAGGATCGACCCGCTCGCGCCCGCGACGCTGACGGTCGCGGTGCTGAAGGCCGGCAGCGCCGACAACGTGATCCCGGCGCGACCGCGAGCGCGCGCGGCGCCCTGCGCGCGTATCGCGAGCGGGACCGGGCGACGCTGCGCGAGCTCGTCTCGGAGGTCGGCGGACGGCGTCGCCGCGCGCCCACGGCTGCACCGCGCGGGTGCGGATCGAAGCAGGCGAGCCGCCGCTGCGCAACGACGCCGGGATCGTCGCCGCGGCGCGGGAGCTGCTCGACGACGGCGGGCTTCGCGACGGCGCCGCCGTGGCGCTCGTGCGGGTCCGACGACTTCTCGTTCTTCGGCGCGCTCGCGCCGGTCGCGATGGCGTTCGTCGGACTCGACGGCGCGCCCGGCTTCCAGGCGCGGCCGCTGCACCACCCCGAGCTGCTGCCGCCCGAGGAGGCCGTCGCCGCGGTCGCGCGCGCGCAGGCGCGTGCTGTACCTCGCCGCGGCCCGCGCCGCCCCGGGGACGGGCGCATGACGCGGCGCGAGCCCGTACAGAAACGCAGCCGCGAGCGCGTGGAGGCGATCCTCAGCTCGGCCCGGGAGCTGCTCGCGCAGGGTGGCGTCGAGGCACTCACGACGCGCTCGCTCGCGAAGCTTCTCGGGGATCCCCGTGGCGACGATCTACCGCTACTTCGAGGACCGCGACGCGATCGTCGCCGCCTACCTCGACCACGAGCTCGCATCGATCGAGCGCGACGGCGGAGGAGGCGCTGGAAGCGCTCGAGCGGGTCACCTTCCGCTCGATGACGGCGGCCGTCGCGATCGCGCACCTGCGACACCACCAGGCCCATCCGGAGGGGATCCCGGTCTGGTTCGGCACGCGCCTGAACGTCGCCGTCCACGACAGCGTCCGCGAGCTCGACGCGACGGATGGCGTCGCGGCTGCACGCGGCGACCCGTGCGCGCCGGCTTCATCGAAGAAGGGCCGCACTTCGGCGCCGGCCTGATCGTGCGCCTCTGGGATCGGACCTTCGAGCACATCTTCCGCGTCGAGCGGGCGCGTGGCGAGCAGCAGGCGATCGTCGAGGACGTGATCGACATGATCGCGAGCTACATGGAGCGGTTCGCGACGCCGCGGGGGTTGGAGGGGATCTCCAGCGAGGAGTTCCTGGCGGTCTACCGCGAGGTGACGCCGCGCGTGCCGGCCCGAGCGCGAGCGGTGGGCTAGCTGCCGATCAGAAGCAGGCCGTAGGCAGCGATCGAGGGCGCGTCCTTGACCTCGCCCGCCAGGACCATCGCCCGCCATTGCTCGGGACCGACGCGCCGCGCCGTCATGTCCTGCTCGGCGGCCTCTCGCTGCGTGGGGCCCTGGGTGAGATCCTCTGCGAGCCACACGTCGAAGCCCTGCGAGCTGAACCCGTAAGCCTCGTAGAGGTGGCCGAGGTGGCGCATCTCGCCGGCGAGCAGCCCGGTCTCCTCTTGCAGCTCTCCGCGCGCGAGCACGGCGGGATCGACGTGGTCGCGCTCCTCCCAGGACCCCTGCGGGAACTCCCACCAGCGGCCTTCGACCGGGTAGCGGTACTGCTCCACGAGCCACAGGCTCCCGTCGGGCTCACGCGGGATCACGAGCGCGAAGTCCGGCTTCTCGACGACCCCGTAGACGCCACCGCTGCCATCCGCGCGCTCGATCTGGTCCTCGCGGACGCGCATCCAGGCGTTCTCGTAGACGGTCGTACTTGATAGCCGGCGGATGGTCATGTGTTCGGACGTCGGCGGCGGATCCGGATCGACCCTCGCCGGACCGCCTGTTCTCCACCGATTCCGACGAGGGGAACGAGCTTATCGCCGGGGATCCGACAGTCGGTACAAAACGAACTGTGCCGGGCGGTCAAACTCCTCGAAACCTCAGCTTCGTAGGATGGTCATCGGAGTGGCCGGAGACGAACAACGCGGCGGCTGGGTGGATCCTTGGGCGCGCAGGCACTGCAAGCAGGCGATCGTCGTGCGCGCCCTTCTCGCGCCGTGGATCCTGTTCGTCACCGTGTTCCTCTGCGTGAAGGGCTACTGGTGGGGGCTCGTGTTCCTTCCGTTCCTGGCCCTCGACCTCTGGCTGCTGCGCAGCCTCGTCCGTTACGCGCGCACGCAGGGCCGGTGACCGAGCCGGAAGCGTCGCCGAGACGCCCGCCCGGCGAGAGCCGACCGTCGCGCTCGACGGTCGTCCTGCCGTAGCCGCACCGCGCTACCGGGCTACGATGTGGCGGTGCCCGAGCCGCCTCTACTTCACCGACTCCGACGAGGCCAACGAGCTGATCGCGAAGGACCCGATGGCGCTCCTGATCGGGTTCGCGCTGGATCAGCAGGTGACGGTGCCGAAGGCGTTCTCCGGGCCGCTCGCGATCAAGGAGCGCGTCGGCACGCTCGACCCGGCGAAGCTCGCCGCCGCCGACCTCGATCCCGTGTTCCGCGAGAAACCGGCGATCCACCGCTTCCCCGGGAAAATGGCCGAACGCGTCCACGATCTCGCGGTCGCGGTGCGCGACGACTACGACGGCGACGCCGCGCGGGTCTGGACCGGCGCCAAGAACGGCGCGGAGCTGCGCGCGAACCTCGAGGGGCTGCCCGGCTTCGGCGAGATGAAGGTCAAGGCGCTCGGTTCGGTGCTCGCGAAGCGCTACAAGCTCGCGAAGGCCGAAGAGCCTCGTGCCGCCGCACCCGACGCTCGGGGACGTCGACTCGCCGCAGGCGCTGCTCGAGTACCAGGCCGCCAAGCGGGCGCACAAGGCGGAGTGGAGGAAGATGAAGGCCTGAGCGTCACGGGCGCCGACGTCGCATTTTCGCCTTCGCTGCACGCATGGATCATCGCGTGCACGGGTAAACGCCCGACCGTGCGGGACGAAGGCCGCGAGACACACGACTACGTACCGCCTTGGTGGGAGCGCGGCCGGCGGGCGAACACCAACCGCCGGTTTGACAGCAGTCCCGCCCGGGTGCTCGCGTTCTACGCCGTGCTGTCGATCATCAGCGTGGCGCTGGTGGTACGCGCGATCATCGACCCCCACGCGGCTCTGCACGGTTATCGCGGGCCGAGCAGTCTCGTCGCCGCCGTGATCCTGATCCCGCTCATCGCCTTCTACGCGCCCCGCGCTTGGAGAGCGCGGCAGCAGGAACGACGCTGAGCGACTCTGCCGCTCAACCCTCCTACACGTCGTCCTCGGGTCAGCGAAGCACCGACGGGCGGCATCCGGCGCCGCAGGCGCTGCGCGAGCACCGGGTAGCGAGGCTCGCGCAACAGGCGGGCGCAAGCAGCTGAAGGCCGGCGGCTGATGACGTCGGGGCCGTCGCGCTCCTGATGCTCACCGCGGGTACCGTGTTGCGCCCGATGCCGCCGTCGCGCACGCCCACCCGAGCAGTCCACTGCCACGCCCCCGCGGGCCTCGCGGACGCCATGATGCGCAACGGCCTCGCGGCCTCGATCGGCATCTTCGTCACGGCGCTGCTGTGCTTCCTCGTCGATCGGCGCCGCGCTGCCGACGCTGCCGACGTTCGTGCGCGGCCCGCTGCACGCCGGCGACGTCGCGGTCGGCGTCGTCGTCGGCGCGTTCGCGATCACCTCGGTCGTGTGCCGGCCCGCTGGCCGGCAGGCAGTCCGACCGGCGCGGGCGCCGCATCGTGATGGTCCTCGGCGCGCTGGCGATGACCCTCGGCGGGTGCTGTACCTGGTCGCGGACAGCGTCCGCGCGCTGATCGCCGCGCGGCTCGTCGTCGGCGCCGGCGAGGGGACCGTCTACACGGCCGGCGCGACCTGGGCCGTCGACCTCGCGCCCGAGGACCGACGCGGCTGGGCGCTCGGGCTGTTCGGCCTCGCCGTCTGGGGCGGCCTCTCGCTCGGCCCGCTGATCGGCGAGCTGCTGCGCTCGCACGCCGGCTACGACGCCGTGTGGATCCTGACCGCGGCGCTGCCCGCGGCGGCGACGCTGGTCGCGATGCGGCTGCCGGAGCCGAGGCCCCGGCGCTGACCCCGCGCGAGGAGCGCGAAGCCCTGCTGCCGAGCGCCGCCCACCGCCCGGGTCTCGCGCTCGCGCTGGCCAACGTCGGCTACGCGGCGCTCGCCGGGTTCGTCGTGCTGGCGCTGAAGTCCCGGGGCATCGGCGGCGGCGCGACCGTGTTCACCGCGTTCGCCGTCGCCGTGTTCGCGAGCCGGCTCGTGCTGAGCCGCGTCCCCGACCGTGTCGGGCCCGCGCCCGACCGCGACGGCGGCGGGGCTGCTCGAGGCGCTCGGGCTCGCGGTGATCGCCGCCGCGCACTCGCTCGGCGTCGCGCTCGCCGGCGCGCTGATCGTCGGCGTCGGCTTCTCGATGCTGTTCCCGTCGCTCGCGCTGATGGTCGTCGGCGAGGTCGACGACGACCGCCGTGGCACGGCGATGGGAGCGTTCACCGCGTTCTTCGACATCGGCGTCGGCCTCGGCGGCCCGATCGCGGGCGCGACGGCGGCGCTCGCCGGCTACTCCGGCGGTCTTCTACCTCGCCGCCGCGGCCGCGCTGGGGACCGCCGTGCTCGCGGCGGTGCCGGAACGAGCCGTCGCGCTCGCGCCCGACTAGGCCTCGCTGACGCGCCAGCGGCGGTACACGCCGAGCAGAGCTTCGCGCATCTCCGGGTCGAGATCCGCGGCGCGCAACGTGCCGGTCAGCGCGATCGTCGCGCGCATCTGCGCGACGTACTCGCTGCAGTGCTCGCACCCCGCCAGGTGCGCCTGCAGACGGCTGCGCTCGCGGCGCGAGAGCGCTTCCTCCAGGTAGTCGCTGACCAGCTCGACGACCTGCCGGCAGGCGAGCTCGCGCTGGCGCCGCAGCCTCATGCCTCCGCCAGCTCCGATTCGAGCGACGCGCGCAGCCGGCTGCGGCCGCGATGCAGCAGCACACGCTGGTTGCCCTCGCTGATACCGAGCGCCGCCGCCACCTCGTCGGCGCTGAGGTCCTCGACGTCGCGCAGCAGCACCACCTGGCGCTGGCGCGCGAGGCAGGCTCTCGACCGCGTCGCGCAGCGCATCGCGGGCCGATGCCGCCGAGACCCGGTCGTCGATCTCCTCCACCCAATGCCGAGGTGGCGCGGACCATGCGCCCGCGCTGTCGAAACGGGCGGGGTCGACGGCCGGCTCGGGATCGCCGACCGCGACGCTGCGCGCCTCGCGGGCTCCGGTCGAGCGGGCGCGGTTGACGAGGATGCTCAGCAGCCAGGTGCGCAGCGTCGAGCGGCCCGCGAAGCCGTCGATGCCGCGCAGCACGCCCAGCCACGTGTCCTGCACCACCTCCTCCGCCACGGCGTTGCTCGCGACGAACGTCCGCGCGAGCCTCAGCATCGCGGCCTGGTGGCGGTCGACGAGCTCGAGATAGGCCTGCTCGTCGCCCGCCCGCAGCCTCTGCAGCAGCGCCGTGTCGGTGGGGTCGAGGCCTGTCCTAACGGCGCGCCACGCGATCGCCGCAACTGCGGCGATCGCGCTGGTTCGCGTCGAGGCGAGTCCGGGGATGATCAGGTGCAGGCTCATTCGCTCACCGCGGGCGGCGCGGCCGGTTCGCCGGCCGCGCCTCCGCCGGTCTTCACTATGGCGCGGCGATCCCCTCGCCGCCTTCGCCGCCCGGAACGGTCACGGACCCGATCGCGGTGAGAGCTCCGCCCGAGCCGATCTGGTACTCGTCGACCTTGCCGGGACCGCCGGCCTGGACGTAGACGAATCCCCCGTCGCTGACCGCGTCGACGGTGCCCGCGTCGGTGGTGGTCTGACCGAATGCCGTCAGCAGCTGTCCGCGCGCCCCCTCCTGGAACCCGGTGAGCGAGGCGCTACCTGCGTTCGAGGCGTAGTAGCGACCGCCGGCGCGCACGACCCAGCAGGTCGCGGCCTGCCCCGTGCCGACGACGTCGAGCTGCGCCAGAGCGCCGTTCGAGAGCAGTTCGAAATCGGCGAGCGCGTTGGTGCCGGCCTCGGCGACCAGCAGGTGCCCGAGCGGATCGAAGCTGACGGAGAACGGCACCGCGCCCGGCAGGGGATCGACGGCCGGCGTCGCCGACAGCGTCCCTTCGGGACTCACGCCGAACACGTCGATCGAGCTGCCGTTGGCCTTCGTCGTGACGATCAGCTGCGAGCCGCCGGGCGAGAACGCGACCTGCCCCGGGGTGTTGACGAACTGCGGCGTCGCCGACGCGTTGAGTCCGAGCGGACGCGTCGACCCCGGGATCGCGGCGAGCCGTCCCGACGTCACGCGGAAGCCGGCGAGATCCCCGCCCGCGGTGGCGTTCAGGACGTAGACGAGCCCGTCGTCGACGGCGATCGACACCGGGAACGAGCCTCCCGAGGAGATCGTCTGGCGGAGCGCGAGGCGGTCGCCGAACACTCCGAACACCGAGACCGTGTTGCTGCCCGCATTGACCGCGAGCAGCAGGCCGTCGGCGCGGTCGTAGGCGAGCGACCCCTGCGAGGCGAGGTGGTCGACGACGGACCCTTCCAGCTTGCCGCCGAGCCCTCCGGTCGGATACGCGGCGGCCTGCGCGAGGGTGCCGTCGGCGGCGCGGTCGTAGACGATCACTTCATTGCCGGTGAGGCTGTCGTTCTGCACGAACAGCGGGCGGCCGGCGGCGTGCGCCAGCGCGGGCGCCGCGGCCATCGCCAGGGCGGCGGCGCCGGCGCACGTCACGGCGACGAGTCTCTTCGGGAAGTTCATCGGTTCTCCTGAGGTCGGGGGGGTTGCGCTGCACCCCCTTCAGTCCTCGCGGCGCCGCCGGCGTTACACGACCGGCGGCGGGTTCCCCTCGGCGCTCGACGCGAGCGCCGGGTTCCACTCGCACACCGCGCACGCATGGCGGAACACCGACCGCGCGAACCGGAGCGCGGCGTCGCGCGGGTCGGGCTGCGCCCGCGCCTCGTCCCAGTCGAGCACGAACTCGCCGAGGCCGCCCTCCCAATGGCCCGACGCCGGTGTGAGGTCGGCGCCGGCGAACGTGTCCGGCGCGGGGTGCGCGTAGGCGTAGAAAGCCGGCTTCTCGTAGCGGGCGTCTCCCGGCCACCACCCGACCGCCACCTCCTGCGCGTCCATCGCGTTGCGCATGATGAAGTCGCGCGAGGGAGGCTCCGCGGGCTCCCCGGAGAACAGGTTGACGGCGAGGTCGAACGAGCCCCACCACGCGTTGACCGGCGTCGAGCGCCCTCGGAACGGCGCCCTGAACGCGGCCAGCACCAGCGCCGCCTGCGTCGCCGCAGCGTGGTATCGCTCGACGGCGGCAGTCTCGTAGTGCGCGTGCTCCTCGTCCTCGTCGAGCGGCACGGTCCACGCGACCTCCTGCGGGCGCAGGTCGATCGCGAACTCGCCGGCGAGCTCACGTGCTGTGGCGAGCGTGCGCCGGGTGACCGCGCCGACCGACTCGCCGGCGAGCCCGAAGCTCGCGCTGCGGCCGTCGCTGTGCTCGAGCAGCGCGGCGTGACGGTGGAGGTCGAGCGCCGCGACGATCGCACCCGAGCCGTCCGGCGCCGGCAGCGGCAGCGTCTCCCAGCCACGCGCCGTCACGCGCAGCGCGGCGTGCTGGAGCTCCGGCTCAGGCGGCGCGAGGGCGACCGCGAGCTTGCCGAGCAGCTGGGTGTGGGCGTGCAACGTCTCGCACGTCTCCCGCCACTCCCCGTAGGGAAGGCTCGGCCACTCCGCGGGCATGGGGCCAGCCTAGATCATCACCCGACCGTCTCGGGCGCCGCCCCCGCCGGCAACGAGGGCTCGACCCGGAGCAGCCTCGCCGGCAGCCGCGGGAGCCACCAGTTCCAGCGTCCGAACAGCGACACGACCGCCGGGACGAGCAGCGCGCGGATCACCGTCGCGTCGAGGATGATCCCCGCCGCGAGGCCGGTCGCGAGGACTTTGATTTCCGTCTCCGGCCCGGACGCGAGCGAGACGAACGCGAGGAACAGGATCAGCGCCGCGCTCGTCACCAATCGCCCGGTGCGCGAGATGCCGCGCACGACCGCGCTGTCGGTCGAGCCGGTTGCGTCGTACTCCTCGCGCATACGGGCGAGGATGAACACCTCGTAGTCCATCGAGAGCCCGAACAGGAACGCGAACACCATCAGCGGGATCCACGCCGTGATCGACCCTGTTGCGCTGATCCCCCAGATCTGCTCGGAGCCGTGACCGTTCTGCCATACGAGCTCGAGCACGCCCCACGCCGCGCCGACGCTGATCACGTTCAGGATCACCGCCTTCAGCGGCAGCAGGAGCGAGCGGAACGCGCGCGCCAGGAGCACGAACGTGACGAGCGCGATCAAGGCGATCATCAGCGGGAAGTTCCCGTAGACGGCTTCGATGAAGTCGCTGTTCTGGGCGGGGAGACCGCCGAGACGCGCGCCGTCGCCGACGCTGCGCACGGCGGAGCGCACCCTGTCGAGGACGCCACGTCCGGCCCCCGAGGAGCCGTCGGGGGTGGGGAAGGCGTCGACGACCGCGAGCCCGTCGCGGCGCCATTCCGGCGAGTCGGGCGCGACCGCCCCGTGAATCCCGGAGACGCCTGCGATGCGAGCCGCGAGCGCTTCGGGCGAGAGCCGGCCGGATTCCACGAGCACCTCGTGCGGAACCAGCGCGCCGCCGCCGATGCCGGAGCGCTCGATCGCGACGAGCCCCTGCTTGGCGTCGCCCTGCTTCGCGATCGTGTTGAGGTTGGAGAGGCCGAGCTGCAGGTTCGTCGCCGCGAGCACGAGCGCCACGAGCACGATCGCCGCGCCGACCGCGGCGAACCAGCGGCGCCGGACGACGAACTGCGCCCACGACGACCACTTCCTGGAGGCCGCCTCGTCGTCGCTGCGGTGCGGCCAGTCGAGCCTCGGCCCGATCGAGCGCAGCACGACCGGCAGCAGCGTCATCGCGACGAGCACGCTGACCAGCGGGATCAGCATCCCGCCGTACCCGACCGAGCGCAGGAACGGGAGCGGCAGCGCGACCAGCGCGAGCAGCCCGATCGCGACGGTCGTGCCGCTGAACACGACCGCGCGGCCCGCCGTCTTCATCGCACGCTCGACCGCCTCGTCTCCGTCGGCGCCGCGAGCGCGCTCTTCGCGCCAGCGCACGACGACCAGCAGCGAGTAGTCGATCGAGACACCGAGCCCGATCAACGCGATCAGATACTGGACGATCGGCGACACTTCGGTCACGGTCGTCAGCCCCCAGACCAGCAGGTAGGTCGTGAAGATCGACGCGATCGCCATGATCAGCGGCACGATCGCGAGGAACGAGCCGAACACGAACGCGAGCACGAGCAGCGCGCCGACGCCGCCGAGCAGCGCCTCGAGCGCGACGCCGGGGCCGCTGCCGCCGCCGCTCTGGACAGACAGCGCGTCGTATCCGGTGACATGCACGGGCGCGCCGTCGACCTTCGCTCCCGACAACGCGCGCGTCAGGTGTTTCGCCGCTTCCGGGTTGTTGCCGAACGCTTCGTTGCGTTCCGGCGGCGGGTAGGCGACGACGAAGGTGGTGCGGCCGTCGGCCGAGACGAACGATCGGTCGTGCGTGCTCGCGTATCCCGCGATCCGCGCCCCGGGGATCACGGTCTTGACCTTGGCTTCGATCGCCGCCAGCTGCGGGACCACGCCGGGCGAGGAGACGGAGGCGCCCGGCGGCAGGGTGACGACGGGGAGCAGCGGCGCCGTGTTGCCGCCGGTGCCGCCGAAGTGGCGGTTGATCGCCTGGTTCGTGACCCAGCCTTCCCTGCCCGGCACCGAGAACTTCTGTTTGAGCGCTTTCGTCGCGGAGCCGGCGGAGGCGCCGCCGACGAGGACGAGGATCACCCAGAACGCGACGACGAGCCGTTTGTGGCGGAGTACCCAGCGGGTTGCGGTGGAAAGCATTGGACGCCCCCTTCGTGTTGCCGTGGAATCATTTGTATCACAAACCATCTGTGGCGCGTAGAATCGAGGGCGCGATGTGGGACCGGGGTCCGATACCGCCCGAGCTCGCGCGCTTTCCGGGCTACCTGCTCGCCCGGCTCGGGGAGGCGGCCCGGCGCCGGTTCGCGGCGGCGCTCAGCGAGCAGGGCCTGCATCCGCGCGACTTCGGGGTGATGACCCTGATCGACGCGCAACCGGGGATGACCCAGCAGCAGCTGCACGAGCAGTCCGCGATCGACCCGAGCTCGATGGTCGCGGTTATCGACGAGCTCGAGGCGGCGGGCCTCGCCGAGCGCCGGCCGCACCCGGGCGACCGGCGTGCCCGGGCGATCCACCTCACCGCGCAGGGCGAGCAGGCGCTCGCGCAGGCGCGCACGCTCGCGGCGGGTATGCAGGGTGAGATGTTCGGCAAGCTCAGCGAGCGAGAGCTCGCCCAGCTCCACAGCCTGCTGCGCAAGCTGGTCGAGTCCTAGATGATGTGCCGATGAGACACGGCACCTACTCGGTCGTCGCAAGGGACGCCGCGACCGGAGAGCTCGGCGTCGCGGTCCAGTCCCATTGGTTCTCCGTCGGCAGCGTCGTCTCGTGGGCGCGTCCCGGCGTCGGTGCGGCGGCGACGCAGTCGGTCGCCGAGGTCGCGCACGGGCCGAACGCGCTCGACCGGCTGGCCAGCGGCCTCGACGCGGAGGCGGCGATCGCGGCCGTCCTCGCCGAGGACCCGCAGGCGAGCTACCGCCAGCTCGGGGTCGTCGACGCGCACGGCCACGCCGCCTCGCACACGGGCGCGGACTGCATCCCGTTCGCCGGCCACTCCGTCGGCGACGGCTTCGCCTGCCAGGCGAACATGATGGGCCCCGACACGGTGCCGGGGGCGATGGCGGCCGCGTACGCCGCCGCGTCCGGCGACCTCGCGGAGCGGATGACGGCGGCGCTGCTCGCGGCCGAGGCCGAGGGAGGCGACGTGCGAGGGCGCCAGTCGGCGGCGCTGCTCGTCGTCCCCGCGACGGGCGAGGCGTGGCGCACGCGGATCGACATCAGGGTCGAGGACGATCGCGACCCGCTCGGCGAGCTGCAGCGGCTGCTCGGGCTAGCACGCGCGTACGAGATGGCGGGCGAGGCGGACGAGCTCGCGGCGGCGGGCGAGCACGCACGGGCGGGGGAGCTCTACGTCCGCGCCGCCGAGCTCGCCCCGGAGGCCGACGAGCTGACCTTCTGGGCGGGTCTCGGCGTCGCCGCGGACGACCTCCCCGCGGGCGTCGAGCTGGTGCGCCGGGCGGCCGCGGCGAAGCCGGCGTGGCTGGAGCTGCTCGGACGGCTGCCGGATGAGCTCGCACCGAGCGCCGCGGCCGTGCGGGCGGCGCTCGACGCCTGAGATCGCGCGGCGGCGCGCAGTGCTGGCCGAGCTCGGCGCCTGAACGCGCCGCGTCGCGGAGTCGCAGCGTCGCCGTCGACGCCGGAACGCGCGGTGTGGGCCCTGCGCGCCGCGCTCAGGCCGCGGCGCGGAGGCGGCGCGGGCGCGACAGCACCTGCTCGAGCATGCTCGGCAGCACCACGCGGTAGTGGAAGACCCGCTCGGCGAGCGCGCGTGCCGCCGCCGCGTGCCGCGGGAGCGCGCCCTGCACGGCGTCGATCGCGGCCGCGGCCCCGTCGAGGCCGTCGGCCGTGAGCAGGCCGCTCCCGGTCGGCAACCACGAGGCGAGCGCGTCGTCGAGCGCGATCACCGGGCGCCCGGCGGCGAGGAAGAACGCGTCGTGCGACGAGAACCAGATGCCGTGAGGGGCCTCCTCGCCGCGGAAGCTGATCGTCGCCTGCGAACCGAGCACCTGCGCGCGATGGCTCGACAGCGTCGCTTCGACCTCCTCGGTCGGGTGGACCGTCCAGCCCGCGGCCGCGAGCTGCGCGCCGAGGCCCGCCCGCGCCGCGGGCAGCGCCGTCCAGGGTCGCGGCGAGATGCGTCCGGGCAGCGCCAGCAGCTGCTCGGAGGAGGGAGCATCGCCACCACTGGAGCCGGACTGCGTGCCCGCGGCATCGGTCCAGACCCGCACCGGCAACGTGGTGCGGGCGGGTGGCCCGTACCAGAGGCGCGGAACCACCGGGGGGATCGTCGGCCGCCACTCGGACGCGAGCTGCGCGGCCGGGCGGCGCCGGTAGGAGAAGCAGACATCGTGCTCGAGCTGGCGCCCGGGCTCGGAGATCGAGCCGGGGCCGTCGCCGGTGTCGGCGTCGAGCAGCACGCGCAGGCGCGGGGAGCGAGCGCTCCTCGAGCCAGCAGTGACCACCGATGTCGAGCAGCACCTCCGCGTCCGCAAGGCGGCGCCTGAGCTGCGCCCACAGCATCCCGCCGACCAGGCCCGCGTCGGCGTCCACCCACACCACGGGGACGTCGACGCGGCAGCGCCGCAGCAGGTCACGGAGCAGCGTCAACCCCTCACGCGGCACCGCTCGGCCAGGATCCTCGGCGCGGCCCTCGAGGTAGAGGACGGTGTGCCCGAGCCTGCGCAGCCCGATCAGGTAGTGGAGATGCGTGGCGAGATTCGCCCCGCGGGGGCGCCGCAGCACGTCTCCGCTGACGACGATCGAGGCCACGACTTGAAGAACGCCGGGCCGCGGGAAAGGTTGGCGTGCTGACAGGCGCGGCGCGGCGCGCGCGACTGCGCTCCCGCGCTACGCCGTCAGCTCGGCCGCCATCTCGTCGAAGACCTCGACGTAGGCGTCGACCGCCTCGTCGGTGTGGGTGACCGAGAGCGTCCACTCCTCCTCGCGCCCCGGCGTCATGAAGATGCCGCGGTTCATGTTGAACAGCCACGCGAGTTCGGTCACCTCGACGTCCTGGTTCGCCTTGAACGATTCGTAGTCGACGACCTTCGTCGGCGAGAACGTGACGCAGCCCTTTGCGCCGATCCCGACCGCGTAGCCGGACAGCCCGTGGCGCTCGATCACGCTCTGGCAGCCGGCGACGATGCGGTCGTTGAGCGCGTCCATGTGGCGGTACGCCTCGGGGGTCAGCACCTCGAGCAGGCTCGCGCGGGCGGCGGCCATCGTCAGCGGGTTCCCGTTGTAGGTGCCCGACCTGGTAGACGCTGCCGTCCTCGACCACGCTCATCACCTCCTCGGTGCCGCCGACCGCCGCCGCGGGCGTGCCGCCGCCGAGCGTCTTCGCGAGCGTGACCATGTCGGGCGGACGCCGAAGCGCTCGGTGGCGCCGCCGGCGGCGACGGCCAGCCCGGTCTTGACCTCGTCGAAGATCAGGACGATCCCGTGTCGGCGGGTGATCTCCCGCACCTCCTCGAGGTAGCCCTCCTCGGGGAGGACGACGCCGAGGTTCATCATCGCCGCCTCCATGATCACGCAGGCCGGCTTGCGGTCTTCGGACTCGAGCCGCTCGATCCGCCGCTCCATCGCGCCGGCGTCGTTGAACGGGACCGGCACGGTGAGATCGGAGACGGCCTTGGGGATGCCGGCGCCGTAGGGCAGCGACGCATAGTTCTCGCGGTCGCCGATGCGGTCGTACTCGACGCCGATCGAGACCATCACGGCGTCGTGGTGGCCGTGGTAGGAGCCGAAGATCTTGACGATCGTGTCGCGACCCGTCAGGCCGCGGGCGATCCGGATCGCGTCCATCGTCGCCTCCGAGCCGGAGTTCAGGAAGCGCCAGCGTTCGAGCCCGAACCGCCGCTGCAGCTCCTCCGCGACGACGACGCCGTCCTCGGTGGTCGCGGCGAAGTGGGTGCCCTCGGCGACGCGGTCGCGCACCGCCCGCACGATCGCCGGGTGCGCGTGTCCCTGGACCATCGATCCGAAGCCGTTGTGGAAGTCCCACATGCGGTTGCCGTCGACGTCGTGGACCACGGGGCCCTCGCCGGTCGTCAGGTAGATCGGCCACGGGTCACGAGCCTGATAGCTGGAGGCCACGCCGCCGCTGAGCGAGCGGCGGGCGCGCTCGTACATCGCGGCGCTCGCGCGAGTGCGCTCGTCCAGCCGCGCGGCCTCGCGCTCGATCAGCGTGCGCACGCGGGCGCGGTCCAGTTGAGCTGCGGTCTCGGGGGCCATCTCGTCCTCCTTCGTGGGCGGGCGGCCGCTGCCGCCGTGCCCCTAGGTTAGGGGCACGGCCGCCGACGAGCTGGACAACGGCTGCGTGGAGGCTGCTCCCGAACGGTCGCCGCGGCCGCGCAGGCGGCGCACGCCGCGCAGGTCCTCGAGCGCCGTGTGCAGGATCGCGACCCGTGAGTCGCGATCCTCGACCCAGCGAACCGGCACCTCGAGGATCGAGAGTTTGCGGCGCTGGGCGCGATAGAGCAGCTCGGTGTCGAAGAACCACGCCTCGTCCTCGACCTCCTCCAGCAGCGGCTGGACGACCTCGCGGCGGCCCGCCTTGAAGCCACACTGGGCATCGGAGAAGCCGACGCGCAGCGACGCCCGGAGGAGGATGTTGTAGGCGCGCGAGATCAGCTCCCGCTTGAGCGATCGCGTGACCTCGGCGCCGCGTGCGAGACGCGTGCCGATCGCGATGTCGGCGCGACCGGACAGCAGCGGCCCGAGCAGCGCGGGCAGCGCCGAGAGGTCGGTCGAGAGGTCGACGTCCATGTAGCCGACGACCGCCGCGTCGCTGCGCTGCCAGGCGGCGCGCAGCGCGCGGCCGCGGCCCTTCTCGGCGAGGTGCAGCACGCACACCTCGTCGAGCTCCGCGGCGAGCGAGCGGGCCACGGCGAGCGTTCCGTCGGTGCTCGCGTTGTCGGCGATCGTGAGGCGGAAGCCGCCGGCAAGGTGGCGACACATGAAGCGGTGAAGCTCGCGCACGCTCGCCTCGAGCACGTGCTGCTCGTTGTAGACGGGGATCACGAGCTCGACGAGGGGCGGCGCGGTGCTGATCGCGGTGCCCGGGAGTGGGGAGAGGGCGATGGTGGACATGGGAGCAGATTCGCTCGCCGCGCTGTGCGGCAGCTGCGTGGCGGCTGAGGATCGGCTCAGGACCACGATCGCGCGGGCACGATCAGCGCGAGCAGGCACAGCGCGAAGACCGCGCCGCGCATCAGCCCTCCGCTCTGAGCGAGCCGATCCCCAGCGAGCCGTCCGGCGGGGCGGGCGCGGCTGCCGGCTCGGCCTGTGGAGAGGTGACGGTCGGGTTCTCGAGGAACTCGCCGCTGGGGGCGAAGAACAGGCCGCCTGTGAGCGCGGTCGAGAAGTCGAGGATGCGGTCGTGGACACCCGGCGTCCTGCCCAGGAACATGTTGCGCAACATCTCCTCGGTCACCGCGGGGCTGCGCGCGTAGCCGATGAAGTAGGTCCCGAACTCACCGGCGCCGACGCGGCCGAACGGCATGTTGAAGCGCATGATCTGACGCTCCTCCCCGTCCGCGCCGACGATCGTGTTGAGCGCGACGTGCGAGTCCGCGGGCTTGCGCTCGTCGGGCAGCTCGACGTCGTTTAGCTTCGTGCGCCCGATCGCCGCCTCCTGCGCCTCGACCGTCAGCGCTTCCCAGGCAGCGAGATCGTGCACGTACTTCTGAACGATCACGTAGGAGCCGCCGGCGAACGCCGCGTCCTCCTCGCCGACGAGCACCGCGTCGAACGATGCGATCCCTTCGGGGTTCTCGGTCCCGTCGACGAACCCGAGCACGTCGCGCTCGTCGAACGAGCGGAAGCCGTGGACCTCGTCGGCGACGCGCGCACGGGCGCGAGCCGCTCGGTCACGAGCCGCGCCAGCTCGAAGCACAGGTCGAAACGGTGAGCGCGGATGTGGAACAGCAGATCGCCGGGCGTCGCCGGCGCGCGGTGCCGGTCCCCGGTGAGCTCGGCGAAGGGATGCAGCTCCCGCGGGAGCACCCCGTAGACGCGCTCCCACAGCTCGGCGCCTATCCCCGCCACGCATCCGAGGCTCGCCTCGGGGATGCGGAACCCGACCGAGCGCTTCAGCCCCGAGAGGTCGGCGAGCAGCTCGCGGACCGTGTCCTCTCCCCCGGCCTCGACGGTCAGCACGAGGAAGATCGCCGCCTCGGTGATCGGCTCGAGGATCGGCTGGGGCTCGGGCCGGCTCATCTACGCCGTCAGCGCGACTCCGGCCTCGGGCGTGGCGACGTGGAAGCTGAAGCTCTCCTCGACATAGAGACGGACGACCCGGTCGTCGTGCGAGCTGTAGCCGATCGAGAGGTCCTGGCCGCACTCGAGCACGAAGTCGCCGCCGCGCAGGCTCACGACGGCGCCGCCGTCGATGCCGGGAACCCACACGATCGGGCCGTCGAGGATCTCGCGCAGATGGCTGGCGAGCGGGTAGCCGTCCTCGGTCCCGCGGAGCGTCTTGCGGTAGGGCTCGGTGCCGAGCGCGAGGCCGTAGGGCCCTGCGACTCCCGCCTCGAGCAGCGTCGCCACGGCGGCCGCGGTCGCGGCGGCGAAGCCGTCGCCGAGCGCCACCGCCGCATGCGGGGAGCGCTCGCGCACGCCGGCCGCCGCCTTGCCCCAGCCGTCGAGCACGGCCGTGTTCTCGGCGACCGCGATGCGGTGGACGGCGTCGTCGAGCGGGCCGAGGTCGACGTCGTCGGCGCCGCGGTCGCCGTCGGCGAGCTCGGCCCGCGACAGCTCGAAATCGGCGCGCGTCTCGATCAGCGCCAGCACCCTGCGCTGCTGCACGGCGACGCCGTCGGGAGCGCCGTCGAGCGGCCGCGTGCGACCGGTGTTGGTCGCCGAGTGCTGCCAGCCGAGCGGACCGGAGAAGTCGACGAGCCTCCGCGCGCCGAGCGCCGGCGCGAGCCGCGCGCGGGCCTCCTCGTCGAGGAGCGCCCAACCGCCGTCGCTGATCGGAGCCAGGGGCCGGAGTAGATGGTTCATGGGAGATGGCGAGACCCGGATTCGAACCGGGGACACCACGATTTTCAGTCGTGTGCTCTACCAGCTGAGCTATCTCGCCGCTGTTTCAGCGGCACACGATGCTACCGAGTCGCAGTGCGCGGGCTCCGCCGTCAGGCGGCGCGTTCCCAGGCTTCGAGCTACCGAGTCGCAGTGCGCGGGCTCCGCCGTCAGGCGGCGCGTTCCCAGGCTTCGAGGTACGGGAGCGGATCGATCGGATGGCCGCCGGTCGCCTGCCAGCCGCCGACCCACATCTCGAAGTGGAGGTGCGGGGCCGTCGCGTCGCCCGTCTGCCCGGCCAGGCACAGCTTCTGCCCGGCCGTGACGGTCTGCCCGGCGGCGACCGCGAACGAGCTCGCCTCGCAGTGGGCGAACATGAAGTCGAACCCGATCAGGGTGTGCTCGACGAGGTAGTAGCCGGCTCCTTCAGCCTGGTATGTGGCCTGCTCGATCGTTCCGGCGAGCGGCGCGACGTCGGGGGTGCCTTCGGCGGTAAGCACGTCCTGCCCCTGGTGGATGTGGCCCGCGCGCGGCGCGCCGAAGCGGTTTTCGGGGCCGCCGAAGTTGTGCGGCCCCTGGACCGGGAAGACCGCGCCGTCGGCGACGGTCTGCGCCGGGGTCGGAACACCGGGTTCGATCGGGGTCGTGGGCGTGATGGGCGCGGCCGGCGCGGCCGGCGCCGCCTTCACCGTCAGCGTCGCCTCGCCGGAGATCCGCGCATTGCGGAGGATGTTGCCGTTGTGCTGGTCGTGCGCGCTGACCGTGACCCGGTAGGAGCCGGGCGAGAGCTGCGCGCCGTGCGGCCAGACCACCGCGAGGCGATGCGAGGTGTGCACCCACCCCATCGTCGCCGTGAGGACCGTCCGCCGCGTGTCGAGGTCGATGACCAGCACCCGCAGGTAGACCGTCGCGACGTGGCTCTCGACGAGCTCCAGGGTGACGCGTGGCGGGCGCCCGGCGGTCGCCGAGGAGGGCACTTCGAGCTCGCTCAGCGAGGGCCGCGAGACGGATGCGGGCACGCCGAACTGGCTGCCTCCCGACTGTTCGCCCGCCGGCGCCGCGACGCCACCCGGTTCGCCGGCCAGCGCCCGCGCCGGGCCGGCGCCCGTCAGCGAGAGGGCGGCGACGAGCGCGCCGATGCCGGCACTGCGGAGGGACCACATGGGTTCGGTGTCGGCCCCGGGGGCGCGAGCGCGAGGGGCGGGAGCGGAATTGCAGCCCGCGCTCAGCTGCGGGCGAGTTCCTCGACGAGCGCGGCGTACGTCGCCGCGAGACCGTCGCGGATCGCGACCGCGGGACGCCATCCGAGCTCGGCCTCCGCGTGGGAGATGTCGAGGCAGCTGTGCTGCAGCTCACCCGGTCGCAGGTCCGCCATGCGGGGCTCGATCTGCACCCCGGCGGCCTCGCAGAGGCCCTGCCAGATGCCGAGCACGTCCGTTTCGACGCCGGTCGCGATGTTGTAGACGCCCGCGCGCCCGCACGCGGCCTGCAGCGCCGAGACGACGTCGGCGACGTAGATGTAGTCGCGCGTCGGCCGCCCGTGGCCGTACAGGGTCGGCGTCTTGTGCTCGTAGATGTGCCCGCTGAAGATCGCGACGACGCCGGCCTCGCCGTGCGGGCTCTGGCGCGGCCCGTAGACGTTGCCGAGCCGGCACACGGCATGCGGGATCCCAGACGACAGCGACCAGGTCCGGACGAACGCCTCGGCGGCCCACTTCGATGCGCCGTAGGGGGACAGCGGCGCCGGGATCCGGTCCTCGGCGGTCGGGCGGGGCGCCTCGTCGCCGTAGAGCGCGCCGCCGGTCGAGGTGAAGACGACGGGCGCGCCATGGCGGCCTGCGGCCTCGAGCACGTTGAGCGTCCCGCGCACGTTCACGTCGCAGTCGCGGCCGGGGTCCTCGACGGAGGCGACGACGCTCGCCTGCGCGGCGAGGTGGTAGACGGCCTTCGGGTGGACCTCGTCGAACACCTCGGCGAGCGCGGCGCTGTCGACGATGTCGAGCTCGCGCAGCTCCGCCTCGGAGGGGACCCGATCGGCGGCGCCGGTCGAGAGGTCGTCGACGACGATCACCCGGTTGCCGGCCGCGAGCATCGCATCCGCCACGTGCGAGCCGATGAAGCCGGCGCCGCCGGTGACGATCACGCTGTCGCTCATGCGCCGCGAGACTACACGGACGCGGTCGAGGCGGTACCCGCGAGCTCCGCTTCGACGGCGGTGACCGACTCGTCGATCCGCTCGAGCACCCGCGCGTCGGCCCGCCCGCGCGGCAGGCTCCCCCCGACGGCGGGGCCGCCGAGGAGGATCGGCAGGTCGCTGCGGACGGCGCGAAGCTCGCGCAGCGCGTCCTCGAGGGCCTCGCCCTCACCAGGTGCGGCGCCGAGCACGACGAGGTCGGGAGCGCCGCTCTCGACGGCCTCCAGGAGCTGCGCAGGGGACACGTCGACGTCGAAGCTGGTGCGGAAGCCTGCCGCCGCGAGCTGGTCGTGGACCATCTGCAGCCCGAGCGTGCGCTCGTCGCCGTGGACCGCCGCGAGCAGCACCCGCTCCCGGTTCTGCTCGGTGCCGCCGGTCATGTACCGGTAGAGGGTGGCGAGCACGCGACGCACGATCGTCGCCGCGCGGTGCTCGGTCTCGGGCGACAGCTCGCCGCCTTCGGCGAGCACGTCGAGACGGCGCAGCGCCGGGGCGATCACCTCGGCGTGCAGCGTGGTCGGCGTGATGCCGTCCTCGATCGCGGTCGCGATCGCGCCCTCGACGGTCTCGGCGTCACCGCGTTCGAGCGCGGTCGCGAAGATCTCCAAGGTGCTCTCGACGAGCGCGCTCGGGTCGCGGCGCAGCTCCTCGCGGGCGTCCGGGCCGGTGCGGCCGAGCACTTCCATGAACGCGTCGAGCAGCACGGGGTCGAAGTGCCGGCCGCGCTGTTCGCGCATCATCTGGACGGCCTCGTCGACGGAGAAGGCCTTGCGGTAGACACGGTCGCTGGTCAGCGCGTCGAACACGTCGGCGACCGCGACGATCCGTCCCTCGATCGGGATCGCCTCGCCCTTCAGGCCGCGGGGGTAGCCGGAGCCGTCCCACTTCTCCTGATGGCTGAGCGCGATCGTCGCCGCCATGTCGAGGATCGACGAGGACGATCCCCGCACGAGGCGATGACCCTCCTCGGCGTGGGTCTCGACGATCGCCCGCTCCTCGGGGGTCAGCGGGCCGGGCTTGAGAAGGATCGCGTCGGGGATCGCGACCTTGCCGACGTCGTGCAGCGGCGCCGCGTGGCGCAGGCGCTCGCAGAAATCTGCGTCCATCCCGATCTGCTCGGCGAGCAGCACCGAGAAGCGTCCGATCCGCTCGATGTGGGCGCCGGTGTCCTCGTCGCGGAACTCGACGGCCATCGACAGCCGCTGGACGGTCTCGGCCTGCGCGATCTCGAGCTCGGAGAGGGCCCGTTTGAGCTCGCTGGTGCGGCTCTCGATCTCGTCCTCGAGGGCGTCGATGCCTTTGCCGCCGACGGACCAGCCGATCCCGAGCGTGGCGACGGCGAGCACGACGGCGCAGCCGGCGACCGCGAGCGCGGCTCCTGCAAGGGCGATGCCGACGGCGGCGGCGACCGCCAGCACGGCCCACACGATCAGGACCTGGCGGGGCGGGCGCGTCGGCCCCCCGGGCGCCTCAGCGGGGGTCATCGGAGCGCCTCCGACGCCCTTCCGGGCCGGCAGGGCGGTCTCGCCGGCTCTCTGAAGCTTCCGAAGAAGACTGTGCTGCATGACTCCATCCACCGAGAGCTCTCGCATCCTTGAACGGCTTGGGGTTCGCTGTCCCTGACGGACTCGACCCGGCCGCGAGCACCCTTGATCCGCGCTCAGCCCTTTTAGACATACAGACGAATCGGCTGTTCAGCCCGCTTTCTGTAGCTGGCTGATGTCAATTGCGCCCGCAGGCGCCGTCAGCGTCACCGGTTGGTCCCATTCTTCGAGCATCACCTTGCCCGATTCGTTCCCCGCCTTGGTGATCTCGAGCGGGTACGGGGTACCGCTTGCGGCGACGTAGAGGATGCCGCCCTTCGTCGTGTCCCGCAGCCCCACCGCCTTCTTCCCGGCGATCGTCGCCGAGCCGGCCTTCGCGAGCGGGCCGTGATCGGCGAGCGCGGTGTCGATCAGCTTGCTGAGGTTCGTGAGCTCGGCGAGCGAGGCGAGTTCGCCGCTGTTCGCGGGGGCCTTCAGCCATTTGCCCTGCAGCAGCTGGGCGGCGGCGCTGCCAGCGACGTGCGTGTAGAACGCGGCGCTGCCGTTGATGTAGACGGCGCCGTTCACCTGGATGATCTTGATCTCGTAGCCTTCCTGAGAGATCGTGCCGGTGCCGCCCTTGCCGGCGAGCAGCTTCATGTCGAGCGCGATCGGCTTGCCGCCGCTTTTGATCGTGCCGTCGATGTGGACCGAAGCAGCCTTCGAGGCGGCTTCCTTCGCCGCCGCGAGGATCTGCGCCGCGGACTTCGATTCGATCCCGTTGCCGCTGCTCGACGAGCCGCAGCCGGCGGCCAGCGCGAGCGAGAGGCCGCCGAGCGCGAGCGCCAGGGCCGGACGTCTGAGGAGCCGCATCGGCGCAACTGTACCCGCAGCCGCCGTCGCCCCCGGCATGCCCCATGCAGGCGTCCATGAAGACCATGTACCATTCGCAACGTGCGGTCCCCACTCGGGCCGCGCCTCTCACACGGATCGGGGAACGGAGAGAACGAACAGGAGCTAGGGACAGCAGTGCGGCCGCGACGTGCAAGGGCCGCAACCCGTCCGGCGGTGCGCCGAGCGCCGCCGCCATCAGCCTCACGACACCCGCTCCGAGCTGGCAGGGGTGGGCAGCGAGCAACGGGGGAGGTGCGGTGCTGGGCCGCATCTCCCCCCGTCTCGCTAGGTTTTCCTGGATGGACGATCGGCAGGGGCAGGAAGGCCAGGACGGGGACGGGCAGGACGCGGACGGGCAGGACCGGTACGGCCGCGACGTCCGGGCGCTCTACGAGAAGCACTTCGGGAACGACCGCCGCCGCGAGCGGCGCCTGCTCTCGACGGCGTCGTTCTTCTCGACCTTCGCGACGGTCCGCGGGATCACACACTCGATCCGGGCCGAAATCGGCCCGTTCCGCAACATCACTCCCGGTGGGCGCCACATCCACCACATGACGTTCGGGATCGTCGGCCTGCTCGTCGTCGGCTACCTGTGGCTGCTCGAGATCGGGATCGTCGACGGCCGGCGCGCCTCCCAGTTCACCGCGCTCGCCTACGGGAGCGGGGCGGCGCTGACGCTCGACGAGTTCGCGCTGTGGCTCAACCTGGAAGACGACTACTGGACGAAGCAGGGCCGCGAGAGCGTCGACGCAGTGGTCCTGTTCGGGTCGGTGCTGGCGCTGAGCTCGCTCGGAAAAGGGTTCCTGCTCGAGCTGATCAAAGGATGAGCCCGACCGAGCACAGACACCTCAGCGCGGCCGACGGTCGCCGCCTCGATGTGCAGGTCTCCGGGCCCGAGGGCGGCGCGACGGTTCTCTTCCACTTCGGCACCCCGTCCGCCGGGATCCTCTACCCGCCGATGGTCGAGCTGGGAGCGGAGCGCGGGCTGCGCCACGTGACGTACTCGCGGCCGGGCTACGGGCGCTCCGACCGCGCCGCCGGGCGCTCGGTCGCGGACTGCGCCAGGGACGTGACGACGGTGCTCGACGAGCTGGGGATCGACCGGTGCCACGTGGTCGGATGGTCGGGCGGCGGCCCGCATGCGCTCGCCTGCGCGGCGCTGCTGCCGGAGCGGACGATCGCCGTCGCGACGCTCGCGGGGGTCGCGCCCTACGACGCCGAGGACCTCGACTTCCTGGCGGGGATGGGAGAGGAGAACCACGAGGAGTTCGGCGCCGCGATCGCCGGGCCGGGCGAGCTGGAGTCGTACCTGCGGGGGGAGGCGGAGGGCCTCAGCGCCGCCACCGGCGCCGACGTGCACGCCGCGATGGGAGAGCTTCTGTCCGAGGTCGACCGCGGCGCCGCCACCGGCGAGTTCGCCGAGTATCTCGCGTCGCTGTTCCGCGGGGCGCTGGAAACGGACATCTGGGGGTGGTTCGACGACGACCTCGCGTTTACGATGGATTGGGGCTTCGAGCTGGCGTCGATCGAGCGGCCGGTGGCGATCTGGCAGGGCCCCGAGGACCGGATGGTGCCGTTCTCGCACGGGCAATGGCTGGCCGGCCACGTCCCCGGCGCAGAGCCCCGACTGCTCGAGGGGGAGGGGCATCTGTCGATCCTGCTGGGGCTCTACGGGGACGTGCTCGACGGGCTGGTCGCTGCGGGACGGTAGAGAGCCCGCCCGCGGCGCACACGCTCGCGGTGCCTCCCTACCCCACCGCCATCGCCACGTACTTCGTCTCCAGGTACTCCCCGATCCCCTCGAAGCCGCCCTCGCGCCCGAACCCCGACTGCTTGACCCCCCCGAACGGCGCCGCCGGGTTCGACACCACGCCCTGGTTGAGCCCGACCATCCCGGTTTCGATCCCCTCGCATACGCGGAACGCCCGGTCGAGGTCCCGCGTGAACACGTACGCGACGAGCCCGTACTCGGTGCGGTTCGCCGCCTCGATCGCCTGCTCGTCGGTCGAGAACGTCGCGACCGGAGCGACCGGGCCGAAGATCTCCTCGCCGAACACGCGCGCGTCCTCCGGGGCTCCCGCGAGCACCGTCGGCTCGTAGAAGTAACCGGGCCCGTCGACGGGCTTGCCGCCGAGCAGCACCTTCGCTCCCCGCTCCCTGGCGTCCTCGACGAGCTCCGCGACCTTGTCGCGCTGCGTGCCGTCGATCAGCGGGCCGACGTCGACGCCGTCCTCGGTGCCGCGTCCGACCTTCAGCTTCGCCATCCGCTCGGCGAGGCGCCGGGTGAACTCGTCCACCACCGACTCGTGCACGTGGAAGCGGTTCGCGGCGGTGCAGGCCTCGCCGACGTTGCGCATCTTCGCGGCCATCGCGCCCTCGACGGCGGCGTCGAGATCGGCGTCGCCGAACACGAGGAACGGCGCGTTGCCGCCGAGCTCCATCGACACCTTCAGGACCTGCTCGGCGGACTGCTCGATCAGTTTGCGCCCGACCTCCGTGGACCCGGTGAACGACAGCTTGCGCGTGCGCGGGTCCTTCAGCAGCGGCGCGATCACCGACCCGGACGAGGATGCCGTGATCACGTTCAGCACTCCGCCGGGCAGCCCCGACTCCTCGAGGATCTTCGCCAGCGCGAGCATCGACAGCGGCGTCTGCTGAGCCGGCTTGACGACCATCGTGCAGCCCGCGGCGATCGCCGGCGCGATCTTGCGCGTCCCCATCGCCGTCGGGAAGTTCCAGGGGGTCACGAAGACGCACGGGCCGACCGGCTGGCGCATCGTCAGGACGCGCCCTTTCCCCGTCGTGTTGACCATGTAACGACCGTGGATGCGGACCGCCTCCTCGGAGAACCAGCGCAGGAACTCGGCGGCGTAGGAGATCTCCGCCTTCGATTCCGCGACCGCCTTGCCCATCTCGAGCGTCATCAGCAGCGCCAGGTCGTCGGCCCGCTCGCTCATCGTCTCGAACGCGCGCCGCAGGATCTCGCCGCGCTCGCGCGGCGCCGTCGCCGCCCACTCCGCCTGCGCATCCGCGGCGGCGGCGAGCGCCGCCAGCGCGTCGCCGGCCTGGCCGTCGGCGACCTCCACCAGCGTCTCCCCGGTCGCGGGATCCTCGACGCCGAGCGTGCCACCGCCCTCGGCGCCGCGCCACTCGCCACCGATGTAGAGGTTCGTCGGGACCCCCTCGAGGATCGCGCGCTCACGCGCCCCGCCAGTCATCGTGCAGCCTTCAGAAGGCTGGTGTGCTGAGACGAACTCAAGCTCATGGGACCTCGCATCCTCGACCGCGTCGGCGTGTTCTCGGGGGGAATATGCCCCGCCTGAAGCCAACCTACCATCGGCCGCACGGCCCCTCGGTAGGGCTCGCCGCCGCGCTCGCGGCGCTCGCGCTGGCCGCGCCGGCGGCCGCCGCGGCACCCCAGACGCTCGTCGTCGAAGGCGCCGGCGAAGGGCACGGCGTCGGCATGAGCCAGGACGGCGCGCTCGGCTTCGCGACCCACGGCTTCACCTACCGGCAGATCCTCGCTCACTACTACACCGGGACCACGATCGGGGTCGCTCCGGCGGGCACGGTCGTCAAGGTCCTCGTCGGGTCGCACGTCAAGAAGGTCCCGCTCGAGCGCTACGTGCGCGGCGTGATCGGCGCCGAGATGTCCCCGAGCTGGCCGCTCGCCGCGCTCGAGGCACAGGCCGTCGCGAGCCGCACCTACGCGCTGACCGCGCACGCGGGCGGGTCGCGCTTCGACGTCTACTCGGACACGCGCTCGCAGGTCTACGCGGGGGCGGCGGCCGAATCCTCGTCGACCGACGCCGCGGTGGCCGCGACCACCGGGCAGATCGTCGAGTACGCCGGCACGCCCGCGATCACCTACTTCTTCGCGAGCTCCGGGGGGATGACCGAGTCGGTCCAGTACGGGTTCCCCGGCAGCGAACCCCGGCCCTGGCTCGTCGCGGTGGCCGACCCCTACGAAACGAGCTCCTCGCGGTGGAAGATCGAAATGTCGCTCGCGACCGCGGCGCGGCGCCTGCACGGCCTGTTCCGCGGCTCGTTGCGCGGCATCGAGGTGCTGCGCCGCGGCGCCTCGCCGCGGGTGCTGAGCGCGCGAGTGATGGGGACGAGCGCCGCGAGCGTGCTGAGCGGCCCCGAACTGGCGGGCAAGCTCGGGCTGCCGAGCACCTGGGCCTACTTCGACCTGCGCAGCGCGGCGGGACTTCGTCCCGAGCCCGACCACAGCGGCGTGCCGCGCACCTGGTCGCCGACCGCTCCCGCCACGACCACCCCTCCGCCGACCGAAGAACCCGGAGCCTCGGGAGGCGTCGCGCCACCCGCCTCCGCCGCGAGCGCGCCGACCGCGGGCTCCAGCGGCGGCACCTCCCCCGGCTGAGCGGTGATCCACGCGCGATCCCCGCGCGAACACGGGGTCGGGCGGGCGCCACTCCCCGCAGGATCCCGGGCGCCCGCTTGCCGGCGGCGGCACGGGGGCACCGTCCGCCGCCGGCCTTCTTCTCCCGCATAGGCTGCACCCGTGGCCACGCCGCTCCTGCTCGCCGACACGCCCTGGCTCCTCTACCGCTCGTTCTTCGCGCTCCCGAAATCGATCGTCGGCGCGGACGGGCGGCCCGTGAACGCACTGCTCGGCACCGTCAACACGCTGCTGGCGGTGCTCGAAGCGCCCGGCGGCCCGCCCCGCGCGGTCGTCGCCTGCACCGGAGCCGAGGACGCCGGCTACCGCGCGCAGCTCTACCCGCCCTACCACGCCCACCGCGACCCGATGCCCGACGGAGCTCGCCCACCAGTGGCGGCTGGCGCCGGCCCTGCTCACCGCGCTTGGATGGACGGTGCTCGACGGCGGCACTCTGGAGGCGGACGACGTGATGTTCTCGCTCGCCCGCCGCGAGGCCGCCGCGGGCGGGGACGCGTGGCTGCTGACGGGTGATCGCGACCTCTACGGAGCGGTCGGCGAGCGCGTCAGCGTGGTCGAGCTCGGCAAGGGCGGCGCGGTCGGGCTGCTCGGCCCCGCCGAGGTGCGCGAGCGCTACGGGATCGAGCCCGAGCTGGTCGCCGACTTCATCGCGCTGCGCGGCGACCCGTCCGACGGGCTGCCCGGCGCGCCGGGGGTCGGCGCGAAGACCGCGGCCGAGCTGCTGCGTCGCTACGGACCGCTCGAGCGCGTGCTCGACGCGGCCGAGGCCGCCGCGAACGCCGTGCGCCGCGACCCCGACGAGATGCGGCCGCGCACCGCCCAGGCGCTGCGCGAGAACGCAGAGCTGCTTCGCACGTTCAAGGAGGTGGCGACGCTCCAGGAGATCGACCTCGAGCCTCCGCCCTCGCACGCGGGCGACTTCGCGGCGGGCGCCGACGCCGCCGAGGAGCTGGGGATGAAGCGCCTCGCGGACCGGCTGCGAGCGCTGGGCTGAGCCTCGCGCGCAGCCGCGGGGCCGTGCGCCCTGCGCGTCCCGGCCCGTTCGCAGCTTCCGGCCACGCGCGCGGGGCCCGCGGGCACTTCCGCCCACGCGGGCCGACCCGCCCGCTAGGGCGTGAACCTCACCGAGATCACGTCGCCGTCCTGCATCGTGTAGTCCCGCCCCTCGATCCGCAGCGTCCCGCGGTCGCGCGCGCCCGCGTACCCACCCGCGTCGACGAGCTCCTTCCAGCCGATCACCTCGGCGCGGACGAACCCCTTCTGGATGTCTGTGTGGATCTCGCCCGCCGCGTGCCACACCGAGAGGCCCTGGCGCAGGTGCCAGGACTGGGCGGGCTTCGCCTCCCCCGCGGTGAAGAACACGAGCAGCTCGAGCAGCGCGAAGGCCTCGTGCACGACCCGCTGCAGCGGCGTCTCGGCCTCCCCCCCGGCGGTCATCTCCTCGCGCATCGCGGCGGCCTCGTCGTCGTCGAGCTCCGACAGCTCCGCCTCGAGCCGGGAGGACACGGCCACGGCGCCCGCGCCCTGCGCCGCCGCGTGCTCGGCGACGGCGGCGGGGACCTCGGCCGAGCCCTCGTCGACGTTTGCGACGAACAGCACCGGCTTCGCCGTCAGCGAGCCCAGTTCCCGTGCGGCGTGGGGCGCCTCCTCGGGCGCCGGCACGCCCCGCACGGGGCGGCCCGCCTGCAGCTCGTCGATCACCGTGCGCAGCCACGCCTCTTCGGCGGCGGCCACGCGGTCGCCGCCACGGGCCTGTTTGGCGACCCGCTCGACGCGCCGCTCGGCCTGCTCGAGGTCGGCGAGCACCAGCTCGGCCTCGATCGTCTCGATGTCGGCGAGGGGGTCGACGCGCCCGTCGGGGTGGATCACGTTCTCGTCCCCGTGCGCGCGGACCACGTGCACGATCGCGTCGGTCTCGCGGATGTTCGCGAGGAACTTGTTGCCGAGGCCCTCCCCTTTGTGCGCGCCCGCCACGAGACCTGCGATGTCGTGGAAGTCGATCGTGTCCCAGACGATCTCCGACGCGCCGACGGTCGCGGCGACCTCCTCGAGGCGGTGGTCGATCACCGGTACCACGGCCACGTTCGGCTCGATCGTCGTGAACGGGTAGTTCGCCGCCTCGGCCCCCGCGCGGGTCAGCGCGTTGAACAGCGAGGACTTGCCGGCGTTGGGCATGCCGACGATGCCGATACGCGTGCTCACGACGCGCCCTCCCGTGTGAGGAGGGCGCCCAGCGCGCTGCCGAGCGCGGCGCCGGCCACGACGTCGCTCGGGTAGTGCACGCCGAGGTAGACCCTCGAGGCGGCCATCGCGCCCGCGAACGCGTAGAGCGGTGCCGCAGGCAGGCCCCGCCGCCGGTATGCGAGCGCCCCCGCGAACGACGTCGCCGCGTGGGCGCTCGGGAAGCTCAGACCAGTGGTCGTGCCGGTCAGCGGCGGCAACCCGGGCAACGACGGGCGGCGGCGGCGCACGACGAACTTGATCGTCGTGTTCGCCGCATAGGTGACCAGCACCGCCCGGCGGGCGCGCGCCCACTGCCGCCGGCGATCGGGCTGGGCGGCGCCACCGGCGAGGCCGATCGCGAACCACACGGCGGCGTGCTCGCCGAGCCGCGAGAACGCCGCGACCGCGCGCTCCACCCGTGGCGCGTGCCCGCGCGTGCGGGCGAGCAGGAGCAGACGTTCCTCGAGAGACGGGTTGTCACAGAACACGGCGTGGGCGCGGGGCGCTCGCCGGTCTAGCCGAAGCCGACCCGCGGCTCCTCGGTCTGGGCGCTCACGTAGACCACCTGGCCGAGGTCGATCCGGACCGGTCCGTCCTCGCTCTGGATCTCGTGCCAGCCCTGGTTGCCGAGCGCCCCCTCGAGCGCCTTCAGCTGCTGCTCGGAGAGCCGCACGGCGAGCACCTGGCCGCCCTGGAAGCCGATGGTCAGACGGGAACTGGATGCCATCAGTGAACCTCCGCGGGTTGGACGATCTCGGTCAGGACCCCGATGCTAGAGCGCGGATGGACGAAGGCCACGCGCGATCCGCGGATGCCGGTGCGCGGGGTCTCGTCGATCAGCCGCACGCCGGCGTCCCGCAGCTCCTGCAACGTCGCGTCGATGTCCGTCACCTGGTAGGCGACGTGGTGCAGGCCGGGGCCCTGGCGGGCGAGGAACTTGCCGACCGGCGTGTCCGCGTCGAGCGGCGCCAGCAGCTCGACGTGGTTCTCGCCGACGTCCAGGAGCACGGCCTCGACGCCCTGCTCGGCGACGACCTCGCGATGCACCAGCGCGAGCTTCATCGTGCCGGAGTACAGCTCGATCGCGGGATCGAGCTCCTCGACGGCGACGCCGATGTGGTCGATGCGGCTGAACACGCGGGGCAGTCTATAGACGGCCGCGCTGCCGTCCGCGGGCTGAGCGAAGCGCATGTCCGCCGAGCCCGGAGGGGCCGCCGGCCACCCAGGGCCAGACCGGCGGGCCCGCCGCCCTACCAAGCCCGGCTCCGGACGTGCTCGCCGGACTGCCGAGCTCGGCCTAGTTCGGCTGGTCCGGCCGCGGGATCGGTCCCGGCGCCGGCGGAGCATCGTGTGGCGCGGCCGCCGCGACGACGCGCAGCCCCTGACCCGGCGCGCGCTCCATCCGCGGCACGCCCCTCATGATCGCTTCGATCCCGTCGCGCTCGAGCACCTCGTTCTCGAGCAGCTCCGCCGCGAGCGCGTCGAGCTGCTCGCGGTGGGCGAGGATCAGCTTCTGGGAGGCGCGCCGTGCTTCCTCGACCAGGTCACGACGCTCCTCGTCGCGCATCCGCAGGGTGCTCTCCGAGAGCCTGACGTCGCCGTCGGGCGCGCGCCCCACGCCGGCGGTCCCCATCGCGTAGTCGTGGACCATCGAGTGGGCGATGTCGGCGACCCGCTTGAGGTCGTCGGAGGCGCCGGTCGTGATCGGCGCCGAACACGATCTGCTCGGCGACCCGGCCGCCCAACAGGACGGTCATGTAGTCGAGCAGCTCCTCGCGCGTCTTCAGGTAGCGGTCCTCGGCGGGAAGGTTCAGCGTGTAGCCGAGCGCGCGCCCGCGCGGCACGATCGAGATCCGGTGCACCCGGTCGACCGACGGCAGCAGCTCGCCGCACAGCGCGTGGCCGGCCTCGTGGTAGGCGACGACGCGCTTCTCGTTGCTGTTCAGGACCCGCTTGGACTGCACGCCCGCGATCACCCGCTCGATCGCCGAGTCGAAGTCCCGCGCCTCGATCGTCTTGCCGCGGCGGCGGGCCGCGAAGATCGCCGCCTCGTTGCAGATGTTCGCGAGGTCGGCCCCTGCCAGCCCGCTCGTCTGCTGCGCGACCAGTTCGAGGTCGACGTCGCCCATCGGCTTGTCGCGCGTGTGCACCTGCAGCACGCCGAGCCTGCCGCGGACGTCGGGCGGCATCACGAACACCTGACGGTCGAAGCGCCCCGGGCGCAGCAGCGCCGGGTCGAGCTTCTCGAGCAGGTTCGAGGCCGCCATCACGACGACGCGGCCGTTGGAGGTGAAGCCGTCCATCTCGACCAGCAGCTGGTTCAGCGTCTGGTCCTTCTCACCCGAGATGTCGGCGCCGCGCCTGCCGCCGACGGCATCGAGCTCGTCGATGAAGATGATCGACGGTTCGTGCTTGCGCGCCTCCGCGAACAGCCGGCGGATCCGCTGCGCGCCGAGGCCGACGAACATCTCGACGAACGACGCCGCGGACTGCGCGAAGAACTCGGCGCCGGACTCCTGGGCGACGGCCTTCGCGAGCAGCGTCTTGCCGGTGCCCGGCGGCCCGTGCAGCAGGATCCCCTTCGGGACCTTCGCGCCGAGCTTCTGGAACTCCTTCGGGTCGCGCAGGAACTCGACGATCTCCAGCAGCTCCGCCTTCGCCTCGTCGACGCCCGCGATGTCGTTGAAGGAGACCTTCTGCTTCGACGTCGGTTTGATGCGCTGCGGTTTGACTTTCGGCATCGTCTTCAGGAACCGCAGCATCACGAAGATGATCACTGCGAAGAAGAGGACGCCGACGACCGGCTCCCAGTTGTAGGCGAAGTTCTGGATTTCCTGCGTGATCGAGGTGTGGGGAGCGGGCGGCGCGGTGACGATCTGCGTCACTTTGTGGGGCGTCGTCGCTTTCGCGCCCGCGGCGTTCGCCGTCGTCGCTCCCTTCGCGGCCGTGCCCGTCGTCGCCGCGCGTGTGCTCTTGGCCGCCGGTCTTCGTGGTCGCCCCGCTCGGACGATGACCGGCCGTCGTGGTGGTCGTGCGACCGTCCGTGCTCGTGACTTCCTTGCTCACGCTTTCCTCTCTCGCTGATGCACCATCCTCGGCATCGTCGGACGATTATGCGACCTTGAGCCCCCGCTGTCGAGCGCCGGGCGGAAAACACCACGCCGGTCAGCGAACTGACGGCCCCTCAGCCGAGCGTGCGGACCGCGAGATCACGGAACAGCTCCGTCGCGAACGCGAGGTCGCGGACGTCGATCCGCTCGTCGGCGCCGTGGATCAGCGGCGTCCCCTCCAGCAGCGACTGGTGGCGCTGGGGGAAGAACCCGTAGGCCACGCACTCAGGGAACGCAAGCCGGAAGTGCCTCGAGTCGGTGAAGCCCGGGAGCACGACCGGAACCGCCCGCGCGCCTGGATCGCGCTCGGCGATCCAGCCCGTGATCGCGTCCATCAGCTCGCCGGCGACCGGCGAGCGGTTGCCGACGACCTTCTCGGTGAACTCGTAGTCCCAGCCGTCGGGCTCGCCGAGCACGTCGGCGACGTCCGCTCGCACCTCCTGCTCGCCGAGCCCGGGCGGCACCCGGCAGTCGACCTTCAGCTCTGCGCGGCTCGGGATCACGTTGACCTTCTCCGACGCGCGTATCCGTGTCGGCGTGAACGTCACCCCGAGCATCGGCTCGAACATCACGGCCAGCCGCGGGTCGGCTGCGCGCAGCCGCTCGATCGCGCCCGCCGCATCGTCGGGGTCCTCGCCGAGCCCGCGCAGGAACGCGAGCGGCTCGTCGGTCAGCCGGTAGCCGGGCTGGCGCGCCGCGAGCCGGTCGAGCAGCGGCGCCATCTTCAGCAGCGCGTTCTCGCCCATCCCCGGCATCGACGCGTGGCCCGCGACGCCGCGCGTCACGAGGTTGAAGCGGAACACGCCCTTCTCGGCGCAGCAGACCCCGTAGTGGCGCCGACCGCCGTACTCGAAGACCGCGCCTCCGCCCTCGTTGATGAGCAGGTCGCAGCGGACCTTGCCGGGGTGGACGGTGGTGATCCAGTGTGCCCCCAGCTCGCCGCCGGTCTCCTCGTCGACGACCGCGACGAGGAGCAGCTCGCCGCGCGCCGGGCGCCAGCCGGACCGTGCGAGCGAGGCGGCGGCCGCGATCTCGGCGGCGACCTGGTCCTTCATGTCGAGCGCTCCCCGGCCCCAGATGAAGCCGTCGGCGACGTCGCCGGACCACGGGTCCCGCGTCCACTCCTGAGCGTCCGCGAGCACGGTGTCGACGTGCCCGAGATAGCAGAGCGTCGGGCCGGCGGGCGCATCCGCCGGCGCGCGCAGCCGTGCTACGAGGTTCGGCCGTCCCTCCTCGGCGCCCAGCAGCTCGACCTCGAAGCCCGCCTCGCGCAGGTGCGCCGCGAGGAACTCCTGCGCGGGCCGCTCGTTGCCGGGCGGGTTGACGGTGTCGAAGCGGATCAGCCCCCGCAGCAGATCCTCGGCCTCCGCCGCGGCGGTGGGGCCGGCGGCGCTCAAGCCGCCGGCGCGGACTCGGAGGGGGTGGGCAGCCCGATCTCGGCGATCTCCTCGCGCGTCAGCGGGAAGTGGCAGGCCGTCAGCAGGCCGGGATGGGCCGGGTCCTTCTCCTCGAGCAGCGGCTCCTCCGTCGAGCAGCGCTCCTGCGCCTTCGGGCAGCGGGTGTGGAAGCGGCAGGCGCTCGGCGGGTTCGCGGGGCTCGGCACGTCGCCGGTCAGGAGTTTCCGTTTCGTGCCGTGACGGCCGGGGTCGGCGACCGGCACCGCCGAGAGCAGGGCGCCGGTGTAGGGGTGGCGCGGCAGCGAGTAGAGCGCATCGCCGGTGCCGATCTCGACGATCTTGCCGAGGTACATCACCGCGACGCGATCGCACATGTGCCGGACCACGGAGAGGTCGTGGGCGATGAAGATCAGCGTCAGCCCGAACTGGCGCTGCAGGTCGCGCAGCAGGTTCAGCACCTGCGCCTGGATCGAGACGTCGAGCGCGGACACGGGCTCGTCGGCGATCAGCAGCTTCGGTTTCAGCGCGAGCGCGCGCGCGACGCCGATGCGCTGCCGCTGGCCGCCGGAGAACTCGTGCGGGTAGCGGTTGTAGTGCTCGGGGTTGAGCCCGACCGTCTCCATCAGCTCCTGAACCGCCTTGCGGCGCTCGCCCTTGCCCTTCAGCAGGCCGTGGATCGCGAACGGCTCGCTGATGATCGAGCCGATCGTCTTGCGCGGGTTCAGCGAGGAGTACGGGTCCTGGAAGATCATCTGCATGTCGCGGCGGGTCGCCTTCAGCCGCGAGCCCTTGAGCCGGGTGATGTCCTGGCCGTCGAAGGTGAGCTCGCCGCGATGTCGACTCGAGCAGGCGCATCACCAGCCGCGCGGTCGTGCTCTTGCCGCAGCCGGTCTCGCCGACGATCCCGAGCGTCTCCCCGCGGCGCACGTCGAAGGTGACCCCGTCGACCGCCTTGACCGCCCCGACTTTGCGCTGCAGGAACACGCCGCGGGTGATCGGGAAGTGCTTGACGAGGTCCTGCGCGCGGACGAGCACGTCGCCGTCCGCGGCACTCGCCCGGGGCGTCGCGACCTTCACCTCGGGGTCGGCCATCACGAGCCTCCCGCCGCGGGCGTGTCGGCGAGCGCGCGCTCCGGGAAGCGCCCGGCCTGCAGCTCCGCCCACAGCCGCTTGCGCTCGTCGGGCTCGAGCAGGCAGGCGACGTAGTGGTCGGGTTCGCCGGGGATCGGCTCGAGCGTCGGGTCGATTCGGGCGTGCTCCGGCTGCGAGTACGCGCACCGCGGATGGAAGTGGCATCCCGACGGCGGCCGGATCAGGCTCGGCGGCGAGCCCGGGATCGGCACGAGCTGCTCGGAGCGGTCGTGCTCGAGGCGCGGTATCGACTTCAGCAGGCCCCACGTGTACGGGTGCTCCGGGTTCGAGAAGACCGACTGCGCCGAGGCGGTCTCGACGATCCGGCCCGCGTACATCACCGCGATGTCGTCGGCCATCTCGGCGACCACGCCGAGGTCGTGGGTGATGATCACGATCGCCATCCCGAGCTCGCGCTGGAGCCGTTCCATCAGCGCGAGGATCTGCGCCTGGACGGTCACGTCGAGCGCCGTCGTCGGCTCGTCGGCGATCAGCAGCTTCGGGTCGTTCGCGAGCGCCATCGCGATCATCGCGCGCTGGCGCATGCCGCCGGAGAACTCGTGCGGGTACTCGTCGACGCGGCGCTTGGGGTCGGGGATCCCGACCAGCCCGAGCAGTTCGATCGCGCGACCGCGAGCCTCGGAGCCGCCGAGATCTTTGTGCGCGTGCAGCGCCTCGGTCAGCTGCCGCCCGACCTTGTACAGCGGGTGCAGAGCCGACAGCGGGTCCTGGAAGATCATCGCGATGTCGTTGCCGCGGATCGCGCGCAGGTCGCTTTCGGGAAGCGTCACGAGGTCTTTCCCCTCGAACATGATGCGCCCCGAGATGCGCGCGCCCTGCCGGCGCGTCAGCCCCAGCGTGGTGAGCGAGGAGACCGTCTTCCCCGAACCGGACTCGCCGACGATGCCGAGCGTTTTGCCGGACTCGACCTGGTAGGTGATGCCGTCGACCGCGTGGACGATCCCGTCCTCGCTGGGGAACTCGACCCTCAGGTCCTCGACCCGGAGAAGCGGATCAGCCATGATCGCCTCCGCGGCGGGGGTCGCCGGATCTCGACGGGCGCGTCACGAGAACCGCACCCGTGGATCGAGATAGGCGTAGCCGATGTCGGCGGCGATGTTCGCGAGGATGATGAACATCGAAGCGAGCAGCACGGTGCCCTGGATCACCTCGAAATCGGACTGCACGATCGAGTGGTAAGCGAGCAGTCCGACGCCGGGGATGTTGAAGACGTACTCGATCAGCACCGCGCCGCCGAGCAGCACCCCGACTTCGAGTGACAGCAGCGTCACGATCGGGTTGATCGAGGACCGCACGCCCTGCCGGATCACCGATCGCTCGTTGAGCCCCTTGGCCCGCGCGGTGCGGATGTAGTCCTCGTCCATCGTCTCGATCATGCTGCCGCGCATCAGCCGCGCGAACACGGCGGCGCTGCCCGCCGCGAGCACGCACCACGGCATGATCAGCGAGGTGAACCATTTCCACGGATCGTGCGAGAGGCCGACGTAGCTGCCGGCGCCCGGGAAGATGCGCAGTTTGCCGATGTCGTTGGAGAACAGCAGCAGCACGAGCAGCCCGAGCCAGAATTCGGGGGCGGAGATCAGCACCAGCGCGATCCCCATCGAGCCGCGGTCCCAGATCGTGCGGCGCTTCAGCGCCGAGATGATGCCGATCGCGAGGCCGGCGGCCATCCAGACGATCGCCGCGCCGATCGTCAGCGAGATCGTCGCCGGCAGGCGTTCGCCGATCAGGCTGATGACCGACTGCTGGCTGTAGTAGCTGTAGCCGAAGTTGAAGTGGAAGAAGATGTTCTTGAGGTACTCCCAGAACTGCGCCGGGAGTGATTTGTCGAGCCCCAGGACGCGTTCGATTTCTTTGATCAGGTGAGGCTGCGGGTCGCGTCCCGCGCGCAGCACCGCCGGGTTGCCGGTCGGGATCACCCGGAACAGCACGAACGTGAGCGCGCAGACGATGATCAGCAGCGCGACGCCCCACACCACGCGCCTGATGACGTACGCCGTCATCGGCCGGTCCGGGCCTGAATCGTTTCGGTTTCGACTCTCTCTCTCACCGTGTTCCTGTCGATCTCGATCGCGGAGCCCCGCCCCCCGCCCGCCGAAGCGGGCGGGGGGCGCCGGGCGCCGTCTCGCCTACGGGGTCTTCAGCGACGTGTATCCGTAATCCCACTCGCCGACGTCCCAGACGTCGCCTACACCGACGACGTTGCTGCCCTCGAGGTTCGCCTGCTTGTCCCAGTCGAACGGAACCGCGACGGCTTTTTCGACGATTTTTTCGTCGATCTTCGCCCAAGCGGAGGCACGCACCGATTTGCCGGTGAGCGATTCCGCTTCCGTCATCGCTTTTTCGAGTTCGGGGTTTTTGGCCTGGCTCCAGTTCACGTTCCCCGTCGCGTTGATGAATTTGCCGTTGAACGTGATGTTGAGCACGGTCTGCGGGTCACCGAAGTCGGCGATCCACCCGACCGACGGGCAGATGTCGATCTCTTCTTTCGGCACGTTGCAGTACTTCGCGTACATCGTCGCCGTTTCCACGAGCGTGAACTTCGTGTTGAAGCCCAGGCTCTTCAACGTCGAGTTGACGATTTCCGCGTCCTGTTCGGCCGGCGGACCCTTCGAGCCGACGATCGTCACCGTTTCACCACCGGTGTACTTGCCCGACGGGTAACCCGCGAGCTTCATGTACTTCTGCGCGACCGTCATGTCACCTTCGGGGTGTTCGTTGTAGTCGAACTTCGGCCCCGCCAGCCCACCGGCCTGTTCGAAGCCGGGGATCGTCGGATAGATGAAGTGCGTCATCACGTCGGTGACGAGTTTGCCACCGCGCTCCCTGTCCATCGCCGTGCGGTCGAGGGCCGCCCACAGCGCCTTGCGCAGGTCTTCGTTCTTGAACGGCCCGTGCACGTTGTTGACGCCGATGTAGTGGGAGCCCGCGCCGGGCGAGATCTCCATCTGTTCCTTGTATTTTTCTGCCGCGAGCTTGATGTTCGACTGCGACGGCGGTTCGTTCTCGACGATGTTGGTGCCTTCCAGCACCTGCTTGCCGATCACGTCGTTCGTGCCGCCGATCTTGATCTGGATTTCGTTCAGGTACGCAGGACGGATGTCCTTCGATTCGTTCCAGTTCGGGTTGCGCACGAGCGTCGCGGACTTGCCCGGGAAGTACCCGACGTCGAGCACTTTGCCCGAGCTGTCGTTCTTGAACATGTACGGACCCGTCGCGACCTGGTAGTCGCCGTAATCCGACGGCTTGTGCGCGTCGTACTTCGCCGCGTATTCCTTCGGCACCGGCATCGTGATCGGCATCTGCAGCGCGTCAGCGACGATCTGCGCCTTCGGTTCGGTGAGTTTGAAGACGATCGTGTGCTTGTTCGGCGTCGTGATGCCCGATGATCGGACCGCCGGTCGCCTTCGGCACGCCTTCGACCGCCGCGAAGTAAGCCTGCAGGTACGGGTTCGCGACGTTCGGGTTGGCCGCACGTTCGAACGCGTACTTGACGTCTTCGGAAGTGACTTCGCGGTTCACCGGGGGCGAGAACTTCACGCCTTCCTTCAGCTTGACCGTGACGGTCTTGCTGTCAGCGGAGATTTCAGGCGCCCCTTCCGCAAGGAGGGGGGTCGGTTCGGAGGCCGTGTTGGGCTTGTCCATGTACAGCGAGCTCTGCGTCGCATAGCCCACCTCGTAGTCGAGCGAGTAGTACATGATCCCTGGGTCGATGTGTTCGAAGTCCGTTTCGTCCAGCACCTGCAGGGTCCCGCCCTTCTTGCCACCGGTCAGCGACTCGGTTTCGGGGCTTTTGTACCCGCCTGTGCTGACGCTGCCCGAGCCGCCCGAGCTGCTTCCGCTGCTCGTGGTTTTGCTCGAGCTCGAGCCGCATGCCGCGAGCACCACCGCGAGCACGGCTACGGCCGCGAGTGCCACGGCCGTTCTGATCGACCTCATTGAGTCGCCTCCTGTGTTGTGGACCGAGCGCCCGTCACCGGGCGCCCCTTGGGTTCAGGGCGTCACGCAGCCCGTCGCCCAGCAAGTTGAATGCGAGCACCGTCAGCAGCAGCGCGGCGCCCGGGAAGACCATGTACCACCAGGCCGTGTTGAAGATCGGCGTCGCCGAGGCGATCATCTGCCCCCAGCTGGCGGTCGGCGGCCTGATGCCGACGCCGAGGAACGACAGCGCCGCCTCGATCAGGATGTTCGAGGGGATCTGGAGGCTCGCGTAGACGATGATCGGCGCCGTCAGGTTCGGCAGGATCTCGCGCAGCATGATGCCGCGCGTTCGAGGCGCCGAGCGCGCGCGACGCATCGACGAACTCGCGCTCGCGCAGCGACAGCACGAGCCCGCGGACGATCCTCGCCATGTACGGCCAGGTCGCGAACACGATCAGGAAGATGATCACCGACAGCCCCGGTTGGATCGCGCCCTTGATGCAGCCCTTGACGGCGCAGGCCGCGCCGATCCCGATCCCGAGCAGCAGCAGCGGGATCGACAGCACGACGTCGATCGTGCGCGAGATGAGCGTGTCGACCCAGCCGCGGTAGAAGCCGGCGACGAGGCCGAACGGCGACGCCGATCACGGTCGAGAGCGCGGTGCCGATGATCCCGACCTCGAGCGAGATGCGCGTGCCGTAGATCACTCGTGACATCACGTCCTCGCCGAGCTGGTCGACGCCGAAGGGATGGGCGGACGTCGGACCGAGCGGGGAGCCGAATTCGTCGGTCAGGTTGAGGTTCTGGACGTTCGGCCCGGGCAGGCCGAGGATTTTGATCACGAGCGGTGCCGCGATCGCGAGCACGATCAGGAACACGATGAACCCGCCGGAGATGAGGGCGACCCGGTCCTGGCGCAGGCGCCGCCAGAACAGCTGCAGCGGAGACCGCGCCGCGATCTCGCCTCCGAGGTCGAGGAAGTCGAGTTGCGAGCCAGCGCTGTCAGAGGCCTCGAGTGCCTCGGAACCGCCGATCGCCATCTAGCGCCTTCTCCCAGGTGTTATGTGAACGAAACGCAACGTGACGACCCGAATCTACAGGTTCGACGGGGCTCGGAGGCCACCTTCCGCAAAGCTTGGACTCCCGGCCCGCCCAACGCGGACATACTCAGACAGATGGATACCCTGTTCGACGAAGACGCCAACCAGGGCTCGAGCGCCGACGCGGCGCCGGCGGCGGTTCCGGCATCGGATCAGCCGCTCGCGGCGAGGTCCCGGCCGAGCACGCTGGAGGGGTTCGTCGGGCAGTCCCACCTGCTCGCGGAGGGCTCGGCGCTTCGCACCGCGATCGACCAGGGGCGGCCGCACTCGATGCTCCTGTACGGACCGCCGGGCTCGGGGAAGACGACGCTCGCGCGGATCGTCGCGGCACGCTCGGGAGCCGCCTTCGAGGAGCTCAGCGCGGTCGCCGCCGGGCGCGCCGAGGTTCGCGCGGTGATCGAGCGGGCGAGAAGCCGCCGCGCGGGCGGCGGCCCGGCCACGGTCCTGTTCCTCGACGAGATCCACCGCTTCAACAAGGCGCAGCAGGACGCCCTGCTCCCTGCCGTCGAGGAGGGCCTGGTGACGCTGATCGGTGCGACCACCGAGAACCCCGCGTTCGAGGTCAACGGCGCGCTGCTCTCGCGGCTGCGCGTCTACGCGCTGCAGTCCCTCAGCGCGGCGGAGCTCGCCGACGTGCTGCGCCGGGCGACGCCGGACGGGGCGACCGTCGCTCCCGAGGCGATCGACTTCCTCGCGGCGCGTAGCGAAGGCGACGCGCGCACCGCCCTGAACGCGCTCGAGCTCGCGATCGAGACGGCAGCCGAGCTCGGCGAGCCGGCTGTGTCGCTGGCTCGCGCCGAGGACGCGCTGCAGCGCCGTGCGGTGCTCTACGACAAGGCCGGCGACAAGCACTACGACTACGCCTCGGCCTGGATCAAGGCGACCCGCGGCTCGGACCCGGACGCCTCGCTGTACTACCTCGCGGTGATGCTGGAGGGCGGAGAGGACCCGCGCTTCATCGTGCGGCGGATGGTGATCCTCGCCTCCGAGGACATCGGCAACGCCGACCCGGGCGCGCTGTCGGTGGCGACCGCCGCGGCCGCGGCCGTCGAGCACGTCGGCCTCCCCGAGGCGCGCTATGCGCTCGCGCAGGCGGCGATCTACCTGGCGCTCGCGCCGAAGTCCGACGCTGCCGGGCGCGCGCTCTCGGCCGCACAGGCGCACGTCCGCGAGCACGGCGCCGAAGCGGTGCCGCCGTGGCTGCGAAGCGGGCCGAGGCCCGGCCAGGAGCGGGGCGGCTACGAGAACCCTCACCGCCTGCCCGGGCACGTCGGTCCCGCAGGAGCTCGCCCCCGCCGGCGTCGCCGGCGAGCGCTTCTACCGGCCGGACGCGGCCGAGGCCGAGCTCGCGGCGCGCCTCGAGCGGATCAGGCGCGAGCGCGCGGGCGCGCGGGAGGGGACCGGCGAGGATGGATAATCGGCGCTGATGGCGATCGCCGGCCACGACACCGCCGCGCGGGTGCGCTCGCGCAACCCCGCGACCGGCGCCGAGCTCGGCGCCGTCGCGGCGACCGTCCCCGGCGAGGTCGCCGGCGTCGTCGCCGCGATCGCGAAGGTGCAGCCGCTGTGGGCGCTGCTGCGCGTCTCCGACCGCGCCCGCTACATGCATCGCATGGCGCAGGCCGTGATCGACGACTTCGACGAGCTCGCGGACCTGCTGGTGGCCGAGCAGGGCCGCCCGCGCGGCGAGGTCGCCGCGCTCGAGCTGCTCGCCGCGATCGACGCGTTGAGCTGGATCGCGGACGAGGGCGCCGAGGTGCTCGGCGGCCGCTCGGTGCGGGTCAGCCGCTCGCTCGCGCTCGCCAAGCGCGGCCGTCTCGCCTTCGAGCCGTACGGCGTCGTCGGCGTGATCGGCGCCGGCAGCGCTCCGTTCGCGCAGCCGCTCGGGCAGATCGCCGGGGCGCTGCTGGCCGGCAACGGCGTCGCCTTCAAGCCGGCGGCGCGGGCCTGCCTCGCCGGCGAGCGGATCGGCCGGGTGCTCGCGCGGGCCGGACTGCCGGAGGGGCTCGTGCGGATCGTCCACGGCGGCCCCGAGACGGGCGTCGCGCTGGCGCGTTCGGACGCCGGCAAGATCCTGTTCACCGGGTCGCCGGCGATCGGCCGCGAGGTCGCGCGCGCGTGCGTCTCGCGCGAGAAGGAGGTGACCGTCGAGCTCGGCGGCAAGGACGCGATGCTCGTGCTCGCCGACGCGAACGTGCAGCGCGCGGTCGACGGCGCGCTGTGGGCGGGCTGCGCCGGCGCCGGGCAGGCGCGCGGATCGGTCGAGCGGGTCTACGCCGTGGGCGAGGTCTACGAGCAGTTCCTCGCCGGGCTCGTACACGCGGCGCGGTCGCTGCGCGCCGGCGACCCCGCCGACGACCGCACGCAGCTCGGCCCGCTGTCCTCGGCAGGCGCGACTGGAGCGGGTCCGGGAGCTCGTCGATGAGGCGGTCGGGCTCGGCGCGCGGATGCACTGCGGCGGCCCGATCGAGGGCTCCTCGCTGCCGGCGGCGGGGTCCTGGTACGGGGCGACGGTGCTGAGCGGCGTGCCGGTCGAGGCCCGGATCGCCCGCGAGCCGGTCGACGGGCCGGTGCTCGCGGTCTACCGGGTGGAGTCGGAGGAGGAGGCGATCGCCCGCGACGAACGAGGGCGACTACAACCTCGGCGTGTCGGTGTGGACCGCCGACCGCTACCGCGGTACGCGCATCGCTCGCGAGCTGCGGGCGGGGATGGTCTGGATGAACGACCACCTGCCCGGACCGACCGTCTCGCGCGGGCCGTGGGGCGCCGCGGCGGGAGGCGGGCTCGGCCGCACGCTCGGCCAGACCGGGCTGCGCGCGTGCGCGCAGGAGAAGCTGATCACCTGGGACCCGCCGGGGCTGCGCGGACTGTGGTGGGCGCCCTACGACGCGACCACGGGGCGCGCGGCGCGCGGCCGTCGCGCGACTGCGCTCGCAGCGCGAGTCCGATCGCGAGCACGCCTGGCGGGCGGGCGCGCTCACGCTCGCGCGGCTGGTCGCGCGGGCGTTCGGGCGAGGCCTTCCGCGCGGCTGAGAGCGCCGCGCGAGCCGGAGCGACGCCGGCCCTCGACTACCCTTGACCCATGCCCGCCCAGGCCTACGCCGGCAAGGAGTGCGTCTGCCAGCTCCGCAAGGGGATCTGCGACCAGAGCTGCGTGCAGGGGATGCTCGACACCCCCTTCTACATCGCCTGCCTGAAGCTGAGCGGCAGGCGCTGCGTGGTCGTCGGCGGCGGCGAGATCGGCCTCGAGAAGGTCGAGGGGCTGCTCGCCTGCGACGGCGAGGTGACGCTGATCGCGCCCGACGCCGAGCCGGCGCTGCAGGAGCTGCGCGCGCGAGGGCTCGATCCGCTGGGAGCGGCGCGAGTACGCCGGCGCCTCCGACCTCGAGGGCGTGTTCATGGTGATCGCCGCGACCGACGACACCGACGTCAACATCGCGGTCTACGACGACGCCGAGCGCCGCGCGATGCTGGTCAACGTCGTCGACGTGCCGCCGCTGTGCAACTTCATCCTGCCGGCGATCGTGCGCACCGGCCCGCTCGCGATCGCGATCTCGACGGCCGGCGCCTCGCCGGCGCTGGCGAAGCGGATCAAGCGCGAGGTCGCAGGCCCAGTTCGGCGAGCCCTACGCGCGGCTCGCGGTGCTGCTCAACGAGGTCCGCGGCTGGGCCAAGGGGACGCTGCCCACCTACCAGGACCGCAAGGAGTTCTTCGAGGGAATCGTCGGCGGCGATCCGGACCCGATCGAGCTGCTGCGGGACCCGCAGGCCGGAGAGCAGGCCGTGCGCGAGCTGATCGCCCGCGCGCAGGAGGCCCACGCCGTCGGTCTGATCCTACGGTGCGCGGCGTCGGGCTACTGGTTCTGCGCCCAGAGGTTGCCCCACGCGGTGTCGAGGAGCTCGCAGAGCAGCTCGTCGCGCTCCTCCTCGCTGGAGGCGTCGAGCTCGTCGATCACCCGGGCCACGAGGACCGCGGCGGAGATCGGGTCGAGGGGCCAGATTTTCGGTTCCATCACTCCCCTCCGGGGGCACGAGGTGGACGAAGCGTTGCCTGTCGCTGAAAACCGTCCGGACTCCGACAGTTGCGCCGCGCGCTGCGCGCGAAGGCCGATCCGGCGCGAGGCGCTCGGCCGCCGTGTCCCACCCACCCGCCCGCGGGCGGACGGCGCCGTCAGGCTGCCGGGACCGTTCGAGCCGGCGACGGCGGGCGCTGCGGCCCCCAGCTCGACTGCCCGTCCCCGCCGAGGGCGATCTTCGGGCCGAGCTGCACCGGGCGCGCCGGTCGCACCCTGGTAGACGGCCTTGACCCGCGCCAGCACCTCGCGCAGCGAGCTGAGCGTGCCCTGCTCGCCGTAGCCGTGCAGGTCGGTGACGAAGCCGCGCGCGCGGAGGCCGGCCTGACCCGCCAGGTAGAGGGCGCGGGGCATGTGGAAGCCCTGCGTGACGACGATCGCGCTGCGCACGCCGAACACGCGGCGCGCGCGCACCACGCTGGCCCAGGTGTCGATGCCGTCGTGGTCGGTGAAGATGTCGGCGCCGGGGACGCCGTCGGCCTGCAGCGCGCGCCGCATCGTGTCCGGCTCGTCATAGGCCCAGGTGGTGTGGTCGCCGGAGACGAGGATCTTGCCCACCTTGTGGGCGTCGCCAGAGCTCCAACGCGCCCTGCACGCGGTCGGCCAGCATCTGGCTCATGCGTCCGTCGGGTTCGACGTACGCGCCGAGCACCAGCGCCACTTCGGCATCGGGGACCTGCGCGAGCCGAGAGGTCGCCTCGCCGCTCGAGCTGAGCAGCACGTAGGCGTTCGCCCCGCCGATCAGCAGCGCCGCGCAGAGCACGACCGCGCCGACGGCGAGCGCCATCCGCCGCACCCAACGCCTCCCTGCGAACCAAGCGCGCATTGCGGCAAAGGGTACCGGCGACGAACGCCCGGACGCCGCCTGTCGAACGCTGACGGCTCGGCAGCCTGCGTGGGTGCGATGCGGGCAGGCGCCGTGCCCACCGTCGCGAGGCGCGCGCGACGGCCGGCCGCCGCGTCTCGGCACCGCGGCACGGCCGCGGGCCCGCTGGAGCAGCTCGCCCTGCGGGCTCTAGGCTTCGCAGGTGAGCTCGCAGGCCACCACCGAGGCGCCGGCGCTCGAGCTGAGCGGCGTGATCCGCCGCTACGGCGAACGCGAGGCGCTCGACGGCGTCGACCTGACGCTGCCCGCAGGGCGCACGCTCGTCGTGTTCGGCCCGAACGGCGCCGGCAAGACCACGCTGCTGCGCGTGCTCGCGACGCTGCTGCGGCCCCACGCCGGCGTCGTGTCGGTGCTCGGCAGCCCGCTGCCCGACGAGGCCTGGGCGGTGCGGGGCCGGATCGGCCTGCTCGCGCACGAGCCGTTGCTCTACCGCGAGCTCACCGCGCGCGAGAACCTCCGCTACCACGCGCGCCTGCACGGCGTCGAGCGACGGGCGGATCGGCGCCGTGCTCGACCAGGTCCAGATGTCGCGGCGCGCCGACGAGCCGCTGCGCACGCTCTCGCGCGGCATGGTCCAGCGCGTCGCGATCGCGAGAGCCGTGCTCCACGGCCCGGAGCTGCTGCTGCTCGACGAGCCCTACGCGAACCTCGACCCGGCGGCGGTCGAGCTCGTCGCGCCGCTGATCGGCCCCTCCTCCGGGCGCTCCCGCGTGATCTGCAGCCACGACCCGGGCGGCGGGCTCGCGGAGGCCGATCTCGTGCTCGGGCTGCGCGCCGGGCGCCCGGCGCTGCTCGCCGAGGCCGCGGCGCTCGACGCCGCAGCAGATCACGGAGCTGTACCGGTGAGCGCCGCGCTCGGCGAGAAGCCAGCCGGCGCCGGCCACCGTACCCCCGCCACGGCGAGCCGCACCAGGTCGGCCTGGCTACGCACCGTCGGCGCGCTGCTGCGCAAGGAGCTGCTCGTCGAGCTGCGCACGCTCGAGTCGGTGCCGGCGATGTCGCTGTTCGCCGTGACCACGTTCGTGATCTTCCACTTCGCCCTCAACCGCGGCAGCGTCGAAGGCGACCTGGCCGCCGGGATCCTCTGGGTGACCCTGCTGTTCGCGGCGATCCTCGGCGTCAACCGGCTGTTCGTCGCCGACGCCGAGGAGGGCGGCTTCGACGGCTTCCTGCTCGCGCCGGTCGACCGCAGCGCGCTGATGGTGGCGAAGTCGCTGACGCTGCTCGCGTACCTCGTCGTGCTCGAGATCGTCGCGGTTCCCGCCTTCTCGCTGCTGCTGCTCGGCCCGTCCGTCGGGCCCGCGCTCGGCGGCCTGATCGTCGCCCTCGCGCTCGGCGACCTCGGCGTCGCGGTGATCGGCACGCTCGTCGCCGCGCTGGCCGTGCGCACCCGCGCCCGCGACCTGCTCGGCCCGCTGCTGTCGCTGCCGCTGTTCGTGCCGATCGTGATCGGCGGCGCCCGTCTGACCTCGCCGCTGTTCGAGTTCACCCACCGCGGCGGCCTGCAAGGGCGGTGGCTGGCGACACTCGGGGTCTATGATCTGTTGTTCGGGCTGATCGCCTACGCCCTGTTCGATTTCCTGTTGGAGGACTGAGCACCCGATGACCTCACGGCCCCACGGCAAAGGCCTGCGCGCGTTGAGCATCGCGACGGTCGTCGCGATCTCGGCCTCGCTCGCGCTCGTCTTCTTCTACGCGCCGCTGGAAGCCGAACAGGGCTTCCTGCAGAAGATCTTCTACGTCCACGTGCCGCTCGCGATCGTCTCGCTGTGCGGGTTCGTGCTCGGCGGCCTGCTCGCGATCCAGCACCTGCGCACCCGCGATCCGCGCTGGGACCTCCGCTCCTACGTCGCGATCCACATGAGCCTGATCTTCGCCCTCGCGACGCTGATCACCGGCTCGATCTGGGCGAAGGGCTCGTGGGGGCACTGGTGGGTGTGGAACGAGCCGACGCTCGTCTCCTACCTGATCGTGTTCCTGCTCTACGCGACCTACCAGCCGCTGCGCTTCGCGATCGAGGACCCCGAGCGCCAGTCGCGCTACGCCTCGGTGTTCGCGATCACCGCCGGCGCGTTCGTGCCGATGAACTTCATCGCCGTGCGCCTCTCGACCCAGTACCTGCACCCGCGCGTGCTCGGCAGCACCTCGAACCTCCCGGGCTCGATGGCGCTCACGTTCCTCGTCTCGCTCGCGGCGATCGCGCTGCTGTGGACGACGCTCTGCAAGTACGAGCTGACCACCAAGCACCTGCGCGCGCAGGTCCGCGCGCTGCGGCGGCTGACCGGCGAGGAGGCCGCCTGGGGCGGGCGCTCGCGCGGCGCCGAGCGCGATCGCCGGGAGCGCCGCCCGCGAGGCCCGCGACCGGTGCGCCCGAGCCGCTGCGGGCAGCGCGAGGCTCGGGCCGGGCTCGGCGCCGGGGACGGCCGGATGACGGCCGTGATCGCCGAGCTCCCGGCGCTGCCGCTGCACACCGCGGGCAAGTACGTCGCGGCCGCCTACATCGTGCTGTTCGCGATGGTCCTCGTCTACCTCGCGATCATGGCCGTGCGGGTCAGCCGCACCGAGCGCCGGCTGGGCGAGCTGCTGGAGCAGCTCGACGAGCGCGGCGCGGGGACGGCGCCAACGCCGGCGCCGGCGGAGCGCGAGCGAATGAGCGAGCTGCTCGCCCTCGGCATCTCGCACAAGACCGCGCCGGTCTCGCTGCGCGAACGCCTCGCGTTCAGCGAGAGCGAGGCCGAGGAGTTCGTGCGCACCGCCGTCGCGACCGACGAGGTCCGCGAGGCGGTCGTGATCTCGACGTGCAACCGCACCGAGGTCTACCTCGTCGTCGGCGACGCGGTGCAGGCCGAGGGCGACGTGCTGGGGCTGCTCGCGCGCCGCGCCGGCATCCGTCCCACCGAGCTCGCCGAGGCGATCTACTCGCCGCGCAACTGCGACGCCGCGCGCCAGCTCTACCGCGTCACGGCGGGCCTCGAGTCGATGATCGTCGGCGAGGCCGAGATCCAGGGACAGGTCCGGCGCGCCCACGAAACCGCGGCGCGCGCCGGCGCCACCGGGCCGCTCTCGAACCGCCTGTTCGCCGCCGCGCTGACGACGGGCAAGCGGGTCCGCTCGGAGACCGCGATCGGCGCCAGCCGCGTCAGCGTCCCCTCGGTCGCTGTGGACCTCGCGCTGAGCGCGATCGGCGAGCTGCAGGAGCGCCACGTCGTGATCCTCGGCGCCGGCGAGACGAGCGAGCTGACCGCGCGGGCGCTCGCCGAGCAGGGCGCCGGGCACGATCTTCGTCGCCAACCGCCACGCCGACCGCGCGCTCAGCCTCGCGCAGCGCTTCGGCGGCACCGTCGTCGGGCTCGAGAGCCTGCCCGAGCAGCTGCTCGCGGCGGACATCGTCCTGTCCTCGACCGCCTCGCCTCATCCGATCGTCGGCCGCGAGGAGCTCGAGCTCGTCGTCGCCCAGCGCGAAGGCCGGCCGCTGCTGCTGATCGACATCGCCGTGCCGCGCGACGTCGACCCGGCCTGCGCCGAGCTCGAGGGCGTGACCCTCTACGACATCGACGACCTGCAGGCCGTGATCGCCCGCAACCTCAGCTCGCGCGAGGGGGAGACGCCGCGCGCGGCCGAGATCGTCGAGGAGGAGATCCACCGCTTCGCGCGCTGGCTCGGCCAGCTCGACGCGCTGCCGACGATCGCGGCGCTGCGCGAGCACGGCAACGAGATCGTCGAACAGGTCCTCGCGGAGAACGCCGGTCGCTGGGAGGCCGCCACGGGCCGCGACGTCGCGCGCGTCGAGGCGATCGCCCGCGCGGTGATGTCGCGGCTGCTGCACGAGCCCACGATCCGGATGCGCGGACTCGACGGCGACCGCGGCCACGCGAGCCTCGAGCTCGTCCGCGAGCTGTTCGCGCTGCGCGGCGACGACGCCGCCGGGGCGCCCGAGGCGCACGACGAGCTGGCCGAGGTCCACGACCTCGAGCAGCGGCGCTCCCGCAGCCAGCTCTGATGCGAATCGGGACCCGGCGCAGCGCCCTGGCGCTCGCGCAGGCCGAGCTCCTCGCAGCGATGATCCGCGCGACCGGCGTCGACGCCGAGCTCGTGCCGATCGCGACCGGCGGCGACGGGGGCTCGCGCGGCGGCGACAAGTCGCGCTGGGTCGACGGGCTCGAGCGGGCCCTGCTCGAGGGGCGGGTCGACCTCGCGGTGCACTCCGCCAAGGACGTGCCCGGCGAGCTCGCAGACGGCACCGCGCTGCTCGGCGCGCCCGCGCGCGCCGCCGCGGAGGACGTGCTGTGCGGCGTCGCGTCATTGGCCGCGCTGCCCGACGGGGCGCGCGTCGGCACGAGCAGCCTGCGCCGGGTCGCACAGCTGCGCGCCGCTCGAGAGGACCTCGAGGTCGTGCCGCTGCACGGCAACGTCGACACCCGCCTCGCGCGGCTCGCGGATGGCGAGCGGCGCCTCGATGCGATCGTGCTCGCGCGGGCCGGGCTCGACCGCCTCGGCCGCGGCGGCGAGGCCGGCGGCGCGCTCGACCCCGCGAGGTTCGTCCCCGCCCCCGGCCAGGGGGTGCTGGCGCTGCAGGGGCGGGCGGGTGACGCCGCGGCGCGGGGCGCGGCCGAGGCCGTCACCGATCTCCCGACCCTGAGCTGCCTGCTTGCGGAGCGCGCTGTCGCGACCGCGCTCGCGGCGGATTGCGACACGCCGCTCGGCGCGCACGCGCGGCCCGACGGCGTGGGCGGGCTGCGGCTGCGGGCATGGGTCGGCGTGCCCGACGGCTCGGCCTGGGCGGCCGACGAGCTGGACGGCTCGGTGACGGACCCGGAGTCGCTCGGCGCGAATGCCGCGGAGCGCCTGCGCGCCGTCGGCGCGGACGGGCTGCTCGAGCAGGCCCGGGAGAAGGCGGGCGATGGGCGCCGCTGACGGCGGGCGCGTATACCTCGTCGGCGCCGGCCCCGGGGACCCGGGTCTGCTGGGGGCGCGTGCGCTCGAGCTGATCGCGAGCGCGGACGTGATCCTCTACGACCGGCTGGTCGGGCCGGGCGCGCTGGACGGCGCGCGCGCCGACGCCGAGCTGGTGTTCGTCGGCAAGCAGGGCGGTGGCCCGGCCGTGCCGCAGGAGGAGACCGAAGCGCTGATCCTCGAGCATGCCCGCGCCGGACGGACGGTGGTGCGGCTGAAGGGCGGCGACCCGTTCGTGTTCGGCCGCGGCGGCGAGGAGGCGCTGACGCTGCGCGAGGCGGGCATCCCGTTCGAGGTCGTCCCGGGCATCACCGCGGGCCTCGCTGCGCCGGCCTATGCCGGGATCCCGGTCACGCACCGCGGCCTCTCGACCGCCGTGGCGCTGGTCACCGGCCACACGCGCGATGGGAGCGAGGACTCCGTCGACTGGGACGCGCTCGCCACCTTTCCGGGGACGCTCGTCTTCTACATGGGGGTGGGCGCGCTGCCGACCATCGCCGAGCGGCTCCTCGCCGGCGGGCGCTCGCCGGAGGAGCCTGTCGCGCTGGTCGAATCGGGCACCCTGCCGGCGCAGAGGACCGTCTCCGGGACGCTCGCGACGATCGTCGCGGAGGCCGAGCGCGAGGGCGTCCGGCCGCCGTCGGTGACCGTCGTCGGCGCGGTCGCGGGGCTGGCGGGCCGGCTCGCCTGGCGCGAGCGCGGACCGCTCGCCGGCGTCACGGTCGCGGTCACCCGTGCGCGCGCCCAGGCGAGCGGGCTCGCGCGTCGCCTCGCCGAGCTCGGCGCGGACGTCGTGCAGGCGCCCGCGATCGCGGTGCGCGCGCTGCCGGGTCCGCCGCTCGACCCGGCGCCCTACGACCTCGTGTGCGTGACCAGCGTCAACGGCGTCGCGGGGCTGTTCGAGCGGCTCGGGTCGGCCGACCCCCCGCGCGACGCGCGGTCGCTGGCGCGAGCTCGCGTCGCGGCGATCGGGCCCGGAACGGCGGCCGCGCTCGCCGCGCGGGGGATCCGCGCCGACGTCGTCCCCGAGCGCTCGGTCGCCGAGGGGCTCGCCGATGCGCTCGAGGGGCTCCCGGTCTCCCGCGCCCTGGTCGTTCGCGCCGCCGGCGCGCGCGAGCTGTTGCCCGAGGCGCTGGCCGCACGGGGCGCCGCCGTCGACACGCTCGACGTCTACGAGACCGTCGCGGAGACACCGCCGCCGGAGGTGCTCGCACGGGCGCGGTCGGCGGCCTACGTGACGTTCACGTCGGCCTCGACGGTGCGCTTCTTCCTCGCGGCGATCGGCGGCCCTGAGGCTCTCTCAGGGAACGCGCGGCTCGTCTCGATCGGCCCGATCACGAGCGAGGCGCTGCGCGAGCACGGTCTCGAGCCGCACGTCGAGGCCGCGAGCCACGACATCGACGGCGTCGTCGCGGCGCTCGTCGCCGATGCCGCCGAGTCGTCCCACGGCGGTGGTATTCAGTCAGAGAAATGACAGCGCCCGTGATCACCTTCCTGTCGGACTACGGGCTCGGCAACGAGTTCGTGGGGGTCTGCCACGCCGTGATCGCCCGCCGCTGCGCCGGCGGCGCGGGTGATCGACCTGACCCACGCGATCCCGCGCCACGACGTCCACACCGGCGCGATCGTGCTGCGGGCGACGCTGCCATACCTGCCGGACGCGATCATCCTCGCGGTCGTCGACCCGGGCGTGGGGACGACCGGCGCGCGGGGCCGGCGCGCGGTCGCCGTGCGCACCGCCGAGCACGACCGGCTGCTGGTGGGGCCCGACAACGGACTGCTGATGCCGGTCTGCGAACGGCTCGGCGGCGTCGCCGAAGCGGTCGAGGTCGAACACAGCCACGAGCGGCTCGAGCCGGTGTCGGCGACCTTCCACGGGCGCGACATCTTCGCGCCGGTCGCCGCCGCGCTGGCCGACGGGGTGCGGCCCGACGAGCTCGGCGAGCCGATCGACCCGGCGAGCCTGCGGCGCCTGAACATCCCAGTCGCGGTGCAGACCGATGCCGGCCTCGAGCTGCACGTGCTGCACTGCGACACCTTCGGGAACCTGATCCTCGACGGGCAGCTGACGCAGCTCGCCGAGCGCGGCATCGAGCCCGGTGACGAGGTCTGGGTGCGGGCCGCCTCCGGACAGCACATGGCGACCGTCGCGCGGACGTTCGCCGACGTGGCCCCCGGCGGACTGCTGCTCTACCAGGACGGGCTCGGGATGCTCGCGCTCGCGGTCAACCGCGGGTCCGCGGCGGAGCTCGTCGGCGCCGGCCGGCACGACGAGCTGCTGGTCGGGACCGGTTGAGCGCCGCGCTCGGCACGCCGAGGCTGCACCTGCGGCGCACCGGCTCGACCAACGAGCGGGCGCGCGAGCTCGCGGCCGCCGGGGCGCCGCACGGCTCGCTCGTGACCGCCGCCGAGCAGACCTCCGGCCGCGGCCGCCAGGGTCGCACCTGGTCGGCGCCGCCCGGCAGCTCGCTGCTGATGTCGCTGATCCTCGCACCGGCGCCGCGGATGCTGCCGCTGGCCGCGGCCGTCGCGGTCTGCGACGCGGCGGACGCCGCCCCCGGCGCCGAGCGGCGCCCCCGCACGGCGATCAAGTGGCCGAACGACGTCGTCTTGCCGGGCGGGTCGGGGCCGCCGGCGAAGCTCGCGGGGATCCTCGTCGAGGCACGAATGGGTGGGCACGGGGAGAACTGGGCGGTGCTCGGCATCGGCCTCAACGCGGCGCTGCGGGTCGAGGAGCTGCCGGCAGAGCTGCACGGGACCGCGGCGACGTTGGGGCTCGATCGGGACGATCTGGAGGCGCTGCTCGGCTCGCTGCTCGACGCGCTGGCGCGGCGGCTGTCCGAGCCGCCCGAGCAGACCCTCGCCGCCTGGAGCGAGCGCGACGCGCTGCGCGGACGGGAGATCGCGTGGAGCCCGGCGCCCGGCGGCGCGGTGCCGGCGGGGAGCGAGGGCGTCGGGGTCGCGGCGGGGGTCGACGGCGACGGGCGGCTGGTGGTCGAGCTCCCGGGCGGGGGACGCACGGCGCTCGGGTCGGGCGAGGTGCACCTGCTGCCTCCCGGGTAGCCGTCGGGTCCGCCGCTCGGAGCTCCGCCTCGCCGCGTGCTCTCGGCGTCCTCCTCGCTGCTCCCGATCAGGCGACGGGCTCTGGCTCGCTCGCGCCCCTGGCGTCCTCGTCCGGGTCGTCCCGGCCATGCGACGAGCCCTCGCCGTTGCCGTTGCGTCCCGCTCGCGGCTGCTGACGGTTGCGCCTGGCACGGGAGCGGGCCCGCCCGTTGCCGGCGGGCGCGCCATCGCCGTTGCCGCTCTGCTGCTGGGAGGCGCCGTTCGCAGCCGCCGGAGCGACCCCGGCCTCGGGCCCGGCGCCGTTCGCGGGGGCGGCCTCGCGAGCTGGCGTCGCCGCGCCGTTCGGCTCCTGCGCCCGTCCCCCCTTGCGCCGGCGGCGACCGTTGCGCGCGCGCCGCTTCGGGAAGTTGCGCAGCAGTTCCCGGGCGAGCGCGGGCGGCTTGCGCGCCATCCGCGTGCGGGCGCCGCGCAGCGCCTCCTCGGCCTCCGGGGTATGCGCCAGCGCCGCGGCGAGCAGCGCCGCCGCGAGCCGCCGGTCCTGCTTGCGGGCGGCGTGGATCAAGCGCCGCGCGTTGCGGGCGTGGGCGCCTCCTGCGGAGTTGACGAGCAGGCCCAGCAGCCGCTTCGTCTCGGGCCAGCGCTGCACCGCGTACTCCTCGTGGACGTCGCGGGTGTACTCCGCGAGACGCCAGATCCAGGCGTTCGCCTGGTCGCGCCGGCCGATGCGCCGCTCGACGAGCGCCCGCAGCATGATCTTCGTGGCCTCCTTGCGCTCGTCGCGGGGCCAGGTGCCGATGATGTCGATCGCGTCGTCGAACGCGTCGGGGTCGCGCAGCGCGGCGATGTCGGACAGCGCCCGCAGGCGCAGCTGGGCGTTCTTGTTCCGCTGGACGGCGGTGATCAGGAAGCGGCCCTTGAGCTCGCCGGTGCGATCGAAGTGGAGCATCGCGCGAGCACGGCGCCAGCCGTTCGGCGCGACGCGGGCGCCCGCGAGCGCAGCCCAGACGTGCTGCTCGCCGTAGTCGAGGTGCTCGACGGCGATCCGCCACAGCTCGCGCTCGAAGACCGCGAACCGCCGCTCCTCCTCGGCGCAGACGGGCAGCACCCGGCGCTCGACGCGCATGCGCCGCCCGCGTCCGCGCCGGACCGGCCCGACGACGATCGCGCCGCCGCGGTAGACGTCGCGATCGAGCAGCGAGTGCAGCGTCACGACCGGGTCGTCGTTCTTGGTCGCAGGGTGGACGAAGTCGACGACGAGGCCGGCCTCCTTGCCCGGGTGACGGCGGGTGACACGGCCGACGCGCTGCTGGTAGATCCGTTTCGATGCGGTCGGGGCGAGGTGCACGCAGACCGTTGCACGGGGGCTGTTCCAACCCTCCGCGAGCAGCTGGGCGTTGATCAGCACGTCGATGTCGCCGCGCTCGTAGCGGGCGAGGATCTCGACGAGCTCGCGCTTGGGGGTCTCGCCCGACACCGCCTGCGCCTTCATCCCCTCGGCGCGGAACGCCTCGGCGAGGTTGTAGGCGTGCCGCACGCCGGCCGCGTAGACGACGCCCGGGACGCCGTTGAAGCGCGTCTTGTAGAGGTTCGCGACGGCGAGGTTGAACGGCTGCTGGTCGAGCAGTTTGGCGAGCTCGTCCTGGTCGAACTCGGTGTCGACCTCGCCGCGGCGGAGCGGCACCTTCGCGATCGTGCGGACGCCGACGCCGGGTGAGATGCGCACGCACCGCAGCGGCGCGATCACGCCCCGCCGCGCGGCCAGCGCGAGGTCGAAGCGCGAGGTCTGGGTCGGGAACAGATCGGTGACGTGCCGTGCGATCAGCGCCCCGGTCGCGGTCATGCCGATGAAGATCGGGCCGGTCCACTCGCGGATCGCGCCGGAGGTCTTCTCGCCCAGGGCCGTGTGGGCCTCGTCGCAGATCACGACGGTGTAGGCGCTCGAGATCTTGCCCGCGTTGCGCACGAACCACTGATAGGTCTCGACGGTGACGGGGCCCGGCGCGCCGCGGCCGGCGGGGTCCTGGGTGGGTGGGCCCATGAGCAGCGGTTTGCTGATCCGCTTCGCGTAGCCGCGATCCCGCAGCTCGCCGAGGAACTGGTCGACGAGGTTGCGCCGGTGGGTGAGGATCAGCACGCCGCCGGTCTGCGAGGCCTCCACGAAGCCGAGCGCGGCGACGGTCTTGCCGGCCCCGGTGGCGTGCTCGAACCAGAAGCGCTTCGCGGCGTTCGGGTCCTCCGGCTGCTCGGCGAGCGCCTCCTCGTCGTCCTCGTCGACCCAGTCGCGGGGCTCCTCGTCGGACTCGGCCTCGGTGGCGTCCTCGGCCTCGTCCTCGTCCTCGTCCTCGTCGTCCTCCTCCTCGTCCTCGAGCTCGTCGTCCTCGTCCTCGTCAGGCGCGGCGCGCTGGACCGGGCCGAGCTCGTCGTCGTCCTCGTCGTCCTCGTCCTCGTCCTCCTCGTCGTCCTCGTCGTCCTCCTCCTCGGCGGCCACCGGCGCGGCCTCGGGCTGCTCGGGAGGCGGCTCGTCGGGGCCGAGGATGTCGGCGGAGGCGAGCAGCTCCGGAGAGGCGGAATCGGATGCCTCCCCGCCGGGGGCGCTGCGCTGGGCCTCGGCGAGCAGCGCCGTCAGCGTGCCGGACAGGGCGTCGACCTGGTGCGCGGACAGCACCGTTCCGTCGACGAGCTTCGGCTCCTCCTCGGAGACGATCCGCTCGAGCCCGAGCAGCATCGAGAACTCCCGGCGCCATGCGGTCGAGGGCCCTTTCGCCTTCGGATCCTCGGCGAGCTCCGCGAGCGCCATGTCGAGCGCCCGGCGTCGGATGCTGCCCTCGGCGAGGACGACCGACGGGTCCTCGCCCTCGTGGACGAAGCGCTCGCGGACGAGCTTCTCCGCCCGCGCGATTTCGGCGGATGTCGGAATGGACGCGGCCGCGAGGGCCACTGAGGTGGGCTCGGCCATGCAGGCTCTGGACTTCGAGACAGAGCCGCCGATGAACTATCGGTTCTGGCGACTCGGAAGGCTGCGCGCTCACTGTGCGCGCTTGCCGGGCGCCCCTCGGCTCCCGGGCTTGCTGAACTGAGGATATAGCACGTCCGGACGGCATTCCCCCCGGCGCTGGCCGGGCATCTGCGACCCTTACGGCGTGACGCCCCAGCGCATCGTCCTCGCCGCCGCGATCCTGGCGGCGCTCGCGCTCGTGGCCGTGGGGCTCGTCGAGATCGGAGGCGGCTCCTCGGCGCAGGCTCCGTCCCGCTCGAACCTGTCGCTCGCGCAGATGCGCGCGCGGCTCGCCGGCTCCCCGGCCGCACTGGAAGCCCTCCACGAGCAGGGCAGCATGCTGCTCGGCGGCGGGCTGACGGCGCTGCGCCGACGGCTTCAGGCGCTGCGCGGCACACCGGTCGTCGTCAACAAGTGGGCGTCGTGGTGCGAACCGTGCCGGGACGAGTTCGGCGTGTTCCAGCGCGTCTCCGTCGCCCGTGGCCGCGAGGTCGCGTTCATCGGCATCGACTCGGCCGACAGCTCGCGGGGCGCGGCGTCGGCGTTCCTTCGCTCGTTCCCCGTCAGCTACCCGAGCTACTACGACCAGAGCGGGCAGGCGGGGGTCGCGATAACGGACTCGAGCTTCACCCCGGTCACGGTCTTCTTCGATCGCAGCGGCGGCGAGTACATCCACCAGGGTCCCTACCTCGACGCCGCGAAGCTCGAACGCGACATCGCGCGCTACGCGCTCGCCGGCTGAGCCCGTGCCGGAACTGCGCGTAGACCCGCTCAGCGGACACCGGACGATCGTCGCGGGCGAGCGCTCGCGACGCCCCGGCGGCGAGCCTCGCTGCGCGCCGGCCGAGGAGATCGACCCCGCCTCGGACCCGTTCGCCGAGGGCCACGAGGACCGCACGCCGCCGGAGCTGTTCGCGGTCCGGCCCGGAGGGGGCCCGCCCGACTCCCCCGGCTGGACCGTGCGCGTCGTTCCGAACCTGTACCCCGCGCTCGACCCGCCGACGGGCGAGCCCCCGCCGCCCGCCGTCGAGCCGGGCGGCGGCGCGGGCCGCGGCGCCGGGGAGCTGTTCACGACGCTGCCCGCAGAGGGCGGTCACGAGGTGATCGTCAACGGCCCGCAGTCGGTGCTCTCGCTCGCCGATCTGCCGGCCGCGCAGGTCGCGGCGGCGGTCGAGGTGTGGCGCGCGCGCATGCGCGAGCACGCCGGGTCCGCGTACGTCCAGCTGATCGTCAACGAGCGGCGCGAGGCGGGCGCGTCGCTGCCGCACACACACGCCCAGCTCTACGCGCTCGAGTTCGTCCCGGCTGCGGTCGCGCGCGAGCGCGAGCGCGCCGCCGCCTACGAGACGAGGACGATGGGCCAGAACCTGCTGGGCGACATCGTCGCGGAGGAGGTGCGGCGGCGCGAGCGGATCGTCGCGATCGACGACGAGGCCGTGCTGCTTGCGCCGTTCGCCTCGCGGCTGCCGTTTCAGCTGATGCTGGTGCCGCGCACGCCGCGGGCACGCTTCGAGGAGCCGGGGCCGAGCGGCGCGGCGCTGCTGCACGACGGCCTGCAGCGGCTCGCGCGTCGGCTGGGCGCAAACCCGCCGCTGAACATGTGGGTGCGGACCGCGCCGCGGGGCGCCGAGGGGTTCTGCTGGCGGATCGACGTGATGCCGCGGCTCACGCACCTTGCGGGCCTCGAGCTGTCGACCGACATCAACCTCAACATCGTCGCCCCGGAGGACGCCGCGCGGATGCTGCGGGAGGCCTGAGCACGTAGGCTCCCGCACGATGCCGCCCGAGGAACGCTTCGTACCGCGCTTCGCCGCCGAGCCCCCGCACGACGCGCTGCCGTACGGGCGCTGGGAGGAGCGGCTGCGCGAGGAGTTCCTGGCCGCCGCGCTGTCGCTCGGCGACGCGCCCGAGGACATCGGCGAGCCGCAGGGGATCGCCTGGTACCCGGACCGCAGCTGGCACGGCAGGACGTTCGTCCCCGCCACCGCGGCGACCGCGGGCGGCTACGAGCTCTACGGGTTCGTGCGCTACGTCCCGGGCGGCGACGACGGCGAGCCGAGCGACTTCTGGGCGTACGTCGACTACACGGAGGAGACGGCGGAGCGCAATCCGGACTGGAAGCTCGACGTCTGCGACGAGGTGATCGGCACGTGGCGGGGCGAGGGCGACGCCCTCGCCGCGATGACGCTGGTCTGGGGGCGCCCGCTCGTCTCCGGGGGAGCGATCGTGACCGCCGAGCTCGCCGGGCTCGCGGTCGACCAGTGCAAGCTGAGCGACGAGCGCTTCACGCTGATCGCACCCGACGACTACCGACAGGACCTGCTCGATATCCGCCTGTTCGACGGGGGCGGCAAGGAGCTGGCTTCGGAGTCGCTGTACGAGGGGGGGTGACGCGAGATCCGTGCGGCGCCAGGCGCGGCCGGGCGCGGTCGCGCCGCCCGGGGGCTGGATGCGTGCCTCGGGGTGTGGGCTCAGTCCTCGGAACCGCGCCGCACGGACGTCGCGTCACCCTGGGTCGGGGTGCGCAGCACCCTGATACGCCGCGTCGCTCACGGACCGGGTGCGCGCCTCGCAGTGACGTCGCGTCACCCCCGGACCGGGCACGCACCTCCCGGTGACGTCACGCGTCACCCCGACCGGGACACGCGCCTCCACGTGACGCCACGCGCCACCCCGACCGGGACACGCGCCTCCCCGTGACGCCACGCGCCACCCCGACCGGGACACGCGCATGCCGATGACATCGCGCCCCCGCTCGCGGCATGGACCTCGCCTCCACCGCTGGACTGGGCGCGCATCCGTCCCGGAGGTGGGGCGAACGATTGAGACACGAAGGCCCCGGTGTCAGACCGGAGCGGCTGGGTGGTAACTTCTGGCCAGAGGAGGGGGACACTTGCGGCCCCCGGGGAAACGGGCCGTGGGGGCCCAGGGAGAGGAGCGAGGGAATGCGAAGGAATCGTCTCGGGCGCGTTGGCGCCGTTGTTCTCGCGGTGCTGGGCGCCGCACTCGTCGCCAGTGCCGCAGCGTCGGGCACGGTCCGGATCGCGCGCCACTGGTTCCCGGCGCCGGTCGCCCCCGGCACGCCGTCGTCGCTGACGCTGCCGGGCAGTCACCTGGGGAAGCTCGATCTCAACAAGGTCGGCATCGTCAGGGTCGGCAACCCGCGCGCTCGCAACATCGTCGTGTTCGAGCCGGGCACCTCGGCCGGGGCCCCGTACATCGTCCCGTTCGCGAAGAGCCTGACCGAACGGCTGCCCGAATGGCAGGTCTGGTCGGTCGAACGGCGCGAGAACCTGCTCGAGGACCAGTCGATGCTGCACAAGGCGAAGGAGGGCCTCGCGACCCCCGCCGAAGTCTTCTACTACTACCTCGGCTACCTCGCGAAAACCGAACCGCACAAGCCCCACATGAACATGCTGCCGAACGAACAGCTCGGCTTCGCGCGCGAATGGGGGATGAGCGTCGCGGTCGAAGACCTGCACACCGTGATCGAAGCCGCGAAAGCGCGCGGCGGCAAGGTGGTGCTCGCGGGCCACTCGCTCGGCGGCTCGGTCGTGACCGCCTACGCGACCTGGGACTTCGCCGGCACACCCGGCGCAGACGGCCTGTCGGGCCTCGTCTACGACGACGGCGGCAGCTCGCCGTCGCCGATCAGCAAGGAAGCCGCCGAAGAAGACCTCTCGAAACTGTCGAAGAAGTCGCCGTGGCTCGCGTTCGGCGGGATCAGCTCGCCGTACCTCGGGCTGTTCTCCTCGCTCGGCGCGCAGTCGGCCGTGCAGGCTCCCGAAGAAGCGTCGCTGGCCGAGGGGTTCCCGCTGCTGCCGGGGTACCTGAAGCCGCACAACGAAAAAGGCGAACTGATCCCCGTCACCAACGAAGCCGAGTTCGGGTACGGCGTCAACGTCGGCACCTCGCCCCCGTCGCTGCTCGCGGCGCAGATCCACGCCGGTGCGGGACTCGAAGAAACCCCGAAAGAAGACGGGCTGCGCGGCTGGAACGGGACCGGGGCGCTGTCGCCGGTGCACCGCTACGCGGAAATGCTCGCGGGCACCGACTTCCCCACCGCCGACGGCGACGAGTGGTACTTCCCGGAACGGCTCACGATCGACACCGGCGCGGTCGCGGACGGGAACGCGAACCCGGCGCAGGAAGTGCTGGGCGAGCACGCGATCCACGGCCACGAACTGCCAACGAGCCTGAAGATCCTCGCGATCTCGACGGAACTCGACAAAGCGTTCGGGGGCAGCGTGCTGACCGCGGCGGAAGACCTCGCGGAACAGTCGGGCATCCCGCGGTCGAACCTGACGCTGATCGACAAGGAAGACGAATACGCCCACAACGACCCGGCCGCAGCGGACCCGGAAGGGAACATCGAAGGCAACGCCTTCTACTCGGCGCTCGTGCCGTACCTGGAAGGCGTCGGCTGAGCCCGAGCTGACGGCACTCCTCCCCGGGCTCCTGCGGGTCCGGGGAGGACCGCCGCGCAACCGCTCACCCGGCGCGCCCTACTTGCGGCACGCCGCGAGCGCCTCCTGCTTCGTGCTCGTGGGCAGCGAGGCGGCGTCGATCGCTTCTTCGCAGACTTCGCGGGCCGCGGCCTTGACCGCCGCCGTGTCGCCCCGCGCGGCGGCGGCGCAGGCGCCTTCGAGCTTCGCCTTCGCGTGCGACGGGAGTTTCGGCTGCGCCGCGATCACCTGCCGGCACCTGGCGACCGCCGTTTTGACGTCGGCGCTCCCCGGCACCGTCGCCGCCGACCCGGTCGAGGTGCCTGCGGACGTCCGCGACGTGCTCGAGGACGTGCCCGATCCGCCACCGCACCCCGCCAGCAGCGCCGTGCACAGCAGCGCCGCGGGCAGCGCCGGCCGAGGTCGTCTCATCCTTCTCCGATCGTCGTCGAGGTCCCACCACGCAGAGCGCGGCGGCCGGGAAACCCTAGCGGTGCGACGCACGCTCCCCGCGGAGCGCGCCGATCGCGGCATCGGCGAAGATGATCGGATGTCGTCCGCGCCCGGCGAGGATCTTCACCCGCTCGTCGGCGGCTTCACCGACGCCGCCGCCTACGACGCCGGGCGCCCGCGCTACGACCCGGCCGCCGTCGCCGAGCTGACCGCGCCGCTCGAGCTGCGCCCGGGAGCGCCGGTGCTCGAGCTCGGCGCCGGCACCGGTCAGCTCTCCGAGGCGCTGCTGGCGGCGGGGCTCGACCTCGTCGCGGTCGAGCCGCTCGGGCCGACGCGGGCGCTGCTCGAGGCTGCGATCGGAGCCGGCCGCGTGCGCGACGGGCGGGCCGAGCAGATCCCCCTCGGGGACTCCTCGGTCGACGCCGTGTTCGCCGCGGACGCCTTCCACTGGTTCGACGAGGCTCGTGCGATGCCGGAGATCCGGCGGGTCCTGCGACCGCGCGGCGGCGTCGCGATCCTGCGGATGGAGGCGCGCCTCGAGCGGCCCTGGAGCCATGAGCTCGGAGAGCTGATCGTCGGCTCCCGCCCGGAGCATCCGGCGTTCACCGATCGCGGTCCGGCGGCGGCGCTGGAGGAGGACCCGGCGTTCGGCCCCGTGACCGCGGGGTCAAGTGTCACCCCCGGCGTGCTCGACCGCCCGCAGCTGCTCGCGTGGATCGGCTCGTTCAGCTGGGTGGCCGTGCTCGGAGAGGGGGAGCGGGCGGAGCTGCTCGAGCGAGCCGGCGAGCTGCTCGACCGCCACTCGGTCGAGCGCGTCGAGTACGACGTGGTCGCGAAGATCTGGCTCGCGCGGCTGCTCTAGGCGGCCGGCTCGTCGCCGGGTCCGGCGAGCGGCGGCTGCGGGGCGTCGGGCGGCTGCGGGACGACTGCGGGACGGACCGATGCGAGCGCCGCGGGCGACTCGCCGAACGGCACCGAGGAGACGCGGGGGGCGGACGTGCTCGCCGGCTCCGAGTCCGCGCCGGCACCGACCATCGCGGCGACGGGCGACGGCGGCGTCGGTGCGACGGCGAGCAGCCGCTCGATGTCCTCGCTCGAGGCGGGCTCGCCGAGGAAGTAGCCCTGGGCCATCGCGCAGCCCATCGTCTGCAGCTCCTGGGCCTGCTCGCGGGTCTCGACGCCCTTCGCGATCACGGTCAGCGACAGGTCGCGGCCGAACACGAGGATCGCCTCGAGCAGCCAGCTGCGGTAGCTCTCGTCGTCGGAGGCCGCGAGCGAGGAGCGGTCGACCTTGAGGAAGTCGATCGGCATCTGCTGCAGGTCCGAGCGGTAGGCGTAGCCGGAGCCGAAGTCGTCGATCGCGATCTTCACGCCGAGCTGCTTGAGCGCGTGCAGGCGCTGCGTCGCGGCGGGCCGGTCCTCCATCACCGTCGTCTCGGCGATCTCGAGCGCGAGCATCGAGGGCTCGAGCCCCGACATCTGCAGGGCGCGCAGCACGTCGGTCGCGAAGTTCTCGCGGACGAGCTGCTTCTCGGAGACCTTCACCGCGACGCCGACGTCGTGGCCGGCGACGTTCCAGGCAGCGGCGCGGTTGCAGGCCTCTTCCAGCACCCAGCGGCCGATCGGCACGATCAGCCCGCTCTCTTCTGCGAGCGGCACGAACTCGGCGGGTGAGATCTCGCCCTTCTTCGGGTGGACCCAGCGCAGCAGCGCCTCGAGGGCGACCACGCGGCCGGCACGGAGGTCGTAGACCGGCTGGAACATGAGCGAGAACTGGTCGTCCTGCAGCGCCGTGTTGAGGTCGACTTCGAGCACGCCGCGGCCCTCGATGATCGAGCGCATGTTGGCGTTGAACATCGTGTAGCGGTCCTTGCCGGCGGCCTTCGCGGCGAACAGCGCCATCCGCGCGTCGCGGAGCAGGTCCTCGGCGGTCGCGTAGCGGCCGAACGCGACGCCGATGCTCGCCGTGAGGCAGAAGCTCGGGCCGAACCCGTCGATGTCGACGGGCTTGTGCAGGGCCTCGATGATGCGGCCTGCGAGCGAGTCCAGGCGCATGCCGCGCACCTGCGATTCGACGATCACGACGAACTCGTCGTCGCCGTGGCGGCCGACCGTGTCGTGCGTCCGCACGACGCCCTCGAGCCGTTCCGCGACGATCCTCAGGAGGTCGTCCCCGGCCTGCGTGCCGAGCTTCGCGTTGACGTCCTTGAACCAGTCGATGTCGATGTACAGGGCGCCGACCATGATCGAGGAGTTGCGCCCGGCACGAGCGAGCATGCGCTCCGCGCGGTCGAGCGCGAGGCCGCGGTTGGGCAGGCCGGTGAGCGTGTCGTAGAGGCTCTCGCCGGACCCGGCCGCGGGCGTCGCGAGGGCGACCGGGCGCGGCGTGGCAGGGGCGCCGCGGAACGCGATCAGGGCGGCGCCGAAGACGCTCGCGAGCAGCCCGACGACGAGCACCGCGAGAGCGTCGCCGTCGCTGCCGACGGCACTCGAGACGGCGGGCGCGAAGGTCCGCACCGACCAGCCTCCGTGCACCTTCGCGACGGTGCTCATCGCGCCGGGCGGTTCGGTGCCGATCGTGAAGACGGCGCCCGGCCCGCCGCCGTGACGGCGCAGGCGCGTGCCGCCCGAGGCGAGCCCGTGCATCGATTCGGCGAGCATCACCTGGGGGGAGATCACCTCTCGGACCCAGCCGACGAACGCGGCGCGGCGACCGAAGTCCGACTTCGGCGTGCGGCTGCCGCGGTAGGCGGGGACGAGCTCTTCGAGCGCGGGGAAACCGTCGACCGAGATCGCCGAGATGAACGGCGCGGCCGAGTCGCGCGTGGCGAGCAACCCCGCGTCGGCGGCGCACAGGTCGGCGCCGGCGGCGACGTTCGCGGCGGGATCGCGTGCGACCTGCGCGAGCGTCGGGCAGGAGTAGGACCGGGCGCGGGCGACCCTGGAGTGCCTGCGGAGCGCTTTCAGCTCTCCACCGCGTACGAGCGGAACGACCCCGAGCGAGTCGAGTTCGGGGTGGCTGTGGAGCGCGCGAGCCCAAACGACCCAGCTCTTGAATTCTTCGCTGTCGCCCGAGGGGTTGCGCGACAGGTAGGTGCCGGCGGCCGTCGCGAGCCCTTCCTGATGGGCGACCGCGAGGTGCAGCGCACCGGCGACCCCGGCCGCCTGGTGCTGGAAGGAGCGCCGCTCACCGCGTGCGTCGGAGCGGGCGATCGCCTGCGCCCCGAGGATGCTCGCCGCGGCGCCCGCGCCGAGCACGATCAGCGCGAGTACGAAGCGGCCCGGCGAGAAGCTGGGTCGCTTGCGCGCCTCGCGGGCCGCCGGCTTCGCGACGGGCGCCTCCTCGACGTCGACGAGCGGCTGCTCGCCTTCGGGCTGCGGGACCTGCGGGGCGTCGTGGGTGTCGGACATCGCTGGTTCGGGTGCTCCCCTGCGCACGAGGCGTGCGCGATCTGACCCCCCATCGGGACCGGCAGCGCGCAACTTGAGTAGTGCATTCGTCTAGCGCGGGGGGCGGGGGGTCAACCAGGGGCGCGCGCATGCGGGGCGCATGCGGTCGGCCCCCGAGCCGTCGCCGGCGGGCGGCGGCTACACGGCACCACCCGCGAAGCGGGGTCGGGTCAGAGTGGCGGTGCGATCACGATGCGCCGGCCGGGAGGGCACGCCCCAGCCGCGCCCCGAAAGGCGCGGAGCGCGGCCACGCGTCGCGGCCGAGCCTCCTTGGGCCTGCAGGCGACGCGACGGACGGGAGGCACACGACGACGGAAGCTCACCGAAGGTGCGGCGCGCCGCCCCCGGTCGATCCACACGACCGTCCGCCGCCCGTTCGCATCGACGATCAGGAGCACGAGGACGCGGGCTGCTTCGATCGCGACGATCCGTACGGGAGCGTCCACGTAGCAGCGCAGCTCCGGTCGCCGGGCTGAGCTGCCGCCGACCGCCAGCTCGACGAGGTTGCGCGCGCCGTCGTAATGCAGGCCTCGGAGCGGCCACGCCGCGGACTCGGGTGAGTGAGCCGCGGCCGGTTCCGGGCGAGGTGCGCACACATGGTCGGCACGCCCCCGTCAGCGCTGCTGACGGCGGCGAGATACCGGCTCCATTGCGTCGGTGGCAGCTCGATCGAGCGCACCGTCCTGCCCCCTCCACGCCCGGGGCGCGGGCGAAGTCGACTGCTTCTGCCCGCGACTATCCGGGATCGCGGTTCTCGGAACAACCCAATCCTGGGTGTTCGCGCGACCCCGGCGGTCAGGCGGCGCGGGCGCGCAGCGCATCGAGGTCGCGTACGACGAGGCGACGACGGTGCGGTCTGCAGCCAGCCGAGGTCGCGCAGCGTCTGCAGCGCCTGCGCGACCCCGGCGCGGGAGGCTCCGGCCCAGCTGGCGAGCTCGTCGTGGGTTATCGGCATCGACACGACGAGCCCGTCCTGATCCGGCTCGCCGTAGCGGTCGGCGAGCTCCACGAGCCGCGAGGAGAGACGCCCGAGCGTGTCCGAGGCGGCGAACTGCAAGCGCTGGCGGGTCGACTCCCGGTAGCGGGATGCGACCGATTCGAGCAGCACCACCGCGACCCGCGGCGTACGCTCGAGGTAGCTGCGGAACGTCTCGGCCGGTATCAGCAGCGCGGTCACCGGCTCGAGCGCGATCACCGTCGCGACGCGCGGCAGCCCGTCGATGAAGGCGAGCTCGCCGAGCAGGTCGCCGGGGTCCCGGATCGCAAGCAGCATCTCGCGCCCCGCGCCCTCGGCCCTCGTGACCTTCACGCGGCCGCTGAGCAGGAGCAGCAGGCGCTCGTCGAACTCGTCCTGGAACATCAGGATCGCGTCCTTGTGGAAGGCGCGCTGTATGCCGAGGGCTCGTAACCCGGCGCGCTCCTCGTCGCTCAGCTGCTCGAGGAAGGTGGCGTAGAGGCCCGGGGCGTGGCTCGTCATTCATCGCCGATCACCACCGGGACATGTTCGGCGCACGGGGCCTGCACCCGCAAAGTGTGCGCGATCGGGCGGGCGGGTCGTGGCGCACAAACGGTGAAGACGTATCGGGTGGAAGTGATCTCGGTCGTGTCGGGTGGCCGCTCACGGGAGCTCGTCTGCGGTCCTAGTGCGCATCGAAGGTCATCTGCTCGCCGGGGGTCAGCGACCGCACGCTCTCGGCCGCTGCCCGCCGGGCCAGGCGCGTCGGGTTCTCGCAGATTTCGCACGAGTCCCAGACGCGCACGACATCGCTCGTGTCCTCGACGGCCAGGGAGCTGCTGTCGGGCGAGAAGACCAGCGTCTTGATCGGGTTGGCGAGTTCGTGATGGCGGATCAGGCGCAGCGTTCGGGCGTCGTACTCGTCGACCGATCCGTCCTCGCGCCCGATCGCGTAGTAGCGCCCGTTGGGCGAGACGGCCAGGGCGGTGCCGGCTCGCCTGCGAGCCCGGCACCTCTTCGACCGCGCCGCTGCGGAGGTCGGCGCGCGCGAACGTGCCGACCGCGAACGGCACGAGCACATAGCGCCCGTCCGGCGTGAGGATCGCCGAGCTGCTGCCGTGCTCGGCGAGCGTGATGCCCGCAGCAGGCGCCCGTGCGCAGGTTCCAGACGTCGACGCGCATACAGCCGTCGCCGATCGCCATCAGCGATCCGTCGGGGGTGAACGAAGGCCGGCCGGCGATGCACCCGGTTTCGGTCGCGCCCGGGCAGAGCCGCCTGACGGCCCGTCCGACGGGTCGATCAACTCGGCCTCAGCTGCTGCCTTCCACGTACGCGGCGGCGATCGTCCCGTCCGGGGCGACTCCCTGCGCTTCCATCCGCGGCACCGTCACGGCCGCGAGCCGCCGGCCGGTGCGACCTTCGATCTCGATCACCCGAGGTCGCCTTGGAGCTCGGGTCCAGGTAGGTGAGCCGGCCGAGCGCCGGCGTCGTCGAGAAGCACGCGGCGCAGTAGTTGAAGACGCTGCCGGAGGCGAAACCCGGGAACCTGCGCAGGACGCGTCCGGCGTCGTCGACGATCTCGCCTCGGCTCCCGAGCAGCACGAGGTCCTTGCCGTCGGGGGTGAAGTCGACGGTCGTTTCGGGTGGCGCCTGCAGCCGGGCCCGTTCGGTGCCCTGCGTCGAGAAGATCCGCAGCAGGCCGTCGAGCGACAGCGGTCACGAGCATCTTGTCGCCGGCCGCGATCGCGAGGTCGCCGGATGCGATCGTGCTGCTGCTCGAGTCGCGCGCGACGAGATGTCCCGTGGCCGTTTCGAGCACCGCCGCCTCCCCGTCGCTGTAGCCGACGGCCACGAGCCGGCCGTCCGGCGACGCCTGCACGGGACTCGCCCACGCACCGGCAGGTCCGCTCGCCATCCAGCGCACCGACCGTGTGCGCGGGTCGATCGCCCATGTCGCGGCGACCTGTTCGGTGCCTTCGGCGTTCAACGTCGAGCCCGTCACGAACCAGGTCCGCTCGTCCGCTGAGACGCGCAGGTAGACGACCGAGGCGATGCGCGGCGGAGCGACGAGCGGCACCGTCCAGCGCTCACCGGTGTGGACGTCGAGCGCCGTGAGCCTGGGAAGCAGTTCGCCCGGCCCCGCGACTGCCCGGTCGAGGCGACGAGCAGCGTGCTCGGCGAGGCCGACATGATCCCGTTGACGCCGTTGACGCTGCCGTCGGCGTGCACGACCACGTGAACGCGTGCCGCGGCGCAGGTCGACGAGAGCGATCGTTTCGCGGTCGGCGATCGCGAGGAAACGGCCCGGTGGTCCCGCCATCTGTTCGATTTCGAAGGGTGCGGTGAACAGCACGCGTGGTGCGCCCGGTGCGGAGGTCGACGCGACACGATCTGCCGTCCGCTGGCGACCAGCAGCTCGCGCCCGCCGCCCGCGAGGATCATGTCGCTGGTGGTGGGACCCACGTGGACGCTGCCGCACGATTCGGCGGTCGGCGAGGTCGGCGAACACGACGTAGCCCTGGCACGTGTCGGCGGCCGCCTCGCGGCCCGCCGTCGAGCAGGACCAGGTACGCCGAGTCGTCGCAGGCCTGCACGCCGAGCGAGGGAAGCTGGGCCCGCAGGGTGTTGGCATCGAGGGCCTCCGAGGCGGCCAGCTCGGCCTGCGGGGTGCTGCGCGCTCGCGAGCGCCGCCGCGCGCGAGCAGAAGGGCCAGTTGGGGGTCGCGTCCGACCTGGGCCTGGGACTCGCCCGCCAGGGCCTGCGACCGTGCGGACGCCTCGGCGCCGACAGCATCGTGCCGGCTGACGAGCGCGACGACGAGCAGCGCGACCGCCGACCGCGAGCAGTCCGCCGCGCTCGCCAGGGCACGGCGCAGCCGGCGGTTGTCACGCTGACGGCGTCGCTGCGCGCTGAGGGACTCCGCTGCCGAGCTGTCGAGGAAGGCGCGCTCGGTGTCGTTCAGCAGCGCTCCGTTGACGCCCGCCCACTCCAGCGCAGCGTCCAGCCGCCCGGCGCGGTAGAGGTCGTCCGACTGGCGTCCGGCGGCCTCCCAGCTGCGCGCCGCGTCGCACAGGCGCCGGTACAGCCGGATCCCCTCGCGATCCTCTTCGAGCCAGTCCCGCAGTCGCGGCCAGCGACGGATCAGCACCTCGTGCGCGAGCTCGGCGGTCCCTTCGTCGAGCGTGACGAGGCGCGCCTCCGCGAGGCGCTCGAGCAGCGCGCGCACCTCTCGCGGCGGAGGCGCCGTGCGGGATCAGGTCGTCGATCGGCACGCGCCGGCGTGTGTCCTCGACCCGTTCGCCGAGCTCGGTGAGCCGCAGGAAGATGCCGCGCAGCAGCGGACGTTGCGCGTCCGGCGTCGCTTCGACGATCGCCTCCGCCGTCTGCGCGACGGCGGAGATCACACCCCCGGTGTCGCAGTATGCCTGCACGGACAGGGTCCGGCCGTCGCGCCGCTCCCAGGTCGCGCGCAGCGCGTGCGAGATCAGCGGCAGCGTGCCCGGCGCTCCGGCGGCGTCGCGCAGCACGAGGTCGACGAGCCCCGGCTCGAGCGCCAGCCCCACCAGCCGCGCGGGGGCTTCGATCGCGCGCCGCAGCTCCCGCTCGCCCATCGGGCCGAGCAGCACCTGGTTCGCGGCGACCGCGCGGCGAGGTTGGTGTCGCCGCTGATCTCCCCGTAGAAGTCGGCCCGGACCCCGATCGCGACCGGGCCGCGGCGCGGCAGAGCAGCGCATCGATGAAGCGCCGCCCGGCGCTCGAGGTCGTCGCACTGCGTGTAGAGCTCCTCGAACTGGTCGACGACGAGCAGCTCGCTGTCGTCGCCGCCCAGCTCCAGCGGCGGCTCGGCACCGGGGGTGATCAGCCGTGCCGAGCGCGCGCAGGGGACCTCGCCGGCTTCCACGGCGGCGATCACGCCGGCGGACAGCAGCGAGGATTTGCCGCTCCCCGAAGCGCCCGACGAGCGCGAGCAGCCTTCCCGGGGCGAGACGTGCGAGCAGCTCTCCCGAGGATCTGCTCGCGGCCGAAGAACAGGTGACGGTCGCCGGGCCGGAAGGAGAGCAGACCCCGGTAGGGGCAGAGCGAGGCGTTCGGAGGCGTCGCCAGCCCGGGTCCGGCGATCGCGCTGAGACGCTCGGGGCGCTTGATCCCGCGCAGCGTGTGCGGGCCGAGGTCGAGGAGCTCGAAACCGGCCGGCAGCTCGGCGGCGACGAGCTCCGCGGTCCGCGCCGACAGCAGGATCTCGCCGCCGCGCGCCTGCGCCGCGAACCCGGGCCGCGAGGTTGATGGCCGTGCCGAAGTAGGCGCCGTCGCGCATCTCGGCCTCGCCCGTGTGCAGCCCGAAGCGGGCCCTGATCGGCGCGCCTTCGGGCCACGCGACCGCGGCGAGCGCGTGTGTCGCGGAGATCGCCGCGGCCACCGCTTGCGGTGCGGACTCGAAGACCGAGGTCGTGGCGTCGCCGTCTCCCGATGTCACGAAATGCCCGCCGTGCGCCTGGACGACCTCCGCGATCACCGCGTCGTGGCGTGCGAGCGCCTCGCCATCACGGCCGGCCGGCTCTCCCAGAGCGGCGTCGAGCCTTCGACGTCGGTCATCACGAACGTCGTCTCGCCCGTCGGCAGCGCCGAGGTGTCACGCGTCGGTCGCCACTCCCCCGTGCTCCCAGGGCTGTCGCGCTGGCCGGTCAGGCAGGAGCCCGGTCATCCCGGCACCCGGTTCGCGGCTGGGTCGGCCGCTCGGGGCCGATGAGCTCGACCTGGTCCACCACGATCACGCCACGATCGCCCCCTGGCAGGCCGTCGCGGGCGAGCAGCGGCGACCCACCGCGATCACGCGAGATCCCGTTGCCGCCCTCGTCAGAGCGTGCTGGACGCCGCCTCGGCGTCAACATCTGGGGCCCCCTTCATGAGTGCTACCACCGGCAGCGTCGCTGCCGGGCACGATCTTAGGCACTCACGCGCCGGGCCGTGCGCCCGGGCCCTCGCGGCCGCGTCGAATCGGGGCACCACGCGGCCCGTGCCCGACGCCGCGACTTGCCTCCTCGACGCCACCGCCGGCCTGCGGGGCCTGTGATGCCCCCGCCAGGAGTCGAACCTGGATCTACCGCTTAGGAGGCGGTCGTCTTATCCATTGGACTACGAGGGCGCGACCGGCAGAAGGCTACCGTCGGGCACCGGCGGCGAGGGGCGGCGCGTCCGCGGCGAGCCGGTCGAGATCCTCGCCGATCAGCCGGTGGGTGATCCATTCGGTCTGGGCTCGCGCCCCGAGCCCGCGGTAGAAGCCAAGCGCCAGCTCGTTCCAGTCGAGCGCCGACCATTCCAGCCGCCGCCCGCCGCGCTCGCGGAGCTTCGCCGCGACCGCCGCGAGCAGTGCCCTCCCCGCTCCCGCCTTGCGGTGCGAGGGCCGCACATAGAGGTCCTCGAGCCAGATCCCCTGGATCGCGAGGAACGTCGAGAACGTCGGGAAGAACAGCGCGTACCCGATCGCCTCCTCGCCCTGGACCGCGATCAGCGCCTCGGCCGAGGGCCGCTCGCCGAACAGCGCGCGCTCGAGCAGCTGCTCGGTCGTCTCGACCTGATCGGCGAGCCGCTCGTACTCCGCGAGCTCGCGGATCAGCGTCAGCAGCGTCTCCACGTCCGCGGGCGAGGCCTCGCGGATCTCGAACGCGGGGGCGCTCACTCGCCGCGGTCCGGGCGATCCGGGTACACGTCGTCGATCGTCGTCAGCGCCCGGTACGGGGCGCCCGCGGCCGCTTCGATCGCAGCGCCGCCCCCGGCGAGACGGTCGAGCACGCTGATCACCCCGCAGATCGTGCGGCCCTCCTCCTGCAGGGCGGCGATCGCGGCGAGCGTCGAGCCGCCGGTGGTGACGACGTCCTCGACCACCACGCAGCGGTCGTCCGCGCCGAGCAGCGGCCCCTCGACGCGTCGCTGCAGCCCGTGCGCCTTGGCGTCCTTGCGCACGAAGAACGCCTTCGCGCGCGCGCCGCCCGCGAGCCCGGCGCAGGCGACGGGGTCGGCCCCCATCGTCATCCCGCCCACGGCGGTGCCGCCCCAGGCGGCGACCTGCGCTGCGACGAGCCGGCCGAGCGCCGCGAACCCCTCCGGCCGCAGGATCGCGCGCTTCGCGTCGACGTAGTAGTCGGCCTCCGCGCCGCTCGTGAGCGTCACCCGGCCGACCACGAGGGCGTGCTCGCGCAGCTGTGCGACGAGCTCGTCGCGTGCACCGTTCGTGTCAGCTTCCGGGCCATTCATTGCGGGACCTAATCTACAGGCGCGTTCGCGCCGATCCTTGAAGGGCAATGGCGTCTGCCCTCGCGAAAGCCCTGCGCGCGGCCTCGATCCTGCTGTGCCTGCTCGTCGCCCTGTCGACGCTGCTGTTCGCCGTCGGCCAGACGAGCACGGCCTCGGGGCACCAGCGCGAAGAACTCGGGGAACAGGTCACAACGCACCCCTCTCCGCACAGCAAGGACAGCGGCTTCCACAAAGCGGTCGACGAAGTCGCCGACGAAGTCACCGCTCCCGTGTCCGGCGTCGTCTCGGACAGCGAATGGGGCGAACACATCGTCCGCCTCCTCTTCGCGCTCCTCGTCTACGGCTTCGGGCTCGGGTATCTGGCGCGGGTCCTGCGGGTCAGAACCTAGTGACCGGCGGGCGCGTCCGCCGGGCGGGCGCGCGCTGCGCCGGCGACGGCGATCACGGTCCCGCGTTCCCCCGCACCTTCGTGCTGCCACCGCCGTGTTCGTTGTAGACGTCGACGGCGTTCCCGTACTGGATCCAGCCGTAGATCGCCGGGGCGTCGGGGATCGGCACCCGCAGGCAGCCGTGGCTGGCCGCGTACGTCGGCACTTCCGCGTAGCCGTGGATCGCGTAGCCGCGGATGAAGTAGTTCGAGTCGACCATCCCCTCGGAGTTCGTCCCGGGCGTCTTCGAGTAGACGTTGAAGTGGCCGATCACCGTCGGCGTCGAGGGCTTGCCCGAGCTGGTCGTGTAGATCGCGTGCACCCGGCCGCCGGGTTCGATCTCCGCGAGCACCTGTTTCGTCAGGTTGGCCTCGACGTGCCGGCCGTCGCGCGGGTACAGGACCGGGAAGCGGCCGATCCCGCGTGACAGCAGCTCGAACACCCGGCGTCCCGCGGTGGGGGTCCGTTCGAGGTTGGTCATCTTCCGGTACGCGACCAGCGCGAGCCCGGTCATTTCTTCGAAGCGGCCGTTGACCGGCACCGCGTAGTGGAGGCTTGCGAGCTCTTCCTGCAGCGTGCGCACCGACGGCCCCGAGGAGCCGGGCCCGACACCCGGGTTGACCACGCGGACCGCCTTCGCGCGGGCACCGAACGCGGCCTGCTGCGGAGTGGCGTAGTGGGCGGCGCGGACCTGCAACAGCCCGGAGTAGTGGCTCGTGATGCCCACGTGGAACTGGCCGGCGCCGTTGCCGATCGGCAGCACGGCGGCCGCCTGGGTCCCGATCTTGCGCCCGTCGAGGTAGTAGCTGAGCTTCACCGACTGGCCGGCGACGAACGGGATCACGATCCCGCGCAGCGTCACCCGCTGCCCGGTGGTCACGAACAGCGGGTCGCCGCCGACCTTCTGCACGACCAGCTGGAGCTTGCCGGCCGCAGGCGCAGGCGCGGGGGCGGGCGCCGGCGCGGGAGGGGCGGTTTCCGCCGCTGCCGTCGACGGCAGCGAGAGGGCGCAGAGGGCGGCGCTGGCCGCGAGCAGACGCGAGATGGCTTTCATGACAACGATCCTACGTGGTGGATCCCGCGATTCCTCTGCGGTCGACGACCCAACCGGCCCGTTTCGCGCCCTGCGCGATCACCGCCAGCCCCGCCAGCGCGCACACGGTCAGCGCCAGGCCCTGCGCCGCGTTCCACCCCTCGAGCGACGTGAACGCGATCGAGTTGTTGAGCGCGTGCGAGGCGATCCCGGGGTACAGCGAGCCGGTGAAGCGGTAGATCAGGCACAGCCCGAAGCCGAGCGCCCCCAGCGGCACGAGGTCGGCCGCCGGCGCCGAGCCCACATGCACGCCACCGAACAGGACCCCGACGATCAGCGCCGCCGGCAGCGTCCCCTTCCAGTTGCGCAGGGCGGTGAACATGTAGCCGCGGAACAGCATCTCCTCGCCGATCGGAGCCGCCACGCACGTCAGCGCCGCGCTCAGCACCAGCAGCGAGCGGCTTTCCTTGGTCCCGAGCGTTTCCAGCAGCTTCTCTTTCGTGGGGTGCAGGATTTCTGCCCAGATCCCGTCGAGCCCGAGGAAGGCGACGATCAGGCAGGCGACCATGAACACCGCCCAGCCCCAGCCGTTGCCGGGCCGGCGCAGCCCGAACTGCCACGAACGAACGGGGTGAGGAGCGAGTTTCGCGAAGTAGAGCGCGGCGAGCACGAACCCGACCTCCTGCACGAACGTGCCCGCGATCACCAGGCCTCCGGGGGTGTGGCTAGTCGTCACGTGGGCGCCGAACAGCAGCGCGATCACGGTCAGCACCAGCTGCCCGATGACCGCGACCGCGACGCCGCCGATCAGCGCCAGCGGGGCCGTCCACGGACGCCACGGGGTGTCGGGCGAGCGGCGGGGGTCGCCCTCGACGAGCTCCGTCGGAGCCCGCGGCTCGTCGGCCGCCTGCGGCTCGAAGCCCGCGTGCTCCTCGGCGTCCATCTCAGGCGACCCAGTGCCAGGTCGAGAACCCGGCCGAGAAGACGACCAGCAGTGCGGCGGAGAGGGCGAGCAGCGGGCGGCGCCATCGCGGGTGCTCGGCCAGCCACGCGCCGGATGCGATCGACAGCGGGAACAGCACGACGAGGAACCTCGGCAGTGACATCAGCGGCTCAGCGCTGACGGGGTACGAGAGCGGCAGCGCGAGCGCGGCGACCGTGTAGGCGGCGTAGGCCGCCGGCAGCCGCCGCGCGACGGCGACGAGCGCGGGGACCGCGACGAGCAGGAACGCGACCGCGATCAGGTTGTGCTCCGCCGTCACCTTCGGGTTGCCGATGGCGTCCGGGAAGTACACGTGCGCGGTCTGGAACGAGAGCAGCTGCCGCGCTCCCTCGAACGCCGCCTTGAGGCCGTCCCAGACGCCCAGGTAGGGGCCGGCGAAGTGGCGCGACCAGTTCTGCTGCGCACGGTACGGGGCGAGCGCGTCGCCCCCGGCGAGCGCGAGGCCGATCGAGAACGCGGCGGCGCCGAGGAGGATCAGCGACAGCCACGCGAGCTCCGAGACGCGGGGCCGGTAGCGGGGCATGAACCTCCGCCGGCGGCGGACGGGGATGCCGCGGTCCGCGCGCGGGCCGTAGAGGCAGAAGATCAGCGCCGGCAGCAGCAGCACGACGCCGGTGCTGCGGGTCGCCGCGGCGAGACCGCCGAGTACCCCGGCCAGCGCCCAGCGGCCCTGCCGCGCCGCCCAGAACATCCCCACCGACAACGCCAGGTAGAGCGCCTCCGAGTAGACCGCGGAGAAGAAGAAGGCCATCGGCGCGAACGCGGTGATCAGCACCGCGAGCCGCGCCTGCTCGTGACCCCCCGTGCTCGCCACTCGGGGCTGCGCGCTGCCGCCGAGTTCGAGCGTCGTCAGGCGATGGATCCCGTAAAGCGCGCCCGCCAGCGCCGCGACGGAGATCGCGACCCCCGCGCCGATCGCCGGGATGTCGAGCCACGACAGGACTTTGATGCCGAGCGGATACAGCGGGAAGAACGCGCTGCGGGCGGCGGTGAAGCTGCCGAGGTCCGGCCTGTAACCCCACCTCGCGATCACGAGGTACCAGGCGCTGTCCCAGCGCGCGACGGGCGCCGCGAGCACGTTCCCGACCGCGCCCAGCCCGCTCGTGACGCCATGCGGGTTGAACGCTTTGCGGGACGGGCCGAAGCCGAGCGCGAGCACGGTCGCGATCCCCGCTCCCCACGCGAGCAGCCGAGAGGTCCACAGCGCGAACCACACGTCGCGGACCGCCCGCATCCGCTCGGCGTCCGCTCGAAAGCGCGCGAACGCGCCCGCTCGAGTGCGCCTGCCGGTCCCGATCGGAACGGCCTGCGCCCCGGCTCCGGCCCTCGCCGCGGCAGCGGCGGGGGCCGCGAGGCCGACGGCGTCGACCCCGGGATCTGCTGTCTCCGGATCGATCACGTTCAGGTCGGGAGGGTAGATGGTCGCCTGCACGCGCCATCCCACCAGCCCCGCAGCGGCACCGACGGCGGGACGCCCCGGTAACCTCGATCGTGCCCACATGTCACGTCAATCACGACAGCGGCGGCGGCGCCACAGCCGCGGCACGGGGTTGCGCTTCCTGCTGATCGGCGGCGGTGTCGTCGTGACGGCGCTCGTCGTCGGCGTGATCGTCGCGGTCGGCTACGTCGTCCACATCGCCCAGCGGACGGCGGACCCGTGCCACCTGCGGCCGCTGCTCAGCGGCGGGTCCTCGCAGGTCTTCGCGTCCGACGGCACGCGGCTCGGCTTCTTCCGCTCGGAAGTCCTGCGCACACCTGTGCCCTCGAGTGAAATTCCCCAGAAACTGAAGCAGGCGACGGTCGCGATCGAGGACCAGCGCTTCTGGAAAAACGACGGTGTCGACCCGACCGGGTTCTTCCGCGCCGCGGTCAAGGACCTGACCCGCGGCAAAGCCGTGCAGGGCGGCTCGACGATCGCGATGCAGCTGATGCGCAACCTCTACATGCGCGGGGGCGACACGCACACCCTGAAGCAGAAGATCGAAGAGGCGAAGATGGCGGTCGACTACGAGAAATGCCACACGCACACAGAGGTGCTCGGCGAATACCTCAACAGCGTCCCCTACGGCACCGTCGGCGGCCAGACGCTGATCGGCGTCCAGGCCGCGTCGCGGGTGCTGTTCGACAAGCCGGTCTCGGCGCTCGACCTCGAGCAGGCGGCGCTGCTCGCCGGCCTCCCGCAGGCGCCCTCGGAATACAACCCGTTCCAGGACGCCGGCGCCGCACGCGCCCGCCGCAACGAGGTGCTCGGCAAGATGGCCCAGCTCCACTACATCTCCGCCGCCGAAGCCGCGGCGGCTGAACGCGCCCCGCTCGAGGTCAAGCACGGGACCTTCTACACGCAGCGGATCGAGGACTTCTTCTTCGAATACGTGCGCGAGCAGCTGGAAGCGCGCTACGGGAAGAAAACCGTCCAGCAGGGCGGGCTGAAGGTCTATACGACGATCAACCTGAACATGCAGCGGCTCGCGCGCAAGGCGATCGCCGACGTCCTCAACGAGCCCGAAGACCCGGCCTCGGCGATCGTCACGATCAACCCCTCCGACGGCGACATCGAGGCGATGGCCGAGTCCGAGAGCTACGAGAAGTCCCAGTACAACCTCGCCGCCGACGGGCACCGGCAGCCGGGCTCGACGTTCAAGGCGATCGACCTCGCCGACGCGCTCTCGCGCGGCGTCGACCCGAACACGACCTTCTACCTGTCGCACACGCTCCAGGCCGGCTGGCTGGTCGGGTACCCGACCTACGAAGTGAAGACGTTCGAGGGCACGTCGCTGAACAAGTCGATCAACCTCGTGCAGGCGACGCTGACCTCGGACAACACGGTCTACGCGCAGCTCGCCGCCGACCTCGGCGAGAACACGATCACCGAAATGGCGCACAAGATGGGGGTCGTGAGCCCGTTGCAGGGCAACGCGGCGGAGGCGCTGGGAGGGCTGCACCTCGGCGTCACGCCGCTGGAGATGGCCGATGTCTACGCGACGCTCGCCGACGGCGGCTGGCGCAACAGCCCGATCGCGATCACGAAGGTCGTGTTCCCGGACGGGCAGGTCGACGAAAACTGGGGCAAGCCGCACCGCGTGAAGGTGCTGACCGAAGGCGTCACCGGCGAAGAGACGCGGATCCTGCACCTCAACGTCGAGGGCGGCACCGCGACCCGCTCGGCGATCAACTGCCCGACGGCGGCGAAGACGGGGACCACGAGCGAACTCGTCGACGCGTGGCTCGACGGCTACAACTCCGAATACTCGACCGTCGTCTGGATGGGTTACCCGAACCGGCGCGTGTCGATGACCGACGTCCACGGCGAGCCCCAGCAGGGGGGCTACCTGCCAGCGGAAATCTGGCACGCGTACATGGCAGCGGTGACCGAAGGTCACGCGTGTGCGCCGCTGCACGAATCGAACGCGGGGATCTCGTTCCAGCCCTTCTACGGGAAATTCGCGACGACCGGGCAGGCGCACGCGGAACCGGAAGAACCGACCGTCAAACATCTCGCGAAACCGAAACCGGCGAAGCAGAAGAGCGAAAAAGCGGTGCTCGAAATCCACGAAACGCCGCCGCCGGCCGCGACGCCAAACCCCGAACCGCCGGGGACCGGCAACACCGGCGGCGCCGGACCCGGCTGAGCGCGACCGGCGCCGGCCGCCCGGCGCAAATCCCATCCGCCGCCCCGGCGCTGGTAGTTTGATCTCTCACGTCGAGCGAACAGGCCGCCCTGGTGGCCGGATAGGAAGAGCGTGGCGAAGGAGGACAAGGTCGAATTCGAGGGCGAGGTGATCGAGGCCCTGCCGAACGCGATGTTCCGCGTGAAGCTGGACAACGACCACGTCGTGCTCGGCCATGTGGCGGGGAAGATGCGGCGCTTCCGCATCCGCATCCTGCCTGGCGACCGCGTGCGCTGCGAGCTCTCTCCCTACGACCTGGACCGAGCGCGGATCGTCTACCGGCATCGCTGAGCGCTCCCTGATCGACGCGATCGGCGCCGCGCTGCAGAGCCCGGCCCGCGCGCCGAGGCTGCTTCGCGGGAGCGGCGACGACGCCGCCGTCGTCCGAGTGGGAGGGGAGCTGGCGGTGACCTCGATCGACGCGATGGTCGAGGGGGTCCACTTCAAGCTCGGCGACGGCTGGGCGACCCCGGCGGAGGTCGGCCGGCGCGCGCTCGCCGGGGCGCTCTCGGACATCGCCGCGATGGGGGCCGATGGGGGCGAGGCGTTCGTCGCGCTCGCGCTGCCGCCCGGGTTCGCGGAGGAGGACGCGCTCGCGCTCGCGCTGGCCGCCGACGAGCTAGCGCTGGCGACGGGCACCGCGATCGCCGGCGGCGACGTGGTCGCGGGGCCGGCGCTCGCGGTCACCGTGTCGGTCACCGGCTGGCTGCCCGCGGGTCGCGAGCCGGTGGGCCGCGACGGCGCCGCGCCGGGCGAGCTCGTCGCGGTGACCGGCTCGCTGGGCGCCGGGCGCGCGGCGCTCGAGCTGATGGGCGGCGCGGTCGCGCGGACACCGGAGACCGAGCCGGCGCTCGAGCGAGCCCGCGCGCCGTGGCCGAGGCTGGCCGAGGGGCGGGCGCTCGCGGCCGCGGGGGCGAGCGCGATGATCGACGTCTCCGACGGGCTCGCCGCCGACGCCGCGCAGCTCGCCCGAGCGTCGGCCGTCGGACTGCGCCTGCGGCTCGAGGACGTGCCGGTCGCCGAGGGGGTCGCCGCGGTCGCCGGGGCGCTCGGCGCGGACCCTGCCGCGCTCGCGGCGGCGGGCGGCGAAGACTACGAGCTGCTCGTGTGCGCGCCCGCCGAGCGCCGCGAAGCGCTCGAGCGGGCGCTCGCGCGGGCTCGCGCCGCTCACCTGGATCGGCGAGGTGCTCGACGGTCCTGCGGGCGAGGCGTCGCTGCTAGCTCGCGGGGGCGACGTAGTACGGGCCGAGGGATTCGAGCACCGGTGGTAGCTGTTTGGCGTGGTGCGGACCCAGCGGGTAGACGAGCGGCTGCGCGACCTGGCCGCCGACGAGGTAGCGCGCGGGGCCGACCGGTTCGGCCTTCGTCAGGCGCGCGAACACCAGCAGCCGTTTCGCGGCGCTGAACAGCGGCGTGCAGGCCGACAGCACGACGCGGCTGTATCCGACCGACGCGGTCGCGGCGCCGACGTCGGTCGGGAGCACGATGCGGTGACCGACGATCGTGTAGGTGAAGTTCGCGTAGGGCATCAGCAGCCGGATCTGCTCGCCTGGCACGAGCGAGTCGATGTGCCGGAACGGGGCGAGGAACGTCGTCCGGTGCCCGGCGATCAGGGTGGTGCCGGCGATCCCGGGGAAGGTCGTCGAGGTGTAGAAGCCGGGGCCGCTCTCGAGGTCCGAGGTGTCGGTGCCGTCGACCATCACGTAGTCGGCGCCGATCGAGGGGATCTGGATGCGGCCGATCGGGCTGCCGTTGCGGACGGTGTGCTGGAGCTGCGCGGCGAGGTACGCGACGCGCTCGCGCTCGCCGCGGATCGATTCGAGCGTCCGCTGTTCCTCGGCGTCCGGGGTGGCGGCGTCGACGTGGCGGAGCTCGCCTTTGAGGTCGTCCTGGCGGAATTTGCCGATCAGGGCGGAGATCGGCTCCTGCCACACCAGCGTGATCACGCCGTCGGCGAGCACCAGCCCGCCGAGCGCGATCATCGTGATCGCGAGCCAGCGAGCCGCGACGAAGCGGCGCGACCGGCGCCGGCGGAGCGCGGGCGCGTGGAGCGTTGAGAAGACCGGAAGCTCGCTCACCGTCGTCGCCTATCGTCGCAGAGCCGACTCCGTACCACCGAGGGAACCGGGTCCGGCGTAGCTGAGCGGACCGCGGATCGTGACCCCGGGACCGTCGCCACTCCGCGCGGGCGCCGCCTCCGCGACGTCGCCGAGCGCGATCAGCAACGCGCCCGTGCCGCAGCCGAAGCCGATCGACCAGAGCAGCGCCGAGCCGAGCCCGACGTGTCCGCCGGCGAGCATCAGCACGGCCTCGTAGGCGAGCGCGCCGGGGCCGAGACCGAGCTGGCGCGCGAAGAACGCGAGCAGCAGCCCCAGCGGGACGAGCCCGAGCGCGACGAGCCCGAGCGAGTACCCGCGGCGCGGGCGCAGCTCCGGCGAGGCGAGCAGCAGCCACAGGTGCAGCGCCGGGATCGCGAGCAGAGCGACGTAGGGGTTGCCGATCCAGGCGACGAGCGCGAGGCCCGTCAGCACGAGCACCATCGGCAGCCCGGCGGCGTCGGGGTCGGGCCGGTGGGCGGCGCCGCCCGTAAGGCGCCGCACGAGCGCGGCCCACAGCAGCCACGCGAGCACGAACGTGAGCCCGGTCGTGATCACGGCGGCGAGCGCCGAGCCGCCGAGCGGGATCGCGCCGGCCGGGACCGGCACGGAGGGCGCCGCGCCGATGATGCCGAGCTCCCCGAGCACCCAGCAGAACACCGCGCAGCACAGGAACGGCAGCGCGAGCGACAGCGTCCACAGCGTCCAGCGGCCGGCCGGCAGCCGGCGGCGGCGCATCCGCGCGAGCCCGTCGATGCCGGCCACGAGCGGCGGCAGCAGCAGGGTGCCGAGCAGCAGCCGCAGCGCCCAGCCGGGCATCGTCTTGTGCGAGAGCACCAGATCGTTTTCGGACCCTGCGGGGAGTTCTCCTGCCCCGTCGATCGCGTCGACGGCGCTCAGCACCGAGCGGCCGAGGCCTTCGAGCCGTTCGGAGTCGACGGCCTCGCGCACGGTGCTGTGTTCGCCGCTGGCGCCGACGAGCACCGCCGGCACGCCGTCCGCGTCGAGCACGCCCTGTTCTCCCACGGCAGCCGGGAAGCTGAGGTGCGCGACCTGTCCGAGCAGGCTCGGAGCGCCCGGGTTCCAGCCGGTCTGCTGCTCGATCGCCGCGGCGACGGTGCGCTGCAGCAGTTCCGGCGATGAGCCGAGGCCGTCCGAGTAGGGCACGACGAGCGGGCTGCGCAGGTGGGCGCCGGCGAGGTCGCCGAGCACGATCGCGGCGTCGAAGGGGCCGCGCACGCCGGCGCTTTCGAGCGTTTCCGGCAGCGCGGCGGCGCCGGCGTCGCCGCCGCTTCCGCCGGAGGTCGAGGCGAGCACGATCGTCCGCTTCGTCTCGCGGGCGGCGAATACACGGGCGAGCTCGAGCAGCGCGACGGTGCCCGACAGCTCCCCCTCGGCGCCGGCAGCGGCGGCGTCGCGGTGGGCGAGGAGCAGGACCGGGGCCTCGCTGGTCGAACCGGGCCGGACCGCGAAGACGGTGGTCAGGCGCCGCTCGCCGTCGATCGTCTGCCCTTCGACGTGGCGGACGTGGACGATGAAGCCCCCGCCGGCGGTGCCGCCGAGGGACCTCAGCGCCGAGGCGACGTAGCCGGCGAGCGCCTCGTCACCGCTGCTCCCGGGGCCCCGGTCGGGGTACCGCGCCGCCAGCGCCTGGAGTTCGGCGAACGCGCGTGAGCCTTCGAACGCGTCCGGCGCGAGGTTGCTCGAGGGCGGCAGGGGCCTGCTCCCGAGCGAGAACGCGCTCACGGCGAGCACGACGAGGAACGGCACGAACGCCGCACGGTAGATGCGCCCGTTCAGCATGAACCGAGACCATAGTCCGGCGGGCGGCTCGCCGCCGGCGATACCGCGCGCGCATCGGATATCGTGCCGCCGCGTGCTCCAGCCAGTGGCCGTCGCCCACAAGACCCTCGCCGACTACACGCACATCTGCGGACGCGAGCTGATCGCCGAGATCCGCGAGCTCGCCGAGCCGCTGCAGGGGCAGAAGGTGCTCCATGTGTCCGCGACCGCCTTCGGTGGCGGGGTCTCGGAGATCCTCTACACGCTCGTGCCGCTGATGCGCGACGTCGGCCTCGACTGCGAGTGGCACGTGATCTACGGCCGCGAAGAGTTCTTCAACGCGACGAAGCTGATGCACAACGCGCTGCAGGGCGCCCCGCAGGACCTCGACTCCGAGCAGTGGGCGACGTGGAAGCGCTTCAACGAGATGAACGCGCGGGAGCTGACCGACGGGTGGGACGTGTGCCTCGTGCACGACCCCCAGCCGGCGGCGCTGTGCAAGCTCGTGCCGGAGAAGGCGAAGGGGTGGGTGTGGCGGTGCCACATCGATCTCTCGACGCCGAACCCGGACACGATCGCGCAGCTGATGCCCTACATCGAGGACTACCCCGAGTCGCTGTTCCACATGGCCCAGTACGTGCCGGACGGGATGAAGGGGCACGTCAACGTCGTGCCGCCGGCGATCGACCCGCTGACGCCGAAGAACATGGCGCTCTCGCCGGAGGACGGCGCGTTCGTCTGCGGGCAGTTCGGGATCGACGTCGACCGGCCGCTGATGTGCCAGGTGTCGCGCTTCGACCCGTGGAAGGACCCGCTCGGCGTGATCGACGCGTACCGGAAGGTCAAGGAGCGGCTGCCCGAGATCCAGCTTGCGCTGGTCGGCTCGATGGCCAGCGACGACCCCGAGGGGTGGGACTTCTTCAACGCGACGGTCGCGCACGCCGACGGCGACCCCGACGTGCACATCCTCAACAACTTCAACAACGTCGGCGCGATCGAGGTCAACGCGTTCCAGTCGCACTCCGACGTGCTGATCCAGAAGTCGACCCGCGAGGGCTTCGGCCTGACCGTCTCGGAGGCGATCTGGAAGGCGCGCCCGTTCATCGGCGGCGACGTCGGCGGCATCCCGCTGCAGATCGAGGACACGATCACCGGCTTCCTCGTGTCGAGCGTCGAGCAGTGCGCCGAGCGGACGCTCGAGATCCTCGCCGACCCCGAGCTCGGACGCTCGCTGGGCCGGCGTGGCAAGGAGCACGTGCGCCAGCACTTCCTGACGCCACGCTACCTGCGGGACTACCTGCGGATCTTCAACAAGCTGCGGGAGGGGTGAGCCGGTGCCGGCACAGCGGTCTCCGCTGGTGCTGGTCAGCAACCGCGGTCCGGTCACGTTCCAGGCGGGCGGGGAGGTGCAGCGGGGCTCCGGCGGCCTGGTGACGGCGCTGACGGGGCTGGCCTCGCATCGCGACGCGATCTGGATCGCCTCGGCGATGAACGAGCACGACGCGGCCGTCTCGGTCGAGCACGGCGGCAGCGCGTTCCCGGTGCGCTCCCCTGCGGGCGGCGAGTACCAGGTGCGGCTCGTCGTCAGCGACGAGGACGCCTACGACCGCTTCTACAACGTGTTCGCGAACCCGATGCTGTGGTTCATCCAGCACTACCTGTGGGACCTCTCGAACGCGCCGGACATCCGCCGGGAGGAGATCGAAGCGTTCGAGTTCGGCTACAACGCCGTCAACGAGGACCTCGCCGGGGCCGTCGTCGAGGAGCTCGAGGGCGACGAGGAGCCGGTCGTGATGGTTCACGACTACCACCTCTACACGCTGCCCGACCTCGTGCGGAGGGCGCGGCCTGACGTCTTCCTCCATCACTTCATCCACATCCCCTGGACCCAGCCCGACGCCTGGCGGGTGCTGCCGTCGCGGATCAGGCGGGAGATCTTCGCGGGCCTGCTGGCGAACGACATCATCGGCTTCCACACGCGCTCCTACCGGCACAACTTCCTGCAGTGCTGCCGCGATCTGATGGATCTCGAGGTCGACTTCAACGAGGGGATCGTCCACTTCGGGGACCGGGAGGTGTGGGTGCGGGCATACCCGCTGCCGATCGATCACCGGGCGACGCGGCAGATCGCGCAGGGCGAACGGGTCGCCGACTTCGAGCGGGAGCTGCTGCGCCGGCGGCGCGACTTCCTGATCCTGCGGGTCGATCGCGCGGACCTCTCGAAGAACGTGCTGCGCGGGTTCTCGGCCTTCGACCTGTTCCTCGAGCAGCACCCGGAGTTCACCGAGCGCGTGACCTTCATCGCCCAGCTGATGCCCTCGCGGACCGACGTGCCGCAGTACGCCGAGTACCTCGAGCGGATCGAGGCGCTCGTGGCGGTCGTCAACCACCGCCACGGAACGCCGGACTGGATGCCGATCCAGCTGAAGCTGCGGGACAACCTCGAGGAGGCGATGGCGGCGTACAAGCACTACGACGTGCTGCTCGTCAACGCGATGTTCGACGGGATGAACCTGGTCGCCAAGGAGGGCCCGCTCGTCAACGAGCACGAGGGGGTCTCGATCCTCTCGGAGAACACGGGGGCGCACGAGGAGCTCGGCGAGTACGCGCTGTCGGTCAACCCGTTCGACATCCAGGAGACGGCCGACTCGATCCACGCGGCGCTGACGATGGCGCCCGAGGAGCGCCGGCGGCGCGCGGCCGGGCTGCGCGAGATCGTGACCTCGCGTGACCCGGGCGACTGGATCGACGAGCAGCTGGCGGACATCAAAGCGAAGGGCCGCTCGCGCGCATCCGCGTGACGGCCAGCCGCGACCCGCTACTCTTCCCTACTCGCATGACGCTCCCCGCGCCGACATACGATCTGATGCTGCTGCTCGACCCGCAGGCCGAGGACACCGCCCGCGCGAAGATCGTCTCCGACGCGGTCGCCGCGATCGAGGCGCAGGGCGAGCTCGTCCGCCAGGACGAATGGGGCGAGCGGCCGCTCGCGTACCCGATCGACCGCAAGTCGAGCGCGGACTACCACCTGCTGCAGTTCCACGTCGGCCAGACGGCGCTGATCGAGGGCCTCGACCGCACGCTGCAGATCACCGACGGGGTGCTGCGCCACCGCATCATCAAGCTCGCACCGGGCACGCCGGAGCCGCCCCGCGCGGGCGCGCCGCGCCCGCCGGAGGCCGGTGAGGAGCACGCCGCGCCGCCGCCGCCGGCCGCGCCGGCCGCCGAGCAGGCCCCCGCCGAGCCGGCAGACGAGCCCGCCGCCGAGCCGGCTGCCGCCGAGCCGGCCGCGGACATCTCCTGACCCGGCTGAGCGCCGCGGCCGGGTCGTAATAAGATCGGGCTCATGGAGTGGCGTGAGGACAACGGATCGGGCGCATCGTCGCGAACGGACGTCCTGCGCGCGTCGCCGCCGATGTTCGAGTCGCGCGTGCTCGACGCGCTCTCACGGGTCCATCCCGCGGTCCCGGCGCTGATCTTCCTGCCCGCGATCGTGCTGATGGGCGCCTGGTCGCTGTCGCAGATCTCGGTGCTCGGGACGGCCGGGCTGATCGCCGCCGGCTACGCGATCTGGACGCTGTTCGAGTACTGGCTGCACCGGCTCGTCTTCCACTTCGAGCCCGCGGACGGGATCGGCGCCCGCCTGCACTGGATCATCCACGGCGTCCACCACGATCACCCGAACGACCCGATGCGGCTGGTGATGCCGCCGGCGGTCTCGATCCCGCTCGGCGCGGCGGTGTTCGGGCTGATGTACCTGATCGCCGGCCACCGCTACGCGCCCGCGCTCGGAGCCGGCTTCTTCGCGGGCTATCTGGTCTACGACATGCTCCATTACTACCTGCACCACTTCGCCCCCCGCGGACGGCTGGGGCGGATGCTGCGCGAGCGGCACATGCGCCACCACTTCCAGGACGACACGAAGGGCTTCGGCATCAGCGCGCCGTACTGGGACGACGTCTTCCGGACCTCCCCGCGGGCGAGACGATCCTCGCAATGAGCGGGATTCGGGCGGCGCTCGCGCGCGGTCCCGTTCTCCCGCCGGTCTAGACTCGCAGGCGGGCACGGGCGCCCCCCGCACCGCGCGAAGAGCACACACGAAAGGAAGTGGGCAGTGGCCGCAACGAACATCAACCGGGTCGTGCTGACCGGCAACCTCACCGCCGACCCCGAGCTGCGCTCGCTGCCGAGCGGGTCCTCGGTGTGCAAGCTGCGGGTCGCGTGCAACACCCGCCGCAAGAACGGCAGCACCGGCGAATGGGAGGACAAGCCGAACTACTTCGACGTCACCGTATGGGGCGCGCAGGGCGAGAACGCGGCCCGCTACCTCGCAAAGGGGCGCCCCGTCGCGATCGACGGCCGGCTCGAGTGGCGCGAGTGGGAGACCCAGGAGGGTGCGAAACGGCAGGCAATCGATATCATTGCCGACTCGGTGCAGTTCCTGGGTGGTCGCGAAGAGGGCTCCGGTGGAGGCGGATTCGCGGGAAACGGGGGCTCCAGAGGCAGCGACGTCCCGATCGACGATGGGGACTTCCAGACCGCACCGGCCGGCGGCTCGGCCGCCGACGAGGACATCCCCTTCTAAGCGAGGTCTCGAAATCTTGATCCCCAGCACACCCCGTCCTGAGCGCGAGCGCGCCGGAGAATCCTGATGGCGAAGGCACGCGGTCGCGGCAAGCCGGTGCGCCGGCGGGACAAGCGGAGCGGCCCCGGCGGCGGCAGGCGCAAGCCATGCCAGTTCTGCCGGGACAAGGTCGACCAGGTCGACTACAAGGACGTCGGCTCGCTGCGCAAGATGATCTCCGAGAAGGGCAAGATCCGCTCGCGGCGGATCACCGGCTCGTGCCGGCGCCACCAGGTCCAGGTCGCGCGCGCGGTCAAGCGCGCGCGTGAGCTCGCGCTGCTGCCCTACGTCAACGAGGGCGGCCGCGAGGACGGCCCCCGCGGTCGCGGCCGCGACCGCGACCGCGACTGAGCGGCGAGATGCCTGAAGCGATCCTGCTCAAGGACGTCGAGGAGCTCGGCGAGCGCGGCGCCGTGATCGACGTCTCGAAGGGCTACCTGCGCAACTTCCTGATCCCGCGCAAGCTCGCCCAGCCGGCGACGAAGGGCGCGATCGAAACGGTGCGCCAGCGCCAGGCGGCCGAGGAGCGGGCAGCTCGCGAGGCCGTCGAGAAGGCGCAGGAGAACGTCAACCTGCTCAACCGCACGGTGTTGACGATCCCGCAGCAGGCCGGTGCCGACGGGCGCCTGTTCGGGTCGGTCACCGCGCAGGACATCGCCACGGCGATCCGTGAAGCGCGCAGCCTGCGGATCGACAAACGGAACGTGCACCTCCCGGAGCCGATCAAGAACGTCGGCACCTACATGGTCGTCGTCGACGTGGTCGAGGGCGTGCCCGCGACCGTCAAGACGATGGTCGTCGCGAAGAAATAGGCCGTCGCGGCCGTCACGACCGGCTCGCCGAGGTGTCTGCACAGGACCTGACGGGAGGGCCGCCGCTGTTCGTGGCGCCGGGCGCTGCCTCGTGTGGCGCTCGCTTCGCGCGCACGTACCCGGTCGCGTGTCAGGCGAGGCGGCCTCGCTGCCGATAGCGGCGACATGCGGTACATCGGTGATCGTGTCGGTGCGGGGAGACGGGTCAAGGTGGTTCGGGACCCGGGATCGAACGGCCCGTGGCCGTCGGAGCCGGTTGGCCGTATCGCGGACGGGTTCCCGGCTCCGTTCCAGGTGATCGACCTCGCCCAGCGGCCGGACATCGAGGTGCCGGAGGAGGACAGACGCGAGATGCGGACGTTCATGGTGCGCTTCGACCAGCCGGCCGAAGACGGGTCGGGGGACGGGCCGCACTACTTGGCGGAAGTGTGGGAGAAGCATCTTCGGCCGCTGGCATAGGGCGCGCGGCACCTTTGCGTGGGCCTTCGCCGCACGGCCGGCGCGCGCCCTGCGCTGGCCGGACCTCCCCAGCCGGGAGCGGCCGGAAACGACACCGAGAGCCTTGGCCGTGAGCTGGTCCGTCTCCGAGCTCTGTGAGATCCATCACAGAACCGGACCGCCCGGTCCGCTTTGCGCTACCGTAACCGGACCGATGAGTCCAGTTCTAGCACAGGGAGGCCGCGATGACCGCTGAGACGCCCACGACGAACCGTTGGCTGGTCCTCGTGATCGCCTGCCTCGCGCAGTTCATGGTCGTGCTCGACAACACGATCGTCAACGTCGCCCTGCCCTCCGTCCAGCGCGGCCTCCACTTCTCGCCCGCCGACCTGCAGTGGGTCGTCAACGCCTACACGCTGATCTTCGGCGGCTTCCTGCTGCTCGGCGGCCGCGCCGCCGACCTGCTCGGGCGCCGCCGACTGTTCGTCGCCGGCGTGACGCTGTTCGCGAGCGCCTCGCTGCTCAACGGCCTTGCGCAGTCCTCGACGATGCTGATCCTCGGCCGCGGCCTGCAGGGCCTCGGCGGCGCGCTCGTCTCCCCCGCGGCGCTGTCGATCATCATGACCACCTTCCAGGACACCGGCGAGCGCACCCGCGCGCTCGGCGTCTGGTCCGCGATCGCCGCCGGCGGCGCCGCGTTCGGCCTGCTCGTCGGAGGCGTCCTGACCGACCTCGTCTCCTGGCGCTGGAACTTCTTCGTGAACGTCCCCGTCGGCATCGCGACGGTGCTGCTCGCGACCCGCTTCGTTCCCGAGTCCCGCGCCGACCTCGGCCACCACCGCTTCGACGCGTCGGGCGCGGCGACCGTCACCGCAGGGCTGCTCGCGGTCGTGTTCGGGATCGTCAAGGCCCAGGCCTGGGGCTGGGGATCGCCGCGGACGCTCGGCGTGCTCGCCCTCGGCGCGGCGCTGCTCGCCACCTTCGTCGCGCTCGAGTCCCGCTCCCCGCTCCGCTCGTGCGCCTCTCGATCTTCCGGATCCGCTCGATCGCGACCGCGAACAGCGTGATGATGCTCGTCGCCTCGGCGATGTTCGGGATGTTCTTCTTCGCCTCCCTCTACGTCCAGGACGTGCTCCACTACAGCCCGCTGCGGGCCGGCCTCGCGTTCTTCCCGGTGTCGCTCGGGATCATCGTCGGCGCCGGCATCTCGCAGGGCCTGATCAAGCGGCTCGGCGTCCGCAACCTGTCCGTGCTCGGCCTGCTGCTCGCCAGCGCCGGCCTGCTCTACCTGACCCGCGTCCCCGTCCACGGCCACTACGTCTCCGATCTCCTCGTCGGCCTGCTGCCGATGTCGATCGGGATGGGCCTGGTGTTCGTGCCGATCACGCTGCTCGGCACCTCGGGCGTGCCCAACAACGACGCGGGCCTCGCCTCCGGGCTGTTCAACAGCGCGCAGCAGGTCGGCGGCTCGCTCGGGCTGGCGATCCTCGCGACGCTGTCGGTCGACCACACCACGAGCCTGCTCCGTCACGGAGGGGTGAGCCAGGTGGCGGCGACCGTCTCGGGCTACCACGTCGCCTTCCTGGCGGCCGCGATCATGATCGGCACCGGGGCCGTGCTGCTGGTCGCGCTGCTGCGCCGGCGGCACGTCGCCGGGCTCGACCTCGAGCTCCGCGGCCGTCCCCGCCGCGGTCTGAGAGACTGATGACATGAGGAGGGACGCGCTGCGCAACAGGCAGCGCCTGCTGGATGCAGCGGACGCGATGTTCCGCGAGCACGGGGTCGACGTCAGCGTCGCGGAGATCGCCGCTGCCGCGGGCGTCGGACGCGGCACGCTGTTCCGCAACTTCGCGAACAAGGACGCGCTGATCGCCGCCGTGCTCGCGGAGCGGATCGGCGAGGTCCTCGAGATCGGCCGCGACCTCCTGGAGGACGACCCGGATGACGCCGAGGTCGCGTTCCGCTTCGTCGGCGAGCTCGTCGCACGCCAGGACGAGAACCGGGCGCTGCTGCAGACGCTGACCGAGGACAGCCTCCAGATCGCCCCCGAGCTGCAGCGGACGCACGTCGCGATGATGGACCTGCTCGAATCGCTGCTCGCCCGCGGCAAGGGCGTCGGCGCGATCCGCCCGGAGGCGACGGCCGCCGATCTGATGATGCTGATCAAGGGTCTCTGCATGCATCCGGCGAGCGAGCTCCCGCTCGCGCCCGAGACGGTCCTCAGGCACCTGGACCTGGTGCGCGCGGCGTTGACGATGCCCGAGTACTCGAAGCCGCTGCGTGGCGTGCCGGCGGTGCTGGTGCCGGCCGCGGCCGTCCCGGCCGGCTGAGCCCTCCGCCTTCCGCCGCGTCCGCTGCGAACATATGTTCGTGAGCGCCGAGCAGATCTTTTCCTGCCGCATTTGCGGGAACGGCCCCCGGGCGGCCGGCGCGGCGATCCTAAACTGCCCCCTTCGATGAGCGCCGCGACGACAGGCAACGGCACCGCGAACGGCCGCAGCGGCGGCATCGCCCCGCCCCACAACCTCGACGCCGAGCAGTCGGTGCTCGGCTCGATCCTGCTCTCGGACCGTGCGCTGTACGCGCTGGTGATCGAGGAGGGCCTGCGCCCCGACGACTTCTACCGCGAGCGCCACGGCACGATCTACGCGGCGATGCTCTCGCTCTACAACGAGAGCGAGCCCGTCGACAAAGTCACGGTGATCGACCGCCTCCGGCAGATGGGGGAGCTCGAGAAGGTCGGCGGCGAGGTCGCCGTCGACGAACTGACCGGGCTCGTCCCCGCCGCGGGGCACGCCCGCCGCTACGCGCAGATCGTCCGCGAGAACGCGTTGCTGCGACGGCTGCTGCAGAGCACCTTCGTGATCCAGGAGAGCGTGCTCGGCCACGACGCCTCGCCGCGCGAGCTCGTCGAGCAGGCCGAGAAGGCGATGCTCGAGGTCTCCCGCGACGACCGCCAGCAGGACTTCCGCGCGATCGAGGACGTGCTCCACGACGAGCTCGACAAGATGCACCGGCTCTCGATCGAAGGCACCTCGCTGACCGGCACCCCGTCGGGCTTCAAGGACCTCGACGAGATCACCGGCGGCTTCCAGCCGGGCAACCTGATCATCGTCGCCGCGCGCCCCGCGATGGGCAAGAGCGCGCTCGTCTGCAACATCGCGGAGAACGCCGCGGTCGAGCACGGCAAGCCGGTCGCGCTGTTCTCGCTGGAGATGGCGGAGGCGGAGCTCGCCCAGCGGTTCGTCGCCTCGCAGGCGCGGATCAAGGGCGAGGAGCTGCGCAAGGGGCGCGTCGCCGAGCAGCGCTGGCCGAAGATCCTCGCCGCCTCGCAGCGCCTGGCCGACGCGCCGCTGTGGGTCGACGACTCCTCCGACATCGGCATGCTCGAGATCCGCGCGAAGGCGCGCCGGCTGCACAACCAGTGCGGCGGGCTCGGGCTGATCATCGTCGACTACCTGCAGCTGATGCGCACCGACAGCCGCTACGACAGCCGCGTGACGGCGGTCGGCGAGCTCAGCCGCGGCCTGAAGATCCTCGCCCGCGAGCTCGGCGTTCCCGTGATCGCGCTCTCGCAGCTGAGCCGCGCGGTCGAGAGCCGCCCCGACAAGAAGCCGATGCTCTCCGACCTGCGGGAGTCCGGGAACCTCGAGCAGGACTCCGACCTGGTGATGTTCATCTACCGCGAGGAGTACTACTCCAAAGAGGAGAGCGAACGCCCGGGCGAGGCCGACCTGATCATCGCCAAGCACCGCAACGGCGCGGTCGGTGAGGTCACCCTGACCTTCCAGAAGGAGTACCCGAAGTTCATGAACTACGCCGGCGAGCGCTACGCGGCGTGAACGAGGAGCCGATCGACAGCCTGCTCGACGGCGAGTTCCCGCAGGTGCGGGCGCTGCGCTCGCGCGCGGCGGGCGCCGGCGGCTGCGCGCTCGGGATCTGCGACGGCAGCGGCTTCGTCGTCGACGAGGCCGCCAACACCGCGCGGGACTGCGCGTGCCGGGCCGCGCGGATCGCGGGCGCCCGGACCCGGCACCTCGAGGGCCGCATCCCGCGCCGCTACCGCGGCGTGTCGTTCGACCGGCCGCCGGTCAGCGACATCGCGCGCAGCGCGCCGGAGCAGGTGCAGAAGGTCCGCTCCTACGTCCGCGGCATCGGCGACCAGCTCGACGCCGGGCACGGCCTGTGGCTCGTCGGCGACGTCGGCACCGGCAAGACGACGCTGGCGATGATCGTCTCCAAGGCGGCGCTCGACGCCGGGCGCTCGGTCGCGATCTACTCGCTGCCGCGCCTGCTGAACCTGCTGAGGGAGTCGCTCGACTCGCCCGGCGGCCTGATCTCCCTGCTCGACCGCCTGACCGCGGTCGACCTGCTGCACATCGACGACCTCGGGGCGGAGAACCAGACCGACTGGGTGCTCGAGCAGCTCTACTCGATCGTCAACTCGCGCTACGAGGCGGAGCGCGTCGATCGTCACGACCAGCAACCTGATGCCCGAAGAACTGAGCGAGCGGCTCGGCGCGCGCACCGTCTCCCGGCTCGAAGAGATGTGCGGCGAGCCGGTGCCGCTGTTCGGCGAGGACCTGCGCCGCGTGCGCTTCGCGGGCGCGATCCCGCCGCCCAGCGGCGAGCGCGCGGACCACGACCGGGCGCTCCCGGAGCTCTAGCGCCGCGCGCGGCGCGGACCGTCCCGCCGACCCGCCTAAACTGCACGTCTCATGCCGGGAATAGTCGTAGTCGGCGCCCAGTGGGGCGACGAGGGCAAGGGCAAGATCACGGACCTGCTCGCGGAGCACGGCGATGCCGTCGTGCGCTTCCAGGGCGGCAACAACGCCGGCCACACGATCGTCCGCGGCGAGCAGGAGTGGAAGCTGCACCTGATCCCCTCCGGCATCCTCTACCCCGGGAAGCGCTGCGTGATCGGCAACGGGGTCGTGATCGACCCGCGCGTGCTGATCGAGGAGCTCGACGCGCTGCGCGCCCGCCGCGTCGACGTCAGCGGCCTGCGCATCTCCGCGAACGCCCACCTGATCATGCCCTACCACCTGCTGCTCGACTCCGCCGGCGAGGCGAAGCTCGGCAAGCTGCAGATCGGCACCACGCGGCGCGGCATCGGGCCCTGCTACGCAGACAAGGCGGCGCGGCTCGGGATCCGCGTGCAGGACCTGCTCGACGAGAAGATCCTCAAGAAGAAGATCGTCGCCGCGATGGAGCCGAAGCGGCTCTCGCTGCGCCCGTACGAGAAGGACCCGGCGCTCGACCTGCACACGATGACCGAGGAATACCTCGTCTTCGGGCACCGGCTCGAGCAGCACATCGCGGACACCTCGAAGCTGATGTGGGAGCTGCTCGACGAAGGCGCGAACGTGATCCTCGAGGGTGCCCAGGGCGCGATGCTGGACATCGACCACGGCACCTATCCCTTCGTCACCTCGTCGAACCCCCTGTCCGGCGCGGCGTGCGTCGGGAGCGGGATCGGGCCGAAGGCGATCGAGGAGGTCTGGGGGATCTCCAAGGCGTACACGACGCGCGTCGGCGCCGGCCCGTTCCCGAGCGAGCTCCACGACGAGATGGGCGAGACGATCCGCGCCCGCGGCGGCGAGTTCGGCACGACCACGGGGAGGCCGCGCCGCACCGGCTGGCTCGACCTCGTCGCGCTCCGCTATGCGTCCCGGCTGAACACGATGACCGCGCTCGTCCTGACGAAGCTCGACGTGCTCTCCGGCTTCGACCGCGTCCACGTCTGCACGAGCTACCGCGGAGCGGACGGCGCCGAGTTCGAGGACTTCCCCTACCACCAGACGGTCCTCCACCACACCTCCGCGCAGCTCACGGAGCTGCCCGGCTGGAAGGAGGACCTCGGCGAGTGCCGGACGGTCTCCGACCTGCCGCAGGCCGCGCGCGAATACCTCGAGTTCGTCGCCGAGCACACCGGCGCGCCGATCGCGTTGATCGGTGTCGGGCCCGGCCGCGAGCAGGTGATCTGGACCGATGCCGGGCGCGACACCCTGCTCGGGTCCGCGGTGCCCGCCGTGTCGACCGCCGCCTGAGCGGCGCGCGGCCGGAACATACGAACTCCTTATTTCGCTCCTAGCCTGCTCTCAAGGTCGTGCGCGATCTTGACGTCCATGAGGACCCGGCCGACACCCCGCTCGCTCGCGAGGCGCGCGGCGCTCGCGTCCGGCTCGCTGATCTGCGCGGCGGCGCTCGCCTGCCCCGCGGGCGCCGCCGCCACCACCCTCCTCAGCAGCAACTGGGCCGGCTACGTCGCCCGCCCCCGCAGCGGCGCCGGCTTCACGAGCGTCTCCGCCACCTGGACCGCCCCCGCCGCGACCTGCACCACCGGCCGGGTCACGCACTCCGCCGTCTGGGTCGGGCTCGGCGGCTACGCGACGAACGCGAGCGCGCTCGAGCAGATCGGCACCGAGGCCGACTGCACCGCCGGCGGACGCCCGGTCTACTCGACCTGGGTCGAGCTGCTCCCGGCCGCCGCCGAGAACCTCTCGCTGCCGGTCTCCCCCGGCGATCGCGTGACCGCGTCGGTGACCGTGATCGGCCGTCACGCGACGCTGCGGCTGCGCGACCTGACGACCGGCCGGCGCTGGTCGAAGACCCGCCGGCTGGCGAACGTCGACGTCAGCAGCGCCGAGTGGATCGTCGAGGCCCCGTCGGGGTGCTCGGCGAACGGAGCGTGCACGACGCTCGCGCTCAGCGACTTCGGCTCCGTCGCCTTCTCCGGCGCCAGCGCCACCGCCGCCGGGACCACCCGTAGCGCCGCGAGCCCCTCGTGGCAGACGACCGCGTTGCTGCTCCGCCAGGACGCCGTCGCCGCCGCGGCGGGGAGCGGCGCCCCCACGCTCGTCTCGGCGACCCCCTCGTCCCTCGCCGGAGGCTCCTTCACCGTCGCCTTCGAACAGGCTGCCGGAGCGTCGGCACCGGAAGCGCCGACGCTGCCGGGGTTCTCGGGCGGACCCGGCGGGCCCTGATGCCCGCCGCCCGAGGAGGGAGGTGACCGCGGGGGCGGGCAAGTGCCTTCCCCGCCTCCGCGTGTCACCCTCGGCTCAGCCGGCGAGCAGGGCTGCCGTGCCGTAGATCGCACGCAGCCAGATCCCCAGCAGCACGTCGAGCACGCGATCCTCGGCGAGCGCCGGCTGCTCGCCGGTGAACGCGGAGTAGAGAACCCGCTCGTTCATCGTCACCAGCGCGACGGCGAGCTCGCGTGAGGGGATCCCGGGCGGTGCGGCTCCGCGCGCGCGCTCGGCGTCGATCGCGACGGCCGCGTCCGCCACCCAGCGCTCCATCACGCCGGACCACAGCCGCCGCGCCTCGGCGCTCGCCGCCCGGATCTCCGCGCCCGCGAGCGCCACCGCGCGGTGGGCGCCGAACACGGTGAAGATCGACTCGAGCGCTTCCCGCCAGCGCTCCGCCGGGTCCTCGGCGAGACGCTCGAGCAGCGCCTCCCGGCCCGCGTCGGCCTCCTCGACGAGCCTGTCGATCAGCGTCAGGAACACCGCCTCCTTGGAGGGGAAGTAGAAGTAGAACGTGGGTCGCGAGATCCCCGCTCCCCGCGCCAGATCGTCGACGGAGATCTGCTGAGCCGGGCGCTGCTCGAGCAGGCGCTCGGCGGTCTCGAGGATCGCGGCCTCCCGCTCCTCGGCGCCGACGCGCGGCGCGCGGCGTCCGCGCACGGGTCCCGCGGCTGGCGATCCGGACGGCATGCGCGGACTATAGAGGCGCGGCGACGATCACTCAACAGGGTGTTGACAGCGCCGACGCGGCGTTGATAAAGTCTCGCGCGGTGGCCGCAGCAGAGACCGTGTCCGTCGTTCCCGAGCAAGTCGACGTGCTGATCGTCGGCGCCGGCCTGTCCGGGATCGGCGCCGCCTGCCACCTGATCCGGAACTGCCCTGAGCAGAGCTTCCACATCGTCGAGGCGCGGAACGCGATCGGCGGCACCTGGGACCTGTTCCGCTACCCCGGGATCCGCTCGGACTCCGACATGTTCACGCTCGGCTACTCCTTCAAGCCGTGGCGGGCTGCGAACGCGATCGCGGATGGCGACTCGATCCGCTCCTACGTACGCGAGGCCGCTGACGAGTACGCCCTGCACGACCGCATCACCTTCGGCACGCGGGTCCGCTCGGCGCGCTGGTCCTCCGAGCACGCGCGCTGGACGGTCGAGCTCGAGCGCGACGGCGATCCCCTCACCGTGAGCTGCCGCTTCCTCTACGGCTGCACCGGCTACTACCGCTACGAGGAGGGCTACACCCCCGAGTTCCCCGGCATCGAGCGCTACGGCGGGACGCTGATCCACCCCCAGCACTGGCCCGAGGACCTCGACTACGAGGGCAAGCGCGTGCTCGTGATCGGCTCCGGCGCGACCGCGGTCACGCTCGTCCCCTCGATGGCGCCGAGCGCCGCACACGTGACGATGCTGCAGCGCTCCCCGAGCTTCGTGCTGACGCTCCCGAACCACGACCCGCTCGCCGTTCTCGCCCGCCGCTTCCTGCCGGAGCAGGCGGCGTACTCGCTCGTGCGATGGAAGAACGCGCTGCTCGCGCTCGGCCTGTTCAGCCTCAGCCGCCGCGCGCCGCGCCTCGTGCGCCGGCTGCTGCGCCGCGGCGTCGAGCGGCAGCTGCCCGCGGGCTACGACATCGACACCCACTTCGAACCGCGCTACGACCCCTGGGACCAGCGGCTCTGCTTCGTCCCCGACGGCGACCTGTTCAGCGCGATCTCCTCCGGCCGCGCGTCGGTCGTGACCGGCACGATCGAGACGTTCACCGAGACCGGCGTGCGGCTCGACGACGGCACGGCGCTCGACGCGGACGTGATCATCACCGCCACCGGGCTGAACCTGCTCGCGCTCGGCGGGATCGAGCTCGAAGTCGACGACCGCCCGGTCGACCTCGCGGAGACAGTCGGCTACAAGGGGATGATGCTCAGCGGCATCCCGAACCTGGTGATGACCGTCGGCTACACGAACGCCTCCTGGACGCTGAAGGCCGACCTCGTCGCCGAGTACGTCTGCCGCCTGCTGCGCCACATGGACGCCGCGGGCGTCGACCGCTGCCTGCCGCTGGCGCCGAGCCCGTCGATGCCGACGGCGCCGTTCCTCGACCTCAAATCCGGGTACGTGCAGCGCTCGATCGACGCGCTCCCTCGCCAGGGGGCCGACGCCCCGTGGCGGCTCGACCAGAACTACCCGCGCGACGTCCGGCTGCTGCGCCGGGGCCCGCTGCAGGACGTCGGGATCGAGTTCTCCGCGCGATCCGACCGCGAGCGGCCCGCCGCGCAGCCCGGCTCGGTGGCATCGCCCCCGCCGCCGTACCTGCAGGCCTCTCGCAGCATCCTCGCCGCCGCAGAGCTCGGCGAGGACGCCGGCGCCGCCGCCGGCAGCGCAGCGGCCTGAGACGAAGCTAGGCGGCGCGCTCGGCCGAGCCCGCCGCCAGACGCAGGCCCTGCGCGTAGCCCGCGGCCACGACCGCCGGGCGCGGGCGTCGCCTCATCAGGTTGACGCCCATCGCCTCGGCGCTCGCGCGGTCGGGATTGACGGTCCTCACGCTCGCGCCGCGGTGGCGCAGCGCCAGCGCCTCGCCCCCGGCGGTGCCACGGGAGATCGGGCCGATCGCACCCGCCAGGGCCCCGCGCGACGGGCGCAGCGAGCCGGTCGGGTTCAGGCACAGCACGCGATCTCCGCGGTCCGCGGGGGCCGCGTCGATGTTCGTCGGGCTCCAGGCGCCGCCGTCGACATAGTCACGGCCGCCGATCCGCACCGGCTCGAACACGCCGGGGATCGCGCACGAGGCGAGCACGGCCTCGGCGACGCCCGCGCTGGGGGCACCCGGCGCGCCGAAGATCACGCGCCGTCCCGTCGCGACGTCGACCGCCGCGACCAGCAGGCGCCCGTCGAAGCGCACGCCGGAGGCCTCGACCAGCGCGGCCAGCGGCGCCAGCGAGCGGCGCCCCGCCGGCACGCGTCGCAGCATCGCCCGCCGCAGCAGCGCTCCTCCCTGCGCGGTCCCGCTCAGCGCCAGCGAGGCGAGCGGCGCCGCGGCGGCGCCGCCCAGCTCGAGCATCGCCGCCAGCGCGCCGGCCGGGCCGCCGGGGGTGCCCTCGGAGCCCGCTGGAGCGGGCTCCCCGTCGAGCTCCAGGCGGGCGGCCGGGTCGATCCCGGCGGCGAGCGAGGCGGCGACGATCGAGCCGGCCGAGGTGCCGAGCATGTGCCCGGCCTCGCGGGCATCGAAGCTGCCACCGTCGCGCACGCCCGCCAGCACCGCGGAGAGCCACGCCTCGCCGAGCACGCCACCGCCGCCGAGCACCAGCACGTCCGGGGGGGTCGAGTCGAGCGTTGCCATCAACCCAGCCTAGCGGCGCCGGATGGCTAGACTCTGGGGCCGGTGCCGCGCGTAGAGCGCACTCGGGCGGCGCCACCTCCCGCTCGCGGGCCGTTAGCTCAATTGGCAGAGCAGGGGCCTCTTAAGCCCAAGGTTGCTGGTTCGATTCCAGCACGGCCCATCGCAAACCCCTACTTTTCGCCCGCTCCCCGCCGTGGCCTCGGGCGCGGACGGACGGGATGCTCCGGGGGCTGCCGTGCTCGTCGGCGATCTCCTGAGACCGGCCAACAGCCGCCGGCTCAGAACACGACGGTCCGGGGACCGTCCACGAGCACCCTGTCCTCCAGATGCAGGGCTACCGCCCTCGAGAGCACGCGGCGCTCGACGTCCCGCCCGAGCGCTTCGAGCTCCGCCGCGCCCTGGCGGTGATCCACACGCACGACGTCCTGCTCGATGATCGGCCCGTCGTCGAGCTGCTCGGTCACGTAGTGCGCGGTCGCGCCGATCAGCTTCACCCCCCGGTCGTGCGCACGCCGGTACGGCTCGCCGCCGGGGAACGCCGGCAGGAACGAGTGGTGGATGTTGATCGCCGGCATCGCGACGGCGTCGAGGAAGCCGCGGCTGAGCACCTGCATCCACCGCGCGAGCACGAGCAGGTCGGCGTGACCCGTCACGAGCTCGGCGATCCGCGCCTCGGCCTGCGCCTTCTCGCCCGCCCCCACCGGCACGTGGTGGAACGGCACACCGGCCGCCTCCACCTCCGCCCGCAGGTCCGGGTGGTTCGAGATGACCGCGACGATCTCGGTGTCGAGCTCGCCGCGACGCCGGCGCCACAGCAGGTCGAGCAAGCAGTGGTCGTGGCGGGAGACGAGGACCGCCGTGCGCTGGCGCTCCCCGTGCCAGCGGAGCCGCCACTCCATCGCGAAGCGCGCCGCGACCTCCTCCTCGAACGCGCCCGCCAGCCTCTCCCGGCCGGCGTCGGGCGGCAGGACGAACTCGGTGCGCAGGAAGAAGCGCCCGCCGCTCGGGTCGGTCGAGTACTGGTGCGAGGAGACGATGTTCGCCCCGCGCGAGAACAGGAAGCCCGAGACGGCTGCGACGATCCCGGGCTGGTCTGGGCAGGAGATCGAGAGCCGCGCCGTGTGCTCTGGCGCCCCCGCCACCGCTATTTCTTCGTCGAGGTGCTCGTCGTCGAGGTGGTGCTCTTGCCCGGCGCCGGCGTCGCCGCCCCGACCTGGGTGTAGCCGCCGCTCGCCGTTTTCTTCAGTTTGTAGACCTTGCCGTTCGTCGTCGTCGTGTACGTCTGCCCGCCGTTCGGGTACTTCTTGACTTCGGCGAGTTCGTTCTTCAGGCGCACGCGGTCCGTCGACGGCGCGAGGCTGATGGCCTTTTCGCTCGCGAGGTCGCCGACGCGTTCGTTCTTCGCCTTGTACGCGTACTCGGCGAGCGCCGCGTAGTAGGAGGCGGTCGGACGGTTTTCGACGACGATCTGCAGCGCCTGCACCGCCTTCGCCGGTTCGTTCAGCCCTTCTTCGCTGTAGATCCGCGACACGAGCTGCGCGAGTTCCGCGTTCGGCTTCGCGGGGTTCAGCGCGAGGTAGCCGGCCCAGGCGCGCGAGGCCCGGCGGTAAAGTTCCTTGCCCTTCGCGGTGACCGTGCCGGTCGACGTCGTAAAGCCTTCGTTGCCGGCTTCGTGCAGCAGGTTCTTGGCGAGGTTTTCCCAGTTCGCGGCGTTGCTCGGTTCCTTCGCCGTCAGCTTTTCGTACTTCTTGATCTTGCTCGAGAAGCTCGCGCCGCCCGAGCCTTCGTTGTTGCTCGCGGCGTTGAAGATGCCTCCGCTGCCGAGGCCACCACCGACGCCGAAGCCGACGAGGCCGACGCCGATCAGCAGCGCGAGGCCGATGTAGAGCACCTTCACGGTCCGTCGCCGGCCGCGGCTGCGCAGGTCGAACAGCATCAGGAGAGCTCGTCGTCGGTGTGGTCGATGATCTGCTGCACGGTCGGTTCCTCTGGGTCCTCTGGCACGGTGGCAGACGGCTGCGCGGCGGCCCCCGCCTCCCCGCCTGCGGCTGCGGTCGCCTCCCGCCGGCGTCTTCTCCGGCCGGTGATCGCTGCAAGCAGAATACTGACCTCGTAGAGCAGGTACAGCGGCACCGTCTCGAGGAACAGGGTGATGAAGTCCCCCGGCAGGAAGGCCGCGACCGCCGCGCACGCCACGGCGGCGTAGCGGCGGCTGCGCCGTAGCTGTTTGACGGTCACGATCTCCATCCGCGTCAGCCCGAGGATCACGACCGGCACCTGGAACACGAGCCCCATCGCGAGCAGGATCGTCGCGGCGAATTTGTAGAACTGGTTCGCCTGCACGAGGTTGTTGAACTCGCTCGCGTTGAAGTTCACGAAGAACCGCACGGCGGCGGGGAGCACGACGAAGTACCCGAACGAGACGCCGACCAGGAACAGCGCTGGAACCGCCGTCAGCAGCGGCACCGTCGCGCGTCGCTCGACCGGGCTCAGCGCCGGCAGGATGAAGCTCGCCAGCTCGTAGAGGATCACCGGGAGCGAGATGATCAAGGCGAAGTAGAAGGCCACCGTCAGCGTCTGCGTGAACGGTTCGCCGACGCTGAGGGTGACCGGCTTGTCCCCCTGCGGCTTGCGCGGGATGCGCGAGACATCCTGCTTGAGCTTCGTCGCGAGCGGCCCGACCTGGGCGCGTGTCGCGGCGGACAGCCCGCTCGCCGGCGCCGCGACGAGATCGAGCGCGCGGCTCGTGTCTTCGGCCGCTTTGACGATCGCTTCCTGCGCGAGCACCGCCTGGCCGACGGTCCCCTCCCCCTTCTTGACCTGCTTCTCGGTCTGCGTCGTGAGGGGTTTGTTGAGGATCCGCAGCAGTTCGTGGTTCTGCCAGAAGCAGAAGCCGAACGCCACCACGAGCACCGCCCCCGAGACGATCAGGCGGCTGCGCAGCTCATCGAGGTGGTCGACGAGGCTCAGCCGGTCTTCGTGGCCGATCGGACGGAGCGCCCTGGGCATGAACCAGCGGGAACCTACCACCGGCGGCCGGCGGGCGAGGGGGCTAAAGCCGGCCGGCTCATGGGTCGATGGAGAGTGGGAACAAGGTATGGACTCCGCGAAAGAACCCGACATCCAACAGCGGCTCCCGCTGTCGGCAGGGAAACAGATCGACGTCGGCTCGGGCGAGCAAGGACAGGCTCGCGAGGCCGCCGGCTCGCCAGCTCAGCTGCACATCTGCTTCCACTGCGCCGGCGAGCTGGTCTACCCGCTCGACTGGTCCGAGGAAGGACCGCGCCACTGGCGCATCGTGCTCCGCTGCCCGGAGTGCGAGTCGCGGCGCGAGGGCGTGTTCGATCAGGCAGCCGTCGAACGGCTCGACGACGAGCTCGACCGCGGCTCGAGCGCGCTGCTCGGGGATCTGCGGCGGATGACCCACGCGAACATGTCTGAGGAAATCGAGTTCTTCGCGCGGGCCCTCGAGGCGGACCTGATCCTCCCGAGCGATTTCTAGGCCCACACACCCACGCTGATACGGCCGCCGGCCGCGATTCGATCACCTGGACGCTCAGCGGTACCGCTCGACGACGGCGTCCGCGACGAGCGCGAGCAGCTCCGAGCGGCCCTCGGGGAGGATCGACGGCAGCGCCTCCTTGGCCTGCGCGACGACCGCGAGCGCTCGCTCGCGCGCCTCGTCCAGCGCGCCCGTCGCGGCGATCCGCTCGCACAGCGCCTCTGCCTGGCGGGGGTCGCTCAGCGAGCTCAGCTCGACCTCGGCGAGTCGCGGGTCGCGCTCGCGCGCGAGGATCAGCGGCAGCGTGACGGTGCCGTCGAGCAGGTCGGTGCCACGCGACTTCCCGGTGCGCTCGACCGGCCCGGAGACGTCGAGCACGTCGTCGAGCATCTGGAAGGCGAGCCCGATGCGCCGGGCGAAGGCGCCCAGCCCGTCGGCGAGGCGGGACGATCCACCTTGCGCGTTCAGCGCGCCGAGCCTGCACGCGGCTTCGAACAGCGCCGCCGTCTTCAGCTCGCAGCGGCGCAGGTAGCGTTCGACCGGGACGTGTGCCGCCCACGCGTCCTCGCGCTGCAGGAGCTCCCCTTCGGCCAGCGCCGAGCTCGCCTGCGAGAGCGCCGCCAGCTGCTCCACGGACTGGTTGCGCGCCAGCTCCGCGAACGCGCGCGAGAACAGCAGGTCCCCCGTCGCCACCGCGACCCGGCGGCCCGCGACCGCGGCGACGGTCGGCCGTCCCCGCCGCAGCCGCGCGCCGTCGATCAGGTCGTCGTGGACGAGCGTCGCGGAGTGCACGAGCTCCACGGCGACCGCGGCGCGGACGGTGCGCTCCTCCCCTCCGAGCCGTGCCGGGCCGCCCGCGGACTCCGCGGCGAGCACGACGAGCAGCGGCCGCAGGCGCTTGCCGCCGGCCGCGACGGTCGCGTTCGCGTGGGCGGCGAGCGGCGCGCCGGCGTCGGCGGTGACACGGTCGAGGTGCTGCTCGGTGCGGGCCATCAGCTCGCGCAGGCGCCCGCCGCCCCGTTCGATGATCGTCGCGATCCCGTCGCCGGCGTCGGCGCCCGCGTGCGCGATCGCGCTCATCGGTCTACCGCCGGAACGGTGCCGGCGTGGATCGCGACGATCCCGCCGGCGGTCAGCAGGTATTCGACGTCCGCGAGACCCGCGCGGACGAGCAGCTCCGCCAGCGCCTCGGGTCCCGGGAAGCGCCTCACCGAGCTCGGCAGGTACGTGTACGCGTCGGCGATGCCCCCGGTCACCGGCTTCTCTCGCGCGCGCTGAATCAGCGCCTCGCCGCGTCCGGCGAGGGCGCCGAGCGCCGGCACGAGACGGTCGAACCACAGCCGGTAGAAGCTCGACAGCGGCGGTCGCGTCGGGGTCGTGATCTCGAGCACGACGACGCGGCCGCCGGGCCTCACGACCCTGACCATCTCCGCGAGCCCGCGCGAGAGATCCGAGAAGTTCCGCGCGCCGAAGCCGACGGTCGCCGCGTCGAAGTCGTCGTCGCCGTAGGGCAGCTCGAGGGCGTCGGCCCACTCGAACCGCACCTCGGCGCCCGCGGTCAGGGACGCCGCCTTGCTCCGCGCCCGTTCGAGCATCCCCTCCGAGAAGTCGCTGCCGAGCACCTGCCCGCCGGGTGCGACGCGGCCGGCCAGCTCGAGCGCGAGATCACCCGTGCCGGTCGCGACGTCGAGCACACGGCCGCCGGGAGCGACGTGCGCGAGGTCCGCGGCGCGCGCGCGCCAGCGATGGTGCAGCCCGGCGGTCATCGCCGTGTTCATCGGGTCGTAGACCGCGGCGATGCGGTCGAACATCGACCGCACCTGACCCGCCTCCAGCGTCCCGGCCCCGGCTCCCGTGCGGGCTGCCATCTGGTGAGCTACTTCGACTGGGACAGGAACTCGACGATGTCGTTGAACTTCTTCGGCGGCAGGTTCTTGAACGACGGCATCGGCGCTGTCGGGTTCACGAGCGTGCGGGCGATCGCCTGACGCGGCAGCCTCCCGCCGATCTTCGTCAGGTTCGGTCCCGGGCCCGCGTTCCCGTTCTCCCCGATCTTGTGACATGCCAGGCACCCGCTCTGGGCGACCGCTTTCTTGCCAGCTTCGTATTCGGAGAGCTCCGATCCGCCGGCGCTCGCGATGCGGGCGGGCGTCGCCTCTTCGATCACCGTCGGCGAGCCGGCGTTCGCACCCTCGTAGGTGAGGTACGCCATCAGGCAGATCACGACGATCCCGGTGATCGTCGCGATCGGCCGGCGCTCCGGCCGGCGCTCGGGGCCGCGGTCGTAGAACGGCAGCAGGAACAGCAGGATCATGCACAGCGTCGGCACGCCGATCGTGGCCAGGCCGACGAGGCCCGGCGGCTTGATCACGCGCAGCACCTCGAACAGGAAGAAGAAGTACCACTCGGGCCGCGGCACGTAGGTGGTCGTCGTCGGGTTCGCCTTGGACCCGAGCTCGGCCCCGAGCACCAGCGACATCGTGATGATCACGGCCATCACGACGCATGCCATCGCCGCGTCCTTCGCTACCGCGTACGGGAAGAACGGCTTCCCTTTCGCCTTCAGGATCGCGTACTCGCGGAGGTACTCCTCCTTCTGCTGCTGGTTCATCTCGGGCTAGACCTCCGCCTCGCGGAGCTCTTCGGGCGCCTCCGCTTTCTGCCAGGGCGGCGCCGTCGTGCCCAGCTTCGCGACCAGGTAGAGGTGCGCGCCGATCAGGGCGATCAGCAGCCCTGGGACGAGCAGCATGTGGATCGCATAGAAGCGCGACAGGGTCGTCGCGCCGAATTCCGAGCCGCCGCGGAGGAAGTCGCTGAGGTAGGGCCCGAGCAGCGGGCCGGTGCCGTTGATGTTGACGCCGACGACCGTCGCCCAGTAGGCGCGCTGGTCGAACGGGAGCAGGTAGCCGGTGAACGACATCGTCATCGTCAGGATCAGCAGCACCACGCCGATCACCCAGTTGAGCTCGCGCGGGTACTTGTACGCACCGAAGAAGAAGGTCCTGCCCATGTGCAGGAACACGAGGATCACCATCACGCTCGAGCCCCATTTGTGCATGCCGCGCACGAACTGGCCGAGGAACACGTCGTTGGTGACGTAGCGGATCGATTCGTACGCGCCGCCCGAGGGGTCGGGGCGGTAGTACATCGCGAGGAACACCCCGGTCACGGCCTGGTTGAGGAACGCGAACATCGTCGCCGACCCGAGCGTGTAGAACCAGTTGGTGCCCTTCGGCACCTTGCGGAACATCATCCAGCGTGCGGCGCCGCTCAGCGACGTGCGCTCGTCGACCCAGTCGACGACGGTGATGCCCGCGTTCGCCGCCTCGTCGAGCGGCGTTTTCTTCGACGCGAGGTCGCCGGGCCGCGGCGGCGGCGGCTTCAGCGCGGCAGGGACGGGCGGAGCGGGGAGCTTCGGCAGCTTCGGCATCGCGGTGCGGCCCTAGAGTTTCTGCGCGCCCGGGCGCGACGGGTAGAGGTACTGGCCGATGCCGTCCAGCGGCTCGCCGGGGTCGCGCGGCGAGAAGCGGCGCAGCTGGCTGTTGACGCTGAAGCGCGGGCCGATTTCGACGTTTTCACCGTTGACCCGTGTGTAGAAGCGGTCGAGCGGGCGCACCGGCGGCCCGCCGACGCGCCGGCCGAGCAGGTCGTAGACGCCGCCGTGGCACGGGCAGATGAAGCGCTCCGCGGCGTCGACCCAGCGCACGGGGCAGCCGAGGTGCGCGCAGCGGCTCGAGATCGCGATGTACGGCGTGCCCTTGTCGTAGGGGTCGGTGTCGATCGTCGGGTTGAACTTGCGGATGTAGGCGGTCGACTTGCCGGCCTCGCCGATGTTCGGCGAGAGCGTGATCACGACCGGCACGTAGTTGTCTTCGCTGAACATCGACTCGGGACCGACGGCTTCCCAGCGGTGCGGCGTGCTTTTGAAGATCGGGCCGAGCGCGAAGCCGAGCGCCGGCAGCGTGAACGCGCCCGCCGCGATCGCGCCCGCGGTGTGGGCGCTCGCCGTCATGAAGCGCCGGCGGGTGATCGTCTCACCCTCGAATGCGCCCGGTATCCCTCGGTCGAGGGTGTATTTGGACTTCTGCTCAAGGCGCCGGTCAGCCACTGCGCGGCTAACAATATCGAGCGCCCAATCGCGGCGGCGCCGGGTGGTCTAGGCGCTTGTGCGCATCGCCTCTAACGCCTTCGGGGAGCCGCTGAGCACGAGCTCCTTCGCGCGGGCATGAGCGTCGCTCGCACCCCAGCCGACGGCACGGGCGCCCGCGAGCCAGACCGCGTCCGCGAGCTCGGCGTCGCCGGCGCCGTGTGCGAGGGCGCTGAGCGTGATCGTGTCGGCGAGCTCCGCGACGGCGTCGGTGTCGCCCAGCTCGACCAGCCGCGCGAGGCCGATCGCGTACAGGCGGTCGCCCGCCAGCAGCCCGAGGTCGGCGTCGGGGACGCGCAGCACGCGCGGCGCGCGGTAGTGCAGCAGGTAGCCCTCGTAGATCGCGTCGACCAGCAGCTCGTACTCCTCGCGGCGGCCTGCCGCCCGCGGTCCGGCGGCGGCGATCGCCGCCGGGGACGGCCCGCCGCCGCTGCCCGGCGCGCCTCCATCGCGCGGCCCGTCGCGCACGATCCGCCGCGCCGCGCCGTCCTCGAGCGGGCCGGCGCGATCTCCCGCCTCGTCGCCGAGCAGCCCCGCGAGCAGGCCGCCCGTCTCGCGCAGCAGGCCGCGCAGCCGCTCGAACCCGGCCGGCGCGCCCGCCCGGGCCGGCGCGCTCACGCCGACCGCTCCCGCGGGGCGAGCGCCGCGAACGCCGCCTCGGCGGCCGTCAACGTGCGTTCGATCTGCTCGTCGCCATGGGCGAGCGAGGGGAACCACGCCTCGAACTGCGACGGCGGCGGGTACACGCCGCGTCCGAGCAGCTCGCGGCACCACGCCGCGTAGGCGTCGAGGTCGCAGGCCCGGGCCTGCTCGAAGCCCTCGACGGGGTCCTCCGCGAAGAACACGGTCAGCAGACCCGGGGCGCTCTGCACCTGGACCGCGTGCCCGCTCGCGGCGGCCACCTCACGCAGCCCGGAGGCGAGGCGCTCGGTCGTCGCCGAGAGACGCAGGTAGGCGGGCTCGTCGAGCAGCGCGAGCGTCGCGAGCCCGGCGGCGACGGCGAGCGGGTTGCCGGACAGCGTCCCGGCCTGGTAGACGGGCCCGGCCGGAGCGAGCATCCGCATCAGCTCCGCCGGGCCGCCGAGCGCGGCCGCGGGCAGGCCGCCGCCGATCACCTTGCCCATCACCGTGATGTCGGCGTTGACCCCGGTCAGCTCCTGCGCGCCGCCGCGCGCGACGCGGAAGCCGCTGATCACCTCGTCGAGCACGAGCAGCGCGCCGCTCGCGGTGGCCTGCTCGCGCAGCAGCTCGAGGAAGCCCTCGCGGGCCGGGACCAGCCCCATGTTCGCCGGCATCGGCTCGGCGACGATCGCCGCCGGCGCGTGCTCGGCGACCGCCGCCGCCAACGCATCGGGGTCGTTCCAGGCGACGACGACGGTGTCGGCAGCGGCGCCCTCGGTGACGCCAGGGCTCGACGGCAGCGCGTGCGTGGCGAGGCCGGAGCCCGCCTGCGCGAGCAGCCCGTCGACGTGTCCGTGGTAAGCGCCCGCGAACTTGACGATCTTGTCGCGGCCGGTCGCGGCGCGCGCGAGGCGCAGCGCGGTCATCGAGGCCTCGGTGCCCGAGGAGGTCATCCGCAGCATCTCGACGCTCTCGAAGCGGGCGCACACCTCCTCTGCGAGCTCGACCTCGCCCGCCGTGGGGGCTCCGAAGCTCGTCCCCTTCGCGGCGGCGGCGCCGACCGCCTCGATCACCGCGGGATGGGCGTGGCCGAGGATCAGCGGGCCCCACGAGCAGACGTAGTCGACGAAGCGGTTGCCGTCGACGTCGATCAGCTCGGCGCCCTCGCCGCGCTCGACGAACAGCGGGTCGCGCCCGATGGCGCCCATCGCGCGGACGGGGGAGTTGACGCCGCCCGGCAGGCGGGTGACGGCGCGCCGGTAGAGCTCGGCCGAGCGGGTGTCGGTGAGGGAGGCCATCAGCCCGGGCCGGAGGTGGTCGTGCGCCGGCTCTCTGCTTCAGCGGCTGGCTGGGCGATGCTCGGCATCTGTCCTCGATGCGGCGTCCGGGACATCGATCGGCGGCGGGCCACCGATCCGGTTCCGGCCGGCTCAGCCGTGCGCGCGCTCCCAGTCTTTGAACTCCTCGGTGAAGTAGAGCAGCCGGATCTTCTTGAACTCCGTCGAGGAGTACAGCGTCGCGCGCTCGGAGATCCCGGTCTGCTCGGCGATCGCGTCGAGGATCGCGTCGCACTCCTCCTTCGAGCGGCCGTGCGCCATCGTGAAGACCGAGTAGGGCCAGTCGGCGTAGGTCGGGCGCTGGTAGCAGTGGGAGATGCCGCGCACCGCCGCCATCCGGCAGCCGACGTCGTGGATGCGCTCGTCGGGGACCTTCCAGACACCCATCCCGTTCGCCGAGAAGCCCGCGCGGCGGTGGAACAGGATCGCCGCGACGCGGCGCAGCAGGCCCCGCTCCTGCATCGCGGCGAGGTGGTCGAGCAGCGCCTGCTGCTCGATCCCGAGCTCGGCCGCGGCGGGCGCGTACGGTTCGGAGATCACCGGCAGGTCGCCCTGCAGCGCGCGGATCACGGCGATGTCGAACTCGTCGTAGGGCTGCGGCTCGAGCTCGACCGGCTCGCTCGCCTCGGCGGCGGTCGAGAGCGCCTCGGTGTCGGCCTCCATCTCGAGGTCCATGCGGATCTTGAACAGCTTCAGCGTCGGCAGCTGACGCACCGACTCGGCACCCGACTCGCGCGCGAGCACGTCGAGCGTCCCCTGCAGGCCGAGCTCGGAGTCGGGCTCCGTGGCGATCGTGAACCACAGGTTGAACTCGTGGTTGCGCAGGTAGTTGTGCGAGACGCCCGGGTGGGCGTTGATCACCTGGGCGGCGCGATGGGGGTACTCGGGATCGACCTTCGCCGCGACCAGCATCGACGAGTAGCCGAGCGCCCGCGTGTCGAAGATCGGCGTGACCTGGCGGATGATCCTCGCCTCGAGCAGGTGCCGGACGCGGCTCATCGTCTCCTCCTCGGAGATCCCGGCGAGCCCGGCGACGTGCCGGTAGGGCGCCGGGGCGATCGGGAAGCTGCCCTGCATCAGGTTCAGCAGCTTGCGGTCGACGTCCTCGAGCGGCACCGCCGCGCCGTCCTTGCGGCTGCGGATCTTCGGCGTGGCGGCCTCGGCGCGGCGCGCGTCGGCGGTCTCGTCGGTCAGGTCTGCTCGGCTAGCCATGCGGCTGCGTCCTTTGCGTGGTAGGTGATGATCGTGTCCGCGCCTGCCCGGCGCAGCGAGGTGAGGATCTCCAGCACCGTCGCGCGCTCGTCGATGTGACCGGCCGCCGCGGCGTCCTTGACCATCGCATACTCGCCGCTGACGTTGTACGCGGCCACCGGCATGCCGGTCGCCTCGCTGACCGCCCGGATCAGGTCGCCGTAGGCCAGCGCGGGCTTGACCATCAGCATGTCGGCGCCCTCTTGGACGTCGAGCAGCGCCTCACGCACGGCCTCCCGCCCGTTCGCCGGATCCATCTGGTAGGCGCGCCGGTCGCCGAACGCGGGGGTCGAGCCGGCGGCGTCCCGGAACGGGCCGTAGAAGGCCGACGCGAACTTCGCCGAGTAGGCGAGGATCGGCGTCTCGCCGAACCCCTCGGCGTCGAGCTCCTCGCGGATCGCGCCGACGCGGCCGTCCATCATGTCGGAGGGCGCGACGATGTCGGCGCCGGCGCGGGCGTGGCTGACCGCGGTCCGCGCCAGCAGCTCGAGCGTCGCGTCGTTGTCGACGGTCGGCTCCTCGCCTGCGCGGAGCACGCCGCAGTGCCCGTGCACCGTGTACTCGCAGAGGCACACGTCGGTCATCACGAGCAGCTCGGGGACGGCCTGCTTGATCGCGCGGACCGCGAGCTGGACGGCGCCCTCCTCGTCCCACGCGCCGGAGCCCTGCTCGTCCTTCTCGGCGGGGATCCCGAACAGCATCACGCCGGCCAGCCCGTGCGCGGCGGCGGCTCGGGCCTCCTCGACGGCGGCGCCGAGCGACAGCCTCGCGACGCCCGGCATCGCCTCGACCGGCGCCCGCTCGAGCCCGCCGCGGGCGGCGTCGTCGGCCACGAACAGGGGCAGCACCAGCTGCGAGGCCCGCAGCTCGGTCTCCCGCACCAGCCCGCGCAGGCCGGCGCTCGCGCGCAGCCTGCGCATCCGCGTCTGTGGGAACGCCATCGTCCCCTCAGGTTAGCTCGCGCGCTGCAGCCCGATGCGCGCCAGCGCCCCGAACACGAGCGCGAGGCCGAGCAGGTGCGCAACCGGGCCGCCCAGCGCCGGCTGCGCGCCGTTGACGGCGGCGTCGAGCGCCTGCAGCGCCGCCTTGAAGGGGAACACGAACGAGATCACGCCGATCGCGTCGTAGAAGGAGCGCCCGACCGCACCGGCGGGCACGAGCGCGAGGAACGCCAGCGGCAGCGACAGCAGGAACGCGAGCAGCGACGCGGAGCGGACCTCGCGCGCGAGCGCCCCTAGCGCGACGCCGAGCGCGCCGAACGCGAGCGACCCGCAGGCGAGCGCGGCGCCCCAGCTCGCGCTCCGGCCCCAGTCGAGCGGGACGAACGCACTGACCCCGGCGAGCATCGCGAGCCCGACGACGAACGCGCAGGCGGCCGCGAGCAGCGTCTTCTCCGCGACCAGCAGCTCGCGGCTGACCAGCCCGCGGATCAGCCGCGCGAGCGCGTTCTCCTCGCGCTCGAGCGCGATCCCGCCGGCGGCGAGCAGGACCGCCAGGAACATCAGCGAGATCGTCACCGCGACGACGACGGCGAAGGTGTCGAGCGGGGTGCGCCGGCCGTGGAGCAGGGTGCTGCGAATCCGGATCGGCTGGGCGATCGCCGCCAGCACCCGCCTCGAGATGCCGAGGTTCTGGGCGGCGAATTCCGAGAAGGCGAGCACCCGGGCGAGCGCGGCGCGGTCGGCCGGGGAGGACGTGTGGGCGATCACGCCGCGCAGCGTCGGCGGGATCTGCTCGAGCCCCGGCAGCGTCCCCGTCGCCCCGAGCGCGCCGAGGTCGCCGCCGCGCAGCAGCAGCCCGATCGCCTCCCCTGCGGCCCGCTGGATCTGTTCGGAGAAGCCGAGGTTCGCTTCGGCCAGCGCCGAGCGGAGCTCGGAGGAGACCAGCGACTGCTCGAGCGCGTTGCCGTTGTAGAGGACTTCGACTTCGCCCTGCTCGGTCGCGGAGGAGACGCGGGCGACGATGTCCGGGGGGATCACGACGGCGGCCAGCACCTTCGCCGATTCGACGTCGCGAACGGCGGCGGCGCGGCTGCTCTCGGGCGTCGCGTCGACACCCGAGAAGAGGCTCTTGACGTACGCGCTGACCGGCACGTGGCGGCCGCCCAGCTGCACGGTCTCCCCGGGCGGGGTCTCGTCGACGACCGCCACGTGCGGCCGTGACGGCGCGCGCGACAGCGCGAACCCGATCAGCAGCGCGATTGCGACCGGGTAGAGCACGAGCAGCGCGACGGTCAGCCGCGAGCGGCGCAGGATCAGCAGGTCCTTGCGGAGCAGCGCTCTCACGCGGCCTCCCGCCGGCGGCGCAGGAACACCACGAGCGCCCGCTCGAGGTCGTCCTCGCCGCCTGCCGCGGCGAGCTCGGCCGGCGTGCCGTCGAACACCAGGCGCCCCTCGTCGAGGACGAGCGCGCGGGTCGCGTGCCGCGCCGCCTCCGCCGGCGAGTGCGTGGAGAAGATCACGCTCGTACCGCGGGCGGCGAGCGCGGCGAGGAACTCCCAGAGCCGCTCGCGCTGCGCCGGGTCGAGCGATGCCGACGGCTCATCCAGCGCGAGCACGGGCGGGTCGCCGATCAGCGCGATCGCGACGTTCACCCGCTGGCGGTTGCCGCCCGAGAGGCGCCCGAGCTGCTCGCCGGAGCGCTCCTGCAGGCCGGTTTGGGCAAGCATCGCCTCGACGGTCTGCGGGGGATCGGAGTCCCCCTCGAGGCGGGCGAACAGCGCCAGGTTCTCGGCGACGGTCAGCTTCGAGTACAGCGCCGGCTGCTGCGGCGCCCAGCCGATGCTGCGCGGATCGACGCTGACGCTGCCGGTGTCCTGGACCTGCGCGCCCGCGAGGATCGACAGCAGCGTCGTCTTGCCGGCGCCGTTCGGGCCGAGCACCGCGACGACCTCCCCCGGCTCGAGCTCGAATCCGACCTCGCCGAGCGCGCGGAGCGCTCCGTAGCTCTTGCCAAGCTTCTCGACGCGCAGCGCCGAGCTCACAGCAGCTCGCGCTTGCTGCGATCCCAGGGTTCGAAGCTGATGTGGCGGCCGAGGTAGACGGCCGTCTCGCGCAGCACCGAGAGGATCGGCAGCGCGACCAGCGCGCCGATCACCCCGTGTACCTGCAGCCCGAGCAGCAGCGCGAAGATCACGAGCAGCGGGTTGATGCGGAGGGTGTGCCCGAACACCTGCGGCGCGACGATGTGGCCCTCGAGCTGCTGCAGGCCGACGAACAGGACGAGCAGCCAGACGGCGCTGATCGGTTCCGTCACGAGCGCGACGATCACCGGTGGCAGCGCGCCGAGGATCGGGCCGATGTAGGGGACGAGCTCCATGATCCCGTAGAAGACGCCGAACGCGACCGCGTACTTGCCGCCGTCGGGGAACACCCCGGTCAGCCCGAAGATCCACAGCGCGACGCCGGTCGAGGTGCCCATGATCACGCTGAACAGGAGCTGCCCGCCGACGTAGCGCGACACCGCGCGCTGGACGAGCATCGGGTAGTCGTCGGGCTTGGACCCGTCGCCGGTCGGCATCAGCCGCCTGACGAGCCCTCCGATCTCGGGTCCGTAGAGCAGCATGTAGACAGAGACGACGAAGATCAGCACGAGGTCGAAGATCGCGTTCGCGATTTCGGTCAGCAGCGCGGTCCCGAACGACGCGAATTTGCCGGCGCTCTTGGCGACTTTGTCGGTGACGCTCTGGAGCGGTGTTTTGCCGGGCTTGACGAGCTGCACGTGGAAGCCGCTGTCTTTGAGGGTGTGTTCGAAGTGGAGCAGCTGGTGGTTCGCTTCGCGTTCGAGTTTCGGAAGGTTGTCGGTGAAGCGCTGGACCTGATGGGAGATAGGGTTGGCGACCAGCACGCCGATGCCCGCGAGCGCCAGGAAGAACGCGAGGTACACGGCGAGGACCGCCAGCCCGCGCGGGATGCGCGGGCGGTGCACGAACGCGACCGCGGGATTGAGGATCAGCGCGATGAGCCCGGCGATGATGAACAGCAGCAGGACCTTGCCGGCGGCTTTGGCCAGCGCCCACACCGCGACGATCGCGAGCGGCAGGACGACGAGCTGCACCCACCGCGGCACGATCGCCCGCGGGGGCGGCTGCGGAGCCTCGTCTTCGTCACCGACGAGCTCCTCCTCCTGGGGGCTCGGCGGCGCCGCCTTCGGGCGCCTGAAGAAGCCCCGGATCACCTGCCTCCTACCATCGGGCAAGTATGGCTGAGCCCCAGGCGGCCAAACCCGGGTCCGGCGCGGTGGCGGAGGCGCCAGCGCGGATCCTGTTCGTGGGCGATGTCGTCGGCGGAATCGGCCGCCAGACGCTGCTCGACTGCCTGCCCGAGCTGCGCGAGCGTCACGATCTCACGTTCGTCGTCGTCAACGGCGAGAACGCCGCCGGCGGGCTCGGCATCACGCCGAAGAACGCCGACCAGATGTACGCGGCCGGGGTCGACGTGATCACGCTCGGCAACCATACGTATCACCGCCGGGAGATCTACCCGTATCTCGACGGCAGCGACCGGATCGTGCGCCCCGCCAACTTCCTGCGCAGCCAGCCCGGTCGCGGAACGGCGATCGTCGAGCGCGACGGCGTGCGGCTCGGCGTCGTCAACATCTCCGGCAACCTCTACCTCCGCGCCGGGCGCTCGGCCTTCACCGAGATCGAGGTCGCGCTGGGCGAGCTCGGCGACGTCGACCACGTGCTCGTCGACATCCACGCCGAGGCGACCTCCGAGAAGGTCGCGATGGGCTGGCACCTCGACGGCCGGGTGACGGCGGTGGTCGGCACCCACACGCACGTCCCCACCGCCGACGCGCGCGTGCTGCCCGCGGGAACCGCCTACATCACCGACGTCGGCATGACCGGCGCGCGCGGCGGCGTGATCGGCGTCAAGCGCGAGCAGGCGATCGAGTCGCTGCTGACCCAGATGCCGGTCCGGTTCGAGACCTCCGAGGAGGACCCGTGGCTGATGGGCGTGCTGATCAGCTGCTCAGCACGGCTTCGGGCCGACTCGATCGAGCAGGTCCTGATGCCGCGACCGGGGCGGTCCTGACCGGCGCCGCGAAGCGGCCGAGCAGCGCCAGCATCACGAGCGGGAAGAACCAGGGGATGTACAGGTAGAACCAGTGTTCGAGCGCGAGCTGCGAGCCGATCAGGATCGCGCCGCAGCCCGCCGCGAGCCCGACGAGGTCGCTCCTCCGCGGGATCACGGCGAGCAGGATCGCCATCCCGAAGACGACGCCCTCGGCGATCCGCTCGCCGGCTTCGAGGCCGTACAGACCCCACACCGAGAACGGCGAGCCGCGGTTCGCCTGGTATTCGATCGTCCGTTGGTAGATCTCGTGGAGCGTGTCGTGCGCGAGCGCCGGGATGAACGCGATCGCACCCGCGCCGACGAACGCGAGCAGGAACAGCAGGCACGCGAGCCCGCGACGGCGCGGGGTCGTGCGCAGCACGTCGGTCGCGAGCAGCGGCGCGAGCGCGAGCGGGGCGAACTTGGTCAGCCCCGCGAGCGCCGACAGCGCGCCGCGCGCCGCGCCGCCGACCGTATTTCGGTAGCTCGCCGCGAGCAGCGCCGCGAGCACGACGACGGCGACCAGCGTGTCGTTGCTGTTGCTCTCCAGGGCGTAGAGGGTGAACGGGAACGAGACCCACGCGTAGGAGAGCGCGATCCCCAGCGTCGGGCCGCGCATCCTGCGCCCGAGCAGGAACAGCAGCCCGACCGCGAGCACGTCGAAGAAGATCGCCGCGGCGTGCGAGGCGGGGAGGTCGTCCCAGGTGCCGCTCCAGCCGAACACCTGCTGGAAGGGGACGTACGCCTCGTAGTTGAAGGGACCGTAGGTGTCACCGTGTTCGTTGTCGCTCGGGTAATGCCCGTACAGCGCGCGGCCGTCGGCGATCCGCTCGGCCCCGATCACCCCGGCGTAACCGACGTCGACGACGTTGGAGTCGGTGACGTTCAGGGCGATCCGGAAGCCGAGCAGGAACACGACCGCGATCGCCAGCCACGAGACGGGCACCAGCAGCCGCAGCGGCTGGGCCGGACGGCGAGGACGCCGCAGCAGCGCCAGCATGCGGGCGAGCAGGTAGAGCAGCGGCGGGTAGGCGGTCGGGACCGACGCCCAGATGTTGGCGTTGTTGAAGAACGCGAGCGAGACCGAGAGCGAGAGCAGCACGAGCAGGTCGAGGTGCAGGAGCGAGAAGGGCCGTCGCGGGTTCATGAACGGGATCAGGAACAGGACGCACAGCGGCAGCCACACGTACAGGGAGTTGACGTGGCGTCCGAACGCGCCCGGGTAACCGCGCGCCATCGTCCACGCGACCTGGAAGCCGGTCCACTGTTCGAGCACCCGGCCCGTGAGGTCGCTGATGAACACCTGCGCGATCTCCTTCTTGCCGTCCTTGGAGAAGTAGGAGACCTGCCAGCGGAAGGCGGGCTTGAGATAGGCGCCGCCGTAGGAGCCGGGATATTTGCGGCGGGCCACCTCGACCTTCGGGAGGCGTTCGGCGATCGCCACGACCTGGTTCGCCGAGAGCCTGCGGCCGACCGGCGGCGTGTTCGACGGCGCGACGGGGATCGGCGCTTCCGGTTCGGCGACGGTCGTCACGCGCGTGGCCGTGGGGGCGCTCGCCGGCCGCAGCGCCCGGCGGTGCGCGGACGTGCCAGGTCCGAACGACGCCTCCCCGGGAAGACCCAGCGCGGCGGCGGGCAGCGCGAGCAGGACCGCGCATGCGAGCAGGACCGCGAGCGTTCGCATCACCGCGAGCCTAGGGGACGTGGGCGGCAGACGCGCCCCTAGACGGCCGGCCGCAGCGCGGGACGCCGATCCTCCGAACCATCTAGCCGACCCCGAAATGGGCGCGCGTCAGCGCGGCGACGTCGCGTATCGCCCACTGTGCCGGGAGCGGATCGGGGAGCTCGACGCCGTGCAGTACGAGCGCCCCGAGCGAGTCGCTGGCGTGCAGCGAGCCGTGGCTGCCGCCGCCGACGTGGGCCTGGCGGCCCCAGTCGAGGAACTCGTAGCCGGGCGCAGCCGAGAGCAGCACCTCGCCGGAGGTCGGACACAGCAGCGCCGACCAGACGCGGGCCAGCGCGTCGGGGTAGTCGGGGGTCACGAACACACCGTCGCGCTCGAAGCCGCCGAGCACGCCGAGCGCGCCCTCGAGGCGCCAGCCGCGACCCCGGGCGTCGGTCAGCGGCCCACCCCCCGGCGCGAAGCGCAGCTCGCCGTGCGAGGGGCTCGCGATCACGCCCTCGCGGGGCCGGTCGTGGGCGTCGCGCTCGAGCCACATCACGAGGTCGACTCCCTCCAGCGGCAGCGACATCGCGACCACCGAGGCGCGCATCGCGTCGCGCTCGTCCTCGTGCAGCGCGTAGACCATCGCGGCGCGCTGCGACGGACACACCGCGATCCGCTCCTCGACGCCCTCCGCCCGCGCGGAGGAGCGCGTCTGGCGGGCCGGGCCGAGGACGCCGAGCTCGGCGAGCTCGTCCTGCAACGCGACCGCGGCGGTGACCGGCGCCTGCGAGTGGTCGGCCATCACGATCATCGCGTGCTCGGCGAGGAACCGGTCGAGCCCGCCGGCGGCGTTAGCGACGCGCGCGAGCTGCAGGTCGGCCTGTGCGATCGCCGACAGCTGCGCGTCGACCCCCTTCTTGTGGGAGTGCCAGTCGTTGTCGGGGAGCGAGAGCAGCAGGAAGTCGAACAGGTCGTGCTCGACGAGGTAGGCCGACACGCACCCGGAGTGACGATCGCGGACCCCGGGCATGCCGAGCGCCGAGCGGCAGCCGGTCCGGCGCGAGGCGAAGATGTCCGCGTAGAACAGCTCGCGCGGACCCATCACGGGGTGGCGCATCAGCGTCGAGGCGACGCGCGTCAGCGCCGTGTCGCGCTGCGGCTCGTGGCGGAAGCGCCCCCTGTACATCAGGTACGTCGTCCCCGCGGTGCGCACGGCGGCGTCGTCGAGGGACTCGAACACCGTCAGCGTCGCCTCGGCGAGGTGCGCGCGGTTCATGTTGTAGACGGTGTCGGTCAGCTGCCGGGTGATCCCGAAACGCTGCGCGGCACGGAAGCTCGAGCCGTACTCCACGTACCGCCGCTCGCCGCGGTGGTACCAGTTCATCGCCGGGATGTGGTGCTCGTCCTGCCCTCGGCCGGTGACGATCGAGGCGGCGCAGACGGGGGTCACGGAGGGGAACGCAGCGGCGCAGTCGGGCACGTACGTGCCCTCGGCGACCAGCCGCTCCAGCACGGGCGCCGCGCCGGACGCGATCGCCTGCTCGAGCATCGCCGGGGCCATCGCGTCGATCACGCACAGCACCAGCTTCGGCGGGCGGCCGCTCACGCGGCGGCCTCAGCGGCCGAGGATGCGCAGGCCCGCATACTTCTCGTCCGCGCGCGAGCGGCGCGCCAGCGACAGCCACACGAGCCCGGCGAGGACGACGTAGCCGAGCGGATGGAGCAGCGCGACGAGCGCCGCGACGACCAGCGCGGCGCTGTCGAGGTACAGCGTCAGCGCGTCGCGCGGGCCCTTCTCCGTGAGCCGCCTGCGCGCGCCGAGGATCACGGGACCGGCGACGCGCTGGGCGAGGGCGACGATCGGGAAGGCCGCGATCACGCCTGGCCAGGCGGCGTCGCCGTGCGCTGCGAGGACGCCTCCGAACAGCACCGCCCCGCCGCCGATCGCGAGGCCCGTCATCGCCGCCGCGAGCGGGTCGCGGCGCGGCTCGCGCGAGATCGGGTCGTAGACCGGGGAGAGGTCGAGCAGGATCTGCAGCGCCCAGGCGAGCACGAACGCGACCGCGACCACGAGCAGCCACCATCCCGCCTGCAGGAAGTGCCAGCTCCCGTGTGGGAAGCCGACGCCGAGGACCTTCGCCGACCCCAATGCGCCCGCCAGCAGCAGCGGCAGGAACGGCCGCAGTCCGCATGCCGCGGCGAGGCCTGCGCCGAGCCCTATGTAGAAGAAGAGGCCGTTCATCTGTGGGGCCGCGCGAGGTGCCGGTGCGCTACCGTGGCCGGACGCTCGCCGGATCGGGCAGGACGATAGACGACCGGTCGGGGCATGCGGGATCGTGTCATCGAGCAGGCACCACGGTCCGCGCGGAGAAGTCAGGCAGATGGCGCGATCGAGCACCAAACGCGGAGACGGCGGGGGCACCCGTCAGACCGCGCACGAGCTGGCCCGCTACGAGGCGCTGTTCGCGGCGCGCACGCGAGGGATGAAAAGCTCGGCGATGCGGGAGATGATGGCGCTGACCGAGCGGCCCGAGGTGATCTCCCTGGCCGGCGGGCTGCCCGACACCTCGACGTTCCCGTCCGAGGAGTTCGCGGAGGTGATGCGCGACGTCTCGCGTGACTCCGCGCGGGCGCTGCAGTACGGACCGACCGAGGGGATGGCGGCGACGACGCGCTGCATCGCCGAGGTGATGGCAGCCGAGGGGACGAAGATCGACCCCTCCGAGGTGATCGTCACGACCGGCGGCCAGCAGGTGATCGACCTCGTCTGCAAGACGCTGATCGACCCCGGCGACGTGATCGTGGCCGAGGCGCCGACGTACCCGGGGGCGATCCCCACGTTCAGCGCGTACCAGGCCGAGGTCGAGCAGATCGCGATCGACGACGAAGGGATGCCGATCGACGCCCTCGAGGAGACGCTCGACCGGCTCGCCGGCGAAGGCCGCCGGCCGAAGTTCATCTACACGATCCCCAACTTCCAGAACCCGGGCGGCGTGACGATGGCGCTCGGGCGGCGGCGCCGTCTGGTCGAGGTCGCGCGCGAGCGCGAGCTGCTGATCCTCGAGGACAACCCGTACGGGCTGCTGCGCTACGAGGGCGAGCCGCTGCCGACGCTGTACGCGCTCGACTCCGCCGCGGTCGGACGGGACGGCGCCTCCGACCTCGTGATCTACCTCGGGACGTTCTCGAAGATCCTCTCCCCCGGCCTGCGGCTCGGCTGGGCGGTCGCTCCCGGGCCCGTGCTCGAGAAGCTGAACCTCGGCAAACAGGGCGCCGACCTCTGTTCGTCGCCGGTCACGCAGATGTTCGTCGACGCCTACTTCCACGAGGCCCACAGCGGCGGCGGCTGGCTCGAGTACGTCGAGCGGCTGCGCGACCTCTACCGCACGCGCAGGGACGCGATGCTGGCCGCGCTGGACGCGGAGTTCGGCGCCCACGCGACATGGACGCGGCCGGAAGGCGGCCTGTTCATCTGGGCGACGCTCGACGAGCGGATCGACACGACCGATCTGCTCGCGCGGGCGACGAAGCAGGGGGTCGCGTTCGTGCCCGGACGGGCTGCGTACATGGACGGTCGCAGCGGCGGCTCGTCGATGCGCCTCAACTTCGCCGGCGTCCCCGAGGATGAGATCCGCGAGGGGATCGGACGCATCGGGCGCACGATCCGCTCCCAGCACGAGCTGCTCGGCTCGCTCAGCGGAGGGCGGGCCGCGCCGTCGCGCTCGGCCGAACCGAAGGCCTCCGAGGAGCCGCTGGCCGACGTGGTCGCGCTGCCGCGGCGGCGCTCGCCGGGCGCGGGCCGCCGCTCGCAGGACCGATGAGCGACAGCGTCAAGGTCGCGGTGCTGAAGGGCGGGCGCTCGCTCGAGCGCGCGGTGTCGCTGCGCTCGGGCGCGCAGGTTCAGGCGGGCCTCGAGCGGCTCGGGCACGAGGTCCACGCGATCGACGCCGGCGCCGGGCTCGCGAGCGAGCTCGTCTCGCTGCAGCCGGACCTGGCGTTCGTCGCCCTTCACGGCCGTGAGGGCGAGGACGGAACGATCCAGTCGCTGCTCGAAGCGCTCGGGATCCCCTACACCGGCTCGGGCCCGTCGTCGTGCGCGCGGTGCACGGACAAGACCCTCGCCAAGCACCTGATGCTGGAGGCCGGCGTCCCGACGCCGGCGTTCCGGACACTGCGGGAGGTCGCGATCCGCGACCTCGGCGCGGGGGCGGCGATGGGAGCGATCGAAGCGGGGCTCGGGTTCCCGATGGTCGTCAAGCCGGCTCACGGCGGCTCGGCGATCGGTGTCAAGTTCGCGAGCTCGGAGGACGAGCTGCCGGGCGCGATGGTCGGGGCGTTCTCCTACGACGGCACGATCGTGCTCGAACGGCATGTGCGCGGGCGCGATCTCGCGGTGTCGGTGCTAGACACGGAGCGCGGCAATCGCGGCGCCGAGCCTCCGCACGCGCTGCCGGTCGTCGAGGCGGTGCCGCGCGAAGAGGAGTTCTACGACTACGAGTCGCGGTACGAGATCGGGATGACGACGTTCGTGTGCCCGGCCGAGCTTCCGGCCGAGACGACGACACGCGCCCAGCAGCTGGCGGTGGAGGTCTACGAGCTGCTCGGCTGCCACGGCTTCGCCCGCGTCGATCTGATGCTCGAGGAGGAGACGGGGGAGCTGTGGGTGCTCGAGACGAACGTGGTCCCCGGCATGACCGAGACGAGCCTGCTGCCGCAGGCCGCGAACGCCGCGGGCCTGTCGTTCGACGAGCTGTTGGAGCGCGTCTTGGCGAGCGCGTTCACCGTGCGCGCCGCGGTCCCGGGCGGCGCCGCTCGCCCCGCCTGAGGCGCGCGCGCCCATTTCCGGCGCGGGTCAAGTCAGGCAAGGACGCAGGGAGCGACGCGTGCACCTGGCACACGAGCGACCGAGGACGCCGCCTGGCGCCGGCGCACCGCGAGCGCAGACCATGACTCGCCTGCGCCCATTTCCGGCGCGCGGGTCAAGTCAGGCAAGGACGCAGGGAGCGACGTGTGCACCTGGCACACGAGCGACTGAGGACGCCGCCTGGCGCCGGCCCGCGCGCCGGAAATCAGGAGTCGCCGGCTGCGAAGTCCTCAGGCGAGACCTGGTCGAGGAACTCCTTGAACTTCTCGACGACGTCCTCGGACTCCTCGACGTCGTGCTCGAACTCGATCGCGGACTCCGAGATGACCTCCTCGGCGGCGTAGATCGGCGCCCCGGAGCGGACCGCGAGCGCGATCGCGTCGCTGGGCCGGGAGTCGATTTCCAGCTCGCGCCCCGCGACGCTCAGGGTGATCGACGCGAAGAACGTGTTCTCACGCAGCTCGGTGACCGACACCTGCGTGCACTTGACGTCGAGCTCGCCGAGGATGTCGCACATCAGATCGTGCGTCATCGGACGCGGCGTCCCGGCTCCCTGGAGCTTCATCAGGATCGACGCGGCCTCCGGATGGCCGATCCAGATCGGCAGGAACTTGTTGCCGTCGACGGTCTTCAGGAGCACGATCGGCTGCTTGCCAACCATGTCGAAGCTGACGCCGTAGATCACCATCTCCTGCACGAGGATCCTCCGGAAGGGGCCGAGGTCAGAGTATAGGTGGGGGTCAACGCGCCCCCTCGGGGCTGAACGGGGCGCCGGATCGTGCCGCGGCGCTCAGGCCCGGGCCTTGAACGACCAGAGCTTGTTGCCCAGGAAGCTGAGCGGTGTGGCCGCGGCGACCGCGATCGCCTGGGCGGGGACCTTCGAGAGCCCGCCCGACTCCACCAGCACGGTCAGCAGCAGCAGGCTGATCACCTCGGTGATCGCGCTCACCAGCAGGAAGCGCATCGCCTGGTGGTGTGCGACGCCCTCGCGGGCGTCGAACGTCCAGTGCCGGTTCCAGACGAAGTTGTTCGCGACCGCGACGATCCACGCGGCGACCGAGGCGACGCGGTACTCGACGCCGACGCCGTGTACGAACAGCGTGTAGACGGCGAGGTTGACGACGAAGCCGACCCCGCCGACCAGCCCGAAGCGAACCAGCTGGAGCCAGTTCGCCGGGCGGCGCATGCCGTGGATCAGCCGGACGTGCGGGCGGAACTCCACCGCGCTTGCTTCCTCGGGCATCGCAACAATCTAGCGGCACGGGGACGGGGGCACGGCCGCTAGCCTTTCAGGTGATGCGCTCCCCCGCCTCCGTCAGAGCGCTCGCCGGTGGGCTCGCGGCGTGCGCGCTGCTCGCCGGCTGCGGCGGGAGCGGCGCCAAGAGCCGCCGCTCGGGAACCTCGCCGACCGGCGCGGGGATCGCCGCGGGCCCGGCCGTCGGGTCCTCCACGAAGGCCGCGGGGACGGCCCACGAGGTCGCGGACCCGCTGGAAGCGAGCAGCTACCCCGCCCCGGCCGGCGTGCGCCACGCCTCCGCGGCCAGCCCCTCGAAGGCCGGTGAAGCGATCGTCGCCGCCGGCGCGCCCTCCGACGCGGAAGTGAAGGCCGAGCTGCAGCAGATGCAGGCGGTCGAAAAGAGCGCGAAGGAAGCGCAGCACGCCCGCCTGGCGCCGGTGCCCGGCGGCGAGTCGATCGGCGGCGACGGCCAGCTGCCGATCCCGACGAACGTCCCCGAAGTCGTCCAGAAGGTCGTCGCGGGAGCGAACGAGATCGCCGACTTCCCGTATGTCTACGGCGGCGGGCATGCCTCGTTCATCGACAACGCCTACGACTGCTCGGGGTCGGTCAGCTACGCGCTCGCGGCGGGCGGGCTGCTGAGCAGGCCGGAGACGTCGGGTGAACTCGAGAGCTGGGGCGCGCCGGGTCCGGGGCGCTACATCACCGTCTACGCGAACCCGGGTCACACCTACATGTACGTCGACGGCATCCTCTACGACACGGCCGGGCGCAGCGGCGTCTACGCATCACGGTGGCAGGTGACGGGCACCGACAACAGCGGCTACGTCGTCCGTCACTACCCGGGGCTGTGAGCGGCGTGCTGGCGGCGCTGCTCGCGCTCGACGGCGAATCCGCGGTGCAGGGGAGCACCGGGCTCGCCGTGATCTCGCTCGTCTCGATCGTGTTCGGCTACGTGCTGCTGTTCTGCCTCTGGCACTACGTGTTCAGCGCGAAGGCGAGACGGAGGCGGGGCGAAAAAGACCCGCCGCCGTAGCCTGGCCGCGCCGGCGGGCCGACCGGAGCGCGGGGCCGCGATGAATCGGGGCTGCTCAGCCCGCGAGGGTGCTTGCGCTGATCACCGAGATCGTGCTCGGCGAGGAGCCGTTGCGGACGACCAGTCGCAGCATCAGCGAGGCGCTGTGCGCGCGCTTCAGCTTCGCGGCGAGCTTGCTCGACAGCTTGATCGAGACGATCCCGTGTCCGCCCTTGGTCGTCACCAGCACCGTGCGGCCGATCACGATCTCGGGGGGCGTTCCGGCCGGGAGCCCGGTGGCGCGGGGACCGCTGATCTTCAGCTTGCGGGCGAGCGCCTGGGACATCAGCACTTCGAAGTGCCCGGTGACCTGCTCGTTGACGGAGTAGTTGACGACGATCCCCTTCTTCAGCGCGGTGCTCAGCGAGTGGCTGGCGATCGAGGCCACGGCGGCGGGTGTGGGCGCCGCGGTCGTCTTCGTCGTGGTCGAGGTGGGGCTCGGGCTGGACGAGGAGGGGGCCGGCGTGCTCGGGGCCGGAGGCGTCGTGCTCGGGGCCGGTTCGGGCGTCGGCGCGGGCGGGCCGCTCACCACGAGTTCGTGTTCGACGTAGTCGACGTTGCCGGCGACGTCGGTGATCGTGAGCTTCACCTTGTAGTTCCCCCCGTAGGTGTACGAGTGGAACACGGAACCCGCGCACGGGGACAGCCACGGCGCTTCGCAGGGAATCGAGCCTGGGGCGTAGCCGGTGGTTTCCGTGCCGTCACCGAAGTTCCATTTGTACGTCGCGTAGGCGGTCGTGGGTTCGCCCGAAGGTCCGAAGCCCTCGCCTTCGAGCAGTCCGACCGTCGACTCCATGCCGTCGAAACCGACGATTTCGTGGGTGTTCACCGGGTCGGGCGAGGTGAACCTGGGGACCATCGCCGCACCGCCGACACAGTGTTTCCCGGACAGGCTGTAGACGTTGTTCACGTAGTAGTGGCCCTGCTTGAGTTCCGCTTCGGGGTTACCGTAGGTCTGGTTGGAGAGGCTGCCGGCTTCGGTCTTGAGGGACGCGATGACGGAGCCTTCGACGCCTTGGTTCTCGGTGTTCGCGAACGTGTTGCGGCACTCGTCCGTGACCTCACGGCCGTGCGAGTCGTGCCATGCGTTCAGGAGGGGATCGGTGACGACGTTCGCCTGCTCCTCCGCGATCTGGTTGGCCTCGAGGTCGAAGAGGCCCGGAGAGAAGTCGCCGAGTTCGCCTTTGCCGACCTGGTTGGGCTCCTCCTGGTGCGGGTTTTCGAGCCGTTTTTCTTCTTCTTTCTGAAGTTTTTCGGTCGTGTCGGCTTTGGTGAACGCTTCTTCTTCCGATTTGTTCAGTTCTTTTTCTTCCTCGTGGTTCTCTTCGTTGCCTTCGGGGTTCCAGCCGCCGTCCTGGCAGTCGAAGGCTTCCCCGTAGTACCGACTGCCCGGGTCGAAGTAGCCAGATCCGAGCTCGCCGGCGCTCCACGGGATCGCGGCGTAGAGGATCGTGCGGCTGTCCCCCTCCGTCGCGTTGTCAGGGTTGATGTCCCCGTGGTAACTGCAGAAGCTTGCGTCGTAACTCGCGCTTTCGCGCGCGCCGGCGAGCACTTCGCCGGTCGTCGCCGTGAAGTCCGAGCAATGTCCGCTGCCCGCGCCGAGGCAGACCGTGACCCCCGGAGGCGTGATGATGTCGTAGATCGTGTTCATCCCGGTCGGCAAGCCGTGCTGGGTGATGAAGTTCTCCAGCTCAGTGCGCAGTTGCGCGTCGGTCAGGCAGGCTTCAGCGCCCGTCGTGAGCGCGTGCGGGTCGGTGCAGTTGCCACTCGTCGGGTATTTGGTGAAGTCGTGGTAGGCGCCCTTGAAGACGGTGTTGTAGACCGCACCGGTGTTCGTGCGATCGCGGTACTGCCCGAGCGGGGCGAAGATCGTAGCCAGGGTGCCGCTCGAAGAGCCGAGCCGCTGCAGGAAGGAGTCGATCCCCACCGTCCATTCGTTGTGGGTGTTGAAGACGTCCTTCGGGTCCCAGTAGACGGCGTAGACACTCGAGCCGTGAACGACGGCGTTGGCTTCTTTGCTTTCGAAGGAGTTGGCGCCGGTGAGCAGGGTGTAGTGATCTTCGCCTTTGCCCAGCGAGACCTCTTCAAACGCGCCGTTTTCGATGCGGGCTTCGCTGACCCGCGGCTGGAGCCCGACGTGTACCCCTTCCGCTTCGGCCACGATCGCCCCCGCCGGAGCGGCGAGCAGCGCGCAGAGCAGCCCTGCGGCGAGGACCGCCAGGACGAGGCGGACAGGACGGTGGTTGTGTGCGGGCGCTGGCGCCGGCGGGCGGGCGAAGTTGATCACGTGGCCCTCATCGGCAGCGGCGCAAGGATCCCTTAGCGACGCCGCCGCGGCCCTCGGCCGGACGTCCGCCGGGGCGCTTCGACGCGCGCGGGGCTTCAGCCTCGGGCCGCTCGGGCCGATCAGTGGATCGTGACCAACGCAGGCTCGACGCGCCCGTCCGCCACGACCCGGCCCACGCCGGTGCGCCCGCCCGCGCGCGCGTAGCCGGCGTTGGCCTCCCGCGAGGACACCGCCTCCCCCCGCGGCGCCCGCCCGGCCGCGCTGCTCGCGGCTGCGTGCGTGATCTTCCTGGTCGGTGCCGCCGGGGCCGTGATCGGCGCTCGGGCCGTGTGGCGTTCGGATGGGGCCAGGGACCGTCTCGGCTTCCACCTCGCCGCCAGCGACATCGGCGCGAAGCTGAAGCTCGCGATCCAGCACGAGGAAGATCTCGTCGTCAACGCCAGCGCGTTCGTCGCCGGCAACCCGGGCGCGAGCCCCGGCGACTTCGACCGCTGGGCGGAATCGGTGCGCGCGATGCAGCGGTACCCCGAGCTCGACAACCTCGGCCTGATCGAGCGCGTCCCCGCCGCGCAGCTCCGCCCCTTCCTCGCCCGGCTCGCTCGGCATCCGATGGAACCGCTCGGGGCCGGCCGCGGCACGCCGAACATGCCGTTCGTGCTGCTCCCGCCGGGGATCCGACCGTACTACTGCATCGCCGTCGCCGGCCTCTCGCGGAACCTCGCGATGTACCTGCCCGTGGGTCTCGACTACTGCGCGCTCGAGCACACGCTCGAAGCGGCGCGCGCGAGTGGCATGCCGAGCTACGCGCCGTTCACCAGCGGCGGGCGCCCGACCCTCGGCGTGCAGACACCCGTCTACCGCGGCGGCATCGAGCCGGCCACCGTCGCCGGTCGCGAGCGCGCCTTCATCGGCTGGCTCGGCGAGCGGCTCGAACCGAGGGTCGTGCTCGCCGCGGCGCTGAGCGGACGCAACATGGCGGTCGCGTTCAGCTACGAAGCCGACGGGTACCACTTCACCTTCGACCTCGGCGCCCGTCCGTCGCACGCGATCACCGCGACCGAGCCCCTCCAGAACGGATGGACGGTGCGGACGGCGGGCGTCGCGCCGCCCGCGAGCCTGCTCGACGACGACGACGCGCTCACGCTGCTGCTCGGCGGCCTGCTGATGAGCGGGCTGATCGCGCTCGTCTTCGTCCTGCTCGGCACCGGCCGCGCCCGGGCGCTCGCGCTCGTGCGCGAGAAGACCGCGGAGCTCTCCCACCTCGCGCTCCACGACGGCCTCACGGGTCTGCCGAACCGCGCGCTCGTGCTCGACCGCGCCGCGCAGATGCTCGCCCGCACCGCGCGCCTGCCCGACGTCACGGCGGGGGCGCTGTTCATCGACGTCGACGGCTTCAAGCACGTCAACGACCACCTCGGCCACGCCGCCGGAGACAGGCTGCTGGAGCGGGTCGCCCGCCGCCTCGAGCAGGCCCTCCGCGATCAGGACACCGTCGGGCGGATCGGCGGGGACGAGTTCGTGGTGCTCGTCGAAACCACCGCGCAGGGGGAGGCGGCGGACGCGCTCGCCGATCGTCTCGTGGAGGCCCTGCGGGCCCCCGTCGAGCTCGAGCCCGGCGGCGCTAGCGTGACGGTCACCGCCAGCATCGGCGTCGCCGTCGGCCAGTACTCGAGCCCCGACGCCCTGCTCCGCGACGCGGACCTCGCGCTGTACGCCGCGAAGGCCGCCGGGCGCGACCGCTACTCCCTCTACGACGCGTCGATGCAGGATGGCGCGCAGGACCGGCGGGCGCTCGAGGCCGACCTCTCGAACGCGCTCGCGCAGGACGAGCTGTACCTGCTCTACCAGCCGATCTTCGGGCTCGCGAGCGGGCGCGTCGAGGGCGTCGAGGCGCTGCTGCGCTGGCGCCACCCGTCACGCGGGATCATCCCGCCGGACGAGTTCATCCCGCTCGCGGAGGAGTCGGGGATGATCGTGCCGATCGGCCGCTGGGTGCTGCGCCATGCCTGCGGGCAGGGCGCGGTCTGGGCCCGGGCGGGGCGGCCCCTCGGCGTCTCGGTGAACGTGTCCGCCTTCCAGCTCGGGCGCCAGGACTTCGTGGACGACGTCGAGCGGGCGCTCGCCGAGACCGGCCTCGATCCCCAGCTGCTGCTCCTCGAGATCACCGAGACCACGGTGATGCGCGATGTCGGTGCCGCGCGCAGCGAGCTCGAGCAGCTGAAGGGGCTCGGCGTGCGCGTCGCGCTCGACGACTTCGGCACGGGCTACGCGTCGCTCGCTCACCTGCAGCGGGTGCCCGCCGACATCCTCAAGGTCGACCGCAGCTTCGTCGCCGCACTGGAAGACGGCGAGCAGAGCGCCGAGCTGCTGCGCGCCGTGGTCGGCGTCGGCCGGTCGCTGTCGATGACCGTGCTCGCCGAGGGCATCGAGACAGCCGAGCAGCTCGAGGCGGTGGCGGCGATGGGCTGCGAGCTCGGGCAGGGCTTCCACCTCGGCAGGCCGACGCCGGCCGAGGCGGTCGGCGTGCTGCTGGGGCTCGGCGCCGCCGCCGACGAGCTCGGCGCCGCGCGCGGCTGAGCCCGCGCGGGCAACAGCCCTCGACTTATACTTGCGCCGCCTCGGCCGCTCCGGGCCGGGCACTATCCCTAGGAGGGTTTTCGATGATCAAGGTCCTCGGCCGTATCGGCGCGCCGGTAATGGTCGTCATCGCCCTCGCCGGGTGCGGCAGCTCGAGCAAGAGCCCGACCACGGCGAGCACGTCGTCCACGACGACCGGGTCATCGGCCACGAGCGAGGTCGCCTCGATCGCCGCGCAGGTCCCGGCCGCGATCAAATCGAAGGGCACGCTGACCGTCGCGACCGAAGCGCAGTACGCGCCCAACGAGTTCCTCGCCTCGGACGGTCACACGATCATCGGCATGGACCCCGATCTGGTGACGGCGCTCGCCGAAGTGATGGGCCTCAAAGTGAGCTTCACCAATGCGCAGTTCGAAGCGATCATCCCCGGCATCCAGGCCGGCCGCTACGACCTCGGCGCCTCGTCGTTCACCGACACCAAGGAACGTGAGAAGAAGGTCGACTTCGTCACCTACTACAGCGCCGGGATCTCGTTCTACGCGAAGTCCGGCAGCAACACCGGCGTCGAAAGCCTCAAGGACCTGTGCGGCAAGAACGTCGCCGTCGAGAAGGGCACCGTCGAGCAGGAAGAATCCGAAAAGCAGAGCAAGGAATGCACGAAGGAAGGCAAGAAGTCGGTGTCCGTGCTGAGCTTCCCCGGCCAGAACGCCGTGACCCTCGCGATCGCCAGTGGCCGCGCCGAACTCGGCATGGCCGACTCGCCGGTCGTCGCCTACCAGCTCAAGCAGAACAAAGGCCAGTTCACGCTGGTCGGCAAGAGCTACGCCTTCGCGCCCTACGGGCTGGCGCTGCCGAAGAACAGCGGCCTCGCGAAACCGATGCTCGCCGCGTTGAAGGAACTGATGGCGAGCGGCAAGTACAAGGCGATCCTCGAAAAGTGGGGGATCGAGGAAGGCGCGATCAGCAACCCGACCATCAACGGCGCGATCAGCTGAGCGCAGACGGTGTCCTCTCTACAGGGCACCGAGGAGCAGGGACGGCCCGAGGAGATACGGGCCGTCCCGGTCCGGCGGCCCGGGCGCTGGATCGCGGCGGCGGTCGTGCTCGTGGTGGCGGTCGCGATCGTCCACTCGATCGCGACCAACCCGCGCTTCGAATGGAGCGTCGTCGGTGAATACCTGTTCGACGAACGGATCCTCGAAGGCCTGCGGGTCACGATCGAGCTGACCGTCATCTCGATGGCGATCGGCGTCGTCCTCGGCGTCCTGCTCGCGGTCATGAGGCTCTCTCCGAACCCGCTCGTGTCGGGATCCAGCTGGCTCTACATCTGGTTCTTCCGCGGCACCCCGGTACTCGTGCAGCTGATCTTCTGGTACTTCATCTCCGCGCTCTATCCGAAAATCGATCTCGGCATCCCGTTCGGGCCCGCCTTCATCCACGCCGACGCGAACACGCTGATCCACGCGTTCACCGCGGCGATCCTCGCGCTCGGGCTCAACGAGGGCGCTTACATGTCGGAGATCGTGCGCGCCGGGATCATCTCGGTCGACGAGGGCCAGGGCGACGCGGCGCGCTCGCTGGGCATGACCCGGCTCCAGACGATGCGCCGGATCGTGCTGCCGCAGGCGATGCGCGTGATCATCCCGCCGACGGGGAACGAGACGATCTCGATGCTGAAGACGACCTCGCTGGTCAGCGTGATCGCCGTCGGCGACCTGCTCTACGCGGGCCAGTCGATCTACGCGGTGAACTTCAAGACGATCCCCTTGCTGATCACGGTCAGCATCTGGTACCTCGCGTGCACGAGCGTGCTGTACGTCGGCCAGTTCTACCTCGAGCGCCACTACGGCCGCGGCGCCTACCGCGAGGAAACGCTGACGCCGCTGCAGCGAATCCGGCTCGGGCTGTTCGCCCGACACGAGGGAGCGATGTGAGCGCGCCGATGGTCAAGGCCGAAGGGGTCCACAAGCGCTTCGGGCGAAACGAGGTGCTGCGCGGGATCGACCTGACCGTCGCCTCGGGTGAAGTGCTGTGCCTGCTCGGACCGTCCGGCTCGGGCAAGTCGACGTTCCTGCGCTGCATCAACCACCTCGAGAAGATCAACGCCGGCCGGCTCACCGTCGACGGCGAGCTGGTCGGCTACCGGCAGGTCGGCGACAAGCTCCACGAGCTCCGCGAATCGGAGGTCGCGCGCAAGCGCGCGGAGATCGGCATGGTCTTCCAGCACTTCAACCTGTTCGGGCACATGACCGCGCTCGAGAACGTCACCTGCGCGCCGCTACGCGTCAAGGGCACCGCGCGCGACGAGGCGCGCGCGCGGGGCCGCGACCTGCTCGGTCGCGTCGGCCTCGCCGACAAGCTCGACTCCTACCCATCGCAGCTCTCCGGCGGTCAGCAGCAGCGGGTCGCGATCGCCCGCGCGCTCGCGATGGACCCGAAGCTGATGCTGTTCGACGAGCCGACGTCGGCGCTCGACCCGGAGCTGGTCGGTGACGTGCTCGACGTGATGCGCGGACTCGCGACCGAGCTCGGCATGACGATGGTCGTCGTCACGCACGAGATGGGCTTCGCCCGCGAGGTCGCCGACAGCGTCGTGTTCATGGACGACGGCGTGGTCGTCGAGTCGGGCCCGCCCGCCGAGGTCCTGAGCAACCCGCGCCACGAGCGCACGCAGGCGTTCCTCTCGAAGGTCCTCTGACGTCGGGGTGGAGTCTTCGCACAGACCGACTGAGCGGTAGGTCGACTGCCAAGGCGGGGTTCCACGGTCTCCGCGAAGGACGTCCACCCTCCGGATGTCTGGGGACTGCGTGCCGCCGCGGTCTGATTCGGCGATCGGCCGTCGCGAGCGCCCGCGGCCCGAGCGGGCGCGTCCAGGCCTGCGTGCTTGGGGTCTCTACGAGGACTCCACCCCGCCGCGTGCGTGGGCGGCCGCGGCCTGCTGACCCTCGTCCTGCGGCCCGTGGACGATCAGCACCGGCACCGCGCTGTGGTGCAGGACGTGATGGCTGACGCTCCCGAGCAGCGCCGAGCGCACCGCGCCGCGCCCGCGAGAGCCCATCACGACGAGGTCGTGGCCGCCGTCGGCGATCTGCCGCAGCAGTGCCGGCTTCGCGGGCTCGGTCCTGATCACGCTCGTCACCGATACGTCGTCGGGCACCCGCGCGACGGCCGCGCGCACGATCTCGTCCGTTTCCTTTCGCGCCTGCTCGGCGAGGTCCGACAGCGCCGCGGCGCCGGGCGTCGAGTACGCGAATGCCGGCGGCGACGGCACCGCGCTGAAGATCGTGAGCTTCGCGTGCTCGCTCGAGGCGAGGTCGATCGCGTGACCCAGCGCCGCATCGGCGTCGGGCGAGCCATCTACGGCTACGAGGATGTTGTGGAACATCGTTCTCTCCTTCGCTAGGCGTCGGCAACTGCGACGGCGGCGTCCTGGCGGGCCGCAGCACGGCCCCCGCCCAGCCTCGCCGGGACCAGCGCCCCGGCCGCGAGGCAGGCGATGAGGAACGCCGTCGCCATCACGAATGTGTCGGTGAAGCCGGTCACCGTCGGCAGGCCGTGGGCGACGTTGTCGGCGATGAACGTCGCCGACAGCTGTCCCCCGAGCGCCCCGCCGAGCGTCCGCATCACCGTGTTCATACCGCTTGCGACCCCCGTCTGGTGGCTGGGCACCGCGTCCACGATCAGGTTCCCGAGCGCCGCGAACGCGAGCCCGATCCCGATCCCGAGCAGCGCCGCGGCGATCAGCAGCTCGTACGGGTGCGCGTGCGCGACCGCGAGCAGCGCGAACGACGCTGCCGCGAATGCCGTGCCGACGAGCAGCGCCCAGCGCGATCCGTAGCGCGCCGAGATGCGCCCGGCGTAGAGGCCGAGCAGCGTCATCGCGACCGTGCAGGGCAGCAGATACAGCCCCGAGACGACGACCGAAGCGCCGAAGCCGAACCCGGTCGATCGGGGCAGTTGCGCGAACTGCGGGAAGACGATGAACGACGCGTACATGCCCGCGCCGAGCAGGAAAGCCGCGGCGTTGGTGGTCCACACGCCGCGCACCCGCATCATCGTCATGTCTACGAGCGGTTCCCCGCTCCGCGCCTCCGAGAGGATCCAGAGCCCGGTCACGGCGATGCCGGCCAGCAGCAGCCCGATCGTCCGCGGCGAGCCCCATCCCCAGACGGTCGTCTCGCTGATCGCGAGCATCTGCGCCGAGAGCCCGACGGTCATCAGCGCCGCCCCGACCCAGTTGATGCGCCCTGGCCGTCGCTCCGGCGACTCGGGCACGAACCGCCACGTGCAGACCGCGCCGAGCGCGATCATCGCGAGCGGGATCCAGAACAGCCAGTGGTAGTCGAGGTGCTCGACGACGATCCCCGACATCACGATCCCGATGCCCCCGCCGACGCCGAGGATCGAGGAGAGGAAGCCGATCGAGCCGGCGACGCGCTCGCGCGGGAACTCGTCGCGCACGATCCCGAACGCGAGGGGGAAGATCCCGCCCGCGGCGCCCTGGATGAAGCGGGCGACGATCAGCGGGCCGAGCGAGGTCGAGACCGCACCGAGCAGCGTCCCGGCGCCGAGCAGCGCGAGCGTCCACAGCATCAGCCGCTCCTTGCCGTACATGTCGCCGAGACGCCCGATGATCGAGGTGAACACGGAGGCGGCGAGCAGGTACGCGGTCAGCAGCCACGTGACCCCGGTCTCCGTCGTGTGCAGGTCGCGCTGCATCGTCGGCAGCGCCGGGACGATCGCCGAGCTCAGCAGCGCGTACGCGACGCCGCACAGCGCGAGCACCGCGAGCGTCACGTTCGGGTGCGACCGGCCGCGCGAGATGACGCTCATGCGCAGAGCCCCGAAGGGGCGGAATGCCAATTCCGGTGCATCGGGTCGCTAGCATAGCGGAATGGCCATTCCACCGCCCGCGGCCCTCCTCGACACCGCGTGCCCCTGGGCCGAGCTCGACCCGGACGGCAAGCGCGAGCGCCTGCTGGCGGCCGCCGGCGAGCTGTTCGCGCGGGAGGGGATCGAGGCGCCGATGCCCGCTGTCGCCGCCGCGGCCGGTGCCGGAGTCGGGAGCGTCTACCGCCAGTTCCCCTCCAAGGAGGACCTGCTCGCCGCGCTCGTAGTGCGACGCCTGGAGAGCGTGATCGCCGACGTCGAGGCCGCGGTCGCCCAGCGCCGAGAGGCGTGGCCGGCGTTCCGCTCGTTGATGTGGAAGCTCGCCGACCGCCAGGCGGCCGACGACGTCGTCGCCGAGGCGATGGCCACGGTCAGCGACCACGCGGACGTGGCGGCGCTGGCCGGGCGCTGCGAGCAGCGGCTGGAGAGCCTGCTCGCGGCCGCACGCGAGCAGGGGTCGCTGCGCGCCGACGCAGGCGCCGGCGACGTGCGTCTGCTGCTGGCCGCGGTCCGAGCTACCCGCAGGCGCGAGCCGGAGAGCTGGCGGCGGATGCTCGAGCTCGGGCTCGACGGCCTCGCGGCGCCGCGTTAGCCGGGCAGAGGCGCGGCAGCCAGGTGCGCCTCGAGGCGGGCGATCGCATCGGGGAGGCCGCTGCGGCCGAACCCGAGCCGCACGTGCGCCGGCTCCTCGTAGACGTCGCCCGGGAGCAGCAGCACACCCGCCTCCGCTGCGGTGCGCTCGCACCAGCCCCTCACGTCGCGCCCGTCGAGCACCCGCGGAAAGCCGATCGGGCCGCCTGCCGGGGGCACCCACTCGAGCAGATCCCCGTGGCGGGCGAGCAGGCCCTCGACGAGCGGCAGGTTCGCGAGCACCCGTTCGCGGCTCTCGCCGATCAGCCGGTCCGAGTGGCGCACCGCGAGCGCCGCGAGCAGTTCGCTGGGCGCGCTGGAGCAGATCGTGGTGTAGAGCTTCAGCTCGCGCACGCGCGCGAGCAGCGACGCGTCGCGGCACACCAGCCAGCCGGTCCGCAGCCCCGGCAGGCCGTAGGACTTCGACACGCTCCCGAGCGACAGCGCCCGGTCGTAGAGGTCGCAGGCGGGTGCGAGCCTCCGAGCGGAGTCGTGCTCGAGGCCGCGGTAGACCTCGTCGCTGAGCAGCACCGCTCCCCGCTCCGCGACGAGCGCGACGAGCCGCTGCTGCTCGGCGGCGGTCATGTGGCTGCCGGTCGGGTTGTGAGGCGAGTTGACATACACCATCCGCGTGCCGGGGCGCATCAGCCGCTCGAGCTCGTCGAGGTCGTAGGCCCACCCGTCCTCGTGGCGGCGGTGCCACAGCGACACCTCGGCCCCGGTGCTGCTGGCGACGTTCAGCGCCGAGCCGTAGCAGGGGGACTCGACGATCACGTGGTCGCGCGGGCCGAGCAGCGCGTGGTAGGCGAGGAAGATGCCCTCCTCGGCGGCGGCGAGGGTCAGCACGTCCTCCGGCTGCGAATGCGCGTGCAGCGCCGCGACGGCCGTCGCGCATCTCCTCCGAGCCGGCGACCTCGGTGTAGCCGAGCCACAGCTCCTGCAGGCGCGCCTCCGCGTCCGGCTCGAGCGCCAGCAGCTCCGCGAGCGGCCGCGACTCGCAGTCGCTGCTGGACAGCATCAGCTCCGCCGTGAACTCCCACCGCTCGTAGTAGCGCTCGATCTCGAAGGGCGCGATCCGCACTCCGCGATGCATAGCATGTGACATGGCCCGCTTCGACGCAGACGCCGCCGTCGTCGGCGGCGGCGTGATCGGAGGCGCGGTCGCGCCACGAGCTCGCGCGTCAGAGGCGCGGCGACGATCCTGCTCGAGGCCGAGCCCCGCGTCGGGACCGGCGCCAGCGGCACGAACTCGGGCATCCTCCACACCGGCTTCGACTCCGCGCCCGGCGAGCTCGAGACCGAGCTGATCCTCCGCTCCGGCGTGCTCCGTCCGGCGCTCGCGGAGGCGCTCGGGGTGACGGTCCGCCGCTGCGGCGCGGAGCTGCGGGCGGAGGGCGCGGAGCAGCGGGAGGCCGTCGCGAGGCTCGCCGAGCGGGCGCGCGGCGAACGGCGTCGCCGCCGCCCTCGGCGGCGGCGTGCTCGAGGTCCCCGGCGAGTCGATCACCGACCCGGCCGAGTTCACCCGCGCGCTCGTCGCCCGCGCGGCGCTGGCGGGCGCGGAGGTGCGAACGTCCGCGCGCGTCGCCGCGCTGAGCCGGGGCGACGGACGGCGTGCGGGTCGAGCTCGCCGGCGGCGGCGCGCTGCTCGTCCGCGGCGTCGCAAACTGCGCCGGCCTCCACGCCGACGAGCTCGCGGCGCGGCGACGGCTTCGAGGTCTACCCGCGCAAGGGCGAGTTCCTCGTGTTCGAGCAGCCCGCCGAGCCGCTGACGCGGATCCTGCTGCCGGTCCCGTCCTCCGCCGGCAAGGGTGTGCTCGTGTTCCCGACGATCGACGGTCACGTGATCGCCGGGCCGACCGCGCGCGACCGCGACGACAAGCGCGACTGGAGCGTCGAGCCGGACGCGGCCGAGCAGATCCTGCCGCGCGCGCGGCGGATGCTGCCCGCGCTCGAGGGCAGCGAGCCGATCGCCGCCTACGCCGGCCTGCGTCCGGCCGGACGCGGTGTCAACTACGCGATCGCGCCGTCCCGCTCGCTGCCCGGACTCGTCAACGCAGCGGCGATCCGCTCGACCGGCCTGACGGCCGCGCCGGCGATCGCCGAGCTCGTCGCGACGCTGCTCGCCGCCGCGGCCGGACTCGATCTCGGGCCGCGCCGTGACGTGCAGGCGCCACGCGGCACTGCAGCCGAGCCGTGGTGGCGCACAGCCGCACGGCGTTCGGCGGGGTCGGTGGGGTCGTGAGCACGCCGCTGCTGCTCGGCATCGACGAGGGGACGACCGCGATCAAGGTGGGGCTGTTCGACGCCTCGCTGCGCCCGCTCGCGCTGGCGCGACGTCTCCTCGCCACGAGCCACCCGGCCCCGGGCTTCGTCGAGCAGGACCCCGAGGAGGTGCTCGAGGCGGTCGTCGACGCGGTCGCCGAGGTGCTCCCGGCGGCGGGCGCCGGCAGCCGCATCGTCGCCGGCCTCGCCCACCAGGGCGAGTCGGTGCTCGCATGGGAGCCCGGCGGCGAGCCGCTGTCGCCGATCGTCGTCTGGCAGGACAAGCGCCAGGAGCAGCTGCTCGCCTCGATCGACCCGTCCGTCGCCGAGCGCTCCGGTCTCCCGCTCGACCCCTACTTCTCCGCCGGCAAGCTCGCCTGGCTGGTTTCCGAACGACGACGCCGTCGCCGCCGCTTCGCGCGAGGGACGGCTGCGCCTCGGCACCGTCGACGCGTTCCTCGCCGAGCGTCTCGGCGGACGCTTCGCGACGGACCTCTCGACCGCGTCGCGGACGCAGCTGCTCGCGCTCGGCGGGCGCGACTGGGACGACCAGCTGCTCGCCGCGTTCGGGCTGCAGCGCCGCTGGCTGCCCGCGCTGGGCCCGACGTTCGGGCGGCTCGGCCGCCTCGCCAGCGAGCGTTGGCCGTACGAGCTGGAGCTCGCCGCCCAGCTCGTCGACCAGCAGGCGGCGCTCGCCGGCTCCGGCGCCGTCGCGCCCGGTGGGGCGAAGGCGACGTACGGCACCGGCGTGTTCGTGCTCGCGCGCACCGCGCAGCAGGAGCGCGCGGCCGGCCTGCTGCCGACGGTCGCCTGGGCGGCGCCCGCAGCCGGCGGGTACGGAGATCGGCGAGATCGCATACGCGCTCGACGGCGGCGTCTTCACGGCCGGCGCGATGCTCGAGTGGCTCGCCTCGCTCGGGCTCGCCACCGACGTGCCGGCGCTTGCGCGAACCGCCGCCGGGGTCGCCGACAGCGCCGGCGTGATGGTGCTGCCCGCGCTCGCCGGGCTCGGCTCGCCGTGGTGGCGGCCCGGCGCCCGCGGCGTGATCGCGGGGCTGCACGGCGGCGTCGGCGCGGCCCACGTCGCGCGCGCCGCGCTCGAGGGGATCGCGGCGCGGGTCGCCGACATCGTCGAGGCGATGGGCGACGCCGCACCCGTCTCGGCGATGCGCGTCGACGGCGGGCTGAGCAACGACCCGACGCTGCTCCAGATCCAGGCCGACGCGCTGGGCCTGCCGGTCGCCGCCGGGCGAGCGGACGGGACCGCGCTCGGCGCCGCGCTGCTCGCAGGCGTCGGCGCTGGCCTGTTCGAGTCGGTCGAGCAGGCCGCGCAGGGGATCGCGCCGGACCGCGTCGTCACCCCCCGCGTGGACGAGCGTGAGCGCGCGGCGGAGCGTCGGCGCTGGCGCTCGTTCGTGAGCGCCGCCGCCGCGCTCGGCTGAGCGGCGCGGCGGGCCGTCCTCCTCAGCCGACCCGCGCCTCGTAGCCGCCCGCGTCGAGCAGGCCGAGGACCTCCTCGGTGTGCCCCGGGCCGCGCGTCTGCAGCGTCAGCTCGACCCCGGTTTCGCGCACATGCAGCGGCACCGCTTCACGCAGGTGCTCGACGCTGACGACGTTCGCGCGCGCGTTCGCGATCAGCCCCAGCAGCTCGGCGAGACCGCCGGGACGGTCGGGCACCCGGGTGAAGATCCGCACGCGGCGTCCCTCCTCTGTTTCGTGGCGCAGCAGCAGCGATGCGAGCAGCCCGTTGTCGACGTTGCCGCCGGAGACGACGACGACGGTGGTGCCGTCGACGGGCGGCAGCGAGCCGCCGAGCATCGCCGCGGTGGCGACCGCGCCGGCGCCCTCGGCGACGAGCTTGGCCCGCTCCGCGAGGAACACCATCGCGTCGGCGATCTGGTCCTCCTCGACGGTCAGCAGCCCGTCGAGCAGCTCGCGCAGCAGCGGCAGCGTCAGCCGCCCGGGCCGCTTGACGGCGACCCCGTCGGCGATCGTCACGGCGGACGCATGCTCGACCGGCCGGCCGGCGAGCGCGTCGACGTAGGGTGCGCAGACGCCTGCCTGCACGCCGATCAGCTCCGCCGAGCTGCCGCCGCGGCGCAGGGCGATGCCGATCCCGCTCGCGAGGCCGCCGCCGCCGATCGGCACGATCACGCGCGCGAGGTCCGGCACGTCCTCGAGCAGCTCGCGGCCGAGCGTCGCCTGGCCGGCGATCACGTCGAGTTCGTCGAACGGGTGCACGAACGCCGCGCCGGTCGTCTCCGCCGCGCGATGCGCCTCCTCGAGCGCGTCCTCGACCGAGGCTCCCTGCAGGTGCACGCTCGCGCCGAGCGCCTCGGCGGCCGCGGCCTTCGAGACCGGCGCATCGCGCGGCATGTACACGTCGCACGGCACCCCGCGCAGACGCGCCGCCTGCGCGACGGCGCGGGCGTGGTTCCCCGCGCTCGCGGTGACGAGCCCACGCTCGGCGGCGTCGCCGAGCGCGGCGACGCGGTTGATCGCCCCGCGCAGCTTGAACGAGCCGGTCCCCTGCAGGCACTCGGCCTTCAGCGCGACGACGCAGCCGCTCCGTTCGCTGAGCTCTGCGCAGGCGAGCACCGGCGTGCGCAGCGCGACCGCCGCGACGGCTCGCGAGGCGGCGTCGAGATCCGCCGCGCGGATCAGCTGCTGCGCCTCGTCGCCCGCGCCGGGCGCGGCGTGCTCCTCGGCAACGGTCATGTCAAGTGAAGGTATAGGTTGTGTGCCTTATCGGGCAACGACTGGTCGGAGCGGTGGGAGACCTGATCGACATCCTGCACGGGCTCGAGCCCTCTCTCGGCCCTCTCGGCGGCGAGCCGGCGCCGCTTGAGGGCGGGATCACGAACCGCAACTTCCGCGTACGCCTCGGCGAGCGCGAGTACGTCGTGCGCCTGCACGGCAAGGACACGGACCTGCTGGGGATCAGCCGTGAGGCCGAGCGCCTCGCGAACTCCGCGGCGGCCGAGCTCGGGATCGCGCCGGAGGTCGCGGCGGGATTCGACGGCGGTCTCGTCACGCGCTACGTGCCGTGCGCCGCGTTCGGCGAGGGCGACGCGGCCGCGGATGCCGAGCGGCTCGCGGTCGCGCTGCGGCGCTTCCACGAGAGCGGCGTCGTGCTCCCGGTCAGCTTCGACGTGCCCGGCCTGCTCGACGAGTACGCGGCGATCGCCCGCGGGCGCGGCGCCGTGGTCGGCGCCGAGTACGAGCAGGCGCGGGACCTCGCCGGGCGGATCGCCGGCGCGCTGCCGGCCCGGCCGGCCGCGCCCTGCCACAACGACCTGCTGCCCGGCAACATGATCCGCGCCGGCGACGGGGCGATCATGATCGTGGACTGGGAGTACGCCGGGATGGGTCACCCGTGCTTCGACCTCGGGAACCTGTCGGTCAACAACGGCTTCGGCGAGGACGAGGACGAGCGGCTGCTGCGCGCCTACCACGGCGGTCCGCCGTCGCCCGCCCAACGCGCGACGCTCGCGCTGATGCGGGTGATGTCCGACATCCGCGAGGCGGCGTGGGGCGTGATGCAGTCGACCGTCTCCGACCTCGACTTCGACTTCGCCGGCTATGCGGCGAGCCACTTCCGGCGGCTTCGCTCCGCGCTCGAGGGCGGCGCGCTCGAGGGCTGGCTCGCGACCGTCGCGCCGGGCGGCGCGCAGGCGGCCTGAGCGATGGTCCGTCCTCGCGACGTGCCGGACCGCGCGCGCGTGGTGATCATCGGCGGGGGCGTCGGCGGCGCCTCGATCGCCTACCACCTCGCGCAGCTCGGCGAGCGGGACGTCGTGCTGCTCGACCGCAACGAGCTGACGAGCGGCTCGACCTTCCACTCCGCCGGCCTCGTCGGCCAGCTGCGCTCGAGCCTGCCGCTGACGCGGATGATGATGGACTCCGTCGAGCTGTACCGGAAGCTCGACTGCGGCTGGGTCGAATCCGGCGGCATCCGTCTCGCCTGCACCGAGGAGCGCGAGCAGGAGGTCCTCCGCCAGGTCGCGTGGGCGCGGACGTTCGGGCTCGGGCTCGAGCTGATCTCGCCCGAGGAGGCTCGGGAGATGTTCCCGCTGATGGACACCGCCGGCGTCCGCTGCGGCTCCCACCTCGCGACCGACGGCTACCTCGACCCGTCGCTGCTGACGACGGCGCTCGCCGAGGGCGCGCGCGAGGGCGGGGCGCGGATCTTCACGCACACCCGCGTGACCGGCATCGACGTGCAGGACTCGCCGTCCCGCCGGGTCACCGGGGTGCAGACCGAGTGGGGCCCGATCGAGGCCGAGGTCGTGGTCGACGCCGGCGGCATGTTCGCGGCCGAGATCGGCCGCATGGCGGGGGTGCGGGTGCCGGTCGTGCCGTTCGCTCACGAGTACCTGGTTACCCAGCCGTTCAGGGAGCGCGTCATCGACGCGGACGGCAACGTCGTCCACCTGCCGACGCTCCGCGACCCGGACCTGCTGATCTACTTCCGCGAGGAGGGCGGCGGGCTGATCATGGGCGGCTACGAGCGCTCCTCGGCGCCGTGGGCGCTTGGCGACGACCTGCTCGATGCCGTCCCCGCGGACTTCAACGGCCGGCTGCTGGAGGAGGACTGGCCGCGGTTCGAGGAGATCGCCGCGAACTCGCGCCGCCGCGTGCCGGTGATGGACGAGATCACGGTGACGCGGTTGATCAACGGACCCGAGGCGTTCACGCCGGACAACGAGTTCTGCCTCGGCGAGAGCGAGGTCGACGGGTTCTTCGTCGCCGCGGGGTTCTGCGCGCACGGCCTCGCCGGGGCCGGCGGGATCGGCAAGGCGATGGCCGAGTGGATCCTCGCCGGGGAGCCCGAACAGGACATGTGGGAGATGGACATCCGCCGCTTCGGCCCGCATTTCCGCTCGCCCTCCTACACCTTGAAGCGCACCAAGGAGGTCTACGAGACCTACTACGACATCCGCTACCCCGGGCACGAGCGCCAGGCGGGAAGGCCGCTGCGGACCTCGAGCGCGTACCCGTGGCACATCGCCCACGGCGCCGCGCTCGGCGAGAAGTCCGGCTGGGAGCGGGTCAACTGGTACGACTCGAACGCGTCCGCGGGCGACGAGCGCCTGCGGCCGCGCGGCTGGGCGGGGATGCACTGGTCGCCCGCGATCGGCGCCGAGCATCTCGCCACCCGCGAGCGTGCAGGGCTGTTCGACGAGTCCTCGTTCGCGAAGCTCGAGATCTCCGGGCCGGGCGCCGCCGCCTTCCTCGAACGGATGTGCGACAACCGCGTCGCGCGCGAGGTCGGCGCGATCACCTACACCCAGATGCTCAACCGTCGCGGCGGCATCGAGTGCGACTTCACCGTGACGCGCGTCGGCGAGCAGGAGTTCTCGATCGTGACCGGCACGGCCTTCGGCAACCACGACCTCAGCTGGATCCGCCGGCACGCCCCCCGCGACGGCAGCGTGCGCCTCGCCGACGTGACGGCGCGCTGGTCGTGCTTCGCGCTGTGGGGGCCGCGGGCCGGCGAGATCCTCGGTCCGCTCACGCCCGACCCCCTCGACTTCCCGTACATGTCGATGCGCGAGATGACGGTCGGCGACGTCCCGGTCCGCGCGCTGCGCGTGACGTTCGTCGGCGAGCTCGGCTGGGAGCTGTACTGCCCGACCGAGTACGGCGCCGGGCTCTGGCGCGCTCTGTGGGAGGCGGGCAGGGAGCACGCGCTGATCGCCGGTGGCTACCGGGCGATCGACTCGATGCGGCTCGAGAAGGGCTACCGCGTGTGGGCCGCCGACATCACACCGGACGAGACGCCGTTCGAGTCGGGCCTGCGCTTCTGCGTGAAGGAGGGTGGCGGCTTCATCGGCGCGGAGGCGCTCGCGGAGGCGCCGCCCCCGGCGCAGCGGCTTCGATGCCTGGTGCTCGACGACCCCCGCTCGGTCGCGCTGGGGAACGAGCCGGTGCGGATCGACGGCGCGATCGCGGGCCGCGTCACGAGCGGCGGCTTCGGCTACTCCGTCGAGCGCTCGATCGCGTACGCCTACCTCCCCGCCGAGGTCGAGCTCGGCACCGGCGTCCAGGTCGACATCTTCGGCCGCTGGATCCCGGGCGTCCTCGCGCGCGAGCCGCTGCTGGACCCGAAGGGCGAGCGGGTTCGCGCCGCGCCGCGGCCAGACTCCGCCCGAGACGGCGCCCCGTAGGGAGGACTTGCTCAAAACATCGCCGTACCGTTATCGTCCTGTTCACAGGGACGCGAGGTCGCGGGGGAAGACTCGGGGCGGTCGAGCGATCAAGCGAGGGGAAACGGCCGGCGTGAGGCGGGCCGTGAGAGGAGGGAGCACGGGGATGGATTCGGGACTCACACGGCGGCAGGTGCTGCAGGCAGGCCTCGCCGCGGGCGCGGTCGCGATCGGCAGCGATCCGCTCGTACAGCTCGCCAGCGCTGCGGTGACGCCGCCGCTGGGCAAACTTTCGGACATCGAACACGTGGTGATCCTGATCCAGGAGAACCGCTCGTTCGACCACTACTTCGGCACGTACAAGGGCGTCGAGGGCTACGGCAGTCCGGCCGCGCAGGCCGTCTACGAACAGCAGGGCTACGCAGCCGAAGGCTTCGAAGGCAAGCTGCTGCCGTTCCACCTGGAAACCAACAACGTCGCGCAGTGCTTCCCGGACATCACCCACAGCTGGGTGCCGCAGCACAACTCCTGGGACAACGGCGCGATGGACGACTTCGTGCGCACCCACCTCGAATACGACGGCGAACAGGCCGGCGTCGAGACGATGGGCTACTACGAGAAGGCCGACATCCCCTTCTACAGGTCGCTGGCCGAAGGCTTCACGATCTGCGACCAGTACCACTGCTCGGTGCTCGGGCCGACGGACCCGAACCGGCTCTACTCGATGACCGCGACGATCGACCCGAATGGCGAAAACGGCGGGCCGCTGGTGCAGACGATCGAGAAGATCGCCTCGCCGCAGTCGGGGACGTTCACGTGGACGACGATGCCCGAGCAGCTGCAGGCGGCGGGGATCACGTGGAAGGTCTACAACGGTGAAAGCTCCGGGCTCGAGGACAACGAGCTCGAGTTCTTCAAAAACTTCAAGACGAACCCGACGCTCGCGAACCTCGCGTTCGAACAGACCTACCCGAAGCAGTTCAAGAAAGACCTCCACAACGGCGAACTGCCGCAGGTCAGCTGGATCAACCTGTCGCTCCAGGAAACGGAGCACCCCGGCAACTCGAGCGCGAAGATCGGCGAGCACAACAGCTGGGAAATCCTGAAAATGCTCCACGGCCACAAAGAAACGTGGGAAAAAACGGCCGTGTTCATCACCTGGGACGAGAACGGCGGGTTCTTCGACCACGTCGTCCCGCCGACGCCGCCGCTGGAAACCCCGGACGAGTACCTGACGGTCGAAGACGTCACCCACAACTCGGGCGGCATCAAAGGCCCGATCGGGCTCGGCTTCCGTGTCCCGATGCTGGTCGTCTCGCCCTGGAGCCACGGTGGGCTCGTCTCGTCCGAGGTCTACGACCACACCTCGATGCTGCGCTTCCTCGAGACGCGCTTCGGGGTGGAGGTGCCGAACCTCAGCCAGTGGCGGCGCGAAACGACAGGCGATCTGACGGGCGCGTTCAACTTCGCGGCGCCGCCCAACTTCAAGCTGCCGCAGGGCTTGAAGCCCGAGGTCGCGCTGTCCCCGGCGGAAGCCGGGGACGGTGGCTGCTCGACGAAAGCCCCGGTCAGCGTTCCGCCGAACTCGCACCCGGTGCAGGAACCGGGCACGCGGGCACAGCCCAGCGGCGTCGTCTAGACGGGAAGCAGGCCCCGCTCGGGGTCGAGCCGGCGGGTCGAGCCGACCGTGTGGAACAGCGCGTCGGCCGGCTCGTCGAGCATCGGCACGAGCGCGCCCATGAAGCGCGCCGTGTGCGGCTGGGCGAAGTGCGCCTGCAGCGCGTCGTCGTCGCGCCACTCCTCGATGAACACGTAGTGCTCGGGCTGCTCGAGATCGGCGTAGACGCGGTAGCCGATGCAGCCGTCGTCGCCGCGCGAGGCGGCGCACATCTCGGTCGCGATCGCCACGAACTCGTCGTGGCGATCGGCGGGAATCCGGGCGCGTCCCGTGACCACGATCACGCTCCGGATCCTATCTGCATCCAGCTAGGCTGAAAGGTGAACTTGCCCAGCGCGCCCACGATCGGCGCGCCGCGACGAACAGGAGAATGAAGAGGATGGCTCTTTCCATTGGCGACACCGCACCCGACTTCGAGGCCGACACGACCGAGGGCCGCATCCAGTTCCACGACTGGCTCGGCGACTCGTGGGCCGTGCTGTTCAGCCACCCGAAGGACTTCACGCCGGTCTGCACGACCGAGCTCGGCTACATGGCGTCGATCAAGCCGGAGTTCGACCGGCGCGGCGTGAAGATCATCGGGCTCTCGGTCGACCCGCTCGACCGCCACGAGGACTGGGCCAAGGACATCGAGGAGACGCAGGGGACGGCGCCGAACTACCCGATCATCAGCGACGCGGACTTCAACGTCTCGAAGCTCTACGGGATGCTGCCCGGCGGGACCGAGGGCGACCCGCTGTCGAGGACCCCGGCCGACAACCAGACGGTCCGCAACGTGTTCGTGATCGGTCCCGACAAGAAGATCAAGCTGATCCTCGTGTACCCGATGACCACCGGGCGCAACTTCGACGAGGTGCTGCGGGTGATCGACTCGCTCCAGCTCACCGCGAAGCACAAGGTCGCGACACCCGCCCAGTGGAAACAGGGCGACGACGTGATCATCGCGGGCTCGGTCTCCGACGACGAAGCGAAGGAGACGTACCCCGACGGCTGGGAGTCGCCGCGGCCGTACATCCGGATCGTGCACCAGCCGAAGTAGCCCGCGTTCGCGGCGCCGGGCCGGTCGCGGGCTTAGCGGTGCCCCGGCGCGGGTAGCGATCGAGGCAGGGCCGCGTTCGTTTCCGGCCCGGCCTCGATCGGAAGGGACGGTGTCGCGATGAGACTCAGGCGGCGGCGCGAAGGCGTCGAATCAACCGCGGAGAACCCGAGCGCGGCGCCGGCCGCGACGACGACGGCGGGACGGCCGGCGGGTGTCGCCGGGGCCCCCGCGCCCGCCGAAGCGTCCCCCTCGCGGACCGGCCTGGCACCGTCGCCGGCCGACGCTCCGCCCTCCCGCGAGCGCGCCGCGGCCGGGGCGGGCGCGGGCTACGCCGCGACGGACCCGCCTCGCGGGCGACGTCGCCGCGCATCTCTTCGGACGCGCGACGCGGCGGGCGCGACGGCGGGCGCGATCGGCTCCGGGGTCCTCGCGATCGCACGGCTGGTGATGACGATCGCGACGCTGATCGCGCTGTTGATCGCACTCGCGGTCGTGCTCCGCGACGTCGACGCGAACGCGTCGAACAGCATCGTCAAAGGCATCCACGAAGGCGCCAACTTCTTCGCCGGCTCGTTCACCGGGCTGATCACGTTCTCGGGACACCCGAAGCGCGCGATCACCGTCGACTGGGGAATCGCACTGGTCGCGTACCTGATCGCCGGGGCGATCATCTCGCGGTTCATCGGCGGGATCGGGCGAGGAGGGCTGCGCTACGAGCGCCGCCACCGCGCCGTGCCGATGCACTGATCCGCGCCGCGACGGCGGTGTAGGCTCCCGCTCGTGCGGTTCGCCAGCGACCGACCGATGGGGCTCGAGGCGGCGACGGCGCTCGACTACCGGGAGCTGGCGCGGCGACGCCTGCCCCGGCAGCTGTTCGACTACATCGACGGCGGCGCCTACGACGAGAAGACGATGCGCGCGAACGTCCGGGACCTCGATCGCGTGCTGCTGCGCCAGCTCGTTCTGAAGGACGTCTCGCAGCGCGAGCAGCAGACCGAGGTGGTGGGACAGACGCTGGCGATGCCGGTGATCCTCGGACCCGTCGGGCTCGCCGGGATGTTCGCGACCCGCGCCGAGACCCAGGCGGCGCGCGCGGCGGCGCGCGCCGGCATCCCGTTCGTCGAGTCGACCGTCTCGATCTGCTCGATCGAGGAGGTCGCGGCGGCGAGCCCCGCGCCACCCTGGTTCCAGCTCTACGTGATGCGCGACCGTGGCTACGCGGAGGAACTGATGGCCCGCGCGCAGGCCGTCGGCTCGCCGGTGCTCGTGCTGACGATCGACCTCGCCGTCGTCGGCGCTCGGCACCGCGACACTCGCAACGGGCTCGGCGGGGGCGGCTCCGCCTGGGTGCGGGCCAGGCGCGGGCTCGACCTGGTGTCGCACCCGCGCTGGGTGCGGGACGTGGGCCTGGGAGGCAAGCCCTTGACCTTCGGGAATCTCGAACGGGCGGTGCCGGGCGCGAGCACGCCCGACGCCTTCCGGGAGTGGGTCGACGCACAGTTCGATCCGTCCGTCACCTGGGAGGACATCGCGTGGGTACGCGAGCACTGGGACGGCAGGCTGCTGGTCAAGGGGGTGCTCGATCCGGAGGACGCGCGGCGGGCGGCCGCGGCGGGCGTCGACGGGATCGTCGTCTCCAACCACGGTGGGCGGCAGCTCGACTCGGTTCCCTCGACGGTGCGCGCGCTACCGGGGATCGCCGCCGCGGTGCGAGGCGAGGTCGAGGTCCTCGTCGACGGCGGCGTGCGCTCCGGCCTCGACGTCGTGAAGATGCTGGCCCTGGGCGCACGCGCGGTTCTCCTCGGCCGCGCGTGGGCGTGGGCGGTCGCGGGCGGCGGCGAGGCGGCAGTGCGGCGGATGCTCGCGACGGTCCGCGCGGACATCGACGTCGCGCTCGCGCTGACCGGCAACACGTCGGTCGCGGCAGTAGGGCCGGACTCCGTTTGCGGGGACGGCGCCGACGCGCTCCCGGGCGCTGTCGGCGCGCCGGGCGCGTAGCCGAAGGGCGTCGCGACGAAGGCCCGGGAGCGGCCACTGGCCCGGAAGCGGACTTCGTAGGCGACCGGCTGCAGCGGGTGTCCCACTTCGCGCGCCGGGCGTCCGGGCGTCTCGATCTTTTCGACGGTCCTCGTGATCGCGAACGGGTCCGCGCCGGGGGGGAGTTTCACGCTCGTCGCGGGCCCGGAGCCGCCCCCGCCCTGTTCGGTCGCGGTCACCGTTTCCGTCGGCTGCGACGCCGCGGTGCTGGTCCCGCCCGGCCCGCTCGCGGTGATCAGGACCCTGATCGTCGACCCGATGTCCTGGGGCGCGAGCCGGTAGCCGGGGCCCTTGCTGCCGGCGATCGTCGCGCATGCTTCGCCCTGCGCGTTGCAGCGCTGCCATTGGTAGGTGAAGGTGATCGGTCGCGCGCCGGTCCAGGCGCCGGGTTCGCCGTAGAGGCGGTCCTTCGGGACGAGCGGCTGACCTTCGAGCGGTTCCCCTTCGAGCGTCAGATAGGGCGGTTCCGGTTCGAGGCTGAGGGGCGGGCCTTCTTCGCTTTCGGTATGTCCCTGTTCGGCCGGTTCGCGTTCACCGGTCGGGTCGGCGACCCGGTAGAGGAGTCGTTCTCCTTTGAGCGCTTCGCGGCCGGTGTCGCGCCAGGACACGCCGAGTGAGAGCGGGCCGGGAGCGACGCTCACCAGCGGCGGGGGGGCCGCGGTCCCCGGCTTCAACAGGGCGACGGCGTGGACGCTGCCGGCGTACACCGCGGCGGCCGGGCCGATCCCCTTGACACGCGCGGGGACGGGGTTGCCGGGTTCGCGCACGACCGGTGCGCCTTCGGGCCGGTTCCTGCCCCACGGCTCTTTGCCGATCCCGAGCTGGCCGAATTCGTTCGTGCCCCAGGAGTAGACGTCGCTGCCGGCGAGGGCGAGGCCGTAGTGGTGTCCCATCGCGAGCTGCGAGGGGTGGAGCTGCTCGACCGCCACGAGCGGGGTCGCGTACTTCACACACGGCCGCGGTTCTACGGTTTTCCCGGCTTCTTCCTGTTTCTGGGTGAGCGATTCGCGGCGGCAGTCTTCGGCGGTGGCGCTCGCCAGCTGCCCCTGCGCGGCACTGCCCCAGCCGACGACTTCTCCGTTCGCCAGGCGAGCGATCACCGCGTCGTAGCCGGCTGCGAGTTCGACGACCCCGGTCAGCGGGTATCCGGCGGCGCGCTGCACTTCGGTCGGCGGGTATTCGACGGCGCTGCGCCAGGTGTCGACGCCGGTTCCCAGCTCGCCTTTCAGGTTCGAGCCCCACGAGACCACGCGTCCGCTCCTCAGCAGCGCGTAGGCGGCGAACTGGCCGGCGACGACCTGCTGCACTTCGCCGAGCGGTTCGCGGTGCCCGTTCGCCGGGTTGGTCCAGACGACGGGTCGCGGGATCACGCTGCACGCTTCGTAGCCGGGGTAGTGCGCGGTACCGGTTTCGCAGTGGTCGGGGCCCGGTTCGCCGAGGCCGAGCTGGCCCGCGGTGTTCTCGCCCCACGCGAGCACGGTGTTCTGCGCGGTGACCGCATAGTCGGAGCCGCCGCCGGCCGCGATCGCCCTGATGCCGCTCAGACCGGGGACGGGTTTCGGCAGGCGCTCGTTGATGTTGATGAGCCGTTCGAAGCCCTGCTTGCCATCTCCGAGCTGGCCGTAGACGTCGCTGCCCCACGCGACGACGGTCCCGCCGGAGAGAAGGGCCATCGCGTGCTCATTCGCCGCGGCGAGCGCGCGGACGCCGTGCAGCGGTCCGCTCGGTTCGTGCGTGACGGGGTCTTCTTCGGCGACGGCGACGTGGCTGACGCCTTCCTGCCAGCTCGGCAGCCGCCGGTCGTCGCCGAGCTCCCCCGAGGCGTTGCCTCCCCAGGAGACGATGCTCCCGTCGGCGAGCCGCGCGAGGTTGAAGGTGCCGGTGACCGCGAGTTCGTCGATGTTCGAGAGGCCCTCGACGCCGACCGGGCTCGACTCCCATGTGTCCTTGTAGATCGCTCCGAGCTGGCCGAAGTAGTTTTCGCCCCACGAGGCCGCGGCGCCGGCGAGTTTCGGTTCCGCAGCCTGGACCGCCGGCGCCGGCTGGGCGGCTTCGCCTTCCGCTCGCGTTGCGGCACCCGTTTCCGGTGTCGTTTCGCGGGGCGCGAAGGGCTGCGCGTGGGCCGGCAGCGGTACCGGTTCGGCGTGGACCGGGAACGCCGCGGCGCTCGGGACTGACCCGAGCAGTGCAGCACCGATTGCAATTATCAAGCCCTTGCGCACACGCTGCACATCGAGCGTGGCGTCCGCGGGGTTGAGGTGCGGGAGAGAGCGGTGGACGCCCGGTGTAGACGGCGGCCCGCGTCCAGCCCGGTGGGTACCGCATGAGCGTTAGAGCCGGTCGAGCGCCCTCGGAGCCGGCCTCGATGGGCGATCCTGGATTCGAACCAGGGACCTCTTCCTTATCAGAGAAGCGCTCTAACCGACTGAGCTAATCGCCCTTCGGCGGGGTGCAGCGCCGCTGTCGCGACGCGTCCCGCGGGGCCACATCCTAGCGCCGGCGCGCCGCCTCGTCCCACGCGGCAGCCTGATGCGCGAGGGCGGCAGCCGCGGTGCGCAGCCGCTGCGGCCGGACCCGATAGAGCGCCTCGCGGCCGCGCCGGCGCGAGACGACGAGGCCGGCTCGCTCGAGCGCGGCGAGGTGCTTGGAGACCGCCTGGCGCGTCACAGGCATCGCCGCTGCGAGCGCGGTCGGGCCGATCGGGCCGCGGTCGGCAAGGATCGTGATCAGCTGCCGGCGCTGGGGATCGGTGACCGCCGCGAACAGCAGATCCTCGGCCTGGCGGGCCCGAAGCGCAACCTCGGGTTGCGCTTGCTCGCCGTCTCCACGTTCCATCGACGCGCCGCTCAGGCCGGGGCCCCGACGCCGCCGAGCCGGCGGGCCAGCGCCAACGCCTCGGCGGGGTCCGAGAACGAGATCTCCGCGCGGTAGCCGGAGGCCGTCGCGCGCACCTTGATCTCGGCACCGAGCGCGGAGCCGAGCGCCTCGGCGATCTCCGCCGCCGCCTGCTCCTGGTCGGGGTGCACGCTCGCCGCCCGCGGCCGTCGCGCCGACGGCGCATTGCTCTCGCGTGCCCGCTCTTCTGTCAGGCGCACCGACCAGCCGCGCTCCACGGCCTGGCGGGCGAGCGATCGGCGTGCCCCGTGGTCCTCGGCGAGCAGCAGCGCCCGGCCGTGGCCCTCGCTGAGCGAGCCGTCCTGCAGCAGGGCGAGCACCTCGTCGGGCAGTTCGAGCAATCGCACGAGGTTGCTGACGGCGACCCTGCTGCGGCCGACCCGGCGGCCGATCTCCTTGCGGCTCAGGCCGAGCTCCTCGACGAGGGCGGCGCAGGCACGCGCCTCCTCGACGGGGTTCAGATCCGTACGGGCCATGTTCTCGATCAGGGCCGCTTCCAGCGAGGCCGCGTCGGCCCGCTCCTGCACGAGCGCCGGCACCGTCTCGAGCCCGGCCAGGCGTGCGGCACGCCAGCGCCGCTCGCCGGCGACCAGCTCGTAGGTTCCGCCGGCGCGTGGGCGCACCAGCACCGGCTGCAGCACGCCCTGCTCGGCCAGGGAGCCTGCCAGCTCGTGCAGCGATTCTGCATCGAACTCGCGTCGCGGCTGCTTGGGGTTGGGGACGATCAGCTCCAGCGCGAGGTCGCGAAGCTCGCGCTCGGGGGCGTTGCGCCCCTCCGTCGAGACCGACAGGATCGCGCTCAGTCCCCGGCCCATGCCGGGCGTCGCCTTAGCCACGCGCTGCCACCTCCTTCGCCAGCTGGAAGTACGCCTCGGCCCCGGCGCTGTGGGGGTCGTGATGGGTCACGGGGAGCCCATGGCTCGGGGCCTCCCCGACGCGCACGTTGCGCGGGATCACGGTGTCGAACACGAGGTCGGGGAAGTGCGCGCGGACCTCGCGCTCGACGTCCTGCCCGAGCCGCGTGCGAGCGTCGTGCATCGTCAGCAGCATCCCCGCGATCGTCAGCCGCGGGTTCAGCTCGCGCTGGACGAGCGCGAGCGTGTCGAGCAGCCCCGCGAGGCCCTCGAGGGCGAAGTACTCGGTCTGGACCGGCACGATCACCTTGTCGGCGGCGACCAGCGCGCACACCGTCAGGGGCCCGAGCGAGGGCGGGCAGTCGAGCAGCACGTAGGCGTAGTCGTCGCGAACGGGGGCCAGCGCCGTCTGCAGTCGCCCCTCGAACCCCGCGATGCGGGGGAGCTCGACGCTCGCGCCCGCGAGTCCCGGGCCCGCCGGGATCAGCGTCAGCCCGTCGACGGGGGTCGCGGCAAGTGCCTCCGCCGGCGCCGCGTCGCCGGACAGCACCTCGTAGAGCCCCGGCGTCCTGGTCCGCTCGACGCCGAGCCCGACGGTCGCGTTGGCCTGGGGGTCGACGTCCACGAGCAGCGTCGGGTACCCGGCCTCGGCGATGCACGCCGCGACGTTGACCGCGGTCGTGGTCTTGCCGACCCCGCCCTTCTGGTTGGCGATCGCGTAGACGGTGCTCACAGGATGCAAGCTAGCGACGAGGTGGGACGGCGCCCGCGCCCCCGAGCGGGCGGCGCGTCGCCATCCCGGCGCGGCGGGGGTACGCCGGGGGGGTAGGGCGGGCTTTCACGAACACGTGCAGGTGGCGGTCCCGCGCGCCCGCGAAGGGCTCGACACGACGCACCTCGACCGCCTCGAAGCCCAGCTCGGCGGCCGCCACGGCGGATCTGCGCTCCTCTTCAGCGTCGCGTCGCCCGCGCCATTCCACGAGCGTCCCACCCGGCCTCAGGAGCGGCGCCGCATACTCGAGGACGACGGGTTGCGCGGCCAGCGCGCGGGCGACGACGACGTCGTTCGCGCCGATGCCCGCGCTCCAGTCCTCGGCGCGGCTGCACACGACGGCGACGTTGTCGAGCGCCGCTTCCTCCGCCAGCGACGCGATGAACTCGCACTTCCTGCGGTTGCTCTCGACCTCGCGAACCGCGCAACCCGGCAGCGCCGCAGCGAGCGCGAGCCCCGGCAGACCGGCGCCGCCGCCGAGGTCTGCGAGAGCCCCGGCCTCGCGGATCGCCTGCACCTCGAGCCCGCACAGCGAGTCGGCGATGTGCCGGTCCAAGATCAGGGCAGGGTCCTTGACGGCGGTCGGCGCGTGCGGGTCGCGAGCCAGGCGTTCGGCGATCGCGTCCATCGCAGCGCGCGCGGACTGCGTCAGGCGATAGCGGTCGGCCGGGGCCGGAAGGGCCACCCTCTGGTGGTGATCGGCCGGGGACGAACCCTCCACCGGAGCGTTAGGTGCGGGGTCCGGTTTCACGTGAAACGGCCGTGGCCGGCGGCTGGGCCGCGCCCTCGTTTCACGTGAAACGCCGTGGGGCGGTGACAGGGTGCCGTTTCACGTGAAACGCGACGCTGGGCCCGGAGGCCCTGTTTCACGTGAAACGCTCCTACTCGCCGAGGTCGCGGACCGGCGTGATCACGAGATAGCGGTCGGGTTCATCGCCCTCGCTGTGCGTCTCCACATCCTCGCGCTCTCGCAGGTACTCATGCACGATCCGCCGCTCCGACGCCGGCAGCGGATCGAGCTCAACGCGTCGGCCCGTGGCGATCGCCTCGTCGGCCGCATCGTCGGCATCCGCGCGCAGGGTGTCGGCGCGACGCTCCCGGTAGCCGTTGGCGTCGATTACGACCCTCACCGACGACGGCCCGTCCGGGAACACGATCCGCTGTGCAAGGTGCTGCACCGCGTCGATCGTCTGGCCTCGGCGCCCGATGAACAGGCCCACGTTCTCGCCCTCGAGGACCCCCGTGATGACCCCGTCCTCCTCGTCGACGACGACGTCCGCGTCGAGCTGGAGGTCCTCCACGATCTCTTCGAGCAGCTCCTCGAGCGCCTCGGCGGGCTCGAGCTCCCTGTCGGTTGCCTGGCCGTCGCTCACCTGCGCCTACCGGAGCGTTTCTTCTTCTTGCTTCGCGGCGGCCGCGGCGGCGGTACGGCGGGCCCCGAGGCGGCCGGCGCGGGCTCGGCGCCCGCGCCGCCGCCCGCGACCGCGCCGACCGGCGCAGGCCGCAGGAACCGGCTCGGTTTCGGCGCCTCGCCATTCGCGGCCTGCTTGTCGACCCTCGGCGGTGGCGGCATCCGGCGACGGATCACCGACTGCTGGGCGATCGTCCAGAGGTTCGTGGTGATCCAGTACACGAGCAGACCCGCGGGATAGCGGTAGAGAATCACGACGAACACGATCGGCAGGAGCAGCATCAGGCGGCGCTGGTTCGGGTCGGCGGTCGCCGTCGCGATCAGCGTCGAGGCGAGTTGCGAGCCCACGTAGAGGACGATCAGGACGATCAGCGCGACGCCGGTCGCCTTGTTCGTGATGTCGGGCAGGAACAGGAACTTGGCCGAGTGCGGGGCGACCGTGTTGCAGCTCGTCTGTTCGATGTATTTGCCGGGCAGCTTCGAGACGCTCGCGAAGCTCGTGGCGGACGCGTGGTACTTGGCCGCCAGCGCCGTGCCGTGCGCGTTGAAGTACGAGACGAGCTGGTTGCCGCAGATGTGCTTCTTGAGGTCGGTCCGGAGCATGTAGAACAGCGAGATGAAGACCGGGAGCTGCAGCACCAGGGGCAGGCAGGATGCCAAAGGATTGATTTTGTTCTCCTGGTAGAATTTCATCATCTCCTGCTGCTGGCGCTGTTTGTCCTCCTTGTACTTCTCTTTCAGCGCGTTGATCTGCGGGGCGAGGCGCTGCATCTCCTGCATCGACTTCAGCTGACGGAAGGTCAGCGGCACGAGGATCGCGCGGATCAGGACGGTCAGCCCGACGATCGAGAGACCCCAACTGCCGCCCACCACGTGCCCGTGGATGAACACCATGATCTGTTCGAACAGGGTGATGAGGGGCGAGAACGCGTCCTCGATCACGTTGGCGATAGGTGGCATGAGGTGGCGGGCTTAGCTCTTGTTGGGGGGTCCGCCCGAGGCCGGGCCGGTCCTGCGGACCGAGCCGCGGATCCGTCAGCCGTCCCCGGCGGGGCGCGTCCTGAAGACTCGCTGAGCCTCGACGGGATCGTATCCGCCGTAGCTCCACGGGTTGCACCTCAGCAGGCGCCAACCAGCGAGGACCAGGCCCCTAAGTATGCCGTACGACCGGATCGCGTCCACCGCATACCGGGAGCACGTCGGCTCGTACTTGCAGCGGCGCGGGATCGCTGGGGAGATCACGCGCTGGTAGGCGA
>CAWFQR010000017.1:0-17229 GCA_963818035.1 uncultured Solirubrobacteraceae bacterium
CCGCCATGCGCCTCGCCGAGCACGCCGGGCGCGCGCTCCAGGGGCGTGAGCGCCAGGCGCGCGACGCCCGCCGGCTCGACGAGCACGGCCGGCGCGCGGTGCTCGACCGCGCGCGCCGGCTGGCGCTGCTCTCGCGCGCACCGGCGAACCACCTGGAGCGCCAGCGGGCGCGCCTGCACCAGCAGCTGCGCGAGATCCGCGCCGGGTCGCGGCGGCGCCTGGCCGGCGAGCAGCGCCACGCGGCGACGCAGGGCGCTGGTGCTCTCGCGCAAGGGCGCCTCGACGCTGCGCGAATGCCGCGAGCGCCGGCCGCGCGAGCTCGAACGGCTCGCGCTGCGCGCTCGGCGGCCACGATCCTCAGCGCACGCTCGAGCGCGGCTACGTGCTCGCCGCCGCAGCCGGACGGGACGCCGCTCGCCAGGCGCCGCGTGCGGCGCGCTGAGGCAGGCCGAGCCGGAGTTCGCCGCCGTTTGCTGATGTGAAGCTCGGCGCTAAGGTGCGGCGATGAGTCCCCCGAAGGGGCTGCAGCTGAGAGGACGTGGAGGCCTTGGCGCTGGTCTGAGAGATCATCTGCCGCCGGGACTCGGGCCAGGCGCCCCTGCAGGAGACGCTGCGCGTCGTCGCCGAGGGCAAGCCCCGGATCGAGCAAGTGCGCGGGCGAAGCTCGCCGCGGTCGGCGACGCGCTCGAACGTGCCTTGAAGTTCGACGAGCTGGGTCGCCAGGCTCGAGCGGGAGGCCGTGGGGCGAAGCGTGAGCTGGAAGCGCGTCAACTGGCTGAAATCTTGAGGATCGAGGACGCACGCCCGAGGGGCTCTGAACAGGAGGCGTCGAGCGACTTCCTGCGCAGGAGGACGCTGATCCGGCTGTGCGGCGCGGGGGTGTTGATGGGCCTTGGCGAGGATGTAGCGACGACGATGCCGTTGATCGACGAGACCGCCCAGGCACGAGGGCCTGGAGCTGGCGCTCGGCGGCTCGTTTCGACCATCGCCGAGTCTCTGCCAGCCTGTCTGGCGATGTTCGAGCTGTTCTGGGCGAGTCGATCCGCAGCGAGAGGCCTCGACGGCGTGACCGCACGCGGGCGTACCAGTCCGTGGTGCTCGACCTCGTGCTCCGCGGAGGCCGGCTCGATCCCTCGATCACATGCTCGGGCCCGTGCCGCCGAGCCTGTTCGGTTCGTCGTCGAACGGCGCCCTCGGCGAGCTGCTCGATGCTCCAGCCGCTGCAGCGGCGGTGGAGCTCTATCCGGGCTGCGCTTCAAGCTCGACCCCACCTTCCTCGTGGGACCAGGAGCTGATCGCGGAGCTGGTCGAGACGGGGGCCGTCGACTCGGTCGACTTCAAGGGCCTGTACGAGGGGCACGATCGTCGACCAGCCCGCCGATCCGCTGCTCTACGAGCGCGTGGTCACGGCGTTCCCCAACGCCTGGATCGAGGACCCGAAGCTGACACCCGAGATCGACGAGATCCTCGCGCCGCACCGCGACCGGTTCTCCTGGGACGCGCCGATCCACTCGATCGCGGACATCGAGGCGCTGCGGTACCCGCCGAAGATGGTCAACGTCAAGCCCTCGCGACTCGGCGGACTGCGGAACCTGCTCGACGCCTACGATTACTGCGCAGAGCACGGGATCGGCAACTACGGCGGCGGTCAGTTCGAGCTTGGGGTGGGGCGTGGCCAGAACCAGTACCTCGCCTCGCTGTTCCACGCCGATGCTCCGAACGACGTCGCGCCGACCGCCTTCAACCTCAACGACCCCCCCGCGGGGCTGCCGTCGAGCCCGCTCGCACCCGTCCCGTCGAGCGTCGGCTTCCGCTGGGGCGCCGACGGGGTGCCGCACGTCCTGATCGAGGTGCGCCGGGAGTACTCGGCCGCGTCGGACGTCGACCTGGTCTTCGACGTCGACGTCTGACCGCTTGATGACAGCCGCTGACATCACGGTGCTAGAGTGATGTCAGCAAACCTCATCGCCACGACCCAGAGGCGAGGCCGTTGCCGGAGGTGCCTCCATTCCCGTCTACGTCACCGGCGCTTCGGCCACATCGCTCCGCCGTCGTCTCACATCTCCTCGCCTCGGGCCACGAGGTCGTCGGCCTCGCCTGCTCCGAGGCATCTGCCGCCGCGATCGAGGCGGCCGGCGCCGAGGCGCACCGCGGCGACCTCGACGACCTCGACGACCTTCGCAGCACCGCCGCCGCAAGCGACGGGGTGATCCATCTCGCCTTCAAGCACGAGGCGATGCGCTCCGGCGACTTCATGCAGGCGGTCACCGCCGACCTCGCGGCGACCCGCGCCCTCGGCGAGGCGCTCGCGGGCAGCGGCAAGCCGCTGGTCAACACCACGGGGACGCTCGGCCCTCGTGATGGGCGGCGTCGAGGGCCGCGCGGGCGAGGAGAGCGACCCGGCCGGCGGCCCGAGGGCCGACGCCGAGAAGGGAGACGATCGCGCTGGCGGAGCGGGGTGTGCGCTCGGCGGTGATCCGCCTCCCGCCCGTCGTCCACAGCGACCTCGACCACGACGGCTTCGCGCCGACGCTCGTCGGGATCGCCCGGGAACGCGGCGTCGCGGGTACGTCGGCGACGGCGCGAACCGCTCGCCCTCGGTGCACACGCTCGACGCCGCGCGCGCCTACCGGCTCGCCGTCGAGTCGGCGCCGGCGGGGTCCGTGCTCCACGCGGTCGCCGACGAAGGGGTGCCGTTCCGCTTCGCCGAGGCGATCGGCCGCGGCCTGGGAGTACCGGCCGCCTCGGTCGCGCCCGACGACGCGGCCACGCACTTCTCGTTCCTCGGCGGCTTCGTCGGCCTCGACAACCCGACCTCCTCGGCGCGCACCCGCGAGCTGCTCGCCTGGGATCCCGAGCACCCCGGCCTGATCGCCGACGTCGACGCCGGCCACTACTTCGCGACCTGAGGCCGGCGCCGGGAAGTTCGAGCGTCCTCGCTCCGCGACTCCGGCCCATCACCAAGCGTCGAGGTGGCGTCATGTCGAAGCCCGCCAGAGCTTCGACCTGACCCACCGCGACGCCCGCCAGGACTTCGACCTGACCCACCGCGGACGCCCGCCAGGACTTCGACCGGCTCGCCGCGGCGCGCAACTTAACGACCGCCTGCGCGTTCTCAGCGGGTGAGCCGGTAACCTCGGCCTCGAGCCGTCGGGAGGGCTCGAAGGCCGGTCCCGGGGGCTAGCCATCACCTCGGCACGAAAGGAACCTGTGGCTCCCCCGAGCAGAGGCGCCGCAAACACGCTGATCGCCACCGCGTCCGCGCTGCTCGCCGCGCTGGCCCGCGCGTGCGCCCTCGCCGGTCCTGCGCGCGCGTCGAGCGGGGGCTCGGCCCCCGGCGCGACGACGACGAAGCCGACCGCCAAGGGGACGGGCGCCCACGTCACGAGCGTCCGCATCACGAGCGTCGCGTGCATCCCCGAAGCGCACTGCAGCGGCAACCCGCACCAGGTCTCGCTCCACGGCACGCTGCTGCTGAAGGGCATCGATCTGAAAGCCGGCATGACGCTCGGCTTCCCGAAGAAGGCGGGGGCGCGGGTCACCACCGCCTCGCCGCAGGCGCGGCTGCGCACGACCACTGCCGGGCTCGTCGCGACGGTTTTGAAGGCGGCCCACTCCGGCCACCTGATGATCCTGCTCAGCCAGGGGCGCTACAGAGCTGAACGCCCCGACTACCTCTACAACCACGCGCAGCATCCGCCGCCGAAACCGGTCGTCTCGCCAGTCACGGCGGGAGGCGGGAAGCGGGGCCGCTCGAAGGCCAGGGGATGTGGATCTGGTACGTGAGCAAGTCGAGCGGCGGCTCGGTGCCCGCGATCATCGCCCAGGCCAAGGCCGCCGGGGTCACGACCGTGTTCGTCAAGAGCTCGGACGGGTCGAGCAACTACTGGACCCAGTTCTCCCCCGAGCTCGTCGCCGAACTGCATGCGGCGGGGCTGAAGGTCTGCGCCTGGCAGTACGTGTACGGGACGGAACCCGCGGGCGAGGCGGCGCTCGGGGCCGAGGCGGTCGCGAACGGGGCCGACTGCCTGGTGATCGACGCGGAGGCGCAGTACGAAGGCAAGTACGCCGCGGCTCAGACGTACATCACCGACCTCCGCGCGAAGATCGGGGCGACCTACCCGCTCGCGCTCGCCTCCTTCCCGTACGTCAACTACCACGCATCATTCCCCTACTCCGTGTTCCTCGGGCCGGAAGGCGCGCAGTTCAACGCGCCGCAGATGTACTGGCACGACATCGGCGTCTCGGTCGACACGGTCTACGCGAACACCTACATCTGGAACCGCATCTACCAGCGGACGCTGTTCCCGCTGGGGCAGACCTACGGAGGGGTCTCGGCGGCGGATCTGGTGCGCTTCCGCGAGGAGGCGGTCGACTACGGCGCGCCGGGCTGGTCGTTCTGGGACTGGCAGGAAACGACCGAAAAGGGCTGGGCGGCGCTGGCCGAACCGCTCGCGCCGCTGACCACCGTGACGCCGAACGCCAGCTATCCCGAACTCGCCAAAGGCGCCAAGGGCGACCCGGTGCTGTGGCTCCAGGAGCACCTCGCCGCGGCCGAGCCGAGCCAGGAAACGACGGGCACGTTCGGCGCGCAGACGGTCGCGAACCTCGAAGCGTTCCAGGCCGCGCACGCGATCGCCCCGACCGGGGTGGCGGAAGGCGCGACCTGGGCCGCGCTGCTGGCGCTGCAACCGGTCGCGGTCAACTGGACGGGCAGCGCGCCGAGCGGCTGACGCCCCGGCTGATTACGCTGTGGGAGAGCCCCACAGAAGGATCGCCGATGCCTTCACCGAGCACACAGTCGGGCGCTGAGCGCCGTGTCGCCTACGTTCAGGCCTCCTGGCACGAAAGCCTGCTGGAGCGCTGCCGTGCCTCGTTCCTGCGCGAACTGTCGGCGCTGGGCATTCCGGAGGGACGTGTCGACGTGTTCCGCGTCCCCGGCGCGTTCGAGATCCCGCTCGTCGCGAGACGGGCGATGCGCAGCGGCCGCTACGACGCGGTGATCGCCTCGGCGCTCGTCATCGACGGCGGCATCTACCGCCACGAGTTCGTCGCCGAAACGGTCCTCGAGGCGCTGATGGGAGCGCAGATGGAGACCGACGTCCCGTTGATCTCCTCGGTGCTGACCCCCCACCACTTCCATGAGCATGCGCCGCACACCGAGTTCTTCAGCCGGCACCTCAGCAGAAGGGCGCCGAGGCCGCGCGAGCCTGCATCGGCGCGCTCGCCGCGCTGAGCCGGCCCGGCTCAGACGCGCCGGATCAGCGGTCGCGGTCCCCAGCCCGCCGCCGCAGCACATCGTCACGAACCCGATCTCCTTGTCGGAGCGCTCGAGCTCGTGCAGCAGCGTCGTGATCAGCCGCGCGCCGGTCGAGCCGAGCGGGTGGCCGAGCGCCATCGCGCCGCCGTTCACGTTCACCCGGTCCATGTCCGGGTCGAGCTCGCGCCGCCACGCGGCGACGACGGGCGCGAACGCCTCGTTGATCTCGATCAGGTCGATGTCGTTGATCGACATCGAGTTGCGCTCGAGGATCCGCCGCGTCGCCGGGATCGGCCCCTCGAGCATTTTCACGGGGTCGCAGCCGACCGTCGTCTGGTCGACGATCCGTGCCCGCGGGCGCAGGCCGAGCTGCTCGGCCTTCTCGGCGGACATCAGCAGCACCGCCGCCGCCCCGTCGGAGATCTGCGAGGCGTTGCCCGCGGTGATCTTCCCGTCCGGCTTGAACACCGGCTTCAGCTGCGAGAGCGCCTCGAGGTTCGTGTCCGGGCGGATGCCCTGGTCGGTGACGAGCGTCTCGCCGCCGACCTCCATCGGCACGATCTCGCGCTCGAAGCGGCCCTCCTCGGTCGCCTGGCGGCGAGCCGGTGCGAGCGCACGGCGAGCTCGTCGAGCTCTGGCCGCGAGATCTCCCACTCGTCGGCGATCATCTCGGCGCCGAGCCCCTGCCCGACGATGTCGTGCTTCGCCAGCAGCTCCGGCGTGAAGGCGTACCCGAAGTCTCCTGGGTCTTCGTCCGCGGCGAACGGCAGGTGGCCCATGTGCTCGACGCCCGACCCGATCATCACGTCGTGGACGCCCGGCGCGATCAGCGCCGCCGAGAAGTTCACGGCCTGCTGGGCCGAGCCGCACTGGCGGTCGACGGTCGTGCCCGGCGTCTCGATCGGCAGACCGGCTTCGCAGCCAGGCGTTGCGGGCGATGTTGTAGCCCTGCTCGCCGAACTGCTGCACGCAGCCGGCGATCACGTCCTCGACCTCCGCCGGGTCGATCCCGGAGCGCTCGAGCACCTCCGTGTAGCACGTGGCGAGCAGCTCGTTGGGGTGCGTGTCCTTGTAGTAGCCCTTCTCTCTGTGGCCGCGGCCGATCGGCGTGCGCACGGCCTCGACGATCACGACCTCGCGCCCCTCTGCTTGCCTCATCTTCGAGTCCTCTCGGTCTGGTTCGATCGCGCCCTGAGCTGCCCGCGCCGGGTGCGGCGCCCGCCGGCTGCGGCGCGTCTGGAAAGATGCCCCGGCCCGGCATGGAGCGCCGAGCCGGTCAATTATCTGCTGCAGGCCGTACTGTACCGCCTGCCTGCGGGCCGCTGGCCGCGCAGCCAGGCTCACAAACACCACACCGGACCAGGGAGAGCAAGTGCCAAAACGTCTTGCGGTTGCGGGGAGCGGCGCGATCGCCTGCGGCCTCGCATCGACCGCCGCCCACCACGGCCCCGTGCTGCTGCTCGCCCGCTCCGAGAGCTCCGCGGAGCGCGCGCGCGCGACGGTCGAGAAGACGCTGAGCCGGCTCGGCGCGGAGATCGACCCCGAGCACGTCGAAATCGTCACCGACCCCGACGCGCTCGCCGAGGCGACGTTCTGCGTCGAGGCGATCGTCGAGGAGCACGACCCGAAGGCGAGGCTGCTCGGCGAGCTCGACGCGATCCTCGACGACGGCGCGATCCTCGCCTCGACGACATCCTCCCTGTCGGTCGCCCGACTCGCCGAGGCCAGTGGCCGCCCCGACCGCTTCCTCGGGCTGCACGTCTTCAACCCGGTGACCCGCATGCAGCTGGTCGAGCTCGTGTTCCCGCGAGGCGAGCGAGGAAACCCGCCGCCGCGCCCTCGAACTCTGTGAGAAATTCGAGAAGACCCCGGTCGAGGTCCCCGACATCCCGGGGTTCGTCGTCAACCGGCTGCTGTTCCCGTACCTGTTCAGCGCCGTGCGGCTGCAGGAAGAGACCGGCATGTCCTCGGAGGACATCGACACCTGCATGAAGCTCGGCGCGGGGCATCCGATGGGGCCGCTGGCGCTGCTCGACCTCGTCGGCCTCGACGTCTCGGCCGCGATCGGCGAAACGATCGGGGAGGAGATCCCGCCCGTGTCAAGGAGCTGATCGCCGAGGGCGCGCTGGGCCGCAAGAGCGGCCGAGGGATGCTCGCGTACTAGCGCTCGGCGATCCGAGCAGAATCTTTATCGCTCCTGTGCGGAGCTTTTAGGTCGCGTTCATCCCTGCGCGGATACTTGTCCATGCGACGGTCAAACGTCGCAACGCACACCCGCCTCCTCCCAGTGCGCACGCTCCGGTCCGCTCCCCCCGCGGGCCGGACGTGTTTAACGGGCCGTTCGCCGGCGTGGGACTTCCTCCCGTGCGCCGGCGGTGGCGGATCAGGCCCCCCGCTCGTCCTCCTCGCGGCGCGGCACCTGCCGCCGCTCGCGGATGCGCACCGCCTCGATCCGGTTGTCGTCGACCGACTCGACGCGGATCGAGTAGCCGTCGGCGTTGACCGTGTCGCCCCGCCGTGGCAGCCGCCCGAGCTCGGAGAAGACGAACCCTCCGACCGAGTTGTAGGCGTCGCTGTCGACGGGCAGGTCGAGCCCGTAGTCGGCGAGATCGGTGACCGCGACGTGACCCCGCACGAACCAGTCGCCGTTCGCCAGGCGCCTGATCTCCCCCGCCGTCGGGTCGGTCTCGTCGGCGATCTCGCCGACGACCTCCTCGATGATGTCCTCGACCGAGACGACGCCGACCACGCGCCCGTACTCGTCGACGACGACCGCCATCGACGTGCGGCCGCGCTGGAGGTCCGCGAGCAGGTCGTCCAGCGGCTTGGTCTCGGGGACGATCAGCGCTCGTGGACGACCGGCTCGATCGCCGCCTGCGGCCCGTCGCTCATCAGCGGCCCGCGAGCTCGCTGACGTGGACGAGCCCGCGCACCCGGTCGCGGTCGTCCTCCTCGGTCACGACAGCCGGGTGTGGCCGCTCGAGACGCACAGGCGCACGGCGGCCTCGACGCTCTCGGAGACGTCGATCGTGGCGACCGCCGGGATCGGCGTCATCACCTGACGCGCCTCCTGTTCGTGCAGGTGGAAGACGCCCGTCAGCATCCCCGCCTCCCCCGGGTCGATGTGCCGCCGGCATGGGACTCCGCGATCAGCCGCTTGAGCTCGTCCGAGGAGCCACCGCGGCGCTCGATCGTCATCTCCACGCCGAGCAGGCTCGAGCAGCCGGTTGGAGACGACTGTGAGCATCACGATCAGCGGGTGGAAGACGACGCTGAACGCCTGCAGCGGGCGCGCGACCCGGCGCGCGACGGCCTCGGCGCGGTCGATCGCGTAGAACTTCGGCACCATCTCGCCGGCGATCAGCTGGACGGCCGAGATCACGCCGAACGCAACCACGGCGACGATCACCGCCGCCACGCCGTGGCTCCAGCCGTTTCCGAGCGCACCCTTCAGCAGCGCGGCCAGCGCGGGCTCGCCGAGCGCGCCGATCCCGATCGAGGTCATCGTCACGCCGATCTGGACGGCGGAGATGTACTCGTTCACCTGCGCGAGCTGCGCGAGCGCGAGCGTCGCGCCCTTGGCGCCTTCGTCGCGCAGCAGTTCCAGCCGCGCCCGGCGGGAGCGCACGAGCGCGTACTCGGCGATCACGAAGAAGGCGTTGATCGCGACCAGGACGGCCGCGAGGATCACGCGGAGCCCGTTCACGCGCGCGCTGCGGTCCCCGCCGACCGTCCGCGCGGCGAGCTCGGCAACCTCGGCTGCGCGGAGGCGGCCCGTCAGGGCCGCGCTACTTCGGGGAAGTTCTTCGTCGTCGCTCATCGCGCAGGTCAGCGGTTCCAAAGGTAGCAAGGCGCCCACGCGGAACCGGCGACGTGCCCGCTCGGCCTCAGCCGGGCTCGCCGATGCGCGCGGCCAGATCGAAGTCAGCTGCGGTGAGCCCGCCCTCGGAGTGGGTCGAGAGCGTCAGCCGCACCTTGTTCCAGCCGTGCAGCAGGATGTCGGGGTGGTGGCCGGCCGCCTCGGCGGCCGCGCCGACGCGGTTCACGAAGGCGAGCGCCTCGGCGAAGTCGCCAGCGCGAAGTCGCGCTCGATCGCGGCGGGCTCACCGTCGGAGCGACGCCAACCGCCGCCGGCCTCGCCAGCCGCGCCTCGATCTCCTCCTCGCCGAGTGTCGCCATCGCCCCGAGACTACTCGGGCTCCGGGCCACGTAAAGTCGGTGCATGCGGATCGTCAGCCTCGTCCCCCACGCCACCGAGCTGCTGTTCGCGCTCGGCGCCGGCGAGGAAGTCGTCGGCGTCACCCACGAGTGCGATTTCCCGATCGGCGCGGCCGAGCTCCCGAACGTGACGCGCGACGTGCTGGCCGCGGGCCTGTCCGCCGCCGAGATCGACGCGGCCGTCCGCGAGCGCACGCTGGAGGGCGAGGCGATCTACGAGCTCGACGCCGACGCGCTGCGCGAGCTCGAACCCGACCTGATCGTCACACAGGCGCTGTGCCCGGTCTGCGCGGTCTCCTACGACGACGTCGCCGCGATCGCGGCGAAGCTGCCCGGGCGCCCGCGCGTGATCGCGCTCGACCCGAGGACGATCGGCGAGACGCTCGGCGACGTTCGCACGCTCGCCGAGGCGACGGGGCACCGCCGCGAGGGCGTCGAGCTGGTGGCGCGGTCCGCGGGGCGGATCGACCGGGTGCGGCTCGCCGTGCGCGGCCGCCGGCGGCCGCGCGTCGCCGCACTCGAGTGGCTCGACCCCGTCTTCGTGGCGGGCCATTGGACGCCGCAGATGATCGCGCTGGCCGGCGGCGAAGACGCGCTCGGCCTCCCGGGCGAGCCGTCGGAGACGGCGAGCTGGGAGCTCGTCGCCGAGGCCGGCCCGGAGGTGGTGATCGCGATGCCGTGCGGCTACGACGCGCCGCGCGCCCACGAGGAGTCGCTCACGTACGCCGAGCGGCTGCGGGCGCTCGGTGCCGGGCGCGTGTTCGCGGTCGACGCGTCCGCGTACTTCTCCCGGCCCGGCCCGCGCCTCGTCGACGGGCTCGAGCTGCTCGGTGCGCTGCTGCACCCGAGCTGCTTCGACGGGTTCGAGCTCGCGGGCCGCGCGATCGAGCTCGAGCTGCAGAGCGCCTGAGGCGCTGCGTCAGGCGAAGCCCTGGCCGGAGACGTGCGAGACGGCGATCGCCCCCGCCACCGAGACGGCGCACAGCACGACGCACGCCGCGTACCCACCCAGCCGGCGCCGCGCCTGTCCGCGGTGCGGATCGCGAGCCCAGCCAGCGCACCGCCGATCAGCCCGCCGATGTGGGCGCCGACCGAGATGTTCGCGAGCGAGAAGCTGAGGATCAGGTTGAAGATGATCAGCCCGCCGATCCCGGACTGCATGACGCTGAAGCCGCGGGCGCGCAGCTCCACGGCCGCCGCCCCCATCAGGCCGAAGATCGCCCCCGAGGCGCCGAGGCTCGGCGCCCGCGGTCGCGACGAGCGCGCCGAACGACCCCGCGAGCAGCGAGACCGCGTAGATCACGGCGAACCGCGCCGATCCGATCGCGGGCTCGAGCATCAGCCCGAGCAGGTAGAGCAGGTACATGTTGAAGCCGATGTGCAGGATGCTCTCGTGCAGGAACGCGGAGGTGACGAGCCGCCAGTACTGGTGGGCGACGCGCGATCCCTTCGCGGAACAGCACGCCTTCGTTGATGACGGTGCCGTGGACGTTCGATTCGAACAGCGAGAACTGGCCTTCCTCGGTCAGGTACGCGATCACGTTGATCGCGATCAGCGCGTAGGTGACCCGCGGGATCGTGGTGACGGCGCGCAGCGTCTTGACCGGCGTCCGCTGCCGCGAGCACTCCGGGCAGCGCATCCCGACCGGGGTGCTCGTCATGCAGTCGGGGCAGATCGGCCGCCCGCAGTTCGAGCAGGAGACGCCGGTCTCGCGGGAGGGATGCCGGTAGCAGGTGGCCATCGCCGGATGAGGGTAGCTGGGCGGCGCCGTCCGCGGGCACGCCGCGACCCGCGGGCCGCGGCCTCAGCGATCGCCGAACAGCTTGCGCGTCTCGCGCTCCAGGTCCTCGACGGCGCGCTCGGCGGCCTGGCGCAGCCCCTTCAGGTTCGGCGGCGCCGACGGCGTGCGGCGGCGGGCGCGCAGCACCACGAGCCCGGCGGCGGCCGCGCCGCCGGCGACCACGGCGGCGGCGGGGCGCGCCCAGTTGCGCGGGTCGCGCATCGCCGAGAGCTCCCACGCCTCGAGCTCGTCGGCGGCCATCTCCGTGATGCTCTGAGCGCGCCCTCGAGGCGCTCGACGAGGTCCGCCGGCGGCTCGACCGGCGCGAGCGCTTCGCGCAGCAGGCCCTCGAGTTCGGGATCGCCTCAGTCATCTCCGGCCTTCTCCGTGGTGGGCTCGTGGACCCGTCCCGCTCGCCGACGATCTCCTCGAGCTGCTTGATCGCGCGATGGATCAGCACCTTCGTGGCGCCGTCGGAGCGGCCCAGCGCCCGCGCGATCTCGCGGTTGTCCATGCCCAGCGCGAAGCGCATGATCAGCGCCTCCCGGCGGTCGTCCGGCAGCAGCTGGACGCCCGCGAGGACACGGCTCAGCTCGTCCCGGCCCTCGACCAGCTGCTCGGTCGTGTGAGGCGCGGTGATCGTGGTCGTCTCGTCGATCGGCGACGCCGGCTTGCGCGAGCGGTCGCGGTACAGGTTCGCGGCGAGGTTGTGCGCGATCCGGATCAGCCACGGCCGCAGCGGCCGCCCGTCGGATTCGCGCTGCGCCCGCTCGAAGTGCCGGTATGCCTGAAGGAAGGTCTGCTCGGTCAGATCCTCGGCGTCGTGGTGGTTGCCCACCCGGTAGTAGGCGTAGCTGTACACATCGCGCAGGTGCGCCCGGTACAGGTCCGAGAACTCGTCGTCGAGCTGGGCCTTGGTCTTCGCGCTGCCGGGCTCCGCCACTCATCGCACCCTATCCCCTGTCGAGGGCCCGTCAGGCGGCGCGCGAGATCTCGCGCGGCGCGTCCGCCGGAGTCAGCTCGCGCTGCTCGTCCTCGCCGCCGAGCCAGTCCCACTGCAGCCGCACGCAGGCCCAGATCCGTTCCGTGACCGCCCCGGCCAGGCTCGGGGAGCAGCGTTCGACCGTCGGGTAGTTAGCGGGCGGCCGACGCGCAGCCGCACCTTCCGCGGCCTGATCCGCCAGCCGCGGCGCACTTCGTCGGTGCCCATCACGGCGATCGGCGCGACCGGGGCGCCGGTTTCGAGCGCGAGCCTGCCGACGCCGCGCTTCGGCTCGCCCAGCGGGCGCCGGCGCATCCGCGTCCCCTCGGGGAACACGACGACGCAGTCGCCACGTTCGAGGATCGCGCGCGCGGTCGCCATCGCGTCCCCGTCGCCGGCGCCGCGGTCGACGGGGAAGGCACCGAGCGCGTTGAGGATCCACGCCTGCCAGCGCTTTTCGAAAAGCTCCCGCTTCGCCATGTAGTAGACGGGCCGACGGACCAGCGTGCCGATCACGAACGGGTCGAGAAAGCTGCGGTGGTTGGCCGCGAGCAGCAGCGGGCCGCTGCGCGGAAGGTGCTCCCGCCCGACGCGCTGCATACGCAGGTAGACGAGGAAGAACGGGACGAGGATCGCGCGCAGCACCCAATAGATGAAGGGGTTCACGCCGCGCTCGAGCGAGCGCTCGCGGAACCCGTCGAGGTCGACGCGGGGGCCGGGGTCGCGCTTTGCCGGCAGTGGGGCGGCCATGCCCTCTCTACACCGCGCGGCGCTGCCGCGTTACAGGCGCGGCATCAGCCCGCGAGGGAGCTGTGATCTGCGCGAGGCTCTGAGTTCCCCGGGGGACTCCCCAGAGCAGCCATCCGTTGTCCGTCGGGCGCACGAGACCGCGCTTGGAGAGCAGCGTGAGCGCGCTCGTGACCGTCGGCCGGCGGGCGGCGACGAGTTCCGCGAGGACCGCATGGGTGAGCCGCAGCGCACCGTGACGCCGTCGCTGCCGACCCGGCCCCAACGTGCAGCGAGATGCCAGAACAGCATGTGCAGGCGACGTCCACGCGCGCCTGATGGACGATCGCCATGTTGACGGCGATGTTCCGCGCCCGGCTCACCGCGCGGCCGACGAGCTTGCCGCCGAGCTCGGGGTAGTCGGCGAGGCGCGCCATGAAGGCATCGTCGAGGACAGCAAGCCGAGCGCTCTCGAGGACCCTCCAGCCGGTCGTCATCGGCAGCGTCGGCAGTTCGTCATCGCCCTCGGTCGGGCGCAGCAGGTCGCCCTCGCCGAGCAGCTCGGCGCCGTAGCGCCCCTCGATGCCGACGCGACGCACCAGCAGCCCATCGAGCACGAGCAGGCCGATGCCGACACCGCCGCCCGCGCTGCCGTTGAGCGGCGGCGCGACCCGCCAGCGCCCGGTGGGCAGAAGCACCTCCCGCGCGACGCAATCGGCGATCGCCTGCGCGCGACGCTCGGGGGGACGGCGTCCGCCAGCGCGGGCTCGAGTTCGAGCACACGGAGCAGGTCCGAGGAGGTTGTCGTCGGGGGGGCTGACATCGTCGGGGGGCGCGAAACCGGGTCCGGCACGGGGAAGCCGGATTTTTTGCGCCTGTCATATCGATTACCCCGATTTGCAGCCGCTCAACGCGAGATCGCCGCGATGGGCGCAAACGCATACGGGGTGGGAGCCTTTGCGGAGGCTCTGTCAGTTCGATGACACAAGCCTGACAAGTTCTGGTGCGACGGAGGGTGGGTCGATGCCGTCGATCTCCCCCCAGGCTCGTGCGCGGTGCAAGCGGTGTTCTGACGACCTCCCCGGCCTATGATCGTCGGGGTTCGTCCTGGCGGCCACTCGCGAGAGGTCGAAGACTCCGGAGCATCGCCGGGCATACCTGAAAACCGCATGGTCCGCCGGAGTAGCTCAGCTGGTAGAGCGCCTGTCTTGTAAACAGGGGGTCAGGGGTTCGAGTCCCCTCTCCGGCTCTCGCGGACTCGGCAGCCCGCAGCGGCCAAGCGACCTGGAGATGCCTACGCCACGCAGACCCGTCGGGGGTGCGCCGGTGGTCGGACGGGCGTTCTCGGGCGGGCGCGTTCTCGAGGCGTCCGCTCGGGCGGGCGCGTCCTCGAGGCGTCAGGCCGGCGCCGGCCGGACACCGCAGCCTCCACGATCCACGCAGCACCCCACGCACATTTCCTTCGCCGCGGTGGCGCCGGGATGTGACCACAGGTCGGAACCTTGCGGATTTTGCGGGCTTTTTCGGGTTCAACATCCTCGAAAGCCGCCATGAACCCGGCCGACGGCGAGTAGGGTCGTCCTCGGCCGGTCGGTCTTCTGACATCCGGCGAACAGGAGAGGGGGCTCTCATGTCGCATCCGCGCGCAACTCACGGGATTCAGCCCGTAACGACGATGTCGAGACGCGCTTAGCGGGTGCCCGGCTTCAGTGGGCCTCCGACCGGCAGGCCGAGACATCAGCGCGGACTGGTGCCCGACGCACCGGTGTGTGCGCCGGGCGTACCGAGCGGCGCACAAATCAGATGGCGTACGACCGTGCCCTCCGCCTGCCGTGACAGACAAAGGAAGGACATGGTCCTTCACCGTGGTCGACAACCCTCGCGAGGGGGAAGGAGCAATGGGCAAATGAAGCGCATCAGGGTTATGGGGCTCTGCCTCTTGGCTTCGTTCGCAGCGAGCATCGTGGTCGCGTCTCCGGCATGGGCGAGCGAACTCGTGCTCTCGACAAAAAGCGGGCTGCTGACGAATGGTTCGGAACTGAAAGCGACGAGCAGCAACACCATATTCGTCACCAGCGCCGGAAATGTCGAATGTACCAGCGTCGTGCTGACCGGCTCGCTGAACAACAACAGCGCCAGTAAACTGACGGCGTCACTTACCGAAGCGGCGCTCACGGGTGAAGAACCCGGAAAACTGTGCAAATCAACGGCGCCCTTCGGGCCTGCGCAGGCCACCGCGGAAGACCTGCCATGGTCTGTCAGCTTCACGACCAAAGGTGCTGTCGACATCAAAGGCCATGTTCGGATCGATTTCGTCTACCCCAACGCAGGGAGCGTGGCCTGCATCTTCGAAGCCAAAACCGTCAAGGCGAGCGCCAATGTCGACGGCGCACCGATCACGATCACGATCACAAAACAGGTGTTCAAGCTGTCCAAAGGGAGCAATCCGGGTGTCCCAAGTCGGGTCAAGCAAGCGGCACGCTGGCGCTGACGTCCAAAGGCGAAGCGGTGATGGCCGAAACAGGGCCGCAGCCCAAAGAGCCGGCAAAAGTGTTTGAGGTGACCGACAGAGTCCACCTCGCTTCGGGCAAGCTGTGGTCCGCCTTCGGCTCCCCGCCGAAGTGGTGGGTCGAAGGATCACTGCTGACAGGCTCGGAAGCGCTCGCCGAAGAAACCAAAGTCACGACTCCCTTGAAGCTGGAATTTGCCCTGAAGTCGAAAGAATTCGGCGCCGTCACGATCACGTGCGCGACGGAGAAGGTCAAAAACGGCAAGATCGAAGGGCCGTCGACGAGGAGCGAAGAATCGGAGGTCTTCGAAGGATGCGAAGTCGTTGGCCAACCCCACTGTGCGGTCTCCAACCGATTCGGCACGGCCGGCACGATCGCGACCAACGCGTTGAAAGCGACGCTCACCGCAGGAAATCCGGAGAAACTCAAGTTCGCACCGGAATCCGGCAAAACCATCGCGGCGTTCGAAATCAAAGAAGTCAGTGCCAGTTGCGCTGAGGCGAACTTCGTGTTCAAGGCCGACGGCGAAATGATATGTGACTACTCAGAAGTGGAAAAAGAAAATCTGGAACATCCGTTGGAATTCAACCCCGGAGAGAGCAAAGTTGACGTAGAAGGGAAAGAAGTCTAGTCCGCGGACCCAGGCGCGTATCGGACCGCGACGCCTGGGCTTCCGAGCGCCGACCGAGTGATGCGTGGGGCCGTGCCGCGGCCCCACGCGTCGCGTTTGCTCACCGGTGGGCGCGTGTGCGTCGCCGAGCATCGGGGGCAGCTCATGGCGCCACTGCTGGGCAGCGATGGCTCGATCGGCTCGGAAACCGAACCGGCCGGCCCGTCTCACAGGGCGCCGAGCACGCCGACGCGCCTCAGGTAGTCGACCTGGTCGCGGGCGACCCGCTCGGGGCCGTCGCCGTGAGGCCCCCGAAGTGGTCGTAGGGGTACGTGTGCAGCTCCGCGCGTGGCGCGCGCTCGGCGAACCGCTCGATCGCCTTCGCCGAGACCGTCACGTCCCGTTCGCCGAGGCCCAGCCAGATCGGCGCCCCGAACCGCGCCGCGCGCCGCAGGGGCCGGTGAAGGCCGACCGTTAGGAAGATCGCCGGCGAGATCTCGTTCCGCCACGGCGAGCCGGCCGGGACGGCCGCGGCGAAGCCCTCCGCCTCTCCCGGCAGCGTCATCGCCGCGCGGCCGCCGGGCTCGGCCGTGACCGGCACGAGGTTGTGCCGGCCGAGCTGGTCGGCGATCGCCCGCGGCAGCAGCCACGCGCTCAGCGCCGGCGGCGTCGCGCGCAGGCGCGGGAGCCCGCCGAGCATCGGACACAGCGCGAGCACAGCCGCGATGCGCGCATCCGCGGCGGCCGTTTCGACCACGTGCCCGCCGGCGAACGAGAACCCCCACAGCACGATCCGCTCGGGGTCGACCCCGTCGAGCGATCGCGCGTAGGCGACCGCCGAGCGCCAGTCCTGCAGCTGCTCTGCCTTGCGGAAGCGCTGCCGCGGCGAGCCACTCGAGTCGCCGAGATGGCGGTGGTCGAACACCAGCGCCGCCGCGCCGGCGCCCGCGAAGCGCTCGGCATAGGCGGGCAGCCCGTCGTGACGGGTCAGCGAGAACCCGTTCGCCATCACCACGCAGGGCCCCGCCTCCGTCTTCGGCGCGGGCCGGTAGAGCCAGGCCGCGCACTGGTCGCCGGCGGAGGGGAACCTCAGCTCGGCGCGATCCGCCACGGTCACCCCGGCGCTCGACCGCGGCGGCCTA
>CAWFQR010000018.1:0-19901 GCA_963818035.1 uncultured Solirubrobacteraceae bacterium
GACCGCCGCACGCCTCGCCGAGCATGCCGGGCGCGCGCTCCAGGGGCGGGAGCGCCAGGCGCGCGACGCGCGGCGCCTCGACGAGCACGGCCGCCGCTCGGTGCTCGACCGGGCGCGCCGGCTGGCGCTGCCCTCGCGCGCGCCGGCGAACCACCTCGAGCGCCAGCGGGCGCGCCTGCACCAGCAGCTGCGCGAGATCCGCGCCGGGTCGCGGCGACGTCTCGCCGGCGAGCAGCGCCACACGGCGACCAGGGCGCTGGTGCTCTCGCGCAAGGGCGCCTCGACGCTACGCGAATGCCGCGAGCGCCGGCCGCGCGAGCTCGAACGGCTCGCGCTGGCGCTCGGCGGCCACGATCCTCAGCGCACGCTCGAGCGCGGCTACGTGCTCGCCTCCAGGGCGGACGGGACGCCGCTCGCCAGCGCAGAGGCGGCGCGCGAAGCCGGCGAGCTGTCGCTGCGCTTCGCGGACGGCGAGCTCGGCGCGCAGGTGCGGCGATGAGCGCCCCGCAGGAGCCGCAGCTGACCTACGAGCAGGCCTCGGGAAGAGTCGAAGAGATCATCCGCCGCCTCGACTCGGGCGAGGCGAGCCTGCAGGAGACGCTCGCGCTCGTAGCCGAGGGCAAGCGCCTGATCGAGCAGTGCGCGGGCGAGCTCGCCGCGGTCGGCGACGCGCTGGACGAGCTGAAGCTGGACGAGCTGGTGGCCAGACTCGAGCGGGAGGCCGCGGGATGAGCGCGACCTGGGAGCGTGTCGCCGGGCTCGAGCTAGAGATCGACGACTATGCGCTCGAGGGGCTCGAACAGGAGGTGTCGAGCGACTTCCTGCGCAAGAGCACGCTGATCCGCCTGCGCGGGGCGGGCGCGGACGGGCTCGGCGAGGACGTGACATACGAGGCCGTCGATCACGAGATCGCGCAGGCGCGGGGACCGGAGCTCGCGCTCGCCGGCACCTTCACGATCGCCGAGTTCTGCGAGCGCCTCGCGGCGCTCGAGCTGTTCGGCGAGCCGCCGCAGCGCGAGGTCTCGCGGCGCTATCGCACGTGGGCGTACGAGTCCGCCGCGCTCGACCTCGCGCTCGTGCAGGCGGGGCGGTCCCTCCACGAGGTCCTCGGCCGCGTCCCCGAGCCCGTGCGGTTCGTCGTCTCCCTGCGCCTCGGCGAGCCACCCACGCTCGAGCCGCTGCAGCGGCGCCTGGGGCCTTACCCCGGGCTGCGCTTCAAGCTCGACCCGACGTCGTCCTGGGACGAGGAGCTGATCGCGGAGCTGGTCGGGACCGGCGCCGTCGACTCGGTCGACTTCAAGGGCCTCTACGAGGGGACGATCGTCGACCAGCCGGCCGATCCGCTGCTCTACGAACGGGTGGTCACCGCGTTCCCGGACGCCTGGATCGAGGACCCGAAGCTGACCCCCGAGATCGACGAGATCCTCGCGCCGCACCGCGACCGGTTCTCGTGGGACGCGCCGATCCACTCGATTGCCGACATCGAGGCGCTGCCCTACCCGCCGAAGATGGTCAACGTCAAGCCGTCGCGGCTCGGCGGCCTGCGGAACCTGCTCGACGCCTACGACTACTGCGCAGAGCACGGCATCGGCAACTACGGCGGCGGTCAGTTCGAGCTGGGGGTCGGGCGCGGGCAGAACCAGTACCTCGCGTCGCTGTTCCACGCCGACGCTCCGAACGACGTCGCGCCGACCGGCTTCAACCTCAACGATCCCCCCGCGGGCCTTCCTTCGAGCCCGCTCGAGCCGGTGCCGTCGCGCGTCGGCTTCCGCTGGGGCGCCTGACGTGACCACGGGCCGATGCCGCACGTCCTGATCGAGGTGCGCCGGGAGTACGCGCCGGCCGAGGAGGTCGCGCTGATGGAGGCGGTCCACGAGGCGCTGCTGCGCGCGTTCCGCATCCCCGAGAACGACCGCCACGTCCGCCTCCTCGCGCACGAGCCCCATCGCTTCGCGGTTCCCCCGGACAAGTCCGATCCCGACCGCTTCACGCTGGTCACGATCGACGCGTTCGCGGGACGCTCGATCGACGCCAAGCGCGCCCTCTACAGCGAGATCGTCGATCGCCTCGCCGGCCTCGGCATCCCGCGCGATCACGTCTCGGTCCTGCTGCGCGAGGCGCCGCTCGAGAACTGGGGCATCAGGGGCGGAGCGGCCGCCTCCGACGTCGACCTGGGCTTCGACGTCGAGGTCTGAGAGCGGCCCTGCGCTCCTGCATTCGAATCCGACGCCGGCGCTCGGGCGGCGCGGCGCTCCGGCACCTCGGCCGCCGCGGGTGCGGCGTCGGCGTGTGAGCGGCCCGGCGCGCCGACCTCGGGGCCGTCGACGCCGGGCACGGGCTCCGGCCTCGATGACAGCCGCTGACATCACGCTTGCTAGAGTGATGTCAGCAAATGTCATCGCCTCGTCCTCAGCCGGCGAGGCCCGTTCCCGGAGGTTCCCCCCATGCGTGTCTTCGTCACCGGCGCGTCGGGCCACATCGGCTCTGCCGTCGTCTCAGACCTCCTCGCCTCAGGCCACGAGGTCGTCGGCCTCGCCCGCTCCGAGGCATCTGCAGCCGCGATCGAGGCGGCCGGCGCCGAGGCGCACCGCGGCGACCTCGACGATCTCGACGACCTCCGCAGCACCGCCGCGGCGAGCGACGGCGTGATCCACCTCGCCTTCAAGCACGAGGCGATGCGCTCCGGCGACTTCATGCAGGCGGTCACAGCCGACATCGCCGCGACCCGCGCCCTCGGCGAGGCGCTCGCCGGCACCGGCAAGCCGCTGGTCAACACGACCGGCACGCTCGGGCTCGTGATGGGCGGTGTCGAGGGCCGCGCGGGCGAGGAGAGCGACCCCGCAGGCGGCCCGAGGGCCGACGCCGAGAGGGAGACGATCGCGCTGGCCGAGCGCGGCGTGCGCTCGTCGGTGATCCGCCTCCCGCCCGTCGTCCACAGCGACCTCGACCACCACGGCTTCACGCCGACGCTCGTCGGGATCGCCCGGGAACGCGGCGTCGCCGGCTACGTCGGCGACGGCGCAAACCGTTGGCCGTCGGTGCACACGCTCGACGCCGCCCGCGCCTACCGGCTCGCCGTCGAGTCGGCGCCGGCTGGGTCCGTGCTACACGCGGTCGCCGACGAAGGGGTGCCGTTCCGCGAGTTCGCCGAGGCGATCGGCCGCGGCCTGGGAGTGCCCGCCGCCTCGGTCGAGCCCCACGACGCGGCCACGCACTTCTCGTTCCTCGGCGGCTTCGTCGGGCTCGACAACCCGACCTCCTCGGCCCGCACCCGCGAGCTGCTCGCCTGGGATCCCGAGCAACCCGGCCTGATCGCGGACATCGACGCCGGCCACTACTTCGCGACCTGAGGCCGGCGCCAGGGAGCTTCGAGCGTCCTCGCTCCACGACTCCGGCCCGCCACCAAGCGTCGCGGTGACGTCACGTCGAAGCCCGCCAGAGCTTCGCTTGACCCACCGCGACGCCCGCCGGGCTTCGACCGGCTCGCTGCGGCGCGCAACTTAACGACCGCCTGCGCGTTCTCAGCGGGTGAGCCGGTAACGTCGGCTCGAGCCGTCGGGAGGGCTCGAAGGCCGGTCCCGGGGGCGTAGCTGTCACCTCGGCACGAAAGGAACCTCGTGGCTCCCGCGAGCAGAGGCGCCGCAAACATGCTGATCGCCCTCGCGTCCGCGCTCCTCGCGGCGCTGGCCTGCGTGTGCGCTCTCGCCGTTCCGGCGCGCGCGTCGAGCGGCGGCTCCGCGGCCCCGGGCGCGGCGACGACGAAGCCGGCCGCCAAGGGGACCGGGGCCCACGTCACGAGCGTCCGCATCACGAGCGTCGCGTGCATCCCGGAAGCGCACTGCAGCGGCAACCCGCACCAGGTCTCGCTCCACGGCACGCTGCTGCTGAAGGGGATCGGGCTCAAAGCCGGCATGATGCTCGGCTTCCCGAAGAAGGCGGGGGCGCGCGTCACGGCCGCCTCGCCGCAGGCGCGGCTGCGCACGACCTCCGCCGGACTCGTCGCGACGGTGCCGAAGGCAGCGCACTCCGGCCACCTGATGATCCTGCTCAGCCAGGGCCGCTACACGAGCTCGTACGGCCCGATCTACCTCTACAACCACGCGCTTCATCCGCCGCCGAAACCGGTCGTCTCGCCGGTCGTGGCGGGAGGGGTCGGAGCCGGGCCGCTGGAAGGCCAGGGGATGTGGATCTGGTACGTGAGCAAGTCGAGCGGCGGCTCGGTCGCGGCGATCATTGCCCAGGCGAAGGCCGCCGGGGTCACGACCGTGTTCGTCAAGAGCTCCGACGGGTCGAGCAACTACTGGACCCAGTTCTCCCCTCAGCTCGTCGCCGAACTCCATGCGGCGGGGCTGAAGGTCTGCGCGTGGCAGTACGTGTACGGGACGGAACCCGTGGGCGAGGCCGCGCTCGGGGCCGAGGCGGTCGCAAACGGGGCCGACTGCCTGGTGATCGACGCCGAGGCGCAGTACGAAGGCAAGTACGCGGCGGCGCAGACGTACATCACCGACCTGCGCGCGAAGATCGGCGCCACGTACCCGCTCGCGCTGGCCTCCTTCCCGTACGTCAACTATCACTCGTCGTTCCCCTACTCGGTGTTCCTCGGGCCGGGTGGTGCGCAGTTCAACGCCCCGCAGATGTACTGGCACGACATCGGCGTCTCGGTCGACACCGTCTATGCGAACACGTACATCTGGAACCGCATCTACCAGCGGACGCTGTTCCCGCTGGGGCAGACCTACGGAGGCGTCTCCGCGGCGGAACTGGTGCGCTTCCGCGAGGAGGCGGTCGACTACGGGGCCCCCGGCTGGTCGTTCTGGGACTGGCAGGAAACGACCGAAAAGGGCTGGGCCGCGCTTGCCGAGCCGCTCGCGCCGCTGACCACGGTGACGCCGAACACGAGCTACCCCGAACTCGCCAAAGGCGCCAAGGGCGACCCGGTGCTGTGGCTTCAGGAGCACCTCGCCGCCGCCGAGCCGAGCCAGGAAACGACCGGCACGTTCGGCGCGCAGACGGTCGCGAACCTCGAAGCGTTCCAGACCGCGCACGCGATCGCCCCGACCGGGGTGGCCGAAGGCGCCACCTGGGCCGCACTGCTGTCCCTGCAGCCGGTCGCGGTCAACTGGACGGGCACCTCGCCGAGCGGCTGACGCCCCCGCGGATTACCCTGTGGGAGAGCTCCCACAGAAAGGATCGCCGATGCCTTCACCGAGCACACCGCCGGGCGCGGAGGCCCGCCGCGTCGCCTACGTTCAGGCCTCCTGGCACGAAAGCCTGCTCGAGCGCTGCCGCGCCTCGTTCTTGAGCGAACTCTCGGCACTGGGAATACTCGAGGACCATGTCGATGTGTTCCGCGTCCCCGGCGCGTTCGAGATCCCGCTCGTCGCCAGGCGCGCGATGCGCAGCGGCCGCTACGACGCGGTGGTCGCCTCGGCGCTCGTCATCGACGGCGGCATCTACCGCCACGAGTTCGTCGCGGAAACGGTGCTCGAGGCGCTGATGGGGGCGCAGATGGAGACCGACGTCCCGCTGATCTCCTCGGTGCTGACCCCGCACCACTTCCACGAGCACGCGCCGCACACCGAGTTCTTCAGCCGGCACCTCAGCGAGAAGGGCGCCGAGGCGGCGCGCGCCTGCATCGGCGCACTCGCCGCGCTCGACGAGGTCGCCGCCGTCGCCGGCTGAGCGCCCGCCCCTTATTCCGCGCGCGGGAGGAGGGTCACGGCGCTCGCGCCGAGCGCGCGCGCCTGCTCGGGCGCCGCTCGCCGCGCTCGACGAGGTCGCCGGCCGAGCGCGAGGGAGGCCTCTCGAGCGGGATGCGCGGCCAAAGCCGACCGACGAGCCGGCGCGAAGCGCGGCTGTGCACCGGAGACGCGCCGCTCCCGCGGCCAAGGCCCCGCGAAGGCCGCTCCGGCGGGCGCGCAGCGCCCGCCGGACCGCTCACCGCGCGCTAGACGCGCTGGATCAGCGTCGCCGTGCCCAGCCCGCCGCCGCAGCACATCGTCACGAACCCGATCTCCTTGTCGGAGCGCTCGAGCTCGTGCAGCAGCGTCGTGATCAGTCTTGCGCCGGTCGAGCCGAGCGGGTGCCCGAGCGCCATCGCGCCGCCGTTGACGTTGACCCGGTCCATGTCCGGGTCGAGCTCGCGCCGCCACGCGGCGACGACCGGCGCGAACGCCTCGTTGATCTCGATCAGATCGATGTCGTTGATCGACATCGAGTTGCGCTCGAGGATCCGGCGCGTCGCCGGGATCGGCCCCTCCAGCATTTTCACCGGGTCGCATCCGACCGTCGTCTGGTCGACGATCCGCGCGCGCGGGCGCAGGCCGAGCTGCTCGGCCTTCTCCGCGGACATCAGCAGCACCGCCGCCGCCCCGTCGGAGATCTGCGAGGCGTTGCCCGCGGTGATCTTCCCGTCCGGCTTGAACGCCGGCTTCAGCTGTGAGAGCGCCTCGAGGTTCGTGTCGGGCCGGATCCCCTGGTCGGTGACGAGCGTCTCACCGCCAACCTCCATCGGCACGATCTCGCGCTCGAAGCGGCCCTCCTCGGTGGCCTGCGCCGCCAGCCGGTGCGAGCGCACGGCGAGCTCGTCGAGCTCGGAGCGGGAGATCTCCCACTGATCGGCGATCATCTCGGCGCCGAGCCCCTGTCCGACGATGTTGTGCTTTGCCATCAGCTCCGGCGTGAAGGCGTACCCGAAGTCCTCCTGCGTCTTCATCCCTGCGGCGAACGGCAGGTGGCCCATGTGCTCGACGCCCGACCCGATCATCGCGTCGTGCACGCCGGCCGCGATCAGCGCCGCCGAGAAGTTCACGGCCTGCTGGGCCGAGCCGCACTGGCGGTCGACGGTGGTGCCCGGCGTCTCGATCGGGAGACCGGCTTCGAGCCAGGCGTTGCGGGCGATGTTGAAGCCCTGCTCGCCGAACTGCTGCACGCAGCCGGCGATCACGTCCTCGACCTCGGCCGCATCGATCCCCGAGCGCTCGACCACCTCCGTGTAGCACGTGGCGAGCAGCTTGTTCGGGTGCGTGTCCTTGTAATAGCCCTTCTCCCTGTGGCCGCGGCCGATCGGCGTGCGCACGGCCTCGACGATCACGACCTCGCGCCCCTCTGCTTGCCTCATCTTCGAGTCCTCTCGGTCTGGTTCGATGGCGTCCTGAGCTGCCCACGACGGGGCCGGCGACCGCCGGCCGCGACGCGTCTGGGAAGATGCCCCCGGCTCGGCATCGAGCGCCGGGCCGGTCAATTGTTCGCTGCAGGCCGTACTGTACCGCCTGCCTGCGGGCGGCTGGCCGCGCGGCCAGCCTCACAAAACACCACACCGGACGAGGGAGAGTCAGTGCCAAAACGTCTTGCGGTTGCGGGGAGCGGCGCGATCGCCTGCGGCCTCGCAGCGACCGCCGCCCACCACGGTCCCGTGCTGCTGCTCGCCCGCTCCGAGAGCTCCGCCGACCGCGCCCGCGCGACCGTCGAGAAGACCCTGAGCCGGCTCGGCGCGGAGATCGACCCCGAGCACGTCGAAATCGTCACCGACCCGGATGCGCTCGCCGAGGCGACGTTCTGCGTCGAGGCGATCGTCGAGGAGCACGACCCGAAGGCGAAGCTGCTGGGCGAGCTCGACGCGATCCTCGACGACGGCGCGATCCTCGCCTCGACGACCTCCTCCCTGTCCGTCGCCCGGCTGGCCGAGGCCAGCGGGCGCCCCGACCGCTTCCTCGGGCTGCACGTCTTCAACCCGGTGACGCGGATGAAGCTCGTCGAGCTCGTCTTCCCCGAGGAGGCAAGCGAGGAAACCCGCCGCCGCGCCCTCGAACTGTGTGAGAAATTCGAGAAGACCCCGGTCGAGGTGCCGGACATCCCGGGGTTCGTCGTCAACCGCCTGCTGTTCCCGTACCTGTTCAGCGCCGTGCGGCTGCAGGAAGAGACCGGCATGTCGCCGGAGGACATCGACACCTGCATGAAGCTCGGCGCCGGGCATCCGATGGGGCCGCTGGCACTGCTCGATCTCGTCGGCCTCGACGTCTCGGCCGCGATCGGCGAAACGATCGGGGAGGAGATCCCGCCCCGGGTCAAGGAGCTGATCGCCGAGGGCGCGCTGGGCCGCAAGAGCGGCCGCGGGATGCTCACCTACTAGCCCCCGCGCGCCGAGAATCTTTATCGCTCCTGTGCGGAGGTTTTAGGTCGCGTTCATCCCTGCGCGGATACTTGTCCATGCGACGGTCAAACGTCGCAACGCACACCCGCCTCCTCCCAGTGCGCACGATCCGGTCCGCTCCCCCCGCGGGCCGGACGTGTTTAACGGGCCGGTCGATCGCGTGGGAGTTCTCGCATGCGCGAGCGGGGCCGATCAGGCCCCCCGCTCCTCCTCCTCGCGGCGCCGCACCTGCCGTCGCTCGCGGATCCGCACGGCCTCGATCCGGTTGTCGTCGACCGACTCGACGCGGATCGAGTACCCGTCGGCGTTGACCGTGTCGCCCCGCCGCGGCAACCGCCCGAGCTCTGAGAAGACGAACCCTCCGACCGAGTTGTAGGCGTCGCTGTCGACCGGCAGATCGAGCCCGTAGTCGGCGAGATCTGTGACCGCGACGTGGCCCCGTACGAACCAGTCGCCGTTCGCCAGGCGCCTGATCTCCCCCGCCGTCGGGTCGGTCTCGTCCGCGATCTCGCCGACGACCTCCTCGATGATGTCCTCGACCGAGACGACGCCGACCACGCGCCCGTACTCGTCGACGACGACCGCCATCGACGTGCGGCCGCGCTGGAGGTCTGCGAGCAGGTCGTCGAGCGGCTTCGTCTCGGGGACGATCAGCGCTTCGTGGACGACCGGCTCGATCGCCGCCTGCGGCCCGTCGCTCATCAGCCGGCCCGCGAGCTCGCTGACGTGGACGAGGCCTCGCACCCGGTCGCGGTCGTCCTCCTCGGTCACGACGAGGCGCGTGTGGCCGCTCGACACGCACAGCCGAACGGCCGCCTCGACGGTCTCCGAGACGTCGATCGTGACGACCGCCGGGATCGGGGTCATCACCTGGCGCGCCTCCTGTTCGTGCAGATGGAAGACGCCCGTCAGCATCCCCGCCTCGCCCGGGTCGATGTGCCCGCCGGCGTGGGACTCCGCGATCAGCCGCTTGAGCTCGTCCGAGGAGCCGCCCGGCGCTCGATCGTCATCTCCACGCCGAGCAGGCTGAGCAGTCGGTTCGAGACGACGGTGAGCATCACGATCAGCGGGTGGAACACGACGCTGAAGGCCTGCAGCGGGCGCGCTACCCGGCGCGCGACCGCCTCGGCGCGATCGATCGCGTAGAACTTCGGCACCATCTCGCCGGCGATCAGCTGGACGGCCGAAATCACGCCGAACGCGACCACCGCGACGATCACCGCCGCCACGCCGTGGCTCCAGCCGTTCCCGAGCGCGCCCTTGAGCAGCGACGCCAGCGCGGGCTCGCCGAGCGCGCCGATCCCGATCGAGGTCATCGTCACGCCGATCTGGACGGCGGAGATGTACTCGTTCACCTGCGCGAGCTGCGAGAGCGCGAGCGTCGCGCCCTTCGCGCCTTCGTCGCGGAGCAATTCGAGCCGCGCCCGGCGCGAGCGCACGAGCGCGTACTCGGCGATCACGAAGAAGGCGTTGATCGCGACCAGGACGGCCGCGAAGATCACGCGAAGACCGTTCACGCGCGCGCTGCGGTCCCCGCCGACCGTTCGGGCGGAGAGCTCGCAACCTCGGCTGCGCGGAGGCGGCCCATCAGGGCCGCGCTACTTCGGGGAAGTTCTTCGTCGTCGCTCATCGCGCAGGTCAGCGGTTCCAAAGGTAGCAAGGCGCCCACGCGGAACCGGTGACGTGCCTTCTGAGGTCAGCCGGGGTCGCCGATACGCGCGGCGAGCTCGAAGTCGGCAGCGGTCAGCCCACCCTCGGAGTGGGTCGAGAGGGTCAGCCGCACCTTGTTCCAGCCGTGGAGCAGGATGTCGGGGTGGTGGCCGGCGGCCTCGGCGGCCGCGCCGACCCGGTTCACGAACGCGAGCGCCTCGGCGAAGTCACCCAGCGTCGAAGTCGCGCTCGATCGCCGCGGGCTCGCCGTCGGATCGTCGCCAGCCGCCGCCGGCGGCCGCGAGCCGGGCCTCGATCTCCTGCTCGCCGAGTCTCGCCATCGTCTCGAGACTATCGGGCTCCGGGCCTCGTAAAGTCGGTGCATGCGGATCGTCAGCCTCGTCCCCCACGCCACCGAGCTGCTGTTCGCGCTCGGCGCCGGCGAGGAGGTCGTCGGCGTCACCCACGAGTGCGACTTCCCGATCGGCGCGGCCGAGCTTCCGAACGTGACGCGCGACGTGCTGCCCGCCGGCCTGTCCGCGGCCGAGATCGACGCGGCCGTCCGCGAGCGCACCCTGGAGGGCGAGGCGATCTACGAGCTCGACGCCGATGCGCTGCGCGAGCTCGAACCCGACCTGATCGTCACCCAGGCGCTGTGCCCGGTCTGCGCGGTCTCCTACGACGACGTCGCGGCGATCGCCGCGAAGCTGCCCGGGCGCCCGCGCGTGATCGCGCTCGACCCGAAGACGATCGGCGAGACGCTCGGCGACGTGCGCACGCTCGCCGAGGCGACGGGGCATCGCCGCGAGGGCGTCGAGCTGGTGGCCCGGTCGGCGGGGCGCATCGATCGGGTGCGGCTCGCCGTGCGCGGCCGCCGGCGGCCGCGCGTCGCCGCGCTCGAGTGGCTCGACCCCGTGTTCGTCGCGGGTCACTGGACGCCGCAGATGATCGAGCTGGCGGGCGGCGAAGACGCGCTCGGCCTCCCAGGGGAACCCTCGGAGACGATGAGCTGGGAGCTCGTCGCCGAGGCCGGCCCCGAGGTCGTGATCGCGATGCCGTGCGGCTACGACGCGCCGCGTGCCCACGAGGAGTCGCTCACGTACGCCGAGCGGCTTCGGGCGCTGGGCGCGGCGCGCGTGTTCGCGGTCGACGCGTCCGCGTACTTCTCGCGGCCCGGCCCGCGCCTCGTCGACGGGCTCGAGCTGCTCGGCGCCTTGCTGCACCCGAGCTGCTCGAGGGGTTCGACCTCGCCGGCCGCGCCGTCGAGCTCGAGCTGCAGAGCGCCTGACGCTCAGGCGAAGCCCTGGCCGGAGACGTGGGAGACGGCGATCGCCCCCGCGACCGAGACCCCGCAGAGCACGACACACGCGGCGTATCCCACCCAGCCGGCGCCGCGCCTGTCCGCGGTGCGGATCGCGAGCCCGGCGAGCGCGCCTCCGATCAACCCGCCGATGTGGGCCCCGACGGAGATGTTCGCGAGCGAGAAGCTGAGGATCAGGTTGAAGATGATCAGCCCGCCGATCCCGGACTGCATCACGCTGAAGCCGCGGGCGCGGAGCTCCACGGCCGCCGCCCCCATCAACCCGAAGATCGCCCCCGACGCGCCGAGGCTCGGCGCCGCGGTCGCGGCGAGCGCCCCGAACGACCCCGCGAGCAGCGCGACCGAGTAGATCACGGCGAACCGCGCCGATCCGATCGCGGGCTCGAGCATCAGCCCGAGCAGGTACAGCAGGTACATGTTGAAGCCGATGTGCAGGATGCTCTCGTGCAGGAACGCGGAGGTCACGAGCCGCCAGTACTGATGGGCGACGCCGATCCCTTCGCGGAACAGCACCCCTTCGTCGACCACGGTGCCGTGGACGTTCGATTCGAACAGCGAGAACTGGCCTTCCTCGGTCAGGTAGGCGATCACGTTGATCGCGATCAGCGCGTACGTGACGCGCGGGATCGTGGTGACGTTGCGCAGCGTCTTGACCGCCGTCCGCTGTTTCGAGCACTCCGGACAGCGCATCCCGACCGGGGTCGTCGTCATGCAGTCCGGGCAGATCGGCCGCCCGCAGTTGGAGCAGGAGACCCCGGTCTCGCGGGAGGGGTGGCGGTAGCAGGTGGCCATGGCCGGAGGAGGGTAGCTGGGGGGCGCGCCCCGCGGGCGGCGCCGCCGCCGATCGGGCGGCCTCAGCGGTCGCCGAGCAGCTTGCGCGTCTCGCGCTCCAGGTCCTCGACGGCGCGCTCGGCCGCCTGGCGCAGACCCTTCAGGTTCGGCGGTGTCGACGTCGTACGACGGCGCGCGCGCAGCACCACGAGACCCGCGGCGGCAGCGCTGCCGGCGACCACCGCCGCGGCCGGGCGCACCCAGTTGCGGGGGTCGCGCATCGCCGACAGCTCCCACGCCTCGAGCTCGTCGGCGGCCATCTCGGTGATGCTCGTGAGCGCCCCCTCGAGACGCTCGACGAGGTCGGCCGGCGGCTCGACCGGCGCCAGCGCTTCGCGCAGCAGGCCCTCGAGGTTCGGGATCGCCTCAGTCATCAGCGCCTTTCCTTCGTGGCGGCCGCCGACCCGTCCCGCTCGCCGACGATCTCCTCGAGCTGCTTGATCGCGCGATGGATCAGGACCTTCGTGGCGCCGTCCGAGCGGCCCAGCGCACGCGCGATCTCGCGGTTGTCCATGCCGAGCGCAAAACGCATGATCAGTGCCTCCCGGCGGTCGTCCGGCAGCATCTGGACGCCGGCGAGGACGCGGCTCAGCTCGTCGCGGCCCTCGACCAGCTGCTCGGTGGTGTGTGGGGCGGTGATCGTGGTCGTCTCGTCGATCGGCGAGGCCGGCTTGCGCGAGCGGTCGCGGTACAGGTTCGCGGCGAGGTTGTGCGCGATCCGGATCAGCCACGGCCGCAGCGGCCGCCCGTCCGATTCGCGCTGCGCACGCTCGAAGTGCCGGTAGGCCTGCAGGAACGTCTGCTCGGTCAGGTCCTCGGCGTCGTGGTGGTTGCCCACCCGGTAGTAGGCGTAGCTGTACACGTCGCGCAGGTGCGCCCGGTACAGGTCCGAGAACTCGTCGTCGAGCTGGGCCTTGGTCTTCGCGCTGCCGGGCTCCGCCACTCATCGCACCCTATCCCCTGTCGAGGGCCCGTCAGGCGGCGCGCGAGATCTCGCGCGGCGCGTCCGCCGGAGTCAGCTCGCGCTGCTCGTCCTCGCCGCCGAGCCAGTCCCACTGGAGCCGCACGCAGGCCCAGATCCGTTCCGTGACCGCCCCGGCGAGGCTCGGGGAGCAGCGTTCGACGGTCGGGTAGTTCAGCGGGCGCCCGACGCGCAGCCGCACCTTCCGGGGCCTGATCCGCCAGCCGCGGCGTACTTCGTCGGTTCCCATCACCGCGATCGGCGCGATCGGAGCGCCGGTTTCGAGCGCGAGCCGGCCGACCCCGCGCTTCGGCTCACCGAGAGGGCGCCGGCGCATCCGCGTCCCCTCCGGGAAGACGACGACGCAGTCGCCGCGTTCGAGGATCGCGCGAGCGGTCGCCATCGCGTCGCCGTCGCCGGCGCCGCGATCGACGGGGAAGGCGCCGAGCGCGTTGAGGATCCACGCCTGCCAGCGCTTTTCGAACAGCTCCCGCTTCGCCATGTAGTAGACGGGCCGCCGCACGAGCGTGCCGATCACGAACGGGTCCAGGAAGCTGCGGTGGTTGGCCGCGAGCAGCAGCGGCCCGCTCCGCGGGAGGTGCTCCCGGCCGACGCGCTGCATGCGCAGGTAGACGAGGAAGAACGGGACCAGGATCGCGCGCAGCACCCAGTAGACGAAGGGGTTCACTCCTCGCTCGAGCGAGCGCTCGCGAAATCCGTCGAGATCGACGCGGGGGGCGGGGTCGCGCTTTGCCGGCAGCGGGGCGGCCATGACCCCTCTACACCGCGCGGCGGCGCCGCGTTACAGGCCGGATCAGCCGCGCGAGGGCGCTGTGATCCGCGCGAGGCTCTGCAGTTCTCCGGGCGACTCCCCCGAGAGCAGCCAGCCGTTGTCCGTCGAGCGCACGAGGCCCCGCTTCGAGAGCAGCGTGAGCGCGCTCGTGACGGTCGGCCGGCGGGCCGCGACGAGTTCGGCGAGCACCGCGTGGGTGAGCCGCAGCGAGACCGTGACGCCGTCGCTGCCGACGCGACCCCAGCGTGCCGCGAGGTGCCAGAACAGCATGTGCAGGCGGACGTCGACGCGCGCCTGATGGACGATCGCCATGTTCACCGCGATGTGCCGCGCGCGGCTGACCGCGCGGCCGACGAGCTTGCCGCCGAGCTCCGGGTAGTCGGCGAGGCGCGCCATGAAGGCGTCGTCGAGGACCGCGAGGCGCGCGCTCTCGAGCACCCGCCAGCCGGTCGTCATCGGCAGCGTCGGCAGTTCGTCGTCGCCCTCGCTCGGACGCAGCAGGTCACCCTCGCCGAGCAGCTCGGCGCCGTAGCGTCCCTCGATGCCGACGCGCCGCACCAGCAGCCCGTCGAGCACGAGCAGGCCGATGCCGACGCCGCCGCCCGCGCTGCCGTTCAGCGGCGGCGCTACGCGCCAGCGCCCGGTCGGCAGGTGCACCTCCCGCGCGACGCAGTCGGCGATCGCCTGATCGCGCCGCTCGGGCGGGACGGCATCCGCAAGCGCGGGCTCGAGTTCGAGCACGCGGAGCAGATCCGAGGAGGTTGTCGTCGGGGGGGCTGACATCGTTCGGGGGGCGCGAAACCGGACCGGCACGGGGAGGCCGGATCTTGCGCGCCTGTCACATCGATTACCCCGATTTGCAGCGGCTCAACGCGATATCGCAGCGACGCGCGTAAACGCACACGGGGCGGGGCCCTTTGTCCGCGGGCTGTCAGAAAGATGACACGCGGTTGACAAGTTTCGGGGCTCTGAACGAGACTTGGCGTCTGCGCGGGGGACGCGCAGGTGCGGGGCGCCGGGCGACTGGCCATGGAGGCCGCGGACCCGGAGCCGCACGAGGGAACCAATCAAGGAGGGAACAGCACATGAGGGGAATCACCGCACGCTTGGGCGTGACGCTGGCAGTCGCGCTCGCCGCGGCTGCGCTCGCCGCGAACGCCTACGGGATGACGCCGGAAACGGCGTACAACAACCTGAACACCGTCGCCAAAACGGTCAACGGGATGCCGAACGAAGACACCTACTCGCAGGACTACGAAGGGTTCCCCTTCGGCGGGCAGGTCGAAACGGCCGACACCAACAGCCGGCTGATCAAGTCGCTGAACACGCAACTCGACGTGTTCGCCTGCGAAAGCGGCACGTACAGCGGCACCTGCACCACCAAGCACACGAACAAGAAGTTCTCCGAGGAATGGACGGCGAGCGTGTACCAGGTCGGCGCCGGCAACGAACTCGGTGCGAAGATCGCCGAATCCTCGGCGACCTTGCGCCTCCGCTACCGGCCGAGCACGAACGCGAGCTGCCCGGAAACGAGCGAAGGCAAGGGCTTCGGCTCCAACTGCGACGTCGGCGGCCTGCTGCAGCAGGTCACCTTCAAGAAATTCACGCAGACGGCGCCGCTCAGCTCGAAGGCGATCATCCTGCTCAACTGCAAAGGGTGTGAAGCCGCGCCCGTGAACGTCGGCCTGCAGACGTCCTTCAAGGGCTTCAGCGGCGGCGAATACATCTCCGAACCGCCGGCCGAAGGCGGCAAACCGGCGACCGGGTCGGACCCGCTGCCCGAAGACGTCTACTACGGCGGCAAACTGCAGTCCGGCTGGGCAGAATTCCAGCCGGTGTTCGAACTGATCACGAAGTAGCCACGCTCGTTCGCTCGGGCGGCCGCGCCGCCCGAGCGAACGCCGGCGATCTGCCCCCGGGCCGCGGCCGACGCAATCTGCGTTCCTGACCCCGCTGCGGCCTATGATCCCTCGTCGCAGCAGCCACTCGCGCGCGCCTCACCGCTGCACGAGCATCGCCGTACGACCGCACAGCCCGCCGGAGTAGCTCAGCTGGTAGAGCGCCTGTCTTGTAAACAGGGGGTCAGGGGTTCGAGTCCCCTCTCCGGCTTCAGCCACTACCCGGCCACCGGGGGGCCGAGCAAGTGCGCAGACGCCCACCGGAGCACGCCCTCCGTACGGGGTCCGTCTCCAGACCTGCCCTCCGAGACGGACGCCGGGGACCCGGGCACCGCCACCGATCCGAGGGACACCGAGCGGAGCGCCGGATCCGTGCTCTCGATCGAGCCATTCCCGGTCGGCCCGCGGGCACGCTCCCGAGGCGCGCGCGGCAGCGGAGCACATTTCCTACGCACCGGTGCCACCGAGATGTAACCGTGCGCCGAAACCTCGCGCATTTTGCGGCTCTTTTCGCGTTCAGCATCTCCGAAAGCGGCCACGGAACCGGACGGCGCCGGGTAGGGTCGGTTCGGGGTGTCGGTCTTCTGACACCCGGGAACCAGGAGAGGGGGCTCTCATGGCGCGTCCGCGCGCAGCTCGCGGGATTCAGACGGCAACGACGATGTCGAGACCTGCGTAGCGGGTGCCGTTTTCGGTGGGCCCGATGGCGGGCCGAGGCATCGAGACGGACGGGCGACCGAGGTCACCGACGCCGTGTCGCGTACCGCCTGGCGAGCAGGTCTCGACAACGCATGACCATCCCCTCGCCTGCCACCACAGACAAAGGAAGGGCATGGCCCTTCACCGAAGTCGACAAGCCTCAGCTGAGGGAAGGAGCAATGGGCAAATGAAGCGCACCAGGGTTATGGGGCTCTGCCTCCTGGCTTCGTTCGCAGCGAGCATTGCGATCGCGTCACCGGCATGGGCGAGCGAACTTACGCTCTTGACAAAAAGCGGGCCGCTGCCGAGCGGGGCGGAACTGCAAGCCACAAGCAGCAACACCGTGTTCGAATCCACCGGCGGGAACGTGGAATGTTCGAGCGTGGTGCTGACCGGCACGCTGGGCAACAACAGCGCCAGCAAACTGACGGCGACACTGACAGAAGCGTCGCTTACCGGTACGGAACCCGGAAAACAGTGTAAAACCACATCGTCCGGGCCCGCGCTAGTCACCGCGGAAGGACTGCCCTGGTCGGTCAGCATCACGACCAAAGGCGCAGTCGAGGTCAAGGGTCATCTGCGGCTCACGTTTGACTTCACTTCTCTCGGTGTGGTCTGCGCTTATGAAGCCAAGACGCTCAAAGCGAGCGCCAATATCAACAATGAACCCGTTACCATCACGGTCACCAAACAGGTGTTCAAGTCGTCGAAGACGAACCTCAAAGAGTGCCCCCCGACAGCTATAGCAAGCGGCACGCTGACGCTTACGTCCAAAGGCGAAGCGGTGTTCACCGAATCCGGGCCGCACCCGAAAGAGGCAGCGAAAGTCTTCGAAGTGACCGACAGGGTCCACCTCGCCTCCGGAAAGCTCTGGTCCGCCTTCGGGTCTCCCCCGAAGTGGTGGGTTGCAGGATCACTGCTCACGGGCTCGGAACCGATCGCCGAAGAAACCAAAATCACGACTCCGCTGAAGTTGGAATTTGCGCTGAAGGCGAAAGAATTCGGCGCCGTTACGATCACGTGCGCGACCGAGAAGGTCAAAGGTGGCGAGATCGAAGCGTCCTCCTCCAGGAGTGAAGAATCGGAGGTCTTCGAAGGATGCGAAGTCGTGGGCCAGTCCCACTGCGCGGTTTCGAACCGATTCGGAACCGCCGGGACGATCGCGACGACCGGGTTGAAAGCGACGCTCGAGGCAGGATCGCCGGAGAAACTCAAGTTCACGCCGGACTCCGGCAAAACGATCGCGGCGTTCGAAATCAAAGAAGTCAGCGCCACGTGCGCTGAGGCGAACTTCGTCTTCAGAGCCAACGGCGAAATGATCTGCGACTACTCAGAAGTGGAAAAAGAAAACCTCGAACACCCGTTGGAATTCAAGGCGGGAGAGAGCAAAGTCGACATCGAAGGCGAAGGGGTCTAGTGAGCGGACCCGGGCGCGACTCGAGCGTCGACGCCTAGGCGTCCGAACATCGACGGGCGATGCGTGGGGCCGTGCCGCGGCCCCACGCACGCGCTCTTGGCACCGTGGCGATGCGCGTGCCTCGAGGCCCAGGTGTCGCCGGCGCACGGGCCTGCCGCACGGCGTTGTCGCGACGACGCTACTGCGTCCACCCGCTTGACACGAGCGCACCATCGTGTTAGAAGACGGACCAGGAGGGGCCGCGAGGGGCGCCCTGCCGCTGCAGCATCGTGCGGCTAGGGTTGACCGCTCGGGCACGGTCCCGGCGGGCTCGGAGAGAGAGAACGGGCCCGCGGCAGCACCGACGCCCGACATTGCAAAGGAGAGAGAGATGCAGTCACCTCGTATCCGGGCCGCCGCCCGCCGCCGCTTTGCCGCGCTGGGCGCCGCCGGCCTGCTCTGCGCGCTGCTGGGCGCGAGCGCCCCGGCGGCGAACGCCGTCAGCACGAAACTCAAAGAAGACTTCGCCCCGTTCCTCGACTGCCCGACCGCCACGGCGGGCCTGTGTGTGTACTCCCAGGTCACCGGCGGCGAATTCAAGATGGGCAACAAGGACGTCCCGATCGAAAAGCCGATCGTCCTGCAGGGCGGACTCGCCGGCGAGAAGGCCGCGCCGCAGCCCCTGATCCCCGCACGCGACGGCAACACGCTGATATCGCCGCCCCAGAAGGTCCCCGGCGGCCTGCTCGGAGTCGGCTTCCTCGAAGGCATCGGCGGCGAAGTCACCGCCACCGCGACGATCGCGGGCCCCGCGACCGGCATCAAAGTCAACCAGTACTACCTGCTCGAAGGCGGGAGCGGGGTCGCCGTCGAACTGCCGCTCAAGATCAAACTCGACAACCCGCTGCTGGGCAGCAGCTGCTCGATCGGCTCGGAAACCGAACCGGTCGTACTGCACCTGCTGGCCACGGTCCCCGGGAAACTCGACAACCTCGATCACAACAAGATCGTGAAAATCGACGACGTCACGCTCGAAGACAGCTCGTTCGCGGTGCCGGCGGCCCAGAACTGCGGCCTCTCGACCGTGCTGGTCAACCTGCTCGCCGGGCTCCCCTCGGCGGCCGGCCACAACAAGGCCGTGATGATCGGGTCGTTCGAGCAGTCGGCGGTGTCGTGGGTCCTCAAATACGACAAACAGCCGAAAGAAAAAAAGAAATAGGCCGCGAGCAGTGAGGCGGGGCAGTCCCCCGGCCCCGCCTCACACGGCCTCGAGCACGCCGACGCGCCTCAGGTAGTCGACCTGATCGCCGGCGACCCGCTCGGGGCCGTCGCCCGTCAGCCCCCCGAAGTGGTCGTAGGGGTACCTGTGCAGCTCGGCGCGGGGCGCGCGCTCGGCGAACCGCTCGATCGCACGCGCCGAGACCGTCACGTCCCGCTCGCCGAGGCCCAGCCAGATCGGAGTCCCGAAGCGCGCCGCGCGCCGCAGGGGCCGGTGCAGGCCGACCGTGAGGAAGATCGCGGGGGAGATCTCGTTCCGCCACGGCGAGCCGGCCGGGACCGCCGCAGCGAAGCCCTCCGCCTCTCCCGGCAGCGTCATCGCCGCGTGGCCGCCGGGCTCGGCCGTGACCGGCACGAGGTTGTGACGCCCGAGCTGGTCGGCGATCGCCCGCGGCAGCAGCCACGCGGTCAGCGCCGGCGGCGTCGCGAGCACGCGCGGGAGCCCGTCGAGCATCGGGCACAGCGCGAGCACGGCGGCGACGCGCCCGTCCGCAGCGGCCGTCTCGACGACGTGCCCGCCGGCGAACGAGAACCCCCACAGCACGATCCGCTCGGGGTCGACGCCGTCGAGCGATCGCGCGTAGGCGACCGCCGAGCGCCAGTCCTGCAGTTGCGCCGCCTTGCGGAACCGCTGTCGCGGTGAGCCGCTCGAGTCGCCGAGGTGGCGGTGGTCGAACACCAGCGCCGCCGCGCCGGCGGCCGCGAAGCGCTCCGCGTAGGCCGGGAGACCGTCGTGGCGGGTCAGCGAGAACCCGTTCGCCATCACAACGCAGGGCGCCGCATCCACGCCCGGCGCCGGCCGGTAAAGCCACGCCGCGCACTGGTCCCCGGCGGACGGGAACCTCAGCTCAGCACGATCCGCCACGCTCACCCCGGAGCTCGACCGCGGCGGGCCTTCCTGACGGCCGCCCATCGGGGCCTA
>CAWFQR010000019.1:0-8998 GCA_963818035.1 uncultured Solirubrobacteraceae bacterium
ATCGCGCGCTGCTGGAATGGGTGCAGGCGATCGGCGGGCGGGTGTCCGGGCGCGTGCTCGCCTCGAGCGGAACCTTCCAGTACTTCGCAGCGGCCGCTCCCGGCGCACGCGAGATCGTGAGCATGGTGAAGGTCTGGCGGCTCGCGGGCGGGCGCGAGGGGCGCACGCCGCGCGGCGGGCACGATCTCGTGATCCTCGACGCCCCGGCGACCGGCCACGCTCTCGGGATGCTGCGCTCGCCGGAGACGTTCGGCCGGATCGCGCGCGTCGGGCCGATCGTGCGCGACACCGGCCACGTCGCCGAGCTGCTCGCCGACCCTGCGCGAACCGGCTACGTGGCGGTGGCGCTCGGCACCGAGATGGCCGTCACCGAGACGCTCGAGCTGCAGGACGGCCTGGAGGACGCGGTCGGGCGCGACCTCGATGCGGTCGTCGCCAACGGGCTGCTTCCGAGGCGCTTCAGCGCGCCGGAGATGGAGGCGATCGAGAAGCTCACAAGCGGTCGGAACGGCGCGTCGGGCCCGGGCACCGCCGCGGCAGCCGCCCGCGCGGCGCGCGAGGTGCACCGCCGGGCGGCGTTCCAGCACGGCCAGGTTACGCGGCTCCGCCGCCGCGGCTTCGAGGTGATCCCGGTCCCGTTCCTGTGGCGCCCCGAGCTCGATGTGGACGCGCTCGAGACGGTCGCCGACCGTTTGGCGCAAAGGCTCGCTCAGGGTTCGTAGCCGCGCGGGCGGGCGGGGCGGCGTCAAGCGAATCGCGGACCGGCCCACGGGACCGCGGGCCGAGCCGGACTCAAGCGCGGGCGTCCCTCTACCGATCCAGGCACCATGAAGCGCTCGGTCGCGTCCATCCTCTGCGCGCTCGCCCTCGGCGGTTGTGGTGGGAGCGCAGCCGGCGGGTCGGAAGCCGGGCCGGTCAGCGCGGTCGTGAACCGCTACTTCGCAGCCTTCGCCGGCGGTGACGGGCCGGGGCTCTGTGCTCTCCTGACGCCGGCCGCACAGGCGACGATGGTCGCGGTGGTGGAGTCCGACGAGCGCGCAGCGGGCCGCGCCGGCAGCCCCCGCTCGTGCACCGAAGCCGCGCGGTTCTTCGGCCCCGTCGGCCTCTACGGCGACGCGAAGGTCCTCTCGGTCTCGACCAGCGGTGACGAAGCGACCGCGAAGGTCAAAGTCGGCAGCCTCCGCGAAGCCTCGGTGACACTCAGCAGGACGGCGAACGGCTGGCTCCTCAGCAAGCTCCCCGGTCAGGTCTGACCCGAGTCGGAATCGGGTTCGGGCGCAACCCCGGGCCCGAGCGCCGCGAGCCCGGCCCGGGGGCGAGCGAGGAAGTCCGTCGAAGCGCACAGCGACTGAACCGCGCTCCGAGCGATTGGGGCACCCGTCCCGGACCACGCCCCGGCCGGGAGCGGGCGGCGGCACCGGAGGACTCCTGCAGCGCCTCAACGGAATCCGCCCGAGCCGAACATCCGGCCTCGGCCCGTCCGGGAGCGAGCGAGGACGTCCGTCGAAGCGCGGAGCGATTCGACGGCTCCCAGTGAGCCGAGTATCCGGCCGAGAGCCACACCCCCCGTCTAGGAGCGGGCGAGCGACGTAGGGATGAATCGCGCAGCGCTTCGACGGACTCCGAGCGAGCTATTCGATCCCCAGCCTGTCCAGCAACCCATCGTCCCCCCGCCAATCGCGCCGCACCCTCACCGACAGGTCGAGATGCACCCGCTCGCCGAACGCGCGCTCGAGTTCCTTGCGCGCCGCCGTGCCGATCGCCTTGATCATCGCGCCCCGCGCGCCGATCAGGATCCCCTTCTGCGAGGGCGCCTCGACCCAGATCAGGGCGCGGACCCGGACGAGCCCGTCATCGCGCCGCTCGATCTCCTCGACGATCACCTCGACGGCGTGCGGGACCTCCTGGAACGTGCGCCGGATCGCCGCCTCGCGCACGAGCTCGGCCGCGAGCAGCTCCGCGGACTGGTCGGAGCCGGTGCCCGCCTCGAACAGGAACGGGCCCTCTGGGACGAGCGTGCCGAGGTGGGCCAGGAGAGCGTCGACGCCGGTGCCGGTGCGGGCGGAGATCGGGAAGATCTCCCCCATGAGGCCGAGGTCGCCGGCTGCGCTGAGCGCCTCGACGACCGACGCGCGATCGAGGCGGTCGACCTTGTTCAGCGCGATCGCCGCCGGCCGGCCGGCTTCGCGCAGGGCCCTGGCGATGAAGCGGTCACCGGGCCCGATCCCCTGCTGCGCGTTGAGGATCAGCAGCGACGCGTCGGAGCCCGCCAGCTCCTGCTCCACGCGGTAGGCCATGCGGGCGGTGAGCGCGTCGCGCGGGCGCTGCACGCCGGGCAGGTCGACGAGCACGATCTGCACGTCGCCGCGCTGGTGCACGCCTCGGATCGCCCGCCTCGTCGTCTGCGGCCGGTCGGAGACGATCGCCACCTTCTCACCGACTACGGCGTTGACGAACGTCGACTTGCCGACGTTCGGCCGGCCCGCGAGCGCGACGAACCCGCTGCGCGTCAAGGTTCGGCCCGCCGCAGCAGCTCGGCCTGCAGCGCGAGCATCTCCCCCGAGTCGGCCTCGTGATCCATTCCGAGCAGGTGCAGCATGCCGTGCACGATCGCCTCGCGGAGGTCCGCGGTGTGGGCGGGGCAGATCACGATGTCCCCGAGCTCGGCGGGAACCCCCGCGTGGCTCCCCTCCGCGCCGTCGATCGGGAACGAGAGCACGTCGGTCGGCTCCGGTTTGCCACGGTGGCGCGCGTTGAGCGCCGCGATCCGCGAGGCGGCGACGTACTCGATCGCGACGTGCCCGCGGTCGACCCCGCGGCTCTCGGCGGCGAGCTCGCAGAGCGCGCGCGCCTCCTCCTCGGAGGGCGCCTCCGGCGCGAGCTCGCCCCCGAAGACCTCGACCTCGAGCACCTAGACGATCTAGGCCCTGCGTGCCTGGCGCGCGGCAGCAGGCTGCGGGACCGGCGTCGGGGCGCGCTGGGAGTGCTCGTCGTATGCCTCGACGATGCGCTGGACGAGGCGGTGGCGCACCACGTCCTCGCCCCCGAAGCGGACGAACTCGACGTCCTCGACCGAGTCCAGCACCTCGCCGACGACGATCAGGCCCGACTGCTGCTCGCGTGGCAGGTCGACCTGCGTGATGTCGCCGGTGACGACCATCCTCGAGCCGAAGCCGAGCCGCGTGAGGAACATCTTCATCTGCTCCGGCGTCGTGTTCTGGGCCTCGTCGAGGATCACGAAGGAGTCGTTGAGCGTTCTCCCACGCATGTATGCCAGCGGCGCGATCTCGATCACCCCGCGGTCGAGGTACCCCGACACCTTCTCCGGGTCGAGCATGTCATGGAGCGCGTCGAACAGCGGCCGCAGGTACGGGTCGACCTTCGCCATCAGGTCGCCGGGCAGGAACCCGAGGCGCTCCCCCGCCTCGACGGCCGGGCGGGTGAGGATGATCCGGTTGACCTCGTTCCGCGAGAGCGCCGCGGCGGCCATCGCGACCGCGAGGAACGTCTTGCCGGTGCCCGCCGGCCCGATCCCGAACGTGATCGTCTTGCTCCGCACGGAGTCGACGTAGCGCTTCTGGTTGACGCTCTTCGGCGCGACCCGCAGCCCGCGGTGCGACCACACGATGTCCTCGAGCACGCGCGCCGGCGATTCGTGCGCGTCGAGCGCCCCCGTCACCGCCTTGATCGTGCCCGGGCCGATCTGGTGGCCCCGCGAGATCAGGTCGGAAAGCTCGTGCACGACGCGCTCGCCGGCCCCCGTCTCGGCCTCGTCCCCCTCGAACGTCAGCAGGTTGCCGCGGAGGTAGACGCGGCAATCGAGGTGCGCCTCGAGCGCCCGGAGCACCGCGTCCTGGCTCCCCGCCAGCTCGGCGGCGACGTCGTTGGAGAGCTCGATCTGAGTTCTCATCCCTGCAGCGCGGCACGGACGATCCCGGACACGCGCTTGCCGTCGGCGCGCCCGTCCACAGCCGCCATCGCGCTCTTCATCGCCGCGCCGATGTCCTTCGGGGACTCGGCGCCGCTGTCGCGCACCGCCTGCTCGACGATCGTGCGCAGCTCGTCGTCGGAGAGCTCCGCCGGCAGGTAGCCGCCGATCAGCTCCCCCTCCGACTCCTCGCCCGCGGCGAGCTCCTCACGACCCGCGTCGCGGAACTGCTGGGCAGCCTCCAGCCGGCGCTTGCGCTCGCGCCGCAGCACCGCCAGCTCGTCGCCGTCTCCCTCCTTCGCCGCCTTCTGCAGCTCCGAGAGGATCAGCCGGAGCGCCCCGACCTTGTCTTTTTCGCCAGCGCGCATCGCGCCGTGAAGGTCGGTTTTGATCTGCTCAGCTATCGCCATCCTCGCCAGACAGGATACGCGTACCGGGCGGCCGACCGGGAGCGTCTGCCGCGGTCTCCGCGCCGAGCGGGTCCGGTGCGCCCAGCCGCCCCGGCGAGGAGGCGTCGCGGCCGAACAGCAGGGCGACGTTCCAGTCGAGCAGCAGCCGCAGACGGCGGCCGACTCCGGGCATCAGCATCAGGTGGTAGGTGCGGGCGATCAGCCATGCCGCGGGGCCGCGCCAGCGGATCCCGAGCGTGATCGCGACCGCCTCGCCCTGGCCCAGCTCCGCGACGACCCCTTTCGTCTTGTAGCGGAACGGCTTCGGCCTGCTTCCGCCGAGCGCGCCGGCGACGTTGCGGGCGACGAGCCGGCCCTGGCGGATCGCATGCTGCGCCGTCGGCGGCGAGGCGTGCCCGGGCCGCGCGGCGTCCGGGACGGCCGCGCTGTCGCCGATCGCCCAGACCGCGGGCGCGCCCGCGGGCAGCGAGGCGGGCTCGACGCGCATCGTCGGCTCGACCACGATCCGCCCGGCTTCGTCGAGCGGGAGCCCGAGGCGGGCGACGACGGGGCTCGGCTTCACCCCCGCCGTCCAGACGAGCGTGCGCGCCGCGATCCGGTCTCCCGCCGACAGCGTCACGGCGCCCTCCTCGACCGATTCCAGCGTCGTTCCGGTCCGCACTTCGATCCCCCGCCGCCGCAGCTCCGCTTCGGCGAAGTCCGAGAGGCTGCTCGGCACCTCCTGCATGATCCGCTCCCGCGCCTCCGCGAGCACCCAGCGCATCCCCTGTGCGCGACACCGCGGATACAGCTCGATCGTCTGCGCGGCGAAGTCCTGCAGCTCCGCCAGGCCCTCGACCCCGGCGTAGCCGGCGCCGACGAACACGAAGCCGAGGTACTCCCGGCGCAGGTGGGGGTCTTCGAGCGACTCGGCGATGTCGAGGCAGCGGAGCACCTGGTTGCGCAGCGCGGTCGCGTCCGACAGCGACTTGAACCCGATCCCGTGCTCGGCGAGCCCCGGCACCGGCAGCGTCCGCGAGACCGACCCGAGCGCGACGACGAGGTGGTCGTAGCGGAGCGTCACCTGCTCGTCGTCGATCCGCCGCACCTCCACGGTCCCGGCCGCGGGGTCGGCCCCCTCGACGCTGCCGATCACGAGCTCGGTGCGGCGCAGCTGGGAGCGGAGCGGGACCGATACATGGCGCGGGTCGAGCGCCGCGCCTGCAGCGCCGGGCAGCAGCGGCGTGTAGAGCATGTAGTTCGCGTCGTTGACCAGCGTCACCCGCGCGCTCTGCAGCGGCAGCAGGCGCTCGAGCGCGCGTGCCGCGTAGAAGCCGCCGAACCCGCCACCGGCGATCACGACCTGCCAGGCCACGTGGACAGAATAGGGTGCACGCCGTGAACGATTCGATCTACGCGCAGGCGCTCGCGCCGTTCCTCGAAGACGCGGCGCGGCTGCGTCCCGCCGGCGGCGAGGTGATCGACGCCCACACCCACCTCGGCCTCGACGAGGACGGCCGCTCGCTGACGCTCGAGCAGCTCCTCGCGCAGCTCGACGAGGCCGGCGCCCGCCGCGCGTGCGTGTTCCCCCTCCACGACCCCGAACGCCAGCCTGCCTACCGGCTGCCGAACGACCGCGTGCTCGGATGGGCCGCGGAGAGCGAGGGCAGGCTCGTCCCCTTCTGCCGGCTGGACCCCTCCGAAGAACCCCTGCAGGAGGTCGAGCGGAGCCTCGGCAACGGCGCGCGCGGGATCAAGCTCCACCCCCGCGCGCAGGACTTCACGTTCGACGGCGGCGAGCTCGACGGGGTCTTCAAGATCGCCGAAGAAGCCCACGTGCCCGTGCTGATCCACGCGGGCCGCGGTCTGCCGCCGCTCGCCGATGGACTCGCCGACCTCGCGCTGCGCCACCCAGGCGCCGCGCTGATCCTCGCGCACGGAGCGATCTGCGACCAGGGCATCCTCACGACCCGCCTCGCGGACCACCCGGCGATCCTCTACGACACCTCCTGCTTCTTCCCGGTCGACGTGATCGAGCTGCTCGCCCGGGTGCCGGCGGAGCGGGTCGTGTTCGCCTCGGACCCGCCGTATGGGCGCACACCCACGGGGCTCTACATGGCGTTGAGGGTCGCCGCCCAGGCCGGGCTCGACGAGGCGACGACGAAGCTCGTGCTGGGCGGCACGATGGCGGCCCTGATCGACGGGGACCCCCTGCCCGCCGTCACGGCCCCGCGCCGCGGGCCGACGATCACCGCGTCCGGGCGGCTGATGCGCGTTTACGGCTACGCGAGCCTCGTCGGTCCGGCGCTGTTCGCGGGCGTCGCCGAGCAGGCTGTCGCGATGCTCGAAATGGCGATCGCGGCGACGCGCGACCCCGACCCCGGAGACGACGGCGAGGCGCTCGAGACGATCGGCCGGGCGCTGCGCGCGGCGGCCACCCTCGCGCTGGAAGAGGACGGCCTGCGGGCAGCGATCGACCTCGTGTACCGCGCGAACGTGCTCGCCGCCACGCAGGTGCGCGACAGCTGACCGCGCGTTTGCGCGCCAACGCCGAGGCCGGCGTGAGCGCGATCGTTCCCGCCAGCACGCGGGTACACCACCGCCGGCGCATTCGCGGCGCCCGCAGTGAGACCGGCGCGAGCGCGATCGTGAAGCCGCCCCGTCGGTCGATGCAGTTCCCCCGCGACTGAGCGCAGTCGCCCCCCGGCCGCACGCGGCCGCGCCGCAGTCACCCACGCGCCGAGAAGCGGGGTGACTGCGCGCAGCTCCGCGCGCCCTCCGGGACCTGGGCGGCGGGTGACGCCCCGGTCGTCGCAGATCTCACCGGCGCCGCGGGATCCCGGCCCAGGCCGCCTCTAGCCTCGGCGGTCCCCTCTCTCCCCCCGCCCAGCTCCGCCGCCCCCCGACACATCGCTCCGCCGCGTCGTATTCGTCATCGGAGACCAGCACCGCCCCGACGGTGGCCGCCCCGAAGCCGAGGACGACGCAGATCGCAACCGCCCAGCCACCCGCCTCGCACCGGAGCGCCGGCTCCGTGCCATCTCGACGCCGGGGCCGCGTGCTGCGCAGCTACCGCGGCGAGAACGGCAGCCGGCGAGAGCTCCTGACCCGACCCGGCGCGCGCGGATCGCTGCTGGTGATCGACCGCGACGCGGCCCCCGGCCGGGACGAACGACTGATCGCGCACCTGGGCGCCGACGAGCCCGCCGGGAACGCCCTGCTCGCTGCCCTGAGCTACCTCGCCGCCGACCCCTCGAGCCGTGCCTGCCGAGCGCTGCACGCCCGCGACGCGCACCGCGATCCGTTCCCCGAGCCCCGGCTGCCGACGAGCCCACGCGCACCGGAGGTCGTGTGCACGGAGGCGACGTTCCGCCTGCTCCCGATCCCGGCCGGGATGTCGATCCCCGCCCTGCGCTGGACGAGGGCCGGCTCGGCGGCTCCCGCGGCGCCGGTGAGCCTCCGCGATGCGATCGCGACGGCCGAGTGCTACGAACCCTTCCGTGAGCTGACGAGGGCCGCGATCGCGCGCCACGACGGCGATCCGGGGATCTCGACGTGCACGCTCCGCGCCGAGCTGGCCCGCGTGCTCGACAGCCGAATCGTGCTCAATCGCGGGTTGCGCGAGGCAGTGCTCGAGCGGCTCGATGCGGGTGAAGAGAGCCTCTCCGAGATCGCGATCCGCTGCGGGCGGGTGAAGCGGGATTCGCGCGGCACCACCGGCGAGACGAGCTGGCTGGCGCGCCGCATCGGCCTGCTGCCCGAGGGAGGCCAGCCCCAGCCCACCCGGTGGGTTCACAGCGACGTGCTCGCGCTGATCGCGCGAGACGGCCTCGGCATCGCACCGCGCGAGGTCGAGCTGGGGTGAGCCGCACGCCGCCGGTGCTCGTCGTCGACGCCGACCGGCGCTTCGGGGAGGCCGTCGCCCGGCAGCTGATGGCCGACGGCTACCGGGTCGAGCTCGCCCGCAGCCGTCGCCACGCACGACTGCTCGCCGCCGAAGCGCGGCCGTGCCTGGCGCTGATCGGCAGGCTCGACGGCCTCCGCGAGCCACTCGCCCTGCTCGAGGAGATCCGCACCTCGGACGAGGAGAGCGAGGGATGGGACCGGCGCCTGCCGGCGCTCGTGATCGGTGCCGGCGCCGACGAGCTCGACGTGCTCAGGGCATTCGACGCGGGCGCCGACGACTTCGTCGCGATGCCGGTCGGCTACCTCGAGCTGCGCGCAAGGATGGGGGCGCTGCTGCGGCGCAGCGGCAAGCCGGCCGAGACCGAGGTCGTGATCCGCGTCGGGCCGCTGCGAGTCGACACGCTCGGGCGAGAAGCGGCACTCGGCGGCCGCCCGCTGCCGTTACGGAGGATGGAGTACGAGCTGCTCGAGCACCTCGCCCGCGAGCCCGACCGCGTGTTCGGACGCGAGGAGCTGCTGCGCGCGGTATGGGGTTACCGCTCGCCGGGGAGCAGCCGCACGATCGACACCCATGCGAGCCGGTTGCGTCAGAAGCTCGGCGGAGCCGGACGGTGGATCGTCTGCGTGCGCGGCGTCGGCTACCGGTTGCGCTAGCGGGCCGTCGAGCGACGACGAGCGCCGCCCACCGAAGCACCCAGCGACGCGGATCCCGGGCCTGACGCACCTGCGCGTCTCAGATCCCCGTCCTGAAACCCCCGGCCTGCGGCCCGGCCAA
>CAWFQR010000020.1:0-13434 GCA_963818035.1 uncultured Solirubrobacteraceae bacterium
CCCCACTCGATCAGTGCCCGGGCGCTGGTCGCAGCACCGGGAGACCGGCTCAGCGTCCGCAACCGTTCGCGCGAGCCGCTCGACATCGCCGTCGACGGCCGTCCGGCGGGGGAGATCGCTCCCGACGAGACGCTGCAGGCCCGCTTCGCCAGCGACATGGCGACGCTCGCCCAGGTTCCGGGCACGTCGTTCTACCGCCGGCTGCGGGAGAAGTTCGGGCGGCTGGCTAGTTAGGCGACGCGCGCGGTGGGCGAGCGGGCCGATTCGGCGCCGGTGTTCCCCTCGCGGCTCATCGACGCGACGAAGTTGTCGAGCTGCGCGCGTGAGAACCGTCGCTGCCCGCCGGGGGTCCGGTAGCAGGCGATGTGACCGGCGTCGGTCCAGCGGCGGATCGTCGCGAGCGACACGCCGAGGTAGAGCGCGGCCTGGGAGCTGGTGAAGACCAGCTGGCGCTCGGCGGGGTTGATGGTCGGGGGCATGTCGGTGCCTCGATGCGTTCGGATTGCCCGGCCCCGGTCGGGGCGGGTCTGGCTCATGTTTCGTCAGGCAGCAGGGGGAACTTGAGTGGCGCGGAGGGTTGCGGACGTTTGCGTTCTGACCGGTCGGATCGGCGAGCGATGTCCGCTTCGCCGGGTCGGCTCGAGCCCGCCGGCGCGGTGAGCGTCGCCTCTGAGGTCGTGTTTCCTGCTCCGGGCTCGTTCCCGGGGATGGGGGGCCGCAGGGAGCCATCTCGCGATCGGCTCTGCAGAGCCGGATCCGGCGTGTGACCGGCGCCGGCGACGAATCATGTCTGCAATAGAACCTGCACAAAGGTGCGCAAACTGGACATTTCGCGCATCCCTGGGCTATCCTGCGGGAACCTACTCATAGGTAAGGGCGGCTCTCCAAGGAGGGAACCGGTCGATTGTCGCCATCACGACTGGTCGGAGACACAAAAGGAGAAGGCTATGGCAGAATGGCCTACCCGCTGGCCTACGCGCTAGCGTCATGGACGTTGATCGAAGGGCGCTTCGCAGAGGCGCCCTTTGATCGTTAACGGGGCCGATCTCAGACGCCGAGGCCCGGCTCGGCCATCTCGCGCACGCGCCGCTCGAAGTCGAGCTCCTTCTCGAAATCGGCGTCGTGGGCGAACGTCGTGCCTTCTCGCTCGAGCACCTTGATGAAGGCCTCGACGAGATCGCCGTCGAGCTGCCCGTTCGTGACGGAGTTGCGAAGCTCCGCGATCGCTTCCTCCGGCGTCATCAGCGTCCCGGCCTCGTCGGTCGGCGAGCGGTAGCTCTCGCGGGCGGTCATCGTGTCGTAGATCGAGGAGATCGCGAGGATCCGCGAGGCGAGCGGGATCTCCCTCCCGATCAGCCCTGCCGGGTAGCCGCGCCCGTCGACCCGCTCGTGGTGGTAGAGGATCGCGTCGGCGACGGGGCCGTAGCCGTCGAGCGCGCCGACGATCAGCGATCCCTCCTGCGGGTGGTTGCGGACGATCGCCATGTCCTCCTCGGCGACGACCCGCGCGTGCAGGACGCGATCCGGCCAGGTGAACTTGCCGATCTCGTGCAGCAGGCCGGCGGCGTGAACCGTGTCCTGTTCCTCCTCGGTGCAGTCGAGCTCCTGCGCGAGCGCCTTGGCGTACAGCGCGACGGCGGCGGCGTGACGGGCGGTCGTCTGATCGCGCATCCCGAGCGTGCGGACGAGGGTGCGGAGCACGCCGAGCTGGAGGCCGACGAGCTGGCGGGAGCGCGCGAGCAGCGCCTCGGCCCGCTCCTCCGAGCGCAGCAGCGCGACGGTCAGCTGGCGGAAGATGATCAGGACGGTGATCGCGGCGATCAGCGCCGGGAACCCGACCCCGGTGTAGGCGACGGCGAGGATCGTCGCCAGCACCCCGACCGCGAGCTCGCCCGGGAGCAGCGCGATCAGCTCGGAGAGGACGCGGTGCATCGGGCGTCCCTCCTCGACCCGGACGTCGAGGGCGAACAGCAGGAAGCTGGCGGCGGTCGTCACGAGCACGACGCCGAACAGCTCGAGGCCGAACACCGTCGCGTTCGCGATGTGGTGGCTGGAGTGACCGATCCCGCCTTTGAACATCTCCATCACGAGACCGCCGGCGACCGGTACGACGGCGCAGATCGCGAGGTTGTTCAGCCACTGCGCCGGGGGCAGGCGCCGGGCGGCGGATTTGAGGATCATCGCGGAGATCCCGCACGCCGCCGCGGCCGCGGGTCCGAGCAGGCCCATCGCCATGATGATCGCGACGAGCGAGGGGGAGAGCTGGCCGCCGCTGATCTCGACGTTGAGCCAGTGGCCGCCGATCGCCAGCGCGAGCAGCAGCGCGATCAGGCTGAGCGGCTCCCATTCGCTGGGGCCTGTGAGCAACACCGATGCCGTCAGCGCGGAGGCCAGGAGCAGCCCCTCAACAGCCCAGAACAGGCGTCGGGTCAGCGCATCGGACAGCATGCCTGTCGTCCTTAACGGCCGACACGGCGTAGTACTTAAGTCCAGTCGCCCGGGTCGGCCGTAGCGGGCGGGAGGCGGCCGTCCGAGTAGGGTACGGACAGCCAGACGAATTCGATCAGTCGGTCAAACGCCCTCGCGGGCGGGCGACGCCGCAGCGTCCTCGAGACTCATCGCGAGGGGTTCCGCGGAGGGAGCATCCGCGTACGTCGAGGAGGCGCGGGCGCCTCCGGTCCGGACGCCTGCCAGCCCGATCGTGCCGAGCACCGCCCCGGCGCCGACGATCACGAACGCGGTGCGGGGCGAGGTCAGCGCGACGAGGCCCCCGCCGAGCGGCAGGCCGAGACCGACGCACAACGACCCGAGCGATTCGGCGGCGCCCATCAACCGGCCGTGGAGATCGGGCGGCGTCAGCGCCTGGACGGCACTGATCATCGACGGCCACTGCACCCCGTTGCCGACGCCGCCGACGACGCCGGCGACACACGCGAGGCCGAGCGAGGGCGCGCCGGCAAGACCGAAGTAGGCGGCGCCGATCGCGAGCGAGCCGGTGCCGAGCAGGATCCGCAGCGGCCATCGCATCATCCGCGCGAACACCAGCGAGCCGACGACGCCCCCGACGCCCCACATCGCAAGCAGCACGCCGACGCCGCGATCGCCCGCGTTGAGGGTCGACTTCACGTAGGTGATCTCGATCGGGGCGCCGGTCTCGATGAACAGCAGCGCGGCGAACTCCGCGAGGAACAGCCGGCGCAGCATCGGCACCGAGGCGATGTGTCCGCGCGCGGCCCGCAGCCGGGCGCGCACGGAGTCGCCGGCGGCGTTCTCGACGTGCGGGTGGAGGTCGAGCAGCATCAGCGCGCAGAGCAGGAACGAGCCGGCGTCGATGTAGAGCGCCGCGGGCGCCCCGGCGGCGGCGACGACGGCGCCCGCGATCGCCGGGCCGGCCACGAACGACACGGAGAACCCGATGTTCAGCGCCGCGTTCGCCGCGCGCTCCGCCTCCTCCGCGGCGGCGTCGAGATCGTCGAGGCCGGGCTCGCCGGCGGCGGCGCGGGCCTCGACCCAGATGCGCCCCGCGCGAGCGACCTCGGACCGGAGCAGGGAGGAGGCGGCGAGCGCGGCGACGCCGTCGAGCACGACGAGGCCGAGCACCGCGAGCAGCGAGAAGTGGGAGAGAAGCACGGCGAGACCCGCCGTGACGATGCCCTCGAAGACGTAGAGCCCGCTCAGCTCCCGTCCGCGCCGCGAGGCCTCGACGCGGGCGACGACGGCCGGAACGACGAGCGCGGGAACGGCGAGGCTCGCTGCGAGCAGCGCGGAGACCGCGAGGGCGCTGTGGTGGGTGCGGTCGTAGACCGCGAGTACCAGGGCGAGCAGCCCGAACCAGCCGCCGAGACGGTTGACGGTGTACGCGGCAACGATCCGGCGGAGCTGCGGCGAGCGCATCACCAGACGCATTGGCTGCAAGCTAGCGCCTCGATCGGGGCCGGTCGAGTGCTGCAGGCGCGGAATCGCCGAACCCGCGCGCGCCGCCCTCCGCGACGCGGACGGCTGGACCGTTCGTCCGGGTCGATCCAGGGCAGCCGCTACGGTTTGATCGGCCATGGATGAAGGCGCCCCAGGTGCAGGCAGGCCCGTGACGGTGATCATCGCGGACGACCACACGGTCGTTCGCGACGGGGTGCGCGCCGTGCTGGAACGTGAGGAGGGGGAGTTCGACGTGATCGCCGAAGCGGCGGACATCCCGTCGATGGTGCGCGCGGTCCGCGAGCACAAGCCCGACCTGCTGACGCTCGACCTGACGATGCCGGGCGGATCGAGCCTCGGCGCGCTGCCGTCGTGCTTCATCGCCCACCCGACGCTCGCGGTCGCGATCCTGACGATGCGAGAGGACCCGGAGTACGCACGGCAGGCGCTGCGTGCGGGGGCGCGGAGCTACGTGCTGAAGGAGGCCGAGCCGGCGGAGCTCCTGCAGGCCTTCCGCCTTGCTGTTGCGGGCGGCAACTACCTGCACCCGCGGCTCGGGGCGCTGATGGCGACCGGCGAGGAGCAGAGCGGCGACGGGGTCGTCCTCTCAGATCGGGAGCGCGAGGTCGTGCGACTGATCGCGAACGGGTACACGAACCCGGAGATCGCGGAGAAGCTGAACGTCGCCGAGCGGACGGTCAAGACGTACCGGGCGCGGGCGATCGAGAAGCTCGGCTTCTCCTCCCGGGCCGAGATCACGGCGTACGTTCGCCGCGTCGGCCTCGCCGACTGAGCGGCGCGAGAGCCGGCGGCTGCCGGTGTCCTCGGTCGCTCGTGTGCTGGACGCACACGTCGCTCCCTGCGTCCTTGGCAGCCTTGGCTCTCGCGCCGCTCAGAAGCGTGGCCCCGGTAGGCGCGACAGGCGGCGGCTGCCGGTGTCCTCGGTCGCTCGTGTGCTGGACGCACACGTCGCTCCCTGCGTCCTTGGCAGCCTTGGCTCTCGCGCCGCTCAGAAGCGTGGCCCTGACAGGCGCGACCGGGGGGCGGCTGCCGGTGTCCTCGCTCCTCCGCCGCTCGGAAGCGTGGCCCTGGTGGGCGCGACAGGGGGCGGCCGGTTGATCGGTCACGCGTGCGCGGATGCGGTCGCGTCTCATCGACCTGCACGAGAGCCGGACCGGCCGATTCCGCGGCTCCGAACACGCGCGCGGCGGGCGGTAGGCTGACGCTGTGAGCGAGAGCCTCCCCGACAAGGGCTACCGCCTCGAGGGAATCTCCCCCCGCGCCTTCCAGCACCCCGCGGACCGCGCTGCGACCGCCGCGCTGTCCTCGGTGCCGTACCTCGACACGGTCGTGCGGAAGCTGATCGAGCTCGGCTACGAGCGAGCGCTGCGTCAGGCGTTCCTCGGCTCCGCGGTCCGGCTCTCCGAAGACCAGCTCGGCGACGTCTACCGCGAGCACGCGATCGCCTACGCGACGCTCGACATGGACCCGGTCCCGGACCTGTACCTGAGCCAGTTCCCGATTCCGAACGCGATGGCGATCGGGGCGCAGCGACCGATCGTCGTCGTCCAATCCGGCCTCGTCAGCCTGCTCGACACCCCGCAACGGCGAGCGGTGTTCGCCCACGAGGCGGCGCACATCCTCTCCGACCACGGTCTGTACCGCACGGCGCTCGCGATCCTCGTGCTGCTCGGCCGCTCAACGCGGCTGCCGCTCCCGCTCGTCCCGGTGCGCACGGTGCTGATGGAGTGGGGGCGCGCTACGGAGCTGAGCGCCGACCGCGCCGCGGCGCTCGTGACGAGGGACCCGCTGATCGTCTGCCGGGCGCTGATGTCGCTCGCCGGCGGCGCGATGGTCTCCGAGCTCGACCTCGACGCGTTCATGCGCCAGGGGCTCGACTACTCCGAGAAGGGATCGGGCCTCGAGCGGCTGACGCGGCTGATGCTCGACCTCGGCGTCACCCACCCGATGCCCGTCAAGCGCACGCACGAGCTGATGGCGTGGGTCCGCTCCGGGGAGTTCGACCGGATCGCGAAAGACGGGGAGTACGTCCGCCGCGACGAGCCCGTCGACGCGCGCGCGGAGGGGGGCGAGGCGGTCTCGTTCTACGCCGACCGGATCCGCGACGCGATCAAGGACGCGGGGGATTCCGTGGGCGCGGCGGGGCAGCAGCTGGCTGATTGGTTGCGGGGCTGAGCTTCGCTGGTCAGATTTTTCGCCCCGCTACGGAGCTGAGCCCGGTTGGGTCTCGCTCTCGGGGCGGCGCGAAAGTCGTGACGCTGCGCTGCTGAGCTCGGTCAGATTTTCGCGCCGCGACCGGGCTGAGCCTGGTTGGGTCTCGCTCTCAGGGCGGTGCGAAAAGCGTGACGCTGCGCTCAGCGTTGGTTTGCGGCGGAACTGAGCTGAGTTCGGTCGGGTCTCGCTCCGGGGGCGCGCAAATCGTGACGCTGCGCTCAAAGTTGGGTGCGCGGGGCGAGCCTTCTCTGGGGAGCGTCGGCAACGGCGGGGCGCTCGCGGGCTTACGTGGGGCGTGGAGCCGGGGGGATCGGTGAGCTGCGGAGCGGCCGATCGTTCGGCGCCTGCTCGCTACTGGCCGAGCTGGTCCGCTTCTTCGCGGGCGCGTTGTGCCTCTTGCTGGGTGTCGGCTGCCTGTCCCGAACGCTCATCTGCCTCCGAGTGTGCGCTCTTGGCTGCCTCGGCCTGCCGTTGCGCTTCGGCCTCCAGCTGCGCCGCACGCTCCTCGGCCTCCTGCGACGCCGCCTGGCGCTCCCGGAGCGCCGCGGCCGAGTCGAGGTCTCCCGCCGGGATCTGCAGCCCGAAGGAGTTGCCCAGCTGCTGCGCGGCACCGCCGCCGATCTGGGTGCCGGTGCCGGCGTCGACCGCCTCGTTCGCCCGCTCGACCTGCTCGGAGGAGTAGCCGACCCGCACGTACTCGCGGCCGACCGTTGCGCCCGCGAGCGGAACGAGCGCCTGTTTGCGGCCGAGCAACCCGTGCTTGACGAGCGCCAGCTGCGGCTGGCCGTCGCTGCCGTAGTAGACGTCCTCGAGCTTCCCCAGCGACTCGCCGTCCGAGTCGCGTACTTCCTCTCCCAGCCAGTCGGTGATCTCCTCGACGCTCAGCATGTACCTTCATCTACCCGCCTGGCGCAAAGGCAACCTGTGGGCCGCGTCACGCCGAGTCGGGATCCGGTCGCCGCGTTCGGGCCCTACGGCTGGACGGTGTGCTCGACGCCGGTCCTGGGGCGTCCCGCGAGCGGCACCGTGAGGCGGACGATCGTGCCTTTCCCGGGCGCTGGGAGCCATTCGAGCTCGCCGCCGACGAGCTCCGCCCGCTCCTGCATCCCGCCGGTGCCGAAGCCGCCGCCGTCCTCGCGTGGGCCCAGCCGGCCCATGTCCGGCATCCCCTTGCCGTCGTCGCTGACGCTCGCGACGACGGTGGTCTCGTTGCCGGTCAGGCTGATCACGGCGTGGCTCGCTTCCGCGTGCCGGCTGACGTTCGTCAGCGCCTCCTGCACGACTCGGTAGATCGTGCTCTCGAGCTCGGGGTCGAGCCTGCCGCCGCCGTTGTGGGCGAGCCCGGGCGGCAGGTCCTCGTCACGGCCGAACTCGATCTCGGTTTTCACGTCGAGCCCGTCGATCGCCTGGGCGCGGCGCGCCAGCGCCTCGAGAGCCGCGGCCAGGCCGAGGTCGTCGAGGGCGGCCGGGCGAAGCTCGGTGATCAGGTGACGCAGGCCGTCGATCTCGGTCCCCAGCCCCTCGAGCGCCTCCTCGACCGCGGCTCCCAGCGCGTCCTTGTCTTCGAGGTCCCGCGCGAACGCGAGCTTCATCCGGAGTGCGCCGATGCCTTGGATCGACTCGTCGTGGATCTCTCGCGCCCAGCGCGTCCGCTCACGCTCTCGCGCCTCCATCCCGTAGCGCAGCCGTTCGATCTCGACCGAGCGCTCCGCGGCGAGCCGGATCGCGACGCTTTCCGCGAAAGCGGCGAGCGCCTCGCGGTCGGGGCGGCGGAAGCTTCCGTCGCGCCGCAGCGCGATCGCCAGGCCACCGCCCTGGGTCTCCATCTTGAACGGCTCGACCAGCACCGAGCGGGCTTCGAGGCCCAGTTCGTGAAGGAACGCCGCCTCCTGTCCGCGAGGACGCTCGAGCGCGAGGGACTCGCCGCTCGTGTAGAGCGCCCCGATCGCGCTGCCCGAGACGGGCGCGATCCGCAGGCGCACCGGGCCGCCGCTGGCACCCGCCACCCGCAGCTCGCCCTTCTCCTCGATCAGCAGCAGCATGTTGCTCGCGTCGAGCAGCGCGAGACCGCGGTCGGCCATCAGCCGCAGCAGCCAGAGCTCCGATCCGGTCAGCATCTGACAGAAATTATGAAGGTGGCGCGGTCGGCTCCTGCGCGGTGCCCTCCCCGGCGGCATCGACCTCCGCCGCCGCGGGATGCGTCCCGTTTCCGCCGCGGCGACCCGTAGCCGCTCGCGCGCGTTCCAACAGCGTCGCCGCCGACGCTTCCGCTTGCCACGCCGCGAGCCCCACCGAGACCCGCAGGGCCTGACGTTTCCCTCGGGCTTCGACCTTGATCGCCCGCAGCCGGTCGAGCACCCGACGCGCCACGATCTCGCCGCGCGGCCCGTCGGCGCCCGGCAGCACGATCAGCAGCTCGCGGTCGCTCGGCATCCCGACACGGTCGAAGCGGCGCAGTTCGCTGCGCAGCGCGCCGGCCATGTACGCCATCGTCTGCTCCCGCAGCTCGCCGCCGTGCTCGCCCGCCAGCTCCTCGAGGTTGTCGACCACGATCAACAGGCAGCTGAGGTGCGTGCCGTGCCGTTCGGCACGGCCGATCTCCTCGTCTAGGCGTTCGTCCAGCTCGACCGCGCGCGGCCACTCGAACGCTTCCGGAGGAGCAGGAGGCATGCTCTGAAAGGAGTCGCTGGCGGCCATGTCCTTGCCTGTCGATCTTGTACAGCGGCCGGGTTCCGTTCCGGCCCTCTTCCTGGATTATGCATCCCCGTGCAAGCCCCGTCGAGGCGCGGGCGGCGAGATTCGACCGCCCTGGGGGCGAGATCGACCGCGGTCGCGCCACGGGAGAGAGCGGCGCGCCGGGTGATCCGTCGCAGCTCCTGCTGCGCCCGCTGGCGGGCGCGACGCCGGAAGGCTGCCCGTGCCCGACCCGGTCCGTCCCACCTCGCTGGTACACCTCGGCGCATGCTGCGAGAGCTGCGCGTCGAGAACCTCCTGCTGATCGAGCGGGCCCAGCTGCGGCTCGGTCCCGGTCTCAACGTCCTCACCGGCGAGACCGGGGCGGGCAAGACCGTGCTCGCCCACGCGCTCGACCTGCTGCTCGGCGGACGTGCTCGCAGCGGCATCGTCCGTCCCGGCGCGGAGGAGGCCTACGTCGAGGGCACGTTCGATCTCGGCGACGTCCGCGCCCGGCTCCCGCCCGAGCTGGCCGAGCGCGTCGCCGTCGGCGACGAGGAGATCGTGCTCGCGCGGCGCCTCGGCGCCGACGGCCGCACCCGTGCCTATGTCAACGGCCGCTCCGCGAACGTCGCGGACCTTCGCGACGCCGGCGGGCTGCTGCTCTCCTTCTACGGTCAGCACGAGCATCGCAAGCTCACGCTCGCGGGCGCCCAGCTGCAGATCCTCGATGCGCTCGGTGGGCCGGCGCAGCAGCGGCGCCTCGACGCGTGCGCGGCGGCCCATGCGACGGTGCGCGGGCTCGAGGTGCGGATCGGCGAGCTCAGGAGCTCGCCGGGGGTCGCGAGCGTGAGCTGGGCCTGCTCGAGTTCGAGCTCGGCGAGATCGACGAGCTCGGGCCCGACCCGGCCGAGCACGGACGCCTGCTGGCCGCGCGTGAGCGTCTCCGCCACGCCGACGCGCTCCTCGCGGCCGCGGCCGCAGGCTGCGAGGCGCTCAGCGGCGATGCCGGCGATGCCCCCGGCGCGGCCGAGTTGCTGGCAGGCGCGGCATCGGCGCTCGATGCAGTCACCGGGGCCGATCCAGCGCTCGACCGCCTCGCCGAGCGCACGCGTGCAGCGGCGATCGAGACTCAGGAGCTGGCCCGGGAGCTGCGCGGATACGGCGCGGGGGAGGGGGCCGAGGACCTCGACGTTCCCGGTGTCGACCCCACACTCGAGGGCGTCGAAGCCCGTCTGCAGGCGCTCGAGCGCGTGATGCGAAAGCACGGCGGCACGGTCGAGGCGGTGCTCTCCTTCGAGGCGGAGGCCCGCGCCAGGCGCGACGAGCTGGCCGGCGCCGAGGACGCGATCGAGGACGCCCGGCACGAGCTCGACGCGGCCGTGGCCGAGCGCGCGAAGCTCGTAGGTGACCTGCGCGCCGCCCGCCGCAAGGCGGCGAAGGGCTTCAGCTCCGCGGTCGCCACGCAGCTGCAGGCGCTGGCGATGGAGGACGCGGGCTTCGAGGTCGAGCTCGGCGAGGTCGCCGAGGGGCCCGCCGGCGCGGACAGCGTCGAGTTCCTGATCGCGCCGAACCCCGGCGTTCCCGCCGGCCCGCTGCGCGAGATCGCCTCCGGCGGCGAGCTGTCCCGCGTGATGCTCGCGATCATGAGCGCCGCCTCGAACGCGGCGCCGGGGACGACGCTCGTGTTCGACGAGGTCGACGCCGGCATCGGCGGGCGCACCGCCAACTCGGTCGGCGCGCGGCTCCGCGAGCTCGGGGACCGCGGCCAGGTGATCTGCATCACCCACCTGCCGCAGATCGCCTCGCTGGGGTCCAGGCATTTCTCGATCGTCAAGGACACCTCGGCCGAGCCGACCCGCGCCGCGGTCGTCGAGCTCGAGGAGTCGGAAGTCGTCTCCGAGCTCGTGCGGATGCTCGGCGCGGACAGCGACGACGTCGCCGCGCGCCGGCACGCGCGAGACCTGCGCCGCGCCGCCTGACCGCGCGCCCCGCCGACGCGTCCGCCGCAAGCCGCCGGGCGGCCGCCGAACCCGTGGCGCCCGCGCTTCGCGGCCAGTACCCTCGGCACGATGGCTGCGACCAGACCCAGCCTCGCCGGACAACCCCTCGCCGCCGGCGACGGCCGGGAGGCGCCGCCGCCCGTCGCCGGGCCGGTCCGTCCCGGACGCCGCACGAAGCTGCTCGTCCGCCACCTCGTCCCGGGCGACATCGCGCTCGTCGACCATCTCGACATCGACCGTGTCTCCGCCGAGGAGCTGATCGCGGCGCGGACCGCGGCGGTTCTCAACTGCCGTCCCTCCTCCAGCGGCACCTATCCCAACCTCGGCCCGCTCCTCCTCGTAGAGGCGGGGATCACGCTCGTCGACCTCCCCGGCGACGCGCTGTTCGACCTCGTCGGCGACGGCGACCCACTCGTCCTGCGCCCGCTGCGGCGCGACGACGGGACGCTCGCCGCCGAGGTCCTTCGCCGCGGCCAGCTGCTCGCGACCGGCGAGGTCCTCGACCTCGCCCGGGTCCGTGCCGAGACCGAGGCCCGCCGGCACGAGGTCGGGCAGGCGATCGAGCGCTTCGCCCGCAACACGATCGAGCACATGCGCGAGGAGCGGGAGCTGCTCACCGGGCGCATCCAGCTGCCGCGCTTCCAGACCGAGTTCCGCGACCGCTCGACGCTGCTCGTCGTCCGTGGCGTCGACCACCAGCACGACCTCCGCGCGCTGCGCCCGTTCATCCGCGACCGCAAGCCGCTGATCGTCGCCGTCGACGGCGGCGCCGACGCCGTGCTCGAGGCCGGGTTGAGACCGGACATGATCGTCGGCGACATGGACTCCGCCGGCGAGCGTGCGCTGCGGTCGGGCGCCGAGCTCGTCGTGCACTCCTATCCCGACGGCCGCGCGCCGGGCCGCCACCGGCTCGAGGAGCTCGGGCTGCCGTTCAAGCTCGTGCCGGCGCCCGGGACGAGTCAGGACGTGGCGATGCTGATCGCGGCCGAGAAGGGCGCCGGGCTGATCGTCTCGGTCGGCTCGCCCTTCAACCTCGGGGAGTTCCTCGACCGCAATCGCGAGGGCATGTCCTCGACCTTCCTGACCCGCCTCCGCGTCGGCGACGTCCTCGTCGACGCGAAGGGCGTGAGCCGCCTCTACCAGCCGCGTCCCGGCCTCACGCCGCTGCTCGTCGTGATCGGCGCGGGCATCATCGCGATGATCGCGGTGATCTGGACGACCCCCGCCCTGCGGGACGTCGCGGAACTGATCTGGCTGCGGCTCCAGATGCTGTTCGGCGCCAGCTGATCCCGGGCACTTGTTCGACTACCGCTATCACGCGCTGTCCCTCGCCGCTGTGCTGTTCGCGCTCGCCCTCGGGGTCCTGATCGGCGTCGCGATCGGCGACACCAACCTCGTCTCCTCGGCGAAGAACGGGATCGTGCACAACCTCGACTCCGAACTCGGCGAAGCCCGCAACGAATCCCAGCACCTGCGGGGTCGCCTCACCGAAGAGGAAGGGTTCGCGAAGGGGCTGTACCCGCTCGCCGTGCACGAACTCCTCAACGGGCGCTCGGTCGGCCTCGTGTTCCTCGGGGAACCCTCCGACCAGGTCAACTCGCTCGTGCGCGCCGCGGTCACGCAGGGGGACGGAAGCCTCGCGACCGTCGTCGCCGTCCGCCTGCCGCTCGACCTGCCGGCGATCGAGCACGACGCGGCCGGCACCCACTACGCGTCGCTGACGGGCTCGCCCGCGACGCTCGAAGCGTTCGGGCGCCTGATCGGGCGCCAGCTCGTGAGCGGGGGCGCGCTCGTCGGCCGCGAGCTGCTCAGCCGCGTGCGGAACGACCTGATGAACGCGTTCGACGGCGAGCTCACGCACCTCGAAGGCCTCGTCGTCGCGCGCAGCGTCGGCTCCGGCCTCAGCCCCGAGGCGGCCGAAGCCGACTCCCGCTTCGAAGACGGCCTGCTCGCGGGGGTCGGCGACGCGGGGGTGCCGGCGGTCGGCGTCGAGCTGACGCGGACCGAGCCGTCGCAGGTCCCCTGGTACAAGAGCCGCAAGATCTCCTCCGTCGACGATCTCGACGCGACGGCCGGGCAGGCGGCGCTGCTGTATGCGCTGGCCGGGAACAGCGGGGCGTTCGGGGTGAAGTCGACCGCGGACTCGCTGCTGCCGACGGTCACGGGAGGATGACGTCGAGATCCGCCCGCCGGCGAGGCCGGGTTGACATCGGGGGCGGTGGGCGGTGATGCGACCGGCGAACGTCGGCGTCATCCGCCGGTCGGGGCAGCGATGTGAGCGAGGCCGGGGTTTCGCGCTCAGGGTTTCGGGTCGGGGCAGAACGCGGTTGTGAAGCGCGCGGCCCGACGCCGCGAGGCCCCCGGCCAGATGCGAGACGGCGCTCGAAACTCCCTCCGGGGGGCGCGCTCCGCTCGAGAGCGGGCTGCGGTCAGGTACTCGCCGCTTCGATGGCCCGCGGTGCGGATCGGACGCCCGGCGCCCCCTTGCGGAGGCCTCGTCGCCGGGCTGGCCTCACAGGACTCGCGCCTCCGCCCGCCCCTCGGTCAGAGCGCGACCTCCGGGCCCGGCCCCGCGCCGCCGCCCGGGGCTCGGTCCGAGCCCGGCGCT
>CAWFQR010000021.1:0-8647 GCA_963818035.1 uncultured Solirubrobacteraceae bacterium
CGAAAACCTCAACAAGGTCGCGCGCGAAGCCTGCGCGCAGCCGATCTCGCACACGTCGACGACCGCGCCTCCGAAAACGACTTCGACAGCGACCACGCAGACGCAGACCACGCCCCCCAGCACCTCGACAACGACGCCGCCGACGACGAGCACGCCCTCACCGTCCCAGCGATTCAAAGAAAAAGAAGAAGAAGAAACGCCCGCGGCGGGCGGCGGTGGCACGCCGGCGCCGGGCGAAGGCAACGGCAAGGCTCCCGGCGTCGGGGCGGGCGGCGCCGGGGTCGAAGAACCGGGCAACGGTGGCGCGGGCGGGTCCGAAGGGGCCGGCAAATGAGCGTCGCCGAGATCGCCGGCCGCTACCGCCTCGAGGGCAGGCTCGGCTTCGGGGGCATGTCGACGGTCCATCTCGCGATGGACATGCGGCTCGAGCGGCAGGTCGCCGTCAAGCTGCTCGCCGAGCACCTCGCCGACGATCCCGCGTTCGTCTCGCGCTTCCAGCGCGAGGCCCAGGCCGCCGCGCGGCTGATCCACCCGAACATCGTCCAGGTGTTCGACTCCGGTCGCGACCAGGGCTCCGAACAGTGGTTCATCGTGATGGAGTACATCCAGGGCTCCTCCTGCGCCGAGATCCTCCGCGACGACGGGTGGGTCGAGGTCAACGAGGGCCTGTCGATCATCGAACAGGCGTGCGAGGGCCTCGACTACGCGCACCGCCACGGGGTCGTGCACCGCGACGTGAAGCCCGGGAACCTGCTCCGCTCGCGCGAAGGCGAGGTCAAGCTCGCCGACTTCGGGATCGCCAAGGCGACCGAGCAGTCCTCGATCACCCAGGTCGGCTCGGTGCTGGGTACGGCGGCCTACCTCGCGCCGGAGCAGGCACGCGGCGAGGAGGCCGGGCCAGCGCCGACCTGTATGCGCTCGGCGTAGTCACCTACCAGCTGATCTCGGGCCGCCTCCCCTACGAGGCCGGCTCGCTCACCGAGCTCGCGCTCAAGCAGCAGCAGGAGTCGCCGCCGACGCTCGACACGCTCGTCGCGGCGGTGTCGCCCGAGCTCGCGGACGCCGTCGCGATCGCGCTCGCGCTCGATCCGCGGGACCGCTTCAAAACCGCGAACGAGATGCGGCGCGCGCTGCACGACGGCGCGCGCGGGGTCGAGCCGCGCCGGACCGGCGAGCCGACCTCGGCGACACAGGCGACGAGTGTGCTGCCGGCCTCACAGCGCCGCGGCAGGCGAGCCGCCGCCGCCGCGGCGCCGCGGACAGCGGCGATGCCGGCGCGGCAGCCGCGCCAGGGTCCGCCGCCGCGCTCACGGCCGGCGCCGGCGCCGCCGCGACGGCGCGCCCGCCGGGGACGCCTCGCAGGGGTGCTGCTGGGGCTGTTCGCGCTCGCGCTGGTGGTGGTCGCGATCGTGATCGCGACGGCGCCGTCGACGACGAGGGTCGTGCTCAGGAAGGTCGTCTACTCGGACATCCACGAAGCGTCATCGGCGCTCCGGCAGCTGATCGCGGAAAACACTCGGTAGACGAGGCCCGTTCCGACGGTTGCGCGGAGACCGTCAGTCCCGCACCGGGTAGGCCGAGACGGGCACGACGACGTCAGATGCGAGCTTGTCGTGCCAGCACTGCTTCTCCTTGTCCCACAGCATCCAGAAGTAGCCGAGCAGGATCACGACGGCGGAGATGTAGCCGCCGATCCAGCGGATGAAAGCCCGGCCGTAGCCGATCGAGCCGCTGCCGTCGAAGCTGATCACCCGGATCCCGAGGGCGCTCATGCCGGGCGTCTGGCCTCGCTCGCGCCCGACGAAATAGGTGAAGTAGGCGAGTGAGACGAGCAGCGACAGCGCGCTGCCCGCGCCGCCTTTGAGGATCAGATCGAGGATCAGCCCGATCACCCCGAGGATGATCCCGTCGAGGATCAGCGCCCCGAAGCGCCGCCAGAAGCCGGCCCTCGGCCCCGACGCGTTGCCGTAGCTCTCCGATCCGGTCTCATCGTGCTGGACTGTCGCCATCCCTGCTTCCCCTTTAACTGAAGCGTTCAGACCTTCGGGCTCGTGTTTTCGCCGAGGTCGCCGTGCGTTCCTGCTTCGGGGGTTACCCGTTAGCGGGCGGCCTTGGACACGGCGAGGATCTCGAGGAACGACTCGGGGGTGATCTCGCGGGGCGCTCCGGCAACTTTCGCCCGCAGTCCCTGCTCGAGGCGCTGCGCGAGCTCCTGCCGCGCACGCGCGTCGAGGCTGTCGCGCCGCTCGAGGAACCGCCGGACCGCCGCGAGCTCCTCGGGGCGGACGGCGCTCACGTCCCACTCGATCCTCGTCCCGGCCTCGGTCGGCGCGGTCACGGGACGGCTCTTCGCGGGCTCTCTGATCACGAGGGTGCTCGCCGCGAGATCGCCCAGACGCTGATTCCGCTTCGTGACGACGATCGAGAGAATGCCCACCAGATATGGGCCGGGGATGCTGTCGATCAGCCGCAGCAGGTTGCGGATCGCGCTCGCCGGCAGGTCGACCGGGCCGCCGCCCTCGCGGACGACGCGCAGGTGGGTCATCCGCTTGCCGGGCGTTCGCCCCGACGCGAGCACCTCGAACAGCACGAAGTAGAGATAGAGGCTCGTGAACGCCGCCATCGCGAACACCGCGACGCCGACCCCTCCGCCGATCACAGCGAGCGAGACGACGGCGGCGGCCGTCAGCAGGCAGAGCTGCAGCACGAGGTCGATGGTCCCTGCGATGAACCGCGACGCCGCTCCGGCGAGGACGATCTGCAGCTCGATGCCCTCCGGGGCGCTCAGCGTGATGCGATCCTCGATTTCCATCTGATGAACCTAAATGCTTTCCTGAAGGACGGCGAGCCGTCGTGGAACGAGCTCGACACAATGATCGGCCGCGCCGGCGGGCACCCTGAGCGTCTCGGCGTCGAGGGGGTGCTCGAGCTCGGCCGTCTCTACCGCACGACCGTCGCCGACCTGGCCCTCGCCCGCCGCTCCTTCCCCGGCGATCCGGTGCTCGACCGTCTCGAGCCGCTCGTCCTCGAGGCCCGTCACTTGATCTACTCGGAGCGGTCCCGGGGCGGGTCGCTGCGCGCGTATCTGACGCGCGACTACTGGCGTGAGATCCGCGCCAACCGGCGGCTGCTGGCGATCGCGCTCACCGCGATGTTCGCCCCGACGCTGCTCGCGGCGCTGTGGGCCGTCAACGACCCCGGTGCCGCGATCGGCCTGGTCCCTGCCTCGTACCGCGCCGCGGCCGATCCGCAGGTGCGCCACCTCAGCGCCGGCCTGACGACACAGGCGGGGTTCGCGAGCTCGATCTACACCCACAACATCGAGGTGACCTTCCTCGCCTTCGCCGGCGGCGTGCTGCTCGGCTTCGGGACGCTCGCGCTGCTCGCCTACAACGGCCTGCTGCTCGGCGTGCTCGCCGGGCTGACGATCCAGGCCGGCACCTTCTCGGTGTTCGTCCGCTACATCGTGCCGCACGGCCTGCTCGAGCTGTCGTGCATCTCGATCGCCGGCGTCGCCGGGTTGCGTCTCGCGCGGGCCCTGATCGAACCGGGCGTGAGGCCACGCGGACAGGCGCTGACCGAGGAGGCCCGGCCGGCGGTGCTGATGGTGCTGGGAACCGCTCCGTGGCTGGTGATCGCCGGCCTCAACGAGGGGTTCGTGACCCCGCGTGGGCTGCCGGTCGCGGCCGCGCTCGCCGTCGGCCTGTTCTGGGGCCTGCTGTTCTGGTCGCTCGTCCTCACCCTCGGCCGTCAGAGCCGCATGCGGCGCTTGGCCCGCAGATAGGCCTGCACGCAGCTCTGCGCCAGGGCGTCGGGAGCAGCTAGGACCACGTCGGCCCCGAGACGCCGGATCTGCGCGATCGCCCGGTTTCGCTCGCGCAACACGCTCGCCGCCGCGAGCGCGAGCGCCGGGTCGCGCTCTCGATCCACCGCCGGCGCCGACTCGAGCGACGGGTCGCGCACCGCCGCCACGAGCACCGCGTGGCGTCGCGAGAGCATCGGCGCGGCACGCAGCAACGGGCGGGCCGCACGCTCGTCGATCAGGTCGCTGAGCACCAGCACGAGGCCCCGCCGGGAGCCGCCGACGCGAAGGAAGGCACGCTCGAAATCCGAGTCCGTGGGCGCCGGCTGGAGGTCGAACAGCTCCCGTACGACCCGCTGGCCGCCGAGCCGGGCGGGCGCCAGCTCGCGGCGGATCTCCGCGTCGAAGGCGACGGCGCCGCAGCGGTCGCCGAGCGCGTCGGCGACCATCGCGACCGCGGTCACCGCGTCCATCGCGACGTCGAGCAGGGTGCCGTCGCCGACGGGGGCGGTCATCAGCCGGCCGCAGTCGAGCAGGCAGACCACGTCGTGGTCCTGCTCGACGCGGTACTGGTTGCTCATCGGCCGGCCGATCCGTGCCGTCGCCCGCCAGTTGACCTGCCTGATGTCGTCGTCGGCGGAGTACTCGCGGATCGCCTCGAAGTCGGTCCCCAGCCCGAGCGGGCCGCGCCGCACGCGCCCGTCCGGCGCCGCCCTGCCGGTACGAAGCTGCAGCGCCAGCTCGCGGGCGAGCGCGAGGTTCGCGTACACCGACAGCTCCGCCGGCGCGGTTGCCGGGTGGTGCCAGCTGGCGAGCCCGAGCGGGCCGAGGCTCGCCGAGGCGACCCCCGGCAGCTGGTGACGGCCGCGCCTGGACGCCAGCAGCTCGCCGCGAAGCTCCCGCGGTGCCTGCCCCGTCGTTCGCACCGCGACCGACGGGATCGCCGGCTGGCGCAGCAGCACCCGGCGGTGATCCTCGGTCGCGGCCTCGATCGCGAGCGGCGCCGGCACGCCGCGTGAAAGCGTGCGTTCGAGGCGCCGCTTCAGCCGTGGCGCGCGGCGCACCGAGAAGCCGTCCGCCACCGCCACGCACAGCACGATCGCGAGCAGCAGCAGCGATACGGCGAGCGGCAGCACGATCGCGAGGATCGCGAGCACCGCGACGATCCCGGCGCAGCGCGTGGTCGGCGCGATCCTCAGCGGGGCACCGGCACCTCGGCGAGGGCGGTCCGCAGCGCATCGGCCCGGCCGAAGCCGTCGAGTTCGGCGTCCGGGGTCATGATCAGCCGGTGCGAGAGGACCGGTGTCGCGACCTCGACGATGTCGTCCGGCGTGACGAAGCCGCGCCCCCGGAAGCGCGCGGCGGCCTTCGCCGCCGCGAGCAGGTGCACGGCGCCGCGCGGGGATGCGCCGAGCGCGACGCTCGGCAGCTCGCGGGTTCGGCGCACGAGCGCGACGACGTACTCCGCAACGCTCGGCTCGACGGTCGTCGCCTGCACCTCCGCGACGAGCGCCGAGATGTCCTCGGGCCGAGCGACCGGGCGCAGCTCCTCGAGCCCGACGGGGTCGACGCCCTCGCGCCGCAGCGAGAGCATCTCGAGCTCCTGCTCGGCATCCGGGTAACCGACGTCGACCTGCAGCAGGAAGCGGTCGAGCTGCGCCTCCGGCAGCGGGTACGTGCCCTCGTACTCGATCGGGTTCTGTGTCGCGATCACGAGGAACGGCGCCTGGAGCGGATGCGCCTGCCCGTCGATCGTCACCTGCCCCTCCTGCATCGCCTCGAGCAGCGCCGCCTGCGTCTTCGGCGGCGTGCGGTTGATCTCGTCGGCGAGCAGCACGTTGGTGAACACCGGGCCGGGCCTGAAGATCAGCTCCTGGCCGCGCAGCGCCAGCGTGCCCGTGAGATCGGAGGGGAGCATGTCCGGCGTGAACTGCACGCGACGCATCTCGACGCCGATCGTCGCCGCCACGGCGCGGGCGAGCAGCGTCTTCGCGACGCCCGGCACGCCCTCGAGCAGGACGTGCCCGCGGCACGCGAGCGCGATCAGGACCTGGCGAACCGTCTGCTCCTGGCCGACGACGACGCGCGAGACCTGCGCCGTGACCTCGTCGAGGAGCCCCTGGGCCCTGCCATCTCCGCTCACGGCCAGATCTCCTCCAATGCCTCTCGCACTCCCTCGGTGTCCTTGGTGCGCCTCAGCAGCAGCGCGACCGCGTCAGCGTACGCGCTCCGCGCCGGCGGCCCTTCCGGCGCCGGCCGCTCGGCGGGACCGAGGCGCCGTCCGCGTGCCGCGATCCAGATCAGCCCCGCCAGCGCGAGCCCGATCAGCGCCAGCTTCCACCCGCTCGGCAGGGCGGCGATCCCGCGGCTCTCGCCGTAGCCGTGAACGGACTCCGCGAACACGAGCGGGCGGCCTGCGGGACCTGCGAGGTTCAGTGCCAGCTGGGCATTGCCGGCGTCGGCGAGCAGCCGGTTCTGGAGCGGCGACACGTCTGCGAGCAGCGCCAGGCTGCCGCGCCCGAGCGAGCGTTCCAGCAGCAGCGGTTCGCCGCCGGGACCCGTGAACGATTCGCGGAACCCGTCAGCGGAGGACCACACGCCTTCACCCGCGGTCTGCACCGAGCCGACGTTCCGGGCGACGCCGGTCGCCGCGGCCGTGGCGGTGTATCGCGTCGCCCTCGTGGCAGCGCGGTGAGGCGGCGCGCTCAGCAGCGCGAGCATCAGGCCGGTGTTCGCGCCGCTGCCGTAGACGAGGCGGCCGCCGGCGCGCACGAACTCGATCAACCGCCGGCCCTCGTCGGGCAGCAGCGCGTCGGGTTCGAGCAGCACGAGCGTCTCGCCGGGCGCGAGATCGGCGCTCTGCAGCGGCGCACGGAGCTGGGTGACCGGCCGGCCGCTTCGTGCGGCGAGCTCGGCCCAGGCGGCGACGCCGGTGCCGTTGGTCGCGTATGAGGACGAGACGGGTCCTCCCGGTTCGCTTCCGAACACGCCGCCGAGCAGCGCCAGCGCGACGAACGCGAGGACTACGCCGGCGAGCGTCCACGCCCACCAGCGCCGCCCGCTGGGGGGAGCGCTCTGCGCCGCGAGCTCCGCGGTCGCGACGCTCATCCGCCGCCGCTCCTCAACAGGCGCTCCCATCCCAGCCGCGACTGCTCGGCATCCTGCGCGTCGGCGCGATCGCCGCCGTAGGTGACCTCGTCGAAGCGGCGCGCGATCTCGTCGAAGGCGCTCGAGCGCAGGATCCGTGCGATCTCGCCGTTGACGAGCGTCGGCGCATCGCTGACCCGCTCTCGCTCGGCGAGCCTGCGCAGACCGGCCTGGAAGCGGAAGCGAATCGCCTCGTCGTACCGTCCGGCCCGCTCGGCGGCACCCGCCTGCTGCTCGAGCTCACGCGCGGTCAAGGGCGCCGGCCCATCCCCCCGCGAGAGCTCGGCGGACCCCTGGGCGAGCGCCAGTCGCGAACCGCGTGCCGCGAGCAGCGCGGTGACGCCGAGCACGATCAGCGCGAGCAACACCCAGACGGCCGAGGAGCCACCGGGCACCTGGCGGCCGAGTTCGAGCACCGTTTCGTTGACGAAGCTCACGGGCGCTTCGAGAGCGCGTCCGATGTCGTGGAGCGCGCCATGCAGGGGCCGCGGCACGACCGGCGCGTGGAACCGTGGTTCGGCGAGGATCGCCTTCGCGCTCTGCCGGGCCGCCGCCGCGGGCGCCACGGCGCTAGTCGTGCCGGGCATCTCCGGGTGCGGGCGAGGGCTTCCATCCCGGGGGCGGCGGCCAGAACGGCGGTCCATCGGGCCGGCCGACGGCCTCAGGGCCGACGGCGACCGCCGGCATCGCCGAGGCCGGGATCCCGAGCTGCTCGGCCAGCAGCTCCAGGTCGTAGCCCTCCTTGCGCACGCGCAGGTCGTAGTAGAGGACGGTCCTCATCGTCGAGACGAACGGGCGTGTGAGGATCGCGCCGATCCCGGCCGCGAGCGAGACCGTCAGCGCCACGACGACGACCGAGCCTCCCGCGAGGAACACGCCGACCAGCAGCGCCTGGATCGCGCCGCCGAGGATCACGGCCATCAGCTCGGAGACGATCAGCACCCCGGCGGTCGGCCACCACCGGCCGCGGACCAGGCGGAACGAGCGCAACAGCGCGCCCCACCCACGGCGGCCCTCGATCAACAGGGCGGGGGTCGCCACCGACCACGCCGCGTAGAGCCAGATGCCGGGGATCACGATCGCGACGAACGCGAGTGCCAGCAGCACGCCGGTGAGGATCTCCAGCCAGAGCAGCGCCGGCAGGCGGCGCAGGGCGAAGCGGAGCGAGATGCCGACTCCGGTCGGGTGGTCGAGGTAGAGGTCGCTGACGGCCTTGACGCAGGCAGCGGTCGTCAGGACGCTCACCAGCAGGTTCGTGATGTCGATCACCGCGTTGGCGCCGAGCGAGGTCGCGTGGGTCGTGCGCGTACCGATCGTGGCGACGCTGCCGTGCGGGATTTCGTACCCGTTCGAGACGGTCGAGAGCAGCACGACCGCGCTCAGCACCTGGAACGGGACGACCACGATCGCAGTCAGCCCGATCAGCGTGCGGGCGTTCCGGACGTAGACCTTGATCCCCGCGTCGAGTATCTCCCCCACACGCAGGGGACGGAGACCGGTCCCGTCCATGGCGTGAAGCTACCAAGACTGCCGGAACACATCGAAGAAGTGGACGATCCGTGCGCGGGCGGGGCCGGACCGCGCACCTCGGCGCGGTCGCCGGGGACGGGCGAGCGGGGCCTTCCGTGGTAGCCGCCGAGGCGCCGCTGGCGAGGCTTGGCATGCTAGGCGCCCACATGCACCTCGCTCTCTTCGAAG